>NZ_JAHXZL010000002.1 GCF_019429525.1 Sphingomonas folli | reverse complement strand
GCCCGGCGGCGGCGGGGGTGCCCCGGCGCCCGACGCGGGGGGCGGCGGCGCGCCGGGGCCGTGCCGCGGCGGGGGCGGCGGGCCGACCTCGCGCGCGCCGGCGCTGTCGACCAGGAAGCGCGCGCGCAGCTGCCCCTCGTCGTAGCGGCCCTGCACCAGCACCGGCGCACCTGCGCGCGGCGCCGAGTCGCGGCCGGCATCGACCAGCGCGCGCCCGGTCGAGTCCTCGACGACGAAGCGGTCGCCGTACACCGCGGCGACGCGGCCGCGCACCGTGACGGTGCCGCTCGACTGCTGCAGCCGGGCGACCGCGGTGGGCACGGTCGGCGCCATCTCGACCGTGGGACGGGTCAGCGCCATCGCGCCGGCGCCGCCGGCGGCACCGAGTGCCAGTAGCGCGGCGCCCGCCAGAGCGACGCGGCGCGGGGCATTGACATGGGGTAGAAGGGTCATCGATCGGCTCCTCTGCTTGCGATGCACCGTCTCTACGCCGGCCTCCCGCCACCCGCGCTGAACCGCGCGGTTCAGTTTCGGTTTAAGCCGGGTGTATAGCGCCGAGCCATGCGTATCCTGCTCGTCGAGGACGACCGCGACCTGGGTCCCCGTATCGCGCGCGCGCTGCGCGACGAACGCTGCGCGGTCGACCTCGTCGCCGACGGCGTCGACGCCGCGCATCTCGGCGAGACCGAGGCCTATGACGCCGCGGTACTCGACCTCGGGCTGCCCGGCATGGACGGCGTCTCCGTGCTGCGCGCGTGGCGGGCGGCGGGGCGCGACCTGCCGGTGCTGGTGCTCACCGCGCGCGATGGCTGGTCCGACAAGGTGTCGGGGTTCAAGGCCGGCGCCGACGACTATCTGGTCAAGCCGTTCCGCGTCGAGGAGCTGGTGATGCGGCTGCGCGCCCTCGTCCGCCGCGCCGCCGGCCACGCCCAGCCGCTGCTGCGTGCCGGCCCGCTCAGCCTCGACGCGCCGACCGGCACGTTCGAGCTCGACGGCCTGCCGCTCAAGCTGACCGCGCTGGAGTGGCGCGTGCTGTCGCAGCTGATGCTGCGCAAGGGCGTGGTGATCGAGCGGCTCGACCTGCTCGAGAAGGTCTATGAGGGCGACGCCGACACCGACTCGAACAGCCTGGAGGTGATCGTCGGCAGGTTGCGCAAGAAGATCGGCGCCGCGCTGATCGAGACGGTGCGCGGGCGCGGCTACCGGCTGGTCGGCGAGTGAGCGCGCGCGCGCCGCGCTCGATCCAGGCGCGGATGCTGATCGTGTCCGCGCTCGCCACCGCCGTGGCGCTGGCGCTCGCCGGCGCGGCGATGGCGGGGCTGCTCGGGCGTCTCGTGGTGGAGGGACTCGACCGCCGGCTCGACGCCGAGCTGGCCCTGCTCGCCAGCGCGGTCGACGCCGACGGGCACGTCGACCGTGCGCGGCTGGAGCGGGTGCGCGGCGCGCTCGACGCCGGGCCTGAGTGGCGCTGGCGCGTCGACGGCCCCGACGGCACGCTCGGCTCGGCCGACTTCCCCCGGCTGGACCATCCACTCGACCCGCCGCTCGGCCCTGCGCCGCCCGCCGGCCCCCTCGCGTCGCGGGGCCCGCGGCCGCGCGAGGGCGCCGCCGAGAGCGGGGGCGAGGTGCACGCGCGCGAGCTGGTGATCGCGACCCCGCGCGGCGACGTCACGCTCACCGCCGCGGCGCCGCGCTCGGTCGTGCGCCGCCCGATCGAGGGGGCGTTGTGGCCGCTGCTCGGCGCGCTCGCCGCGGTGGCGGCGGTGCTCACCGCGGCGCTGCTGGTGCAGCTGCGCGTCGGGCTGGCGCCGCTGCGCCGGCTGCGCGACCAGGTCGCGGCGATCCGCGGCGGCGCGCGCGATCGCGTCGAGGAGGACCAGCCCGCCGAGCTGCGCCCGCTCGCCGCCGAGCTTAACGCGCTCGCCGCGGACAATGCCGCCGCGCTCGCCGCGGCGCGCGGGGCCGCCGCCAATCTCGCGCACGCGCTCAAGACCCCGGTCGCGGCGCTCGCGCTCGACCTGCGCGACCGGCCCGAGCAGGCGGCGCAAATCGAGCGGATCGACCGCACCATCCGCCACCACCTCGCGCGCGCGCGCGCCGCCGCGATCGACCGCCGCGCCGCCACGTCGCTGCGCCCCGCGGCCGAGGGTCTCGTCGCCGCGGTGGGCGCGCTGCACCGCGACGCGCGGATCGCGCTCGACGTGCCCGCCGATCTGGTGGTCGCGGTCGACGCGCAGGATCTCGACGAGCTGCTCGGCAACCTGCTCGACAATGCCGCGCGCCACGCCGCCGCGCGGGTCACGCTGGGGGCGGTGCGCGATGGGCGCTGGGTCGCGGTCGAGGTGGTCGACGACGGTCCCGGTATCCCGGCGACCGAGCGCGAGCGGGTCGCGCGACCGGGGACCCGGCTGGACGAGCGTGGCGACGGTCACGGCTTCGGGCTGGCGATCGCGTCGGAGCTGGTGGCGCTCTACGGTGGCGCGCTGTCGCTCGATCAGGCGAGCGGCGGTGGGCTGGCGGTGCGGCTGACATTGCCGGCGGCGTAGAAGACCTTCGTCGCCCGAGCCGGACGTCGGTCCTCGCGCCGGTGATGAGGCGGATCCCTCCGCGCTCGCTCATCGGCTATCGCCACGCGCGCCGCGGGAGCGCGGAGGAGCGGGAGGGGCGGAAACCCGTCGGCTGCGAGGGTGCGGCATGAAGTCGCATACTACCCCGGCGCCGCCCTCATCCGGCGCTCGTCAGCGGGGTCGACCGGCCCGCGGGCGGCGCGGCCGTCGGGACGAGCCAGGCTCGGATACTGACGCGGGTTCAGGATGAGGGCAGGTGGGGCAGCGGGGAAGGCAGGGCTGTCAGAACTCCGACCAATCGTCCTGCGCCACCGCGACCGCGGCGCTGCCGCGGCTGGCGCGCGCGCCGGCGGCGATGCGCGCGCCGGCGTTCGCCGCGCGGGCCTGGAGCTGGTGGACCGGCGACGCCGCCACCTGGCGCGTGGCCGGCGCCTGCCCCTCGCGATCGCTCAGCCGGAAGCGGCTGACCTGGCGAGACATATTCTCGGTCTCCTCGGCGAGGCTGCGCGCCGCCGCCGTGGCTTCCTCGACCATCGCGGCGTTCTGCTGGGTCACGCCGTCCATCTCGCTGACCGCGGTATTGACCTGCTGCAGCCCGGTCGCCTGCTGCTCGGCCGCGGAGGCGATGTCGGACACCAAGGCGCTGATCTCGCCGATCCGCCCGGTGATGCGGTTGAGCGCCTCGCCCGCCTGCGCCACCAGCGTGACGCCGGCGTCGACCTGCTCGGTCGAGGCGGTGATCTTGCTCTTCACGTCCTTGGCGGCATCGGCGGAGCGCTGCGCGAGCGCGCGCACCTCGGAGGCGACCACCGCGAAGCCGCGGCCGGCGTCGCCCGCGCGCGCCGCCTCGACGCCCGCGTTGAGCGCGAGCAGGTTGGTCTGGAAGGCGATGCCATCGATCACCGCGATGATCTCGCTGATCTCGGTCGACGAGCGCTCGATGCCGTTCATCGCCTCGACCGCCCGGCGCACCACGTCGCCGGACTGTTCGGCGTCGCGGCGCGTGTCGTTCACCACGCCGTTCGCCTTGACCGCGTTGGCGGCGGTGTCGCGCACCGTGGTGGTGATCTGGTGCATCGCCGCCGCGGTCTCCTCCAGGCTGGCGGCCTGCTGCTCGGTGCGGCGCGACAGATCGTCCGAGGCCTGGCGGATGTCGCTGGCGCCGCTGGTGATCCCCCCCGCGCTGGCGTTCACCGCGGTGAGCGTCGCGGCGACCGACTGCATCGCGTTGTTGAAATCGTCCTTCAGCTTGGCGAACGGCCCGGTCAGCTCGGCCTCGATGCGGGCGGTGAGGTCGCCGCGCGCGAGCGAGTCGAGCCCGCTGCCGACACTGTCGACGATCAGCCGCGTCTGCTCCTGCTTGGCGCGCTCGGCGGCGACGAGCTGGTCGCGGAACGCCACCATCGAGCCGGCGAGCTCGCCCACCTCGTCGCGCCGGGGGTCGACCGCGACCTCGGCGTTCAGGTCGCCCGCGCCGAGCCGCCGCATCGTCGCGGTCATCGCGGTGAGCGGCGTGGCGATGCCGCGGATCAGCGAGACCAGCATGACGACCGTGAGCGCCAGTACCGCGAGGGAGATGGCGATCGAGGCGTTGCGCGACCAGACGTAGGTGGCCGCCGCGGACTCCATGTCGGCGTCCATCACGCGGACCTGCACGCGCTGCAGCTCGGCCGCGTCCTCGTTCGCCTTGTCGAAGAGACCCTTGCTCGCACGGAAGTGAGCGAGCGCCTCGTTGTTGAGATTTCGATGCGACAGCTGCAGCGTCTCGCGCGACGCGGCGGCGAACGCGGCCCACTCCGCGCGGAACGTCTTGAAGGCGCCGATCGCGGCGGGGACGCGCAGGCGCTGGTCGAGGAAGGCCATGTTCTGGTCGATGATCCCCACGCGCGCGGCGACGTCCTTCTCGGCGGCCGCGATCTGCTCGGGCTCTTCCGACAGGATGCTGCTCGCCTCGGCGACGCGATAGTCCGACGTGGCGGTGTTGATCGTCGCGATCGCGACGAGCTTGTCGCGGCGGTCGCGACCGAGCCGCTCCACGGCGTCGTTCAACTTGCTCTGCGCGCCGATTGACATCACCGCCATGACCACCAGGGCGGCGGCGAGAAGCCCGAAGGCGGTGAGCAACTTCGCGCTGATCTTCAAGTTCTTCATGGGGGAGACCTCAGGATGGTGAGGCGGTGATTAGGGCCGATGTGTTTCTAACCTCTTAGCGGGCGCAGCTGTCTAAACCGCATGTTTACGGATAGGCGCGTACCATGGTTAGCCGATGGTAAAGCCCGCGCCCCGCCCAGCATCGCCTCGCCGCGCACGCGGCGACGGCGACTCGCGCGCGGATCGCGGCTAGCTCGCCGGCGTGGAGTCGCTGCGGCACCTGATCGAGCGACGGCCGGCGGCGCTGGCCTTGGTGCTGCTGCTCGCGCTCGCGCTGCGGCTGATCGTACCCGCGGGCTTCATGCCGGACTCCTCGGCGCGGGGCCTCGCGCTGGTCGGCTGCCCGGAGTGGGGCGCGGCGCCGGGCGCGATGGCGCATCGCGAAGGGCACGATCGCGCCGATCACCGCGCGCCGCACCGTCACACCGAGTCGACCTGTGCCTTCGCTGGCCTGGGGCTGCCCACACTCGCCGCGGGCGACCCACCGTCGCTGGCGCTCCCGACCCCCGACGTCGCGCCCGCCGCCGCGCCGCGCGGCCGCGCGCTTCGCCTCGCGGCGGGGGAATGGCTGCGACCGCCGACGCACGCGCCGCCCGCGCGCGCCTGATCCCGACCATCCCGGCCGACGCTTTACGGTGAGCGGCCCTCCAGCGACGGCGCGCCCGAGCGCGCGCGAGCGATCGGAATCCTCATGTCTCGTCATCTTCTCTCCGCGGGCGCGGTCGCGCTCGCCTGTCTCCCCGCCGTCGCGCGCGCGCAGGACGCGCGCGACCCGGCCTCCGCCACCGGGGTCACCATCGGCGAGGTGGTCGTCACCGCCGAGTCGATGACCCGCTCCACCGGCGAGGTCCTCACCTCGGTCGACGTGCTCGGCGGCGACGTCGCGCAGCGGCAGAACGTCGACGATGCCTGGGAGCTGTTCGCGCGGCTGCCCGGCGTGGTGCTGACCGACTTCGGCCAGGGCACCACCTCGGGCCGTTTCTCGATCCGCGGCTTCAACGGCGAGGGCGAGATCAACGCGGTCAAGCTGCTGATCGACGGCATCCCTTCCAACGACAACGCGGGGCGGATGGACTTCATCGACCTGGTCTCGCCGCTGGCGATCGGCTCGGTCGAGCTGGTGCGCGGCACCTCCGACCCGCGCTGGGGCCTTCACGCCATCGCCGGCAGCGCCAATATCGTCACGCGCGGCGGCGGCACTTATCTCGACACGCGGGTCAGCGCGGGCGCGTTCGGCACCGCCGAGGCACAGCTCGCCGCGGGCGCCGAGACCGGGCGGCTGAGCCAGAATCTCGCGCTCGGCTATCGACGCTCGGACGGGTACCGCGACCATGCGGGTTTCGATCGGCTGACGCTGTCGGGCAAGTGGCGGCTCGACCTCGGCGGCGCGCAGCTCGGTCTCATCGCGCGCCACAGCCGCGCCGATGCCGACGAGCCGGGCTATCTCACCGACGCGGACGCGTACGGCGACCGCCGGCGTTCCTACCCGCTCTCGGCGAGCGACGGGGGCACGCGCGCGCTCGGCCAATATGCGGTGACGCTCGACGCCGCCCCGGGCACGAGCGTGGCGCTGTCGCTCAGCGGCTATGCCAACACGATCGACGACAATCGCTACGTGCGTTTCTCGGAGAGCGTGGCGCAGCAGCAGCGGTTGACCGAGGAGCAGCAATATGGCGTCGTCGCCGCCCTTCACTGGCACGCCGCGCCCTGGCTGATGGCGGAGGCGGGCGGCGACGTGCAGTGGCAGCACAATATCAGCCGACGCTGGACGACCGACCGCCGCCGCGTGATCGCCGCGACGCGCGACCAGGACGTCGACCTCACCGTCGGCGGCGGCTATGTCCAGGCGGTGCTGACACCCGCGCGCTGGCTGCGCGTCACGCCGGCGTGGCGGCTCGACCGCGTCGGCGGCGACTATGTCAACCGGCTCAACGGCCGGCGCTATCCGGTCAACGATTACGGCACGATCAGCCAGCCCAAGCTCTCGATCGCGGTCGAGCCGGTCGCGGGCGTGACCGCGTACGGCAATTACGGGCGCACGTTCCAGATCGGCGCGGGGTCGGGCGCGTTCATCGTGCCGCCGCGCGCGCGCGACGTCGCGGCCTCGATCAACGAGGGCTATGAGGCGGGCGTGCGGCTGGCGCGCGGGCGCTGGCTGACCGCGCGCGCGGCGCTGTGGCAGCAGACCGCCACCGGCGAGCTGCGCCGGCGCCTCAACGATCCCGCGGGCGAGTTCGACAATCTCGGCGCGACGCGACGGCGCGGCGTCGACCTCGAGGCGAGCGTCCAGCCGGGCGACGGCTGGTCGGCCTGGGCGAGCTGGTCGCGCCAGAAAGCGGTGATCCGCGTGCCCGACCCGGCGACACCCTCACAGGCGGGCAATGAGATCGATCACGTCCCGCGCGACGTCTATACCGCCGGCGTGGAATGGGCGCCGCCGCGCGGGCGTTGGCGCGCCTCGCTATGGGGTAACGGGCAGTCGTCCTACGCGCTGACGCCCGCCAACGCGCAGGGGCGCTATGGCCGCTACGTCCAGCTCACCGCCGAGACGGGCTATCGGCTGACTAGCGCGGTGGAGCTGTCGCTGCAGCTACGCAACCTCGCGGACGACCGCCACGAATATGTCTGGTACGACGGCACGCAGCGGCTCCACGCGCCGGCCGACCCGCGCATGCTCGCGGGGGCGGTGCGCGCGCGATTCTAGCGGGTCCCGCTCGTCTCCGCGGCCGGGCCGGGGCGCCTCACGCCTCGGGCACAGGCGCGCCGAGCTGGCGGGCGACGCGGGCGACTTCCTCGTCGCTGGGCGGGTCGGGCAGGTCCTCGCCCGGCAGCAGCGCGTCGTCGGGGATGCCGGGCGCGCCGCTGGCGAGCGACTCGTCGACGGCGCGGTCGTTGGCGCCGGTGGTGATCTTCTCGCTCTCGCTCATCGCTCTCTCCTCGGGACCGGGACATCCAACCCGCGAGCGGCGATATCGCCGCATCAGCGAGGCGATGGAACTAGCGCGGGCCTGATCCACTTGACGTCGCCGAGCGACAGGAGAGCAGCCATGACCAAGACCCTCAAGGCCGGCGACAAGGTGAAGTGGGATACGCCGCAGGGGCAGACCAGCGGCACGGTGGTGAAGAAGGAGACCAAGACCACCAAGGCCGGCGGCCATACTGCCAAGGCCAGCAAGGACGACCCGCAATATCGCGTCAAGAGCGCCAAGTCGGGCAAGGAAGCGGTCCACAAGCCGGAGGAGCTGAAGAAGGCGTGAGCGGGCGTTAGAGTCTGATCCACCTCCATCGATCCGAGCTTCGGCGAACGCCGGAGCCCAAGGCCCCAGGCGTGACGCTCGTGCCTCTGGGCTTCTACGTCGGCAGGAGCATCCCGCTGGTTCCCGGTCGGTCGACGGCGAGCAGGCCGACCAGAGCCCGCGGAGCCGATGTCATCGCAGGGATGCCGCAGCTCGAACGTCGTCGTCGTGCGGCGCAGCGCGGCGAGTGAGATCAGGCGCGAGCGGATGTCCGCCCGCTCGCGCCTGCCGCATCACGTCTCGCCGCGAGGGTAGACCCGCGATCCGCCCCCGCACCGAGGCGCGGCGGCGGCACGCCCGCTTGGCGCCTCAGAAGCGCGAGCGCAGCGTCACACCATAGGTGCGCGGCTCGGCCAGGAAGGCGCCGAACAGGGCGTTGCCCGTGGCGTAGGACGGCGAACCGAAGGCCTGCACCTGCGAGCGGCTGCCCGCGCCCTGGAAGGGCAGGTTGAACGCCACCTGCTGATAGTCGGCGTCGAGGAGGTTCTGCGCCCACAGCTCCACCGCCCAGCGCTGCTCCGGCCCGCGGACGCCCAGGCGCGCGTTCATCAAGAAGAAACCGTCCTGTGCCTTCTCCGCGAACAGGTCCGAGCCGGTGTTATAGTCGCTGGTCAGGCGGCCATCGACGTAGAACAGCCCGGTCAGCCCGCCGCCGCCTAGCGCCGGGCTCCACGTCACCGCGCTGGTCACGGTGTGCTTGGGCGCGTTCGACATCTGGCTGCCCGGCAGCAGGAACAGCGCGGCGTTGAGCGGCTCGCCCGCCTTGCTGCCGACGAGGTCGCGCCGATATTTGGCGTCGGCCAGCGTGTAGCCCAGGTTCACCGTGAAGTCGGGCGCCGGGTAGAGGCCGAGCTCGAGCTCGACGCCCTGCGTCACCACGCCCTTGCCGACCTTGCCGGTGCAGGCGCCGCTGGTCGATGAATTGTCCCGGTCGGCGCCGCTCAGCGACTGGTCGCAGCCGCCGATGTTCTGGACGATATAATTGGTGCCGTTGAAGGTGTTGAGCTGGAAGTTGGTGAACTCCGAGCGGTACAGCGCGACATTGGCGGTGAGTTGGTGCGCGCTGTACTTGAGGCCCAGCTCATAGGCGTTCACCGTCTCCGGATCGAAGCGAAGGTTGCTCGCCGTGGCCGCGGTCGGCGTGGCGAAGACGGTGGCGGTGAGGTCCGAGCGGTCGAGATTATAGCCGCCCGCCTTGTAGCCGCGCGCGTAGGAGGCGTAGACGAGCGTGCTGTCGACCGGCTTCCACGACACCACCCCGGTGCCGGTGAGCTGACCCTCCTTGAAGCGGTCGTCGAGCCCGACGCCGGTCAGCGCCGAGGTCGAGTTGCCGGTGCAGCTCAGCGTGACGATGCCCGCCGCGAGCGACTGGAGCGTGGCGTTGGTGCTGCGCAGCAGCGGCGCCAGCGCGGCCTGCTGCGCCGGGCAGACCGTGTTGTTGTTGTTGAACGCGGCGCCCAGCTTCTTGCTCTCGTGCGTGTAGCGCAGGCCGAGCGTCACGTTGAGCCGATCGGTCAGCTTGTAGATGTTGTGCGTGAAGAAGGCCCAGTTCTCGCTGGTCTGGTCGTAGACGTCGCGCAGGCTGCCGAGGTCGTTGAGCGTGCTCAGCCGATCGATCCCGCCGACGATCTGCGCGCCGACCGCGCCGGTCAGCGCGCCGCGCCCGACCGTGCTGAGGCAGCCGCGATTGGCCGGGTTGCGCAGCGCCGCGAGCGGGTTGATGGTCGCCACGATGCGGCAGGCGGCGAAGGCGCCGTACTGCGTGCCGAAGCGCAGATTGTCGACGACCTCCAGGTCCTCGTGCGCGTAATAGCCGCCGATCAGCCAGTCGAGCTTGTTGCCCAGGATCGAGCCGGAGAACCGGCTCTCGTGCGTGAAGGTCTTGAAGCGGCGATAGTTGTTGCCGTCGTCGGGGCGGTAGCCGATGTCGACGTTGCCATAGTCGATGTCGGCCGCGCCCGCGGACTTATACTCGCGATACGCGGTCAGCGAGGTCAGCTGGGTCGCGCCGATGTTCCAGCGCACGCGCGCCGAGACCCCGCCGTCGGTGGTCAGGTTGGAATAGTCGCGGCCGGGGGAGAAGGCGATCTTTCGATCATACGGATCGCCCTCGCTCGGCAGCACGCCGCCGAGGCTGCGCAGCACCGCGGTGATGCGGTTGCCGTTGGGGTTGAAGGCGAAGTCGCCGGGCGCGCCCGGGGTGGGATCGATCGTCTCGGCGGTGCCGATATAGACCGCTCCGCAGCATTTCTCATCGCGATGCGTATAGTCGCCGATCAGCCGGATCGCGAGATCGGGGGTGACGGTGAAGAGCAGCTGGCCGCGGACGAAATAGCGGTTGCGATCGTTATAGTCGGTGTTGTTCACCACGTCGCGCAGGAAGCCGTCGCGCTTGGAATAGACACCGTCGACGCGGAAGGCGAGCAGGTCCTTGATCACCGGCCCGGTCAGCGCGCCCGACAGGCGCACCGCGTCGTAATTGCCGTAGGTCGCCTCGGCGAAGCCGCCGAACTTGAACTCGGGCAGCTTGGTGTAGATGCTGATCGCGCCGGCCGAGGAGTTGCGTCCTGACAGCGTGCCCTGCGGGCCGCGCAGCACCTCGATCCGCTCGATCTCGCCGAGGTCGTTGAGCCCCGCGCCGGTGCGGCTGCGATAGATGCCGTCGATGAACACCGCGACCGAGCTCTCGAGGCCCGGATTGTCGCCGACGGTGCCGATGCCGCGGATACGCGCCGCGGCGTTGGCCTCGGAGCCGGTCGAGGAGACCAGCAGCGAGGGCGCGATCTGGGTCATCTGGCGGATGTCGGTCGCGCCGGAGTTCTGCAGCGCCGCCTGGCCGAAGGCCGAGACCGCGATCGGCACGTTGGACAGCCGCTCGGAGCGGCGCGTCGCGGTGACGACGATGTCGGCGGTGTTGGGGGAGTCACCCGACTTGGCGTCGCTCGGCTTGGCGTCGGCGGCGGACCCGCGCAGGTTCTGCGCCGCGGCGGGGGCGGCGAGACCGGCGAGCACCGCCGCCGAGAGCAGGAACGCGGACTTCGACATAGATAGACATCCCCCCATGCGACGCTGCCGCGCCGTAGCGGTGGGCGATTAGGCCGAAGTGGTATAATTAACGGTAAACACGCGCGCCGCCGCCGCCGAGTTCGGCGAGCCGGTCGCCGATGCGGGCCAGCGCCGCGCTATGCTCGGCGCGCGCGCGGCTGGCGGGCGCGAAGCACAGCGCGATCATCCGGCGCTGGTCGAAGCCCGACAGCGGGACCAGCGCGAGCGCCGGGTCGGCGTAGCAGGCGGGAAGCAGGGTCGTCGCCAGCCCGGCGCGGACATAGGCGAGCGCGCGCGCGTCGCTGTGCGTGCGCGCGGCCATGAAGGGGCGGATCCCGCGCGCGGTGAAGAAACGGCTGGTCTCGGCCAGCATCTCGCAGTGGCGCCGCACCACCATCGGCTCCTCGGCGAGTTCCTCCGCCTCGACGCTCGCGCGCCGCGCCAGCCGGTGGTCGCGCGCGAAGGCCATCGCATAGGGTTCGTCGAACAGGGCGCGGTGCGGCAGCGCGGAATCGAGCGGCGCGACGATCGCGTCGACCCGGCCGCGGTCGAGCGCGGCGCGTAGCTCGCCGGCGCGCCCCTCGACCAGTTCGAGCCGCTCGCCCGCGTCGCGCGCCGGGGCGGCGGCGCGCAGCGCCTCCTCGACCCAGCCATCGGGCAGCGTGGCGCAGACGCCGAGCCGGATCAGCTTCGCCGCGGGCGAGTCGCTCACCGCCTGCTCGGCGGCGACGAACCCTGCCTCGATCCGCCGCGCGTGCTCGGCCAGGCGCGCGCCCGCGGCGGTGAGCGCGACGCGGCGGCTGCTGCGCTCGAACAGCGGCTGGCCGAGCAGCGACTCGAGCTTGGCGATGCCGACCGAGAGCGTCGGCTGGGTCACGCGACAGTGCGACGCGGCGCGCGAGAAGGTGCCGTGGTCGACCACCGCCAGGAAGTAGCGCAGCAGGTAGCGATCGATCATAGACGCCATCTATGGGAAGTGTTCGCGCGCTTCAACTTGGGGCGGAGCGGCGGGGCGGCTATGGTCTCGACGACGAAGGAACGCTGACAGCCGCGGCCTTGCCGCCACCCCGGCGTCCGCCGGGTCGGCAAGGAAATAGACGGCGCGCCCGACAGAACGGCAGAGGATGCGGCCATGACGCCCGATTTTGATTTCGCACTGGGCGAGAACGCGGAGATGATCCGCGACACGACGCGGCGCTTCGCCGCCGACCGGATCGCCCCGCTCGCCGCGCGGATCGACGCCGAGGATTGGTTCCCGCGCGACGAGCTCTGGCCGGCGATGGGCGAGCTCGGCCTCCACGGCATCACCGTCGACGAGGCCGACGGCGGGCTGGGGCTCGGCTATCTCGAGCATGTCGTCGCGCAGGAGGAGGTGGCGCGCGCCTCGGCCTCGATCGGCCTCTCCTACGGTGCGCATTCCAACCTGTGCGTCAACCAGATCCGCCGCTGGGCGAACCCCGAGCAGAAGGCGCGCTTTCTCCCCAAGCTGATCTCGGGCGAGCATGTCGGCAGCCTCGCCATGTCCGAGGCGGGGGCGGGCTCGGACGTCGTGTCGATGAAGCTGCGCGCGCGCCGTACCGACCGCGGCTGGGTGCTGAACGGCACGAAGTTCTGGATCACCAACGCCACGCATGCCGACACGCTGGTGGTCTATGCCAAGACCGGCGAGGGCAGCCGCGGCATCACCACCTTCCTCATCGAGAAGGAGATGCCCGGCTTCGCGATCGGGCAGAAGATCGACAAGATGGGGATGCGCGGCTCGCCCACCGCCGAGCTGGTGTTCACCGACTGCGAGGTGCCCGAGGCGAACGTGATGGGGCCGCTCGACGGCGGCGTCGGGATCCTGATGAGCGGCCTCGACTATGAGCGCACCGTCCTCGCGGGCATCCAGCTCGGCATCATGCAGGCGTGCCTCGACACGGTGCTCCCCTATCTCCGCGAGCGGCGCCAGTTCGGCCGCGCGATCGGCAGTTTCCAGCTGATGCAGGCCAAGGTGGCGGACATGTATGTCGCGCTCAACTCGGCGCGCGCCTATGTCTACGCGGTGGCGCGCAGCTGCGACGCGGGGCGGACGACGCGCTTCGACGCCGCGGGCGCGATCCTGCTCGCCTCGGAGAGCGCCTTCCGCGTCGCGGGCGAGGCGGTGCAGGCGCTAGGGGGCGCGGGCTATACCCGGGACTGGCCGGTCGAGCGCTTCCTGCGCGACGCCAAGCTGCTCGACATCGGCGCGGGCACCAACGAGATCCGGCGGATGCTGATCGGGCGCGAGCTGGTCGGCGCGACCGAGCCGGTGGCGCAGTGAGCGCGCCGGTCCTCGCCTCGACGATCGCGCGCGACGACGACCGGTTCCGCGCGAACGACGCGCACCATCGCGCGCTCGCCGCGGATCTGCGCGGGCGCGTCGCCGCGGCGGCGCTCGGCGGCAGCGCGGCGTCACGCGAGCGCCACACCGCGCGCGGCAAGCTGCTGCCGCGCGAGCGGGTGGAGCGGCTGCTCGATCCCGGCGCCGCCTTCCTCGAGATCGGCCAGCTCGCCGCGGGCGGGCTCTACGGCGACGAGGTGCCCGGCGCGGGGCTGATCTGCGGGGTCGGCACCGTCTCGGGGCGGCAGGTGATGATCGTCGCCAACGACGCCACGGTGAAGGGCGGCACCTATTACCCGCTCACCGTGAAGAAGCATCTGCGCGCGCAGGAGATCGCGCTCGAGAACCGGCTGCCCTGCATCTACCTCGTCGACTCGGGCGGTGCCAACCTGCCGCACCAGGCCGAGGTCTTCCCCGACCGCGACCATTTCGGCCGGATCTTCTTCAACCAGGCGCAGATGTCGGCGCGCGGCATCGCGCAGGTGGCGTGCGTGATGGGCAGCTGCACCGCGGGCGGCGCCTATGTGCCGGCGATGTCCGACGAGACCGTGATCGTGCGCGGGCAGGGGACGATCTTCCTCGCCGGCCCGCCGCTGGTGAAGGCGGCGACGGGCGAGGTGATCAGCGCCGAGGAGCTCGGCGGCGCCGACACGCACGGGCGGCGCTCGGGCGTGGTCGACCATGTCGCCGAGGACGATCTGCACGCGCTGACGATCGTGCGCGACGTGATCGCGACCTTGCCGCCGGTGGCGCCGCCGACGGTCAACCTCGCGCCCGCGACCGCGCCGCTCTACCCGGCCGAGGAGCTGTACGGCATCGTGCCGCAGGACGTGCGCGCGCCCTATGAGGTGCGCGAGGTGATCGCGCGGCTGATCGACGGCTCGCGCTTCCACGAGTTCAAGCCCCTGTTCGGCAGCAGCCTGGTGTGCGGATTCGCGCACCTCCACGGCATGCCGGTGGCGATCCTGGCGAACAACGGCGTGCTCTTCTCGGAGAGCGCGCAGAAGGGCGCCCATTTCATCGAGCTGGCGTGCCAGCGCCGCGTGCCGCTGCTGTTCCTGCAGAACATCTCGGGCTTCATGGTCGGCGGCAAGTATGAGGCGGAAGGGATCGCCAAGCACGGCGCCAAGCTCGTCACCGCGGTGGCGACCGCGAGCGTGCCCAAGCTGACGCTGCTGATCGGCGGCAGCTTCGGCGCGGGCAATTACGGCATGTGCGGCCGCGCCTATGGCCCTCGCTTCCTGTTCACCTGGCCTAACAGCCGGATCAGCGTGATGGGCGGCGAGCAGGCCGCGGCGGTGCTCGCCACCGTCCATCGCGACGCCGAGCGCTGGACGGCGGACGAGGCCGAGGCGTTCAAGGCGCCGGTGCGGCGGAAGTACGAGGACGAGGGCAATCCCTATCACGCCACCGCGCGGCTGTGGGACGACGGGGTGATCGACCCGGCGCAGACGCGCGACGTGCTCGGCCTGGCGCTGGCGGCATGCCTCAACGCGCCGGTGGAGGAGGCACCGCGGTTCGGGGTGTTCCGGATGTGAGCGGGGCGGATCATCTCGGCGAGCGGTCGCGCCGGAGCACGCGCGCTACTCCCTCCATCCGGCGTCACCCTGAACTCGTTTCAGGGTCCACCGCGCCGCGTAGGTGGACTCAGTGGTGCGAGGCCCAGCGGTACCGCGAGATCGGCCCAGTCCGGATTGTCGCGCTCGATGAGGTTCATCTTCCACTCGCGATGCCAGCGCTTGAGCTGTTTCTCGCGCGCGATCGCGGCGGGCATGTCGGCGAAGAACTCGTAGTGGACCAGCCGGGTGACTTCGTAGCGGCTTGTGAAGCCCTCCTTAGGGGCACGATGCTGATCCAAGCGGCGCAGCAGGTCGGCCGTGACGCCGACGTACAACGTGCCGTTGCGCCGGCTCGCGAGAATGTAGACGCACGGCCGCTTGACCATCCTCTTCCTCGTAGGACGGCGCGTGCGGCGCGGTGGATGCTGAAACGAGTTCAGCATGACGCCAGGAGGAAGACAGTGCGCCCGCCACTCGTCCCCGGGTTTCGATAGGTAACCTCATGCTCCCCTCGCTCCTCATCGCCAATCGCGGCGAGATCGCCTGCCGCGTCATCCGCACCGCGCGCGCGCGGGGCGTGCGCACCGTCGCGGTCTATTCGGACGCCGACGTCGACTCGCTCCACGTCCGCGCCGCCGATACCGCGGTGCGGCTCGGTCCGGCGCCCGCGCGCGACAGCTACCTGCGCGGCGACCTGATCCTCGCCGCCGCGCGCGCGACCGGCGCCGCCGCGATCCACCCGGGCTACGGCTTCCTCTCCGAGAACGCCGACTTCGCCGCCGCGGTGATCGACGCCGGGCTGGTCTGGGTCGGCCCCGATCCCGCCAGCATCCGCGCGATGGGCCTCAAGGACGCCGCCAAGCAGCGCATGATCGCCGCGGGCGTGCCCGTCACCCCGGGCTATCTCGGCGAGGACCAGTCGCCCGAGCGGCTCGCCGCTGAGGCCGGGCGCGTCGGCTATCCCGTCCTCATCAAGGCGGTCGCTGGCGGCGGCGGCAAGGGGATGCGCCGCGTCGACGAGCCCGCCGACTTCGCCGCCGCGCTCGCCTCGTGCCGGCGCGAGGCGGCCGCGGCGTTCGGCGACGAGCGCGTGCTGATCGAGCGATACATCCTCGCGCCGCGCCACATCGAGGTGCAGGTGTTCGGCGACCGGCACGGCGAGGTCGTCCACCTGTTCGAGCGCGACTGCTCGCTCCAGCGCCGCCACCAGAAAGTGATCGAGGAGGCGCCCGCGCCCGGCATGGACGCGGCCACGCGCGCCGCGGTGTGCGACGCCGCGGTGCGGGCGGCGCGCGCGGTCGACTATGTCGGCGCGGGCACGATCGAGTTCATCGCCGATGCCAGCCAGGGTCTCCGCGCCGACCGCGTCTGGTTCATGGAGATGAACACGCGGCTCCAGGTCGAGCATCCCGTCACCGAGGCGATCACCGGGGTCGACCTGGTCGAGTGGCAGCTCCGCGTCGCGAGCGGCGAGCCGCTGCCGCTGCGCCAGGAACAGCTCGCGATCAACGGCCACGCGATCGAGGCGCGGCTCTACGCGGAGGATCCCGCGCGCGGCTTCCTGCCCTCGACCGGCACGCTGACCGCCTTCCGCCCGGGCGCCGGCGTGCGCGTCGACACCGGCGTGGCGCAGGGCGCGGCGATCTCGCCCTATTACGACCCGATGATCGCCAAGCTGATCGCGCACGCCGAGACCCGCGATGCCGCGCGCGCGCGGCTCGGCGCGGCGCTGGCGGAGACGGAGGTATGGCCGGTGCGCACCAACGCCGGCTTCCTCGTCCGCGCGCTCGACCATCCGGACTTCGCCGCGGGCACGGTCGACACCGGGCTGATCGAGCGGGCCGGGGCCGCGCTGATGCCGCCCGAGCGGCCGGGGGAGGCGGCGCTGACCGCCGCCGCGGTCGAACTCACCGGACCCGCGCTCGTGCCCGGCTTTCGCCTCAACGCGTCGGCGCGGCGTGAGGCGACCTTCCTGCTCGACGGCGCGCCCGTGAGCGTCGGCCTCGTCGACGCGACGCCGGGCACGCCCGCCGCCGAGCGCGCGCTGATCACCGCGGCGGGGCAGACCTACGCGCTCACGCCGTTCCGCGCCGACGGCGCTGGCGGCGGCGCCGCGGGCGATGGCGCGATCCTGGCACCGATGCCCGGCCGGGTCATCGCGGTCGAGGTCGCCGCGGGCGAGCGAGTCACCGCCGGGCAGCGGCTGGTCACGCTCGAGGCGATGAAGATGGAGCACAGCCTCACCGCGCCGTTCGACGGCACCGTCGCCGAGCTGGGCGTCATGGCGGGGGCACAGGTGGCGGACGGCGCGCTGCTGGCGCGGATCGAGCGGGAGACGGCGTGATGGCGGGCCGGCACTATGACGAATGGGCGGTGGGGGACCGGATCGAGCATCCGATCCGCCGCACCGTCACCGAGACCGACAATCTGCTGTTCTCGACGATGACGCACAATCCGCAGCCGCTCCACCTCGACGCCGAGGCGGCGCGCGAGTCCGAGTTCGGGCAGATCCTGGTCAACGGCACCTTCACCTTCGCGCTGATGGTGGGCCTCTCGGTGGCGGAGACGACGCTGGGCACGCTCGTCGCCAATCTGGGCTATGACAGGCTCGTCATGCCCGCGCCGGTGTTCATCGGGGACACGCTGCGCGCCTCGACCGAGGTGAGCGCGCTGCGCGACAGCCGCTCTCGACCCGAGGCGGGGCTGGTGACGTTCGAGCACCGGCTCCACAACCAGCGCGGCGAGCTGGTGTGCCAGTGCCTGCGCACCGCGCTGCTGACGCGCAAGGGCGGGTGAGCGACGGTCTCGGTGGAGGGTTCGCGCGAGGGCGCCGCGACCGCTGTGCCCCGGCAGGGGCCGAGGCCGGGGCGGGAGGGCCGTCATGGGTCTCTGCGCCGCACGCCACGCCACGTCGCGAGGGGGTGTTCCCACCGACCGCGCGGCGCTCTAGAGGAAGCGCGATGAACCCGCGTCCCGCTCCTTCACGCCGGCTGCTCTGGCGCGCCGGCACGGTCGCCGCCGTCGTCGCGCTGGTCGCGCCCGCGGCGGCGCAGGTGGCCGCGCCCGCCGCGCCGCCCGTCGCTCAGGCACCCGCTCAGGCGCCCACCCCCGTCCCCGCCTCGCCGGTGCCGCCCGCGCCGGTGCCGGTCGTCCCGGTCCCGCCGGTGGCACCGAGCGTGCCGCTGCCGACGCTCACCGCGGCGCAGCGCCAGCAGCTCGCCACGCTGATCGCCGACGACGAGCTCGCGCAGGGACTGCGGCTGACTCGCCGCACCGACCTCGATACGCTCGACTCCGAGGCGATGGTGCGCGCCGCGCTCGATCACGCGCGCGCAGTCCACGCCGGCCGGCTGATGCCCGAGGACTTCCAGAAGGACTGGGGCGTCCGCCCGCCCGCCTATGACCCGCTGCCCGCCTTCGCCGACGCGGTGTCGCGCGACCGTCTGTCGGGCTGGCTTCGCTCGCTGCCGCCGCCGTACCAGGGCTATGACACGCTCGTCGCGGGGCTCGCGCGCTACCGCGCCATCGCCGACAAGGGCGGCTGGGGCACGCTCTCCGCCACCCCCGTCTTCGGCAGCCGCGGCGGCGACGTGGTGCGGCTGCGCGAGCGGCTGGCGCTCGAGGACGCGCAGGCGCCGACCTCGGGCGACACGTTCGACGCCGCGCTGCTCGAGGCGGTGCGGCGCGCGCAACGGCGCTACGGCCTGAACCCGGCCGGGCAGGTCGGCGCGCAGACGCTCGCCGCGCTGAACGTGCCGGTCGAGCGCCGCATGCGCCAGATCATGGCCAATCTCGAGCGCTGGCGCTGGCTTCCGCCCGAGCTCGATCAGAAGCGCGTCCAGGTCAACATCGCCGCCGCGGTGCTCACCGTGTTCGAGGGCGACGAGCCGGTGATGTCGATGCGCGCGGTGACCGGGCGGCCGGGCAATGAGACGCCGATGCTGATCTCCAAGATCAACAGCATCGTCCTCAATCCGCCGTGGAACGTGCCGACCTCGATCGCGACGAAGGAGCTGTGGCCCAAGGAGAAGGCCAGCCCCGGCTATCTCAGGCGCAACGGCTTCCGCGTGATCGACACGGGCAACGGCGGCAAGCGGCTCCAGCAATCGTCGGAGAAGAGCGCGCTCGGCCGCTACAAGTTCGACTTCCCCAACGAGTTCGCGGTCTACCTGCACGACACGCCGGCGCGCTCGGGCTTCTCGCGCTTCGACCGACTGTCCAGCCACGGCTGCGTCCGGCTGGAGAAGCCCGCCGACCTGGCGCGGCTCATGCTGCGCGACACGCCCGAGTGGCCGCCGGAGACGATCGACTCCACCGTGGCGGCGGGCAAGACGGTGCGCGCGGCGATGGCCACCCCGGTCAGCGTCTACCTGCTCTACTGGACGGCTTTCGCCAGCCCGAGCGGGCAGGTAGGCTTCCGCGAGGATCCGTACAGCTGGGACGCGCGGCTCGCCGCCAGCGTCGAGCGGCGCTCGGCGGTGCAGGTGCAGGTGGCGGCGCGATGAGGACGATGACGATGACCAAGCGACTGATGCTCCCGCTGCTCGCGACCGCCGCGCTGGCGATCGCCGGCTGCTCGCGCGAGCCCGCGCCCGCGCCCGAGCCGACCCCCTCGGCGTCGGAGGCACCGCTCCCCGAGCCGACGCCCACCCCCGAGCCCTCGCCGGTCGTGTCGCCGACCGAGCTCACCAACGCCACCGCCGCGCTGCCGCCGGAGGAGAAGCCCGCACCCGACGAGCAGATGCTCGACGACGCCTCGGCCACGGGCATGACCGCGCGCGCCAGCCGCGACGCCGAGCGCGACTGATCCCGCGGCGGCGGTGCGGGTCACCGCCGGATCGGATCGGTTCGCGCTTGACGGGGATCGACGCGCGCCGAACTATCCGATGTACTACGCGAGTAGTAGTTACAGGGGATGGAATGGTGGCCTTCGTGCCGTTCGATGAGGAGCGCCGCCTCCACGCGGTGGAGCGCGCGTGGCAACCCGCGCGCGACCAGCACGCCGCGCTGCAGGACGTGGTGGAGGAGGCCGCGCGCGTGGCGCAGACGCCGATCGCGACGATCTCGATCGTCGACCGCCGTCGCCAGTGCATCCTCGCCAAGGTCGGCGAGGTCGACGACGAGATGCCGCGGGCGGTGTCCTTCTGCGCGCACGCGATCCACCGCCCCGGCGAGCCGATGATCGTTCCCGACGCGCGCCACGACAAGCGCTTCGCCGACAATCCGCTGGTCACCGCCGCGCCGTTCATCCGCTTCTACGCGGGCCTGCCGCTGGTCGACCGCGCCGGCTACCCGCTCGGCGCGCTCTGCGTCATCGACGATAAGCTCCACGACGTGCTGCCCGACCTCTACCGGCTCGGCGAGCTCGCGCGCGGGGTGGAGCGGCTGATCGCGCATTGACGCGCCGCGCCGCATGCCCGACGAGGGCGATCGTATAATCGCGCGCGCCGTCGGCTGCCGCGTCGGGCAGCCCAACGAGGGAGACGGATGAAGAAGCGTATCATGCTGGTCGAGGACGATCCGAGCCACCGCAAACTCTACTCCTCCTGGCTGAGGATCGGCGGCTATGACCCGCGCGTGGTCGACGACGAGCGCGGCGCGCTGGACGCGGCCGAGACGATCGCGCCCGCCGCGATCATCGTCGACATCCGCCTGCCCAACGTCAGCGGCCTCGACGTGATCGAGACGCTCAAGGGCGCCCCCGCCACGCGCGCGATCCCGGTGATGGCGCTCACGGTGTTGCAGAGCCAGCACGACATGGACGCCTGTCTCGCCGCGGGCGCCGACGCCTTCGTGTCCAAGCCCGACCATATCGCGAGCTTCCTCGACAAGGTCTCCGATCTGCTGCGGTGAGCGGCGCGCTTCGACGCGCGCGCGCGTCGTCACCGCGCGTCATCGTCCCGGGCCTGCCGCCCGGCGCGACGACGCGGGCTCGTCTCACCGCGGCCGATAGGCGATCTCGGCGGTGCCCTGCGCGCGCACCGGCAGGAACAGCCCCGCGCCGGTCACCTGCAGCTGGCCGTTCTCCACCGAGGTGACGTCGGTCGAGAGGAAGAAGTCGCCCTGCTGCCGCGCGCCGATCGCGCGCTGTGCCTTGCCCAGCACCTCGGCATAGTCGCCGTGGAAATCGTGCTGGAGCGCGAGCGCCACCGCGCTCTGTACCTGCGCCTCGCCGAGCAGACGGATGAGCAGGTCGAGCGCCGCCGAGTCGGTGCGCGCGACCAGCCGCACGTCGCGCGCGCGCACCAGCTGCGAGCCGGGCTCGTTGTACGGCACCGCGGTGAGCCACGCCTCGCCGCTGGTGGAGGCGCTGCCGACCGCGCGCGGCGTCACCTTGGCTCGCACGCCCACCGCAAGCCGCCCGCCCTGCGTGGCGTAGACGGTGACCTTGCCGAAGGCGACGTCGACCGGCCCCACGCCCGCGACGCTGATCCCGCGCGCGGCGAGCTTGCGCAGCGCGCGCTCCACCACCGGCTCGAGCGTGCCATAGTCGGCCAGCACCGGCACCGAGAAGCGCAGCCCGGCGCGATCGCTGACCCGCGTCGGCGCGGGCAGCGGCGTCACCGCCGGGTCGGGCGGGCGCTGGCCGACGAAGGTCTCGGTCAGCGCCTCGGCGGCGAGCGTCAGTCGCAGCGTCCGCCCCGCGACGCGATAGCCGCCGAAGCCGAGCGCGCGCGGGGTCACGCGCAGCCAGGCGGGCGGGTTGCGCTTGCTCAGCTCGATCGCGGTGAAACCCTGCGGCCAGAGCTGGTCGAGCTGGTCGCGCAGGTGCAGCTTGGCGAGCTGACGCGGCAGGTCGCGTTCCAGCTTGCGGACGATCCCCTGGAGCTTCGCGTCGGCGCGCGAGGTGAAGGTGACGCGCTGGCCCGCGACGTCGACGCCGGGTTCCTCGCGCCAGTCATAGGCGATGTCGAGCTTGGCGGTGGGCTGCCAATCGCCCACGATGCCCAGTCGCCCGGTGGCGCGCACCACCGCGCTGCCGGTCGCGGTCTTGCTGAGCACGCCGCCGACGTCGCGCGCGGCGATCGCGGCGTTGACCGGCATGACGATGTCGAGCCGGTCACCCTTGCCCGAGAGCCGGATCGCGCCGCGCGTCACGCGCCCCACCAGGCGACAGCCGAGATCGGGCAGCACCTTCACTTTGCCGATGCCGAGGTCGATCCGCTTGGCGGCGACGCAGCGATCACGATGCTGGTCGATCGTCCACAGGACGCGCGGGGTCTCCTGGTTGAGCCCGCGTTCCAGCGCGGCGAGATCGGCGGTGACGGGCACGACGATGGTCGAGCTCTCCGCCGGCAGCTGCCCGGCCTGCGCCTCGACGCGGGGTGGCGCGGGGTTGTCGCGCGTCTTGCCGCAGCCGGTCAGCAGGGCGGTGGCGAGGATGGCGGCGCCGGCGAGGCGGGGCGGGGCGGGGAAGGCGGTACGGCGCACGATCGACTCCCCGAGGGGCGGCCGGGCGCCGCGCCATCGGCCGGCCGATTGATCCGTGGCGTCGCCCTGGGTGTCAAGAGCGGGGGCGGGCGGTATGCGCCTCCCCCTCGACTCTTCGCCTGGCGCGGCGGTCACGGCCGTGCGCTGGCCCACGACCAGCCGGCGAGCCGCACCGGCCTAGAACACGGGCTCCTCACCCGGCTGGGCGGCGACGTGGATGCCGCACTCCACCTTGTCCCAGCCGCGCCAGCGACCGGCGCGCGGGTCCTCGCCGGGGCGGACCTTGGAGGTGCAGGGGGCGCAGCCGATCGAGAGGTAACCCTGCGCCTCGAGCGGGTGGCGCGGCAGGTCGTGCTCGGCGAAATACGAGTCGAGCCGCTCCTTCGACCAGTCGGCGAGCGGGTTGATCTTGAGCCGTCCCTCGTCGACCTCGACCCGCGGGATGGCGCGCCGCGTCGACGCCTGGAAGCCCTTGCGCCCCGAGATCCACGCCGCGAACGGCAGCAGGGCGCGCCGCAGCGGCTCGACCTTACGCAGCTCGCAGCAGCCGTCGGGATCGTAGGACCAGCGCAGCCCCTTCTCGTCCTTGAGCCGCAGCAGCCGCGGATCGGGGCGGAAGACGCGCAGGTCGGTGAAGCCGAGCCGCTCGGCGAGCTCGTCGCGATAGGCCAGCGTCTCACCGAACATCTTCTGCGTGTTGGTGAAGATCACCGGCACGTCGCGGTCGACCGCCGCCACCATGTGAAGCAGCACCGCCGATTCGGCGCCGAACGACGATACCGCCGCGATCCGCCCCTGGAGCGGCCCCGCGATCAGCTCGGCGAGCAGCTCGGGCGCGGTGGCGCCGGCGTAGCGCGCGTCGAGCGCCGCCGCTTCCTCCGCCGAGAAGACGGGGGTGACGTCGATCGTGTCGAGCTGGCGCGCGGGCTCACCCATGACGCAGCTTCCACACCGGCACCTTGGCGTCGGCGGCGCGCTGGTACGGCGTCGGGTAGCGCGCGAGCGAGCGCTCCAGCACCGCCGCGTCGATCGCCGCCTCGGGCGCGAAACTGTCGAAGCCGCAGCGGCGCATGTGCGGGATCTGGTCGACCAGCACGTCGCCCGCGGCGCGCAGCTCGCCGGCATAGCCCGCCTCGCGCAGGATCCGCGCGCTGGAATAGCCGCGCCCGTCGCGGAAGCTCGGGAACGAGACCTCCACCAGCGCGAGCCGCTCGAGATACGGCAGCAGCGCGCGCGCGTCGTCGCCCGCCTCCAGCCGCACCGCGCCGGCGTTGGTCTGGCCGGCGACGAACGAGTCGAGCGTGACCGCGGGCTCGTCGTGCGCCTCGTCGTCGCGGTAGCGCAGCACGTTGTCGCTCATGCGCGACCTCCCAGGCCGGTCGCCTCACCCATAGATCGCCTCCTTGAACGGCTGCATGCCGACGCGGCGATAGGTGTCGACGAAGCGCTCGCCCCGCTCACGCACCTGGAGATAGGTGTCGGTGACCCGCTCGATCGCGTCGACCACGCCGTCCTCGTCGAAGCCAGGGCCGGTGATCCGGCCGAGGCTGACGTCCTCCGCGCCGGAGCCGCCGAGCAGCAGCTGGTAATTCTCGGTGCCTTTCTTATCGACGCCGAGGATGCCGATATGGCCCGCGTGATGGTGGCCGCAGGCGTTGATGCAGCCCGAGATCTTGAGCTTCAGCTCGCCCAGGTCGCGCTGCCGCCCGGCGTCGGCGAAACGCTGGCCGATCTTCTGCGCCAGCGGGATCGAGCGCGCGTTGGCGAGCGCGCAATAATCGAGCCCGGGGCAGGCGATGATGTCGCTGATCAGGTCGAGGTTGGCCTCGGCCAGCCCCGCCGCGGTGAGCGTCTGCCACACGGCGTACAGGTCGGCCTTGCGGACGTGCGGCAGGACGATGTTCTGCGCGTGGGTGACGCGCAGCTCGTCCGCGCTGTAGCGCTCGGCCAAGTCGGCCATCACGTCGATCTGCTCGGCGGAGGCGTCGCCCGGGATGCCGCCGATCGGCTTGAGCGAGATGTTGACGATCGCATAGCCCGGCTGCTTGTGCGCCTTCACGTTCTGGTCGAGCCACAACGCGAAATCGGGGTCGGCGCGGTCCACGGCGTCGGGCGCGGCGATGTCGAAGGGCGGGGGCGCGAACATCGCGCTGATCCGCGCCAGCTCGGCGGCGGGCGGGTCGATGCCGAGCTGCTTGACCGCGAGGAACTCCTCCTCGACCTGGCGGCGATACGCGTCCGCGCCCAGCTCGTGGATCAGGATCTTGATCCGCGCCTTGTAGATGTTGTCGCGGCGGCCGTAGCGATTGTACACGCGCAGGCACGCCTCGAGGTAGCTCATCAGCTCGTCGGCGCCGACGAAGTCGCGGATCAGCGGCGCGATCATCGGCGTCCGCCCCATGCCGCCGCCGACATAGACCCGCGCGCCGAGCGCGCCGTCCTGCTCGACCAGCTGGAGGCCGATGTCGTGGAGCCGCATCGCCGCGCGGTCCTCGTCGGCGGCGATCACCGCGATCTTGAACTTGCGCGGCAGATAGGTGAACTCGGGGTGGAAGGTGCTCCACTGGCGCAGCAGCTCGGCCCAGGGGCGCGGGTCGGTGACCTCGTCCGCGGCGGCACCGGCGAACTGGTCCGAGCTGATGTTGCGGATGCAATTGCCGCTGGTCTGGATCGCGTGCATCTCCACCGTCGCCAGCTCGGCGAGGATGTCGGCGGCGTCCTCCAGCTTGATCCAATTGTACTGGATATTCTGGCGCGTGGTGAAGTGGCCGTAGCCGCGGTCATATCTGCGCGCGACATGCGCCAGCATCCGCGTCTGGCGCGCGTTGAGCGTGCCATAGGGGACCGCGACGCGCAGCATATAGGCGTGGAGCTGGAGATAGAGGCCGTTCATCAGCCGCAGCGGCTTGAACTGGTCCTCGCTCAGCTCGCCCGCCAGCCGGCGCCGGCACTGGTCGCGGAACTCCTCGACCCGTGCGTCCACGATCGCCTGATCATATTCGTCGTAACGGTACATTCGTTGATCCTAACTCCTCCCCGGCACGGGGAGGGGGACCGTCGCCCGCAGGGCGGTGGTGGAGGGGGGCTCCCGCCAGCGAACCGTTCGCGGCGAGCCCCCTCCACCACTCGCCTGCGGCGAGTGGTCCCCCTCCCCGTGCCGGGGAGGATCGTTTCTCATATCACCCAGCTGCCCGCGTTCGGGTCGGCCGGCTTGAGCGTCAGGTCGGCGCGCACGGTCGGGCCGAGCGCGCGGATACGGTCCTTGATGTGCGCGGGGCGGGGGCCCCCGGGTGTCGCGGTCGCCTCGATGACGTAGGGCACGTTGACCCGCCGCGCCGCCTCTTCCTCGCGCGCGATCGCCTCGGCGCGCTCGCCCGCGTCGACCGAATCCTCGATGTGGCGCGACCAGCCGCCGCCCGTCCACCAGACCACGTCGCCGGTCGGCAGGTCGTTGCCCGTCACCAGCCTCATGCCGGCAGGCTCCCGACGCTCTCGGCGACCCGCGCGTAGCCGGCGAGCCGATCCTCGGCGTCGGACAGCTCGACCACCTCGCCGACGACGATGATCGCCGGGCTGGCGACGCGCTCCCGCGCCACCATCGCGCCGAGATCGGCCAGCAGCGTGCGCAGCGCGCGGCGCCCCGGCAGCGTGCCTTTCTCGAGCACCGCGACGGGCATGTCGGGCGCGACGCCGTCGGCCATCAGCTTGTCCGCGATCGCCTCGGCGGTGGCGACGCCCATGTAGATCACCAGCGTGCGACCCTGCCCGGCGAGCCCCGACCAGTCCTGATCGGTCAGCCCCTTGCACTGGCCGGCGACGAAGGTCACCGCCGAGCTGTGGTCGCGGTGCGTGAGCGGCAGCATCGCCTCGGCGGCGCAGCCGAGCGCGGCCGAGACGCCGGGGATCACCTCCACCGCGAGGCCCGCGGCGCGCACCGCCTCGACCTCCTCGCCGCCGCGCCCGAAGATGAACGGGTCGCCGCCCTTGAGCCGCACCACCACGCTGCCGGCGCGGACGTGCGCGACGATCAGCGCGTTGATCGCCTCCTGCGGCAGCGTGTGGCGCGCGCGGCGCTTCGCCACCGAGATGCGCTGCGCGGCCGCGGGGGCGAGCGCGAGCACGCGGTCGTCGATCAGCCCGTCATGGACGACCACGTCCGCCGCGCGCAGCGCCTCCACCGCGCGGACGGTGAGCAGCCCGGGATCGCCCGGTCCGGCGCCGACGAGGATGACGCGGCCGCGCGCGTCGGGATCGAGGAGGCTTGCCATGCCCGCTACATGGGCGGCGGGGTGGGGGGCGCGCAACCGTTGTTCGCTTGTCCCGTGCCTAGCCTGGCTTTTTACGCGCGCCGCCGGCGCCCGACCTCATCCCGCGGCCTGGCGCAGCACGCGCTCGCCCTCCGCCTCGCTGACCGCGGCGCGCACCGCGGTGAGGAAGCCGGCGACGTCGCCCTGCGAGGAGGGGATCGCCCTGCGCAGCGTGATGAAGCCGTGGATATTGCCCTGCGCCTCGCGGAAGCTCACCGCCACGCCCGCCTGCGCCAGCGCGGCGGCATAGGCGCGGCCCTGGTCGCGGATCGGGTCCAGCCCCGCGGTGACGATCACCGCGCGCGGCAGCCCCGCCACGTCACCGAGCAGCGGCGAGAAGCGCGGGTGGCGCGGGTCGCCGGCATAATGGTCGTTGAACCAGATCATCCCCTCGCGCGTGAGCAGATAGCCGTCGGCGAAGGCGTCGAAGGAGGCATAGGGGCGGCTCGCGTCGGTGGCGGGATAGAGCGGCGCCTGCACGATCACCGGCACCGCGGCGGGCCGGTCGCGCAGCGCGGCGGCGACGATGATCGTCAGATTGCCGCCCGCGCTGTCGCCCGACAGCACCAGGGAGGTGACGCCGCGACCGAGCGCCTCCGGCGCCGACGCCACCCAGCGCGCCGCCGCCTCGCAGTCGTCGGGCGCGGCGGGCCAGCGCGCCTCGGGAGCGAGGCGGTAATCGACCGAGATCACCGGCAGGTCGAGCTGGCGCGCCATCTCGGCGGTGAAGCTGGCATGGGTGTCGAGGTCGCCGATCACCCAGCCACCGCCGTGGAAGAACACCACCGCCGGGCCCGGCGCGCGGGTCGCGCGCGCGTCGAACAGGCGCGCGCGCAGCGCGCCGCCCGGGCCGGGCAGGGTGAGGTCGCGCACCACCGCCAGCTCGCCGCGCGGCAGGTCTGCGACGTCCTTCATCGCCACCATCGCCGCGCGCGCCTCGGCGGGCGGCAACTCGTGCATCTTCGGGCCAGGGATGCTGTTGAGATAGCGAAGGAACGCCGCGACGTCGGGCCGCACGAAGGGACTGGTCCGGTCGGTCCCGGCGACGGTGGCGGTCATGCGCGTTCCTCTGCCGGGGCGCGATGGCGCGCCGCGATCCTGGCCTTATCTTAGGCGGATGATCCGGGTCGTCCACCATCCCGCCTATGTCACCGAGGCGCCCGCGCGCAGCACGTACCGCTGGGGTAAGAACGGCGCGATCCGCGACCTGTTGCTCGAGCGGGGCGAGGCGGTGGCGTGGCACGAGCCCGAGGCGATGCCGCGCGACTGGCTCGAGACGACGCACGACCCCGGCTATGTCGCCGAGGTGCTGGCCGCCGCGGTGCCGCGCGAGAAGGAGCGGCGGATCGGCTTCCCCGTCACCGAGCTGGTGGCGCGCCGCGCCGCGCTGGTGCCCGGCGGCACCTATCTGGCGGCGCGGCTCGCGCTGGCGCACGGGTTCGCCGCCAACACCGCCGGCGGTAGCCACCACGCGCTCGCTACCACGGGCGCAGGCTATTGCGTGTTCAACGATCTCGCCGTGGCGGCGGTGCGGCTGGCGGCCGAGGGCGCGGCGGAGCGGATCCTGGTCGTCGACGTCGACGTCCACCAGGGTGACGGCACCGCCGCGCTGACCGCGGGCCACCCGCAGATCGCGACCTACTCGATCCACGCCGAGAAGAACTTCCCCGTCCGCAAGGCGCGCTCGACGCTCGACGTGGCGCTGCCCGACGCGGTCGGCGACGACGACTATCTGGCGCGGCTGGAGGAGACTTTGGTGCCGCTGCTCGACGAGGTGCGGCCCGACCTGATCCTCTATCAGGGCGGGGTCGACCCTTATGCGGGCGACCGGCTCGGGCGACTCGCGCTCAGCGACGCGGGGCTGGCGCGGCGCGACCGGCTGGTGGCGGGGCTGGCGCTCGCGCGCGGCGTGCCGCTGGCGAGCACGGTGGGCGGCGGCTACGGCGACGACGTGATGGCGATCGCGACGCGCCACGTCGCGGTGATCGAGCGGCTGGCGGCGGCGTATGAGGGCGCCGGTCACGTTCCTCCGCGAGCGCCGGCAGGAATTATCTAGACGGCCCTCTACTCTCCGACGCCCCGGACTTGGTCCGGTATCCTCCCCTCAGCGATCCGGACGCGACGGCGGTCGGGGCGGTGCCGCCGCACGCCCGACGTCCTTCCTGGTTCCGCGCCATGCTCCCGCAGCCGGATGACATTCCCGCGACAGTCGCTATATGCGGCCCCGCACCAGGCGAGCCTCCGCACATGCTGACCACGAACCCGTTCGACGACGATCATCTGCACGAGGAGTGCGGCATCTTCGGCGCCTCCGGCTCCGAGGGCGCCGCCGCGCTGGTGGCGCTGGGGCTGCACGCGCTGCAGCACCGCGGGCAGGAGGCCGCCGGCATCACCAGCTTCGACGGCCACGACTTCCACACGCACCGCGCGATGGGTCATGTCGCGGGCAATTTCGATCGCGACGACATCATCCGCGCGCTCGCGGGCGAGGTCGCGTGCGGCCATGTGCGCTACTCCACGACGGGCGAGACCGCGCTGCGCAACGTCCAGCCGCTCTACGCCGAGCTCCAGTCGGGCGGCTTCGCGATCGCGCACAACGGCAACATCTCCAACGCGATGCGGCTGCGGCGCGAGCTGGTGCGGCGCGGCTCGATCTTCCAGTCGACCTCGGACACCGAGACGATCATCCACCTCGTCGCGACCAGCCAGTATCGCACGCTGCTCGACAAGTTCATCGACGCGCTGAAGCAGATCGAGGGCGCCTACTCGCTGATCGTGATGACGCCCGAGGGCATGATCGCGTGCCGCGACCCGCTCGGGATCCGCCCGCTGGTGATGGGTCGGCTGGGCGACGCGGTGATCTTCGCCTCCGAGACGGTCGCGCTCGACGTCGTCGGCGCCGAGTTCGAGCGCTCGGTCGAGCCGGGCGAGCTGGTGATCGTCCAGAACGGCCAGGTCCGCTCGATCCGCCCGTTCGCCAGCATGGCGGCGCGGCCGTGTATCTTCGAGTGGGTGTATTTCTCGCGCCCCGACTCGATCGTCGACGACCAGTCGATCTACTCGGTGCGCAAGGAGATCGGCGCGCAGCTCGCGATCGAGGCGCCGGTCGACGCCGACCTCGTCATCCCGGTGCCCGACTCGGGCGTGCCCGCCGCGATCGGCTACGCGCAGCAGTCGGGCATCCCGTTCGAGCTCGGCATCATCCGCTCGCACTATGTCGGCCGCACCTTCATCCAGCCGGGCGACAAGGTCCGCCATCTCGGCGTCAAGCTGAAGCACAACGCCAATCGCGCGCTGATCAAGGGCAAGAAGGTGGTGCTGATCGACGATTCGATCGTGCGCGGCACCACCAGCCTCAAGATCGTGCAGATGATGCGCGAGGCGGGCGCGGCCGAGGTACACATGCGGATCGCCTCGCCGCCGACCAGCCATAGCTGCTTCTACGGCGTCGACACGCCCGAGCGCGCCAAATTGCTCGCCGCCAAGCACGACCTCGGCGGGATGACCGACTTCATCCACGCCGACAGCCTGGCCTTCGTCTCGATCGACGGCCTCTACAAGGCGCTGGGCGAGAGCCACCGCGCCGACATCCGGCCGAAATATTGCGACGCCTGTTTCACCGGCGACTATCCCACCACGCTGACCGACCATGACGAGAGCAGCGCGGTCGATCAGTTCGCGATGCTGGCCGAACGGGTGAACTGAGCTTGAGCAAGCCACTGACGGACAGGCTCGCGCTGGTCACCGGCGCGAGCCGTGGCATCGGCGCCGCCACCGCGATCGCGCTCGCCGCCGAGGGGGCGCACGTCGTGCTCACCGCGCGCACCGCCGCCGGGCTGGAGGAGGTGGAGCAGGCGATCTTCGACGTGGGCGGCTCGGCGACGATCGCGCCGCTCGACCTGGCGCAGAGCGACTCGATCGCGCGTCTCGCCACCGCGATCGGCGAGCGCTGGCAGGCGCTCGACGTGTTGGTGCTCAACGCCGCGATGCTGGGCTCGCTCGCCGCGGTGCCCGCGATCGACGCCAAGGAACTGGCGCAGGTGCTGACGCTCAACGTCTCCGCGCAGGTGGCGATGATCCAGGCCTTCGACCCGATGCTGCGGCGCTCGGCCGGGGCGCGGGTGATCGGGGTCACGTCCTCGGTCGGGCGCACGCCGCGGGCCTATTGGGGCGCGTATGGCGCGTCCAAGGCGGCGTTCGAGACGCTGCTGGAAGCCTATGGCGACGAGATGGCCGAGGTGAGCAAGGTGCGCGTGGCGGTGCTCGACCCCGGCGCGACGCGGACCAAGATGCGCGCGCGCGCCTATCCGGGCGAGGACCCCGCCTCGGTCAAGCCGCCAGAGGCGGTCGCGGCGCGGATCGCGGCGCTGGCGATCGACGGGTTCGGGGCGAACCATCGCGAGCGGGTGGGCTGACGGTCGAGCGGATGACTCGACCTCGCCGACCCGTTACCCTTTGACCAGCGTCACCTGCAGCACGTCGATACCGCCGCCGCGGAAGCCGCCCTCGCAGTACATCAGGTAATAGCGCCACAGCCGCTGGAAGCGCGCGTCGAACCGCGCCGGCAGCCTGCCCTCGGCGGCGGCGCGGTCGAAGCGGCGGCGCCACTCCAGCAGCGTCTCGGCGTAATCCGGGCCGAAGCGCTCCTCGTCCTGCCACGCCAGTCCGTGCGCCGCGGCGATCGCGCGGAAGCGGCTCGCCGACACCAGCGACCCGCCCGGGAAGATGTAGCGCTGGATGAAATCCACGCCGCCGGCATAGGCGTCCCACACGTCGTCGGCGATCGCGATCAGCTGGATCGCGGCGCGGCCGCCCGGCCGCAGCACGCGCGCCAGCGTCGCGCAATAGGCCGGCCAATAATCCGGCCCCACCGCCTCCACCATCTCGATCGACGCGACGCCGTCAAACGTCCCGGTGACGTCGCGATAGTCGCACAGCGCCACGCTCACGTTCGGCAGGCCGCGTGCGGCGACATGGTCGCGCTGCTCGGTCGAGAGCGTCAGCGCGTGGACGCCGACCCCCGCGGCCGCCGCGGTCGCCGCGAACGACCCCCAGCCGCAGCCGATCTCGAGCACGCGCTGCCCCGCGGTGGCGCCGGTGCGCGCCAGGATCGCGCCCAGCTTGCGCCGCTGCGCGTCGGCGAGCGGCTCACCCGGCGCGGCGTAGCGCGCGCTCGAATAGGTCAGCGTCTCGTCGAGCCACTCGCGGTAGAAATCGTTGCCGAGGTCGTAGTGCGCCGCGACGTTGCGGCGCGCGCCGCCGCGGTCGTTGCGACGCAGCCGGTGGAACAGCCGCGCGGCCCATCTCGCCCCGCGCTTGGCGCGCGCGACGTCGCCCAGCGCGGCGCGGTTGCGCACGAACAGGTCGAACACGGGCACGGGATCGGGGCTGGTCCAGTCGCCCGCCGCCCAACCCTCGTACCAGCCGATCGAGCCCGCGCTGACCAGCCGCCACAGCGCGCGCCAGCGCACCACGCGCACCGCCGCGAACGGCCCCGAGTCATGCCCGCCGAGCAGCCGGCGCGTGCCGTCGGGCAGCTCGGCCTCGATCGCGCCCGACATCAGGCCGCGGTCGACCCGGTCGAGGATCCGGTGGAACAACGGGGCCACGATCCGGCTGCCGAGATCGGCCGGGGGAGGATGGGAGGTCGCGGCGTCCATGCCGCGGCGCCTATCGCACCTTTTTCCCGGCCGCCAGCGCGCGTTCGCGTGCCTCGCGATGCCCGATCAGCATGGCGGGATAAGCGGCGGGCCGACAGCCCGCCGCCTCGGGATCGTGGATCGCGGCGTCGGGCAGATGCTCCAGCTCGGGCACCCAGCGGCGGATATAGTCGCCCGCGCCGAACTTCTCGGACTGGCCGATCGGCGCCATGATCCGGCCGAACATGTTGGCGTCCACCCCGGTGCCCGCGACCCACTGCCAGTTGACCGAGTTGTTGCCGTAATCGGCGTCGACCAGGCAGTCCCAGAACCAGCGCTCGCCCTCGCGCCAGTCGATCAGCAGGTGTTTGGTCAGGAAAGAGGCGGTGATCATCCGTACGCGATTGTGCATCCAGCCGGTCTGCCACAGCTGACGCATTCCGGCGTCGACGATGGGATAGCCGGTGCGCCCGCGCTGCCACGCGCGCAGGTCGCTCTGCGCCGCCGTGCCGCTGCGCCACGGTAGCCTGTCGTAGCGGTCGCGACCGTTGGCGTCGGCATAGTCGGGCAGGGCGAGCACGACGCCGTCGGTGAAGTCGCGCCACGCCAGTTCCTTGCGGAAGGTGACGTCGCCCGCCCCGGTGGCGTGCCAGACGGTGCGCGGCGACACCTCGCCGAAGTGGAGGTGCGGCGAGAGCCGCGACGTGCCCTCCTCGCTCGGCAGGTTGCGGCGCTCGTCATAGCCGTCGAGCGCGAGGTGCTTGACCTTGGCGAGTGCCTCGGTCTCGCCCGGCGTCCAGTCGAACCCGCCCGACCAGTCGGGCGCGCTGGGCAACAGCTTCCAGTCGGCGAGCGAGTCGCTCCCGGGCCAACGGTCGGGTGCGGGAATGGTGCGCGGCACGGCGAGCGGCTGCTGGGGGGGCAGGTGCGGCTGCAGCCCTTTCCAGAAGGACGAGTAGATGCGGTAGGGCGCGCCGCCGCCGGTGGTGACGTCCTCGATCCGTGCCAGATGGTTGCCGTCATAGTGGCAGAGCCGGTCGCCCAGCGCCGTCTCGGCGTCGCGCCACCAGGGTTCATAGTGGCGGATGGCATGGACCCGCTCGGCGCCGGTCTCCTCGAGCAGCGCGGTAAGCACCTCGGCCGCCCGGCCGCGGCGCAGGATCAGGCGGCTGTGCTTCTTCTCGAGCGCCTTACCCAGCGCGGCGAGGCTGTGATGAAGCCACCAGCGCTGCGCCTCGCCGATCTTCCACGCGCCGGGCGACTCGTCGTCGAGCACGTAGACCGGGATCACCGCGCCGCTATGCGCGGCGGCCACCAGCGCGGGCTGGTCATGGAGGCGGAGGTCCTGGCGCAGCCACAGCAGGTCGGTCATCGCGAGGGTACGTTCCAGCACGGAGGCTGGTTCCTGGCCCAGCTTCAACCGGCGTGATCGGCGGCCCTGTCCACCGTGCGCGCCGGGGCCCGGTCGCGACGGCGTGAGTGGCTCGCGCGCCCGGCTCGACCCGGCGCCTCGCGGCACGAGCCCGCCGCCTGGTCCGCGGGAGCTTGCCAGCTGTGCTCCGGCCCTGGCCGGCGCGCGGTCAGCGACAGGCCGCGTCCACGACCCATATCGCGGCTTCAAACCGGCCGCGACACGCTCTACCTCGGCGACATGACCGACACGCGCGAGACCGGCACCGACTTCCTCCCCAAGTTCGACTCGGCCGGGCTGGTCACCGCGGTGGTGACCGACCGTACCACCGGCGAGCTGCTGATGGTGGCGCATATGGACGCGGCGGCGATCGCCGCCACGCGCGCGACAGGCGAGGCGACCTTCTTCTCGCGCAGCCGCGGGCGGTTGTGGAAGAAGGGGGAGACCTCGGGCAACGTGCTGCGCGTCGCCGAGCTCCGCGTCGACTGCGACCAGGACTCGCTGTGGCTGATCGTCGACCCCGCGGGCCCCGCCTGCCACACCGGCGCGCGCAGCTGCTTCTACCGTCGGGTCGCACCCGGCGTGGGGCCGGGGGAGGGCGCGCTGAGCCCGGTGGCGTGACGGGGCGTGCGCTCGCGCTCGCGGCGCTGCTGCTCGCCGGCTGCGATCGTGCGACACCGACCCCGCCGGCCGGCCCAGCCGCCGGCGCCGCGCTGGAGCGCTCGGCGGGCGCGGCGGGGCTGATCGCGGCGCCGGCGCGCGAGCGGCCGGTCGGCGTGTTCGCCGCGGAGACCGCGCGGCTCTGCCTCGTCCCGGGGGACAGCGTTCTCCGCACGGGCACGAGCGTCGACTATGGCGCGGGCCAGCGCTGCGTCGCGCGCGGGTCGGCGCGCCCCGGCTCGACCCTCGAGGTCGACTGGGGCGGGGGCTGCACCGTCGCACTGCGCTACGACCATGACGCGCTGATCGTCCCTGCGACGCTGCCGGCCGCCTGCGACTCGCGCTGCACCGGCCGCGCCTCGCTCGCGGGGCTTCGTCTCGAGCGATTGAGCGACTCGGTCGCCGAGGCGAGCCGCACGCGCGGCGCCGATGGACGGCTGCTGTGCGGCGACGGGTAGATCCACCTCGTCTGCCAAGCGCCCCGGACGTGCCGTCCGCGGCGCTGTCCTCTCCTCACGCGGCAGCAGGAGACGCCAGTTGACGTTCACGTAAAGGGAAGTTACCTCGCTGGTCATGAGCGACCTTCTCGACGCGTCTGCCGCTTATGCCGTCGTGCCGCCGCGCGCGGACCGCGACCATTTCACCATCACCGACCTGTCGGCCGAGTTCGGCGTGACGCCGCGCGCGCTGCGCTTCTACGAGGACGAGGGGCTGATCGCGCCGGAGCGGCGGGGGATGGTGCGGATCTACTCGCACCGCGACCGCGCCCGGCTGGCGTGGATCCTGCGGGGCAAGCGCGTGGGCTTCAGCCTCGCCGACATCCGCGAGATGATCGACCTCTACGACGTCGGTGACGGCCGGCAGAAGCAGCGCGCGGTGGCGATCGAGCGCTGCCGCGAGCGCATCGCCGCGCTCCACCAACAGAAGCACGATATCGACGCCGCGATCACCGAACTGGCCGAGTTCCTGACGGTGGTCGAGGGTGGCGCAGCCAAGGAAGACTGAGACGATGCCGCAATATGTTCCTCCGATCCGCGACACCCGCTTCGTCCTCGAGCAGGTGATCGGACTTGATCGCTACGCCAACGTCCCCGGCTTCGCCGCCGCCACGCCCGACACGGTCGAGGCGGTGCTCGAGGAGGGCGGCCGCTTCGTCGCCGAGGTGCTGTTCCCGCTCAACCAATCGGGCGATCTGGAGGGCTGCACCCGTCACCCCGACGGCAGCGTGACGACACCCAAGGGGTTCAAGGAGGCCTATACGCAGTTCGTCGAGTCGGGCTGGGGCACGCTGAGCGCGCCCGAGGCGTTCGGCGGCCAGGGCATGCCGCACGTCGTCTCCACCGCCTTCCAGGAATATATGATCTCGGCGAACATGGCGTTCGCGATGTACCCGGGCCTGGCGCACGGCGCGATCGCCGCGCTGCTGGTGAAGGGCAGCCCCGAGCAGCAGCAGAAGTATCTGCCCAAGATGGTCTCGGGCGAGTGGGGCGGCACGATGAACCTCACGGAGCCGCAATGCGGCACCGACCTCGGCCTGATCCGCACCCGCGCCGAGCCGCAGGCGGACGGCAGCTACCAGATCACGGGCACGAAGATCTTCATCTCGGCGGGCGAGCACGACCTGACCGACAATATCATCCACCTCGTGCTGGCGAAGACCCCGGGCGCCCCCGACAGCTCCAAGGGCATCTCGCTGTTCGTGGTGCCCAAGGTGCTGGTCAACGACGACGGCTCGCTGGGCGAGCGCAACGCGGTGAGCTGCGGCTCGATCGAGCACAAGATGGGCATCCACGCCAACTCGACCTGCGTGATGAACTATGACGGCGCGACCGGCTGGCTCGTCGGCGAGGAGATGAAGGGCCTCGCCGCGATGTTCATCATGATGAACGCGGCGCGGCTCGGCGTCGGGCTCCAGGGGCTCGGCGTGGCCGAGACGGCGTATCAGAACGCGGTGCAATATGCGAAGGACCGCCGCCAGGGCCGCGCGCTCAGGGGTCCGGCCGAGCCCGGCGAGAAGGCCGACACGCTCTTCGTCCACCCCGACGTGCGGCGCATGCTGATGGAGGGCAAGGCCTGGACCGAGGGGCTTCGCGCGCTCTGCCTGTGGGGCGCGCTCCAGGCCGATCTCGAGCATCACGCCACCGACGAGGCGGAGCGCCAGCTCGCCGGCGACCTGCTGGGGCTGCTCACGCCGGTGATCAAGGGCGTCGGCACCGACCGCGGCTATGAGATCGCCACCAACGCGCAGCAGGTCTATGGCGGGCACGGCTATATCGCCGAATGGGGCATGGAGCAGTACGTCCGCGATGCCCGGATCGCGATGATCTACGAGGGCACCAACGGCGTGCAGGCCATGGACCTGGTGGGGCGCAAGCTCGCACTCAACGGCGGCCGCGCGGTACAGGCGTTCGGCAAGCTGGTGATGGACGAGATCGCGGCGGGGAAGGGCGAGCCCGCCACCGCCGACCTCACCGCGCGGCTGGAGAAGGCCGCGGGCGAGCTCCAGGCGGCGACGATGTGGTTCCTGGCGAACGGGATGAAGGACCCGAACAACGTCGGCGCGGGGGCGGTGCCGTACATGCACCTCGTCGGCGTGGTCGCGGTCGGGCTGATGTGGCTGCGCATGGCGGGCGCGGCGGCGCGGCTGAAGGGGGAGGGCGCGGGCGACGCCGCCTTCCTGGAGGCCAAGCTGATCACCGCGCGCTTCTATGCCGAGCGCGTGCTGCCCGAGGCGGGCGCGCTGCGCCGCAAGATCGAGGGCGGCGCCGAGGCGATCATGGCGCTGCCGCCGGAGATGTTCGCGGCGGCGTGAGGGTGCTGAAGATCCTCCCCGCTCGCGGGGAGTGCGGGCTTTGGCTTGCCTTCAGCAAGCCAAGATGGTGTCCGGGGGACACCATCTCGCCCGCACTGGCAGCGCGTCAGCGCTGACGGCGGGGGCTCTCCGCGCGCGGGCCGGTGTGTTCGGGGCGAACCCCCTCCACCACCCGGCTGCGCCGGGCGGTCCCCCTCCCCGCGAGCGGGGAGGATCTTACGGTCTCGCACCGCTCTCCTTCAGTGGAGGGGCCGGGGCTTCGCCGCGGGAGCGGGGTTCGTGGCGGTGCCGGCATCCGGTCGGTCCGACCTCGGCAACGTGGGACGCAGTTCACCTGATGCGCCCGAAGGCAGGGAGTTTCTCACCCCCGTTCCCTCGCGTCGCCGCACCCCGTCCAGCGGCTCCGGTCCTCCCGGCAGCGCGCCCGACGGCGGCGCGAGCTGCGGGATCGCCTGTCTCCGCATGCACAGGCCCGGGCCGGTGCGCGGGAACTCCTTGCAGTTCCACAGCATCCGCTCGATCCCCGCGTCCTTGTTGCGGAGATAGCTGAACGACATCGCCGCCATCTGCTGCGGCGTCATGGTGGCGCTCCCCGGCAGCTGCGCGCGGTCGGTCCAGCCCATGAACTTGCACCGCGCGCGCTCCCCGCATGCCGCGCGCGCGGCGTCGACGAAGCGCTCGGGCGAGTCGCTCCCCAGCACCATCGCGAAGGCGTCCTCGTCGCCCGCCAACGGCGTCGCCGCCGGCGCCGGCCCGGGCGCCCCCGCGAGCAGCGGCGCCGCCGCTGCGGTCGCGGCGTCCGCCTCCGCCAGCGCGCCGCTCAGCTGATGCGCGGGCGACACCGCGGCGAGCGCGGCGATCACCGGCTCCGCGCTGGACACCGTGCGGCGGAACGCGGGGGGCGTGCCCCACCAGCCGGTCCAGCGGAAGAACAGGTGGGTGTGGACCTCGGCGATCTTGTCGAGGCTGGAGCTCCAGTACGGCACCACCCAGTCGGTGTGGTAGTGTGTCGCATAGCCGACCTTCTTCTCGACCTTGCCCGCCAGCGCCGCCTCGGCGACCTTGCGCGCGCGATCCCAGGCCGGGCCGCTCGGGTGCCGCGCCAGCGCGCCGTCGCAGGTGAAGGTGAACTGGCAGCCGGTGCTGCGCTCGGATCCCTGGAAGACGACGCCGCAGACCGTCTTGGGGAAGGCGGGATGGCGCAGCCGGTTGAGCACCACCTGTGCCACCGCGCGCTGCCCCGCGGCATCGTCGCCCGCCTCATACCAGGCCGCGGCGGCGAGGCAGTCGGTCGCGCGCGCCAGCGCCGCCGAGTCGCCGGCGAAGCGGAACGGCTGCGCCGCCGGCTTGGGGCCGCGCACGAACGGGATGCCCGCGTTATAGGCGCGCGCCTCCTCGGCGGTGAGATCCTGCAGCTCAACCGGCTCGACCTCGGGGAGCTCGGTCGGCGGCGCGACCCGCTGCGGCACGCGCACCTTGGCCGCGATCGCGCGCGGCACCGCCGGCGTGCGCTGGATCACCACCACCGGCCCCGCCACGGCGAGCAGCGCGATCCCGCCGAGGAGCGCGCCCGTCCGCGCGCTGACGCTCGCCAGCTCAGTTCTCCGGCAGGAAGTCCGGCACCGAGAGATAGCGCTCGCCGGTGTCGTAGTTGAAGCCCAGCACGCGCACGTCGTCGGGCAGGTCGGGCAGCTTCTGGAGGATCGCGGCGAGCGTCGCGCCCGAGGAGATGCCGACCAGCATGCCTTCCTCGCGCGCGGCGCGGCGCGCCATGTCCTTGGCCACCGCGGCGTCGACCTCGATCACGCCGTCCAGCGCCTGGGTGTGGAGGTTGGCGGGGATGAAGCCCGCGCCGATGCCCTGGATCGGGTGCGGGCCGGCCTGGCCGCCCGAGATCACCGGCGAGGCCTGGGGCTCGACCGCGAAGACCTTCAGGTTGGGCCATTCTTTCTTGAGCGTCTCGGCCACGCCGGTGATGTGGCCACCGGTGCCGACGCCGGTGATGATGACGTCGATGGGCGAGTCGCGGAAGTCGTTCAGGATCTCCTGCGAGGTGGTGCGGACGTGGACGTCGACGTTGGCGGGGTTCTCGAACTGCTGCGGCATCCAGGCGCCGGGCGTCTGCTCGACCAGCTCGAGCGCGCGCTCGATCGCGCCCTTCATCCCCTTCTCGCGCGGCGTGAGGTCGAACTGCGCGCCGTACGCGAGCATCAGCCGCCGGCGCTCGAGGCTCATGCTCTCGGGCATGACGAGGATCAGCTTGTAGCCCTTCACCGCGGCCACCATGGCGAGGCCGATCCCGGTGTTGCCGCTGGTCGGCTCGACGATCGTGCCGCCGGGCGAGAGCGCGCCCGACGCCTCGGCCGCCTCGATCATCGCCAGCGCGATGCGGTCCTTGATCGAGCCGCCGGGGTTGGAACGCTCGGACTTGATCCACACCTCCGAGCCGGGGAACAGCTTGCGGACTCGGATGTGCGGCGTGTTGCCGATCGTCTCCAGGATGGTCTGGGCCTTCATGGCTGCGCTACTCCGTGCTGGGGTTCGGTCTCTAGCATCTCGGGCGGGTCAAAGGTACGCGCCCGCTTCAGTTCCGGGAACAGCCGCGCCCAGATCAGCGTGATCGCGATCGCGCCGACCCCGCCGAACACCACCGCGCCGACCGGGCCGAGCAGCGACGCCATCAGCCCGCTCTCCGCCTCGCCGAGCTCGTTCGACGCCGAGATGGTGAGCTGCGACACCGCGCTGACGCGCCCGCGCATCGCGTCGGGCGTGTGCAGCTGGATCAGCGAGCTGCGGACATAGACCGAGACCATATCGGCGCCGCCCGCGACGATCAGCCCGACGAGGCTGAGCAGGAAGTCGGTCTGGAGCACCGGCAGCCCCGCGCCGAGCGCGACATGGGTGATCCCGAGCGCGTCGGTCAGCTGGGTGGCGACGCCGAAGGTCAGGATGCCCAGCCCGAACACCACCACCGCGGCGAGCATCTTGACGCCGACGTTGCGCTTCATCGGCCGGAACGAGAACCAGATCGCGGTGCTCGCCGCGCCGATCCCCATCCCCGCCGCCAGCACGCCCAGCCCGGAGGCGCCGACGTGGAGGATGTCGCGCGCGAAGATCGGCAGCAGCGCGGTCGCGCCCGCCAGCAGCACCGCGAACAGGTCGAGCGTGATCGCCGCCAGCACCAGCCGGTTGCGGCGGACATAGGCGAAGCCGTCGAGGATGCGCTGGAGCGGCTGGCGGTCCTTCTGCGCGGGCGGCTGGGGGACCTTGCCGATCAGGAACATCAGCCCGAGCGCGAGCAGCAGCAGCCCCGCAATCACCCCGTAAGCCACGTCGGGATGGAACGCGTAGAGCAGCCCGCCGACGCTCGGCCCCGCGATCGTGCCGAACTGCCAGGCGATCGAGGAGATCGCGATCGCGGTCGGCAGGCTCTCCTTGGGGACGAGGTTCGGCGCCAGCGCGGAATAAGCGGGTCCCGAGAAGGCACGCGCGACACCGATCAGCACCGCGGAAATGAAAAGATAGGGAAGCCCGAGCTGGCCGGACCAGGTCAGCAGGCCGAGCGTCACGGCGTTGAGCACCAGCAGCGCGGTGGTGCCGCGCACGATCCAGCGCCGGTCGACCGTGTCCGCCACCAGCCCCACGACCGGCGTCAGCAGGAACAAGGGGATGAACTGGACCAGCCCGATCATGCCGAGCAGGAAGGCGGCGTCGCGGATGTCCATCGTCTGGCGCGCGAGGCTGTAGACCTGCCAGCCGATGATGATCGCCTGCGCGCTGATCGCGATCGTCCCCGAGAAGCGCGCGAGCCAATAGGCGCGGAAATCGGCGATGCGTAACGGGTGGCGCGGCGCGGCCGGCGGGTCGATCGGGGCGTGCATCGGAGCAGCGGCCTAGACCCGCGTCGAAACCCTTGCAAGCCGGTGGGGTTTGCAGTCCGACGCGACCCGCGCCTATAGGCGCGCATCTTCCCAAGGAATGAGGTCCTGTCCATCGTGGCAAAAGCCCCAGCACGCAGCCCGGCACCGGCCGGCGACACGCCCCCCGCCGACCCGCACAAGACGAATCGCGAGCGCCCGTCGGACCCGCGTCCGTACGACGCCAGCAAGGAAGAGCTGCTCAAATTCTACGAGGACATGCTGCTAATCCGCCGCTTCGAGGAGAAGGCCGGGCAGCTCTACGGCCTGGGCCTGATCGGTGGCTTCTGCCACCTGTACATCGGCCAGGAAGCAGTCGCGGTCGGGCTCCAGTCGGCGCTGACCGAGGCCGATTCGGTGATCACCGGCTATCGCGACCACGGCCATATGCTGCTGTGCGGGATCCCGCCCAAGGACGTGATGGCGGAGCTGACCGGGCGTCAGGCCGGCATCTCCAAGGGCAAGGGCGGCTCGATGCACATGTTCAGCGTCGAGCATAAGTTCTACGGCGGCCACGGCATCGTCGGCGCGCAGGTGTCGCTCGGCGCCGGTCTCGCGTTCAAGCACAAGTACAGCGAGGACGGCGGGGTCTGCCTCGCCTATTTCGGCGACGGCGCAGCCAACCAGGGCCAGGTGTACGAGGCCTTCAACATGGCCGAGCTGTGGAAGCTGCCGATCATCTTCGTGATCGAGAACAACCAATACGCCATGGGCACCAGCGTGAACCGCGCCTCGTCCGAGGACCAGCTCTACAAGCGCGGCGAGAGCTTCCGCATCCCGGGCCTGCAGATCGACGGCATGGACGTGCTGGCGGCGCGCGGCGCGGCGGAGGAGGCGCTCGCCTGGGTGCGCGCGGGCAAGGGGCCGATCATCCTCGAGATGAAGACCTATCGCTACCGCGGCCACTCGATGTCCGATCCCGCCAAATACCGCTCGCGCGACGAGGTGCAGGCGGTCCGCGACAAGTCCGACCCGATCGAGGCGGTGAAGCGCACGTTGTCCGAGACGCACGGTGCCAAGGAAGAGGACTTCAAGGCGATCGAGCAGCGCATCCGCAAGCAGGTGAACGAGGCGGCCGACTTCGCCGAGAGCACCCCCGAGCCCGAGCCGGCCGAACTGTATACCGACGTCCTGGTGGAGAAGTATTGAGATGGCGATCGACATCAAGATGCCGGCGCTGTCCCCGACGATGGAGGAGGGCACGCTCGCCAAGTGGCTGGTCAAGGAGGGCGACTCCGTGAAGTCCGGCGACATCATGGCCGAGATCGAGACCGACAAGGCGACGATGGAGTTCGAGGCGGTCGACGAGGGCACCGTCTCCAAGATCCTGGTCGCCGAGGGTACCGACGGCGTGAAGGTCGGCACCGTGATCCTGCAGCTCGCCGGCGAGGGCGAGGAGGCCGGGGCGGGTGACCCCGCGCCCGCCGCGACCAAGGACGATTCGCCGCGCGGCGACGCCCGGGCCGACGAGCAGAAGAAGCCCGACACGGTCGAGGATTCGGCGCACCCCGCGCAGGAGAAGGTCGACACCGGTGCGCGCCAATTGTTCGAGGCGGCGGCGCACGAGTCGGAGGTGAGCGACCCCGCGGTGCCCGAGGGCACCGAGATGGTGAAGCAGACCGTCCGCGAGGCGCTGCGCGACGCGATGGCCGAGGAGATGCGCGCCGACGCGCGCGTGTTCGTGATGGGCGAGGAGGTCGCGCAATATCAGGGCGCCTATAAGGTGACCCAGGGCCTGCTCGACGAGTTCGGCGACAAGCGCGTGATCGACACGCCGATCACCGAATACGGCTTCGCCGGCGTCGGCACCGGCGCGGCGATGGGCGGACTGAAGCCGATCGTCGAGTTCATGACGTTCAACTTCGCCATGCAGGCGATCGACCACATCATCAACTCGGCCGCCAAGACCAACTACATGTCCGGCGGCCAGATGCGCTGCCCGATCGTGTTCCGCGGCCCCAACGGCGCCGCCAGCCGGGTCGGCGCGCAGCACTCGCAGAACTACGGCCCGTGGTACGCCAGCGTCCCCGGCCTGATCGTGATCGCGCCGTACGACGCGGCCGACGCCAAGGGGCTGCTCAAGGCGGCGATCCGCAGCCAGGACCCGGTGGTGTTCCTCGAGAACGAGCTGCTCTACGGCCGCTCGTTCGAGGTGCCCAAGCTGGACGACTGGGTGCTGCCGATCGGCAAGGCGCGCGTGATGCGCCAGGGCAAGGACGTGACGATCGTGAGCTACTCGATCGGCGTCGGGCTCGCGCTCGAGGCCGCCGAGAAGCTGGCGGGCGAGGGGGTCGAGGCCGAGGTGATCGACCTGCGGACGTTGCGCCCGCTCGACACCAAGACGGTGCTGAAGAGCCTCGCCAAGACCAATCGCCTGGTGGTGGTGGAAGAGGGCTGGCCGACCTGCTCGATCGCCTCGGAGATCGCCGCGGTGGTGATGGAGGAGGGTTTCGACGACCTCGACGCGCCGGTGCTGCGCGTCACCAACGAGGACGTGCCGCTGCCCTATGCCGCCAACCTCGAGAAGCTGGCGCTGATCTCCGCGGACAAGATCGTCGCCGCGGTGAAGAAGGTGACCTACCGGAAGTGAGGGCGCCGCCCCCTCTCCCCTACGGCGGGGAGAGGGGGCGATCGCTGCCGGAAGTGACGACGGCAGGAGTGGCTCTCCGGCCGGTCCGAGATGGGACGAGGACGAGCCCCCCTACAATCCGTCCACCGTCGTGCACTTGCTCTTGGCGGGGAATTGATCGACCGGCGAGGGTGCCTGGAACTGCGTGCTGCGCGCGCGATAGGTCGCGGTGCGCGTGATCGCGGTCCCGAGATCGAGCCAGCCGAACGGGCGGCGGCTGATCAGCGGCTGATAGTCGTACGTCACCTGGACGTGGAACAGGATCTCGTCGAGCGGCAGCACGCGGCTCGCCGGCAGAGTCGCCAGCGCGCTGGACTGGGCGCAGCCGAGCAGCGGCGAGGCGGCGACGTAATTGCCGTCGAACCGCTGCCACAGGAAGCGCTTCTCGATGACGCCGTCGGAGTCGTTGTCCGTCCCCTTGACGCTGCTGATCACCACGCGACCGTGGTTGCGCAGGTCGAACGGCTGGGCGGTGATGTCGATCGCGCTGAACAGGTCGTAGATCTGCTTCTCGCTCGCGCCGACCGAGCCGACCCCGCTCTGCGCCACCAGGTCGGCGGTCATCGAGGCGAGCCGCTGCGCGCGATTGTTCGCCATGACCCAGTTGGCGAACTCCAGCCCGGTCAGGACGAAGCCGAGGAACAGCGGCATCACCAGCGCGAACTCGAGCATCGCGATGCCGCGGCGCTCGCGCGCGAGCCGGCGAAGGAGGGCGGCGGCGATCACGAGGTGCGGCTCACGGCTTCGTTGCGCACCACCGTGGTGGCGGACAGGTTGATCAGTGACCCCATCGCCCATTGCGTGCCGAGGAAGCCGAACAGCACCTTCTTGGGGTAGCGCACGGTGATGCTCAGCACGTCCCCCGCGCCGCCCATCGTGCCCGTGATCGGCGTCGCGGGATCCCATTTGCCGTTCCTGTTGCGATCGGTGAAGGTCTCGCCGAGGTCGTATTTGCCGTTGCTGTTGGCGTCGGCATAGACCTCGGGGTAGGCGGTGCTGAAGTCGGCGAAGACGCGCGTGTCGATCGACATCTGCTGGCCCGCGGCGAGCGGGAAGCTGCTCATCGCCGCGGTGATGCTCTGGCGCATCACCGTGTCGCGCGCGGACTGGCTGTTGTCGACGCTGGCGGTCGCGACCCGCGCCGCCTCCACCACCGCGCCGTCGAGCACCATGCGCGCGACCAGCATGTGGCCGAGCTCGATCGTGCCGCAGACCGCGCTGAGCAGCACCGGCAGGATCAGCGCGAACTCGATCACCGTGGCGCCGCGCCGGTCGCTAAGGAGGGAGCGCGCGCGCGTCATTGCGTCAGGTGCAGGTCGACGAGCTCGGCCGCGACGTTCTGAAAGGCGGCGTTGAGCTGAGTGGCGTTGCTGGTGCGGTACACGCGGCCGGGTGCGCAATTGTTGAAGGCGGTGTCGATCGCGTTGCTGTTCGCCACCAGCGCGATGATATAGACCTGCGGCGGGTTGGCCTCTCTCTGGATATTGGCGCACGTCTTCTCGAACCGTCGCAACATCTGGGTCTCGGCGACGTTGCCGTCGTCCGAGCTCGTGATCGTCTTGTCGGACCAACGACCGTACCAGGTGAAGGTGCGGCTGAGATAACCGTTCTGATTCTCGCCGATCTCGTTCAAGCCGTCGGTCATGAAGACGATCGCACGACGAGGCTGTTCGTTCGTGATCCCGCTCGGACGCGGCCGCGTGAAGACGTCGTCGCGCACCAAGAGCCTGTAGGCCCAGAGAAGGCCGGTGTGGTGGATCGTACCATTGGCCGGATAGATCGCGGCGTTCGAGTCGCGGATATAGTTAGTGTAATCGCTCTTCTGTCGATTGTAGAGCGGCAGCATGGCTTCTTCCGGGCATTGCCAGTTAGGGTTCCTACCCGGAGTCGTGTTCTTCGAGCCGTCGTTGTTGATACCGCCATTCGGATTGACGCGCGCACTACCGGGCGTCGCGGCCCAGTGAGCGGTGGAGTAATAGTTCGGGATGTTCTTCCAATCGATGTACCATGTGGTCGACGTTCGATCGCCTGACGAGGGATTGTAATAGCCGCCTTTTGGATCCTTGAGACGGACCACGTCGTCGCTGTTGTTGGCGGCGCCATCGTTCAGTCCGATATAATAATCATACAGCCACGAGCGGTACGCTGCACTATTTGCCAGGTAATCGCCGCCACTGTCGCCGAACGATGTCGTGTCCAGACGGTACAGGTTGTTGCTAGCTTCGCCGCCGTTGATATTATAATAGTCGCCGGCCTTGTTGGCCTTGGCCGCGGCGTCGGCGTTGCCGGCGGCAAGCTTGGGCACGTAGATCGGCGGCACGAAATAGGGCATCACCGCGGGGTTGCCGCCCTCGCCGGGGAGCGTGCGGGTGACATCCCACGCGTTTGGCTCCGAGACGGTACGGTCGCTGCTGAGGTCCCGCACCGTCGCGTCGTTCATGACGCAGCCCTTCCAGTAATAAGGGTTGGCTGGCCACGTGCCATAGGCGCTCGCCTCGACGCTGGTGTTGAAGCCCGGCACCTGCGCCACCGCGTTGGAGCGGCGCGCGAGCAGCAGGTTGCCGACGTTCACGGTGATGTCATAGGGTACGAACCCGAGCGCCAGATCCTTGCGCTGCGTGCCACCCTGGAAGAGGATATCGACGAAGCTGTTCGCCGCCTCCTTCAGCGCGGTGATGCGCGTCTTGCCGTTCGACAGATAGTCTTTCATCGACCCGGTGTTGTCGAGCACCACCATCACCTCGAGCGTGCGCGGCTGCAGCTCGGCCTTGGCGGTCGCGCGCATCGTCACGTCGCGGAAGCCGAACAGCCGCATGAACGACATGTCGAGCGTCGCCGCGGCGTTGACGGTGGTGACGTTGACGCCGTTGACCACCGCGAAGGTCGGCGTGACGGTCACGTTGGTGGTCCCCATGTAGGAGGGCGAGCGCGGGAAATTGCCGTCGAAGTAGGAGTCGACCTGCTTGGTGCGGCTGTTGGCGCTGGTGTCGGTGACGCCGAAGGCGCGCGCGCCCGCCAGCGCGGCGGCGTCGACGCCGGCTTGCAGCTGCGACTTGACGATGTACATGCGCCCGGCGTCGATCGCGCTGCCGAGCGAGCCGATGCCGACGACGAGCCCCGCGGCCATGATCCCGATGGTCGAGCCGCGCCGGTCGCGCGGCAGCGACGCGAGGCGGGAGCGGAGTGAGGGGAACAAGCGGGATCGGCTGCGCATCTGGTACCTTCCGGGCCGCGCCGGGCGCGAACGTGGTGGAGCAGGCGTTAGCGTGATCGAGGTTGATAATTCGCCAACGTCGCCAGGCGCGGCGACCGAGCGCGCGCTGGTGCTCAGCTACGCGCCCGCCGGTTCGCGCGATGGCCTGGCGGCGCTGCTCGCGCTGGACGAGCGGCTGGGCGCGATCCTGCGTACCACGCGCGAGCCGCTGGTGGGGCAGATGCGGCTGACCTGGTGGTATGAGGCCTTGGACGCGCTCGACCGCGCGCCGGCGCCGGCCGAGCCGGTGCTCGCGGCGCTGAGTGCGACCGTCGTCGGCCGCGTGGCAGGTGCCGCGCTGGCGCGGCAGGTGGAGGGTTGGGAGGCGTTGCTGGAGGCGCCGCTGACCATCGCGGCGCTGGGCGCGCACGCGACCGCGAGAGGCGGGTCACTGTTCGGTGCGGCAGCGACGCTGTCGGGCATCCCGGCGGACGAGACGATCGTCAGCGCCGGGGAAGGCTGGGCGCTCGCCGACCTCACGCGGCATCTCAGCGACCCCGCGCTGGCGTCGGCGGCGCGCGACGCCGCACTGTCGCGATTGGCCGCCGCGCTCGACCGGCGCTGGCCCACGCCCGCGCGCGCGCTGGGGGCGCTGGCATGGCTGGCGCGACTCGATCTCACCCGGCCGACTCGGCCGGCGGGCCACCCGGCCCGCGCGGTGCGGCTGCTTTGGCACCGCCTTTCCGGGCGCTAGCGGCGCGCGCTTGCGCCCGGTCGGCGGTGCCCGATAGCCTCGGCGCGAGTGGTGGGGAGAAGACGCATGTGGCGATATCTGGCGGGCGGCGTGGCCGCGCTGCTGCTGCTGGCGGGCGGCTGGCTGATGATCAGCGGGCAGGCACGTACGGGCGCGCCGAGCAGCGCGGCGCCGGCTCGTCCGAGCGACACCGCGGCGCCGGCGACGCCCGCGCCCGACCTGCCCGAGGCGAGCGACGCCACGCGCGCGCGCCGGCGCTTCGAGCGGTTCGACCGCGACCGCGACGGCAAGGTCACCCGCGAGGAATTCCTCGAGCCGCGCCGCAAGGCCTTCGCCAAGCTGGATCGCGACGGTGACGGCAAGCTCAGCTTCGATGAGTGGGCGGCGCGCACGGTCGACCGGTTCGGAGCGGCCGATCGCGACGGTTCGGGCGCGCTCGACGCCGAGGAGTTCGCCGCGACCGCGCCCAAGCACAAGCCCCGCCGCACGACTCCCTGCTCCGACCAGTCGCACGCCGACGAGTAGGCGCCGGGGCCGCGTCGGATCACGGCCCGTCGCGACCCCGCGGGGATCAGCCGGGCGAGCGCCCCGGGGTGGCTCAGGCCGCCATCCACGCCGCCAGCGCGGCGCGCGCGCGGTCGGTGTAGAGCTTCTTGCGCTCCGCCTTCCTGGTGCGACCGGGGATGGGCGGGAACAGGCCGAAGTTGACGTTCATCGGCTGGTAGCTCTCCGCCTCCGCGCCGCCCGTGATATGGCCGAGCAGCGCGCCCAGCGCGGTCTCGACCGGCGGGGGGGCCGGCGTCTCGCCGCGCAGCTCGGCGGCGGCGAAGCGCCCCGCGAGCAGCCCGATCGCGGCGCTCTCGACATAGCCCTCGCAGCCGGTGATCTGGCCCGCGAAGCGAAGGTGGGGGCGCGAGCGCAGCCGCAGCACCGGGTCGAGCAGCTCGGGCGAGCGGATGAAGGTGTTGCGGTGCAGCCCGCCCAGTCGCGCGAACTCGGCGTTCTCCAGCCCCGGGATGGTGCGGAACAGCCGGACCTGCTCGGCGTGCTTCAGCTTGGTCTGGAAGCCGACGATGTTCCACAGCGTCCCATGCGCATTGTCCTGGCGCAGCTGCACCGCCGCATAGGGCCAGCGACCGGTGCGCGGCTCGTCGAGCCCGACGCCCTTCATCGGCCCGAAGCGCAGCGTCTCGGGCCCGCGCTCGGCCATCACCTCGATCGGCATGCAGCCCTCGAAATAGGGCACGTTCTCCCACTCGCGATACTCGGTCTTCTCGCCGGCCAGGAGGCCTTCGACGAACGCGTGATACTGGTCCTTGTCGAGCGGGCAGTTGATGTAATCGGTGCCATCACCCTTGTTCCAGCGGCTCTGGAACCAGGCGGTGTCGAGGTCGATCGAGTCGCGGTGGACGATCGGCGCGATCGCGTCGAAGAAGGCGAGCGCGTCGCGCCCGGTCTCGCCCGCGATCCGCTCGGAGAGCGCCGGCGCGGTGAGCGGGCCGGTCGCGACGATCGCGGGCGTCTCGGGCAGCGCGTCGACCCGCTCGCGCACGATCGTCACCCTGGGATGCGCCGCCAGCGCGGCGGTGACGCCGGCGGAGAAGCCGTCGCGGTCCATCGCCAGCGCCGACCCCGCGGGGACGCGGTGGCGGTCGCCCTCGCGCAGGATCAGCGAGCCGAGCGCGCGCATCTCCTGGTGGAGCAGCCCGACCGCGTTGTTCTCGGCATCGTCGGAGCGGAAGCTGTTCGAGCAGACCAGCTCGGCGAGCTGGTCGCCGTGGTGTGCCGGGGTGGTGTCGCCGCCGCCGCGCATCTCGGAGAGGCGGACGCGCCACCCGGCCTCGGCCAGCTGCCACGCCGCCTCCGACCCGGCAAGTCCCCCGCCGATCACGTGAATGTCATGTTCCATCGGGGGCGCGATAGCGGCTCGCGCTTGCCTTGTCAGGTGCGCGCGGCCAGCGTGGCGCGATGACGATCTACACCATCGGCTATGAGGGAACGACGGTCGACGCCTTCCTGGCGGCGCTCACCGCGGCGGGGGTCGAGCGCGTGATCGACGTGCGCGCGCTGCCGCTGTCGCGGCGGCCGGGTTTCTCCAAGTCGTCGCTCGCCGCGGCGTTGAAGGAGGTCGGCATCGACTACGTTCATCTGAAGCCGCTCGGCACGCCCAAGCCGGGGCGGGACGCCGCCAAGAAGGGCGACGTGGCGACACTCACCGCGGTCTACGCGGCGCAGCTCGCGCTGCCCGAGGCGCAGGTGGCGGCGGCGCAGATGCTCGAGCTGGCGGACGAGCGCCCGAGCGCTCTGCTGTGCTTCGAGCGCGACCCCTGCCACTGCCACCGTACGTTGCTGCTCGGCGCGGTGGGTGAGGGGCGCGAGGTGGTCGACCTTTACGCCTGAGGGTGCTCCTGCGGACGCAGGAGCCCAGGCTCCGTCGGCGCGGCGCCGGTGGCTCCGGGCTCCGCCGGGAGCACCTCTCGTCGAGGCCCGTCCATCTTCCCGCTCGCCGTGATCAGGGCTTGGTCCGAGATTCACCTCGCCGCCGACGCAGCGGCGGCTGACGACACGGGCGATGGGTCCGGGGACACGGCCGGGCGACGGGGGGGCGAGCGGCGACGTCCACGACCGCGTGGCGCAGCCGCTTGTGGCGTCAGGGATGCCGAACCGGATAGCACGACGGGGGCGGGGCAGGGGAGCCCGACGCCCTCCACCCCGCATCACCTCACCCCGCTACCGGCAGCTTCACCGTGCCGTCCTCGAGCCGCTCGAGCGCGCCATAGGCCACCACCGTCTCGAGCAGCAGCGGCTCGTACACATGCGGGAACAGCTGCCCCTCGCGCGCCTCCTCCCAGCGGAGCCGGTCGCCATAGGCCGCGAGATCGACCGCCGCGACGTGGAGATCGTCCTGCCCGGCGAAATGCTTGTCCACCGTCGCGGTGAGCTGCGCCGCGGTGGAGAGATGGACGTAACCGTCGGCAAGGTCCACCGGCGCGCCGTCGAAGCGACCGTCGCGCTCCAGCGCGGCGAGCTGCTCGCCGGTCAGCACCTTATAGGCAAGGGTCGGCCTTTCCTCCGCCATCACGCCTGCTCCCCGTCCTCGTCGTCGCTCTCGTCGACCTGCTCGCCCAGCGTGTCGGGTCCGGTACCGTCGTCGAGCGTCAGCCGGTCGCTCGCCGCGGCGGGCGCCGCCTCGTCGAGCTCGGCCGCGACCGCCTCCTCGGCGGCGTCCTCGGGCTCGGGCTCCTCGTCGATCCGCGCCGCCGAGACGACATGCTCGTCGGCCGCGACGTTGAACAGCCGCACGCCGGCCGAGCCGCGCCCGATCACGCGCAGCGAGGCGAGCGGCATTCGGATCATCTTGGCCTGGTCGGTCACCAGCATCAGCTGCTCGGCCTTGCTCGCCGCGAAGCTGGCCACCACCGCGCCGTTGCGCGCGATATTGTCGATGTTGGTGATGCCCTGGCCGCCCCGCCCGGTGCGGCGATACTCATAGGCCGAGCTGAGCTTGCCATAGCCGTTGGCGCAGACCGTCAGCACGAACTGCTCGCGCGCGCGCAGCTCCTCGAAGCGCAGCTGGTCCATGACGCGCGGCGTCCGCTCCGCGTCCTCGGCCTTCCACGGCGCGTGGCGGAGGTAATCCTCGCGCTCCTCCTGGTCGCGGATGCCGGCGCGGTGGAGCACGGAGAGCGAGATCACCTGGTCGTCGCCCTTCAGCGCGATGCCGCGCACGCCGGTCGAGTTGCGGCTCTGGAACTCGCGCACCTCGTCGGCCGCGAAGCGGATCGCCTTGCCCGCGCGGGTCGCGAGCAGCACGTCGTCGCCCTCGTCGAGCAGCGCCACGCCGATCAGCCGGTCCTCGGCGTCCTCGCCCTCGAACTTCATCGCGATCTTGCCGTTCGAGGGAACGTTGGTGAAGGAATCCATGCTGTTGCGCCGCACCGATCCGCGCGCGGTGGCGAACATGACGTGCAGCTTGCCCCATTCCGCCTCGTCCTCGGGCAGCGGCAGCACGGTGGAGATCGTCTCGCCCTGCTCGAGCGGGAGCAGGTTGATCATCGGCCGACCGCGCGTGGCGGGGCCGCCCTCGGGCAGCTTCCACACCTTCATGCGATAGACGCGGCCCAGCGTGGAGAAGAACAGCACCGGCGTGTGCGTCGAGGTGACGAACAGCTTGGTGACGACGTCCTCGTCCTTCGTCGCCATCGCGCTGCGGCCCTTGCCGCCGCGCGCCTGGGCGCGGAAGGCGTCGAGCGGGGTGCGCTTGATATAGCCCGCCATGGTGACGGTGACGACCATCTCCTCGCGCTCGATCAGGTCCTCGTCGTCGATCCCGTCCGCCGCGGCGGCGATCTCGGTGCGCCGCGGCGTGGCGAACTGCTCGCGCACGTCGCGGAATTCCTCGCGCATCACGGCGTACAATTTCACCCGATCGGACAGGATCGCGAGCAGCTCGGTGATCGAGTCCGCCAGCGTCTTGAGCTCGTCGCCGATCTCGTCGCGACCGAGTGCGGTGAGGCGATGCAGCCGCAGGTCGAGGATGGCGCGGACCTGCACCTCGGTGAGGCGGTAGGTGTCGCCGGCGACGTCGGTCTCGAGCGCCTCGACGAGGCGGAGATAGGGCGCGATCTCGGCGATCGGCCAGTCGCGCGACAGCAGCTTGGCGCGCGCCTCGGCCGGGCTCGACGAGCCGCGGATGATCTTCACCACCTCGTCGAGGTTGGTCACCGCGATGACGAGACCGAGCAGGATATGCGCGCGATCGCGCGCCTTGTTGAGCTCGAACTTGGCGCGACGCGTGATCACCTGCTCGCGGAAGGTGACGAAGGCGGCGATGATGTCGCGCAGGTTGAGCAGCTCGGGCCGGCCGCCGCGGATCGCGAGCATGTTCGCCGGGAAGGAGCCCTGCGCCGGCGTGTGGCGCCACAATTGGTTGAGCACCACCTCGGGCGTGGCGTCGCGCTTGAGGTCGATGACGATCCGCACGCCCTCGCGGTTCGACTCGTCGCGGATGTCGCTGACGCCCTCGACGCGCTTCTCCTTGGCGGCGTCGGCGATCTTCTCGACCAGCGCGTTCTTGCCCTGCTGGAACGGGATCTCGGTCAGCACGATCGAGGTGCGGTCGCCGCGCCCGGTCTCGATTGTGTGGCGCGAGCGCACGATGATCGAGCCGCGCCCGGTCTCATAGGCCGAGCGCGCGCCGGCGCGGCCCAGGATGATCGCGCCGGTCGGGAAGTCCGGACCGGGGACGATCTCCATCAGCTCCTCGGTCGTGATCGCCCCGTTGTCGAGATAGGCGAGGCAGGCGTCGACCACCTCGCCGAGATTGTGCGGCGGGATGTTGGTGGCCATGCCGACCGCGATGCCGCCGGCGCCGTTGACGAGCAGGTTGGGGAAGCGCGCCGGCAGCACCTGCGGCTCGCGCTCGCTCGCGTCATAGTTGGGCTGGAAGTCGACGGTGTCCTTGTCGAGGTCGTCGAGCAGATAGTTGGCCGCCTTGGCCAGACGCGCCTCGGTGTAGCGCATCGCCGCGGGCGGATCGGGATCCATCGAGCCGAAATTGCCCTGGCCGTCGATCAGCGGCAGCCGCATCGACCAGTCCTGCGTCATGCGCGCCAGGGCGTCGTAGATCGCGGTGTCGCCGTGCGGGTGGTATTTACCGATCACGTCACCGACGATGCGCGCGGACTTGCGGTACGGCCGGTTGTAGAGGAACCCGCTCTCGCTCGCGGAGAAGAGGATGCGGCGGTGGACCGGCTTGAGGCCGTCGCGCACGTCGGGCAGCGCGCGCGCGACGATCACGCTCATGGCGTAGTCCAGGTAGCTGGTCTTCATCTCCTCGACGATGGAGATGGGGGCGATATCAGACGGATCGGCGAGGACGGTGTCGTCGGCCAAGATGCTTCTTTCTTTTGCGGATCGTTGCTGCGCGGGGGTGTAGGACGGCGCGGCCACAAAGTCACGCGTACGCGCGCGTGCGCGTGGGGGGCTTACCCGGAGCGGGGGTAGAGTGGGCGGGAACTCACCCAATCAGCTCCACCCCGGCGCACGCCGGGGTCCAGGTGGGGGACGTCAGCTTACGCCTCCGAGGTCGTCCCAACTGGACCCCGGCGTCCGCCGGGGGGGGGCACTGGCGAGGAGAGCGCTGCGCCGAGCGGCTACGGCGCGATCTCCGCCCCGTCCCAGGCGAAGATCTTGCCGCTGTCGGTCGGGCGCAGCCCGTCCAGCACGTCGAGCAGCTGCACCGCGGCGCGGCCGGGCTGGAACAGGTCGCGCCCGCGCTGCTGGAACGGCTTGGAGAGGCGCGTGTCGACCGTGCCCGGGTGCAGCGCCACCACGAGCCCCCGGTCGTTGCGGCGCTTGTCCTCGATCGCGAGCGTGCGGATCAGCTGGTGGAGCGCGGCCTTGCTCGCGCGATAGCCGTACCAGCCGCCGAGCCGGTTGTCCGAGATGCTGCCCACCCGCGCCGACAGCGCCGCGAAGACCGACCTCCCCGTGCGCGGCATGATCGGCAGGAAATGCTTGGCCACCAGCGCGGGCCCGATCGCGTTGACCGCATATTGCCGCGCCAGCCAGACCGGGTCGAGATCGCGCAGCGCCTTCTCCGGCCCGTGCTCGGCGTCGTGGAGCAGCCCGGTCGCGACGATCACCAGCTCGGGCGCGCCCGCGCGCGCCGCGGCGGCCGCGACCGACGCCTCGTCGGTGACGTCGAGGTCGCCGCGCGCGAGCCGCAGCACGTCCTGACCCTCTTCCTCCAGCGCCTCGGCGAGCGCGGCGCCGATGCCGCCCCCCGCGCCGATCACCACCGCGCGGGTCATGCCGCGCGCTCGAAGGTCCAGCGCGCGTCGTCGCTCTGCTCGGGCGCGAAGCGGTAGCCGGCGGTGTCGAACGCCCTCATGCCCTCGACGTCGGTGACGTGATGCTCGACCAGGTAGCGCGCCATCATCCCGCGCGCCTTCTTGGCGTGGAAGCTGACGAAGCGCCCGTCGGCCTCGCGGAAGTCGACCGCGAGCACGCGGACATCGTCGGGGAGCCGATCGGCGACCACCTCCCAATATTCCTGGCTCGCGAGGTTGAGCACCACGCCGGAGCCCTCGGCCGTCAGGTCCTCGGCGAGCGCGCCCGCGACGCGATCGCCCCACCAGTCGGTCAGCTTCTTCTTCCGCGGCGCCCAGCGCGTGCCCATCTCGAGCCGGTACGGGCGGATGCCGTCGAGCGGGCGCAGGATGCCGTACAGCCCCGAGAGCAGCCGGACATGGTCCTGCGCGAAGCGCACCGCCGCCTCGTCGAGCGTCGCCGCCTCGAACCCGGCGTAGACGTCGCCCGCGAAGGTGTAGAGCGCGGGGCGCTCCTCGGCGGCGTCGAAGTCGCGGAAGCGATCGGCATTGAGCTTGGCCAGCGCGGGCGAGATCTTCATCAGCTCGGCCAGCTTCTTCTGCGTCAGGTGCGCGGCGGCGTGCGCCAGCGTCGCTGCCTCGGCGGCGAAGCGCGCGGGCGTGGTGGGGAAGGGGGGCGGGGTCTCGAGGTCCAGCGTCTTGGCTGGCGACAGAACGGCGATCATCGCGACGCCCTACGCCGCGCCCGGGGCGCGTTCAATCGCGGTTCAGCGGCGACACGCAATGTCACCCGCGCTTCCTTGAACCGCCGCGTGACCGGCACTAGAGCGGCGGGCGAGCGTTTCGCCTGAGATTTTCCTGGCGCGACTTGCTGGCGCAGATTCTGGAGAGACATGTCGATGAAGATGCTTTCGAACGCCGTCATGGCCGCGCTGCTCGCCGGGGGCGCCACGGTCGCGCTCGCGCAGCCCGCGCTGGCGCAGAAGAAAGACGACAAAAAGGACCAGGGCTCGCAGCTGAAGCTCAGCAACGAGGTCCGTGGGCCCGCGGCGCAGGCGCAGACCGCGCTCGCCGCCAAGGACACCGCCACGGCCACGCCGCTGGTGGCGCAGGTCGAGGCCGCGGCCAAGACCGACGACGAGAAGTATATCGCGGCGGCGCTGCGGCTGAACCTCGAGGCGATCAAGATGGACAGCGGCGGCGGCTCGGCCGGCCTGACCGCGCCGCTCGACGCGCTGATCGCCAGCCCGCGCACGCCGCCGGCGGACAAGGCGCGCTACGCCTATCAGCGCGGCGTCATCGCCGCCAACGCCAAGGACCCGGCGGGTGCCTCGCGCTTCTTCGAGCAGGCGCAGCAGCTGGGCTACAACGATCCCAACCTGCCGCTGCAGCTGGTCAAGCTGAAGATGGACTCGGGCGACGTCGCGGGCGGTTCGGCCGCGCTGGCCAAGATGGTCGACCAGCAGGTCGCCGCCGGCACCAAGCCGAGCGAGGACATCTACAAATACGCCATCGCCAAGAACAACCAGGCGAAGAACAACGCCGAGACGGTGGCGTGGATGCGCCGCTATCTGGCGGCCTATCCGACCAAGAAGAACTGGCGCGACATGCTGACGTTCTGGGGCATCCAGACCCAGGCGGTGGCGACGCTCGACAAGAACCAGAAGGTCGACCTGTTCCGCCTGCTGCGCACCGGCAAGGCGCTGGCGGACCAGTATGACTATGAGATCTACGCGCAGTGGACCTTCGACCAGGGCCTGCCGTGGGAGTCGAAGGCGGTGCTGACCGAGGGCAAGGCCGCGGGCAAGATCCCGGCCGACAGCGCCAACGCCAACAGCCTGCTCGCGGCGTCGAACAAGTCGATCTCGAACGAGGGCTCGATGGCCGCGGTCGAGGCGCGCGCCCAGAAGGCGGCGGACGGCAAGCTCGCCGCCAGCACCGCGGACGCGTATCTGGGCACCGGCGAGTGGGCCAAGTCGGTCGCGCTGTACCGCACCGCGCTGCAGAAGGGCGGCGTGGACGCCAACACGGTGAACACGCGGCTCGGCATCGCGCTGGCGAACTCGGGCGATACCGCAGGCGCCAAGACCGCCTTCCAGGCGGTGCAGGGCAGCCCACGCTCGGACATCGCCGCCTGGTGGATCGAGTTCCTCGACCACCCGCCGCAGGCGTGAGGTGACGGCCGCGCCCATAGAAGGGCACGGCCGATCCTCCCCGCTCGGCGGGGAGGGGGACCATTGCGCAGCATGGTGGAGGGAGCTCTCCGCGCCCACGTCGCGAGTGATTAGAACGCCACGCAGCGAGGCGCCCGCGAAGAGCCTCCTCCGTCAGCGCGTCGCGCTACCAGTGCGGGCGAGATGGTGTCTCCGGACACCATCTTGGCTTGCCGGGGCAAGCCAACGCCCGCACTCCCCGTGCCGGGGAGGATCTGGGCGCCTTCGCGGCCTCCCGTCTCACGCGATCGGCACGCCGACCTGCGACTTGGAGCTGCGGATCGTCAGCGACGATTTCACGCTCGCCACGTTGGGCGCCGACGTGAGCTTGGTCGTCAGGATCCGCTGGAAGCTCTCCAGATCGGCGGCGACGATCTTGAGGATGAAGTCGATCTCGCCGTTGAGCATGTGGCATTCGCGCACCTCGGGGATCGCGGCGACATGGCTCTCGAAGGCGGCGAGGTCCTGCTCGGCCTGGCTGCGCAGGCTGACCATCGCGAACACGGTGATCGGGAAGCCGAGCTGCGCCGGGTCGCACTCGGCGTGATAGCCGCGGATCACGCCCGCCTGTTCCAGCGCGCGGACCCGGCGCAGGCACGGCGGCGCGGTGAGCCCGACGCGCTCGGCGAGCTCCACGTTGGTCATGCGCCCGTCCTCCTGCAGCAGCGCGAGGATCTGACGGTCGATACGGTCCAGGGTCATGACGCCTCTTAGCTGCTGATCGCGCAGTTTCGCGATAGCTTCGGAACGCCCCGCTACAATAAAATTGCGTGCCAGCGCAATTGTGCCAAGCTGCGACATGGCAGCTTTTTGCGCCGCAATGAGCGTTAGCGACCGTTTCGGGCCCGCTCTATGTACGGCGCAGGCGAGCCGACGGCGCGCCGTTCATCAGCAGCAGAGGGCTAGCCACCGGTGCGGTTCGACGACAGTCTGAAGACCGTTCTCGCCGCCGACGTCTCCACGGCGTTCGGCGCGCGCGCGGCTTTCCGCCAGCTGGTCGACCTGATCGGGCGCGGCCGCGCGCCGGCCGAGCCGGCGCTGGTGGCGCGGCTGCGCGACCTGCGCCCGACCGTGCCCACCGAGGTGCGTGCGGCCGCCGCGCGCGGGCTGGCGCTGGCCGACCCGCCCGCCGCGCTCGTCGCCTTCTTCGCCGAGGACACGCCCGAGATCGCGGCGACGATGCTCCGCGTCGCGCGGCTGTCGCCCGAGGAATGGGACGTGCTGCTGCCGCAGCTCGGCCCGCACGGCCGCAGCGTGCTGCGTCGTCGCGGCGATCTCGCGCCCTCGGTCAGCCGCGCGCTTGAGGCGTTCGGCTCGACCGACTTCGCGCTGCCCGAGCCCGACGCGCCGCCCGCGGCCGCGCCGACGCCGGCGGCCGCCGGCGTGAGCGGCGCGGGCGAGCGGTTCGAGGTGGCCGACCTGGTCCACCGCATCGAGGCCTATCAGCGCCAGCGCGGCGCCGCGTACGGCCTGACCGAGCCGTCGCCCGCGACCGTGCACGCCTTTCGCTTCGAGACCGACGCGGTCGGGATCATCCGCTGGGTCGACACCGGCCCGCGCGGCGCGCTGATCGGGCTGTCGCTCAACCATGATGCCGCGCTGGTGCCGTCGCACCATCACGTCGACGGCGTCGCCGCGGGAGCGTTCCGCAAGCGCGCCACCTTCGCCGACGCGCGGCTGCGCGTGCCGGGCGAATCGGCGGTGGGCGGCGACTGGCGCATCTCGGGGGCGCCGATGTTCGATCTCGCCAGCGGCAGCTTCGTCGGCTTCCGCGGCCGCGCGCGGCGACCGCGCGCCGAGGAGAGCGCCGGCGCGACGCGTTCGGTGACGGGTGGCGCCGGGGCCGAGGGACTGCGCCGGCTGGTCCACGAGCTGCGCACGCCCACCAACGCGATCGCGGGTTTCTCCGAGCTGATCGAGCAGGAACTGCTCGGCCCGGTACCGCCGCGCTATCGCGACCGCGCCGCCGCGATCCGTCGCCATGTCGCCGGGCTGATCGGCGCGATCGACGATCTCGACCTCGCCGCGCGGCTGGAGGGCAAGGCGCTCGATCTGCGCGACGACGTGGTCGCGATCGCGCCGCTGCTGGGGCGGGTCGCGCAGGATCTCGCGCCGCTCGCCGCGCTGCGCGGCGGCGCGCTGGCGCTGCCCGAACCCGGCGCCGCGCTCTGGGCCGCCGACGCGCACGCCGCCGAGCGGCTGGTGCAGCGGCTGTTCGCGACGTTGCTCGCCGCCGCGACGCGCGGCGAACTGCTCGGCGTGGCGGTCGAGCCGCTCGGCGAGTCGGTCGCGCTGACGATCGCGCTGACGATCGCGCTGCCCGTCGCGCTGGTCGGGCGCGACGAGGTCGCGCTGCTCGCGCTCGACGACGAGGCGGTGAGCGACGACGAGGGCGCGCCGCTCCTCGGCATCGGCTTCGCGCTGCGGCTGGCGCGCAACCTCGCGGTCGAGCTGGGCGGCCGGCTCGACTTCCTGCCGGAGCGGCTGCGGCTGGCGCTGCCGAGTGCCGCGCCGGCGGTCGCGCCGGGCGACGGCGACGCGGCGCGCGACCATGCCCAGGGCGGCAGCTGAGCCGGCTTGCCAGCCGCCCCGGCGTGCCGCTACGTGGCGGGACCGACGCGGGCGGGCCTGTAGCTCAACGGTTAGAGCTGGCCGCTCATAACGGCTAGGTTGCGGGTTCGAGTCCTGCCGGGCCCACCACCGCTCGCGTCGGTCCGACCGCTCTCCTGATCTCGCTCACGTGGCCGATCGCCGGCGCTTGCGTCGGCGCGGGCGAGGGCGCATGGGCGCGACCATGGCGATGCCGGGCAGCCCCGTCGACGAGACCGGCACGTTGGTCCGCGAGGGCGGCGCCTTCATCCTCCAGCGCGACCGCGGCGGCACCTTCGTGCTCGAGCTGCGGCGAGTGCCGGTCGACCATGTCGCCAAGCGAGTCCGCGTGCGCGGCGTGCTGCTCGACGCGACCCGCGTCAGCGTCGATGGAGTGGCAGCGGCGTGATCGCGGCGCGCCGTTGGCTCACGCTCGCGCCGCTCGCGCTGGCGGGGTGCAGCGCCGGCGTGCTCGACCCGCGCGGACCGGTGGCGCGCGGCGAGAAGCAGATCCTGCTCGACTCGGTCGCGGCCATGCTGCTGATCGTCGTGCCGGTGATGCTGGCGACGGTGGCGTTCGCCTGGTGGTTCCGCGCCGGCAACCGCCGCGCGCGCTACCGGCCCGACTGGGATTATTCGGGCAAGCTCGAGCTGCTGATCTGGTCGGTGCCCGCGATGATCGTGCTGTTCCTGGGCGGCACCGGCTGGGTCGGCGCGCACCTGCTCGACCCGCGCCGCCCCATCCCCGCGACGGCCGCGCCGATCGAGGTGCAGGTGGTCGCGCTCGACTGGAAGTGGCTTTTCCTCTACCCCGACCAGCGCGTCGCCACCGTCAATCGCCTGGTCGTGCCCGCCGGCGCGCCGATCCATTTCCGGCTCACCTCGGCGACGGTGATGAACAGCTTCTTCGTGCCGCAGCTCGGCAGCCAGATCTACGCCATGGCGGGGATGGAGGCTCAGCTCCGCCTCGCCGCCGACCGGCCCGGGCGCTATCCCGGGATCGCCGCGCATTACAGCGGCAAGGGCTTCTCCGACATGACCTTCACCGTCGACGCGCTGCCCGCGGCGCAGTTCACCGCCTGGGCGGCGCGGGCGCGCGCCGCGCCGCCGCTCGACGAGGCGCGCTACCGACAGCTCGCGCGGCGCGGCACCGTGCCGGCACCCCTGATGTTCGGCACCGCGCCGCCGCGACTGTTCGACGCGATCGTGGCGCAGCGCGCCCCCGCCGCCGAGCGCCCGCGCGACGCCAGCAACCAGGGCGAATCCGACGCGGAGGCGGGCAAGTGACGCTGCTCGGGCGCCTGAGCTGGGACGCGATCCCGCTGCACGAGCCGATCGTGATGGTCACCGCGGGCGTGCTGTTCGTGGTGCTGCTCGGCACCGGCGCGACGGTCCTGCTCAAGGGCTGGCTGCCGTATCTTTGGCGCGAGTGGATCACCTCGGTCGACCACAAGCGGATCGGGGTGATGTACTGCCTGCTCGCCCTCGTGATGCTGATCCGCGGTTTCGCCGACGCGCTGATGATGCGTTCGCACCAGGCGATGGCGGTGGGCGCCGGCAAGGGCTTCCTCCCGCCCGACCACTATGACCAGATCTTCAGCGCGCACGGCACGATCATGATCTTCTTCGTGGCGATGCCGTTCATGATCGGGCTGATGAACTTCGCGGTGCCGCTCCAGCTGGGCGTGCGCGACGTCGCCTTCCCGACGCTCAACTCGGTCAGCTTCTGGCTCACCGCCACGGGCGTGCTGCTGATCAACACCAGCCTCGTCGTCGGCGAGTTCGCGCGCACCGGCTGGCTGGTCTACCCGCCGCTGAGCGAGCGCGCCTTCTCCCCCGGGGTGGGCGTGGATTACTATCTGTGGGCGCTGCAGATCTCGGGTGCGGGGACGCTGCTGGGCGGGATCAACCTGGTCACCACGATCCTGAAGATGCGCGCGCCCGGCATGCGCTACACCCGGATGCCGATCTTCTGCTGGACCGCGCTGGCGAGCAACCTGCTGATCGTCGCGGCCTTCCCGATCCTGACCGCCACGCTGGCGATGCTGACGCTGGATCGCTACCTCGGCTTCCACTTCTTCACCAACGAGGCGGGCGGCAACCAGATGCTGTTCGTCAACCTCATCTGGGCCTGGGGTCACCCCGAGGTGTACATCCTGGTGCTGCCCGCCTTCGGCGTGTTCAGCGAGGTGATCGCGACCTTCAGCGGCAAGCCGCTGTTCGGCTATCGCTCGATGGTGCTCGCCACGCTGGCGATCTGCATCCTCTCCTTCATGGTGTGGCTGCACCATTTCTTCACGATGGGCGCGGGGGCGGACGTCAACGGCGTGTTCGGCGTGATGACGATGATCATCGCGGTGCCCACCGGCGTGAAGGTCTTCAACTGGCTGTTCACCATGTACGGCGGGCGGCTGCGCTTCGAGGTGCCGATGCTGTGGGCGGTGGCGTTCATCCCCACCTTCGTCGTCGGCGGCATGACCGGCGTGCTGCTGGCGGTGCCCCCGGCCGATTTCGTGCTCCACAACTCGGTCTTCCTGGTGGCGCACTTCCACAACGTGATCATCGGCGGGGTGCTGTTCGCCGCTTTCGCGGGCTACACCTACTGGTTCCCGAAGGCGTTCGGCTTCCGCCTGCATGACGGCTGGGGCAGAGCGGCGGTGGTGCTGTGGGTCAGCGGCTTCTATCTCGCCTTCATGCCGCTCTACGCGCTCGGGCTGATGGGCATGACGCGGCGGCTCCAGCATTACGACAATCCGGCGTGGCAGCCGTGGCTGATCGCCGCCTGGCTCGGCGCGCTGCTGATCCTCGGCGGGATCGCCAGCCTCGCGATGCAGCTCTATGTCTCGGTGCGCGAGCGCCGCTCGCTCGCCGACGAGAGCGGTGACCCGTGGGACGGGCGGACGCTGGAATGGGCGACTCGCTCGCCCCCGCCGCCCTGGAACTTCGCACGACTGCCCCAGGTGGAGGGGCGCGACGCGCTCGCGCTGATGAAGCGCGGCGAGGCCGAGGCGACGCCCGACCCGCTCGAGCCGATCGAGATGCCGCGTAACAGCGCCTACGGCTTCGTCGGCGCCTTCTTCACCTACATCACGGGCTTCGCGCTGGTGTGGCAGATCTGGTGGCTGGTGGTGCTCGGCCTGCTCGCCGGCTTCGCGACGACCTTGTGGATCGCCTGGTACCAGCCCGGCGAGCGAGAGATCGGCGTCGAGGAGCTGCGCGCGCTGGAGCCGGCGGCATGAGCGGCGAGATCGCCGACCCGCGGCACGAGGACAGGAGCGGGGGGAAGGGCGATCCGCCCGGCCACGGCGAGGGTGGCCCCGCGCCCAAGCAGGTGACGGTCGCCTTCGGCTTCTGGATCTTTCTGCTCAGCGACATCATCATGTTCTCGGGGCTGTTCGCGTCCTACGCGGTGCTCGCGCCGAACACCGCGGGCGGGCCGGCGGGGAGCGAGCTGTTCGAGCTGCGGCTGGTGTTCGTCGAGACGCTGTGCCTGCTGTTCTCCAGCTTCACCTGCGGGGTGATGTCGATCATGGCGGTGAAGCAGCGCGCCGGCGCGACCTATCTGTGGGCGGGGCTGACGGCGCTGCTCGGGCTGAGCTTCCTCGCGATCGAGCTGTACGAGCTCACCCACCTGGTCCTGGAGGGAGCCGGTCCGACGCGCAGCGCCTTCCTCTCGGCGCTGTTCACGCTGGTGGGCGCGCACGGGCTGCACGTTGCCGCCGGGCTGGCATGGTTGACGGTGATGATGGGGCAGGTGGCGACGCTGGGCTTCACCGACGCCGTGCAGCGGAGGCTGCTGTGCTTCGGCCTCTACTGGCACGCGCTCGACATCATCTGGGTCGCGCTGTTCACCGTCGTCTATCTGTACGGAGTGATGGGATGAGCGAGCAGAAGGGCGATCGCCACCTCGACCACGCCCCCGGCGGCCACAAGGAGGGGGCGGCGCGGTTCTCCACTTATGCGGCGGGGCTGGGGCTGGCGCTGCTGCTGACGGTCGCGTCTTTCGCGCTGGTCGGCTCGGGCGCGGTCTGGGCGCCGGCGATCCCGATCCTGCTCGCGGTGCTGGCGGTGGCGCAGATGGGGGTGCATCTCGTCTTCTTCCTCCACATCACCAGCGGGCCGGAGAACACCAACAACACGCTGGCGCTGGCGTTCGGCGTGATGATCGTGGTGCTGACAGTCGGGGGCACCTTGTGGATCATGGCGCATCTCGACCACAATATGATGCCCATGGCGGCGATGGCGAAGCCGTGAAATAGACACTCCTTCGTTACATCCTCCGGCGTCATCCTGAGCTCGTCTCAGGATCCACCGTGCCGCGTACTCATACGCGGAGGCACCTGCGGGACCGTGGATCCTGAAACGAGTTCAGGATGACGCCGTGGTGTTCCGACGGTCGCCGCGCCCCTCAGCGCACGCCCAGGTCGCTCGGCCCGAAGGCGTCGGGCAGCAGCTCGGACAGGCGATAGCTCGCCACCGCCTCGCCCTCGGCGCCCGCGCAATGGACCGCGAGGTCGCGTCCGCTCAGCTGCGCCGCCTCGTTGAGCACCTGCCGGCAGCGACCGCACGGCCGCACCGGCGCGTCGCCGGTGGCGCGGCCGGCCGAGTTCATCGCCCCGCCGATCACGCCCACCGCCACCACCCGGCGCAGCCGCCCGGAGGCGGAGACGGTCGCGATCGCCACGGTCTCGGCGCAGAGTGACAGGCCGTAGCTGGCGTTCTCGACGTTGGCGCCGGTGACCACGCTGCCGTCGTCGAGCAGCACCGCCGCGCCCACCGCGAAGCGCGAGTAGGGCGCGTGCGCGTGCACCGCCGCCGCGCGCGCCGCCGCGATCAGCTGCCACGCCTGATCCTGATCCCGCTCGCTCATCCCAGCTCCACCACGTCCCAGTTGACCGGTCCGTCGACCCCGTCGACGCGGCGCAGGTCGCTCGCGCGCCACATCCGCCACACGCGCGCGCCATAGCCGGGGCGGAGGAAATTGCCGACCGCCCAGAGCGGCCGGTCGAACGCCTCAGTTAGGCGATAGTCGCGCTCGACCTCGCGCGCCACCTTGAGCAGCACCGGCTTGCCGGTGTGAGTCTCGATCCGCGTGATCATGTCCGCCACGCCGGCGACCAGCGCGGCGCGCTCCGGGCGATCGGCGCAGTCCTCGGCGTAGCGGAACGAGATCGCCACCGGCAGCGCCTGCGAGTCGCGCGGCACCACGGTGTTGAACGAGTCCGCCTGGGCGCGCGGCGACTGGCAGAAGGAGAAGACGTGGATCGCGCCGCGTCGCAGACCGGCGCGCGCCATCTCGTCCCAGTTGGTCTGGAAAGCGCGGTCGCGCGCGGTCGCGCCGACGGTCGCCACGGCATAGCCGAAATCGGCGCCCGCGCCCTTCACCACCGGCCAGATCACGTCGCCGGTCGCCTCGGACACGTCGACGCCCTGCACCGGGTAGCGCTCGATCCCCGGCCGCCAGCGGAGCGCGACCTGCCACGCGGCCACGCCCGCGAGCGCGATCGCACCCAGAATCAAGAAGATCCTTCCCAAACCCCACATGATGAAACTTATGCCTTGATATGAAGGACGCAGATCAGCGTGAAGAGACGCCGCGCGGTGTCGAAGTCGATCGCCACCTTGCCGTCGAGCCGCTCGCGCAGCAGGTCGGCGGCATCATTGTGGATGGCACGGCGCGCCATGTCCACCGTCTCGATCTGCTGCGGCGTCGACTGGCGGATCGCCTGATAGTAACTATCGCAGATCGCGAAGTAATCTTTTATCGGCCGGCGGAAGCGCGCGAGCCCCAGCACCAGGGTCTCGAGCGGCGTGTCGTCGGCGCGCCGGATCGCCAGCGCCAGCCGGCCCTCCTCGACCGACAGCCGCACCTTGTAGGGACCGTCGTAGCCGTCCGGCTGCGCGCGCTGCGGGGCGAAGTGATTGCCCTCGATCAGGTCGAAGATGGCGATCCGGCGCTCCTGCTCGATGTCGGCCGAGCGCCACAGGATGGTGCGCTCGTCCAGCTCGATGTCGATGATCCGCGGATCGGCCATGCGCCCGCTCGATAGAGGCGATGCGCCGCCGTCACAATCGAGTCATCCACAGGTTCCACCGCCCGCGCCGTTCCGCTCGCCGCGTCGGGCGCGTATAGGCCGGCGGATGGCCACCCTCGCATTCGCACCGCCGGCATCGCCCGAGCCCGTCCACCTGCCGCGCAACGTCGAGGCAGAGGCCGCGATGCTGGGCGCGATGATGATCGACAATCGCCTCGCCGACGACATCGTCGACCGGCTCGAGCCGCAGCATTTCTACGAGCCCGTCCACGGCCGCGTGTTCGCCGCGATCAAGTCGCTGCGCGCCACCGACATGCTCGCCACGCCGGTGACGCTGCGCCCGATGTTCGAGGCGGACGAGGGGATGAGGGAGCTGGGCGGGGTCGGCTATCTCGCGGGGCTCACTGGATCGGGGGCGGGGCTGATCGGCGCGCGCCAGTTCGCGCAGCAGATCTACGACCTGGCGCTGCTCCGCGCGCTTGTCTCGGTCGGCCACACGATGGTCGACCGCGCGATGGACACCAGCGAGGAGGTCAACCCGCGCGCGCAGATCGAGGCCGCGGAGGAGGAGCTGTTCCGCGTCGCCGCCGACGGCGGCACCGAGAATGCGGTAAAGAGTTTCGCCCAGGCGAGCACCGCGGCGGTGAAGATGGCCGAGCGCGCGCTCAACTGGGGCGGCAACCTCTCGGGCGTCACCACCGGGCTCGACTCGGTCAACGCCAAGATCGGCGGCATGCATCACTCGGACCTGATGATCCTCGCCGGTCGCCCGGGCATGGGCAAGACCTCGCTCGCCACCAACATCGCCTTCAACGCGGCGCAGCGCTGGATGCGCGACATGCGCGACGGCATCCCGCCGTCGAAGTCGGTCGGCGCCAAAGTGGCCTTCTTCAGCCTCGAGATGAGCGCCGACCAGCTCGCCACGCGTATCCTCGCCGAGCAGTCGCGGATCAGCTCGGAGGCGCTGCGCATGGGCAAGATCAGCAAGACCGAGTTCGAGCAGCTCGCCGCCGCGGCCGCCGAGCTGGAGAATCTGCCCTTCTTCATCGACGATACCGGCGGGCTCTCGATCGGCGCGCTGCACACCCGCGTGCGCCGGCTCCAGCGCCGCCACAACAACGAGATCGGGCTGGTGGTGGTGGATTACCTCCAGCTGCTCTCGGGCTCGGGCAAGGGCGACGGCAACCGCGTCCAGGAGATTTCCGAGATCAGCCGCGGGCTCAAGACGCTGGCCAAGGACATGAATGTGCCGGTGCTGGCGCTGTCGCAGCTCAGCCGTGCGGTGGAGCAGCGCGAGGACAAGCGCCCGATGCTCTCCGATCTGCGCGAATCGGGGTCGATCGAGCAGGACGCCGACATGGTGTGGTTCGTCTATCGCGAGGATTATTACACCGCGCAGCGCGAGCCCAAGCGACCGATGGAGGGCGATTCGGCGAACGTCTTCGAGGACCACGCGCGCTGGGCGGCGGACATGGAGCGCGTCTACGGTCTCGCCGAGCTGATCGTCGCCAAGCAGCGCCACGGCGCGACGGGCAAGGTAGTGCTGAAGTTCGACCCGACGATCACGCGCTTCTCGGATTACGCGGGGTATTGAACAGGGGCCGCGCTCCTGCGGGAGCGCGGCCCCCGCGAACTGGTCGGCCGCGCCAACCGGCGAGCTGTTTCCCGCGAACGCGGGACGCCATGGATCCCGGCTCCAGCTCGGGGTGAGGTCGATGAGGGGCGGGGTCTCCCCGCCCCGAGGAGGCGACCGCGAGGGGCGCCCGCTATTTCAGCACCAGCGATAGCCCGGCGGCGACGAACACGACCCGGTCCGCGCGCGCGGCGACGCGCTGGTTGATCGTCCCCGCCAGGTCGCGGAAGCGCCGCGCCAGCGCGTTGTCGGGCACGATCCCGAGCCCCACCTCGTTCGCCACCAGCACCACCCGCGCGGCGGTGTCCCGCAGTGCCGCGTCCAGCGACCCTAGCGACACCGCCTCGTCCTCCTCGCCGAGCAGCAGGTTCGACGCCCACAGCGTCAGGCAGTCGACCAGCAGCACCGACCCGGCCGTCCCCTCCGCCGCGATCGTCCCGGCCAGCGCGAGCGGCGCCTCGACCGTGCGCCAGCGCGAGTCGCGGTCGGCACGGTGCCGCGCCACGCGCGCGCGCATCTCGTCGTCGAGCGCCTGCGCGGTCGCGACGAAGACGAGCCTGCCGCCGGCCGCCTCGGCGAGCGCCTGGGCGTGGCGGCTCTTGCCCGAGCGCGCTCCGCCCAGCACCAGTGTCACGCGCGCGTCCGTCATCGTCACTCCCGCCTTGTGTTCGCCCGCGCGGCTGGCGAAAGACACCGGGCCGATGCTGATCGACCCCCATTCCGAGCCCGCCGGGGCGCTGACCTATCACGGCGGGCGCGCCGACGCCGCCGCGCGGCTCTACCCCGACGCGCCCGCGCCATGGCTCGATCTCTCCACCGGGATCAACCCCTTCGCCTGGGAGGGCGGGGACGTGCCGCTCGCCGCGCTGCGCGCCCTGCCGTCGCCCGCCGAGTTGGCCGAGCTCCACCGCGCCGCCGCGGCGGCCTTCGAGGCGCGCGACGCCGCCATCACCGCGCTGCCCGGCAGCGAGATCGGGCTGCACGCGCTCGCCGGGCTGGGGCTGCCGCGGCCGTGGCACGTCGTCGCGCCGAGCTACCGCACCCATGCCGCCGCGCTGCCCGGCGCGGCGACGATAGAGGCCGCGGTGGCGGAGGCGGTCGCGCGCGGCGGCGGCACGCTGCTGCTCGCCAACCCCAACAACCCCGATGGCCGCTGCTGGCCCGCGGCGCGGCTGCTGGAGCTGGCGCGGGCGATCGGTGAGCGGGGCGGCGTGCTGGTGATCGACGAGGCCTTCGCCGACGCGGTGCCGGGCGCGAGCGCGCTGCCCTATCTCGCGCGGGACGATCGCGTGCTGGTGTTCCGCTCGTTCGGCAAGTTCTTCGGGCTGGCCGGCGTGCGGCTCGGCTTCGCGCTGGGCGGGGCCGAGCTGGTCGGCGCGCTGGCGGCGCGACTCGGCAGCTGGCCGGTCTCGACCGCGGCGCTGCGGATCGGCACCGCGGCCTATCGCGACGCGGCGTGGATCGCGGCGACGCGCGAGCGGCTCGCGGCGGCGGCGGCATCGCTGGACGGGGTGCTGACCGCGCACGGGCTGGTGCCGCTGGGCGCGTGCCCGCTGTTCCGGCTGGTCGAGCACGTCGACGCGCCGCTGCTGTTCGAGCGGCTCGCGCGCGCGGGCATCCTGGTGCGACCGTTCGACGAGTCGCCCGCGCGGCTGCGCCTCGGATTGCCCGGCGACGCCGCGGCGCTCGCCCGGCTCGACGCGGCGCTGCGCGATCGCTGAGCCCGTGGCCCTGGTGGCGCTCGCGCTCGACGCCGCGCTGGGCTGGCCGGCGTGGCTCTACGCGCGAGTCGGCCACCCGGTCGGCGGGATCGCGCGCGTCATCGCGGCGGGGGAGCGGCGATGGAACCCGGATGTGCTTGCTCCCGCCGGCGAGCGGGCGCGGGGTGAGCCTGGCTCGCCTCCTCTTCTGACCGACCCGGGCCTTGGCGGGACGTCGCCGGCACTCTCCCTGTTCTCCCGCGCATGCGGGAGCCCAGGTGTCCCAAGCGCCGCACGTCGTCCTGCTTGGCCCTGGGTTCCCGCGTTCGCGGGAAAACGGCCGGTCCGACGGATCGTAGACCCCCTTCCGCGAAGGTCCCGCCGCCGCCGGGCTGACGGTGGTGGAGGGGGCGGCGGTCAAGCCGCGTCCGCCGCCGAAGCCGTGCTCGGAGCGCGCGCGACGATCCCCGACCAGCGACCCGACCATCTCACCCCCGCGCAACGTCGTCGCCGGCGCCTGTTCGGCGCCGTCACCCTGCTTGCCGCTGTCGCCGTCGCCGCCGGCACCGCCTGGCTGGCGGAGCGCGGCCTGCGCGCGCTGCTAGGCGGTCTCGGCTGGCTCGCCGCCGCGCTGCTCGCCTGGCCGGGGCTCGCGCAGCGCAGCCTCGACGATCACGTCCGCCCCGTCGCCGCCGCGCTCGATCGCGGCGACCTCATCGCCGCGCGCACAGCGGTCGCGCGCATCGTCGGGCGCGACACGGGGGCGCTCGACGCCGCGGGCGTGGCGCGCGCGGCGGTCGAGAGCCTCGCCGAGAGCTTCTGCGACGCCGTCGCCGCGCCGCTCGTCTGGCTGCTGCTGCTCGGCCCCGCCGGCCTGTGGGGGTACAAGGCGATCAACACCGCCGACAGCCTGATCGGCCATCGTGAGCCGCGCTGGCGCGCCTTCGGCTGGGCGGCGGCGCGCTCGGACGATCTCGCCAATTGGCTGCCCGCGCGGCTCGGCGGCGCGCTGCTGTGTCTCGCCGGCGGGCGCGGCTGGCGCGTGCTGTGGCGCGACTCGCGGCGCCACGCCTCGCCCAACGCGGGCTGGACCGAGGCGGCGATGGCGGGCGCGCTCGGCGTGCGGCTCGCCGGCCCGGTCGCCTATGACGGCACGGTCGCGGACAAGCCGTGGATCGGGGACGGTCGCGCCGCGCTCGACGCGCGCGACATCCGCCGCGCGCTCGCGGTCTACCGCCGCGGCTGCCTGCTGCTGTGGTGCCTGGCGGGGGCGATCGCATGGGTGCGCTGATGCTCCAGGGAACCGGGTCGGACGTCGGCAAGTCGGTGCTGGTCGCGGGCCTGTGCCGCGCCTTCGCCGACCGCGGCCTGGCGGTGCGCCCGTTCAAGCCGCAGAACATGTCGACCAACGCCGCGGTCACCGCGGACGGCGGCGAGATCGGGCGCGCGCAGGCGACCCAGGCGCTCGCCGCGCGCGTCGCGCCGCACAGCGACATGAACCCGGTGCTGCTCAAGCCGCAGGGCGACCGCACCTCGCAGCTGGTCGTCGCCGGCCGCGTCCGCGGCGTACTGCGCGCGAGCGAGTGGCGCCAGGGCCGCGAGGGGCTGCTCGACGAGGTGCTGGCGAGCTACCGCCGGCTCGCGCGCGCCGCCGACCTCGTGATGGTCGAGGGCGCCGGCTCGCCCGCGGAGATCAACCTACGCGCGGGCGACATCGCCAACATGGGCTTCGCGCGCGCCGCCGAGGTGCCGGTGGTGCTGGTCGGCGACATCGACCGCGGCGGCGTGATCGCCTCGCTCGTCGGCACCCGCGCGGTGATCGACGCCGCCGACGCGGCGATGGTGCGCGGCTTCCTCGTCAACAAGTTCCGCGGCGATCCCGCGCTGTTCGAGGACGGCTATCGCGCGATCGAGCAGCGCAGCGGCTGGCGCGGCTACGGCGTCGTCCCCTGGCTGGCCGAGGCGCGGCGGCTGCCGAGCGAGGACGCGGTCGTGCTCCAGCGCGCCCCGATGGGGCACGGCGGGCGGATCAAGGTGGCCTGCCCGATCACGCCGCACATCGCCAATTTCGACGACCTCGACCCGCTTCGGCTGGAACCCGAGGTCGAGCTGGTGATGGTGCCGCCGGGCGAACCGATCCCGGCCGAGGCGGCGCTGATCGTGCTCGCCGGCTCGAAGGCGACGATCGCCGACCTGCGCGCGCTGCGCCGCGAGGGCTGGGACGTCGACGTGCGCGCGCATGTCCGCCGCGGGCGGCCGGTGCTGGGGCTGTGCGGCGGCTATCAGATGCTCGGTCGCAGCGTCGCCGATCCGGGCGGGATCGAGGGACCCGCCGAGACGGTGGAGGGACTCGGGCTGCTCGACGTCACCACCGTGCTGGGCGGCGACAAGCGGCTGGTCGCGGTCGCCGGTGCGGCGCGCGGCGCGCGGTTCGAGGGCTATGAGATGCACCTCGGCACCACCGCGGGCGCCGATACCGCGCGTGCGCCGGTGCGGTTCGACGATGGGCGCGCGGACGGCGCGACCTCGCGCGACGGGCTGGTGGCGGGGACCTATGTCCACGGCTTGTTCGCGCTCGCCGGGCAGCGCCGCGCCTGGCTCGCGCCGCTGGGTGTCGCCGGGAACGGGCCGGACCATCGCGCCGACGTGGAGGCGGCGCTCGACTCGATCGCGGCGACACTGGAGCGGCACCTCGACCTGGACGCGCTGCTAGCGCTAGCCGGGGAGGCGGGGCGGGTGTGAGGTCAGCCGCCCGCGCGCTCAGCCCAGCGCGACGATCGTCGCGAGCAGCCCGGTCTCGATCAGCTCGATCCCGGCGCCGTGCGCGTCGCCGTTGACGCCGCCGAGCCGTCGCCGCAGCCACCAGCCGTACAGCGCGATCAGCGGCAGCGCGGCCAGCAGCGCCGGCTGGAGCGCCGCCCCGGCGAGCAGCAGCGCGCCCCAGCCGGCGAGGTCGCGCCCGCGCACCGCCTCGGCCAGCGTCGCGCCGAGGCCGGGCTTGAGCGGCGGCAGCCAGCACGCCCAGGCGAGCGGCCCCGCGCGCGCCGCCGCGGCGATCAGCGGCAGCGCCCACCAGCCGCCCGGCGGCAGCGCGTGGAGCAGCACCAGCTTGGCGAGCAGCTGGAGTGCGATCGCGACGACGCCGAAGCTCCCCACCTGCGGCTCGGCGAGCACGCGCAGCAGCCGCGCGCGATCGCCGTGCGCGGCGCCGAGCGCGTCGGCGAGGTCGCTCAGCCCGTCGAGGTGGAGCGCGCCGGTCAGTGCCACCCAGGCGACCAGCGCCGCCAGCGCCCCCAGCCACGGGTCGCGCGCGCCGACACCCGCGCCGACCGCGGCGACGATCGCGCCCAGGATCAGCCCCGCGAGCGGGTAGCAGCGGATCGAGGCGGCCCACACGCCCCCGCTCGCCTCGACGCGCGGCAGCGGCAGGCGCGTGAGGAAGCCGAGCGCGACGATCAGCGGCCGGATCACCGCAGCGCCGTGATCTGTGCCGCCGGCGCGACCCCGCGCCACTGCCGCAGCGTCACGGTCGCGCCGTAGGGCAGGTCGAACGCCCAGACCTGGCGCGAGTCGAAGCCGCACGCCGCCGCCAGCGCGGCGCGGATCGCGCCGGCGTGGGCGACGACGAGCGTGTCGGCGGTGAGCGAGTCGAGTGCCGCTCCCACGCGCGCGAGCAGCGACGACCAGCGCTCGCCCCCGGGCGGTGCGGCGGTGTCGGGATCGGCCCAGAAGGCGGCGAGCCGGTCGGGGTCGAGTGCCTCGGGGTGACACCCGTCCCAGTCGCCGAAGTCGAGCTCGCGCCAGCGCGCGTCGGCGCTGACCGTCACCTCGGCCCTGCGCGCGATCGCCGCGCCGCAGTCGCGCGCGCGCGCCAGGTCCGAGGTGACCACCCGCGCGAACCTGAGCGGTGCGGCGGCGGCGACGCAGGTCGCGATCCCGACGGCGGTCACGGCGACGTCGCTGCGGCCGTTGAGCCGACCGTCGTGGGCGGTCGCGCCGTGGCGCATCAGGTGGAGCGTGACCGGGGCGCTCACCCCGCGCTCACCCCCGCCTCGGCGAAGGTGGCCATCTGCTCGTGCGCGGCCAGCGCGGCGCGGACCAGCCCGGACGCGACCGCGCCCCCGCTCGCCTCGCCCAGCCGCAGGTCGAGTGCCAGCAGCGGACGCAGCCCGAGCCCCGCGAGCAGCCGCGCGTGCCCCGGCTCGGTCGACTGATGACCGGCGAGGCAATGGTCGGTGATCGCCGGCGCGGCGACCGCGAGCGGCGCGAGCGGCGCGGTGGCGATGAAGCCGTCGAGCAGTACCGGCACGCCCGCGTGGCGCGCCGCGACCACCGCCCCCGCGATCGCGGCGAGCTCGCGCCCGCCGAGCCGTCGCAGCGCCTCGAAGGGCGTGTTGGCGCGCGCGCGATGGAGCGTCAGCGCGCGCGCGACCGCGTCGAGCTTGGCGGTCGCCGCCGCACCGCTGACCCCGCTGCCGGGCCCCACCCAGTCCGTCGCGTCGCCGCCCAGCGTCGCGGCGCACAGCGCGGCGGCGACGGTGGAATTGGCGATCCCCATCTCGCCGGGCACGAGCAGGTCCAACCCGGGCGCGACCGCGGCGGCGCCCGCCATCAGCGCCTCCCCGCACTCGGCCTCGCTCATCGCCGCGGTCTCGGCGATGTCGCCGGTCGGCCGGTCGAGGTCGAGCGCGGTGACGGTGAGGTCGAGACCTGCCGCTGCGGCGAGCGCGTTGATCGCGGCGCCGCCCGCGGCGAAGTTCGCCACCATCTGCGCGGTGACCTCGGGCGGGAAGGCGCTCACCCCGCGCGCGGCGACGCCGTGGTTGCCCGCGAAGATCGCGACCCGGCCGTGCTCCAGCCGCGGGATCGCGCGACCCTGCCAGCCCGCCATGAACAGCGCGATTTCCTCGAGCCGGCCGAGCGAGCCGCGCGGCTTGGTGAGCTGCGCCTGCCGTGCCGCGGCGGCGGCGCGCGCGGCCATGTCGGCGGCGGGGAGGGTGCGCACCGCGGCGTCGAGCGCCGCGGGCGTGTCGAGGCGGATCATTCGACCAGATATCCTTCGGGCGGGGTGCGCGTGAGGAAATGCCCCTTCACCCCGGCGGGCCACTCGCGGAAGGGGACCTGGCCGGTCGCGCTGTCGGCGTAGCGCGCGGCATAGTCGAGGATCGCGCGCGCGGCGTCCTCGCCGGGTTCGAAGCGGCCGAGCACGTAGCCGACCTTGCCCGGCGCGCGCAGGTGGACGGTGCAGTGATCGCCGCACGCGAAGAGGCACGGCATCTCCTGCACCGCGACCGCGGCATAGGCGGGGTCGCTCGCCTGGAGCGCGCGGAGCGCGGCGGCGAGCCGCGCGCCGCCGCGCGTCCCGTCTGCGTCGTCGCGCGCCTCGGCACTGTGACGGCAGGTGTTGCACGCCACCACCGAGGCGCCGGCGGCGACCGCGCGGAGCGTGACCATCAGAATTCCACTCCCGGCTGCGCCTTCACCCCGCCGCGGAACGGGTGTTTGACCTGGGTCATCTCGGTGACGAGGTCCGCCGCCTCGATCAGCGCGGCGGGGGCGTTGCGCCCGGTGACGACGAGATGGGTCATCGCCGGCCGCGCCGCGGCGACCGCCAGCACCTCGTCGAGCGGCAGGTAATCGTAGCGCAGCACGATGTTGAGCTCGTCGGCGATCACCATCGCGTAGGACGGGTCGGCGATCATCCGCGCCACCTCGTCCAGGGCGGCGCGCGCCAACTCGACGTCGCGCGCACGGTCTTGCGTGTCCCAGGTGAAGCCCTCGCCCATCGCGCGGAAGGTGACGAGGTCGGGGAAGGCGTCGAACACCGCGCGCTCGCCCGTGGCCATCGCGCCCTTGACGAACTGGACGATGCCGACGCGCATGCCGTGCCCGATCGTGCGCACCGCCATGCCGAAGGCGGCGGTGCTCTTGCCCTTGCCCGCGCCGGTGTGGACGATCAGCAGGCCCTTCTCCTGCGTCTTGGTCGCCATCATCGCGCGCCGGCTCGCCTGCACCCGGCGCATCTTCTCGGCGTGGCGCTGCTCGGTGACGGTCATCGCGCCACCCGCGGGGCGAGCAGCGGCTGGGCGAGCCGGCCGAACAGCTCGGCCGTGACGAGCCAGAAGATCAGCTGCGCCGCGATCGCGGCGACGCGGTACTGCCACAGCAGCGAGGCCGGGAAGTCGGTGGGCACCTCGTCGACGCGCGGCAGCAGCGCGGCCACCAGCGTCACCGACGCGACATAGACGAAGCCGCCCGCCAGCCAGCGGTCGAGTGGCGTCAGCGTGGGGCCGAGCCGCTGCGCCACCCGCGCCCCTCCCAGCGCGGCGAGGAGCGAGCCCGCCAGCATCGCGAGGAAGGCGCCGGTGCGCAGCCGGACCGTCTCGTGCAGTCCCACCGCGGGCGGCGTCGGCGGGTATTTGAGCGCGGGGGCGAGCACGAGCACCACGCAGGCGAGCGCGGCGAGCAGCAGCGCCAGCGCGCGGGGCGGGACCGCGCCGACCCGCCCATGGCACGCCGCCACCACGATGGCGAGCAGCCCGCCCAGCGCGGTGCCGTAGAGCAGCATCGCGGTGTACAGCCCCAGCGTCTTCTGCGTCGCGCGCGACACCAGCTCGACCTGGCCGTGATGGAGGGCGTGGCGCGCCTCGAAGGCAATCGCGGCGTCGACGTGCGGCTCGGCGACGAGCAGCGCGAAAGTGGCGGCGACGAACGCGCCAGCGAGCCCGGCGAGCATCCCTCGCCAGAGCAGCAGCCTTGTCATGATCCGGTACCGCGCTTAGTGGCAGGGGAAGCCGAGCAGGTGTCGCCCGTCATGGACGAACTCATGGACGTACATGCCCTTGAACAGCGCGAAGGCGCCCTGTTCGGTGCTGACGAGATAGAGCAGGATCAGCGCCACGACCGCGGCGAAGACTGCCCACGGCGCGATCTCGGCGAGCGGGATCGCACCGGTGGGAGCGGGTGTAGGGGCGGCGAGCGGGCGCACGGCGACGCGGCTGGTCATCGGTTCGGCTCCAGTCCGGGGAAGCGCGCCCGGAATAGCGGGTTGACGCGCCGGGCGGGGTCTGACTCTCGACAGCCCGTGGGCCGTCGATCACAGTGGCGCGACCGCGCCGGAGTCTCACCGGCTTCCCGCCCGGTGCTGAGGGACGCAGCTGTGGCGGCTGCGCGGCACCGCGTCAACCGAGCAGGAACCCCATCGTGACCATTCGCCTGCTGCTGCTCTGCGCCGGCGCCACCGAGGCGACGCGTGCCGCGCGCTTCGCCGCGCCCGACGACGCGCTCGATCCCGCCGGACTCGCCAAGGTACAAGCGCTGCGGCTCGGCGCGGCGGCGTCGTGGCGCTGCGTGACGGCGCCCGAGCGCTCGACGCGCGAGACGGTCGCGGCACTGGGTCTGTCCGCCTCGGAGGAACCGCGGCTCGCGGACCAGGACGCCGGCGCGTGGCGCGGTCGCGGGCTCGCGACGCTGCCGCCCGCCGAGCTGGCGGCGTGGGGCGCGGCGCCCGAGCGCGGTGCGCCGTCGGGCGAGTCGCTCGACCAGGTGCGCGCGCGGGTCGGCGCGTGGCTCGACTCGCTCGCGCGGGCGGGCGAGGGGCGATGGCTCGCGGTGACCCACGCGGCGGTGATCCGCGCCGCGCTGGCCCACGCGCTGGGGCTGCCGGTCGCGGGGACGCTGGCGATCGACGTCGCGCCGCTCGCCACCGTCGCGCTGTCGTTCAGCGACCGCTGGCGGCTGCGTGAGCTGCGTCGCGGCGGAGCAGATAGCAGTCCATGATCCAGCCGTGGCGGGCGCGCAGCAGGGTGCGCTCGTCGCGGATCGTGGGCGCGAGCTCGGCGAGCGGACCGGCGAGCAGCGACTGCTGCGCCATGCCGAGATAGGCGCCCCACCAGACCATCGTGCCCGACGGGTCCAGCCGCTCGAACGCGCAGCCCGAGTCGAGCATCACCGCGACCGTCTCGACACCGGCGGGCCAGCCCTCCGCCGCGAGCCGCCGCCCGGTGGTAACGAGCAGCGGCGCGCCGAGCGCGGTGAGCGGGACGGCATGTGCCGCGGCGAGCGCCTGGAGGCTGGTGATCCCGGGCACCACCCCGACCGTCACCCTCTGCGCGCCCGCGCCGAGTCGCGCGGCGATGCGCAGGCTGCTGTCGTAGAGCGACGGGTCGCCCCAGACGAGCAGCGCGACACGTCCGCCGTCGGGCAGGTGACGCGCGATCGAGTCGCGCCACGCCGCGGCGATGGCGTCGTGCCACGCCTCGACGCCGTCGAGATAGGGCGGCCCCGGGTCGCGTTCGGGTACGTCGAAGGTGGCGGTGCGTGCCGTCGCGCCGACCACCGCGGCGCAGATCGTGGCGCGCAGGTCGAGCAGCTCGGCGGTCTCGGCGCGCTTGCGGGGCAGCAGGATCAGGTCGGCGGCGCGCATCGCGGCCTCGGCCGCGCGGGTGAGATGGTCGGGGTTGCCCGTGCCGATCCCGATGAGGCTGAGCGCGATCATCGCGCCGCCGCGATCAGGTGAAAGAAGCTGCCCGTGACGCTCCCGCGGCTCGAGCCACTCTCCGCCACCGCGGCGCCGTCGGCGTCGGTCACCGCGGCGAGCGGCGCGTCGGGCTGGGCGAGGACCGAGGAATAATGGAACTCGTGGCCGAACAGCACCGTGTCGCGCGCGATGGCGCCGAGCGGCCGCGCCAGCGTGGCGCGGCGATAGCCGAGATGGAGCCGCCGCGTCGCGTAGCTGGTCACCAGCCCGAGCAGCCCGGCCATGCGATGGGGCGTGCCGTCGGCGTCGACCAGCGTCTCGCCGAGCACCATATAGCCGCCGCACTCGCCGTGGATCGGGCGAGTCTGGGCGTGCGCGCGCAGCCCGGCGAGGAAGCGCCCCGCCGCGGCGACGCGGCCGGCGTGCAGCTCCGGATATCCGCCGGGCAGCCAGACGAGGTCGGCGTCGGCGGCGGGCGGCTCGTCGGCGAGCGGCGAGAACGGGAGCAGGGTCGCCCCCGCCGCGCGCCAGCCGGCGAGCAGGTGCGGGTAGGTGAAGGAGAAAGCGGCATCGCTCGCCAGCGCGATCCGCTGCGCCGGCGGGGCGATCGCCGCCGCCGCGCCGCCGCCGATCCCACCCGCGGCGAGCCCGCGCAGCGCGGCCACGTCGAGGTGCGCGCGGACGAAGGCGGCGTGCGCGGCGATCCGCTGCTCCAGATCCGCGTGCTCGCCCGCTTGTACGAGGCCGAGGTGGCGTTCGGGCAGGCGCAGCGCGGGGTCGCGCGGCAGCGCGCCGAGCACCGCGATCCCCGCCGCCGCCATGCCCGCGCGCGCGAGCCGCTCGTGCCGCGCGCTCGCGACCCGGTTGAGGATCACGCCGGCGATCCTCACGGCAGGGTCGAGCGCGGCGAAACCGAGCGCGGTGGCGGCGGCGGACTGCGCCTGGCCGCTCACGTCGAGCACCAGCACCACCGGCCAGCCGAAGCGGCGCGCGATCTCCGACCCCGCACCGTTGCCGCTCTGCCCCGGCGTCGCGACGCCGTCGAACAGCCCCATCGACGCCTCGGCCAGCGCCAGCTCGGCGCCTTCGGCGTGGCCGGCGAGCGAGTCGAGCAGCGCGCCCGGCATCGCCCAGCCATCGAGATTGTACGAGTCGCGCCCGCAGGCGGCGCGGTGGAAGGCGGGATCGATATAGTCGGGCCCGCTCTTGTACGGCTGCACCGCGACGCCACCCTCCGACAGCGCGCGGAGCAGTCCCAGCATCACCGTCGTCTTGCCGCTGCCCGAGGCGGGCGCGGCGATCATCAGCCCCGGCGTCACGCCCTCGCGCCCGCGGCGGGACGGAAGCGGCGATCATAGTCGGGCGCGTAGAGCCGGCTCTCGTCGAAATGCTCGGCGCCGAGCACGCGGCCGACCAGGATCAGGGCGGTCCGCTCCGGGCCGCCGGCGGCGGCGTCGACCAAGGTCGCCAGCGTCGCGCGCGCCACGCGCTCGTCGGGCCAGCTCGCGCGCCAGACCACCGCGGCGGGGCAGTCGCCGCCATGGGTCGGTAGCAGCGCCTCGACTACCTCGGCGAGGCGGTGGATCGACAGGTGGATCGCCAGCGTCGCGCCCGTCGCGGCGAAGGCGGCGAGCGTCTCCGTTGGCGGCATCGCGCTGGCGCGCCCCGGCGTGCGCGTGAGCACCACCGACTGTGCCACGCCAGGCAAGGTCAGCTCGCTCTCCAGCGCGGCGGCCGCGGCGGCGAAGGCGGGCACGCCCGGCGTCACGGTGACGGGGACGCCGAGCGCGCGCAGCCGGCGCACCTGCTCGCCCATCGCCGACCAGATCGACAGGTCGCCCGAGTGGAGTCGCGCCACGTCCTGCCCCGCGGCGTGCGCGGCGAGGATCTCGCCGACGATGTCGTCGAGCGACAGCGGGGCGGTGTCGACGATCCGCGCGCCCGCCGGGCAGTGGCGCAGCACCGCGGCGGGGACGAGCGAGCCGGCGTAGAGGCACACCGGCGAGGTCGCGATCAGGTCGCGGCCGCGCAGCGTCAGCAGGTCGGGCGCGCCGGGGCCGGCGCCGATAAAATGGACGGTCATGGGGTTCCTTGGGCGAGCGCGCAGGTGGCGCGGCGGTCGGGGGAGACGCGGCGCGCGACGAGCAGCCGCGCGCCCGGCCCGGCGGCGTGGAGCGCGGCGGCCTCGGCGACGCTGCCGGTCCCGCGCGCGGCGAGGCTGGCGCGGGAGCGGGTCGGCGTGACTACCGCCGCGAGTGCCGCGTCGGCGACCGTGACGGCGGGGAGGTCGAGCGCGCGCGCGAGCGGCGCGAGCAGCGCGACCCGGTCGGCGGGCGCGGCGAGCCGGTCGATCCGCCGCCCCTCGGCCGCGGCGGCGAGCGCGGCGGCGAGCGACTCGACGGTGGCGCCCGCGCGGCAGCCGAAGCCGGCGACGATCACAGCGTCACGCTCCACTGCACAATCGGGTAGCTCGCGCGCCAGCCGCGGCGCGTGCCCAGCGGGGCCGCCTCGGCGAGCTCGACGCGCAGCAGCGCGCCGCCCTGCGCGGCGTGGCGCGCGGCGAGCAGCGCCTCGGACTCGAGCGTCACCGCGTGCGCGACCAGTCGCGTGCCGGCGGGCAACGTCGCGGACAGCCGGTCGAGCAGCGCGCCGGACAGCCCGCCGCCGACGAACACCGCGTCGGGCCGCGGCAGGTCGACGAGCGCGCCGGGTGCCGCGCCCTCGACCAGCCGAAGGCGGTCTACCCCGAGCGCGTCGGCGTTGGCGCGCGCGCGCGCGGCGCGGACGGGATCGCGCTCGATCGCGACCGCCGCGTTGTGCGCGTGCGCGAGCAGCCACTCGATCGCGATCGAGCCCGAGCCGGCGCCCACGTCCCACAGCAGCTCGCCCGCCCGCGGCGCGAGCGCGGACAGCGCCAGCGCGCGCTGCGGCCGTCTCGTGAGCTGGCCGTCGTGCGCGAACCAATCGTCGGCGACCCCGCTCGCGCGCGGTAGCACGCGGCCGTCACCCGCCACCGCGATCGCGAGCGCGACAGGGTGCGCGACGTCGTTTAGGTCCCACCCCGCCGCCCCGGTCGTGCGCACCCGCTCGCGTGCGCCGCCGAGCGCCTCCAGCGCCGTCACCGCGCTCGCGCCGAAGCCCTGCGCGGTGAGATAGCGCGCCGCCTCCGCCGCGGCGTCACCGTCGCGCACCAGCACGATCGCCTTCTGCCCCGGCGCGAGCAGCGGGCGCAGCCGGGCGAGCGGTGCGGCGTGCAGCCCCAGGCAGGCCGTCTCCTCCAGCCGCCAGCCGAGCCGAGCCGCCGCCAGCGCGAACGTGGAGCGCGCGGGATGAGCGACCCACTCGTCGCGGCCGAGCAGCGCGGTGACCGTGCCGCCCGCGCCGAACCAGAAGGGGTCGCCCGAGGCGAGCATCACCGTGGGCACGCCGCGCCGCGCCAGCAATCGGTCGACTCCCCTGGCGAAGGGCACCGGCCACTCCTCCCGCGTCGCGTCCAGCGGCGGCAGCAGCGCGAGTTGGCGCGTCGCGCCGATCACGTGCGCGGCGGCGTCGAGCGCGGCGCGGCTTGCGGCGCACAGCCCGGCGGGTCCATCCTCGCCGATCCCGACGATCGTCAGCCACGGACCCCGCTCAGCCATGCCGCACCTCCTGATCCTCGGCGGCACCACCGAGGCGAGCGCGCTCGCCGCCGCGGTCGCGGCGCGGGGCCTGCGCGCGACGTTGAGCTACGCCGGCCGCACCGCTCGGCCGCGCCCGCAGCCCGTCCCGGTACGCGTCGGCGGCTTCGGTGGGGCGGAGGGGCTCGCCGCCTGGCTGCGCGCCGAGCGGGTGACGCACGTGGTCGACGCCACCCATCCCTTCGCCGCGCGGATCAGCGCCAACGCGGTCGCCGCGGCGCGGTGCGCGGGCGTGCCGCTGATGGCGCTCACCCGGCCGGCGTGGCGCGCGCGGTCGGGCGATCGATGGACCCATGTCGCCGACCTCGACGCCGCGGTCGCCGCGCTCGACGGGCCGCCGCGGCGCGTCATGCTCGCGCTCGGGCGGATGCACGTCGAGCGCTTCGCCGCGCGCCCGCAGCACGATTACCTGCTCCGCTTCGTCGACCGGCCCGAGCACGCTCCCGCGCTGCCGCACCACCGGCTGGTGATCGATCGCGGACCGTTCACCGAGACGGGCGACCGGCGGCTGCTCGTGGAACACGGCACCGAGCTGATCGTGTGCAAGAACGCGGGCGGCGAGGGCGCCGCGGCCAAGCTGACGGCGGCGCGCGGGCTCGGCGTGCCGGTGCTGATGATCGACCGTCCCGCGCTGCCCGAGCGGCGGACAAGCGACAGCGTCGCCGCGGTGCTCGACTGGCTCGCTCACTCGACCGACCGCGGCGTGTAGAGCCAGGGGGCGCCGCCGCGCTCGATCAGCCGCGTGCGGCTCGAGCCGACGATCACCAGCGTCCGCATGTCGGCCATGTCGCCGCTCGCCTCGGTCAGCGGCACGACCCGCAGCGACTCCGCGGGGGTCGTCACCGCGCGCGCGAACAGCACCGGGCGCGGGTCGGCGCAGGCGCAGCGCAGCACCGCCAGCGCGCGGTCGAGGCCGTCGGGGCGCGCGAGCGAGCGCGGGTTGTAGAGCGCGATCGCGAAATCGGCTTCCGCCGCCAGCCGTAGCCGACGCTCGATGAGGGCGGCGGGCTTGAGGTTGTCGGAGAGATTGATCGCGCAGAAGTCGTGCCCGAGCGGCGCCCCCGCGCGCGCGCTCGCGGCGAGCATCGCGGTGATCCCCGGGAGGACGCGCACGTCGAGGGTGCGCCAGCCCGGCTCGCCGTGCTCGATCGCCTCGAACACCGCCGCCGCCATCGCGAACACGCCGGGGTCGCCCGACGAGACGACGACGACCCGTGCGCCTGCCGCCGCCAGCCCGAGCGCGTGGCGCGCGCGGTCGAGCTCGACTCGATTGTCCGACTCATGGCGGGTCAGCCCGGCGCGCGGTTCGACTCGGCGGACGTAGGGGACATAGCCGATCACGTCGGTCGCCGCGGCGAGCGCCGCGCTCACCTCGGGCGTGACGAGCGCCGCGTCACCCGGCCCGAGACCCGCGATCGCGAGCCAGCCCGCGGGCGGTGGCGCCGGCATGAGCGCGGTCGTGGGCGCGGTCATGGGCGCCGCCCCCGGCCGTGGACCAGCACGATCGCGAAATAGGGCGCGGTCTCCCCCGCCTCGACGAGCGGCACGACGCGCTGCTCGGGCATCGCGGCGTGCTCGATCAGCCACGCCGCGCGCTCGCGTCCCGCCGCGGCGAGCGCGCGGCGCAGCTTGGGCAGGTGGCGGCCGACCTTCATCACCACCAGCGCGTCGGTGTCGCGCACGCGGCGGGTCAGCTCGGCCTCGGGCAGCGTCGCGGTGGCGACGGTGAGGACGTCGTCGCCCCAGGTGATCGGCGCGCCGCTCGCGGTCCAGGCGCCCGACATGCCGGTGACGCCGGGCACCACCGCCACCGGCACCGCGCCTGCCAGCCGCGCGTGCAGGTGCATGAACGAGCCGTAGAAGAACGGGTCGCCCTCGCACAGCACCACCACTTCCTCCCCCGCGCGGGCGAGCGCGGCGAGATGCGCGGCGCTCTCGGCGTAGAAGGCGGCGAGCGCGGCGTTATAGGCCGGGTCGCTCACCGCCAGCTCGGTCGTGACCGGATATTCCATCGCATATTCGACCGCGTCCGCGCGCAGCATGCCCTCGACCAGGCGGCGCGCGTGGCCGGGTCGCCCGCGCTTGCGGAAGAAGGCGAGGTGGCGCGCGCCGCGCACCAGCCGGTCGGCGCGGACGCTCATCAGGTCCGCCGCGCCCGGCCCGAGTCCGACGCCGTGGATCGTCCCCGCGTTCACTCGGCCGCGCCCGCGAGCGCGTTGATCGCCGCGACCGTGATCGCGCTGCCGCCGAGCCGCCCGGTCACGATCGCGCAGGGCACCGGCGCCTCGGCCCAGAGCGCGTCCTTCGACTCGGCCGCGCCGACGAAGCCGACCGGGCAGCCGATGATCGCCGCGGGCCTCGGGCAGGCCGGATCGTCGAGCATCGCGAGCAGGTGGAACAGGGCGGTGGGCGCGTTGCCGATCGCCACCAGCGCGCCGGCGAGGTGCGGGCGCCACAGCTCGAGCGCGGCGGCGGAGCGCGTGGTGCGGAGCGCGGCGGCGAGCGTGGGGACGGTGGGGTCGTGGAGCGTGCAGACCACCGCATTGTCGGCGGGCAGGCGCGCGCGCGTGACCCCCTCGCTCACCATGCGCGCGTCGCACAGGATCGGCGCGCCCGCCGCCAGCGCGGCACGCGCGACGGCCGCGAAGCCGGGCGAGAAGCGGATGTCGCGGGCGAGCGCGACCAGGCCGGCGGCGTGGATCATCCGCACCGCGACGGGCTCCTCCGCGGCGGAGAAGCGCGCGAGATCGGCCTCGGCGCGGATGATCGCGAACGACTGGCGGTAGATCGCCGCGCCGTCGGTCTCATGGGCAGGTCGCATTCAGTCGGCTCCCAGATGGGCGAGCAGCGCGGCGGCGGTGAGGCCGCGGAGGCGGGGGGGCGAGTCGGCGCGGCCGTCGCGGACGAGGTCGTAGCGGCCGTCGCGCCCGACGATCGTGAGCGCGGCGGGCGCGCCGCGCGCGCAGCCCTTGGCGCAGCCCGAGACGTGGATCGGGCCGGCGACGCGCGCGTCGGCGAGCCGATCGGCGAGCGCGCGGGTGGCGACGCTCGCCTGCGGGCAGGCCGGCGCGCCGACGCAGGCGTCGAGCGAGAACGTGTCTGCCGCGGTGTCTTTCGACCGGTCGTCACGGTGATAAGTCTGGTCGCCGCACCGAGCGCCATCCTCCCATGCGAGGGGAGGGAGACCAGCCGCAGGCTGGTGGAGGCGAGACCCCTCCGTCAGCCCCTCGGCCTGCCCACTCTCCTGGCAGGGGAAGATCTCGGGACGACATATGCCGGCGCGCGAAGCGACGTCGCCGCGCTCCACCAGCAGCGACCGCCACGGCGTCACCCGCAGCGCCTCGGCGCCATCGGCGAGCGCTGCCAGTTCCGCGCCGGTCATCCGGCCGAAGCGCGGCGCCACCTGCGCGCCCGGTGACTGGCCGGTGAGCGGCCTGGTCTCCCCGACCGCCCAGTCCGGCAGCGCCGCCGCGTGGCGCGCCATCCGCCCTGCCGCCGCGCCGCCGCTCGCGACGAACCAGCGCGCGAGTGCCACCACCGCGTCACCTTCACGCCCTGGCGCCAGATGCACCCCCACGCCGCGCCCGTCCGCGCGCAGGATCAGCCCGCCGTCGCCGGCGCGCTCCACACGCAGGTCCGCCGGCGTGTCACCCAGCACCGCGCGAGTCCCCGCGTCGACGGCGATCCCGAACTTCGGCGGCAGCGACGGCAGCGCGCCGCGTCGCGCCATCAGCGCCCGAGCGACGCGGTGGGTGTCGTCGCCCTCGCGCCAGTCGGGTGCGACCGTCAGCGCCACCGCCTCGATCGCGGGGTCGGGATCGACCAGACCCGCCGCCACGAGCCGCTCGGTCGCCTGCCGCCAGCCCGCCGCGTCGAACCCGCGCAGCTGGAGCGCGGCGCGGCGGGTGAGGTCGATCGCGCCGTTGCCGCCCGTCGCCGCCAACTCCGCCACCAACAGCGCCTGCGCGCGCGTGAGCCGCGCCAGCGGGGGGCGCACCCGTAGCAGCAGGCCATCGCCCGCCGCCATCGGTCGCCACGCGCTCGGGCACCAGCCGCGCACCGCGCTCACGTCGCGTCCGCCAGGGCGGCGACGATCGCGTTCCGCCGCGTGGGCCACAGGCCCGAGCGGTGCAGTGCGCGGAAGCGTGCCTCCATCGCCGCCAGCGCCGCCGGGTTGGCCGCGGCGAGGAAGTCGCGCACCGCCGGGTCTCCCAGCGTCGCGTCATGGTAGAGGTCGAGCAGCGCGGGCGGCACCGCGCGCGCGAGATGCGCGAAGGCGGCGAGATGATCGAGCGTCGCCGCTATCTCTGCCGCGCCGCGATAGCCGTGGCGCATCATACCGGCGAGCCAGCGCGGGTTGCCGGCGCGCGCGCGCATCACCCGCGCGATCTCCTCGCCGATCGGGCGCGCGCGCGGCCGCGTCGGGTCCCGGCTATCGAGGTGGAGCAGCCGCGCCGCGCCGCCCAGCGCCGTTTTGGCCGCGGCGAAGCCCCCGACATGCGCGGCGACGTCGGCGGCGGTGAGCAGGTCGCTCTCGGGCAGGTCGTGCGGGTGGACCAGCGCCCCCGCGGCGGCGACGCGGCGCCGCAGCCCGGTGACGTCGCCGTGGCCCGCGGGCGTGCTCACCGCGTCGTCGTACGCGTGCGACGAGGCGGCGAACCACTTCTCGCCGGCGGCGGCGCGCCCCGCCGCGTCGTAGCGCTCGACGCTGTCGCCCAGCCCGACGCCGTAGCCGCCGGGCGCCGGGCCATAGACCCGCGGCTCGGCGGTGGTGCCGGCGAAGGGGTTGAGCGCGGGCGGCTCGTCGCGCGCGTGGAGCGCGCGCACCGCTTGGCCGAACAGCGCGCAGAGCGTCGGGAAGGTGTCGCGGAACAGGCCCGAGATCCGCAGCGTCACGTCGACGCGCGGCCGGTCGAGCAGCGCGAGCGGCAGGATCTCGATCCCGGTGACTCGGTCCGAGCCGTCATCCCACAGCGGCGCGGCGCCGAGCAGGTGGAGCGCCATCGCGAACTCCTCGCCGGCGGTGCGCATCGTCGCCGAGCCCCACAGGTCGACGACCAGCGCGCGCGGATACTCACCCTCGTCCTGGAGGTGGCGGCGCAGCAGCTCCTCGGCGAGCGCGACGCCCTGGCGATGCGCGGCGCGCGACGGCGTGGCGCGGGGATCGACGGCGTAGAGGTTGCGTCCGGTCGGCAGCACCGCGGCGCCGCGCGCGGGCGAGCCCGCCGGCCCGGCGGCGACGCGACGCCCGTCCAGCGCCGTGAGCAGTCCCCCGCGCTCGGCCTTACCGCTCTCGCCGCGACCGTAGACATGGAGCCCGTCGCCGAAGCGCGAGTCCTTCACGTCGCAGACGAAGGCGTCGATCCGGGTGACCCGCTCCGCGTCACCGCCGCAGCCGGCGAGGTCGAGCTCGGCGGCGAGCCCGGTCGCCCGGGCCTCGTCGGCGATGTCGGCGACCAGCCGCGCGCGCCGCGCCGGGTCGAGCCCGTCGGCGGCGGAGAATTCATCCAGCAGCAGTTCGAGCCGGGCGAGCCCGGCACTGTCCTCGGCGACGACCAGCGGCGGGGGCAGGTGGCCGAGCGTCACCGCGGCGGCGCGGCGCTTGGCCTGCGCCGCCTCGCCGGGATCGTTGACGATGAAGGGATAGATCAGCGGGATCGCGCCGATCAGCGCCTCGGGCCAGCATTCGTCCGACAGCGCCACCGCCTTGCCGGGCAGCCACTCGAGCGTGCCGTGCGCGCCGACATGGACGATCGCGTCGGTGCCGCGCGCGCGTAGCCAGAGGTAGAAAGCGACATAGGCGTGGCACGGCACGCGCGCGACGTCGTGATAGTCGTCGCCCCTCGTCCGCGGGTCGCCGCGCTCGGGCTGGAGCGCGACGAGGGCGTGGCCGCGCTCGACCGCCGCGAAGTGGAAGTGACCGTCCGCGACGGCGGGGTCGCCGGCGGGCGCGCCCCAGGTGGCGGCGAGCGACTCGCGGAGGGCGGCGGGGAGGGTGGCGAGCGCGTCTTCGTAAGCGACCAGGGGGTAGGTGAGGGAGGTCGCGGGGGGAGCGTCCGGAGCGGCGGATTCGGCCCCATTCTCTACCTGTTCTCCGGCGAAGGCGGGGGCCCAGTCGGGGAACGTCGCAGGAAGATCACCGCGGCCTTCCCAGCTGGGCCCCGGCCTGCGCCGGGGAACGAAGGCGGAGTCGGCGATGTCTCCCACCTCACACAGCGCCTCGACCCCGCCCGGCTCCACGGCATAGCCCGCGTCGGCCAGATCGCGCAGCATCGCCTCGGCGGAGGCGAGCGGGTCGAGCCCGACCGCGTGCGCCCGCTGATAGGCCTTGCCCGGATAGGTCGAGAGCACCAGCGCGACCCGCCGCTCGCGGCGCGGCCTCCGCGCGAGCGCGACCCAGCCGGCGACCCGGTCCGCGATTGCCGCGACCCGCGCCAGGTCGGGTCGGTGCGCGCGGCGCGCGAACTCCAGCGCCGGGTCGCGCGCGCCGGAGTCCTTGAAACTCGCCACGCCGGCGAACACGCGCCCGTCCAGCTCGGGCAGCACGACGTGCATCGCGAGGTCCGCCGGCGATAGGCCGCGTACCGCCGCGGCCCAGTCGCGTCGCTCAGACGTCGCCAGCGCCACCTGGAAGACCGGCGCCCCCGCGGCGTCGAGCGGTGAGGGATCGTCGCCGTCGCCGGCGGCGAAGGCGGTGGCGCCGACGATCGCCTCCGGGGCCAGCGCGGCGACCCAGCGGCGCAGCCAGCCGCGCGCCTCGGGCTCCTTGAGCGAGGGCACGAATAGCGCCGCCGTCGGCAGGCCGCGCGCGCCGAGCGCCTCCTGCAGCGCCGCCACGGGCGCGACGTCGCCGGCGAGCCGGTAGGAGCGATAGAAGACGATCAGCGCGCGGGGGGGCTCCACCGCGAAGGCGAGCGCGGCGGGGCAGGCCGGCGCCGTCCCCGCGCTCCAGCCGCCGACCGCGGCGAGCGGCGGCGTCTCCTCGGGCAGCGCGGCGGCGAGCCCCGCGGCGCGCGCCAGCAGTGCCAGCGCGCGCCGCGCCGCCTCGGCGCCGCCCGCGTCGCACTGGCGGGCCAGCGCGCGCAGCTCGCCCAGCGGCAGCGTCGAGGCGCCGTCGAGCGCCGCGTCGTCGCGTCCGTCGGCGGTCAGCACCGCCAGCGCGATCCCGCGCTCCATCGCCACCCGCGTGAGCTGCTGCAACCCATAGCTCCAATAGGAGCGCCCGCCGATCAGCCGCACCAGGATCGCGCGCGCGTGCGCCAGCGTGGCCTCGACATAGGTGTCGACCGAGAGCGGGTGCGTCAGCTCGGCGAGGTTGGCGAGCCGCAGCGACGGCAGCGCCGCGCCGCTCGCCGCGGCGGCGTGCCAGCCTGTGGCGAAGGCCTGCAGGTCGCTGTCCGAGAAGGACAGGACGACGAGGTCGGCCGGCGACTGCGCGAGGTCGCGCGGTGCCGCCGCGCCGTCCAGCGCGTGCGTCTCGCGGAAGAGGACGTGCATCGCGCGCTCAGCCGGCGAGCGCTGCCCCGACGGCCGCGGCGTCGACCCTTCCGCGCTCGGCGATCACCACCAGCCGGGTACGACGGGGTTCGTCGGCGCGCCACGCCCGATCGTAGCTGGTGCGCACCCGCGCGCCGACCGCCTGCACCAGCAGCCGCATCGGCTTGCCGCGCACCGCGGCATAGCCTTTGACGCGCAGCACGTCGCGGTCGCGCGCGAAATGAGCGACGCGGTCGGCGAGCGCCGCGGGATCGTCGATCTCGCCCAGCTCGTGGACGAGGCTGTCGAAGTCGTCGTGCTCATGGTCGTCGAAGCCATCGTGATGCGACGGTCGCGCGGCGAGATCGTCCTCCGCCGCGGCGCCGAGCCCGAGGATCACGCCGGGGTCGATCGCGCCGTCGACCAGCGCGACCACTGGCACCGGCCGCGGCGCCTCCGCGAGCACGATCGCGCGCGCCGCCGCCACCGCGTCCGCGCCGGCGAGATCGGCCTTGGTGAGCAGCACCACGTCGGCGCAGGCGAGCTGGTCCTCGAACACCTCGGCGAGCGGCGTGTCATGGTCCACCTCGGCGTCGGCGGCGCGCTGGGCGGCGACCGCCGCGGGATCGGGCGCGAAGCGGCCGGCGGCGACCGCCTCGGCGTCGGCCAGCGCGATCACGCCGTCGACCGTCACGCGCGAGCGGATCGCGGGCCAGTCGAACGCCTTTAGTAGTGGCTTGGGCAGCGCCAGCCCCGAGGTCTCGATCAGGATATGGTCGGCGCGCGGCTCGAGCGCGAGCAGACGCTCGATCGTCGGGATGAAATCGTCCGCCACGGTGCAGCAGATGCAGCCGTTGGCGAGCTCGACGATATTCTCCGCCGGGCAGTCGGGGATGGCGCAATGCTCGAGGATCGCGCCGTCGACGCCCAGCGTGCCGAACTCGTTGACGACGACGGCGAGCCGCCGCCCGCCGGCGTGGCGGATGAGGTGGCTGATCAGCGTGGTCTTGCCCGCGCCGAGGAAGCCCGTGACGACGGTGACGGGAACCTTGGAAAGGTCGCGCAATGATGTTCCTTCGGGGCGCCGCGACGGTGCGTGGACCGGGGCCGAAGGTCGGCCGGCGCGCACCACGGACGGGCGCCCGCCGTCGCCCGTGCCACGCGCCGCTGCGGCCCCGGCCGCATGGCTTCGTCGCTCAGACGGAACACCGTGCCCGGCCATCCCCTGGACCAAAGGCAAGAGCGACCCTGCGCCGGCAGGTATCCTGGCTCGCGGGTCGTCGCTCCCGGCACGGCCTTCCCGGGACGGGGCGAACCCCGCGCTCCAGTGACCGCCCCCTGTTGGAACAGGAGGCACGTGCCGCTCGCTCGCCGCTCACAGTTGCAGGGACAGCCGCGGAGTCGGGGAGTGATCCCCTCACCGCATTCCCATTTGAGCCCCTCGTCGGGGCACCGGCGCGATCGTGGGGCCGGCAACCGGCCCCGCCGCGCGGCCTAGCCGATCACCGCGCGGCTGCCAAGCGCGTCAGCGCGCGACGCGCACCGCGAGAGCGGCGGTGCCGAGCGCGACCGCGTCCTCCACCGCCCCGGTCGCGGTCTGGCCGTAGCGACGCAGCGCCGCCATGCGCGCGTGGAAGGTGAGGTACGATGCGCCCGCCGCGACGCCGGCACCGAGTAGCGCGGCGAGCGCGCGCCGTTTCCTGGGCGCGAGACTGGCGGCGGCGAAGGCGCCGGTGGCGACGCGCGCGACCATGCCGGGGAGGATGATGCGATCGGGCGCGGTCTTCATCTTGTCCCCGGCGAGCTCGCCCGCGGCGAGTGCCAGCGTGCCGGCGGAGACGAGCGGGTGCGCGAGCAGGGCGGGGGCGTCGTTGTCGCGCGGCAGCTCGCCCGCGCGCGCGGCGTTGGCGACGGTGGCGAGCGGGGTCATCGCGCGCATGCCCGAGACGGCGGCGATCAACAGCGAGGCGAGCATGGCGGGTGGTCTCCGTTGCGGTGCGGCGACAACCGGCGGGGCGCGGGAGAGTTCAACGGGAGCGCGGTGTTCCTGCGCCCGCGGGAACCCAGGGCCACCGACGCCGCGCATGTTGCCCTGGGCTCCCGCCTTCGCAGGAGCGCGACCAGGCCTCAATAATCCAGCGGGTACAGTGCCGCCGCGATCTGGCGCTCCTCGGCGCGCAGCACGCCCCAGGCGCGCGCCGCGGCGCGGCTGTCCATCGCCTCCACGCCGATCCCGCGCGAGTCCAGCGCCGTGACCAGCGCCTTGGGCGCGCGGCGCAGCGTCGCGCCGGTGCCGAGCAGCACGAACTCGACCGGCGTGCCGAGCAGCGGCGCCAGCACCTCCTCGTCGAGCGCCTCGAGCGCGGGCGGCGTCCAGCTGTCGGCGCGGGTCGCGGTGAGCAGCAGCGCGGGATAGACGCCCATTGTGCCGTCGGGCGCGTCGACGCGATAGCCGCCCGCGCCGAAGCCGCGGACGAGCGGCCCGGGCGCCGGCCGCTCGCGGTCCATCCGCATCAGCTGCGCGGCCCGACGCGCTCGGCGTTCTCGATCCCGCCGCGCTTCGGCGTCGCGCCGCCCTCGGGCTCGGCGCGCAGGCCGAGCGAGATCAGCAGCGACGACGAGACGTAGATCGAGGAATAGGTGCCCACCACGATGCCCAGGATCATCGCCGCGGTGAAGCCGCGCAGCACGTGGCCGCCCAGGAAGAGCAGCGCCAGCAGCGCGAGCAGGATCGTCACCGAGGTCATCACCGTCCGGGGCAGCGTCTCGTTGACCGACAGGTTGATGATCTCGCGCATGTCCATCTTGCGATAGCGGCGCATGTTCTCGCGGATACGGTCGTCGATCACGATCTTGTCGTTGATCGAGTAACCGATGATCGTCAGCACCGCGGCGACGATGTTGAGATCGAACTCGAACCGCGTGATGGCGAAGAAGCCGAGCGTCATCAGCAGGTCGTGGACGATCGCGACGATCGTCGAGACGCCGAACTGCCACTCGAAGCGGAAGATCGCGAACAGGCCGATGCCCAGGATCGCCAGCACCACCGCGAGCACGCCCTTCTGGATGAGCTCGTCCGACACCTTCCCCGAGACGGTCGAGTAGCGGAGGAAGGTGCTGCCAGGGAATTTCGCGGCGAGCGCGCTCTCCACCTTGCGCACCGCGGCGTTGGTGGCGCCCTCGTCGCCGCCCTTCTGGACGGGCAGGCGGATCGTCAGCGTCTTGCCGTCGCCGATCGGCTGGATGTTGGCCTCGCCGAGCCGCTGCGAATCGACCAGCGCGCGCACCGCGTCGATCGCGGGCGGCTGCGCGAACTTCTCCTCGATCATCAGCCCGCCCTCGAAGTCGACGCCGAAGTTGAGGCCGCGATAGACGGTGAGGCCGACCGCGAGCACGCTGAGCAGCAGCGTCAGCGCGAAGGCGATGCCGCGCAGCCGGACGAAGTCGATGTTGGTGTCGTCGGGGACGAGCTTGAGCAGTTTCATATTACCTCGTCACCGCCTGTCGCGGGTGCCGTGCGAGTGTTCGATCACCGTGCCACCCTGCCGTCCCGGCGAACGCCGGGGTCCAGGTGGGCGACGTCGCGGTCGTGCCACGAAGGCCTTCCCCACTGGACCCCGGCGTGCGGCGGGGTGGTGCGGGGAGAAGGGGCCCCCGCGTGAGGGCGAAGCTGTACGAGATCATATGTTGATCGTCTTGGGCTTGTTGCGGCGCAGCCAGCCGGCGACGAGCATGCGCGTGAAGGTCACCGCGGTGAACACGCTGGTGGCGATGCCGATCAGCAGCACCACGGCGAAGCCCTTCACCGGGCCCGAGCCCAGCAGGAACATGATGATGCCCGAGATGGCGTGGGTCACGTTCGCCTCGAAGATCGTGCGGCTGGCCTCCTTATAGCCCAGCTCGACCGCCTGGACGACCCCGCGCCCGCGGTGGCGCTCCTCGCGGATGCGCTCGTTGATCAGCACGTTGGCGTCCACCGCGGTGCCGATCGTCAGCACGAAGCCGGCGATGCCCGGGAGCGTCAGCGTGCCGTTGATCAGCGCGAGCACGCCGAGGATGACGAACACGTTGATGACCACCGCGAGGTTCGCGTAGAAACCGAAGCGGCCGTAGGTGACGAGCATGAACGCCACCACCAGCGCCACCGCCACCGCGGAGGCGAGGATGCCGGCGCGGACCGAGTCGATGCCGAGATCGGGGCCGACGGTCGATTCCTCCACCACCTTGAGATCGACCGCGAGCTTGCCCGAGCGCAGCGCGATCGCCAGCTCATTGGCGCTGTCCACGGTGAAGCCGCCGCTGATCGAGGCGCGGCCGCCCAGGATCGGCTCGTTGATGTTGGGCGCCGAGATCACCTGATTGTCGATCACGATCGCGAACGGACGGCCGACATTCTCCCTGGTCGCCTGCGCGAAGCGGCGGCCACCCTGGCTGTCGAAGGTGATCGCCACCTGCGGCGCGTTGGTCTCTGGCGCGAACTCCTGCCGCGCGTCGCTGAGCATGTCGCCGGTGATGATCGCCTGACGCTTCACCGCGATCAGCGGCACCCCCTGCGGGTTGCCGGGATAGGGCAGGATCTGGTCGCCGGCGGGCGCCTGGCCCTTCACCAGCGCCTGGGGGTCGGCGTTGATGTCGACCAGCTTGAACTCGAGCTTGGCGGTCTTGCCGACCAGCGCCTTGAGCTGCTGCGGGTCCTGCAGGCCGGGGACCTGGACGACGATGCGGTTGGTGCCCTGGCCGATGATCGTGGGCTCGCGCGTGCCGAGCGCGTCGATGCGCTTGCGCACCACCTCGACCGTGTCGCTCATTGCGGTCTTGATCGCCTGGTCAAGCCCCGCCCTCGTGGGCGTCAGCACGAATCGGCTGGTGTCGACCACCTGGATGTCCCACTGGCGCTGCCCGGTCATGCCCGCGCCGGTGCCGGTGATCTGGAGCAGCCGCTCGCGCGCGGCGTCGACCTGGCTGGGGTCGCGCAGCAGGAAGGAGAGCTGGCCGTTGCGGCTGGAGATCTCGCCGATGTCGATGCGCGGCGTCTGGCGGCGCATCTCGGTCTGCACCTGCTCGCGCATCGCCTCGATCCGCGCCGCGGCGAGCCCGTTGGTGTCGGCCTCCAGCAGCAGGTAGCTGCCGCCGGCGAGATCGAGCCCGAGGTTGATCTGCGGCGGCTTGAAGCCGAGCCCCTGGGTGACCCGATCGGGGAGGAAGCTGGGCAGCGAGAGCGACACCAGCACCGCCAGTACGAGCCAGATGGCGGTCACTTTCCAGCGGGGAAAGTCCAGCATGTCAGTCGTTCGCCGGCTTGCCGCCGAGCGGCGTCACTTCCGCCAGCGTCGCCTTGACGACGCGGACCCGCGTGTTGGGCGCGATCTCGAGCTCGACGAAGCCGTCCTCCACCTTCGTGACGCGGCCGACCAGGCCGCCGGCGGTGACTACCGAGTCACCCTTCTTGACCGCGGCGATCGCGCCCTGGAGCGCCTTCATGCGGCTCTGCTGCGGGCGGATCATCAGGAAATAGAAGACGACGAACACCAGGAGGAGCGGCGCCAGGCTGATGAAGCCGGCGAGACCGCCGCCCTGGGCGGCGCCACCGGCCGTCTGCGCGTAAGCGGGAGGAATGAGCATCGGATTCCGTGCATGACATTGGGGCGGCCGAAGCCCGGCCGCACGAAGCCGCTGCCGCTATCATCGCCGGCGCGCTGGCGCAACATGGGCTCGCCCGGTCGCGGTCCGCGCCGGTCCACGACAGCAGGGCGGCGAGCCGCTTGCATTGCCCGGCGACCGCGCGTAGAGGCGCCCCCTCGGTCGGGGCGTAGCGCAGCCTGGTAGCGCATCACACTGGGGGTGTGGGGGTCGCAGGTTCGAATCCTGTCGCCCCGACCAAGAGATAAGCGTAACATCGATTAGCTCGCCGTGCTGGCAGCCGGCGCTCGGCGTGAGCTACTCGCGACGCGCCGCTGAGCCACGCCCGACTTACCCGAGCGTGATGCCCGTCGATCGGGCGGCATCGACAAGCCGCTCAACTGCTCGGACGGCGATGGCACGTTCACGAAGCCCGGGGCTGAAATCGCCTGATGGGTCAACCGGCATCCAGTGAATAGCACTCGCGAGTGTAGGCGCGAGGCAGACGGGCGCCCTGGCGCCTAGCTCGCCTCGATTGCCGCCACCTGGAGGTGGATCTCAGCGCACCTCGATCCGTGCGGCAGCGCCTTATAGTGGCGAATGGCGAGCGTCAGGAGCGTACTGGAACGGTTCGGTGACCGCACGCCACGTTCGAGCGACCAAGGTATCGCCTCTCGTCGATCACTGACGTGCGGATCCTACGCCATCTCCCCAAGGCATAGACTGGACGGCGGGCCGCGTCCCGAATCAGCGCTGCGCGCGGTGAGGATCGGCGAGATGTCGGGTGCCGCGTTGCACCCCGATATGCGATAGCCTATTCCGCTGCCGCGTTGTCGCCCGGCCATGGATAGGAAGTTCTCTTGGGTCTAGCAGACGCTATCAGCAGGACGATGTCGCCGCAGACGCGGCCGGGCGAGCTCAGCTCACAGGGCGTCGTCGACAAGTGGGCGGGGCTCGGCCTCGTGGCCGCCGGTGTACTCTTCGTGGTATTCACCTCGATCGGCGGCATCGTTCGAGGTGTGCTCGGGCCGATTGCCGCGCCGCTCATCTACCTACCTGCTTTGATCGCGATCCCCGCTCTCTTGGCCAACACGCTCGTGAGAGTGGGCGATCCCAGGACGTCCACGCCTACGATCGCCGTGCTCGTCTTTCTCGCGATAGAGATCGTCATCGCCAAGCTTCTGGGCCGTGCGACGAGCGCTATCGCCTATCAGCTCTACGTCTTCCTAGCCGGGCTGGTCATGATGGCCGCGACCCAGCGCGGCATGCATGAGCGCATCATCGCGGCTATGGTGCCGATGTTCTACGTGTCGGTTATCGGCGTCCTCCTGAATGTTTTCATCGACTTCCCCTGGAAGGACGCGTCGTTCGAGGTGATGGGAACCCAGCAGGGCGCTGCCCGAGAGTGGACCGCCGGCGGCGTCAAGCGCCTCGCAGGGTTCAGTCGCGCCAGCTACTTCGCCGCCGCATGCATTCTCATCGGCTATTGCGCGGCGGAGGCTCGGCTCAAGACGTTCGCGATGAAGGCTCTTTTCTGGGTCCTCGGGCTGGTTGCCATCCATCTGACGACGTCCAAGGCGCCGGAACTCGCGATGATCCTCCTGCCTGGGACGTATTTCCTTCTTGGGCGTCTGAAAGGCACCGGAGCCCCTAGGCGCAAGCTGATTGCCAACATCCACATGGCGTTCTGGATCGCTCTGATCTTCGCGGGTCCGCTCATGGCAGTGAGTTATGGCCGACAGCTGTTCCCTCGCGGTCCCGGCGTCGGGCCGAGCTATAGCTCCCTCGCCGATCGGGTTCTGACGACATGGCCGGATGCGCTCGCGCTCGTCAACTGGCGCGATCCGATCAGCTGGGTCGTCGGCCGTGGCCTCGGCGGCATCGGCGGCCCTCAGACGATCGCGGAGGTGGATCGGTATAATCCGGCCGACAACCTCGCTATCTATCTCTTCGTTATCTTCGGCCTCGGCGCCGTCCTGATAGCCTTCTTCATCTTTCGAGGCGGGCAGCGCGCGATCCAGTCCGATCGCAGCGGGCGCAGAGACTTCGCCATGATCATCGCGATGCTCGGCATCGGAGCCGCCTCGAACGTCGTCGAGAGCGTGTTCGCGATGATGGTTCTCGGCCTTGCCATAGCGAGGCAGCCGCCGCGTACGGCCAAGCAGGTCAGGCGGCGCCGGGCACACCGAGGCCGCTCCGACGAGATGGCGTCCGCCCAGGCCGGCATATGACCTTCACTGTCAGGTGACGGCTACTCACCGCCCGCGGCGCCTCGTCGGATGTCTCGGCGCGAGGCGCCTCGCGCGGCTGAGGAACCCGATCCGCGCTACCAGGGTGGTACAGGCTGGCGCAAAGGCCTCGAGGCGGCGGTGCGCCGCGGCAGCGGCGTCCTCCGTTCTCGTCGGAACACGTGCTGGGCGCACCGCTATATCACGGCGGCTATCGTCGCACTCACGGGACACGATCATCACCGGCTTCGTGGGGAGCACCCTGGCGTGCCGACTCGGCCCATCGCTCTGGCCGTGCCTCGCGCGTCGCTGATCGCGGATCGACCGGGCAGCTGGACCGGGTACCGCCCGCGCCAGTCACCATTCTAGGATGCTCCATAATGGCTTCGACTCACTTAGATCATGAAGCGTCGTTATTGACACTTGCCGAGCGATAGCCTCTCTCAAGACGCAGGCCGGGGGGCATGCCTTATGGTTGAGCGTCAAGCGTCGTCGGGCGACAGGACTGATAACATGCCGCGGTCCCGGCGTGAGCGTCTCCAGTATATTCAGGCGGCGCGAGTGGTGGCGATCTTTCTCGTCGTCCTTTCGCATACGCGGTTTCTATTTCCGCCGAGTGACGCCGTCTGGTCACCTGCGATGCTCGTGATCCTGCGCAGTATAAATCTGATCTTCATTTTCATCTCCGGTTTCCTATTTCAGTATCTATCGGCAAGTTTTCACTATCCGAGTTACCTGAGAAGCAAGGCTCGCAACGTAGTTGTGCCTTACCTGATATGCTCCATCCCCGCGCTTTTCATGTTTCTATCGGGCATGAAAGACATCAGCGAGACGGGCGCGCCTGCCTTCGTGGACTCTGCGACAGAGATCGCGCTGTTCCTGATTTTCACTGGCAATCACCTGACACCATATTGGTTTATCCCGGTGATGGTCATATTCTACATCTTCTCTCCCTTGTTCCTTGCCGTTGACAGACGGCCGCGCCTCTACCTTGCTCTGCCGCTCTTGTTCACGCTCTCGTTCGTATTGTCCCGGTCGCCGGGAGACGTGTCACCGATCCACAATGCCGTGTTCTACCTGCCCGTGTACCTCAGCGGTATGTGCGTAGGGCATTTCCGCGAGTGGGTGATGCCGCTTCTCGCGCGTTGGTATCCTTTACTGGCGACAGCGATCTTCCTGCCTCTGCTGGTCGATATGGGCGGCTTCGGAAGCGAGGGGATTTATCTCATCTCCAAGCTTATTTTCTGCCTGGCGGTACTTGGGTTGCTTTACCGATCGATCCGAGATCTGCCGCCGGTCGTCGGCCGCCTAGGTGATATGAGCTTCGGCGTGTTCTTTGTTCATCAATATGTGATCGCGGCGCTCGAGAAAGTTCAGGACAAGATCCCTCTCGCTCGGCTCAGCGGTGTGCTCGCGTTCGTCTTCGCCGCACTCGCCGTCACCGCGATCTCGTTAGCGATCGTGTGGGTGGTGCAGCTCGTCGCCAAGCATCACAGCCGTCAGCTTGTCGGCGCTTGATGGCGGCGGCGGCTCGTCCAGCGCGCGTTCGGCCGCGACCGAATGGACAAGCCGTGCATCGACGTCGAGGCGGTAGCGGCGATGGCATGATCGTGATCGTGGGGCCAGCCTCGACCAGATAGCCGTTGCGCGACTTGCACCTGGCCTCCGCCTGCCGCACCGGCGCTGCTTGACCGCGCGAGCGCGCGCGGCAGGATGACAGGCGAGAGCCGATCGTGTTCGGTGCGGGGGATATGATGCGGACGATCGGCCTGATCGGTGGGATGAGCTGGGAGAGTTCGGCGGAATATTACCGCCTGATCAACCAGGGCATCCGCGCTCGGCGCGGCCCCACCGCCTCGGCCTCCTGTCTGCTCTGGTCCTTCGACTTCGCCGAGATCGAGGCCCTGCAGCACCGCGGTGACTGGGACGGTCTCGCGGCGATGCTGGTCCAGGCGGCGCGGCGGCTCGAGGGGGCCGGCGCCGACATGCTGCTGCTCTGCACCAACACGATGCATCGAGTCGCGCCCGCCATCACGTCCGCCGTGTCGATCCCGCTGCTCCATATCGCCGATCCCACCGCCGAGCGGATCCGCGCGGCGGGACTGCGCACCGTCGGCCTGCTCGGCACCGCGTTCACGATGGAACAGGACTTCTACAGGGGGCGACTGAGCGAGCGGCATGGCCTCGAGGTGATCGTCCCCGACGCGACCGACCGCGCGACGGTGCACCGGGTGATCTACGAGGAACTGGTCGCCGGCACGGTCGCACCCGCCTCGCGCGCGGCATATCGCGCGATTATCGCTCGGATGGTGGAGGCGGGGGCGGAGGCGATCGTGCTCGGCTGCACCGAGATCATGCTGCTGGTGCGCCCGGAGGACAGCGCCGTCCCGCTGTTCGACACCACGGCGATCCATGCCGAGGCGGCGATCGACCGGGCCCTCGGCGGAGCGGAGGACAGGGTGCCATCGGCGGCGCGACCCGGCTATCGCGCCCGCGAAGGAGAATGACGGACGCCATGGCGACCATGATCTACGGCATCCCCAATTGTGACACGGTGAAGAAGGCGCGCACCTGGCTCGCCGATCACGCGGTCGCGCACCGCTTCCACGACTTCCGCAAGGACGGGCTCGACCCGGCGCTGCTCGACGCCTGGCTCGACCGGCTCGGCTGGGAGATGTTGCTCAACCGTGCGGGCACCACCTTCCGCAAGTTGCCGGAGGAGCAGCGCACCGGGCTCGACCGCGCGCGCGCCGCGGCGCTGATGCTGGCGCAGCCCGCGATGATCCGACGGCCCGTGCTGGTGCACGACGGCACCGTCGAGGTGGGCTTCAGGCCCGAGCGATATGGCGCCCTGTTCGAATGAGCCGTGTGCGCGCCCCTCGCTGGTATCGGCTGCTGATCGGCGCGCTGCTGCTCTGGGCGGCGCTCTCGGCCTATGCCTGCGTCGCGCAGCTGAGCGCGGGCGCGGGCGGGGCGGCCGACCCGGCGGACCGCGCGCTGCTCGCGTCGCTGCCGGGCTGGTACTGGCTAGACTATGCGGTGGCGAGCCTGGGGCTTCTCGTCGGCGCGCTCGCGCTGCTGCTGCGGCGCCGCCTCGCGGTGCCCACGCTGACCGTGTCGCTGCTGGCGGCGCTGATTCAGTTCGGCTGGCTGTTCGCGACCACCGACCTGCTCGCGCGGCGCGGCGCGGGGACGCTGTTCTTCCCGCTGATCATCCTGCTCGTCGGCGCCATCGCGCTGCAGCTCGCGCATCTTGCCGCGCGGCGCGGCTGGATCGGTTGAGCGCGCGGGAGTAGCAGGGCGCATGTCCACCACCTTCACGATCGACGCCGCCACCAGCCGCGCCACGCCCGTCGCCGCGCCGATGAAGCGCCTCACCGTGCCCGCGATCCGCCAGCGCAAGGCCGCCATCGCCGAGGGGGAGGGCGCGCCGCTGGTGATGCTCACCGCCTACACCGTGCGGATGGCGCAGCTGATGGACCCGCAATGCGACATGCTGCTGGTGGGCGACAGCCTGGGCCAGGTGATCTACGGCCTGCCCTCGACCGTGCCGGTCACGCTGGAGATGATGGCCGCGCACGCCGCCGCGGTGGTGCGCGGCAGCTATCACGCGCTGGTGGTCGTCGACATGCCGTTCGGCAGCTACGAGGCGTCGCCGCAGCAGGCCTTCGAGAGCGCGGCGCGACTGCTCAAGGAGAGCGGCGCGGCGGCGGTGAAGCTGGAGGGCGGCACCGCGATGGCACCCACCGTCGCCTTCCTCGCCGAGCGCGGCGTGCCCGTGATGGGTCATGTCGGGCTCACCCCGCAGGCGGTCAACGCGCTCGGCGGCTACGGCGCGCGCGGGCGCAGCGCGGCGGAGGCGGCCAAGATCGTGGGCGACGCGCGCGCGGTCGCCGAGGCGGGCGCCTTCGCGCTGGTGATCGAGGGCGTGGTCGAGCCGATCGCGGTCGAGATCACGGCGAGCGTCGCGGTGCCCACGATCGGCATCGGCGCCTCGGCCGAGTGCGACGGCCAGGTGCTCGTCGCCGAGGACATGCTCGGGCTGTTCGAGCGCACGCCGCGCTTCGTGAAGCGCTACGGCGACCTGGCGGGCTATGTCGCCGAGCGCGTCGCGACCTATGCCGAGGAGGTGCGCGCGCGCGCTTTCCCCGGCGCGGACCAGGTCTACGCGCCGAGGGACTGAGCCGGGACGAGGCGCTCGTCGCCGCCCTTTCATCTCGCCGGCCGAGTCGCTACAGCGCTGCGGTTCCCCATCAGCCCGGAGTGATCGGTGGCTCTGACGCCGCAAAACAATGAAGCGTTCCTGCGCGAGGTCGACGACGAGCTCCGTCGCGACCAGGCGATCCACGTGTGGAAGCGCTATGGCCGGGCGATCATCGCCGCCGTGGTGCTGGCGCTCGCCGCGCTCGCCGCCTTCCTGTTCTGGCAGCACCGCCGGACAGTCGCGGCCGAGCGCGAGGGCGAGCAGCTGCAGCAGGTGTTCGACTCGCTGGCCGCGCAGGACACCAAGGCCGCGTCCGCGCCGCTCGCCGCGCTGAGCGACTCGTCGCGCGACGGCTATCGCGCCGCCGCGCGCTTCACCCAGGCCGACGTGCTGCTGCAGAAGGACGACCTGCGCGGCGCCGCGGCGGCCTTCGCCAAGATCGCGGGCGACACCTCGCTGGCGCAGCCGTTCCGCGACCTCGCGACGATCCGCCAGACCAGCGCCGAGTTCGACCAGCTCCGGCCGCAGGTGATCGTCGAGCGGATGCGTCCCCTCGCGGTGACGGGCGGGGCGTGGCTGGGCAGCGCGGGCGAGCTGATGGCGGCAGCCTATCTGCGCGAGGGGCGGCGCGACCTGGCGTCGCAGACCTTCGCGCGCGTCGCCGCCGACCCGGGCGTGCCCAGTTCGCTGCGTCAACGTGCGGTTCAGATGGCGGGCGTACTGGAGACCAAGGCGCCCGCCGCGCCGGCCAAGAATGAAGGTGTGAGCAAGCGATGAGGACGAGGTTCGCGACCGGCGTGGCGATCGCCGCGCTGGTGGGGCTGAGCGGCTGCGGCATCTTCAAGAGCGCGCCCAAGAAGACGCCGACCGTGGGTCAGCGGGTGCCGATCCTCGTGTCGGAGAACCCGGCCGAGATCGACAAGGGGATGGCCGACGTTCAGGTGACGCTGCCGACCCCGGCCGCCAACGACGGCTGGACCCAGCCCGGCGGCAACGCCGCCAAGTCGATGGGGCACCTGCTGCTCGCCGCAACCCCGGCGAAGCGCTTCAGCGCGCAGATCGACGGCGGGAGCAACCGCGCGCGACTCGCCGCGATGCCGGTGATCGCCGAGAACAAATTGTTCGTGGTGGACGTCGACGGCGTGATCAACGCCTTCGCCGCCGATACCGGCGCCAAGCTGTGGACCCGCGCGATCACCGAGGGCGACGAGAACCGCGCGGCGCGCTTCGGCGGCGGCGTGAGCTACGACGACGCCAAGGTCTATGCGACCGACGGGCTGGGCGACGTGATCGCCGCCAACGCCGCCGACGGCGCGGTGCTGTGGCGCGCCAAGCCCGGCGGTCCGCTGCGCGGCGCGCCGACGATCGCCAACGGCCAGGTGTATGTGCTGAGCCAGGACAATCAGATCGTCGCGCTCAACCAGGCCGACGGGAAGGTGGTGTGGACCCAGACCGCCAGCCTCGAGACACAGGGCGTGTTCGGCGTCGCGGCGCCCGCGGCCAGCTCTGGCACGGTCGTGGCGGGCTTCTCGAGCGGCGAGCTCAACGCCTATCGCTACGAGAACGGCCGCTCGCTGTGGCAGGACGCGCTGTCGCGCACCTCGATCACCACCTCGGTGTCGAGCCTCGCCGACATCGACGCCGACCCGGTGATCGAGGACGGCCGCGTCTACTCGATCGGGCAGGGCGGTCGCATGATCGCGCTCGAGCTGGCCACCGGCCAGCGGCTGTGGGAGCAGAATCTCGCGGGCATCTCGACGCCGTGGATCGCGGGCGAGTGGATCTTCGTCGTCACCGACGACGCGCGGCTGGTGTGCCTGTCGCGTGGCAACGGCAAGATCCGCTGGATCAGCCAGCTGCGCGCCTACAAGAACGAGGAGAAGCGCTCGGACCCGTACAATTGGTTCGGGCCGGTGCTGGCGGGCGAGAGACTGTGGCTGACCAACTCGCGCGGCGAGCTGGTGGCGCTGTCGGTCGCCGACGGCAAGGTGCAGACCACGATCGCGGCGGGGGACAGCTTCTCGCTGCCGCCGATCGTCGCCAACCAGACGCTCTACACGCTCGACGAGAAGGGCGTGATCACCGCCTGGCGGTGAGCGGGGGACAGGCCTGTTGGCCCCGCCTGCGCGGTGTCATAGGCCTGTTGACCCCGCCCGCGCGGTGTCAAGGCGCTGCTATCGTCGCGGGGCGAATGCGGGTAGAGCGACCTCAACTCTCCTTCCCTTCAGGGTAGGGGGGGTGGAGCGTCGCCGCGAGCATATCACCCGAGGAAGCGCCCCACCCCAACCCGTCCCCCGAAGGGGAAGGGCACTCTCGCTCGAAGCGCTAGGTCCCACGCACATGTCCCGTCTCCCCACCGTCGCGATCGTCGGTCGCCCCAACGTCGGCAAGTCGACGCTGTTCAACCGCCTGGTCGGCAAGAAGCTGGCGCTGGTGGACGATCGCCCCGGCGTCACGCGCGACCGGCGCGAGGGCGACGCGCACCTGCTCGGGCTCGACTTCCGCGTCATCGACACCGCCGGCTATGAGGACGAGGACCCCGACACGCTCCCCGGCCGCATGCGACGCCAGACCCAGGCCGCGGTCGACGCCGCCGACGTCGCGCTCTTCATGGTCGACGCGCGCGCCGGCATCGTCCCGCTCGACGAGGAGATCGCGCGCTGGCTCCGCGGCGCCTCCACCCCGATCGTGCTGGTCGGCAACAAGGCCGAGGGGCGCGCCGCCGAGGCAGGGCTGATCGAGGCGCTGTCGCTGGGCTTCGGCGACCCGGTGGGCTTCTCCGCCGAGCATGGCGAGGGCGTCGCCGACCTGTTCGAGGCGCTGCTGCCACACCTCGAACCGCTCGGGCTCGAGGCGGACGACGACGATGGCGAGAGCCCCGACGCGCCGCTCAAGCTCGCCATCGTCGGCCGCCCCAACGCGGGGAAGTCGACCTTGGTCAACCGCATCCTCGGCGAGGACCGGATGATCACCGGCCCCGAGGCGGGGATCACGCGCGACTCGATCGCGATCGACTGGGTGTGGCACGGCCCCGACGGCGCGCGCGACGTCCGGCTGATCGACACCGCGGGCATGCGCAAGCGCGCCAAGGTGCAGGACAAGCTGGAGAAGCTCTCGGTCGCCGACGCGCTCCACGCGGTCGATTTCGCCGAGGTGGTGGTGCTGCTGCTCGACGCGACGCTGGGGCTGGAGTCGCAGGACCTGCGAATCGCCGACCGCGTCCTCGAGGAGGGGCGCGCGCTGGTGATCGCGCTCAACAAATGGGACGTCGCCGAGGACCCGTCCAAGCTGTTCAACGGCGTCCGCACCGCGCTCGACGAGGGGCTGGCGCAGGTGCGCGGCGTGCCCCTGCTGGCGGTGTCGGCGGCGACGGGCAAGGGGATCGACCAGCTGATCGGCGCCGCCTTCGCCACGCGCGAGGCCTGGTCGCGCCGCGTCGGCACCGGCGAGCTCAACCGCTGGTTCGAGCGCGCGATCGAGGCCAACCCGCCGCCGGCGCCGGGCGGCAAGCGCATCAAGCTGCGCTATCTCACCCAGGCCAAGACCCGACCGCCCGGTTTCGTGCTGTTCGGCACCCGGGTCGACGAGCTGCCGGTGAGCTACCAGCGCTATCTCATCAACGGCATCCGCCGCGATCTGGGGTTCGGCGCGGTGCCGGTGCGGCTGATGCTGCGCGCGCCCAAGAACCCGTTCGGCGGCAACTGACCGGACGCGGTTACGTCCTCTTTACCTCTGCGACGCTAAGTGCTTGCGCGCAAAAGAGGAGGCGGCGCGTGGCGGACGAGGCGGTGGAGTTGGTGGACCGGGCGGCGCTGGCTCGTGCGCGCGCCGAGCTGGGTGCCGGCTTCGCGCGGATCCTCGGTTATTTCCGCGAGGACGGCGTCAAGTCGCTGAGCGCGCTCGAGGACGCGATGCGCAAGGGCAATGCCGCGGCGATGGTGATCCCGGCGCACACGCTCAAGGGCGAGGCGCGCCAGTTCGGCGCCAACGTCCTCGCCGCGCTGGCGGAGAAGATCGAGGACCACGCGCGCGCCTGCGTCGAGCATCACGAGTCGCCGCAGGACGCGATCGAGGACGTCGTGGCGCTGCGCCCGCTGTTCCTGCGCACGCTGGCGCTGCTGGACGGCGAGGGCGCCGCTCCCGCCGCGGTGCGCCGCCCCGGCGGCTTCGGGCGACGCGTGGCCTGAGCCGACCGGCCGCGCGCGTTCTCCATCGTTTCGTCCGCGTCGCGGCTGAGCGGCGGCGATCGCCGCGGCGCGCCGGAGTACGTCGTGGCCCCAGCGAATGGCCGTCCGACCGCGACGGGAGCAGGTCGGCCTAGGCCAGCCGGCGAGCCTGGCCGTCATGCTGCCACAGCGTGTCCGCCGCGGGGTTCTCCGCGCCGATCTTGAAGAAGGCGATCGCGGCCTGCAGGCGCTCGGCCTGGAGCATCAGCCCCTGCGCGGTCGCCGCGATCTGTCCCGCGCCCGCGGCGGTCTGCTGCGCCACGAGGTCGAGCTGGGTGATCGCCTGGTTGATCTGCCCGGTGCCGATGTCCTGCTCGCGGCAGGCGGCGGTGATCCGATCGACCAGTTCGGCGGTGCGCCGGATAGCGGGCACCAGCCGCGAGAGCGTCGCCCCGGCGTCGATCGCGGCGGTCACGGTCTCCCCCGACAGCCGGCCGATCTCGTCCGCCGCCACGCGCGAGCGTTCGGCCAGCTTGCGGACCTCGGCCGCCACCACCGCGAAGCCGCGGCCGTGCTCTCCCGCGCGCGCCGCCTCGATCGCCGCGTTGATCGCGAGCAGGTCGGTCTGGCGGGCGAGGTCCTGCACGATCGAGATCTCGCGCGCGATCGTCGTCATCGCCGTGACCGCGCGCTCGACCGCGGCGCCGCTCGCCGCCGCCTCCTCGGCCGCCCGGCGCGCGATGGTCTCGGTCTCCGCCGCGTCGAAGGCGGTCTGCTTCACCTTGGCCGCGATCTGCTCCGTGGACGCCGAGGCTTCCTCGCTGGCGGCGGCCTGCTCGGCCGAGCCGTCGGCGAGCTGCTGCGCCGCGATCGCGAGCTGGCGGCTCCCGACCGAGACCTGGTCGGTGGTCGCGATCGTCTCGCCCACGATGGCGCGCAGCCGCGAGACCATCGTCTGCAGCGCGATGCCCAGCCGGTCCCGATCGGACAGCGGCGCGGTCGCGATCGAGAGGTCGCCCGTCGCCACCGCGCGCGCGACGTCGGCGGTGGCGTTGAGGTTGACGACGACGCGGTCGAGCGCCCGGGCGAGCTCGCCGATCTCGTCGGTGCCCGCGGTGCCGTCGACCGCGATCGCGAGATCGCCCTGCGCCAGCTGCCGCATCACGACGATCTTGGCGCGGACGGGCACGGTGATGCTGCGCAGCGTCCACAGCCCGACCGCCAGCATCACCACGCCCGCCGCGAGCCCGATCACGAGCGTGACGAACCAGGCCGTGTCATAGGCGTCGCTCGCCCGGCGCGCGTCGTCGTCCGCGGCCTGTTCCTGGATCGCGGTGACCTTGGCGAGCGCGGCGAAGGCGCCCACCAGCGCCTCGCGCGCGGGCGGCACCGCGGCGACCGCGGCGGCATGGTCGTCGCGTGCCAGCGCGGCGACGATCGCCGATCGCGCGGCGAGATAATCGTCCCACCGCCGGAGGAGGCTCGCGAAGGCCGCCGCCTCCGCCGCCGAGCCGATCGTCGCGCGATAGGCGCTCAGCAGACGCGGGAAGGCCGCGTCCATCTCGACGAACTCGCCGTCCAGGCCGGCCTGCTCCGCCGCCTCGGTGGCGACGATCTTGCGCAACGTCGTGGTATGATAGCGCAGGAGCGTGAAGCGGATATTATAGAGCATCACGGTCTTGGGCAGGATGACGTTCCTCGCGTTGGAGGCGGAGGAGTAGACCGTCTGGATCCGGCTCAACGTGAACGCGCTCAACCCTGACAGGGACAGGACGGCCAGAGCGAGTAAGAGAAAGAGACGGGTCGAGATCTTCATTCCGGCTTCCGCTCGCGGCTACACACAGGGACACGTGAACGCGCCGCATCGTGGCCTCGAATGCAGCGCCCCGTCTCTTCTCGGTCCGGGGCGGCGGCAGGGAGCCGCGTTGCGCAAGCTCCTTATAGAAGAGATTGTCCGGCACCTGCCGCGCGCGGCGGCGATGCGCCGCTCCGGTCCGCAATCTGGGCCAGCGAGCGGGTAGGTTGAAGCGGCGCCGGCCCCCGCGCGGCGCGGGCGGGGCGGGGGTCAGCCCTGCCGCCGGGCTCGGCAGGGGCGGATCGCCCTCGACAGGGCCGCGACGCGGGCGCGGCGATGAGGCGAAGGGGCCACGACGCGGCAGGCCGCACCTGCCGCGTCGTGGCGTGGATCGGGGCCTCAGCCCTTCAGATAGGGCGCGGCGCCGCTCTCGGGCTTGTCGTGCTCGCTGACGGAGTTGAGCTGGATGTAATTGTGGATGCCCATCCGCTCGATCATCTCGAACTGGCGCTCGAGCGTGTCGACGTGCTCCTCCTCGCTGGCGAGGATGTTGGCGAACAGCTCGCGGCTGACGAAGTCCTTGACCTCCTCGCAATAAGCGATCGCGGCCTTGAGCTGCGCCACCGCCTCGATCTCCATCGCGAGATCGGCCTTGAGCGCCTCCTCGACGGTCTCACCGATGCGCAGCCGGCCGAGCAGCTGGAAATTGGGCAGCCCGTCGAGGAACAGGATGCGCTCCGCCAGCCAATCGGCGTGCTTCATCTCGTCGATCGACTCGTGCCGCTCGAACGCGGCGAGCTTGTAGACGCCCCAGTGATCGAACAGACGATAGTGCAGCCAATATTGGTTGATCGCGGTCAGCTCGTTCTTCAACGACTCGTTGAGGAAGTCGATGACCTTCGGGTCGCCCTTCATGCCAGTCTCCACAGTTCGGAACGGCACGGCGAATAGCCCCGAACGGGGCGGGAAGAAAGCTGAAAGTCCCTCGCGTTACGGCGACTACTTGGTGCGACCGCTACGCAGCCGCACGCTCGTCCTCGATGATTGCCCGCGCGAATTGAACACATTGGCCGCACTTGGGCGAGCGCCCGAGGCAGCGATAGGCTTGGCAGGGGGTGGCAGCACCGGATCGCGCGGCCTCGCGCACCTGGCACTCCCGTATCGCATTGCACACGCAGACGACCATGCGGCCTCCCTCTCGGATGCGACTCGGCCTATAGGAGTTGCGAACCACTCGCAAGCGAAATGCGACGCGTTCGCATCTACCTCGGCGAGCGGAGCAGCGGCTGCGGTCGGCCGCGGGCCAGCGAGCGCCACAGCCACTCGGCCGGCCCGTAGTGGAAGCGCGCCAGCCAGGCGGGCGACCAGAGCAGCAGCAGCGCCCATGATGGCGGCAGCAGCAGGTACGTCTCGGCGCGACCCCAGCGCGCGAACTGGCCGGCGCCCCAGCCGTAGAAGACGGCCGCCAGCATCAGGCTGGACAGCAGATAGTTGCTCAGGGCGGTGCGGCCCAGCGCGGCGAGCCGCTCACCCGCGCGCGTGCCCGGCAGCACGGCGAGCAGCAGCGCGGCACAGCCCGCCACCATCGGGGCGTGCACCAGCGGCCCGAGCGCGAAGGAGGCGGTCACGACCGCGGGCACCGCGAACCCCCGCGCCACGGTGTGGGCAGCGAGCGCCGCCTCGATCACGAGTCCGACCGGCAGCGTGGCCGCCGCCACCCATGCATAGCGCGCGCGCGGCCAGGCGCCGGTGGCGAAGCCGGTGCGATAGGCCGCCATGCCGAGCAACATGTAGCCGAGCGTCTCGGGCCCGTTGGCGAACAGGCCGGCGAGCGGCCCGGCGTCGTGGCCCCAGCGCCACGCGATGCCGGCGGCGAGCGGGCCGCGCAGGGCGGCGATCTCGCTCAGCAGCAGGGCGGCGGGCGGGCGCCCAAAGCTCTGCTCCAGCGCCGCGCGGGTGGCGGGCGCCGCCGCCGCGACCAGTCCCACCCCGCCGATCGTCGCCACCAGCAGCGCGGCCGCCGCGGCGAGCAGCAGCAGCCGCACCGGGGCGTGGACGAACAGCAGCGCCGCCACGCCGACCAGCGCGTAATGGTGGAGGATGTCGCCGTACCACAAGAGGTACAGGTGCGCGGCGCCGATCAGGTAGAGCACGCCCATGCGGCGCAGGTGGACCGCGGCGCCGTTCTCTCCCGCGGCGTCGGCGCGCTCCACCACCAGCAGCAGCGAGGCGCCGAACAGCGCCGCGAACAGCCCGCGCATCTTGCCCTCGACGAGCACGAAGGTCAGCGCCCAGGCGGCCAGATCGGCCGGTGCGGTGCCGCCGGCGGCGAGCGGCGAGAAATAGGCTGCCTGCGGCAGCGCGAAGCCGGGCAGGTTGGCGACCGTGATGCCGATCACCGCGACGCCGCGCAGGATATCGAGCGCGACGAGGCGGTTGGCGGCGGTCATGGCGACGGCGTGCTAGGCCCGCGGCGCCGGGCTGGCAACGATAGGGTGAATGTGACGTCCCCGTCCCGGTACGGGGAGGCGACAGCCGGCCGCAGGCCGGGGGTGGGGGGGCTCTCCGCGCAGCGGCTCGTCTGCGGCAGCCCCCTCCACCAGCCTGCGGCTGGTCCCCCTCCCTGTGCCGGGGAGGATGGAGCCTCTTCGCCCTCAGCGGCCTCGCGCTCTCAGAGCGCCGCCTCGCCCGCCATCAGCTCGGGGAAGAACCCCTCGTGCGCCGCGCGCAGCGTGTCGAGCGGCACGCAGTAATCGCCCTCGCGCAGCTCGAAGATCACGCGCGTGCCGATCGTGCGGCCGAGCGGCTCGGCCTCCACGCCGGCGTCGAGCGCGGCCTGGAGGAAGTCGAGCAGCGCGTGGTCGTGCACCGTCGCGATATAGACGCCCTGCTCCTCGGCGAAGAGCGCCGCGGCGGTGTCGAAGGGCAGAGCGCGGTCGATCATCGCGCCGATATTGCCGGCGAGCGCCATCTCCGCGATCGCCACCGCGATCCCGCCGTCGGCGACGTCGTGCACCGCGCCGAGGTGCTCCGCGGCGATCTGCGCGCGGATGAAGTCGCCGGTGCGGCGCTCCGCCTCGAGGTCGACGCGCGGCGGCGGGCCTTCCTCGCGCCCGTGCAGCTCGCGCAGCCACAGCGACTGGCCGAGGTCGCCGCGGCGCGTACCGATCACCACGATCACGTCGCCGGTCTGCTTGAAGGCGATGGTCGCGCTCTTCTGCCAGTCCTTGAGCAGCCCGACGCCGCCGATCGCGGGGGTGGGCAGGATCGCCGAGCCGCCGCCGGTCGCCTTGCTCTCGTTGTAGAGGCTGACGTTGCCGCTCACGATCGGGAAGTCGAGCGCGCGGCACGCCTGCGCCATGCCGTCGAGGCAGCCGGTGATCTGCCCCATGATCTCGGGGCGCTGCGGGTTGGCGAAGTTGAGGCAGTTGGTGATCGCGAGCGGGGTCGCGCCCACCGCGGTGAGGTTACGCCACGCCTCGGCCACCGCCTGCTTGCCGCCCTCGACCGGGTCGGCGAAGCAGTAGCGCGGGGTGCAGTCGGTCGTCATCGCCAGCGCCTTGTCGCTGCCGTGGACGCGAACCACCGCGGCGTCGCCGCCGGGGCGCTGCACCGTGTCGGCGCCGACCATGTGGTCATACTGCTCCCAGATCCAGCGGCGGCTGGCGATGTCGGGCGAGGCCATCAGCGCCAGCAGGTCGGCCGCCGGGTCCTTGCAGTCGGGGATGTTCACCAGCGCCCTGGCCGGCGGGGTGGGGACGTGCGGGCGGTCGTACAGCGGCGCGTCGTCGGCGAGCGGGGCGAGCGGGATGTCGCACACGGTCTCGCCGCGCCACTTCAGCACCATCCGCCCGGTGTCGGTGACATGGCCGATCACCGCGAAGTCGAGCTCCCATTTCTCGAAGATCGCGCGCGCGAAGTCCTCGCGGCCGGGCTTGAGCACCATCAGCATGCGCTCCTGCGACTCGGAGAGCATCATCTCGTAGGGCGTCATGCCGGTCTCGCGCTGGGGCACGTCGTCCATCACCAGCTCGATCCCGACGCCGCCCTTGCTCGCCATCTCGACCGAGGAGGAGGTGAGGCCCGCCGCGCCCATGTCCTGGATCGCGACGATCGCGTCCGACGCCATCAGCTCGAGACACGCCTCGATCAGCAGTTTCTCGGTGAAGGGGTCGCCGACCTGGACGGTGGGGCGCTTCTCGTCCGAGTCCTCGCCGAAATCGGCCGAGGCCATGGTCGCGCCGTGGATCCCGTCGCGCCCGGTCTTGCTCCCGACATAGACGATCGGATTGCCCACGCCCGACGCGGCCGAGTAGAAGATCTTGTCGGTGTCGGCGACGCCCACGGTCATCGCGTTGACCAGGATGTTGCCGTCATAGGCGGGGTGGAAGTTGACCTCGCCGCCGACCGTCGGCACGCCGACGCAATTGCCGTAGCCGCCGATGCCATGGACCACGCCCGAGATCAGGTGGCGCATCTTCGGGTGGTCGGGCCGGCCGAAGCGCAGCGCGTTGAGGTTGGCGATCGGGCGCGCGCCCATGGTGAAGACGTCGCGCAGGATGCCGCCGACCCCCGTCGCCGCGCCCTGATAGGGCTCGATGTACGAGGGGTGGTTGTGGCTCTCCATCTTGAAGATGACCGCCTGGCCGTCACCGATGTTGACCACGCCGGCGTTCTCGCCCGGGCCGCAGATCACCTGCGGCCCCTCGGTGGGCAGCTTCTTGAGGTGGATACGGCTCGACTTGTAGCTGCAATGCTCCGACCACATCACCGAGAAGATGCCGAGCTCGACGAGGTTGGGCTCGCGGCCCAGCGCCTTGAGCACGCGCTCATATTCATCGGGGGACAGGCCGTGCTCGGCGACGGTCTCGGGCGTGATCGCGGTCATGGCCGCGGCGCATAGCGACTGTGCGCGGCGGTGGCCAGACGGTGCGGGGCGCGAAGGCCGGACGAGACCGGCGCCGCGGTGCTCCTGCGCAGGCAGGAGGCCCGGGTGATGAGGCGGCGCGATCAGGCGGCGCGATCAGGCGGCGCGCTCGCGGCTCTGGGCTCGCGCGCGCGCAGGAGCACGGCGGTCGCTCGTCACTCCGGACTTATCCGGAGGCCGTGGTGCCGAGCCCGTGACGTGCGTGGCGCTCGCGGGGCCATGGATGCCGGGTCGCGTCCGGCCTGACGGGGTGGGCTCAGCGGCGTTTTCTTCTCAGCCGCCGCAGCAGCCCGCGCTTCTCGAACGCCTCGAACATCTCGCCCGGCCCCTCGGGATCGAGCACCTCGTTGTCCGCGAGCCACTTCTCGACCGAGTTCAGGTCGTCCACCTCATAGGGCACCAAGGTCCGCCCGCCCCCGCGCAGCGCCTCGATCGTCGCGATCAGCCCGTCGCGCTCGACCCGCTCGCGCACCACCGCCGCGTCGACCCCGAGATGCTCGGCGAGCAGGTCGTCGCGGATCGCCGTGATCGTCGCCGCGCCGTCGGTGATCGTGACGTCGCACTCGGTGTCGAGCCGCAGCGAGCGGTTGTTGAAGTTGGAGGAGCCGATCCGGATCGCCTGGTCGTCGATCACCGTCACCTTGGCGTGGCAGTAGATCGGCGTGCCCTTCTCGTTGACCGGGTGGTACATGCGGAAGCGGCCGCGATGGTCGCGCCGGCGCAGCTCGGTGACGAGCCGCGCCCGCGCGGTGTCCATCGCGACCGGCTCGAGCCAGCCCTGTGCCTTCACCGGGTTGATCACGACGATCTCGGGCGGGTCGTCCTCCACCAGCCGAGCGGCGATCGCCTCGGCGATGCGGCGCGAGGCGAAATACTGGCTCTCCGCGTAGATGCGCCTCTTGGCGGCGGCGATCAGTGCGAGATACAGCCGCTCGATCTCGAGGATCTCCTGCTGTCCGTCATGGTCGGGCTGCGAGCGCGACACCGCGACGTCGACGTCGGCGAAGACGGGGCTGAGCGACTCGGGCCAGCAGCCGCCCTCGCGCGGCGGGGGCGGCGCGATCTCGCCGCCGCCCGCGATCGCCCAGCGCGTGCGGCACAGCTCGCCCAGCGCCCCCGCGACGGGACCTTGCAGCGCGGTGGTGGCGTCGTGCCACGGCTTGTACGGCTTGCCGCTGGGCGAGGTGCGGCGCGGGTCGTCGTCGACGTGCGCGCGCGTGTCCCAGCGCTCGTCGGTCATGTCGATCCCGCCGCAGAAGGCGAGGCAGTCGTCGATCACCACGATCTTCTGGTGCTGCGAGGCGGCGACGGGGTGATGGCCGTCGAGCAGCAGGTGGATATTGGGCTGGCGGTAGCGCCACTTGAGCAGGGTCCACAGCGTCTTACCGCGACCCAGCGTCTTGAGCGCGCCTTTGTCCCAGCGCAGGATGTGGACCTGCAGCCCCGGCGTGCGCTCGATCAGCCAGGTGATGAAATCGCCCACCTCGGTCGGCGCCTCGGGATGGTCGTCGTCATAGGCGAGGTTGATCCGCGCGTCGAAGTCCCAGCCGACCAGCAGGATCTGGTGCTGCGCGCGCAACATCGCCTGGCGCGCCGCGCGGAAATAGGCGTCGGCGTCGATCACGACGGCGGCCTGGGTGGCGCGCGCGACGCGCCAGCGCGTGTCCTCGGGAAGGATCACAGGATCTCTCGCACCAGCTCGGGCGGGCGCGCCAGCCGCACGCCCTTGTCGGTCTCGACCAGCGGCCGCTCGATCGTGGCGGGATCGCGCGCCATCAGGTCGAGCGCGGCGGCGTCGTCGGCGACCTCCGGGGCGTCGGGACGGAGCGCGTGGCGCGGCGCGATCCCGCCGCGCGCGAGGAGCGCGGCGAGCGTGTCGCGCGCGGGCGGCGTCTTGAGATACTCGATGACGGTCACGTCGGCGCCGGACTCCTGCAAGAGGGCGAGCGCCTGGCGCGACTTGGCGCAGCGCGGGTTGTGGTAGATCGTGGCCTTGGCCGCGCCGCTCGCCACCGTCACGCGTCCTGGCGCGCCAGCCACTCCTCCAGCCACTTGATCGTGTAGCTCCCCTGCTGGAACTCCGGGTCGTCGAGCAGCGCCTGGTGGAGCGGGATCGTGGTCTTCATGCCCTCGATCACGAACTCCTCCAGCGCGCGGCGGAGGCGACGCAGCGCGCCCTGCCGGGTGGTGCCGTAGACGATCAGCTTGGCGATCATGCTGTCGTAATAAGGTGGCACGGTATAGCCCGCGTACAGCCCCGAATCGACGCGCACGTGCATCCCGCCCGGCGCGTGATATTGCGTCACGCGCCCCGGCGAGGGGGCGAAGGTGCGCGGGTCCTCGGCGTTGATGCGGCACTCGATCGCGTGGCCGCGGAAGACGACGTCCTCCTGGCGCAGCGTGAGCGGGTGGCCCTCGGCGACGCGGATCTGCTCGCGTACCAGGTCCAGCCCGGTGATCGCCTCGGTCACGGGATGCTCCACCTGCAGCCGGGTGTTCATCTCGATGAAGTAGAACTCGCCGTTCTCCCACAGGAACTCGATCGTCCCCGCGCCGCGATAGCCCATGTCGGCCATCGCTTTGGCGACGATGCCGCCCATCCGCTCGCGCTCCGCCGCGGAGATGACCGGGGAAGGCGCCTCCTCCAGCACCTTCTGGTGGCGGCGCTGGAGCGAGCAGTCGCGCTCGCCGAGGTGGATCGCCTGGCCGTTGCCGTCGCCGAACACCTGGAACTCGATGTGGCGCGGGTTGCCGAGATACTTCTCCATGTAGACGGTGGCGTCGCCGAACGCCGCCTTCGCCTCGGTCCCGGCCTGCTGCATCAGCGTCTCGAGCTGGTCGGGCGACTGGCACACCTTCATGCCCCGCCCGCCGCCGCCGCTCGCGGCCTTGATGATGACGGGATAGCCGATCTGCTCGGCCAGCGCCTGCGCCTCGGCGACGTCGTGGATCGCCCCGTCCGACCCCGGCACCAGCGGCAGGCCCAGGGCGCCCGCGGTGCGCTTGGCCTCGACCTTGTCGCCCATCACCCGGATATGCTCGGGCTTGGGGCCGACGAAGATCAGGTTATGCAACTCGACGATCTCGGCGAACTTGGCGTTCTCGCTGAGGAAGCCGTAGCCGGGGTGGATCGCGTCCGCGCCCGAGATCTCGGCGGCGGAGATGATGTTGGGGATGTTGAGGTAGCTGTCGGTCGCCGCCGGCGGCCCGATGCAGATCGCCTCGTCGGCGAGGCGGACGTGCATCGCGTCGGCGTCGGCGGTGGAGTGAACCGCCACCGTCTTGATGCCCATCTCGTGGCAGGCGCGGTGGATCCGCAGCGCGATCTCGCCGCGGTTGGCGATCAGCAGCTTCTTGATCTGGGGCAAGGCCGTTACTCGACCACCACGAGCGGCTGGTCGAACTCGACCGGCTGGCCGTTCTCGACCAGCACCGCCTTGACCACCCCCGCGCTCGGCGCGGTGATCGGGTTCATCACCTTCATCGCCTCGACGATCAGCAGCGTGTCGCCGGCGGCGACGCTCTGGCCCACGCCGGCGAACGGCTTGGCGCCCGGCTCCGCGGCGAGATAGACGGTGCCGACCATCGGCGAGCGCACCGCGTTGGCGTGCGACGGCGCGGAGGGGCCGGCGGTATCGACCTGCGGCGGCGCGCCCGCGGCCGGTGCGGCGGGCGCGGGGGCGTAATGCATCGCCGGCGCGGCGACCGCGGCGGCCTTGCGCGCGACGCGGATCTTGCGCTCGCCGTCCTCGACCTCGATCTCGGTCAGCTGGGTGGTGTCGAGCAGCTCGGCGAGCTGGCGGACCAGATCGACGTCGACCTGCATCGCGCCGCCGTTGTGAGAGATGTCAGCCATGCAACCCTGTTTCCCCTAGATAGGGCGCGCCTCCTGTCAGAAGCGGGCCGCGGCTTCAAGCGCGAGCATGTACGACATCGCGCCGAAGCCGGCGATGGTTCCCTTCGCGGCGCTGCCCACCAGCGAGACGTGGCGGAAGGGCTCGCGCGCGTGCGGGTTGGAGAGATGCACCTCGATCACGGGCGTCCTGATGCCCTTGATCGCGTCGTGCAGCGCCACCGACGTGTGCGTGTAGGCGGCGGCGTTGAGCAGCACCGCGCGCGCGCCGACCGCCTGCGCCTCGTGCAGCCACTCGACCAGATGACCCTCGTGGTTGGACTGGCGCATGTCGATCAACAGGTCGAGCGCGCGCGCGCGATCCTCGAGCTGGCCCGCGATGTCGTCGAGCGTGTCGTGCCCGTAGATCTCCGGCTCGCGCGTGCCGAGCAGGTTCAGGTTCGGGCCGTTGAGGACGAAGACGGTGTCGGTCATGCTTTTCCCTGGGACTGCTGCCCGTCGTGCACGCGTCATCGCATCCGACGCGGCGCGGCGCAACGTTGCCCCTGCGCCGCCGCGGGCCTAGATGGCGCGCATGGCACATTCCGACGGCACCATCACCATCACCCTCAACGGCGAGCACAAGCGAGTCCCCGCCGGGCTCTCGATCGCGGGCCTCGCGGAGTCGCTCGGGCTGGTGCCCGAGAAGCTCGCGGTCGAGCGCAACCTCGAGGTGGTGCCGCGGTCGACGCTGGGCGAGGTGCAGGTGGAGGACGGCGACGAGCTGGAGATCGTCCACTTCGTCGGCGGCGGCGACCATGCCGCACCGCTCACCGACGACACATGGACGGTCGCGGGGCGCACGTTCCGCTCGCGGCTGATCGTCGGCACCGGCAAGTACAAGGACTTCGCGCAGAACGCCGCCGCGCTGGAGGCGTCGGGCGCGGAGATCGTCACGGTGGCGGTGCGCCGCGTCAACGTCAGCGACCCCAGCGCGCCGATGCTGACCGACTTCATCGACCCGAAGCGCGTGACCTATCTGCCCAACACCGCGGGCTGCTTCACCGCCGAGGACGCGATCCGCACGCTGCGGCTGGCGCGCGAGGCCGGCGGCTGGGACCTCGTCAAGCTCGAGGTGCTCGGCGAGGCGCGCACGCTCTACCCCAATATGCGCGAGACGCTGAAGGCGACCGAGGTGCTGGTGCGCGAGGGCTTCAAGCCGATGGTCTATTGCACCGACGACCCGATCGCGGCGAAGCAATTGGAAGAGGCGGGCGCCGTGGCGATCATGCCGCTGGGCGCGCCGATCGGCTCGGGGCTGGGCATCCAGAACCAGGTGACGATCCGGCTGATCGTCGAGGGCGCGGGCGTGCCGGTGCTGGTCGACGCCGGTGTCGGCCAGGCGAGCGACGCCGCGGTCGCCATGGAGCTGGGCTGCGACGGTGTGCTGATGAACACCGCGATCGCCGAGGCGAAGGACCCGATCCTGATGGCGGCGGCGATGCGCGCGGCGGTGGAGGCGGGGCGGATGAGCTACCGCGCCGGCCGCATGGGCAAGCGCCGCTACGCCGACCCGTCGAGCCCGTTGTCCGGCCTGATCTGAGCGTTCGGCCGGCGACTGACTTGAGTCAACCGCGCGTCGGAACATCGCCGTTTCGGGTCCGTTGTTAGGTCACCGGGTTACGAGACAGGAGACGAACGATGGGCGAACTCACCGACAAGATCAAAGGCAACGTCAACGAGCTGGTCGGCAAGGCCAAGCAGGCGATGGCCGACAAGGATCCCGCGGACCGCACCGCCGCCGACGACCGCATGGCCGCCGAGGGCGCCGCGCAGGAGACCAAGGGCAAGGGCCAGCAGGTGGTCGGCAAGGTGAAGGGCGCGCTCGGCGACGATATCTGATCGTCCCGTCTCGCTGAGGAAGGGCCGTCGCGGGAGACCGCGGCGGCCCTTCGTCGCTGGCGGGAGCAGGCGGCGGCGCTTCTCCCCGCACCGGCGTCATCCTGAGCTCGTCTCAGGATCCACGGTGCGGCACACTCAGACTCGTCGGGATCCGCCCGACCGTGGATCCCGAAGCGAGTTCAGGAAGACGCCAGGCAAGGGTGGTGGCGATCCTCAGCCCGGCCGCAGCTCGCTCAGCGTCAGCCCCGCGGTGATCTGCTCGACGTCGGTGCGGCAGTGGATCAGCCGCACACCGCGCTCGGCCAGCGCGCGATCGAGCGCGGGCGCGAAGTCCGCAGTGCGCTCCACCGTCTCGGCCCAGCCGCCATAGGCGCGCGCCAGCGCGGCGAAATCGGGGTTGACCAGCCGCGTCGCCGACGGGCGACCGGGATATTCGCGCTCCTGGTGCATCCGGATCGTGCCATACGCGCCGTTGTCGACGAGGATGACGAGCAGGTCGGCGCCGTGCTGGACCGCGGTGGCGAGCTCCTGGCCGTTCATCAGGAAGTCGCCGTCGCCCGCCAGCGCGACCACGCTGCGCCCGGGCCGGCGCAGCGACGCCGCCACCGCGGCGGGCACGCCATAGCCCATCGCCCCCGCGGTCGGCGCCAGCTGCGTCCCCGGCCCGGCGTAGCGCCAGTAGCGGTGCCACCAGCCGGAGAAATTGCCCGCGCCGTTGCAGATGATCGTGTCCGCGGGCAACCGCTCGCGCATCGCCGCCACGCACGGGCCGAGGTCGAGCGCGACCGCGTCGCGCGCGCGCGGCGTGCTCCACGCCTCATAGGCGGCGCGCGCCTCGGCGGCGTGCGGGTGGACGCCGCCGTCGAGCGGCACCAGCGCCTCGGCGAACTCGGCCATGCCGGCGCAGATCGCGAGGTCGGTGGCGTAGGTGCGCCCCAGCTCCTCGGGATCGGGGTGGACGTGGACCAGCCGCTGGCCGGGATGGTCGGGGGTGACCAGCTGATAGCCGTCGGTCGTGGCCTCGCCGAGCCGCGCGCCGACCACGATCAGCAGGTCGGCGCCGCGCACGCGCTCGACCAGCGCGGGGCTGGGACCGTAGCCGAGATTGCCGGCATAGGCCGGGCAGTCGTTGGCGATCGCGTCTTGGCGGCGGAAGGCGGCGGCGAGCGGCACGCCGGTGCGCGTCGCCCAGTCCGCCATCGCCGCCGCGGCGGCGACGTCCCAGCCGGCGCCCCCGACGATCGCGAGCGGGTTCTCGGCGGTGGCGAGCAGGTCGCGGAGATGCTCGATCGAGTCCTCGTCCACCGCCTGGGCGACGCGCTCGACACGCGCGCGGTCGGGCACGCTCACCGTGTCGAGCAGCATGTCCTCGGGCAGCGCCAGCACCACCGGGCCGGGGCGGCCGTTGATCGCGGTGGCGTAGGCGCGCGCGACATATTCGGGGATCCGCGCGGCGTCGTCGATCCGCGCCGCCCATTTGGCCATCGGCGCGAACATCGCCTGGAAGTCGATCTCCTGGAACGCCTCGCGGTCGCGCGTCGACCGGTCGACGTCGCCGACGAACAGGATCATCGGCTGCGAGTCCTGCATCGCCACGTGCACGCCGATCGCGGCGTTGGTCGCGCCGGGGCCGCGCGTGACGAAGGCGATGCCGGGGCGGTGCGTCAGCGCGCCGTCGGCGCAGGCCATGAAGGCCACGCCGCCCTCCTGCCGGCACGTCACCACCTCGATCGCGGGCGTGTCGTGGAGCGCGTCGAGCACCGCGAGGAAACTCTCTCCCGGCACGGTGAAGAGACGGTCGCAGCCCTGGGCGACGAGCTGGTCGACGAGCAGGCGTCCACCGGTGCGGTTCTGGGTCATGCGGCGAGCCTAGCCGCGCATAAGGGTAAGGCAATAGAGGTATTCGTTCCTATCCGGCGGGACCGTCTCCGCCCTGCCGCGCAGGGTACGACGTGCCGGTCATCTCGTCCGCACGCCACCGTCCCAGATCCACCGCACACCCCGATTGCCTTCGCCGCGCCGACCGCTAAGGATCACGCGCATGCGGGACACGGTGATCTTCGACTTCGGTGGGGTGATCACGTCATCGCCGTTCGCCGCGTTCAACCGGCTGGAGCGCGCGCGCGGGCTGCCGCTCGACCTGATCCGCCGCGTCAACGCCACCGATCCCGACAGCAACGCCTGGGCGCGCTTCGAGCGCGCCGAGATCGACGCCGGCGCCTTCGATCGCGACTTCGCCGCCGAGGCGCGCGCGCTCGGCCACGAGCTGCGCGGGCGCGACGTGCTCGCGCTGCTCTACGGCGAGATCCGGCCGCGGATGGTGCACGCGCTCGACTGGCTCAGGCGCGAGGGCTTCCACATCGGCTGCATCACCAACAACGTCCCCGCCGGCGACACGCCGCGCGACCCGCATGCCGTCGCCGCGGTCGCGGAGGTGCTGGCGCGCTTCGATCACGTGGTGGAGAGCAGCAAGGTCGGCATCCGCAAGCCCGACCCGCGCATCTATCTGATGATGTGCGAGACGCTCAGCAAACGCCCCGACCAGTGCGTCTACCTCGACGACCTGGGGGTGAACTGCAAGGCCGCCGCGCAGCTCGGCATGACGGCGATCAAGGTGACCGGCGAGGGGCAGGCGCTCGACGATCTGTGCGCGGCGCTCGGCGTCGCGCCGGGACATTTCTGAGGGAGACAGCGGGTGGTGGACAAGCTCTACGACAGCGCCGCGGCGGCGCTCGACGGGCTGCTGTTCGACGGCATGACGATCTGCGCCGGCGGCTTCGGCCTGTGCGGCATCCCCGAGCGGCTGATCGACGCGATCCAGGCCGCGGGCGTCACCGGGCTGACGGTGGCGAGCAACAACGCCGGGATCGACGGCGAGGGCCTCGGCAAGCTGCTGCGGACGCGCCAGATCGCCAAGATGATCTCGAGCTATGTCGGCGAGAACAAGGAGTTCGAGCGCCAGTATCTCAGCGGCGAGCTGGAGGTGGAATTCTGCCCGCAGGGCACGCTGGCGGAGCGCTGCCGCGCCGGCGGCGCCGGTATCCCGGGCTTCTACACCAAGACCGGGGTCGGCACGCTGGTGGCCGAGGGCAAGGAAGTGAAGGCGTTCGACGGCGAGGACTATATCCTGGAACGCGGGATCCGGGCCGATCTCTCGATCATCAAGGGCTGGAAGGCGGACACCAGCGGCAACCTCGTGTTCCGCAAGACCGCGCGCAACTTCAACCAGCCGATGGCGACCGCTGGCAAGATCTGCGTCGCCGAGGTGGAGGAGGTGGTGCCGGTCGGCGCGCTCGACCCCGATCACATCCACCTGCCCGGCATCTACGTGAAGCGGATGATCGTCGGCGCGCCCTACGACAAGAAGATCGAGTTCCGCACCACGCGCCCGCGCGCGGAGGCGGCCGCGGCGTGACGTCGCGGCTGCTGGTGACGGCGGCGGCCGCGGCGCTGCTCGCCGGCTGCGCGGGCGCGCGCCCCGAGCGGCCGGCGCCGCGCGCGGTGAGCGTCGCCGCCGAGCCGCCCGCGCCCGCCGCGCTGCCCCCGGCGGCGATGGCCTATCTCTACGGCTCGGCCGAGGCCGCGGCGCTGAGCGAGCAGACCTATAACGCGCTCACCGCTTATGTCCGCGGCGTGATCGAGCGGTCGCGCGACCGTCGCGGGCGGCTGCCGACCGAGCGCCGCGCCGGCACGCTCCCGCGCTGGCCGCGGTCGGCGGTGCTGGTCCCCGGCGCCACCGCGGCGAGCGCCGAGACGATCCCGTGCAGCGCGCTGCCCCCCGCGGTGGTGCTCGACATGGACGAGACCGCGGTGCTCAACCTCGGCTATGAGTATAACGACGCGCGCACCGGCGCGGCCTATGACGCCGGGCGCTGGGGCCGCTGGGAGCGGACGGGCGCCGACAAGGTCGTCGCGGTGCCCGGCGCGGTCGCCGCCTTCCGCCAGCTGCGCGCGCTCGGGGTGACGATGGTGATCAACACCAACCGCTCGGCCGACCATGCGGGCGCCACCGCCGCGGCGTTGCGCGCGGCGGGGCTGGGCGAGTTCCGCCACGGCGACACGCTCTACCTGAAGGGCGACGTCGACGGCCGCTCGGGCAAGGACGGGCGCCGGCTCGAGATCGCCAGACATTATTGCGTGTTGGCCCTCGTCGGCGACCAGCTCGGCGATTTCGCCGACCTGTTCAACCCGCCCGGGCCCGCGCCCGCGCTCGGCCGCCGCGCGCTCGCCGGAGTGGGGCCGATCCAGGCGCGCTGGGGGCAGGGCTGGTTCGTGCTGCCCAACCCCGTCTACGGCACCGGGCTCGGCACCGGCTGGGACGAGACCTTCCCGCAGGACAAGCGCTGGGGCGACGCCCCGGCCGAAGGAGCGACACGATGAGCTGGGACCGCAACGGCATGGCGGCGCGCGCCGCGCGCGAGCTGCGCGACGGCTATTACGTCAACCTGGGCATCGGCATCCCGACGCTGGTGGCGAACAACATCCCCGACGGCATCACCGTCACGCTGCAGAGCGAGAACGGCATGCTCGGCATCGGCCCGTTTCCCTATGACGACGCGGTCGATCCCGACCTGATCAACGCGGGCAAGCAGACGATCAGCGAGCTGCCGCAATCGGCCTATTTCGGTAGCGAGCAGAGCTTCGCGATGATCCGCGGCGGGCATATCGACCTCACCGTGCTCGGCGCGATGGAGGTGTCCGAGCGCGGCGACATCGCCAATTGGATGATCCCCGGCAAGATGATCAAGGGGATGGGCGGTGCGATGGATCTCGTCGCGGGGGTCAGGAAGATCATCGTCGTGATGGAGCATGTCGCCAAGGACGGCGCGCCCAAGTTCATCCCGTCGTGCACGCTGCCGCTGACCGGGCGCGACGTGGTCGACATGATCGTCACCGACCTGGCGGTGTTCCAGCGCCCCGACCATCGCAGCGCCTTTCGCCTGGTCGAGTTGGCGCCGGGGGTGACGGCGGACGAGGTCGCCGCCAAGACGAGCGCGCACTACGAGGTCTGAGACGATGGCGTACACGCTGATCACCGCCAACCGGAACTATTCGAGCTGGTCGCTGCGGCCGTGGCTGCTGATGCACGCGCTCGATATTCCCTTCGAGGACCGCTTCGAGCCGTTCATGTCGCTGGACAATCATGAGGCGTTCCGCGCCTTCTCGCCGACCGGGCAGGTGCCGGTGCTGGTCGACGGCGAGCGTACGGTGTGGGACTCGCTCGGTATCGCGCTCTACCTCGCCGAGCGCCACGACGGCGTGTGGCCCGCGGACGAGGCGGCGCGCGCCTGGGCGGTCTGCGCGGTAGCGGAGATGCACGGCGGCTTCGGCGCGCTGCGGCGCGAGCGGACGATGACGGTGGGGCAGCGCGTCACCCCGACGCGCGGCTCGCCCGCGCTGGCGCGCGACGTCGCGCGGATCGCCGAGCTGTGGGGCGAGGGGTTGGCGCGCTTCGGCGGGCCGTGGCTGGCGGGCGAGCGCTTCACCGCGGTCGACGCCTTCTACGCGCCGGTCGCGTTCCGCGTGCGCGGCTGGGGGATCGACGTCGGCGCCGCGGGCGCGCGCTGGGTCGAGACGCTGCTGGCGCATCCCGCGACGCGCGCGTGGGAGGCGGCGGCGCTGGCCGAGACGTTCCGCGAGGAAGGGCATGAGGCCGAGGTCGCCGAATATGGCGAGGTGACGGAGGACCATCGCGCCACGGCGTGAGCGGGTCGCATCGAGTGTTCCTGCGCACGCAGGATCCCAGGGTAACAGAGCCCGACGCTTGTGGCCCTGGGTTCGCGTGCGCAGCGCCACGAGGCGTGTGGCGGGGGAGGGGCCAGCTCCCCCAAGCCGGTGAGGCGATGTCAGGCACGCTTACCCCGCCTCGCGCGGCGCTCACGCACTGACCCATTCTGCCGGTCACCGCGCGCAACGCACGACATTTCCTATCGCTCTGCCTTGGACGCGCACGCCTTTTCGGTTAACAGCCGCGGATCATGTCCACCCCGCGCACCTTGTACGAGAAGGTCTGGGACGCTCACGTCGTCGAGCGCCGAGACGACGGCTCCTGTCTGATCTACATCGACCGCCACCTCCTCCACGAGGTGACCAGCCCCCAGGCCTTCGAGGGCCTGCGCGTCGCGGGCCGCCGCGTGCGCCGACCCGACCTCACGCTCGCGGTGCCCGACCACAACCTCCCCACCACCGCGCGCGTCGACGCGGCGGGCGGGGAGCTGCCGATCGCCGACCGCGACAGCGCCGAGCAGCTCGCCGCGCTCCGCCGCAACGTCGCCGACTTCGGCGTGCCCTATATCGACGCGCTGTCGGCACGGCAGGGGATCGTCCATGTCGTCGGGCCGGAGCAGGGCTTCACCCTGCCCGGCACCACGATGGTGTGCGGCGACAGCCATACCTCGGCGCACGGCGCGCTGGGCGCGCTCGCCTTCGGGATCGGCACCAGCGAGGTCGAGCACGTGCTCGCCACGCAGACGCTGATCCTCTCGCCCTCCCGGACGATGGAGGTGCGCGTCGATGGGGCGCTCGGCTACGGCGTCAGTGCCAAGGACGTGGTGCTCGCGATCATCGGCAAGATCGGCGCCGCGGGGGGCACCGGCCATGTCATCGAGTTCACCGGCGAGGTGATCCGCGCCCTCTCCGTCGAGGGCCGGCTGACGATCGCCAACATGTCGATCGAGGGCGGCGCGCGCGCGGGCATGATCGCGCCCGACGAGACCACCTTCGCCTATCTCAAGGGCCGCCCGATGGCGCCGCGGGGCGAGGACTGGGCGCGCGCGACCGACTGGTGGCGCACGCTGCCGAGCGACGCGGGCGCGCGCTACGACCGCGTCGTGCGTCTCGAGGCGAGCGACATCGCGCCCGCGCTCACCTGGGGCACCAGCCCCGAGGACGTCGTGCCGATCACCGGCACCGTCCCCGCGCCCGACAGCTTCGCCGACGCGTCCAAGCGCGCCGCCGCGCAGAAGTCGCTCGACTATATGGGGCTGACCCCCGGCACGCGGATGCAGGACGTGCCCGTCCAGCACGTCTTCATCGGCAGCTGCACCAACAGCCGCATCGAGGACCTGCGCGCCGCCGCCTCGGTGGCGAACGGTCGCCGCGTCGCCGATGGCGTGCGCGCGCTGGTGGTTCCCGGCTCGGGGTTGGTCAAGCGCCAGGCCGAGGCGGAGGGGCTCGACCGCATCTTCACCGCCGCGGGCTTCGAGTGGCGCGAGCCGGGCTGCTCGATGTGCCTCGCGATGAACCCCGACAAGGTGCCGGCGGGGGAGCGCTGCGCCTCGACGTCGAACCGGAATTTCGTGGGACGACAAGGACCTGGCTCGCGCACCCACCTGTTATCGCCGGCGATGGCGGCGGCGGCGGCGGTGACCGGGCGGCTCGCCGACGTGCGCGAGCTGATGGGGTGAACGACGCGCGTCAATCGAGGGGATAGTCCATGAAGAAAGTGCTCATGTTCCTGATCGCCGGCTCGGTGCTGAGCGGCGTGGCGGCCTATGCGGCGATCGCCAAGCCCGCGATCCCGCCGAGCAACCCGGCGCGCTGATGGAGGCCGTCACGCGCGTCGGCGGCACCGCTTACCCCTGGGGCGCCGAGAACGTCGACACCGACGTCATCATCCCGGCGCACTGGCTCAAGACGATCACGCGCTCGGGGCTCGGCCGCGGCGCGTTCGAGACGGTGCGCGCGCAGCCCGGCAACATCTTCGACGACCCGCGCTACGCCGGCGCGCCGATCCTGATCGCGGGGGACAATTTCGGCTGCGGGTCGAGCCGCGAGCATGCCGCCTGGGCGCTCGTCGACATGGGGGTGCGCGCGGTGATCGCGCCGAGCTTCTCCGACATCTTCTCGGGCAACGCGTTCAAGAACGGCATCGTCACCGTCGTGCTGCCGCAGGAGGCGGTCGATCGGCTGGTGGAGGTGGCGAGGACGAGCCCGGTCACCGTCGACCTCGAGACGATGACGGTCACCACGCCGTACCAGGATCGCTACACGTTCGAGCTCGACCCCTTCCGCCGGCGCTGTCTGATGGAGGGGCTGGACGAGGTCGGCCTCACGCTGGCAAAGGATACCGTGATTTCGAATTTCGAGGAGCGGCTCGGCGTCGAGCGGCCCTGGATCGGCGGGAGAGCGGATGATGCGGGCCTTGCTGTCGAGGGTGCCGGGCGGGCCTGACACGCTGGAGATCGGCGAGCTGCCCGATCCCGTCGCGGGCGCTGGCGAGGTGGTGGTCGCGGTCAAGGCCTGCGCGATCAACTACCCCGACGTGCTGGTGATCGAGGATCGCTACCAGATGCGCCCGCCGCGCCCGTTCGCGCCGGGCGGCGAGATCGCGGGCGTGGTCGACGCGGTGGGGGAGGGCGTCACCCGCTGGCAGGTGGGCGACCGCGTCATGGGCAACACGATGATGGGTGGGCTGAGCGAGCGGCTGCGCTTCGCGGCGGACTCGGTCCACGCGGTGCCGGAAGGGCGCAGCTTCGAGGACGCGTCGGCGCTGCTGCTCACCTACGCCACGACGATCCACGCGCTGGTCGATCGCGGGCACATCGCCGCGGGGGAGCGGCTGCTGGTGCTCGGCGCCGCGGGCGGGGTCGGGCTCGCCGCGGTCGAGCTGGGCAAGGCGCTCGGCGCGCATGTCGTCGGCGCGGTGTCGAGCGAGGCCAAGGCCGCGGCGGTGCGCGACGCCGGCGCCGACGAGGTGCTGGTCTACGAGCGCGCGCCGTTCGACAAGGCGCAGAGCAGGGCGCTGGCGGACCGTCTCAAGGCGGCGGCGGGGCCGGACGGCTTCGACCTGGTCTACGATCCCGTCGGCGGGGACTATGCCGAGCCCGCGCTGCGCGCGCTCGGCTGGGAGGGGCGCTACCTCGTCGTCGGCTTCCCCGCGGGCATCCCTCGGCTGCCGCTCAACCTGACGCTGCTGAAGAGCTGCGACGTGCGCGGCGTGTTCTGGGGCGCGTTCGCGGCGCGTCATCCCGACCGCAACCGCGCGCATATCGCGCGGCTGTTCGAGCTGTGGGCCGAGGGCCGGATCGCGCCGCGCGTCACCGAAATCTTCCCCTTCGAGCGGGGCGGCGAGGCGATCGCGCGCATGGCGGCGCGCGAGGCGGTCGGCAAGCTGGTGGTGCGGGTGGGGGCGTAGGTTCCGCTGTCTGCGCCGCCGGGACCTGAGTGCGCGGCTCAGTGGATCCCGGGACGAGTCCGGGATCGCTAGGGGTGTGAGGAGCGCGTCTCCGACAAACCGTCCGCCCGTTGCGCCGCGCCCCCGCGCGCACTATCCCGGTGTGCTACACCGCGGGGAACCAGCATGACCACCTTCGAGGACCGCCAACGCGCGTTCGAGGCCAAGTTCGCGCGCGACGAGGAGCTGGCGTTCCGCATCGTCGCGCGCCGCAACCGGCTCGTCGGGCAATGGGCCGCCGAGCTGATGCAGCTCACCCCCGCCGAGACCGACGCCTACGCCAAGGCGGTGGTCCAGGCCGACTTCGAGGAGGCCGGCGACGAGGACGTGGTGCGCAAGGTCTACGGCGACCTCACCGCCGCCAACGTCGACGTCGACGAGTCCGTGGTCCGCCGCGCGCTCGAGGAGAAGATGGTCGAGGCGCGGCGCCAGCTGCTGCAGTCGGAGTAAGGCGGATGCCGATGGAGGGAGCGGAGATCGCGGCGCTGATCAGGGCGGGCATCCCCGACGCCGAGGTGGAGATGACCGATCTCGCCGGCGACGGCGACCACTGGGCCGCGCGCGTCGTGGCGCCGTCGTTCGCGGGCCTGCCGCGGGTCAAGCAGCACCAGGCGGTCTATGCCGCCCTGGGGGGGCGCATGGGTGGCGTGCTGCACGCCTTGCAGTTGACCACCGCCGTCCCGAAATAAGCGCGGTACAAGAGGGTTGAAGCGATGACCGACGACACGAACGCCCGCATCGACGCGGTGGTGAAGAACAATCCGGTGGTGCTGTTCATGAAGGGCACGCCGCTGTTCCCGCAGTGCGGCTTCTCCAGCCGCGCAGTGGCGATCCTGGAGCGGCTCGGCGTGACGTTCGAGAGCGTTGACGTGCTGCAGGACCAGGCGATCCGCCAGGGCATCAAGGGCTATTCGGACTGGCCGACGATCCCCCAGCTCTATGTCGGCGGCGAGTTCGTCGGCGGCTCGGACATCATGATGGAGATGTACGAGTCGGGCGAGTTGGCCGACCTGTTCCAGAACGCCGGCGCCGCGGCGGCCGAGGCCAAGTAAGGGCAGGGGGCACCTCGTAACCTCGGGCCGCGCCAGGGGTGGGCAGGTGGTGAGCCGTCGCGAGTCGTCCGCACATTCGCCAACTTAAACCATAGGCATCGCGGGACTTCGCGACCGTCGCGGAACGCACTCGACATTCCGTCACCCCGGACGTGTTCCGGGATCCACTTGTCCGAGAGCGACACGGCTTGAGGCTTGTGGCTTAGGGCACCTCGGAACAAGTCCGGGATGACGGTGGAAAGGTCCCGCGGCCCTCGCCGGCGCGCCGCCGATGGGACCGCTCGGTCGCGTTCCTCAGGCTGAACGGCGAGCGTACGTGCTCCCGCGCATCCAGCCATCACGGGACTCTATCCCCTGAGCGTGCTTGCGCCCGATCACGCAGCGACACGGCGAAGCTGACGACGGCATCGGGCGCCGCGGGTGCGGGCGGGGGTCGCGAGATCGAAGGAGCGACGCCCCGCCCGGCTGAAGCGCTGTCACGCACTACGCTCCCTCCGTAGCAGCGCCCGTGCCAGTCGCGGCGCGAGCGCCTTTCCGGCGCCACACGCTGGTTAACCGCCGATCCTGTCTCCCGCCGAGTGTAAGGAAAACCGACACCCACGGGCGCTTCCCGACTATTGACTACAGTCGTAATCGATACGATTACAGCCGTAGTCAGTGAGGAGCGAGTCGTGGCCGATCGGATCAGCGATGCCGAGCATGCGGTGATGGAGGTGCTGTGGGACGACAGCCCGCTCACCGCGCAGGACGTGGCCGAGCGGGTCGACCCCGCGCGCGGCTGGAGCGCCGCGACGGTGAAGACGCTGCTGGGCCGGCTGCTCGCCAAGGAGGCGGTGCGCCACGAGGTCGACGGCCGCCGCTACCTCTACAGCCCCGCCGTCCAGCGCGAGGATTATGTCGACGGCGAGTCGCGTCGGCTGATCGACCGGCTGTTCGGCGGCCGGCTCACCCCGCTTGTCGCGCATCTCGCCGAGCGCGACGCGCTCACCGAGCAGGACATCACCGAGATCGAGGCACTTCTGCGGGAGTTGAAGCAATGATCGCCTGGGCCATGGAAGCGCTGCTCGCGTCGGCGCTGCTGATGCTGGCGGTGCTGGCGCTGCGTGCGCCGGTACGCCGCGCCTTCGGGGCGCCGGTCGCCTACGCGCTCTGGGCGATCCCGGCGCTGCGGCTCCTGCTGCCCCCGCTCCCCGCGGGCTGGCACGCCGAGGCGCTGCCGACGCTCGCCTCGCTGCCCGCGGCCGCGCCGATCGCGCAGGCGCTCGGGCCGGTCGGCGCGCTGCCCGCGCTCGCGCCGGTCACCGCGTCGCTGCTGCCCGCGGTGGTGCTCGGCACCTGGGCCGCCGGCGCGATCGCGCTGCTGCTGTGGCAGGTCGCCGATTACTGGCGCTTCCGCTACCGCCTGCTGCGCCACGGCCTCGCGCTGGACCAGATCGGCGCCGTCACCATCGTGCAGAGCGAGGCGGCGAGCGGGCCAGTCGCGTTCGGCGTGTTCGACAAGGTCGTCGCGTTCCCGCGCGACTTCGCCGCGCGCTTCGACGCCGAGGAGCGCGCGCTCGCGCTCGAGCATGAGCTCGGCCACCACCGCCGCGGCGACCTCGTCGCCAACTGGGTCGCGCTGGCGGTGCTCGCGCTCCACTGGTTCAACCCGTTGGCCTGGTTCGCCTTCCGCGCCTTCCGCGCCGACCAGGAGATGGCGAACGACGCGGGCGTGCTCGCGCGGCTCGGCGGCGCCTCGCGCCACGCTTATGGCTGCGCGATCGTCAAGGCGGCGCACGGCCGCGCCGTCACCGCGACCTGCCACCTCCACACCGTCAAGGACCTGAAAGGGAGACTGCGCATGCTGGGCAAGACTCGCGCCTCGCGCGCCCGTACGGCGCTCGGCGGCCTCGCCACCGCGGCGATCGCGCTCGGCGCGCTCGGGCTCACCGCTTCGGGCACCCAGGCGGCCGAGCGGATGCGCGGCGGCGTCGAGGAGGCGGTCGGGATCGACGCCCACGCCTTCGACGACGTGCTGCCGCTGCTGGCCTCCTTCCCCGACACGCCCGCTGCCCCTGCGGTGCCGAGCGTGCCCGAGGTGCCCGCGGCCGGCCGCCACGACCGGCGCGTGACGATCGTGCGCGACGGTGAGACCGCGACCTACGAGGGCGAGGAGGCGGCCGACGCTGTCGCTGCGCCCCCGGTGCCGACCCCGCCGGTCCCCCCGGTCGCGCCGCTGCCGCCGGTGCCCGCCTTCGCCTCGGTCCCGCCCGTCCCGCCGGTGCCGCCGGTGGCCAGCCGCCGCTGCGGCGGCGCGCCCACGCGCTTCGTGATGAGCGCGACCGAGAACGGCCAGCGCGTCACCGTGATCTGCACCGACCATGTCGAGCGCGCCGCGCGCGAGGCGGGCCGCGCCGCGGCGGACGCGCGCGGCCAGCGCGACGCCGCGATGCGCACCGCGCTCGCCAGCCTCGAGCAGACCCGCTCGCAGCTCGCCGCCAGTCGCGACATGCCCGCCGAGGCGCGCCGCGACGCGGTCCGCGACGTCGAACAGGCGATGCGCGAGGTGCGCGACGAGATGGCGCAGCGCGACGACGACTGAGCCGCCCACCCGCTTCGTCGCCGCCCGCTTCGCCCCGCTTGCTTCGCCCCCGCTTGCTTCGCCGTCGCGCAGCCGCCATCTGGTGGCGCGATGGCGAAGCCTCCTCCTACCGGCCTGGCCGTGCCGCTCGAGCCGCTCGTCACCCGCGTGCTCGCCCCCAACGCCTCGGCCTACACATATACGGGTACGCAGACCCATATCGTCGGGCGTGACGATGTCGCGGTGATCGATCCCGGCCCCGACGACGCCGCGCATCTCGCCGCGCTGGGCGTCGCGATCGCTGGGCGCCCGGTGCGCGCGATCCTGATCACCCACCATCACCGCGACCATTCCCCCGCCGCGCGCGCGCTCGCCCGCGCCACCGGCGCGCCGATCGTCGGCGGCGCCGCCACGGTGCGCGGCGAGGACGACCCCGGCTCGAGCGACGCCGCCTTCGATCGCGACTATGCCCCCGACCGCGTCCTCGCCGACGGCGAGCGCGTCGACGGCGACGGCTGGACGCTCACCGCGCTCGCGACGCCGGGCCACACCAGCCAGCATCTCGCCTACGCGCTGGGGGAGAGCGGAGCGCTGTTCTCGGGCGACCATGTGATGGGCTGGGCCACCAGCGTGATCTCGCCGCCCGACGGGGACATGGGCGAGTATCTGGCGAGCCTGGAGATGCTGCTCGGGCGCGACGACCGCGTCTATTATCCCGGCCACGGCGAGGCGGTGGAGCGGCCGCACCGGCTGGTGCGCGGCATGCTCGGGCATCGCCGACAGCGCGAGGGGCAGATCCTCCGGCTGCTCGCCGCCGCGCCGCGCACCGTCGCCGCGCTGGTCGAGCGCATGTACGTCGGGCTCGACCCGCGGCTGGCGGGGGCGGCGGCGCGCTCGGTGCTGGCGCATCTGATCGATCTGGAGCGGCGCGGCGCGGCGACGCGGGAGGAGGACGCGTGGCGGATCATCTGACCGGGCTGGGCAAGCTGCTGGTGTCGCTGGCGATCGCCACCGCGATCCTGGTCGCGACCTTCGTCGGCTATCGCTATTACACCGAGCGCTACGCGGTGACGACCGACGACGATGGCGTCGCGGTGGCGCGAGTCGTCGCCGGGCGGCTGTACGGCAGCAGCGAGCTACGCGTCAGCCATCTCGCGGGGACGGTGCAGTCGACCGCGGCCACCACCCGGATGTTCGGCTGGCTGCGCTACGTCCGGCTGATCAAGGCGCCCTATGACGTCGACTATTTCGTCGACCTCGGCGCGCTCGGGCCGCGCGACTTCCGCTACGACGCGCGGCGGCGCTCGCTGCTGGTCGAGGTGCCCGACGTCGTCGTGGGCAACCCCAACGTCGACGAGAGCCGCGTCACGCTCGACACCACCACCGGCTTCCTGCCGCCGCGCGGCGCGATGGCGGAGCTGCAGAAAATGGTCTCCGCCAAGGCGACCACGGTGGTCGCCGCCAAGGCGCGCGAGCCCGAGAACATGCGCCAGGCGCGCGACAACGGCCGCGCCGCGCTGGAGCGGCTGTTCGCGGGCAGCCTCGACGCCGCGGGCCTGCCGGTGACCGTCACGGTGCGTTTCGCCGGCGAGCCGCGGACCGGCAGCAGCGAGCGCTGGGACCTCACCCGCTCGCTCGAGGAAGTGCTCGGCAACGGCAGCTGACTTGATCCGGCGGCGCGGCCGGGCCATCTGCGCGTGCATGGACCAGCCGACCAGCCTCGCCGGGCTCGACCTGCGCGCCGAGATCGACCGCCTCCGCACGGAGCGCAACGCCGTGATCCTCGCGCATTACTACCAGAAGCCCGAGATCCAGGACCTGGCCGATTTCGTCGGCGACAGCCTCGACCTCAGCCGCAAGGCGCAGGCGACCGACGCCGACGTGATCGCCTTCTGCGGCGTGCGCTTCATGGCGGAGACCGCCAAGATCCTGTCGCCGCAGAAGACCGTGGTGCTGCCCGACATGGACGCTGGCTGCTCGCTCGAGGACAGCTGCCCGCCCGACCAGTTCGCCGCCTTCCGCGCGCGGCACCCCGACGCGATCGCGCTGACCTACATCAACTGCTCGACCGCGGTGAAGGCGCTGAGCGATGTGATCGTCACCTCCTCCTCGGCCGAGACGATCCTCGCCAAGATCCCGCCCGAGCAGAAGATCATCTTCGGCCCCGACCGCAACCTCGGCGGCTATCTCGCGCGCAAGACCGGGCGCGACCTGATCCTGTGGCCGGGCGTGTGCATCGTCCACGAGGCGTTCAGCGAGACCGAGCTGCTCAAGCTCAAGGCCCAGCACCCCGGCGCGCCGGTGGTGGCGCATCCGGAATGCCCCGCGGTGATCCTCGACCACGCCGATTATGTCGGCTCGACCCGCGGCATCCTCGAGTACGCGATGGCGATGCCGGGCGACACGCTGATCGTCGCCACCGAGCCGCACATCATCCACCAGATGGAGAAGGCGCTGCCGAACAAGCGCTTCATCGGCGCGCCCGGCGCGGACGGCAACTGCAACTGCAACATCTGCCCGTACATGGCGCTCAACACGATGGAGAAGCTGTACCTCGCGCTGCGCGACCTCACCCCGCGGATCGAGATCGAGGAGGGGCTGCGGCTCCAGGCGAAGAAGAGCCTCGACGCGATGATGAGCATGGCCGGCGCGACGGTGGGGCAGGGCGACCTCGGCAAGGTGAGGGTGACGGGGGACTGAGAGGGTCGCGCCGCGCCCTCTCTCGTTCTTCTGCTCTCTTTCCGTCATCCCGGACTTGTTCCGGGATCCACCCGTCCACGTTCTCGCCGGCCGCTGGGCGCGCGGGACGGTGGATCCCGGAACAAGTCCGGGATGACGCGGGTGCGCGGGAGTGGCTCACTCCCACCGTCGCGCCACCATCCCCCGTCACCCGCCCGCTTCCCCTCCGCCGCCGCCGCCGTTACGCAGGGCGGCGATGAAGACCTTCCTCCCGCTCGCGCTCCTGCCGCTGATCGCCGCCGCCGCGCCCGCCGCCGATCCCTATGCCTGGCTCGAGGACATCGAGGGCGCGCGTGCGCTCGACCAGGTGAAGGCGTGGAACGCCGAGACCGAGGCCGCGCTCACCAGGGACCCGCGCTTCCAGCAGGACCGCGCCCGCGCGCGCGAGATCCTCGACGACGAGGCGCAGATCGCGGATCCCGACGCGGTGCTCGGCCAGCAGGTCACCAACCTGTGGCGCGACGCCCGCAACCCGCGCGGGCTGTGGCGGGTCTCGCCGCTCGCCGACTATCGCGCGGGCAAGCCACAGTGGCGCACGCTGATCGACGTCGACGCGCTCGGCAAGGCGGAGGGCAAGAGCTGGGTGTGGCACGGCGCCTCCTGCCTCGAGCCGGCCTATACGCGCTGCCTCGTCAAGCTGAGCAACGGCGGCACCGACGCGCAGGTGGTGCGTGAGTTCGACACCGGCACGGGTCGCTTCGTGGAGGGCGGCTTCGTCGTGCCCGAGGCCAAGAACGACGCCGCCTGGGTCGACCGGGACACGCTGCTGGTGGCGACCGACTGGGGCGCGGGCTCGCTGACCGAGTCGGGCTACCCGCGCATCGTCAAGAGGTGGAAGCGCGGTACCCCGCTCGCCGCGGCGCGGCAGGTCCATGAGTCGCCGGTCACCGCGGTGGAGGTGACCCCGCTCGCCTTCGTCGACGCGACGCGGCGCTGGCCGATGATCAGCGTCGGGCGCAGCTTCTTCGATCGCGCGATGCTGCTCGGCACCGACGACGGGCGCTTCGTCCCGCTCGGCCTGCCCAGGAACGCCGACGTCATGGACGTGATCGACGGCCGCGTCGTCGCGCGGCTGAGCCAGCCCGCGCTGGGCTTCCCCGCTGGTGCGCTGGTCGCCTGGTCGCTCGCCGACATCGCCGCGGGCCGCCGCGCCACGCCCGAGCTGGTGCTGGCGCCGACCGAGCATCAGGCGATCGAGGAGGCGGGCGCGAGCGACCGCGTGCTCTGGGTCAAATTGCTCGACGACGTCTCGGGCAAGCTGCTCGCGCTGCGCCGCGGCGTGGACGGCACGTGGGCGCCGCGCGCGGTGTCGCTGCCGGGGAACAGCACGGTGCATCTGTCGACCCAGGTCGGTGCCAGCGACGAGACCTTCGTCTCGGTCGAGGGCATGCTGACGCCGCCGACGCTCTACGTCGCGGGCGAGCGGGGTGCGCCGCGCGTCGTCCAGTCGCTGCCGGCGCGGTTCGACGCCAGTCGGTTCGCGGTGACGCAGCGCTTCGCCACCTCCCGCGACGGCACGCGCGTGCCCTATTTCCTCGTCACCAAGAAGGGCGCCGCGGCGCCCGCGCCCGCGTTGATCCACGCCTACGGCGGGTTCAAGCTGGCGCAGACGCCGACCTATCTCACCGGCCAGCCCTATCGCGCCGGGCCGCTGGCGCTGTTCTGGGTCGAGCAGGGCGGCGCCTATGTGCTCGCCAACCTGCGCGGCGGGGGCGAGTACGGCCCGCGCTGGCACCAGGCCGGGCTGCGCGAGAAGCGGCAGAACGTCTACGACGATCTCCACGCGGTCGCCGAGGGCCTGGTGCGCACCGGCGTGTCGGCCAAGAAGAAGATCGCCGTGTCGGGGCGCTCCAACGGCGGGCTGCTGGTGGGCGTGGCGCTGACGCAGCGGCCCGACCTGTACGGCGCGATCATCGCTGGCTCGCCGCTGGAGGACATGCGTCGCTACTCGCACCTGTCCGCCGGCGCCTCGTGGGTCGACGAGTTCGGCGACCCCGACAAGCCCGCCGACTGGGCCTTCATCCGCCGCTACTCGCCCTATCAGAACGTGCGCGACGGCGTGCGCTACCCGCCCGCCTTCTTCTATCTCTCGACGAAGGACGATCGCGTCCATCCCGGCCACGCGCGCAAGCTCGCGGCGCTGCTGAAGGCCAAGGGCAACCCGGTCTATTTCCACGAATATCTCGAGGGCGGCCACGCCGTCGGCGCCGATCACGCCGAGGACGCCAACCGCGCCGCGCTGCTCGACGCCTTCCTGCGGCGCGCGCTGATGGGGAAATAGGACGAGGCGGAAGTTGCTTCGCTGACGAAGACCGTGACCGTGGCCGCGAGGCTTCCACCCCGGCGCACGCCGGCGTCCAGTCGGGAGACGCTCGTGAGTCCTGCCCCGGCCTTCCCACCTGGGCCCCGGCCTCCGCCGGGGAACGGTGAGGGTCGACGTCGCTCGATCCTCAACCCCTTAAGCCTTGACTCAGCCCCCTCCGCCTACGGACAAGAGCGCCATCCTAGACACTTACGGGAGCGAACGCGTGGAGAGCAGCCGGCGGGACCTGATGATGATGATGGCGCTGGGCGGCGCCGGCGCGGCGGCCGTCACCGGCGGGGCGGGCGAGGCCGAGGCGGCGGCGCCCGCGATCCCCGCCAAGGTCGTCCACCACGTCTTCTTCTGGCTCAAGAACCCGGGCTCGGCGGACGACCGGGCCAAGCTGATCGCGGGCCTGCGCACGCTCGCGGGGATCCCGGCGCTGCGCGGGCTCCACATCGGCGTGCCCGCGCCGACCGAGCAGCGCGACGTGATCGACTCGAGCTGGGACGTGTCCGAGCTGATGTTCTTCGACGATGTCGCGGACCAGAAGGCCTATCAGGACCATCCGATCCACCGCGCCTTCGTCGCCGCCTGCGAGCCGCTGTGGCGCAAGGTGACGGTGTACGACGTGCTCAGCGCGTGAGGTGAGGGGGCGATGGGTCAGGGAACACCGGCCTAGCACCGCAAGGTAACCGCCCCGGCGAACGCCGGGGCCCAGGTGGGAAGGCCGACGTGAGGTCCACGAGCGTCCCCCACCTGGACCCCGGCTTGCGCCGGGGTGGACGTCAGAGAAGCGCGCCGCCGCTCGATCGAACCCCTCAGTTCATCAGCTCGACCGCCATCGCCACGGCCTCGCCGCCACCGATGCACAGCGAGCCCACGCCGCGGCGCGCGCCGCGATTCTCCAAAGCCGCGAGCAGCGTCGTCAGGATGCGCGCGCCCGAGGCGCCGATCGGGTGACCCAGCGCACAGGCGCCGCCGTTGACGTTCACCACCTCGTGATCGAGCGCGAGCTCCTGCATCGCCACCATCGCGACGCAGGCGAAGGCCTCGTTGACCTCCCACAGGTCGACCTCGTCCTTGCTCCAGCCCGCCTTCTCCAGCACCTTCCGCATCGCCGGCACCGGCGCGGTGGTGAAGCGCGCGGGACGATGCGCGTGGCCGGCGTGCGCGACGATCTGCGCCACCGGCTTGATCCCCAGCTTCTCGGCGACCGACAGGCGGGTGAGCACCAGCGCGGCGGCGCCGTCCGAGATCGACGAGGCGTTGGCCGCGGTGATCGTGCCCTCCTTAGCGAAGGCGGCCTTGAGCGTCGGGATCTTGGCGACGTCCCCCTTGCTCGGCTGCTCGTCGACGCTGACGGTGGTGGTGCCCTTGCGCCCGACCACGTCGACGCTGACGATCTCGCGGTCGAACGCGCCGCTCTGCTGCGCCGCCTGCGCGCGCCGGAGCGAGGCGATCGCGAAATCGTCCTGCGCCTGGCGCGTGAACTGATATTCCTGCGCGGTGTCCTCGGCGAAGATGCCCATCGCCTTGCCCGGCTCATAGGCGTCCTCGAGCCCGTCGAGGAACATATGGTCGAACAGCCGGTCGTGCCCGATCCGCGCGCCGCCGCGATGCGCCTTGGAGAGATAGGGCGCGTTGGTCATGCTCTCCATCCCGCCCGCGACGACGAGGTCGACCGACCCGGCGGCGAGCGCGTCGCTGCCGAGGATCGCCGCCTGCATGCCCGAGCCGCACACCTTGTTGAGCGTGGTGGCCTCGACATGCTCGCCCAGCCCGGCGCGGATCGCGGCCTGGCGCGCGGGCGCCTGGCCGACACCGGCGGAGAGCACGTTGCCCATGTAGATCCGCTCCACCGCCGCGGCGTCCACCCCGCCGCGCTCGACCGCGGCCTTCACCGCCGCCGCGCCGAGCTCGCTCGCGCTCAGCGCCGCCAGGCTGCCCTGCATCGAGCCCATCGGCGTGCGCGCGTAGGACAGGATGACGACGGGATCGGTGGCCATGGCGGGGTTCCTCTCGTTCGATATGTTGCGCCGCATCTAATCGCTCGCCCGGCGCTTTACAAACCGCTAGGTCGCGCGCGTGACCAGCGGGACGGCAGCGGGCGGGCGGGACAGGACGGCGAGACCGAACCTCGCTTCGCGCGCATCGGCCTCACCCTCGCCGTCGCCGCGGCGGAATACGGGGCCGAGGTGGGGCGCGCTGGGTAAGGGTCGCTATCGCCTTCCCGACGGGACGCCGGCGTCCGGGATGACGAACATCGGTCGGTCGACGTCGCGACGCCCCGCTTATGGCTGACCCGCTCGTCTGGCCCGCGCTGCTCGGCGTGCTCGGCGCGATCGTCGGCAGCTTCCTCGCCACGATCGCGGTGCGCTGGCCGGCGGGGCGCTCGGTCCTGACCGGCCGCTCGGCGTGCGACTCGTGCGGCCGCACGCTCGCCGCGCACGAGCTGGTGCCGCTCGTCAGCGGCGCGGTGGCGCGCGGCAGGTGTCGCGGCTGCGGCGCCGCGATCGACCAGCGCCACCTGCTCGTCGAGGCGGGCTGCGCCGCGGTCGGCGTCGCCGCCGGGCTCGCCGCTCCCGGGTGGGAGGCGGCGGCGGGGGCGGTGTTCGGCTGGCTGCTGCTGGTGCTCGCGCTGCTCGACGCGAGCGACTTCTGGCTGCCCGACGAGCTGGTCGCCGCGCTCGCGCTGGGCGGCGCGGGAAGCGCCTGGTGGTGCCCACCCGCGCTCGCCGAGCGGGTGATCGGCGGCGCGGCCGGCTTCGCGCTGCTGTGGCTGGTCGCGGCGGGCTATCGACGCTGGCGCGGGCGCGACGGGCTGGGCGGGGGCGACCCCAAGCTGCTCGGCGCGATCGGCCTGTGGCTCGGCTGGCGGCTGCTGCCCGCGGTGCTGCTGGTCGCGGGGCTGGTCGGGCTCGGCTGGGTCGCCTTCCAGCACCTGCGCGGGCGCGGGCTGGCGCGCGACGACGCGCTGCCGCTCGGGACGCTGCTGGCGATCGCGGCTTATCCGGCGTGGCTGGTCATGGTAAGCTCGACGCGATGACGCTCGCCCTCCTGCTCGCGCTGGCCCAGGCCGCGCCCGCGCTCCCGCCCGACTCGATCGACGGCCTGCCGCTCGGCACGCTGCCGCGCCAGGAACTGCCCGCGCGCGGCTGCGCCGCTTATCTCTTCTCGACCGGCCAGGTGCGCGGGCTCGCCGCGATGGTCACCGGAGACCCAGCGACGCTGCGGATCGCGCTCGACGGCACGGTGCGGGACCTCGCGCGCGCGGGCGCGGCGGGCACCGTCTCGCTCGGCCTCAACGCCGAATCGGTCTATCGCGGCGGCGAGGTGACCGCGACGGTGCAGCTCACGATCGAGTCGCGCCCCAATCTCAACAACGGCGCGGCGGTGCCGAGCGCGACGCTGCGGCTCGATCGCGTGGGGCAGGACACGGTGGTGGTGCCGCTCGCCGGGCTGGTCGGCTGCGCGCCCGGCGCGGGCGCCGCGCCGCATTAGCGCGTTGCCATGAGAAAGGCCCGGCGGAACGTGTCCGCCGGGCCCCTCGTCTCGGCTCGTGCCGGCGACGCGCGCGCGTCAGTGCAGCGAGTCGATCTCCTCTTTCAGCCTGAGCTTCTGCTTCTTCAGGTCCGCGATCACGATCGTGTCCGGCGCCGGTCGCTGCGACTCGCTGGCGATGCGCTGCTCGAGCGTCGCGTGCTTCGCTTCCAGGGCCGAGAGGTGAGCGGTCTGCATGGCAGTAGCCTCCATCTTGGTTGAACGGGACTCGCGATAGAACCACGAATCGCCGCGGGAGTCGCGTGTCATTTGATGACGATCGACCGCCCGCGGCGGTGATGCGACGACTCGTGCGGCACGCGCGGATATCGCTAGGGCGGGGGCGGGGGGCGCTGCTAGGGACGGTGGCGCACGAGAAGAGGGGTGGCAACAGATGCAGGCGGACGCGGACGAGGCGGAGATCGCGGCGCGGCTGAGCACGCTGCGCGTCGAGCACCGCGACCTCGACGCCGCCATCGCGGCGCTGAACGAGGGCGGCACCGCCGATCAGCTCCAGCTGATGCGGCTGAAGAAGCGCAAGCTGCGGCTGCGCGACGAGATCGCGCTGCTCGAGGACCAGATCATCCCCGATATCATCGCCTGAGCGCATCGCCCGCGCGAAAGATGGTCAACGCGCTTGGCGGCGCCGGGCGGTCCGTGGCAGAATCAATCACATGGCACAGCTACTCGACGCCGAGCGGATGCAGCGGCGGCTGATCGACACCTTCTACATGGAGGCGATGGTGCTCGCCGACGAGGCGCGCCATTATTTCGACGAGGGCGGTCGCGCCGAGCGCGAGTCGCTCACCCCGATCGAGCGGGTGACGTTCAGCTGCGAGTCGCTCAAGGTGACGACGCGGCTGATGCACGTGATCGCCTGGCTGCTCACCCAGCGCGCGGTGATCGCGGGCGAGCTGACGCCGGGCCAGGCGATCGACCCGGCGCGCCGGCTCGGCGCGGCGCCCGCGACCGAGCTGGGCGAGGTCGAGTCGCTGCCCGAGCGCGCGCGCGCGATGATCGCGGCGAGCAGCGACCTGCACCGTCGCGTGTCGCGGCTCGACGTCGCCCAGCTGGCGGAGCTGCCCGCGGCGAGCCCGGCGCGCTCGATGCTCGACCGGCTCGCCACGGCGTTCTGAGGGCGCGTTCCGAGAGCGTCGGAGGGCCAATCCCGCTCTTGTAGTGACGGCTCCTTTCCCCGGCCGTCATCCTCGCCTCCGCGGGGATGACGGACGAGAGGGATGCGGCCAGGCCTCTCGCACCATCGACGCGCACCCGTGACTCGCATACTCGCCCGCGCTACCCCGACGCTGCCCTCACGCCCCGATCCGCGCGCGCGCCGCGGCATAGTCGCGCGCGATCCGCTCCACCCGCTCGGCCACCGGCTCGACCCGGTCGACCGCGCCGATGCCCTGGCCCGAGCCCCAGATGTCGCGCCACGCCTTGGCCTTCGCGCCGCCCTCGCTGCCCGCGGCCGAGCCGAAGTCCATCGTGCGATAGTCGCCGCGCGGCAGGTCGTCGGGGTCGAGCCCCGCGGCTACGATCGAGCCGCGCAGGTAGTTGCCGTGCACCCCGGTGAAGAGGTCGGTGTAGACGATGTCCGCCGCCGCGCCGTCGACGATGCCCTGCTTGTAGCGCGCGTCGGCGTTGGCCTCGGCGGTGGCGATGAAGGCCGAGCCGATATAGGCGAAGTCCGCCCCCATCGCCTGCGCTGCCAGCACCGCACTGCCGGTGGCGATCGCGCCTGACAGCGCCAGCGGCCCGTCGAACCATGCGCGGATCTCCTGCACCAGCGCGAAGGGCGAGAGCTTGCCCGCGTGGCCGCCCGCGCCGGCGGCGACGGCGATCAGCCCGTCGGCGCCCTTCTCGATCGCCTTGCGCGCGTAGCGGTCGTCGATGACGTCGTGCAGCGTGATCCCGCCCCAGGCGTGGACCGCCCGGTTGAGGTCCTCGCGCGCGCCGAGCGAGGTGATCGTGATCGGCACCTTCCACTTGGCGCAGGCGGCGAGGTCGCGCTCGAGCCGGTCGTTGGAGCGATGGACGATCTGGTTGACCGCGAACGGCGCCGCCGGGTGCTCGGGGTGCGCGCGATCGTGCGCCGCCAGCTCCTCGGTGATGCGATGCAGCCACTCGTCGAGCAGCGACTCGGGTCGCGCGTTGAGCGCGGGGAAGGAACCGACGATTCCCGCCTTGCACTGCGCGATCACCAGCTCCGGACCCGATATGATGAACATCGGCGAGCCGATGATCGGCAGCCGGAGGCGGGACAGGAGCGGCGGGATCGACATGGTCGCGGTTATGTGGAGGCCGCCCGGCGCTGGCAAGGCTGACGCCGCGTCAACTCCGCCGCGCTCGCGTCGGCCATCCTCCGCCGCCGGGAGGATCGCGCCGCGAGCGCGCGTCGTGCTCCCGCGCGCGCGGGCGTCCAGCAGCCCCGAGCGTCGCGCGCCGCCGTTCTGCCCGGCCCTGGGTTCGCGCGGTCGCGGGAAAGCAGTCCGACGGCGAGCGTCGGGGACGCTGTCGCCGAGGGGCGTGCGGGCGGATGGTGAGGACAAGCCGGCCAGGTTACCTCTAATCCAATCGCTCCAGCGTCGCCGCGGCGGCGCGCGCGTTCTCGACATAATGCGCCGCCGAGAGGCGCAGCGCCGCCACCGCGGCGTCGTCGAGGGCGCGCACCGCGCGCGCCGGGCTGCCGATGATGAGGCTGCGCGGCGGGAAGATCTTGCCCTCGGTCACCAGCGCGCCCGCGCCGACGAGGCAGTCGTCGCCGATCGCGGCGCGGTTGAGCACGATCGCGCCCATGCCGATCAGCACGCGGTCCCCCAGCGTGCAACCGTGCAGGATCGCGCGATGGCCGATCGTGCAGTCGGCGCCGACGATCAGCGGCGCGCCGGGATCGGAGTGGAGCGTGCAGCCCTCCTGCACGTTGCTCCGCGCCCCCACGACGATGTCGGTGTTGTCGCCGCGGACTGTCGCGCCGAACCAGACGCCGACGTCCTCGCCCAGCCGCACCGCGCCGATCACGTCGGCACTGGGCGCCACCCAGGCGCCTGCGGCGAGCGTCGGCCGCTGTCCCTTGAAGGCGTAGAGCGGCATCGTTCGTCTCTCCTGTCGCCGCTGTCCCGCGGCGGGAAGCGCGCGCGGCACGAGGGTCGTGGTCTCAAACGTAAATATCGCGTTAAAGCATAGTCATGGAACGCAGACTCGTCCTCACCAATGAAGGCGCTCGCCACCCCTTCCGCCGGCTGCTGCCGCCGCCCCCGCCGCTCGTCGCCGCCGCCAGCGCGCGCGGCCGCGAGGACGCGAAGCTGTTCCTGCTGAGCTTCTCCGCCTTCTTCACCTGTTTCTACACGCTGATCGCCTGAACGCGACGTACGGGCGACGCCTCGTGGCGCGATATGGCGCGTCTCGCCTGTCGCGGTCGCCACGGGGGAGCTCGGCGGTGGGCGATTGGCCGCATGCCCTCGGCGCCATCCTGAACTCTTCTCAGGGTTGACGGCCAAGCCGGGGCTGCGTCGCGCGGCCCGCGAGCCGAGCCCGCGCTCGATCACGCGCTGTCCTACACGCGCGCGCTCTGCCACGTCACGCAGCCGCGCTCTTTCTCATCGCTTGCGGTCGTGCGCGACGACTCACGCCGGTGACGGTCCCCTTCGGCCGCGGGCGACTCAACGTTGGCGCGATCCCCGCCAGCGACTCAACATTCGCAACATTCGCGCGATCGACGACACCGGGCCGCGCCGGCCCTCGTACGGAATTTCTCGAACGAGGACAGGGTGCTGCGAGGCGAACCGCGCGCCGCCTCGCAACCTGCGCGACGGTCGAGCCACGGCGGCGCCGCCTCAGTCGCAGGCGCGGTGAAGCCGCTGCGCGATCCAGGCGGAGACGACGCACATGCCCACCACCACCAGCAGCAGCTGCGACGGCGTCACGCCCAGCGCGGTGATCGCGGCGACCACCACCGAACCGATCGTCATCGCGCCGGCGTTGACGACGTTGTTCGCCGCCACGGTGCGCGCCGTATGGTCCTTGGTCACGGTGGTCGTCAGGAAGGCGTAGAGCGGCACCACGAACATGCCGCCGAAGATCGCGACGCCGAGCAGCGCCAGCAGCACGAGCGCGGCGTGCGGCTGGTGCAGGAAGCCGGTCATGTCGAACAGATGCCCGCGCGGCGCCGGTGTCCACAGCCCGACGACCCACCAGAAGCCGAGCACCGCCAGGCCCATCGCGATCACCGACGCGGGCGAGAAGCGCGCCGAGATCTGGCCGCGCAGCAGCAGGTTGATCACCACCGAGCCGATCGCGACGCCGACCGAGAAGACCGCCAGCACCAGGCTGGCGACGCTCGCGTCCGCGGTCAGCACGTTCTTCACCAGCGGCGGGAAGACGATGATCAGCACCGAGCCGATCGTCCAGAAGAAGCTGATCGCGCAGATCGCCAGGAACAGCCGCGGGATGTGCATCGTCCCCGCGATCAGCCGCCACGAGGCGCGGAACGGGTTGAGGTCGACCGCCAGCTTCGGCCCGAGCCGCGGCGCCGGCGGCACCGCGCGCGCGGTGGCCCAGCCGAGCAGCGCGACCGCGATCGTCAGCGCCGCCACCAGCGTGGTCGAGCGATAGACGAAGCCCGCCACGATCGTGCCGAGCAGGATCGAGAGGTAGGTGCCGGCCTCGACCAGGCCGGTGCCGCCGAGCACGTCGTCCTCGTCGAGATGCTGCGGCAGGATGGCATATTTGATCGGCCCGAAGAAGGTCGAGTGGACGCCCAGCCCTGTCACCGCGGCGAGCATCAGCACCAGCGGCAGCGTCACCGCGCCGGTGCGCGCCAGCATCAGCCCGGCGGTGCCGACCGCCATGATCGCGATCTCCACCGTCTTAACGATGCGGATGATGCGCGCCTTGTCCATCGTGTCGGCGAGTTGCCCCGCCAGCGCCGAGAGGAGGAAGAAGGGCAGGATGAAGAGCGCCGCGCTGAGCGCGTTGAAGAAGCTCTCCTGCGTCTCGTCGGCGAAGATCTCATAGGTGGCGAACAGCACCATCGAGGTCTTGAACAGATTGTCGTTGAAGGCGCCGAGGAATTGGGTGGTGAACAGCGGCAGGAAGCGCCGCCGCTTGAGCAGCCCGAGGGCATTGATCATGACGCGGGCCCGTGCCCTTCGGATAGTTGGTACTTGTCGCGGCCATAGCCCCTGGGCGCGCGCGTTCCAAACGCTGTTTTTCGCGGGCGCGGGTTGCGCCGCGGGCGTGCGCGGTCCACGTCGGCGGGCGATGCTGTCGCTGCCCAACCTCCTGACCCTGTCGCGGATCGTCATGGTGCCGCTGCTGGTCGCCTTCCTGTGGTGGCCGAGCTGGCAGGCCGGTTTCGCGATCGCCTTCTGCCTCTACTGCCTCATGGGCATCACCGACTATTTCGACGGCTACCTGGCGCGCGCGCAGGGCACCGTCTCGAAACTGGGCGTCTTCCTCGATCCCATCGCGGACAAGATCATGGTCGCGGCGGTGATCCTCATGCTGGTGGGCACGCGCCACGACGACGTCGCGGTGATCACCGGGGTGCATATCATCGCCGCGCTGGTAATCCTGCTGCGCGAGATCGCGGTGAGCGGGCTGCGCGAGTTCCTCGCCGGGCTGCAGGTGTCACTGCCCGTGTCGCGCCTGGCCAAATGGAAGACGACGCTCCAGCTGGTGTCGCTGGGCGCCTTGATCCTGTCGGGCGCGGTGCCCGCGGCGGTGTGGGTCCACCAGGTCGGTCTCGCCAGCCTGTGGGGCGCGGCGGCGCTGACGATCGTGACGGGGTGGGACTATCTCCGCGTCGGCCTGCGGCACATGGACTGAGCGCGGTGCGGCTGCTGTATTTCGCCTGGGTGCGCGAGCGGGTCGGCGTCGGTGAGGAGGAGGTGACGCCGCCTCCGGAGGTGACGACGGTGGCCGATCTGGTCGCGTGGCTCGCCGCCGCGAGCGAGCGCCACGCCGCCGCTTTCGCCGAGCCGGCGCGGCTGCGTGCCGCGGTGGACCAGGTGTTCGTGCCGCTTGAGGCGCCGCTGGCGGGCGCGCGCGAGGTGGCGATCTTCCCGCCGGTGACGGGCGGGTGATCCGCGTGCTGGTCTCGCCCGTCGCGATCGACGTCGCGGCCGAGCTCGCGGCGATCGAGCGCGACGGCGCGGTGGCGAGCTTCACCGGCCTGGTGCGCGGCGACGACGGCGTCGCGACGCTGGAGCTGGAGCATTACCCGGGCGCGACCGAGGCCGCGCTGGTCCGGCTGGCGGAGGCCGCGCGCGCGCGCTGGTCGCTCACCGCGGCGACGATCGTCCACCGGGTCGGGCCGATGGCACCGGGCGAGCGGATCGTGTTCGTCGGGACCTGCGCGCCGCACCGCGGCGCGGCGCTCGAGGCCTGCGCCTATCTGATCGACCGGCTCAAGACCGACGCGCCGTTCTGGAAGCGCGAGACGGTCGGCGGCGCGGCGCGCTGGGTCGAGGCGCGCGACGGCGACGACGCGGCGGCGGCACGCTGGCAGTAGACGCGATCGCCCGCTGCCGTTCCCCGGTGAAGGCCGGAGCCCGGTCGGGTGACGCCGGTGAAGACCCATGTGCGCCGTCCCAACTGGACCCCGGCCTGCGCCGGGGAACAGTCTTGTGAGGCTCGTTCGCCCGCCTCAGCGGGGCAGCACCCAGCGGACGCGATCGACGTAGGTCGCCGCGACGGGCGTCCCCGCGTCGTCGAGCGCGGCGGTGAAGCGACCGCGGCGCTGGTAGAGCCGGCACGTCGCCTGGTCGAGCGCGACATGGCCGCTCGACGCGGTGACGCTGCAGTCGCTGACCTTGCCGGTGGCGTCGACCTGGAGCGCGATCGCGACCACGCCCTGCTCGCCCGCGCGGATCGACGAGGGCGGATAGTCCTCGGTGGTGATCCAGGCGTTGCGGTCGCCGCGCGCGCGCACGCCGACCGCCTTGCTCAGCGGCGGCGGGGGCGGGGTGATCTCCACGATGCCGCTCCCGCCGCCGGTCGCGGGCGTGATCGGGATGATCGGCGGGGCGGGCTCGACCGTGAAGGGCTTGTCTGCCGTGATCGGCACGATCGGCTCGGGTGTGACCACCGTCTCGGTCGGCTGTAGCTTCGGCGCCATCTGCTTGGGCTGCGGCGCGGGATCGGGCGGGGGCGGGGTATCGAGCGGCACGTTGTGCGTGATCAGCTCGGTGGTCACGCTCGTCACGAAGCTCGCCGCCATGCCGCTGACGAACACATAGCCGATCAGGCCATGGATCGCGGCGACCGCGGCAAAGGTGGTGAGGCGTCTCGAACTCGGGACCCGGTCTGCATAAGCCATGCGACAACCCTCCATCCTGGAGTGCCGTGGCGGCGATCTTGCCCGACCATCGGCGAGCTCCGGACCGAGGAGGCTGCGCCCCGGCCGCTGGGCGGTCAAGCCGGGGTTCGCCCCGTTATGGTCGTGAAGTGGGACAGGCGGGCCGCCGCCCCCTCCGCGCGGCGTCATCCTGGATGCGTTTCAGGATACACTGTGCCGCACACCCAGCAGCCGAAGCGTTCGCCGAACGGTGAATCCTGAGACAAGCTCAGGATGACGCGGGCGAGGGCGTGTGCCCCCCCGCCGCCGCTCACCCCGCCGCCTTGAGCACCTCGCCGAGCAGCTGGAAATCGCGCTCGCGCGGCGAGGCGCGGCGCCAGACCAGGGCCAGCGTCCGCACCGGATAAGCCGCGTCGAGCGGGCGCGCGGCGACGTTGGTATGGTCCAGGATGCCCGCGTCGAGCGCGATCTTGGGCAGCATCGTCACGCCCAGGCCGTTGTCGACCATCTGCACCATCGTGTGCAGCGAGGTGCCCAGCATCGTCGCCTCGGCGCGCAGCTCGGCGCGGTTGCACGCCGCCAGCGCGTGGTCCTTGAGGCAGTGGCCGTCCTCGAGCAGGAGCAGCCGCGTCTCGTCGATCTCGGCCGGGCTCACCGCCGCGCGCGTGGCGGGCATCTCGCCCTCCGGGAACGCGAGGAACAGATGGTCGTCGAACAGCGGCAGCGTCGTCACCTCGCCGCACGCGTAGGGCAGGGCCAGCAGCACGCAGTCGGTGCGGCCGTTGTGGAGCGCCTCGCACGCCGGGCCGCTCGGCTCCTCGCGGAGGAACAGCTTGAGATCGGGATAGTCGCGGCGGAGCCGCGGCAGCACGCGCGGGAGCAGGAAGGGCGCGATCGTCGGGATCACGCTCATCCGCATCTCGCCGGACAGCGGCCGCCCGGCGGCGCGCGCCATGTCGCCCAGCTCCTCCGCCTCGCGCAGCACGGTGCGCGCCTTGGTCGCGATCTGCTCGCCCAGCGGGGTGAAGCGGACCACGCGGCGGGTGCGCTCGACCAGCGTCACGCCGATCAGCGTCTCCAGCTCGCGCAGCCCCGCCGACAGCGTCGACTGGGTCACGAAACACGCCTCCGCGGCGCGGCCGAAATGGCCGTGGTCCTTGAGCGCCACGAGATATTGCAGCTGCTTCAGCGTGGGTAGGTAGATCGCCGCCATTTATCGCCTCTATCGATCAAGGTCGAAGCAATAACCGACTTGATCGATCAAGCGAACCCTTTTAGTGCCGCCGCAAGAGAGGCGGTCCACCGCCCGCCCCCGAGAGGATGGCTGAAGCCCATATTCCATCAGGAGGCTTCCATGCTGACCATCGGCGACCAGTTCCCCGCCATCACCGTCCCCGTCCAGCAGGGCACCGGCGCGCTCCCCGCCGGCGAGACGCTCGACCTCACCACCGCCTACCCCGGCAAGTGGAAGGTGCTGTTCTACTGGCCGAAGGACTTCACCTTCGTGTGCCCGACCGAGATCGTCGGCTACAGCCAGATCAAGGGCGACTTCGAGGACCGCGACGCGGTGCTGATCGGCGCCTCGACCGACACCGCGCACGTCCACCTGGCGTGGCGCAAGTCGGATCCGGACCTTGCCGCGGCCGACTTCCCCTGGCTGGCGGACAACGGCGCCAAGCTGGCCGACGCGCTCGGCATCCTCGACAGGGACGAGCATGTCGCGTTCCGCGCCACCTTCATCGTCGATCCGGACAATGTGATCCAGGCGGTGCAGGTCAACGGCCTCAACGTCGGCCGCAACCCGGCCGAGACGCTGCGCGTGCTCGACGCGCTGCAGACCGACGAGCTGTGCCCGTGCAACTGGAACAAGGGCGACGACGTCCTCCAGGTCGCGGCCTGATCGATCCGGGGGCGGGGCCCGGCGTCCCGCCTCCGTCAACTACCCCGTCGCCCCGGCGGCGGCTGATCCCTCGCGCGCGCGCGGGGACGGTCGCGCCGGGGCGATTGACGTCCGAGAAAGAGAAACATGGCCCTCAAGGACTTCGCGGGCACCTTGCCCGACTTCGCCAAGGACATCCGGCTCAACGTCGGTTCGCTGCTCAACGAGACGGTGCTCAACGACCAGCGCAAATACGGGCTGCTGCTCGCCTGCGCGCACGGTTCGGGGCACAAGCCGCTGGTCGAGGCGACCGAGGCCGAGGTGGCCGGGAAGCTGTCGCCCGAGGCGGCCAACGCGGCGCGCGCCGCCGCGGCGGTGATGGCGATGAACAACGTCTATTATCGCTTCACCCATCTCGCCGGGAACGACGAATATCAGCGCATGCCCGCGAAGCTGCGCATGAACGTGATCGCGGCGCCGGGGATCGACAAGGTCGACTTCGAGCTGTTCAGCCTCGCGGTCAGCGCGATGAACGGCTGCGGCATGTGCATCGACAGCCACGAGCAGGTGCTCAAGAAGGCGGGTATCACCGCCGAGGTGATCCAGTCCGCGGTGCGAGTCGCCTCGGTGATGAAGGCGGTCGCCACGGTCCACGCGGTCAGCGCCTGAAGCGTCGCCCGGCGCGTCGCACGCGCCGGGCGACGAGATCACATCAGCACCGCGCGCACGAAGCCGTAGGTGCTGGTGATCGTCAGCACGGTGCCGACCAGCACCAGCATCACCTTCATCGGGATGCGCTTGGCGAACAGGGCGCCGAGCGGCGCGGCGGCGACGCCCCCGATCAGCAGGCCGATCGTGGCGGTGGCGAAATCCTTCACGCCGAGATGATAGATGAAGGTCGCCGACACGACCGAGGTCAGGAAGAACTCCACCGCGCTCACTGTGCCGACCACCTTGCGCGGCTCGACGCCCTGGACCAGCAGGTTGGAGGTGACGATCGGTCCCCAGCCGCCGCCGCCCGCCGCGTCCATGAAGCCGCCGATCAGCCCGAGCGGCTCGACCACCTTGGGCTTGCTCACCGCCGGCGGGAACATCAGCCCGCGGATCAGCAGGTAGACGCCGACCGCGATGAGGTAGCCGAGCACGAACGGCTTGACCGTGTTGCCGTCGAGGTTGGTGAGCAGATAGGCGCCGGTGACCCCGCCGATCACACCGGGGATCAGCAGCCGCAGGAACAGCCGCCGATCGATGTTGCCGTGGAAGGCGTGACTGATCCCCGACACCGCGGTGGTGAAGGTTTCGACGATATGGACGTTGGCCGAGGCGCGCGCCGGCGCCACCCCCATCACCGCCACCAGCAGCGTGTTGCAGATCACGCCGAACGCCATGCCGAGCGCGCCGTCGACGAGCTGGGCACCGAAACCGACGGCGATGAACGGAAGGAGGCCGGCGATGTCCAACTGAGTGAGTGTCTGCATGCACCTTCCTGATCGCGCCCGCCGCGGCCGCGATGCTAGGGGCTTGGTCTATCGTCCACAACCGCGATAGGAAATTCGAGTTTCGCGCGGCCAAGCGCTGCTTATGGAAACCGCCGCGCGTTCGCCTTATCTGTGGCCGACAATCATGCTCGACCGTCGGCGCCGCCGGCGCATCAGGGGAGCCGGCGGGGACACGGATGGCGCGACTGAACGATTATCTCGACTCGATCCGCGCGCGCGATCCCGCCCCGCACTCGCGGCTTGAGATACTCACCTATCCGGGCGTCTGGGCGCTCGCCTTCCACCGCGTCGCGCATCGGCTGTATCGCCGCCGCTGGTTCCTCGGCGCGCGCGTGGTGAACCATGTCTCGCGGATGCTGACCGCGATCGACATCCATCCGGGCGCCAGGATCGGCCGGCGCTTCTTCATCGACCACGGCTTCGTCGTGATCGGCGAGACCGCCGAGATCGGCGACGACGTCACGATCTACCAGTGCGTCACGCTGGGCGGCACCAGCCCCGACAACGGCGTCGCGGGCAAGCGCCACCCCACGATCGCGGACGGCGCGATCATCGGCTCGGGCGCGCAGGTGCTCGGCCCGATCCTGGTCGGCCCGCGCGCCCGCGTCGGTGCCAACGCGGTGGTGACGCGCGACGTGCCCGCCGGCGCGGTGATGGTCGGCATCCCGGCGCGCCCGACGATGGTGGAGGGGGGCGCCGCGCCAGAGCCGCGCTTCGTGCCTTATGGTACGCCGTGCAGCGAGGTGTTCGATCCCGCCACGCAGAAGGTGGAGATCCTGCGCTGCGAGCTCGAGGCGATGAAGAAGCGGCTGGACGCGCTCCTCGCCGAGCAGGGCGAGCGACCGGAGCGCGATCGCGCCTGATGGGGAGCGTCACGCCCTTTCCCGGCGCGGCGCGGCCCGACCAGGTCGGCTTCGACCGCCTCGAGCTCAACCGCATCCTCGACCTGTACGGCCGGATGGTCGCGGCGGGCCATTGGCGCGACTATGCCATCGATCTCGGCCGCGAGGCCGCGGTGTTCAGCGCCTTCCGCCGCACCGCCGAGCGCCCCGAGTTCCGCATCGAGAAGCGACCCGCGCTGCGTCAGCGCCAGGGGATGTGGGCGCTCGTCGGCGAGGCGGGGCAGGTGATCCGCCGCGGGCATGAACTCGGCCCGGTGCTCGCCCCGGTCGAGCGGCGGCTGATGAAACTGGTGGAGGAATAGCGAGCGCGCGTCCGGCGCAATGCCCGTCACCCCGCGTGATGGACGGGGGGCAGCCGGTGCGCCGCCGCGCCGAGTCGCTGGACCAGCGCGGCGCGGATCGTCTGCCAGAAGGCCGAGAGCGACAGCAGCGCCGCCCCGATCACCAGCGCGGTCAGCGCGGCGGAGAGTTCGACCGCGCCGCTCGTGCGGATCAGCGTCGACAGGGCGTAGAGCACGTAGATGAGGCTCGAGACGAGCAGCGCGCGCCGGTCCACCGCCAGCGCGACCAGCGCGGAGAGCAGGTAGAGCAGCAGGACGATCAGCGCGGTCCCGAGCGCGAGCTGGTCCTCGAACACGCCGAGCAGCCGGAACACCGGGTGAGCGATCATCGGCGCCGCGACGAGGTGGAGCCAGAAGGCGACGTCAGCGCGGCGGGTCTCGCGTCGCGGGTCGCTCATGTCCCAGCGCATCGCATAGCCGAACACCGCGACGCCGCCGACGAGCAGCATCGCCCAGGTGAAATGCTCGGCGGCAGGCAGCGCCGCGAGGATCAAGCTGATGACCAGGCCCACCCCGGCCGCCGCGCCGGCGGCGGGGGTGATCGGCACGTGGAAGCGGCGCCAATGCGCCCAGGCGCCGATCGCCGCCAGCCCCGCCGCCGCGCTGCCGGTCATCGCGCCGGTCCGGTCACCGGCGAAGATCGTGCGCGAGTCCGCCGCCATCAGCACCGCCGCGGCGACGCCGCCGACGAAGGTGAGCAGCAGCACGATGCTCGGCAGCGCCATGCGTCGCCGCGCGGTGAAGTAGAGTGCCAGCGCCCAGGACGTCGCCGCGACCGCCGCACCCCCTGCCCAGTCGGCGACCACGCCGCCGATCTGCGCCACCGCCACCAGCAGCAGAGTGATCGCGATGGTGACGAAGATGTCGTTGAAGCCGGTGAGGAAACGGAAATGCTCCTCGTCCACCGCCGGGGTCGCGCGCAGGGCGGCGACATGGTCGCGGAAAGCGGCGGCGATCTGCGGGGGCATCACGCCCGCGGTCACCGCCTGGTCGAGGTCGCTGTCGCTGTACATGCGCGCGACTGTCGCCGCGACGCTGGTGGCGCGCAACCCGGCGCGTGACCCAGGCGGGTCGCCACCTCAGCCGCGCCGGAGCGCCGCGCCGATCAGCATCGCCTGCGCCGCGCCGGATTCGGGTACGATCTCCCCGGCACGGTCGGTGATCGCCGCCCAGTGCGCCGCGACGCCCTCGGGCGACAGCGCCTCGCCCTCGAGCAGAACGCCCGACGTCAGCGTGATCTGGCTCACCTGGAACACGCCCGCGCCGGCGCCGACGATCTGGTTGCTCGGGGCCTCCTCGCTGACCAGGAACAGCGCCGCGGGCGCGACCTTCTCGGGCGCGAAGGCGGCGTAGGCGTCGGCGGGGAACAGTTCCTCGGTCATGCGCGTGCCGGCGACGGGCGCGACGGTGTTGACGCGGATGCCGTGCCGCGCGCCCTCGAGGTGGAGCGTGCGCGCCAGCCCGACCAGCCCGAGCTTGGCCGCGCCGTAATTGGCCTGGCCGAAATTGCCGAACAGGCCGGAAGAGGAGGCGGTCATCAGCACGCGACCGTAATTCTGCGCGCGGAACGTCTCCCAGCACGCCTTGGTGGCGTTGGCCGAGCCGATCAGATGGACGCCGACGACGAAGGCGAAGTCCTCCGGCGACATCTTGGCGAACGTGCGGTCGCGCAGCACGCCCGCGTTGTTGATGAGGACGTGCACGCCGCCCCATGCTTCTACCGCGCGCGCGACCATCTCGTCCATCTGCGCGGAGTCGGTCACGCTGGCGCCGTTCGCCATCGCCTCGCCGCCGAGGGCTCGGATCTCCTCGACCACCGCCTGCGCCGCGTCGGAGCCGCCGTTGCCCGACCGGTCGGCGCCGAGATCGTTGACGACGACGCGCGCCCCGCGCCGCGCGAGCTCGATCGCATAGTGGCGGCCCAGCCCTCCGCCGGCGCCGGTGACGATGGCGACGCGGCCGTCGAAGCGGATGGACATGGAAAAGGCGCCCCCTCTGATGATGGAGCGCCTTCCTAGTCAGGTGCGGGGCGGGCGAGAAGCCCGCCCCGGCGCGGCATCAGCGACGGCGCGCGCGCATGCGCTTCTTGCCGCCGGCGTCGCTCGCCTGCATGCAGCCGTCATACTGGCCCTTCTTGCAGACCGGGTAGTTGGCCTCGGGCGCGGGCGCCGGATAGGCCTGATCGGGCGAGGGGGCGGGCTGGAAACGGACGGTCGCGCCCGGCTGCGGCGTCCCCGACAGCGCCGGCTGCGAGGGCTGGTAGCCGCCGGCGGTCTCGGTGCCCATCGCGCCGCCGGCGGCCGGCTGCGGCGAGGCGGGGGTGGTCGACGGCGGCATCGCGGCGTCACCGGTCGAGGGCGCGGTCTGCATCGGCGCCTGCTGCTGGCTCATCGCGGGATCGGCGGTGGTGTCGGCCGAGGGGGCGGGGGCGGCGTCCGCGGGCGCGGTGGAATCGGGCGCGGTGGTGGTGTCGGGCTGCATCGTGCCGGTCTGCGGCGTCTGCTGCGGGGTGTCCTGCGCGATCGCCATCGCCGGGACGGCGATGACGGCGGCTGCTGCCAGAAGGATCGTCTTCATGTTCTCTCTCCTGCCGTGCGTTCGATCAGAAACGCGTAAAGTCACGCGGGTCGGGCAACGATCCGGCGGCGAGAAAAGGTCCCTCGTTGCGCGGGCGCACCGAAGAAGAGGCATCGGCGACACGTGCTAAGGTCTCGTGTCCCCGCGCGTGCCGGAGCTCAGGGGCAGCGGCGCATCCGTCCCGCTTCCCGGGCACCCGCGCTCGCGCGAGCACGAACATTTCCGCAGTAACTAGCTGTGATCGGGGTTCAATGCCCCGTGTCGAGCGCGTAGCCGGCGGAGCGGACGGTGCGGATGATGTCGGGGCGGCCGCCCTCGTTGATCGCCTTGCGCAGCCGGCGGATATGGACGTCGACGGTGCGGCTCTCGATGTCGCTGTCATGCCCCCACACGCTGTCGAGCAGGCGCTCGCGCGAGAAGACATGGCCGGGATGCTCGAGGAAATGCTTGAGCAGGCGGAACTCGGTCGGCCCGAGCGCCACCACCTCGCCGCCGCGGCGCACCTTGTGACCGACCGTGTCCATCTCGAGGTCAGCGTAGGTGAGCTGCTCGCCGGCGAGCGCGGGACGGACGCGGCGCAGCACCGCGCCGACTCGCGCGACCAGCTCGCGCGGCGAGAAGGGCTTGGTGACATAATCGTCGGCGCCCGTCTCGAGCCCGCGGACGCGGTCCTCTTCCTCGCCGCGCGCGGTGAGCATGATGATCGGCACGTTCTGCGTCTCGGGTGCGCGGCGCAGGCGGCGGCACACCTCGATCCCCGAGATGCCCTCGACCATCCAGTCGAGCAGCACGATGTCGGGCGGGGTCTCCTTCGCCATCAGCAGCGCCTCCTCGCCGTCGATCGTGTGCTGGACGGCGAAATGCTCGCGCGTGAAATGCCATACGAGCAGTTCGGCGAGGCTGGCGTCGTCCTCCACCAGCAGCATGCGGGCCTTGGCCATCAGATCTCACCCCCGTGATGAAGCTTGTCGCGCTCGGTCAGCCGCGTCCCCGTCGCCGCGAAATAGACCATCTCCGCCACGTTGGTGGCGTGATCCCCGATCCGCTCTAGGTTCTTGGCGACGAACAGCAGGTGCGCGCACTGGCTGATCGTCTTTGGGTTCTCGACCATATAGGTCACGAGCGTGCGGAAGATGCTGTCGTAGAAGTCGTCGAGCGCGCGGTCGCTCTCGCACACCGCCAGCGCGCGCGCGGGATCGCGCGCGGCGAAGGCGTCGAGCACGTTGTGCACCATCTCGGACGCCATCTTGGCCATGGCGGGAAGGGTGGAGATCGGATCGATGCGGTGCTCGCTCTCGATCTGCGGCACACGCCGCGCAATGTTCTTGGCATAGTCGGCGATACGCTCGACCACGCCCGCGATCTTGAGCGCGGCGACCACCTCGCGCAGGTCGTCCGCCATCGGCGCGCGCAGCGCGATGATCCGCACCGCGGTGCGTTCTACCTCGGCCTCGATCGCGTCGATCTTGCGGTCCCCCGCGGCGACGCGCGCGGCGTGGTCGGCGTCGCCGCGCTGCAGCGCCACCATCGCCTCGGCGATCGCGCTCTCCGCCAGCCCGCCCATCTGCGAGATCAGCCCGCGCAGCTGGCCGATGTCCTGGTCGAAGGCCTTCACCGTATGTTCCTGGCTGTTCGCCATGCGTCCCGTCCCGTCCCTCAGCCGTAGCGCCCGGTGATATAGTCCTTCGTCCGTTCCTCGCGCGGGTTGGTGAAGATATCGGACGTGTCGCCGTACTCGACCAGCTGGCCGAGGTGGAAGAAGGCGGTGCGCTGGCTCACCCGTGCCGCCTGCTGCATGTTGTGGGTGACGATCACGATCGCGTAGCGCCCGCGCAGGTCGTGGATCAGCTCCTCGATCCGCGCGGTGGCGACGGGGTCGAGCGCGCTGCACGGCTCGTCCATCAGGATCACCTCGGGATCGACCGCGATCGCGCGCGCGATGCAGAGTCGCTGCTGCTGCCCGCCCGAGAGCGCGGTGCCCGAGTCGCCGAGCCGGTCCTTCACCTCGTTCCACAGCCCGGCGCGGGTGAGCGAGCGCTCGACGATCTGCGCCAGGTCCGCCTTGGAGCGCGCCAGGCCGTGGATGCGCGGCCCATAGGCGACGTTCTCGAAGATCGACTTGGGGAAGGGGTTCGGCTTCTGGAACACCATGCCGACCCGCGCGCGCAGCTGCACCACGTCCATCGCCTTGGCATAGACGTCCTCGCCGTCGAGCCGGATCTCGCCGGACACGCGCGCGCCGGGGATCGTGTCGTTCATGCGGTTGAGCGTGCGCAGGAAAGTCGACTTGCCGCAGCCCGACGGGCCGATGAAGGCGGTGACGTCCTCCTGGCGCACGTCGATGCTGACGTTGCGGATCGCCTGCTTGGCGCCGTAGAAGACGTCGACACCGCTCGCGGTCATCTTGGGCGGGGCGTTGCTCATCACCAGCGGGTCTCGAAGCGGTTGCGGAGGTAGATGGCGAGGCCGTTCATCGCCAGCAGGAAGACCAGCAGCACGATGATCGCGGCCGAGGTCTTCTCGATGAAGCCGGTCTGCACGTCGTCGGACCACAGGAAGATCTGCACCGGCAGCACGGTCGCCGGGTCGGTCAGCCGCTCGGGCGGGGCGGCGATGAAGGCGCGCATGCCGATCATCAGCAGCGGCGCGGTCTCGCCGAGCGCGCGCGCCATGCCGATGATCGTGCCGGTCAGGATACCAGGGAGCGCCAGCGGCAGCACGTGATGGAACACCACCTGCACGGGCGACGCGCCGAGCGCGCGCGCGGCGTCGCGGATCGAGGGCGGCACCGCGCCGATCGCGTGGCGCGCCGCGATCACGATCACGGGCGTGGTCATCAGCGCGAGCGTGAGCCCGCCCACCACCGCGGCCGAGCGCGGCATGTGGAAGGTGCCGAGGAACACCGCCAGCCCGAGCAGCCCGAAGATGATCGAGGGCACCGCGGCGAGGTTGTTGATCGACACCTCGATCAGGTCGGTCCAGCGGTTCCGCGGCGCATATTCCTCGAGGTACAGCGCCGAGAGCACCCCGATAGGGAAGGCGAGCAGCAGGGTCACCACCATGGTCAGCAGCGAGCCCTTGAGCGCGCCCCAGATGCCGGCGCGGGTCGGGTCGGTCGAGTCCGCACCGGCGAGGAAATCGAGATTGAGCCCGCGCGAGAGCCGCGGCGCGAGCGACCGTGCCACCGCGCGGTCGGCGCGCGTGCCGCCGCCCTTGAAGGCGATGTCGAGGCGGGAGACGACCGGCACGTCGATCGTGGCGCGGCGGACGAGCAGGCTGGGGTCGCGCTTCACCGCCTCGCGCACGCGCAGCCACGCCGCGTCCGAGAGCAGCGCCGGGCCGCCGGACCGCGGGAAAGCGCCCGCGGCGGCGGAGTCGACCGCTGCCTCCAGCCCGGCACCGGCGAGCGCGAGGTCGGCGCGCGGGCCGCGCAGCTGCGCCGGCGTCACGCCGAGCCCGGCGCGGGCGAGGTCGATCGGCAGCGCGATCCGCGTCTCCACGAAGCCGCCTGCGCCGCGCGCCACCATCGAGGCGAGCAGGAACAGCAGGAACGCCGCCGAGGCGACCACCGCGGCGAGCCCGAGCAGCCGGAAGCGCCGCTCGGCGGCGTAGCGCTGGCGCACGCGCCGCTCCATCGCGGCGGTGCGCCAGTCCGTCGGGCGCCGCTCGGCGGGCGCGGCGGCGCTCACCGGCGCCCCGGGGACGAGCGAGTCACTCACTCATAGGCCTCGCGATAGCGCCGCACCACGATCAGCGCGACGACGTTGAGCAGCAGGGTGATGACGAACAGCGTCAACCCCAGCGCGAAGGCGGCGAGCGTCTTGGCGGAATCGAACGCCGCCTCGCCGGTGAGCAGGTCGACGATCTGCTTGGTCACGGTGGTGGTGCTGGCGAAGGGGTTCAGCGTCAGCGTCGCCACGCCGGAGGCGGCCATCACCACGATCATCGTCTCGCCGATCGCGCGGCTCACCGCCAGCAGCACGCCGCCGACCACGCCGGGCAGCGCGGCGGGAACCAATACCTTCCTGATCGTCTCCGAGCTGGTCGCACCCATCGCCAGGCTGCCGTCGCGCATCGACGCGGGCACGGCACTGAGCGAATCGTCCGCCATCGAGGAGACGAAGGGGATGATCATAACCCCCATCACCGCGCCCGCGGCGAGTGCGCTCTCCGACGAGGCCCAGCTCACCCCCAGCGCGACGCCCAGGTCGCGCACCGCCGGCGCCACCGTCAGCGCGGCGAAATAGCCGTAGACCACGGTGGGCACCCCGGCGAGGATCTCGAGCAGCGGTTTCACCCAGCGGCGCGTCGCCGGCCGGGCATATTGCGTCAGGTAGATCGCGCTCATCAGCCCGAACGGGATCGCCACCGCCATCGCGATGATCGCGCCGACGAAGAAGGTGCCCCAGAACAGCGGCACCGCGCCGAGCGTCGCGCCGGGGTCGCGCGGGTCGATCACCTGCGGGCTCCAATGCGTGCCGAGCAGGAAGTCGGTGATCGGCACGACGCGGAAGAAGCGCGCGCTCTCGAGCAGCAGCGAGACGACGATGCCGATGGTGGTGACGATCGCGATCAGCGACGCGCCGAGCAGCGCGCCCATGATGACTCGCTCGACGTGCGTGCGCGCCGAGAAGCCGGGGCGGACCCGCAGGAACGACAGCGCCCCGCCGGCGAAGGCGAGCAGCAGCGCGGCCGAGGTGGCGATCCAATCGTAGCGCGCCTGCGCCGCGGCATAGGCCGGGGCGAGCCGCTCGGACAGCGGGTGGAAGGCGCCGTAGCCGCGCCCCGCCGCGAGATTGCGTGCCTCGGCCAGGATCGCGGCGCGGTCGAGCCCGGGCGGGGGCAGCGTCGCGGCGCCGGGGGTCGCGAGCACCGCCTCGGTGACCAGCGCCGGCGAGGTGAGGTGCCATATCACGAGGAACAGCAGCGCGGGCAGCAGCGTGCCCATCGCGACGAACCAGCCGTGGTGCTGCGGCAGCGAGCTGAAGCGGCGCGCGGTGGCGCGGCGGAAACGCGCGGCACGCGCGCGCGCGGTCACCCAGCCGATCAGCGCCAGCGCGCAGATGACGAAGGCGAGCGCGAGCGGCGACATCAGTGCAGCGCCGCCGGGTCGAGCGCGACCTCGTTCGCGATCACCGCGGCCGCGCGGCGCTGCACCGGCTCCGGCGAGGCGATCAGCCCGCGGCGCACCAGCGGTCCCTGCCGGTCCCACAAAGCGGCATATTGGTGCAGGAAGGCGCGCAGCCCGGGGATGGCGCGCAGGTGTGCCTTCTTCACGTAGAGGTAGAGCGGCCGGGCGCCGGGATAGCTGCCGTCGGCGATGGTCGCGTAGCTGGGCGCGACCCCGCCGAGCGTCACGCCGCGCACCGCCCCCGCATTCTCCTCGAGATAGGCGTAGCCGAAGATGCCGATCGCGTCGGGGTTGGCGCGCAGCTTCTGGACGATCAGATTGTCGTTCTCGCCCGCGTCGATATAGGCGCCGTCGTCGCGCAGCCGGTGGCAACGCGCGGCGAACAGCTCGGGCGCGCGCTCGCGCAGCGCGCGCGTGTCGGGTTCGACCGCCTCGCAGCCCGGCGCCATGATCAGCTCGACGAAGGAGTCGCGCGTCCCGCTCGTCGCCGGCGGCCCGTAGACCTGGATCGGGATCGCGGGCAGCGCCGGGTCGACGTCGCGCCACAGCCGCGCGCTGTTGCGGCGCCCGCCGGGCGCGGCGGCGAGCGCGCGATAGAGGTCGGTCGCGGTCAGCGCCATGCCGGGGCCGCGCAGCGACTCGGCCAGCGCGATCCCGTCGATGCCGACCTGCACCTCGAGTACGCCGTCGACCCCGTGGCGCGCGCACGCCTCATATTCGGAGCGGTGCATTCGCCGCGACGCGTCCTCGATGTCGGGGTGCGCCGCGCCGATGCCGGCGCAGAAGAGCTTCATCCCCGCGCCCGTGCCGGTCGACTCGATCACCGGCGGCTTGGCGCCGGGCGTGTTGGCGAGGAACTGCTCGGCGACCAGCGTGGTGAAGGGATAGACGGTGGAGGAGCCGACGATGCGGATCTGGTCGCGCGAGCCCGCGCCGCCGCCCGCGGCCTGGTCGACGCACCCGCCCAGCGCGCCGAGCGCCGTCGCCGCCAGCACGGCGTGCGGCAGCGTCGCCGGCATCCTGGCCGCGAGCGCGTGGACGAGGCGCGACATCATTCCCCCGAGCGGGCGGCCGACACGGCGGCCCCGATGGCGCCGCCAATGTGACACGTGAGTTACGTCTTCATGACAGCCGCGGCCGGCGCGACCTAGGACCAGCGGCGCCGGTGCCGACCTCAGGCCAGTGGCACGGACGCGGCGGCGGGCAGCGTCACCGCCACGCGCGTGCCGGCGCCGACCTGGCTGGTGATGTCGAGCCGCCCGCGGTGCCGCTCGACGATATGCTTGACGATCGCGAGCCCCAGACCCGTGCCGCCGAGCGAGCGGCTGCGGCCGGGGTCGACGCGGTAGAAGCGCTCGGTCAGGCGCGGCAGATGCTCGGGCGCGATCCCTTCGCCCTGGTCCGCGACGACGAGGCAGACGTTGCGGTCGATGCCGCTGAGCGCCACCGCCACCGGCGTGCCGGCACGACCGTATTTCATCGCGTTGCCGACGAGATTGTGGACCAGCTGCGATAGTTGCGCCTGATCACCGATTACGCGCGGCACGTCGTCGGCCAGCTCCAGCCGGATATCGTCGCCGCGGTTGCCATGGGTGGTGTAGAGTGTGTCGCACGCGTCCTGCACGAGCTCGGCGAGGTCGACCTCGGCGCGCGGCAGGCGGAACTTCTCCGCCTCGATCCGCGACAGGCTCATCAGGTCCTCGACCAGTCGCTCCATCCGTCGCGCCTCGTCGAACACGATGCCGAGGAAGCGCTGCCGCAGCCCCGGGTCCTCCCCGGCGGCGTCGGCGAGCGTCTCGACATAGCCGAGGATGGAGGCCAACGGTGTGCGCAGCTCGTGGCTCGCGTTGGCGACGAAGTCGACGCGCATCCGCTCGGCGGCATACTGCCCGGTCTGGTCGACGAGATGGACCAGCCGCAGCTCGGGCCCCAGCGCGGCGGTGCGCATCTGCCAGCGCTGGTCGAGCGTGCCGATGCCGACCAGGTCGACGGGATGCTCGGCGCCCTCGGCGAGATGTTCGGCCGCGCCGGGATGGCGGATCGCGACTCGCGCGTCCTCGCCCAGGATATGCTGGCCGAGCAGCGCGCGCGCCGCGGCGTTGGCGACCACCACGCGACCGGCGCGCAGCACCAGCACGGGCTCGGCGATCGCCTCCAACGCGGCCTCGTAGGGCACCTCGGCGCGGGCCGGCTCGGGCACGGCGTCGGCGGGCAGCTCGTCGGGGATGGTGGCGATGATCACCACCAGCGCGGCGCCGCCCGCCAGCGCGGCGAGCGCGGTCTGATAGTCGCCCGAGAGCACGAGCACGACCGCGGCGGTCGCGGCCGCGATCGTGGCCGCGAGCCAGGTGCGGAGCGGGATCTCGTCGATCACGCGCGCCGGTGTAGCGCAGATCGTCGCGGCTGGGCAGCGGGCGCGCGCGCGGACACGCGGCGCGCCACGACGATCACGGCCAGCACCGCGACGATGATCAGCGTGTCGGCGAGCCAGTCCATCACGTCGCAGTCGCGATGGAGCGAGGGGATCGACTGGAAGACCTCGATGAGCGCGCCGAGGAACGACATCCGCTCGCCGATCCGCAGCAGCGAGGTCGCCGGGAAGGCCAGCACCGACAGGATCGTCAGCGTGCCGAAGGCGAACATGTGCTGCCACTTGTCGCTCACGTCGGCGACGTGCGGCGGGTGCGGCATCAGCGCCAGCGTCACCGCCCCGACCGTCGCCACGATCAGTGCGCACAGGAACAGCGGGCGCACCTGCGCCAGCGTGGTCTCGGTCATAGCCGCTCCAGGGTGGGGATGAGGTCGTCGAAGCCGTGGATGATCGCGTCCGCGCCGAGCTCCTCGACCGGCTGCATCAGGAAGCCGAAGCTGCACGCCACCGCCGGCAGCCCCGCGGCGTGCGCGGCCTGGACGTCGTAGATCGAGTCGCCGACGAAGGCCGCGCGGCCGCCGCCGCAGCGCTCGACCATCGCGTCGATCGGCAGGCGCGAGGGCTTGCCGTTGCCCGGCCCCATCGTGTCGCCGCCGATGATCGTCACGAAGCGATCGATCAGGCCGAGCTGGTCGAGCACCCGGCGTGCGAGATGCTCGAGCTTGTTGGTCACCACCGCCACCCGCACGCCCCGCGTCTCGAGCGCGTCGAGCGCCCCGATCACGTGCGGGTAGGGTCGGGTGTGGACGGTGAGATGTGCCTCATAATGGTCGAGCAGCCGGCGGTGCAGCACCGCCAGCTCCTCCTCCGAGCAGCCGCCGGTCGCCGCCATGCCCTGCGCGAGCATGTGGCGAGCGCCGCCCCCGATCATCGGCTTGACCTGCGCGACGGTCAGCGTCGGCCGACCCACCGAGGCCAGCGCGTGGTTCACCGCGTCGGTGAGATCGCCCGAGGTGTCGAGCAGCGTGCCGTCGAGGTCGAAGCCGACGATCGGGAAGGGGAAGGAGGTCATGCGCGCGTCGCGTTGCCGCCTCGCACTGGAATTGGCAAGCAAAGGGTGGCAGGGCACCCCCATGTCGAGCCAGCCGCCCGTCGCCGCCGCCCCCGCCGCCCCCGTCGCCATCGTCGTCCTCGCCGCGGGCAAGGGCACGCGGATGAAGTCCGATCTGCACAAGGTGCTGCATCCCATCGCGGGACGGCCGATGCTGCTCCACCTGCTCGCCAGTGCCGCGACGCTCGCGCCCGAGCGCACCGTGGTGGTGGTCGGCGCCGGGCGCGAGCAGGTCGAGGCGGCGGTGGTGCCGCTCGGCGCCGCCACCGCGCACCAGGCGGAGCAGCTCGGCACGGGTCACGCGGTGCGGCAGGCCGAGGCCGCGCTGGCGGGCTTCGACGGCGACGTGCTGATCCTCTACGGCGACGTGCCGCTGGTGGACGCGGCGACGATGCGCGCGATGCTCGACCGGCTCCACGCCGCCGACACACCCGAGGTGGTGGTGCTCGGCTTCCGCCCCGCCGACCCGGGCGCCTATGGCCGGCTGATCGTCGCGCCCGGCGGCGACCGGCTCGAGAAGATCGTCGAGTATAAGGACGCCAGCGCCGCCGAGCGTGCGGTCGACCTGTGCAACACCGGGCTGATGGCGGTGCGCGGCGAGCGGCTGTTCGGGCTGCTCGCGCGGCTCGGCAACGCCAACGCTGCGGGCGAATATTACCTCACCGACGTCGTGGAGCTGTCGGGCCGCGCCGCGGTGATCGAGGCCGCGGCGGACGAGGTCGCCGGCGTCAACAGCCGCGCCGAGCTCGCCGCGGTCGAGGCGACGTGGCAGCGGGCGCGCCGCGCGCGCGCCATGGCGGAGGGCGCGACGTTGCTGGCGCCTGAGACGGTGTGGTTCGCGCACGATACCGTGGTCGGCCGCGACGTGACGATCGCGCAGAACGTCGTCTTCGGCCCCGGCGTCACGGTGGCGGACGGCGCGACGATCCACGCCTTCAGCCACATCGAGGGCGCGACCGTGGCGGGCGGGGTCGAGGTCGGCCCCTACGCGCGGCTACGCCCGGGCGCGGTGCTGGAGGCGGGCGCCAAGGTCGGCAATTTCGTCGAGGTGAAGAACGCGGTGCTGCACGCGGGCGCCAAGGCCAACCACCTCAGCTACATCGGTGACGCCGAGGTAGGGGCCAAGGCCAATATCGGCGCCGGCACGATCACCTGCAACTACAACGGCTATCTCAAGAACCGGACGGTGATCGGCGCGGGCGCGTTCGTCGGCTCCAACTCGGCGCTAGTGGCGCCGGTGACGATCGGCGACGGTGCCATCGTCGCCGCAGGATCCGTTATTGTCCGGGATGTTACGGAGGATTCACTTGCCTTGGCGCGAGGTCGGCAGGAAGAGCGCGCGGGTTGGGCGGCGCGCTTCCGCGCGTCGATGAAGGCGAAGAAGGGCGGCCAATAGCATGTGCGGTATCGTCGGTATCCTCGGCCACGACGACGTGGCGGATCGCCTGCTCGACGGGCTCAAGCGGCTCGAATATCGCGGCTATGACTCGGCCGGCATCGCCACGGTGGTCGACGGCGCGATCGCGCGTCGGCGCGCCTCGGGCAAGCTGATCAACCTCCAGCGCGCACTCGCCGCCGAGCCGCTGCCCGGCCATACCGGGATCGCGCACACGCGCTGGGCGACGCACGGCGGCCCGACCACCAACAACGCGCACCCGCACGCCACCGACGAGGTGGCGGTGGTGCACAACGGCATCATCGAGAATTTCAAGGCGCTGCGCGACGAACTGATCGCGCGCGGCCGTGTCTTCACCAGCGAGACCGACACCGAGGTGGTCGCGCACCTCATCAGCGAGAAGGTCGAGGCCGGCGCCGCGCCCGAGCAGGCGGTGCGCGAGGTGCTGCCGCGGCTCCACGGCGCGTTCGCGCTGGCGATCCTGTTCCGCAGCCACCCCGAGCTGCTGATCGGCGCGCGGCTCGGCTCGCCGCTGGTGGTCGGCCACGGCGACGGCGAGACCTATCTCGGCTCGGACGCGCTCGCGCTGGCGCCGCTGACCCAGCGCATCGCCTATCTCGACGAGGGCGACTGGGTGGTCTGCACGCGCGACGGCGCGCAGGTCTATGACCGCGAGAACAACCCGGTCGAGCGGCCGGTGACGATCTCGGGCGTGACCGGCGCGCTGATCGACAAGGGCAATCACCGGCACTTCATGCAGAAGGAGATCTACGAGCAGCCGATCGTGGTCGCCCAGACGCTGCGCAGCTACCTGCAGCGCTTCGAGGGGCGGATCGTGCTGCCGATCCCCGACTTCGACCTGTCCGGCATCCGTCGCGTCACGATCGTGGCGTGCGGCACCAGCTTCTACGCGGGGATGGTCGCCAAATATTGGTTCGAGCAGTTCGCGCGCGTACCCGTCGACCTCGATGTCGCGAGCGAGTTCCGCTATCGCGCGCCGGTGATGGAGGAGGGCGGCCTGGCGCTCTTCATCAGCCAGTCGGGCGAGACCGCGGACACGCTCGCCGCGCTGCGCCACGCGCGCGCCGAGAAGCAGACGATCGCGGTCGTCGTCAACGTGCCGACCAGCACGATGGCGCGCGAGGCCGACCTGCTGCTGCCGACCCACGCCGGGCCCGAGATCGGCGTCGCCTCGACCAAGGCCTTCACCTGCCAGCTCGCGGTGCTCGCCGCGCTCGCCGCCAACCTCGCCAAGGCCAAGGGGCGGCTGACCGAGGCGGAGGAGCGCAACATCGTCCGCCAGCTCGCCGAGGCGCCCGCCGCGATCAACGGCGCGCTCGCCTATGACGAGTCGATCGAGGCCATCGCGGGGACCGTCGCGGGCGCGCGCGACGTGCTCTATCTGGGCCGCGGGACGGACTATCCGTTGGCGCTCGAGGGCGCGCTGAAGCTCAAGGAGATCAGCTACATCCACGCCGAGGGCTATGCCGCGGGCGAGATGAAGCACGGCCCGATCGCGCTGATCGACGAGCACGTGCCGGTGGTGGTGATCGCGCCCTCGGGGCCGCTGTTCGAGAAGACCGTCAGCAACATGCAGGAGGTCCAGGCGCGCGGCGGCAAGGTGTTGCTGATCAGCGACTATGACGGCGTCGAGGCGGCGGGCGAGGGCTGCGTCGCGACCATCACCATGCCCAAGGTCCACCCGCTGATCGCGCCGCTGGTCTATGCGGTGCCGGTGCAGCTGCTCGCCTATCACGTCGCGGTGGCGAAGGGCACCGACGTCGACCAGCCGCGCAACCTGGCGAAGAGCGTCACGGTGGAGTGAGGCGGGTGCTCCAGCGGACGCCGTCGTCCGGGCGAGGTCGGCCGTGATCCTGGACTTTCCCGTGCGCACGAGCACGCGGGCGTTCGGCGCGACATCCTAAAGTCTGATCCACTTCCATTGATCCGTGCTCCTGCGAACGCCGGAGCTTAGGGCCGCGGGCGTGACGCTCTGGGCTCTGCGTCTGCAAGAGCATCCCCAGATGGATCAGCCACTAGTCCACCCACCGGCGTTGTCCTGAGGCGGTCTCGGCACCCACGGCGCCGCACCCTGAGGTGCTGATGCGCTCGCGGGACGGTGGATCCTGAGACAAGCTCAGGATGACGCTAGGTGGGGTAAGATGCGACCGGCAACTCGCCCCCGTCCACCACCTCTCCCAGCACGACCCGCTCCAGCCCCAGCCAGGCCGCCATCCGCTCCAGCTCGGCGAGCAGCCGCGGCATCGTGTCGGCGGGCGCGCCCGGCTCCAGCGTGACCCGCCGCGCCGCCAGCACCCCGATCGCGCGCTCTGCCTTGAGATCGACCCGCGCCACCAGCGCCTCGTCGAGCAGGAAGGGCAGGACGTAATAGCCGTGCTGCCGCCGCTCGGCGGGCACGTAGATCTCGATCCGGTAGCGGAAGCCGAACAGCCGCTCGGTCCGCCCGCGCTCCCACACCAGCGGGTCGAACGGCGCCAGCAGCGCCGCGCCGCGCACCCGGCGCGGCGGCGCGGCGTCGCGGTGGAGCCAGGCGCGCTGCGACCAGCCCTCCACGCGCACCGGCAGCAGCACGCCGGCCTCCGCCAGCGCCGCGATGGCAGGGTCTCCCTCGCCCGGGCGTAGCCGGTAATAGTCGCGCAGGTCCGCCGCGGTGGCGACGCCGAGCGCGCGCGCGGCGCGCTCCACCAGCCCGGCCTGCGCGGCGTCGGGCGCGGGGGTCGGCAGCGCCAGCAGCGCCGCGGGCAGCACGCGCTCGGGCAGGTCGTAGACCCGCGCGAAGCTGCCGCGCCGCGTCGCGGTGGTGATCCGACCCGACCACAACAGCCATTCCAGCGCGTGCTTGGTGTCGCTCCACTCCCACCAGCCGCTGCGGCTCGCGCCGTTCTCGAAGTCGGCGGCGGTGAGGGGACCCTCGGCGGCGATGCGCTCGAGCACCGCCATCGCCTGCGGCCGCTCCTCCCCGGCGAAGCGGCGCAGTCGCCGGTAGCCGGTCTCGCCGCGCTCGGCGCGCGCCATGCGCCAGCGCAGCAGCGGGTGGAGGTCGAGCGGCAGCAGCGACGCCTCGTGCGCCCAATATTCGAACAGTCGCCGGTGCCGAGCTGGCCCCCAGGCGTCGCGCTCGAGCAGCGCGCGGTCATAATGGCCGAGCCGCGCGAAGGCGGGCAGATAATGCGCGCGGGTCAGCACGTTGACGCTGTCGATCTGGAAGAGGCCGAGCCGCTCGGCGAGCGCGCGCAGCTGCGCCGCGCCGGGGTTGAGCGGCAGCCGGCGCCCGAAGCCCTGCGCCGCCAGCGCGATTCGGCGCGCCTCGGTCGACGAGAGGTTCAGCGTCATGGCGCCGCCCTTGCCGCTCGGCGCGGCGCGGCGTCAACCGTGGTCAGGCCGCGCGCGCCACCCGTGGCGCCGCGCCGGCGCGGAAATGGTCGTGGATCGCGGCGACGATCGGCTCGATCAGCTCCGGCGGCAGCGTGTGCCCCATGCCATCGATCTCGAGCAGCCGCGCGCCGGGGATCGCGCGTGCCGTCTCGCGCCCGCCGGCGGGCGGCACCAGGGGATCGTCGCTGCCGTGGACCACCAGCGTCGGCGCCTGGATCGCGCGCAGCCGCTCGGTGCGGTCACCGTCCGCGACGATCGCCGCCATCTGCCGGAGGAAGCCGGTCGGGCAGCGGTTGCGCAGCGTCTCGGCGCGGATCCGCTCGGCCATCATCGCGTCCTCCATCGGGAAGCGCCCGCTCACCGCGCGTCCCGCCATGGTGCCGTGCGCGACGATGGCCTCGATGTCGTCGCTGCGCGGGTGGCGCAGCAGCAGGGCGGTGGCGCGCATCGACGGGCGCGAGCAGCCGGGATGACCCGTCGTCGACATGATCGAGGTGAGCGAGGCGGCGCGCTCGGGCCAGCCGGCGGCGACCAGCTGCGCGATCATCCCGCCCATCGAGGCGCCGACGAGATGCGCGCGTTCCACGCCCAGCGCGTCGAGCACGCCGACCGCGTCGGCCGCCATGTCGGTGAGCGTGTACGGGACCGGGGGGACGCGGCCGAACTGCTTCTGCATCACCGTCCAGACGATGCTCGGCACGCCCTCTCGGTCGAACTTGGTGGACAGGCCCACGTCGCGGTTGTCGAAGCGGATGACGCGATAGCCCAGCGCGGCGAGCGCCTCGACCATCGCCGGCGGCCAGCGCACCAGCTGCGCACCCAGGCCCATGATCAGCAGGATCGCCGGCCCGTCGCGCGGCCCGCTCTCTTCCACGTCGATCTCGATCCCGTTCGCCCGTACCAGCGTCATCGCTCACTCCGTCGTCGCGCACCTCCCGTGGCGTCGCTACCAGTCTTACTTATAGACGTCATACCAACGTCACGTGAATGCAACATTTCCATTCCGGTTCCGCTCGACCTTGTCCCGTGTTAGCGCAGCGATCCCATGGCCGACCGCCTCCACCTCGATCGCTTCCTGCCCTATCTGCTGTCGGTCACCTCCAACCGGGTGAGCGACCGCATCGCGCGCGCCTATGACGCGCTGTTCGGGCTATCGATCCCGGAGTGGCGGCTCGTCACGCTGATCGCGGAGCATGCGCCCGTCACCCAGGTCGAGCTCGGCGAGCGCAGCCGGATGGACAAAGTGACGGTGAGCCGCGCCGCGATCGCACTGACCGGCCGCGGCCTGCTCGAGCGCAGCCCCAACGATGCCGACCGCCGCTCGCACCACCTGCGGCTGACCGCGGCGGGCGAGGCGCTCTACGCCCAGGTCGCGCCCGAGGCCAAGGCGCTGGAGCGGCGCATCTTCGGCCGTTTCACCGCGGCCGAGCTCGAGCAGTTCACGGACATGCTGCGGCGGATCGACGCCGCGGTACAGGAGGAGAGTTGAATGGCGGAGATGCCGCTGATCGCGGGCGTTGAACTCGGCGGGACGAAGTGCATCGCGGTGCTGTCGCGCGGTCCCGACGCGATCCTGGAGGAAGTGCGCGTCCCCACCACCCGCCCCGATGAGACGCTGCCCGCGCTGGAGGCGGCCCTCGACCAATGGCGCGGCTTCGCGGCGATCGGCGTGGCGAGCTTCGGCCCGGTCTCGATCGACCCGCACTCGGGCGACTATGGCAAGATCACCTCGACGCCCAAGCCGCACTGGGCCAACACCGACGTCGCCCGGCGGCTGGGCGCGCGCTACGGCGTGCCGGTCGGTTTCCACAGCGACGTCGTCGGCGCGGCGCTGGCGGAGGCGCGCTGGGGCGCGGGGCAGGGGCTGCCCGACCTCGCTTATGTCACCGTGGGGACCGGCGTGGGCGCGGGCATGATCGCGCACGGGCGCCCGGTCGACGGGCTGACCCACTCCGAGTTCGGCCATATCCGCCCCCCGCGCCTCGCGGGCGACGACTGGGTCGGCGCCTGCCCCTATCACGGCGCCTGCGTCGAGGGGCTGGCCGCGGGGCCCGCGATCGCCGCGCGGACGGGGATCAAGGGCGAGGACCTCGGCGCCGATCACCCGGCGTGGGAGACCGTGGTGGGCGCGCTGTCGACCTTGTTCGCGACGCTGACACTCACCGGCGTGCCGCGCCGGATCGTGCTGGGCGGCGGGGTGATGGTGGGCAATCCCTGGCTGCTGCCGCGGCTGCGCGCGGCGACCGCGGCGAACCTCAACGGCTATGTCGCGCTGCCCGAGGTGACCGACATGGACACGTTCATCGTCCCCGCCGCGCTCGGCGGCAACGCCGGCCCGCTCGGCGCGGTACTGCTCGGCGCGCTCGCGGTGGAGGACCGGATCGGTGCGGCGGTGGCGCGATAGGGCCGAGTAGCGGCCGCGGCACTCTGTCGTCCCTGTCGTGACACCGCGCGCTTGCCGTGCCGCGGGAGCGCGGGGGCGCCTCTACGCCGCGAGCGCGTAGGCCTCCGCCGCCGCGACCTGCGCCTCGCTCGGCCGCACCCCGGTGTAGAGCACGAACTGCTCCAGCGCCTGGAGCTTGGCGATCTCGGCGCCGGTCACCACGCGCTTGCCGAGCGCCCGGGCGAGCGTCAGCAGCGGCGTCTCGACCGGCCTGGCGACGACGTCGATCACGATCTCGGCCGCCTCCACCTGCGCGCGCGTGAAGGCGAGCGCCTCGGCGTCGCGGCCGGTCATGCCCAACGGGGTGACGTTGACCAGCACCGGCGCGCGGAGCGACTCGCCCTCGGCCCGCCAGTCGCAGCCGAGCGCGTCCGCCAGCGCGCGCCCCTTGGCGGCGTTGCGCGCGACGATCACGCCCTCGGTGAAGCCGGCGTCGACCAGCGCGGTCGCGGTCGCCTTGGCCATGCCGCCGCTGCCGCGCAGCACGAAGCACGCGCGCGCGAGCGGCTCGACCAGCGCGCGCACCGCGCTGTAATCGGTGTTGTAGCCCAGCAGCGTGCCCTCGTCGTTGACGATGGTGTTGACGCTGTCGATCGCCGCGGCGGAGTCGCGCAGCCCGTCGAGCAGCGGGATCACGTCCTCCTTGAACGGCATCGATACCGCGCAGCCGCGGATGTCGAGCGCGCGGATGCCGCGCACCGCTCCTTCCAGGTCGGTGGTGGAGAAAGCCTTGTACACATAGTCGAGGCCGAGCGAATCGTAGAGATGGTTGTGGAAGCGCGAGCCGAACGTGCCGGGTCGCGCGGCCAGCGACATGCACAGGCGGGTGGTCGGGCCGATCGGTGGCTTCATCGGTGATTCTCCTCGTCTGCGGCGGCGATAGCCGATGCGCGCGGCATAGGCCGAATCGACTCGTCCTGTCCGAGGAGGCCAAGGCAGGTCGAGCGACGACGGGAGGGCGCGGCGAGGGTCGTTCGCACCGAGCCGCGGCGATGCCTCTCCTCTCAGCTTCGGCGTGCTCCGGCGGCCGCCGGAACACGGCTCAGGCCAACGGCAGCGCCGCCTGTGCCGGCGCCTCGTCGCGCTGCAGCCCCGAGAGCGTCAGCCCTAGCAGCCTGATCCCGCCGTCCACTGGCAACAGGGGTGCCAGCAGCGCGCGCCCGATCGTCACCATCTGCGCGCGGCTCTCCACCGGCGCGGCCAGCGAGCGAGCGCGCGTGATCGTCGCGAAGTCGGCGCGGCGCAGCTTGAGCGTGACGGTGCGGCCGCGCGCCGCCGCGCGCTCGATCCGCGCCCAGGCCGCGTCGGCGACGCGCTCGAGCGCCTCCTCGATCGCGGGCGTCTCGGACAGGTTGGTCTCGAAGGTGCGCTCGGCGCCCACCGACTTGGCCTCGCGGTGCGCGCGCACCGGGCGATCGTCGATCCCGCGCGCGGCGCCGTGGAGATAGTCGGCGTAACTGCCGAAATGCGCGCGGAGGAACGCGATGTCGCGCTCGCGCAGGTCGGCGCCGGTCTCGATGCCCAGTCGGGCCATCTTCGCCGCGGTCACCGGCCCGACGCCGTGGAAGCGCTTCACCGGCAGCGAGGCGACGAAGGCCGCGCCGCGCCCCGGCGGGATCACGCACAGTCCGTCCGGCTTGTTCTGGTCCGAGGCGAGCTTGGCGATGAACTTGTTGTAGCTCACCCCGGCCGAGGCGGTGAGCTGGGTCTCGGCGGCGATGCGCGCGCGGATCTGCTCGGCGATCGCGCTCGCCGAGCCGAGTCGGCGCACGTCCTCGGTGACGTCGAGATAGGCCTCGTCGAGCGAGAGCGGCTCGATCAGGTCGGTATAGTCACCGAAGATCGCGTGGATCTGCTGGCTGACCGCGCGATAGACGTCGAAGCGCGGCGGCACGAACACCAGGTTGGGGCAGCGTCGCAGCGCGATGACCGATGGCATCGCCGAGCGCACCCCGAAGGCGCGCGCCTCGTAGCTCGCCGCTGCCACGACCCCGCGCGCGCGCGCGCCGCCCACCGCGACCGGGCGCCCGCGCAGCTCGGGCGCGTCGCGCTGCTCGACCGACGCGTAGAAGGCGTCCATGTCGATATGGATGATCTTGCGGGTCCCGGACGCGGTCACGCGCGCGATATAGGGTGGCAGGTGGCCGTGACGCGATGACTTTCGCGGCGCGATCGGCTAGGGGGCGCGGCATGACCAGCGAGCTCCAGCGACCGATCCTCACGCCCCCGGACGATGCGCAGAAGGTACTGCTCCACTCCTGCTGCGCGCCCTGCTCGGGTGAGGTCATGGAGGCGATGACTGCGAGCGGGATCGACTATACCATCTTCTTCTACAATCCCAACATCCACCCCAAAGAGGAATATCTGCTCCGTAAGGAGGAGAATATCCGCTTCGCCGAGACCCACGGCGTGCCCTTCGTCGACGCCGACTATGACACCGCCAATTGGTTCAAGCGCGCGCGCGGGATGGAGCAGGAGCCCGAGCGCGGGATCCGCTGCACGATGTGCTTCGACATGCGCTTCGAGCGCACCGCGCTGTACGCGCACGAGCACGGCTTCCCGGTCATCACCTCGTCGCTCGGCATCTCGCGCTGGAAGAACATGGCGCAGATCAACGACTGCGGCGAGCGCGCGGCGGCGCATTACCCCGGGGTCAGTTACTGGACCTTCAACTGGCGCAAGGGCGGCGGCGCGGCGCGGATGATCGAGATCAGCAAGCGCGAGCATTTCTACCAGCAGGAATATTGCGGCTGCGTCTACTCGCTGCGCGACACCAACGCGCACCGCGTCTCGCAGGGACGCGAGGAGATCCGCATCGGCGAGCTCTATTACGGCGACGAGCCGAAGGGATGATCGACGATCCTCCCCGCATGGCGGGGAGGAATAAGTGCCGCCCTCCGACTAGTTCGCGACCATCATTAACGCTTCATCCATCCCGTGCTGGCATGCCCGGCGACGGAACAACGGGGGACACGGCGGCGACATGCGCGTACTCGCGATGGCATCGCAGAAGGGCGGATCGGGCAAGACCACGCTCTCGGGGCATCTGGCGGTGCAGGCGCAGCTCGCCGGCGCCGGGCCGGTGGTGCTGATCGACATCGACCCGCAGGGCTCGCTCGCGGACTGGTGGAACGAGCGGCAGGACGAGTTCCCCGCTTTCGCCCAGACCAGCGTGTCGCGCCTCGCCGCCGACCTGGAGGCGCTGCGCGCGCAGGGCTTCAAGCTGGCGGTGATCGACACGCCGCCGGCCATCACCATGGCGATCCAGAGCGTCGTCCAGGTCGCCGAGCTGATCGTGATCCCGACGCGCCCGAGCCCGCACGACCTGCGCGCGGTCGGCGCCACCGTCGACCTGTGCGAGCGCTCGGGCAAGCCGCTGCTGTTCGTCGTCAACGCCGCGACGCCGAAGGCGCGGATCACCTCGGACGCCGCGATCGCGCTGTCGCAGCACGGCACGGTGGCGCCGATCACGGTGCACCAGCGCACCGACTTCGCCGCCTCGATGATCGATGGGCGCACCGTGATGGAGGTCGATCCCAGGGGCCGTTCCGCCGCGGAGATCGCCGAGCTGTGGAGCTATGTCTCCGATCGGCTGGAGAAGAACTTCCGCCGCACCGTCTTCGCCGCGCCCAAGCCGGGCACGACGCCGACGCGGCCGCAGGGGGCGGGCTTCGGCCGTCGCGTGGTGGCCTGATGTTCGGGACGAAGCCGATGGCCGCGCTCAGCGCCGGATTGCTCGCGCGCAAGGGTCAGGCGCGTCCCGCGATGCGTCGCGCCGACACGCTCGCCGCGCTGGCGAGCGCGGGCGACGATCTGGGCTGGAACGACATGGGGGAGGGGACGCCCGCCGCGCTGCCGCCGGTGCTCGCCGCGCGCGAGCGGCTCGCCGCGGAGCTGGGGCCGGCGGCTGCGCCGCGTGCGGTCGCGCTGGCGCCGGGCAAGCGCGTCGCCTTCACGCTCCGGCTCGACGGGGCGCGGCACGGGTGGCTGCGCCAGGCCGCGGCGGCGCGGGGCGTCTCGGCGCAGGTGCTGCTGACCGAGGCGCTCGACCGCTACGCGGCGGACGCGGCGTGAGGCGCGTCGCGGTGATCGGCGCGCTCAGCCTCGTGCTGCTGGGCGCGGGCCTCGCCGAGGTCGTCGTGCCCGCCGCTGCGACGAGCGACGGCAGCGCGCGCGCCGCGGACGCCGCGCGCCACGCCGGGCGCGCGCGCGCGGCGCTCGCCAAGCGCCGCTGGGATCGCGCGGTGCGCGAGAGCGAGGTCGCGGTCGCGGACGCGCCCGCGGACGGCGAGCACCGCCGGCTGCTCGGGATCGCCTATCTGCGCGCCGGGCGGTTCGCCTCGGCGGCGCGCTCGTTCGAGGACGCGCTGACGCTGCGCCACGACGACCATGCCGCCGCGCTCGACCTCGCGCTGGCGCAGGTCGCGCTCGGCCGGTGGGACCGCGCGCGCGCCACGCTCGACGCGCATGCCGAAGGCATCGCCGCGGCCGATCGCGGGCTGGCGCTCGCGCTCGCCGGCGACCTGCCGGGCGCGCTCCAGGTGCTGATGCCCGCCGCGCGCGGCCCGCAGGCGGACGCCAAGACGCGGCAGAACCTCGCCTTCACCCTAGCGCTCGCGGGCCAGTGGCCGCAGGCGCGCGCGCTGGCCGCCTATGACCTGCCCGCCGACGCGGTCGACCGCCGGCTCGCCGCCTGGGCGGCACTGGCGCAGCCGCGCGCGGCGTCGGACCAGGTCGCCGCGCTGCTCGGCATCACGCCGACGAGCGACCCCGGGCTGCCGATCGCGCTCGCGCTCGTGGCGCCGGCGGCCGCCGCGGTCGCGGTCGACGCCCCGCCGCCGCCCGCTTTCGTGTCGCAGATCGTCCCGCCCGCGGCACCGCCGCTGGTGTCGCGACCGGTACCGCCCGTCGCCGAGCCGGCCCCGGCGCGCGCCGCGGCGACTCGTCCGAGGCCGCTGACACCCGTCGGCTATGTCATCCAGCTCGGCGCCTATGAGAATGCCGCGGTGGCGCGCGACGGTTGGCGCGGCGCGCTGCGGCGCTGGCCCATGCTCGGCCGGCTCCGCCCCACCGGCATACCGGCGGACAGGAGCACGACTCTGTATCGACTCTCGGTCGGCGGCGTGGCGCGCGGCGACGCGATCCAGCTGTGCCGCGGCTATCGCGCGCGCGGCGGTCGCTGCTTCGTGCGGCTGGCCGCGGGGGATCGCCCGGCGCCGTGGCGAGCAGGCCTGCGTCTCGCGGCTAAGTAGATGGAACGCCTTCTCTAATCGTTCGTTGGCGTAACGAACGGGGCGAAGGGGATCGGATGCCATCTGCCGAGGGGCTGCGCGAGCGGGTCGACGCGCTCGCGCCATGGTTTCACAACATCGATCTCGGCGACGGGTTGACCACCGCCCCCGATCACTTCCTCGGCGACTATCCGCGCGAGAAGTTCGCCGCCTTCGCCAGCTGCGTGCCCGACGATCTCACCGGCAAGTCGGTCCTCGACATCGGCTGCAACGCCGGTTTCTACTCGGTCGAGATGAAGCGTCGCGGGGCGGCGCGCGTCGTCGGGATCGACTGGGACGAACGCTATCTCGCGCAGGCGCGGCTCGCCACCGAGACGCTCGGCTTCGGCGACAGCGTCGAGTTCCGGCAGCTGTCGGTCTATGACGTGGCCGCGCTGGGCGAGCGCTTCGACCTCGTGATCTTCATGGGCGTGCTCTACCACCTTCGCCACCCTCTGCTCGCGCTCGACCTCATCCGCGAGCATGTCGCGCGCGACCTGATGCTGTTCCAGACGATGCAGCAGGGCTCGACCGGGTTGAGCGACGTGCCCGAGGACCATCCCTTCTTCCTGCCCGGCACCTACACGCCGCCCCCCTATTTCGACGATCCGGCCTATCCGAAGATGCACTTCATCGAGCGCAAGTTCGCGGGCGACTGGACGAACTGGTGGGCACCCAACCGCGCCGGCTCGGAGGCGATGCTGCGCGCCTCGGGGTTCGCGGTGCTGGCGCACCCGCAGGACGACGTCTATCTCTGCCGCGTCGCCGACGTGCCCTATACGCAGCATGGGCCCGCCGCCGTCTATCCGGCCCAGCCACGAGCCTGAGGAAGCCACGAGCGTGAGGGGAATGAGCGCGTGATCGAAGCCGCGATGATCTGGAACGAGCCCAACAACAAATCGCATTGGGACCCGGAGGTCGACCCCGACTGGAGCAAGTTCGCCGACACGGTCTCACGCGCCGGCGCGGCGATCGCCTCGGTCAACCCCGACGTGACCCGCGTGCTCGGCGGGATGTCGCCGATCGACCCGCTGTGGGTGCGGCGGCTCGAGGCGCACGGCTGCCTCGACGCGGTCGACGTGCTCGCGGTGCACGGCTTCCCGCTCGACTGGAACCTGTGGTCGATCCACGACTGGCCCGCCAAGGTCGCCGAGATCGAGGCGGTCACCGACAAGCCGGTGTGGGTCACCGAGGTCGGCGTCGGCTCCTTCGGCGCGGAGGAGGTGCAGGTGTTCGGCGTCGAGAAGACCGCCGAGCTGCTGATCGGGCGCGTGCCCCGGATCTACTGGTACTCGCTGTTCGACCTGCCGCAGGAATGGGGCGCCACCACGCGCCACCGCGAGGCCGAGGGATCGAGCTATTACCGCCATTTCTACATGGGGCTGATCCGCGCCGACGGCACGCCCAAGCCCTCGCTCGACAGCTATGCCAAGGTGGCGAGCGAGATGGGGCTGATGCAGTGGTTCCATTATCAGGACCCGCGGCTCGACGACGCGGTGGCGTGGATGAAGCGGCTCGGCACGCGCAAGCTGCGCACCGGTCTCTCCTGGGCGGACAGCTTCCGGCCGGACGCGATCGACTGGTTCGACCGCCAGATGGAGGCGCTCGCCGACTTCGACGTCACGGTCACCTTCTGCTTCACGCCCGAGCATCTCGGCATCCAGCCGCACCACACCTCGGCGGCGCGCGACCCCCAGGCCTTCGCGGATTTCTGCGCCTGGATGATCGACCGCTACGCCCCCGCGCGGAGCGCGCTCCCCACGGTGGCGGCGCTCGCGTGAGTCCAGCGACGATGACGGCCGCGGTGCTGGTTGCGCCGCGGCGGATGGAGCTCGAGACCGCGCCGGTGCCGGAGCCCGGCGCCGACGAGGTGCGGGTGCGGCTCGAGGGTTGCGGCGTCTGCGCCTCGAACGTCGAGCCGTGGGAGGGGCAGCCCTGGTCGACCTATCCCGGCGGGCCCGGCGGCATGGGCCACGAGGGTTGGGGCGTGGTCGACGCGGTCGGCGCGGGCGTCACCGCGGTGGCACCGGGCGACCGCGTCACGATGCTGTCGACCAACAGCTTCGCGGGCTATGACGTGACTCGGGTCGACCAGCTGGTGAAGCTGCCCGCCGCGCTCGACGGTCGCGCCTTCCCAGGCGAGCCGCTCGCCTGCGCGATGAACATCTTCCGCCGCAGCGCGATCGAGCCTGGTCAGACCGTCGCGATCGTCGGCATCGGTTTCCTCGGCGCCGTCCTCACCCGGCTGGCGAGCGAGGCGGGCGCGCGGGTGATCGCGATCTCGCGGCGGCCCGAGTCGCTCGCACTGGCGACCCGCTACGGCGCGGCCGAGACGATCGCGATGGACGATCACTGGGCGATCATCGAGCGGGTCAAGCGGCTCACCGGCGAGGCGCTGTGTGAGCGCGTGATCGAGGCGGTCGGCAAGCAATGGCCGCTCGATCTCGCCTCGGCGATCACCGGCTTCGGCGGGCGACTGGTGGTGGCGGGCTATCACCAGGACGGCCCGCGTCAGGTCAACATGCAGGACTGGAACTGGAAGGGCATCGACGTGATCAACGCGCATGAGCGCGACCCGCGCGTCAACCTTCGTGGGCTGGAGCAGGCGGTCGAGGCGGTGGCGGGCGGTCGGATCGATCTCGCGCCGCTGCTGACGCACCATTACCCGCTCGGTGAGCTCGACGCCGCGATCGCGGCGACGCGCGACAAGCCGCACGGCTTCGTCAAGGCGGTGATCGATCTTGGGTAGGGCGGCCAAGCCGCGCGTCGGCTTCCTCGGTGCGGGCTGGATCGGCCGCCACCGCATGGCGGCGATGATCGCGAGCGGCTGTGTCGAGCCGGTCGCGGTCTGCGAGCCCGGCGCCGACAACCTCCGCGAGGCGCTCGCGCTCGCCCCCGGGCTGCGCGCCGCCGAGTCGCCCGAGGCGCTGCTCGCGCTCGGGCTGGACGGGGTGGTGATCGCGACCCCCAGCGCGCTCCATGCCGCTCAGTCGATCCAGGCGCTCGAGGCGCGCGCGGCGGTGTTCTGCCAGAAGCCGCTGGGGCGCGACGCGGGCGAGGCGGCCGCGGTCGTCGCGGCGGCGCGCGCGGCCGACCGGCTGCTCGGGCTCGACCTATCGTACCGTTTCACGGAAGGCGTCCGACAGATCGGCGAGCTGCTCGCGCGCGACGCGCTCGGCCGGCTGTTCGCGATCGATCTCACCTTCCACAATGCCTATGGCCCGGACAAGCCCTGGTTCTACGATCGCGCCCAGTCGGGCGGCGGCTGCGTGATGGACCTCGGCATCCACCTCGCCGACCTCGCGCTGTGGCTCACCGACTTCCCCGCGGCCGAGGTGACCGACGCCGCGCTCTACGCGGGTGGCGCGGCGCTGGGCGAGGGTTCGGTCGAGGATTACGCGGTCGCCACGGTGCGGCTGGGTGACGGCGTGACGCTGCGCCTGGCCTGTTCCTGGCGGCTGCACGCCGGGCAGGACGCGGTGATCGAGGCGGCCTTCTACGGCGCCGAGGGCGGCGCGGCGCTGCGCAACGTCGGCGGGTCGTTCTACGACTTCACCGCCGAGCATTTCCGCGGCACCGCGCGCGAGACCCTGGCGCTCCCGCCGGACGACTGGGGCGGCCGCGCCGCGGTCGACTGGGCCGAGCGGCTCGCCGCGGGCGCGCGCTTCGACGAGAGCGCGGAGCGGTTCGTGCGCACCGCCGCGCTGCTCGACTCGATCTACGCGCGGGCGCGGGAGCGTGCCTGACAGCGGGGCGGGAAGGGGGCGCCGCTGTCCTGCTCGACATTAGCCAGGACGAGACGCTCCACGCCGTCGTCATCCCGCCCTCTCGGGCAGGCCGGGAGCCATCAGGGCTGACGTACCGGCCCCCTCACCGAGGTGGTCGCGTGAGGATCCCGTCTCGCGCGGACGACGAGGTGAGATGAGGCACGCGCCTCAGCTCTCCGCGCTGCCCTCGACCTCGAACAGCGAGCGATATTGCCGCGGCTGCGAGCGCAGATATTGGTCGGGCGCCTTCACCCGCCCACCCAGATGCGCCGCCGCGTGCCACGGCCAGCGCGGGTCGTAGAGGATCGTCCGTGCCAGCGCGATCAGGTCGGCGTCGCCCGTGCCCACGATCGCCTCGGCCTGCTCATAGTCGGTGATCAGGCCGACCGCGACCACGGGGATCGACACCGCCTGCTTCACCGCGCGCGCCAGCGGCACCTGGTAGCTAGGGCCGACCGGAATGTCCTGGCGCGGGTCGAGCCCGCCGCTCGAGACGTGGATCGCGGCGCAGCCGCGCGCCTCCAGCGCCTCGGCGAAGGCGATCGTCTGCTCCGCGTCCCAGCCGCCCTCGACCCAGTCGCTGCCCGACACCCGCATCGTCACCGCGCGATCCGCGGGGAAGGCGCCGCGCACCGCGTCGAACACCTCGAGCGGGAAGCGCAGCCGGTTCTCGAGGCTGCCACCATAATCGTCGTCGCGCCGGTTCGACAGCGGCGACAGGAACTGGTGCAGCAGGTAGCCGTGCGCGCCATGCAGCTGCACCGCGTCGATCCCGAGCCGCGCCGCGCGCCGCGCCGCGGCGGCGAAGGCGTCGCGCACCCGCGCCAGCCCGTCGCGGTCGAGCGCCGCGGGCGGGTTCTCCCCCTCGGCGAAGGCGAGCGGCGAGGGGGCGAGCGTCTGCCATCCGTCGGCGTGACCGGGTGCGAGCTGCTTGCCGCCCTTCCACGGCAGGTCGGTCGACGCCTTGCGCCCAGCGTGGGCGAGCTGGATCGCGATCGGCATGTCCGAGTGGCGGCGCACCGACTCGAGCACGCGCGCCATCGCCGCCTCGGTGGCGTCGTCCCACAAGCCGACGTCGGCGTAGGTGATGCGCCCCTCGGGCTCGACCGCGGTGGCCTCGATCGTCAGCAGCGCCGCGCCGGAGAGCGCGAGCTGGCCGAGATGGATCAGGTGCCAGTCTGTCATGCACCCGTCCTCGGCCGAATATTGGCACATCGGCGCGATGACGATCCGGTTGGCCAGCGACACGCCGCCGACCTGGAGAGGCTCGAATAGCTTGGGTCCGCTCACGCGACGTTCCTCGATAGGGGTAGGTCAGGGATACGCATCAGGCGCCCGTCGGTGCCGCGCGCGGCGGAGAGAGAAAATTTACCCTGACGTGAGATTAACTGTGTCGACGCACTCGGACATGACGGAGGATCGCGGGATGATCATCGCTGCCGGCTATGCCATCGGTTTCGGCTTCACGCTCATGGCGGTGGCACGCACCTGCTGGCGGATGCGGAGTCGCCCCGCGCGCGCTTTCGCCTGACGCGACACGGCCGCGCCACCTGATCGGTGGCGCGGCCGCGGTTGTCTGATGGGAAAGCGTTGCTCAGGCGCGCCCGTGCCCCGTCCGCTCCAGCATCGCCGCCTCGACCGGGGTGAGCCCCGCGCGGGGGTCGTCGTTGACGCGCTTGGTCGCGCTCGCGGCGGGCTTGGTGCGGAACAGGCTCAGGGTCGTGCTCTTCATGACTAACCTCACAACGGGACAGGACATCTGTCGCTCGTCATGGGAGCCAGAACCGGGGCAATCCCGCTTTGTTCCCGGCGTTCACGGAAGTGGAGCGGGGCCGATGTGCCTCGGCGCACGCAGGGATCTAGGTCACGGCGCTGCGCTGGAATGGGCCTGGATCGCCGCGTCCCTGGGAGTACGCGTACTTCAGGCGATGGGACGAGACGCACGGGAAGGAACGCCGACGCTCAGCTCGGGTGTGCCTCGGCTTCCTGTACGTCGGGAGTGTGCTCGAGCGGTACGGCGGCGGGCGCGCCGTCCGGATCGGCACGGGTCTCTCTCACGTCGCTCGGTGGCGCCTCGGCGGGGTCGCGGTCGTCCATGGTCGTCCTCCTGCGGGAACGACGACAACGCGCCGCGCGCGGGAAGGTCGCGCGACATCGCGCGGGGCCTCGCCCCACCATCGACCTGGATTTTGGCTGACCTCGCGCGGAGGATGATTGGTCGGGGAAAGAGGATTCGAACCTCCGGCCCCTGCGTCCCGAACACAGTGCTCTACCAGGCTGAGCTATTCCCCGACCAGGGTGCCGTCCGGCCAGAGCCGGCGACAGGGCGCGGCTTATATCAGCGGTTCGATCGTGCGCAAGCGGCTATTCGCGCGCCCGTGACGATTGCTGGACGGGCCCCCGCGCAACCCCCCTTGGCGGCGCCGCGCGGGCGTGGAAAGAGCGGCATCATGTCGCTGATCGAGTGGGTCGCCACGCTGCTGGGTATCGCCTGTGTCGCGCTCGCGGCGCGGCGCAGCGTGTGGACCTTCCCGACCGCGATCGGCTCGGTGACGCTGCTCGGCGCGGTGGTGTTCGCGCAGCGGCTCTACTCCGACGCCTTGCTCCAGGCCTTCTTCGTCGTCGCTAACCTCTACGGCTGGGCGACATGGCAGCGCGCGCGCCGTTCCCTCGGCGAGGTCAGGGTGGAGCGGCTCGGCCCGTCGGCGCGGCGCGGCTGGGCGGCCGCGATCGTCATCGCGGCGCTGCTGTGGGGCGCCGCGATGCACTGGCTCACCGACGCGGCCTATCCCTGGTGGGACGCGGGCATCGCCGCCGCCAGCGTCGCGGCGCAGCTGCTCATGGCGCGGCGCAAGCTCGAGAATTGGTGGCTGTGGATCGCGGTCGATATCGCCTCGGTGCCGCTCTACCTCGCCAAGCAGCTGTATCTCTTCGCCGCGCTCTACCTGGTGTATCTCGCGCTCGCGGTGATCGGGCTGGTCGAGTGGCGACGCGCCCGCGCGGCCGCGCCGGCGCTGGCGGTGCCGGCGTGACGCTGCGCACGATCTGCCTCCACGGGCCCGAGAGCACGGGCAAGTCGACGATGGCGCCGCGGCTCGCCCGCCAGTTCGACTCGGTGAGCGTCGCCGAGTTCGGGCGGACCTATTGCGAGCGCTACGGCACCGACCTCACGATGGCCGATCTGGTGGTGATCGCGCACACGCAGGACATGAAGGCGCGCAAGGCGGTCGACTCGGGCGCGCACCCCGTGATCCTCGACACCGATCCGCTGATGAGCGCGGTATGGGCCGATATGATGTTCGGCCGCCGCGATCCCTGGTTCGCGCGCTGGAACAACGTCGCCGACCTGTATCTGCTGTTCGACATCGACCTGCCCTGGCAGCCCGACGGCACGCGGCTGTTCGGCAATCGCGCGGCGCGGCAGCGCTTCTTCGACCTGTCGCGGCGCGAGCTGGAGCGCCGCGGGGTGCGCTGGGCGCTGGTGAGCGGCGAGGGTAGCCGCCGCTATCTCAACGCGCTCGACGCCATCCACGCCGCGGCGTGAGACGGGTCACGCCCGCCGAATGGCTGGCGCGGCCGGTCACGCTGCGCTAGGCACCCGCGGATCATGGCCACCCCCCTCGACACGATCCGCAATTTCTCGATCATCGCCCATATCGACCACGGCAAGTCGACCCTCGCCGACCGCCTGATCCAGGCCACCGGCGGCCTCTCGGACCGCGAGATGAGCGAGCAGGTGCTCGACAACATGGAGATCGAGAAGGAGCGCGGCATCACGATCAAGGCGCAGACCGTGCGCCTCTCCTACAAGGCGCAGGACGGCGAGACGTACACGCTGAACCTGATGGACACGCCCGGCCACGTCGACTTCGCCTATGAGGTCAGCCGCAGCCTCGCCGCCTGCGAGGGCGCGCTGCTGGTCGTGGACGCGGCGCAGGGCGTCGAGGCGCAGACGCTCGCCAACGTCTATCAGTCGATCGAGCACGACCATGAGATCGTGCCCGTGATCAACAAGATCGACCTGCCCGCCGCCGAGCCCGAGCAGGTGCGCCGGGAGATCGAGGACGTGATCGGCCTCGACGCCTCCGAGGCGGTGCTCGCCAGCGCCAAGTCGGGGATCGGCATCGCCGACATCCTCGAGGCGATCGTGCGCAAGATCCCGCCGCCCAAGGGCGACGCCGACGCGCCGCTCAAGGCGATGCTGGTCGACAGCTGGTACGATCCGTACCTCGGCGTGGTCATCCTGGTGCGCGTGATCGACGGTACGCTCAGGAAGGGCCAGCAGGTCACCTTCATGCAGGCCGGGACGCAGCATCTGGTCGACCGCGTCGGCTGCTTTCGCCCCAAGATCGAGCAGCTGACCGACCTCGGCCCCGGCGAGATCGGCTTCATCACCGCGCAGATCAAGGACGTCGCCATGGCGCGGGTCGGCGACACGCTGACCGACGCCAAACGCCCCGCGGCCGAGGCGCTGCCGGGCTTCAAGGAGGTCCAGCCGGTCGTCTTCTGCGGGCTGTTCCCCGTCGACGCCAACGACTTCGAGAAATTGCGCGAGAGCATCTCGAAGCTGCGGCTCAACGACGCCTCGTTCAGCTTCGAGATGGAGACCAGCGCCGCGCTCGGCTTCGGCTTCCGCTGCGGCTTCCTCGGGCTGCTGCACCTCGAGATCATCCAGGAGCGGCTCACCCGCGAGTATGACCTCGACCTGATCACCACCGCACCCTCGGTGGTCTATCAGATCGAGCTGTCCCACGGCGGCGGGCACATCGAGCTTCACAACCCGGCGGACATGCCCGATCCCAACAAGATCGAGAGCATCAGCGAGCCGTGGATCGAGGCGGTGATCTACGTCCCCGACGAGTATCTCGGCTCGATCCTGAAGCTGTGCCAGGACCGCCGCGGCATCCAGAAGAACCTGACCTATGTCGGCGGGCGCGCGCAGGCGACCTACGAGCTGCCGCTCAACGAGGTGGTGTTCGACTTCTACGACCGGCTCAAGTCGCTGTCGAAGGGCTATGCCAGCTTCGACTATCACCAGATCGGGTACCGCGAGGGCGACCTCGTCAAGATGTCGATCCTGGTCAACGAGGAGCCGGTCGACGCGCTCAGCATGATCGTCCACCGCGGCACCGCCGAGGTGCGCGGGCGCGGCATGTGCGAGCGACTCAAGGAGCTGATCCCGCGGCATCTCTTCAAGATCCCGATCCAGGCGGCGATCGGCGGCAAGGTGATCGCACGCGAGACGATCAGCGCGATGCGCAAGGACGTCACCGCCAAATGCTACGGCGGCGACGCGACGCGTAAGCGCAAGCTGCTGGAGAAGCAGAAGAAGGGTAAGCTGAAGATGCGCGAGTACGGCAGCGTCAGCATCCCCCAGGAGGCCTTCATCGCGGCGCTGCGGATGGGCGACGAGAACTGACCGTCAGGCGGCGCGCCCGTCAAGCGGGTAGCGCCGCCGTCCGTCCGCGGGCGCGCCGTCGAAGCGATCGCGCACCTCCGCGTTGAAATAACGACCGGCGGACGGCGCGGCGACCAGCGCGTCATAGGTCGCGCGCGGGACCTCGCTGTACCGGTAGCGTCGCCCGGCGCGGAAGGTGACGTGCAGCGTGCGCGCCTCATCGTCGTAGGCGAGATGCTCGATCAGCGACGAGGCGGGGCGATGCGCGCGCATGATCCGTCAGCGCTGGTCGCCCCCCGGCGTTCCCGCGAGCGCGACGAATCGAATCCGAGCCGCGGCGGCGCGAGTCCGCTTATTGTATCCGCGCGGATACGGTGCGATGGCACCGTCATGCGTGTCCTCCTCTCGCTGCTCCTGCTCCTGTTCGCCGGCCCCGCCCTGGCGCAGGAGCGCGCCCAGGCGTCGGCGGCGCCGCTCGTGCTCGCCGCCGCCAGCCTGCAGGAGGCGATGAGCGACGCCGCCGACGCCTGGGCGCGGCAGGGCCACGCCCGGCCGGTGCTCTCCTTCGCGGCGTCATCGGCGCTCGCGCGGCAGATCACCGCCGGCGGCCGCGCCGACCTGTTCGCCTCGGCCGACACCGACTGGATGGACGAGGTCGAGCGCCGCGGCCGGATCGTCCCCGGCACGCGCGCCGTGCTCGCGCACAACCGGCTGGTCGTGGTCGCGCGCCCCGGCACAGCCGACGTGAGCGCCACGCGCGGCGGCGTGCTGGCGCGCCGGCTCGGCGCCGCGCCGCTGGCGATGGCCGACCCGGCGGCGGTGCCCGCGGGCAAATATGGCGAGGCCGCGCTGCGCGAGCTCGGCGCCTGGGAGTCGGTGAGCGGCCGCGTCGTGCGCGCGGAGAATGTCCGCGCCGCGCTGGCGCTGGTGGAGCGCGGCGCCGCGCCCTACGGCATCGTCTACGCCACCGACGCGCGCGCCTCGGCGGCGGTGCGGATCGCCGGCGTCTTCCCGCGCGCCAGTCATCCGCCGATCGTCTATCCCGTCGCGCGGCTCACCGACGGCCCGGCGGCGCGCGAGGCGGAGGGCTTCCGGCGCTTCCTGCTGTCGCGCGCGGGTCAGGCGATCCTGGCGCGGCGGGGCTTCGCGCCGCGGTGAGCGAGCTCGCCGCGATCGTGCGGCTCACCTTGCTGGTCGGCGGCACCGCGACGCTGGCGACGCTGCCGCTCGCCTTCGCGCTCGCCTGGGCGCTGGCGCGCTGGCAGTTCCCGGGCAAGGTGCTGGTCGACGGGCTGATCCACCTGCCGCTGGTGGTGCCCCCGGTGGTCACGGGCTGGCTGCTGCTGCTGGCCTTCGCGCCCGCGGGCCCGATCGGCGGCGCGCTGGAGCGCTGGCTCGGCGTCTCGGTGCTGTTCCGCTGGACCGGCGCGGCGATCGCCGCGGGCGTGATGGCGCTGCCACTGATGGTGCGCGCGATCCGGCTGTCGCTGGAGGCGGTCGACCGGCGGCTCGAGCAGGCCGCGCGCACGCTCGGCGCGGGGCGGTGGCGCAGCTACGCGACGGTGACCTTGCCGCTCGCCGCGCCGGGGATCGCGGCCGGCGCGGTGCTCGGTTTCGCCCGCTCGATCGGCGAGTTCGGCGCGACGATCACCTTCGTCTCGAACGTGCCAGGGGAGACGCAGACGCTGCCGCTCGCGATCTACGCCGCGCTCCAGACACCCGGCGGCGAGGCGTCGGTGTGGCGGCTCGCCGCGGCGTCGGTCGCGCTGTCGCTCGCCGCCTTGGTGGCGGCGGAGTGGCTGGTGCGGCGCGCGGGGCGGGGCGTCCGTGTCCTTTGACGTCGACGTGAGCGCCGCGCGCGGCGACGCCAGCGTGGGCGCGCGCTTCGCGGTGGGGGAGGGGCTCACCGTCCTGGTCGGCCCCTCGGGCGCGGGCAAGACGAGCCTGCTCGACATGATCGCCGGGCTGCTGCGACCATCGCGCGGCCATGTCCGGGTCGGCGGTCGGACGCTGTACGACTCCGCATCGGGTATCGACCTGCCGCCGGAGCGCCGCCGCGCCGGCTATGTCTTCCAGGACATGCGACTGTTCCCCCACCGGCGGGTGCGCGCCAACCTGTTGTACGGTGCGCCCGACGCGGCGCGGCTGGCGGAGGTGGCGGCGATGCTCGACGTGTCGCACCTGCTGGAGCGCTGGCCGCGCACGCTCTCGGGCGGCGAGGCGCGCCGGGTGGCGATCGGCCGAGCGCTGCTGAGCGACGCCGCCTTCCTGCTGCTCGACGAGCCGCTGTCGTCGCTCGACCCGGCGCGGCGCGAGGAGGCGACGCGCGCGATCGAGCGCGTGCGCGACGCGCGCGCGGTGCCGATCCTGATGGTCACGCACGATCGCGGCGAGGCCGAGCGGCTGGGCGACCGCGTGATCGCGATCGGCTGACGCGCAGGGACCCCGGTCAGCCGTCAGCGTGCTCCCGCGCAGGGTGGAGCCCAGGGTCGCGCGCGCTGCCGCGGCGGCCGCGGCCTCCCGCGTCGCCGGAGCACGGTTCAGGCCGGATCAGTCATGCCCGCCCCTCGCTGGCACCACCCTCAGGCCGCGGCGGACCGCTCTTCCAGCGAGGCGAGCGTCGAGCGCAGCCGGTCGGCCATGTCCTGCAGCGTCACCGTGCCGATGTCGGCGTCCGACGCGCCCTCGACCCGGAGCAGCCCGGCGACCGCCAGCTGGATCTGGGTGACATAGTCGATCCGCTGGATGCTCGCCATGTGGCGGCGCAGCGTCTCGCCGTTGCTGCCGAGATCATAGGCGAGGTCGTTCAGCATGTTCGAGGCGAACACCAGCTCCTCGGCCAGCGCGAGAGCGAGCGCGCGCGGCAGCGCTGCCTCGGTCATTTCGAACACATCTTGAGGACGCCCGCGACCAGCGCGTCGCTCGCCACCGGCTGCGACACCATCCCGCGCGCCAGCGTGTAACCGCCCTCGTCCGACGGCGAGAAGGCGTAGCCGCCCGCGGAATTGAGCGCCTTGAGCCCGCCGGCGCCGTCCTCGTTCGAGTCGAGCAGCAGCACGCCCACCGCGTTGCTCGCCGCCGCCTTGGCGGCCGAGGCGAACAGCAGCGAGATCGACGGCCGCTCGCCCGCGATCGGATCGCGCGGCAGCAGGCGCAGCGTACCATTGGGCCAGCTGTCGATCACCAGATGCGCGTCGCCGTGGGGAGCGAGATAGATCGTGCCCTGATCGGGCTTCATCCCGTCCGCCGCGACCACCACCTTGGGCGCGACCTGCTCGGCGAGCTTCTCCGCCATGCTCTCGACCAGCCCGGGACCGAGGTGCTGGACCACCACCGTCGGCGGGCAGTTGGCGGGAAAGTTCGAGAAGAGGTCGAAGATCGACTTGGTGCTCGACGCGTCGCCGCCGACGAGCAGCAGGCGGCCGTTCCAGTCGATCGGCGGCGCCTTGGCGGTCTTGGGCGGGGCCTTGGGCTTGATGTCGGCCTTCTTGGCCGCCTTGAGGCGCTTGGCGAGCTTGGCGATGATCGCGTCCAGCTCGGCCGGGGCGGCGACGCGCGGCTTGGGGAAACAGTCGATCGCGCCGAGCCGCAGCGCCTCGATCGACTCGGCCGCGCCGTCCTGCGTCCGGGTCGAGAACATGATCACCGGCATCGGCTTGGTGTCCATGATCTCGGCGAGATACTCGAGGCCGCTCATGCCCGGCATCTCGACGTCGAGCGTCATCACGTCGGGCCAGGTCGAGGCGACCAGCGCGCGCGCCTCGGCCGCACCGTCGGCCATGCCGACGACTTCCACCCCGGGGATGCGCTCCAGCGCGCCGGAGATCAGGGCGCGCATGGTCAACGAATCGTCGACCACCAATACTCTCGTTCCAGCCATGACCCCGTCCTAGACGATAAGCGTAAACGTAACTTTTATCACTTGGATCAGGCGGCGTCCGCCATGGCGCTGCGCTCGACCAGCCGCTCGAGCGCGAGCACCAGGATCAGCCGCTGGTCGATCGTCGCCAGACCGTCGAGGAACTGCGCCGCCGCGGCATCGCCCATGTCGGGGAGCGGCTGCATGTCCTCGGTCTGCACCGTGACGATGTCGTTGACCGCGTCGACGATGATGCCCTGGAGCTGCTCGCCGATGCGCACGACGATGATCACGTGGCGCGCGGTCGGATCGGTGACGCCCCAGCCCAGCCGATGGCGCAGGTCGAGCACCGGCAGGACGACACCCCGCAGGTTGACGACGCCGCGCACGTGGCTGGGTACGTTGGGCAGCGGCGTGGCGGGCGACCAGGCGCGGATCTCACGGATGGCCATGATGTCGACGCCCAGATGCTGGTCGCCGAGCTGGAAGGTGATGAGCTGACGGGACATGGACTGGTTCCTCGGAAGGCTGATGGCGGTCGGCGGGATCAGTGCAGCACGCGCCGGATCGCGGCGGCGAGCTTCTCAGGGTGGAAGGGCTTGACGATCCAGCCGGTGGCGCCGGCGTCGCGCGCGCGCTGCTTCTTCTCGTCGGAGCTCTCGGTGGTGAGCACCAGGATCGGCAGCGTGCGGCGGCCGTCGGCGCGGACCTGCTCGATCAGACCGAAACCGTCCATGCGCGGCATGTTGATGTCGGTGATGAGCAGGTCGGGCTCCTCCTCGGGCTCGAAATTCTGGAGCGTCTCGAGCGCGTGCACCCCGTCCTCCGCCTCGACGACATTGTAGCCGAGATCGGTCAGCGCCGCGCGCAGCAGCATCCGCATGCTGGGCGAGTCGTCCACGGTCATGATCGTCTTGGTCACGGGAAGGGGCTCCTGGGAAAGGCTGGAAATCAGAAGAATTCGACGTCGCCGACGGCGGCGATCGCGGCGGCAGGGGCGGGGGTGGCGCGGATCACCGGCGGCGGCGCGCCCTCGGTGACGACGCGGCAGCGCGCCAGGCCGAGCGCGGCGCGGAACTCGACCCGCCGCGCGCCATTGCCGCCGACGTCCTCGCCGACGAGCGGGATCCGCTCGTCACGCAGGAAGCGGCGCGCGAAGGCGATATTGTCGCCGCCGATGTCGCGGAAGCCCGAGCGCATCGTCGCGCCGCCGAAGATGCGCGCCTTCATGCGCGACCGCACCGCGCCCATCGAGAGCATGGCGTTGATCAGCACTTCCATGGCGTACACACCATAGCGCTGCATCGAGGCGGCGTCGGACACATTCCCCTCGGCTAACAGGTAATGGTTAAGGCCTCCCACCTTCGCGACCGGATCGTAGAAGCAGGCGGCGACGCAGCTACCCAGGACGGTGGTCAGCACCACGTCCTCCTGGTCGCTGACCTTGGTCTCGCCCTGCGCCACGGTGAGCCGGCGGAAGCCGTCGCGGAGCGTGATGCTGTTCATGCGCGACATTCCTGGAGCAATCGCGGCGCGATGCGGCGCAGCGGCAGCTGTTGTACCACCGCGCCGATGCGGTGCGCCACCGCGGGCATGCCGTAGACGACGCTGGTGGCCTCGTCCTGGCCGATCGTGACCGAGCCGGTGGCGCGCATCGCCAGCATGCCCTCGGCCCCGTCGGCGCCCATGCCGGTGAGCAGCGCGCCCACCGCGTCCGCCCCGGCGCAGCGCGCCACCGAGTGGAACAGGGTGTCGACCGAGGGCTGGTGGCCGCTCACCTTGGGTCCCTGGAGCAGGCGGCAGTGGCGCTTGCCGCCGCTGCCCGCGACCTCGAGGTGGCGGTCGCCGCCGGGCGCGAGATAGACCTTGCCGACCTGGAGCGGCGCGCCCGCGCGCGCCTCCTCCACGCTCGGGCGGCACAGCCGGTCGAGCCGCGCCGCGAAGCTGGCGGTGAAGCTCGCCGGCATGTGCTGCACGATCACGGTCGGCGGGCAGTTGGCCGGGAAGCCGGTGAGCAGCTCGATCAGCGCCTCGACCCCGCCGGTCGACGCGCCGACCGCGATCATCGTGTTGTCGCGCGGGCGATAGTCACCGTCGACCGGCTCGCTCTTCGGCGGTAGCGGGGCGAGGCGCCGGCGCGTGCCCGAGGCGGCGCGCACCAGCGCGGGCAGCCGGATCGCCTCGCCCTCGCGACGCAGCGCGAGCTTGTCGAAACACTCGAACGCGCCGAGCTCCAGCGCGGCGATGCTCGCCTCGGCGCCGTCGGAAGTGAGCGTCGACAGCATCACCACCGGGGTCGGGCGCAGCCGCATCAGCCGCTCGAGGAAGTCGAGCCCGTTCATCCCCGGCATCTCGATGTCGAGCGTGACGACGTCGGGGTCGAGCTCCTTGATCTTGGCGCGCGCCTCGTCGGCGCTCGCGGCGGTGCCGACGACCTCGATCGCGGGGTCGACCGACAAGGTGCGCCGGATCAGCGCCTGCATCGTGAGCGAGTCGTCGACGACGAGGGTGCGGACGCTCATGCCGCCACCTTCAGATAGGCGGTGCGCCCCACGCTCTCGAAGCGGTGCGCGACCTCGTCGGCGAGCCGCTCGGAATGGCCGATGTAGAGCATGCCCCCCGTCTCCAGATGGTCAGCGAGCCGTGCTTGCAGCCGCGCTTTGGTTGGTTCGTCGAAGTAGATCATCACGTTGCGGCAGCAGATCGCGTCGAACCGGCCGCGCATCGGCCAGTTGCCGAGCAGGTTGAGCGGGCGGAAGGCGATCGCGTCGCGCAGCAGCGGGTCGACCGTCTGGCGCTCGCTCGTGCCGCTCAGCCAGGTGCCGCGCAGCGCCGCGGGGACCGTGCGCAGCGTCGCCGCCGGATAGGTGCCGGCGCGCGCGGTGGCGAGCACGCTGGGCGAGACGTCGGTGGCGAGCAGCTTGAAGTCGGCGCGCAGCACGCGCTGCGCCAGCCCGCGGTCGGTGCCGAAGCTCGCCATCAGCCAGCTGTACGGTTCCTCGCCGCTGGAGCAGGCCGCCGACCACAGCCGCACGCGCCCGCCGCCGAGCACGCGCTGCGACAGCTTGGGCCATAGCCGCGCGACGAAATCCTCGAAGTGGTGGGCCTCGCGGAAGAAGGCGGTGTGGTTGGTGGTGATCGCGTCGAACATGCGCAGCCGCTCGTCGGCGTCCTGCTCGATCAGCCGGATATAGGCGCCGACGCTGTCGAGCCCGCACGCGCGAACGCGGGGCGCGACCCGGCCGTACACCAGCTGCGCCTTGCCGTCGGGCAGCAGGATCCCGAGCTCGTCGTACACCAGCCGCGCGATCGCCTGATGGTCCGCCGGCACGAAGTGGAACTCGCGCTTGAGCGACGACTCGCTGGGGAGGGCGACCGCCGGGTTCATGCCGCGTGGGCCAGCACCGCCGGTCGCGGCGCGCGGACGCGATGCGCGGTGAGCGCGTCGACGTCGATGATCAGCGCGACGCGGCCGTCGCCGAGGATCGTCGCGCCGGCCAGCCCGTTGATCGCCTGGTAATTGGCCTCGAGGCTCTTCACCACGACCTGGCGCTGGTCCTGGATCGAGTCGACCAGCAGCGCGGCCTGGCCGTGGTCGGCCTCGACCACGATCAGCACCGCGCTGGCGGGGTCGCGCTCGCCGCCGCCCAGGCCGAGCTGTTCGGCCACCGGGTAGATCGGCACGTAGGAGCCGCGCACGTCGAGCACGGACCCATCGACGCCGATCGCGGTCACCGCGCCGTCGGTCGGGCGCAGGCTCTCGACGATGTGGCTGAGCGGGATCACGAAGGTCTGGTCGCCGACGGTGACGATCATGCCGTCGACCACCGCGAGCGTCAGCGGCAGGCTGAGCGAGAAGCTCGACCCCGAGCCGAACTTCGACTGGATGCCGATGCGGCCGCCGAGCGCCTGGACGTTCTTGCGCACCACGTCCATGCCGACGCCGCGCCCCGAGATGTTCGAGACCGTCGCCGCGGTCGAGAAGCCCGGGGCGAAGATGAGGTTGTCGACCTCCTCGTCGCTCAGCACCGCGTCGGGCAGGATGATGCCGCGCTCGATCGCCTTGGCGCGGACGCGCGCGCGGTCGATGCCGCGCCCGTCGTCGCTGACGGTGATGACGATGCGGCCCGAGTGGTGCGCCGCCGACAGCGTGACCACGCCCTCGGCGGGCTTGCCCGCCGCGACCCGCTCCTCGGGCGTCTCCAGCCCATGGTCGACCGCGTTGCGGATGAGGTGCGTCAGCGGCTCGCCGATCCGCTCGACCACGGTCTTGTCGACCTCGGTCATCTCGCCCTCGATGTCGAGACGGACGCGCTTGCCGGTCTCGCCCTCGAGCTCGCGGATGATGCGCGGCACGCGGCTGAACACCGTCTTCATGGGCTGGGCACGGATCGCCATGGTCGATTCCTGCAGCTCGCGCGTCAGGTGATCGAGATCGGTCAGCTCGGAGATGCCGGCCATGTTGTTCTCGGACAGGCGCTGCGCGAGCATCGCCTGGGTGATCACCAGCTCGCCGACGAGATTGACGAGGCGGTCGAGCTTGTCGAGGTCGACTCGGATCGTCTGCGCCACCGCGGTCGGCGCCGGCGCCACCACCGAGGCGACGACCGGCGCGGGCGGTGCGGGCCTGGGCGCCGGCGTCGCGGTGGCGGGCGCCGGACTGGGCGCGGGCGTGGCCGCCGCGACGGGCGCCGCCGGGGCCGCGGCGCTCGCGGGCGAGGGCGCGGCCGCGACCGGCTCGGGCACCGCGACGGGGGCGGGTGCGGCGGCCGCGCGCGCGAGCGTCACCGCGCAGCCGTCGGTGAACTCGAAGACCGAGCGGATGTCGTCCTCGTCGACGCTCGCGGGCACCGCGATCGTCCAGGCGAGATAGGAGACCTCGGGGTCGATCGATGCCAGCGGCAGCAGCGCCGACGTGTCACATGACAGCACGCGGCCGCCCATCCGCACCAGCTCGCGCAGCAGCAGCAGCGGCTCGCCGCCGTTGTCGAGCGCGTTCGGGGTGGGCTTGAACGTGACCAGCCAGTCGTGCGGTGCGTCCGCCGCGGAGCCGTCGTCGACCGCCGTGTCGGCGGCGGGGGCGACGTCGCCGAGCATCGCCATGAGATCGTCGAGATCGTCGCCCAGGCTGATCGGGGCGGGCGTGAAGGCGATGTCCTCCGCGCCGGCCGGACGCGCGACGGGCTCGGCCGCGGGCGCCTCGTCGCCGCTGGCGGCCGCGATCAGGCGAGCGAGCATCACCGCGTCGTCGGGCGACTCACCCGAGTCGCGCGCCGCGGCGACATGGTCGGCGAGCATGTCGAAGGCGGCGACGATCAGGTTGGTCAGCGCCGGGGTGAGCGTCAGCGCGCCGCTCCGCAGCAGGTCGAGCAGCGTCTCATATTGGTGAGTATAGGCCTGGAGCCGCTCGTGCCCGAACGCGCCAGCGCCGCCCTTGATCGAGTGGACCGCGCGGAAGATGCCGTTGATCGTCTCGGCGTCGTAGTTTTCGGACCGGAGCGCGGCGAAGGCGCCCTCCATGCCGGCCAGGCCTTCCTCGCATTCCTGGAAGAAGATCTGCTGGATTGCGTCGAGGTCCAAGACGTCTGCTCCTGTGAACCGGGCGGGGTGCGCTTAGGCGGCGGAGAGGTCGACCGCGGCGAGCGCGGCGGCGTCGGCGAAGGGGATGCTCACCGCGGTCAGCGCGAAGCTCTGCCCCTGCGCGGTCGCGGCGGCGCGCGCGGCGATCAGCACCTGCAGGCAGGCCTGGCCGATCTGCTCCACCGCGCTGCCGTCGACCGCGAGCGGCTGCGCCTGTTCGACCAGCTTCTTCAACGCGACGCGCAGCGGCGGTGCGGCGGCGGTGTCGAGACGGGGAGGGAGCACGTACACCATCGCGGGATCCTGATCAGTCGAGCGGGCAGGTGAGGGATGCCGATCCTCCGCCGCGGCGGGGAGCGGCCATCACCCATTCCCATCCCCCAATATAGGCGCGTCGGGTGACCGGGTCGGTCCTGCCCGGTGCCGTCGCGCCTAACTTCCTCTTGGAGGTGCCGTCCTAAAATGACGTTAATCACGGATGCGACGAGAAAGATTGCGCCGATACGACAGAGCTGGCACGTCGCGCCGCGGTCACGCAAGAGATCGGCGCGGTTAAGCGGATGGAAAGCACTTTCCGCCACTGCCGGCGCCGGCGTGCGGCGCTATCGCTCCAGCGGATAAACTGTCGAGTGTTTGAACGATCTCTTGATTTCGACGGAGCGACGGGTGAGTTGCGGCGCCAGGCCCAGGTCGCCCGCGCGATCGGCTCGCCGTTCGTCGCCGCGCTGCTCGACTCGGGCGCGCGCCAGCTGGCGCGCGCGCCGCTCACGTCGGCGGTGTTCGCGCGCTGGACCCGCGACCGGGCCGAGGCGGCCCTGGCGATGCGCTTCAACGCCGCGCTCCACGCGCTCGCGCGGCGCGACACACCGGCGCGGCTCGGCGCCTTGTACCGCGGCGAGCATGACGACGTCGACGCGGCGGTCGGCGCGGCGCTCACCCAGTACGACTCGTTCATCGCCGACTGGATGGAGCAGACCCCGCAGACCAATGAGGTGGGCCGTGCCGCGGCGATCCTCGCCGCGCTGAAGGTGGTGCGCGCGCGCTTCGACATGCCGGTCGAGCTGCTCGAGATCGGCGCGAGTGCCGGCCTCAACCTCAATCTCCATCGCTACGCCTATCGGCTGGGCGGGTCGGTGGCGGGGGAGGCCGAGTCGCCCGTGCTGATCGCGCCCGACTGGGAAGGCGCTGCCCCACCCGACACCGCGGTGGAGGTGGTAGCGGCGCGCGGCGTCGATCTGGCGCCGCTCGACCCGCGCGATCCGTCGACCTGCGAGCGGTTGATGGCGTTCGTCTTCGCCGACCAGCCGGCGCGGTCGCGTCGGCTCGAGCGCGCGCTCGCGCTCGCGCATCGCTGGCCGCCGCGGGTCGAGCGCGGCGACGCGGTCGCCTGGCTCGCCGAGCGGCTGGCCGAAGCGCCGGTCGAGGGGCGCTGCCGCGTGCTGGTGCACTCGATGGTGACGCAATATCTCGGCGCTTCGGCGCGGGCGCGGCTCGACTCGGTCGTCGCCGCGGCCGGGCAGGCGGCGACGCCGCGGCAGCCGCTGGCGCGTGTCGGCTTCGAATGGACCGCGGATCGCTCCGCCGTGCAGCTGCGCCTGACCTGCTTCCCCGGCGGCGACACGCGCGTGCTGGCGGAATGCCATCCCTATGGCGCGGCGATCAAGTGGCTCGGCTGAGGGCGGGCCGACTAACGTTCCGACGTCAAGTAGATCGACGGGGTCCGTGAAGGATACGATCGGACCCAGGCAAATCGGGTAAGTGAAACCACATCGATATACGGCGTAGCGTCAAGCGCCTCGCCTAATTTTCCTTGTCCCTGCCGCGGCACGTGATGCCGCGTCATTCACCGGATAGGGAGAATATAATGAAGTTGTTCAGATCGTTGTTGATCGCGTCCGCCGTCTCGGCGCTGAGCGCCCCCGCCGTCGCGGGTGGCATGACCCCACCGGCCGCCGACATGCCCCCCGCGGACTTGCCCCCCGCCGACACGACGCGCGCCGCGGGCGACGACACGGTGAGCACCGGCGTGGCGCGCGCGCGTGACCGGCTCGACAGCGCCACCTCGACCAGTGTGCTGCGCGAGGACGAGATCGAGCGGCTCGGCGCGCGCGGGGTCGGCGACCTGCTCCGTGACGTCCCCGGGCTCCGCTCCACCGCTGGTGCGGGTGAGGGGTATAACAGCCTGACCGTGCGCGGCCTGCCGCTCGCCTCGAGCGGCGCCAAGTTCATCCAGATCCAGGAGGACGGGCTCCCCGTCCTGGAATTCGGCGACATGATCGGGCTGAGCGGGGACGGGCTGGTCCGTCCCGATCTCATGCTCTCGCAGGTCGAGGTCATCCGCGGGGGCTCGGCCTCCACCTTCGCCTCCAACTCGCCGGGCGGCGTGGTCAACTTTCGTACGAAGACGGGCGAGGTCGAGGGCGGCTCGGTCGCCTTCACCGCGGGTCTCGACTATGACAGCTCCCGCGCCGATTTCACCTACGGCGGCCATCTGAGCGACAGCTTGCGCTTCCAGCTCGGCGGCTTCTATCGCCAGGGCGAGGGGCCGCGTCGGACCGGCTATGACGCGCAGAAGGGCGGCCAGGTTCGGCTCAACGTCACCAGGGACCTCACGACCGGCTACGTCCGCGTATACGGCAAGTATCTCAGCGACCGCACGCCTTACTATGACGCCGTGCCGTTCTGGTTCGGCGGGACCAATGCGGCACCGCGTTTCACCGGCATCGGCGGCTTCGACGAGCTGCACGACTCGCTCGGCTCGCGCTACCTTCGCACGTTCACGTTCCTGGATCGTAGCAACCGCCCGATGACGGTCGACCTCGCGGACGGACAGCATGTCCGGGAGAGCTCGCTGGGGATCGAGACGTCGTTCGAGGTGAGCGGCTGGACCGTGATTGAGCGGCTCCGCTACGCCGCAATCTCGGGCGGACTGACCTCGCCGTTCAACACCTTGTTCGGCCTGCCGCGGTTCGCCGCCGTCGGGCTGGGCGGCGCGGGTGCCACGCTCGCCTACGCGAACGGCCCGTCGGCGGGCGCCGCGATCCCGCTGGTGAGCGCCGCGCCGTTGAACGGCAACGGGCTGATCCGCGCGATGTCGCTGCTCGACATGCCCGTCAACGATTATGGCGACGTGACCAATGAGGTACGGGTCAGCCGGGTGTTCGACCTCGGCGCCGGCGAGTTGACGACCACCGCCGGTCTCTACGCCGCGCGGCAGCGGGTCGACCGTGATTTGGCCTGGGTCCTCGTCAGCACCGACCTTCGCGGCGACGGTCGATCGGCGGCGGTGGACGTCTTCGCCGCGGACGGCACGCCGCTGACGGAGCGGGGCGTGCTGGCCTATGGCAATGTCGCCTCTTATTTCGGCAACGGTCGTCCCGGTCGCCTGCGTCGCTCCGTCGTGACCGACAATGCCATTAACGCTCCGTTCGCCTCTCTCAATTACCACGTCGGTCAGCTCTCGATCGGCGGGAGCCTTCGCTATGATGTCGGCGGCGCGCGAGGACAGATGTGGGGCAGCGATCTAGGCGGCGGTCGGGTCGGCTTGGGGCAGGTCGACGTGAACGGGGACGGGACGATCTCGGGGCCTGAGCGCGTCGTCGAGCTGACGGCCTATGATCGTCCGGCGCCGGTGGATTACACCTATCATTACCTGTCCTATTCCGCCGGCGTCACCTATCGCCCGGCGGAGCCGCTGGCCGTCTTCGCGCGCTACAGCAAGGGCGCGCGCACGGGCGCGGATCGGCTGCTGTTCACGCCCGCGATCAGCACGAGCGACGGCAGCATCGTGCGGGGAAGCATGCTGCGGCGCAGCGGGGGCAAGGCGATCGACCCGGCGGTGAACGCGGTGCGGCAGGCCGAGGCCGGCGCGAAATATCGCACGGACCGGCTGACGCTCAACCTCACGGGCTTCTGGGCGACGACCACGGATACGAACTTCGACGCCATCCGCGCGCGCTCGATCCTGCGCGACTATGAGGCCAAGGGGTTGGAGTTCGAGGGCGGCGTGCGGCTCGGCGTGCTCGGCCTCAACGGCGGGGCGACCTATACCCGGGCGACGATCCGGCACGACTATCTCGATCCCTCGCTGGACGGCAACCGTCCGCGGTTTCAGCCGAAGCTCATCTTCCAGGCGACCCCTGAGATCGTCACCGACCGCGTCGCGCTCGGCGCGGTCTTCATCGGATCGACCCAGAGCTTCGCGCAGGACGAGAACAGGCTGGTCGCGCCGGGCTTCGTGACCACCAACGCGTTCGCCCAATGGCGTGCGACCGAGCGGCTCAAGGTGACGGTCAACGCGAACAACCTGTTCAATAGGCTGGCGTTCGAGGGGATCGACAACCCGACCTCCCCGGACGGGACGATCATCAGCTTCGTTCGCGGCCGTCCGCTCACGGGTCGGACGATCTCGGCGACGCTGCGGCTCGACTTCTAACCACATCGGGTTACCCGCCCGGCACGGGTGCGGTAACCCACGTTTCACGTGATACTTAAGGGGACATCCGCGTGACGGATCACCGCCGAAAGGACGAAGGAACCGCATCATGATCTCGGGGATGAGCATTCCGCGCAAGCTGGCGGTGTCGTTCTTCGTCATCATCGGCTTCGCCGCGATCATGCTGGCGGTCTTCTTCACCAACGTCTGGATGATCCGCGACGCGACCGAGGGCAACAACCGCGCGCAGACGATCTACGCCAAGGCGCTGACGCTCGAGACCTCGCTGCTGCGCGAGAACAGCCAGCTGCGCGGCTATCTGGTGACCGGCGACAAGAGCTACCTCAAATCCTACGACGAGGCGCGCACCGACTATGACCGCGCCGCGGCCGAACTCGGCCCGATGCTGACCGACTCGACCGAGCACCGGCTGCTGGAGACCGGGCGCGGCGAGGCGATGAAGTGGCGGCGCGACTGGAGCGACCGGCTGGTCGCGATGGTCAAGGCGAGGAAACGCGAGGCGGCCGAGCAGGCGGTGCGCGACGCCGGCAAGGCGGTGCTGACCAGCGCCGCGATCCTGCCGCTGCGTGACGTCCGCGACCGCGAGACCGAGGCGATGCAGCGCAACGCCGCGCGCCAGGAGAAAGCGATCACCAGCGCGACGGTCGCGCTCGTGATCGGCGGGCTGCTGCTGATCGCGGTGGCGGTGATGCTGGCGGTGATGTTGAGCCGCAGCATCGCGCGCCCCATCACGTCGCTGACCCGTCGCATGGCCGATCTGGCCAACGGCAGGCTCGACATCACCGTGCCCGCCGATCGCCGCGACGAGCTCGGCGACATGGCGCGCGCGGTGATCGTGTTCCGCGACGCGGCGCAGGCCAAGCTGACCGCCGACACCGAGCGCGAGCAGGCGATGGCGGCGATCGGCGAGGGCCTGCGCCGGCTCGCCGACGCCGACCTGACCGTGCGGCTGACCGACGTGCCGCGCTCGTTCGGGCAGATCGCGCATGATTTCAACGATGCGGTCGGCAAGCTCTCCGATCTCACCAGGAACGTTCGCGGCAGCGTGCACACGATCAAGCGCAACGCCGACGAGATCAGCCAGTCGGCGCGCGCGCTCTCCGGGCGCAGCGAGCAGCAGGCCGCGAGCCTGCGCGAGACCGCGGCGGCGATGGACGAGATCACCGCGACGGTCCGCACCGGCGCGACCAACGCCGCCAACGCCAACAGCGCCATGGCCGACGCGCGCGTCGAGGCCGAACAGGGCGGGGCGGTGGTGCGCAAGTCGGTCCAGGCGATGAACGGGATCGATCAGGCCAGCCGCGAGATCGCCGACATCATCAGCGTGATCGACGGCATCGCCTTCCAGACGAACCTGCTGGCGCTGAACGCCGGGGTCGAGGCGGCGCGCGCGGGGGACGCGGGCCGGGGCTTCGCCGTGGTCGCCTCCGAGGTACGCGCGCTGGCGCAGCGCTCCGCCGAGGCGGCATCGGACGTGAAGTCGCGGATCCTCTCGGCGATCGAGCACGTCCAGTCGGGGGTCGAACTGGTCGACGCGACGGGCAAGGCGCTCGACCGGATCATCGAGCGTGTGGTCAGCGTCAGCACGATCATGGGCACGATCGCCCGATCGGCCGACGATCAGGCGCAGAGCCTCGGCCAAGTCAATATCGCGATCGGCGAGATGGACTCGGTGACCCAGCAGAATGCCGCGATGGTCGAGGAATCGACCGCGGCGTCGCAGATGCTCGCGCACGAGGCCGAGCAGCTGGCGGGCGCGGTGGCGATCTTCACGGTCGAGCAGGCGGCACCCGCACCCGCCCCGCGGGTCGCGAAGGTGGCGAGCGCGTCCGTGCCGGCGCCGCGTCAGGCCGCCGCGGCACGACCGACGCGCGGGCCGATCCGGCTGGTCGGGAAGAGCGCGGCGGTGTCCAAGGAGGACGATTGGTCGTCCTTCTGAGCGGGGGATGCGCGCCGCGCCGGGCGTTGCCACGCGCACGCCCCGTGCGGCCCCGTGAGTCTCTCGCGGCGTGTGACGTGCCGCGACCCTAGGCCGCACGCCACCCATCGGCGACGCGGCCGACGCGTGACGGAGGGGCGCCGGACAACGTCCGGCCACGCTCGGCGCGCCTCCTATCGGCGCCATCGGTGGGCCGGTGCGGCTCGGCCGCCTCATGCGACGAGCCGGTCGCGCCGACCCAACGCCGCGACGCCTCGGCCAACACCCGCGCCCTTGATCGGCCGAGGCGGCTCGGTGCGGCATCGGTCCACGTCGGGGGACGCACGGCCGCACCTCGGTTCACGATCGGCCGGTCGAGCGGTCGGTCACGCGGCGGCCAGCGCGGTCGACCGCGCCTGTGGCGACGGTGTCGAGGATCATCGCGTCACCGCTCCCACTGGCGCAGCGACGCGATCGGAGCCGGGTCGGGTCATCGCCGCCACCACGCCCGCATCGGCGCAGCGCGTGTGGGTCGGCAGTGCGGTTAGAGCCGCGACGACGAGGCGACACTATGCCGTCACGCGGCGAGCGACGGGCTCGTCGCCGCGCTTGCCCCTGAGACGGCGCCGTGATCTAGCTAGACGGCGGCGGCCGCCTATCGCGCGAGCGGCCGCGGCGGCGACCAGCATCGTCCGCGCGGGCAGCAGCGGGGCAGGCGCGGGTGCGTCGCTGCTCACGTACGAGCTAGGATAGAGGCCGATGCGCGTGGACCCTGCCGATCCGGGTAGCGCGCGCCTCGTGCGGCTCACCCGGTTCGTCGGCGAGCGGCACCGAGGCATGCCATGCTCGGCTGCATGGCCCGGAGGTGATCCACCGCCGCGGGCGAGCCGGTCGCCGCCGCGGCGCGCGGCGCGCGGGCCCGTTCGTCCGATCGATCGAGTGCGGCGTGCGCGCGTCGATCGCGGGGAAAGTCGAGGTGCGCGAGCGTGTCGGTGACGCCGGAGCCCAGAGCCACGAGCGTCACGCCTGCGGCCCTGGGCGCCGGCGTTCGCCGGAGCACGGATCAATGGAGGTGGATCAGACGCTAGGGTGCGACGACGGTCGGATCAGAACTCCGACCAGTCGTCCTGTGCCACCGCCAGCGCGGCGCCGTTGGTGCCCGCCACGCTGCGCTGGCGGGCGCCGCGCGCGATCTCGCGGCCCGCGCTCGCCGCGCGCGACTGCAACTCGTGCACCGGCGAGGCCGCGGGGACGATCGCGGTGGTCGGTCGGCTCTTGGACAGGCGGAAGCGGGCGACCTGCGTCGCCAGCTGCGCGGCCTCGTCGGCGAGGCTGCGGGCGGCGGCGGTGGCTTCCTCGACCATGGCGGCGTTCTGCTGGGTCACGCCGTCCATCTCGCCGACCGCGGTGTTGATCTGCTGCAACCCCGTGGCCTGGTGCTTGGCCGAGTTGGCGATCGTCGCGACCAAGGTGCTGATCTCGGCGATGCGCCCAATGATGCGCTCGAGGGCGCTGCCGGTCTCGCTGACGAGACCGACCCCGGCATCGACCTGATCGGTCGAGGCGGTGATCTTGGCCTTCACGTCGCGCGCGGCGTCGGCGGAGCGCTGCGCCAGCGCGCGCACCTCGGAGGCGACCACCGCGAAGCCGCGGCCGGCGTCGCCCGCGCGCGCCGCCTCGACGCCCGCGTTGAGCGCCAGCAGGTTGGTCTGGAAGGCGATGCCGTCGATCACGCTGATGATCTCGCTGATCTCGTTCGAGGCGCGCTCGATCCCACCCATCGCCTCGACCGCGCGGCGGACGATGGCACCGGAATGCTCGGCCTCCGTGCGCGCGTCGGTGACGACGCGGTGGGCGCGCTCGGCGCCGTCGGCGGTCTCGCGCACGGTCGAGGTGATCTGCTCCATCGCCGCGGCGGTCTCCTCCAGGCTGGCGGCCTGCTGCTCGGTGCGCTGCGACAGGTCGTCCGAGGCGGCGCGGATGTCGGCGGCGCCGGTGTCGATCCCCTGGCTGGCGTTCGTCACCGCGCCGAGGACGTCCGACATCGCGTCCATCGCGCGATTGAAGTCGAGGCGGAGCCTGTCATAGTCCGCGTAGAAGGCATTCTCGATGCGATAGGTCAGGTCGTTGGCGGCGAGCCGCTCCAACCCGGTGCCGAGCGAGGTGACCACCACGCGCTGCGCCGCCGACGATTCCTCGAGCGCGATACCGTTGCGACGGAAGACGTCCATCGCCTTGGTCATGCGGCCGACGCAGTCGCCATGGTCGGTGTACCGGATCGGCGTGGCGAAGTCGCCCTTGGCGAGTCCCTCCATCCGCACGACCGTGTCGACATAGGGATCGCACACCAGCTTGCGGGCGATGAGCGTCACGATCACGAGCGCGGCCAAGGCCGCAGCGGCGACGCCGACCAGGGTCGGGTCGGACGTCGCTTCCGCGGTGGTCGCCACCGGCACCGCGCCCAGCGCCGTGTAGACGATCAGCAGCGCGGTGAACTTCGTTCGGATCGGCGCCTGCGCCTTGAACCAGCGAATCATTGCCTTCCTTCCCACCTTCCCTGGTCGGTCCGCGACACGGGCCGCTTCGATGGTCGGGGTCGTATACCGCGACCCGCTAAACTTATGTAAATATCGCGGTCAAACCTGAGATCGCGCGGCCATGCGCCGAACGTTCTGTCTCGATCCGGGAAATATAGTCGGGCGTTCGCTGTCGCGGCGATGAGTACATCGCGCGCGATAGCGACCGGCCGCGCCCGGTCGCTGCCGCCTGATCTCAGGATAAGCTTGGAGCGCCAAGTATTTGGGGTGGTTACTCCGGAAGAAACCACGCAAATTCATTGGCATCGATCATGGGTGACGGTGGCGCGCCCGGAGGGACTCGAACCCCCGGCCAAGGAGGTAGAAGCTCCTTGCTCTATCCAGCTGAGCTACGGGCGCCCGCTGACGCGCGTAGCGCGGATTGAAGCCGGAAGGAATGGCCGGCATGATCGCGCGCATGGCCGAGCCCTCGCGCACCCCGCCGCCGACCGACGCCGCGCGCGTCGACGCCACGCATTTCCGCTACTATGACCTGGTGATGGCCGCGTTCGTGGCGATCCTGCTGCTGTCGAACGTGCTCGGCGCCGGCAAGGTCGCGCGCGTGGCGCTGCCCGGCATCGGCGACTGGCCGTTCGGCGCGGGCATCCTGTTCTTCCCGGTGAGCTATATCATCGGCGACGTGCTGACCGAGGTATACGGCTACGCGCACGCGCGCCGCGTGATCTGGGTCGGTTTCGCCGCGACCGTCTTCATGGCGGCGATGGCCTGGGTGGTGGTGGCGCTGCCGCCCGCGCCCGACTGGGGCAACCAGGCGGCGTACGAGGCGGTGTTCGGCCAGGTGCCGCGCATCGTCTTCGCGAGCATGTGCGCCTTCTGGGCCGGCGAGTTCGTCAACTCCTACGTGCTCGCGCGGATGAAGGTCCTCACCGAGGGGCGCCACCTGTGGATGCGCACGATCGGCTCGACGGTCGCGGGGCAGGGGGTGGACAGCCTGATCTTCTACCCGCTCGCCTTCCTCGGCGCGCCGGGATGGACGCCGCACCTGGTGGTGGTCGTCCTGTTCACGCAATGGGCGCTCAAGACGGGCTGGGAGGCGGCGCTGACGCCGCTGACCTATCTGGTGGTCGGCTGGCTCAAGCGGGTCGAGGGAGTGGACGTCTACGACCGCGACACCGATTTCACGCCGTTCCGCGCGCGGGTGTGAGGCGAAGCAGGCTGGGAGAGAAGCGCGACTCGACCGCGTCGCTCAGGCGCCGACCGTCTCCAGCAACCCCTCGAACAGCCGCCGGCCGTCGTCGCCGCCGTGCGCCGATTCCACGCGCCGCTCGGGGTGCGGCATCAGTCCGAGCACGTTGCCCGCCGCGTTGAGCACGCCCGCGATGTCGCGCGCGCTGCCGTTCACCGGCTCGGCGTAGCGGAAGGCGACGCGGCCCTCGCCCTCGATCCGGTCGAGCGTCTCGGCGTCGGCGACATAATTGCCGTCATGGTGCGCGACCGGGAAGACGACCCGCTCCCCCGCGGCATAGCGGCTGGTGAAGGCCGTCTGCGCGTTGTCCACCGACAGCGTGACGTCGCGGCAGACGAAGTTCAGACCGGCGTTGCGCATCAGCGCGCCCGGCAGCAGCCCCGCCTCGGTGAGCACCTGGAAGCCGTTGCACACGCCCAGCACGGGCAGGCCGCGCTCGGCCCCGCTCGCCACCGCGCGCATGATCGGCGAGCGCGCGGCCATCGCGCCCGAGCGGAGATAGTCGCCGTAGGAGAAGCCGCCCGGTACCGCGACCAGGCCGACGCCGTCGGGCAGCTCGGTGTCGCGATGCCACACCATCGTCGGCGCGCGCCCGGTCACCTGCTCCAGCGCGACCGCGATGTCGCGATCGCAGTTCGAGCCCGGGAAGACGATGACCGCGGCCCTCACGCGCGCTCGATCCGGTAATTCTCGATCACGGTGTTGGCGAGCAGCTGGCGGCACATCGAGTCGACGTCGGCGTCGGACGTGCCCTCGGCGACCTCGAGCTCGATCAGCTTGCCGACCCGCGCGTCGGTGACGCCCTGGAAGCCGAGTCCCGCGAGCGCGTGCTCGATCGCCTTGCCCTGGGGGTCGAGCACGCCGGGCTTCAGTGTGACATGGATGCGCAGTCTCATGGCCGCGCGCTATGCCGCGCCGCGCCGCGCGGGGCAACCTCCCACCGCGGCGCGGGCGTGATCACTTGCCGCGGCGCTTGCGGTGGCTCTCCATGTCGAGCACCGCGGTCTCGCCGCCCTCGGGGAACAGGCCGAGCCGGCGCGCGACTTCCTGATAGGCCTCGACCTCGCCGCCGAGGTCGCGGCGGAAGCGGTCCTTGTCGAGCTTCTCGTTCGACTCCATGTCCCACAGCCGGCAGCCGTCGGGGCTGATCTCGTCCGCCAGGATGATCCGGCTATAGTCATTGTCCCAGATGCGGCCGAACTCGAGCTTGAAGTCGACCAGCCGGATCCCGACCCCGGCGAACAGGCCGCTGAGGAAGTCGTTCACGCGGATCGCCAGGTCGGCGATGTCGTGCATCTCGTCCTGGCTGGCCCAGCCGAAGGCGGCGATATGCTCGTCCGAGATCATCGGGTCGCCGAGCGCGTCGTCCTTGTAATAATATTCGAGGATGGTGCGCGGCAGCTTCACGCCCTCCTCGATGCCGAGCCGCTTCGACAGCGAGCCGGCGGCGACGTTGCGCACCACCACCTCGATCGGCACGATCTCGACCTGGCGGATCAGCTGCTCGCGCATGTTGAGGCGGCGGATGAAGTGCGTCGGCACGCCGATATGGTCGAGCAGCGTGAAGATGTGCTCGCTGATGCGGTTGTTGAGCACGCCCTTGCCGTTGATCGTCCCCTTCTTCTGGGCGTTGAAGGCGGTGGCGTCGTCCTTGAAATATTGGATCAGCGTGCCCGGCTCCGGACCCTCGTAGAGGATCTTCGCCTTGCCCTCGTAGATCTGCCGCCGCCGTGCCATCGCTCACCCTCGGAAAAGGAACGCCCCGGCGGAGCAGTCGCGCGGCCGGGGCGGGAATCAGCCGCCGTATAGGGGAAGGGGGGAGGCGCTGCAAATCAGCTCAGCGGGCGAAGGCGCGCGCCAGCAGCCGCTTCGTCTCCGCCCACGCAGCGCTCTCGGGCGCGATCAGCTCGACATGGCCGGTCGCCGGCACCGTGTGGAGCGCGGCGCGGTCGCCGGCGGCGAGCGCGCGCGCGACATAGTCGGTGGCGAGACGGTAAGGGATGATCCGATCCTCGCGACCGTTGACCAGGTCCTGCGGCACGCCGAGCGGCAGCAGCCGCGGCACCGACGTGTCGGCATAGGGGTCGGCGCGGTCGCCGCCGACCAGCCGCGCCACCACCTCGGTGCCGCAGCCATTGTCGGGGCTCGCCGCGGTCGCCGCCAGGTCGGGCAGGCCGCCGAGGCTGATGACGCGCGCGATCGGGAGCGGGTCGGCGCGGCGCAGCGGGCTGTCGCCGGGGAGTCGCGCGCGCCCGGCGAGCCACAGCGCGAGATGGCCGCCGGCGGAATGGCCGATCGCGACGATATGGCGCAGGTCGAGCCCGAGCGCCGGCCCCTCCGCGCGGATCAGGTCGGTGGCCGCGGCGGCGTCGGCGAAGGTGCCGGGATAGCCGCCGCCGGCGCGGTCGACCCCGCGATAGTCGATGTTCCACACCGCATAGCCGGCGCGGCGCAGGTCGTCCGCGACCCAGTCCATCAGCCGCCGGTCGGCGATCCCGGTCTGCCAGCAGCCGCCGTGCACCATCAGCACGGTACGATAGGGTCGCGCGCCACGCGGCAGCCACACGTCCACCTTCTGCATCGCGTCGTCGCCGTAGGAGAGCGTGCGATCGGGCGCCGGGCGCGGGCGCGCGGTCAGGTCGGCCCAGGTCAGCGGGCGGTGCGGCGCGGTCGGGGCGGTCATCGCCGGCGAGCATGAGGCCAGCAGCAGCGCGACGGCAAGCGCCGCGCGAGTCACGACGAGGCCTCGCTCGGGGTACGGCCCGGCTCGGCGGCGGGGCGCCTGCCGCGCTCGCGCCACAGCGCGGGCAGGGTGAGCAGCGCCACCCCTGCCACCGCGCACAGCGTGCGCACCCAGACGGGGAAGGGGCCGTAGCGCTGGTCGACGTAATAGACGCCGTAGACGATCGCGACGTGCCACACATAGACGTAGAGCGAGTGCCGGCCGAGCAGCCGCAGGAACGGCACCGAGAACAGCCCGCGCACCACGCCCGCCGCCTGCCGCACCCAGCCGCGCGCGTGCCGCGGCCCCGCGATCATCAGCCACGCCAGCCCGATCGCTACCGCGGCGAAGTTGACCAGATAGACCAGGCTGAAGTCGGCGCGGACCTCGAGCAGCTCGATGCGCCTGATCGCCACGTCGGGTAGGATGCCGCGTGCGGTGAGCAGCCGGATCGGCAGGAAGAACAGGCACACCGCCAGCGCGATCCTGGCGACGCCGCTCGCCTCGGGACGGAACAGCCGATGCCAGTCGATCCGCCCCGAGGCGGTCAGCGCGCCAGCGATCATCCCCGAGAAGAAGACGATCTGCCAGCCCAGCAGGTTGAAGCCCGCGCGCAGGCCCTGCCCGTCCGAGGCGGTGAACCAGCGCCCGAGCGGGTCGGTCAGCGCGTGCTGGAAGCCGAGCTGCCCCGCCAACCACAGCAGCCCCGAGACGGTCGCCACCAGCGCGACGCGCCCGTCGAGGCACAGCTTCAGGATCGGCGGCGCGACGAGCATGTACAGGACATATTGCGGCAGGATGTCCATGACGGTCGGCTGGAACACGAAGGTGGCGATGGCGAACAGCCGCAGTGGCTCGCCGGTCAGGCTGGTGTGGCCGAGCCAATTGCCCCACAGCCGCGCCGCGTCGGGCAGCACCAGCCGCGCGAGCAACACCGCGACGACGATCCCCATCGCGTAGCGATACAGCTCGAAGGCGCGCGCCCAGACCAGCCGGCTCGCCGCGGGTGCACCCAGCCTGAGCATCTTGCGGCCGTACACCAGCCCGATCATCAGGCCCGACAGGGAGACGAAGCCCTGCGCGTCCTCGACATAGGCGAACTGGTTGTGATTGATCCGCTGCAGCCACAGCTCGCCCTGGAAGACGAGGTGGTTGATCAGCATGAACACCAGGAAGAAGCCGCGCAGCCCGTCGATCATCCCGTAGCGTGGCAAACAGCGGCTCCCGTGCGTGGCGTGGATGCGCGGCGGCGCTAGGCACACCGGCGCACCCGCGTGTAGCGCAGGACCGCGCCCGATCGATACCGCCGCGGCTCCGCTCGTCGCGGAAAGCGCGGCGGTGATCGCTCAGCGCGCGCGCCGCGCCGCCGTGCGCCAGGGCGCAGCGAAGCGCCGTCGCTGCAAGGCCGCGATCCCCGCCAGCAGCGATTCGACGAAGGTGTGGATGCCGCCCGACAGCGTGTCGTGATGGCGGGCAAAGGCTTCGCTCTCGAAATCCATGTTCATGACGGTCCTCCATCGCTGGAGGCGCCGAGATAGGCCTCGCAGGCGCAGCACACCAACAAAGAGCTGGCCCAAGTTGATAAGGCCCGCTTATGCTCCGAGCATGCGCCAGCTCCCGCCGCTCGCCGCCGTCCGCGTGTTCGAGGCCGCCGCGCGGCACGAGAATTTCACCGCGGCGGCTGGCGAGCTGGGGATGACCCAGGCGGCCGTGAGCTATCAGATCCGGCTGCTGGAGGAGCGGCTCGGCGTGCCGCTCTTCCGCCGCGAGCGTCGCCGCGTGGCGCTCACCGAGGCGGGGCGCCGCGTCGGCGCGCAGCTCGCGGCGGCCTTCGACTCGATCGACGCGGCCTTCGCCGGCCTGCGCGCCGAGGACGAGGCGGTGCTGACCGTCTCGGTCACCAACACCTTCGCCAACACCTGGCTGGCGTGGCGGCTCGGCGGCTTTCACCTCGCGCACCCGTCCACGGCGGTACGGCTGTGGACCAGCGACGGGCTCGTCGACTTCGCCGCCGACGAGGTGGACGTCGCGATCCGCTCGGGGCCGGGCGGCTGGCCGGGGCTGGCGCAGCACGCTCTGCTGCCGCTCGACTTCACCCCGATGTGCTCGCCCGGCTTCCTCGCCGCGCACGGCGGGCGGCTCGCGCCGGTCGACCTGCTGGAGCTGCCGCTGATCAGCGCGCAGGACCCGTGGTGGGCGCACTGGCTGCGCGAGGCCGGGCTGGACGCGGTCGGGGCGCGGCGGACGGGGATGCGGCTCGACTCGCAGGCGCACGAGGGCCATGCCGCGATCGCGGGGCAGGGCGTGGCGATGCTGACGCCCTTCTTCTGGCACAATGACCTCGCGTCGGGGCGGCTGGTGCGCCCGTTCGCGCAGCTGTCCTCGATGGGCGAGGCCTATTGGCTGGTCTACCCGGAGGCGCGCGCCAAGGTGCTCAAGATCCGGCGTTTCCGCGAGTGGCTGAGCGAGGCGCTGGGACGCGACCGCGCCGCCGCGGGGGGCTGAGCCGGGCCGCACCGCGCGCGGAACGGTTGTGGAACGGGGCCGCGCGCTGCTAGCAGCCTGATCCATGGCGACCGACGCGACCGCTCTCCCCCCCGACAACCCGCCCGTCGGCGTGCTCGACGCGCCCTTCGACAGCGCGCTGTCGGAGCGCTATCTCGTCTACGCGCTGTCGACGATCACCGCGCGCTCGCTGCCCGACGTGCGCGACGGGCTCAAGCCGGTGCACCGCCGCCTGCTCTGGGCGATGCGGCTGCTGCGGCTCGATCCCGCCTCGGGCTACAAGAAGTGCGCGCGCGTCGTCGGCGACGTGATCGGCAAATATCACCCGCACGGCGACCAGTCGGTCTACGACGCGATGGTGCGGCTCGCGCAGGATTTCGCGCTGCGCTACCCGCTCGTCGACGGCCAGGGCAATTTCGGCAACATCGACGGCGATAACGCCGCCGCCTACCGCTACACCGAGGCGCGGTTGACCCAGGTCGCGATCGACCTGATGGACGGGCTCGACGAGGACGCCGCCGAGTTCCGCCCGACCTACAACGGCGAGGAGCAGGAACCCGAGCTCTTCCCGGGCGCCTTCCCCAACCTGCTCGCCAACGGCGCCGCGGGGATCGCGGTGGGGATGGCGACCAGCGTGCCGCCGCACAATGCTGCCGAACTGCTCGAGGCGGCGATCCTGCTGGTCGACACACCCGACGCCGACGACGCGGCGATCCTCGCCCACGTCCGCGGTCCGGACTTTCCCACGGGCGGGCTGCTGGTGGACGCGCCCGCGGTCATCGCCGAGGCCTATGCCACCGGGCGCGGCGCCTTCCGCGTCCGCGCGCGCTGGGCGGTCGAGCGCGAGAAAGGCGGGGCGTGGACGATCGTCGTCAGTGAGATCCCCTATGGCGTGCAGAAGGGCAAGCTGATCGAGCAGGTCGCCGCCTTGATCAACGATCGCAAGCTGCCGATCCTCGCCGACGTGCGCGACGAGAGCGACGCCGATATCCGGCTGGTGCTGGAACCGCGCAGCCGCACCGTCGACCCGCAGGTGCTGATGGACGGGCTGTTCCGCCTCTCCGACCTGGAGACGCGCATCCCGCTCAACCTCAACGTGCTCGACAAGGACCGCACGCCGCGCGTGATGTCGCTGCGCGAGGCGCTCGCGGCCTGGGTCGAGCATCAGTTCGTCGTGCTGCGCCGGCGGACCGAGCACCGGCTCGGCAAGATCGCCGACCGGCTCGAGCTGCTCGGCGGCTATCTCATCGCCTTCCTCAACCTCGATCGGGTGATCGAGATCATCCGCACCGAGGACGAGCCCAAGGCGGTGATGATGGCGGAGTTCGCGCTCTCCGACCGTCAGGCCGAGGCGATCCTCAACATGCGGCTGCGCTCGCTGCGCCGGCTCGAGGAGATGGAGCTGCGGCGCGAGCGCGACACGCTGACGAAGGAGCAGGAGACGCTCACCCAGCTGCTCGGCTCGGAGGCGCGCCAGCGCACGCGGCTGAAGCGCGACTTCGCCAAGGTGCGCGACCGCTACGGCGTCGAGACGAAGCTGGGCGCGCGCCGCACCACGATCGAGGAGCAGGCCGCCGCGCGCGAGATCCCGCTGGAGGCGATGATCGAGCGCGAGCCGATCTCGGTGATCCTGTCCGAGCGCGGCTGGATCCGCGCGATGAAGGGCCATGTCGACCTCTCCGCGCCCGAGACGATGAAGTTCAAGGAGGGTGACGGCCCCGCCTTCGCCTTCCACGCGCACACCACCGATAAATTGCTGCTGGCGGCGGGGAACGGGCGCTTCTTCACGCTCGCCGCGGACAAGCTGCCCGGCGGCCGCGGCTTCGGCGAGCCGGTGCGCGCCTCGATCGACCTCGACGGCAGCGTGCCGATCGTGGCGCTGCTCCGCGCCGGCGCGGCCGAGCGGCTGCTCATCGCGGCCAGCGACGGGCGCGGCTTCGTCGTGCCGGGCGCCGAGGTGATCGCCGAGACGCGCAAGGGTAAGACGGTGATGACGCCGCGGCCGGGCGCACGGCTGGTCGTCGTCTATCGCGTCGCGCCCGCGGACGATTTCGTCGCGGTGATCGGCGACAATCGCAAGCTGGCGCTCTTCCCGATGGCCGACCTGCCCGAGATGACGCGCGGGCAGGGGGTGCAGCTGCAGCGCTACCGCGAGGGCGGTCTCGCCGACGCGCGCACGTTGGTGTTCGCCGAGGGGCTGAGCTGGGCGATGGGCGGGGGTAGCGGACGCGTGCGCACCGAGACCGACCTGTCGGCGTGGCGCACCGCGCGCGGGGCGGCGGGACGTATGCCCCCCAACGGCTTCCCGCGCGACAATCGGTTCTGACGTCCGCTCGCTGGAGCGCTGGCGGAGCGTCCCGTTCCGACACGTCGTCTCGGCAGGTAAATACAACCGTTACGGCCCAATTTGATTTCCGTAAGCCCGTCTTAACCGTTGCGATCTAGGGCAGAACCCGATGGCAACGCGTTCTCCCCTGCTGGCGACGGAGTCGACCGAGTCGACCTCCGCCGCGCATGCCCGCACCGCGGTCGCGCCCGGGCTGGGACTGACCGCGACGCAGGGGTCGCTCGAGCTCGTGCCGATCCCGCTCCTGATCGCGCGGCTGCGCGCCGGGCGGATCGATCATGAGAACAGCAACCGCGCTTTCGCCCGCGTTGGCCTGCAGCACGAGCGCGCGATCGACCCGTTGATCGCCTCCTTCCTGCGCACCGGCCACGAGGAGGCCGAGATCAACTGGTCGACCGGCGAGACCGTCGAGCGGCGCCACTACCGCCTCAGCTTCGCGCTGATCCCTAACCGGCCCGAGCCCACCGCGGTGGTGTCCTTCGTCGATCAGACCGCGGAGGTGCGCACCGAGGAGACGCTGCGGCGCGAGATGACGACCGACAGCCTCACCGGTCTGTCCAATCGCGGCGGCTTCACCGACGCGCTGGAGGCGATGATCGAGGAGGGCGCGTCGCGCTGGGCGGTGCTGATGATCGACCTGGAGCGGTTCAGCCGCTTCAACGCCTGCCTCGGCTCGCTGACCGGGGACGAGCTGCTGATCACGGTGGCGCGCCGGATCAAGGGCGCACTGCGCAGCCGCGACGTGCTGGCGCGCACCGGCGGCGACGAGTTCGGCGTGCTGCTGACGATCGACCAGGACGACCAGGAGGCGGACCATGTCGCGCGGCGTATCCGCGAGGCGCTGGCGACACCGTTCCGACTGAGCGACTTCGAGCTGCGCGTGTCGTGCGCGATCGGGATCGCCTACGGCGACTCGGTCACCGACGACGCCGAGGACGTGATCCGCCACGCGCAGGTGGCGATGAAGCGCTCCAAGGCGACGAAGAGCGCCGAGGCCTATCAGACCCGCGCGCTCGACAGCGCGCGCGAGGAGTTCGCGATGGAGACCGCGCTGCGCCGCGCGATCGAGAACGAGCAGCTCCACCTCGTCTATCAGCCTATCCTCGACCTCACCTCGGGCAAGGTCAGCAGCTTCGAGGCGCTGGCGCGCTGGACCGACGAGCAGGGGACGCAGGTGCCGCCGGTGCGCTTCATCCCGGTGGCGGAGGAATCGGGACTGATCGTCCCGCTCGGCCGCTGGGCGGTCGACACCGCGATGCAGACGCTGGCGGGCTGGGATCGGCGCTGGGGCGGGGGCTGTGGCGCGGCAGTGGCGGTCAACGTCTCGCCGATCCAGCTCCAGCGCGACTCGATCCCCGGCATGGTCGAGCGCGCGCTCGGTGCCGCGGGACTCGGCGGCGCGCGGCTCAAGCTCGAGCTGACCGAGAGCGCGATCATCGCCGACCCCGATCGCATCGCGGGCGTGCTGATGGCGCTCAAGGAGCTGGGCACCGTGATCGCGATGGACGATTTCGGCACCGGCTTCTCCAACCTCGCCTCGCTCCACACGCTGCCGATCGACTTGCTCAAGATCGACCGCAGCTTCGTCACCGGCATGCTGACCGACCGCGACCAGCTCGCGATCGTGCGCGCGATCCTGGGCCTCTCCAAGGCGCTCGGCATGGACACGGTGGCGGAGGGGATCGAGACGGTCGAGCTCGGCCAGACGCTCGGCGCGCTCGGCTGCACCTATGGCCAGGGCTATGCCTATGCCCGCCCGCTCGACGCGGACGCCGCCTACGACTTCCTGGTCGCGCGCAACGCCTGAGCGACTTCCTCGTCGGCGATCGCCTCGGCGCGCGCGGCGTCGGGGAAATCCTCGGCGATCCAGCGATCCTCGACTCGCCTGAGCACGCGCGCCACCTCCGGCCCGCGCGTCAGCCCGCGCGCCACCAGCGTACCGCCGCCGATCGGCAGAGCGGGCGGCGTCCACGCGCTCAGCGGCGCCGGGTCGGCACCGGCGAGCAGCAGCCGGTCGAGCGCACTGGCGGTGCCGACCCGGTAGCCGAGCGCGCGCGCGCCCTCGTCGCCCGCGCCCGCGCCCGCCTGCACCAGCCGCCTGCGATCCGCGTTCGAGAGCTTGAGCCGCGCGCCGACCCCCTCCGCCGCCGCGCGGGGCAGCAGCGCGGCGAGGCGACGCACCGGGTCGGGCGCCACGCCCGCGTCGCGCTCGCGATCGGCCAGCGCGGCGAGCCGCGCCACGCCGTCGCGGTCGATCTCGGGCAGCACCGGGCGGAAGATGCCGCGGTCGTGCATCAGTCGCACGACAGCCACCGCCCCCGGCGCGACCAGCAGCTTGAGCAGCTCGGCGGCCACGCGTTCGCGGCTCAGCGCCATCAGATCGTTGGCACGGTCGACACAGGCGGCGAGACCCGCGGCGTCGATCGTGTCCCCGAAGCGCGCGTGGAAGCGGAAGAAGCGGAGGATACGGAGATGGTCCTCCGCGATCCGCCGGTGCGGTTCGCCGATGAAGCGGACGCGCCGCGCCGCGAGATCGTCGAGCCCGCCGAAATGATCGACGATCGCGCCGCTGACCGGGTCGGCGTAGAGCGCGTTGATCGTGAAGTCGCGCCGCGCCGCGTCCTCGCGCCAGTCCTCGGCGAAGGCGACGACCGCGTGGCGACCGTCGGTCGCGACGTCGCGGCGCAGCGTCGTCACCTCGACCACGGTGCCCTGGCTCACCGCGGTGACGGTGCCGTGCGCGATCCCGGTGGGCACCGCGCGAATGCCCGCGCCCTCGAGCCGACGCACTACCTCCTCAGGCACATAGGGCGTGGCGAGGTCGATGTCGGCGACATCGAGCCCCAGCAGGGTGTCGCGCACCGCGCCGCCGACGTAGCGCGCGTGCCCGCCCGCGGCGTCGAGCGCCTGCTCCAGCGCGGCGAGCCCGGGGCGGGACCGCCACGCCGCGTCGGGCAGCGTCACGCCGCCCATCGCAGCCGCCGCGACAGGTTGACGATCATCCCCGCGGTCGCGCCCCAGATGCGGCGCTCGCCCCACAGCAGCTCGACATAGGCGCGCTCGCGCCCCTGGAAGGTGGCGGTGCGGGGGCGATGGTTCGCCGCGTCGAGGAGGAAGTCGAGCGGCACCTCGAACACCGCCGCCACCTCGGCCTCGCTCGCGACCAGCGGCAGGTCGGGCGGCACCACGCCGATCACGGGGGTGACGCGATAGCCGGTGCCGGTGCGATAGCGGTCGGAGGTGCCGATCACCTCCACCGCCGCGCGCGGCAGCGCGATCTCCTCCTCGGCCTCGCGCAGCGCCGCGGCGACCGCGTCCTCGCCGGGATCGAGCCGGCCGCCGGGGAAGGCGACCTGGCCGGCGTGGCGGCGCAAGGTCTCGGTCCGCTGCGTCAGGATCACGCCGGGGCGGGCGCGGTCGGTGACCGCGACCAGTACCGCCGCCTCGGTCAGCGCCGCGCCGCCCGAGAGGTCGCCGTCGTCACCCGCGATCAGCGCGGTGGCCTCGTCGGACACCAGGGCGGCGGAGAGCCGCTCGGCCAGGGTCATCGCGGCTGAAGCGCGAAGAAGGCGCCCGCGCTCCATATGCCGGGCGGCGAGTCGTCGCCGGCGAGCGCGCGCTCCGCGAGCTCATAGTAGAGCGGGCGCGCCACCAGCGCCTCCAGCCCGCCGCGCACCAGCAGATAGGGGCGGGGGCCGTCGTCGCGCTCGACGAAGCGCAGCGGGTGGTCTGCCGAGGCGGTCACCACGTCACCGGTGTTGAGCCGGAAGGCCAGCGTCGAGTCGCGGCCGTCCCCCTCGGCCTTGAGCTCGACCGCGACGAAGGGTGCGTCCTCCACCGCGATGTCGAGCTTCTCCACCGGGGTGACGAGGACGTGCCCGCCGTCGGGTTCGCGGCGCAGGATGCGGCTGAATGCGCGCACCATCGCGGGGCGCGTGATCGGGCTGCCCTGATGGTACCAGGTGCCATCGCGCGCGATGCGCATCTCGCTGTCGCCACAATGGGTCGGGTTCCAGCGCTCGACCGGGGGCAGTTGATCGCTCTCGGCCAGGCGCGCGATGTCGGCGACCGACAAAGTGCTGAAATCGGGTGGGGGCGCCATCGGCATGCGCGCCAGTTAGGGCGCGCGGGCGCGGCGGTAAAGGTTTAGGCCGCGGCGCTGACCCGCGGCGCGATCGCGCCCGTGCCGCACGGCACGCCGGCGCCGCGCGCGAGCAGGCGGTGGCGCTCGACCGGGCCGGGCAGCCGCCAGCCGCCCGTCGCCGCCGCGCTGAAGCCGAAGAAGCGGCCGTAATAGTCCGGGTCGCCGATCAGCATGAGGTTCAGCCCGCGCGAGTCGGCCGCGGCGAGCGCCGCGGCGGTCAGCCGGCGCCCGAACCCGGCCTGCTGCCGCTCAGGCGCGACCGCGACGGGGCCGACCAGCACCAGGGGCACCTCACCGCCGTCATCGCCGACGAAGCGCACCGGCCAGCATTGGATCGTGCCGAGCAGCGTCTCGCCTTCCACGAGCGCGAAGCTCAGCTCGCTGAGCGGCGCGGTGCCGGCGCGCAGCCGGTAGGCGGTGCGCGCGCGGCGGTCGGCGCCGAAGGCGCGGTCGAGCAGCGCTTCCACGTCCGCCGCTGCCACCCTCTCGATCGCCACCATCTCGGCCACAGCGCGCTTCCTCGACGCCCGACGGGGAGGCGCGGGCGCGGGCGCTTTAGCCGGACCGCGCCCGAACGCAACCGCGATCGACCCGCGAGCGTCACGATCGGTCGCCGGGCGGTGCCGCGCTGGACATCAGCGACGACCGCGTCCACCTGCGCCGCTGGCATGGGCGGCCGCGGCGCGGCCGAGCGCGGGAGCCCGAGGATGGACGACGACACGCTGGAGCTGGAGGTGCACGACCTGGTGGCGCAGGTGCTCACCGGCATCTACTCGGAGGAGACGCACCTGCCGCAGCCGCTCCGGATCTCGCTCACCGTGCTGCTCGACGCCGCGGCGCGCTACGCCCCGGACACGCCGCTGGGCGCGTCGAAGAACTACCTCGACCTGCGCCACGCCGCGACCGACGCGCTCGCCACCGCGGGTCACTTCACCCTCATCGAGGCGGTGGCCGACCATATCGCCGAGACCCTGTTCCTGCAGGATCGGCGCGTGCGCCGGGTGAAGGTGAAGATCGTCAAGCTCGCCATCGCCGAGGCCGGCGAGTCGATCGGGATCACCCTGGTCCGGCACCGGGGCTGATCGAGGTCGCATTCGTCCCATTTCGGCACGGGCCGAGCTGCTCGACGACGAAGCGATAGTCCGCCTCCGCTTGGGTGGCGTCGTCGGGCTCGAGCGAGGCGGTGGCCCGCTCGGGAAGCGCCGCGGGCAGCGCGCAGGCGAGCCGATACCACAGCAATGTGTCGCGTCGCGGTGTCGCGGCGGCATCGTCGATGATCTCGGTGAGCGCGACCGAGTAGCGCGGCTGCTCGCCCGGGCGGCGCAGGACCGACAGCGCCGCGGGGCGATTGTCCTCGGTGGTCAGGAAGATCTGCGTCTCACCCTCGCCGGGCAGCGCGCCCGGCACGTGGAAGGCGCTGCGCACCCCGGTGATGATCGGCGGCGCGTCGGGCGCGGTGGCCTCCCGGGCGATCTGGCGCGCGAGCGAGTCGATCGCGGGGCTCCAGTCGCGCTGCGCCTCGGGCGTGACGAGCTGGACCTGATCGGGGCGCCCGGCGACCGGGCGGGCGAAGGCGAGCACCCGGCGCTTCTTCAGGTTGGGCGCGCGGCCGCGCCAATCGGGCGCGGCGTCGACCACCCAGCCCACGCGCTGCGGGATCGCGACGGTACCGCGCACGAGCGTGCCGACATCGGCCTCGACGTAGAAGCGCGTGTGCCCGGGCGCCAGACCGGCAGCCTCGTCGCCCTTGATCTTCGACGCCGAGCGAATCGTCGCGTCGATGATCAGCGGGCTCTGCACCACCAGGTCGGCGAGCGCGGCATAGTCGACCGCGACCGCCGCCGCGGCCGGCGCGGGCGCCTGAGCGGCCAGCGACGAGGGCGCCAGCGCGGGGAGGACGAGCGCGGCGGCGAGCAGCGCAAAGGGGGCTCGCCTCGCGGGTCGATTCTGGCGTAGGATCATGGTCGCTGGGTACGTGAACCTGTCTGAACGATACAGAAATAAATCTGTCGCCGTTCGATTGTACGTTTGTTGCGCCCGACAAAGCGTTTGCGTCCCCAAAAGGGGCGCGATAGGACTCGACGGTCTGTGGCCTGCCCCCGGGGATGCTACGGAACGGTTAACAACCCGGGCCGGATCCGCTCCGGCCACCCAAGGGCCGCAGGATGAGGGAGTTTCGTTGCTGAATGGCCTATTCTGACCAGAAGATGAGCGGAGGTAAGATCGGCGCGCTGGTGATCGTCGCGCTGATCCACATCGCTCTCGGCTATGCCTTCGTTACCGGCCTCGCGACAAATTTCGTCAAGAAGCAGGTTGAGAAGCTGAACACGTTCGACGTCGAGGAGCCACCGCCCCCGCCGCCGGACGAGCCGCCGCCCCCGCCGCCCGACGTGCCGATGACGCCGCCGCCGGTGGTGTCGCCGCCGCCGATCGTGCAGAACCCGAACCCGCCGCCCGTGACGGTCGCGACGGTCCCGACTCCGCCGCCGGTCTACGTGCCGACGACGGTCGTCGCGCCGCCCGCGCCCCCGGCGCCGCCCGCGCCCCCGGCGCCGGCGGTGAGCAAGGCGGCCGGTCTGAAGGGTAACCCCGGCCAGTTCTTCGGCGCCGACAACTACCCGCCCTCGGCGATCCGCGCCGGTGAGCAGGGGCGTGTCGTCGCCAAGCTGACGGTCGGCACGGACGGTCGAGTGAGCGACTGTGCGGTGACGACGTCGAGCAACTCCTCGGCGCTCGATCAGGCGACCTGCCGTATTGCCAAGGCCCGCGTGCGTTTCTCGCCCGCGCAAGATGCTGCCGGCAACCCGATCGCGTCCAGCTACACCCTTCCGGTGCGCTGGGTGCTTCCGGAGAATTGATCCGCGTGAAGATGGCGGCGCGGACGCGTCTGCCGACAACATTTTGGCTTAAGGAAGACGAAGAATGATCATCAACATCCTCGCCGCGGGTGGGACCGCGGCAGCCGAGAACCAGTTCGGCCTGCAGCAGGCGCTCAAGGAAGGCGGCATCATCTCGCAGTCGGTGTTCACCATCCTGGTGATCATGTCGGTGGTGTCCTTCTACATCCTGTTCTCCAAGCTGTTCGAGCAGCAGAAGATCATCAACCAGGCGAAGCGCGTGCGCTCGAACTTCTGGACCAGCAACTCGCTGCGCGAGGGTTCGGCCAAGCTCGACAAGAACTCGGCTTACAAGCAGCTGGTCGACGACGGCCTGGCCGCGCAGGAGCAGCACTCGAAGCTGACCGATCCGATCGAGGCGCACGACTGGCTGCACGGCTCGCTGGCGCGTTCGGAGGCCGCGATCAACTCGAAGCTCGGCGGCGGTCTGGCGTTCCTGGCGACCGTGGGCGCGACGTCGCCGTTCATCGGTCTGTTCGGTACCGTCGTCGGCATCTACCGCGCGCTCATCAAGATCGGCGCGTCGGGCGATCCCTCGATCGACAAGGTCGCGGGTCCGGTCGGTGAGGCGCTCATCATGACGGCACTCGGCCTCGTCGTCGCCGTGCCGGCGGTGCTGGCGTACAACTGGCTGCAGCGCCGCAACAAGTCGATCTCGGAGGACCTGTCGGCCTTCTCGAACGACGTGCTCGGCTTCCTGGCCTCGAACGGCGCGGTTCGCCCGTCGATCGGCGCGACGACCGCCACCGCCAAGGCGCCGGTCAAGCCGACTGCGGCGACCACGACCGCCGGGCAGACCGGTGGCGTGCAGACCCGCCCGTAAGGCGGAGGGATAAGCGAGGCCGCCGCTGCGGCGGCCTCGTCGATCACCTGCCGCCGCATCGACGTCGCGCCAAGCGGCTTGTCGCGGCGGAACGAGAGAATAGGATAGCCTGATGGCGATGAGCGTTGGCGGGGACTCCGCTGAAAAACCGATGTCGGACATCAACACGACGCCCCTCGTGGACGTCATGCTGGTGCTCCTCATCATCTTCCTGATCGCGGTCCCGGTCGCGATCCAGACGGTCAAGGGCATCAAGCTCCCCAACGTCCGGTTCGACCCGACCACGACCAAGCCAGAGAACGTCTCGCTGTCGGTCACCACGGCGGACGGCGCCTGCAAGGTCTATTGGGGCGTGACCCCGGTGACCCACCAGGAGCTGCTCGATCGCGCCGTGGCCAAGCTGAAGACCGAGATCGATCGGCAGGGCGGGGCGGGCAACCCCGACCTCGAGCTCCCCGAGGCGCACGTGCGCGCGGACGTCAACACGGACTGGCGCTGTGTGGCGGGGACGATCTACAACATGCAGATGGCCGGCTTCGCGAAGGTCGGGTTCATCTCGCAGCCCAAGACCGGCGATGCCGGCTGAGGCCGAGGGACAGGAGTAGCTGACATGGCAATGAGTGCAGGCCGCGACGACGGCGAGCCGATGATGGAGATGAACACGACGCCGCTGATCGACGTCATGCTCGTGCTCCTCATCATGTTCATCATCACCCTCCCGGTTCCGACGCACGCGGTGAAGGTCGACCTGCCGGTCAACGACCCCAACCAGCGCAAGCCCCCGGTCGACCCGGTCAAGAACAAGATCGCGATCGACGCGGCGGGCAACGTCACCTGGAACGGTACGCCGGTGAACGCGACGGTGCTGCGCCAGTATCTCGACCAGTCGGCGGCGATGACCCCGGAGCCCGAGCTGCAGTTCCAGCCCGACCCGGCGACACGCTACTCGGTGGTCGACCAGACGCTGGCCGACATCAAGCGCTCGAACATCACCAAGCTGGGTTTCGTCGGCAACGAGCAGTTCTACAAAGAGTTCTGAGCCAGACGCCGGCAGAAGTGACAGCGCAGACGTGATAGGGCGGTCCCGCGGGGCCGCCCTTTCTATTCGTAGCGGGGGGGGCACCAGGCGCCGGGGGGTGAGAGACGGCCGATCAGGCCGAGCGGCGCACCGCGACGAGCTCGCGCGACGGGGCAGCGGCCGGCTCGTCGAGGCGGAAGCGGTCGACGCGCTCGGTCATCGTGCGCACCACGCAGTCGAGCCGCCCCACCGCCTCGGTCGTCTCCTGCGCCGTCGCGACATTATCCGGCGTGGTCCCACCCATCTCCGCGACCGCGTCGTTGACCTGCTGCAGTCCGATCGACTGCTCTCGCGACGCGCGCGAGATCGCGGCGACGAGCTCGGCCGGCCCACCACCGGTTTGACCGATCAGGTCGCGCGGGCGGTCTGACGGTGATCATCGGGATCGGCTGACCCATCATCGCGATCTCTGCGGAGAGCCCAACCCTTCACGCTGCCCGTTGCGCATATGTCAGAAAAGTGACATCCTTACGTCACAAAAGCGTAACCTAAACGTTACGCTGGGGCAGAGTAGGAGGAAGGTCATGCGCATCTCGGGATGGACGATCGCCTTGGCACTGACGACGATCGCGGCGGCGCCCGCGGCGGCCAAGGATCGCGTCGGTTATCAGGCGATCTCGTCGGGCAGCCTCGCTCAGGCGGAGCAGACGATCGACGCGGAACGCGTTATCTTCCCCAACCGCCCGGAACTGATGCTCAATCTCGCGGCGGTCTACGCGCGCACAGGGCGTGCCAGCCAGGCGCGCTCGCTATACAGCCGAGTGCTCGACCAGGCGCCTGTCACGATGGATCTGGCAGACGGCAGCGTGCAGTCGTCGCACCTGTTGGCGCAGCGCGGCCTCTCGCGTCTCCAGGCGACGATGGCATCGCGCTGACGCGCACGTCCACGGCTCGCGACTGTGGCTCGATGGTAACGGCAGTAATATCGTTGCCACAGTCGACGGTGTTGCCGGATGCCGGCGGGTCGCCGTCTCGAGACACCGTGGTCCGCCGGACGATCGATGCGGGAGGTGGGTGCCCCGCGTGCCGGCCCCCGTGGCGGGCATTCGTCACAGCGGTGTGTCGGTGTCCGCCAGGATCCCCGCGTCGGTGGTCGCGCCCGCGGTGACCAGCGCGCGCCCGCGCACGAAATCGCGCGCGGCATTGACGCAGTCGAGCGCGATCACGCGGCCCGCGCGGCGGTAGACGACACTGAAGCGGCGGGTCGCGGGCGCGCCCCGCACGATCGCCTCGTCGTGGCCGGCCGAGAGGCCGACGGTCTGTAGGCGCAGGTCGTACTGGTTCGACCAGAACCACGGTACCGCGGCATAGGGCTCGTCGGCGCCGGTGAGATGCTTGGCCACGGTCGTGGCCTGATCGGTGGCGTTCTGCACCGACTCGATCCGCACCAGCGCGTCCTCCGCGAAAGGGTTGTGGTGCGCGGCGCAGTCGCCGACGGCGTAGACGTCGGGCAGGCTGGTGCGGCAGAGCGCGTCGACGGTGACGCCGTCGCCGCCCTCTGCCCCAGCGGCGAGCAGCGGGGCCACCGCGGGCACGATGCCGATGCCGACGATCACCATCTCCGCCGCGACGTGGCCGCCGTCGCCGAGCCGCACCCCCGCGGCCCTGCCGTCATCCGCCACGATCGAGTCCACCTCCACGCCGAGCCGCACGTCGACTCCCCGCGCGCGATGCTCGGCGGCATAGAAGTCGGCGAGCGGGGCGCCGGCGACGCGCGCGAGCAGTCGCCCCCGCGCCTCGATCACGGTGACGTGGCGGCCGAGCCCGGTCAGCACCGCCGCCGCCTCCAGCCCGACATAGCCGCCGCCGACCACCGCGACTCGCCCCACGCGCGGCAGCTCGGCGACCATGCGGTCGACGTCGGCGCGGCAGCGCACGGTGTGGACGCCGCCCAGATCGTGACCCTGGCAGGCGAGCCGGCGCGCGTCGCCGCCCGCCGCCCAGATCAGCCGCGCGTAGCCGATCGCGCGACCGTCTCCGAACGTCACCTGATGGGCCTGCGGCTCGACCGCCACCACCGTCCGTCCGAGCAGCAGCGTCACGTCGCGCTCGCGCCAGAACGCGGCCGGGCGGAGCAGCATCCGCTCGAACGCGCGCTCGCCCGCGAGATATTCCTTGGAGAGCGGCGGGCGCTCGTAGGGCAGCTCGGGCTCCGTGCCGACCAGGGCGATGCTGCCCGCGTAGCCGCGCTGGCGCAGCGCCGCGGCCGCGGCCGCGCCGCCGTGTCCGGCGCCGACGATCACCACGTCGTACCGCTCGCTCCCATCCACGTACCGCCTCCTCGCTCGCCGCCGCCCCGCATGCGCGATCGCGCGCGCGCGTGGCAAGCGCGCGTTGCGCGCCGCGCCGCCCGGGTGCTAGCCGCGGCGGGTGACCACGCCCCGACCATCGCCCGACCCGATCCCGACGCGCACGCAGCGGCTCCGCGCCGCCACCGACGTCGCGCATCGACGGCTCGACGAGTCGGTGATGGCGCTCGACCCGTTCGGCGACCGCGGCCGCTACGCGCGGCTGCTCGCGATCCACCGCGACTTCCACGCGCTGGTCGCGCCGCTCTACGCCGCGCCGAGCCTCGCCGCGCTGATCCCCGAGCTCGCCGAGCGCGCGCGGCTGACGGCGGTGGAGCAGGACGCGGCCGATCTCCACGTGCCGCTCGCCCCGGCGCCCGCCCCGCGCTTCGTCGCCGACGTGCCCGACCGCGGCACGGCGCTCGGCTGGCTCTACGTCGCCGAGGGGTCCAATCTCGGCGCCGCGATCCTGCTCAAGGCCGCGATGATGCTGGGGTTGGGGCCGAGCTTCGGCGCGCGCCACCTCGCCGGCCACGCCGACGGGCGCGCGCGCCACTGGCGCAGCTTCACCGCCGCGGTGGACAACGTCGCGCTCTCGCCCGACGAGGAGGCACGCGCCGTCGCGGGCGCGCGCGAGGCGTTCGACACGGTCGCCGCGCTGGTCCGACACCATTCGAAGTAACGCAGCGTTTCCGTCCGCCGCGCTTGCCAGCACCCACTCGCGCCGCCACCTCGAGCCGGAAGCGATGCGCCAGCGGCGCGGGAGAAGCACATGAAGAAGATCGGTTTCCTGTCGTTCGGCCACTGGTCGCCGACGGCGCAGTCGGCGACGCGCTCGGCCAGCGACGTGCTGCTCCAGTCGATCGAGCTCGCCGAGGCCGCCGAGCAGCTCGGCGTCGATGGTGCGTACTATCGCGTGCACCATTTCGCGCGTCAGCTCGCCTCGCCGTTCCCGCTGCTCGCCGCGGTGGGTGCGCGCACGAGGCGGATCGAGATCGGCACCGGCGTGATCGACATGCGCTACGAGAACCCTTTCTACATGGCCGAGGATTCGGGTGCGGCCGACCTGATCGCGGGCGGACGGCTCCAGCTCGGCATCAGCCGGGGCTCGCCCGAGCAGGTGATCGAGGGCTGGCGTCATTTCGGCTACGCGCCGGCGGAGGGCGAGAGTGACGCCGACATGGGGCGCCGCCACGCCGAGGTCTATCTCGAGCTGCTCGCGGGCGAGGGCTTCGCCCAGCCCAACCCGCGGCCGATGTTCCCCAACCCGCCGGGCCTGCTGCGGCTCGAGCCGCACGCGCCCGGGCTGCGGCGGCGGATCTGGTGGGGCTCGGCCTCCGACTCGACCGCGGTCTGGGCGGCGCGGCAGGGGATGAACCTGCAGAGCTCGACGCTGAAGAAGGACGAGGGCGGCGAGCCCTTCCACGTCCAGCAGGCGCGGCAGATCCGCGCCTATCGCGCGGCCTGGGCCGAGGCCGGGCACGACTGGGCGCCGCGCGTATCCGTCTCGCGCTCGATCTTCGCGCTCGTCGACGATCGCGACCGCGCCTATTTCGGGCGGTCCGACGGTGAGGACCAGGTCGGCGTGATCGACTCGATGCGCGCGGTGTTCGGGCGCTCCTACGCCGCCGAGCCCGACCGGCTGGTCGAGCAGCTGCGCGCCGACGAGGCGATCGCCGCGGCGGACACGCTGCTGCTGACCGTCCCCAACCAGCTCGGCGTCGACTATAACGCGCACGTGCTCGAGGCGATCATGACCCATGTCGCGCCGGCACTCGGCTGGCGCTGACCCGCCGCGGCGAGCCGCTCGCACCGCGCCGGCTTGACCGGCACGGCGCGGTGCGGGATAGCGTCAGGGTCGACGTGGGAGAGACCGGGGCAGACCCGGCACCGAAGGAGCAACCGCCCCGGAAACTCTCAGGTACCAGGACCCGCCGACGCCAACATCTGGAGAGAGGCGCGCCCACGCGCCCGCCGACGGGATAGCGATCTCAGGCGCAAGGGACAGAGGGGCACGAGGCCGCGCGGAGCGGCCGGGGAGAGTGCGTGCCGATCGATCCCGAGATAGTGCCGCTGGATCGCGGCGCGACCCGCCCGATCAGCGTGGCGGAGCTGTTCACGATCGGCGTCGGCCCGTCGAGCTCGCACACGGTCGGGCCGATGCGCGCCGCGCACGATTTCGCCGAGCGCGCGATCGCGGGCGAACGCGCGCCGTGCCACGTGCGCTGCGACCTGTACGGCTCGCTCGCGCTGACCGGGCGCGGCCATGCCACCGACACTGCCACGCTGCTGGGGCTCGCCGGCTGGCTGCCCGAGCGGCTCGACCCGGACGCCGCGCCGACGATCGTCGCCTCGGTGCGGGAGACCCGGCGGCTGCGGCTCGGCGGCGCGCGCGCGATCGGCTTCGACGCCGACGCCGACCTCGTCTTCCACCCGCGCACCTTCCTGCCGCAGCACCCCAACGGCCTGCGGTTCACCGCGACCTATGACGACGGCGCGACGCTGGAGGAGACCTATTTCTCGATCGGCGGCGGGGCGATCCTCCGGCTCGACGCGCCGCCGACGACGCACAATGTGGCGGTGGCCCATCCCTTCTCCTCGGCGGCCGAGCTGCTCGCGCGCTGCGACGAGGCGGGGCTCAGCATCGGCGCGCTCGTCCGCGCCAACGAGGAGGCGTGGCGCTCCCCCGCGGAGAGCGACGCCTTCCTCGACTCGGTGCGCGACGCGATGAGCGCGTGCATCGATCGCGGCATCGCGCAGGAGGGCGTGCTGCCGGGCGGGCTGCGCGTGCGCCGTCGCGCGCGCGCGCTGCACGAGTCGCTGTCGCGCTGCGGGCCCGAGCATCGTCCGGCCGCGGTGTTCGAGTGGGTCAGCCTGTGGGCGATCGCGGTGAACGAGGAGAATGCGGCGGGCGGCCGCGTCGTCACCGCGCCCACCAACGGCGCGGCGGGGGTGCTGCCCGCGGTGCTGCGCTTCTACGAGGTGCTGGTGCCCGGCGCGACGCGCGCGGGCGCGCGCCACTTCCTCTACACCGCCGCGGCGATCGGCATGTTGTACAAGAAACGTGCCTCGATCTCGGCCGCCGAGATGGGCTGCCAGGGGGAGGTGGGGGTGGCCTGCTCGATGGCGGCGGGCGCGCTCGCCTCGGTGCTGGGCGGCACCGACCGGCAGGTCGAGAATGCCGCCGAGATCGGGATGGAGCACAATCTCGGGCTCACCTGCGACCCGATCGCGGGGCTCGTCCAGATCCCGTGCATCGAGCGCAACACGATGGGCGCGGTGAAGGCGATCAACGCGGCCTATCTCGCGCTGCGCGGTGACGGCAGCCATGTCGTCAGCCTCGACGCGGTGATCGAGACGATGCGCCAGACCGGCGAGGACATGCGCAGCCAGTATAAGGAGACCAGCCTCGGCGGCCTCGCGGTCAACGTGGTGGAGTGCTGAGCGGGTGACCGTGGTGTAAACCGGGAGGCGAACCGCTCCACGGGCTCTCGCGGAAATGGCGGAGAAGGTGGTCGGGGAGACAGGATTCGAACCTGCGACATCCTGCTCCCAAAGCAGGCGCGCTACCAGACTGCGCCACTCCCCGACGCGGCTGCCGGCCTAGTCGCCGCGATGCGGCGGCGCAAGCGCGGCCGGACAAGCGAAGGGGCACCCGCGGGTGCCCCTGGCCGATCCCGTCGCCTCACAGGCTCCCGCGCTCAGCGCGTCGCCGGTTCGGCCGCGACGTTGCCGGTATCGCCAGCATCGTCGCCGAAGTTCGTCTCAGCACCCGCCAGCATCGCCGCGGCACTGTCGTTGGCGGCGGCCTCGGCCATCGCCTCGAGATTGTCGGCGCGGCGCTCGAGCGCGTCGGCCATCATCTCGGCATTGTTCCCGATCGAGGCGGGTTCGGGGCTGCGGTCGCACGCGGTGGCGCCGAGCGGCGCGACGGCGGCGAGCAGCGGAAGCAGCGAGCGCCTCATCCTCCCGAACCCGACCCGCCCGATCACATGTTGTGCGTGGCGTCCTCGCCGGCGTCGCGGACGTTGTCGGCGGCCGAGTGGATGTTCTCGGCGACGGCCTCGGCATTGTCCTCGGCGAACGGGTTGGCGGTGGTGTTCGACATGTCGGCGACGTTGCTCGCGAGCGCGTCCATGTTGTCCGCCATCATGTCGGCGTTGTTCTCGACCGCGGCGGCCTCCGGCGACTTCGAGCAGGCGGCGACCGACATCAGCGACGCGGCGGCGGCGACGAGCAGGATCTTCTTCATCTGAATGCTCCCAAGCATCATAAAACCATTCGCGGCCGACCCCAACGCCGTCGCGAACGCCCGCCATACCCTACCGCCGCGGGGGGTCAATAAGCAAAATTCATCTCTCCGAAAGGTTGCGACGAACGGTGATGCCCGCCGCTGCCCCTGGCGCTCACGGCCGCGGCACCGCGCCGATCTCCTCCGGCGCGTCGGCGACGACGGCGAGCATCGTCGTCCAGGCCGCGACATTCTGGCGCAGCTGCTCGGGGTCGACCCGCTCGAGCGTGTCGTCGGGCGTGTGGTGCGTGTCGAAATAGCGCAGGCCCGACTGGTTGAGGTCGACCCCGGCGACACCGGTGGCGATCGTCGCCGCGATGTCGGTGCCGTCGCCCGCCTTGCCGGCGCCGCGCACGATGCCGAGCGGCGCGAGCGCGCTGGCGAGCCGGTCACCCACCGCCGCCGCGCTCTCGGGCAGCGTCGTCTCGAACCGCCACACGCGGTCGGCGCCGAAGTCGCTCTCCGCCGCGATGGCGTGGCGCTCCTTGCCGTGGCGCTCGGCATAGGCTGCACCGCCGAGCCCGCCGACCTCCTCCGCGCCGAACCACACCACGCGGATCGTGCGGCGTGGCCGGTGACCGCTGTCCAGGATCCGCTTGGCCGCGGCGGCGGTGATCGCGACCCCGCTGGCGTCGTCGATCGCGCCGGTGGCGAGGTCCCAGCTGTCGAGATGCCCGCCGACCAGCACGATCCCCGCGCCCGGATCGGTGCCGGGCACCTCCGCGATGACGTTGCCCGACTGGCTCGGCCCGGGCGAGCGCGGGGTGAGCAGCAGGTGCATCCGGATCGGCTGGCCGCGCTTCGCCATGCGCTCGATCAGCGTGGCGTCGGGCACCGACAGCGCCGCGGCGGGGATCGGCCGCACGCCCTCGGGGAAGTCGGTGGTGCCGGTATGCGGCAGGCGGTGCATGTCGGTGCCGATCGAGCGGATCACGATCGCCGCCGCGCCCTTGCTCGCCGCCACGCCGGGTCCGTTGAAGCGCGCCACGCCGTTGGCGCCATAGCCCGAGCCGTCCTGCGTCGGCTGCATGCTGTTGCCGACATAGGCGATCTTGCCCTTGAGCGAGCCCGCCGGCGCGGCCGCCAGGTCGCCGTAGCTGGGGAACACCACCAGCTCGGCGGTCATCCCCTTGGGCGGCGTCGCGGCGGAGTGGCCGAGCGCGACCAGCTTCAGCTTCTGCGGGAAGGGCGCGACGATCTCGGCCTCCTCCTCGCCGCGCAGCCACAGGGGCATGGTGAAGGGCTCCGCGCGGACGTTGCTGAAGCCGAGGGCGGTCAGTCGTCTCACCGCCCAGTCGCGCGCGCGCGCCTCGGCGTCGGTCGCGGCGAGGCGTTGGCCGACCTCGGTGGTGAGCCCCTCGACCAGATCATAGGCGAGATCGTCCTTCAGCGCGGCGTCGCGCAGCGCCGCCACCTCGGGCGCCACCGGCGCGGGCGCGCGCGGCACCGCATGCTGCGCCGCGGCCGGCGCGGCGAGGGCGGCCAGGGTGGCGAGGGCGCTCGAGGCGAGCGCGGCGATCCGGAGCGGGAGACGGTTCATGGACCGCGGCGTAATCAAGCGCGCGCAATTTGCCAACGCGTCGCCGCGCGCTTACATGCGCGCCACCTTATTTCCGTCGCACCCAGCCCATGGAGCAGCGCGCCAGATGGCCGTCCAGTACACCTATGTCATGAAAGGTCTGACCAAGACCTTCCCGGGCGCGAACAAGCCCGTGCTCAACAACATCCATCTGCAGTTCATCCCTTCGGCGAAGATCGCGATCATCGGCCCCAACGGTGCCGGCAAATCGACCCTGATGAAGATCATGGCGGGGATGGACCCGGACTTCACCGGCGAGGCCTGGGCCGCCGAGGGCGTGCGCGTCGGCTATCTCGCGCAGGAGCCGCAGCTCGATCCCAGCAAGGACGTGATCGGCAACGTCAAGGACGGCGTCCGCCCGATCGCGGACCTGGTCGATCGCTTCAACGCCATCTCGGCCGAGATGGGCGATCCCCAGGACGACACCGACTTCGACGCGCTGATGGAGGAGATGGGCGAGCTCCAGGGCAAGATCGACGCGGTCGACGGCTGGACGCTCGACAACCAGCTCGAGGTAGCGATGGAGGCACTGCGCTGCCCGCCGGGGGACGCCGACGTCACCAAGCTGTCGGGGGGCGAGCGTCGCCGCGTCGCGCTCTGCCGGCTGCTGCTCGAGAAGCCCGACATCCTGCTGCTCGACGAGCCGACCAACCACCTCGACGCCGAGAGCGTGTCGTGGCTCGAGAACTTCCTCAAGGAATATGCGGGCAACGTCATCCTCGTCACCCACGACCGCTACTTCCTCGACAATGTCGTCAACTGGGTGCTCGAGCTCGACCGCGGGCGCTACTACACCTATGAGAGCAACTACTCGGGCTATCTCGAGAAGAAGGCCAAGCGGCTCGAGCAGGAGGAGCGCGAGGAGGCGGGCAAGCAGAAGGCGATCGCCGACGAGCTCGCCTGGATGCGCCAGACCCCCAAGGCCCGCCAGACCAAGAGCAAGGCGCGTATCCGCGCCTTCGACGAGCTGATGGCGAAGCAGGAGAACCGCGTCGCCGGCAAGGCGCAGATCCTGATCCAGCTGCCCGAGCGGCTCGGCGGCAAGGTGATCGAGGCCAAGGGGCTGAGCAAGTCCTACGGCGACCGCCTGCTGTTCGAGAACCTCGACTTCATGCTGCCGCCGGGCGGGATCGTCGGCGTCATCGGGCCCAACGGCGCGGGCAAGTCGACCCTGTTCAAGCTGATCACCGGGCAGGAGCAGCCCGACGCCGGCACGATCGAGGTCGGCTCGACGGTGAAGCTCGGCTATGTCGACCAGAGCCGAGACGACCTCGATCCCGACAAGAATGTCTGGCAGGAGATCTCGGACGAGCTGGAGGTCTTCCGCTTCGGCAAGCAGGAGCTGGGCACCCGCGCCTATGTCGGCGCGTTCAACTTCCGCGGGCCCGATCAGCAGAAGAAGGTCGGCCAGCTCTCGGGCGGTGAGCGCAACCGCGTCCACATGGCCAAGATGCTCAAGGAAGGCGGCAACGTCCTGCTGCTCGACGAGCCGACCAACGACCTGGACGTCGAGACGCTGCGCGCGCTGGAGGAGGCACTGGAGACCTTCGCGGGCTGCGCGGTGGTGATCAGCCACGACCGCTTCTTCCTCGACCGCCTCTGCACCCACATCCTCGCCTTCGAGGGCAACAGCCACGTCGAGTGGTTCGAGGGCAATTACGAGAGCTACGAGGAGGACAAGCGCCGCCGCATGGGCGAGGCCGCCGACCGGCCGACGCGGCTCGCGTACAAGAAGCTGACCCGCTGAGGGCAGGGGAGCGGCGCGGGGCGGTGCTCGCCGCATCGTCGCGCCGCTCTCCCTCTTCCCCTTCCCGCCGCGCATGCCCTAGCGCTGCGCGGATGGACCGCCCCAATTACATCACACCGGCCGGCTATGCCGCGCTGCGCGCCGAGTACGACCAGCTCTTCGCCACCGAGCGCCCCGCGCTGGTCGAGACGATCGCCTGGGCCGCGGGCAACGGCGACCGCTCCGAGAACGGCGACTATATCTACGGCCGCAAGCGGCTGCGCGAGATCGACCGGCGGCTCGGCTGGCTGTCGAAACGGATGAAGGCGGCCAAGGTGGTCGACCCGGCGCGGCAGCCCGACCGCGCGCGCGTCTGGTTCGGCGCCACCGTGACGATCGTCGACGAGGACGACCGCGAGCGCGTGCTCACGCTCGTCGGCGACGACGAGGCCGATGCCGGGGCGGGCCGCGTCGGCTGGAACGCGCCGCTGGCGCGCGCGCTGCGCGGCGCCGCGGTGGGCGACCTGCGCCGCGTCCATCTGCCCGCGGGCGAGCGCGACTATGAGATCGTGGCGGTCTCCTATCCCCCCGGCTGAGGAACGGTCCCCCTCGCTACGCCGTTGATCCTGAAGCAAGGAGAGTGACGATGGCGAGCGAGAACCCGCGCACCGAGAGCGCGCGCGACCATGACGACAAGCCCGTGATCGAGGGCATGATCCCCGGCGGCGCCGCGGTGCCGAGCAGCGGCGGCGGGGCGCTGGCGCGCGAGGTCGGCAGCGCCGCGGACCTCGGCCAGGTCGACGATCCCGACGGCAAGGTACGCGCGACCAAGCAGGACGATATCGACGCCGGCGTGGCGTCTCGCAGCGACAGGGAGTGAGCCGGGTTCCGGGCTAGGTCGGGTCGGTCCCGCGTCGCGCGCCGCCGCTTGATCGCGGAGGGGCGCGCGGCCCGACGCGTCTCTAAAAGGTGTTGGCGCGATCGCGACGGACGAGACGTCGGACCCTCATAACCGTTGACCTGCGTCGCCGCACCGCCGATGCAGCGCCATGGCCGCCGACGACCTCCCCACCCGCAACATCGCGCTGCTGATCGACGCCGACAACGCGTCCTGGCACGCGCTCGACCCGGTGCTCACCGCGCTCGCCGAGTTCGGCAGCGTCAACGTCCGCCGCGTCTACGGCAATTGGGTCAAGGAGGCGCTCAAGGGCTGGCGCGACATGACCGTCAAACATGGGATCGAGCCGCAGCAGCAGTTCGACCTCACGCGGGGCAAGAACGCCACCGACATGAAGATGACGATCGACGCGATGGACCTGCTCCACCGCGGTCGCGTCGACGCCTTCGGGATCATGTCGTCGGACAGCGACTTCATGCCGCTCGCCACGCGGATCCGGCAGGACGGGCTGGACGTCTACGGCTTCGGCAACAGCAACACGCCCGAGGGCTTTCGCAACGCCTGCACGCGCTTCATCGACGTCAACGCGCTGCTCGAGACGACCAAGCCCAAGCGCGCGCGGCGCGTCGAGGTGCCGTTCGACCAGTCGGTGCCGCCCGCGATCGGCGCCGCCTCGGCCGCGCGCTCGAACGGCACGGTCGACGATCCCGAGCTGCTCCACCTGCTCCACGACGCCTATGAGTCGCTCAAGCAGGACAAGGACGGCTTCGTCGGCCTCTCCGCGCTGGGGCAGCGCGCCGCCAACCGCTCGAGCTTCGACGTGCGCAACTATGGGTACAAGCGGCTCTCCGACCTGGTCGACGCGATCCCCTCGATCGACGTCGATCGCCGGGAGAACCACGTCTACGTGCGCTGGAAGGACTGATCTCGTGACCCGACGCCTCGCCTCCCTCGCCGCGCTCGCCCTGGTCGCGGCGCCCGCGCACGCGCAGACCGCGCCCAAGGCCGACCCGAAGCGCCTCTCCGCCGACGTGCACACCCTCGCTGCGCCCGACTTCGGCGGCCGCGCGCCGGGGACCCCGGGCGAGCAGCGGACGCTCGGCTGGCTCGTCGCGCGCTTCAAGGCGCTCGGGCTCGCGCCGGCAGGACCCGACGGCCAATACCTCCAGCGGGTGCCGCTGATCCACACTCGCGTCGCGCCCGCGGCCGCGATGCGCGTCGGTAACATGACGCTGACGCAGGGCAAGGAAGTGGCGGTCACCAGCGTGCGCCCCGCCGAGACCATCGCGATCAAGGACTCCCCGCTGGTCTTCGTCGGCTATGGCGTGCGCGCGCCCGAGGCCGGATGGGACGACTTCAAGGGGATGGACCTGCGCGGCAAGACGCTGGTCTTCCTCGTCAACGATCCCGACTTCGAGGCGCAGCCCAGCGACGACGCCAAGGGCCGGTTCGGCGATCGCCGGATGACCTATTACGGGCGCTGGACCTACAAGTTCGAGGAGGCCGCGCGGCAGGGCGCCGCCGCGGCGCTGATCATCCACGACACCGCCGGCGCGGGCTACCCCTGGTCGACGGTCAACGCCTCCAACGGCGAGAATTACGACATCGTCCGCGGCGCGAACGACCCGCGCGTGCCGCTGCAGGGCTGGATCGAGCATGACGCCGCCGAGCGCCTCTTCGCCGCCGCCGGGCTCGACCTCGCCGCGCTGCGGGTGAAGGCACGCTCGTCGTCGTTCCGCCCGGTGGCGATGGGCAGGAGCTTCTCCGCCGCCGCGACGGTGAAGGTGGAGCGGATCACCAGCGCCAACGTGCTCGCCAAGATCCCCGGCCGCACCCGCCCCGGCGAGTCGGTGATGTTCGCGGCGCACTGGGACGCCTATGGCGACGGGCCGCCCGACGCGAGCGGGCGCACGCTCCGCCCCGGCGCCAACGACGACGCGCTCGGCACCGCCGGGGTGGTCGAATTGGCGCGACTGTTCAAGGCGGGGCCCGCGCCCGAGCGCTCGCTCGTCTTCGCACTATGGACCGGCGAGGAGCGCGGGCTGCTCGGCTCCGAATATTACGCGACTCACCCGACCATGCCGCTCGCCACCACCGCGGCCAACCTGACGCTCGACATCCTGCAGACCGCGGGGCCGGCCAAGGACGTGGTGCTGGTCGGCCCCGGCCAGTCGACGCTCGACCCGCTGCTGGCCGCGGCGGCGCGCGCGCAGGGGCGGACGATCACGCCCGAGACGTTCAGCGAGCGCGGCCTGTTCTATCGTGCCGACCATTTCTCCACGGTGCGGCGCGGCGTGCCCGCGCTGCTGCTGATGGCGCTGGGCGGCGCGCCCGACCTGGCGCAGGGCGGTCGGACCGCCGGGCAGACGTGGCTCGACGAGTATATGGCCTGCTACCACAAGACCTGCGACAGCTGGGATGCGCGCTGGGACTTGCGCGGCGCGGCGATGGACGTCGACCTCTTCCACGCGGTCGGGTCGCGGCTGGCGCGGCCCGGCGTCTGGCCGAGCTGGAGCGCGGGCAGCGAGTTCGCCGCCACCCGCGATAAGAGCGCCGCCGCGCGCAAGTGATCGGCGCGCCCCGTCCGACCCGCCGCCGGCGGGTCGGGTGGCACCTCAGCCGCCGCGGCTGCGCCCCAGGTACCAGCTCAGGTTGTTGGGCCCGCGGCTGCGCGCCCGCGGCGGGTTCATCAGGTCGTACACCACCGCGTTCTCGAGCACGCGCTGCACGTAGTTGCGCGTCTCCGAGTACGGGATCGCCTCGACCCAGTCGACCATGTCGACCCCGCCGGTGCGCGGGTCGCCGTTGGCGCGAAGCCATTTGTTCACGTTGCCCGGTCCCGCGTTATAGGCCGCGATCGCCAGCGGGTAGCTGCCGTACAGCCCGAAGATGCGCTGGAAATAGCTGGAGCCGAGCTGGATGTTATAGCCCGTGTCGGTGACCAGCCGCCCGGCGTCGTAGGACAGGCCGAGCTTGCCCGCCTGCTCGCGCGCGGTGGCGGGCATCAGCTGCATCAGCCCGGATGCGCCGACGGGGCTGCGCGCGGTGCGGTCGAACTGGCTCTCCTGCCGCGCCACCGCGTGGATCATCGTCCACTGGTCCTCGTAGCCGCCCGGCACCGCCACGGTGGGGAAGCCGTTGGCGCTATATTCGGTCAGCCCGTTCTGCATCGCGCTGCGCCCGACCAGCACGCCGAGATCGGGGCGGCGTAGCTGGCGCGACAGCTCGTCGGCGAGATAATGGTCGGTGTCGCCCTTCGCGACCGCCGCGATCTGCTTCACGAACGCGGTCTGGTCCTGATACTGCCCGGTCTGGCCGAGGAACTGCGCGGCGCGGACGATCTCGCGCGCGTAGAAGGCCTGGCGCGCGGCCGGGTCGATCGCGGGCGTGGGCGGCGCGGGCGGGGCGGTGAGGCGGCGCCCGAGATGCTCGATCGCCAGCTGGCCGTGATATTGGTCGCGGTAGCCCGCGGCCCGCTCGAACAGCGCCTCGGTGTCGGGCTGCCGCGCCTTCTCGGCGGCGCGTGCCGCCCAGTAGAAGCCCTTGGCGCGCGTCTGCGGCGCCTGGCTGGCGCGACCGTAGCGCTCGAACATCGCGCGCGCGTCCGCGGCGCGGTTGAGCCGGGTCGCGGCCTGGCCGGCGAGCCACGCCAGCGAGGTGTAATCGTCGCGCTCGCCATAGCCCTTGGTCGAGACGTCGGTGCCCGGCGGGTAGGCGTCGTCGATCTGGCGCGCGATGTCATAGGCGGTCTGCCACTGGTTGTCGGCCGCCGCGGCGCGCGCGTTGACCAGCAGCACCTCGTAGAATTTCTCGACGTTGCCCGGGAGCGCCATGCCGCTGCGGCTCCGCGCCAGCCAGGAGCGCGCGCTGGGCGAAGCGCCCGCGTCGCGCAGCCACGTCGCCTTGTCCGCGATGTAACCCGGGTCGCGCGCGCCGATCGAGTCGCCGCCCGCGGCCAGCGACGAGGCCTCGGGCGAGTCGCTGCGGAAGGCGAGCCGCGCGGTGAACAGCGGTCGCGCCGCCGCGCTGGTGTAGGGCAGCACGCGCGCGGCGGCCGAGACGTTGCCCTGCCACAGCAGCGCGTCGAAGCGGCGGTCGTGGTCGGAGGAGGTGAGCGCCGCGCCGAACTGGCCGAGCACCGCCGCCTCGTCCTGCGCCGAGAGCGAGCCGAGCCGCCACGCGGTGCGCGCCGCCTCCTGCGCCTGGGCGCTCGCGCCGCCCGCCATATAGGCGCGCGCGCAGGCGACCCAGCCGGCGGCGGTCAGCGGCGCCCAGCGGCGGCAATAGGCCGCCACGCCCGCGGGCGCGACGTTCGGGTCGGACGCCTTGCGCTCCACCGCCCGGCGCATCGCCGCCTCGCCGGGCCAGCCGGGGTGTGCGGTGAGGAAGCTGACATAGCTGTCGAACGGCAGCGCGTCGGTCTGCTGGAGCACCTTCCACTGCGCCAGCGGCTGCGCCATGCCGGGGAGGGGTGCGGCCGGGCCGGGTGCCGGGGCCGGTGCACCCTGCGGCACCGAGACGCTACCATATTGTCCCGCCGCGAGGACCGCGGCGCCTGCTGCTGCTACGACGAAGATCAACGAACCTGCCTTCACTCTCTGACCGACGCGACCGGTGGACAGACTAGCGACCCTAGCCGTATCTGCGCTGAACGGCGCCCCCAAATCGGTCGCAGGAGCAAATTCACCTCATGTTCTCCGGTTCCATCCCCGCTTTGGTGACCCCGTTCGACCCGGCCGGCGCGTTCGACGAGCGCGCCTATCGCGAGCTGATCGAGTGGCAGGTCGCCGAGGGCTCGTCGGCGCTCGTCCCGTGCGGCACCACCGGCGAGGCCGCGACGCTGACCCAGCAGGAGCAGTTCGCGATCGTGCGGGTCTGCGTCGACCAGGCGCGCGGGCGCGTCCCCGTGATCGCGGGCGCGGGCTCGAACGACACCCGCGTCGCCGCCGCCAACCTGCGCGCCGCGCGGGAGGCCGGCGCCGACGCCGCGCTGATGGTTCCCCCTTATTACAACCGTCCGTCGCAGGAGGGCATCTTCCGCCACTTCGAGGCGCTGGCGCAGGACACGCCGCTGCCGATCGTGCTGTACAACGTGCCCGCGCGCACCGTGACCGATATCCTGCCCGAGACGCTCGCCCGGATCGTCGCCGCGTTCCCGCGGGTGTTCGTCGCGGTGAAGGACGCGTCGGGCGTGCTCCAGCGCGTGTCGCTGCACCGCGCCGCGCTGGGGGCGGACTTCTGCCAGCTCTCGGGCAACGACGATCTCGCGCTCGCCTATAACGCGACCGGCGGGGTGGGGTGTATCTCGGTCACCGCCAACGTCGCGCCGCGGCTCAGCGCCGACTTCCAGCGTGCCTGTGCGGAGAAGGACATGGCGCGCGCGCTGACGCTGCACGACCGGCTCTTCCCGCTCCACGCCGCGCTGTTCAGCGACGCCTCGCCCGGCCCGGTGAAATATGCGATGACTCGGGTGCGGCCGGGCTTCCCCGCCGGACTGCGGCTGCCGATGATCTGGCCGGGCGAGGCGAGCCGGGCGGCGGTCGACGCGGCACTGTCCCACGCGGGGTTGTGAGACGCGAGGGGAGGCGTCCTCTCTCGTCGCCCGCGCCCCTCTTACGTCATCCCCGCGCCCCTCTTACGCCATCCCGCGTCCCTCTTCCGTCATCCCCGCGAAGGCGGGGATCCAGAAACGCCGACGTCAGCGATGGAGCGGAACGGTCCGCGCGTCTGGATCCCCGCCCGCGCGGGGATGACGTATCAATGAGGCGATGACGTACGAAGGGGAACGGACGCCGTCGCGCGATGACGACGGGACGCGGCCGGAAAATCTCGCGGCTCAGGTGATCGTCCCACCCCGTTTCGACCAGCCTGCACGTCCCCTTTGCCCTGGCGCGCGGCTGCGCCTACATCGCGCGCATGTCGCGTCCCAAGCCCGCCACCTTCGACAAGAAGAAGATCGTCGCCGAGAACCGCCGCGCGCGTTTCGATTATGCGATCGACACCACCTATGAGGCGGGGATCGTCCTCAGCGGCACCGAGGTGAAGAGCCTGCGCTTCGGCGAGGGATCGATCGCGGAGAGCTACGCCGAGGTGAAGGGCGACGAGGTCTGGCTGGTCAACTCGAACATCCCCGAGTTCAGCCACGGCAACCGCTTCAACCACGAGCCCAAGCGCCCGCGCAAGCTGCTGCTCCACGAGCGCGAGATCAACAAGCTGCACGGCGCGGTGGCGCGCGACGGCATGACGCTCGTGCCGCTGACCGTCTATTTCAACGGCAAGGGCCGCGCCAAGGTCGAGCTTGCGCTCGCCAAGGGCCGCAAGGCGCACGACAAGCGCGAGCATATCAAGGAGCGCGAGTGGAAGCGCGAGGCGGGGCGCGTGCTGCGTGAGCATAGCTGAGTGCCGACGCGACCGATGACCGCGTGGGACCGGATCGCGGCGTGGAGCCGCCGCAACCTGCCGACGCGCGAGTCGATGGAGCGGAGCCGGCTGCTCCGCCCGGTGGCGCATCGCGTGCTCGCGCCCGAGCTGTGGCGCTTCACGCGCCGCTCGGTGCCGCGCGGGGTGGCGCTGGGCATGGTGGCGGGGATCCTCTTCCCCGTGGCGCAGATCGCGATCGCGGCGCTGATCGCGCTGCCGTTCCGCGCCAACGTCCCCGTCGCGGCGCTGGTGACCTTCATCACCAACCCCTTCACCACGCCCTTCATCCTGTTCGCCGCCTATCAGATCGGGGCGTGGCTGCTGCGCTCCAACGCGCCCGCGGTGGCGCAGCCGGTGGCGGAGGCGGCGACCGGCTGGCTGCAATGGCTGTGGGATGCGGGGCCGCCGCTGGTGCTCGGCCTGCTGGTGCTCACCGCGGTGGCCGCCGCGCTCGGCTACGCGCTGGCCGCGCTCGGCTGGCGGCTGTGGATCGCGCGCAAGTGGCGGCATCGCCGCGACCCGCCGCGCCAAGGCGGCTGCCATTGAGCCCGCTCGCGACGCTGGCGCCGCGCCCCCCGCGTGGTTAAGAGAGCGCGCATCCCATCTGCGACAGACGAGAGGGTGCCACGTACATGCGTTTGACCGCCGCGGCCGCGACGTCGCTGCTCGCTCTCCTCCCCGCCGCGCTGCTCGCCCAGGCGGTGCCTCCGAGCCCTGACGGCGCGACGACGTCCCCCACGCCGACCGCGCACGCACCGCGCTACGGCAGCTTCGGCTTCGACAGCGCGGGCATGGACCGCTCGGTCGCGCCCGGCGACGATTTCTACGCCTTCGCCAACGGCGCCTGGGCCAAGGCCACCGCCATCCCCGCCGACGAGTCGAACTATGGCGCGTTCAACGTGCTGCAGGACCTGTCGCGCGAGCGCACCCGCGGCATCCTCGAGCAGGCGCGGCGCGACCCGAACTCGGCGATCGGGCGCGCCTATGCCGCCTATCTCGACACCGACGCGATCGAGCAGGCCGGGCTCGCGCCGATCCAACCCTGGCTGGCGCGGATCAAAGCGGTCGACCGATCCACCTATCCCGCGCTGCTCGCCGAGGCGGACCGCGCCGGAGTCGATACGCCGATCGGCGTCGCGGTCGGGCAGGATGACAAGCGGCCCGACGTCTACGCCGTCACCCTGGTCCAGTCCGGGCTGGGGATGCCCGACCGCGACTATTATCTCAGCGACGACGCCAGGCTGATCGAGGCGAAGGCGGCCTATCAGGCGCATTGCGCCAGGCTGCTGACGCTCGCGGGCGAGCCCGACGCCGAGCCGCGCGCCGCGGCGCTGGTCGCGTTCGAGACCGAGGTCGCGCGCGCGCACTGGACCCGCGTCGACAGCCGCGACGCCGACAAGACCTACAACAAGATGGCGCTCGCCGACGTGCAGCGCGCCGCGCCCGGGTTCGACGTCGCCGGCTTCCTCAAGGCCGACCGCGCCGCGACCGACACGCTGATCGTCGCGCAGCCGAGCGCGATCACCGGCATCGCCCGGCTGCTCGCCGCGACCCCGGTAGCGGTGCTGCGGGACCAGCTGCTGGTGCGCAGCCTCGACACCTATGCCGACGTGCTGCCGCGCGCGATCGACCAAGAGAGCTTCGCCTTCCAGGGCACGGTGCTCAACGGCACGCCGCAGCAGCAGGAGCGCTGGAAGCGCGCGGTCGCCTTCACCAGCACCGCGCTCACCGACGAGGTCAGCAAGGTCTATGTCGCGCGCTACTTCCCGCCGGCGACCAAGGCCGCGGCCGACGCGATGGTGCGCAACATCATCGCCGCGATGAACCGCCGCATCGACTCGCTCGCCTGGATGGCCCCCGAGACCAAGGTCAAGGCGCATGCCAAGCTCGCCGCTTTCACCCCGCGGATCGGCTATCCCGAGCGCTGGCACGATTATTCGGGGTTGCAGGTGCGCGCCGGCGACGCCTTCGGCAACGCGCTGCGCGCCAACCAGTGGCGCCACGACGACGATCGCGCCAAGCTCGGTACGCCGATCCGGCGCTGGGAATGGGGCATGGCGCCGATGACGGTCAACGCCCAGGCCAATTTCGGGCTGGTCGCGATCACCTTCCCCGCCGCGATCCTACAGCCGCCCTTCTTCGACCCCGCCGCCGACCCGGCGGTGAACTACGGCGGGATCGGCGCGGTGATCGGCCACGAGATGAGCCATCATTTCGACGACCAGGGTGCGAAGTACGACGCCGGCGGCCGGCTGACGCAATGGTGGACCGACCCCGACGTGCAGCGGTTCAAGGCGCTGAGCGACCGGTTGGTGGCGCAGTATGACGCCTATGAGCCGCTCCCCGGCCGCCACGTGAAGGGCGCGCTCACGCTCGGCGAGAACTCCGCCGACCTCGCCGGCCTCGCCGCCGCGCATGACGCCTATCTCGCCTCGCTCGATGGCAGGCCCGCGCCGGTGCTGGACGGCTTCAGCGGCGACCAGCGCTTCTATCTCGGCTGGGCGCAGGTATGGCGCCGCACCTATCGCGAGGCCAATCTGGCGCAGCGGCTGCTCACCGACCCGCACGCGCCGTCCGAGCAGCGCGCCTGGATCGTCCGCAACATGGCGCCCTGGTACCAAGCGTTCGGCGCGACCCCGGGGCAGAAGCTGTACCTCGCGCCCGACGCGCGCGTGACGATCTGGTGAGCGCGGCGCGATGATCCCGCTCGCCTCGCTCGACTCGCGCGGCTGGTGGCGCGGCCAGCGCGGCGCGCTCGGCATCGCGCTCCTCGCCGGCGCGGTGGCCGCGGCGCTGGTGCTGTGGCTGATCGGCGACATGGCGGTGGCGTGCGGCTTCGTCGCCGCCGCGTTGGTGCTCGTCGGCGTCGCGGTCGCGGCGATGCGGCTGCGCGCGCCCGAGGTGGCCGGGCCCGCGGTGGAGCACGACTGGGAGCTGGTCCGCTCGCTCGCCGAGTCGAGCGACGACGCGGTCGCGATCACCGATCGCGGCGGCAAACTGGTCTGCGCCAACGACCGCTACGAGCAGCTGTTCGGCGGCTTCCCCACGCCGCCCGCGCTGCCGCTGGTCGGCGACGGCGCCGGGCAGCTCGCGGTGGCGGGGCGCGCGGCGTGGCGTGACGGCAGCGCGCGCGCGGGGCTGCGCGGTGCCGCGGGCGCGATCGACGCGGTGATCGCGCGCACCGGGCAGCAGCAGGATTTCCTGATCTGGCGCTTCCTCGGCGCCGCCGCGCCCACCGGACAGGTGGCGCGGCTGCTCGAATCGATCGACGGCGGGCTCGGCCACCAGCTCGGCGCGGCCGGGGTGATGGCGGCGCTGATCACCGCCAACGGCCATGTCCTCTCCGCCAACGCGGTGCTGCGCACGCGCGCGACCGGCACGGCCGACGGCACGATCGTCGACGAGGACCTCGCGCGCTTCCTCAGCGAGGACCCGGGCGGCACCGTCCGCTTCCTCGCCGAGGGGGCGAGCGCGACGCCGATGCGGCTGCTCCAGATCCCGCTCGGCGAGGACAGCGACGCGCCGATCCTGGTGGCCATGGTCGACGCCGACAGCAACATCGCCGGGGGCGGCGCGGCGGAGGACCTCGAGGGTCTGCTGATGCTGATGCCGTTCGGCGTCGCGCTGGTCGATCGCGAGGGGCGGTTCACCCAGATGAACCGCGCCTTCGCGCGCGCCGCCAGCGTCGAGCCCGGCGCGACCCCGACCTACCCGGGCGACCTGGTGGTGCGCGAGGACAAGGCCGCGGTGGCCGACGCGATCCGCCGCGCCAGCGGCGGCGGGCGCCCGATGGACCTGGCGGTGCGCCTCAAGGACCATCCCGACGAGCCGGTCGCGCTCTCGATCGCCGCCGCGCGCGGGCTGGGCGACGCCGCGGTGCTGCTCAGCCTCAAGGACAATGGCGAGGAGAACCGGCTCAAGCGCGAGGTGGCACAGGCCACCAAGATGCAGGCGGTGGGCCAGCTCGCCGGCGGCGTCGCGCATGATTTCAACAACATCCTCACCGCGATCATCGGCCATTGCGACCTCATGCTGATGCGTCACTCGCCCGGTGACAGCGACTATGACGACATCCAGCAGATCCGCGCCAACTCGAACCGCGCCGCCAGCCTGACGCGTCAGCTGCTCGCCTTCTCGCGCCAGCAGACCCTGCGCCCGCAGGTGCTGCAGCTGCCCGACGTCGTCTCGGAGGTGTCCAACCTGCTGCGCCGGCTGATGGGCGAGACGGTGACGCTGGAGGTCAAGCACGGCCGCGACCTGGGGCCGGTGCGCGCCGACCCCGGCCAGCTCGAGCAGGTGGTGGTCAACCTGGCGGTCAACGCGCGCGACGCGATGCTGAGCAAGGGTAGCGGCGGCAAGCTGACGATCCAGACGCGCTCCGTCCCGATCGCCGAGATCCGCCGCCGCGGCAGCGACATCGTGCCGATCGGCGACTATACCGCGCTCGACGTGTCCGACACCGGCACGGGCATCCCGCCCGAGGTGCTGCCCAAGATCTTCGAGCCCTTCTTCACCACCAAGGACGTCGGCAAGGGCACCGGGCTGGGGCTGTCGACCGTCTACGGCATCGTGAAACAGTCGGGCGGCTTCATCTTCGCCGACTCCAAGCCGGGGCAGGGCGCCACCTTCACCATCTACCTGCCGGTCTATGCCGCGGGCGCCGCCGAGGCGGGCGCGGCCCCCGCGGCGAGCAAGCCGACCTCGCGGCAGCGCTCGGGCGACCTGTGGGGCAGCGGCACGATCCTGCTGGTCGAGGACGAGGACATGGTCCGCGCCGTGGCCGAGCGCGCGCTGGCGCGCCAGGGCTATACGGTGCTCGCCGCCGAGAACGGCGAGGCCGCGCTGGAGCTGATGCAGGGGGTCGACCGGCCGACGCTGGTGATCTCGGACGTGATGATGCCGGTGATGGACGGGCCGACGCTGGCGCGCCAGCTGCGCCAGGTCCACGCCAACATCCCGATCCTGTTCATGTCGGGCTATGCCGAGGAGCAGCTGCGCCGCTCGATCGACCTCGACAACGTGGCCTTCCTGCCCAAGCCCTTCTCGGTCCAGCAGCTCGCCGAGGCGACGCGCGACGTGCTGGTGGCGCAGGAGGCCCGCGGCGGATCATAACGGGGCCAACGCGCTGTTGCACGCGCGCGCGAGCACGCTATGGCACGCGGCATGACGATGCGCGTGCTCCTGGTCGAAGACGAACCCCTCATCGCGATGATGCTCGAGGACTTCCTCGACGCGCTCGACAAGGGCCATGCCGGCACCGCCGACAGCGTGGAGGCGGCGCTGCCGCTGGTGGAGGCCGGCGGCTTCGACGCCGCGATCCTCGACGTCAACCTGCGCGGCGGCGAGAAGAGCTTCGCCATCGCCGACGCGCTGGCCGAGCGCGACATCCCGTTCGTCTTCGCCACCGGCGGCGGCGGGGACGAGATCGCGCCCGCGCATCGCGAGCGGCCGCGGCTGGCCAAGCCGTTCACGATGGACAATGTCGAGAAGGCGCTCGCCGATCTGGGGTGAGGATGGGCGCCAGTCGGCGGCGTGCCGCGGCGGGGGCTGAGCGATGCTCGTGGTTCCCTCCAATGCTCTCAGACATCCCGTCGATCAGGCTCCTCGCCTCGCAGCGTTTCCTCGTCAGCGCCACCCCGAGTGTCTGGATTCCGCCTCCGCGGGGATGACGGGCGCAGAGAGACGCCCGTGCACACGCTCCTTGCGTGACCGACCGTCCGATCACCCTCTCCGCCACAACATACTTGCGCGAACGCCCCCTCCCGCGACATAGGCGTGCGCGACATGACCCAGACCTTCGACAAGTCCCGCCTGCCGAGCCGCCACGTGTCGGTCGGCCCCGAGCGCGCGCCGCACCGCAGCTATTACTATGCCATGGGCCTCGGCGAGGAGGAGATCGCGCGCCCCTTCGTGGCGCTCGCCTCGGCCGGCAACGACAGCGCCCCCTGCAACACCACGCTCGACGCCCAGGCCGATGCGGCGCGGCGCGGGGTCGAGCAGGGCGGCGGCATGCCGCGCCGCTTCAACACCATCACCGTCACCGACGGCATCGCGATGGGGCACCAGGGCATGAAGGCCTCGCTGGTCAGCCGCGAGGTGATCGCGGACTCGGTCGAGCTCAGCGTGCGCGGTCATTGCTACGACGCGCTGGTCGGCTTCGCGGGGTGCGACAAGTCGCTGCCCGGCATGATGATGGCGATGCTGCGGCTCAACGTGCCCTCGATCTTCGTCTACGGCGGCTCGATCCTGCCGGGTCGCTTCCACGACCGCGACGTCACCGTGGTCGATGTGTTCGAGGTGGTGGGCAAATACGCCGCGGGCGCCTGCCCGCTGTCCGAGGTGCACGAGCTCGAGAAGGTCGCCTGCCCGGGCCATGGCGCGTGCGGCGGTCAGTTCACCGCCAACACGATGGCCTGTGTCGGCGAGGCGATCGGGCTCAGCCTGCCCAACAGCAACATGGTGCCCGCGCCCTATACCACGCGCGAGCAGATCGCGGTCGCCGCGGGGGCGCAGGTGATGGAGCTGGTGGCCCGCCAGCTGCGCCCGCGCGACATCTGCACCCGCGCCGCCTTCGTCAACGCCGCGCGCGTCGTGGCGGCGACCGGCGGCTCGACCAACGCCGCGCTTCACCTCCCGGCCATGGCGAACGAGGCGGGCATCGACTTCGACCTGTTCGACGTTGCTGAGGCTTTCAAAACAACACCTTACATCGCGGACCTTAAGCCTGGCGGAAAGTATGTCGCCAAGGACATGTACGAGGCGGGCGGCGTCTACATGCTGATGAAGACGATGCTCGCGGGCGGGCTGCTCGACGGCGACTGCCTGACGGTGACCGGGCGCACGCTCGGCGAGAACATCGATCAGGTGACGTGGAACCCCGAGCAGAAGGTGATCTACGACGTCCGCACCCCGATCACGCCGACCGGCGGCGTGGTCGGCCTGCGCGGCTCGCTCGCGCCCGACGGCGCGATCGTCAAGGTCGCGGGGATGCACCGGCTGCAGTTCGAGGGGCCGGCGCGCTGCTTCGACTGCGAGGAGGACGCCTTCGCCGCGGTCGAGGCGCGCGCGATCGCGGAGGGCGAGGTGGTCGTGATCCGCTACGAGGGGCCCAAGGGTGGCCCCGGCATGCGCGAGATGCTGTCGACCACCGCGGCGCTCTACGGCCTCGGCATGGGCGAGAAGGTGGCGCTGATCACCGACGGTCGCTTCTCGGGCGGCACGCGCGGCTTCTGCATCGGCCATGTCGGCCCCGAGGCGGCCGAGGGTGGCCCGATCGCGCTGGTGGAGGACGGCGATCCGATCCGCATCGACGCCGAGGCGGGGACGATCGACCTGCTCGTCGACGACGCGGTGCTGGCGGAACGCGGCGCGCGCTGGCAGGCGCGCGAGAACGCTTATGGCGCCGGCGCGCTGTGGCGCTACGCGCGCACGGTCGGGCCGGCGTACCAGGGCGCGGTGACTCACCCGGGTGCCAGGGCCGAGCGCCACGTGTTCGCGGACATCTGAGGGGAGCGCCCTGCGCCGACTGCGCCGCCACCGTCAGTGTCACGGCCCTGAGGGGCAAAGGGGCGGAGGTGCCGTCACCCGGCTCAGGAAGCCAGCCGCGTCACTTCCTTCCGTCATCCCGGACTTGGTCCGGGATCCATGCGGGCGCGTAGTCGGAAGCCGTTGCTCCGATGGAAGCCTAGATCCCGGATCAAGCGCGGGATGACGGAAGGTGTAAAAGGCGCGGCTTGCCTCCTGCGACTGTCCGACGCCATCGACGGGTGATCGAAGCCAGTCGCGGCGACGCCCGCTAAGCGCCCGCATAACCCGCATTATCGGTCCGCAGCATCACCCCGCATTGACACGCGCGTCGCCATGCGGCTCTGACGTGCCGCTCGCGCCCGCGCCGACCGCGCCCGCGCCGTGACATGAGGAAATGGACGCCATGACGCCGCTCGACGGCACGATCGTGCTCGACGCCGCGGCGATGCGCGCCGCCGAGGAGGCGGCGATCGCCGCGGGGACCAGCATCGGGTCGCTGATGCAGCGCGCCGGCCGCGCGGTCGGCGACTCGGTCCACCGCCTCGCTGGGCCGCACGCGGTGCTGGTGGTCTGCGGCCCGGGCAACAACGGCGGCGACGGCTATCTCGCCGCGGCGCGACTGCGCGCGCTCGGCCGCACCGTCCGCGTCGCCGCCGCGGCCGAACCGCGCGGCGCCGCCGCGATCGCCGCGCGCGACGCCTGGGGCGCGGCGGTCGAGCCGCTCGCCGCGGCCGAGCCCGCGCCCGTGCTGGTCGACTCGCTCTACGGCACCGGGCTCAGCCGCGGGCTCGCGGCCGGCGAGGCGGCGGCGCTGGCGCGGCTCGTCGCCGGCGCGGCGCTGGCGATCGCGGTCGACCTGCCCAGCGGCGTCGCCAGCGACGACGGCGCGCTGCTCGGCGCGGTGCCGCGCTACCATGTCACGCTCGCGCTCGGCGCGGCCAAGCCGGCGCATCTGCTCCAGCCCGCCGCGGCGCGCTGCGGCGCGGTGCGCGTGCTGCCGCTCGACCTCGGGCTGAGCGGAGACGCGCGCGCGCTGGCGGCGCCGGCCCTCGCCGCGCCCCCGGTCGACAGCCACAAGTTCAGCCGCGGGATGGTCGCGGTGGTGAAGGGCCGGATGGCGGGAGCGGGCGAGCTCGCCGCGCGCGCCGCGATGCGCGCGGGCGCGGGCTATGTGACGCTGCTCGGCGCGACCATCCCGCAGCCGCCGCACGCGCTGGTGCGCCGCTCGCACGAGCGCGACGATCCGCTCGCCGACGCGCGGATCGGCGCGCTCGTGGTCGGCCCCGGGCTCGGCCGCGACGATCACGCGCGCGACCTGCTCGAGCGCACACTGGCGAGCGACCGCGCGCTGCTGATCGACGGCGACGCGCTCCACCTCGTCACCCCCGAGCGGCTGCGTGCGCGCGGCGGCACGATCGTGCTCACGCCGCACGCGGGCGAGTTCCGCGCGCTGTTCGGGGCGACCGGCGGGTCGAAGCTCGTCGCCGCGCGCGCCGCGGCCGAGCGCGCCGGCGCGGTCGTCGTCTACAAGGGGCCCGACACGGTGATCGCCGCGCCCGACGGTCGCGCGCTGCTCGCGGGCGAGGCGAGCAGCTGGCTCTCCACCGCGGGCAGCGGCGACGTGCTCGCCGGCGCCATCGCGGCGCGACTCGCGGGCGGCGGCGACCCGCTCGACGCGGCCGGTGCCGGGGTGTGGCTCCACGCCGCCGCGGCGCGGCGGCTCGGCGCGGCCTTCCTGGCCGACGACCTCGCCGAGGCGCTGGCGCCGGCGCTCGCCGCGGTGATCCGGGAGACTCGCGCGTGAGCCTGATCGTCAAGGTCGCCGGCGGCGGCGACGGCGTCACCGCGGACGGCCGCTACGCCGCCTTCGCCGCGCCCGGCGACACGCTCGCCGACGACGGCCGCGTGCTGCCCGGCCCGCACCATCAGGTGCCGCCGTGCCGCCACTTTCCGGCGTGCGGGGGGTGCCAGCTCCAGCATCTCGACGATCCGGCCTGGGCCGGCTTCATCACCGAGCGGATCGGGTCGGCGCTGGCGGCACAGGGGCTCGCCGCGCCGATCCGCGCGCCGCTGCTGTCGCCGCCGCGCACGCGGCGCCGCGCGACGCTCCACTTCGAGCCGGCGGGGCGGCTCGGCTTCAGCGCGGAGAAGAGCCACCAGCTCGTCGACCTGCAGGAATGCCACGTGCTCGCGCCCGAGCTGTTCGCGCTGGTCAGACCGCTCAAGCGGCTGCTCGCCTCGTTCAGGGCGCGGCGCCGGCTCGACGTCCATCTCGCGCTCGCCGATCAGGGACCCGACGTGCTCGTCACCGGTGTCGCGCCCGAGGGATTGCAGCACCACGACTCGATCACCGCCTTCGCCCAGGCGCACGGCGTGGCGCGCGTGGCGTTCGACGACGGACTCGGCGCCGAGACGCGCTGGGAGCCCGAGCCGGCCACGGTGACGCTCGGCGGCGTCGCGGTGCCGCTGCCCCCCGGCGCCTTCCTCCAGGCGACGCGCGAGGGCGAGGCGGCGCTGGTCGCGGCGGCGCGCGAGGCGGTCGGCGCACCGGGCACCGTCGCCGACCTGTTCGCCGGGCTCGGCACCTTCGCGCTGGCGATGCCGGGGCGGGTCTACGCCGCCGAGGGCGGGCGCGACGCGCTGCTCGCGCTCAAGGCGGCAGCGGGAAGGGCGGGGCGGCCGGTGTTCACCGAGCATCGCGACCTGTACCGCCGCCCGCTCACCGCGGCCGAGCTCGACCGGTTCGACGCGGTGGTGCTCGACCCGCCGCGCGCCGGCGCGCGCGAGCAGGCCGCGCAGCTGGCCGCCAGCAAGGTGCCAGTGATCGCTTACATATCGTGCAATCCCAGCAGCTTCGCGCGTGATGCTAAGGAGATGGTGGAGGCCGGCTACCGGCTCGACTGGGTGCAGCCGGTGGGGCAGTTCCGCTGGTCGACGCATGTCGAGCTGGCGGCGAGGCTGTCGCGCGCCGGGTGACGGCCTTCCCTCTCGCCGGGGCGTGATGGTTCACGCGGAGGCGCGGAGGCGCAGAGAGGGTGCCGGCGTCGTATAGGTTGCCTGTCGCGGTCGGCGGTCGTGAGAGGATCGTTCGCGCGAGGACGCGAGGACCCGACGGGCCACTCCTCGACGCGCTCTTCGGCCAGCGCACGGAAGTCTGTCAGAGGCTTCCGCCACTCGATGTCCGGGGACAAAGCGTGAGAGGCTGATCCACCTGATGTGAAACGGCGGGGTGCTCCTGCGGGCGTATGAGCTCACAGAGCCACGAGCGTCACGCCTGCGGCTCTGGGCTCCGGCGTTCGCCTGAGCACGGATCGATAGAGGTGGATCAGACCCTGGAGCGCTCCGCGCCTCCGCGCCTCCGCGTGATCGACTCGTCTGGCGCCTTTCGGATGGCACCCCCGACGCAGGCGAGGGAGCCTGACCGACTTCGCCGCCCTTCGCGTCGCCGCGTCCTCGTGTGAACTATCCTGCCGCCGGGTAGCGCGCCCCGACGAAGTACAGGCCGTCCGGCGGCGCGTTGAGCCCGAGCCGCGCGCGATCGGCGGCGCGCAGCGCGTCGGCGAGGTCGTCCGCGTCCCAGCGCCCGAGCCCGACGAGCGCGAGGCAGCCCACCATCGAGCGCACCTGATGGTGGAGGAACGACCGCGCCGCGACGTCCACCGCGAGCCGGTCGCCGTCGCGCCGCACCGCGATCGAGTCGATCGTCTTCACCGGGCTGGCGGACTGGCAATGGGCCGAGCGGAAGGTGGTGAAGTCGTGTCGCCCGACCAGGAGCTGCGCCGCCGCGTGCATCGCCGCGACGTCGAGCGGCTGCGCGACATGCCACGCCAGCCCGCGCTCCACGGTCAGGGGAGCGCGGCGGTTGACGATGCGATAGGTGTAGGAGCGCCCAAGGCAGGAGAAGCGCGCGTGCCAGTCGTCCGCGACGACCTCGCACGCGATGATCGCCACCGGCGCGGGGCGCAGGCGCGCGTTGAGCGCCTCGCCGAGGCGGAAGGCGGTGAGCGGCTTGGCGACATCGAGGTGCGCGCGCATCGCGGTGGCGTGAACCCCCGCGTCGGTGCGGCCGGCGGCGTGGACCGCGACGGTCTCGCCGGTGACCGCGTGCGCCGCCTCCTCGATCGCCTGCTGCACGCTCGGCCCGTGCGCCTGGCGCTGCCAACCCATGAACGGCCGCCCGTCGAACTCGACCGTGAGCGCGAAGCGGGTCACCGCGGCGCGCCCCGCGGCGGCGGGACCCGAGTCACAGCATCGTGCCCGGCGGCAGCGCGAAGCCGCGCAGCAGCTCGCCCGCCTCCATCTCGCCGCGCCCGGCGCGCTGCACCCGGAGCAGCCGGATCGCGCCGGCGCCGCACGCCACCAGCAGCGAGTCGTCGAGTACCGCGCCCGGCGGCCCCGCACCATGCTCGGCGCGCGCGGCGCGCACCTTGATCCGCTCGCCGGCATGTTCGAGGAACGCGCCTGGCGCGGGGTCGAAGGCGAGCACTTGGCGCTCGACCTGCGCGGCGGTGGCGGTGAAGTCGAGCCGCGCCTCCTCCTTGCTGATCTTGGCGGCGTAGGTGACGCCCTCCTCGGGCTGCGGTCGCGGCGGGTGACGGTCGGGATCGGCGAGCACCTCCACCATCAGCCGCGCGCCCATCGCGGCGAGCTCGGCGGTGAGCGCGCCCGCGCTCTTGCCGGCGCAGGCGGTCCGACCCTCCCGTCGCACCGGGCCGGTGTCGAGCCCCGCTTCCATCTGCATGATGCCGACCCCGGTCTCGGCGTCGCCGGCGAGGATCGCGCGCTGCACGGGCGCGGCGCCGCGCCAGCGCGGCAGCAGCGAGCCGTGGACGTTGAGGCAGCCCAGCCGCGGCGCCTCCAGCACCGCGCGCGGCAGGATCAGGCCGTAGGCGGCGACCACCGCGACGTCCGCGCCGAGCGCCGCGAACGCGGCCTGCGCGCCCGCGTCGCGCAGCGTCACCGGCGTGCGCACCGCCAGCCCGAGCGCCTCGCCGCGCCGCTGCACCGGGGAGGGCACCAGCTCGCGCCCGCGCCGCCCGCCCGGCCGCGGCGGCTGACTATAGACCGCGACGACCTCGTGCCCCGCGGCCACCAGCGAGTCGAGCGTCGGCACCGCGAACTCGGGGGTTCCCATGAAGATGATCCGCATGGCGCCAGCTCTCGACACGCTGGCGCGGCGCGACGCAACCCCCTATCTGTTCCGCATGGCATCCCCCGAGATCGAGGCGCTGACCAACGCGCTGGCGCGCCTCCCCGGTTTCGGCCCGCGCTCGGCGCGGCGCGCGGTGCTGCACCTCGTCAAGAAGCGCGAGGGCGCGCTGGCACCGCTGCGCTCGGCGCTGGTGGCCGTGGAGGAGCGGCTGTCGACCTGCTCGACCTGCGGGAACGTCGACACCACCGACCCGTGCGCGATCTGCGCCGACCCGCGCCGCGACGACCGCTCGCTGTGCGTGGTGGAGGACGTCGCCGACCTTTGGGCGCTGGAGCGCTCGCGGCTGTTCCCGGGGCGCTTCCACGTGCTCGGTGGGCGGCTCTCCGCGCTGGAGGGGGTGCGGCCGGAGGACCTCGCGATCGAGCCGCTGCTCGCGCGCGTCGCCGGCGGCGGGGTGGACGAGGTGGTGCTGGCGATGAACGCCACGCTGGAGGGCCAGACGACGGCGCATTATCTCGCCGAGCGGCTCGAGCGCTTCCCAGTGCGGCTGACCCAGCTGGCGCACGGCCTGCCGGTCGGCGGCGAGCTCGACTATCTCGACGAGGGCACGCTGGCGCAGGCGCTGCGCGCGCGTCGCCCCGTGGGGTGAGCGCGCTCGCTTGACGCCTCCCGGGCGCGCCCCTAGCTCGCGCGCATGGCCATTCTCCCGATCGTAGAGGTACCCGACGCGCGGCTGCGCGAGACCTGCGCGCCCGTCGCCGAGGTCAACGACGAGGTGCGCGGCATCGTCGCCGACATGTTCGACACGATGTATGACGCGCGCGGCATCGGGCTCGCCGCGATCCAGGTCGGCATCCTGCGGCGCATCGTCGTGATCGACCTGCAGGAGCGCGAGCTGGAGGAGGGCGAGCCGCCCGAGGCCGCCCGCGCGCCCCAGGCCTTCATCAACCCCGAGATCAGTTGGGTGAGCGAGGAAGAGTCGAGCTACAACGAGGGCTGCCTGTCGATCCCCGAGCAATATGCCGAGGTGACCCGCCCCGAGCGCTGTCGCGTGACCTGGCTCGACACCGCGGGCGAGCGCCACGAGGCCGAGTTCGAGGGCCTGATGTCGACCTGCATGCAGCATGAGATCGACCATCTCAACGGCGTGCTGTTCATCGACCATATCTCGCGGCTGAAGCGGGGCATGCTGCTGAAGAAGCTGGATAAGCTGCGCCGAGGGGGGTGACGTGCCCGGGTGGGCCGGCCGATCGGTGTGCGGCGCGCCGCATCACCGCTGGCGCCGCCCTGGACCCCCGCGTGCGTGAGAGCAGCGCCGTGGCCGATGTCGCGCGCCCGGCACCTGCCGCTTGCGACCGCGCCCACGTTCGATCTATGTTCCGACCATGACCGACCTTCTTCCCGTCGCGCTGATCGCGCTCGCGCTCGGCGGTCTCGCCGGCTGGCTGCTGACCCGCGCCGCGGCCGAGCGGCTGCGCGCCGAGCGCGACGCCCAGGCCGAGCTGTTCCGCCGCGCCATCGCCGACCTCGCCGCCGCGGAGGAGCGCGCGCGCGCGGCCGAGCCGCTCCGCGCCGAGCTCGTCCAGGCACGCGACGAGCGCGAGGCGGCGCGGCTGGAGGTGGCGCGCCTCACCGCGGAGGGGCGCGCCGCCGAGCAGCGCATCGCCGACCTCAGGCTCGCCGCCGACGAGCTCAGCGCGCGCTTCCGCGACGCCGCGCAGACCGCGCTCACCGACGCGCAGAAGGCGTTCCTCGAGCGCGCCGAGGCGCGGCTGCGCCAGTCCGAGGAGCAGGCCGGGCAGGGGCTCAAGGCGCTGCTCCAGCCGGTCAACGACCGGCTCCAGCGCTACGAGGAGGGGGTCGCCAAGATCGAGGCCGAGCGGCGCGATTCCTTCAGCAACCTGAAGGGGCAGATCGAGCAGATGCGGCTCGGCCAGGAGCGCGTCTCGGGCGAGGCGGCGAAACTGGTCAACGCGCTGCGCAACGCCCCCAAGGCGCGCGGGCGCTGGGGCGAGCAGCAGCTGCGCAACGTGCTCGAGTCGTGCGGGCTCGCCGAGCATACCGACTTCCAGATGGAGGTCAGCGTCGCGGGCGAGGACGGCGCTCGACTGCGCCCCGACGCGATCGTCCGCGTGCCCGGCGGCAAGTCGCTGATCGTCGACGCCAAGGTCTCGCTCAACGCCTATCAGGACGCGTTCGGCGCGGTCGACGAGGCGGAGCGCCAGCTCGGGCTCGCGGCGCACGCCCAGTCGATGCGCGCGCACGTCAGCGCGCTCGGCGCGAAGGCCTATTGGACCCAGTTCAGCGACGCGCCCGAATATGTCGTGATGTTCGTGCCCGGCGAGCATTTCCTCTCCGCCGCGCTGGAGCACGACCCGACCCTGTGGGACTTCGCCTTCGATCGGCGCGTGCTGCTCGCGACACCCACCAACCTGATCGCGATCGCGCGCACCGTCTCGGCGGTGTGGCGGCAGGAGAAACTCGCGCGCGAGGCGCAGGAGATCGGCGCGCTGGGCAAGGAACTCTACGCGCGGCTGGCGACGATGGGGACGCATGTGGCGCGGCTCGGCAAGAACCTCGACACCGCGATGGGCGCCTATAATAGCTTCGTGGGCAGTCTCGAGAGCCAGGTGCTGACCAGCGCGCGACGCTTCGAGGCGCTCAACGTGGACACGGGCAACAAGACGATCGAGCCGCTGCCGGTCGGCGAGCAGGCGGCGCGCCCGCTCACCAAGCTGGCGACGAGCGCGCCCGAGGCGCTGCTGGGTGACGCGCTCGAGGACGCGGCGGAGTAGCCGAGCCGATGGAGCGCGAGGTCCCGTGTGCGCCCGCGGCGCTACCGCCTTCGCTCGCCGAGGCGCTCGAGGGCTATCGCTGGGCGCGCGACACCGTCGGTGAGTCGGGCGGGGCGGTCTATCACCTCCGCGGTGGCGCCGGCGGCCCCGACCTGTACCTCAAGCACGGTGTCGGCGCGGTCGCGGACGACGTCACCGACGAGATGGCTCGGCTGGTCTGGCTGTCGCCCCGCATCGCGGTGCCGCCGCTCATCCATTTCGTTCGCGACGCGGCCTCGGCATGGCTCGTCACCGGCATGCTGGAGGGGGAGACCGCCTATCAGTTGCTGGAGCGGGCGCCGGGGCAGCGTGGCGCCGTCGTGGACGCGCTGGCCGACTTTCTCCGGCAGTTGCACGCGATCCCGGCCGCGGACTGTCCCTTCGTCGCCGACCATCGCCTCCGCCTCCGACATGCCCGCGCGCGGATCGACGCCGGTCTGGTCGAGGAAGAGGAATTCGACCCGGCGCGCGCGGGCTGGAGCGCCGAGCAGGTCTGGGCCGCGCTCGGTGCGCTCCAGCCTGTCGCGCCCGAGCCGGTGGTGACGCACGGCGACTATTCGCTCGACAATCTCCTGCTCCGCGATGGTGCGGTGACGGGCTGCATCGATCTCGGTCGCGTCGGTGTCGCCGACCGCTACCAAGACGTCGCGATCATGTGGAACTGCCTCGGCGAGTTCGACCATTCGCTGCGCGACCGCTTCCTCGATCGCTATGACGCGCGTCCGCTCGATGAACAGCGGCTCGACTTTCACCTGCTGCTGGACGAACTGTTCTGAAGCGGAGCACCGCGCGATGTCCGGAGTAAGCCGATGAGCCTGACTGTCCTCGCCGCGACCGCCTCGCTTGCCGCCGCGCTGACCGCCGCCGTCGCGGCGCCCGAGGCGGCCCCGATGGTGCGGATCGCCGAGCTCGAGATCGATCCGGCGCAGCTCGACTCGTACAAGCGCATCCTCGCCGAGGAGCAGGAGGCGTCGGTGCGGCTCGAGCCGGGCGTGCTGATGCTCCACTCGGTCGCGCTGGCGGAGCGGCCGACCGCGGTGCGGCTGCTCGAGGTCTATGCCAGCCGCGCCGCCTATGAGGCACATATCCGCTCGCCGCATTTCCTGCGATACAAGAGCTCGACCGAGCGGATGGTACGGTCGCTGCGGCTGGTGGAGACGCGGCCGATCCTGCTCTGCGCCAAGTCGAGGGGCGCGGAGGGCGGCCCGGTCACCTGCCTGTGAGGGCGTGGGCGAGCCGCCCGACACCTGTCCTACGCTGCCTCGGAGCGGGTATCGCACCGGCATGGGCTCGCCGCCGCTCACCCTCCGCCGCGCACGACGACCGGCCCGCCGCGATCCCGCCTTGATCGGCGGCGTGGCGGCCCGCCGCGGGGCCGGTCCGACCTGCGTCCCTGCCGCGATCCGCGCCAGCGACTCAACATTCGCAACATTGGCGCGGGAGTCGACCCATCGTCCGTCCCCTGCGGTCCGCCGGAACGGCGCGCCGGACACGCCTGCCCGCACCCGCGTCGGCCACTCGACGCCCGCGCGCGCGCCGAGGCCGCGTCGGTCACCCGCGCTGCTGCGACAGCACCTCATAGGCCATCACCGCGGTGGCGACCGCGGCGTTGAGGCTGTCGGCCTTGCCCCGCATCGGCAGCTTGACCAGCAGGTCGCACTCGGCCTCGTAGGCCTCGGGCAGCCCCTGCGCCTCGTTGCCGGTGAGCAGGAAGGTCGGCGCGGCGTAGCGCGCGTCGCGGTAGCCGTGCTCGGTCTGGAGGCTCAGCCCGACCAGCTGCCCCGCGCCGCCGCGCAGCCACGCGAGGAAGTCGCCCCAGGGTGCGCGCGCGATCGGCACCGTGAACAGCGCCCCCATGCTGGCGCGCACCGCCTCGGTGGAGAAGGGGTCGACGCACTCGTCGACCAGGATCAGCCCGCCCGCGCCGACCGCGTCGCCGGTGCGCAGGATCGTGCCGAGATTGCCCGGGTCGCGCAGCCGCTCGGCCACCAGCCAGATCGGTGCGGCGTGGCGGTCGAGCGCGGCGAGCGGCGTCTCGAACGTCTCGAACACGCCCACCACCGCCTGCGGATTGTCCTTGCCAGACAGTTTGGAGAGGATGTCGGGGATGGTCTCGATCGCCTCGCCGCCGCGCGCCTCGACCGCCTCGACCAGCGCGACCACCAGCGGGTGGCGCGCGCTCGCCGCGGCGAAGAAGAGGTAGCGCGGCACGCGCCCGGTCTCGCGCGCCTCGGTGAGGATGCGCAGCCCCTCGGCGAGGAACAGCCCCTCCTCGCGGCGATGGCGCTTGTCGCGAAGGCCCTGGACTCGCTTGACGAGCGGGTTGGAGTAAGCGGTGACGGTGCGGGGCATGAGCGGGCGGCGGCGCGGACCTCAGTCCTCGCCGAACTTGCCCTCGACCAAGGCGCACATGGTCGCGACGACGTGCTCTGCCGAATCGCCCTCGGCGCTGATCGTGATCTGGTCGCCCTTGGCCGCGCCGAGCATCATCAGCCCCATGATCGAGGTGCCGACCACCTCCGAGTCGCCCTTGGCGACCTTCACCGGCGCGGGCTGGCCCGAGGCGAGCGTGACGAACTTGGCGCTGGCGCGCGCGTGCAGGCCGCGGCGGTTGGTCACCTCCACGGTACGCGAGACCGTCACGCCGCCGCCTCGCCGAGCACTTCCGACGCCACCGAGATGTACTTGCGACCGGCCTCGCGCGCCGCGGCGACCGCGGCGGTGACCGTCATCGCCTTGCGCGCCGACTCGAGCCGGATCAGCATCGGCAGGTTGATCCCCGCGATCACCTCGATCCGCCCGCGCTCCATCAGCGAGATGGCGAGGTTGGAGGGGGTCCCGCCGAACAGGTCGGTCAGCACGATCACGCCGCGCCCGGAATCGACCTCGGCGATCGCGCCGGCGATGTCGGCGCGGCGCGCCTCCATGTCGTCGTCGGGGCCGATCGCGACCGTGCGCACCTGTCCCTGCGGGCCGACGACATGTTCCATCGCCGTCACGAACTCGTCCGCGAGGCGGCCGTGGGTGACGAGCACGAGACCGATCACGGGTCCGAGCATGGGCTTCGATACTTCGTTCATTGACGCGATGGTCGTCCTTCGAGCGCATCCTGCGGTGCCGCCGCCAGGTCACGATGCGTGATGGTGGGACAAAAGCCCGCCTCGCGCAACCGACGACCGACCCGCTCGGCGACGTGCACCGAGCGGTGCTTGCCGCCGGTGCACCCGAAGGCGACGGTGACGTAGGGCTTGCCCTCGGCGTGATAGCGCGGGACGAGCAGCAGGAGCAACTCCTCGATCCGGCCGACTGCCTCATCATAGGCCGGATCCGCCGCGACATAGGCGGCCACCTCGGGGTCCAGCCCGGTGCGCGGTCTCAGCTCGGGCACCCAGTGCGGATTGCGCAGGAAGCGCATGTCGAAGACGAGGTCGACGCCGGCGGGCACGCCGCGCGCGAAGCCGAACGACTCGATCGTCAGCGTCGTGCCGACGGTGCCGTCGCGGCGGAAGGTGCGGCGGATCTCCTGCGCCAGCTGGTTGCTGGTCAGCCGCGTGGTGTCGATCAGCCGGTTGGCGCGCGCGCGCAGCGGCTCGAGCAGCCGCCGCTCCAGCGCGATCCCCTCGGCGGCGGGGCGGTCGTCCGCGAGCGGGTGGCGCCGGCGCGTCTCGGCGAAGCGGCGCGCCAGCTCGCCCTCCGAACAGTCGAGGAACAGCATGCCGACCTCGACCCCGGGCTCCTCGCGCAGTTGCTCGAAGCGGCGCAGCACCGCGGCGGGGTCGAAGTTGCGCGTGCGCGTGCCGAAGCCGAAGGCGAGCGGGCGGGGGGTCTCGCCGCTGTCGGGCGGCAGCGCGACGACGCGGGTGAGCAGCGACAAGGGCACGCTGTCCACCGTCTCCCAGCCGAGGTCCTCCAGCGTCTTGAGCACGGTGGTCACGCCCGCCCCGGCCATGCCGGTGATCAGCAGCACCTCGGTCACGACGGCATCTCCTTCAGCCGTGCCAACGCCCATTCCACCTTGATCGGTGCCGAGGGCCAGCGCGGGTCGATCACGATCTCGGGCAGGGCGACCCCGGCCAGCTCGATCCAGCGCGGCTCGGGCATGCGCTCGCCCTCCTCGCCGAGCGTCACCACGAGGGCGACCGGCGCCACCGGCCGGTACGGCCGGTCGACGATGCCGAGCCCGCGGACCTCCATCTGCCCCGCGATCGTCGCGGGCGAGCCCGCCACCAGCGAGGCGCCGTCGTGCACCAGCATCGTGTAATCGTCCGCCACCAGCTCGGCGCCGCGGTCGATCAGCCGCAGCGCCAGATCGGACTTGCCCGCGCCCGAGGGACCGGTGAGCAGCACCCCGCGCCCGCCGAGCGCCACCGCGGTGGCGTGGAGCGTCACCGGCGCGGTCACGCCGCCGCGACCCGCTCGGCGAGCGGCAGGCGCACGACGAAGCGCGCGCCGCTGAGCCGGTCATCGCGCGACTCGACGCCGATCTGGCCCTGGTGCGCGTCGACGATGGTGCGCGCGATCGCGAGACCCAGCCCGCTATGCTCACCGAACCCCTCCTGCGTCGGGCGCACCGAGTGGAAGCGCTGGAAGATCGCGTCGCGCGCCTCCTCGGGCACGCCGGGGCCCTCGTCCTCGACCCGCACCTCCAGCATCGAGCGATCGCGCCGCACCGCGACGCTGACGACACCGCGGTCGGGCGAGAAGGAGATGGCGTTGTCGATGAGGTTGGCGAAGACCCGCTCAAGCCGCGCGCCCTCGCCGAGCACGCGGAGCTCACCGTGATCGCGCGCGTCGAGCCATACGCGCACGCCGCGCGCCACGCCGCGCGTCTCGCGCTGCGCCACCATCGCGACGAGCATCGCCTCGACGTCGACCGGTTCGAAGGTCGCGCGGCTGAGCTGGGCGTCGAGCCGCGACGCGTCGGATATGTCGCCGATCAGCCGGTCGAGCCGGTGGACGTCGTCCCCGACGATGGCGAGCAGCTGCGCCTGCGCGGCCTGGTCACGGACATGGCCGAGCGCGTCCACCGCCGAGCGCAGCGACGCCAGCGGGTTCTTGAGCTCGTGCGTGACGTCGGCGGCGAAGGCCTCGGTGGCGTCGATCCGCGCGCGCAGCGCCAGGCTCATGTCGCTGAGCGCGCGCGCGAGCATGCCGATCTCGTCGCGCCGCTCGGGCAAGCGCGGCACCACCACCTCGCGCGCGCGGCCGAGCCGTACCCGCACCGCGGCGCGCGCCAGCCGGCGCAGCGGCTCGACGATGGTGCGCGCGAGGAACAGCGACAGGCCGATCGAGATCGCCGCCACCACCAGCAGCACCACGCTCAGCCGGAACCGCTCGAGCCGCACGCGCTCGGTGATGTCGCGCGCGTTGACCGCGGAGAGCAGGGCGCGGCCGCCGGGCAGCGGCGCGGCGGCGGTGATCACGGGCGTTCGGTCGGGCGCGCGCCACACCGTCACCGCGCCGGGCGCGCCGGCGAGCACCGCGCGCACGTCGGGCCACCGCCGCCCGTCGGCGCGCTCGCGATAGCCAGGGGCGAGCGGGGCGCGGACGATCCGGTCGATCGCCGCGTCGAGGAAACGCGCGCTGCGCTTGGCGAGTGTGTCGTCGTCGGGATCGTCGAGCCGGAAATTGGCGACGCCGAGCGCGCGCGAGTCGGTGCTCGCCGCGCCGCCGGCGTCGTACAGCCGCAGTCGCGTCCCCGTGTCGGTGGCGAGCCGCGCCACCAGCCAGTCGCGTCGCGCGTCGGGGATGGCGGTGAGCGCCTCCGCCATCAGCCGCGCCTCGCGCGAGGCCTGCGCCGCGCGCTCGTCAAGGATGCGGCTCCGGAACGTGTCGAGGTAGAAGAAGCCGCCTGCCAGCAGGAGCAGCGCCAGGATGTTGACCGCGAGGATGCGCGGGGTGAGCGAGACCTTGCCGGACCAGGAGCGCGCCTGCTCGGCAGCGTCACTCCTCGGAAAAGCGGTAGCCGGCGCCATACAGCGTCTCGATCGAGTCGAAGCCGGGGTCGACCTCGCGGAACTTGCGGCGGACCCGCTTGATGTGGCTGTCGATGGTGCGGTCGTCGACGTAGATGTCGTCCTGATAGGCCGCGTCCATCAGCTGGTTGCGCGTCTTCACGATGCCGGGCCGCTGCGCCAGCGTCTCCAGGATGAGGAACTCGGTGACGGTCAGCGTGACCGCGTGGCCGCCCCAGCTGACGCGATGGCGCGCCGGGTCCATCACCAGCCGTCCGCGCTCGATCGGCCCCTGTGCCGCGGCATCCTCGCCGCCGGGCGCGGCGCTGCCCTCGGTACGGCGCAGGATGGCACGGATCCGCGCGATCAGCAGCCGCTGGCTGAACGGCTTGGCGATGTAATCGTCCGCCCCCATCGCCAGTCCGAGCGCCTCGTCGAGCTCGTCGTCCTTGCTGGTGAGGAAGATCACCGGCACGCGGCTCTTCTCGCGCAGCCGGCGCAGCAGCTCCAGCCCGTCCATCCGCGGCATCTTGATGTCGAAGATGGCGAGATCGGGTGGGTTGTCGGTGAGCGCCTTCAGCGCGGCCTCGCCGTCCGAATAGACCCGCGTCAGAAAGCCCTCGGCCTGGAGCGCGATCGATACCGAGGTGAGAATGTTGCGGTCGTCGTCGACCAGCGCGATCGTGGCGGTCATCGAGAGGTCCGGGTCATAGCCAGCGGGGTAGTCCAAAGCGCGCGCGCGCTCAATGGCACACGACAGGCACGGAACAGCGGATGTTTAACATGTTTGACGCGCGCCGATGCCATGCGTAAAACATGTTTAGCACAGGCCGTCCGGCGAGGGCGCGGCGGCGAAGAAGAGGATGGACCATTGAGCGATCGTATTCCGGACGCCGGGCTCGAGGCGCAGGGCATCGAGACTCGCGCCACGCTTCACTGGAACTTGGTCACCGCACGGCTGGTCGAGGCCGCGGTGGCGCGCAACGAGGGCAAGCTCTCCGCCGACGGGCCGCTGGTCGTCGAGACCGGGCAGCACACCGGCCGCTCGGCGCAGGACAAGTTCATCGTGCGCGACGCCGAGACCGAGTCGAGCGTCTGGTGGGGTAAGTCGAACAAGGCGATGACGCCCGACCAGTTCGCCGCGCTCAAGGAGGATTTCCTCACCGCGCTGCGCGCCAAGAGCGACCTGTTCGTGCAGGACCTGTACGGCGGCTCGCAGCCCGGCCATCGCGTCCGCGTCCGCGTGATCAACGAGCTGGCGTGGCACAATCTCTTCATCCGCACCATGCTGGTGCGCCCGGAGGAGCGCGAGCTGAAGGGCTTCGTCGCCGACTATACGATCATCGACCTGCCGAGCTTCCGCGCCGACCCGGCGCGCCACGGCTGCCGCAGCGAGACCGTGATCGCGGTCAACATGAGCGAGAAGCTCGTGCTGATCGGCGGTACCCGCTACGCCGGCGAGATGAAGAAGTCGGTGTTCGGCATCCTCAACTATCTGCTGCCGCCGACCGGCGTGATGCCGATGCACTGCTCCGCCAACATGGGCGACGACGGGCGCACCGCGGTGTTCTTCGGCCTGTCGGGCACGGGCAAGACGACGCTGTCGGCCGATCCCAAGCGCACGCTGATCGGCGACGACGAGCACGGCTGGTCGGACGACGCGGTCTTCAACTTCGAGGGCGGCTGCTATGCCAAGATGATCCGCCTCTCGCCCGAGGCCGAGCCCGAGATCTTCGCGACGACCAAGCGCTTCGGCACGGTCCTCGAGAATGTCGTGATGGACGAGGTGACGCGGCAGCTCGACCTCCACGACAACTCGCTCGCCGAGAACAGCCGCGGCGCCTATCCGATCGACTTCATCCCCAACACGTCCGAGCGCAACATGGGCGGTACGCCGCGCAGCATCGTGATGCTGACCGCGGATGCCTATGGCATCCTGCCGCCCATCGCCAAGCTGACGCCGGATCAGGCGATGTACCACTTCCTGTCGGGCTATACCGCGCGCGTCGCGGGCACCGAGATGGGCGTGACCGAGCCCGACGCGACCTTCTCGACCTGCTTCGGCGCGCCGTTCATGCCGCGCCACCCGTCGGTCTACGGCAACCTGTTGAAGGAGCGGATCGCGCGCGGCGGGGTGGACTGCTGGCTGGTCAACACCGGCTGGACCGGTGGGAAGTACGGCGTCGGCCACCGCATGCCGATCAAGGCGACCCGCGCGCTGCTCGACGCCGCGCTCGACGGCAGCCTCAATCATGCCGAGTTCCGCACCGACCCGAATTTCGGGTTCAAGGTGCCCGTGGCGGTGCCGGGCGTCGACAGCGCCATCCTCGACCCGCGCGCGACCTGGGCCGACAAGGGCGCCTATGACGCCGCCGCGGCGCGACTGGTCGACCTGTTCAACGACAATTTCGCGCAGTTCGCCGAGCACGTCGACCAGGGCGTGCGCGATGCCGCGCCGCGGGCGGTCGCGGCGGTGTGACGGCTGCGCCCCGCGATGGGCCAAAAGCCCTAGCGCGGGGGCATCTGTCTGTTCCCCGGGGCGGGCGCCCGGTCGGGAGGAGAGCGAGGGTCGAGCCGCTAGGCTCCGCCAGGAAGCCGTCTCTCCTCCACCCCATCCCGACACTCGAAAAGAGAAGCGCCGCCCGTGTCCATCGACGCGGGCGGCGCTCTCTTCTTCACCGCGATGTTAGGTCAGCGCGGCTTGCGCTTGCTCTTGGTCGTGGTGCTGGTGGCACCCGGCGCCGTCGTCGACGAGGCCGCGGTGGTGCCCGGGGTCGAGGCGCTCTCGGTTCCGGTCGCCGCGGTCGTGCCAGCGGCCATGTCGCCCGCGGTGGTCGCCGACGACGTCGTCGCGTCCGCGCTGCCGCTATCGGTGGTGGTCGCGCTCGACCCACCCGCGCTGCCGCCGCCCGCGGCGGTCATCGCCGCCTTGAGCTGCGCCGCGGTCATGCCGAGCACGATGCCCTGCGGCCCGGGACCGAAGCCGTTCGTCGGCAGCACCACCGGACCGTCCGTGGTGGTCAGCGTCACGCCGCTGGCGTCGACCGACTTGATCGTGCCGAGCTGCGTCCCGCCGGTGCCGTAGACGGTCGCGCCGGGGACCAGCTTGGCCTTGAAGTCGGCCGAGGCCTGCGCCTGCTGCTGGCCGGCGGCGGCCTCGAGCTGGGCCTTGGTCATCGCCAGCACCGGGCCTTGGGCGCCCTTGCCCAGCGACGTCAGCGGGATCGCTGCCTTGACCGTGCCGGTGTTGACGACCGCGTTGGTCCCATCGGTGCTCTCCACCGTGCCGACGACGCCGCCCGACGTGTCATAGACGGTGGCGCCGGTGGCGACGGTGGCGCCACCCGTGGCAGGCGCCTGGGCCGGCGCCGCCGCTTGCGCCAGCGCGGTCCCGGGAAGGGCGGCGGCGGAAGCGAGAGCGAAAACGGCGAAGTGCTTCACGAGAAACTCCTATGGTCGTTTACGAGAAAATGACGAAGTTGAAACGATCGCGTCTCAAACAGGGTTCCCGGTGATGCGCGACTCGCCCTGCACGTGCGGTGAACCGCTCGTTCATCGAACAGTCGTTCCCTTCCTGTTCCGTGCGCGCTAGGGAGGAAACATGGCCAAGATGCACAAGAGATATGTCTGCCAGGCGTGCGGATCGGTGACTCACCGCTGGCAGGGGCAATGCGCCGACTGTTCCGAGTGGAACACGCTGGTGGAGGAGGCGCCGGTCGCGGCCACGCCGTTCCACGCCAAGCATAACCTGCAGGGCGGGGGGCGCACGATCGCGCTGGTCGGGCTCGACTCCGAGGTGGCGCTGCCGCCGCGCACGCCCTTCGGCATCGCCGAGCTCGACCGCGCGCTCGGCGGCGGGCTGGTGGCGGGTTCGGCGACGCTGATCGGCGGTGATCCCGGTATCGGCAAGTCGACGCTATTGCTCCAGGCCGCGGCGGCGCTGGCACGGCGCGGGCACGAGGTCGCCTATGTCTCCGGCGAGGAGGCGGCCGACCAGGTGCGACTGCGCGCGCGTCGGCTCGGCCTGGGCGACGCGCCGGTGAAGCTCGCCGCCGCGACGTCGACGCGCGACATCCTGACGACGCTGTCGCAGGACCGCCCGCCCGCGCTGCTGGTGATCGACTCGATCCAGACGATGCACTCCGACCTCATCGAGGGCGCCCCCGGCACGGTGAGCCAGGTGCGCGCGAGCGCGCAGGAGCTGATCCGCTTCGCCAAGGAGCGCGGCACCGCCGTCGTGCTGGTCGGCCACGTCACCAAGGACGGCACGATCGCCGGGCCGCGCGTGCTCGAGCATATGGTCGACACGGTGCTGAGCTTCGAGGGCGAGCGCAGCCACCAATATCGTATCCTGCGCAGCCTCAAGAACCGCTTCGGCGGCACCGACGAGATCGGCGTCTTCGCCATGGCCGGCGGCGGGCTGGCGGAGGTGTCCAACCCCTCGGCCCTGTTCCTGACCCAGCGCGACGAGGGCGTGACGGGCGCCACCGTCTTCCCCGCGCTGGAGGGGACGCGGCCGGTGCTGGTGGAGATCCAGGCGCTGGTGGTGCGGCTCGCCAGCGGCGCGACGCCGCGGCGCGCGGTGGTCGGCTGGGACTCGGGGCGGCTGGCGATGATCCTGGCGGTGCTGGAGGCGCGCTGCGGGCTCAGCTTCTCGACCTGCGAGGTCTATCTGAACGTCGCGGGCGGCTATCGCGTGCAGGACCCGGCGGCGGACCTGGCGGTCGCGGCGGCGTTGGTCTCGGCACTGAGCGAGCGGCCGGTGCCCGCGCACGCGGTGGCGTTCGGCGAGATCGCGCTGTCGGGCGAGCTGCGCCCGGTCGCGCATGCGCCGCTGCGGCTCAAGGAGGCGGCCAAGCTCGGCTTCGAGCGCGCGCTGCTGCCCGACAGCGCGGCGGCGGCGGAAGGCGAGACGATGCGGCGCTCGGGCTTCCGGACACTGGGCCAATTCGTCGACCACCTGCTGGGGAGAGGGTGAGGGACCCTCATTGTACGACCTCGATCCTACGCGGCGTGGGGAGGGGGGCCGCCGGGCGGTGGAAGGGGCTTCCCGCGCTGCGCGACACCGACGATCGTGAGCCTCTCGCAGCGTGGCCACCGCGGCGAGCCCCCTCCACCAGCCTGCGGGTGGTCCCCCTCCCCGTTCCGGGGAGGATCGGCGTGTGACCGAAGTCCCGCTCCAACTCACCATCCCGGGTACCCGTCCGGATCCCGACGCGCCCATCCGCGCCGCAACTCGCGCTGGCCCCCGCCGCCGCGGCGCCATATGGATGCGCGCATGGACTTTCAGGGGCTCGACATCGCCGTGCTCGCCGCGGTGGCGCTGACCGCGCTCGGTGGGCTTCGGCGCGGCTTCGTCGGCGAGGTGCTGGCACTGTTCGCCTGGGTGGCGATGGTGTTCGCGCTCAAGATCTTCCACCTGCCGCTGGCGCGCGCGCTCGCGGGCACCGTCGGCAGTGCCTCGGGCGCGGCGGTGCTGGCGTTCGTGATCCTCACCGCCGGCACCTATTTCCTCAGCAAGATCGTGGTCAACGCGGTCGCGCGGCGCACGCGCACCTCGGTGCTCGGGCCGATCGACCGCGCGCTGGGCTTCGGCTTCGGCGCGCTCAAGGGGTTGATCCTGGCGAGCCTCGCCTATCTTCTACTCATCCTCGTGCTCGACACGACGGGCGGCGGGCCATCGCATCGGCCGGCGTGGCTGACCCAGGCGCGCACCTACCCGCTGCTCAGCGCGACCAGCGCGTCGATCGCCGACTTCGTCGATCGCCGGCGACGCGGCGAGCCCGTCTTCGCGCCGCGCGTTCCCCCACGCGCGGCCAGAGGGAATGGAGAGTCATGAGCCTCGACCTGTACACGCCCGAGATCAGCGCGCTGGCGATCGGTAACCCTTATCCCGAGCGGCTCGCCGAGCCCGCGGGCACGGCCGAGAAGCGCTCCCCGATCTGCGGCAGCCGCGTCACGGTGGACGTCGCGCTCGACGGGGACGGGCGGGTGGCGGCGCTGGGCACGCAGGTGCGTGCCTGCCTGCTCGGCCAGGCCTCCTCGACGCTGCTGGCGCGGCACGCGATCGGCCGCACGCCCGAGGAACTGGCGGCGGCGCGCGACTCGCTCACCGCCTGGCTCGCCGGCACGGGTGACGTGCCCGATTGGCCCGGCATCGCGATCTTCGCGCCGGGGCTGAGATTGACCGCGCGCCACCCCTCGATCCGGCTCGCCTTCGAGGCCGCCGCCGAGGCCGCGGCACGGGCGCGCGCCGACGGGACGCGCGCCGCCGCGACGGTTACGGCGTGATGGAGCATGCCGCCGACGGCTCGCTGGTCCGCGATGGCACCATCCTGCTGGGCGCGGGGCTGGTCTTCGTGCTGCTGTTCCGCCGGCTGGGGCTGGGCGCGACGCTGGGCTTCCTCGTCGCCGGCGCGCTGGTCGGCCCGCAACTGCTGGGGCTGGTCGGCGACGCCGAGACCAAGCTGGGCTTCGCCGAGCTCGGCATCACCTTGCTGCTGTTCATCGTCGGCCTGGAGTTGAGCCCGACGCGGCTGTGGCGGCTCAAGGAGGATATTCTCGGGCTGGGCGCGATCCAGGTCGTCGGCTGCGGCATCGCCATCGCCGCGATCCTCGCGCTCGCGGCCAAGTTCTCGCTCGCCGCGGCCTTGGCGGTGGGCATGCCGCTGGCCTTGTCCTCGACCGCGCAGGTGCTGCCGATGCTGCAGTCGTCGGGGCGGCTGCGTACCCCGTTCGGCGAGCGCGCCTTCTCGATCCTGCTGTTCCAGGACCTGTCGATCATCCCGATGATCACGATCATCGCCGCGATGAGCCGCAACCCCGCGGCCGCGGCCGGGCCGCCGGGCTGGGTGCTGGTGCTCTACACCGTGCTGGCGATCGCGGGGCTGGTCGCGGTCGGCCGCTTCGTGCTGCGCCCGCTGTTCCGCGGCATCGGCAACCTCGGCGAGCGCGAGATGTTCGTCTTCGCCGCGCTGTTCACCGTGATCGCCGCGGCGGCGCTGATGGAGTGGCTGGGGCTCTCCACCGCGCTCGGCGCCTTCGTCGCGGGGGTGATGCTGGCGGACAGCCCGTACCGCCACGAGCTGGAGACCGACGTCGAGCCGTTCCGCTCGATCCTGCTCGGGCTGTTCTTCCTCGCGGTGGGCATGATGCTCGACCTCCACGCGATCGCCGAGCGGCCCTTCTTCGTGGTGGCGATGGCGGTCGCGCTGATCGTCGCCAAGGCGGGGATCATCACTGCCCTGGGCCTCGTCTTCCGCATGACGTGGCGGCAGGCGCTCGCGCTCGGGCTGCTGCTGAGCCAGGGCGGCGAGTTCGGCTTCGTGCTGCTCGCCCAGGCGCAGACCGCCTATCTGATCGCACCCGAGGCGGCGAGCCTGTTCGGCGCGATCATCACGCTGTCGATGGCGACCACGCCCTTCCTGATGATGTTCACGCGCCGCTTCCGCGAGGAGCCGATCGTCGGGGACGGCGCGCGCGACGGGCCCAAGGCGGACGGCGCCAACGCGATCATCGTCGGTTACGGCCGCTTCGGCCAGACGGTCGGGCAGATGCTGATGATGCAGGACATACCGGTCACGCTGATCGACACCGACATCGAGATGATCGACATCGCCGAGGAGTTCGGCTCCAAGGTCTATTACGGCGACGGCACGCGGCTCGACCTGCTGCGCCAGGCCGGCGCGGCCGAGGCCGAGCTCCTCCTGTTCTGCATGGACGGCGACCAGCTCGACCTCGGCCAGCTCGAGGCGGTGCACGAGGCCTTCCCGCGCGCCGCCCTCTACGTCCGCGCGTTCGATCGGCGCGCGCTGGTGCGGCTCAAACCCGGTCCGGCGCGCGCGGTGGTGCGTGAGGTGCTCGAGTCCGCGATCCGCATGGCGCGTCAGGCGATGGAGGGGCTGGGCATCTCCCCCGCCGAGATCGATCGCGCCGAGCAGATGTATCGCGCGCGCGACCGCGAGCGGCTGCGCATCCAGATCGAGGCGGGGGATATCCGCGCCGCGCGCGCGCTCGTCGCCGAGCAGGCGCCGTGGGGCGGGGGGCAGCGCGAGTGAACTGGCTGGTGGTCCTGGCCGCGCTGTCGGGCGCGCTGGCGGTGGGCGCGGGCGCGTTCGGCGCGCACGGCGCGAGCGGGGCGGCGGTGGAATGGCTCAGGACCGGGAGCCACTATCAGCTGGTCCACGCCGTCGCGGCGCTGGTCGCGCTGCGGCTGGAAGCGAGGGGGCCGGCGTGGCTGTTCCTCGCCGGCGGTGCGCTGTTCGCGGGGACCTTGTACCTGATGGCGCTCGGCCTGCCGCGCTGGCTCGGCGCGGTGACCCCGATCGGCGGCACGCTGCTGATCGCGGGCTGGCTGTGGCTGGCCTGGGTGGGAATGCGAGGATAGCTCCGGGGGATCGCGGTCAGCCCCGATCCTTCGGGGGAGGGGGCGAAGAAGCCGGCGATCTCCTGGTCCGGTCACCGATACGCCGCCCGCGACCTCCGTGTTCCTGCGGCGGCAGGAACACGGGCGAGGCTCACCGCACCGGCGCCGGCTGCACCGCCTCCGCCTCGCTGCCGCGAGCGTCGCGTACCGACGGGCGCAGCCGCGCGAGGCTGCACGCGCCCGCCACCAGCGCCAGCCCGGCGGAGACCAGCGGCGGCACCGCACCGGACCCGACGCCCATCGCGAGCAACGCTGCTACCAGGGTCGCGCCAGTGGTCTGCCCCACCAGCCGCACCGTGCTCACCAGCCCGCCGGCCGCGGCCGCCCGTGCGCGTGGCGCCGAGCCGATGATCAGCCGCGCGTTGGGCGGCAGGAAGGTCCCGAACCCCGATCCGCACAGCGCCATGCGCCAGGCCACGTCGACGTAGCTCGGGTCGGCGGGCATCAGCGCGATCAGCACCAGCGCGACGGTCGAGATCGCCATGCCGATCCCACCGAGCAGCCCGGCTGGGACGCGGTCGGAGAGCCAGCCGGTCAGCGGCGCGACGATCATGTTGGTCAGCGGCCAGGGCGCGATCGCGGCGCCCACCGCGGCGGCGGTGAAGCCATATTCGTGGGTCAGCCGGAATGGGGTCGACAGCAGCAGGGTCATCGAGGCGACGAAGGCGGTGAAGCCGCCGAGCGTGGAGAGCGCGATCACCGGCCGCGCCAGCAGGTCGACCGGCAGGATCGGGTCGGCGGTCACGCGCTCGCGACGGACATAGACCCGTCCGACGGCGAGGCCGAGCAGCACGATCGCGGCGGACACCACGGGGCTGTCGCCGTGCACCGCGCTCTCCGCGCCGCCGATCACCAGCCCGAACATGGCCGCGCACATCACCGCGCCGAGCACGTCGAAGCGGCGGTCGCGCGGCGCGGGGTCGGGCAGCGCGCGGCCGAGCAGCAGCGAGGCGAGCGCGAAGGGGATCGCGCTCGCGAACACCCAGGGCCAGGGTGCGACCGCGAGCACCAGCCCGCCGATCGTCGGCGCCGCCGCCGCCGAGCTCGACACCACCACCGAGTTGATCCCGAGCCCGCGCCCCAGCTGCGCGCTCGGATAGGTCTGGCGGATCAGCGCCGAGGCCACCGCCAGCGCGCCCGCCGCGCCGACCGCCTGCGCCGTGCGCACCACGAGCAGGAAGGGCAGGCTCTTCGCGAAGAAGCAGAGCAGCGTCGCCACGGTGAAGATCAGCTGGCCGAGCTGGTACATGCGTTTCAGCCCGATGCGTTCGCCCAGGCCGGCGAAGGGCAGCAGCAGCATGACCAGCATCAGCTGATAGACGGTGACGATCGCCACCACCGCCGAGGAGTCGACGTGCAGGTCGCGCGCGATCGTCGGCAGCGCGACATTGGCGACGCCGCCGTCGATGATCACGAGGGCGGTGCCGAAGCACAGCGCCGCCACCGCGGCGAAGCGGCGCGGCACGGGCAGGCCATCGGGGGCGGGAGCATGCGCGCCCGGGGCGAGGCGTCGGATCGGGTCAGCCGCGGTCATCGTCGTCTGCCCGACTCGCGACCTTCCCGCTTGTTCCGCGCCGCAACGCGCCGCAAGAAGGTCGGTAGGAAGAGAGGTCGCAGCGATGAGGATGACGGGACCGGGCCGGGTGGCCATCGGGGCGGCGCTCGCCGCGGCGCTTGCGGCGTCGGCGGCGCTCGCCCAGAGCGGCGCGATGACCGACGATCCCTATATCTGGCTCGAGGACAAGGACGGCGCGAAGGCGCTCGCCTGGGTCGAGGCGGAGAACGAGCGCACGCTGCCGCGGCTGGAGAGCGACCCGCGCTACCAGGCCTTCCACGCCGAGGCGCTGGCGATCGCCGCCGCCAAGGACCGGATCCCGATGCCAGGCCAGCTGATGGGTCGGATCGTGAACTTCTGGCGCGACACCGATCACCCGCAGGGCATCCTGCGCTGGACCAGCGTCGAGGATTATGCCCGGCCCGAGCCGCGCTGGCAGACGCTGCTCGACCTCGACGCGCTCAGCCGCACCGAGTCGCGTAAATGGGTCTACAAGGGGCTCACCTGCCTCCAGCCGGAGGAGACCCGCTGCCTCGTCGCTCTGTCCGAGGGCGGCGAGGACGCGGTGACCTATCGCGAGTTCGACCTCGCCGCGGGTACGTTCGTCGCGGACGGGTTCGTGCTGCCGACCTCGAAACAGGGTGCGACCTGGATCGACCGGGACACGCTGATGGTCAGTCGCGACTGGGGCGCGGGGACGATGACCGCGTCGAGCTATCCCTTCGTGGTCAAGCTGCTCCGGCGCGGGCAGTCGCTCGACCAGGCGCAGGAGGTGTTTCGCGGCGACGCCGCCGACCAGCTCGGCACCTACGCCAGCACGATCACCGACGGCGCGGGCCATCGCGCGGTCTTCATCGAGCGTCGCCGCACCTTCTTCGGCGGCGACAAGGCGCTGTGGACGCCGCAGGGGATCCGCGCGCTCGACCTGCCGCAGCGCACCTCGCCGGCGGGGATGATCGACGGCCGCGTGATCTTCGAGACCAGTGACGCCTGGGGCAAGGTGCCCGCGGGCGGGGTCGGCGCGGTGGCCTTGTCCGATCTCGAGGCGGGAAGGACGACGCCGACCTTGGTGTTCGCGCCGAGCGCGCGTCAGGCGGTCACCGGCGTCGACACCACGCGCCACCACCTGCTGCTGCAATATACCGATAATGTCCGCGGTCGGGTCGTGGTCTACACGCCGGGGCGCGAGGGCTGGGCGGCGCGTCCGTTGGCGTTGCCCGACAATGCCAGCTTCGGCATCGCCGGCACGTCCGACCGCAACGACCTCGCCTATCTGTCCACCACCGGCTTCCTCACGCCGACGACGCTGGCGCGCCTCGACGCCTCCAGCCCCGCGGCGCCGCAGCCGATCAAGGCGCTGCCCGCCAAGTTCGACGCCGACGGACTGGTCGCCGAACAGTTCGAGGCGACGTCGAGCGATGGCACCAAGGTGCCCTATTTCGTCGTCCACCGGCGCGACGCGAGGCGCGACGGTACCACGCCTACGATCATGACGGCGTACGGCGGGTTCGAGCTGCCGATGCTGCCGAGCTACATCGCCGCGGTCGGCAAATTGTGGCTCGAGCGCGGCGGCGCCTATGTGCTCGCCAACATCCGCGGCGGGGGAGAGTTCGGCCCGGCGTGGCACGACGCCGGTCGCAAGACCAAGCGACAGGTCATCTACGACGATTTCGCCGCGGTCGCGAGGGACCTGATCGCGCGCCGGCTGACCAGTCCGCCCAAGCTCGGCATCTACGGCGGCTCGAACGGCGGGCTGCTGATGGGGGTGGAGTTCAACCAGCATCCCGAGCTGTGGCAGGCGGTGACGATCCAGGTGCCGCTGCTCGACATGCTGCGCTACGAGCAGATCGCGGCGGGCGCGTCCTGGGTCGACGAGTACGGCTCGGTCAGCGTGCCCGAGGAGCGCGCCTTCCTCGCCACGATCTCGCCCTATCAGAACCTCCGCAAGGGCGTGCGCTACCCCGAGCCCTATATCTGGACGACCACCAAGGACGACCGCGTCGGCCCCCAGCACGCGCGCAAGTTCGCGGCGCGACTCAAGGAATATGGGCTGCCCTATCTGTTCTACGAGGACACCGCGGGCGGCCACTCGGGCGACGCGGACATCGCGCAGGGCGCGCGGCTGCAGGCGCTGCAGATGACCTATTTCGCCCAGAAGCTGATGCCGCGGTGAGCGGTGTTCGCGTGCTATGCCGGGAACGTAGCCGATTGCCGGAGGTTCTTGCTGCGACGCAGCGCAATCGGCTAGGGGCGGCGTGATGAATGCTCAGACGATGAACAAGCCTAGTGCCGTCCCCGACACTGTCCCGGTCGTCTTCGAGGCGATCGTCAAGCAGCAGGCGGTCGCCGCGACCTACAATCGCGGCGAGGTGACGCTCGCGCCGCATATCCTCTATACCAAGCACGGCGAGATCTACCTCGACGCGCTCACGCTCGAGCGCGATGGCCAGCCGCCGAAGGAGCCCAAGATCGGCGCCTTCAAGCTCGCCGGTCTGACCGGGCTGCGGATCACGCCGCGACGCTTCAAGCCGAGCGAGCTGTTCGTGCCGGGCGAGGAGAAGTATGAGGGCGTGACGCTCCTGGCCGTGGAGGTCTGACCGGCTTGCCGGTCGATCGCTACGCTTCCTACGGCTTCAAGCGCCAGCGCGAGAGCATCGCGCGGCGTTGGGGCCGGTGGGCGCTCGCGCTGTTCTACGCGCTCGGCGGCGTCGCGCACTTCCTGTTCAGCGACGCGATGGCGGCGATCGTACCGCCCGCGATCCCGCTGCCGATCGCGGTGGTGGCGGTCACCGGCGTCATCGAGCTCGCCGGCGCGGCGCTGCTGATGCCGCGCGCCACCCGCCGCTTCGCCGGCTGGGCGCTCGCCGCCTACGCGCTCTGCGTGTGGCCGGCCAACATCTACCACGCGATGCTCGACCTCGGCAGCGGTACCGGCCTGCCGATCTGGTACCACGCGCCGCGCCTGCTGCTGCAGCCCGCGATCATCTGGTGGGCATTATGGGCGAGTGGGGCGGTACAGCTGCGCGAATAGCGGCGGGCATCGCGGCGCACATGCGGGCCGAGTGTCCCGGCTACCCCGCCAGCGCTTTCACCAGCTGGTCCTTGCTCATCCTCGACCGCCCCGCAATGTTGCGCTTCCTGGCCTCGGCGTAGAGTTCCGCCTTGGAGCGATGCTCGCGATACGGCCGCGTCTTCTCCGCCACGTCGTCGGGCTGTGACGAGAATTGCTTGCCCTTCCTCATGTCCGCCCGCTTCTTCGCGGTGGTGCGCGCATATTCCTCGTCTGACAGCGCCGCCCGCGCCTTCTTCGGCAGGTAGCGCTCGCCGGTAACGCCGCTCTTCGCGCCCGACCTGGTGCCCCACTCCTCCTCGCTCCACTGGTGGAGCGAATTGTCCTCGTCCTTGCCGCCCGTGTAGCCACCGCCGCGCTTCTTGTACTCGGCCACGGCCATCTGCGCCTTTCGCGCTGACCACTGCCCCTTCTCGCCGCCCTTGCCGCCCGCGGTGATCTCGTCCTTCACCTTCTCCCACAGTCGGGGATCGGTCTTCGCGGCGGTCTCGGACATGGCGCATCTCCCTCGCCGACAACGCGGGCGCCCCGCGAACGTCTCAGCCCGCGCTGACGAAACTGTCCATCACGCGCTTGCGCCCGGCCTGCTCGAAGTCGATCTCGAGCTTGTTGCCCTCGATCTCGGCGATGGTGCCGTAACCGAACTTCTGGTGGAACACGCGCTGGCCGAGCGCGAGGTCGTCGCGTCCCTTGTTGCCGAGGCTCACCGCCGAGGCGCGGCTCTCGACCACGCGCACCGGCTCGCGCGAGAAGGTGCGGCTGGTCCACTCGCCGCCGGGCTTGGTGCCGCCCTGTGCCCCCAGCGTGCCCGCGGCGCGCTGCCAGCCCGGGCCGCGCCCGGTGCCGCGCGCGACGTCGGCGAACGGGTCGGCGCGCTCGCTCCAATTGGCGCGCCACAGGCTCTCGCCGCCCGACATGCTGGTCTCGCTCTCGACGTGCGCGTCGGGCAGCTCGGCGACGAAGCGCGACGGCAGCGAGCTGGTCCACTGCCCGTAGATGCGGCGGTTGGCGGCGTGGAGGATGGTGGCGCGGCGGCGCGCGCGCGTGATCGCGACATAGGCGAGGCGGCGCTCCTCCTCGAGGCTGCGCGTGCCGCCCTCGTCGAGCGCGCGCTGCGAGGGGAACAAGCCTTCCTCCCAGCCGGCGAGGAAGACGGTGTCGAACTCCAGCCCCTTGGCGGCGTGGATCGTCATGATCGTCACCTTGGGGTCCTCGCGCGTCGCCTCATTGTCCATGACGAGGCTGACATGCTCGAGGAAGGCCGTGAGGCTCTCATATTCCTCCATCGCGCGCACCAGCTCGGTGAGGTTCTCGAGCCGCCCCGCCGCCTCGGCCGACTTCTCCGCCTGCCACATCGCGGTATAGCCGCTCTCGTCGAGGATCTGGCGGGCCAGCTCGGCGTGGGGCAGGTCATTGGCCATGTCGCGCCACCGCGCGATATCGCCGACGAAGCGGCCGAGCGCCTTGCGCGCCTGCGGGGTGAGCTCGTCGCTGTCGAGGATGCGCGCCGCCGCGAGCGACAGCGGCAGCCGCTCGGCGCGCGCGAGCTGGTGGAGCTTGGCGATGGCCTTGTCGCCCAGACCGCGCTTGGGCGTGTTGACGATCCGCTCGAAGGCGAGGTCGTCGGCGGGCTGGTGGACGACGCGCAGGTACGCGAGCGCGTCGCGGATCTCGGCGCGCTCGTAGAAGCGGAAGCCGCCGACGATGCGATAGGGCAGGCCGATCGCGATGAAGCGATCCTCGAACTCGCGGGTCTGGTGCTGCGCGCGGACCAGGATGGCGACATGGTCGAGGCTGGTGCCGTCCCGCTGCGCCGCCTCGATCTCCTCGCCGACCCGCCGCGCCTCCTCTGGCCCGTCCCACACGCCGAGCACGCGCACCTTCTCGCCGGCGTCGAGCTCGGTCCACAATTCCTTGCCGAGCCGCCCGCCGTTGTTGGCGATCACGCCCGAGGCGGCGGCGAGGATATGCGGGGTGGAGCGATAGTTCTGCTCCAGCCGGATGACCTTGGCGCCGGGGAAATCCTTCTCGAACTTCAGGATGTTCTCCACCTGCGCGCCGCGCCAGGAGTAGATCGACTGGTCGTCGTCGCCGACGCAGCAGATGTTGCGGCGCTCCTGCGCGAGCAGCCGCAGCCAGAGATACTGGACCGAGTTGGTGTCCTGATACTCGTCGACCATGATATAGCGGAAGCGCTGCTGATAGTGTTCCAGCACCGCGCGCTCGCGTTTCAGGATCGTCAGCACGTGGAGCAGCAGGTCGCCGAAGTCGCAGGCGTTCACCGCACGCAGCCGGTCCTGGTACTGCTGGTACAGTTCGCCGCCGCGGCCGTTGCCGTAGCGCTCGCTCTCGCCCGCGTCGATCTCGGCCGGGGTGAGACCCTTGTTCTTCCACTCGTCGATCAGCCCGGCCAGGCTGCGCGCGGGGAAGCGCTTCTCGTCGAGGTCGGCGGCGACGATCAGCTGCTTGAGCAGGCGGAGCTGGTCGTCGGTGTCGAGGATCGTGAAATTGCTCTGCAGCCCCACCAGCTCGGCGTGGCGGCGCAGCATCTTGGCGCCGATCGCGTGGAAGGTGCCGAGCCACGGCATCCCCTCCACCGCGTCGCCGACGAGGCGACCGACGCGCTCGCGCATCTCGCGCGCGGCCTTGTTGGTGAAGGTGACGCTCAGGATCTCGGACGGATAGGCCCTACGCGTCCACAGCAGGTGCGCCAGCCGTGCGGTCAGCGCCGCGGTCTTGCCGGTACCCGCGCCGGCGAGGACGAGCACCGGCCCGTCGGTGGTGAGCACCGCGTCGCGCTGCGGCGGGTTGAGCCCGGCGAGATAGGGAGCGTCGTGGAGGGCGTTGGCTGGCTCGGTCACCCCCGAACAGGTAGGGAACGACGCGCCGCGGAGCAAGCGCGCGACGTGTCAGCGCCATGATCTGGCGGGAACATCCTGGCGATCGGCGCGGCGTGCGCGGCACCGAGGATGTCGCGTGACGCCCGGCGCGACGGCGCTCGCGCCGCGGGATCTCACGAGAGCGTGACCCTCACCTTCGGTCATCATCTCTCGCTCCAGCTCCTGAAACCGGCCCATGATGGGACATCGGGCGTCATCAAAGTGTCACGTTTGAAGAGGATGGCAGTGCTACCATGGCAACCACCGTTCTCGCGGCCAGCGAGCCGCCGCCGTCGCCCGTCGCCGCGCGTCGGTTCGACGCGCCGGTCCATCCCGGCGCGCGGCTCCTCTTCCTGCTGCTCGCCGCGGCGGGGCTGGTCTATGCCGGAATCAGCATCGTCATCGACACGCAGCAGGTGGGCGAGCAGCTCGCCGTCGGCGTGTTCCTGTTCCTCGGGCTGGCGCTGCTGATCGCGCTCGGCTTCGAGTTCGTCAACGGCTTCCACGACACCGCCAACGCGGTCGCGACGGTGATCTACACCAACTCGCTGCCCGCCAACCTCGCGGTGGTGTGGTCGGGCTTCTTCAACTTCCTCGGCGTGCTGCTCTCCTCCGGGGCGGTGGCCTATTCGATCATCACCCTGCTGCCGGTCGACCTGATCCTCAACGTCGGATCGGGCGCGGGCTTCGCGATGATCTTCGCGCTGCTGCTCGCCGCGGTGATCTGGAACCTGGCGACCTGGTACGTCGGCCTGCCCAACAGCTCGAGCCACACGCTGATCGGCTCGGTGCTGGGCGTCGGGCTCGCCAACCAGTTGCTCACCTCGGGCGCGGGCGGCACCGCCGGGGTCGATTGGAGCCAGGCGACGAAGGTGCTCACGGGGCTCTGGATGGCGCCGCTGATCGGCTTCACCGCGGCGGCGCTGCTGCTGCTGGTACTGCGCCGCGTCGCGCGCTCGCCGAAGCTGATGCAGGCACCCGAGGGTGACGCCCCGCCGCCGCTCGGCATCCGCGCGCTGCTGGTGTTCACGTGCACCGCGGTGTCGTTCAGCCACGGCTCGAACGACGGCCAGAAGGGCATGGGGCTGATCATGCTCATCCTGATCGGCTGCGCGCCGACCGCCTACGCGCTCAACCGCACGCTGCCCGCGGGCGAGACCCCCGCGTTCCTCGCCAGCGCCGCGGGCGCGAGCGCCACGCTGGCGCGCCACGGCGCCGCCGCGGTGCCGCTTGAGCGCGCGCGCCCCGTGCTGAAGGATGCGCTGCAGCGGCGCCACGCGGTCTCGCCCCAGGCCTATGGCGCGGTGGTGGCGGTGTCGGTGGACCTGGCGCAGCGGGTCGCCGGCTATGGCGCGCTCAGCAACGTCCCCGCCCAGGCCGCGCCCAACGTGCGGAACGACATGTATCTGGTGCTCGACGCGACGCGGATGATCGTCGCCGACGATTCGTCACGGCTGAGCGAGCGCGAGAAGGACGCGCTGGGCGACTATCAGAAGCGGCTCGAGCGCGGGACGCGCTTCATCCCGCTGTGGGTCAAGGTGGCGGTGGCGCTGGCGCTTGGGCTCGGCACGATGATCGGCTGGAAGCGGATCGTCGTCACCGTCGGCGAGAAGATCGGCAAGCAGCACATGACCTACGGCATGGGCGCCTCGGCCGAGCTGGTCGCGGCGGGCACGATCCTGGCCGCCGACCGCTTCGGTCTGCCGGTGTCGACGACGCACATCCTCTCCTCGGGCGTGGCGGGCGCGTCGGTGGCGAGCGGGCAGGGGCTGCAGCGCCGCACGCTGGTCCAGCTCGCCGCGGCGTGGCTGCTGACGCTCCCCGTGGCGATGCTGCTGTCGGGCGCGCTCTACTGGCTGCTGCGCGCGCTGGTGCGGATCGCCGGGCTGGCGTGAGCCGGATGGGGCGGCGGCGCGGGAAGGCGCCGTCGTCCGCTGCCACCATCTCGGCTCGCTCGAGAAGATCCGACCCGCCGCATCCTCATCGACGACGGCGCCGGGGAGCCGGTGGATCCTGACACGAGTTAGGATGACGCCCGAGAGGGTCGGTCTAGGCCCCTTCTGCCATCCGCGCCTTCTGCTATCCGCGATCGCCGGCTGCCGGCCCTAGCGGGAAAGCCGGGCGGCGCGGAAAAGCCGGGGCGGCCCTCGCGAGCCGCCCCGTAGTCCAGGGAAGGATCGGACGAGGGGGAGTGTCCGATCACCACGGCGCCACACAGGGGGAGCGGCACCGCCAGCATCGACATAGCCGCGCAACATTGCTGTCGTGTGTCGGTCGCAGAGCCTTTCGTGACCGTGCGGCAAACTTTCCCGGTTGACGCGGCGCGGGCCGCGGCTCGATGACCGCGCCCATGTCAGCGTCCCTGCCCGCGACCGGCTCGCACCGCCGCATCCTGCTCGCCAGCCTGGTCGGCACCTCGGTCGAGTTCTACGACTTCTACATCTACGCCACCGCCGCCTCGCTGGTGTTCGGGCCGCTGTTCTTCCCCACCGGCGACCCGGCGGTGGAGCTGCTCGCGGCCTATGGCAGCCTCGCGGTCGCCTTCTTCGCGCGGCCGATCGGCGCTTGGGCGTTCGGCCATTTCGGCGACCGCGTCGGGCGCAAGTCGACGCTGATCGCGAGCCTGCTGCTGATGGGCGGCTCGACCCTGGCGATCGCCTTCCTGCCCACCTTCGCGCAGGCCGGCTATGTCGCGCCGCTGCTGCTGTGCCTGCTGCGCTTCGGGCAGGGCTTCGGGCTGGGCGGCGAGTGGGGCGGGGCGGCGCTGCTCGCGGTGGAGAACGCGCCGCCGGGCCGGCGCGGACGCTACGGCATGGTGCCCCAGCTCGGAGCGCCGGTCGGCTTCGTCGCCGCCAACGGGCTGTTCCTGCTGCTCGGCGCGACGATGGACCGCGATGCCTTCATGGCCTGGGGCTGGCGGCTGCCGTTCCTGCTCTCCTCGGTGCTGATCGCGCTGGGCCTGTGGGTGCGGCTCACGATCGCGGAGACACCCGCCTTCGCGCGGATGATCGAGGAAGGGCCGCCGCCCGCCGTCCCCCTCGGCGAGCTGCTGCGTCACCATTGGCGCGCCACGCTCGGCGGGACGCTCGGCGCGGTGGCGTGCTTCGCGGTCTATTATGTCGCGACCGCCTTCGCGCTCGGCTATGCGGTGACGCGCGGCTTCGACCGCCAGCTGTTCCTCGCGCTCCAGCTCGGCGCGATCCTGTTCATGGCGCTCGGCATCGCGCTGTCGGGCGAGTGGAGCGACCGGCGTTCGCCCGCGCACGTGCTGCGCTGGGGCTGCGTCGGCGCGGTGGTCGCCGGCTTCGCGCTGGTGCCGGGGCTCGGCTCGGGCGCGCCGCTGGCGGTGTTCGCGACACTCGCCTTCGCCTTGTTCGTCATGGGCTTCGTCTACGGACCGCTCGGCGCGTGGCTGCCCGGGCTGTTCCCGGCGCGGGTGCGCTACACCGGGGTGAGCCTCGCCTTCAACATGGCGGGCATCATCGGCGGCGGGCTCACCCCGATCGCGGCGCAGACGCTGGCGCAGCGCGGCGGGCTCGCGCCGGTGGGCGTCTATCTCGCCGCCATGTCGCTGCTGAGCCTCGTCGCGCTCCTAGTTATGCGACCCGCGCGCCACGTCGACGCGGTGCCGGTCGAGGGACCGTGACTCGCGCTCAGCCGAGCCGCAGCAGCGTGACCTGGGCGCGGCCGTAGACCCGCTCTACCACCGTCTCGAACCCGGTCGCGGTCACCGCCTCGCCCCGCGCGGTCTCGACCGTGACCCAGGTGGCGGGGCCGATCCAGCCGAGCCGCGCGAGCTTGTCCGCCGCGACCGCGCCCGCGCCGGTGCCATAGGGCGGGTCCATCATCACCACGTCGAGCGCCGCCGACGCCGGGCCGAGCGCGAGCACCGAGCCGGGGCGTACGTCCGCGCCGGTCGCGCCGAGCGTCGCCACGTTGGCGCGCAGCGAGTCGAGCGCGGCCTTGTCCTGCTCGACGAACAGGCAGGAGCGCGCCCCGCGCGACAGCGCCTCGAGCCCGAGCGCGCCCGAGCCGGCGAACAGGTCTGCCACCGCCAGTCCCTCGAAACTGCCGACCCGGCTCGCCAGCATCGAGAACAACGCCTCGCGCGTGCGATCGGCGGTGGGGCGCGTGGTCTCGCCCGCGGGGGCGACGAGCGGGCGGCCGCGCCAGCTGCCGGCGACGATCCTCACCGCCGCCCCTTGCGCGGCGGCCCCGAGCGCGGCTTGGGCTTGGCCCAGCCGGGCTGGCGCTTGGGCCGCTCGGGGCGGGTCGGCGGCGCCGCGTCGGCGTCGGCCGGGGCGCGCGCCGACGGCCCGCTGCCCCGCGTCGGCGCGCGGCGAATCCTCGCGTCGTCGCCGGCACGAGCCGGGCGATCGGGGGATGCGCCGGCGCGCGAGGGGGCGGGGCGAGCGCGCTGGCCATCGGGGCGGGCCGGGCGCTCGGCCGCGGCGCCGCCGTCGCGCACCCGCGCGTGCTGACCCGCCGCGGCAGGCGACCGGGCGGGGCGTGCCGCGCCCGGTACCGCGGGCCGCGCGCCGCGCGCGGTGCCCGCGCGCTCCCCCGGGCTCGCGGAAGGTCGCGGGGGCCGGGCGGGACCGGACCGCTCGCTCGATCCTCCCGCCGGACGCGTCGTGCGCGGGGCGCGCGGTGCCTCGCCCGCGGCGGAGCCCGCCGCCCGCGCGCGTCCCGCGCGCTGGTCCCGCACCGCCACCGGCTCGACCGGCAGCCGCGTCGCCGCGGGCGAGCGCAGCGTCTGGCGGAAGCCCGCGAGGTCGGCGGCGCGCACCTCGCCCACCCCGCCCACCGGCAGGTCGCCGAGCACGAACGGGCCGTAGCGCGTCCGGATCAGCCGCCCGACGCGCAGCCCGAGATGCTCGAGCACGCGGCGCACCTCGCGGTTCTTGCCCTCGCGCAGCGTCATCTCGATCCACACGTTGGCACCGGTGCGGCGCTCGAGGTTGGCGTCGATCGCGCCGTAGCGCACGCCCTCGACCTCGACGCCGTGGATCAGCTCCTCGAGCTGCGCCTGGGTAACCGCGCCATAGGCGCGCGCGCGATAGCTGCGCTCGACGCCGGTCGCGGGCAGCTCGAGCTCGCGCTTGAACTCGCCGTCGGTGGTGAGCAGCAGCAGCCCCTCGGTGTTGAGGTCGAGCCGCCCCACCGGCACCACGCGCGGCAGGTCCTTGGGCAGGCGGTCGTAGATCGTCGGGCGCCCGCTGAAGTCGCGCTCGGTGGTGAGCACGCCGGCGGGCTTGTGGAACAGGAACAGCCGCGCCGGCGCGGGCGCGGCGACCGGCTGCCCGTCCACGGTGACGCCGTGGAGCGAGGCGAGCAGGGTCGCGGGCGTGTCGATCGCGACGCCGTCGCGCGCGACCCGGCCCTCGGCGATCATCCGCTCGATCTCGCGCCGCGAGGCGACCCCGGCGCGCGCGAGCAGCTTGGCGATACGATGCTCGGCGCGTCGCTCCGGGCGCTGTTCGGGAGGGTGGTCGACCATCGCGGCCGCTTAGCCGATCGTCGCGCACTTAGCGGCATTTATTTGCACCCGCGCGCGCGCCGGCGCGTTGTGCTCGCGTAACGACGGGAAGAGCACATGGTCTTCGGGCGCAAACAGCGGGTTCTCGAGCGGCTGCTCCTGGTCGAGGACGAGCCGCTGGTGGCGTTCGACGCCGAGCATCTGCTCACCGACCAGGGGTATAGCATCGTCGCGACGGTCGACCGGGTCGCCGACGCGCTGGCGGTGCTCGCCGCGGACGCGCCGGTCGACCTGGTGCTGGTCGACGTCACGCTGACCGACGGCAGCGGGTTGGACGTGGCGCGCGCCGCGCGCGCGCGCGGCGTGGCGGTGCTGTTCGTCACCGGCGCCTGCCCCGACGAGGCGGCGACGCTGGCGAGCGGCTTCCTCGCCAAGCCCTATGCCCAGCGCGACCTGCTCGCCGCCATCACCGCGATCGAGCAGAGCGTCGCGGGCAAGCGCCCGCGGCGGCTGCCGGGCGGCTTCCAGCTGTTCGACCCGAGTGGCGCGGCGACCGCCTGAGCGCGCGCGAATGTTGCGAATGTTGAGTCGCTGGCGCGTATCGCGCGGGAGACTCAACATTCGCTGGGAGTGTAGGTTGGTCGCGAGCATCTGCCTGTAAGTTAGTCATAATGTGAGCTATTGTTGTTTATCCGCGTCGCGCTGACCGGTGCCAGGGACGGTTCTGGCGGAGACGAATGTTGAGTCGCCCCAGCACGACGTCGGTCGCTCGCGGGCGGGCGTGACAGGATCGGAGAGAGCATGGATCGGCATGCGCCCGTTCTGCCACGACGGCACGAGTGTAGGACAGATCGAGGGAGTCGGAGCGGCTCGAGCATCGCTCGACGGGTGCCGCGCCTCCGGCTCGAATAGTGGTTCACGCGAAGACGCGAAGACGCGAGGAAGGGTCGTTCACGCGGAGGCGCGGAGACGCGGAGGTGTCGCGTCCTTGGCGCGCCTCGCGCGTCAGAACAGCCTCGACGGTCAGAGCCGCTCCGCGGTGAGACCGACATCTCTGCGCCTCCGCGCCTCTGCGTGAGAAGCCTCTTCGCGTCTTCGCGTCTTCGCGTGAACTACGTCGTGCATGCGGGCCGCGGCGGCTCTTGCATGACGACGCGCCGCACCTCCGGCTCGAACAATGGTTCACGTGAAGACGCGAAGACGCGAAGACGCGAAGAAGGTTCGTTCACGCGGAGGCGCGTAGACGCGGAGGTGTCGCGCCTTTGGCGCGCCTCGCGCGTCAGAACAGCGCGTAGACGGTCAGAGCCGCTCAGCGGCGAGTCCGATATCTCCGCGTCCCCGCGCCTCCGCGTGAGAAAGCCCTTCGCGTCGTGGCGTCTTCGCGTGAACTCACCTCGCGCCCGCCCCGCCGCCCCATCCACCACCCGCACCGCTCTGCCGCAGCGACGCGCCTGCCGCGCCTTCCGCTCGCGGCGGGGATCGTCTAGCGCTCGCTGTACGGCGCGAACCATCGCCGGGACAGAGGACGGAGCGGATCGGATTGATGGCGACGCGCGCGGACGGCAAGACCTGGCGGGACGGGATCAGGCCCTATGTCGAGCGAGGCCCGATCGCCGCCTTCGCGCTCGGCGTGTCCTCGGGCTTCCCCTACGCGATGATCGCCGCGACGCTGACGACGCGGCTGGCGCAGGACGGCATCGACAAGAAGACCGTCACCGCCTTCAGCCTCGCCTTCCTCGCCTATAATCTCAAGTTCCTCTGGGCCTGGGTGGTGGACGGCGTGCGGCTGCCGGTGATCGGGCGGCTCGGCCAGCGCGTGTCGTGGCTGCTGTTCGCGGGCGCGCTGGTGATCGCCGCGGTCGTGCACCTCGCCTTCGCCGACCCGAGAGCAAGCATCGCCGCGACCGCGGTCGCGGCGGTGCTCGTCGGTGTCGCCGGGGCCACCTATGACATCGTCATCGACGCCTATCGCATCGAGATATTGGAGCCCCGTCAGCTCGGGGTCGGCTCGGGGATGAGCCAATATGGCTGGCGCATCGGCTCGGCGGGCGCGGCCTCGCTCGCGCTGGTGGTGGCGGCGCGCTACGGCTGGACCGCGGCCTATTGTGCCTGCGCCACGCTCGCGCTGCCGGCGATGCTCGCCGCGCTCGTGGTGGGCGAGCCGCGGCGCCACCGCGACCCGGTGCGCCGCCGCGGCATCGGCGAGGCGCTCGCGGCGACGTGGCAGCCGTTCACCGAATTCTTCCGGCGGCCCGGCGCGGTCGTGATCCTGCTGTTCATCCTGATCCACAAGATCGGCGACACGCTGGGGCAATTGGTGCTGCGGCTGCTGCTCGACTCGCTCGGCTTCAGCAACGACGAGATCGCGCTGTACGACGTCGGCGTCGGCTTCTGGGCTTTCCTGATCGGCATCTTCATCGGCGGCTGGCTCTACGCGCGGCTGGGCATGAAGCGGTCGGTGCTGCTCAGCCTCGTGCTGATGGCGGTGTCCAACGTCAGCTTCGCGCTGCTCGCCGCGGCGGGGCACAGCAACATCGGCCTGGCCGGCGCCATGGTCTTCGAGAACGTCGCCTCGGGGATCGGCGGGGTGACCGTGGTCGCCTATTTCTCGGCACTCTGCGACCTGCGCTTCACCGCGGCGCAATATGCGCTGATCTCGGCGGCGTCGAGCATCGTCGGGCGGGTCGTCACGGGCACCACCGCGGGCTCGCTGGTCGAGCGCTTCGGCTATGTCGGCTTCTACTGGCTGACGGTGGCGCTGGCGCTGCCCGGCGTGCTGCTGTTCTTCTGGATGGGGCGCTCGGGGCTGATCGACCGCTCGGTCGGCAGTGCCGGGACGGAGGGGCCGGGCGACGCGCGCGACGGGCGGATGGCGTAGGGGGCGGAGGCCCGTCCTCCTTCTCCTCGTCATCGACGCGCGGGCGGGGATCCAGGGCCGCAGCCGTGACGGCTCGATCGCCAGCGACCGCGTTTATGAATCCCGGCCGGCGCGGGGATGACGATCAGAAGGCGATCACATGAGGAGCCGCGGGGGCCGCCTGAGCCTCTCTCCAGACGCTCGTCCTCGCCGTCACAGCGACACGGGTCGCCCCTCGTCGGCGAAGGCCGCGGCGACCGCGGCGGCGCTGGCGAGCACGCCGTCGACGTGGCGCTGGCCGAGCAGGTCCTGCATCAGCAGCCGCGCGCTCTCGACCCGCACCTCCACCCGCGCGACGATCGACAGCAGCACCTGCTCGGACGGCGTCATGCGCGCGCAGCAGCACGGCGCGATCGCGATCGGCGCGGCGGCACTGGCGGCCATGTCCGCCATCAGCGCGCGGATCAGCGTGAGCGGCCGTCGGAACGCCTCGCCGAACGCCGAGAAGAGCGCGTGCGCCGCGCGCGCGTCGGCGAGCCCGTGCGCCCCCATCCGGCGCATCGCGAACAGCAGCACGCGCGCGTTGCCGCACTCGGGCAGGGCATAGGGCAGGGCCTGGAGGGTGGTGGCGGCGGACAGCTCGGGCATACGGGCGACTCCTCGTTCGTCGCCAAGGTCGTTCACGCGCTATTGATAGTCAATCGCATAATTGCGGGTCAGTCGGGCAGCTCATCGTTCGCGCTCAACACCTCACCGGCGAGGTAGAGCGAGCCGAGCACCAGCAGCGCGCGCGGTGCTGGCTCGGCGCGGGCGACCGCCGCGATCGCCGCCCGGATCGAGGCGGCGGTCGCGCTCGCGGGAACGCCGAGCGCGCGCGCCAGCGCGGCGAGATCGGCGGGGTCGTGATGCGCGTGGCCGGGCACCGGCAGCGCGACGACCAGCCCGACCCGGTGCGCGATCGGCGCGAGCAGGCCGCGCGGGTCCTTGTTCGCGAGCATCCCCAGCACCACCGCGAGCGAGCGCGCCTCCCCCGCGCCGGCGACCCGGTCGATCGCGGCGCCGAGCGCCAGTCCGGCGGACTCATTGTGCCCGCCGTCGAGCCACACCGGGGTCGCGCCGAGCGGGCCCGTGAGCTGCGCGGTGAGCGGCCCGGGGGAGAGCCGCTGCAGCCGCGCGGGCCAGCGCGCGCCGCCTGCCGCGGCGGCGAGCGCGGCGTCGTCGACCGCCACCACGTCCTGCGCGCGCAGCATCGCCGCCGCGAGCGCCAGATTGTCGGCCTGGTGCGCGCCGGGCAGTGCGGGCAGAGGGAGCGACACGGTGCCGCGACGGTCGCCGAGCTCGACCGCCCGCTCGGTCACGCGACGGTGCCACGCCTCCCCCTCGACCAGCAGCCGCGCTCCCACCGCCGCGGCGGCGCGCGCCACCGGCACCGCCGCCTCGGGCGGATATGACATGGTGACGAGCGGCGCGCCCGGCTTGGCGATCCCCGCTTTCTCCGCCGCGATCTGCGCCAGCGTGTCGCCGAGGAACGCCTGATGGTCGATCCCCAGCGCGGCGATGCCGCAGGCCACCGGCGCGGGCAGCACGTTGGTCGCGTCGAGCCGGCCGCCGAGCCCGACCTCGATCACGCAGGCGTCCGCCGGGGTGCGCGCGAAGGCCAGGAAGGCGGCGGCGGTGGTCACCTCGAAGAAGCTCGCGCCCACGTCGCCGCCGGCGTCGAGCACTTCCTCCAGCAGCAAGGCGAGCGCGGCGTCGTCGATCAGCCGCCCGGCCAGGCGGATCCGCTCGTTGAAGCGGACGAGATGCGGGCTGGTATAAACGTGGACGCGGTGCCCCGCGGCCTCCAGCGCGGCGCGCAGATAGGCGCAGGTCGAGCCCTTGCCGTTGGTGCCGGCGACGTGGAACACCGGCGGCAGCCGACGCTGCGGGTCGCCGAGCCGCGCCAGCAGCCGCGTGACCCGGTCGAGCCCGAGCACGTCGGCGCCCGGCGAGAGCGCCCACAGCCGGTCGAGCTGCGCCTGGACGCACGGGTCGGCGGAGACGGCGTGGTCGGCCATCGGGCAGGGGCGCGTCGCCTCAGGCGGCGCGGCGCTCGCCGCAGAGATAGCCGATCACGGTGGCGAGCCGGTCGCGCAGCTCGCGGCGGTGGACCACCATGTCGATCAGCCCGTGCTCGAGATAATATTCGCTCGTCTGGAAGTCCTCGGGCAGCTTCTCGCGGATCGTGTTCTCGATCACGCGCCGCCCGGTGAAGGCGAGCGTCGCCTTGGGCTCGGCGATCTGCACGTCGCCCAGCATCGCATAGGCCGCCATGACGCCGCCCGAGGTCGGGTCGGTGAGCACGACGATATAGGGCAGGCCGGCGTCGTGGAGCAGCTGGATCGCCACGGTGCTGCGCGGCATCTGCATCAGGCTGAGGATACCCTCCTGCATGCGCGCGCCGCCGCTGGCGGTGAAGACGATGAAGGGCGCGCGGTCCTTGATCGCGGCCTCGACGCCCTGGACGAACGCCTCGCCCACCGCCTGGCCCATCGAGCCGCCCATGAAGGCGAAGTCCTGCACGCCGATCACCACGCGCTGGCCGTGGATCGTGCCGCGCGCGTTGACGAAGGCGTCCTGCTCGCCGGTGCTGGCGCGCGCCGCCTTGAGCCGGTCGGCGTAGCGCTTCGAGTCGCGGAACTTGAGCGGGTCCTCGGCGGCGCGCGGCGGCGCCAGCACCTCGGCGCTGCCCTCGTCGAGCAGATAGGCGAAGCGCTGCTTGGGCCCGATGCGCTCGTGGTGGTCGCAGTTCGGGCAGACGAACTGGTTCTCCTCCAGCTCCTTGGTGAACACCATCGTGCCGCAGCCCTTGCACTTGTGCCAGAGCGTGTCGGCCGCCTGGGTCTTGGCGCCGGGGACGAAGCCGCCGATCGCGTTGCGGACGTTGCTGAGCCAGCTCATGCGGTGATCTCTCTTGCCTCGACGGTGGCCGCGATGGCCGCGGCGAGCGATTGGACATAAGCGGTGACCGGCCCCGCCGCGGCCGCGCCGTGCCGCGCGACCAGCTCGACGATCGCCGAGCCGACCACCACGCCGTCGGCGACGCGCGCGATCGCGCCCGCCTGCTCGGGGGTGCGCACGCCGAAGCCGACCGCGACGGGCAGGTCGGTCGCCGCCTTGAGCCGCGCCACCGCCTCCTCGATCGACGCCTGCACCGCCTGCTGCTTGCCGGTGATGCCCGCGACCGAGACATAGTAGAGGAAGCCGTCCGCGCCGGCGAGCACCTCGCCGATCCGCTCGCCGACCGTGGTGGGCGTGGCGAGGCGGATCATCGCCACGCCGGCGTCGCGGAGCGAGGGCCCCAGCGCCTCGTCCTCCTCGGCGGGGACGTCGACGCAGATCACCCCGTCCACGCCCGCGTCGCGCAGCGCCGCGGCGAACCACGCGGGCCCGCGCCGCAGCATCGGGTTGGCATAGCCCATGAGCACCAGCGGCACGTCCGGGTGACGCGCGCGGAAGTCGGTCGCGATCCGCAATATGTCGGCGGTGCGCGTGCCCGCGGCGAGCGAGCGGATGTTGGCGGCCTGGATCGCGGGCCCGTCCGCCATCGGGTCGGTGAAGGGCATACCCAGCTCGATCACGTCGGCGCCGCCCGCGACCAGCGCGTCGAGGATCGCGGGGGTGGCGGCCGCGTCGGGGTCGCCCGCGGTGACGAAGCACACCAGCGCGGCGCGACCCTTGGCGAAGGCGTCGGCGAGCCGGGTCACATGCTTACTCCCAGCGCCTCGGCGACGGTGAAGATGTCCTTGTCGCCGCGCCCGCAGAGATTGGCGAGGATGATGCGGTCCGCCGGCATGTCCTTCGCGCGCTGCGCCACCGCGGCGATCGCGTGCGACGGCTCGAGCGCGGGGATGATCCCCTCGGTGCGGCACAGCAGCTGGAAGGCGTCGAGCGCCTCACGGTCGGTCACCGCGGTATAGTCGACGCGGCCGATGTCCTTGAGCCAGGCGTGCTCGGGGCCGATGCCGGGATAGTCGAGCCCGGCCGAGATCGAGTGCGCCTCGGCGATCTGGCCGTCGTCGTCCTGGAGCAGATAGGTCTTGTTGCCGTGGAGCACGCCGGGGAAGCCGCCCGCGAGGCTGGCGGCGTGCTTGGCCTCGAGCCCCTCGCCCGCGGCCTCGACGCCGAGCATCGCGACGTCATCGTCGAGGAAGGGGTGGAACAGCCCGATCGCGTTCGACCCGCCGCCGATCGCGGCGACGAGCAGGTCGGGCAGGCGGCCGGTGCGGTCGAGCAGCTGCGCGCGCGCCTCGCGCCCGATCACGCTCTGGAAGTCGCGCACCAGCTCCGGATAGGGATGCGGGCCGGCGGCGGTGCCGATGATGTAGAAGGTGTCGTGGACGTTGGCGACCCAGTCGCGCAGCGCCTCGTTCATCGCGTCCTTCAGCGTGCGCGCGCCGCTCTCCACCGCGCGCACCTCGGCGCCGAGCAGTTTCATGCGGAAGACGTTGGGCTGCTGCCGCTCGACGTCCTTGGCGCCCATGTAGATCACGCAGGGCAGGCCGAAGCGCGCGCAGACCGTGGCGGTGGCGACGCCGTGCTGGCCCGCGCCGGTCTCGGCGATGATCCGCGTCTTGCCCATGCGGATCGCGAGCAGGATCTGGCCGACGCAATTGTTGATCTTGTGCGCGCCGGTGTGGTTGAGTTCGTCGCGCTTGAACCACACCTGCGCGCCCATCTCCGGCGCAGCGCTCTGGCGCAGCGTCTCGGTCAGCCGCTCGGCGTAGTAGAGCGGCGAGGGGCGACCGACATAATGCTCCAGCAGGTCGTCGAACTGCGCCTTGAACGCCGGGTCCTGCCTGGCCGAGCGATAGGCGCGGTCGAGCTCAAGGATCAGCGGCATCAGCGTCTCGGCGACGTAGCGGCCGCCGTAATCGCCGAAATGGCCGCGCGTGTCGGGCTGCTGGCGCAGGCTGTTGGCGCGCGCCGCGGGATCGGGGGCGGGGGTGAGCGTGTCGGTCATAGCTGGGCGACCCGTTGCAGGAAGGTGGCGATCTTGTCCACGTCCTTGACGCCGGGGGCGCGCTCCACGCCCGAGGAGACGTCGACCAGCCGCGCGCCGGTGCGCGCCGCGGCCTCCGCGACGTTGCCCGCGTCGAGCCCGCCCGAGAGCGCCCAGGGGAGCGGGTGCCGCGCGCCGTCGAGCAGGCGCCAGTCGAAGCGGACGCCCATGCCGCCGGGCAGCGCGGCGTCGTCGGAGGTCTTGGCGTCGTAGAGCAGGCGATCCGCGGCACCGAGATAGGCGGGCGCGGCGGCGAGGTCGGCGGCGGTCTTCACCGCGAGCGCGACCCAGGTCTCGACCGCCGCGTGCCGGCGCAGCGCCGCGGCGCGCGCGGGCGTCACCTTGTGGAGCTGGATCGCGTCGAGCCGCGCCGCGGCGACGGCCTCCGCGACGAGCGTGTCGTCGGGGTCGACGAAGACGCCGACGCGGCGCGCGCGGTCGCTCGCGCGCGCGGCGAGCGCGGCGGCACGGTCGGGCGTGAGGTGGCGCGGCGACGGCGGGAAGAAGACGAAGCCGACGTGGCTCGCCCCGCCGGCGAGCGCGGCGTCGAGCGTGTCCGGCGCGGAGAGGCCGCAGATCTTGGCGGTGACGGGCATGAGCGACTCGGTCGGTGGAGGCGGCGACATAGGGGCGACGGCGCGGGTTTGCCACCTGGCGGGCGGAGACGCGGAGAGTGTTGGTCGTGTCGGACGGACCTTTGTGCCGGCAGGCACACGTCTTCCGCCATCCCGGACTCCCCCAGCCGTCATCCCGGACTTGGTCCGGGATCCACCGTGCCGCACCTCTCGAACGCCTTACTCTCGCGGAGCAGTGGATCCCCGACCAAGTCCGGCATGACGGCAGGAGTGGACGAGGGCCGGTCTCACGCCAAGATAGCTGCGAGTCCTGGTGCCGCCTCCGGAAGTCCTATAGCGTCGCGGCGATCGCCCGCGCGGCGGCGTCGGGGTCCTCGGCCTGGGTAATCGGGCGGCCGATCACCAGGATCGAGGCGCCGTCGTCGGCGGCCTGGCGCGGCGTCACCACGCGCTTCTGGTCGCCCGCCGGACCGTCCGCCGGGCGCACGCCGGGCACTACGAAGAATCCGCCCGGCCACGCCGCCTTGGCCGCGCCCACCTCGGCGCCCGAGCAGACGATGCCGTCGAGCCCCGCCTCGCGCGCCAGCTCGGCGAGGCGCAGGACATGGTCGTGCGCGCTGCCGCCCACGCCGGTCTGCACGAGGTCGCGCTCGTCGAGGCTGGTGAGCATCGTCACCGCGACCACCCGGGTATCCGGATGCGCCGCGGCCTTGGCGTCCTCCAGCATCGCGCGGCCCCCGGCGGCGTGGACCGTGAGCACCGCGGGGGCGAGCGGGGCGAGCGACTGCACCGCCTTGGCGACCGTGTTGGGGATGTCGTGCAGCTTGAGGTCGAGGAACACCGGCAGCCCGACCTCCTCCAGCGCGCGCACCCCGGCGGGTCCGTTGGCGCAGAAGAACTCGAGCCCGAGCTTGATCCCGCCGACATGGTGGCGGACCTTGGCGGCGAGCGCCTGCGCGCGCGCGAGATCGGGGGTGTCGAGCGCGACGAAGATTCGGCTGGTCATCACGCGACTCCCGGCGGCACGGCGCTGGGCACCGCGGCGGGCGGCGGCGGGGTGACCGGGGCGGCGACGGCGGGCACCGCCGGCTCGCCCGCGCGCGCCGCGGCGAGCGCGCGCTCGGTCTCCAGCGCGCGCTCGGCGGCGGTGAGCCGCTGGCGCAGGCGGAAGCGCAGCCATTGCTGATAGACCAGCGTCGGCACGAAGCCGAGCAGGAAGGTGGTGAGCAGCAGCAGCGGCAGGTTCACCTCCGCCACCAGGCCGCCGAACAGCTGGATCGAGACGTTGGTCCAGTTGCCGAAGGTGAACACCGCGGCGAGGAACGCCATCAGGCACCAGAACAGGAGCTTGAGGAACTGCATCGGCGCACGCTAGGCGGCGCGTCCGGAATTTACCAGTGCGCGGTGGCGCGCCGCGGCGGCGCGGAATGGGACGCGCGCGGCTCGGAAGGGGGAGGCGGGCCTTACCCCACGTAGCGGCGCGCGGTCTCGCGGATCAGCGCGATCATGTTGGGGATACCCTGGGTGCGGTTCGAGCTCAGCTGCGCCTTCAGCTCGAACGGCGACAGCGCGCCCTCCACGTCGGTGGCGAGGATCTCGGCGGGCGGCCGATCCTGGACCGTCAGCAGCACCAGCGCGATGATCCCCTTGGTGATCGCGGCGTTGCTGTCGGCGAGGAAATGGAGCGTGCCGTCGTCGGCCACGGTGGGATAGACCCAGACCGAGGCGGAGCAGCCCCGCACCAGCGTCGCCTCGGTCTTGAGCGCCGCGGGCATGGGCTCGAGCGAGCGGCCCAGCTCGACCAACAGGCGGTAGCGGTCGTCGCCCTCGACGAACTCATATTCCTCGCGGATCGCGTCGAGCGTGGGAGCGGTGTCGGTCATCGCGCGCGGGCTACCCGCCGCGCGCGCGCGCCGCAACTGCCCAGAGGTCCACCGCTCAGAGGTCCACCCCGGCCGCGATCGCCTCGAGCTTGCGGATGCGCTCCTTGAGGTCGGCGATCTCGATCCGCGCGCCGGCGCTGGGCGGCGCGGGGGCGTGGCCGGCGCGCTCGTGCCCGAGCTGCTCGTGCTGGAGCTGGAGCCAGCCGCGCCAGCCGTTGAGCGCGGCGTAGATCAGCATCGCGAGTCCGGCGAGACCGGTCGCGGCCATGCTGAGGTAGAAGGTGGGATCTGACATGGCTGCCGTCTCCGTGGCGGGTTGGTGTCAGCGGTCGCGCAGCTGCTCGATCTGGCGTTCCAGATCGGCGCGGCCGTGGCTGTCGGTGATGAGGCGCTCGAGCACCGCGACGCGCTCCTTGAGCTGGCGCACCTCGTCCTGCGCGCGGCCGCCGTCGCCGGCGGCGTGGCGTATGCTCTCCTCAGCGTGGAGCCGTGCCATCGCGCGATAGCGCTCCTGCATCACTCGGCCAAGCACCGCGATCAGCACGATCAGCACGATCATCAATGAGGTCGGACCCATGTTACTCTCTCCTCCTCGCCGACGCCGCTCAGTTGAGCCGGTCGTCGCGCAATTGCTCGATCTGCGCGGCGACGTCGGCGCCGCGGTCGGTCGCGATCCGCTCCAGCACGCGCACGCGCGCCTCGAGCCGCTCGGTGTGCGCCGCATATTGCGCGGCCTTCTCCGCGGTGGCGTCGGTCAGCACCTGCGCCATTCGTTCCTTGTGGATCAGCCAGCGCCGGAACATCTCGCCGCCGACGCCGAGGATCACGGGCAGCCCCACCACCACGAAGGCGAGCATGAAGAGCGTGAACCCGTTGAGCCGTTCCAACCACATGATCTCTCTCCCCATCCGGCGCTCAGCGGTCGCGCAGCGCCTCGATCTCGCGCGCGGTGCGGACCGCGGGATCGGTGGCGAAGCGCTCGAGCACCGCGATCCGCTCCTCGAGCCGGCCGACCTGCCCGGTGAGCCGCTCGTTCTCGGCCTCGAGCAGCCCGACGGTGCGATCCGTCCCCGGCGCGTCGCCGGGGGACGCCGCCATCGCGTGCCGCCGCCGCCCGCGGCGATCGTCGTCGAGCGGGTAGCCGTGGCGCGCGCGCACCCAGGTGCGGAAGGCGTGCGAGGCGCTCACCGCGGTGACGATCCCCACCGGCACCATCCAACCCATGTCCATGTCCGAGCCTCCCTCTCGCGCCGTGTCAGCGCAGGCTGTCGATCTCGCGCGCGAGCGCGCTGTTGCGGCTGGTGTAATGGAGCTCGATGTCGGCGAGCCGCCGGTCGATCTCGCGGAACTTGGCGCGTACCTCCGCGGTGGAGCGCTTCGGGTTGGAGCGCACGCCCTGCCAGAATTTCTGGTCCTCGCGGTCCTGGTACAGGCCGGCGGGCTTGGGCTCCGCCATCCAGGCGATGAGCACATAAGCGAGGATCGTCCACCAGAAGCCGCTCGCCATGGTGAGCAGCACGGTGATCACGCGCACCCAGACCACGTCGATCCCGGTGTAGTCGGCGATCCCCGAGCAGACGCCCTTCCACTGGCCGTTCTGCGGGTCGAGGTAGAATTTGGTACGACTGTCGGACATCAGTTCCTCCGATCGATCGAGCGCGACGCGGGCTGGTCGAGGCGATAGTCGGGCTGGTTGCGGTAATCGGCCATGCCCGGGCGGAAGTCGGGATTGTCGGCGGCGACGATCCGCTCGACGGTGTTGACGCGGTCCTCGAGCCGGCGCGCGAGATTGTACATCTCGTCGAGCAGCCGCTCGTCCTCGTCGGTCATCCGCGGCGCGGTCTTCCACCGCGTGACATAGTGGAGGATCAGCCAGGGCAGGCCGATGAACAGCGAGGTGATCGCGATCATCGGGACAAACACGTCTTCCACCTCAATTCTCCCTGTTCAGCTTGGCCTTGAGCGCGGCGAGCTCGGCGTCGATCTTGTCGCTCGAGCGCAGCGCGTCGAACTCGTCCTCGAGCGACTTGGGCCTGAGCCCCATCGCCTCGGCGCGTCCCTCGGCCTCGTCGGCGCGGCGCTCCAGCACCTCGAAGCGACTGAACGCCTCGTGCGTCTTCGGCCCGTTCCACATCTCGCGCAGCTTGGCCTTGGTGTTGGCACTCTCCAGCCGCGTCGCGATCGCGTTCTGCTTCGCCCGTGCCTCGCGCAGCTTGTTCTGCAGCTTGGCGATGTCCTCCTCGGACGAGCGCAGCGCCTCGTCGAGCGTGGCGACCTCGTCGCGCAGCTGCGCGCCCATCTCGGCCGCCTTGCCGCGCTCGACCAGCGCGGCCTTGGCGAGGTCCTCGCGGTCCTTGGACAGCGCCAGCTCGGCCTTCTCGGTCCAGCTCGCCTCGATCTCGGCCAGCTTCTGGATGTGCCGCCGCATCTCCTTCTGATCGGCGATGGTGCGGGCGGCGGACGCGCGCACCTCGACCAGCGTCTCCTCCATCTCGAGGATGATCATGCGAACCATCTTCGCCGGGTCGTCCGCTCGCTCGAGCAGCTCGGCCATGTTGGCGGCGACGATGTCGCGGGTGCGGGAGAAAATGCCCATCTCGATAAGGACTCCTGCGTAATCGGTCCCTTGTAGCGGATCGCGCGGGCGGCGGGGAGGGTGCCGCGCCGCGCGGGCTGTCACGCCACCCGGTGGACCGGCGCGCCGCCGAGCGCGGTCGCCGGGCCGACGGCGCCGAGCACCATCGTGGCGCTGACGACGAGGGTGAGGGCGAGCGCGGCGAGCTTGCTGGTACGGTCGGTGCGGGTCATGGTGTGTCTCCTTCGTCCTGGGTTGCCGAGACTTTTGCAGGAGGCGTGCCAACTGCCCGCGGTCGCCGATTTCCCCAGCTTTTCCGCCATTCCCGGCCATCGGGGCGGCCCCGGAGGCGAGTAGGAAGATTTCTACGGTTGCCAGCGCTTGGCATAATGCGCCAGAAGTTGGCGCATGGAGCGCACCACCCAGGTCGTCGGTCAGTCGGGCGTCTTCCTCGACGCGCTGGAGCGCGCGAGCCGCGCCGCGGGGCTGGATCGGCCGGTGCTGGTGATCGGCGAGCGCGGCACCGGCAAGGAGCTGGTGGCGGAACGACTCCACCATCTCAGCCCGCGCTGGGACCAGCCGCTGGTGACGATGAACTGCGCCGCGCTGCCAGAGACGCTGATCGAGGCCGAGCTGTTCGGCCATGAGGCGGGCTCCTTCACCGGCGCGACCAAGGCGCGCGTCGGCCGCTTCGAGGAGGCGGACGGCGGCACCCTGTTCCTCGACGAGCTCGGCACCCTGTCGATGGGGGCGCAGGAGCGGCTGCTGCGCGCGGTCGAATATGGCGAGGTGACTCGGATCGGCGCCTCGCGCCCGCGCCGCGTCGACGTGCGCATCGTCGCCGCGACCAACGAGCATCTGCCCGACCGGGTCGACTCGGGTACCTTCCGCGCCGACCTGCTCGACCGGCTCTCGTTCGAGGTGGTCACGCTGCCGCCGCTGCGCGCGCGCCGGAGCGACATCGCGGTGCTCGCCGACTTCTTCGGCCGGCGCATGGCCGCCGAGCTGGGCCGCGACGAGTGGGAGGGCTTCACCGACGAGGCGATGGAGCAGATGCGCTCCTATCGCTGGCCGGGGAACGTGCGCGAGCTGCGCAACGTCGTCGAGCGCGCGGTCTACCGCTGGGAGCGCGGCGGCGCGATCGGCGAGGTTGAGTTCGATCCCTTCGCCTCACCGTACCGGCCCGGCACCCAGCGGCCGTCACCGTCGAGCGCGGCGCCCTCCTCGCCCGCGTCACCGCCCGCGGCCGAGCCGGCGGGCGAGGCGCGCACCGAGCCGGACGACACCGAGGTCGCCGCCTGCGAGGTCGGCCCGTCCGACTTCAAGAGCCGGGTCGCGCGCTTCGAGCGCGAGCTGCTCGCCAAGGCGCTCGCCGACAACCGCTTCAACCAGCGCGCGACCGCCGAGGCGCTGGGCCTCAGCTACGACCAGCTGCGCCACGCGCTGCGCCGGCACGACCTGATCGGCGCGGTTGCGTAACGATCGCGCGGGAGCCATTTGGGCGCGCGTCGCGTTGCGCACGCGAACCCACAGGAGGATCCCATGGCTTTCGAACTCCCGCCGCTGCCGTACGACTATGACGCGCTGGAGCCGGTCATCTCCAAGGAGACGATGACCTTCCACCACGACAAGCACCACAAGGCCTATACCGACAAGCTCAACGAGGGCGTCGCCGCGGACTCGAAGCTGGAGGGCCAGTCGATCGAGCAGATCCTGGGCCAGATCTCGTCGCTGCCGCCGCTGCTGCGCAACAACGGCGGTGGCTATTGGAACCACGACTTCTTCTGGAAGATCATGGGCAAGCCCGGCAGCACCGGCGGGCCGAGCGGCAAGCTGGCCGAGGCGATCGACGCTTATGGCGGGCTCGACAAGCTCAAGGAGGACTTCAACACCAAGGGCGCGGGCCAGTTCGGCTCGGGCTGGGCGTGGGTGATCGTCGACCAGAGCGGCCAGCTCAAGGTGACCTCGACGCCGAACCAGGACAACCCGCTGATGGACGTGGTGAGCGACCGCGGCACGCCGATCCTGGGGAACGACGTGTGGGAGCACGCTTATTACCTCACCTACAAGAACGACCGGCCGGGCTATCTCAAGGCGTGGTGGGACGTGGTGAACTGGGACGAGGTGGGCCGCCGCTTCGACGCCGCGACCGCGTGAGGTGAGTGGGGGAGGGCGCCGCGCCGGTAGACCGGGGCGGCGCTCCCGCCATATGAGGTTCGAGCCTCTTCCGACCTACATCCTCCCCCGCGAGGGGACGTGGCAGGCCGAAGGCTGACGGAGGGGTGACCTGGTCGGCGAGCATCGATGGATGCGCCACCGGCGACGCCCCTCCGTTGCGCTGTGCGCGCCACGTCCCCTTTCAGGGAAGGCGCTGAGGAGGCATCCTCTTTTTAAGTGTCTTCGTTGCGACGCGCCATCCGTCGTTTCAGCGCCGCGGCGTATCCGGAGCGCGGCGGGCGAGCACCACCACCATGCCGAGCGTGGCGATCGCGCCGATGCCGCCGACCGCCACCACCAGTGCGCTGGGTACGTCCATGATCCTCTCCTCGCCGTCGTGCGGCTGTCGTTGTGACAGGAGAGTGACGGGAGTCGGCGGGCCGCGCAATGACCTTGTTGCGCCACCCGCCTCATTGACTTCTCGAATTATTCCAAATCGTTCTCGCTGACGACGATCGTCCCTGTGCCGTTCCCGCGCGACAGCGCCGCGAGCGCGGCCTCGCTGATCGCGTCGGAGAAGCGGTTGAACGTGTCGATCGCGTCACCGTCGGGTGCGTCGCCGCTCAGCGCCTCGAGCACGTCATATTGCACCGCGAACTCATATTCGTCGCCGTCGACCTCGCCGGTGAACTCCACCTGACGCTCGTCGATGTTGTCGAGCAGCGAGTTGTTGTCGATCTCCAGCTCGTTCGCGGCCATAACGTCTCCTTCTATGCGGCAGCTACAGGTGGAGCGGTAAAGTCGCGGCCGGCGCGGGTGTTCCGCCCGACCCGCACGATCGGGTCAGCGCGCGAACCAGATGACGTGGGTGGCGCCCTTGCCGTTGGAGCGCGCGCGTACCTTCACCTCGTCGACCGCGAAGCCGGCGCGCGCCAGCCGCCGGGCGAACGCGGGGTCGGGAGCGGCCGACCAGATGGCGAGCACGCCGCCCGGCGCCAGCGCGGCGCGCGCGTCGTCGAGCCCGCGCGCGTGATAGAGCGAGTCATTGGCCTCGCGCGTCAGCCCGTCGGGGCCGTTGTCGACGTCGAGCAGGATCGCGTCGTAGCGGCGTCGCGCGCGGCGGATCACGGCGCCGACGTCGCCGATCTCGAGCGTCACGCGCGGGTCGTCGAGGCAGCCGGCGGTCAGGTCGGCCATCGGCCCGCGCGCCCAGTCGATGATGCCCGGCACCAGCTCGGCGACGAGGATCTCGGCGTCGGCGCCGAGCCGGCCGAGCAGCGCGCGCAGCGTGAAGCCCATGCCATAGCCGCCGACGAGCAGTCGCGGCGCGGCGCGGCCGGCGAGCCGGTCGCACGTCATCGTGCCGAGCGCCTCCTCCGAGCCGCTCATCCGGGTGCTCATCAGCTCGTTGCGGTCGAGCACGATCATGTGATCCGCGCCGCGGCGGAACAGCCGCAGCGGCGCGCCGCCCGGGACCTGGGCGACCCCGACCAGCTCGCGCTGGATCACGTGCGCCGCGTCACTTGCGCTGGCGCGCCTTGCGCGCGGCGTAGCGCGCGTCGCGCGCCGCCTTGAGCTCGGCCGCGGTCGGCAGCGACACCGCGCGCTTGGCGGCGGCCTCGGCGGCCGCCTGCTCGGCCGCGGCGGCGTCGGCCTCGGCCTGCGCGCGCGCCTCCTCCTTGGCGGCCTTCTTGGCCTCGATCGCGGCGCGGTGCGCGGCGCGCTTCTCCTCCTCGGCCGCCTCCTTGGCCGCGCGCGCGGCGGCACGCGCCGCCACCTGCTCGGGATCCGGCGCGGGCCGGTTCTTGAGCAGCTCGAGCGCCTTCTGCTTGGCCTCGCGCGCCGCCGCGGCGCGATCGTTGAAGTCGGGGGCCTTGAAGCCTGCCATGCCTGAGTCGTCTCCGTCGAAAGGGGCCGGTGATGTCCCGGCCCATAGCACAACGGCCCCGCATCGCTGCGGAGCCGTTGAAAAAACTGGTGGACGCACTTGGGCTCGAACCAAGGACCCGCTGATTAAGAGTCAGCTGCTCTACCAACTGAGCTATGCGTCCGTGACCGGCGGGAAAGAAGCGGTTGGTGCCGCCCCGCGATCGGGAAGCGCGCCTCTACCAACGCGCCCCAACTTTGCAAACCCCCTTTTTCGCACCGCCGCGAGAAAAGCCGCTCACCAGCGCTGGCGCAGCTTGGACGAGCGATCGATCCCCATCAGGATGCCGAGCGAGATCAGCACCGTCATCTGCGCCGAGCCGCCGAAGCTCACCAGCGGCAGCGGGATGCCGACCACCGGCGCCAGCCCCATCACCATCATCAGGTTGATCGCCATGTAGAAGAACATGGTCGTCGCGAGCCCCGCCGCGGCGAGCTTGGCGAAGCGATCCTCGGCGCGCACGCCGACGTTCACGCCCCAGCGGATCACCAGCAGGAAGGCGATGATCAGGAAGGCGCCGCCCGCCAGCCCCCATTCCTCCGCCATCGTCGCGAAGACGAAGTCGGTGTGGCCCTCGGGAAGATAGTCGAGGTGGCTCTGCGTGCCGTTGAGGAAGCCCTTGCCGAAGATTCCGCCCGATCCGATCGCGATCTTCGACTGGCTGATATGATAGCCGCTGCCGAGCGGGTCGCTCTCGGGATCGAGGAAGATCAGCACGCGATGGCGCTGATAGTCGTGGAGCACGTACTCGAAGGCGACGGGGATCGCGACCGCCGCGGCGAGCGCGCCGCCGACGAAGAGCCGCAGCGGGATGCCGGCGAGGAACATCACGGTCGCGCCGCCCGCACAGATCATCAGCCCGGTGCCCAAATCGGGCTGCGCCATGACGATCAGGGCGGGCAGGCCGATCAGCACCGCCGCGGGCCACAGTGCGGCGAAGCGTCGCGTCTCGGTCGCGGGCAGCAGCGCGTAGAAGCGCGCGCAGGCGAGCACGATCGCCAGCTTCATCAGCTCGGACGGCTGGATGCGCAGCGGCCCGAAGCCGAGCCAGCGCTGGCTGCCGCCGCGCACCGCGCCCAGCAGCTCGACCAGCACCAGCAGCACCAGGATCACCGCGTAGATCCAGAAGGCGGAGCGCTTCCACCAGTCGAGCGGCACGCGCGACAGCACCACCGACCCCGCGAGGAAGACGAGGAAGCGCGCGCCCTGCGGCACCACCCAGGGGGTCAGGCTGCCCCCCGCGGCCGAGTAAAGCACGATCAGCCCGAAGCCGCCGATTCCCGCGACCAGCAGCAGCACGCGCCACGGCAGCGCCGCGAGCGGGGCGGGGACGAAGCCGCTCACTCGCGCCCGGCCCCGGCGTCACCGCCACGGTCGTTCTCGCTGTCGGGCTCGGGCGAGCCGCTGCGCGCCGGGCCGCCCCCGGCGGCGGTGTCGGCCGCCTGCGCCTCGGCGGTGGCGTTGGAGGCGTCGGTCGCCGCGGCGACCGCGTCGGAGCCGGTGGCGGCGACGTCGTCGAGGTCGGGCTGGGGCGGGGGCGGGGCGTGCGCGGCGCGATAGGCCGCCGCCTCCGCCGCCATGCGCGTGCGGATGTCGCCGCCCCAGGTCGGCTCGACCTCGGCCAGGCTCTTCAGCGCGCGCTCGCGGTCGAACAGATAGGTCATGATGTCGCGCCCGATCATCGGCGTGTCGAGGTTGCGCACGGTGTGGCCGTTGTGCTCCAGCACCACCGCCGCGGCGTAGCGCGGGTTGTCATAGGGCGCGAAGCAGACGAACAGGGCGTGGTCGCGCAGCTTGAAAGGCAGCTGCCCGTTCTTGAGCACGCCGCTGCGCCGCTCCGCCGGGCTGATGTGGCGCACCTGCGCGGTGCCGGTCTTGCCCGCGATCGCGACGCCGGGCACCAGCATCCGCGCCACGCCGCCGGTGCCCCCGGCGTTGACCACGCCGTACATCGCCTCGCGGATCAGGCGGAAATGCTCGGGGTCGATCGCCATCGGCTCGGCGCGCGGCTTGAACGGGTCGCGGATCAGCGTGGGCTGGAGCTGCAGCCCCGAGCCGAGCCGGCTCGCCATCACCGCCAGCTGGAGCGGGTTGGCGAGCACGTAGCCCTGGCCGATCGAGGCGTTGATCGCGTCGGCGACCTTCCACTCGGTCTTGTACTTGCGCTTCTTCCACTCGCTGTCGGGCACGGTGCCGTAGCGCTGCGTGGCGAAGGGCAGGTCGAACTTCTGCCCGAGGCCGAGCGCGCGCGCCACGGGGGCGATCTTATCGTAGCCGACCCGCCGCGCCATCTCGTAGAAATAGATGTCGCAGCTCTGCATGATGGCGTTCTTGAGATCGAGCGGGCCGTGGCCGTGGCGCTTGTGGCAGTGCCACACGCCGGTGCCGACCTGGAACGCGCCCGAGCAGAACACGCGGTCGTGCGGGTCGACGCCCGCGGCGAGCAGCGCCAGCCCGTTCATCGGCTTCACCGTCGAGCCCGGCGGGTACAGCCCCTGGGTCACCTTGTTCATCAGCGGGACGTGGTCGTTCTCGCTGAGCATCTTCCACTCGAGCTGGCTGATCCCCTCGGAGAAGCTGTTGGGGTCGTAGGCGGGCATCGACACCATCGCGAGCATCTCGCCGTTGGTGCAGTCGAACACCACGCACGAGCCCGAGTTGGTGCCGAGCCGCCGCGCCGCATATTCCTGCAGCCCGGCGTCGATCGTCAGCCGCAGCGTGCGCCCGGGCACGTCGGGGCGGGTGGCGAGCTCTTTGACGAGTTTGCCGCGCGCGGTCACCTCGACCCGCTTGGCCCCCGCGGTGCCGCGCAGCAGCGGCTCCATCGTCTTCTCCAGCCCGTCCTTGCCGAGCTTGAAGCCGGGGGTGAGATAGAGCGGGTCGCGCACCTTCTTATATTGTTCGGCGGTCGCGGCGCCGACGTAGCCGATCAGATGCGCCACCGCGGCGCCCTGCGGATAGTGGCGCGCGAAGCCGCGCGACGGCGCGACGCCGGGCAGCTCGGGCTGGCGCACCTGCACCGCGGCGAAGCGATCCCAGTCGATGTTCTCGGCGATCTCGACCGGGCGGAAGCCGGGCGAGTGCTTCAGCTCGGCCTCGATCTGCGCCACCTCCTCGTCGTCGAGCCCCAGCAGCGCGCGCAGCCGCGCCAGCGTACGGTCCTTGTCCTCGAGCCGGTCGGGGATGACGTCGACGCGGAAGTCGGTGCGGTTGCTCGCGATCGGCTGGCCGTGGCGGTCGACGATCCAGCCGCGCCTTGGCGGGATCATCGTCATGCTCACGCGGTTGCGCTCGGACAGCAGGTTGTAATGCTCGTTCTGCGTGATCGCGAGATAGCCCATCCGCCCGATCAGCAGCCCGCCCAGCCCGATCTGTCCCGCGCCGAGCAGCCAGGCGCGGCGCGAGAAGCTGTAGGCCTGCGCGGCCTCGGTCATGACGCGCGGCGGCCGCGCCATCAGCGTGCCCGCTTGAGGTCGATCCACGCCACCAGCCGGGCGGCGGCGGGGAAGAGGAGGACGGAGAGGATGATCTGGATCACGAGCACGCCGTCGACATAGGCGGAGAGCGGGCTCGCGAACAGCCGTCCCCCCGCCAGCGCGAGCGCGATCGCCACCGCGGCGATCGCCCAGCTCTGCGCGAAATCGCGCACCCCCGACCGCGCCTCCAGCGCCTCGACCAGGAAGAAGGCGAGCGTCCACAGCAGCGTCGCGCTGCCGAGCGGCTGGCCCGAGACGAGGTCGTCGAACAGGCCGAGCAGCGCCGGCGCCCAGACCCGCAGCGACAGCGGTGCGAGCAGCCGCCACGACAGCATCATCAGCAGCCCCAGCGGCGGCAGCAGCCCGAGCGAGGCGTTCCACGGCAGCGTCGTCGCCAGCGAGCCCGCGAGCACGCTCGCCCAGGGCAGCAGGCGCGCGCGGCCGGGCGGCAGCGGCTCCTCGAACAGCGGGCGCGCCGGGAGCGTCACGGCTCGGGCGTGGGCGTCGGCGAGGGCCTGGGCGCGGGCGGTGGCGGGGCGGGGGGCGGCGGCATGAAGGCGCGGTGCACCAGCGCGACGTCGAGCGAGTCGGGGCGCGCGAACGGCCGCGCCGGCGCGCTGTCGGTACCGCCGCGCAGCACCCGGGCGACCGGCACGCCGGGGACGAAGATCCCGCCGGTGCCCGAGGTGACGAAGAGGTCGCCGGGGCGGAAGCGCCCGTCGGCGGTGTCGATCGTGCGCACGTCGACCAGCCCGTCGCCGCGCCCCGCCGCCAGCGCGGGGCGGCCGTCGCGCGTGCGGCGCACCGGCACCACGCTCTCGGGATCGGTGATCAGCAGCACGCGCGCGGTATCGGGGCCGGCGTAGAGCACGCGCCCGATCAGCCCCTCCGGTCCCGTCACCGGCTGGCCGTCCGCCACGCCCTGGAAGCTGCCCGCGTTGAGCAGGCCGAAGCGGCGCGTGCTCGACGCGCTGGTGCTGACGATCCGCGCCGCCGCGATCGTCTCGGGCAGCCGGTCGCGCAGCACCAGCAACCGGCGCAGCCGCACGTTCTCGATCTGCGCCTGGCGCCCCGCCAGCAGCGCGCCGCGCGCCTGGGTGAGCCGCGCGCGCAGCGCGCGGTTCTCGCCCCGGACCTGGAAGTGCGAGGCGATCGCGTCGGGCACCGAGGCGATCTGGCTGCCCGCGCCCGCGAGCAGGGCGGCGGGGGGGGCGGTCAGCTCCGCCACCGCCGCGCGCAGCGCGCTGAACGCGACCGGGTTGAAGGTCGAGAGCGCGAGCAGCACGCCCCCGACCACCGCCCCGGCGATGCCGAGGATGTAGGTGAGGAACAGGCTATATTGTGCGCGCCGCGAGAAGCCCGGGCGCCGATCGCGTGACGGCGCCATTGCCGTCATCTCCTCGCCTCGAGCTTACCCGTTCTGGAGAACCGCGCGGAACATCGGGTCCTCGAGCGCGCGGCCCGTCCCGATCGCGACGCAGATCAGCGGGTCGTCGGCGACCGTCACCGGCAGGCCGGTCTCGTCGCGCAGCACCTCGTCCAGTCCCTGGAGCAGCGCGCCGCCCCCGGTCAGCACGATGCCCTGGTCGACGATGTCGGCGGCCAGCTCGGGCGCGGTATTCTCCAGCGCGATGCGCACGCCGTCGACGATCGCGGCGACCGGCTCGCTCACCGCCTCGGCGATCTGCGCCTGGTTGATCTGGATCTCCTTGGGCACGCCGTTGACCAGGTCGCGGCCCTTGATGTGCACCGTCTTGCCGATACCGTCGATCGGCGGCTTGGCGCAGCCCAGCTCCTGCTTGATCCGCTCGGCGGTGGCCTCACCGATCAGCAGATTGTGGTTGCGGCGGACGTAGCTGACGATCGCGTCGTCCATCTTGTCGCCGCCGACGCGCACCGAGGTGGTGTAGGCCAGACCGCGCAGCGACAGCACCGCCACCTCGGTGGTGCCGCCGCCGATATCGACCACCATCGAGCCGACCGGCTCGGTGACGGGCATGTCGGCGCCGATCGCCGCCGCCATCGGCTCCTCGATCAGATAGACCGCGCTGGCGCCGGCGTTCTGCGCGGCGTCGCGGATCGCGCGGCGCTCCACCTTGGTCGAGCCCGAGGGAACGCAGATCACGATCTCGGGCCACCGCATGAAGCGGCGGCGGCCGTGCACCTTCTCGATGAAATATTTGATCATCTGCTCGGCGACGTCGATGTCGGCGATGACGCCGTCGCGCAGCGGCCGGATCGCCTCGATCGAGCCGGGGGTCTTGCCCATCATCAGCTTGGCGTCCTCGCCGACCGCCTTGACCCGCTTCTGACCGTTGATGGTCTCGACCGCGACGACCGACGGCTCGTTCAGGACGATGCCGCGCCCGCGCACGTACACCACCGTGTTCGCGGTGCCGAGATCGATCGCCATGTCGTGCGAGGTCATCTTGAACAAGCGCGAGAATACCATTGACGTAAGGGTCCGTTGTTCAGCGTGCCGGGCGGGGCGACCGGCCATGTTCGTCTATATCCGATCCGCGCGCCGCCGCCGTGAATCATGCGTGCAATTCTATCTGCGGGCTCGCGGGAAGCGGCGGCTTGGGCTAGGTGCTGCGCTGTGTCAATACGCCGGCTCCCCTCGCATCTGGTCAATCGCATCGCGGCGGGCGAAGTGGTGGAAAGACCGGCCAGCGCGTTGAAGGAGCTGGTCGAGAACGCGATCGACGCGGGCGCCACGCGGGTCGCGGTGGTGCTCGCCGCGGGAGGCGTCGAGCGCGTCGAGGTGGCGGACGACGGCTGCGGCATGACGCCGGACGAGATCGCGCTCGCGCTCGAGCGCCACGCCACCTCCAAGCTGCCCGACGACGCGATCGAGGCGGTCCGGACGCTGGGTTTCCGCGGCGAGGCGCTGCCCTCGATCGCCTCGGTGGCGCGGCTGACGATCGAGAGCCGCCCGCGCGGTGCCGAGGGATGGGCGCGCACCGTCGACAACGGCGCGGTCGAGCGCGACGGACCCGCCGCGCTGCCGCCCGGCACCCGCGTGGTGGTGGAGGGCCTGTTCGCGCGCGTGCCGGCGCGGCGCAAGTTCCTGCGCTCGCCGCGCTCGGAATATGCCAGCTGCCTCGATGTGGTGAAACGGCTGGCGATGGCTCGCCCCGACATCGCCTTCGCGGTCGAGCATGACGGCCGGCGCGTGCTGGCGGTGCCCGCGGCGGAGGGGCGACCGGCGCGAGTCGCCGCGTTGACCGACCGTGCGCTCGCGGAGAATTCGGTGGCGGTCGACCTGGCGCGCGACGGCCACGTGCTCGGCGGGGTGGCCGGGCTGCCGACCTTCCACCGCGGTGTGGCGGACCATCAATATCTCTTCGTCAACGGCCGGCCCGTGCGCGACCGGCTGCTGATCGGCGCGATCCGCGGCGCCTATGCCGAGATGATGCCGCGCGACCGCCACGCCGTGGTCGCCTTGTTCCTCGACGTCCCCGCGAGCGAGGTCGACGTCAACGTCCACCCGGCCAAGACCGAGGTGCGCTTCCGCGACCCCGCGCTGGTACGCGGCATGATCGTCTCGGGACTGCGCCGCGCGCTCGACGCCGCGGGGCATCGCGTCGCGCACTCGGCGCCCGCCGACATCGGCGCGCTGTGGCACGCCGAGCCGACCGTGGCGCCGGTCGCGGCGCCGTCGTTCGGCTACGACGCGGCGCCGCGCGGCCACGATCCCGCGGCTGCGACGCTGCTGCGCGACCGCCGCGCCACCTTCCTGACGCCGCCACCGCAGGCGCGCGCCGAGGCGAACTGGGCGCCCCCGCCCGAGCGCGACGACTTCCCGCTCGGCGCCGCGCGCGGGCAGGTCAACAAGACCTATATCGTCGCCGAGGCGCAGGACGGGCTGGTGCTGGTCGACCAGCATGCCGCGCACGAGCGGCTGGTGCTCGAGCGGATGCGCGCCGCGCTCGCGGGCGGGCGCGTGGCGAGCCAGGCGCTGCTGATCCCCGAGGTAGTCGAGCTCGACGAGCCCGCCTGCGACCGGCTCGAGGCGCGCGCCGCCGAGCTCGCCGACTTCGGGCTCGAGCTCGAGCGGTTCGGCGCGCGCGCGATGCTGGTGCGCGCCACCCCCGCGCTGCTCGGCAGCGGCGACCCGACCGCGCTGGTGACCGATCTCGCCGACGAGCTCGCCGCCTATGACGAGGCGCTGTCGCTGCGCGAGCGGCTCGACGCGGTGGCGGGGACGATGGCGTGCCACGGCTCGGTCCGCGCCGGGCGCGTGCTGTCGCCCGCCGAGATGAACGCGCTCCTGCGTGAGATGGAGGCGACGCCGCACTCGGGCCAGTGCAACCACGGCCGCCCGACCTGGGTGAAGCTGGACTTCACCGACATCGAGAAGCTGTTCGCGCGGCGGTGAGGCGCGGGGCGTTTCCGTCATTCCCGCGGCGTCATCCTGAACTCGTTCCAGGATCCACGATGCCGCGTGAGCGACCTAGGCGGCGCCTGCGGGCCGGTGGACCCTGAGACAAGCTCAGGATGACGCCGTCGAGTGAGGGTGTGTGCGCCTATTCCTTCCGCTTCGTCCCGCTCGCCGGCACCTGCGACAGCCGCGTCAGCAGCAGCGGGAGGTCCTGCGTTATATAGGTGTCGGTCGGCACCGTGACGCTCGATCGCAGCGCCTTGCCGAGCGCGCTGAGCCGCTCTCTCTTCTCTCGATCCGCCGCCTGCACGACCCACAATCCTCACGCTGATACTATCGACTCGCCGCCCCCGACCGGGACGCGCGGCGCTCGCCTCGCTGGATCAACCCGCCCGCCGGGCGCGCGTTCCGCGGCGCGCGCCGGCTCGTCGCAGGCGGACACGCTTCGTCGCTGCTTTTTCGTTCAGGCCCGGGAAACCTTCTCGGCCCGCGCGCATTCTCACCGGCGATCCAGCACTACAGGTCGCACCATGAGCAAGATTATGCCGCTAGTTCTAGCACTTGTCCCGCTCGCCGCGGTAGTCGGCGCGGTCGTCACGGTGCCCTGAACCGAGAGCCCCCCGGGCGTCGCTTCCCCCACCCCCCGCCGCGGCGCCCAACGGAAAGGCCCGCCTGGATCGATCCAGGCGGGCCTTTCTGTATCACCTCGGACGGTGGCGCGGGGTCAGCCCTGCGCCGGCTCGTCCTGCGCCTCGGCGGTCGCGCCCGGCTCGGCGTTGGGGTCATAGTCCTCGGTGAAGCCGCCCTGGTCGCGGCCTTCCTCGAACACCTGCGCCATGACGTCGACGCCCTGCGACTGCATCTCGGCCTCCTCGGGCGAGCGAGCGACGTTGACCTTCACCGTCACCGCCACCTCGGGGTGGAGCTGCACGCGCACGTCGTACACGCCGATCGCCTTGATCGGACGGTCGAGCACGACCTGGCTCTTGGTCACCTTGTGACCGTCGGCCTCGAGCGCCTCCACCAGGTCGCGCACCGCGACCGAGCCGTACAGCTGGCCGGTGTTCGACGACTGGCGGATCAGCGTGACCTGCGCGTCCTTGAACGAGCCGGCCTCCTTCTCCGCGTCCGAGCGACGCGACGCGTTCTCGGACTCGATGCGCGCGCGATTGGCCTCGAACACCTTGCGGTTGGCCTCGTTGGCGCGCAGCGCCTTCTTGCGCGGCAGCAGGAAGTTGCGGGCGAACCCGTCCTTCACCTTCACCACGTCGCCGATGCCGCCGAGCTTCTCGACGCGCTCAAGCAGAATGACGTCCATCTGCTCTTCTCCTTACTTCACGACGTAGGGCAGCAGGCCCAGGTGGCGGGCGCGCTTGATCGCCTGCGCCAGCTCGCGCTGCTTCTTGGCGCTCACCGAGGTGATGCGCGACGGGACGATCTTGCCGCGCTCGGACACGAAGCCCTGCAGCAGACGGACGTCCTTATAGTCGATCCGCGGCGCGTCCTTCGCGCTGAACGGGCACGACTTGCGGCGGCGGAAAAACGGGCGCGCCATTATGCGTTCTCCTCTTCGCGGTCGCGACGCGGACGGTCGCCCCGATCGCCGCGATCCCCGCGGTCCCCCCGCTCGCCGCGCTCACCGCGGCGCTCGCGGTCGCGCTCCTGCTTGCGCATCATCACGGTCGGGCCCTGCTCGTGCTCGTCGACGCGCACGGTCATGTAGCGGATGACGTCCTCGTTGATGCTGGTCTGACGCTCCAGCTCGGCGACGGTGTCGCCCGGCGCGTCGATCTCCAGCATCACGTAATGCGCCTTGCGGTTCTTCGCGATGCGATAGGCGAGGCTGCGCAGCCCCCACGTCTCGGTCTTGACGATCGTGCCGCCGTGGTCGGTGACGACCTTGGTCGCGGCCTCCGCCAGCGCGTCCACCTGCGCCTGTGCCAGATCCTGGCGCGCAAGGAACACATGCTCGTACAGAGCCATGCATGTACCTCTATGTTGGCCGATCGCTGACGGGCACCCCATGTGCCACGCCCCTCCGGCTGTCGTGCAACAGCAAGGGGCGGGAGAAGCAACAGCCTCCCGCCCCGAGTGGGCGCGCTATGGCGCAGAACGCCCGGTCGTGCAAGTCCCCCGCCGGTTGACCGTGACCGGGCGCCGCCCTAGCAGCGCAGCCTTTCCAAGGAGAGGCACGATGCGCGCGTTCATCTTCCCCGGTCAGGGCAGCCAGGCGGTCGGCATGGGCGCCGCGCTCGCCGACGCCTCGCCGGTCGCGCGCGAGGTGTTCGGCGAGGTCGACGAGGCGCTCGGCCAGAACCTGCGCCGGCTGATGGCCGAGGGGCCGGCCGACGAGCTGACGCTGACCGAGAACGCGCAGCCCGCGATCATGGCCAACGCGCTGGCCACGCTCCGCGTGCTGACACGCGAGGGCGGCGTCACGCTGGCGGACAAGGCCGACTATGTCGCCGGCCACTCGCTCGGGGAATATAGCGCGTTGTGCGCGGCCGAGACGTTCGACCTCGCCACCACGGCGCGGCTGCTGAGGCTGCGCGGTCGCGCGATGCAGGCGGCGGTGCCGGTGGGCGAGGGGGCGATGGCGGCGCTGCTCGGCGCCGACGTCGCCAAGGCCGAGACGATCGCGGGCGCCGCGCTCGACTCGATCCTGGCCGAGGGCGGGGAACCGCTCGTGTGCACCGTGGCGAACGACAACGACCCGTCGCAGGTGGTGATCTCGGGCCACCGCGTCGCGGTCGAGCGCGCGGTGGCGTTGGCCAAGGAACTCGGCGCCAAGCGCGCGGTGCTGCTGCCGGTCTCGGCGCCGTTCCACTGCGCGCTGATGGAGGATGCCGCGCGCGCGATGGAGGCGGCGCTGGCCGAGGCCGAGCTGCGCGCGCCGCTGGTGCCGGTCTACGCCAACGTCGACGCCGCCGCGGTGGCCGACCCCGGCGCGATCCGCCGGCTGCTGGTGGAGCAGGTGACGGGCCGCGTGCGCTGGCGCGAGTCGGTGCTGGCGATGGTCGCGGCCGGCGTGACCGAGTTCGTCGAGTTCGGCGGCAAGGTGCTCGGCCCGATGGTCAAGCGCATCGCGCCCGACGTCGAGGCGGTGAGCGTGGTGTCGATGGACGACGTCGAGGCGCTGCTAAGAAGGATGTGAGATCTCACGCGAAGACGCGAAGGCGCGAAGATGGTGGATGTCGAGCGGGCCGCGGCGGACACGATTGACGTAGCGATCCGCTTGCATCGGGAGCTAGGGCCCGGTCTACTCGAGAGCGTCTATGAGACGGTCCTCGCCGCGACGCTGACACGGCTCGGCTACGAGGTGCAACGGCAGCTTCCGATATCCTTCGCGTTTGACGGCATGAGGTTCGAAGACGCCTTTCGCGTCGACCATCTGATCGGGCGGCGGTTGGTGGTCGAGCTCAAGTCGGTCGAGCGGCTCAATGCCGCTCATATGAAGCAGCTGCTGACCTATCTCAGATTGTCGAACAGACCCATAGGATTGCTTATCAATTTTGGCGGCGCCACGTTGAAGGAGGGGCTCCGCCGCATCGTCAACAGCCACACCGACTTCGCGTCTTCGCGTCTTCGCGTGAACCATAACACGGAGTGAAGCATGTTCGACCTCACAGGCATGACCGCGCTGGTCACCGGCGCCTCCGGCGGGATCGGCTCCGCCATCGCCGAGGGCCTCGCGGCGCAGGGCGCGCGCCTCGCGGTGTCGGGGTCGAACGCCGACAAGCTCGAGCGCTTCCGCGCCGAGCTGGGCGGTGACCATGTCGCGCTCGCCTGCGACCTGTCCGACGCCGCCGCGGTCGACGCGCTGGTGCCGCGCGCGGTCGAGGCGCTGGGCGGCAAGCTCGACGTGCTCGTCAACAACGCCGGCGTCACGCGCGACAATCTCGCCATGCGGATGAAGGACGACGAGTGGGACCAGGTCATCCGCGTCAACCTCGAGGCCGCGTTCCGGCTGGTCCGTGCCGCCGCCAAGCCGATGATGAAGGCGCGCTTCGGGCGGGTCATCTCGATCACCTCGGTGGTGGGGCAGACGGGCAACCCCGGGCAGGCGAACTACGCCGCCTCCAAGGCCGGGCTGGTCGGCCTGTCCAAGGCGCTGGCGCAGGAGCTCGCCAGCCGCAACATCACGGTGAACTGCGTCGCGCCGGGCTTCATCCGATCGGCCATGACCGACGTGCTGCCCGAGGCGCAGAAGAGCGCGCTGCTCGGCCGCATCCCCGCGGGCGACCTCGGCCGCGGCGAGGACATCGCCGCGGCGGTGGTGTATCTGGCGTCGCGCGAGGCCGGCTACGTCACCGGGCAGACGCTGCACGTCAACGGCGGGATGGCGATGGTCTGAGCCGCTGGGGCGGCGAACCGCGGGTGGCAGGGGGGTGGAGCGGGTTAATCGCACCCTTGCCACGGGACCGAGCCCGTTCTACCTGCGTTCAGCAATTCGAAACCTACCCCCCAATTGAAAGAGGGAAAGCTATGAGCGAGACCGCCGACCGCGTGAAGAAGATCGTCGTCGAGCATCTCGGCGTCGAGGCCGACAAGGTCACCGAAGACGCCAGCTTCATCGACGATCTGGGCGCGGACAGCCTCGACATCGTCGAGCTGGTGATGGCGTTCGAGGAGGAGTTCGGCGTCGAGATCCCCGACGACGCTGCCGAGAAGATCTCGACCGTCAAGGACGCGATCACCTATATCGACGAGCACAAGGGCTGAGGAACGGGGGGAGTCCTCCCGCTCTCGCGAGCTGATTTGAGCGGCTCTCCGTCCTCGGCCAGGGGGTGGGGAGCCGTTTCGTTTGGAAGGACCGGCGGCGCGACGCGTGACGCGGCGCCGGGGGAGAAGGAAAGTCTATGCGCCGTGTCGTCGTCACCGGTCTCGGCCTCGTCACCCCGCTCGGGGCCGACGTGGAGACCGTCTGGGCCAATCTGATCGCCGGCAAGTCGGGCGCCGGGCCGATCACGCGCTTCGACGCGTCGGACCAGAAGTGCCGCATCGCGTGCGAGGTGAAGCCGGCGGGTCACGATTATGGCTTCGACGCGTCGAAGCGGGTGGACCATAAGATCCAGCGCCAGGTAGACCCCTTCATCGTCTACGGCATCGACGCCGCCAGCCAGGCGCTCGAGGACGCCGGACTAACCGAGATGAGCGAGGCCGAGCGCTTCCGCGCCGGCGCCTCGATCGGCTCCGGCATCGGCGGCCTGCCGGGCATCGCCAGCGAGTCGCTGGTGTGCGAGAACAAGGGGCCGAGCCGCGTCTCGCCGCATTTCGTCCACGGCCGGCTGATCAACCTCATCACCGGCCAGGTCACGATCAAATACGGGCTGATGGGCCCCAACCACGCGGTGGTGACCGCCTGTTCGACCGGCGCGCACTCGATCGGCGACGCGGCGCGGATGATCGCGATGGACGACGCCGACGTGATGCTGGCGGGGGGCGCGGAGGGCGCGATCTGCCCGCTCGGCATCGCCGGCTTCGCGCAGGCGCGCGCGCTGTCGACCAACTTCAACGACACGCCCGAGAGGGCGAGCCGGCCCTATGACAGAGACCGCGACGGCTTCGTCATGGGCGAGGGCGCGGGCGTGGTGGTGCTCGAGGAATATGAGCGGGCCAAGGCGCGCGGCGCCAAGATCTACGCCGAGGTGATCGGCTACGGCCTGTCCGGCGACGCCTATCACGTCACCGCGCCGCACCCGGAGGGGTCGGGCGCGTACCGCTCGATGGAGATGGCGCTGCGCAAGTCGGGGCTGAGCCTCGCCGACATCGATTATATCAACGCGCACGGCACCTCCACCCCGCTCGGCGACGAGCTCGAGCTCGGCGCGGTGCGGCGGCTGTTCGGCGACGATATCGGCGGCCTGTCGATGAGCTCGACCAAGTCGGCGATCGGCCATCTGCTGGGTGGCGCCGGCGCGGTGGAGAGCATCTTCTGCATCCTCGCGCTGCGCGACCAGATCGTGCCGCCGACGCTCAACCTCGACAATCCGAGCGAGAGCTGCACCGGAGTCGATCTCGTCCCGCACACCGCGAAGAAGCGCCAGGTGCGCGCCGTGCTCAACAACAGCTTCGGCTTCGGCGGGACGAATGCCTCGCTGGTGATGACGTCGATCTGACGTAGGACGCCATGCGCCGGCTCGGCTGCCTGGGACTGATCGTCGCGCTGCTGCTGTTCGGCGCGGGCGTGTGGGTGGCGCAGGGCTGGAAGGGCGCCGGCCCGCTCCGGCGCGACGTCGCCGTCACCGTCGCCGAGGGTAGCTCGCTCGCTGGCGCGGCCAGGGCGCTCGAGCGCGCCGGTGTGATCGCCTCGGCGCAGCGCTTCCGCCTTCAGGCGCGGCTGTTCGGCAGCGGCACGCCGATCCGCGCGGGCGAATATGCCATCCCCGCGCGCGCCAGCGCGTCGCAGGTGCTGGCGCTGCTGCAGAGCGGCAAAGTGGTGCAGCGGCTGGTGGTGATCCCCGAGGGGCTGCCCGCGGTGATGGTGCGCGACGTGCTGCTGCGCGCCGACGCGCTGAGCGGCGACGTCGCGGTGCCCGCGGAGGGCTCGGTGCTGCCGGACGGCTATGCCTTCGAGCGCGGCGAGCCGCGCGCCGCGGTGCTGTCGCGGATGCAGCGCGCGATGCGCGACTATATCGCCGCGGCCTGGGCGCGGCGCAGGCCGGCGACGGCGGTGACCTCGCCGCGGCAGGCGCTGGTGCTCGCCTCGATCGTCGAGAAGGAGACCGGCAAGCCCGCCGAGCGGCGCATGGTGGCGGCGGTCTATTCCAACCGGCTGCGGCTGGGCATGCCGCTCCAGGCCGACCCGACCGTGATCTACCCGATCACCCAGGGCCGCCCGCTCGGCCGCCGCATCCGCCAGAGCGAGCTCCACGCGAGGAACGGCTACAACACCTATGCCTCGGCGGGGCTGCCGGTCGGCCCGATCGCCAATCCCGGGCGAGCGTCGATCGACGCGGTGCTCGACCCGGCGCCGTCGCGCGCGCTCTATTTCGTCGCCGACGGCAGCGGCGGGCACGTCTTCGCCGACACGCTGGAGCAGCATAACGCCAACGTGAAGCGCTGGTTCGCGATCCGGCGCGCGCGCGGGGAGATGTGAAGGGGGGCACCAGGCGAGTGCAGGATGAGTGGCGGCCGTGTGGAGTTGCCGCTCCCGCCTCCTCACCGTTCGTCATCCCCGCGCAGGCGTGGATCCAGACGCGAGAACGTCCCGCTTCTAGTCGCAAGCTCAGCGTGTCTGGATTCCTGCCTTCGCAGGAATGACGAATGTTGCCGTCGTGGAGGCCGTTCCCAACCGGGTCGCCCCCTGCGCGCCGTCACCCCGTCGTCGGAAACACCCGCTGCCTTGCCGCATAAGCGGCGAACAGCCTGGGCCACACCGACGCCGGCGCGCTGTCGGGCAGGCGCGTGCCGAAGCCGTGGCCGCCCTGGTCGAAGGCGTGCAGCTCGGCCGGCCGCTTCGCCGCGAGCAGCGCCTGATACAAGGCCAGGCTGTTGGCGATCGGCACGGTCTCGTCGTCGCTGGCGTGGACGAGGAAGACCGGCGGCGTGTCGGCGGTGACGCGGCGCTCGACCGAGGCGTCGCGGCGCTGCGCGTCGCCCGACGGCGTGCCGAGCAGGTTGTCGCGCGAGCCCTCGTGGGTGAACGGCTCGGCCAGCGTCACCACCGGGTAGATCAGCCCCGCGAGATCGGGCCGCGCCGACAGGTCATCGGCGGCGTCGACGGGCGCGTAGCAGGGCTCGGCGTGGCGCGTCGCGAGGCTGCCGGCGAGATGCCCGCCCGCGGAGAAGCCGAGCACCGCGACCCGCTTCGGGTCGACGCCATGGTCGCCGGCGCGCGCGCGGATCAGCCGCACCGCGCGCTGCGCGTCCTGCAGCGGCACGAGCGCGCGATTGGCCCAGCCTTCCGCTGGCAGGCGATAGGAGAGGATGAAGCAGGTGACGCCCAGCTTGTTGAGCCAGCGCGCCTGTTCCTCGCCCTCATTGTCCCAGGCGATGAAGCCGTAGCCGCCGCCCGGGATCAGCAGCACCGCGGCGCCGTTGGCGCGCGCCGGCCGCCGCACCGTCAGTCCCGGCCGTGCGACGCCGGTGACCCAGCGGTCGTTGACGCCCGCCTCCTTCGAGCGCTGCTCGATCTTGGGCGTCGGCAGCGTCGCGGGCGCGCCCGGCGCGGCGTCGGGCCAGAGCTGGATCGTCGCGCCCGGTATGTCGCCCGACGCGGCGGGCGCCGCCTCGGCGAGCGCCCAGGCGGGCGTGGGAGCGGCGAGCGGCGCGGCGGCGAGCGCGGCGACCACGGTGCGGCGGCTGGGTGGGTTCTTGGGCAGGTCCATCGTCATGCGCCGGGACATACCGCACCGGCGGGGTCGGTGGCGAGACGGATATCCGAGATCGCGACCGCGAACGGCGCGGTCGCACTTACCGCCACCGGCGCGTCGACCGCCTCCATGTTGGTGCCCGCGGTGCGAAAGCATTTCAGCGGCACGCGCAGCACGTGCCAGCCGGCGGCCGAGTCGAGCGCGCGCGCGACGTCGACCTTGCCGCCGCCCATGGCGAGCGTCACCGGGCCGCTGGCGGCCTTGTCGACGCGGTAGCTGAGCTGGAGGTTGAGGTCGGCGTTGGTCTCGCGCACCAGCGACAGCGCCGGGCCGGTGATCCGCGCGCTCCCGGCGCCGCGCCAGCTCAGCTGCACCGCACCCTCCTGCGCGGTGGCGCTGTCCACCGCGGCGCGGGTGACCGTCGGGTCGAGCGTCAGCTGGAACGGCGCCGGCACGCGCCCGCGCGCGAAGAACAGGCTGGTGTTCGCCAGGCTGGCATCGACCCCGGCCTCCTCGCTGAGCGTCGGCACGCTGCCGCCGCTGGCGTAGCTCAGCCCGTAGCCGAAGGAGAACAGCGGGTCATAGCCGGGCGCGCCGCGGTTGAGCGTGAACTGCCCCGCGGTCTTGGGCCAGCTGAAGGAGAGCTTGCCGTGGAAGTCGCGCTGACCGCCGACCAGCACGTCGGCGACGCCCTCGCCCTCCGAACCGGGGAACCAGGCGGCGACGAAGGCGTCCGACTGGTTGAGCTCGGGGTTGACCCACAGCGGCCGGCCCGAGAGGAACACCGAGACGGTCGGCACGCCCGCGGCCTTCAGCTTCTTGAGCAGCCCGAGCGCCTGTTTGTCGCCGGCCTCGAACTCGAGCGTGCGCACGTCGCCGCGCATCTCGGCATAGGGCTGCTCGCCGAAGACGACGATCGCGACGTCGGGCTTCGTCGCGAAGCTGCCGTCGCGCGACAGCGTCGCGGTGCCGCCACCCGCCTTGGCCGCGGCGGCGATCCCGGCGTAGATCGAGGTCGCGCCGGGGAAATCGGCGTTGGTGTTGCCGTCGCCCTGCCACGACAATGTCCAGCCGCCCGCCTGGCGGCCGATGTCGTCCGCGGCGTCGCCGACGACCAGGATGTCGGCGCTCGCCTTGACCGGCAGCACGCCGTCGTTCTTGAGCAGCACCAGGCTCTTCGCGACCGCCTCCCGCGCCACCGCGCGATGCTCGGCAGAGCCGACCGTCGCGCCGCGTGCCTCCCACGGCCGCGCCGGGTCGAACAGCCCGAGCTTCATCTTGACGCGCAGGATGCGGCGCACCGCGTCGTCGACCCGCGTCATCGGCAGCTTGCCTGCCTTCACCGCCGCGAGCGTGGTGTCGTACATGCCCTTCCAGCTGTCCGGCGCCATCGCCATGTCCAGTCCCGCGGCGAAAGTGGCGGGGCAGTCGGTGTTGGTGCAGCCCGGCACCTGGCCGTGGCCGTTCCAGTCGCCGACGACGAAGCCCTCGAAACCCATGCGGCCCTTGAGCACGTCGGTCAGCAGCGAGCGGTTGCCGTGCATCTTCTGGCCGTTCCAGCTCGAGAAGCTGGCCATCACCGTCATCGCGCCGGCGTTGATCGCGGGCGGGTAGCCCGCGGCGTGGACCTTGATCAGCACGTCCTCGTCGACCCGCGCGTCGCCCTGGTCGACGCCGTCCCTGGTGCCGCCGTCGCCGAGGAAATGCTTGGGGCTGGCGGCGACATGGCCGCGCTGGATGCCCTGCTGGCCCGGCACGCCCTGCAGCCCCTCGACCATCGCGCCGGCGTAGGAGGCGACCACCGCGGGGTCCTCCGAATAGCCCTCGTACGCGCGGCCCCAGCGATCGTCCTGCGGCACCGCCAGCGTCGGGCCGAACGCCCAGTCGATCCCCGCCGCGGCGGTCTCCTCGGCGGTGACCGCGCCGATGCGGCGGATCAGCGCGGGATCGCGCGTCGCGCCGAGCGCGCTGTTGTGCGGGAAGAGTGTCGCGCCGACGACGTTGTTGTCGCCGTGCACCGCGTCGACGCCGAACATCAGCGGGACGGCGACGTGGCCGGCGCGCTTCTCCAGCGCCACCGCGTTGAAGGCGCGCGAGGTGGCGACCCAGGCGGCGGCGGGCGAGCGGTCCGGCGCGCCCAGCGGCGGCGAGCTGCCCCCCGCCAGGATCGAGCCGAGCGGGTAGCGGCGCAGGTCCTCGGGTTTGATCGAGCCGATGTCGGCCTGGATCATCTGCCCGACCTTCTCCTCCACCGTCATCCGCCGCAGCAGCGCGGTGACCTTGGCCTCGGTCGCGGCGTCGACCAGGCCGACGCTCTTGGCCGCGGGCCAGCGCGCGGGATGCGCGACCTGCGCGACGCCGGCAGTGGCGCTGCCGGCGAGCAGCAGCGCCAGCGAGATCTGCGAGAAACGCCCCATTCTTCCCCTCCCATGACGGGCCGCCGCTGCCGAGCAGGCGGCGGTCCCGCGACGGCGACGAACATAGAAGCGCGGCGATGAGAACGCTATCAGCATTTTCGTCGCGGCGACTAGCCGCGGCGGCTTTTACTGGTACGTAACGCAGCCATGAGTGGGGACATCCGCAGGGCGCGCGGCAGCGGATCGCGCCAGACCGGGGCGCCGACGATCGCCCATGTGGCACAGCTCGCCGGCGTCTCGACCATGACGGTGTCGCGCGTGATCAACGGCGAGAACAACGTGCGCGAGGCGACGCGCGCGGCGGTGCGCGAGGCGATCCAGCGGCTCGACTATGCGCCCAATCGCGCCGCGCGCAGCCTGGCGGGCGCGTCGCAGGTGCGGCTGGGGCTGCTCTACAGCAATCCCAGCGAGGCGTATCTCAGCGCCTTCCTGCTCGGCAGCCTCGACGAGGCGGGGCGCGGCGACATCCAGCTGGTGGTGCAGAAATGCGATCCCGGCGAGCACGAGGCCGAGGTCGCCGAGCGGCTAGTCGCCTCGGGGGTCGACGGCATCATCCTGCCGCCGCCCCTGTGCGACTCGCCGCCGGTGTTGGAGGTGCTGCTCGCCGCGAGGGTGCCGACCGTGGTGGTGGCGACCAGCAGCTCGCCCGACGGCATCGGCCGGGTCTCGATCGACGATCGCGCCGCCGCGCACGCGATGACCGCGCACCTGCTCGCGCTCGGGCACCAGCGGGTCGGCTTCATCACGGGCAACCCCAATCTCACCGCGAGCGAGGAGCGGCTGGCAGGCTATCGCGACGCGCTGGCGGCGGCCGGGCTGCCGGCGGACGAGGCGTTGGTGGCGCGCGGGCTGTTCAGCTATCGCTCGGGGCTCGACGCGACCGAGGAGCTGCTCGACCTCGCCCAGCCGCCCAGCGCGATCTTCGCCAGCAACGACGACATGGCGGCGGCGAGCGTCGCGGTGGCGCATCGGCGCGGCCTCGACGTGCCGGGCGACCTCACCGTGGTCGGTTTCGACGACAGCACGCTCGCGACGACGATCTGGCCCGAGCTCACCACGATCCACCAGCCGATCGCGGACATGAGCCGCGCCGCGGTGCGGATGCTGACGCAGATGCTGCGCGCGCGCCGCGACGGTGCCGCGGCAAGCGCGCCCGACCTCGTGCTCGACCATACGCTGGTACGGCGGCAGTCGGACGCCGCGCCGCGGCGCCGGCCGGGGGCACGGGCGCGGTGACGGAGGGGGAGGGGAGGCGGTGCGCGCCCGGCCTCCCCGCATACCACCTCGCACGGTATCGAGGACCTCTCCGGTCCGGACCCGATAGGCGCTGAGCGGCCTGGGAACCGTGCGGACCGATCGCGCGCGGGAGGGGAGGGCGGTGGCGCCCCCGCGCCGCGCCCCGAGGTGAGGCGGCCGCGACAGTTTTCCCGTCGCCGTTAACGCCAAACTTACCCCTCGCGCCGCACAAGCAGGCCACGCTTGGTATCGCAGGACCGCCCGATGAAGACTTGCCTGATCGTCGATGACTCCAAGGTGATCCGCAAGGTCGCCCGGCACATCCTGGAGACGCTCGACTTCACCGTTTCCGAGGCGGGCGACGGGCGCGAGGCGCTCACCGCCTGCCGCGCCGCCTGCCCCGACGTGATCCTGCTCGACTGGAACATGCCCGTGATGAGCGGCATGGAGTTCCTCCGCGCGCTCGGCGACGAGTCGCTGCCGGCGCGGCCCAAGGTGGTGTTCTGCACCACCGAGAACGGCATGGCGCACATCCGCGCGGCGATCGAGGCCGGCGCCGACGAATATGTCATGAAGCCGTTCGATCGCGAGACGCTGCAGAGCAAGCTCCAGATCGTCGGCGTCGCCTGACGCCAGCACCCGCCGCCCCCCGGCCGATCGCTGCCATGCCGCAGTCCGCGTCCTCTCTGGCCCCGCCACGCGGCACGGTGCCGCGCGTGCTGATCGTCGACGATTCCGCGGTCGCGCGCGCCGCGCTCGGCCGCTACGTCGAGGCGAGCGGGCGGTTCGAGCTGGCCGGCGCTGTCGGCGACGCCTCGCGCGCGCTCGCCTTCCTAGCGACGCAGCGCGTCGACGTGATCCTGCTCGACCTCGAGATGCCGCGGCAGAGCGGGATCGACGCGCTGCCGCAGCTGCTCGTCGCCGGCGCGGGCGCGCGCGTGCTGATCGTGTCGAGCGCCGCGGCCGAGGGCGCCGAGGTGACGATGCGCGCGCTCGCGCTCGGCGCCGCCGACACGCTGGTCAAGCCGGTCGCGGGCGCCTTCGCCAGCCGCTTCGGTGATACGCTGCTGGCGCGGCTCGACGTGCTCGCCGGTCCGGCGGCCCTGCCCGAGCCGGCGCGCCGCGTGATCGCGCCAGCGCCGCTCGTCGCCGCCGCGCCCGCCTTCGACGCGATCGCGATCGGCGCCTCCACCGGCGGCATCCACGCGCTGGCCTCGCTGCTCGCGGCGGTGCCCGCGGCGGTGACCCAGCCGATCCTCGTCACCCAGCATCTGCCGCCGTCCTTCTCGCCCTATTTCGCCGCGCAGGTCGGCGTCTCGGCCAAGCGCCCGAGCCTGATCGCGCAGGAGCATGGCCGCGTCCGCCCTGGCGAGGTGGTGATCGCGCCGGGCGACGCGCACCTCGTCGCGCACGCGCTCCCCGACGGCGGCGCGGCCACGCGGCTGTCGCAGGCGCCCGCGCCGACCGGCAACCTGCCCTCGGTCGACCCGATGTTCGCCAGCCTCGCCGCGGTCTATGGCCCGCGGCTGCTCGCGATCGTGCTGAGCGGCATGGGGCGCGACGGGCTCGAGGGCGCACGCGCGGTGCGCGACGCCGGCGGCACCGTGCTGGTGCAGGACCGCGGCAGCTCGGTGGTATGGGGCATGCCGGGCGCGGTCGCCAAGGCAGGGCTGGCGCATGGCGTGATGTCGCCGGCCGAGCTGGGCGCCACGATCGCCGCGGGGGGAAGCCGATGAGCGCGACGGCGCACGGCCAGCCGACCATCGACGCCGGCTCGGCCCAGGTCTTCGCCGCGCTGCTCGAGGCGCGCACCGGCCAGCGCATCGCCGCCGGCCGCAGCTGGAAATTCGACGCCGCGCTGAAGCCGCTGCTCCAGTCGCTCGGGCTCGATCGGATCGAACAACTCACGGCGAGGCTGATGGAACGTCACGACACCGTACTCGCCGACCGGATCGTCGACTCGCTGCTCAACCAGGAGACCAGCTTCTACCGCGACGCGGGGGTGATCGAGGCCGCCGCCAAGCTCGTGCAGGAGCAACCCGCGCCGGCGCGCGTGTGGTGCGCCGCCTGCGCCACCGGGCAGGAGCCGCTGTCGCTCGCGATGCTGTTCGCCGAGGCGGGCGGGCCGATGCCCGAGATCGTCGCCACCGACGTCTCCGCCGCCGCGCTCGCCCGCGCGCGCGCCGGCAGCTACAGCCAGTTCGAGATCCAGCGCGGCCTGCCGATCCGGCGCATGATGCGATGGTTCGAGAGCGCGCCCAACGATCACTGGGTGGCGCAGCCCAAGCTGCTCGCGACCATCGCCTATCGCCGCCAGAATTTGGTCACGGACCCCGCGCCGGCCGGCACGTTCGACCTGATCCTGTGCCGCAACGTGCTGTTCTATCTCGCGCCCCACCTGCGCGAGCAGGTGCTGGAGCGGCTCGCCGCGGCGCTGAAGCCGAGCGGGGTGCTGCTGCTCGGCGCGGGCGAGACGGTGATCGGCCAGTCGGAGCGGCTGCGCCCGTGCAGGCGCGCGCGCGGCTTCTACGAGCGGGTCGGCGCGCCCGATACGCCGGAGCGGCTTTACACCGCGCGCTAAGTCCGCGATCCGGCGTGGCGTGAGCAGCGCCGCCCCGACCACCGCCACCCCCTTCGGCGCGCGCGACCTCGCCGTGGTGGTGATGATGAACCTGCTGTGGGGGCTCAACATCGTCGCGGTGAAGGTGGCGGTCGCGCTGGTCCCGCCGATCACCGCGGGGATGCTGCGCCAGTCGATCGTGCTGCTGGTCTGTGCCAGCGCGCTGCGGATCGTGCCGGGCAAGATGGTGCCGCTGCTCGGGCTGGGCGTGCTCTCGGGCGGGCTGTTCTACGTCTTCATCAATCTCAGCCTGGCGGTGTCGGACAATGTCGGCGCACTGGCGATCGCGGGGCAGCTCGGCGTGCCCTTCTCGCTGCTGCTCGCGATCGTGGTGCTGCGCGAGCGGATCCACGCCCCGCGCGTGATCGGCATCCTGCTGGCCTTCGCCGGCGTCGGCCTGCTGGTGTTCGATCCGGCCGCGGCGCGCGAGGGGCTGGGGCTAGCGCTGACCGCCGCGAGCAGCCTGGTGTGGGCGGTGTGCTCGCTGATCCAGCGCCGGCTGATCGGTGTGCCGGTGCTCACGATCTATGCCTGGATCGGGCTGCTCGGCACGCTGACGCTGGCGCTGACCTCGTGGTGGGTCGAGCCCGGCGCGATCGCGGCGTTGCCGCGCGCGCCGATCGCGGCGCTGCTGCCGATCGCCTTCTCCGGCATCGGCTCGACCGTGCTCGGCCACGGCTCGATGATGTGGCTGCTGCAGCGCCATCCGGTCTCGACCGTCACGCCGCTGACGCTCGCCGCGCCGGTGGTCAGCGTCCTCGCGGCATCCTATTGGTTTGACACGCCGCTGACCTGGCCGATGGTGGCGGGAGGCGCGGTGGCGATGCTGGGGGTGGCGATCGTGACGATCCGGACGGCGACGAGGAGCGAGCGGACAGCATGAGATGCGTCGAGGCGCCGTCGCCCAATTTCAACGAGCGCGAGCTGCCGATCTCGATGATCGTGCTCCATTACACCGGCATGCGCAGCGCCGAGGAGGCGATCGCGCGGCTGCGCGACCCGGCGGCCGCGGTGTCCAGCCACTATGTCGTCGACGAGGACGGCACGATCCTGCGGCTGGTCGACGACGACAAGCGCGCCTGGCACGCGGGCAAGTCGCACTGGCGCGACGTCGACGACGTCAACTCGGCCTCGCTCGGCATCGAGATCGTCAACCCCGGGCACGAGTTCGGCTACCGACGCTTCCCCGAGCCGCAGGTCGACGCGGTGATCCGGCTCGTCGCGCACCTCAAGGACCATCACGAGATCACGCGCGGCAACATCGTCGGCCATTCCGACGTCGCGCCGACGCGCAAGCGCGACCCCGGCGAGCTGTTCCCTTGGCACCGGCTGGCGCGGCTGCGGCTGGCGCTGCCGCGCCCGACCAAGAACCTGATGGACCCGTTCTGGAGCGAGCCCGCCTTTTGCCTCGCGCTCGAGCGCTTCGGCTATGACGTGAGCGACCGCATGGCCGCGATCATGGCGTTCCAGCGGCGCTTCCGCCCCGAGCTGATCGACGGGGAGATCGACGCCGAGTGCCGCATGATCCTGCTCGCGCTGCTGCTGCCGCGGCCGCAGGGCGACGACTGACGCTTCCCATCCGGCGCCGCAGCCGCTACGGGCGGCGGCGCCAGGGGGCCGGGCGGCCGCGTCACGCGTCAGCGTGCCGAGGAAAGTCCGGGCTCCACGGAACGACGGTGGCGGGTAACGCCCGCCGGCCAAGGGCGCGAGCCCGCGGTCAGGGACAGTGCAACAGAGAGCAGACGGCCACGGCTTCGGCCGGGCCAGGGTGAAAGGGTGCGGTAAGAGCGCACCGCGCGGCCGGCAACGGTCGCGGCACGGTAAACCCCACCGGGAGCAAGACCGAATAGGGGCGGCAGGGGCGCGTTCGCGCGCCCGGGGCGTGTTCCCGCTCGCCGCCCGGGTTGGTCGCTGGAGCGCGTCGGCGACGGCGCGCCGAGAGGAATGGTCGCCCAGTCCCGAGAGGGACGGACAGAACCCGGCTTACAGGTCCCCTGGCATTTTCGCCGCCGCGCTCGCTTGGCGGGCGCGGCGGCGAACCCTATGTGCCGGGGCGCATGGCACGTATTCCCACCCGCTCGAACGACTGGGGTTTCCCGCGCTGGCGCGGCTATGGCGCGGGGCGCGAGGCGACGAACCTGCGGCTGTGCGACCGTCACGGCTGCGAGGAGCCGGGCGACTGCCCCGCGCCCAAGTCGCCCAACAGTCCCGATCGCTGGTATTTCTGCCAGACGCACGCGGCCGAGTACAACCGCGGCTGGAACTATTTCGAGGGCCTGTCCGCCGAGGAGGCCGCGGCGCGCGGGGCCGACGAGCGCCGCGACGCGGGCGGCTATCAGCAGTCGCGCCACCAGGCCTGGGCGGGCCCGGGCGACGGCACGCGCTCGCGCGACGAGATGCGCGCGCTGGACGTGCTGGAGCTGGAGGTCGACGCCTCGTTCGACGACGTGCGGCTGGCGTGGCGCCGGCTCGCCAAGTCGAACCACCCCGACGTGCGCCCGGGCGACGCCGAGGCGGCCAAGCGCTTCCAGGCGATCCAGGCCGCCTATGAGGTGCTGCGCGCCGCGGAGGACGCGCGGACGTGGAAGCCGCGCGCCGAGGCGTGAAGGACGAGGTCCGCGCGCGCTGGGGCGGCGCATTGCTGGTGTGCGGCAAATGCTCGAAGAAGCTGGGCGGCGGGTTCGGGCGCAAAGGCAGGAGCTCGCTCGCCAAGGCGCTCCGCGCCGAGCCGGGGCTGGGCAAGCGGCGCGAGGCGGCGCTCGGCGTGGTCGAGGTGCGCTGCCTCGGCGTGTGCCCGCGCGGCGCGGTGACGCTGGTCGACACGCGCGTGCCCGATCGCTGGCGGCTGGTCGAGCCGGGCGCGGACGTGGCGGCGCTCGCGGCCGGGCTGCACGGGGAGTAAGGCCGCGGTCGCCGGCGGCGCGGTCAGGCGCCGCGCCCCGCCGTCATCCCACCTCGCGCCGCAGCGTCGCCACCAGCCCGGGCGAGGCGGTCAGCCGCGGTTCCTCCTCGTCGAGGATGGCGCGGAAGGCGGCGCGCTTGATCGCGGCGACTCGACCAGGGCGCAGTCGCGTCGCCGCGGGCAGCGTCGAGACCGCGATGTCGATCATCCGCTCCGCGCCGTGCAGCCGCCCCCACAGATAGTCGTTCTCGCGATAGGCGCGGCTGAAGAACGCGCCGAAGCTGTTGAACTGGATCCCCTTCAGCGTCGCGGCCGCGCCGCCCGAGCGGATCGAGCGGGCATCGTCGGGCGAGACGCGGTCGACCTTGATCGGGTCGAACTCGTCGAGGCCCTCGCCCTGCAGCAGCGGCAGCGTCGCCACGTCGACGAAGGGGAAGCCGAGATAGTTGAGCAGCATCGGCCGCCGCACCTCGCGCGGCACCGCGGCGAGCGCGGCGGCCATCCGCGCGTCGGTGGCGGCGTCGCGCCCGGTGAGGTCGAGCGAGGCACCGAAGGCGTCGAGCAGCGGCGCCGCGTCGTCGCGCAGCGCGCGCACGTCGCGCCGCAGCGCCGCGTGCGTGTCGGTGCGCTTGGCGGCGAGATAGTCGGTCAGCGAATCGTAGATCGCGTCGCGCAGCGGCTGGAGCACCGCGGCGCTCGCCTCGCGCTCCAGCTCGCCGAGCCGGCGCGCGAGCAGCCGCAGCCGGCGCACGCGAAAGTTGAGGTCGAAGGTGCGCAGGAAGGCGACCATCGCGTCGCTCGCGCCCCCGGCATGGACCGCGTCGGCGCCGAGCCCGCGCGCGGCGATCGCGGCGTCGAGCCGCTGGCGCGTGCGGCCCCAGCGCTGCGCCCCCGGCGCGCCGCCGACCGCGTGCAGCAGCGCCGCGATGAACTCGACCACCCCCGCCGCTTTGAGCTGGCCGTAGCCGACATAGCCATAGCCGGCGCGCTCGGCCGCGGCGTCCTGGGCGCGGCGACGCCACGCCACCAGCCGCGCCGGGGTCGGGCGGTCGAGGAAGAAGGTGCGGCCGAACAGCTCCTCGATCGCGGCGTCGACCTGGGGGCGGATCGCCTCGGTGATCGCGCGCATCCGCTCGATCCGGCGGGAGCGCTCGGCGAGCGCCTCGAGATTGTCGCGGATCGGCTGCTGGCGCGGCAGCTCGCTGATCGCGCCGAGGATCGTCTGGAAGAAGCCCGGCGGCCCCGCGCCGCCGGCGCCCAGCGAGAGTTTATGCCCGGGCGAGGGGTCGACGTAGACGAAGCGGCGGTCGATCTCGCGCTTGGCGGGGCGCTCGCGCAGCGCGTCGATCGCCGGGCGGAAGGGGGCGTTGGCGAGCACCGAGCCGTCGATCAGCACCGCGCGCTCGGCGGCGCGCGCCGCGGCGTGGCGCGGCAGGACGCGCTCGAGGAAGTCGCGTCGCCCCGGCCAGCGGCGGCGCCGCGCGCGCAGCACGCGGTCCAGCTCGGCGACGGTGAAGGGCGGGAAGGCGCCGGGGAAGCTCGACGTCGCGCGCGCGGCGAAGGCGAGCTCGGGGACGGCGGCGAGCGTGTCGAGCGCGACGCCGTGGTCGGTGAACGGCAGCACCAGCCGGTGCTCGGTCTCCATCACCTCGGGCGGGGAATGGAGCTCGAGCCGCTCGGGGTGGCCGCCGAAGTCGGTCACGGTGACGAACAGGTCGAGCGGCTGGCCCGGCGGCAGCAGCCGCGGCCCGCGCGGGGCCGTCGCCATGGCCTCGAAGGCGTCGAGCAGCATGCCCGTGAAGCCCTCGCCCGAGAAGGGCGGCTCGAACCAGCGCGAGCGGACGAAGTGCGAGAGCTTGGCGCGCACCTCGTCGCGCGTCGCCTCGTCGAGCGCCTCGAGCTGGTCGGCGCTGCGCCCCGCCGCCATCCAGGCGAGCGGCAGCGCCCACATCTTGGAGAAGCGCGAGGCGGGCGCGGCGTCGGCGTCGATCAGTCGCTCGACGTCGGCGCCGTCGAGCCACAGGTCGGTGAGCGGGTCGAGCGACTGCCCGCTCGCGATCGCCTGTGCCAGGAACACGCCGTTGATCCCGCCCGCGCTGGCGCCCGCGACGATGTCGGGCAGCACGCGCACCCGCCAGCGCGCGCTCTCCTCGATCTCGTCGAGCAGCGCGCGATAGACCTGGGCGCTGGCGCCGTCGCACGGCGCGTCGTCGCGCGCCGCGCGGCTGGCACGCGCGAGGTGCCACACCTCCTTGACGATGCCGTGCATGTAGACCGCCAGGCTGATCCCGCCGTAGCAGACGAGCGCGAGCCGCAGCTCCTTCTCGCGCACCGCCGCCCGACTCATGCGGCGACGATCTCCGCCCAGATCGGCAGATGGTCGGAGGCGACTCGGGCGGCAGGGGACTGGTGCACGCCGCAGGCGGCGACCCGGAGCGCGCGCGACACCATGATCCGGTCGAGCCGCGCGATCGGGCGGCGCGCGTGGAAGCTCGGCCCGGTGTCGGCGAAGTGGAAGTCGCGCGCGAAGTCGCTGAGGCAGCCCGAGGCGCGGCTCCACTCGTTGAGATCGCCCATCATCACCGTCGCCGGGCCGGGGGCGCGGTGTGCGGCGTGCTGGAGGATCGCCGCCGCCTGGCGCCGGCGCCAGAGGCCGGAGAGGTCGAGGTGCATGCCGATCACGCGAACCGCCACGCCCCCGACCGCCACGTCGACGCTGACCGCGCCGCGCGGCTCGAGCGCGGGCAGATGGAGCTGCTGACAGTCGAGGATCGTCGCCGACTTGCGCACCAGCAGCGCGTTGCCGTGCCAGCCCATGCTGGTGGCGCGCATGCCGAGCCCGACCGAGCGCCAGTCGCCGTGCTCCTCGAGCAGGTGCGGGCTGAGCACCGCGGCACGCTGGCCGAAGCGGCGATCGGCCTCCTGCAGCGCGACCACGTCGGCGTCGATCTCGCGCAGCACCTGGAGGATCCGCTCGGGGTTGCGGCGGCGGTCGGTGCCGATCGCCTTGCGGATATTGTAGCTGGCGACCTTGACCCTCATCGCACGCGTAACGAGTCGGATCGGCCGGCGGTTGCAGCGGGCGTCGCTGCTTAGCGTGAAGGTAACCACCTGCCGCTACGGTGCGCCACGACACAGCGGGTGGACGCGGGATGAAGCGAGGGATCAAGCTGGCAGCGGTGCCGCTGGCGGCGGTGCTGGTGGTCGGACTGGGCGCGGCGGGCGGCGTGATGCTGTCGCGCGACGGCGTCGCTGCCCGGGTCGAGTCGGACGTGCGCGCGGACGCGACGTCCCCCGCGCCGACGGTGCTGCCGGTGCAATTCTACGCGTTCGATCCGCCGCTGACCGTCAACATCAAGGACACGGACGCGGTGCTGCAGGCGGGCGTGTCGGTCAGCACGCGCGATCCCAAGGTGCTCGACGCGCTCAAACGCGACGACCCGGCGCTGCGCTCGGCGATGATCCTCGCCTTCGGTGACGCCAGCGAGGCGGCCGACATGACCGACGCGGGCAAGCAGCAGCTGCTCGGCGCGATCGCGGGCGCGGTGAATCGCCAGCTCGCCGCCGACGGCTACAGGGCAAGGGTCGACGCCGCCTATTTCACCGACTTCATCGTCCAGGGCGGCAGCGACGACCAGTGACGCGGGCGCGACGCGTCGTTGGAACGGCGCGTCGCCCGGCCGGTTTGTGACACTTCGATGGCGCACGCGAGTGTGCCGAGCGCGACCGCTGCGGTCGGGACGAACCGGAGAGATGGTGTGAGCGCCAGGATCTGCACCAGCGTGCCGTTGGTCGCCGCGCGCGACGGCGCGGTCGTCATCGAGTCGAGCTGCGGTCGGTCGTTCAGCGTCACCGCGGAGGTGGCGATGCAGATGAGCGAGCACCTCATCCGCAGCGCGGCGCGCGCGCGCGGCCAGCACCGCATGGCCGAGCAGCAGACGGGAGAGGCCTAAGCGTCTCCGGCACATCGGAGCTCGCCGCGCCGGGCGTTCCGACGTGACCGCCCGACCCGGATGGTGTCGTTCCCGTCTTCACGAAGTGGTGCCGGGGGCGGTCGCGTGTGAGACCAGGCTCCGACAGAGGAGCGATCCCTGCGGGCCTCCCGGTGATCTTCGGCGTGACCGTCGCGTATGACGAGATCGAGGAGGCGGCGCCGGCGCTTGTTTCCGCGCATCGTCTCGCAAGTGCAATGTTCTCAATATGTTCTGTCCTACATCGCGGCGTCGCGCTATGGCTGAGCGCGTGGAAGGAGACGCCCGATGATCCTGCTCGACGCCCCGCTGATCACCGCGCTGGCCGCGGTGATCGGCAGCCTGGCCGCGCTGGTCTGGTCCTGCCGCCGCCGGCCGTGACCGCGACTCGCACGTGAGTCGTGCCCCCGCGCGCGCAGACCCCCGCGGCCGCGTGCGCGGGAGCGCCTGTGGGGACGTCATGCGCCGTTCCGCGCTCAGCGATCGTAGGCGCCGCGGATATGACCGAGCCAACCGGCGGTGCCCAGCGGCTCTTCCCGGAGGCGCACGGGGGTGCTCGGTCGCGCGACGAAGGTCTTGGCGCGCGCGTCGTCGGGGTCGATCGGCTGGGCGAAGCGGAGGCCGGCGGCACCCTGCTCGACCCACACCACCGTCGCGCCCACCGCGGCGAGCGACCCCACCGTGACCAGCACCGTCGCACCGCGCTGCAATCGCTCGGCCTGGTCGACCCGCACGCCGGTCGCCGAGAGGTCGCGCACGCGGTGGCGGGTCGCGCCGCCGTGGCCGAAGCGCTCGATCAGCGCGCCCAGCATCACGCGATGGCGCTCGGCGCGCGGCTGATGCTCGCGCGCGGCCGAGTCGCTGCTGACCGGCCCGCTCACCTCAGATGTCCTCGAACCCGTCGTCGCCCGGCGCGCCGCCCGACAGCAGCACGATCACCGCGCGCGGCAGGCGCTGCTCGAAGCGGATGCCCGCCTCGCTGTCGTCGCTCCACGCCACCGTGCCGACCAGGGTCTCCAGCCCGCCGATGCGCAGCCACACGCGCTGCGCCGCCTTGAGCGCGACGCCGCGCAGCCGGCAGCCGCGATTGGAGACATCGACCACCTGGACCGACTCGCTCTCGCCCAGGAAGAGCCGGAGGCTGCCCTCGAGCGCGGTCGGCACGCGCAGCTCGCGGCGATTGTCGCTCCACGACGCCGCCTCCAGCCACACATCGTCGCCGCCTGCGCTCACCTGCTCCACGTCACGTCCACCTGCCTCGCACGATGGTCCGCTTATCCCGCAATAGGCTTAACAGGCCGTAACGCGCGCGGCGACCCACGCTGGCCTTTTCGGTGCGGCGCACTAGGAGCGGGGCATGACCGAACCGCGCCCCACCGCCGCCGGCCAGCGCCGGTGGACCGTCCGCCGCTATCGCGCGCTGCTCCGCGCGCAGGGCCCGCGCTCGGTGCGGTTCCGCACGCGCATGGCGATCCTCACCGGCGCGGTCGCGATCGGCGTCGCGGCCACTTTGTTCGCGCTCGCCGCGGACGCCGCGGGCGATCTGTTCCGGCAGTACGCGCACCGCTACCGCTACGCGCCGCTGCTCACCACGCCGCTGCTCTTCGCCGCCCTGGTATGGCTCACGCGGCGCTGGGTGCCGCTCGCGCGCGGCTCGGGCATTCCGCAGGTGATCGTCGCGCAGCAGGACCCGGAGCGCGCCACCGGCTCGCTCGTGTCGCTCCGCACCGTCGCCGCCAAGGCGGTGCTGACGCTGGCCGCGGTGCTCGGGGGCGCGTCGGTGGGGCGCGAGGGGCCGACGGTGCAGATCGCCGCGGCGGTGATGGGGCTGAGCCACCGCCTGCTGCGCGTTCCCTTGCGCGGGGCGGTGCTGATCGCGGGCGGCGCGGCGGGCGTGGCGGCGGCGTTCAACACGCCGCTCGCCGGGCTGCTGTTCGCGATCGAGGAGCTCGCCTCGGCCTATGAGCAGCGCGTGACCCTGCTGGTGATCGCCGCGATCGTCATCGCGGGCATGGTCGCGCAGTCGGTGCAGGGCGACTATGTCTATTTCGGCGTGATCGGCGCGCATCTCGCGCTCGGCCCGGCGCTGCTGGCGGTACCCGTGGCGGGGATCGCGGGTGGGCTGAGCGGCGGGCTGTTCGCGCGGCTGATGCTGGCGCTCGCTACCGGGCGCGGGCGCGTCACCGCCTGGTCGAAGCGCCGCCCGGTCGCCTTCGCGGCGCTGTGCGGCGTGCTGGTCGGCGGGCTGGGCGTCGCGACCGGGCTGACCTGGGGCACCGGCTATGACGCGGCGCGCGCCATGATCGTCGGGGTCGACGCGCCGCTCTGGTTCGGCCCGGCCAAGTTCCTGGCGACGCTCGCGACCGCGGTGGCGGGGCTGCCCGGCGGCATCTTCGCGCCGTCGCTGGCGGTGGGGGCGGGGCTGGGCAACCTGCTGCGCCCGCTCTTCCCTGACTCGCCCGCCTCGGCGATCGTGATCCTCGGCATGGTCGGCTATTTCGCGGGCGTGGTGCGCGCGCCGCTCACCGCGGTGATCATCCTCTCGGAGACGACCGCGAGCCGCGGGCTGATGTTGCCGATGTTCGCCGCCGCCTTCCTCGCGGACGGCGCGAGCAGCCTGGTGTGCCGCGAGAAATTGTACCACGGGCTGGCGCGCACCTTCGCGCGGCCGTGAGCGCGGCCCCCGTGCGGCTCAGTCGCGCAGCGCGGCGCGGCCGCGCTCGGACAGGCTGCGCAGCGTGATCGACCAGCGCGTCGCCGCCATGGCGGCGATGCTGTGCTCCCACTCGTACCGTGCCTCGTCGCCGAGATGGTAGAGCCCGCGCGGCGGCAGCGGCGCGGTGCGGCGCTCGAAACGCTCGCCGACGCGGCGGCGGAAGCGCAGCGCCGCGGGGGCGCCGAGCGAGACGCCGACGACCTGCTCGAAGTGCGGGCGGTCGCGGTGCCAGCCGATCCCGGCGCCGGGATCGTAGCGGATCAGCAGCGCCTGCTCGAGTGTCCCCGGCGCCAGCCCGACCGCCGCCTCGGCCCGGTCGCGCAGCGCGGCGAGCCACGGCGGCAGCGGCGCGGTACGCGCCAGCGCGGCGCGGTCGAAGTCGTAGTGGATGCCGAAACTGTGCGTGAGCCGCTTGCCGAGCCAGCCCTGGAAGCGGAACGGCGCGAGCGCGAGCGAGTCGATCCGCTCGATCAGCGCGCGCTCCTCGGCCGCATCCACGAATTCGGCGACGCTGCGCAGGCCCGGGATCAGCGGCAGGTCGAACAGATCGTCCATCGTGCGCTCGTGTGAGGATGATAGCGTCGAAGGCCAATCGCGCCCTCTCGCTCCCAGTGCTTCCCCGCGAACGGGAGAATCGAGGGCCAAGCAGAGCAACGGCCCGCGACGTTCAGCGTCGGGGCTCCCGGGTTCGCGGGAGCACGAGGGGAGGCTCGCGCGAGCCTCCCATGAACGAGAGGCCGCCCCTCGCGGGACGGCCTCTCCATTGTCGGCCGGGACCGGCAGTGTGTCAGGCGGCGACATGCCCCGCAGAAGCGATCATGCCCGCGCCCGTTGCCGTGACCGGCTTGTGACAATGAGACATTCGATCACCTCCTTTCCGTTGTTGACGATGCCGTGAAAGTGGTTGTTTCGACGCCGCTTTCAAGTGGCAATCGGGATCACCATTCGACCCCGATCTTGCCGAAATGCCCGGCGGACTGCTGGTAGCGGAAGGCGTCGGGCAGTCGCTCTAGCGGGAAGCGGCGGTCGATCACCGGGCGGATCCCGGTGGCCTGGATGGCGCGGACGAACTCCTGCTGCTGGCGCCGCGAGCCGACGATCAGTCCCTGCAGCCGCGCCTGCTTGCCCATCAGCGCCGCGGTCGGGACGTCGCCGGTGACCCCCGCGACGGTGCCGATCAGTGCGATATGGCCGCCGACCCGCACCGCCTCGATCGACTGGGTCAGCGTGCCCGCGCCGCCGAGCTCGAGCACATGGTCGACCCCGCCGCCGCTCCAGTCGCGCACCGAACGGCCCCAGTCCCGGTTCTCGCGATAGTTGACGACATGGTCGGCGCCGAGCGCGCGCGCGCGCTCCAGCTTCTCGCCCGAGGAGGACGTGACGATCGCGGTCGCACCCATCGCCCTGGCGATCTGCAGCCCCCACATGGCGACGCCGCCGGTGCCGAGCAGCAGCACGGTGTCTCCCGCCTTGAGCCCGCCGTCGCCGACCAGCGCGCGCCAGGCGGTGAGCCCGGCGGTGGTGATCGTCGCCGCCTCGACCGCGTCATAGCCGTCGGGCGCGCGCGTGAAAGCGGTGGCGGGGCGGACCACCGCCTCGGTCGCGTAGCCGTCGATGCCGTCCCCCGGGGTGCGGCGGAAGTCACCGATCGTCGCCGCGCCGTCCTGCCAATCGGGGAAGAAGCAGGAGACGACCGCGTCGCCGACCTGAAACTCGGTCACGTCCGCGCCGACCGCCTCGACCGTGCCCGCTCCGTCGGCGAGCGCGATCACGCGGTCGCCCGCGGCCATGCCGCCGGTGACGACGCCGAGGTCGTGATAGTTGAGCGAGCTGCCGTGCAGCGCGACGCGGATCTCGACGCGCCCGGGTGCCCCCGGGTCGGCGCGCTCGGTGAAGCCGAGCGTGTCGAGGGTGGGCGGGGCGCCGATCGTCATGGCCTTCATGTCGGGTCCTTCATGCTTCGCATCTCGGATAAGGGGGCGGCGATGTCGTGTCGTCGCGCGCGCGTTCAAGCGTCGCGGCGCTCAGGCGGGCACGCCCTGCGCCGCGGGGAGCGCGACGATGTCGGACGATTCCGCCCACAGGTTCAGGCCGCCGTCGCGCGCGACCGAGTCGATGCGCTCGAGCTCGTCCGCGGCGAAGTCGAGCCGCGCGACCGCGTCGAGCGAGTCGTCGAGCTGCTCGAGCGTGCGCGCGCCGATCAGCGCCGAGCTGACGCGCGGGTCGCGCAGCACCCAGGCGATCGCCATCTGCGCAAGCGTCTGGCCGCGCGCCGCGGCGATCGCGTTCAGATCGCGGACCGCGGCGAGGTTCTGATCGCTCAGCAGCGACTGCGCCAGCGAGCCGCCGCGGGTCGCGCGCGCGCCCTCGGGCACGCCCCGGAGATATTTGTCGGTCAGCATGCCCTGCGCCAGCGGCGAGAAAGCGATGCAGCCGGTGCCCAGCGACTCCAGCGTGTCGAGCAGCTCGCGCTCGATCCAGCGGTTGAGGATCGAGTAGCTCGGCTGATGGATGAACAGCGGCACCTTCTCCTCGGCGAGGATCGCGGCGGCGCGGCGCGTCAGCCCGGGCTCGTAGGAGGAGAGGCCGACGTACAGCGCCTTGCCCTGGCGATGCAGCTGCACCAGCGCGCCCATCGTCTCCTCCAGCGGGGTGTGCGGGTCGACGCGGTGCGAGTAGAAGATGTCGACATAGTCGAGCCCCATGCGGCGCAGGCTCTGGTCGCAGCTGGCGATCAGATATTTGCGCGACGAGCCGACGTCGCCGTAGGGGCCGGGCCACATGTCCCAGCCCGCCTTGGTCGAGACGATCAGCTCGTCGCGGTGCGCGGCGAAGTCGCTCGCCAGCGCGCGGCCGAACGCCTCCTCGGCCGAGCCGTAGGGCGGCCCATAATTGTTGGCGAGATCGAAGTGGGTGACGCCGCGGTCGAACGCCCGGCGCAGGATCGCGCGGCCGGTCTCGTACACGTCGCTGCCCCCGAAGTTCTGCCACAGGCCCAGGCTGATCGCGGGCAGCCGCAGCCCGCTGCGGCCGACGCGGCGGTACGGCATGCGACCGTCGTAGCGCGCGGCGTCGGCGATATAGGGGGCGGGGAAGGGCATGCGGCGTCTCCGTGGCGTCTGCGTCTCGGCGGCCCTAACGCCCGCGCGCGCGCGACGGTGCCGCCCCGCGCGATCACGGCTCGCCAAAGCGCGCCGGCGCGCTATGATCCGCCGCGACCGGGGGAGAGGTGACGATGGACCAGCGCGAGGCCGCGCTCGTGCGGCTGGCGGACGACCCGCGCTACCGACGGCTGGTGCGACGGCGCGGTCGGCTCGGCGCCGCGCTGACCGCGATCATGCTGGTCGCCTATCTCGGTTACGTCCTGCTGGTCGCGTTCGACAAGCCGCTGCTGGCGTGCCCGCTGGCGGGCGGGGCGACCTCGCTGGGCATACCGATCGGGCTGGGCGTGATCCTGCTCGCGATCGCGCTGACCGGCGTGTACGTTCACCGTGCCAACCGCGAGTTCGACGCCGAGGTCGCCGCGATCGTCGCCGAGGCGCGGCGATGAGCGGCTCGGGTGGCGGCCCGGGCTGGCCCGCGCTCGCGATGTTCGGCTGTTTCGTGCTGCTGACGCTGGCGATCACGCGCTGGGCCGCGCGGCGGACGCGCACCGCCGCCGATTTCTACGCCGCGGGCGGCGGCATCACCGGCTTCCAGAACGGCCTGGCGATCGCGGGCGACTTCATGTCGGCGGCGTCGTTCCTCGGCATCTCGGCGCAGATCTTCGCCGACGGCTATGACGGGCTGATCTACTCGATCGGCTTGCTGGTCGGCTGGCCGATCGTGCTGTTCCTGATGGCGGAGCGGCTGCGCAACCTCGGCCGCTACACGTTCGCCGACGTCGCCTCGTTCCGCTTCGCGCAGACGCCGGTGCGCACGCTCGCGGCACTGTCGACGCTGCTGGTCGTGCTGTTCTACCTCATCGCGCAGATGGTGGGGGCGGGGCAGCTGATCCGGCTGCTGTTCGGCCTGCCCTATCCCTATGCGGTGGCGATCGTGGGGGTGATGATGACGCTGTACGTGCTGTTCGGCGGCATGCTGGCGACCACCTGGGTGCAGATCGTCAAGGCGGTGCTGCTGCTCGGCGCGGCGAGCTTCATGGCCGCGGCGGTGCTGTGGCAGTTCGGCTCGCCCGAGGCGCTGTTCGCGCGCGCGGTCCAGGCCAAGGCCGCCGCCGCGGCGGCCGGGGGCGCGGCGCCCGCCGAGGCACTGGCGGCGGGACGCGCGATCATGGGGCCGGGCGGCTTCATCAAGGACCCGGTCTCGGCGATCTCGCTCGGGCTCGCGCTGATGTTCGGGACCGCCGGGCTGCCGCACATCCTGATGCGCTTCTTCACCGTGCCCGACGCGCGCGCGGCGCGCACCTCGGTGCTGTGGGCGACCGGCTGGATCGGCTATTTCTACCTGCTGACCTTCGTGATCGGCTTCGGCGCCATCGTGCTGGTCGGCACCGACCCGCGCTACCTTGACACCGCGGGCGCGCTGCGCGGCGGCGGCAACATGGCGGCAGTGCATCTGGCACACGCGATCGGCGGCGACCTGTTCCTCGGCTTCGTCTCGGCGGTGGCGTTCGCGACCATCCTGGCGGTGGTCGCGGGGCTGACGCTGTCGGGTGCCTCGGCGGTGAGCCACGACCTGTACGCCAGCGTGTTCCGCCGCGGGCGCGCCGACCAGGCGGCGGAGCTGCGCGTCTCGCGCGCGACGGTGGTGGTGCTCGCGCTGGTCGCGATCGCGCTCGGCATCCTGTTCGAGAAGCAGAACGTCGCCTTCATGGTCAGTCTCGCCTTCGCGATGGCGGCCTCGGCCAATTTCCCGGTGCTGCTGCTGTCGCTGCTGTGGCGCGGCTGCACCACGCGCGGCGTGGTCGCGGGCGGCACGGTCGGGCTGACGCTCGCGCTCGTCCTGACGATCCTGTCGCCCGCGATCTGGGTGGCGGTGCTGGGCCATGCCGCGGCGGTCTTTCCCTATGGCTCGCCGGCGCTGTTCTCGATGCCCGCCGCCTTCGCGACGATCTGGCTCGTCTCGCGGCTGGATCGGAGCGGGCGCGCGGCGGTGGATCGCGGCGGCTATGTCGCGCAGCGGGTGCGCGCCGAGACCGGTATCGGCGCCGCGGGCGCGAGCGGCCACTGATCCCACCCGGGCGGTGGCAAAGAATCTTTATATAAGCTTAACACCCTCTATGCAGATCGTCCTTTCTGAGGCACGGTCCATCGCGTGGTGCGCCGCATCGGCGAGGGGGGAGAAAGCATGATGAAGAAGGAATGGACCTTGGCGCTGGGCGCGCTGGGGTTGTTCGCGGCGCAGCCCGCGGCCGCGGACCGGAACACGGCGCAGTTCACGTCGGTGACGGTGTTCGGCGACAGCCTGGTGGACGCCGGCAATCTCTATATCGCCAACGGGGGAACCCGCCCCGACCCGAGCCAGGGCTACTTCCAGAACCGCTTCACCGACGGCTTCGACTATCCCGATCTCATCTCGCTGAAGCTCTTCGGCGAGCCGACCAAGCCCTCGCTCGCCGGGGGCAACAACTACGCCTTCGGCGGCGCGCGCGTGGTCAACACCGGCGACTCGATCCCCGACCTCGGCGCGCAGCTCAGCACCTTCGCCGCCTCGGGCAAGGCGATCGACCCCAACGGCCTGTACATCCTCAACTTCGGCGGCAACGACGTCTTCGGCGCCGAGGGTGTGTTCGGTCCTGTCGGCGCGATCGGCGACTATCCCGACGTGAGCAGCTACCTAAAGGCGGCGGCCAACCAATATGTCGCCGGGATCAAGGCGCTCAACGACCGCGGCGCGCGCAACATCCTGTTCACCGACTTCCCGAACGCGGCCGACCCGCTGACGATCGAGGCCAACGGCTATCTGCGCGCCGCGCTGAGCGGGCTGAGCGTCAGCGCGGGGACCGACCTCTTCTTCTACAGCCTGAGCGAGTTCAACGTGGGCGTGCTGACGCGACCCGATCGGTTCGGGCTGCCGCCGCTGCGCACCGACACCGACTGCGTCGCGGCGGGCGCGCAGGCGAGCGGCTGCGCGGGCTTCTTCTCGTTCGACGGCGTTCACGTCACCGGCGCGGTGCAGGCGGCGGGGTTCCGCGACATGGACCAGCGCTTCGGCCTGACCAGCGCGGTGCCCGAGCCGTCGGTTTGGGCGATGCTGATCCTCGGCTTCGGGCTGGTCGGGGCCGCGCTGCGGCGCGGGCGGCCGCGCCGCGCCGCGCTGGCGCGATAGGGCGAGCGTCCGGCCGCCGCGGATCGAGCTTCCGCGGCGGCACGGCGGTGCGTGGACGGACGCCGGGGGTCATCCGCTCGGACCGCTCGATCCGCCTTCTGGGACCGAGCGAGACGGCCGCGCCGTGACCTCACCGCCCGCCGTTCCGACGCATCGGCATGGCGTCGATCGTCTCTTCCAGCGTCGCGGCCGCGATCGGCCGCTCCTCGCGGAGCTTGCTGCCACCGTCCTTGCCGATCAGCAGCGCCGCGAAACGGCCCGCGGGCAGGCGATAGCGCCGACGCAGCGTGGCGGCCGCATCGCTGGCGCCCGTCACGCGATCGCCGACGACCTCGACCATCACGAGGTCGCGCTCGGCCGCCGCGGCACTCCAGCGCGCCACGATGCGGCGCTGCCGGAGCAGCCGCGGGTCGTCGGCGCTCGGCGCAGCGACGAGGAGGACGCGCTTCTCCCAGCGCATCGCACCGACCGCGCCCGGGGCGGCCGCAGAGAGGAGGAGAGAGGCCAGCAGCATGCGCCACCAACGCCGCGAGGCCGCGCGCGTTGCCGTCGGTGACCCGGCAGGGCGTGGGTCACGGTGCCGGTTGCAGCTCTGAGAGCGACATTACTAAATCCTCGTGCTATCGATGAATCTTTATAGAACGTTCGGGCAAGTACCCCCGATACCCCCACAACAGCGGTACGAGATTTCCGTTAGAACTCGATCGGATTGCATGCGCAGCGACCGGCTCCGATCGTGAAGTCGCACGTTCATCGCTGCGTCGGGTCCCGCTGGTGCTGCACCAGCGTCCGGAAATGGTTTCCGCGTGACTTCCTGAGGGGTAAGGGGTATTTTTCAATACAAACAGAGCGCCGCGGTGAAGCGCCGCAGCGGCGTGACCAGCGCCGCGACGACCGGGTTTGCTTCAACAATCAGCGGCGGATGGGGACTTCGGCTGCCGTTGCGGCGGCGAACTGGATGTTGGTCAGCCGGGCGACTGCTTCACGCCCAAGCTCGCGATTACCCGCTTACGACCCATGCCGCCTCGACTCGATCCAGGCGGCAACGTCGGCTTGCCACCAGCCGACCGTCTGCGTGGTTAGGCGAACGCGGTCCGGGAAGGTGCCTGCGTCTACCATCCGGTAGATTGTCGAACGGCTTAGTCCGGTCGTCGCAATTACGTCATTGATTCGGAGGAAGCGACCGAGTTCACTTGGGCGACCAAGCGATTTGCGTTCGGCAAGGTTCGGTCGCGATGTGCGCGGCAAGCTATCGGCAGCGGTGGTCATGCGAAATCTCCTGAATGCGGGTTTATCTCGAAGTTATGCGGTGATGAACGAGCCGGTTCGGACGGGGCCATGCACATCCATCTAAATGCGCCGAAGTCGCGGCACGGGTGAGAGGGGCTGCCTGTGGGAGCCCCGCTACACAGGTAAAGGACGACAGACGGGACCTGCGACCGATCTGCCGCACATCCTGAACTGCATCGACATTCAGGCTAGGTCGTAACTTAAGCAGCTTTGCCGTTGAGCTGAACTGCTAGTGGGCGTGAAGCGGCATGTGGCGTCCGACCGGAAGTGGAAGCGACGCGGTTCCTTGCTGCCGGGCAAGGCAGGTGATCCTAGGCGCACGGCGGAGGGATTCGGCCGCGCGTCAACGCGGTGCTGTGCGTGCTACGATCGGGTGCGCGCTGGTCGGACGTTTTTAAGTGCTACGGCAAGTTCAAGAACGCCCACGAGGGCTTCACCGGTTGGTCGCGCGCGTGTGGCGGGTTTCCGGCAAAGCCAGGCGCGTTCGCGATAAGATCTACCTGGAGATCGACGCAGTGATTTGTGCGTGCGCTCTCTCGGGCAGCAACTAGTAGAAAAGGGGCTGTGCAGACTAGGCTCTGGGACGTTCCCAAGGAGGGCTGACGGCCGAGTGGCACATCGGAGTTGACACATTTGGTCGCACCCAACGCTTGATCCTCACTGAAGGCCAGCGGCCTGATGCAACCCAGGCAGTGCCGCTTATAAACGGCCTGCCAACTGCCCATATTCTTGCTAATCGCGCTTGCGACGCTAACACCATCCTCGATAACATCGAGGCGGGCGAGGCCAGGCCGATCATTCCGCGCAAAATGTCATGCTGCGCTCGCGCGCCTTTGATCCGGTCCTCTACAAGCAGTCAATCGCATCGAGCGCTTTACTGGCAATGACCTGCTCCAAGAGAGAGCGATTAGTCACTCAGTTAACGAGACAGTCTCGTCATTGTCAGACTAGCTCGGCTTAAGTCTCATGCGAGGTATACCCCGACTACACACTGCGGCTGGAACAGCTTTGCCGTTCAATCAGGGTGGGTAGCAGACATATCGAACACTCGACTGTGAGGGTCTAGAAGCTGGTCGAACAGAAAGGGCCAGCATGACGCTGTTCGGCTATGCGCGAGTGTCGACGATCGATCAGGACCTCGGCATTTAAGAGGCGGCGCTGCGCGCCGCTGGGTGCCAGACAATCCGATCAGAGAAGAAGTCGGGCGCCAAGCGCGGCTCGCGCACCGAACTCCAGATCCTGCTCGACTTCCTGCCCGCGGGCGACACGCTGGTGGTGACGCGCATCGATCGGCTCGCCCGATCGATGAAGGATCTGCAGGACATCGTCCACGAGCTGAAGGGCAGGGGCGTGTCGCTCAAGGCCACCGAACAGCCGATCGACACCGGCACCGCGGCGGGCAAGGCGTTCCTCGACATGCTGGGCGTGTTTGCCGAGTTCGAGACGAATCTCCGCAAGGAGCGCCAGGCCGAAGGCATCCAGGCGGCGAAGGCGCGCGGCGTGTACAAGGGCGGCAAGCCGCGCATTGATCCGGAAGCCGTACGCAGGCTCGCGGCCGAAGGAATGAGGCGATCGCACATCGCCCGCCAGCTCGGCATCTCGCGCGGGACAGTCTACCGCTTCATGCCGCCTCGAGCGCCTGACACCCGCGCGCCGTCGGCAGGCGTCAGCAGGGAAGGGGAGGGTACCGATGCCGATCCGTCCTGAGCACGCCTTCCTCTACCCGATCGATTGGCCCCACATCTCCCGCTTCATCCGCTTCGAGCGGGCGCGGGGCCGCTGCGAGCACTGCGGCCGACCGCATGGGCGCAGGGTCTTCCATCTAGGCGACGGTCGGTGGTGGGACCCGGATCGTCTCCATTGGCGCGCTGGCAGCGGGCGCCGGGTACGGCGTCCGACCGAGGACATCCTCTCGCGCGGCCGGTGGACGCCGGTGGTTCTGGCGTGCGCGCACCTCTACCACGATCCAACCGATAGCGACTACCGCAAGCTCGCGGCGCTCTGCCAGCGCTGCCACATGATCCACGACGCGGCGGAGCATCGCCGACGTCGCTGTATGAACGCGCATCATCGCCGTGCGCTCGGCGACCTGTTCTACGGCCCCTATCCCATGCTCGGCGCCGATTGGATCACGCCGACACACGCGAGCATGCTCGACGACGATCGGCTCCTCTACGTGCGCCTGAGCTGAGCCGGCGAGTTCAAGGCCCATGCGGGCGTGGCAGTGGGAGCGGTGTCAGAACCGTCCGGTTGTGACACTTAGAAGGACCCAAGTTCCGCCCGTCGCGACCTGATCCTCAAGAACCGAGCAGGAAAAGGCGGGCCGACCCTATCGGGCCTCCCGCCTTCTGTGTCTGACTCGATTGCCGCAAGTAGGCGGAGCTATCACTCCGAATAGAACACGGAACTGCCGCTGGACCCCTTCATAATATCGATCGAGCGTTCGCAATCAGAACGATTGACGTAGCTCTCGCTGCTACGAGAGATCGCCTTTCCATTCGAAGCGTAGTAAAGCCAGTACCAGTAACCGCCGTTGTCCTTCTTCTGCCAATAGCAGGGATACGTCACCGTCGCCATTAGTGGTCTCCAAAGGTGGCTGCGCCGCCCATAGGGCGGCGCAGCCTATTACTTTTCGTGGGTAGTGGTGTTCGGGCTGCGCTTGCCATGCGCAGTCGTGACGAAGCGGCCAGAGATGGCACTGCGGTAACTTCCGCCAGTGCTGCCGCTCTTGCCGCCCGCCTCATGCACCGTGGTGCTGGGGCTACGCCGCCCGTGTGCCGCCGTGACGTAACGCCCGCTGCTTGCGCTCCGATAGGAGCCACCGCCCTTGCCTTTGCTCATGCTAGACCTCCGTTCCGGCAGAGTTCGGTACTGCCATACTTCCGGTATGGTTATACCGGGTTCGGTTGTCAAGCACAGGAAGTCAGGTTATCACCGAACCGACCGATCGCAAATATGGAGGACCGATGCCATCCCAGCTGGGCATCAAGATCAACGAGCTTCGCCGTGCGCGAGGCCTGACGCTGGAGCAGTTGGCTCAGGCGTCAGGAAGCTCGAAGAGTTACATGTGGGAGATCGAGAATAAGGATGTCGCCCGTCCATCCGCTGAAAAGCTAGAAAAGATTGCCACGACCCTAGGCGTTACTGCGGCGTTTCTAATTGACGCAACACAGGCGCAGCCAAATCAGAATGTGGAAGATGCAGCGTTCTTCCAACGCTTCCAACGAGCGGATCCGGCTGTTAAGAACAGACTAAGACGCATCTTTGACGCATTGGATGATGAAGACTGATCCTACAACTCCTTGCGGCTGGGCAAACGCGCTCGTCACTATGTGGGGGCCGCGCTTCCCAGTTGACGTGCGAGTGATAGCATCGGAGTATTCGACCCGCTTCAGCGATCCAATCCTGAAGATTGCTGAAGCGGAGATGCCCGGCTTCGAAGGTGCCTTGGGGCCTCTGAAGAAACGGGGTGGCTGGGGTATCCTCTACAATCCATCGATCCGTTCGCCGGGGCGTATCAACTACACCTTAGGGCATGAGTTCGGCCACTATCTCTGCCATCGGCATCAAGAGCCAGCGGGGTTCCAGTGCGGCGAGTCGGACGTGCTCGGTGCCACCGTCTCGCAGGAGCGAGAAGCGGACCAGTTCGCATCCTACCTCCTCATGCCACTCAACGATTTTCGCAAGCAGGTCGGCAATCAGAAGATGACGCTCGATCTACTGCGTCACTGCTCTGATCGGTACGACGTGTCCTTTACTGCGTCCGCTTTGAAATGGCTTGAGAGTACGAACCTATGCGCCGCCGTCGTGGTGGCGACGAACGGATATGTTCTGTGGTGCCGGCGGAGCGCGGCGGCGGTGCGCCAGCGCATCTACTTTCCGCGCGGAATGGAACTGCCGCCCGGATCACTTGCGGCGGCTGGCGACCGCAGCCTCTTAGCCGATGGAGAGGGCGTGAACTTGGCACCCGGCATCTGGTCGAATAGGCCGACGCGGGAGGTCGCTATTTTCGCCGACCATTACGAGATGACCATTTCGCTCCTCGTGTTCGAAGATCTTGGTGTCCTGCCAAACGGCTGGGAAGACGAGGAGGTGGAGGACACCTTCGATCGGTTCACGCTGAGCCGCTGAATCGTGCGCCACGTCGGGTGATATAGGCCCTTCAACCCGCAGTTGGCGCCCCGAAGCAACGGGGCCGAAACCCACCAACGATGATAGAGCGAGGGTGTCAAAACCGAGCGGTTGTGACACTGGTACAAGCTCGCGGGCCCCTATGCGCCGCAAGCCACACTCGACGCACGTGAGATGGTGAGGCGCACGTTCGTGCTCGGGGCGAGGGTACCACATTCTCCTCCCTCAACGAGATCCTGTCCATATTGAACCGGAAACATTTATGATCATATGAAGTAGGATACATGGTTATCTAGTTCCTACCTAAGTTCACTTAAGTGGATGTTGGCGTTTCTGAGCCACTCGTTCACTTGCAACGTTCCTTGCTTGTTCTATGCACGTGGCACCGCGGCAGCGGCTTCGACTCGGATGACTGGCAAGCCATGAATATCATTGCACATCTACTTGCCCTTGGTTGGCGGGCCTGCCGCCGGACACCGGTGCGATGATGGCTCTCGTCGCGCTGGCGACGATCGTCGCGACCGTGGCAGGGCCCGCCGCTACCAAGGAGATCCGGCCGCCGTCCACGGCGAACGACCACGCGCCGTCGCCGGGGGATGCGATCGACCGCGACGCGGCGCGCCGCGCCGCCGAGCGGCAGGCGGCCGAGCGTGCCGAGCGCGAGCGCGGCGGGCTGAGTCAGCTCGCCGCCGCGCCCTACGAGCGCGCCGCGACGCTGCCGGTCGAGACGCCGTGTTACCCGATCCGCCGCGTCGACGTGACGGGCGCGGACGCGGCGCGGCTCGGCTGGGTGCGCCGTCACGTCGTCCGTTACGTCGGCCAGTGCGTCGGCGCGGGCGGGCTCGACGTGATCCTGCGCGGGCTCGAGGGGGCGTTCCTGCGGCGCGGGCTCACGACCACGCGCGCCGGGCTGCCCGCTCAGGACATGAGCGCGGGTACGCTGCGGCTGGTGGTCGTGCCCGGCCGAGTCGCCGGTTTCACGGGCGAGCGGGCAGTGCGGGCGTGGCGCCACGCGTTTCCGCGCGGCAGCGGCGACCTGCTGACGCTGCGCGCGCTCGAGCAGGGGCTGGACCAGATGCGCCGCGTGCCCGGCCGCGAGGTCGCGGTCGACCTTCGCCCGGGGCCGCGGCCCGGCGACTCGCTGGTCGACGTCGCGGTGCGCGACCCGTGGCCGCTGTCGGCCGCACTCTCGGTCAACGATTACGCCGGCGAGACGCTCGGCCATTGGCAGGGCGCGGCGCAGGTGAGCACGCTCGACCTGCTCGGCCTCTCCGAGGTGGCGACGCTGTCGCTCAACAGCCGCCTGCGCAGCCCCGCGCTGCCCGCGGACAGCCGCAGCACCGGGCTGAGCCTGGCGGTGCCGTTCGGCTGGTGGGCGTTCGGCGGCAGCGCGCTGCGCAGTCGTTACGGCCAGCGCGTCGTCGGCGAGGTGGCGACCTTCGACACCAGCGGGCGGCTGGCCGCGGTGTCGGGCTGGGCCGAGCGCGTCATCTGCCGCGACCGCGCCTCGCGTACCGCGCTACGGGCGACGCTGCAGCGGCGCTGGGGCCGCAGCGCGATCGACGGCGTCGAGATCGGACTGCAGCACCAGGATCTCACCGACGTCGCGCTGGCGCTCAGCCATCGCCAGCAGCTGCGCCGCGGCCAGCTCGACGTCGAGGTCGCGCGCCGTCAGGGTGTGCCGTGGCTCGGCGCGCAACCCGAGCCGGCGACACGCCCGCGCGTGCTGCCGACCGCACGCTACCGGTTGACGACGTTCGACCTCGCGGCCAGCGCGGAGCTCGGCGGCACGATCGGCTATCACGCCGCGCTGCACGCGCAGCTCAGTCGCCGGGCGCTCTACGGCTCGGACGAGATCGCGGTCGGCGGGCCGTTCACGGTGCGTGGCTATCCCGGGCAGCGCGCGCTGATCGGGCGATCGGGCTGGTTCCTGCGGCAGGAGCTGAACGCGCGGGTCGGGACAGGGCTGATGCCCTATCTGCTCGCCGATACGGGGCGGGTGCGCGGCGCACGCGGGCGCCCCGCCAGCCTCGGGGGCGGCACCCACGCGCATGTGCTGAGGACCGAATTCGACACCTGGGTGGCGCTGCCGCTGAGCGCGCGCACGCGGCTGGGTGCGCGCTCGGCGCTGCTGGGGCTGAGCGCAGGGTGGTCGCTGTGACGCGCGGGCTGGCAACCGCGGCGTGGCGATGGCTCGACCGCGTGCTGCGCGCCGCGCTGATCGCGTCGCTGGTGAGCGGCCCGATCGCGGCGCAGGTGACGCCCGGCGGCCAGCACGCGCCGACGCTCGACATGGCGGCGAACGGCACGCCAGTGGTGAAGATCAACGCGGCCAACGGCGCCGGGGTGAGCCACAACACCTACGACCGGTTCGACGTCGAGAAGCGCGGGCTGATCCTCAACAACAGCGCCGAGATCACCACCACGAAGTTGGCCGGCTATGTCGACGGCAACCGCAACATCAAGCAGAGCGGCCCCGCGCATCTGATCCTCAACGAGGTGGTGAGCGGCGCGCCGTCGCGGCTGGCGGGCTATGTCGAGGTGGCGGGCACGCCGGCCCAGGTGGTGATCGCGAACGCCCAGGGGATCAGCTGCGCGGGCTGCGGCTTCATCAACGCGCCGCAGGTGACGCTCACCAGCGGCCAGCCGTTCTGGTCTCCGGGCGGCGCGGTCACCGGCTATGCGGTGGAGCGCGGGGCGGTCACGATCGAGGGCGCGGGGATGGACGCGCGCGACGCGCAGGTCGGGCTGTTCGCGCGCGCCGTGGCGATCAACGCGGGGATCTGGGCGGATCGTGTCGCGGTGAGCGGCGGCGCCGCGGACGTGATGCTCGCCACCGACGGTGTCACGAATGCGGTCGCGACCGCGCGCGCGCTCCCCGCCGGCGCCAAACCGCCCCCCACGCTCGCGATCGACGTGGCCGCGCTGGGCGGCATGTATGCGCGCTCGGTGCGGCTGATCGGCACCGAGGCGGGGCTGGGCGTGCGCGTCGACGGCACGCTGGCGAGCCTCGAGCAGGGCTATATGGTCTCGAGCGCGGGCGACCTGCTGGTCGGTGGTACCGCGAAAGCGCACGGCCAGGCGACGTTGCTGGCGGCGGGCGACACGCGGCTGACCGGCACGGTCTATGGCGGTGACGGGGTGACGCTCGGCGCCGGTTGCACGCTTACCAACACGGGGTTGGTCGGCTCGGGCGCCGAGGTGACGATGCTGGCGCCGCGCATCGTCACTAGCGGCACGGTCGCGGCAGGTCTGCGTGCCGACGGCACATTTGGGTCGACAGGGGACGTGCACGTCGCCGCCGCGCGTGACGCGGTGCTGGGGGGGCAGATCGATGCGCCGGGCAGGCTGGCGCTCGACGCCGACCGTCTCGCGCTGTCGGGCATGCTCAGCGCGGGGAGCGCGCAGCTGCGCGCCGCCACGATCGAGCAGGCTGCGACGGGGCAGCTGTCGCTTCGCCGCGCGCTGGATGTCGCCGGGCAGCGGCTCGACCTCGCCGGCGCGATCACGGCGGACAGCGTCAGCGCGACCGGGGATACGCTGGCCGAGCATGGCAGCTGGCGCGCGGCGGGGGCGATGAGGCTCACGCTAAGCGACCGGCTCGACAATGACGGGACGATCGCCGCAGGCGGCGCCATGGCGCTCACCGCGGGCGCGATCGACAACACGGGCGCGCTGCTGAATACCGGCAAGCTGCTCCGCCTCGACGCGCGCGGCGACATCGCGGGCAAGGGCATGATCGCTGGCCAAGGCGCGGTGGCGCTCGCCGCGGGGTCGCTCGACCTCACCGGCGGGACGCTGCGCGCCGGCGACGCGCTCGATGTCGGCGTGACGGGCGCACTCGCCGCCGGCGCGGGCGGTACGATCGCGGCGGGCGGCGCGGCGACGATCAGCGGCGGCGCGGTTGACCTCGCCGGGGCGACGCTCACCGCCGACCGGATCGCGCTCACGGCCGACACGCTGTCACTCGCGGGCGGCCAGATCGCGGCGAGCGGGGCGGCCGCGTCCAAAATCGCGGTGCGCGGGCTGCTCGACGGCGACGGCGGCACGATCCGGCTCAATGCCGGCGATGCCGCGATCTCCGCCGGTGCGCTCTCGCTTGCCCATGGCACGATCGCGCATGCCGGTACCGGGGCGCTGACGCTCGACGTCGCGGGCGCGCTCGCGGCACCGGACGCCACGATCGCGAGCGCGGGAACGCTCGCGCTCGGCGCGGGCGACGTGGCGGCGGACGGCGCGACGATCAGCGGCGCGTCCGCGCTCGCGCTCGAGGCCGGGGCGGTGAGCGCGCGCGGCGCGACGCTGGCGAGCGGCGGCGCGATGACGTTGCGCCTCGACGCGCTCGATCTGGGTGAGGGCACGCTGCGCGCGGGGACGCTCGCCGCGCGGGTGGCGGGTGACTGGGCGGGCGCGCACGGCACGATCGCGGTGACCGGCGCGGCGCAGGTCGCGGCGGGTGCGATCGACTGGAGCGGCGCGGCGGTGAGTGCCGACACGCTGGGGCTCGATGCCGCCGCGCTCACGCTAGCCGGCGGGCAGCTGGGGACGAGCGGCAGCGGCGAGGCGCGGCTGGCGGTGACGGGCGTGCTCGACAATACCGGCGGGGCGATCCTGCTCGGCGGGCAGGACGCGGCGATCACGGCCGGCGCGCTCGACAATGTCGGCGGGGCCATCGCGCATGCGGGCGCGGGCACGCTGTCGCTGCATGTCGGTGACACGCTCGACATGCGCGCGGGGCTGATCGCGAGCGGCGGCGCGCTCATGCTCGACGCCGACCGGCTGGCCGCCGCGGCGGGCACGATCGACGGCGCGACGGGAATGGCGATCACGGCGCGCGATGTGGCGGCGCACGGCGCGACGCTGCGCTCCGGCGGCGCGGGCATTGTTCGATCCGCGTCCTTGGACCTCGGCGAGGGCGTGGTCCGCGTCGCCGGTCCGCTGGATGTAGCGGTCGACGGCCTCTGGCAGGCAGCCGCGAGCGTGATCGCGGCGGGCGGTGCGGCGACGCTGCGCGCCGGGAAGCTCGACCTCGCCGGCGCCACGCTGGAGGCGGGCGCGCTGGCGCTCGACGCCGGTGCGCTGCGGCTCGACGCGGCGCAGCTCATCACCGCGGGGGCGGGCGATGACCGGATCGCGGTGGACGGCACGCTGCGCGGCGTGGGTGCGGCGCTGCGGCTCGGCGGAGAGAAGGCGACGGTCGACGCGGGGGCGCTCGCGCTGGCCGACGCGACGATCGACCATGCCGGGACCGGCCAGCTCGGGCTGAGCGCGGCGGGTGGGCTCGACCTGACCCGCGCGCGCGTGACGAGCGACGGGACGCTGTCGCTGAACGCGGGTTCGATCGCGGCGGATCGCGCCGTGCTGGGCGGGGCGACCGGACTGACGATCGCGGCGCGCGGCGCGATCGGCGCGACGCAGGCGCAGCTCGTCAGCGGGGGGGCGCTGGCGCTCGACGCCGGATCGATCACCGCGCCCGCGGCGGTGCTGGCGGGCGCGACCGGGCTCACGCTCCGCGCCGACGTGCTGGCGGCGCCGGGCGCGACGCTGGTGAGCGCGGGCGCGATGGAACTCGACGTCGGCGCGCTCGATCTCGGCGCGGGTCGGCTCAGCGCGGATCGCCTCACCCTCGACGCGGGCACGGCCGGGCTGGCCGACGCGACGCTGGTGACGACCGGCAGCGCGCCGAGCGCGCTCACGGTGAACGGGCTGCTCGACCTGCGCGGCGGCACCGTCCAGCTCGCCGGCGACGACGCGACGATCCGGGCCGGCGCGCTCGACGCGCGCGCGGGCGTGATCGACCATCGCGGCGCGGGCACGCTGGCGATCGGCGTCGCGGGCGGGCTGGCGAGCGACGACGCCACGATCGCGAGCGCTGGCCGGCTCGCGATACGTGCCAGCGCGGTGAGCGCGACTGGCGCGACGCTAGTCGGCGGCGCGGCGTTGACGCTGGCGACCGGCGCGCTGGCGGCGGACGGCTCGACGCTCGGGGTGAGCGGGGCGGGGCCGCTGCGGCTCGACGTCGCCGAGGGGCTGAGCGCGCGCGGCGCGACGCTGGTGAGCGGCGGCGCGCTGGTGGCACAGGCCGCGGCGCTCGACCTCACCGCCGCGCACGTCGCGGCGCGCGGCGGAGCGCTCGCGCTCGGCGCGTTCGCGACGGCGGGAGAGGGGGCGGGCATGCTCCGGCTCGGCGGTGCGACGCTGACGGGTGCGGACACGGTCGATCTCGTCGCCACGCACATCATCGACGCCGACGGTGCGGCATTGGCGGGCACCGCGGCCATGACGCTGCGCGCGGGCGATGCGATCGGTGCGCGCGAGGCGACGCTGCAGAGCGGCGGTGACCTCGGCCTGTTCGCTGGCAGCGCGATCGACGCGACGGCGGCGACGCTGCGCGCGGGCGGCACGCTCGCGGTGGCCGCCCCGCGGGTCACGCTCGATCGCGCCGACATCGGCGCCGCGGCGCTCGACGTCGCCGCGGGCTCGCTCGCGCTAGGCCGTGCGCGCGTGGCGGTGACCGGCGCGCTCGCGCTCGCCAGCGACGGCACGATCGACCTCGGCGGCACGCTGCTGCGCGGCGACGGCCGCGACATGAGCGTGCGCGCGCGGCGGCTGATCACCGCGGGTGGGCAATTGCTCCACGGCGGCGACGGCACGCTCAGCGTCACGGTCGGCGAGGCGTTGGACGATAGCGCCGGCCTGATCGCTGGCGCGGGCGACGTCGCGGTGCGTGGCGGCGACCTCGCACTGGCGGGTGGGACGATCTCGGCACGGCGTGATCTCGCGCTGGACGCCGGCGACGCCGCGATCGGCGCGGCGGGCGGGCGACTGCTCGCCGGCGGCGCGCTCGCGCTCAGCGGCGGGGCGCTCGACCTCACCGGCGGGACGATCGCGGCGGGCGACACGATCGACGCGCGGCTGGGCGCCCTCACCGGCGCGAAGGCAAGGATCGAGTCGAGCGGCGGCGCGGTCGCGCTCGCGGTCGCACGCGGCCTCGCTCTGTCGGGCGGTACGATCGCCGCCGCGCGGGAACTGGGCCTCGGCGCCGACGGGTTCGCGCTCGACGGCGCCACGCTGGGCGCGGGCACCACGCTGGCGATCGACGCTGGCGCCGGCGGGGTGGACGCCCGCGGCGCCACGCTCGCGGCGCCGGCGCTGCGGCTCGTCAGCGCCGGCGACGTCGCGTTGGGTGACGGCCGCATCGGCGCGACCCGGCTCGATATCACGGCGCGCTCGCTCACCAGCGACGGTGCGATCGTGGCACGCGACGCGGGCGTGATCACGACGGATGCCATGCTCCACAACACCGGGCTGATCGAGGCGAGCGCGGGGACGCTGGCGATCCGCGCCGGCGCGCTCGACCAGCGCGGCGCGATCGCCGCGTTGGGCGGCGGGCTGACGCTCGCGGTCGGCGGCGCGCTCGACCAGGCGGCCGACGCGGTCATCACCGCGCGCGACACGCTCGATCTCGCCGCGGGCACGCTGACCAATAAGGGCGAGCTCAGCGGCACGCGCGTGGTCGCGCGGGTCGACGGCGCGGCCAGCAACGCCGGCCTGATCGCCGGTCGCGCTGGGGTGGAGCTTGACGCGGGTGCACTGGTCAATGACGGAGCGATCGCGGCAGCGAACGATGCGGCCGCGGCGCTGCATGTCGCGCATGCGCTGGGCGGCCGTGGCGTCATCCAGGCCGGCGACGTCACGATCGAAGCGGGCACGGTCGGACTGACCGGCGGCACGCTCGCGGCGGCGCACGGTCTCGCGATCGGCGCGCGCGATGGTGACCTGGTGCTGAGCGGCACCGCGGTCGGCGCGGGTGAGGCATTATCGCTGACGGCGCGCGACACGCTGCGCGCCGATGGCGGCGCGCGGATCAGCGCCCCCTCGACCACGCTCGGCGCCCGGGCGGTGACGCTCGACCATGCGCTGCTCACGACCGACCGGCTCGCGCTCGACGCGACCGACCTCGGCGTGGTCGATGGCGCCGCACTGCTGGTGGCGAGCACCGACACGCTGCGGCTGCGGCTTGCGGGCACGCTCGACCTCTCGGGCGGGCGGTTCGAGACCGATGCCGCGACGCTCGATCTCAACGCCGGCCGGCTGGTCAATGACGGTGGCGCCTTGCTCCACCATGGCGACGCGCTCACGCTCCAGGCCGACACGGTAGCGAACGGCGGCGCGCTGCTGACCGAGGGCAGGTTGGCGCTGACCGCGCGGCGGGTGAGCAACGCCGGGACGATCGGCGCGGCCGCGGCGGCGGCGCTGGCGGTGAGCGAGGCGCTCGACAACCGCGGCACGATCGTGAGCGGCGGCGCGCTCACGGTAGGCGGCACGATCGACGCGGACGGCGTCGCGGGCGGGGCGCTGGCGCTGACGGGTGACGGGCGCTGGTCGGGGCGGGGCGGCGTGACGATCGCGGGGGCGAGCGCCGTGCTCGACGGCGCGACGATCGTCGCGGGCAGCGAGGTCCCCGGCGATGCCGCGGCGCTGACGCTGACGACCAGCGGAGGGCTGAGTGCGACGAGCGCGCGACTGTCGGCGACGGGCGACCTCGCGCTCGCGGGCGGCGCGGTCGATCTCACCCGCGCGATCGCGGCGGCACGTGGCGCGCTGCGCGTCGATTCCGGCGCCGCGCTGGTGACCGACACCGCGACGCTCGACGGCGCCACGCTGGCGCTGAGCGCTGGCGACCTGACCAACCGCGGCGGCACGTTGCTCGGCCGCGGCGGGGTGGCGGTGACCGCGCGCGGCACCCTGCTCACCACCGGCGTGATCCAGGCCAACGCGGGTGACCTCGCGCTGCATGCCGGCGCGCTCGACAATGACGGCGCGATCGGCGTGGTGGGGCCCGGCGCGCTGAGCCTGACCGTCGACGGCGGGCTCACCGATCGCGCCGCCGGGCTGATCGCGGGCGGCGGACGGATCGACGCGCGCGCGGGCAGCCTCGCCAATGCCGGCCGGATCAGCGCGGGCGGGGCGCTGGCCCTCGCGATCGACGGCGACGCGGCGAACGACGGCAAGCTGCTCGCCGGCGGCGCGCTGACGCTGACCGCGACGACGCTCGCCAACGCGGGCACGATCGCGGCTCTAGGCGCCGATCCGCTGGGGCTTACCGTCACGCGTGGGTTGACGAGCGGCGGGACGATCGCGGGCGGTGGCGTGGTGACGCTCGACGCGGGCGCGATCGCGTTCAACGGCGGCATGGTGAGCGCGGGGACCGACCTCGCGATCACGGCGCGGGCGCAGGGGATCGACGTGGGGGCGACCACGGTCGCCGGCGGGCACGCGCTGGCGCTGGGCAGCGCCGCGGCGATCACCGCGCACGACAAGGTACAGCTGGTCACCGCGGGCGCCGCCACGGTCAGCGCCCCCGCGCTGAAGCTCGACGACGCCACGCTCGCCGCCGACACGCTGGCGCTTACCACCCACGATCTCAGCGTGACGCACGGGGCGCGGCTGCTGGTGAGCGGTACGGCGCCGCTCGCGCTCGATCTCGCGGGGACGCTCGACCTCTCGGGCGGCGCGCTCGAGACCAACGCCGGCGACCTGTCAGTCCACGCCGCGTCGCTCGTCAACGACGGCGGCCGGCTGGCGCATCACGGCCGCGGCGCGCTGACGCTCGCCGTCGCCGCGATCGACAATCGCGGCACCGTCACCACCGCGGGCGCGCTGGGGCTGACCGCGACCACGCTCGACAACGGCGGCACGCTCGCCGCCGCGCGCGACGCGACGCTGCTGGTGAGCGACCGCGCCAGCGACACGGGCACGATCGCGAGCGGCGGCGCGCTGACGTTGCGCGGCAGCAGCGACGGCGATGGCACCGGCGCGCTCGCGCTCAGTGGCGGCGGCATCGTCTCGGGCGCGACCGGGGTGACGATCGCGGCGCGCGCGGCGTCGCTCGACGGCGCGCGGCTGTTCGCGGGGCGCGCCGACGCCGACGCGCCCGCCGATCTGTCGCTGACCGTGACGGACGCGCTGCGCGGCGAGGAGGCGACCGTGGCGGCGACGGGCAGCGCGCGGCTGCGCGGCGCGAGCGTGGACCTGGCGAGCGCGCAGCTCGGCGCGCGGACGCTCGACATCGCCGCCACGTCGGGCGACCTGTCGCTCACCGGCGCGACCGCACAGGCACCCACGCTCGCGCTCGCCGCGACCGGGGCGATCGACGCGCGCAAGGCCACGCTCCGTGCCGACGCGCTGACGCTCGGCGCCGCCACGCTCGACAGCTCGGAGGGCACGATCGCGACGAGCACGCTGGCGGCGACGCTCGGCGCGCTGACCAACCGGCGCGGCACGATCACGGTCGCGGCGGCCGACCCGCTCGCGCTGACGCTCACCGGCGCGCTCGACAATCGCGGCGGCACGATCGCGACCGGCGCGAGCGACCTCAGTCTCCACGCCGCGACGATCGACGATACCGGCGGCACGATCATCCACGCCGGCACCGGCGCGCTGACGCTCGTCAGTGACGGCGCCTTCGGCAACAATGGCGGTACGATCCGCAGCAACGGCAGCTACAGCCTGATCGCGACCGGGCTCGACAATGACGACGGCACGATCGCGGGCGCGGCGGGCGTGCTGCGGTTGCGCGACAAGCTCTCCAACGTCGGCGGCAACGTGCTGGCGGCGGGCGCGCTGGATATCGACCCGGCGGTGATCGACAACCGCGCCGGCAAGATCGCGGGCGGCGGCCCGGTGACGCTGACGGGCGGCACGCTCGACAATCGCGGCGGGCGGATCCTCGGCGGCGACACGCTCAATGTCGCGCTGACCGGCGCGCTCGACAACCGCGGCGGCACGATCGCGGCGACCGGCGCGGCGCAGATCGGGGCGGGGGCGCTCAGCAACGCCAAGGGACTGGTCCATGCCGGGGGCGACCTCTCACTGACGATCGCTTCGATCGACAATGGCGGCGAGGTGTCGGCGGGCGGCTTGCTCGACGCCAAGGTGAGCGGTGCGATCAGCAACGGCAACGGCGTGATCCTGGCCGATCGGGTGACACTGGCCGCCGCATCGCTGAGCAACGCCGGCGGCAAGGTGATCGGGGCGAGCTTGCTGACCGTCACGACACGGGGCGCGATCACCAACACCAGCGGCGAGCTCGGCGGCGCCGGCACGGTCACGCTCGCGAGCACGTCGCTGCGCAACGGCGGCCATATCGCGGCAGACGACCTGACGATCAGCGCCAAGCCGCTGGCCGGTGTGAGTGATCGCGACGCGGGCATCGTACGCAACGACAAGGACGGGGTGATCTGGGCCGAGGGGCATGGCTCCGTCACCGCTACGACGGTAAACAATGCCGGCTCAATCGCAGCGGGGTCACAGCTCCGCCTGGATGCGACGACGATCGACAATGCGGCGGGTACGCTCGGCGCGGGAGACCGGCTCGACCTGCGCTTCACCAGCGCCGCGCTGGGCAAGCTGGTCGCGACCAACGATCTGGCGCTGACCACGTCGGGCGGCTGGAACAACGCCGCGGGTCAGACGATCAGCGCCGGGCGCAACCTGTTCCTCACCGTCCACGGCGACGTGACGAATGCCGGCACGATCCAGGCCGAAGGCGTCGCCACGGTGAGCGCCGACGGCGCGCTCGCCAATGCCAGCGGCGGCATCGTGCGCGCGCGCGGGCTCGACCTCTCGGCGGGCGGTGTGCTGAGCAACGACGGGCTGATCAGCGGGGGCACGGTCTCGCTCACCGCCGACCGGATCGAGAATACCGCTCACATCTACGGCGACGACCTGCTGCTGGTGACGCGCAGCACTGTACATAGCGAGCCCGACACCAGCGCGGGCGCGCTCGCCGGCGGCCCGGTCGGCGCGGGCGCGATCCGCAACATCGGCGATAAAGCGGTGATCGCGACGCGCTCGGGCAGCCTCACGCTGGTGACGCCAGGCGGCGTGGTCAACGGTGACGGCGCGCTGATCCACTCGGCGAAGGACATGATCATCGCCGGCAAGGTCCCCGGTGGCGACGGCGACTGGGGCAAGGCCGCGACGCTGACCAACAGCTCGGCGACGATTGAGGCGGTCGGCGACATCTCGATCATGGCCGACAAGGTGTTCAACGTGCGGACGTCGTTCGAGCTGCTCTCCGACACGAAGGAGACTGTCACAGTCTCGGCGTCTAAAGATAAAAAGCGTGTCAAAACGACAACGACTACCGACATCGAGACGCAAAGCTACAATGCCAGCGCCGCCAGCACGATTACAGCTAAGAACGTTACTATTAAGGGATCGTATCTGGCGAATTGGATATCGTCGATCATTTCCTCCGGTGCCTTACAGGCCTTCTCGGTAGGAGCTCAGGACATACGATCGCGCGACATCGATCGTATTACAACCACCAAGGTGCATAAGATCAATGAGATAAGACATTGCAAAGGTATTGTAATTACGTGCCACACGTGGATAATCGACGATCCCGCCAACGAGTCGACTACCAGCGATAAGACGACGGAGCTACTCGAACGCTTAGGTGCGCCGACGGTCGGTTTGACCTCGGTCACGATGGTAGCGGGCACGATAGAGAACCTCGTGGTCGGCGCCTCTCCGGGTGCGGCAGCGGCTTATGCGGCCAAGGTCAAAGCGGACTCCTCTGCTCCCGCTGTCCCGGCCGACACCCCCACCTCCGCAACCGCGCCCACGCACGATCCCTCCGCCGCCGCCTCTGCGCGCGCGATAGCGCCCGCGGCCGATGAAGTCGTCTCGGTGGCGACGGGCACCACCGGGACACATGAAGCACTCGTCACCACCGATGCGCGTGACGAGGTCCCCATCGTCGGCGCGCTCGCACTTGCTCGCCCCGAGCGGGCCGCTCGAAGCACTTCCGTCGCTGCCGCCGCTGTCGGCAGCCCGCGCGTGGTGGCGGCGGCCTCGCTCGGCGCACCCGCGGCGCCGCTGGCCGTCGCGGCGACCGCGGTCGGCGGCGGCACCCTCGCGATCAGCGCCGGGCGCGACATCAGCGTCGGCACGCTCGCCACACCGCGCCGCGCCGACGCGCGCCCCGACACGACGCCGTCGCTCGCCCACGTCGACCGCACCGGCTTCGACGTCGGCGCGCTGCCCGGCGCGGTAGCGCGCGCGCTGCCGCCGGCCGACGCCGACGCCGGCGTCGCGCTCGCGCCGGTCGGCGCCGCGTCGCGCTTCGCCGCGCCCCCGCTCGACGCGGGTGCCGCGCCGCACGCGCTCAGCGGCCTGCCGCCCTCGGTCGCGGCGCTGCTCGACGGCGCGGTCGGCGCGCGCGACCGCGCCGCCACCCCGGGGCTCAACTATCTGATCGAGCGTGACCCCGCTTACACCGACAAGCGCAACTTCCTCTCCAGCGACTATTTCCTCCAGCGCCTCCACTACGACCCCAGCCGCGTCGGGCAGCGGCTCGGCGACGGCGCCTATGAGCAGGCGCTCGTCGTGCGCGAGCTCCGCGCCCTCACCGGCGAGGGCCCGATCGGCGACGACGAGGCCGAGCGTCGCTACCGCGAACTGATGGACGCCGGCGCCGAATACGCCGAGGCCTATCATCTCGTCCCCGGCGTCGCGCTCTCCGCCGAGCAGATGGCGGCGCTCACCACCGATATCGTGCTGCTGGTCGAGACCGAGGTCGCCGGCCCCGACGGTCCGCGCCGCGTGCTCGCCCCCGTGGTCTATCTCGCGCACACCCACGCCGACGACCTAGACCATGCCGGCAAGCTGCGAGCCGGCGGCGACCTGCTGCGGGTGCGCACCGCCGACGAGCTCGCCCCGACGGGCACGCTGCCGACCAGCGTCGCCGCGCTCTACACCGACGCCGAGACGGTCGAGCGCGTCGCGCCCGTGACGCTTCCCGCGGGCGCGGCGATGGGCGGGATCAGCAGCGGCGGCACGATGACGCTGATCACCACCGGCGCGCTGGTCAACCAGGGCATGATCAGCGCGGTCGACGGCAGCGTGATCCACGCCGGCACCGATCTGACCAACAGCGGCGTGATCGACGGCGGCAAGGTCGCGTCGATCTCGGCGGTGCACGACGTGATCGGGACCGGCGGCGCGTTCAAGGGCGGCGACGTCGCGCTGTTCGCCGGCCACGACATGCTGCTCGACCCGGCCGCGTCGACGCGCCACGTCGCCACGGCATACGGCGACGGCATCGCGACGACGCAGTCCGGCAGCAGCGTCACCGCGACCGGCACGCTCACGGTCAGCGCCGGGCACGACATGGTCGCGCGCGGCGCCGACTTCAGCGCGGGCGGCCCCGCGACGATCGTGGCGGGCCATGACATCGACCTCGGCGCGAGCGTCGACCGCACGCAGCTGAGCGAGAGCGGCTATTCTCGCCACGGCCGCTGGAGCCGCACGAGCGACCAGGAGACCGCGAACGGCACGTCGGTGACCGCGGGCGGCAAGGTGACGATCGCGGCGGGTCTGACCGACAAGAGCGGGACGCTCTCGGTCGAGGGCGGGACGATCGGCTCGAGGAGCGACGACGTCGCGCTGTTCGGCGCGGGCGGGGTCGCGATCGTCGAGGCGCGCGAGCGCGGCACGAGCAGCGAGGACAAGACGCGGCGGGGCGGCGGGCTGTTCTCGTCGTCGCGCGCGACCAGCCACGTCGAGCGCAGCACCGACATGGCGGTCGACTCGGTGCTCGCGGGCCGTCACGTCACGATCGGGTCGTCGGACGGGAGCGTGCTGCTGCGCGGCGTGCAGGCCGGCGCGTTGGATTCGATCCAGATCTTCGCCCAAAGCGACGTCGCCGTGGTCGCGAGCGAGGATCGCGTCCATGCGGAGGGTTCGTCGAGCCGCCGCAAGAGCGGGCTGTCGCTCGGCGGCGACGGGCTGTTCCTGGGCAGCGCCGCGTCGCGGCAGCGCTGGGGCAGCGACACGGTCACGCACAACGGCGCGGCGCTGGTGTCGCGGACGGGGAACGTCCAGGTCGATGCGGGCGAGAAGCTGACCGTCAGCGGCAGCACGATCCACGGCGCGGACACGTCCGTGCTGTCCGGCAAGACGACGACGATCGAGGGCGTCGCGGACACGCGCACGCGCTGGGGTGACCGGCGCGACTCGTCGAGCGGGTTGCGGCTCGGCGCGTATGAGCATCTGAGCGGGGCGATCGACAGCGTCGCCGGCCTGCCGGGTCGGGTCGGGCGCGGTGCGGCGGGCGGGCTGGGCCAGGGCGTAGTGACGACCGCCTCGGAGGCGCTGCGGACGACACGTTCGCTGATGACCGCGGCGACGGACGCGGTGGGGGTCAGCGCCAGCCTCGGCAGCACGCATTCGGGCAGCCGCGAGGACGCGCGCGAGTCGCACGATGTCGGCGCGTCGGTGACGGGCGCGCATGTCGTGGTCGAGGCGCGCGAGGGCGACCTCACGGTGACGGGGTCGACGGTGCGGGGGACCGAGTCGGAGTCGCTCTCGACCGCCCGCGACCTGGTCCTGCGCTCCGGGCAGGACAGCGGCGAGCGGACCGGTTCGAGCTGGTCGAACGGGTACAGCCTGGGGTTGCGCGTCGGCGTCGGGCTGGCGGGGGCGACGAGTGCCGACGCCACGCTGGGGACGCGCGCGTCGCGGTCGCAGTCGGGCGAGCGTTCGGTACGGCAGGTCGACAGCGTCATCGACGGCGGTGCGCATCTGACGCTCCACGTCGGGCGCGACGCTCTCGTGCAGGGCGCGCAGGTCGGGGCGACGGACATGGATCTGTCGATCGCGCGCGACCTGGTCATCGCCAGCCCGCAGGACAGCCGCACGCAGTGGAGCCGCACGACAAGCGGCGGGGTGAGCGCGGGCGAGAGCAACACCGGGCCGACGCTGTCGGTCGACGTCGCGGGGGCGCGCCGGTCGGGCGAGTGGCGCGCGGTGAACGCGCCGAGCGGGATCGTGTCGCGCGGCGGCGCCGTGGCCGGGACGGTCGACGGGACGATCAGGCTCACCGGCGGCGTGCTGGCGGCGACGGACGGCGCCGGCCACGACAATGGCGAGCTGCGGCTGACGACGGGCGGGCTGGTGACGGGCGACGTGGTGAGCGGGTCGTGGTCGCGGGGTGGGTCGCTCGGTGTGGCGGGGTCGGCGAACGCGCCGACACGGCGCGGCGAGGCGGGCGGCGGGGTGCCGACGCTCGACGCGAGCGTGATGTCGAGCGAGCGGGTCGAGGTGATGCGCGCGACGCTGGGGCACGGCGCGGTGACGGTGCGGGACGACCCCGCCGGGGCGGCGCTGGCGGGGGTGAACCGCGATGTCGCGCGCACGCAGGCGGTAAGGCGCGACACGCGCAGCGGGCTGACGCTCGACCTCGACGTGGGCGCGGCGCGCGAGCTGGCGGCGGTGGTGCGCGGCAATACGGCGCATAGCGTGCTGGGGTCGACCGGGGCGGCGGTGGCGCGCGACCCGCTGGCGCTGCCCAGGGCGGCGGTGGAGGAGGTGCACGCGCTGTCGGATGGGGCGGCGGGGACGGGCGCGCTGGACGCGCTGCTGCGGCGGCTGACGCTCGACGTGGTCGGGCAGAAGGCGATCGCGCGCGGCGATGCGGCGCGCGCGGTGCGCGACTATGGCGGCGCGCCGGGCGAGGACCGGACGGCGGCGGGTGTGCGCGCGCGGCGCGAAGCGCGGATCCTGGCGGAGGCGGCGCGCCGCGGCGAGGACGTGACGGCGCTCGCGGCGCAGCTCGACGACGTGCGCTCGCCGCTGGGCCAGGCGCTGAGCGCGGACGCGGCGTGGATCGTGTTCGCGCGCGACCACCCCGAGGCGAGCGGTCCGGAGGCGCTGATCGCGGCGTCGGCGGCGGACGCGCGGCGCGGCGCGACGCGGACCGACGGCAGCGGCGAGGTCGCGGTCGCGGGCAAGACGACGTTGGGGACCCGCGCGGCGGACGCGGTGGTGGAGGCCAGCGCGTATCTGAACGAGCACCCGGTGGTGCGCGACGCGTTCGCTTATGGCCGCGCACTGCTGGCGGGCGGTCCGGCGGGCGTGGTGGTGAACTATGCGGTCGACCAGGGGGTGAGCGAGGCGCTGCGGCGTACCGGCTTGGGCGAGCGGCTCGGCGACGCGATGACGACGGTGGGCGGCTATGAATATGGCCTGCTGCGCGACGGCTCGCTACCGGCTGTGGCGACGGTGGACGAGCTGACCGCGGGTGGGGCCGACCGGTCGTACGCGCGCGACCTCACCTCGGGCACGATCGACCTGCTCGGCGTCGGTGGCGGCGGGATCGGCCTGGGGATCAAGAAGCTCGACGGGGTCGTCGGGCGCTCTGAGCGGGAGCTGGGTGGTGCGGCGAAGGACGCGGAGCGCAGCGCCGAAACGGTCGACGATCCCAAGCTGCTCGAAGGCTTTGAGGGCACCGCGGCGAGTCGGCGCTATGGGCGGGGCGTGGCGTCTTATGGTAACCTACCCCGGATCCAGAAAGGCGAACGGTGGCTCCGGGGGAGCGAGCGGAATGCGGCCAAGGTGCCGTTGCAGGTGGCGGAGAAGCTGGCTGGTCAGTCGTTCCGAAATTTCGACGAGTTCCGGCAGAAGTTTTGGATGACAGTCGCGGATGATCCGGTTTTGGTGAAGGAGTTTAGTTCTATAGACGTGTTTCAGATGAGAAATGGAAATGCTCCAAGTGTGAAACATTCCCAGGCATTGGGCGGAAGATTGAAGTACGAACTGGACCACAATATCGAAATAAAAGGCGGCGGTAACGTTTATGATATGGATAACATAATTGTTAGGAGCCCGTTAAACCATGTGAAAGGTAAGGCCAATCTATGAATATAGAAGATGAATTATTTTTCCTTGTTTCATCTTTAATGAAATTTCCTAGATCTGAAGAGGAAGATTATCAGATTACTAGCAGGATTAGCCAAATAAGCCCTGATCCTGCCTGGGTGGAGCATGTTTTTCATTCTCCGCAATATATGATAAATGATCAAACATTGGATGTGAATGCGGTAGTTTCTAAAATAATGAGCTACAAGCCGATCCAGCTTCCTGATCGAAGCAATGAGAAAATAGAATAAGCTGCCGTCTTGCGGCCCCATAATGATCGGTTTCGTTCTTTGACATTGTAAATGCACAAACCCCACCGCGACGGACGGCACGGGCCACGACAATTGCGAGCTACGGCCGACGACGGGCGGCGTCTAGCGCACCACCGACATGGCGGTCGCCCCGGTGCTCGCCGGACGCCACATCACGATCGGTTCGTCGGACGGCAGCGTGCTGCTGCGCGGCGCGCAGGCCGGCGCGGTGGATCCGATCCAGGTCTTCGCCAAGGGCGACGTCGACGTGGTCGCGAGCGAGAACCGCGTCCATGAGGAAGGCTCGTCGAGCAGCCACAAGAGCGGGCTGTCGCTCGGCGGCGACGGGCTGTTCCTCGGCAGCGCCTCGTCGCAGCAGCGCTGGGGCAGCGACTCGGTCACGCACAACGGCGCGGCGCTGGTGTCGCAGACGGGCGACGTTGAGATCAGGGCCGGCGGCAAGATCGACGTGCTCGGCAGCCGCATCGACGGCGCCGGGCCGACGGTGCTCTCGGGCCGCTCGATCCATGTCGGCGCGGTGATCGACACGAACGACAGCTGGGGCACGAGCCGGCAGTCGTCGGCGGGGCTGTCGCTGGGCGGGTCGTCGTCGCTGCTCAACGAGGTCGGCACGGTCGCGCGGATGGCAGGCGCCGGGTCGGGCGCGGCGCGCGACGGTGACTCCCGCACGGCGGTCGTGGCGGGGCTCGCGGGCGGGCTCGCCATCAGCAACGGGCTCGACGACGCGCGCGCGCTGAACGACATGCTGGGGAAGGGCAAGGGCGAGTTCGGCGTGTCGCTCCACGCGACGCTGGGGGTGTCGCGCAGCTCGTCGCGGACATCGTCGCACCGCGAGACGGTAGTGGGCAGCGACGTGGGCGGCGACACGGTGGTGCTGAGCGCCTCGGGCGACGGCCCGGGCTCGACGATCGACATCGCGGGCAGCGACGTCGGCGGGCGCCGCGGCACGGTGCTGAAAGCGCCGGGCAACATCACGGTCGAGGGCGTGGCGGCGCACGACAGCAGCAGCGGCAGCCAGCGCTCCTTCGGCGCCAGCCTGGGGGTGTCGGAGCAGCTCGGGCTCGGCCGGGGCGCGAACGGGACCGACCCGAGCCACCTGGTCGGCGCGCCGACGCTGAGCGCGGGGGTGAGCGGCTCGCACGGGAGCGAGCGCGAGGAGACGACGAGCTGGCGGACCGCGCATGTCGGTCGCGGCGGGCTGACGCGGGTGGAGAGCGACGCCACGGTGACGCTGGATGCCGGCCAGGTGGTGGGCGACCGGGTCGAGGTGAGCGCGGCCGACCTGGCGATCCGCAGCCGACAGGACAGCGCGAGCTATCGCTCGGACCAGCATGGCTGGTCGGTGAGCGGGTCGCTCGATGCCGCGGGGGTGGCGGGCGTGTCGGGCAACGTCACGGCGGCGCGGGCCAGCGGCACCTTCGCGAGCGTGCACGACCAGGCGGGGATCCACGCCGGGGCGGGGGGCTATGAGGTCGACGTCCGCCACTACACCCAGCTCGACGGCGGGGCGATCGAGTCGAGCGCGGCGCCGTCGCAGAACAGCTTCACGACCGGCACGCTAGGGTTCAGCGACATCCGGAACAGCGAGGCGTGGTCGAGCGGGCAGACGTCGTTCGGGGGCGGCGTGGGGCTGGGCGGGAGCGACGCGAGCGGGCGCGCGGTCTCGGGGCAGGGCGAGGTACCGGGCAGCGCGCGCGGTGGCGCCGGTCGGGTCTCGGCGGGGCTGCCGGTGGCGCTTTCGGCGGGCGGGTCGCAAGCGTCGGTGACGCGCAGCGCGATCTCGCCTGGGGCGATGACGGTGACGTCGGACGACCCGGCGAGCCAGCGGGCCGCGGCGGCGATCTCGCGTGATCCGGGCGCGGCCAATGCGCCGCTGGTGCGTGAGTTCGACGCCGACAAGCGTGCCGGGCTGGAGCGCGGCTTCGAGACGGTGCGCACGCTTGGGGTCGAGAGCACGACCTTCCTGGCGCACCGCGCGGACGACGATGCCAAGTGGCGCGAGGCGCATCCGGACGCCAAACCGTCGGAGAGCCCGTACGCGACCTGGGGCGCGGGCGGGACCGGTCAGCGCGTGATCACCGCGGCGATGGGCGCGGCGAGCGGCGACGTCGGGGGTTCGCTGGGCGGGTTGGTGCAGGGCGCGGCGGCGACGCTGGCGCAGGGATGGGCCACCGAGCGGGTCAAGTCGCTGGTGGGGAACGACGACGAGCATCCGGTGCTGCGCGCGCTGGCGCAGGGCGCGGTCGCGTGCGCGGGCAGCGTGGCCGGAGGGGGCTCGTGCGGCGGCGCGGCGCTGGGGGCCGCCACGAGCGTCGGGGTGCACGAGCTGCTGAAGACGGGCGCGACGCCCGCGGTGGACGCGGACGGCGAGCCGCTGACGCAAGCCGAGGCGCAGCGGCGTGACAACATCGTGGCGACGGTCGCGGGCGTGGTGACGGGCGCGGTCGGGCTCGACCCGGGCGCAGCGATCACCGGCGCGAAGGTCGAGACCGAGAATAATTCCACGCTCAAGGTGAACGGCAGGACGGTTCAGCCCGCGCATGGACCGCAGGTGCCCGCGACTGAGTTTGCGAGCAAGTACAAGAAGTATCTAACGGACCTTCGGCAGAGCGCGAGCCCGACCGATCAACGGCTCTATAAGGAAATTGTAGGCCAGTTTGGGGGGGATGAGGACAAAGCGGTCGAGTACCGCCGTCTCAGCGACGAAACGGTCAACAAGCTAGGGGGTCAAGACAGGGCGATCGAACTCGTCAACTCGGGCCTGAGCGCAGGCCAGGTGACGTACCTCGCCGATCATCCGGTCGAGTCCGACATCAGCCCGCTCGGCCTGCTCGCACGCCAGGTGGCGCAGCAATCGCCCGAGCAGTTGCAGGCGCTAGCTAACCTGCCGGGCGCCCACTTCTTTGGCGATCACACGGACGCGACACGCGAGATCGCCACGCTTTCACCGTTGCTCTCCGGAGAAAACGAGCCAGCTGCTCAGGCGGGATTGCTCGTCGGCGGTTGGGGTGCAATCGCCGTGGCGCCACTGATCGCGCCAGAGGGCGTTACACCACGCGTTGACTCTTATGGCGCGCTCGTGACCGAGCTGAAAGGAACAGGACTTCAAGCCAATCACCTGAATCAAAATGCGGCGTTTAAGAGCATGATCCCAAGGAACGAGGGGCTCGCAATCGCGATGCCTGGCAATGCTTTGGCAGAACCTGGATCACCTCATTACGAATTTCACGCATCTCTGGAGGGTTTTTGGAGCCCATACCGTAAGGGCGGCAATTTTTATGGTATGACGCCCACAAATGAACAATACAGTGCCGCCGTCGATAAAGCTTTAATTCAATCCGGTCTGTCCGCGACCCAAGCCAGAGATGTTGCTGGCCAGGCTGCTGATCAACGAACAAACTTTGGCCTCGTGCCATCTATGCCCGTGCCTCGCGTACCTGATAGGTTGCCTCAGACGAAAAATGACGCAGGAAATTGAGAATGCATAAAAATACCGTAGAGACTTTGAATAATCTTCGTAGCGTTGATTGGTTTAGGAATGTTGGTGTGCGCACTACGTGCTCAGCAGATATATTATCTTCTTGGGGCGAGGCTTTGGATAGCTGCAACTCACCCGAGTGGGAAAGAATATGCCTAGAAGCTGCAAACGACTATCGTGAAAGTGTAATGAAAAAAGACATTGGCGCATTTTCTAAATGGAACTTACTTGTAGCGTCTATTAAACCCGAGATTGAGTTACTAGTACAAGAAAAGACAAAAGACGTAATTCTAAAAAATAATCTTGATCCATGCTTTAAGAGTTCAGTCAATTGGGATATATTGCATTTATGCATGGAGGCGGAGCTATCTGACGTGCGGCCGCCAAGCTTCTATTCTAGCCAAGGTCAGTGGTATATAGAAGGCCACTTTCCCTGTGGGTGGGACGGCACATCCTTAAACAACGGCCGCCCCGTCATCTACTAGTCCACGAATAAGCAACGCGTCTTTAAAATAGTTCAAGAGGGGAGTGACAGCAAGCCGGTGACAATTGCCGGTCTGTGAGTGACGCCACGGTGACGCTGGATGCCGGCCAGGTGGTGGGCGAGCGGGTCGAGGTGAGCGCGGCGGACCTCGCGATCCGCAGCCGGCAGGACAGCGCGAGCTATAGCTCGGACCAGCACGGCTGGTCGGTGAGCGGGTCGCTTGATGCCGCGGGGGTGCCGGGCGTGTCGGGCAACGTCAGCGCGGCGCGGGCCAGCGGGACCTTCGCGAGCGTGCACGACCAGGCGGGGATCCACGCCGGGGCGGGGGGCTATCAGGTCGACGTCCGCCACCACACGCAGCTCGACGGCGGGGCGATCGAGTCGAGCGCGGCGCCGGAGCGCAACAGCTTCACCACCGGCACGCTGGGGTTCAGCGACATCCGGAACAGCGAGGCGTGGTCGAGCGGGCAGACGTCGTTCGGGGGCGGCTGGGGGGCGGGCGGAAGCGACGCGAAGGGGCAGGCGACCTCGGGGCAAGGCGAGGTGCCGGGCAGCGCGCGCGGCGGCGCGGGGCGGGTCTCGGCGGGGCTGCCGGTGGCGATGTCGGCGCGCGGATCGCAGACGTCGGTGACGCGCAGCGCGATCTCGCCCGGCATGCTGACGGTGACGTCGGACGACCCGGCGAGCCAGGTCGCGGCGGCGACGATCTCGCGGGACCCGGGCGCGGCGAACGCGCCGCTGGTGCGTGAGTTCGACGCCGACAAGCGCGCCGGGCTGGAGCGCGGCTTCGAGACGGTGCGCACGCTCGGGGTCGAGAGCACGACCTTCCTGGCGCACCGCGCGGAGGATGACGCCAAGTGGCGCGAGGCGCATCCGGACGCCAAACCGTCGGAGAGCCCGTACGCGACCTGGGGCGCGGGCGGGACCGGTCAGCGCGTGATCACCGCGGCGGTGGGCGCGGCGAGCGGCGACGTCGGGGGTTCGCTCGGCGGGTTGGTGCAGGGCGCGGCGGCGACGCTGGCGCAGGGATGGGCCACCGAGCGGGTCAAGTCGCTGGTGGGGAACGACGACGAGCATCTGGTGCTGCGCGCGCTGGCGCAGGGCGCGGTCGCGTGCGCGGGCAGCGTGGCCGGAGGGGGCTCGTGCGGCGGCGCGGCGCTGGGGGCCGCCACGAGCGTCGGGGTGCACGAACTGCTGAAGACGGGCGCGACGCCGGCGGTGGACGCGGACGGCGAGCCGCTGACGCAGCGCGAGGCGCAGCGGCGTGACCACCTCGTGGCGACGGTCGCGGGGGCGACCGCGAGCATGCTCGGGCTCGATCCGGGCGCGGCGATCACTGCGGCGCAGGTCGAGAGCGAGAATAATTCGACCGTCACGAAGCATGGGATCTTCGGCCCCGAGACGAAGACGGGGCTGTCGGTTGACGATGTATACAAGAACAGCCCGGAGTTCCGTGCCGCGGTAGAAAAGATCGGTGGGCTCTCGAAGTTCGCCGAGGTTGCCGCCTGCGCGTCCAGCCCACAGTCCTGCTCGTTGAACGAGCAGCAACAGAATGCGCTGGATGCCTATTCTCTCGCTAGCCAAACCATCGAAGGCCAGAACGCGATCGACGCGCGGCTGTGCAGCGGTGACACGCCGCTGTCCTGTGCGATCCAGAAGGCCAACGCCTTCAACAAGACGCCGGAGGGCGTCCGCCTAGCGGGCGGGATTGAGGCTGTCGGCGGTACCGCGGGTGTGGTCGCTGACGGCTTCACGATGGCGGCGGGGACGGCAGCCTGCCCCGGGTCAATCGGTGCGGGCTGCGGTGCCGCGGCCCTGGCCGGGATCAACGCGGCGACCAACGTCGACCGGATCGTCGCGGGCGCGAAGCAGGCGGTCACGGCGATACCGGGCGAGACCTATGGCGCACGCGCGATATCGAGCGTCACGGGGGCTAGTCCGGCTGCGGCGGAAGCGATCTACGGCCTGAGTACGCTGGGGCTCGGCTTTGGTGCGTCGCGCCTGAACGCGACCGGCGACGTGAGGCAGCCAATCGCGTTTAGTGAGGAACGGTATGAAGGCGGATCAAACCTTGATGCCGCTGACGGTGAAGCGACCACAAACCCGCTCACGGGCGGTGTCAATCACGAGAGCGAACGTTTGGCCGCGCTTGGGATCCCGAAAAACCATGATATCTGGCCTATCTTCGGGAAGACGTCGTTGACGAGGTTGTTGAGCGTGTTGCTCGCGTAGCGCGCGGACCACATCGGCAGCTGACTGCGATGCCAGTCGCGCGCGATCCGCTCGAAGGTCGCGTCCGCCACGGCTGCCTAGGCGGCAGCCCGCTGGCGCCTGCTGATCGACGGGTCGATGCCCTCGCGCAGCGAGCGTGCGGCTTCCTCGCGGAGTTGTCGTGCCTTGGCCAGTGTCACCGCGTGGTAGGGGCCGAAGACGAGGACCTTCTCCTTGCCCGCGACGCGATACTTCCAGCGCCACGAGCGGTAGCCGCTCGGCAGCACGTAGAGGTAGAGGCCGAATGCGTCGCTGAGCTTGTACGCGGTCGGGCGCGGCGCCGCTCGGCGGCACGCCAAATCCGTCAGCATCCGGTACCCCCGGCCTTCGCGGACTGTACCCTCAAGCTACCCCCTCGAGTGTCGCGGTCGATGGGGTGCGGATGCGCTCGCCTGGGATCGCGAACAAGTAGTCAGCCCCTGAGCTTGTGGCCCAGAACGGCGGTGTCAGGGATGCGGAGAGGAAGGGAGGCGGTGCCGGTTGCAGGGATCGAACCCGCGACCTTCGGTTTACAAAACCGCTGCTCTACCAGCTGAGCTAAACCGGCGCGGCGGCCCTCATGCGTCAGGCGACGCCGAAGGTCCAGCCCTCGGTCCGCGCCACCGCCGCGCTCAACCCTGGCGGTCGCCACAGCGCGGCATCGTCGACCCGCGCGCGCAGCCACGCCGCCGCCAGGATCGCGTCGGTCGAATGATCGTCGTAGCGCGCGAGCGGCGCGTGCGGCGGACTGCCCAGCGCCGCCAGCGCGGCGTCCAGCGCGGCGGCGTCGCGCAGCTTGCTTCGCCCCTTGCGCAGCCCCGCGGCGCGCGCCGCGATCGCGGTGTAGATCTCCACCACCAGCGGCCCCGCCGGCGGGACCGGGTCGAACGGCCATATCGCGACGCGCCCGTCGAGGTGATGGAGCAGGCGCATGCCCGCGAAACTCGCCTTCGCCACCTGCGCCGCGCCGATCGCGTCATAGACGGTGGAGGGCTTGGTGCTGCCGTCGTGCGCCACCTCGCAGGCCCGCCAGTGCAGGAAGTCGCGCTTGGCGCCGTCCGCCGCGCCGAGGTAGAAGTGGCGCCCGCGACGCGCCTCCAGGAAGGTGGCGGCGCCGAGGTCGTCGTCGTCGCTCGCCGCGTCGACGTAGCGCCACAGCGCGCGCGCGTCGCGCGTCTCGGTCTCGCCCGGCAGATGGGCGCCGCGCGCCACATAAGGGGCGGAGAAGCTGAAGTCGAAGCCGACCAGCATGGCGCGGTCGCGGCGCGCGACCAGCCAGTCGAGCACCTCGGCGCGCGACCAGTCGCGGGTCGCCGGCGCGACCAGCGCGGGGGCGCCGCCCCCCGTGACGCAGCGCGCCACCGCGATGCCGCGGTGGCGGCGCCCGCGCGCGCCCGACCAGTCGATCGCGACGAACTCGGCGAAGCGGCCGGGCGGCGGCGCGCTCACCGCGCCGCGATCACGTCCGCGGTGAAGCGCGCCACGTCGAAGCGCGCGCCGGTCGGGTCCTCGCCGCGGCGCACCACGACCAGCCGCTCGGACGGCACCACCATGACATATTGCCCGCGATTGCCCTGCGCCGAGTAGCTGCCCGGCGGGAGTCCCTGGCGCGGGCCGAACAGCCAGATCGAGGCGCCATAGCCCTCGTCGCGCTCCGGCTGGGGCACGCGCGGCGTCGTCATGTAGCGCATCCACCCGGCGGGCAGCAGGCGGCGGCCCTGCCAAACCCCGTCCTGCAGCCAGAACTGGCCGAGCCGGGCGAGGTCGCGCGCGGTGGTCCACACCGCGCTGGAGAGCAGGTAATTGCCCTGCCAGTCGGACTCGATCGCGGTGTGGCGCATCCCCAGCGGCGTGAGCAGCCGCGCCGGCAGCGCGCGGTAATGCGCCTCGCCGAGCGACGCGCGCAGCGCCCGCACCGCGAGCAGGATGTCGTTGTTGGCGTAGCGGAAGTGCGTGCCGGGGCGCGACGAGAGCGGCCAGCCGGTGGCCTGCTCCGTCACCGCCGTGCCGCCGAAATACAGCGCGTCGGTGCGGTTGCCCGCGGTGTCGCTGTGCAGCCCCGAGCTCATCCGCAGCAGCTGGTCCAGCGTGATGCGCGCGCGCGGGTCGCCGGCGCGGCGCCACTCGGGAACGGTCGCGGGGCGCGATGGGTCGACCCCGCTCATCCCCACCAGCGTGCCGGTGATGCTCTTCGCCACCGACCAGGTGCGATTGGGGACATAGGGGCCGAAGCCGTCGCGATAGCGCTCGGCGACGACCTGGCCGTCGCGCAGCACGACGACGCCGACCGTCTCGGTGCCGCGCCCGTACGCGCCCTCGAAGGCGCGCGCCACCGCGCCGGCGAGCGCTGGGGCGGGGCGGGGCGCGATGCCGGCGTCGCCGAGCGGCCAGCGCCGCGGGTCGGGGCCGGGCACGCGCGCCAGGCCGGGCGCGGGCGCACGCGCGGGCGTCTCGGCGCCGATCGGCGCGAGCGTACAGCCCGCTCCCGCCGCCCAGGTCGCGCGGCGCGGCGGCAGCGCGGGGTCGAAGGCGACGCTCACGCCACGCCCGGGCCGGTCGACGCGCGCCGCCAGCGTCGGCACGATCGCGTCATATTCCGGGTAGATGCCGCGCAACTCGAGCGCCTCGACCTGGCGCTCGCTGCGCCCCGCGGTGAACAGCCCGTCGCACAGATTATACGCCTTGTACCCCGCCGCGATCGCGCGCGCGTAGCGCTGATGGTCGTCGAACCGCACCGACTGCGGCGACTGCGCCGCGGCGGGGACGGCGAGCAGGGCGAGGGAGAGGAGCTTAATCGTTGCGCGCATGCCGGCGCTCATCCCACCAGGCGAGCCGCTCGGCAACGCGCTTCTCATAGCCGCGGTCGGTCGGCGCGTAGAAGCGCTGCGGCGGCAGCTCGTCGGGCCAGTAGTTCGCGCCCGAGAAGCCGCCCTCGCTGTCGTGGTCATATTCGTAGTTCGCGCCATAGCCGATCTGCTTCATCAGCTTGGTCGGCGCGTTGAGGATGTTGGCGGGCGGCATCAGCGAGCCGGTCTCGCGCGCCACCTTCCAGGCCGCCTTCTGCGCCGCATAGACCGCGTTCGACTTGGGCGCGGTGGCGAGATAGACGCACGCCTGCGCGATCGCCAGCTCGCCCTCGGGCGAGCCGAGGAAGTCATAGGCGTCCTTCGCGCTCAGGCATTGCGCCAGCGCCTGGGGATCGGCCAGCCCGATGTCCTCGACCGCGGCGCGGGTCAGCCGGCGCAAGAGGTAGAGCGGCTCCTCGCCCGCGGTGAGCATCCGCGCGAGATAGTAGAGCGCCGCCTGCGGGTCCGAGCCGCGGATCGCTTTGTGCAGCGCGCTGATGAGATTGTAATGCCCCTCGCGGTCCTTGTCATAGACCGCGACGCGGCGCTGGAGGAAGCTCGACAGCCCGGCGGGGTCGAGCGGGGCGGGGAGGTCGACCGAGAAGAGCGTCTCGACCTGGTTGAGCAGGAAGCGCCCGTCGCCGTCGGCGCTCGCCACCAGGGCGTCACGCGCGGCGTCGTCGAGCGGGAGCGCTCGGCCGACCTCCGCCTCGGCGCGCGCGATCAGCTGCTCGAGCGCGGCGCGGTCGAGCCGGTGGAGGATCAGCACCTGCGCGCGGCTGAGCAGCGCGGCGTTGAGCTCGAACGACGGATTCTCGGTGGTGGCGCCCACGAGTGTCACCGTGCCATCCTCGACGTACGGCAGGAAGCCGTCCTGCTGCGCGCGGTTGAAGCGATGGATCTCGTCGACGAAGAGCAGCGTGCGCCTGCCCAGCCGGGCATGGTCGCGCGCCTCGGCGAAGGCCTTCTTGAGGTCGGCGACGCCGGAGAACACCGCTGAGATCGCGGCGAAGCGAAGCCCCACCGCCTGGGCGAGCAGCCGCGCGATCGTGGTCTTGCCGGTGCCCGGCGGCCCCCACAGGATCATCGAGGAGAGCCGCCCCGCCGCGACCATCCGCCCGATCGCGCCCTCCGCGCCGGTGAGATGGTCCTGTCCGACCACCTCGCCGAGCGCGCGCGGGCGCAGCCGGTCGGCGAGCGGCGCGTCGACCGCGGCGGGCGGATCGGGGGGAGCGGCGGGATCGAGCCCCGCGAACAGGTCGGCCATCGCGCCGATGTAGGCGCTCGCGCGGGGCACGTCATCTCGCCCTGTCAAGATATATCGCAGGACATCTTGACGTGATCTCGCTACGATATATCTTGAGCGCATCGAGCTGAAGGAGTCGATGATGTTCGGACAGATGTATGGACACGGCCGCGGGCACGGCGGCATGGGGCGTGGCTGCGGGCCGCGCGGTGGCCGCGGCGGCGGCTGGGAGCGGGTCGCGGCGGAGTTCGCGACGCGGTGGGACGAGGCCGCGCGCGGCGGCGGGGGGCGACGGCGCATGTTCGACGGCGCCGAGCTCCGGCTGGTGCTGCTCAAGCTGATCGCGGACGAGCCGCGCCACGGCTACGAGCTGATCAAGGCGGTCGAGGACCTCACCGGCGGCGCCTATGCGCCCAGCCCGGGCGTGGTCTATCCCGCTCTGTCGATGCTGGCCGAGATGGAGCAGATCGAGGAGCAGGCGAGCGAGGGTGCGCGCAAGCGTTTCGCCGCGACCGACGCGGGACGCGCGCATCTCGCGGAGAACGCGGCGCAGGTGGCGACGCTGCTCGAGCGGCTCGCCGGGCTCGGCGCGGAGCGCTCGCGCGGCGATCACGTCCCGGTGCGGCGCGCGCTCCACAACCTGCGCCACGCGGTGCAGAACCGGCTGCACGGCGCGACGGACGAGGAGGAGATGTTCCAGGTCGCCGCGCTGATCGACGAGCTGGCGCAGACGATCGAGCGGCGGAAGTGAGCGTCTCGGTCGCGCGCGTGCCGACGCACTCGGCCAGCCGCTATCTCCAGCAGCTCGCCAAGCATTGGAGCCACAAGATGACGGTGCGCTTCTCCACGGAGGAGGGCGAGATCGACTTCCCCAACGGCGCGCGCCTGGCGATGCGCGCCGACAGCGAGACGCTCGACGTGCTGCTCACCGTGCCCGAGGGCGAGGACGAGGGCCGCATGCGCGAGGTGGTGTCGAGCCACCTCGACCGCTTCGCCTTCCGCGAGGCGCCGCTGACCTTCGACTGGCGCGAGGGGTGAGGACCGCTCGCTGCGGTGATGCGGCCCGGCACTGGTAAGCACCACCCCGGCGCACGCCGGGGTCCAGTTGGAACGACCGTGGTGATGCTCAGCGAGGTTCGTCCAACTGGATCCCGGCGTGCGCCGGGGTGGCAGGCGGTGAGAGCCAGGGCCCCGCTCTCACCGCCCCGCGAGCAGCTCGCGGTACATGTCGAGCACCGCCTCGTTGGCGGTATCCCAGCGGAAGCTCTTGGCATGGTCGTGCGCGGCCGCGCCCATCGCGTGCCGTCGCGCCGGATCATTCGCCAGCGTCGCGATCGCCGCGGCATAGCCCTGGACGTCCTGCGGCGTCACCAGCAGCCCGGTGACCCCGTCGTCGAGCAGGTCGACCGCGCCGGTGGCGCGCGCCGCCACGACGGGCACGCCCGCCGCCATCGCCTCCGAGGTCACCTGACCCCAGGTCTCGGTGACGCTCGGGTTGAACAGCAGGTCCATCGACGCCACCGCGCGGCCGAGATCGTCGCCGCTCTGGAAGCCGGCAAAGGCGGCCTGGGGTACGCGCTCGGCGAACCAGTCGCGCGCGGGGCCCTTGCCGACGATCAGCGCGCGATGCTTGATCCCCATCGCGTCGAGCCGTCCCAGCACGTCGGCGAACACGCCGAGCCCTTTCTCCAGCACCAGCCGGCCGAGGAAGCCGATCGCCAGCTCGTCGTCGCCAATGCCGAGCGAGCGCCGCCACGCCAGGTCGCGCGCGGAAGGGTGGAAGCGGCGGTGATTGACGCCGCGGCCCCATAGCGACACCGGCGTGGTCACGCCCAGCCCGCGGATCACCTCCGCCATCGAGGGCGTCGGCACCAGCACGCGGTCGGCGCGATCGTAGAAGCGGCGCAGGATCCACTTGATCGCGGGCTGCACCGCGGCCAGCCCGTAATATTGGAAATAGGTTTCGAAGCGCGTGTGCACCGCCGACACCACCGGGATGCCGCGCCGACGCGCCCAGGTCACCGCGGCGTGGCCGAGGAACTCGGGCGAGGAGACGTGGACGATATTGGGCGCGAACGCCTCCAGGTCGCGGCGCGGACGTGCGGGCAGGCCGCGGCCGAGCTTATACTCGCCGCGGCCGCCCGGCATCGGGATGGCGGGCACGTCGACCACGGTGCCGCGCGCCTCGAACGCCGGGGTCGGCGTGGTCGGCGAGTAGACCCGCACCGCCACCCCCCGGTCGAGCAGGTGGCCGACCAGCAGGTTCTGCGCCTGGTTGGCGCCGTCGCGCACGTAATTGTAGTTGCCGCTGAAGAAGGCGACGCGCGGCGAGGGGGAGGCGGGGGACGGATCCATCGCGCGCCCGCTAGCCCGAATCTGCGGCGAAATCGCGGCTGATCGACATCTTGGGTCAGGCCGGCTCGATCTCGTCGCTGCGGCGGAGCCGACGGATGCGCGGCTCCCGGTCGAGCATGGCGACGCGGCGGATCGTCTGGCGCAGCTCGTCGCGCTTGTCGTGGATCGACGCGATCACCGGGCCCATCGCCACGCCGAGATCGACCAGCACCGCCTCCGAGAGCTGGAGCGAGCTCTCCAGCGTCTCGGGCACCGCGTCGGTGACGCCGGCCTTGTACAGCTCGGCCGCGTGGACCGTGTCGCGCGCGCGCGCGATGATCGGCAGCGCCGGATAGGCCTCGCGCAACCGCCGCGCGAGCCGGACGGTGAGCACGGGATCGTCCATCGTCAGGATCAGCGCGCGCGCGTTGGCGAGGTCGAGCCGGTCGAGCAGCTCGGCGCGCGCCACGTCGCCGAACACCACCGGATAGCCCGCGGCGCGCGCCTCCGCGACCGCGTCGATGTCGGCCTCGACCGCGACATAGGGCTGCTGGTGGCGCGCCAGCATGTCGGCGACGAGCTGGCCGACGCGGCCGAAGCCGAACAGCACCGCGCGCGTGCCCTGCTCGGTCGAGACCGCGTCGGGCAGCGGGTCGCGTCGCTCGATCCGGCGCGACACCGTGCGCCCCAGCTTGGCGAGCAGCGGCGTGATGGTCAGCCCGATCGCGGTGACGGTCTGCCAGAAGGCCGCGGTGGAGCCGAGGATCAGCTGCGCCTGCGCCGCGGTGGCGAGCACGATGAGCGTCGTCTCGGACGGGCTGCCCATCAGCAGCCCGGTCTCGGCCGCGATCCCGCGCCGCGCGTTGGCGACGCGCAGCAGCAGGTAGGTCACCACCGCCTTGGCGGTCACCACGCCGATCACCGCGGCGAGCAGGGACACCCAGTTGGCGAGGATCAGCTTGAGGTCGAGGCTCATCCCCACCGTGATCAGGAACACGCCCAGCGCGAGACCCTTGAACGGCGCGGTCATGACCTCGACCTCGCTGTGATACTCGGTCTCGGCGATGAGCAGACCGGCGAGCAGCGCGCCGACGATCGGCGACAGGCCCGCGGCGGTGGTGGCGACGCTGGCGACGATCACCACCAGCAGCGAGGCGGCGAGGAACAGCTCGGGGCTCTTCGTGCGCGCCGCCTGGGCGAACAGCCGCGGCAGCACCAGCCGTCCGCCGACGTACATCGCCACGACGGTGAGCGCGCCGCGCAACGCGACCCCGGCGATGCCGACCCAGCCCGCGTCGCCCGCGGTCGGCGCCATCGCGCCCAGCGCGAAGATGATCGGCACCAAGGCGAGGTCCTGGAACAGCAGGATCGCGAAGGCGCCGCGCCCGACCGGGCTCGACGTGCCGACCAGCGGCAGCACCAGCGCGGTGCTCGACAGCGCGAGCGCCAGCCCGAGCCCGGCCGAGCCGCTCCAATCCTGGCCGAGATAGTGCAGCGTCACGCCGATCAGCAGCGACGAGCCGAGCAGCTGCATCGATCCCGTGCCGAAGACGAGCTGGCGCATCGCCCAGAGCCGGCGGAACGACAGCTCGAGCCCGATCGAGAACAGCAGCAGCACGATGCCGAACTCGGCGAAGGGCTCGATCGCGCCGGGATCGGAGATGGTCACATAGTAGAGCCATGGTGCACGCGGCACGAGCGCGCCGAGGCCGGCGGGGCCGACGAGCACGCCGACGAGGATGAACCCGATCACCGGGCTGATGCGGAAGCGCGCGAACGCCGGGATGACGAGCCCCGCCGCGCCGAGGATCACGAGCGCGTCGCTGAAGCCCTCATTCTGAAGTCCGATAGCCATGATCGGCTTGTAAGCGGGTTAGGGCGCCCTTGTCGCGCCGCGAACGGAGAAAAAGCAGCCGGGCGCGTCACACCGCCGAGCACGCTTCCTTAAGCGATCTTGCGCCACGATCGAGCGCGTCATCGGAGGATCACCCGCATGTTCTCGCTCCTTCTCGCCGCGCAGGTGCTCGCGACCGCCCCGCCGCCGCCGCCCGTCTACGTGGCGACGGACGATCCGTGGCGCGATCGAGGAAGCGGCGGCGAGCGCGTGCGGCTCGGCGTCATCGTGCGCGCGGCGAACATGACGTTGTGGGACGGTGCCTTGTGGGTGTCGGCGCGGAACAGCAGCAGTTTCCGCCAGACGGTCCAGGAGGCGCAGCCGGACGCCTGTCCGCGCCCGTCGGCCTATGGCGCGCAGAACGAGGTGAGCGTCCAACTCGTGCCGCAGCGGGCCGGTGCGGCGGCGGCCCTGTCGGTGATGGTCCGCTGGGCCCGTCCCGGCGACGGCGCCTGCGGCGGCGCGCGGACGGTCGAGCTGCGCGAGACGGTGCCGATGCCGGGCGCCGCCGCGACGGTGCTGCGCGGGGACGCCGGCCTGGTCGTGGAACTGCGCCGCCGCTGAGGCGGCGCGATGCGGGGGCGGCCGGAGACCGCCCCCGTCAGCTCAGGCCCAGCTGGCCATCTTCTTCTCGAGGTTGACCCGCACCGCCTCGAAGAACTGCTCGGTCGTCATCCACTTCTGGTCCGGCCCGATCAGGATCGCGAGATCCTTGGTCATGTCGCCGCTCTCGACCGTCTCGACGCAGACCTGCTCCAGCGTCTCGGCGAAGCGGGTGACGTCGGGGGTGCCGTCGAACTTGCCGCGGTACTTGAGCCCGCCGGTCCAGGCGAAGATCGAGGCGATCGGGTTGGTCGAGGTCGCCTTGCCCTGCTGGTGCTGGCGATAGTGGCGCGTGACGGTGCCGTGCGCCGCCTCGGCCTCGATCGTCTTGCCGTCGGGCGTCATCAGCACCGAGGTCATCAGCCCGAGCGAGCCGAAGCCCTGCGCGACCTGGTCCGACTGGACGTCACCGTCGTAGTTCTTGCAGGCCCAGACGAACTCGCCGTTCCACTTGAGCGCGCTGGCGACCATGTCGTCGATCAGGCGGTGCTCGTAGACGATGCCCGCGGCCTTGAACTGGTCGACGAACTCGCTCTCGTACACCTCGGCGAAGATGTCCTTGAAGCGGCCGTCATAGGCCTTGAGGATGGTGTTCTTGGTGGAGAGATACACCGGCCAGTTGCGGCCCAGGCCGTAGTTGAGCGAGGCGCGCGCGAAGTCGCGGATCGACTCGTCGAGGTTGTACATGCCCATCGCGACGCCGGCCGCGGGGAAGTCGAACACCTCGTGCTCGATCGTCTCGCCGCTCTCGCCCTCCCACTTCATCGTGAGCTTGCCCTTGCCGGGCACCTTGAAGTCGGTCGCCTTATACTGGTCGCCGAAGGCGTGACGGCCGACCACGATCGGGTGGGTCCAGCCCGGGATCAGCCGGGGCACGTTCCTCATCACGATCGGCTCGCGGAAGACGACGCCGCCGAGGATGTTGCGGATCGTGCCGTTGGGCGAGCGCCACATCTTCTTAAGGCCGAACTCCTCGACGCGCGCCTCGTCCGGGGTGATCGTGGCGCATTTCACGCCGACGCCATACTTCTGGATCGCCTTGGCGCTCTCCACCGTGACCGCGTCGTCGGTGGCGTCGCGGTGCTCGATGCCGAGGTCATAATAGTCGAGGTCGATGTCGAGGTACGGCTTGACCAGGCGCTCGCGGATCCACTCCCAGATGATGCGCGTCATCTCGTCGCCGTCGATCTCCACGACGGGCGTCTTCACCTTGATCTTGGCCATGCCGATATCCTTGCTGAGAAGCGTTGCCGCGGTCGATAGGGGCAAGGGAGCGGGGGATCAACCGGGGTGGGGGAGGTCGCGCCTCTCTCGCCCGCCGTCATCCTGAGCTTGTCTCAGGATCCACTGTCCCGCAGGCGCCGCACCTCCAGAATGCGCGGCACGGTGGATCCTGAGACGAGCTCAGGATGACGTAAAGGAGGAGCGTCTCGCTCGAACCAGGAGGCAGAAGGTGCCGGCCGGTGCCGCGGGACCCTTTCGCCCGCACCGCCGTTCGTGCCGCGATGCGAACGATCCGCTTCCCCGCCGCCCTCGCCCTGCTGCTTCCCGCCCCGGCGCTGGCCGACACGCTGCCGCTCGCCCACGGCGCGTATGTCGAGTCCGGCACGCCGTGTCGCGGCGCCCCCAACGTGGCGCTTCGCGACTATCAGGGCGACGGGATCGGCTCGAGCAAGGCCGGCCAGTGCCACGCGCGCGTCCTCGCCCGCATCGGCCAGCGCTACACGCTGCGGCAGAATTGCGTCCAATATGGCGGCCCGCGCCAGTATCGCGCTGCCGAGCGGCTGAAGATCCGGGTCGACAGCCGCACCAGCTACACCGACCTGCGCGCCGGCGCGCATTATCGCTGGTGCCGGACCACCGACCTGTGACGGCGAGCCTGGCCAGCAAGCGCGTTGTCACCGCGCGCGCCGGTCGATAGGACGAAGCGATGACCTCGCTCGACAAGCCGCCGGTCGTCACCTCGACCGTGAAGTGGCGCTTTCCCGCCGTCCACCCCGAAGGACAGAAGTTCACCGCGATCGCGTTCGGTATCACTTTGCTGATGACGATCGTGTCCAAGGTGTTCTTCTGGCCGTTCCTCGGCCTCACGCTGTGGGTCGCCGCCTTCTTCCGCGATCCCGTGCGCACCACGCCGGTGGGGGACGAGCTGATCGTCTCGCCTGCCGACGGGTTGATCACGATGATCGAGCGCGTGCCGGTCCCGCGCGAGCTGATCGGCGACCTGGGCGAGATGCCGATGGTGCGCGTGTCGGTGTTCATGTCGGTGTTCGACGTCCACATCAACCGCTCGCCGATCGCGGGGACGATCCGCCAGGTCGTCTATATCTCGGGCAAGTTCCTCAACGCCGACCTCGACAAGGCGTCTGAGGAGAATGAGCGCCAGCATTTCGTCGTCGAGGGCTTCGACGGGCGCCGCGTCGGCTTCACACAGATCGCTGGCCTCGTGGCGCGGCGGATCGTCGGTTTCGCCAAGATCGGCGACATCGTCGCGGCCGGCCAGCGCGTCGGGCTGATCCGCTTCGGCAGCCGCGTCGACGTCTACCTGCCCGAGGGGTACGCCCCGCAGGTGGCGCTCGGCCAGCGCGCGATCGCGGGCGAGACGGTGCTGGCGCGCCTCGGTGCCGAGCGCGTCAGCGGCGTCGCGCAATAGTCATGAGACGCCCCGTCCGCCGCCCGCTGCGTCGCCCGCCCGGCGGACTGCCGCTCCGCGCGGTCGCGCCCAACGCGGTCACCGCGCTGGCGCTGTGCTCCGGCCTGTCGGGGATCCGTTTCGCGATCTCGGGCCATTGGGAGCTCGCGGTGACGATGGTGCTGCTCGCGGGCGTGCTCGACGGGCTCGACGGACGCGTCGCGCGGATGCTCCACGGCGAGAGCCGCTTCGGCGCCGAGCTCGACTCGCTCTCCGACGCGATCTCCTTCGGCGTGTCGCCCGCGCTGATCCTGTATCTCTGGTCGCTGCACGCGCTGCCGCGCTTCGGCTGGATGGCGGCGCTGGTGCTCGCGGTGTTCTGCGCGCTGCGGCTAGCGCGCTTCAACGCCAACATCGACGCCGACGACCAGCCGCACAAATCGGCCGGCTTCCTCACCGGCGTGCCCGCGCCCGCGGGGGCCGGCCTGGCAATGCTGCCGCTGTTCCTATGGTTCGTCACCGATGCGCCGCTGCTGCGCGACCCGCGGCTGGTGGCACCGTGGACGGTGCTGATCGCGCTGCTGATGGTGTCGAGCCTGGCGACCTTCTCCTGGACCTCGCTGCGCCTGCGCCCCAACATCCGCTTCGAGGCGATCGCGGTGGTGGTGGCGGTGGGGGCGGCGGCGGTGAGCGCACCGTGGCAGACCGCCGCCGCGGCGGGGATCGCCTATCTGCTGGCGATGCCGTTCAGCGTCGCCAGCTACGCGCGGGTCAGGCGGCTCCGCGCTGGCGGAGCGGCGACCCCGCCGGCACCGCCGAGCCCGCCCAGCGCCTGACCGCGATCCGCCGCTCGGCGCGCACCAGCGACGCGAGCGGGGAGGGGCGACCGGGCGCCGTCTCGCCGCGCAGCGCGCCGGCGATCTTGTCGAGGCTGGGCGCCAACGTCGCATATAGCGCGTAGGCCGCGGTCGAGAGCCCGCCGCCGAAGATCGCGAGGGTCATCACTTCCATCATCGTTCGACTCCCGTTCCGCGACGTGGCCAGTAGAACCTCTGCGACTCCAGAGGGTTCCGAGATCAATGTCATAACGGTACTGGTCCGCACCGGCACCGAAACAACCCTGGCCTCATGTCGTCGTTCACCCTGTGTTCCGCCGCCTTGTTCCAGCTATGTTCACTCCTGTCAAGCGTTTGTTCCCCGGGTTGCGATCGCGCGGGCGATCGGCTAAGGCGCGCCCCTCAACCCCACATGGGAAGCATCATCTACCGGTGCGCCGCCTTCCAGGCCGCGTCACTCGCTTCCCAGAGGCTCAACCGGAAGGAACATGATTATGGCGGCACCTGTCGTCACGATGCAGCAGCTTATCGAGACCGGCGCTCACTTCGGCCACCAGACCCATCGCTGGAACCCGAAGATGAAGCCCTACATCTTCGGCGAGCGCAACGGCGTCCACATCATCGACCTGTCGCAGACCGTGCCGCTCTTCGCGCGCGCGCTCGACTTCGTCAGCTCGTCGGTCTCGTCGGGCGGCAAGGTGCTGTTCGTCGGCACCAAGCGCCAGGCGCAGGAGCCGGTCGCCGAGGCGGCGCGCCGCGCCGGCCAGCATTTCGTCAACCACCGCTGGCTCGGCGGCATGCTGACCAACTGGAAGACGATCAGCAACTCGATCAAGCGTCTGAAGGCGCTCGAGGAGCAGCTGTCGGGCAACACCGCCGGCCTCACCAAGAAGGAAGTGCTGCAGCTCACCCGCGAGCGCGACAAGCTCGAGCTGTCGCTTGGCGGCATCCGCGACATGGGCGGCATCCCGGACGTGATGTTCGTGATCGACGCCAACAAGGAGGAGCTCGCGATCAAGGAGGCCAACACGCTCGGCATCCCGGTCGTCGCGATCCTCGACTCGAACGTGTCGCCCGACGGCATCGCTTTCCCGGTGCCGGCGAACGACGACGCGGCCCGCGCCATCCGGCTGTACTGCGAGGCGATCGCGATCGCGGCGACTCGCGGCAGCCAGCAGCAGCAGGCCGGGCGTGGCGTCGACCTGGGCGCGATGAGCGAGCCGCCCGCCGAGGAGGCGCTCACGGTCGAGACCCCGGCGGCCGAGACCGCCGCGGCCTGACCCGCGTGTCCGCGCGGGCGCGCCGGCGCGGACGCACGATTGTCACGGAGGCTGCCTAAGCCGCGGCCTCCCTCATTCCCCTCGGCGCGCGGCGATTCACCGATCGTCGCGCGTCGACGCAATCACCAGCTGAGGACAAGAAGATGGCCGACATCACGGCAGCGATGGTCAAGGACCTGCGCGAGAAGAGCGGCGCGGGCATGATGGACTGCAAGAAGGCGCTCAGCGAGACCTCGGGCGACATGGACGCCGCGCTGGACTGGCTGCGCACCAAGGGCCTCGCGGCCGCGCAGAAGAAGTCGAGCCGCACCGCGGCCGAGGGCCTGGTCGGCGTCGCGGTCAGCGGCACCAAGGGCGCCGCGGTCGAGGTCAACTCGGAGACCGACTTCGTCGCCAAGAACGAGCAGTTCCAGAACTTCGTCCGCGAGGTGACCCAGATCGCGCTCGCCACCGGCGGCGACGTCGAGTCGATCAAGGCGGCGCAGATGCCGTCGGGCACCACCGTCGCCGAGGCGCTGACCAACAACATCGCGACGATCGGCGAGAACCAGTCGATCCGCCGCGCGCGCTCGCTGTCGGTGAGCCAGGGCGCGGTCGTCGCTTATGTCCACAACCAGCAGGCGCCGGGCCTCGGCAAGATCGGCGTGCTCGTCGCGCTCGAGAGCGCGGCGTCGGACGAGGTGTTGCAGGGTCTGGGCAAGCAGCTGGCGATGCACATCGCCGCGGCTTTCCCCAAGGCGCTCAACGAGGAGGACCTCGACGAGGGCGAGATCGAGCGCGAGCGCGCGATCGCGGCCGAGAAGGCGGGTGAGTCGGGCAAGCCGGCCGACATCATCGCCAAGATGGTCGAGGGTTCGATCGCCAAGTACCGCAAGGAGCACGCTCTGGTCAGCCAGCTGTTCGTGATGGACGGCAAGACCAAGATCAGCGACGTCGTCGCCAAGGCGGGCAAGGATGCCGGCGCCGAGATCAAGCTGGTGGACTATGTCCGCTTCCAGCTGGGCGAGGGGATCGAGAAGGAGGTCTCCGACTTCGCCGCCGAGGTCGCCGCCGCCTCGGGCGTGCCGCAGCCGGCCTGACGCCTGGGCGACCTGCGAGGACGACCCGCCGCCGCCCCGGCCATCGTGCCGGGGCGGCGGTTCGCGTTTCGGGGGTGGTGAGATCCTCCCCCGTATGGGGAGGGGGACCGCGACGCGAAGCGGCGTGGTGGAGGGGGGCTCTTCACGCAGCGCAGCCCGCGTGGAGGGCCCCCTCCACCATGCTGCGCATGGTCCCCCTCCCCGCGAGCGGGGAGGATCTGGGAGCTCACCCCCGCCTCGCGCGACTGTGTCAACCCATTGCCAGCCGCCGACCCGCCGCCTAGGGTCCGCGCCGCTCCGCTCCCTGCCCGACGAGACCCGATGACCCAGCCCCGCTACAAACGTATCCTGCTGAAACTCTCCGGCGAAGTGCTGATGGGCGAGGGCGGTCTCGCGATCGATCCCGCGGTCACCGCGCGCGTCGCGGAGGAGATCGCGGACGTGAAGGCGCAGGGCTATGAGCTGTGCATCGTCGTGGGCGGGGGCAATATCTTCCGCGGGCTCGCCGCCGCGGCCAAGGGCTTCGAGCGCGGCACCGCCGATTACATGGGCATGCTCGCCACGGTGATGAACGCGCTGGCGGTACAGAACGCGCTCGAGCAGATCGGCGTCGACACCCGCGTCCAGTCGGCGATCCCGATGCACTCGGTGTGCGAGCCGTTCATCCGCCGTCGCGCCGAGCGCCACCTCGAGAAGGGGCGCATCGTGATCTTCGCCGCGGGCGTCGGCTCGCCCTTCTTCACGACCGACTCGGGCGCCGCGCTGCGCGCCGCGGAGATGAACTGCGACGCGCTGTTCAAGGGCACCTCGGTCGACGGCGTGTACGACGCCGACCCGAAGAAGGTGGCCGGGGCGACCCGCTACGAGACGGTCAGCTACGACATGGTGCTGGCCAAGAACCTCAAGGTGATGGACGCCAGCGCGGTGGCGCTGTGCCGGGATTCGAACATTCCCATCGTCGTGTTCAACATCCGCGAGCACGGCAATTTCGCCGCCGTGCTGCGCGGTGAGGGCGTCTCGACGGTGGTGCAGAAGCAAGTGGAGACGACCGATGCCCGCGTATGACAAGACCGACCTCGAGCGCCGCATGCACGGCGCGGTAGAGTCGCTCAGGGGGGACCTCGGCGGCCTTCGCACCGGCCGCGCCTCGACCTCGCTGCTCGATCCGGTGACGGTCGAGGTCTATGGCGCGCACATGCCGCTCAACCAGGTCGCCACGGTGTCGGTGCCGGAGTCGCGCATGCTGTCGGTGCAGGTATGGGACAAGACCAACGTCGGCCCGGTGGAGAAGGCGATCCGCTCCGCCGGGCTCGGGCTCAACCCGATCAACGACGGCCAGACGCTGCGTCTGCCGATCCCCGATCTCACCGAGGAGCGGCGCAAGGAACTCGCCAAGCTCGCGGGCCAATATTCGGAGAAGGCCAAGATCGCGGTGCGCAACGTCCGCCGCGACGGCATGGACGCGCTCAAGACCGACGAGAAGAAGGGCGTGATCTCCGAGGACGAGCGCAAGCGGCTCGAGACCGAGGTGCAGAAGCTGACCGACGCGACGATCGCCGACATCGACTCGGTCTCGGCCGCCAAGGAGAAGGAAATCCTCAACAAGTGACGTCGCGCGCGCCTGGGGGGGAGGGGTGATGGCGACCGCCGCGATGCCGCGCGAGGCGCCCGCGGTGCTGCCGCGCCACGTCGCCATCATCATGGACGGCAACGGCCGCTGGGCGGCGCAGCGCCACCTGCCGCGCGCCGCCGGGCACCGCGCGGGCGTCGAGGCGGTGCGCGCGGTCACCCGCGCCGCACGCGCGATGGGACTGGAGGCGCTGACGCTCTACGCCTTCTCGTCGGAGAACTGGCGCCGCCCGGAGGACGAGGTCGGCGCGCTGATGAAGCTCCTCAAATTCTTCATCCGCAATGACCTCGCCGAGCTGGTCCGCGAGAACGTGCGGCTACGCGTGCTCGGCGACTATCGCCGCTTCCCCGCCGACGTGGTCGAGCTGGTCGACGACGCGCTCGCGCGCACCGCGACCAATACCGGCCCGATCCTGGCGATCGCGCTCAACTATGGCGCGCAGGCCGAGTTGGTCGCGGCGGCGCGGCGGCTCGCCGAGCGGGCGGCGCGCGACGGGCTCGCGCCCGAGGCGATCGACGCCGCCGCGATCGAGGCCGAGCTCGAGACGCGCGACCTGCCCCCGCTCGACCTGCTGATCCGCACCTCGGGCGAGCAGCGCCTCTCCAACTTCCTGCTGTGGCAGGCGGCCTATGCCGAGCTGCTGTTCGTCGACACGCTGTGGCCCGACTTCGACGCCGCCGCGCTCGGCGCCGCGCTCGACTCGTTCGGCAAGCGCCAGCGCCGCTACGGCGGGCTGTGACCCGTCCCGCATGATCGAGCCGACGCCCGACGCCAAGCTGCGTACCCCGTCCAACCTGCGGCTGCGGATGATCGCCAGCGTCGCGATGATCGCGGTGGCGAGCGTCGCGCTGGTGCTGGGCGACATCGCCTTCTGGCTGCTCGCTGTGGTGATCTCGCTGTTCATGATGGCGGAATGGTCGGACCTGCAGAAGGTCGCGCCCAAGACCAAGCGGCTCGCGCAGTTCGCGATGAGCGTGCCGCTCGCGACGATGGCGCCGGCGTGGCTGATCATCGAGCCGCGGCCCTTCTTCACGCTCGGGCTGATCGCGGGCGCGGCCTTCTTCGTCGCGATCGTCACGCGGCTGCCCCAGCTCGCGCTCGGCGTGGTCTATTGTGCGCTGCCGGTGCTCGCGCTGGTGGTGCTGCGGCGCCAGGGCGAGGGGCTGCTCGAGACCTTCTGGGCGATGTCGCTGGTATGGGCCTGCGACATCGGCGCCTTCTTCGCGGGTCGCTCGATCGGCGGTCCCAAGCTGGCGCCTCGGCTGAGCCCGAACAAGACCTGGGCGGGGCTGATCGGCGGCGCCGCGGCGGCGACGCTGCTGGGTGCGCTGCTGCACGCGGTCGCCGGGCTGCCGCTGGTGCTGGCGCTCGCCTCGCCGCTGCTCGCGGTGCTGGCGCAGGGGGGCGATCTCTACGAGAGCTGGCTCAAGCGCCGCGCCGGTGTGAAGGACTCGGGCAACATCCTGCCCGGCCACGGCGGCGTGCTCGACCGGCTCGACGGGCTGGTGCCGGTGGCGCCGGTCGCGGCGCTGCTGGTCGTCTCGCTGGGCGCCTTCGGGTGAGGACGGTCTCGATCCTGGGGGCGACCGGCTCGGTCGGTACCTCGACGCTCGACCTGATCGAGCGTGAGCCCGACCGCTTCCGCGTCGTCGCGCTCACCGCCAACTGCGACGTCGAGCGGCTCGCCGCCGCGGCCCGGCGCACCAGCGCCGAACTGGCGGTGGTGGCGGACGAGGCGTGCCTGCCCGCGCTGCGCGCCGCGCTCGCCGGCACCCCCACCGCGGCCGCCGGGGGGGCGCAGGCGGTGTGCGATGCCGCCGCCGCGGGGGCCGACTGGACGATGGGCGCGATCGTCGGCTGCGCGGGGCTGCGGCCGACGCTGGCCGCGATCGAGCGCGGCGGCACGGTGGTGCTCGCCAACAAGGAGCCATTGGTCTCCGCCGGCGACATCATCGTCGCCGCCGCGGCGGCGCACGGCGCCACGCTGCTGCCCGCCGACAGCGAGCACAACGCGGTGTTCCAATGCCTCGACCCCACCCGGCCCGAGAGCGTGCGCCGGATCATCCTGACCGCGAGCGGCGGGCCGTTCCGCGACTGGACGCTCGAGCAGATGGCGGCGGTGACCCCGGCGCAGGCGGTGGCGCACCCGAACTGGTCGATGGGCGCGAAGATCTCGGTCGACAGCGCGACGATGATGAACAAAGGGCTCGAGCTGATCGAGGCGGCGCGGCTGTTCCCGGTGCCGCCCGAGCGGATTGAGATCGTGATCCACCGCCAGTCGGTGATCCACTCGATGGTCGACTATGTCGACGGCTCGATGCTGGCGCAGCTCGGCCCCAGCGACATGCGCGTGCCGATCGCGCACTGCCTCGCCTGGCCCGAGCGGATGGCGACCCCGATGGCGCCGCTCGACCTCGTCAAGCTGGGTCGGCTCGATTTCGAGGCACCCGACGCGCCGCGCTTCCACGCGCTGACGCTGGCGCGCGACGCCGCCGAGGCGGGCGGCGCGCGCCCCGCGATCCTCAACGCCGCGAACGAGGTGGCGGTGGCCGCTTTCCTCGCCGGCGCGATCGGCTTTCTTGAAATCGCCGCAATCGTCGACGATACGCTACAGCGCTACGACCCGGCCGCGCCGGAGACGCTCGACGCGGTGCTCGCGATCGACGCGGAGGCGCGAAGGAGAGCCGGCGAGCGCGTGAAGGATTGCGTCGCTTGATCCAGACCCCTGGCGTATTGATCACCGCACTGGCCTTCATCCTGGTGATCGGGCCGCTCGTCTTCGTCCACGAGATGGGCCATTATCTCGCCGGCCGCTGGTTCGGGGTGCATGCCGAGGCCTTCTCGATCGGCTTCGGGCGCGAGGTCGCCGGCTGGACCGACCGCCGCGGCACGCGCTGGAAGCTCGCCTGGCTGCCGCTCGGCGGCTATGTCCGCTTCGCCGGCGACATGAACCCGGCGAGCCAGCCCGGGCCCGAGTGGCTCGCGCTGCCCGCCGAGGAGCGCGCCCGCACCTTCCAGGCCAAGCCGGTGTGGCAGCGCGCGATCGTCGTCGCCGCCGGCCCGGTCGTGAACTTCGTCCTGGCGGTGCTGATCCTCGCGGGGTTCGCGCTGGCGTACGGCGACGCCCGCACCCCCGCGGTGGTCGGCGAGGCGCTGCCGGGCACCGCCGCGGCGGCCGCGGGGCTGCGCGCGGGCGATCGCGTGACAGCGCTCGGCGGTCGCGAGATGGACACGTTCGAGGACATGGTCCGCTACGTGAAGATCCGCGCCGGTGAGCGCATCCGCGTCGATTATGTCCGCGATGGTCGCGCCGCCGCGATCGACGCGACCATCGGCACGCAGCAGCAGCGCGACCGGTTCGGCAACGATTATCGCGTCGGCCTGCTCGGCATCGCGCCGACCGCGCCGGTCGTCACCGAAGTCGGCGTGTTCGAGGCACCGGTCGTCGCGGTGCGGCGCACCGGCCAGATCGTCGGCATGATGGTCGAGACGATCGGCCAGATCGTCACCGGGCGCCGCTCGGTGAAGGAGTTGGGCGGGCCGCTGTCGATCGCCAAGGCCTCGGGCGAGCAGCTCACGCTGGGGCCGGACGAGTTCGTCTTCCTGATCGCGCTCGTGTCGATCAATCTCGGGTTCATCAACCTTTTGCCAGTGCCGATGCTCGATGGCGGTCACCTGCTCTTCTACGCGATCGAGGCGGTGCGGCGGAAGCCGGCGCCGCCGCAGCTGGTCGAATGGGCGTTCCGCGGCGGGCTGGCGGCGGTGCTCGCGCTGATGGTGCTGGTCACCTTCAACGACCTCAGCAACCGCGGGCTGTGGCAGCACCTGGCCGGCTTGATCGGGTGAGCAAGGTGGGGCAGGGCGGCGCGGCCCGCATGCGTGGCGGTTACTCTCGGGTGGGATTTAGGTGACGGTGCTGAACGTTTCAACTTCGCGGGCGCGTGCCTCGGCGACCTTGCTGGGCTGCACGATGCTGGCCGGCGTGCCGCTCGCCGCCGCGGCGCAGACCCGCCCCGCGCCCGCCGCGACCCCAGCGGCGCAGCCGCGCCCCGCCGCGACCCCAGCGGCGCAGCCGCCCGCCGCCACGCCGGCGGCCGCCGCGTCCGCGCCCCAGGCCGCGCGCACGATCACCTCGCTGCGCGTCGAGGGCACGCAGCGGATCGAGCCCGAGACCGCGCTCAGCTACACCAAGCTGCGTCAGGGCCAGCCCTACACCAATGAGTCGCTCGACCAGGCGATCAAGGACCTCTACGCCAGCGACCTGTTCAACGACGTCACGATCGACGGCGCCTCGACCGGCAACATCGTGATCCGGGTGCGCGAGAACCCGATCATCAACCGTGTCATCTTCGAGGGCAACAAGCGCCTCAAGGAAGACAAGATCGGCAAGGAGGTCCGGCTCAAGCCGCGCCAGATCTTCACCCGCTCGGCGGTGCGCGCCGACGTCGCGCGGATCATCGAGCTGTACCGCCGCCAGGGCCGCTTCGCCGCGACGGTGCAGCCCAAGATGGTCAGCCTCGATCAGAACCGCGTCGACGTGATCTTCGAGGTGAGCGAGGGCCCCAAGTCCAAGGTCCGCCAGATCAACATCATCGGCAACAAGGTGTTCGACGACGGCAAGCTGCGCGCGCAGATGGCCACCAAGGAGGCACGCTTCTTCCGCATCCTGTCGTCGGGCACCTCCTACGACCAGGACCGGCTGGCCTATGACCAGCAGAAGCTGCGGCAATTCTACCTCACCGAGGGTTATGCCGACTTCCGCGTCACCTCGGCGGTGGCCGAGCTGACGCCCGACCGCAAGGACTTCATCATCACCTACGTGGTGGAGGAGGGGGAGCGCTACAAGTTCGGCGACGTCACCGTCGACAGCGACATCCGCGACTTCGACGGCAAGAAGATGGCGACCACGCTCGGGATCAAGAAGGGCGACTGGTACAACGCCAAGCTGGTCGAGGACACGCTCGATCATCTCAGCGAGACCGCCGGGCTGTTCGGCTATGCCTTCACCGAGGTGCAGCCCGAGTATCAGCGCGACTCCGAAGCGCACACGATGACGATCAACTTCCACATCGGCCAGGCGCAGCGCACCTATGTCGAGCGGATCGATATCGTCGGCAACACGCAGACGCAGGACAAGGTGGTTCGCCGCGAGGTCCGGCTCGCCGAGGGCGACGCGTTCAACAGCTTCCAGGTCAAGCGCTCGCAGGACCGCATCAACAGCCTGGGCTATTTCCAGGACAAGTTCGAGATCAAGCAGACGCCGGGCAGCTCGACCGACCGCGTCGTGCTCGAGGCCAACGTGGAAGAGAAATCCACCGGTGAGCTCCAGCTCTCGGCGGGTTTCTCGAGCCTGGAGCGCTTCATCATCCAGGCGAACATCACGCAGAACAACTTCCGCGGCAAGGGGCAGACGCTCCGCGCCGGCGTGAACTACTCCAGCTATTCCAAGTCGATCGAGCTGGGGTTCACCGAGCCCTACGTGTTCGACAAGAACATCGCGCTGGGCGTCGACCTGTTCCGTCGCGATTACAACTCGTTCAATTTCTACGGTACGGATCGCCGCACCACCTACAGCCAGGTCTCGACCGGGTTCCAGATCCGGACCGGCGTGCCGCTCACCGAATATTGGCAGCTCGCCGGCCGCTACACCTTCTCCTACGACAAGGTCGGGCTGGACGAGAATTCCTTCTTCACCAACGGCTCGTGCGACCCGCTCAAGGCCGGGCGCTATCTCTGCGAGGCGCTGGGCAACCGCCTGACCTCGATGGTCGGCTACTCGCTGATCTACGACAGCCTCAACAGCCGCCTGCGTCCGACCGCGGGGCAGCGCTTCGTCTTCAGCCAGGACTTCGCCGGGCTGGGCGGTTCGGTCAAATACGTCCGCACCCGCGTCGAGGGGTCGAAGTTCTGGAACATCGGCGGCGGGTTCATCGCCTCGGTCGTCGGCGAGGGAGGCTACATCCGCTCGCTCGAGCGGTCCCGCGGCGAGGGCGTCGACCGCGTCCGCATCACCGACCGCTTCTACCTCGGCGAGCCGCAGTTCCGCGGTTTCGACATCCGCGGCGTCGGCCCGCGCGTGAAGCGGCAATATTACACGACCGACGCCAACGGCGCGCAGGTGCTCGTCACCGACCGCGACCAGGTGATCGACGACGCGCTCGGCGGCACGGCCTATTATCTCGGCCGGTTCGAGATCGAGATCCCGCTCGGCTCGGGCGCGCGCGAGCTCGGGCTGCGTCCGTCGATCTACGCCCAGGTCGGCAGCCTGTTCAACATCACCCGCCCGCTGCCCACCGCGGTGTTCCCGACGACGACCGACGCCAACGGCAACACCGTCGTGCTCCCGCTGCCGGTGTACAACGATGCCAAGCAACCGCTCTATTATTACACCAATGCCGACGGCCTCAGCGTCTCCACCACCTGCGCCGCCGGCATCCCGGGCGCCAACGGCGGCTGCAACGGCGTGGTGCCCAACACCGCGCAGATCGCGTCGCAGCCGTTCCAGGAGACCTTCCTCGGCGACTCGGCGCGACCGCGCCTGTCGGTGGGTATCGGCGTCAACTGGAACTCGCCGTTCGGGCCGCTCCGCATCGATCTGGCCAAGGCGCTGCTGACCCAGCCCGGCGACGACAAGAAGCTCATCACCTTCAACGTAGGGACTCAGTTCTGATGACCACCTTCAAGCACCTCCTGCTCGCCGCCGCGCTCGTCGCGCCGGCGACGCTGACCGCTCCGGCCGCCACGGCGCAGGTCGGCGGCGTAGCTGTAGCCGACCCCGAGGCCGCGGTCGCCAATTCCAAGGCCTGGGCGACCGCGCGCACGCAGATCCAGACCCAGTATAAGGCGCAGCTCGACCAGGCGAACACGCGTCGCCAGGCGATCCAGACCGAGCTGCAGCCGCTCGTCGCCGCCTATCAGAAGGCGGCCGCCGCACCGGGCGCGACCGAGGCGTCGCTGCGCACCCAGGCGCAGGCGATCCAGACGCGCGAGCAGACCGCCAACGCCGAGCTGCAGCGTCTCACCGCGCCGGCCTCGCGCGCGCAGTCTTACGCGATCGAGCAGATCTCGACCAAGCTCCAGGACGCGGTGAGCGCCGCGGCGCGCGCCAAGAACGTCAGCCTGCTGCTGCGCCCGAACGCCGCGCTGTTCGCCAACCCGACGGCGGACATCACCTCGGCGATCACCGCCGAGCTGGACCGCACCGTGCCGACCGTCGGCATCACGCCGCCGGCCAACTGGCAGCCGGGCCAGCAGCAGGAGGGCGCCGCCGCCCCGGCCGCCGCCCCGGCCGCCAACAACCGCGCGCCGACCGGTCGATGAGCGACGCCCCGCTCGGTCAGTCGCCCGGCGGGGCGGTAGGTGAGTCGGGCGGGCCGATCGGCCCGCTCGACGTCACCCGCGTGATGGCGCTGCTGCCGCATCGCTACCCGATGCTGCTGGTCGACCGCGTCGAGACGCTCGTGCGCGACCGCTCGATCCGCGCCACCAAGGCGGTGACGATCAACGAAGGCTTCTTCCAGGGCCATTTCCCGGGCCGTCCGATCATGCCGGGCGTGCTGATCATCGAGGCGCTGGCGCAGGCCGCGGGCGTGCTCGCGGTGGAGAGCCTCGGCCTCGCCGGATCGGGCAAGCTGGTCTATTTCATGGCGATCGAGGGCGCGAAGTTCCGCAAGCCGGTCGAGCCCGGCGTGCTGCTGTCGCTTGAGGTCGAGTTCGTCCAGAAGCGCAGCGCGGTGTGCAAGTTCGCCGGCGTCGCCCGGATCGACGGCGCGGTCGCTGCCGAGGCGAACTTCACCGCGATGATCGCCGACCCGCCCGCCGCGGCATGAGCCCGCTTCGCCGCATACTTTGACTTTACCGCACGTGCGCTGTAGGGCGCGCGGCTTGCTTTACCAGGCTGGTCGGAACCAGCCGCTCAGGAGCGTGACCGTGAAGAAAGACACCCACCCCGACTATCACATGATCAAGGTGCAGATGACCGACGGCACCGTCTACGAGACTCGCTCCACCTGGGGCAAGGAAGGCGACGTGATGACGCTGGAGATCGATCCGCTCGCGCACCCGGCGTGGACGGGCGGCAAGGGTCAGATGCTCGACCAGGGTGGCCAGGTCGCGCGCTTCAACAAGCGCTTCGGCGGCGGTCTCACGCTGCGTAAGTAAACCTGTTGTTAGGCATGGCGGCGTAGCATCGCCGCCATGTTCGCCGCCGAATATGCCCCCGCCGAGCGCCCCGTCCGCCGCGGACGCCGCGCCCCCGTCGCCGTCGAGGCTCCGGTCGAGCAGAGCGGCATGGCGCGCACCTTGTGCAAGGTCATGGACCTGTCGCTCCACGGCTGCCGGCTGCTGACCTTCTCCGCGATGGCGCGCGACGAGTCGATCTGGCTCACTATCCCCGGGCTCGGCGTGGTCGCCGCGATCGTGGTGTGGGCGGACGAGCTCGTGGCAGGCTGCCAGTTCCTCTCCCCGCTGAGCGACGAGACGCTCGAGTCGCTCTTGCTGCGCTACGGCCTGCCGCACTGAGGTGCGAGGCGAGGTGGGCGCGGGCAGGCGGGCGGCGACGAGTCCGACGCGACGCCTTCCTCTGGCGTCTTCCTGAACGCGTTCAAGGACCCACCGGTCGCCAGCCCCCTCCCGTCGCTGGGTCGGCGGCACCGTGGAAGCTGAAACAACTTCGGGATGTGACGCCGGGGTGGGTGCTGGCTCCTCCGCGACACCGCCTCGCGCTGATCCGCTGACGCCCTCACACCGCCTCCACGCTGACCACGCCGTCGCGCACCGCGACGATGCGGACGCGCGCGCCCGCGGGCAGGTCGGGGCCGCGCGCGGGCCAGCTGCCGTCCCCCACCGCGACTCGCCCGCGGCCGTCGACGATCGCGCGCTCCAGCCGCGTGACCTCGCCGACCAGCCGCGCGGCGCGGTCGTTGAGGTGCGAGTCGCCGCCCGCCACCGGATAGTCGCGGTACCAGCGGCGGCCGACGACCACCGCGACCGCGCTCCACAGCGCGAAGCAGACCAGTTGCGCGGCGAGCGGCAGCGGCGCGATCGCGTAGCTGATCGCCGCGGTCGCCGCCGCCGCCAGCGCGAGGAAGACGAGGAACACGCCGGGCACCGCCAGCTCGGCGAGCCCCAGCAGCAGCGCCGCGGCCAGCCATGCCGCGCCCGGCTCGCTCAGCCAGTCGAGCGTCATCGCCGCGGGTCGAGCGCCGAGCGCGGCAGGTCGATCGGCGGCTCGGACGAGTCGTTGGGCGCGAGCACGCTCTTGGTCAGCTCGCCGATCCCGCCCAGCGTACCGATCAGCTGGGTCGCCTCCACCGGGAAGAGGATCGTCTTGGCGTTGGGACTGGTGGCGAACTTGCCGAGCGCCTCGACATATTTCTGCGCGACGAAATAGTTGATCGCCTGCGTGCCGCCGGCGGCGATCGCGTCCGACACCACCTGCGTCGCCTTGGCCTCGGCCTCGGCGGCGCGCTCGCGCGCCTCGGCGTCGCGATAGGCCGACTCGCGGCGGCCCTCCGCCTCGAGGATGCGCGCCTGCTTCTGCCCCTCGGCGCGCAGGATCTCGGAGGCGCGCGAGCCCTCGGCGTCGAGGATGTTGGCGCGCTTCTCGCGCTCGGCCTTCATCTGCCGGCCCATCGCGGCGACGATGTCTGCGGGCGGGCGGATGTCCTTGATCTCGACGCGGGTGATCTTGACGCCCCAGGGCACGGTGGCGTGGTCCACCACCGAGAGCAGCCGCGCGTTGATCTCGTCGCGCTTCGACAGAGTCTCGTCGAGGTCCATCGAGCCCATCACCGTGCGCAGGTTGGTGGTGGTGAGCTGGAGCAGCGCGACATAGAGGTCCGAGACCTCATAGGCGGCCTTGGCGGCATCGAGCACCTGGAAGAACACGACCCCGTCGGTGGAGACGATCGCGTTGTCCTTGGTGATGATCTCCTGCCCGGGGATGTCGATCACCTGCTCCATCATGTTCACGCGCCGGCCGACGCGGTAGAAGAAGGCGGGGTAGAAGTTGAAGCCCGGCGCCGCGGTGCCGGTGTAGCGGCCGAAATGCTCGATCGTGTACTGATAGCCCTGGCGGACGATCTTGATGCTCGTCAGCAGGTAGAAGACGACCAGCGCCAGGAACAACAGGGCCAGCGTCACCGTCACCGTCTCTTTCCCCCTCGGTCTCACCGCACTCGCGCGCGATCATAGCCGCTGCGGGGCGGGGGGCCTAGCGAGATGCGGGGAACGCGGTTACATGGCGCGCCACTCCTCGCTCCCAAGGATTCGGCGCCCCATGGACATCCGCCTCGGCCTCACCTTCGACGACGTGCTGCTCACGCCCGCCGAGTCCGCGGTGCTCCCCGGCGAGGCGGACACGCGCACGCGGCTGACGCGCGACATCGCGCTCAACATCCCGATCCTGTCCTCGGCGATGGACACCGTCACCGAGGCCGACATGGCGATCGTGATGGCGCAGCTGGGCGGCATGGGGGTGCTGCACCGCAATCTCACCGTCGACGAGCAGGTCGCCGCGGTGCGCCAGGTCAAGCGCTTCGAGAGCGGCATGGTGGTCAATCCGATCACGATCGCGCCCGAGGCGACGCTGGCGCAGGCGCAGGCGCTGATGAAGGCCAATCGGATCAGCGGCATCCCGGTGGTGGAGCGCGACGGCAAGCTGGTCGGCATCCTCACCAACCGCGACGTCCGCTTCGCCGAGAACCCGGACCAGCCGGTCGCCGAGCTGATGACGCGCGAGCATCTCGCCACCGTCTCGGTCGGCGTGAAGCAGGACGAGGCGCGCCGGCTGCTCCACCAACGCCGCATCGAGAAGCTGCTGGTGGTCGACGACGCCTATCGCTGCGTCGGGCTGATCACCGTGAAGGACATCGAGAAAGCGGTCATGTACCCGGAGGCGACCAAGGACGCCGCCGGCCGGCTCCGCGTCGCCGCCGCCACCACCGTGGGCGACAAGGGCTTCGCGCGCACCGAGGCGCTGGTCGACGCCGAGTGCGACCTCATCGTGATCGACACCGCGCACGGCCACAACCGCGACGTCGCGCGCGCGGTCGAGCGCGTGAAGAAGCTGTCCAACTCGGTCCAGGTCGTCGCCGGCAACGTCGCCACCGCCGAGGCGACGCGCGCGCTGATCGACGCGGGTGCGGACGGGATCAAGGTCGGCATCGGGCCCGGCTCGATCTGCACCACACGCGTGGTGGCCGGCGTGGGCGTACCCCAGCTCACCGCGGTGATGGACTGCGCCGAGGCCGGCGCCGCCGCGGGCGTGCCGGTGATCGCCGACGGCGGACTGCGCACCTCGGGCGATCTCGCCAAGGCGCTGGCCGCGGGCGCGTCGACCTGCATGGTCGGTTCGCTACTCGCCGGGACCGAGGAGGCGCCGGGGGAAACGTTCCTTTATCAAGGACGTGCGTACAAATCCTATCGTGGGATGGGAAGCGTGGGCGCGATGGGCCGCGGCTCGGCCGACCGCTATTTCCAGGGCGAGGTGCGCGACCAGCTCAAGCTCGTCCCCGAGGGGATCGAGGGCCAGGTGCCGTACAAGGGCCCCGCGCGCGACGTGATCCACCAGCTGGTCGGCGGCATCAAGGCGGCGATGGGCTATACCGGTTCCGCGACGATCCGTGCCCTCCAGGAGCGCGCCCGCTTCGTCCAGATCACCGGCGCTGGGCTCAAGGAGAGCCATGTCCACGACGTCACGATCACGCGCGAGGCGCCCAACTATCCGACGCGCTGAGTGACCCCCGCGGCGCGCACCCAGGCGGCGATCGAGCTGCTCGACTCGATCGTCGCCGCGGCCGAGCAGGGCGGCGCCGCCGCCGACACGCTGATCGCGCGCTATTTCGCGGCGCGGCGCTACGCCGGCTCGAAGGATCGGCGCGCGGTGCGCGAGTTGGTCTATGCCGCGATCCGCGCGCTCGGCGAGCGGCCCGCGAGCGGGCGCGCCGCGCTGGTCACGATCGCCCGCCAGGACGCGGCGCTCGCCGCCACGTTCGACGGCTCGGCGCACGGGCCCGCGCCGATCGCGGACGAGCCCGCGGCCGCGCCCGGCGTGCTGCCGCGCTGGCTGGCGGAGCGCCTCGCGGCCTCGGGACTGGATCCGGCCGAGCAGGCGGCGCTGGTCGAACGCGCTCCGCTCGACGTTCGCGTCAACCCGCTCCGCGGCGAGCTGCCCGTGATCGAGGGTGCCGCACCGATCGCCGGCCTCCCCGACGCGCGGCGTCTCCCCGCCGGCACCGATCTCGCCCCCTACGCCGGGCTGGTCGAGGCGCAGGACGCTGGCAGCCAGGCGGTGACGCTCGCCGCGGGTGCCGCGCCGGGGATGACCGTCCTCGACCTCTGCGCGGGCGCCGGAGGCAAGAGCCTCGCGCTCGCCGCCGCGATGGCGAACCAGGGTCGGATCATCGCCAGCGACGTCGACCGCGCGCGACTGGCGCGGCTGGCGCCCCGCGCCGAGAGGGCGGCCGCGAGGATCATCGAGCCGCTGCTGCTCGACGGCGGGCGCGAGGCGGCGGCGCTCGCCGGCGTCCGCGCCGACATCGTGTTCGTCGACGCGCCCTGCTCGGGCAGCGGGACGTGGCGGCGCAACCCCGAGGCGCGCTGGCGGCTCACCCCCGAGCGGCTCGAGCGCTACGCCGCGATGCAGCGCCACGTACTCGCGCTCGGTGCCCCCGCGGTGCGCCCCGGCGGCGCGCTGGTGTTCGTGACCTGCTCGCTGCTCGACGCCGAGGGCGCCGACCAGGTCGAACTGTTCCTCGCCGATCATCCCGGCTGGAGCGCCGAGCCGCTCGCGCTGCCGTTCGGGCGCGCGCGCGGACGGGGCGTCCGGCTCACCCCCGCGCACGACGGCACCGACGGTTTTTTCGTCGCGCGGCTGCGGGCACCATGCTAGGCGCTGGCGATCGTGTCGAAGCTGGAGCCGTTCATGCGTTTCACCTCGGTCGCCACTGCCGCGGCGCTGGCGCTGGTGTCGATCTCGACCTCGCTGCACGGCCAGCGCCCGGACGACCAGATCGACGCGCGCAGCATGGCGCTGCTGCAGCAGGGCAAGGCGGCACGTGCCGCGGGCAACCTCGACGGCGCGACCGACCTGTTCGAGAGCGCGGTGACGGTCGATCCGCGCAACCGTCAGGCCTTCATCGCGCTCGCCCAGGTGGCGGAGACGCGACAGCTGCCGGGCAAGGCGATCCGACTCTATCGCGAGGCGCTGCTGCTCGAGCCCAACGACGTCGCCGCGCTGACCGGGCAGGGCGAGGCGATGGTGGCGAAAGGCGCGGTCGAGCGCGCCAAGCAGAATCTCGCGCGCGTCCGCACCCTGTGCCAGGGCCAGTGCACCCAGGCGACCGAGCTCGCCGCCGCGATCGCCAAGGGTCCGCCGGTCACCACCGCGCAGGTCAGCGCGCCCAGCACCGTGCCGCCCGTGGCGCCGTCCTCATCGCGCGACTGACGCGCTCGCGTCCCCCGACCAGAGTCGCTAAGCTGGTGCATCGCCTCGCCTCACTGCTCGCCTGACCGATCGATCGCCCAGCCCCTTGCCGACGCTCCACGCCCTCGCCAACCCCGCCCGCTTCCTTCGGATCGCGCGCCCGCTCACGCCCTGGCTGTGGTGGCTGGGGGTGGTGCTGGTCGCGTTCGGCAGCTGGGCCGGGCTGACCCAGACGCCGCCGGACTATCTGCAGGGCGAGACGGTGCGAATCCTCTACGTCCACGTCCCCGCCGCCTGGCTCGGCATGGGCGGGTGGAGCGCGATCGCGATCGCGAGCACCGCCTTCCTGGTATGGCGCCACCCGCTGGCCGAGGTCGCCGCGCGCGCGGTCGCGGTGCCCGGCGCCACCTTCGCGGCGCTGTGCCTCGTCACCGGCGCGATCTGGGGGCGGCCGACCTGGGGGACGTGGTGGCAATGGGACGGGCGGCTGACGTCGATGCTGCTGCTGTTCTTCGTCTATCTCGGCTTCATCGCGCTTTCCAACGCCGATCGCGAGCGCGGCGGCGACGGGCGCGTGCCCGCGATCTACGGCATCGCGGGCACCGTGCTGCTGCCGATCATCCGCTACTCGGTGGTGTGGTGGAACACGCTCCACCAGGGGCCGAGCATCGGGCTGACCTCGTCGACGATCGACCGCTCGCTGCTGTGGCCGCTGCCGATCATGCTGCTCGGCTTCTCCTGCCTGTTCGGCGCGATCGTCCTGATGCGGATGCGCACGATCCTCGCCGTCGCGAAGGCCGAGGCGCGGCTGCGGCGGAGGGCGCTGGCATGAACCCCTGGCCCTTCGTGCTCGTAGCCTATGCGCTGGTGCTCGGCGCGGGCGCCCTGGTCGGCTGGCTGAGCTACCGCGCGATGCGGAAGCACGAGAAGTGACGCCCAAGTCGCAGCGGATGACGCTGGTGGCGCTCGGCGCGCTGGCGCTCGCCGCCGCGGCGCTGCTGGCGCTGTCGGGACTGCGGAACCAGGCCGCTTTCTTCTACGCGCCGAGCGACGTGCGCGGCGCGCTCCCGTCATCGAACAAGGCGGTCCGGCTGGGCGGCATGGTCGCGCGCGGCTCACTCCGGCGCGCGGGCGACGGCGTCTCGATCGCCTTCACCGTCACCGACGGGCAGGCGACGACCCCGGTCCGCTTCAGCGGGATCGCGCCCGATCTGTTCCGCGAGGGCTCCGGCGTGGTGGCGGAGGGGCATTTCAACCCCGACGGCTCGTTCACCGCGACCAACCTGCTCGCCAAGCACGACGAGAAATACATGCCGCCGCAGATGGCGGGCAAGATGCACGAGACTCGCACGCTGGAGACGCGGTGATGGGATTCGCCGCGCTGCTGCTGCTCGGGGCGGGCGCGTTCGCCGCACTGGCGCTGTTGCGCGCCGATCGCGCGCTATGGACGTTGCTCGCGGCGGCATTGTGCCTCGGCGGTGCGGGCTATGCGTGGCAGGGATCACCGCTCCTCGCCGCGGCGCCCGCGACGCCGCGGGTCGAGAGCGCGCCGATCGACCCCGACGAGATCGCGCTGCGTGACAGCCTGCTGGGGCGCTACACCGCCGACACCGCCTATCTCGTCGCCGCCGACGCGATGACCCGCAGCGGCAACAGTCGCGCCGCGGCCTGGGTCGTACTGGGCGGGGTGTCAAAGCTCCCGAAGAGCTTCATCCTATGGACCTGGGCGGGGGTCACGCTCGCGGCCGACGCGGGCGACCGGCTCTCGCCCCCCGCGCTGCTCGCCTTTCGCCAGGCCGCGCGGCTCGCGCCGGAGCATCCCGCGCCGCCCTATTATCTCGGCATGGCGTATCTCAAGGCGGGCCAGCTCACCCAGGCGCGCGCGCTGTGGCTGCGCGCGGTGGCACTCTCCGCGCCGGGCACCGACTACCGACGCGAGTTGGCGCGCCGCGTGCTGGTGCTCGACCAGTTCATCGCCGCGGGCGTCGATCCCTCGCTCGGAGGGTGACGCCCGCGCGATCGGGTCAGTCGGTCTTGCCGCGCCCGGTCTGCTCCTGCAGCGAGTCGATCTTCTTCGACGCGTCGGCCTTGGTGAGCGTGTCGTCGAAAGCCTCGCCCGCTTCCTCGCTCAGCGTCTTGAGGTAGCTCGCCTGCGCGCCGGTCATCGGCTCGTCCCCCGTGGTCCAGTCGTCGGGATCCTTCTCCGCGTTGGAGTAGGGGTGGCTCTTGGGATTGTCGTCGCTCATCACCATCTCCTGTAGTGTGTGGATAACCCTGACGTTCGATATCTGTTCCGCGTTGCCGCCCCATGGCGCGCGTGCTAGGCGCGCTGGCACCATGGCAACACACGCGGGCGACGCCTCGAGCACGGTCGGCAACGCATGAGCGTGAACACCGACGACCCGGCGGTCCGCGCGCAGGCCCAGGCGGGGCATCATCACGGCACCGGCGACGGCCTGGCGCGGCTCGCGCTCGGCGCGATCGGCGTGGTGTACGGCGACATCGGCACCAGCCCGCTCTACGCGCTCAAGGAGGTGTTCGTCGGGCACCATCCGCTCGCGGTCGACCAGCTCCACATCTTCGGCGTGATCAGCCTCGTCTTCTGGTCGCTGATGCTGATCGTCACCCTCAAATACGTGCTGATCGTCCTGCGCGCCGACAATAACGGCGAGGGCGGCAGCCTCGCGCTGCTCGCGTTGATCCAGCGCCGCTCGGGCGCGGGCAAGCGCTGGGGGCCGAGCCTCGTCATCCTCGGCGTGCTCGCCACCGCGCTGTTCTTCGGCGACTGCATGATCACGCCCGCGATCTCGGTGCTGTCCGCGGTGGAGGGGCTGGCGACGGTGGAGCAGGGTTTCGACTCGTTCGTGCTGCCGATCGCGGTGACGATCCTGATCGCGCTCTTCTACCTCCAGTCGATCGGGACGGAGAAGGTGGGGCGGCTGTTCGGCCCGATCATGGCAGTCTATTTCGTCGTGCTCGCGGTGATGGGCGGGATCCATATCGTCGCGCGGCCCGACATCCTCTACGCGCTCAACCCGGTCTACGCGGTGCGCTTCGCCGCCAACGACGGCACACTCGCCTTCCTGGCGCTCGGCTCGGTGGTGCTGGCGGTGACCGGCGCCGAGGCGCTCTACGCCGACATGGGGCATTTCGGGCGCAAGCCGATCTCCTACGCCTGGCTCGGCTTCGTGCTGCCCGCGCTGATGATCAACTATCTCGGCCAGGGGGCGCTGCTGCTGGAGCAGCCGTCCGCGGCGGAGAACCCCTTCTTCCTGATGGCGCCCGAGAGCTGGCGGCTGTGGCTGGTGATCCTCGCCACCATGGCCACGGTGATCGCCAGCCAGGCGGTGATCACCGGCGCCTATTCGGTGGTGCAGCAGGCGGTGCAGCTGGGGCTGATGCCGCGGATCCGCATCACCCATACCAGCGCCTCGGAGGCCGGCCAGATCTACATCCCCGCGGTCAACTGGGCGCTGATGGTGATGGTGCTGCTGCTGGTGTTCGGCTTCGGTGAATCCTCCAACCTCGCCGCCGCCTATGGCATCGCGGTGACGGGGACGATGTTCATCTCGACCTGCATGGTCGGCGTGCTGATCCGCCGCGTGTGGCACTGGCCGATCTGGGCGACCGCGCTGTTCGAGATCACCTTCCTGTCGATCGACGGGCTCTATTTCGCCTCGAACCTGACCAAGGTGCCCGACGGCGGCTGGTTCCCGCTGCTGGTGGCGGTGATCGTCTTCGTGCTGCTCACCACCTGGTCGCAGGGGCGCAAGCTGATGCTCGAGCGGATGCGCGAGGCGGCGATGCCGATCAAGATCTTCATCGACTCGGCCGCGACCTCGGCGACGCGCGTGCCCGGCACGGCGGTGTTCATGACCTCGACGCCGGAGGGCGTGCCCCACGCCTTGCTCCACAACCTCAAGCACAATCGCGTGCTCCACGAGCGCGTGATCCTGCTGACCGTGCGGGTCACCGACATGCCCTATTTCCCCGAGGAGGACCGCTTCCTCCACGAGGACCTGGGGCAGGGCTTCCACCGCGTGGTGCTGCGCTACGGCTTCATGGAAGAGCCCGACGTGCCCGCGCACCTGCGCTCCTATGACGGCTGCGGCGCCGAGTTCCGCATGATGGACACCAGCTTCTTCCTCAGCCGCCAGACCTTGCTCGCCTCGGACCGGCCGGGGATGGCGATCTGGCGCGAGAAACTGTTCAGCTGGATGCTGCGCAACGCCGAGAGCGCGATGGAGTTCTTCCGCCTGCCCACCAACCGCGTGGTCGAGCTGGGCAGCCAGATCGAGATTTGAGCGACCCCGACGCCCCGAGCCTCGCGCCCATCATCGTCACCGCGCTGTTCGGCGCGGCGGACCAGGCGTTCCTCGATGCCCAGCGCCGCGCCTTCTTCCCGCCCGAGCGCAACCAGCTCGCCGCGCATCTGACGATGTTCCACCACCTGCCGCCGAGCGGCGCGGCCGAGCTGCGCCAGCGGCTGGTGGCGGAGACGCGCGGGGTGCCGCCGCCGCGCGCGCGGCTCGCCGGCCTGGTGTCGCTCGGGCGCGGCGTGGCCTATCGCGTCGAGAGCGCGGCGCTGGAGGCGATCCGAGCGCGGCTCGCCGAGGCGTTCCGCGGGCTGCTGACGCCGCAGGACCAGGCCGGCTGGCGCGCGCACGTGACGGTGCAGAACAAGGTGGAGCCGGGCGAGGCGCGCGCGCTGCTCGCACGGCTCACGGCCGAGTTCGTCGCGCGGCCGGTCACGATCGCGGGGCTCGGCGCCTATTGGTATCGCGGCGGCCCGTGGGAGCCGCTGTCGCGCCACCTGTTCGACGCGCGCACCTGATCGCCGCGCGGTGGCGCGGTCGGGCGCCCCTCGCCACGACGAGGCCGACGCGGGCGCGGGGCGTGACCTGGACCCTCGCGTACCTCAGCGGGGCAGGCTCATTCAGTCCCGCCGTGGGCCCGCTTTGTCGTTCCTGTCCGTATCCGTTTGGGGTATCGGCGCGCTCTTCTTCGGCTTACCTCCATCGGAAAGTGCGTCCGTGTATCACGCGAGATCGATCAGTCATGCTGCCCCGGTGCGCGCGCCTGGGCTCCTGTCGTCGTTGTGGACGTGGCTGACGAGGCGCGACCGCGAAGCGGCTGCCCTCCGAGCCTCGCGGAGCGCGGCGGGGCTATGCGAGGATTGCGGCACCGAGCCTCCCGCCGAGGACGGCATCTGCGACCGTTGTTACGTCGAGCGGATGGCCGTGCCCTGATCGATGCGCCATGCCGGCCATCACCGTGTTCGGCAGCGCATCGTGAATAGCGGATCGGCAGGTAGCGCCGCTGGATCGGCGGTACGAAGAATAGAGCGAGACCGCCATTCGGCGCATCGAGAGTGGCGGATCTCTGCGCTTCTCGAATGGTAGCGGAGGAGGGACTTGAACCCCCGACACGCGGATTATGATTCCGCTGCTCTAACCAGCTGAGCTACTCCGCCCCAAGGGCATTCGCCGAAGCGAGGGCGCCTCTTAGCAGTGCGCGCGACGCCGTCAAGCGGCAACCGGCACGCCGTACAGATCGTGCTCGTCGGCGTCCTCGATCGCCGCGCGCACGATGTCGCCCGGCGCGAGATGGCCGGCGTCGCGCAGCTGCACCTCACCGTCGATCTCGGGGGCGTCGGCCTGCGAGCGCGCGGTGGCGCCGCCGCTCGCCGCGTCCACCGCGTCGACGATCACCTCGAGCGTGCGCCCCACCTTGGCGCCGAGCTTGGCCGCGGAGATCGCCGCGGTCTTCGCCATGATCCGGGCGTAGCGCTCCTCCTTGACCTCCTCGGGCACCGGGTCGGGCAGGTCGTTCGCCGACGCGCCCGCGACCGGCTCGAAGCGGAACGCGCCGACGCGGTCGAGCTGCGCCTCGTCGAGCCAGTCGAGCAGATATTGGAAGTCCGCCTCGGTCTCGCCGGGGAAGCCGACCACGAAGGTCGAGCGGATCGCGATGTCGGGGCACACCTCGCGCCAGCCGCGGATCCGGCCGAGGACCTTGGCGTCGTTGGCGGGACGTTTCATCCGGCGCAGCACCGCGGGGGCGGCATGCTGGAAGGGGATGTCCAGATAGGGCAGCACCAGCCCCTCCGCCATCAGCGGGATGACCTGATCGACGTGGGGGTAGGGATAGACGTAGTGGAGGCGCACCCAGGGCGCGATCTGGCCGAGCTCGCGCGCCAGGTCGGTCATGTGCGGGCGCACCTCGCGGTCCTTCCAGCGGCGCGGCTGGTTGCGGATGTCGATGCCATAGGCCGAGGTGTCCTGGCTGATCACCAGCAGCTCGCGCGTCCCCGCCGCGACCAGCTTCTCCGCCTCGCGCAGGATCGCGTCCGGGCGGCGGCTGACCAGGTCGCCGCGCAGCGACGGGATGATGCAGAAGGAGCAGCGGTGATTGCAGCCCTCGGAGATCTTGAGATAGCTGTAATGCCGCGGGGTCAGCTTGAGTCCGGCGTCGGGGATCAGGTCGACATAGGGGCTGATCGCGGCGGGGGCGGCGGCGTGGACCGCCTCCACCACCTGCTCATATTCGTGCGCGCCGGTGATCGCGAGCACGTCGGGGAAGCGCCGGCGGATCGCCTCGGCCTCCTTGCCCATACAGCCGGTGACGATCACGCGCCCGTTCTCGGCGATCGCCTCGCCGATCGCCTCCAGGCTCTCCTCCTTCGCCGAGTCGAGGAAGCCGCAGGTGTTGACCAGTACAACGTCGGCGCCGGCATAATCAGGCGACATCTGGTAGCCGTCGGCGCGCAGCTGGGTCAGGATCCGCTCGGAGTCGACCAGATTCTTCGGGCAGCCGAGCGAGACCATGCCGACGCGCGGCGGGGAGGGGAGTAGAGTTGCCATGAGACGCCGCGCACATAATGCGCGACGGCCGGATTTGCCAGCACCGCCGACGAGACGATAGGAACAGCGAGTGAACGGGCGGGAGACAGACACCATGCTGGCGATCGGGCTGATGTCGGGCACCTCGCTCGACGGCATCGACGCGGCGCTGATCGAGACCGACGGCGAGCGCGCCGCGCGGCTGCTGGCGTTCCGCGGCGAGCCTTACTCGGACCCGGCGCGCGCGCAGCTGGCCGCCGCGACCCAGCTGGCGCTCGGCTTCCAGCGCCCCCGCGCCAGCCCGCCGATCGTCGCCGCGGCCGAGCTGATCACGCGCACGCACGCGCTAACGGTGCAGAAGCTGCTGCGCGACGCGGGCGTGACCGCGAACGAGGTCGACGTCATCGGCTTTCACGGCCAGACCGTGGCGCATCGGCCCGACCGCGGCTGGACCTGGCAGATCGGCGACGGCCAGACGCTCGCCGACGTCACCGGCATCGTCACGGTCGCCGACTTCCGTTCCGCCGACGTCGCCGCGGGAGGGCAGGGCGCGCCGCTGCTGCCGGTCTATCACGCCGCGCGCGCCGCGACGTTCGACGAGCCCGTGGCGGTGCTCAACCTGGGCGGGGTCGCCAATATCACCCTCGTGGCCGACGGCGCACCGCTCGCCGCCTTCGACACCGGCCCCGCCAACGGGCTGATCGACAGCTGGATGGAGCAAGAGGCGGGCGAGCGCTTCGACCGCGACGGTGCCGCCGCGGCGGCCGGCCGGATCGACGAGAGCGTGCTCGGCGCGATGCTCGACCATCCGTTCTTCGACGCGCCTTACCCCAAGTCGCTCGATCGCAGCGACTTCACGATCCAGCCGGCGCGCGGGCTGAGCCTGGCGGACGGCGCGGCGACGCTGACGGCGTTCACCGCGGCGAGCGTCGCGGTGGCGCTGCGGCTGCTGCCGCGCGCGCCGCGACGGCTGCTGGTGGGCGGCGGGGGGCGGCTCAACCCGGTGCTGATGCGGATGATCGCGGAGCAGACCGGGCTGGCCGCCGAGTCGGTCGACGCGCTCGGCTGGAACGGCGACTCGCTCGAGGCGGAGGGCTTCGCCTTCATGGCGGTGCGCACGCTGCGGTCGCTGCCGATCAGCTTCCCGGGGACGACCGGCGCGCCGCGCGCGCTGTGCGGCGGGACCGTCTTCCAGCCCCGACCCCGCTGAGCCTCAGCGCGTGACCGTCACCGTCGCGGGATGGTGCTTGTCGAGATAGCGCTTGATCCGCTTCACGTTGCGCGTGTTCGAGCGGTACATCAGGTCGGCCGCGTCACCGATCACCGGGATCGCGCCCAGCAGCGTGTCGAAGCCGATCCGCGCCGTCATGCCGAGCAGCGCGGCGCGCCCCATGCCGAGGTTGCGCGCCTCCCACACGATCCACATGCCCATCGCCGCGGTGACCAGGTCGCCGACCACGGGCACCAGCCCGACGATCGCGTCGAGCCCGACGCGGCGGTTGATGCCGGGGATGACGAACAATCCCTCGAGCAACTGCTCCATCGCCTCGACGCGGCGGCGCACCGAGGCGGGGTCGGTGCCGGTCGGCAACGAGTCGAGCAGCGGCGAGGTCAGCGGGGTGGGGCGGGCGTTCATGGGATCTAATTGGTGTCGGCGCGCAGTCGGTTCAACGGGTGCCAGGCGCGCGCGTTGGGCTGCCACTGACGCAGCCGCAGCGCGACGAGCGACCAGCGGAACGGGCGCGCCAGCGGGATGAAGGCGACGTCGTCGGCGAGCAGGCGGTCGGCAGTGGCGCTGGCGCTGGCGCGCGCGTCGAGCGTGTCGGCCAGCCGCGCCGCCTCGACCGCGTCATGCGCCTCGTCCGAGCAGGTGACGCACGCTTCCGCCAGATACCAGCGCGCGCTGTCATAGGGCGCGACCGCGTCGACCAGGCGCAGGTCCGCCTCGGCGGCGTCGGCGGCGACGCGGATCGGGCGCACGCCGATCGCGTAGAGATCGCGCGCGAGCCGTGCCCAGAGCAGCGTCCCGCCCGCGCCGCCGGGGAGCGCGAGGCGAAGCTCGGGCGCGACCCCGCTCGCGAGCCGCCACGCGCTGACGCGCGCGCGCGCCGCCGCCTGTCGCTGCTCGGGCAGGACGGTGCTCCACCCCGGGTTGGCGGGCGGCGCGGCGGAGTCGAGCTGCTCGGGAAGCAGGGTCTCGCGCGCCGCCCAATCGGTGGACACGCTCGTCACCAGGTCGCCGCGGTCGAACGCCATCGCCACCGCTCCCCGGTTGGCGGCGTCGGCGAGGAAGCCGTCGCGACGCACCACCGCGAGACCGAACAGGCCGGCGGCGGGATCGAGCCTCACGTTGATCGGCGCCGGGTTGGCGGCGCGCAGCAGCGGCCAGTCGGTGATCGTCCCGCCCGAGACGAGGTCGGACTGGCGCTCGACGAAGCGCAGGATCGCGGTCGCGGCGCGCTCCCCGCGCAGCAGCACGTCATCCTCGGGCGCGGGGCCGGGCTCCTCGGGATCACGGTCGGGGTCGATCGCGGGTGTCAGCAGCAACCCGCCGCCGCGCTCGGTGCGCCGGCGGAACGGGCCAGCGCCGCCCGGCGGGCGCGGGCGGTCGCGCACCAGCGCGAGCTCGGGCTGGGCGAAGAGCTTGAGCAGGTCGGGGCGCGGGCGTGCCAGCTCGACCTCGATCACCTCGGGGGTCATCTCGACGATCGACGACACCGCGGTGAGATAGGGCGCGAGCCGGTTGGCCGAGCGCGCCGCGATCTCGCGCCGCAGGAGCGCCACCACCTGCGCCGCACGCACCGGCTCGCCGTCGGGCCAATGCGCGTCGCGTAGGCGGAAGATATAGCTGCGTCCCTCGTCGGTGACGATCCAGCGCTCGGCGACACCCGCCTCGACCTGTCCCGCGGCGTCGAGCCGCACCAGCCCCTCGGCGAGCGAGTCGGCGAGCAGCCGGTCGGACTCACCGAGCTGAGCGCGGTCGCGCCCGGCGAGCCGAGGCGTGCCGCCGATGACGCTGACGACGACCGGTCCGACGTCCGCGCGTCGCCCGCAACCGGTGGTGGTGAACAGCAGCGTCGCCACGATCGTGCGCCCGAGGATGGTGCGGACGGCGGGACTCGAACCCGCACGCCGATGGCAGAGGATTTTAAGTCCCCAGCGTCTACCGATTCCGCCACGTCCGCCCATCGCCGACCACGAAGCGGTTGCGACGGACCGCGTCAACCCGGCGCGTCACTCACCGACGTTGAGCCGGACGCGCATCTCCTTGCCGGGCTTGAAGAAGGGAACTCGCTTGGCGTCGACCTCGACGGTCTCCCCGGTGCGCGGGTTGCGGCCGACTCGCGCGTCGCGCGCGCGCGTCGAGAAAGCGCCGAACCCGCGCAGCTCCACCCGGCCGTTGTTGGCGAGCCGGGCGGTGATCTCGTCGAAGAAGGTGGTCACGATCGCCTCCACGTCGCGCTGCGCCAGCTCCGGATTACCGGCGGCCAACTGCTGCACCAACTCAGAGCGTATCATCCTGCGTCCACTTCCGCCGTATACCAAGTGAGGCGGGTTGATACAGATAAGCCCCGCGGGGCGATAGCACCGATCTGGTCGCTTTTACGCATTATGGGTCAACGCAGAACGGTTGAGCGCTACCATCGAACGAGAGAGGGGACCGGCCTCGCGGCCGATCCCCTCCCATGTCACCTCGCGGCGGCGAACGTGGCTTACTTCTTGGTCTCGCGCGCCTTGAGCGCCTCGCCCAGGATGTCGCCCAGCGACGCGCCCGAGTCGGACGAGCCGTACTGCGCCACCGCCTGCTTCTCCTCGGAGATCTGCATCGCCTTGATCGAGAAGGTCGGCTTCTTGGAGCGATCGAAGCCCGTCACCATCGCGTCGAACTTCTGGCCGACCTGGAAGCGCTCCGGGCGCTGCTCATCGCGGTCGCGGCCGAGATCGGTGCGCTTGATGAAGCCGGTCGCGCCATCGTCGCCCTGCTGGACCTCGAGACCCGCGTCGCGGACCTCGAGCACGGTGACGGTGACGACCTGGTTCTTGCCCAGGCGATCGCCCGCGCCCGCCGCGACGGGGCCGCCGCGCTCGAGCTGCTTCATGCCGAGCGAGATGCGCTCCTTCTCCGGATCGATGTCGAGCACCACCGCCTGGACGGTCTCGCCCTTGCGGTGAAGGTTGAGCGCGTCCTCACCCGACACGCCCCAGGCGATGTCGGACATGTGCACCATGCCGTCGACGTCGTTGTCCAGGCCGATGAACAGGCCGAACTCGGTCGCGTTCTTGACCTCGCCCTCGACGGTCGAGCCGATCGGGTGCGCGGCGGCGAACGCCTCCCACGGGTTGGCCTGCGCCTGCTTCAGGCCCAGCGAGATGCGGCGCTTGTCCTCGTCGACCTCGAGCACCACCACGTCCACCTCCTGCGAGGTCGACACGATCTTGCCCGGATGGACGTTCTTCTTGGTCCACGACATCTCGGACACGTGGACGAGGCCCTCGATGCCCGGCTCGAGCTCGACGAACGCGCCATATTCGGTGATGTTGGTGACGCGGCCCGACAGCTTGGCGCCGACCGGATATTTGGACGAGGCGCCGTCCCACGGATCGCTCTCGAGCTGCTTCATGCCCAGCGAGATGCGCTGCGTGTCCTTGTTGATGCGGATGATCTGCACCTTCACGGTGTCGCCGATGTTGATCATCTCGCTCGGGTGGCCGACGCGCTTGTAGCTGAGATCGGTGACGTGCAGCAGGCCGTCGATCCCGCCGAGGTCGACGAAGGCGCCGTAGTCGGTGATGTTCTTCACCACGCCGTCGATGATCTGGCCCTCGTGGAGCGACTGGATCAGGCCCGAGCGCTGCTCGGCGCGGGTCTCTTCCAGCACGGCGCGGCGCGACACCACGATGTTGCCGCGCTTGCGGTCCATCTTGAGGATCTGGAACGGCTGCGGGATGTCCATCAGCGGGGTGACGTCACGCACCGGGCGGATGTCGACCTGCGAGCCGGGGAGGAACGCCACCGCGCCGTTGAGGTCGACGGTGAAGCCGCCCTTGACGCGGCCGAAGATCACGCCCTCGACGCGCGCGGTCTTGCTGAACTCGAGCTCGAGCTTGTCCCAGGCGGCCTCGCGGCGCGCGCGGTCGCGGCTGAGCATCGCCTCGCCGTGCATGTTCTCGACGCGGTCGACATAGACCTCGACCTCGTCCCCGACCTTGAGCTCGGCCTTCTGTCCCGGCGCCGGCGCGAACTCGCGCAGCGGCACGCGGCCCTCGCTCTTGAGCCCGACGTCGATCACCGCCAGGTCGTTCTCGATGCCGGTCACGGTGCCGAGCACCACGCGGCCCTCGAAGCTGTCGGCGCCGCCGAACATGTCATCGAGCAGCGCCGCGAATTCGTCGCGCGAGGGAGTTGCCGTAGAGGCCATAGATACTTCGTCCTAGTCGTGTTTCCGGCCAAGCGGTTGTGTCCGCTGGTCTTGGCCATCACTGCCGCGACGGCCGCATGCCGCGCGCGACATCCGTGTCGGCACGAGGTGCGAGGAGACGCCGCCCATAAGCGAAAAGGCGCGAGAGGACCTGCCTGTCGCGCCATGCCTCCGCGAGCCCCAGCCCACCGGACCATGGCTATATAGCGGATTAGCGAAGGGCGGACAAGCGGGTGGTGCGTGGGTGGCGGGGTGCTGCCACCCTACCTCCACGCCGGTGGGCGGGTAGGCGCATGGCACAGCTCTCCCGCGGCCGTCGCTCCCTCACGCTGTCGGCGCGGTCGCCGCGGCGGCGCGTGCGAGCCGTGCCTCGACCAGCGCGACCGCCTTGGCCACCGCGGCCTCGATCGACAGGAAGCTGGTGTCCAGCTGCGTCGCGTCGATCGCGGGCACCAGCGGCGCGGCGGCGCGCGAGCTGTCGCGGTCGTCGCGCGAGCGGATGTCGGCCAGCACCTGGTCGTAGCTGGTGTCGTCGCCGCGCGCGCGCAGCTCGGCGTGCCGCCGCTGCGCGCGGATCATGGGCGTGGCGCGGACGAAGAGCTTGGCGTCGGCGTCGGGTGCGATCACCGTGCCGATGTCGCGCCCGTCGAGCACCGCGCCGCCGGGCTGATGCGCGAACCTTCTCTGCCGCTGCAGCAGCGCCGCGCGTACCAGTGGATGGGCCGAGACGATCGAGGCGGTCTGTCCGGTCGCGTCGTCGCGCAGCGCGGGATCGGCGAGCAGCGCCTCGTCGAAGCCGCACGCCGCCACCGCGTCCGCCTCGATCGCCGGGTCGAGCTCGAGCCGCGTCACGGTGAGCGCGACCGCGCGGTACAATAGCCCGGTGTCGAGGTGCGGCAGGCGATAGTGAAGCGCCAGCGCGCGCGCGATCGTGCCCTTGCCCGATGCCGCCGGGCCGTCCACCGCGATGATCACGCCGTTTCTCCGGAAAGCTGTGCAAGTTGTTGGTAGAAGGCGGGATAACTGGTGGATACCGGGCTCGCGTCGTCGAGGGTGATCGGGTCGCGCGCGTGCAATCCGGCCACCGTCATGCTCATGGCGATGCGATGGTCGAGCTGGGTCGCTACCGTGGCGCCGCCCGCGATCGTCGCGCCGCCGCTGCCGCGAACGGTGAGCCCGTCCTCATGCTCCTCGGTCGTGACGCCGTTGGCCTCGAGCGCGGCGCGCATCGCGGCGATACGGTCGCTCTCCTTGACGCGCAGCTCCTCGGCGCCGCGCGCCACGGTCGCGCCGTCGGCGAAGGCGGCGGCGACGAAGAGCACCGGATACTCGTCGATCATCGACGGCGCGAGTTCGGGCGGCACCTCGATCCCGCGGAGCGCGGCGTGGCGCACGCGCAGGTCGGCGACGGGCTCGCCGCCGACGGTGCGCGGGTCGAGCTCCTGGATGTCGGCGCCCATCAGCCGCAGCGCGGTGACCAGCCCGGCGCGGGTCGGGTTGAGCCCGACATTCTCGATCACCACGTCGCTGCCCGGCACCACCGAGGCGGCGACCATCCAGAAGGCCGCGGACGAGGGATCCCCGGGCACGACGATCGACTGCGGTCGCAGCTCGGCCTCGCCCTCGATCGCGATGACCCGGCCGCGCGGCCCCTGCTCGATCGAGAGGCGGGCGCCGAAGCCGGCGAGCATGCGCTCGCTATGGTCACGCGTCGGCACCGGCTCGATCACGCGCGTGATGCCCGGCGTGTTGAGCGCCGCGAGCAGCACCGCCGACTTCACCTGTGCCGAGGCGACCGGCAGCTCGTACGCGATCGGCACCGCGGGGACGAGGCCGCGCACCGTCAGCGGCAGCCGACCGCCCGGCGAGGAGGTGATGTCCGCGCCCATCTGCGCCAGCGGGGTGATCACCCGCCCCATCGGCCGACCCGAGAGCGAGGCATCGCCGACGAAGGTGGCGCTGATCGCGTGGCTCGCCACCAGGCCCATCAGCAGCCGCGTCGAGGTCCCCGAATTGCCCATGTCGAGCGCCTGCGACGGCTGGAGCAGCCCACCGACGCCGACGCCCCGGACGCGCCACACCGCGTCGTCGCCGCGCGTGATCGTCGCGCCCATCGCGCGCATCGCTGCGGCGGTGGCGAGCACGTCCTCGCCCTCGAGCAGTCCCTCGATACGGCTCTCGCCGACCGCCAGCGCGGAGAGCATCAGCGAGCGGTGGCTGATCGACTTGTCGCCGGGGACTCGGATGCGGCCGGAGAGCCGTGCGGGCGCGCGGATCACGCGCGGGGAAGGGGAGGAGTAAGGGGAATGCGCCATTGTGCGCGGTGCTTGCCAGCCGGGTTGTGCTATGGCAAGGCGCGCCCCACTTCGACGGTCACACATCGTCGATCCACCCATCCGAAAGGCTTTTCACGGCATGATCAAGCCGGAATGGGGCACGAAGCGTACGTGCCCGAAATGCGCGACGCGTTTCTACGACCTCGAGAAGGACGACCCCGTCACCTGCATCAACTGCGGTTACGCGTGGGAGCCCGAGCCGATCCTCAAGTCCAAGCAGCCGCTGCCGTTCGAGCAGGCGAAGCCGGACAAGCAGGAGGCCGACACCGACCTCGCCGGTGACGACGAGGATCTGGACACCAACGAGGACGAGGAGCCCTCGGCCGACGACGAGGTGGACCTCGGCGGCGACGACGATCTCGGCGTCGAGACCAGCAACGACGACGACGAGAATAACTGAGGTCTAAAAAAAATACAGGGCAGGCGGCTCAGGCCGCTTGCCAATCCGGCGGCCCCCGGCTAGGGGGCTGCCTCCCGGGAGGGAATGGGGCCGTAGCTCAGCTGGGAGAGCGTCGCAATGGCATTGCGAAGGTCAGGGGTTCGATCCCCCTCGGCTCCACCATTCCCTCGGTCCGCCAGCCGCGCCGGACCCCCGCACCAGCCCTGATCGACGCGCAGCCGCGACGGCCCCGTCTACCAGCCGCGCCTACTAGGCCGTTGGTACTTCAAGCTCATTTCACCAGTCCCGCGCCCCGCCTACCTGATCCGTGCGGCCGATCGGCCACGAACAGGGACGGAGCGGACATGGCGACCAAGACGATCGACCGGGCATATCTCCTGCGCCGCTCCGAGCAGCACCTGATCCGCGCCGCGCGCGCCAGCGACGATGCCGCGCGCGTGCTGCACCAGCGCTTCGCCGACCTGTATCGCGCGCGTGCCAACGGCGAGCACCTGGTACAACAGGACTAGTCCCTGAGCGCAAAGTTACCAGGAACACCCTAATCTGCGATAGGTTTAGCTCCCGAACCGGATGGATGTGACGCCGGCGAGGGAGGGTAGATGTGAGAGAGACCGCCGCCGTCATCGGCCTGGCCCTCGCGGTGACGGCCTGCGCCGCCCCGTCCACGCGGATCGCGAACGGGCTCCAGCGCTACGGCCTCGATCCGGCGCGGTCACGCTGCGTGGGTGACCGGCTCGAGCGCTCGCTCACGCTCGGCCAGCTCCAGAAGCTCGGCAAGGCTGCGGCAGCCTACGGACGCGACGACCCCGATCCCGGCCGACTGACGGTCGGCGACCTCCTGCGCGTGGCGGGCGAGATCAAGGATCCGACGATCGCGTTGGAGGTGGGCAAGGCGGCCGCCGACTGCGGTGTGTTGCCGTGAACCCCGATCACAGATGACAGGAGAAGAGTGATGAACAAGCATGAGCTTCACGGCGGCGCACGCTATGTGGGCGGCAAGGTCGAGAAAGCGGTCGGCGACGCGGTCGACAGCCGCGACTGGCAGGTCAGCGGCGTGAAGGATCAGGTCGCCGGCGGCGCCGAGAACCTGTTCGGTCGCGCCCAGTCGATCGCGGACGACGTCGCCGACGCCGCACCCGGGCTGATCGAGGAGGCCCGCGAGAAGGCGGGTGACGCCGCGGCACGCGCGTCAGACGCGGCCCGGCGCGACGCGCACGAGGCACGCTCGGCAGTGAGCGGTGGCGACGCGCGGCTGCTGTGGGCAGCGGTGGCGGCGGTCGGCGGTTTCGCGCTGGGCTGGCTCGTCAGCGACCGGCGCGGCTGACGCGGGAGCGCGCGTGGCACCGTCGCTCAAATCGCTGCGAGAGACCGTCGACCTGCGGCATCTGCGGCAGATCATCGCCGGTCTCGACGAGGGCGTGATCCTGATCGATCCCGACGAGACGCTGTTGTGGGCCAATGCCGCGGCGCTGGCGATGCACGGGGTCGAGCGGCTCGACGAGCTCGGCGACACGGTCGACGCGTATCGCGCGCGCTTCCAGCTGCGCTACCGCAACAACCACCGGCTCGAGGCGGACGATTACCCCATCGAGCGGGTGGTGGCGGGCGATTCCTTCTCCGAGGTGGTGGTCGAGGTCACCGTGGCGGGCGAGAGCGAGCCGCGCTGGGTCCATCAGGTGCGCAGCCTCGTGCTCAACGACGGCGACGACGACGCGCCCTCCTGCGTCGTGCTGGTGATCCAGGACGTCACCGCGCGCTACGAGGCGGAGGACCGGTTCGAACAGTCGTTCAACGCCAACCCCGCGCCGGCCGTGATCTGCCGCCTCGCCGACCTGCGCTATGTCAAGGTGAACCAGGGCTTCCTCGAGATGACCGGCCACGCGCGCGACCAGGTGCTGTGCAAGACCGTCTATGACATCGACGTGCTGCGCGGCGCGGAGCGGCGCGAGCTCGCGAAGGAGCGGCTCGCCGAGGGGCGCACGATCCCGCAGATGGAGGCCGAGCTCGAGCTGCCGGGCGGGGGCACGAAGCTGGCGATCGTGGCCGGCCAGCCGATCGACATGGGCGACCAGCCCTGCATGCTGTTCACCTTCGCCGATCTCGAGCCGCGGCGGAAGGCGGAGTCGCAGCTGCGCCACAGCGAGGAGCGGTTCACCCGCACCTTCCAGATGGCGCCGGTACCGATGGCGATCGGCGCGCGCGACGGCCATCTGCTGTGCGAGGTCAACGCCAGTTTCACCGCGCTGACCGGCTATGCCGCGACCGAGATCATCGGCCGCTCGCTCGCCGACGTCGGCCTGTGGTCGAGCGACGAGGTGCAGGCCGAGATCGTCGCCGCGATCGAGCACGGGCGCGACCTGCGCGCGCACGAGGCGCGCATCGCCGTCAAGGACGGCGGCGCGATCGACTGCCTCGTCTCCACCGAGGCGATCACGCTCGGCGACGACGCCTGCCTGCTCTGGGCCTTCCAGGACATCACCCGACGCAAGGCGACCGAGCTCGAGCTGGTCGAGGCGATCGAGGCGGTGATGAAGGACACGAGCTGGTTCAGCCGGTCGGTCATGGACAAGCTCGCGCGGCTTCGCGCGCCCCAGCCCGACGCGGGCGGGCCGGGGATCGACGATCTCACCGCGCGCGAGCGCGAGGTGTTGGCGCTGATCTGCCGCGGGCTCGACGACAAATCGATCGCGCGCGCGCTGGGCGTCTCCGGCAACACCGTGCGCAACCATGTCGCGCGGATCTACGCCAAGATCGGCGTCAACCGTCGCACCGCCGCGGCCGCCTGGGCGCGCGCGCGGGGGTTCGAGAGCGAGGCGGTCGCGGTCGGGCCGCGGGAGGTGTCAGCATGACGGAGGATACCCGGCGGCGAGAGGCGGCCGACCGTCGCCGCGCCAAGGGAGCGGCGCGCGCGGCGATCGGCAAGCTGATCGGCGACGACGCCGCGGTGCGCGACGGGAACGCGCAGCAGCAGGAGGCGGGGCGGACGACGGACCCCGCCCGCAAACAGAGAGAACAGGAGTGACTATGGCGACGAATGTGACGGGCGGCTACGCGCCGCTGGACGAGGTGGCGCTCGCGCGCACGGGCAAGCGCGTGTCGTGGGGCGCGATCTTCGCGGGCGTGGTGCTGGCGGTGGCGGTGCAGCTGCTGCTCGGCATCCTCGGCACCGGCATCGGCCTGTCGATGGTCGACCCGGTCGAAGGGACGACCCCCGGCGCGACCGGCTTCGGCATCGGCGCCGGCCTCTATTGGCTGATCACCACCGTGGTCGCACTCGGCGCGGGCGGCTATGCCGCGGCGCGGCTGTCGGGCGTGACCGAGCGGTTCGATGCCCTGGTCCATGGGCTCGTCGTGTGGGGCGTGACGCTGATCCTCACCTTGTACCTGCTCACCTCGGCGGTGGGCGGCATCATCGGCGGCGCGTTCCGCACGGTCGGCGCGGTTGCGGGTGCGGCCGGCTCGACCGTCGGCGCGGCGGCGCCACGCGTGGCGCAGCTCGCCGGCGTGGATCAGGAGGACGTGCGCGACGAGGCCTCGGCCTATCTCGCCGACGCGCCCAACGACCCGGCGCAGATGACGCCAGAGCAGGCGCAGAAGGAGATCGCCCGGCAGCTCCCCGCCCTGGCGCGTGGCGGCACCGACGGTACGCGCGCGGAGAGTCGTATCGTCGACATCGTCGCCGCGCAGCGCAAGGTCAGCCGCACCGAGGCGCAGGCGCAGGTGACTCGCGCCAAGCAGGACTTCGTCAAGGCGAAGAACGACGCGGTGCAGACCGCTAGGTCCGCCACCGACGCCGCCGCGGGCGCTGCCGCCAGCACCTCGTTCATCCTCGTGCTCGCGCTGCTCGCCGGCGCCGGCGCGGCCGCGTTCGGCGCGACGGCGGCGACCCGCCGCCGGCCGCGCTGATCACCCGCGGCGGGCCAGCGTACCCGGTCCGCCGCACCCTCTCCCTGGAAGGAGCCTGACATGACCAAGACACTTGGCCTCGGGATCGGCCTCGGCGCGCTACTCGCGCTCACCGCCTGCAACACCGTCAACGGCGCCGGCAAGGACCTCAAGTCGGCCGGCACCGCCGTCTCCGACGCGTCGGGGACCGACAAGAAGAAGTGAGCCCCTGCCGCGTGCGGCCGGGCGGTCGGGGCGTGCCGCCGAGGCGCGGTCCGGCCGCCCTCGTACGCGGCCGCTTCCCGCCGCGACGTGGCTGCGCCAAAGGTGGCGTCGCGCCGCGTCGCGCACGGGAGGAAGAGAGCGGGTGATCAACGAGCATACGATTCGCGACGTGGTCATCCTCGGCGGTGGGACCGCGGGGTGGATGGCCGCGGCGGCGCTGTCGCGCTTCCTGGACAACGGCGTCACGCGGATCACACTGGTCGAGTCGGAGGAGATCGGTACCGTCGGGGTCGGCGAGGCGACGATCCCGCCGCTGATCACCTTCAACCAGATGCTCGGGATCGACGAGGACGCCTTCCTCCGCGCGACCGCGGGGACGTTCAAGCTCGGCATCGAGTTCGTCGACTGGGGCGCGATCGGCGAGCGTTACCTCCACCCCTTCGGCGCGCACGGCCGCGACCTGCAGGGGATCCACTTCCACCAGCTCTGGCTGCGCGCGGCGCGGCGCGCGCGCGAGTCGGGCGGTAGCGTTCCCGACCTCGCCGACTGGGCGGTGAGCGGGGTGGCCGCGGCGGCCAACCGTTTCGCACGCGCGGCGCCCGACGCGCCCGCGCCGCTGCGTGACCTGCGCTACGCCTTCCACTTCGACGCCGTGCGCTACGGCGCCTTCCTGCGACGCTACGCCGAGGACGCGGGCGCGACGCGGGTGGAGGGGCGCGTCGTAGAGGTGCGCCGCGACGCGACGAGCGGGCACGTCGCCGCGTTGCGCCTCGCCGACGGGCGCGAGGTGGCGGGCGAGCTGTTCCTCGACTGCTCGGGTTTCCGCGGGCTGCTGATCGAGGAGACGCTCGCCACCGGCTACGAGGACTGGCGCCACTGGCTGCCGAGCGACCGCGCGGTGGCGGTGCCATGCGCGCTGCCAGGCGACCCCGAGCCGTACACGCGCGCGACCGCGCGGCCGTTCGGCTGGCAGTGGCGCATCCCGCTGCAGCACCGGCTCGGCAATGGCTATGTCTATGCCAGCCGCTACCTCGACGATGACGCGGCCGAGGCGGCGCTGCTCGAGTCGCTGGAGGGGGAGCCGCTCGCGGCGCCGCGGCGCCTGTCGTTCGTCGCGGGGCGGCGGACGCTGGCGTGGAACGCCAACGTCGTGTCTCTCGGGCTGGCCAGCGGTTTCGTCGAGCCGCTCGAGTCGACCTCGATCCACCTCGTCCAGGCCGGGATCGCCAAGCTGATCGCGCTCTTCCCCGACCGCCGCTTCGACCTCGAGGAGCGCGACGAGTACAATCGCCACATGCGCGACCTGTACGAGGACGTGCGCGATTTCATCATCCTCCACTACAAAGCGACGCGCCGCGCGGACACGCCGTTCTGGGATCAGGTGCGCACGATGGACGTGCCCGAGACGCTCCGGCGCCGGATGGCGCTGTTCGCGGGCAAGGGGCGGATTTTCCGGGACACCGCCGAGCTGTTCACCACCGCCAGCTGGGTGGCGGTCGGGCTCGGCCAGGGGCTGGCGCCCGCCGATTATGAGCCCGCGGTCGACGCGCTCGACGAGGCCAAGGTGGCCGCCGCGCTGCGCCAGATGCACGCCGCCTGCGCCGCCGCGGTGGCGACGCTGCCGACGCACGCGGATTATCTGCGGCGGTCGGGGATCATGGCGGTGGAGGGGTGAGATGCCCGTTCAGCCGTGATCGGTGCGGTCACCGTCCCACATCGGCGTCATGCCAACCTCGTTCCAGGATCGGCGGTGCGGCTCGCCCGAAACGCGCGGCCCTCGCGGGCCGGAGGATCCTGAGACGCGTCTAAGGATGCCTTCGGCGGGGCGGGGCGGCCCGAACGTCACCGCCGCACGCCTCACTCCAGCAGAGTCAACGGCAGGCGCGGTGCCACCACCTCGCGCAGCACGAAGCCCGATTCCATCTGCGTGACGCCCGGCAGCCGTGACAATTCCTCGCGGTGGATGCGGGCGAAGTCGCCGAGATCGCGCGCCCGCACCGTCACCAGATAGTCGTAGCTACCCGACATCAGGTCGCAGCGCACCACCGAGGGGCTGACCGCGATCGCCTGCTCGAACGAGTCGAGCACGTCCTTGCGCTGGCTCTCCAGCGTCACCTTGATGTGGACGATCGTCGCGCAGCCCAGCTTCGTGAGGTCGAGCCGCGCGGCATAGCCGGTGATCACGCCGGCCTCCTCCAGCGCGCGCTGGCGCCGCGCCACCGCGGTGGCGGAGCGGCCGATCGCCTCGGCCAGCGTGAAGGCGGTCGCGCGCGCGTTGCCGAGCAGCAGCGCGATCAGGCGGCGGTCGATTCGATCGAGGGCGGTGGATTCCTGCGCCATGCCTCTGCTTAACGCATGAACTCGGCGGAAAGTCACGTTGCCTAGCGCTCGTTCGCGCGGACTCGGCGCGGCGTCGGCGCTATCCTGCGCGCAGGATAGAGGAGCCTGGAACATGCGCGTCGGCGTACCCAAGGAGATCAAGAACCACGAGTATCGGGTCGGGCTCACGCCCGGCGCGGTGCGCGAATATGCCGCGCGCGGCCACGAGGTGGTGGTGCAGACCGGCGCCGGCGCGGGCATCGCCGCCGACGACGAGGCCTATCGTGCCGCCGGCGCCGCGATCGTCGACACCGCCGAGGAGGTGTTCGCCACCGCGCAGATGATCGTGAAGGTCAAGGAGCCGCAGCCGAGCGAGTGGGTGCAGCTGCGCGAGGACCAGATCCTGTTCACCTATCTCCACCTCGCACCCGATCCCGATCAGGCCAAGGGCCTGATGGCCTCGGGCGTCACCGCGGTGGCCTATGAGACGGTGACCGACCAGCGCGGGCACCTGCCGCTGCTCGCGCCGATGAGCGAGGTCGCGGGCCGGCTCTCGATCGAGGCGGCGGGCACCGCGCTCAAGGCGGTCAACGGCGGCCGCGGCGTGCTGATCGGCGGCGTGCCCGGCGTACAGCCCGCGCGCATCGTCGTACTGGGCGGGGGCGTCGTCGGCACGCATGCGGCGCGCATGGCGGTCGGGCTCGGCGCCGAGGTGACCGTGATCGACCGCTCGATCCCGCGGCTGCGCGAGCTCGACGAGCTGTTCGGCGGGCGGGTGCGCACGCGCGTCTCGACGCTGGAGGCGATCGAGCACGAGGTCGCCGAGGCCGACGCGGTGATCGGCGCGGTGCTGATCCCCGGCGCCTCGGCGCCCAAGTTGGTGACCCGCCCGATGCTCGCGCTGATGAAGCCGCGCGCGGTGCTGGTCGACGTCGCGATCGACCAGGGCGGCTGTTTCGAGACCAGCCACGCCACGACCCACGCCGAGCCGACCTATGAGGTCGACGGCGTGATTCATTACTGCGTCGCCAACATGCCCGGCGCGGTGCCGCTCACCTCGAGCCACGCGCTCAACAACGCGACGCTGCCCTACGGCCTGGCGCTGGCGGATCGTGGCTACGCCGCCGCCGAGAGCGAGGCCGGGCTGATGGAGGGCGTCAACGTCCGCGGCGGGCGGATCGTCAACCGCGTGGTGGCGGAGGCGCTCGGGCAGGGATGAGGCAGAGCGTCGCGCTCCTCCGACAGGAGCGCGACGCCTCCGCTCGTCACCTCACCGGGTCGACACATCGCTGCGGCGTTGCAACAAAGCCGCACGTCGCCTGTTTCGCTACGCATGCGAAACCTCTCCCGACGCGACCTGATCAGCACGGCCGGCGGCGCGTCGCTGGTCTCCAGCCTCACCTGGGCCGTCCCCGGCCTGACCCAGGGCGGGGGCGCAGGCGGGGCGGGCGGGGAGACGCCCTTCTCCTGGGCGATCCTGCAGCAGCGCGCCGCCGCGCTGGCGAAGCGCCGCTACCAGCCGCCGCGCGAGAGCGCCGCGGCCAAGGCGCTCGACTTCGACGCGGTCGGCAACATCCGCTTCAGGCCCGACCGCACCGTGGCGGGCGGCATCCGGCTATTCCCCCTCGGCAACGGCGCGGTCACCCCGGTCGCGATCAACCTCGTCGAGAACGGCCGCGCGCGCCCGATCGTCTTCTCGCCCGAGCTGTTCGAGGGCGGCAAGGTCTCGCCCCCGCCGGGCTTCGCCGGCTTCCGCGCGATGGAAACCGGGCGGGAGAGCGACTGGCTCGCCTTCCTCGGTGCGTCCTATTTCCGCAGCGCCGGTTCGCAGGACCAATATGGCCTGTCGGCGCGCGGCATCGCGGTCGACACCGGCCTGGCGCGCGAGCAATTCCCCAATTTCACCGAGTTCTGGGTCGAGCGCGAGGGCGACCAGAGCTACGTCATCTACGCGCTGATGGATGGCGAGAGCCTCACCGGCGCCTATCGCTTCGTCAGCCGCCATCCCAAGGCGGTGGTGCAGGACGTGTCCTCGGTGCTGTTCCTGCGCCGCGCGGTCGAGCGGCTCGGCGTGGCGCCGGTGACCAGCATGTTCTGGTACGACGACCGCACGCGCCGCGGCGCGACGGACTGGCGCCCCGAGATCCATGACTCGGACGGGCTCGCGCTGATCAGCCGCGAGGGCGAGCGCGTGTGGCGCCCGCTGCGCAACCCGCCGCAGCCCGCGACCGACAGCTTCGCCGCCGACGACGTCCGCGGCTTCGGCCTGCTCCAGCGCGATCGCCGCTTCGACCATTATCAGGACGACGGCGCCTTCTACGACAAGCGGCCCAACCTCTGGGTCGAGCCCCGCGGTGCCTGGGGGAAGGGGCGGGTGATGCTCTACGCCTTCCCGACCGACAGCGAGACCGTCGACAATGTCGTCGCCTTCTGGACTCCGGGCGCACCGGTGCGCGCGGGGCAGCGGCTGCAGTTCGACTATCGCCTCACCTGGACCTCGGACGATCCGAGCCTCGATCGCGCCGCGCACGCGATCGACGTCTGGGTCGGTGCCGCCGGTCGGCCGGGGCTGCCCGCGCTGGCGGGAGCGAGCAAGCTGGTCGTCGACTTCGTCGGCGAGTCGCTCGCCGGCCTGGATCGAGAGAGCAAGGTGACCGCGGAGATCGGCGTGACGCGCGGCACGCTGTTGAGCAGCGCGGTCTATCCGGTCGTCGGTCAGCAGAACCACTGGCGGGTCACCGCCGACATCCGCCCCGAGGCGGCGGGCGGTAACACGGCGCCGATCGACGTACGGCTGTATCTCAAGCGCAGCGAGGCGGCGCTGAGCGAGACGCTGCTCGTGCCGATCTATCCCGCGTGAGCGAGCTGCCGCCGCGGCTGCCCCCCGAGGCCCCGATCGCGATGCCCGAGCAGCGGTTCGACGGACCCCCGCCGCTGCCCTCCGCGCCACCGCCGATCGTCGGCGCGATCGGTTCGCCGACCGACATCCTCGCGCGCCGCGCCATCCTGGTGCTGCTGACGCTGGTACTGGCGCTGTTCGCCTCCACCTCGCTCAAGGAATCGGTGCTGAGCGACGGTATCGGCGTGACCGACGCGTTGCTGCTGGTGATCTTCTTCCCGCTCTTCGCGCTGCTCGCCTTCGGCTTCATCAACGCGACGGTCGGTTATGTCGTGCTCACGACCGGGCTGCACCCCGGCTTCCGCCCGGTGCCGCGCTGGTCCGAGCCGCTGCAGGGCCGCACCGCGGTGCTGATGCCGGTCCACAACGAGGACGTGGCCGACGTGTTCGGTCGGCTCGCGCATATGGCGGAGGCACTCGAGCGCGTCGGGGCGGCGGCATCGTTCGACTTCTTCGTGCTGAGCGACTCCGCCGCCGACAACGAGGGTGAGGAGCTCGCCGCCTGGGAGATCCTCTCGCGCCGCAGCGCCTGCGCGATCTATTATCGCCGCCGCACCGAGAACGTCGGGCGCAAGCCGGGCAACGTCGCGGAGTGGCTGCGGCGCTTCGGCGCGGGCTACGATTACATGCTGATGCTGGACGCCGACAGCCTGATGGGCGGCGAGACGATCCTGGGCATGGCGCAGATCATGGACCGCCGCCCCGCGGTGGGGCTGCTCCAGACCGTGCCGCAGGTGATCGGCGCGCGAACGCTGTTCCAGCGCTGGATGCAGTTCGCCAGCCGCATCTACGGGCCGATCGCCACCGCGGGGCTGGTGTGGTGGTCCGGGCCCGAGGCGACCTTCTGGGGCCATAACGCGCTGATCCGCGTGCGCGCCTTCGCCGAGAGCTGCGGTCTGCCGGTGCTGCCCGGCAGGCCGCCGTTCGGCGGCACGATCATGAGCCACGACGTGGTCGAGGCGGCGCTGCTGCGGCGGCGCGGCTGGCGCGTCCACATGGTGATGACCGAGGACACGTTCGAGGAATATCCGCCGACGCTGATCGACGCCGCGGTGCGCGACCGGCGCTGGGCGCAGGGCAACCTCCAGCATCTCGCGCTCCTCCACGCCTCGGGCTTCCACTGGATCAACCGGCTCCAACTGCTGCTCGGCGCGGCGGGCTATCTCGCGTCACCTTTATGGCTGCTGCTGATCACCGTCAGCGTGGTGCAGGCGGTGCGCGGCGAGCGCGGGCTGATGTCGGGTGACTCGACCGGCACGGTGCTGTTCGTCACGCTGGCGCTGCTGTTCGGGCCCAAGTTGCTCGGCGTGCTCAACGCGGTCGCGGACGTGCGGCTGCGCCGGTCGATGGGCGGGACGGGCGCGATCCTGCGCTCGGTCGCGCTCGACGTGCCGCTGTCGACGCTCGCGGCGCCCGCGATCGCGCTGACCCAGACGATCGACCTGATCGGCATCGCGCGGCAGCGCCGTGCCGAGTGGCAGCCGCAGAACCGGCACGGTGACTCATTGGCGATGGCGGCGATCCTCCCGCGTTACCGCTGGCATCTCGCGATGGGCGTGCTGCTGCTCGCGTTGACGCCGCTGATGCCGCTCACCGCCCTGTGGCTCGCGCCGGTGACGCTCGGGCTGCTGCTGTCGCCGCTGATCGTGCAGTGGACGGCGAGCGAGCGCTGGGGTCGGCGCGCCGCAGGAGGTCGGCTGTTCCTCACCGACGCCGGCGTGCCCGAGCCGCAGCCACTGCCGATCCTCACCGGCGTCACCGATCGGGGTGCCTGACCCGCCAAGAAAAAGGGGAGCGTCCGGATGGACACTCCCCCTTCCTCAACACGCATGATCGGTCAGCTCAGTTGCTGTCCGAATCGTCGTTGCCGTCGTCGGCGATGATGATGATGCCGGCGACGACCGCCGCGGCAGCCACGGCCGCCACGATCAGCCCGCCACCCGCGATCGCCTTGCTGTCCTTCGCGGTCGCCGCGCTGGCGCGCGACGACTTGGCGACCGACAGGCTGGCGGCCGGATTCGCCGGCGCCGCGACCGCCGGAGCGACCGAGAGCGAGGCGGCAGCGGCCGCGACCAGATACTTACCAAGCTTCATTACTAATCTCCCCGGGAGGAGCGGCCCGTCTTCCATGCTGCGACCGCAAAGGCAATTCTGAACTGACCCAAAACGCGACGGGTCGATGAGGATCAGCGATCGCGCGCCGCGGTCGCCGGACCCCTTCACTCCTTGGCCGTGCCTGGCTCGGCCATGTTGCGGTGCATATGCGCAGTCACCTCGGCGGGGAGGACGTGAGCGGCCGCGGCCTGGAGCTTGTTCTTCCAGCCCGACACGATCGAGTGTTTGCCCGCCATCAGCGCGTCCCAGCCGTCGCGCGCCACCTTGGCAGGGTCGGACTTGCTGTCCGAGGTGCCGACGGCGGTGTCCATCATGTCGGCGCGGTCGAAGAACTCGGTGTCGACCGGCCCCGGCATCAGCGTGGTGAGCGTGATCCCCTCATGGTCCTTGAGTTCGTCGCGCAGCGCGTCGGTGAAATGGTCGACGAACGCCTTGGTGCCGTTGTAGACCGCCTGGAAGCTGCCGGGGATGAAGCCCGCGATCGAGCCGGTGACCAGCACCTTGCCGTCCCCGCGCGCGGCCATCTGGCGCAACACCTGATGGAGCAGGTAGGTGGTGCCGGTGACGTTGGTGTCGATCACACGGCGCCAGTCGGCGACGTCCTGGTCGAGGAAGGCGCGACCGAGCCCGACGCCCGCGTTGGCGCAGAGCAAATCGATAGAGCGCCCCTCCGCCGCGGCGAGCAGCTGGTCGACGCCGTCGATCGTGGCGAGATCGGCCTCGACCGAGCTGACCTGCGTGCCGAACTGCTCGAAGTCGGCCGCGGCCGCGTCGATCAGCGGCTCGTCGGCGACGACGAGGATGTCATAGCCGTTCCGCGCGGCGAGCGTCGCCAGCTCGAAGCCGATCCCGGTCGAGGCACCGGTGATGATCGCGAATTTCTCTGCCATGTCCGTTCTCTCCTCAGTCCAGACCGGGCTTGAGCACGATCTTGGTGACCTCGTTCTGCTGGTCGTGGAACATCTTGTAGCCCTTCGGCCCCTCGCTCAGCGGCAGGCGGTGCGAGATGAGGAACTCGGTGTCGATCTTGTCCTCGAGGATCGCCTGGAGCAGCGCGGGCATGTAATGCTGGACATGGGTCTGCCCGGTCTTGAGCGTCAGACCCTTCTCCATGAAGGCGCCGAGCGGCCATTTGTCGACGAACCCGCCGTAGACCGCCGGCATCGACACGCGACCGCCCTTGCGGCAGGCGATGATCGCCTGGCGGTTGGCGTGGGCGCGGTCGGTGCCGAGGAAGGTCGAGGCCTTGATCTGGTCGAGCACGTTGTCGACGAAGAAACCGTGCGCCTCCAGCCCGACGGAGTCGATCACCGCGTCGGGGCCGATCCCGCCGGTCATCACCATCAGCGCCTCGTAGACCGCGGTCTCCTCGAAGTTGATCGTCTCCGCGCCGAAGCGCTTGGCGAGCGCGAGGCGGTTGGGGAAATGGTCGATCGCGATCACGCGCTCGGCCCCCATCAGGAAAGCCGACTGCACCGCGAACAGCCCGACCGGGCCGCAGCCCCAGACCGCCACCGTGTCGCCCGGCTCGATGTCGGCGTTCTCGGCGGCCATCCAGCCGGTGGGGAGGATGTCCGAGAGGAACAGCACCTTGTCGTCCTCGATGCCGTCGGGGATGACGATCGGGCCGACGTCGCTGAACGGCACGCGGACATATTCCGCCTGTCCGCCGGCATAACCACCGGTCATGTGGCTGTAGCCGAACAGCCCCGCCATCGGCTGGCCGTACAGCTCCTGCGCGATGTCCTGGTTGTCGGCGGGCAGCCCGTTGTCGCAGGCGGAATATTGGTGCTTCGAGCAGTGATAGCAGCTGCCGCACGAGATGGTGAAGGGGACCACCACGCGCTGCCCCTTCTCGAGCGTCGACTTGGGACCGACCTCGACCACCTCGCCCATGAACTCATGACCGAGGATATCGCCCGACTGCATCGTCGGGATATAGCCGTCATAGAGGTGGAGGTCCGAGCCGCAGATCGCGGTGGAGGTCACCTTGATCACGCAGTCGCGCGGGTTGACGATGCCAGGATCGTCGACCGTGTCGACGCGGACGTCGTGCTTGCCATGCCAGGCGATCGCCTTCACAGCCCCATCTCCTCATATTGCTGGCGGTTCATCGCGGGGGTGGCGATCTCGCCGGTCTCGAGCAGCTGCTTGAGCCGGCGCAGGTCGCGGCGCGCCTGGATCGCGGGCTCACGCTGGAACATCTTGGCGATCAGCTTGCCGACTACCCCGCCGGGCGGGTCGTAGAGGATCGTCGCGATCAGCACGGTGCCGCGCGCTCCGCCGTCGTGGAACTCGACCCGGCCCGAGTTGGGCACCTCGGTGCCGTCCTCGCTGGTCCAGGCGAGGAGGCGGTTCTCCTCTTCCGCGGTGAGCCGCGCGTCCCACTCGACCGTGCCCCCCGCCGGCGCCTTCACCACCCAGTGCGAGCGCTGCCGGTCGAGCACCTCGATCCGCTCGACATTCTCCATGAAGCTGGGGAAGTTGGCGAAGTCGCGGAAGTAGGCATAGACCTCCGCGACCGGCCGGTTGATCGTCACCGCGCGCGCGGTGATCTGCGTGCCGCTCGCCTCGGGGATCGAGGCCTTGGCGCGCTGGACCGAGTCGCGCCGCTTGGAGGCGGCGAGAGGGGCGTCGTCGTGCTGCTGGTGGAGCGGCTGGTCGGCCATCACGGGCTCCTTCTTGTCTACTGCCCCACCAAGCGCGCGCTACCGCTTTCCGTTCCTCGCCAAAATCAACGGCTTAATCTGGCTCAATGGGCTTCTGTCACGGGCTCCCCTTGCCGCCGTGCGCGCCCACCGCGGTGCCCGTGGAGAAGCTGGTCCCGTCCTCCGCCAGCGCGACGTAGAGCGGCGCCAGCTCGGCCGGCTGGCCGGCGCGGCCCATCGGCGTGTCCTGGCCGAACTCGCCCATCTTGCCGGGCAGCTGCCCGCCGGCGACCTGGAGCGGGGTCCAGATCGGCCCCGGCGCCACCATGTTGACGCGGATGCCCTTCTTGGCGAGCTGCTTGGCTAGCCCCTTGGTGAAGATGAGGATCGCGCCCTTGGTGGAGGCATAGTCGAGCAGCTCCTCGCCGGGGTCGTAGCTGTTGACCGAGCCGGTGTTGATGATCACCGAGCCCGGCGGCATCGACGGGATCGCGGCCCTGGCGATCCGGAACATCGCGAAGATGTTGGTCTCGAAGGTGCGCACCATCTGCTCGTCGCTGATCTCGGAGATGTCCGCCTTGCTCTGCTGATAGGCGGCGTTGTTGACGAGCAGGTCAAGGCCGCCGAGCCCGCGCACCGCGTCGGCGACCAGCTTGGTGCAGGCGCGCTCGGTGCGGATGTCGGCGGGGAGCAGCACCGCCCTGCGCCCGGCCTGCTCGATCAGCGCCTTGACCTCCTGCGCGTCGGGCTCCTCGCTCGGATGATAGTTGATCGCGACGTCGGCGCCCTCGCGCGCGAAGGCGATCGCGGCGGCGCGCCCGATCCCGCTGTCCGCGCCGGTGAGCAGCGCCTTGCGCCCGGTGAGCCGGCCCGAGCCGCGGTAGCTGGTCTCGCCGCTGTCGGGGCGCGGGTTCATCTTGGACTGGAGCGCCGGCCAGGGCTGGCGCTGCTCGGGGAAAGGCTGGCTGGTATATTTGCTACGCGGGTCGCTCAGCTTGACCGGGCCGGCGGGCGCGCCGGCGGCGCCCTGTGCCGCCGCGCCGGTGGCGGTGAAGGCGAGGCCGGCGGCGGCGCCGCCCAGGATGGTGCGGCGCGTCGTGCCCTGATCGTCCATGTCGCTGATCTCCGTAGGGTATTCGCGCCGAACGGGTGAGATGGGCGGAGGTTCAGTGAGCTGCGTGCGCGGGAGCGCGGCGGGACCCCGCGAATGTTGAGTCGGTCGCGGGCTCGGCCTGGCCGGGCGTGAGGCGCTGGTGACGGGCGATCAATGGGTTGGCGGGAACGACGGGCGCGAATGTTGCGAATGTTGAGTCGCTGGCGCGAACGTTGAGGAAGCTGGGGGCGACCGCATGGGTGAGAGGTCGACCATGTCAAAGAGCGTGCCGGCATAGAGCGACGACCGCGGTGTAGGACAGACTCGGATCCTCCCCGCGGGCGGGGAGGGGACCGCCGGCGAAGCCGGTGGTGGAGGGGGGCTTCGGCGGACGCTGCGCTGCGTGGAGAGCCCCCTCCACCACGCCGCTACGCGACGCGGTCCCTCTCCCCGCCCGCGGGGAGGATCTCGGGGGCGGCCCGGCCTAGCTTTCACCCCTCACGGCCCGTTCGCCGCCAGCTCCGCGAGCCACGCCGCGGCCGTCCCGTCCGACGGCGCGCGCCAGTCGCCGCGGGGCGACAGCGCGCCGCCCGCCGACACCTTCGGCCCGTTGGGGATCGCCGAGCGCTTGAACTGGCTCGTCTGGAAGAAGCGCACCAGGAAGCGCTCGAGCCACAGCCGCACCGTCTCCAGGTCGTAGGCGGCGCGTGCCGCCTCCGGATAGCCGAGCGGCCAGCGCCCGCGTGCCGCGTCGCTCCAGGCATGCCACGCCAGGAAGGCGATCTTGGAGGGCGCCAGCCCGTGGCGGATGACGTAATGCGCGAAGAAGTCGTTGAGCGCGTATGGCCCGATCCGGCTCTCGGTGCTCTGCAGTTCCTCGCCCGGGACCAGCTCGGGCGAGATCTCCTGCCCCAGGACGGACTCGAGCACGGCGTCGGTCGCGGCGTCATATTGGTCGGTCGCGATCGCCCAGCGGATCAGGAACTGGATCAGCGTCTTGGGCACGCCGGCGTTGACGGCATAATGGCTCATCTGGTCGCCGACGCCGTAGGTGCACCAGCCCAGCGCCAGCTCGCTCAGGTCGCCGGTGCCGACGACCAGCCCGTCGCGCTGGTTGGCGATGCGGAACAGATAGTCGGTGCGCAGCCCCGCCTGGACGTTCTCGAAGGTGACGTCATACACTTCCTCGCCGCGTCCGAACGGATGGCCCATGTCCTCGAGCATGCGCGTCGCGGCGGGCCGGATGTCGATCTCCTCCGCGGTGACGCCGAGCGCGTCCATCAGCTTCCAGGCATTGCTCCTGGTGCCCTCGCTCGTGGCGAAGCCGGGGAGCGTGATGCCGAGGATGTCGGTGCGGGGGCGACCGAGCCGGTCCAGCGCCTTGGCCGCGACGATCAGCGCGTGCGTGCTGTCCAGCCCGCCCGAGACGCCGATCACCAGCCGCCTCGCTCTCGCCGCGACGAGGCGCTTGGCGATGCCCTCGACCTGGATATTGAACGCCTCGTAGCAGTCGGCGTCGAGCTTGGCGGGATCGTTGGGGACGAACGGGAAGCGGCGCAGCTCGCGCCTCAGTCCGACGTCGGCATGATCGGGCCGATGCTCGAAGGCGACCCGGCGGAAGCGCGTCTCCGGATGTCCGAGAAGCGCCGCACTGTCGTTGAACGTGCCGTTGCGCAGCCGCTCCTGCGCGAGCCGCTCAAGGTCGACGTCGGCGATCGCCAGCTCGGGCTCGTGCGCGAAGCGCGTCGACTCGGCGAGCAGCTCGCCGAGCTCGTGGACCGTGCCCTGGCCGTCCCAGGCGAGGTCGGTGGTGCTCTCGCCGGCGCCGGCGGCGGAATAGACATAGGCGCACATCGCGCGCGCCGACTGCGACGCCGAGAGCATCATCCGCTCGCGCGACTTGCCGATCACCACGTTCGACGCGGACAGGTTGGTGCACACCAGCGCGCCGGCGAGCGCGCCGAGCGTCGAGGGCGGGGTGGGGGACCAGTAATCCTCGCAGATCTCGGCGTGGAAGACGAAGCGCGGCAGGTCGGCCGCGGCGAAGATCAGGTCGGTGCCGAACGGCACGTCCGCGTCGCCCAGTCGGATCGTCAGCCCGGCGAGACCCGCGCCGCTGGCGAACCAGCGCTTCTCGTAATATTCGCGGTAGTTGGGCAGGAAGGTCTTGGGCACGACGCCGAGCACGCGGCCGCGTGCGATCGCCAGCGCGCAATTGTAGAGCCGCCCCGCGCGCTCCAGCGCGGCGCCGACCAGCAGCACCGGGCGCAGCTCGGCCGAGGCCGCGGTCACCGCCGCCACCGCGTCGAGCGTGGCACCGCGGGACGCGGACTGGAGGTGGAGGTCGTCGATCGCGTAGCTGCTGAGGTTCAGTTCGGGGAAGACGACGAGGTCGACCGCGCCCTCGTGCGCGCGACGCGCCAGCGCGACCGCCGCCGCGGCGTTGAAGGCCGGGTCGCCGACGCTGGCGGGCGGGGTGGCCGCGGCGACGCGCAGCAGGCCGTGGTGGTGGATCGAGCGGAAGGCCGGGTTCATGCCCCAGGACTAGCCGCCCGCGCGCCGCGCCACCACCCGGCGTATCGTAACTTCTCTCCGTCGCCGCGGCGCGCTAGGCTGGCGCTCGCGATGAACCCACCGCTAACCTCGGCGAGCGACCCGACGCTATTGTTCGCCCACGGCGGCGAGATGGGGCAGCGGATCCTGGCGCACGACTGGTCGGCCTCGCCGCTCGGCGCGATCGCGGGCTGGCCCGCCGAGCTGCGCAACGCGCTCGCGCTGGCGCTGCCCGCGCGGGTCGAGATCGTGCTGTTCTGGGGGCCCGACTATGTCGCGCTCTACAACGACGCTTATGCGCCGACGATCGGCATCAAGCATCCGCGCGCGCTCGGCCAGCCCGGTCGCGTGGCGTGGAGCGAGATGTGGGACGATCTCGAGCCGCTGCTGGCGCATGTGCGCACCACCGGCGAGACCTTCGCCGCGAAGGACCGTCCTTTCTACATCGAGCGCGGCGGGCAGGGCGAGACGGTCTATTTCGACGTCAGCTACTCGCCGGTGCCGCTGGCCGACGGCAGCGTCGGCGGGGTGCTGTGCATCGTCTCCGACACCACCGCGCGGGTTCGCGCCGCGCGCGCCATGGCGGAGGACCGCGAGCGGCTGCGCGAGATGTTCGACCAGGCACCCGGCTTCATCGCGGTGCTGCGCCAGCCCGGCCATGTCGTCGAGCTCGCCAACGCCTCGTATCACCGGCTGGTCGGCGGGCGCGACGTGGTCGGCCACGCGCTCGCCGAGGCGGTGCCCGAGGTGGCGCAGCGCGGGCTGATCGACAAGCTCGACGGCGTGGTCGCGACCGGCCGGCCCTATCGCGGCACCGAGGTGCCGCTGCTGCTGCCGCGCGACGACGGCATGATGGAGGAACGTCGCCTCGACTTCATCCTCCAGCCGGTCACCGACGCCGCCGGCCTGGTCACCGCGGTGTTCGTCGAGGGCACCGACGTCACCGAGCGCCACCGCGCCGAGAGCGCGCTGGCGCTGAGCCGCGACTCGCTCGAGCTGGCCACCGAGGCGGGCGAGATCGGCACCTGGGACTATGACCTGGCCGCCGACCGCTTCTCGTGCTCGCCGCGGACCTGGGGCATGTACGGGATCGCGCCCGGCCCGGCGCAGTCGCTCAACGAGTTCGCCGCGCTGCTCCACCCGGAAGACCGGCCGCGGGTGCGCCAGGCCTTCCTCGCGACGATCGATCCGGCGCGGCGCGCGCGCTACGACATCGAGTATCGCACCTGTCCCGCGTCGGACGGCTCGGTGCGCTGGCTCGCGGTGCGCGGGCGCGGACTGTTCGAGGGCGAGCGCTGCGTCCGCGCGATCGGCACGGTGATCGACGTCACCGCGAGGAAGCGCGAGGCCGACGCGCTGCGCGAGAGCGAGGCGCGCTTCCGCATGCTCGCCGATAGCCTGCCCGCCCTGGTGTGGCTGACCGACGGGGAGCTGAACCTGACGTTCGCCAGCGAGGGCTTCCGCGCGATCCTCGGCGTCGCGCCCGAGGACGTGGTGGCGGGGGGCTGGCTCTCGCTGCTGCCGAGCGAGCTGCGCGCGGCGGCCGCGCGGCGGCTGGTCGAGCGGCAGCGCGCGCGCGACCCGCTCAGCGGCGACTATCGCCTGCTGACGCGCGCGGGCGGCGAGCGCTGGGTCCATGCCGAGGCGCGCCCGCGCTTCCTCGGCGAGACGTTCCTCGGCTATGTCGGCTGCGCGATCGACGTCACCGAGGCGCATCTCGCCGGCGAGCGGCTGGAGGCGCGGGTGGAGGAGCGCACCGCCGAGCTCACCCGCCAGATCGCCGAGCGCGAGAAGGTGGAGCAGACGCTCCACCAGCTCCAGCGGCTCGAGGCGATCGGCCAGCTCACCTCGGGCGTGGCGCACGACTTCAACAACCTGCTCACCGTGGTGCTCGGCAACGTCGAGATGGTGTCGCGCGCCGCCGCGCGCGGTGCGATGACGCCGCGCGCGCTCGAGCAGCTCGACCATGTCCGCGCCGCGGCCGAGCGCGGCGCGACGCTGACCGCGCAGCTGCTGGCCTTCTCGCGCCGCCAGCGGCTCGAGGCCAAGGTGGTCGATCTCAACGCCGCGGTGACCGGGCTGGTCCCGCTGCTCGAGAGCACGCTCGGGCGCTCGATCGCGATCGAGGCGGCGGTGTGCGACCAGCCCTGGCCGGCGATGGTCGATCCCACCCAGCTCGAGCTCATCCTGCTCAACCTGGCGATCAACGCGCGTGACGCGATGCCCGGCGGCGGCACGCTGCGGGTGAGCACCGCCAACGTCACGCTCGGCGCGCCGGTGCGGCCCGAGGAGCCGTCCGCGGGCGACTATGTCCGAGTCGCGGTGAGCGACACCGGCACGGGGATGACCGCCGAGGTGCTGGCGCGCGCGTTCGAACCCTTCTTCACCACCAAGGAGGTGGGCAAGGGCTCGGGGCTGGGGCTGGCGCAGGTGTTCGGCTTCGCCAAACAGTCGGGCGGCGGCGTGCGGATCGACACCGCGCCCAACGAGGGGACGCGGGTCTCGGTCTATCTCCCGCGCGCCGAGGCGGCGCCGAGCGTGGCGGCGGAGGGCGAGGAGCGCGGCGGGGGCGGCTCGGTCGCGGGGCGGCGCGTGCTCGTGCTCGACGACGAGGACCGCGTGCGCGAGATCACCGCCGACGCGCTGCGCGACGCGGGCTGCCGCGTGGTCGAGGCGGCGGACGGCGCCGCCGCGCTCGAGGCGCTCGACGCCGACCCCGCGATCGAGGCGGTGGTGGCGGACGTGGCGATGCCGCTGATGACCGGGGTGGAGTTCGCGCGGCGCGCGCGCCAGCGCCGGCCGCGACTGGCGGTGCTGTTCGTGACGGGCTATGCCGATGCCGAGGAGCTGGCCGGCGTGCCCGCGCCGCAGGTGATCCGCAAGCCGTACACGCGCGCGCAGCTGATCGAGCGGCTCGCCGCGCTGCTCGCCCCCGCCGAGCTGTCCCGCGGCTGACTCGCCGGTTCAGCGATCGTTCTACCATCCAGCGCTAGACCGTGCGCATGATGGGGCCGGCTGGTGCGCCGGCGAGCGAGAGTGATGGTCATGATCAAGGCGTTGGTGGTGGGACTGCTGGCGGGCGCCGGGCTGGTGCCGGCGGCGTCGGCGCAGCAGGGCACGCTGGGCGACGCGATGCGCGCGCGTCTGCAGGCGCGGGTCGAGGCGCGCAGTGAGGCACCGCGCGCGCCGGCCGCCCCGGCGCCGGGGCAGCCGCCGCGCGGCGATTGGAACCGTCCCGACCGGCCCGAGCATGTCGACACGAGCGGATGGGCACGACGTGATCGAGGCGACGGCGGGCGCGGCGCCGACCGCGCCGACCGCGGCGACCGCGGCGACCGCGGCGACCGCGGCGTCCCCGCGCCACCCCCGCCGGCGCCGCGCCCCGACGCGCGACCGGGCGGCTGGGGCTATGGCGCGGTGCCGGGCCGGGTCCGCGGCGACGGCGAGCGGTCGCGCGCGGAGTGGCGCAGCGGGCGCGACCGTTCGCCGGGCTGGGATCGCCGCGACGACGAGCGCACCCGCGCCGACGGCGACTGGCGCAGCGCGCGCCGCGACGGCGCCTGGGAGCGGCGCGAGCGCGACGAGGGCGTGGGCCAGCGGCGCGACCGCGGCGCTTATGCCTGGGGCGGCGGCGCCGACCGCGGCTATGACGGAGGCTGGGCCGGCCGCGACGATCGCGCGCGCTGGGACCGCGACTGGCGGCGCGACCGGCGCTACGATTACAGCGGCTATCGCAGCAGCAACCGCTACGCCTATCGCCTGCCGCGCTATTACGCGCCCTACGGCTGGGGCGCCGGCTACACGCGCTTCGGCATCGGCGTGCGGATCGCGCCGACCCTGTTCGCGCGCAGCTATTGGATCGACGATCCCTGGTCGTATCGCCTCCCCGACGCCTACGGCCCGTACCGCTGGGTGCGCTACTATGACGACGCGCTGCTGGTCGACGTCGACAGCGGGCAGGTGGTCGACGTGATCTACGACATCTTCTGGTGAGCCGGACGCGCGCGCCGGGTGGCTTGCGCGCCGCCCCGCGCCGCGCGATGGACTCGGCATGGCCCTGACGACCCTTCCCCCGGGCGGCCCCTCCGCCTCGCGCGCCGCGATCGGCGCGGCGGTGGCCGCCAGGCTCGACGCCGATCCCAGGATGCAGCGCCTGCCCAGCGACCGGATCGCGGCGTGGCGCTGCCTCGACTTCCTCGACCAGCCGTGGTGCGACTGGCTGATCCAGGTGATCGACTCCAACCGCCGCCCGTCGTCGCTGCTGAGCGACCGCGGCGACCCCAGGAACCGCACCAGCGAGAGCTGCGACATGGACCGTTTCGCCGACGGTATCCGGCAGGTCGACGAATCGGTCGCGGCGCTGCTCGGCATCGCGCCCGAGTTCGGCGAGACGATGCAGGGGCAGCGCTACGCCCCGGGCCAGCTGTTCCGCACCCACCACGATTATTTCCACGAGGGCGAGAGCTATTGGCCGCGGATGCGCGAGAACGGCGGCCAGCGCACCTTCACCGCGATGATCTACCTCAACCAGGTGGAGGAGGGCGGCGCGACCTGGTTCCCGCAGGGCGGGCTGCGCGTCGCGCCCCGGCCGGGCATGTTGCTCGCCTGGGATAACATGAACCCCGACGGCAGCCCCAACACCGCCACGCTGCACGAGGGCATGGCGGTGGTGGAGGGCACCAAATATGTCGTGACCAAGTGGTTCCGCGAGGAGCCCTGGGGCCGCGCCGCGCGCGCGGCGGCCGAGGCGGCCGCAGCTGCGGGGCAGGCGGGGGCGGGGCAGGCGGGAGCGGGGCAGGCGGGGGCGGCGTCGACGGACGCGCGCGCCTCTGCTAAGCGGTGACATGCTTCAGGCCAGCCCCGGTTTCTCGCTCAGCACCCGCCCGCGCGCGATCGCGCGCTGGCTCTACTGCGTCGCCGCGCTGATCCTGGCGATGGTGGTGGTCGGCGGCGTCACGCGGCTGACCGAGTCCGGCCTGTCGATCACCGAGTGGAAGCCGATCTCGGGCGTGATCCCGCCGCTCACCGCCGCGCAATGGCAGGCCGAGTTCGCCAATTACCAGCGCATCCCCGAGTATCAGCAGCTCAACCGCGGCATGACGCTCGACGGCTTCAAGGCGATCTTCTTCTGGGAATATGCGCACCGCCTGCTCGGCCGCGTGATCGGCCTGGCCTTCGCGCTGCCGCTGCTGTGGTTCGCGGTGCGGCGACAGGTGCCGCGCGGCTATGGCTGGCGGCTCGGCGCGCTGCTGGCGCTCGGCGGGCTGCAGGGCGCGATCGGCTGGTGGATGGTCGCCTCGGGCCTGTCGGTCCGGACCGACGTCAGCCACGTGCGGCTCGCGGTGCATCTCGGCACCGCGTTGTTCATCCTGGCGGGGATCGTGTGGACCGCGCGCGACCTCGCCGCGCTCGCCGAGAACCCGCTGGCGCATCCCGCGCCGATGCGCGCGCTGCCCGCGCTCGCGCTCGCGCTGCTGGCGGTGCAGATCGTGTTCGGCGCCTTCACCGCGGGGCTGGACGCCGGCTATGCCTTCGCGAGCTGGCCGCTGATGGGCGACGCAATGTTCCCCGCGGGGACGCCGATGGTGGCGCCGGCCTGGCGCAACGCGGTCGACAACCCGATCGTGGTGCAGTTCATCCACCGCTGGTTCGCCTTCGTCGCCGCGGCCGGGCTGCTGCTGCTGGCGCACCGGGCGCGCGGCGTGCGCGCCTATCGCGCCGCCGCCGCGGTGACGCTGCTGGTGGTGGCGCAGGTGGCGCTCGGCGTCGCCACGCTGCTCAGCGGGGTCGCGCTGCCGATAGCGGTGGCGCACCAGGCCAATGCCGCGCTGCTGCTGATCGCGGCCGTGGTGGCGGCGCATGCGGTGAGCCGCAACCGCGCCTGAGAACACCTAAGGTATCTCGATACCCGTCGACAAACCCGCGGAAACCTTGACTTGCGCGCGCGACGACGGCATTGGACCGGCATCGGCGCGCACGCCCGGCGGGGCGGCGCGTCTTTTCTATTCGAACGCGAAACGAGGTCACAGGCACCATGAAGGCGCTGATGAAGACCACCAAGGCGGCCAAGCCGCACGAGGTGGAGAAGAAGTGGCACATCGTCGACGCCGACGGCCTGGTGGTCGGTCGCGCCGCGGTGGTGATCGCCAACGTGCTGCGCGGCAAGCACAAGACCAGCTTCACCCCGCACGTCGACTGCGGTGACAATGTCATCGTGATCAACGCCGACAAGGTGCGCTTCACCGGCAACAAGCTGGGCGACAAGGTCTATTACAAGCACACCGGTTATGCCGGCGGCATCAAGGGCGTCACCGCGGCCAAGGTGCTCGAGGGTCGCTTCCCGGAGCGCGTGCTCGAGAAGGCCGTGGAGCGGATGATCCCGCGCGGCCCGCTGGGCCGCCAGCAGATGCGCAACCTGCGCATCTACAAGGGCGCCGAGCACCCGCACGAGGCGCAGAACCCCGCGGTGCTCGACATCGCCGGCATGAACCGCAAGAACAAGGTGGGCGCATAATGTCCGACAACCGCCAGTCCCTCTCCGACCTCGGCGCGGCGCTTCAGGAGCAGCGCGAGACCCAGCAGGACGGCGCCGACGCGTCGGCCGAGGCCTATCTCGCGGGCGACGTCGAGGCGCCGGTCCAGCGCGCCCCGCTGCGCGCGCAGGAGCTCGACAAGCAGGGCCGCGCCTATGCCACCGGGCGCCGCAAGGACGCGGTGGCGCGAGTCTGGCTGAAGCCGGGCTCGGGCAAGATCACGATCAACGGCCGCGACCAGGAGATCTATTTCGCGCGCCCGACGCTGCGCCTCGTCATCAACCAGGTCTTCGGTATCACCGAGCGCGAGGGCCAGTATGACGTGATCTGCACGGTCAAGGGTGGCGGGCTCTCGGGCCAGGCCGGCGCGGTGAAGCACGGCATCAGCCAGGCGATCACCAAGTACGAGCCGACGCTGCGCGCGCCGGTGAAGGCGGCGGGCTTCCTGACCCGCGACAGCCGCGTCGTCGAGCGCAAGAAGTACGGCCGCGCCAAGGCGCGTCGCAGCTTCCAGTTCTCGAAGCGCTAAGCGGCGGGCGCCCTTGGATGGCGTGAGCGATCCAAGGAGTCGCCACGGCGGACGGCAGCGCCGGCGACGTCCGACGGCGTGGCGCCTGTTCGCGATCGCGGACATCTGCGCGCGCGTGACCCTGGGTTCCTGCGTGCGCAGGAACACCGGTCATCAACGAACCCGAGGAGGGCGGTCCGGCGACGGGCCGCCCTTTCCGCGCGTGCTCCATGTCACTTCGGTAACAGCGAGGTGACAGCGCTCGTCACCGATCCGTCGTCAAGCTGACACGCAACCAGTGGAGAGAGGTCGGACATCACCGCGGCCCGTTTGCCGGGTCAAACGAGGGTAATGCGCTGACATGACAGCAGTGATGACGACGGCCGGGGTCGCCCAGGCCTATGATCGCTGGGCCCCGATCTACGACCTCGTGTTCGGGCCCGTCTTCCGCCAGGGCCGCGCCAGCGCGATCCGCGCCGCCGACCGGATCGGCGGCCGCATCCTCGAGGTGGGGGTCGGCACCGGCATCTCGCTCCCGGGCTATGCGCGGACCAGCCGGGTCACGGGCGTGGACATCTCCGAGGACATGCTCGACAAGGCGCGCGCGCGCGTCCGCCGGCAGAACCTCCACAACGTCGACGCGATCCGCGTCGGGGACGCCGAGGCGCTCGACTTCGCCGACGAATCGTTCGACGTCGTCGTCGCGCAATATGTCGTCAGCGCGGTCGCCAACCCGGGCCGCGCGCTGGACGAGTTCGCGCGCGTCTGCCGGCCGGGCGGCGAGATCGTCATCACCACGCGCGTCGGCGCCGAGAAGGGCGTCCGCGGCACGATCGAGAAGACGCTGATGCCGGTGACGAGCCGCCTCGGCTTCCGCACCGACTTCCCGTTCGCGCTCTACGCCGACTGGGTCGCGGGGCGCGACGACGTCGCGCTGATCGAGCGCCGCGAGATCCCGCCGCTCGGCCATTTCTCGCTGGTGCGCATCGCCAAGCTCGACCGGGAGGACCAGTGATGCCGACGATCCGCAAGCTCCGCTTCGAGGACGAGCAGGGCAACCCCGGCTTCCGCGCGCAGCTCAAGGAGCAGCGCTGGGACGACCACCGCTTCTACCATCACAATCTGGTCAACCAGAGCCTGCACTTCGTCAGCGCCTGCACCTTCCTGGTGGCGTACGCGCTGCTGTTCGTCGACGCCGCGCTGGCCAGCCTGCTCGCCTGGGGCGTCGCGATGACGAGCCGCCAGGCCGGGCACTTCTTCTTCGAGCCCAAGGACTATGACCACGAGAACGGGGTCAGCCACGAGTATAAGGAAGAGGTGAAGGTCGGCTATAATCTCACGCGCAAATATGTGCTGATGGGGCTGTGGCTGGCGATCCCGGTCGTGCTGGCGGTCGAGCCCACCCTGTTCGGCCTGCTCGAGCGGCCCGAGGGGATGCTCGACTTCCTGCGGCACGTCGGCTTCGGCTGGCTGTTCTTCGGCGTGGCGGCGATCCTGTTCCGCGTCACCCAGCTGTGGGTCGAGCGCGACCTGGAGACCGGGATCGTCTGGGCGACCAAGATCGTGACCGATCCGTTCAGCGACTTCCGCCTCTACCGCACCGCGCCGGCGCGGCTGCTCAAGGGCGAGCGCAGTGAGGATCACGCCGCGGCATGAGCGAGGCCGCACGCTCTCCTCGAGGGGAGAGGGTGCGGCGCTCCCCCCGGACGTCGGTCTCGACGAGAGGGCGACGCCTTATCCCGCTCCCCTCCGCAGGGAAGGGGAGTAAGCGTCACCCTCCCAGCCGCGCCCGCAGCGACTCGCGCAGCGCCATCCGCCGCAACTGCTTGTCGCTGGCCGCCGGGCCGCTCCACCAGCCGTCCGCCTGCATCGCGCGCGCGGCGGCGACGAAGCGGCGGACGATCTCGTCGAACAGCACCTCGTCCACGTCGAGGCTGAAGATCAGTCGCCCGGTGCCGACCCAGCTCAGCGCCAGCCCCTCGGCGCGGAGGTAATATTGCAGCATCCAATTGTAGCGCGACGGTCGCGCGTACAGCACGGTCCAGATCGTCGAGAGGTTGGCGACCGAGACGGGCAGCCCCTCGGCGGCGAGCGCGTCGTTGAGCTGCGCCGCGCGCGCGTCCCACTTGGCGTCGAGCCCGTCGTACAACGCCTGCACCGGGCGCGTCTCGAGCCGGCGCAGGAAGGCATCCATCGCCGCCATCACATAGGGATGCGCGTTGAAGGTGCCGCGCGCGAAGCAGATGTCGACCGGCCGGTCGTCGCGCCAGCGCCGCATCAGGTCGGCGCGCCCGGTGAGCACGCCGACGGGCAGCCCGCCCCCCAGAGTCTTGCCCCAGGTGATGAGGTCGGGCTCGACCCCCACGCGACGCAGCAGGCTGCCCGGCGCGAGCCGGAAGCCGACGAACACCTCGTCCGCGATCAGCACGATATCGTTGGCGCGGCAGGTCTCGGCGAGGCGGTGGAGCCAGCGCGCGTAGCCGTCGAGGTCGGCGCCCGCGCGACGCGCGCTGTCGACCAGCTGGCTGTCCGACGGGGCGCCCGCGTTGGGGTGGAGCGCCTGGAGCGGGTTGACCAGCACGCAGGCGATGTCCTTGCGCGTCGCGAGCACGCGCAGCGTCTCCTCGCTCATCTCGGCGAGCGTCAGCGTGTGGTCGGCGGGGACGGGGTTGCCGATGCCGGGCTGCACGTCGCCCCACCAGCCGTGATAGGCGCCGGCGAAGCGCACCAGCCGCCGCCGGCCGGTGTGATAGCGCGCCAGCCGCACCGCCTGCATCACCGCCTCGGTGCCGGACATGTGGAACGACACCTCGTCGTGCCCCGACAGAGCGCGCAGCCGGCGGACATTGTCCGCCACCACCGGGTGATAGGCGCCGAGCAAGGCGCCGAGCGGCTCGGCGGTGGCGACCGCCTCGCGCAGCGTCTCCTTGTAGAAGTCGTTGCCGAACAGGTTCACGCCATAGGAGCCGGTGCAGTCGATCAGCCGGTTCCCGTCGAGGTCGATCAGCCACGCGCCCTCGGTGCGCGCGACGAACGCGCCGGTCGGCAATCGCGCGCGCACCACCTCGGCGAAGGGGAAGGGGACGCGGTAGCGCCCGGTGAACTGCAGGTCGGAGAGGCCGGCGCGGGTCTCGGCGGTGAGCGCCAGCGTCTTCGGGAAGCGCCCGGCGTAGAGCTCGCTCAGCCGGCGGAAGCCGTCGCGGCGCCGCGTCGCGACCGCGTCGTCGCAGCCGTCGGCGCGGAAGAAGCGCTCCTCCGGGTGGCTGTAATAAGGGATCTGCCCCGCCACGCGCTTGGCCATGCGGACGTGGCCGCCCAGCGAGGGATGTTTGGCGCGCGACAGGCGCAGCCGCTCGCGCCCCCTGCTGACCGCGAACAAGGTGGTGGCGACCGCGCCGGCCACCGCGACGAATGTCTTCTTCTGCATGCCTCTCCACAGACCCTCACGATGACGCAGGTGTGACAATGCGCTCGGCTTTCCTCCGCCTGCTGCTGCAGGAGGACCTCAACTTCCTGCTGACGAACCGCATCCCGCGGCGCTGGGCGACCAACGTGGTGGGCCGCATCGCCGCGGTGGAGCATCCGATCGTGGCGCGACCCGCGCTCGCGGCGTGGCGCTTCTTCTCCGACGTCGACCTCTCCGATGCCGCCACCACCGAGTTCCGCTCGCTGCGCGACGGCTTCATCCGCCGGCTGCGCCCCGGCGCGCGCGCCTATGACCGTGATCGCGCGACGCTGGCGAGCCCGTGCGACGCGATCCTCGGCGCGCACGGCCGGATCGAGGGCGATCGCGTCTATCAGGTCAAAGGCTTCCCCTATCGGCTCGGTGATCTCGTCCCCGATCCCGCGCTGGTCGCGCGTTTCCGCGACGGCTGGTACGTCACGCTGCGGCTCACCGCGGCGATGTACCACCGCTTCCACGCCCCGGCCGATCTCACGGTGGAGGCGGTGACCTATCTCTCGGGCGACTGCTGGAACGTGAACCCGATCGCGCTGCGGCGCGTGGAGCAGCTCTTCTGCCGCAACGAGCGCGCGGTGATCGAGGCGAGCGCGGGCGGGCGACGGCTGCTGCTGGTGCCGGTCGCGGCGATCCTGGTGGCGAGCATCCGGCTGGGCTTCCTCGACGTCGAGACGGTGCTGCGCGAGCAGGGAAGCGCGCGCGTGGCATGCGACGCGCGGCTGGAGAAGGGCGAGGAGATGGGGTGGTTCGAGCACGGCTCGACCATCCTGCTGTTCCTGCCGCGCGAGGCGCGGCTGCGCGGCGCGCTCGCGCTGGGCGACACGATTCGCGCGGGGCAGGTGCTGGCGGACTGGTGAGAGATGGCCCGGGCGGTCGGTGGCGGCGCCGTCGCTCGCGGACCGATCGTCGCTGGCACGAGACGCTCACCCCGCGGGGTCGTCCTGAACGCGTCTCAGGGAGCGCCGTGGGGCGAGCGCGATCGCGGGTCATCTTCCCGTACCTTCGCCTCGGCGTGCGGCGAGCTATGGTGGGGACGGGTATGTCAGCGCCGTCGCCGCCGCCACGGTGCGACGGTGCCGGCGCCGGCTGATCGGCGACGCCCCCATTCCCAGGCGCAACGGAAGCGGGGACGCCGTTAGGATGACGCTAGAGGCTGATCCAATCGATGTGAACCAGCGGGCGCTCCCGCGGACGCAGGAGCCCAGAACCGCGAGCGTCACGCGAGCGGCCCTGGGCTCCGGCGTTCGCCGGAGCACGGATCGATGGGACGGATCAGACTTTCACGGGTAGATCGGTGGTCCGCGGGAGACCGCGGCGGAGGCACTCGCAACGTTCCATCAGCCGCGCCCTCGCCTTAATCCTCGGCCGTCTTCTCGATCGCCGCCTCGGAAGCCTTCTCGATCTCCCCCTCAAGGCCGCGCCGCGCCTCCGCGACGAACGCCGCCACCGCGGGCGAGCGCTCATCGCGGCGCGTCGCCAGCGCCAGCGACGCACGCGCGCTCGAGTCGAGCAGGTCGTGGTAGGTCACGCCCTTGAGCGGGGTGTCGCGCATCGAGGCGGGCACCAGCGCCACGCCCAGCTCGGCCGCCACCAGCGCCAGCACCGAGGCGACCTGCGGCGCGGACTGGCCGGGCAGAGGCTCGAAGCCCGCCTCGCGGCACGCCGCCACGGTGGCGTCGTACAGCGTCGGCCCGAGCGCGCGCGGGGTCATCACGAATGAATCCTCGGCCAGCTCGGCCAGCCGGATCGGCGCCGCGTGCGGCATCCGGCTCGCGGCGAGCGCGGCGATCAGTGGCTCCGCCGCGATCGGATGGAGCGTCAGCCCGTCGCGCGCGATCCCCTCGGGGCGGAGGAAGGCGAGGTCGAGCGCGCCCTCGCGCAGCCAGTCGACCAGCGCGTTGGAGTTCGCCTCGCGCAGTGTCAGCTCGACCGCGGGGAAGGCGCGGCGGAAGGTGCGGATCGCGGCGGGCACGCGCTGGTTGAACGCCGCCGAGCCGGTGAAGCCGAGCCGCAGCGAGCCGATCTCCCCGCGCGCGGCGCGGCGCGCCTCCTCGACGGCGTCGGCGACGAGCCGCGGCACCGCCCGCACGCGATCGAGGAAGCTCGCCCCGGCGGCGGTCAGCTCGGCGCCATGGGGTACCCGGTGGAACAGCGCGGCGCCGATCTCGCGCTCCAGGTCCTTGATCTGCTGGCTGAGCGCCGGCTGCGCGATGCCGAGCCGGCGTGCCGCGCGGGTGAAGTGCCGCTCCTCGGCGACCGCGAGGAAATAGCGGAGGTGGCGCAGCTCCATCATCGCTCCTGGCTATTGAGATCGCGTGTAGCATGTATTGGACATATGACCGGTGCAAGCCGCATATCCGTCGTGACGGAGGTGCGCGATGGCGACGGCGGCGATCGATCTGGGGTGGGCGGCGAGCGGGGCGGGGACGCGACGGCCCGTCGCACCCGCACCGGCCGCGTATGAGCCGCTGGTGCTGCTGCCCGGTCTCCTGTGCGACCAGGCGCTCTGGCGGTATCAGGTCGAGGCGCTCGCCGACGTCGCCTCGCCGATGGTCGCGGACCTGACGCTCGACGACACGGTCGAGGCGATGGCGCGCCGCGTCCTCGCGGTGGCGCCGCCGCTGTTCTCGCTCGCGGCGCTGTCGATGGGCGGCTATGTCGCGCTCGAGATCATGCGCCAGGCGCCCGAGCGGGTCCGCCGGCTCGCGCTGATCGACACCAGCGCGCGCGGCGACACGCCGGCGCGCACCGCGCAGCGCCAGGCGGGGATCGACTCGCTGCGCCGCGGCGCCTTCGTCGGCGTGACCCGCAAGCTGCTCGGCGAGCTGGTCCACCCGACCCACGTCGACGACGGCGTCGGCGACGCGATGCGCGCGATGGCGCAGCGCGTCGGCAAGCAGGCCTTCCTGCGCCAGCAGCACGCGATCATGTGCCGCCCCGACGGCGTCGCGGCGCTGCCGCGGATCGCGGTGGAGACGCTGGTGGTGGTCGGCGAGGGCGACCGGATCACCCCGGTCGAGCACGCGCGCGAGCTGGCGGCGGCGATCCCCGGCGCGACGCTCCACGTGCTACCCGACTGCGGTCACATGCCCGCGCTCGAGGAGCCCGAGCGGGTGAGCGCGCTGTTGCGCGCGTGGCTCGGGAGCGGTGGCGGGGAGCGGGCGCACTGAGCCTTTCTCCGCGACCCTCTTCCGGGCGGTCGCGTCTGCGCGCCGAGCGAGTCTGACAACCGTCTTCCCCGGCATCGGACGGGGAGCAGCCGAGGTCTGGTGAGGGGGCTCTCCTCCCGCGCCCCGGCTCGCTCGCGGTGAACCCCCTCCACCCCGACGCCGCGCGTCGCCGCTCCCCTCCCCGTGACGGGGAGCATCTGCCCGCCTCACCCCACCCGATCCGCCACCAGCGCGTCGACCACCGACGGGTCGGCCAGGGTCGAGGTGTCGCCCAGCGCGCCGAGGTCGTTCTCCGCGATCTTGCGCAGGATGCGACGCATGATCTTGCCCGACCGGGTCTTCGGCAGGCCCGGCGCGAACTGGAGCGTGTCGGGCGAGGCGATCGGGCCGATCTCCTCGCGCACCCATTGCCGCAGCGCCGCGCGCAGATCGTCCGACGGTTCCTCGCCGGCGTTGAGCGTGACGAAGGCGTAGATCCCCTGGCCCTTCACCTCGTGCGGCATGCCTACCACCGCCGCCTCGGCGACGCTCGCGTGCGCCACGAGCGCGCTCTCCACCTCGGCGGTGCCCATGCGATGGCCGCTCACGTTGATGACGTCGTCGACCCGCCCGGTAATCCAATAGTAACCGTCGGCGTCGCGGCGGCAGCCGTCGCCGGTGAAATACCGGCCGGGGTAGGTGGTGAAATAGGTCTGGAAGAAGCGCTCGTGGTCGTTCCACACGGTGCGCATCTGCCCCGGCCAGCTGTCGACCAGGCAGAGGTTGCCCTCGGTCGCGCCCTCGAGCACCTGACCCTCCGCGTCGACGATCTGCGGCTGGACGCCGGGCAGCGGCAAGGTCGCCGAACCGGGCTTGAGGTCGGTGGCATAGGGCAGAGGCGAGATCAGGATGCCGCCCGTCTCGGTCTGCCACCACGTGTCCACCACGGGGCAGCGCGAGTCGCCGACGACGCGATAATACCAGTTCCACGCCTCGGGGTTGATCGGCTCGCCGACGCTGCCGAGCAGCCGCAGCGAGGCGCGGCTGTGGCGCGTGACCCACTGGTCCCCCTCGCGCATCAGCGCGCGGATCGCGGTCGGCGCGGTGTAGAGCACGTTGACGCCGAGCCGGTCGACCGTCTCCCATAGCCGGCCGTGGTCCGGATAGTTGGGCACGCCGTCGAACATCACCGTGGTGGCGCCGTTGGCGAGCGGGCCGTAGACCACATAGCTGTGCCCGGTGACCCAGCCGATGTCGGCGGTGCACCAGAACACCTCGCCGTCGCGATAGTCGAACACCTCCCTGAAGGTCTTCGCGACCCAGACGAGATAGCCGCCCGTGGTGTGGAGCACGCCCTTGGGCTTGCCGGTCGAGCCCGAGGTGTAGAGGATGAAGAGCGGGTCCTCGGCGCCCATCGGCTCGGGCGTGCAGTCGTCCTCCACGCCCTCCAGCGCGTCGTGGAGCCAGACGTCGCGGCCCTCGGTCATCGCCACGTCGCCGCCGGTGCGGCGGATCACCAGCACGTGCTCCACCCCCGGGCAGTGCGCCACCGCCCGGTCGACGTTCGCCTTGAGCGGGATGCGCTTGCCGCCGCGGCAGCCCTCGTCGGCGGTGATGACGATCCGGGAGTCGCAGTCCTGGATCCGGTTGGCGAGGCTGTCGGGGGAGAAGCCGCCGAACACGATCGAGTGGATCGCGCCGATCCGCGTGCAGGCCAGCATCGCCGCGGCCGCCTCGGCGATCATCGGCAGGTAGAGCGTCACCCGGTCACCGCGGCGCACGCCGAGCGACTTGAGCACGTTGGCGAAGCGGCACATGTCGCGGTGGAGCTCGCGATAGGTGAGCTCCCGAGTCTCGCCGGGCTCGTCGCCCTCCCACACGATCGCGACCTGGTCGCCGCGCGTCGCGAGGTGGCGGTCGACGCAGTTGACCGAGACGTTGAGCTGGCCGTCGGCGTACCAGCGGATGCGGAAGTCCGCCTCGTCGAACGAGGTGTCCTTCACCTGGGTGAAGGGGGTGATCCAGTCGAGCCGCCCCGCCTCGTCGCGCCAATAGCCCTCGGGATCGGCGACCGAGCGGCGGTAGGCCTCCTCGTAGCCGGCGCGGTCGATGCTCTCGGGCGTGCCCGCCGGCGCGGGGTGAAGCGTCTCGCTCATCGCTCGTTCTCTCTCCTCGATCCTCGTCGTCGTCGCGCGGCGCTCAGCCCTCGGGCGGCAACGGCGGCGCCTCGTCGCCCAGGTTCAGCCCGTGGCGCATCAGCATCGGCACGTTGGCCACCGCGAACAGCATCGTCGCCGGGATCACCACCCATACCTTGTAGATCGCCCACAGGTCCCAGCCGCGCTGCGCGCCGTATAGCGCGGCGGCGCCGCGCCACACCGCCTCGTTGGCGAAGGCCATGGCGACGAAGAACCACACCCAGTTGAGCGTGAGCCGGTGCCAGCCGCGCTCGCTCAGCCCGGGGTAGCTCGACCCCATCAGCTGCTGCAGCAGCGGCCGCCCCGTCGCGGCGCCGAAGCCCAATGTCGCGGCGAGCAGCGCGTAGACGATCGTCGGCTTGGTCTGGATGAAGCGCGGGTCGCGGAAATACATCGTCAGCCCGCCGAACACGATCACCAGCCCGGCCGAGATCAGCAGCATCGGCGGCACGCGGCCGAGCTTCGCCTTGGCGATCACCAGCGCGACGACGCTCGCCAGCACGAAGGCGGCGGTGGCGACGATCACGCGCGCGAGCAGCAGCGCCTCGACCTTCGTCAGATCCGACAGAGCGGGCGTGAGCGCGCCGACGATCCGCCGCGCGCTCTCGCCCGGCAGCAGGAAGTTGACCGCGAAGAACACCGCGAGCGGGCCGTAATCGACTAGCGCCCGCGCGCCCGCGGACTCCTTCGGCGTCGCGCTCACTTGCGCGGCCCCGTGTCGACCCCGGCGATGATGCGGCTGACCTCGCGCGCGTCGAACGGGCGCAGATCGTCCATCTGCTCGCCGACCCCGATGGCGTGGATCGGCAGGCCGTAGCGCTCCGCCGCCGCCACCAGCACGCCGCCGCGCGCGGTGCCGTCGAGCTTGGTCATGACGAGCCCGGTGACCCCCGCCACCTCCTTGAACACCTCGATCTGGTTGAGCGCGTTCTGCCCGGTGGTGGCGTCGAGCACCAGCAGCACGTCGTGCGGCGCGGCGGGGTTGAGCCGGCCGAGCACGCGGCGGATCTTGGCGAGCTCGTCCATCAGCTCGCGCTTGTTCTGCAGCCGGCCGGCGGTGTCGACGATCAGCACGTCGGTGCCGATCTCGGTCGCCTTCTTCACCGCGTCCCACACGATCCCGGCGGCGTCGCCGCCCTCGGGCCCGGTGACGATCGGCACGCCGATCCGCTCGGCCCAGGTGCGCAGCTGGCCGATCGCGGCGGCGCGGAAGGTGTCGCCCGCGGCGAGCATCACCTGATAGTCCTGCTCGAGGAACAAATGCGCCAGCTTGGCGATGGTGGTGGTCTTGCCCGAGCCGTTGACGCCGATCACCAGCACCACCTGCGGGCGCGGGAAAGCGTCGATGCCGAGCGGCTTGGCCACCTGCGCCAGCACCTTCTCCACCTCCTCGGCGACGACGAGGCGGATGCCGAGCTCCTCCATGTTGCGCTCGAACGTGCCCTCGGCGAGCCGCGCGCGGACCCGGCCCGCGGTCTCGGGGCCGAGGTCGGAGCCGATCAGCGCCTCCTCGACCTCGTCGAGCGTGTGCTCCTCGAGCCGCGCGCCGCCGAGACCGGCGAGATTGCCGACCAGCCGGTCGGAGGTGCGGCGGAAGCCGCCCAGCAGCTTGTCGTGCCAGCTCGTGCTCATGCGATCGTTCCGGTGAGATGGTCGGGCGCGGCGGCGACGATCGTGACGTCGTGCACGCTGCCGATGGGGAGGGGGGCGGCGAGGCGGACCGCGCTGAAATCGGGGGCGTGGCCACGGTCGCCGGGGCGCTCGACCAGCACGCGCCGCACCGTGCCGACCTGCGCCGCCAGCCGGCGCGCGAGCCGCGCGGCCGAGGCGGCGCGCAGCGTCGCGGCGCGGGCGCGCGCCACCTCGGGCTCGACCTGCGGCATGCGCGCGGCCGGCGTGCCCGCGCGCGGCGAGTAGGGGAAGACGTGCGCGTGGGTGATGTCGGCCTGCTCGATCAGCGCGAGCGTGTTGGCGAACATCGCCTCGTCCTCGGTCGGGAAACCCGCGATCAGGTCGGCCCCGATCGCCAGCTCGGGTCGCGCCGCGCGCAGCCGCTCGACCAGCGCCAGCGCCCCGGCGCGGCGGTGGCGCCGGCGCATGCGCTTGAGGATCAGGTCGTCGCCCGCCTGGAGCGAGAGGTGGACGTGCGGCATGACCCGCGGCTCCCGGGTGAGCAGCGCGAACAGCGCGTCGTCGATCACGTGCGGGTCGAGCGAGGAGAGGCGGACTCGCTCCAGCCCGGGCACGCCCGCGAGCAGCCGCTCGATCAGCGCGGCGAGGCCCGCGCCGCGGTCGTCGTAGCTGGCGAGGTCGACCCCGCTCAGCACCACCTCGCGCTGCCCCGCCTCGACCAACGCCGCGACGCTGGGCACGATCTCGGCGATCGCGTCGCTGCGGCTCGCGCCGCGCCCCTGCGGGATGGCGCAGAAGGTGCAGGCGTGGTCGCAGCCGTTCTGCACGCCGACGAAGGCGCGGGTCTGCGCGCGCGGGCGGGGCGCGTTGCCGCGCGCGCCCCAGCTCGTCGGCAGCAGCTTGGCGGCGTTCGGCACGAGGCGGTCAACCTCGGGCATGGCGGCGAAGCCGGCGCGGTCCATCTCGGCGGCGCAGCCGGTGACGACGAGCTCCGCGTCGGGCCGGCGGCGCCGCAGCCGGCGCACCGCCGCGCGCGTGTCACGCATCGCCTGGTTCGTGACGCCGCAGCCGTTCACCACCGCCACGCGTGCACCGGCGAGCTGGCGGATCGCCTCGCTCTCGGCGATGTTGAGGCGGCAGCCGAGCGTCACGACCTCGGGCTGGGGAACGGCGGACATGGCGCGCGATCTAGGGGGCGGCGCGGGCGAAGTCGACCCTGCGGTGTGGGGGAGGGCACGATCCTCCCCGCTCGGCGGGGAGGGGGACCGCCGCGCGCCAGCGCGGTGGTGGAGGGGGCTGGCCACGAAGCGCAGCGTTGGTGGAGGCCCCCCTCCACCGCGCCTGGGCGCAGCCCCCCTCCCCGTGCCGGGGAGGATTGGCATGCCGCAGGCTCCCTCAAACTCCAGCGCTCACCCCCGCGGCGCCATCACCTCGATCACGCCGGCGGCGACATGCGCGGTGACCGGCGTGTGCGCCAGCACCTCGCCGTCGATCGAGATCGGCAGCGGCGGGTCGCTCCTCACCCGGATCGACGTGCCCGAGAAGGTCACGACCTCGTGGTGGCGCTCGTCGCGGCCGAGCCAGCTCGCCGCCCAGTTGGTCACCAGCCGGCGCTTGTAATGGCCCTTCACCACCTGGACGACGATCTTGCCCGAGTCGACCGCGGCCTCGTCCACCAGCCAGGTGCCGCCGTGATAGGGGCCGTTGGAGATCCGCACCTCGACCGCCTTGAGCTTCTGCTCGCCCTTGCCGTCACCCGCGTCGACGTAGAGCGTGAACGGCCGGAAGCGGGTCAGCTGATAGCCCGCCCAGCCGAGATAGCCGAGCCGCCCCGCCACCTTCTTGAGCCGGTGCGGCACCGTCTCGGCGATCTGCGGGCTCAGCCCCATCGCGGCGCAGTTGGCGAAATAATCGTCGTCGATCATGCCGAGGTCGATCCGCCGCGGCGCGCCGGTGCGGAACACCTCGATCGCGCCGTCGATGTCGAGCGGGAGCCCCAGCGTGCGCGCGAAGCTGTTGGCGGTGCCGAGCGGCAGCACGCCGAGCACGACGTCGTGCCCGACCATCAGGTCGACCAGCCCGCTGATGGTGCCGTCGCCGCCGCCGAGGATGAGGAGGTCGGGTTTCTTCTCCAGCGCCTTGCGCACGGTGCGGTCGAGGTGCTTCGGGTCCTTGACCGCGTGCGGCTCGACCTTGAACGGCAGCTCGCGCAGCCGCCGACAGGCGCGGCGGAACAGCTTGCGCCCGCGCCGCGACTTGGCGTTGACGACGAGCGCGGCGGAGCGGATCTCTCTCATGCGCCGGCTAACGCGCGAGCGGCAGTTCCGCTGCCGTAACGCTTGCATGGCGCGTCCGATTGCGGGAAAGCCGCTGGCATGCACGCTGCCTATCCCGCGCTGCGCCTGCGCCGCACCCGCGCCGCCGGCTGGAGCCGCCGCCTCCACGCCGAGCATATCCTCACCCCGGCCGACCTGATCTGGCCGATGTTCGTGACGGACGGCGAGCAGCTCGAGGAGCCGATCGCGACGCTGCCGGGCGTGTCGCGCTGGTCGATCGATCTCGCGGTGGCGCGCGCGCGCGAGGCGCACGACCTCGGCATCCCGTGCCTCGCGCTCTTCCCCAACACGCCGCGCGACCGCCGCAGCGACGACGGTGCCGAGGCACTCAACCCCGACAATCTGATCTGCCGCGCCACCCGCGCGATCAAGGACGCGGTGCCCGACATCGGCATCCTCACCGACGTCGCGCTCGACCCTTATACCGCGCACGGCCACGACGGGGTGATCGACACGGCGGGCTATGTCCGCAACGACGACACGGTCGAGCTGCTGGTCGGGCAGAGCCTCAACCAGGCGCGCGCCGGCGCCGACATCATCGCGCCGAGCGACATGATGGACGGCCGGGTCGGCGCGATCCGCGCGGCGCTGGAGCGGGACTCGCACGTCAACGTCCAGATCATGGCCTATGCGGCGAAATATGCCTCGGCCTATTACGGCCCGTTCCGCGACGCGGTCGGCACGCGCGGCCTGCTCAAGGGCGACAAGACCACCTATCAGATGGACCCGTCCAACCGCGAGGAGGCGCTGCGCGAGGTCGCGCTCGACCTCGCCGAGGGCGCCGACAGCGTGATGGTCAAGCCGGGCCTGCCGTACCTCGACATCGTCCGCGCGGTGAAGGACGCCTTCGCGGTGCCGGTGTTCGCCTATCAGGTGTCGGGCGAGTACGCGATGATCGAGGCGGCGGTGGCCGCCGGCGCGGCGGATCGCGACGCGATGGTGCTGGAGACGCTGCTGGCCTTCAAGCGCGCGGGCTGCGCCGGCGTGCTCACCTATCACGCGGTGCACGCGGCGCGGCTGCTCGGCGCGTGATCGTCACCGAGCGCCTGATCCTGCGCCCCGCCGAGCCGCGCGACCGCGCCGCGCTCCACGCGATGTGGGCCGACCCGCGCGTGATGGCGGACCTCGGCCCGGTGAAGGACGCGGCCGCGAGCGACGCCGCGATCGCGCGCCACGCCGGCTACCGCGCCGACGACGGCGTCGGCTTCTGCGTGGTGGAGCGGCGCGACGCGGGCGACGCAATCGGCTTCTGCGGGCTCAAGCCGGGCGCCCCGACCACGCCGATCCGCGGCGAGCTCGAGATCGGCTGGATGCTCGCGCACGCCGCCTGGGGCAGGGGCTATGCGCACGAGGCCGCCGCGGCGTGGCTCGACTGGGCCTGGGCGCACCGCACCGAGCCGCGCGTCGTCGCGATCACCGCGGCGGGCAACGCGGCGAGCCGGCGGCTGATGGCGCGGCTCGGCCTGCGCCGGCTCGCCGACGGCGACTTCGACCATCCCGACTTCGCCGCCGACGACCCGCGCCGCGCCACGGTGACCTACGCGATCGACCGCGCGCGATGATCGAGACCGAGCGGCTGACGCTGCGCGGCTGGCGCGCCGAGGACGTCGAGTCCTTCCACGCGATGGCGCAGGACGCCGAGGTGATGCGCCATATCGGCCCGTCCGAGACGCGGCGCGAGAGCCGCCGCGCGTGGCGGCGCATGGCGGCGGCGCAGGCGCGCTACGGCCATTGCTTCTGGGCGGTGGAGCGACGCGCCGATCGCACTTTCATCGGCCTGTGCGGGCTGCTGCCGCTGCCGCGCCCGATCGCGGGCGAGGTCGAGATCGGCTGGCGGCTCGGCCGCGCGCACTGGGGCAGGGGCTATGCGCATGAGGCGGCCACCGCCTGCCTCGAATGGGCGTGGGAGCATCTCGACGTGCCGACGATCGCGGCGGTCACGGTGCCCGGCAACACGCGCAGCCGCCTGCTGATGGAGCGGCTGGGCATGACGCGGGTGATCGGCGGCGACTTCGACCATCCCGAGCTGGAGGCGGGCGACCCGCTGCGGCGCCACCTGCTCTATCGCATCGCGCGGCCGACGCGTGGCTGAGCCGCGGGCGCGGCGCGGCGGCGTGGCGCCGCTGTTCGTCGCGACCATGCTGACGGGCTCGTTCCTGCTGTTCCTGGTGCAGCCGATGATCGCGCGGCTGGCGCTGCCGCGGCTCGGCGGCGCCCCGGCGGTGTGGAACTCGGCGATGCTGGTCTACCAGGCGCTGCTGCTCGGCGGCTACGGCTACGCGCATTGGCTCGGCCGGCTGGCGCCGCGGCGGCAGCGCGCGATCCACCTCGCGCTGCTCCTCGTCGCCTGCGCCTTCCTGCCGATCGGGCTGAGCGACCGCGCGCTGCCCGCGGGCGCCGAGCCGGCGCTGTGGGTGCCCTATCTGTTCGCACTCTCGATCGGGCCGCTGTTCTTCGCGGTGTCGTCGCAGGCGCCGCTGATGCAGCGCTGGTACGAGCTGGCGCGGCCGGGCACCGACCCGTACCCGCTCTACGCCGCCTCGAACCTCGGCAGCTTCGCGGGGCTGATCGCCTTCCCGCTGCTGGTCGAGCCGCTGCTGCCGGTGACCCAGCAGCGCTGGCTGTGGAGCGGGGGGTATCTGCTGCTGCTCGCGCTGGTGCTGCTGTGCGCGACCCGGCTGCCGCCGCGCGCGACCTCCGCCGCCGACGTCGCCCCGAGCGCGCCGCCGCCGCCGCGGTCGCGCGTGCTGCTGTGGGTGATCCTCGGCCTGGTGCCCTCGGGCATGATGCTCGCGACGTCGACCTTCATCAGCACCGACCTGGTGGCGATGCCGCTGCTGTGGGTGATCCCGCTGGCGCTGTACCTGCTAAGCTTCTCGATCGCCTTCGCGGCGCGACGCTGGCTCGCCGACACGCTGACGCGCGCGGCGCCGGTGACGATCCTGCTGTTCGGCGGCATCATGATGGGCGGCTTCGCCGACATGGCGACCGCGAGCACGCTGATGGCGCTGCTGCTGCTCTTCATGATCTCGGTCGCGCTGCACGCGCGGCTGTACCGGCTGCGCCCCGAGCCGGCACGACTGACCGGCTTCTACCTGGCGATGGCGGTCGGCGGCGCGCTGGGCGGCGTGTTCGCGGGGCTGGTCGCGCCGATCCTGTTCGACTGGACGTGGGAATATCCGATCCTGATCCTCGCCGCGGGCGCGCTGGTGCCGCAGGAGCCGCTCGCCGCCGCGCTGCGCGTGCTGTGGGCGCGGCGCGGGGCGCGCTGGGCGGCCGTCGCCGTGATCGCGCTCGCGCTGGCGGTCGTCGCGGGCGTGTTCGCGCATGAGGCGGGCGGCCTGCGCACGGTGCGCCACACCGGCGCGACCTTCGCGGTGATCGCCGCGGTCGGGCTGGTCACGCTCGGCGCGCGTCCGCCCTATCTGATGGTGCTGGCGAGCGCCCTGCTGCTGTTCGGCGGCTTCCGCTCGCTGTCGCTCTCGCTCGAGCCGGGGGCGCGGCTGCGCAGCTACTTCGGGGTCTACACGCTGGTGGAGGAGCCGCGGCGGCGCACGCTCGTCCATGGCACCACGCTCCACGGCGTCCAGCTCACCGGCACGCCCGCGCGCGAGCGCGTGCCGACGACCTATTACACGCCCGAGAGCGGCGTCGGCCGCGCGCTGCGTGCCGCGCCGCTGCTGTTCGGCGAGCATGCGCGGGTCGGCGTCGTCGGGCTCGGGACGGGGACGCTCGCCTGCTACGCGCGCCCCGGGCAGCGCTGGCGCTTCTACGAGATCGATCCGGCGATGGCCGAGCTCAGCGCGCGGCGTCGCTTCACCTTCCTCGCCGACTGCGCGCCCGGCGCGGCGGTCGAACTCGGCGACGCGCGCGTGTCGCTCGAGCGCGCCGCGCCCGCCAGCCTCGACCTGCTCGCGCTGGACGCTTTCTCCTCGGACGCGGTGCCGATGCACCTGCTGACGGTCGAGGCGTTCGCGGTCTACGCGCGCGTGCTGGCGCGTCACGGCGTGCTCGCGGTGCATATCTCCAACCGCTTCGTGAACCTGGGCCCGGTAGTCGCCGCGGCGGCGCGCGCGGGCGGCTGGCGCGCGCTGATCCTCGACCATGTCCCGGTCGCGGGCGAGGAGGAGGCCGTTCCCTCGTCCTGGATCGTGCTGACGCGCGACCCCTGGACCCAGGCGCTGCTGGCGGGCGACGACGGCGACTGGCACGCGCTGCGGCGGCGCCCCGGTTTCGCGCCCTGGAGCGACGACTATGCCACGATCCTGCCGCTGCTCCGGTTCTGACGCGGCGACGGCGGTGCGCTCAGGCGGGGGAGCGGGAGTCCCCGCCAGTCAGAAATAGGGCGCGTCGCTCAGGCGCTGCGACACCCACCAGATGGTGCCGGCCGGGTCGCGCACGCCGCCCTGCCGATCGCCGTAGGGCATGTCGGCGACCGCCATGATCCGCTCGGCGCCGGCGCGTTCGGCCTGCGCCATCGCGGCGTCCGCGTCGGCGACGTAGAGGTACAGCGCGGCGCGGCTCGCCGGGAATGCCGCCGACGCCTCGCTGACCATGATCGTCGCGGTGTCGACGCGGAGCTGGCAGTTGGCGATGCTGCCGTCCGGCGCGACGCTGCGCCCGACCTCGCGCGCGCCGAACGCGGCCACGAGAAAGTCGACGTAGCCGCTCGCCCCCTCGGCGAAGAGATACGGGGTCACGGCCGCGAATCCTTCGGGTACGATCATCTCACACCTCCGAGCCAGGCGCTCGATCCTGGCGTGATCCGCGTCACCGTCAAGCGGCGGCCGCGCCCGGCTCAGCCGCTCGGCAGCGAGGCCGCGAGCGAGTCGATGCGCGCGGTCTGCGCCGTCGCGGTGGCGCGCGCCGCCTCCAGCGCCCGCTCGAGCGCGGGATAGGCGGGCTGCAGCGCCTGCGCGCGCGTCGCCGACAGCTCCTCCAGCTGGCCGACCGAGTCGGCGTGGGTCGAGCGCAGCGAGTCGAGTTCGGCGATCGCGGTCTGCGCGTCGAGCCAGCGCTCGCTCCCGGCGGCGGCGCCGCGCGCCGCGGCGGCGCGCGCGGCGGCGCGCTCGACCGCGGCGTCGAAGTCGCGCGCGGCGGCGGCGCGCGCGGCGGCGATCTCGGCGAGCCGCGCGTCGAGCGCCGGGTCGGCGGCGACCGGGACGGGGGGCGGCGTCGCGGGTTCCTCGAAGCCCAGTCTCTCGACCGGCCGCGGCGCGAGCGAGGGATAGCCGCTCATGTCGGCGCTGCACCCCGCGAGCGAGGCCGCGATCGCGAGCGCGGGAGGGAGAAGGGCGAGCGGCGCGCGGGCGCGCGGGGGGCGTGGCATGCGATCTGCGTAGAGGCGCGAAAAACTTACCGCAACGCTCTTGCGCCCCCGCGCGGCGGCGTCTAACAGCGCCGCTCCATTGCGCGCCCGTAGCTCAGCTGGATAGAGCATCAGACTACGAATCTGAGGGTCGGACGTTCGAATCGTTCCGGGCGCGCCAATGGATGCCCACCGCAGGGTGGGGTAGACGGACGGCCGATGCCGTGCCGCGATGCGCCCGTAGCTCAGCTGGATAGAGCATCAGACTACGAATCTGAGGGTCGGACGTTCGAATCGTTCCGGGCGCGCCATCGCTGATCGACCTAGCGCTCGCGGGAGCCGAGTAAGCGATGATCCGGCCTCGACGCGTTCGGGGAACCTGTCGGCAGGCGCCGTTGATCTTGTGGGTCCCGTGTTGAATACGGCCGACGTTTTCCTGTTCGCCGCCCTCTTCACCCCCAGCAAAACTGCGCGCTAATAGACGATGGATTTTCAGAGTATAAGGTAAGTCAATTCAAGTATCGTGCATACGATCTTGGATCTAATCCCACCAGAAAAACCACCAGTCTTTGTTCATCAACAATGCTGCCAGCTCTGACAAGCTGCCGACGCCTTGGTCAATGATGTCCTGGCAGTAGCGATATTGCTCGTGCGCCAAGGCCAATGCCGCCTCGCGATCTGCCGGGCGGCGAGTCGCTCGCAGGTTCAGCGTGTCACGATCCATCCCGACCAGTTCGACACCGAAACGCTCGTGCCAATGCCTGAGTGCCGCAACATGTTGGGCCGGCGGCGGGCAGCCATTCCAATCTCCCCAGCGCAAGTAGGCCGGTACTTCCCAACTATGCGTGGTCGGTATCAATAGGATGTGGACTAGCCGGAAAAACCTGCCGGACAGAACGTCGCTCGCCACCGTCAGTCCAGTCTCCTCCACCGCACTTCGCATCGGCCATTCACCGAGTGGCGGCTCAGGAAGATCGGGATCGGTGCCGGACCATCGCGCTAAACTCGCAGGGAAGGTGAGCGTCGCTGCCTCGGCCAAGATCGCGGCCGGCGTGGGAGCGCGCGCGTTGCCGAAAGGAGAAGCCACGCCGGGCGGCGCCCACGGGAACACTGCCTGATCCTGTGATGAGTATTGCTCGGCGATCGCGTCGAGCTGTTCATCATCGCCGATGATCACAGGCCAGCCACGGCCTTCCGAAGGCGCTCCCATTCCGCGAGCACGCGCTCACCGGGTACGGAGACACGTGGATAGGGCAGCGCGGCGAGCGCTCGCGCCCGAAACCGGTCCCATTCGGCGCGTTGCTCGGGCGACATCGGGGGTGGATAGCTGGATTGCCCATCGCCCGGGACCGAACGGTTCGTTCCGACGATCGCGGCTAGGAAACCGCCGATCCAGCCGAACAGTGCACGTCTAATCATCAGCAGAGCTTAATAGCTCGGTGCTGATAGTCGACGGCTGTCAGGCGAAACAAAGGAGCCCGGGCTACCCACTTCGGCCAACGGGGTACGGCGGCGTCTGAGTAGGAGATGCCGGCGCAGTGGCGGAGAGGGTGGGATTCGAACCCACGGTGAGCGTGAACCCACGGCGGTTTTCAAGACCGCTGCCTTAAACCACTCGGCCACCCCTCCGCAGGGGTCCCGCTTAAACGCGGCGCGGCGGCGAGTGCAAGCGCTCGCTCGATTTGCGGTTCCGCGCGCCGACCCGCTGTGCCAGAACGCCCCGACCATGACAGCGGTCGCAACGCTCGCCCGCGGCATCGCCGCCACGCTCCTCCTGCTCGTCGCGCCGGCCTCGTCGGCCCAGGGCGTGGCCCCCTCCGCCGCTCCCGACGCGTCGGGCTTCGACGCCTATCTCGCGCAGGTCCGCGCGCGCGCCGTCGCCGCGGGGGTGCGCCCCGCCACCGCCGACAGCGCGCTCGCCGGGCTGAGCTTCAACCCGCGCGTCGTCGCGCTCGACCAGCGCCAGCCCGAGGCGCGACCCAACGCGCCGGTCCCCCTGTTCGCGCCCTATCGTGACTCGCACGTCGACGGCGCGCGGATCTCGCGCGGGCGCGCCACATATGCCGCCAACCGCGCCAGGCTCGCGCGCGTCGAGGCCGAGACCGGCGTGCCCGAGCAGATCATGGTCGCGATCTGGGGCCACGAGACCAATTACGGCTCCTACACGGGTGACTTCGACCTGCTTCGCAGCCTCGCCAGCCTCGCCTATGAGGGGCGCCGCCGCCCCCTGTTCGAGGGCGAGCTGATCGCCGCGCTCAAGATGATCGATCGCGGCGTGCCGCGGTCGCAGCTGGTCGGCAGCTGGGCGGGCGCGATGGGCAACCCGCAGTTCCTTCCCTCGGTCTACCTCCGCCTCGCGCGCGACGGCGACGGCGACGGGCGCGCCGACATCTGGAACTCCTCAGCCGACACGCTCGCCTCGATCGGCAATTACTTCACCCAGGCGGGCTGGCGCCCCGGCGAGCCGTGGGGCGTCGCGGTCAGCGTCCCCGCCGGCCTCGCGCGCGCGGGCGTCGCCAACCGGCTGGTCTCGCCGCGCTGCCCGCGCGTGTTCGAGCGGCACAGCGGCTGGCGCACGATGGCGGAGTGGCGCGCGCTCGGTGTCGCGCCGCTCGACGCGCGCTGGCCCGGCGACCAGGTGCAGGCGGTGCTGATCGAGCCCGACGGGCCCGGCGCGACCGCCTATCTGCTGACGAGCAACTATCGCGTCATCCTCGACTATAATTGCTCCAACTTCTACGCTCTGTCGGTGGGCTTGCTCGCCGACGCGATCGCACGCTAGGGCGCGAGCCTCGAGCGCGCCCAAACGCATCTCCCACGACCGTTATCGAACCGGATCCCGAGCCATGACCAAGCTGCTGACCGTCCTCGCGTTGCCCGCCGCCGTCCTCGCGGTCGCCTATCCCGCCATGGCGGCGGCGCCGCAGTTCGACACGCCCGCGCCGGTCGCCTTCATGGAGGACCTGTCCTCGGGCGCGGTGCTCTACGCCAAGGACGCCGATCGCCGCATGCCGCCCGCGTCGATGGCGAAGATGATGACGGTCTACACCGCCTTCCAGATGATCAAGTCGGGGGATCTGAAGCTCTCGACCGAGTTCGAGGTCCGCCCCGAGACCTGGAAGCGCTGGCACGGCCCCGCGGCGGGATCGACCATGTTCCTCTCGGTCGGCGAGCGCGTGTCGGTGGCGAACCTGCTGTACGGCATCGTCACGCTGTCGGGCAACGACGCGTGCGTCGTACTGGCCGAGGGCGCGTCGGGGACCGAGCAGGCCTTCACCGAGCGCATGAACGAGAACGCCCAGAAGCTCGGGTTGACCAACAGCCATTTCGGCACCTCGAACGGCTGGCCCGACGGCGGCGTCACCTATGTCACCGCGCGCGACCTGGCCAAGCTCGCCGCCGCGACGATCACCGACTTCCCGCAGCTCTACAAGCAGTTCTACTCGCGCCGCGATTTCACCTGGGGCAAGACCATGGGCGCCGGCGCGGCGATCACCCAGGCCAACCGCGACCCGCTGCTGGGCCGCGTCGCCGGCGCGGACGGGCTCAAGACCGGCCACACCGACGAGGCGGGCTATGGCTTCACCGGCTCGGCCGAGCAGAACGGGCGCCGGCTGGTGATGGTCGTCGCCGGGCTGACCAGCTTCAACCAGCGCGCGCAGGAGTCCATCCGCTTCATGGAATGGGGCTTCCGCGCCTGGCAGGCGCGCCCGGTGGTGAAGGCGGGCAAGACCGTCGGCACCGCCGCGGTGCAGCTGGGGGACTCGAGCGAGGTCGAGCTGGTCGCGCCCAAGGCGCTGGCGGTGACGGTCCCCTCGGGCACGCGCCCGCAGCTGTCGGGCAAGATCGTCTATGACGGGCCGGTCAAGGCGCCGATCAAGCAGGGCGCGCATATCGCCGACCTGGTCGTCTCCGCCCCCGGCCTGCCCGAGCAGCGCATGCCGCTCGTGGCGGCGCGCGACGTCGGCCAGGCCGGGTTCTTCGGGCGCGCCATGGCGGGCCTGCGCGGCCTGTTCTGATGCCGCGGGGGCGCTTCCTCAGCCTGGAGGGCGGGGAAGGGGCCGGGAAGTCGACCCAGGCGCGCGCGCTCGCCGCGGCACTGCGCGATCGCGGCGTCGCGGCGGTGATCACGCGCGAGCCCGGGGGCAGCCCCGGTGCGGAGGCGATCCGCGCGCTGCTGCTCGAGGGCGAGTCGGGGCGGTGGAGCGCGCGCGCGGAGACGTTGCTGTTCGCCGCGGCGCGCGCGGATCACCTGGAGAAGGTGATCCGGCCGGCGCTGGAGAATGGGTGCTGGGTGATCTGCGACCGTTTCGTCGACTCGACGCGCGCCTATCAGGGCGTCGCCGGCGGGGTCGCCGACGCCGAGGTGCTGGCGCTCCACGCCTTCGGCAGCGAGGGGCTCCTGCCGGACCGGACATTCCTGCTGACGCTGCCGCTCGCGCTCGGCGCCGAGCGCGCGGCGCGGCGTGACCGCGGCGCGAGCGACCGCTTCGCCGCGCGCGAGAGCGACTTCCACGCCGCGGTCGGCGCGGCCTTCGAGCGCTTCGCCGAGGCCGAGCCCGACCGCTTCCGCCGCATCGACGCGGCGCAGCCGCCCGCGGCGGTGACCGCGGCGATGCTCGCCGCGCTGGCGGACTGGCTGCCGTGACCGGCCTTCGCGGTCATCGCGCCGCGGTCGACGCCTTCACCGCCGCGCTGCGCGGCGGCGCGGTTCACCATGCCTGGCTGCTCGCCGGTCCCGAGGGCGTGGGCAAGGCCAGCTTCGCGCGCGCCGCGGCGGCCAGGCTGCTCGCCGAGGCGATGACCCCGGGCCAGCTCGCCCCCGGGTTGGCGGTGCCGGCCGACCATCGCGCCGCGACCCTGCTCGCGGCGGGCTCGCACCCCGATTATCGCGAGCTGCGCCGGCTGCCCAGGAAGGACAGAGACGACGAGCTGGCGCGCTCGATCACGGTCGACCAGGTGCGCTCGCTCGGTCCCTTCCTCGGCACGATGCCGTCGCTCTCACCGCGCCGCGCGATCGTGATCGACGCCGCCGACGACCTCGAGCGCCCCGGCGCCTCCAACGCCCTGCTGAAGAGCCTGGAGGAGCCGCCCGCGGGCACGGTGTTCCTGCTCGTCAGCCACGCGCCGGGCCGGCTGCTCGCGACGATCCGCTCGCGCTGCCGCGTGCTGCGCTTCGAGCTGCTCGGCGACGAGGACATGGCCGCGGTGCTGCGCGACGCGCTGCCCGAGGCCGAGCCAGAGGAGATCGCGTCGCTGGTCACCGCGGGGGAGGGCTCGCCGGGGCGCGCGCTCGGCTATGCCGGGCTCGACCTGGGCACGATCGAGCAGGCGCTGGCGGGCATCGCGCGCGACGGCGACCCGACGCTCACCCGCCGCGGCGCGCTGGCCAAGTCGCTCGCGCTCAAGGCGGCGCAGCCGCGCTACGAGGCGTTCCTCGATCGCGTGCCGACGGTGATCGCGCGCGCCGCGGCGACGCGGGTCGGCGCCGACCTGCGCGCCGCGCTCGACGCCTATGACGAGGCGCGCTCGGTCGCCGCGGCGGCGCGCGCGCTGTCGCTCGACCAGCAGGGCACGGTGTACGAGCTCGCCGGGATCGTCGCGCGGCTGGCATCGCGCGAGGGAGAGCGTTAGGAGGCCGGCATGGGCCACCCCTTCTACATCACCACCGCGATCAGCTACCCCAACGGCCGCCCGCATATCGGTCATGCCTATGAGGCGATCGCGGCCGACGCGATCGCGCGCTTCCAGCGCCAGGCCGGCCGCGACGTGCGCTTCCAGACCGGCACCGACGAGCACGGGCTGAAGATGGTGCAGACGGCGCGCGACCGCGGCGTCGAGGTGCGCGCGCTCGCAGATGAGATGTCAGGCTATTTCAAAGCGATGTGCGACAAGCTTGAGGTAAGCTACGATCGCTTCATCCGCACCACCGACACCGATCACCACCGCGCCAGCCAGGCGATCTGGCAGGCCATGGCGGACGCGGGTGATCTCTACCTCGACCGCTACGAGGGCTGGTATTCGGTCCGCGACGAGGCCTTCTACGACGAGAAGGAGCTGGTCGAGGGGGAAGGGGGGGCGAAGCTCTCCCCCCAGGGCACGCCGGTGACCTGGACCGCCGAGGAGACGTGGTTCTTCCGCCTCTCGCGATATCAGCAGCCGCTGCTCGACTTCTATGCGGCGAACTCCGATTTCATCCGCCCCGAGGCGCGGCGCAACGAGATCCTGCGCTTCGTCGAGGGCGGTCTTTCTGACCTGTCGGTGTCGCGCACCAGCTTCGACTGGGGCGTGGCGGTGCCGGGCAGCCCCGGGCACGTCATGTACGTGTGGGTCGACGCGCTCACCAACTATCTCACCGGCGCCGGCTACCCCGACGGCGACATGACGTACTGGCCCGCCGACCTGCACCTGATCGGCAAGGACATCGTGCGCTTCCACGCGGTCTACTGGCCCGCGTTCCTGATGTCGGCCGGGATCGCGCTGCCGAAGACGGTGTTTGGCCACGGCTTCCTGCTCCACCGCGGCGAGAAGATGTCGAAGAGCCTCGGCAACGTCGTCGACCCGCTCGACCTCGCCGACCTGTTCGGGGTGGACGGACTGCGCTATTTCCTGCTGCGCGAGGTGAGCTTCGGCCAGGATGGCAGCTATTCCGCCGAGGCGATCGTCACCCGGGTCAACGCCGAGCTCGCCAACGCCTTCGGCAACCTCGCGCAGCGCACGCTGTCGTTCATCGCCAAGAACCTGGGCGGCGCCTTCCCCGAGACGGGCCGCGCCGACCTGGCCGACGCGCAGTTGATCGAGGAGGTGGTGGTCGCCTGCGCCGGGCTGCGTGCCGGCTTCGACGATTTGCTGCTGAGCCAGGGGGTCGAGGCGTGGCTGCGCGGCGTCTTCGCGTGCAACCAATATATCGACGCGCAGGCACCCTGGTCGCTGCGCAAGACCGATCCGGAGCGGATGCACGCGGTGCTGCGCACGCTGGTGCGCGCGATCCGCATGCTGGCGATCGCGATCCTTCCGGTGGTGCCCGCGGGCGCCGGGAGGGTGCTCGACCAGCTCGGCGCGGCGGAGCGCGACCACGTCGCGATCGACGATGATGGCTGGTACCAGCGGCGCGTCGACGCGGGCGCGGTGATCGCGCCGCCGACGCCCGCCTTCCCGCGGCTCGAGCTGCCCGCCGAGACGGAGCCCGCCTGATGCTCGCCGACAGCCACTGCCACCTCAACTATGAGGGTGTCTTCGAGCAGCAGGCCGCGGTGCTCGAGCGCGCCCGCGCGCGCGGCGTCACCGCCATGCTCAACATCGCCACGCGCGAGCGCGAGTGGGACGCGGTGCTCGCCACCGCGGAGCGCGAGCCCGATGTCTGGGCCAGCGTCGGGATCCACCCGCACGAGGCCGACCAGCACCCGCATGTCGACACCGCCCGGCTGGTCGAGCGCGCGCGCCACCCGCGCGTGGTCGGCATCGGCGAGAGCGGGCTCGACTATCATTACGATCACTCCGACCGACAGCGGCAGCAGGCGAGCTTCCGCGCGCACATCGCCGCGGCGCGCGAGAGCGGCACGCCGATCATCGTCCACACGCGCGACGCCGAGGACGACACCGCCGCGATCCTGCGCGAGGAGATGGAGGAGGGGGCCTATACCGGCGTGATCCACTGCTTCACGGCGAGCGATAGGTTCGCGGACCAAGCGCTTGAGATTGGCCTGTTTATCTCGATCTCGGGGATCGTCACCTTCCGCAACGCCGAGGGGCTGCGCGCCACCGCGGCGCGGATCCCGCGCGAGCGGCTGCTGATCGAGACCGACGCGCCCTTCCTCGCGCCGGTGCCGCATCGGGGCAAGACCGGCGAGCCCGGCTTCGTCGCCGACACCGCCGCCTTCCTGGCGCGGCTGCGCGGCGAAGATGTCGAGGAACTTCAAAACTATACGGCAGAGAACTTCCACGTGCTCTTCGGCAAGACGCGGCCCGCGTGAAGGTCCGCATCCTCGGCTCGGGCACGTCCTCGGGGGTGCCGCGGATCGGCAACGACTGGGGCGACTGCGACCCCGCCGAGCCGCGCAACCGACGCACGCGCTCGTCGCTGCTGGTCGAGCAGGACGGGGTGCGTGTCCTCGTCGACACCAGCCCGGACATGCGCGAGCAGCTGCTCGCCGCCGCGGTGGGACGCGTCGACGCGGTGATCTGGACGCACCAGCACGCCGACCATGTCTTCGGCATCGATGACCTGCGCCAGGTCTATCACGCGCTCGGCCATCCCGTGCCGGGCTACGCGCGGGACGGTTGCGCGGCGGCGCTGCGGCAGCAGTTCGCTTATGTGTTCAAGGGTGCTGGCGGCTACCCGCCGACGGTCGACCTGGCGCCGCTGCCCGACCGGCTGGTGCTCGGCGGGCTGACGATCGACGTGGTCGACCAGCCGCACGGATCGATCAGCTCGGCCGGGCTGCGCTTCAGCGCGGCCGGGCGCTCGGTCGGCTATGCCACCGACATCAGCGGCATGACCGACGCGATGCGCGCGCTGTACCGCGGCGTCGATGTCTGGATCGTCGACGCGCTACGCCGCCGGCCGCACCCGACTCACCCCGATCTCGCCACGGTGCTGGGCTGGGTCGAGGAGCTGCGCCCGGGGCGAGCGGTGCTGGTCCATATGGACCAGTCGATGGACTATGCCGGGCTGTGTGCCGAACTGCCCGCCGGCGTCGAGCCGGGTTATGACGGCTGGGAGCTGGCGACGTGAGCGAGCGTGTCGGGACCGCGCTGATCCTGCTGCTGGTCCTGGTTCTACCTCTGTCGGCGCTGGTCGCGCGGCGCATGCCTGCGCCGACGGTAATGCGCTACGTGCTGGCGTGGGGCGGAGTCTTCCTCGCCCTCCTCGCGATCGTCCTGTTGTTTACATAATACATATTATCGCTTTCGCCATCTGTAAGCGCTAAGTACAAATGGCACCAGCCCGCTAGATAGAAATGGCACTCTGCGGTGCTATCGGCGGGTCGCCGGTGTCATAGCCGTTCTCGGCAACGAGGACGCGCATTGTATGACGGTGCTGGCGATGAGTGCTGCTGAGATCACCCGGTTCGACACGCTGATGCGGCTCGACCGCGGCGAGATCCGGGTTGCGGACGCGATGGAGCTGCTCGGCCTTGCCAGGCGGCAGGTGTACCGGCTGCTGGGCCGCCTGCGACAGGACGGCACCAGCGGCCTGGTGTCGCGCAAGCGAGGACGACCGAGCAATCGACGCTACAGCGACGCTTTCCGCGCCGAGGTGGCCACGCTGGTGCGCGAGCACTACGCCGACTTCGGACCGACGCTGGCGCGCGAGTACCTCGCCGAGCGCCATGGCATCGGCCTGTCGTGCGAGACCCTGCGGCGCATCATAATGGAGGCCGGGTTGTGGCAGGACCGTGCGGCCAAGCGCCCTCGCCCGTATCAGCCGCGCTACCGGCGTGACTGCCGCGGCGAGCTCGTCCAGGTCGACGGCTCCAAGCACTGGTGGTTCGAGGGCCGCGGTCCGCAATGCACGCTCCTGGTCTTCATCGACGATGCCACCAGCGAGCTTATGCACGTCGAGATGGTCGAGAGCGAGAGCACCTTTTCCTACATGCGCGCGACGAGGACCTACCTCGAGCGGCACGGCAAGCCGGTGGCCTTCTACACCGACAAGCACAGCGCCTTCCGCAACAACACGGCCTCGGCGAAGGGCGACGGCATGACCCACCTCGGCCGTGCGTTGGACCGGCTCAACATCGAGCTGATCTGCGCGAACTCGCCGCAGGCGAAGGGGCGCGTCGAGCGCGTCAACGCGACGTTGCAGGACCGTCTGGTCAAGGCGATGCGGCTACAGCGCATCTCCACCATCGACCAAGCCAACGCCTTCCTCCCCTCCTACATGGCGCAGCATAATCGTAGGTTCGCCAAGGCGCCGTTCGACCCGCGCGACCTGCACCGGCCGCTGGCCATCCACGAAGACCTGGAGGCGGAGCTGGTGTGGCGGGAGCAGCGCACCGTCACCGGCGCCCTCACCCTGCACTACAACAAGGCCATGTTCATCCTGGAGCCCTCCCCTGCCTCGCAGGCGCTCGCGCGCAAGAAGGTGGACGTGTGCGAGTACCCGGATGGCCGGCTTGAGATCCAGCATGAGGGCACGGCCCTACCCTATCGCATGTTCGACAAGATGCGCCGCGTGAACCAGGCTGCTGTGGTCGACAACAAGCATCTCGACGCAGCGCTGGCACTAGCGCGCACCATCCAGCAGGTTCAGCCGCACCATACCAAGCGCAACAACAACGAGCCGGCTCGCACAGCTCAGTCGGCCGGCGTGTTCAAGGCATCCTCCCCGGCTTCATCCGGTCAGAAGCTGGACCGTCGTACGCTCGGCAACAGCAGGCTCAAGCGTGGTCCCCGCCTCTCCAACGAAGAGCTGGTTGCGCGCGGCCTCGGCGAGTACGCCCGCTAACGGCCAGAGCCGACATCGGTTGGCCTCCACCCACCGAAACGGGCGTAGAGCGTCGGCAGGACGAACAAGGTCAGCAGCGTCGCCGAGATCAGCCCGCCGATTACCACCGTGGCGAGCGGCCTCTGGACCTCGGCGCCCGCCCCATGCCCCAGCGCCATCGGCACGAAGCCAAGACTGGCGACGAGCGCAGTCATCGCGACGGGCCGCAATCGGAGCAGTGCTCCCTCACGTGCGGCACGCGCCCGGTCCATCCCTTCCCGCATCAGATCGTGGATGGAAGACACCATCACCAGCCCGTTGAGCACCGCTACGCCAGACAGTGCGATGAACCCGACCGCGGCCGAGATGGAGAAAGGCAGACCGCGGAGCAGGAGCGCGAGAATACCGCCAACCAACGCCAGCGGCACGCCAGTGAAGACCAGGGCCGCGTCGCGCAGCGATCCGAGCGCACCGTAGAGCAGCAGCATGATGACGGCGAAGCATATTGGCACCACGATCGTCAGGCGTGCCCGGGCGCTGGCCAGGTTCTCGAACTGCCCACCCCAGGTGAGATAGGTGCCGGCCGGTAAGGCAACCTGCTGCGCTATCTTGGCCTGCGCTTCCTCGACGACGCCGGCTACGTCTCGCCCGCGCACATTGGCTTGGACGACGACACGCCGTTTGCCGTTCTCACGGCTGATCTGGTTCGGCCCGTCGCCGAGACCGATGTCGGCAACGCTGGCGAGCGGCAAGAACGATCCGCTCGCGGTGGGCACCGGAATCTGCCCGAGGGTCTGCAAATCGGCGCGTGCCGTTTCGCCGAGACGGATCACGACCGGGAAGCGGGCGTCGCCTTCGAAGATCACGCCAGCCTGCTTGCCGCCTACGGTTGCCGCAACGACGTCCTGGACATCGCCGGCAGAAACACCGACGCGCGCCATCGCGTCCCGGTTGGGACGAATGTCGAGAAGCGGCAGTCCTTCGGTCTGCTCCACCCGGACATCCGCTGCACCAGGCACCTTGCGCATCACGTCCGCGATCTGGACCGCGGTCGCATTCATGCTGGCAAAGTCGTCGCCAAACACCTTTACCGCGATATCGCCGCGCACGCCGGCGACGAGCTCATTGAAGCGCATCTGGATCGGCTGCGTAATCTCGTAGCCGTTCCCCGGGATGGTCGAGACCTTCTTCTCGATGCGCTCGACCAGTTCCTCCTTGGGCAGGTTCGGGTCCGGCCATTCCTTACGTGGTTTCAGCATAACAAACGTGTCGGTCGCGTTGGGCGGCATCGGATCGCTGGCGATCTCCGACGTGCCCGTCCGCGAGAAAGCGTATTGCACCTCCGGTTCGCGGCTGATCGTCTTCTCAACCGCGAACTGCATCCGCTGGCTCTGTTCGACCGACGTGCCGGGCGGGCGCCAGGCCTGGACGAGGATGTCGCCCTCGTCGAGCTGCGGCAGGAACTCCTGACCCAGCGTTGTGAAGGCAAGCGCCGCCAGCACGACGCCGGCAAGCGCGCCCCCTATCGTGAGACTGGGACGCCGCATGGCAGCATCGAGCCCAGGCTCGTAGCGGCGCTTGAGCCAGACCACGATCCGGCTTTCCTTCTCCTCGACCTTGCCCGCGAGGAAGGCGGCAATAGCCGCCGGTACGAAGGTCAGGGACAGCACGAAAGCGAAGACGAGCGCGATGATGACGGTCAGCGCCATCGGTTCGAACATCTTGCCCTCCACGCCGCTGAAGGTGAGCAGCGGCGCATAGACGAGGATGATGATCGCCTGCCCATAGACTGAGGGCCGTATCATCTCGCGGGCCGACGCCGCCACGATCGCGAGGCGTTCCTTGAGCGGGAGGACACCTCCGGTTTCGTGCTGGCGCGTGCCGAGGTGGCGCAGTGCGTTCTCGACGATGATGACCGCGCCATCGACGATGAGGCCGAAGTCGAGCGCGCCGAGGCTCATCAGATTGGCCGAGACGCCGGCACGCAGCATCCCCGTGGCGGTGAGCAGCATGGTGATCGGAATCACCATCGCGGCGATCAGCGCCGCGCGGAAGTTGCCGAGCAGCACGAACAGCACCACGATGACCAGCACCGCGCCTTCCGCGAGGTTGCGGGCAACCGTCGCGATCGTGGAGTTCACGAGCTTGGTACGATCGAGCACCGGTTTGACCACGACATCGGTCGGCAGCGATCGGCCGATGGCCTGAAGCCGTTCACCGACGTCGGTCGCGACGGTGCGGCTGTTCTCGCCGATGCGCATCACGGCTGTGCCGACGACGACCTCGTGACCGTTCTCGGACGCCGAGCCGGTGCGGATGCCCTGCCCGGCCTTCACGGTTGCCACCTGATTGAGCACGATCGGCACACCGTCGCGGCTTGCGACCACGGTGCGTGACAGCTCATCAGCGGTACGAACCCGCGCGTCCGAGCGGACGAACAACCCTTCGCCGTTCCGATCGACCGTGCCTGCGCCGATGCTGGTGTTGCTGCGCTCGAGCGCGGTAGCGAGGTCCTGGACCGTCAGTCGCATCGATGCCAAGCGCTGGAGGTCCGGAATGACCAGATATTCACGGTCGAACCCACCCAGCGAGTCTACGCCAGCGACCCCTTCGGTCCCGCGGAGCTGCGGCGACACGATCCACTCCTGAACGGTGTGAAGATAGGTCGCCTTGTCGCGTTCGTTGACGAGGTGTTCGCCTTCGGGGGTGATGTAGCTGCCGTCGCGCTGGAGCCCGGGTTCGCCATCCCGATGCTTCACGCGGTTGAGTTCTTGAAACTCGACGGTCCACATGAAGATGTCGCCGAGACCGGTCGCGATCGGCCCCATCTCGGGCATGACGCCCTGCGGCAGCCGTTCCTCGGCCATCCGCATCCGCTCGGCGACCTGTTGGCGAGCGAAGTAGATGTCGGTCGCGTCGGTGAAGACGGCCGTGATCTGGGCAAAGCCGTTGCGGTTGAGCGACCGGGTATAGGCAAGACCCGGAATACCCTTGAGCGAGGTTTCGATCGTGAAAGAGACCTGCCGCTCGATCTGATCGGGCGACAGCGATGGTGCGAGGACGTTTACCTGCACCTGGTTGTTCGTGATGTCCGGGACGGCATCGATGGGGAGGCGCTGGAGGGCGAAGATGCCCGCGAGCGCGGCGACAAGAGTCAGCAGCAGGACTAGCCAGCGCCGCTCGACCGAGAAGGTGACGAGGCGGGAGATCATGGGCTCAGTCCATGTCCATCCCGCCACCCTTGCCGAGTTCGGCTTTCAGGGTGAACGAGTTAGTGGTGGCGATCCGCTCCTGGCCATTGAGGCCGGAACTGATGATGACCTGATCGCCATTGCGGCGACCGGCCGTGACCGGGGTGGCGTGAAAGCCGGTCGGGGTGCGGACGAAGACAACTGTGCGGTTCTCGATGCTTTGCACCGCGGTGGAGGGGACCGAGACGCTACGATCGCCGTTGGCGGGCAGCATGAAGCTCGCCGTCACCGGCTCGCCCACCCGCCAGGTATTCCCCGCATTGTCGAGCGTGGCGATGACAGGCACGAGGCGCGTGCTGTCATCGAGCGCTGGGGACACGAACGACACCCGTCCTTCCTGTCTACGACCGGCTGCGGTTACCTCAACCCGCGTACCCGGCCGGATACGGCTTGCATCCGCGGGCGAGACCGAGGCGGTGATCGTCACCCGCGAGAGGTTCGCAACCCGGTAGAGTTCGGCGTTCGCATCGACAGTCTGGCCGAGAACCGCCGGACGGGCGATTACCTGACCTGAGATCGGCGAGCGCATGGCGATGCGGTTGAGGGCACCACCACCGCCCCCCGTGGTACCGAGCTGTTGCTGCGCGAGGCGCAGCGCGATTGCCGCCTCCGTCGCTGCGGTCCGCGCCGCCACCAGGTCTTGTTCGGGCGAAACGCGCTCGGCAAAAAGCCGCTGTTCGCGCCGAAGGTTCGACTGTGCCAGTGCGGCGCGGGCGCGAGCGGCCTCGACTTCCGCCTTCAGAGAAGCGGCCTCGCGGCTCTCGATCACCGCCAGCGGGTCACCCTGCCGGACGGGCTGGCCGAGGTTGCGTGTGAGCGCGACCAAGCGACCGCCAATGGTTGCGGAGACAACCTGGACGCCTTGGGGATCGCCCTGGATGAGCGCGGGCAACTCGATCGCGCCGGCGACCCCGCCCACGGTCGGGCGGGCGACCTCAATGCCGGCGTCGGCGATCTGCCGCGCCGTGAGCGTCACCGCATCCTTATCCGTCTTCTTCTCGGCCCCCTCGCCCTTCTCCATGCCCTCCATACCGGCCATGTCGTCGGTCTTCTTCTCGGCCCCGCCGCACGCAGCGAGCGCCAGCGGAAGCAAGGCGGACAGTAGGGTCCGCGCATGATTGGTTTTCATCGTGCGTCCTTCGCATCGTTAGGCGCCGGGGCGGCGAGCCGTTCCAGCCGGGCCTGTGCGTCATGATAGGCGGCCAGCGCGTCGACCGCGGCCGCACGGGTGTCGGCAAGCGTGCGTTCGGCCTCGAGGAGATCCAACTGACCGAACTTGCCTTCGCGGTAGCCGATCCGCGCGATCCGCGCGGCTTCCTGCGCCGCGGCAAGCGTCGGTCCGGTCGCGTTGCGGGCTGTCGTCGCCGCATTCGCAACGTCGCCCTGTGCCGTGGCGATGGCCTGTTCCGCATCGAGCAGCGCGAGGCGGCGCTGCGCGTCCGCCTGGGTGCGTTGAGCAGAGGCCAGATCAACGGCCGCTCGGCCATTGTTGAACAGTGGCAAGGGCACCGACACGCCGAATACCGCGGCCGTATCGTTGGTCATCTCCAGCCTGCGTGCGGACGCGCTGATCGTTACGTCGGGAACCCTCTGGCTTCTGGCAAGGCGGACCTGCGCCGTCGCCGTGGTGAGATCGGCCTGCACCGCCGCGGCCGTCAGCGTGCCTTCACTGCGCACCGGCAACCGTGGTCCTGCGCCTTCGATCCGGGCGAACCAGGCTGTATCCAGCGAGCTGGGGCCGCGCCCGATCAGCCGGGCAAGATTGCCGAGCGCCACTTGGGCGGATCGCTCCGCGCGCTCGGCCGCTCCTTCCGCATTCAGCCGAGCTACGTCGGCGCGCTGCTCTTCGAGCGGTGAGGCGCGACCGGCCGCAACGCGAACCCGCGCTGCACGCAGTACCTCGTTTGCGATCCCGACCTGTTCGCGGGCGGTGACTACCCTGCGTTGCGACGCCGCGGCATCGTTATAGGCCTGCGTGACCCGCAACCGGAGATCGGCCTGTATGATTGCCGCTTCGAGCGACGCGCGGTCGAGTTGCGCATTGGCGACCGCGACGCGCGCGGACCGCTTGCCGCCGAGTTCAAGCGGCAAAGATACGCCGACCGTCGTTTCGGCCGAGCGCAGTCCCTTATAGATACCGGTGCCGGCGACGTTCTCGCTCATCGCGTCGAGCGACGGATTAGGCCGCAAGCCGGCGATCGAGCGTTGCGCTTGCGCCGCCTGAATGCCCGATCGGGAGACCTCGACCGCCGGCGATACTGCACCGGCCGCGGTAAGAGCTTCATCAAGGGTCAGCGGCGGTGCCGACGCCTCCGTGTCCTGTGCCTGTGCCGAGTTGCTCGACGCACAGGCTGTCGCGACCAGCACGGCCGCTATCATGCGCTTCATTGTAGATGCTCCTGACGAACCAGTCTCAGGCGCCGGAAGGCGCCCGGTGCGTCGTCAGGCCTGTGGTGGTCGAAGCGCCGGGTCGCTCTGATGCGCAAGCCAGACCGGAGCCTTGTGGCTCGCAAATTCGGCCCAACTGTCGATCACGGCGACGTCGACACTATGCTCAGCGGGTGCGGCGACATGGTGGCCGTGACAGACGGTGTGATGATGAGGATAGCCCTTATCCGCATCCGCCGGCACCTCGTCGCAGTCGCCAGCCATGTGCATGATTGTGTTGACCTGAGAGGTCTCGATGCACCCGACGCCTTCCGTAGCCTCCGCCATGCCCGCCCAGCCGGTCAGGACCAGCATCAGACAGGCGAGAAAGGGCAGCAGCTTGCGCATGAGCTTGCTCCTTATCATTCCGCGAGAATGGCGTGACCCGCGATCATCGGACGCTACCCGGCCAGCGTTGCGTTCGACTTTCATGAGCTGCCACCCATTTCTGCCAATGCACCTCGGGTAATCTCCCAAGCGGAGTGCAGGAACAGGACCGCAATGATGCCGGCGACCGCGAGGTCGGGCCATGCCTTCCCGGTCCATGCCACCAGGCCGGCGGCAATGACGACGGCGATGTTGGCGAGCGCATCGTTCCGGCTAAACAGCCAGATAGCCCGTACATTGGCATCGCCCTCGCGAAACCGTGACAGGACGAGCGCCGCGCTGACGTTGACGATAAGGGCGACGATCCCGATTCCGCCCATCAGATCGGCGTCGGGTGCCACGGCGTTCATCGCGCGCCAGATGGCAAAGCCGATGACACCCAGACCCAGTGTTCCGAGGAACAAGCCTTGGGCGAGAGCGACCCTTGAACGGGCTGGCACCGTCCAGCCCAACGCGATGAGGCCGAGCAATGAGATCGTGCCGTCGCCAATGAAGTCGAGCGCATCGGCTTTGAGCGCCTGACTGTCGGCGACGAACCCACCGACGATTTCGATCAGCCCGAAGCCCAGGTTCAGGAGGACCACGATCCATAGGGCACGCCGATAGGCAGCGTCGCGCTCCGCACGTTTCGTGTCGCCCGTGCAGCCGCACGTAGAGGATTCGCTTGCGCTCATCCCGCTCCGTTACGATCTACAGTCACTGTAGGAGCAAGCGTAAAATTGCGAGGACCGCAGGGTGTTGATGATCGGCGACATAGCGAAACGGACCGGGACCAAGGTCAACACGATCCGTTTCTACGAAGATATAGGCTTGATGCCGGAGGCTGCGCGCACGGCAGGCGGGCGCCGCACCTATGGTGATGCGGAGGTTCGCCAGCTCGCTTTTATCCGTCACGCCCGTGATCTGGGGTTCTCGACTGACGAAATCCGATCCCTGATCGCTTTGTCGGCCAACCCCGATCAGGATTGTAAGGAAGCAGGCTCGCTCGCTCGCCGGCACCTTGCGAGCGTGGAAGACCGCATTGCCCGCCTGACGGCGCTCCGAAACGCATTGGCTGATGCGACACGGGATTGCGAGGGCGGCAGGATCGCCGATTGCCGGGTTATGGAAGCGATCACGATGCCGGCTGATTTCGACAGCGGAACGCGGGTCTAAGCTGCACATACGCAACTCCTGACGAAGCCCGTCAGGATTGCGGCGCTGTCGCGATGCTGGAGGGGTCCGTGGTGGTGTCGATCGGCATCCCGGCTTCCTTGCGCTCCGAATAGCGATCTACGAGTTGGGCAGTGTGTGGGCGCAGCAGTATCGTGAACCGCACCAGCTCCTCCATCACATCCACAATCCGGTCGTAATAGCTCGACGCCTTCATGCGCCCGGTGTCATCGAACTCGTTGAACGCCTTGGCGACGCTCGACTGGTTCGGGATCGTCACCATCCGCATCCAGCGACCCAGCACGCGCAGCGTGTTGACGCTGTTGAAAGACTGTGATCCGGCCGACACCTGCATGACCGCGAGCGTGCGTCCCTGCGTCGGACGCATCCCGCCCATCGACAGCGGCAGATGGTCGATCTGCAGCTTCATGATGCCGGTGATCTGGCCATGCCGCTCCGGGCTGCACCACACCTGCCCCTCCGACCACAAGGACAGCTCACGCAACTCGTGGACGGCCGGATGATCGTCGCCGGCATGTTGGTCGGGCAGCGGCAGGGTCGATGGATCGAAGATGCGCGTTTCACAGCCGAAGAGCCGGAGCAGGCGCGCCGCTTCCTCGACGCACAGCCGGGAGAAGGACCGTTCGCGCAGCGAACCGTAGAGCAGAAGGATACGGGGCGCGGGGTCGAGCGGGCCGAGCCCCACGGCGGGTCGCCGGATGGCATAGGCGGGATTGAGCGCCGGCATGGTATCGGGATCGGGCAGCGTGCGGAGCGGCATCAGAGGGCTTTCACGAGATAGACGGCCGACGCGGGGCACAGCGCGGTGAACTCGCGCGATGCAGCGACGGCCGGGGGAGCCGCGCCGCGGTCGGAGTCGGCATAGCCGAGCGTCCGGAAGAAAGGCGCAGCCGTCGTCGTCAGGAGATGGAGGCGCTGCACCCCGAAGTCGCGAGCCTGTCGTTCGAGGGTGACGACCAATGTCCGGCCCAGGCCATGCCCGCGACGATCGGCGAGGACGACGATCGAGCGGAGCAACCGGTCACTCCCTTCGCCTTCGACCCCACCATAGCCGACGAGGTTATCGGCCTCGAACCGGAAGAACAGGCGGCCGGGACCGGCGAGATCGGCACTCGGTAGGTTCGCGGCATCCAGCAACTGTGCCAAGCCAGCCAGGCCGGCAGGGTCGAGCAACGTGGCGACCATTCTGGTCATGCGATGCCAATCCTGATCGCAAGCGCCGCGAGCGTGATGAGCAGCACCGGCACGGTGAGTGTCACGCCGACACGGAAGTAATAGCCCCATCCGATCCGCACGCCCTTTTGCCCGAGGACGTGGAGCCAGAGCAGCGTCGCGAGCGAGCCGATCGGCGTCAGCTTGGGACCGAGATCGCAGCCGATCACGTTGGCGTAGATCATTGCTTCCCTGATCGGGCCCGTGGCGTGGGTGGCGTCGATCGACAGCGCGCCCACCAGCACGGTCGGCATATTGTTCATCACCGACGACAGGACCGCTGCGATGACGCCTGTGCCCAGCGCGGCACCCCACATGCCGCCTTGCGCGGTGCGATCCAGCAGTGCTGCCAGATGGTCGGTCAGGCCGGCGTTCCGCAGGCCATAGACGACCAGGTACATGCCGAGCGAGAAGATCACGACCTGCCAGGGTGCGCCGCGCAGCACCTTGGCCGCTGAGATCACATGGCCGCGCCCCGCGATCACCAGCAGCAGGATCGCGCCGGCAGCGGCGACGGCGCTGACCGGCACGCCGAGCGGTTCAAGCAGGAAGAACCCAGCGAGCAGCAGCGCGAGAACGACCCATCCGGCGCGGAACGTCGCGGCGTCGCGGATCGCGTCACGCGGCGCACGCAGCGCGCCTATGTCATAGTCCGCCGGTATGTCGCGCCGGAAGAACAGCAAGAGCGCGCCCAGCGTGGCGGCGATCGACACCAGGTCGACCGGTACCATCACGGACGCATAGTCGCCGAACCCGACACGGAAGAAGTCGGCCGATACGATGTTGACGAGGTTCGATACGACCAGCGGCAGGCTGGCCGTGTCGGCGATGAACCCCGCCGCCATGACGAACGCCAGCGTCGCTTTGTCTTTGAAGCCCAGCGCCCGCAGCATGGCGATGACGATCGGCGTCAGGATCAGCGCCGCGCCGTCGTTGGCGAACAGCGCGGAGACCGCCGCACCGAGCAGCACGATCAGAACGAACAGCCGGCGACCATGCCCCCTGCCCCAGCGCGCGACATGGAGGGCCGCCCATTCGAAGAATCCGGCTTCATCGAGCAGCAGGCTGATAACGATGATCGCGACGAACGCGGCCGTCGCGTTCCAGACGATGCCCCACACCACCGGCACGTCGGACAGCGTGACGACCCCCGCGAGCAGCGCCACGACGGCCCCGCCCATCGCGCTCCACCCGATCCCGAGCCCTTTGGGTTGCCAGATGACGAGCGCGATCGTCGCGACGAAGATCAGGACGGCAAGGAGCATCAGGCGACGCGCTGGCCCGACGCGTCCACCACTTGCTCGCCGTCCTCTTTCGCGAACGCGCCGAGCTGATCGGTCGGCAGCAGATCAAGCACGGCTTCGGAGGGCCGGCAGAGCTTCACGCCGATCGGCGAGACGACCAGCGGTCGGTTGATGAGGATCGGATGCGCCATCATCGCGTCCAACAGCGCGTCATCGGACAGCGATGTGTTATCGAGACCCAATTCCGCATAGGGCGTCCCCTTCTCGCGCAGCAAATTGCGGGGCGTCAGGCCGGCGCGCTCGATCAGCTCGATCAGCAACGCGCGGGCTGGAGGGGTTTTCAGATACTCGACCACGTGCGGCTCGATGCCGGCGTTGCGGATCATCGCCAGCGTGTTGCGCGACGTGCCGCACTCGGGGTTGTGATAGATGACGATATCGACGGCCACGGGGCGTCCTTTCAGCAGCAGGGGGCGAGTTCGGCGACGAGCGGCGCGCACAGCTCCGAATTGCCGGCGCAGCAATCCTTGACGAGGAACAGCGTCAGCGCGCGCAGGCCGTCGAGGTCGGCACGGTAGATGATCGACCGGCTATGGCGCTCGGAGCGCACCAGGCCGGCGCGCGCGAGAATACCGAGATGCGCCGACATGGTGTTCTGCGGCACGTCGAGCTGACGCGCGATATCGCCGGCAGCCAAGCCATCCGGTTCGTGCCGTACCAACAGGCGGAACGTGTCCAGGCGCGTTCCTTGTGCAAGAGCACCCAGCGCCAAAATAGCAGTCTCGTTTTCCACATATCCAGCTTAACGGATATATGAGGCTTGTCCAGTGTTCCGCACACTATTTCGCCATCAGCACCTGCCTGAATGGCAGCAACGGCCATGCGGGTTTGATCGCGCCAGTCGTCGATCCGGCGCCGGCCTCTCACATCGCCGATGCGGGTGGTTCCATCGTGCCCAGCCAGGCAACGAGCGCTAGTATCGTGATGGCGCAGCCAGCCTCGATCGCGAGACTGCGCTGCAGAGTGCCGAGCGCGCCCCGAAGATCGGCCGCGGCGATCGAACGCTCGAGAGCCGGCGTCAGTCGGAAGCGATTGATCGACGCCAGCCCCAGCATTGCGCCGAACAGCGCGAGTTTGGCGAGAAGAAGCTGGCCGTAGAGGGCGTCGGGAAGGCGTCGCAGATTGCCGACGCCGACCAGCAGCCAGCCATTCACCAGCCCTGTTACCACGATCGTGCCGACCAAAATCGTACCCGCCAGACCGAAGCCATGCAGTGCGCGATGGCTAAGTCGGAGATGGGCGGTGTCGACGCGACTAGGCGCACGCGTGACGAGCAGCGTCAGACCGAGCAGGGCGCCGACCCAGGCGCCGGCTGCCCATAGGTGCAGAATATCGGCCAGTAGATGAACCCAGCCGGTCGCGCCCTCGTCCATTGCGCCGTGACCCGTCCAGGCGAGTGTTGCGAGCGCGATCCCCGCCGCGAGCGCTACCAGGCCGAGCGGAGCGGTCCGTCCTCGCGCGATCAGTGCGAAAATGGTCCCGACCACCAGCGCGATCATGCGAGTTTCCCACGCCGTGCCCGTCGCCGACCCGGTAAGCAGCATTCCGATCGCCTCGCGGTCGATCGGCCAGGGCGGCGCCCCTGCCATCGCCGCAGCGAGGAGCGCGAGAGCGATGCAGGAGAACACGAGCCCCAGCAGGGCGCATGCGACGAGCCACGGGCGCAAGGCGATAGCGTCCGCGCGTTCGCCGGCCTTGAGGCCGTAGAGGCTGAAGGCCGATAAGCCGAACAGGCCACTCAGCGTCATGTAGAGCGCGAAGCGAACCGCGATCAGCGGCCAGTCGGCGGCCACTTTACTTCACTGCGAAGGCGATGTTGCCGGTGACGCGGTGCGTGTCGGCCGAGACGACATGCCATGCGACGCTATAGCGTCCTGCGGCGAGCGGCGCTTTCGGCGTGACGACGAGGGTGCGGCCATCTCCGCCGATCGCGGTCGCGGCTGTGACCTTCATCGGTGCATGCTCGGTGCCGCCATGACCGGTCATCACGAGATCCGCGCCAGAAAACTTCGGCATCAGCTTCTCGCTGAAGCGAAGCGTGATGCGCGCAGGCTTGGCGACGGTCGCGTTCGCCGCTGGCGAGGCCGACAGGAGCTTCGGGTGAGCCTGGGCGGCGCCGGCGATGCCGAGAAGGGCCAAGGTGGCAGGCAGGAAGATCCGACGCATGGGGCTACTCCGTGAGGTTCGTGCTCTATTTACGCCGCCCGGTCGCCGATCCCTCACCGTCCCATGAGGGGTGATGGGCAGCCATGCGTAACGGATGTTAGAGGGGCGGAGTGGAAAGCATGGACGATCTGGACAGAGCATTGGCGAGGCTGGCGGGCGCACCCGTCCCGACAGCGCTCGAAGGTATCGAAGAGCAGGTGCTCGTGCGCATCAGCGCGCGCCCCGTCGTGCGCCAGGCCGGGCTCGGCCTCGGTGTCGTGACCATGGCGGCGCTTGCGATCGGCATGATCGGCGCCGAGCTGCCGGCGACCGCCAGCCCGGCGGTGTCGCTCGCCCCGCTTGGTGGCGCCTCGCCGCTCGCGCCCTCGAGCCTGTTGATCGGCGAACCATGACCTCGACCAGACGGGTCGTGCTGTGCGTCTTGCTCGCTTTCCTCGCGGCGATCGGAGGCGTGTTCGTCGGACGTGCGTTGCTGCCCCAGCCCAAACAGCCCGGTGCGGCGCTCCACGAGGTGCTGCATCACAAGCTCGCGCTCGATCCCAGCCAGCAAGCGCGTTTGAAGGTCTTGGAGGATCGGTTCGCGGTCCAGCGGCGCGCGCTCGAATTGGAGCTGCGCGCCACCAATGCTCGCCTTGCCGAGGCGATCGAAGCCGAGCACGGCAATGGTCCTCGGGTCGCGGCTGCGGTCGATCAGAGCCACGCCGCCATGGGCGAACTGCAGAAGGCAACGCTCGCGCACATCTTCGCCATGCGGCAGCTCCTGCGCCCGAACCAGACCTCCCAGTTTGACGATGCGGTGGTGAAGGCGCTCACCGACGGCCAGGGGTGAGCCTCGACTGGACCGCGCTGTCCGATGGCGAGCTTGCAGCGCTCAGCATCGCCGGTCGACAGGCCGCTTTTGCCGAAATCGTACGTCGCTACCGCCAGCCGGTATTCCGGCTCGCCCGTGCCTGCGTCGGGGAGGCCGACGAGGCCCTCGATCTGGTGCAGGAAACCTTCGTTGCCGCGTACCAGGCCCTGCCGCGATACGACGCGCAGCGCGCTATGAAGGCATGGTTGTCGACGATCGCGATCAACAAGTGCCGTGACTGGGCTCGCAAGAGGGCGGTCCGGCGCTTCCTCTCCTTTGCCCTTCCGATCGATAGCCAGACCGAAGCGATCGTCGACGACCAGGTGCCGATCGACGATGGCGTGGCCGACCGTCAAGAGCTTGATCGCGTGACACGCGCCATCTCGACCCTGCCGGCGAACCTGAAGGAGCCGCTGGTGCTCCGGACGATCGAAGGTTTGAGCCAAGCCGAAACGGCCGAGGTCCTGGGGATCAGCCAAAAGGCGGTCGAAACCCGCCTATATCGCGCGCGGGCGCGCCTCATGGAAAAGTTGAACGCGGGCTGAGGGATGGGACGCCGACACGCGTAGAAGCGTGAGACGGGCAGTGAGCTGCCCTACCCTTCGAGGAGTTTTCATGTCGCGCGTTCTCGACCGCCGCCAAGTTCTGCGCGGTGCCAGTCTGGCGGGAGGTGGCCTCGCGCTGTCGGCCTATATGCCGGCGTGGGCGCAGCCTGTCTCCGCGGGCATCGCCAAGCCGTTGCCGACCGTTTCGGGCGAGGACATCACGCTCAAGGTCGCGCATCAGATGATGATGATCGACGGGCGGCAGAGCCACGCGATCGGCATCAACGGCACCGTGCCGGCCCCGCTCATCCGCCTGCGTGAAGGCCAGAGCGTCCGCCTTCACGTCGTCAACGAGCTGGACGAGGAAACCTCGATCCACTGGCATGGGCTGCTACTGCCTTTCCAGATGGATGGCGTGCCGGGGATCGCCTTTCCGGGTATCCCGGCGCGCTCCACCTTCACCTACGAGTTCCCGATCATCCAAAGCGGGACGTACTGGTATCACAGCCATTCCGGACTGCAGGAGCAGGAAGGGCATTATGGTCCGATCCTGATCGATCCCAAGAACCCCGACCCGGTGCAGTTCGATCGGGAGCACGTCATCGTGCTGTCCGATCACAGCTTCCGTCACCCGCATTACCTGTTCGACCGGCTGAAGAAGGAATCGGGCTACTTCAACCGCCAACGCCAGACCCTATCCGGGCTTCTCGCCGGCAAGGATCAGTCGCTGAAAGAGCGGCTCGAGTGGGGCAAGATGCGGATGGACCCCGCCGACGTCGCCGACGTCACGGGTTCGGTCTACACCTACCTGGTCAACGGTTACGGACCCAAGGACAATTGGACTGCGCTGTTCCAGCCCGGCGAGCGAGTGCGGCTGCGCTTCATCAACGCATCGTCGATGACCACCTTCAACGTCCGCATCCCGGGCCTGCCGATGACGATCGTCGCGGCCGATGGCTTGAACGTTCGTCCGGTCGAGATCGACGAGTTTCAGTTCGGCCCCGCCGAGACCTATGACGCGATCGTCACGCCGTCCGACCTGCGCGCCTATACGCTGGTCGGCGAGAGCGTCGATCGCTCCGGCATGGCGCGCGCGACGCTCGCGCCGCGCGAAGGCATGGCGGCCGAGGTGCCCCCGCTCCGCAAGCGTCCGCTCGCAACCATGAAGGATATGGGCATGGGCGGCATGGATCATGGCACGATGGACCATGGTGCTATGGGCGCCGCGGCGGGATCGATGTCCGGCATGGACCATGCCGCGATGGGTCACGGCACCGGCACGATGCCGGGCATGGATCATTCGCAAATGAACCACGGGGCGGCCGGTGCCGCAGCAGGCGACATGGCGGGCGTGGATCACGGGCAGGCCCAAGGCTCCGCCATGCCCGGGATGGGCCAGGCAGGCGGGGCAATGCCCGGCATGAGCGGCGATCAGATGGGCGGCATGGACATGTCGGTCATGGACATGGGCGCGATGAACATGCGCGACTTTTCCAAAGCGCCAGAGGTGAAGAAGGGACCGGGCGTGCAGACCATCTCGCCGATGCCGGTCGATCGCACCGGCGATCCCGGACAGGGGCTCGAGAACGTCGGGCACCGTGTGCTGACGTATCGAGATCTGATGGCGCTCGATCGCAATCCGGACACGCGTGCGCCGGAACGCGAGATCAAACTGCATCTGACCGGTAACATGGAGCGCTACATGTGGGGCTTCGACGGCGAGAAACTGTCGGAGAACCCCGATCCGATTACCCTGCTCCATGGCGAGCGAGTGCGGGTGACACTCATCAACGATACGATGATGGGGCATCCCATCCACATTCACGGCCACTTTTTCGACTTGGTGACGGGTAAGGGCGCCTATGCGCCTCGAAAGCATACCGTGCTGGTCCAACCGGGCGGCACGGTGAGCTGGGACGTGACCGGGGAGGAAGGCGACTGGGCCTTCCACTGCCATATGCTCTACCACATGCATGCCGGCATGATGCGCGTCGTCCAGGTCCGCAAGGCAGGAGCGGCAGCATGACGCGCGCGCTTCTTCTCGCCGGCTTGGCGTCGTTCGGCCTCGCCGCCCCCGCGATCGGGCAAAGCATGGACCACTCCATGATGCCGGGCATGTCCATGCCCGGGATGAAGATGCCCGCCAAAAAACCGGCCGCGCGCGCGAAGCCGGCCACGAAGAAGCCGGCGGTCAGGAAGGCACCGGCTCGGAAGGCACCGGTCAGGCGCGCCGCTCGGCCCGCGGCCGACCCTCACGCCGGGCACGACATGACAGGCATGAAGATGCCCGGGATGAGCATGGGCCGGACCCCGGCTCCCGATCCCCACGTCGGCCACGACATGAGCGGGATGCAGGGGATGGATATGGGCGGTCAGCAGGCCGCGCCCGCCAAGGACCCGCACGCCGGGCACGATATGTCGGCCATGCCCGGCATGGGAGCATCGACCGGCGCTCAGCAGGACCCACATGCAGGCCATGACATGAGCGCGATGCCGGGCATGGCGATGTCCGGTAATCAGTCGGCCGCGAAGGTCGGAACCGACCTTTCCCCCGGCAACAAGCCCGCTCCCGCTCCTGCCGGCGACCACCTCGCCGACCGTTTCTGGGGGGCGGACGCCATGGCAAGCTCGCGCGAAAACGATCTGCGCCGCGAGCACGGCGGGATGACCGTCTATCAGATCCTCTTCAACCTCGCCGAATATCAGGCGCGCGAGGGCGGTGACGGCTATCGCTGGGATGGCGAGGCTTGGATCGGAGGCGACATCAATCGCTTCACGCTCAAGACCGAGGGAGAAGGTACGTTCGGCAAGCCGCTCGAACAGGCCGAGGTGCAAGCGCTCTACAGTCGGGCGCTCGATCCTTACTGGAACCTCCAGGCAGGCGTTCGCTACGACTTCAAGCCCAACCCTTCGCGCACCTATGCGACGGTAGGGATCGAGGGATTGGCCCCCGGTTGGTTCGAAGTGGAGGGCGCGCTGTTCCTCTCCGACAAGGGCGACGTGCTTGGCCGTGCCGAAGGCTATTACGATCAGCGCATCACCAACTGGTTCGTGCTCCAGCCCCGGGTAGAGGCCAACTTCTCGGCCCAGGATGTGCCCGAAACCGGCACCGGCTCGGGGCTCACCGACCTCGAGGCGGGGTTTCGTCTTCGCTACGAGGGGCGTCGCGAGTTCGCCCCTTACATCGGCGTGTCCTGGGAACGGCAGTTCGGCGACACGGCGCGCTTTACCCGCGCACGCGGTGACAACACCGGCGGCTTCAGTTTCGTGGCGGGTGTGAGGACCTGGTTCTGAGCCCGCGGCTGCGCCTCCACATCGGGGCGAGCAAGGTCCACCGCTGGCTCGCCCTCCTGATCGGGGCGCAGGTGATCGTGTGGTTCACCAGCGGGCTCGTCATGGCCCTGCTGCCGATCGATACGGTGCACGGAGATCACCGGATAGATCGTGATGCCGAGCCGGCGCTTTCGAGCGCCCAGGCATTCGCACCCGTTCCGACGCTGTTAACGGCTGCTGGCTCGCCCGTCCGTCAGCTTCAGCATCGCGTGCTGCTCGGTCGGCCTGTGGTCGAAGCGCAACTTGCGTCGGGCGGTGTCCGGTTGCTGGACGCCCGCACCGCGACCGTGCTCCCGCCGATTGATGCATCGACCGCTGGCGCCATCGCCAGGAAGGCATATCGCGGTAAGTCCGCCACCTCGACCGTGGAGCGTGTCGAGCGGGCGAGCCCCGAATATCGTGGCGCACTGCCAGCATGGCGCACCTCGTTCGCCGATGACGATGCCACCCGCATCTACGTGTCGGCCGAGACAGGACGGCTGACGTCGGTGCGCACCGGCACGTGGCGGCTCTACGATTTCTTCTGGGGGCTCCACATCATGGACTGGACCCAGCACGAGCGTTTCAACACGCCTTGGCTGAAGGCGTTCGCTGCCGGCGGTCTCGTCTTCGGCGTGGCGGGCGCGATCCTTCTGTTCATGCGCTGGCCGCGTCGACGGCGTAAATCCCGAGGGATGCGTCAGGGCGCCGCGTAATACTCTTCAGGCGGCGTGCCAGAGGAGAATGTGCGATGGACCCCCAGGATCATCAGTCTGGCCAGAGTGGCGGGATGGGAATGAGCTATGGACGGTTCGCGGCGATGATCGCGACCTCCACGATCGTCATGTTCGGGCTCATGTACCTCAACACCTATGCGTTGAGCCATGTCGAATACAGCCAGACCAGGACATGGATGGCGATCGTCATGGGAGCGGTGATGGCGCTCATCATGATCGGCTTCATGTGGGGTATGTACCCCGACCGGCGCGCCAACCTCGGCATCGTCGCCGGTGCGATCGTCGTCTTTGCGGGCGCTCTATGGCTTGTTCGCAGTCAGGAAACCGTGGGCGACGTCGCCTATATGAAAGCGATGATCCCGCACCACTCGATAGCGATCATGACGAGCGAGCGCGCGCATATCAAAGACCCTGAGGTACGGAAGCTGGCGGATGGGATCATCGACGCCCAGGTGCGTGAGATCGCGCAAATGAAGCGGGCTATCGCTCGGCTCGAGGCTCACCCAACCGCCGACGATGCGCCCGACCTTCCTTCCTATCGGGACAAGCAGGTCGCTCCTCCCCCGCCGGAGACGGATGAAAGCGTTGGCGTGAATACGCTCCAGCCGATCCGGTAATTCCCGCCGCCTTGAGGGATGGCGCGTCGGGACGCGTATCATCTTCACGGGCGGGGGCCACGTGGAGAAACCAGATGAAGATGATCGCGACCATGACCGCCGCCCTGCTTGCCGCCTCACCGGCGCTCGCCCAGCAAGCCGGGCACCAGGGTATGAACCATCAGGGCATGAATCATTCCGGCATGATGCCGCCGACGGCGGCTGATCCCTATGGCCCGGACATGATGAAGATGCACGAGCGCATGATGGCGGCGAAGGGCGCCGATGCCGGCGAGACGTAGATTCGTCAGATGATCGAGCACCACCGCGGCGCGATCGCGATGTCGCAGACGGCACTCCGGAGCACCCAGAACGCTGAAATCCGACGTGAGGCGCAGAAGACCATCGACAGCCAGAACCGCGAGATCGCGACGCTGAATGCGATGCTTCGCAAAATGGGCAAGCGCGCCCAGTAACGGATGCAAGCCTAGCCCCTCTCTCCGTGAGGGGGGCAGGCTTTCGAGGAGTTGGGGATGAGCCGATCTTTCCGCACAGCGATGGCCGCTCTGTTGCTCGGTGTCCCGGCGACTGCGATGGCTGCGGCCGACATCACCATGCACCGCGATCCGGGATGCCCGTGCTGTGAAAAATGGGCGAAGCAGGTGAAGGCTCAGTTCGGCCGCGCCGTGCGCGTCGTCGACGACGCGAACCGCCCGGCGCTAATGAAGGCTCGCGGCGTGCCCGGTGACCTTGCATCATGTCACACTGCGATCATCGACGGCATGACCTTCGAGGGCCATGTACCGATCGCCGACATGAAGCGCGCGTTGGCGACCAAGCCAAAGGGTGTGACCGGGCTCGCGGTAGCGGGCATGCCGATGGGATCGCTGGGTATGGAGATGCCCGGCATGAAGGCTCAGGCCTACGACGTGATTGCGTTCGGACCGGGTGGACGTCGCGTCTACGCCCATCATGGCTAGGTAGCGGCGGGGGCGGATAGCCGCCCCCGCCGCCTCTGGATCAGTGCTTCATGCCCGACATGTCGTGGCCGGGATGATCGCCTTGCTTGCTGTCCTTCATGCCGGCGCAGCAGTCGGCCTTCTTGCCGTCCTTTTCCTTGCAGCAATCTGCGCCGTCCTTGCAGCACGCCATGTCGGCGCAGCAAGAGCCGGCCGCGAATGCGACACCGGGGATCGCCAGCGCCAGAGCGGCGCCGATCAGCTTGATCTTGGTCATCGGTAACTCCGTCGATTGAATGTGTGTGGTCGGGAAGATCACACGGTTCGCGGAGGCGGCGTGGCTGGAGGAACGGGCATGCCGATGAGTCCTTCAACATGCCGAGGGCGGAGAGCCATGCGAACGGAAGGAGCAGCGTCGACCGGCGCCAACACAGTGGGCTGAACTGCCGTGCACGGGGTCGAGCAGGCTGCTTGCTGCGGCGCCTTCGCAGGCTTCTGCGTGCCCTCACAGCCGGCCATCTCGGACGCGACCGGCGCGGCGTTCGCGATCGCCTCGCAGATCGGCCCCAGGCGCATGACCAGCATCATCGCCAGCATGGCCAGAGCCACGAGGCGGAGCGTGCCGGCAAGACGGGGCAGTCGGCGTTCCATGGTCGCTATCCGCCCCGACCGAAGATCGATGTCAATGCGTGATCGAGAGGACTGCCGGCGCCGCGACCATCCAAAGCGCCATCGCGACCATCATCACGTTCTCGGTAAGCGAAAGGAAGCCGAGCGGCACGTTGCTGTCCCCGCCGACGCACGCGCATTTTAATTCGCGCTTGTCGATATAAACCGCCTTGATGACCGACACCGCGCCGATCGTCCCGATGACGAGGGCGACCGGCACCGACAGCCAGGTCAGCGCACCCGCTGCCATCAGGACGCCCGCCGCTCCCTCCGCGTAGGGATAGACATAGGAATAGGGCACCCAGCGCTTCGCGAGCAGATCGTAGTTGAGGAACATGCTCGAGAAGCTCTCGACGTTCTGGAGCTTGAGCATCGCCAGAACGCACATCGAGAACGCGATGAACCATTCACCCGCGCGCACCGTGAAGGGCGTGCCGAATACCGCATAGCTGACGGCGAGCGCCATCAGCGCCGTCATCGCGAACACGGCGATCACCGGGCGATATGTGACGGCCTTGGGGTCGCGGACCGTCTTGCCGAAAAAGCGGCGTAGATCGTCATAGCCGCCGACCCGCTCCCCCGCGATGAACGTCTGCGGGGTCGTCTTTACTCCGTGCTTTGCCTTGAAAGCGTCGGTTTCTTCCCGCGTCGTCAACCAATGGTCATCGACCGCATAGCCTGCCCGACGCAGCAGATCCTTCGCCTTCAGCCCGTAAGGGCAGGTATGTTCCGGCATCACCATCCGGTAGATCGTCGCCTGTTTGGCGGGGGCGCTCGCCATGCCGCTTCTCCAATATTCTCGCCCCGCCTATATAGGATCCGTACCATAGTACGGAGTCAAGGCATGACCGGCATGACGATCGCAGGGCTCGCGCGCGAAGGCGGCGTCGGCGTCGAAACGGTGCGCTACTATCAGCGTCGCGGTTTGCTGGACGAGCCCGACCGCCCGACCGGGGCTGGCACCGGAGGCGGCATCCGGCGCTACGGCAGCGCCCGCCGCCTTCGTTTCATCCGCTCGGCCCAGGCGGCCGGTTTCACGCTCGAGCAGATCGGTGAGCTTCTGGCGTTGGACGCGACCGACGATCGCGCCCGCGCCCGTCAGCTTGCCGGCGAGCGCATCGCCGAACTGGACGCGAAGATTGAGGAGCTCGAGCGGGTGCGCGCCTCGCTTCGCCGGCTCGCGCATGAGTGCGGGTCAGGTGCGGAGGGACCATGTCCGATCCTCACGGCCTTCGAGGGCTAGCGGCACTCGACGGTCAGTTGCGCGATTTCATGAACCGGTGGGAGGCGGGCGCGGACATTGTCGCCGGTCACGCCCCGCTCGCCAACGACCCTGACGATCGCGGGAGGGGCTTTGAATCGACGCGCCAGACATAAAGATCGGTGCGGTGATGCGCACGTCGTCGGGCGCCTCGACCAGCTCGCGCCAAGGGCGCAGGAGCCGTGACGACGCCGCTTCAGCGGGAGCAGCGCTGCGCTGCTTGGGGGGCTCCACGCTGCTCCCGCTGCCACCACGAGTGTCATTTCTATCTAGCGCAGAATGTGTCTTTTCTAACTGGCGGCAACACGTGTTGTAGGCGCCAGATACAAATGACACCACTCCGCTAGATAGAAACGGCACTGCCGGTGCTGTCAGCGCGTCGCCGGTGTCATAGCCTTCCTCGGCAACGAGGACGCGCATGGTATGACGGTGCTGACGATGAGTGCTGCAGAGATTACCCGGTTCGACACGCTGATGCGGCTCGACCGCGGCGAGATCCGGATCGTGGACGCGATGGAGCTGCTGGGCCTCCAACGGCGGCAAATCTACCGGCTGCTCTACCGCCTTCGACAGGAAGGCGCTGCGGGCCTCGTGTCGCGCAAGCGCGGGCGGCCAAGCAACCGGCGCTACAGTGATGCCTTCCGCGCCCAGGTGGTCGCGCTGGTGCGAGAAAACTATGCCGACTTCGGGCCGACGCTCGCGCGCGAGTACCTTGCCGAGCGCCATGGCCTTGGCCTGTCGTGCGAGACGCTGCGGCAGATCATGATGGAAGCCGGCCTTTGGAAGGACCGTGCCGCCAGGCGCCCTCGCCCGTATCAGCCCCGCTACCGGCGCGACTGTCGCGGCGAACTGGTCCAGGTCGACGGCTCGAGACACTGGTGGTTCGAGGACCGCGGCCCGCAATGCACGCTGCTGGTGTTCATCGACGACGCCACGAGCGAGCTGATGCACCTCGAGATGGTCGAGAGCGAAAGCACCTTCTCCTACATGCGCGCGACGCGGACGTACCTCGAGCGGCACGGCAAGCCGGTCGCCTTCTACACGGACAAGCACAGTGCGTTCCGCAACAACACGGCCTCGGCGAATGGCGACGGGATGACCCATCTCGGACGCGCGCTCGACCGGCTGAACATCGACCTGATCTGCGCGAACTCACCGCAGGCGAAGGGGCGTGTAGAGCGGGCCAACGCGACGCTGCAGGACCGGCTCGTAAAGGCCATGCGGCTTCATCGCATCAACACCATCGACCAAGCCAGCGCCTTCCTCCCCTCCTATATGGCGCAGCACAATCAGCGGTTCGCCAAGGCGCCCTTCGATCCGCGCGATCTGCATCGGCCGCTCGCCATCCACGAGAACCTCGAAGCCGAGATGGTCTGGCGCGAGCAGCGCACCGTCACCGGCGCCCTCACCCTGCACTACAACAAGGCGATGTTCATCCTGGAGCCGACCCCGGTCGCACAGGGGCTTGCGCGCAAGAAGGTCGACGTGTGCGAGTACCCGGACGGAAGGCTTGAGATCCAGCACGAGGGTGAGGCCCTGCCCTATCGGATCTTCGACAAGATGCGCCGGGTGAACCAGGCGCCGGTAGTCGACAACAAGCACCTCGACGCTGCCTTGGCGCTCGCCCACGCCATTCAGCAGGTGCAGCCGCACCACGCGAGGCGCAACAACAAGGAACCGGCGCGTACCGCTCAGCCCGGCGGGGTGTTCAAGGCCCCCTCGCCCGTACTACCCGGGCCGAAGCTGGACCGCCGCAAACTCGGCAATCAGCGCCTGAAGCGAGGCCCTCGCCTCTCCAACGACGAACTCGTCGCGCGCGGCCTCGGCGAGTATGTCCGCCAGCAAACAGGATGACCCGGAGCTACGCCTGCCAGCGTCTCAAAAACGATGGTATTTCGGGATTATGGAAGTAGATCGGTTAGCCGGTTCCACCTGAGACATCAGGAGCCACTTTGGGGTCCGGGTCCTGCGCCTTGCCGATCGCGGGTGCCACCTTCTGGCTCGGCATAGCGGTGAGATAAGCAACGATCGCATCGACGTCCTTCTCGGCCACTGGCGCCTTATACACCTCACGCATCTTGGTGACGGTCGCCTTCCACTGATCCGC
>NZ_JAHXZL010000022.1 GCF_019429525.1 Sphingomonas folli | reverse complement strand
TACCGCGACCGGCAGGAGGTGGCGTATCTCACCGGCAAGCGGATCGTGGCGATGGTGGCGGAGGACCTCAAGCCCTCGGACATCCTGACCAAGCAGGCGTTCCACAACGCGATCAAGGTGAACTCGGCGATCGGCGGCTCGACCAACGCGCCGATCCACCTGGCGGCGCTGGCGCGCCACGTCGGGGTGGAGCTGCCGCTCAAGGACTGGGAGACCGAGGGGCACGGCGTGCCGCTCCTGGTCAACCTGCAGCCCGCGGGCGAGTATCTCGGCGAGGATTACTACCGCGCCGGCGGCGTGCCCGCGGTGGTGAACCAGCTGATCGAGCAGGGGCTGATCGCGGAGGACGCGCTGACGGTCAACGGCCGCACGATGGGCGAGAACTGCCGCGGCGTGGCGATCGAGGACGAGGCGGTGATCCGCCCGTACGACCGGCCGCTCAAGGAGGCGGCGGGGTTCCTGGTGCTGTCGGGCAATCTGTTCGACGCGGCGGTGATGAAGACCAGCGTGATCTCGCCCGAGTTCCGCGACCGCTACCTGAGCAACCCGGACGATCCCAACGCCTTCGAGGGTCCCGCGGTGGTGTTCGACGGGCCGGAGGACTATCACGCGCGGATCGACGATCC
>NZ_JAHXZL010000021.1 GCF_019429525.1 Sphingomonas folli | reverse complement strand
GTCCGTGTGTGGACGCCCCACCGGATACAAGGGGGTGTTCGGGAGATTTGATCGCGCGGGTTCAGGTGCTTCCGTGTGTCCGGCCTGTGATGCAGCCATCATCACGGCTGCTGGCCTGTATGGAGATCGCGGACCGGGTCCAGACCGAAGTTGCGCGCTCGAGGCGCTCGGACGTTTCACTGGTTTTCCCAATCCCGTCTTCTGACCGTTGCGCCATACCTCTCTACTGACCTTCCCTGCGTCCCTGACGCCTCAAGCCTTGGCGGCTACGCCGCTGCGGCCGGAGCTTTGTAGGATCCGCCGTGCGCCATCAGCGCCCAGACGGTCCTCGCCATTTTGTTCGCGAGCGCAACGGTGATCAGCATGCGCGGCTTGCGAGCTAGCATGCCGGCCAGCCATGCACCGACTTTATCAGGATTGCGCGCCGCGACCTTCGTCACTGAGCTCGCGCCGATGATCAGAAGCCTGCGCAAGCTACGCTCTCCCATCTTCGTTGTCCGCCCGAGGCGCTCCTTGCCGCCGCTGGAGTGCTGTCGGGGTACCAGCCCGAGCCAGGCGGCGAAGTCGCGCCCGCGACGGAAGGTGCTGGCAGCGGGCGCCAGCGCCACCAGGGCGGTCGCTATCACCGGGCCGACGCC
>NZ_JAHXZL010000020.1 GCF_019429525.1 Sphingomonas folli | reverse complement strand
GTGAGGTTAGCACAGTCGGCATCGATCTGGCCAAGTCGGTTTTTCAGGCTCACGGTGAGGATGCGAGCGGCGGGGTCGTGTTCCGCAAGAAGCTTCGGCGTGATCAGGTTCTGCCGTTCTTTTCGACCTTACCGCGATGCGTGGTCGCGATGGAGGCGTGCGCGAGTGCCCACTATTGGGCACGCGAGCTCGCCGCACTGGGTCACGACACCAAGTTGATCCCACCGGCGTACGTGAAGCCGTTCGTCAAACGGCAGAAGAACGACATGGCCGATGCAGAAGCGATCTGTGAGGCGGCGCAGCGCCCGACGATGCGGTTCGTTCAAGGCAAAAGTGCAGAGGCGCAGGCATCGGCGGTGGTGTTCCGGACCCGCGACCTGCTCGTGCGTCAACGTACCCAGTTGATCAACGCCCTGCGCGGCCACCTCACCGAGTTCGGCTACATCGTGCGTCAGGGTGTTGGGCACGTCGGCAAGCTGATCAAGGTGGTAGGCGACCCCACCTCCGACATCCCGGCTCAGGCGCGACCCGTGCTGGTCGTGATTGCGCAAGGGCTGGAAGCGCTGCAGAGGCAGATCGCCCTGCTCGACCGCGAGATTGCGAGCCGTGCGAAGGCTGACCCCGTGGCGAAGCGGCTGATGACGATCCC
>NZ_JAHXZL010000001.1 GCF_019429525.1 Sphingomonas folli | reverse complement strand
GCGACATTCGCGCCGGGTGTCGCGGGGATCTTGTAGGCCTTGGCCATCCAATACTGGTCGTCAGGGCCGGGCAGTACCTCGATCGCGTTCAGCATCTTGACCCAATAGGTCGAGTACCAGCCCGGCACGATCAGCCGGCAGGGAAAGCCGTTGAGGAGCGGCAGTTGCTCGCCGTTCATGCCGAAGGCGATCATGACCTCGCCGTCGCGGGCATGGTCGATGTCGAGTGCCTTCTCGAAGTCAGGAGCGCCCGCCACGACCGGCTGATCGAGAGCGCCGAAGCGCACCTGCACCGCGCCTGCCTTGACCCCGGCGAGGTCGAGCACGTCGCGCAGGCGAACGCCGAGCCACTTGGCGTTGCCCATCGCGCCATTGCCCCATTGCGCGCCGGCGACGCGCGGCTGGAATAGCCCGCGACTGTTGCCCGAGCACTGATTGACCGCCGCCATTTCGACCCGTGGAAGGCGCAGCAGCTGAGCGAGGCTGATCGACAGCGGCCGGTTGACGTGGCCGAAGACGTTGAGGCGGAAAGTCTCGACATCGATCGAGGTCGGGATATCGGCCCAGTGCCAGCGGACGAAGAACTGGTCGTTGGGCGTGAACACCGACTTGTCGAACACGTCCATCGGCGTTTCCAGCAAAGGCGGATGGACACGCTGGAGGATCATGCTGCCCTTGCCGGGAAAGGCGCTGGTCATCGGCCGTTCGGCATTGCCGCCAGGCAGCTTCAGGTCGACGAGCTGCTGTGCCAGCGCAGGTGCTGCGGCAAGGCCGGCGCTGCCGAGCGCGGCATGCCTAAGAAAGCGGCGACGGCTGGTCTCACTCGCCAGCCCGGCGTCGAAATTGTCCATGACAAGGCTCTCCTGTGGCCAGCCACGCTGGCGGATCGAAGGGGCGTTCTGCAAGTGATCGAACCGACTGATCCGATCACCACGGCGGATCAGTTCGGGGTGGCGATGCAGGGCGAGACGAACAGGTTGCCCCGCCATGCGCCAGCCAGCGTCTTGGCACCGACCAGCAGCCACATCGCCGCAAGCGCGACTGTCAGCACCGTGCCAGCTATGCCGAAGAAGCCGAGGTTCAGCGTCGTGCCGAGGCGGAAGGTGGCGACGGTGTAGACGCCGAGCGGAAAGGTATAGCCCCACCAGCCCAGGTTGAACGGCACACCAGCGCGCCAGTAGCGGATGGTGATAAGCGTCGCGAGCGCCAGCCACCACAGGCCGAAACCCCACAGGCAGAGCCCGGCGACAACGCCGATCCCCTGCGCGACGGTGCCGACGCCGGCTAGCCCGTGCGCGGTGAGGATCGCCGGCGCATCCGCGCCGAGCACCAGCATGCCCAGAGCACCCGTGCCGATCGGCCCCAGCGCCAGCCAGGAGGATGCCGCCATGCTTTCATGCGGCAACTTGTGGAGTGCCATGCGCAGGATGAGGATGGCGAGGATGCCAAACGCGACCGGCACTGAATAGGCCCACAGCACATAGGAGGTCGCAAGCGTGACTAGCTGCGCGTGGGGATCGGCCAGATGCGGCGCGAGCAGCCCGCCGCTGGCACCCGCCACTTCGGCAGCGACGACCGGCAGCAGCCATACCGCGGTCATGCCGTCCAGGCTATGCTCGTGGCGGGTGAACATCAGGTACGGGATCAGCACGCCGCAGGCGAGCGACATGGCGACGTCGATCCACCACAAGACCTGCGCGACCGGTACGATGCCATTCCCGAACCGCGCGATGCCGAAGGCGAGGCAGCCGTTGATGATTGTCGCCAGCCCCATCGGGATGGTCCCGATGAACATTGACACGGTGTTGTGCCCGAAGATGCGCCGCGCCTCATGCCCGAACATCACCCAGCGCGCGCCATAGAGGCCGGCGAACAGCGCGAAGAGTGCGATGTTGAAGAACCACAACACCTCGCCGAATGGCTTCAGCGAGGGTCCAATGCCGGGTACCTGCGGCAGTGCGAGCGCGAGGATGCCCGTGCCCATCGTCGCGGCGAACCAGTTGGGCGTGAACTGGCGGATCATCTCGCGGGGGTGATCGAGCCGGCTGAGCGGCTTGAGGCCGCTCAGAACGGAGTGCGTGTCGGCAGTCATGCGACCTGCTCCTTGATGAGGTCCGTCAGCGCGTCGGCCGCGCGGGTGCGATAGCGTTCCTTGTGGCGCAGCGCGTGAAAGGCGCGGTCGGGCAGCCCGAGCGGCAGCTCGACAAGGTCACCGGCCTTGAGCGCACGAGCTACGACCAATCGCGACAAGACGGCAACGCCGGCACCGGCCTCGACCGCGGTACGCACCGCCTCGTTGGACGGCAGCGTCATCGCTATCGTCAGCTGGGCCGGATCAAACCCGCGCGTTCGCAGCACGTCCTCGAAGGTCGAGCGCGTACCGGATCCCAGCTCACGGACGATCCAGCGTTCAGTGCGCAGCCAGGCCTCGTCGACACGTTCGGCGTCCTCGCGGCCGACCAGCACCATCGGATCACGCCCGACAGTCCAGTGGGCGAGTGCCGGTTCGTCCACCTCGCCCTCGACAAAGCCGAGTTCCGCCGCGCCGCTCAGGACCTGCGCTGCCGCACCTTCGGTGTTGTCGATCGCGAGCTCAACCGCGATCTGCGGGTGGCGTTCGTGGAAGGCGGCGAGCTTTGCCGGCAACCAGTAGCTCGCGATCGTCTGGCTGGCGACGATCCGCAATGAACCACGGGCAAGCCCGGCATAGTCCGCCAGCATCGTCTCGGCATGCGCTGCCCGCCCCAGCACCGCGCGCGCTTCCTCCAGAAAGCCGCGGCCTGCTTCGGTCAGCTGGATGCCACGCCCGACGCGGTGAAACAGAGGAACCCCGTAGCGCGCTTCGAGGGCAGCAATCGCGCCGGAGGCAGCAGACTGCGTGACGTTCAGCACCTCCGCTGCCTTGGTGACGTGTTCGCGCTCCGCGACACCGACGAATATTCTGAGCTGCTCCAGGGTCATGCAGCTTATATCGCGCAATCTGATCGATACGACCAACCGTTTGATCTGCTCATTCCAATCTGGATATCGGAACGATCGGCAGCCTTTCGTCTGTGATGGTCTTGAAGACTTGAAGCGATCCGCGCGCTTGCGGCGTTTGTTCGTCCATGACCGATATGATCGAGCGCAAATCCGATCCCTACAACGCCGAGCCGACGCCCAGTGCGTTGATCGAGCGGTTCCTGACGCCGCAGGCGCTGTTCTACGTGCGCAGCCACGGGCCAGTGCCGGATCTGCCCGCCAATCATCGGATCGAGGTGAGCGGGACGGGCATGGCGAGCCGCTCTTTCTCGGTAGAGGAACTGAAAGCTACGTTTTCCACGCACTCGGTGACAGCCGTGCTCCAATGCGCGGGTAACCGGCGCACGGACCTCCAGCAGGTCGGCAAGACGTCGGGCGATCCTTGGGATGTCGGCGCGATTGGCAATGCGGAGTGGACCGGCGTACGCCTGGCCGATGTGCTCGATGCAGTTGGCGCGCCTGATGCGTCCAACCTGTTCGTGGCGTTCACCGGCGCCGACGAGGTGGACGTGGAGGGCGAAGAAGCCTTGTTCGGGGTCTCGATCGCCATGGACAAGGCGCGGCAACCCGACGTCCTCATTGCCTGGGCGATGAACGGCGAGCCGCTGACGCCCGAACATGGCGCCCCGCTCCGCATGGTGGTGCCGGGCTATGCAGGCGTGCGCAGCGCCAAATGGCTGACACGGATCGAGGTGCGAGACACGCCTTCCGACGCATCGATCCAGGCGCACGACTACAAGCTGTTTCCCGCCGATGTGACGAGCGACACCGTCGACTGGAGCCAGGGTCTGACGATCAACGCCATGCCGCTCAACGCCGCGATCTGCGTGCCCGGCTCTGGCGAAAGCCTGCCGGCCGGGGAGGTGCGGATCGAGGGCTATGCCATCGCCTATGATCGCCGCGTCTCTCGGGTCGAAGTGTCGGTAAACGGTGGTCGCGAGTGGCAACAGGCGACGTTCGCCGATGATCCGGAGACGCACTGGGGTTGGCGGCGCTGGACCCTCGACGCCACGCTTGCCAAAGGTCGCCAGCACCTTGTCGTGCGCGCCTTCGACGGGGCTGGACAGGGACAGCCCGAACGGCCGGACACGATGTGGAACTTCGCCGGATATCTGTGCACCGCCTGGCATCACGTCCACGTGCTGGTCGAATGATCGAAGCGTCAGCGGCATCGGACATCGGCTTCTGGATCGATGCGATCGGGCGGCTGGTGGTGGCGACCGCGGCCGGGATGGTGCTCGGCTGGGAACGCTCGCGCGAGAACCGGCAGATCATGGGCTTGCGAACGCTGGGTCTGGTCGGTCTGGCGAGCTGCATCGCCGTGCAGGCGGTCGTGCATAGTGGCCTGCCAAATGTAAACGCCGACGCCGCAGGGCGGGCGATGCAGGGCATTCTGACAGGCGTCGGTTTCATCGGTGCCGGCGCGGTGCTGCGGGTCGGCCAGGGTCAGGAAGTGCATGGATTGGCGACCGCCGCGTGCATCTGGGTGACGGCCACGATCGGCGCGGCAGCGGGGTTGGCAGTGTGGCCGCTCATCATCGGCGGGGTGAGCCTTGCAATGCTCGTCCTGTTCGTCGGTGCGCCGCTGGAACGCCGCATCCGCGAGCGGGCTCGCCGGACGCCGGCCGAGGCCGACAGGAAGGACGTCGAGCGCAAGCCGTGATCCCGCTGGATCGCCCGGTGCCTGTCGGCGTCGGGAAGCGGCAAGGTGCAATCAGGACACCAGCGCCGCATCGGCCTGGCGCCGGACCTCGTCGGCGATCGGATGCAACTCGGCCGCGGGTCGCTCGCCCACCACACTATAGCCGATCCCATCAACCGCCCATGTGACCCGGCCCATGGTCCCGCTGGACGTGCTGGTCATGCTCGCGGTCTTGTCGATCTGCATAGGCCTCGTCAGCACCGCGAGTTTCGACGCTTGCGGTCCGTCGTAGAGGAGCAGTGCCGCAGGGCCGTGAGGCGTCGCGACCAATCGCCCCCCGCCATAGCGATAGCCGGCTGTGCTGAGGTCCGGGATGGTGACGCGCTCACCCAGTCGGGCGGAGGTCCACCGGATCAGCATGGCGCGCTGGTCGGGGCCGATTTCCGCCGGTCGTATCCGGTCGGCGGCATAGACACGGAAATTGTCACTCGCCTCGTTGGCCAGCGCCGCGATGCCCGCGCGGGGTTCACCGCTCCACCGCGCGCTCGACCAGCCCCCGCCAAACCCCAACGCCAGCAGAAGTGACGCGGCAATGGCGAGTTGCCAACGCGGTTGCCTTTGCCGTCCCCTGATCGCTGCCACGCGCATCGTCGCCGGAATGGGTTCGTCCGCGATCGTGGTGAACAGGGATGCAAGGGCTCGCGCCTGCTCCGCCTGCTCCCGCAAACGGGCATGCAGATCCGGCTGGCCTTTAAGGTAGGCGTCAACCAGGCGCTGCCGCTCGGGCGACAACCTGCCATCGATCCATGCGGCCAGATCGTCCTCGCCGATCGGGCTGGTCATTGCACGCTCCTCAATCGCGGCCGTTCACCCTCCCGGAGGAGTGTCGCCAGACGGTCGCGCCCCCGCGATATGCGCGACATCACCGTGCCCAGCGGCACGCCGACGACGGCAGCGACCTCCGCATAGGGCAGACCCTCGACCGATACGAGGAGCAGCACCGTTCGCTGCTCTTCAGGCAACGCATCAAGCGCGCGCAGCAGGTCGCGGTGGTGCAGGCCTGTGTCCTGATCGGCCGGACGGCCGAGCGCGGCGTCATCCACGAGGTGGAGCGGAACCGCCGTGCCTCGCCGGCTACGCTGCCGCTGATGGTCGACCAACAGATTGTGCAGGATCGCGTAGACCCATGGGCGAACCTCCACCCCGCGCCGCTGTCGCCATCGCCCGACCGCGCGCTCGAGGCAATCCTGCACCACGTCGTCCGCCATCGCCCGATCGCGCAGCCACGACCGGGCATAGCGGCGCAGGCCGGGGATCAGGGGTTCGATCGCGGCGGCAAGAGGGTCCATTTCAGTCGCGCTGCACCTGCACGATGCGTCCAGGCGCGCCGTTCACCACCTCCGCCACCGCCAGAAAGCGGCGGGGCGTCGCGGTGCTGCCCTGAACGATCTGCCGGATCGGACCCGATGCGTTGACGATCGCCGCACCTGCCGGGTTGCTCATGAAGTTCGCAAGCGGCTCTACCGCACCACTGCCGTCCGCATTGGCGGTCAGCACGAGCATGTAAGGCTTTTTGGGCTGCAAACCGGTAACGGCACTTTGCACGACCTGAATGATGCCCTGGTCGAAGAGGGTGATGCTGCTTGCTGTACCTTTGCCGCCGATCGGCCCCATGGTCAGATGCAACGCCTTGCCGGCCGTGCCGAGCGGCTGGAGATTGTCGGTGCCGGGGCCTGTCGGAACTGCGTTCGACACATAGGCGATCGCCTGCGGTGCCTGTCCGACCGGCACGGTGGCAACGACCGTGTTGCCAGCGGTGTCGATCGCGGCGAGCTCATCGGCATTCTCCAGCCCGACGTAGATGCGCCGGCCGTCGCCCGATGGCCAGACACCGTGCGGCATCTTGCCGACCGGGATGGTGGCGACGGGCGCGAAGTCGGATGTGCGGAACACCTTCACCGCATTCTCTCCGCCGACCGTCACATAGGCGAACTGCCCCTTGGCCGTGCGGGCGAAGTTGACATGGTTGGTGATCGGCCCGGTATCCAGCACCTTCAGGATCGCGAAGGGTGGTCTCGCATCGAATGCGACCGTCTTGCCGATGTCCTTCAGCGTGAACCACACCTGCTTGCCGTCCGGCGTCGCGGCAATATTGGGACAGAACGGGCTTGGCTGTGCCACCTGTCCGACCTGCGCGTGGGTCGCGACATCGAACACGGCCAGCACCGGATTGAACGACGAACAGACATAGCCGTACCGGCCATCGGGAGAGAAGATCGTCATGCCCGGACCACCGGGCGTCTTGATGCGCCCCGTCTCCTTGTACGTCGTAGGGTCGAGCACGGCGATATAGTCCTCGCCGCGTACCGTAACCCACACCTCCTTGCCGTTTGGCGTGAAGAACGCCTCGTGCGGACTGCGCCCGACATAGGTCGTGTGCTTGACGGTGTTGGTGGCGGTGTCGATCCACGACACGGCGTTCGATCCGATCGACACGACCGCCAAGGTCTTCCCGTCCGGCGAGAAGCCGAGGCCGTGGACCAGCACCTGTCCCTTGTAGAGCGGCGAAAAGTTCATCGGCTGGGGATCGCCCAGCTTGATGACGCCGAGCAGCCGGTTGTCGGCCGGGTCCGTCACCGACACCGTGTTGGAGAATTGTTCGGACGCATAGACGCGGTCGCGGTGGCTGACGGGTACGTCCCTGGCGTTCCATGGCGCCTGCTGGGCCATGGCGATCCCCGGTGCGGCGCTCATCAGCAAGGCGGCCGAGCGCAGGATGGTCCGGATCATGTCAGTGCTCCATATGGCTGTGGTGGTCGCCGCCCTGCGTCGGGGCTGGCGTCGAAGGGGGTAGCGGCTGACCGATCGCCAGCTTCATGGCGGCGATCTCCTGCTGCTGATCAATGATGATCTCCTGCGCGATGCGCTTGAGCTGCTCGTTGTGGCCGTAGCGAAGCTCCGCCACCGCCATATCGATGGCACCCTGATGATGCGGAAGCATCATCGTGACGAAGTCGCGGTCGACGTCGCCGGACGGCTTGACCATCATGCCCGCCATCATCCGGTCCATCGCGGCAGCCACCATGCTGGCGTAACCACCGGCAGGGGCGGCCGCGACTGCGCCTGTGAGCAGGGCCGAAGCAGTCAGACCGAGCATCCAATATCGTCTACGCATAAGCCTCCGGCGCATCAGTCCTGAAAGCATAGACGACGCTCGTCCGGGTTTATTCCATGGGTGAGCCGGTTATCAGCCTTCCCGATTGGGAAGGTCAATCGAGATCCTGGGCCGCAAACCGGCTACGCCTCGCGGATCGGGGGCTGATTTTCCCGAAATATGCTCCCGATTGCCTTTTCCCGAAATGCGGCATCGGAGACGGAGTTTCGGGAAAGCTCGAGCGCTCGAAAACTGGCGTGACCGAGCCCGCTGCTGGCGCAGCGGGTCCGGGGTCAGGAGCCGAGAGGTGATCGCATCAGCGGGGGCAGCGCTGCGCTGTTTGGATGGCTCCACGCTGCCCCCGCTGCTACCAAGGGGTGTCATTTCTATCTGGCGCAGGATGTGCCTTTTCTAACTAGCGGCAACACCATCGTTGCGCTACCTAGGAGCCGGGAGCAGTTCATCATAAGGTGAAGCTCATAGTCCCGATCGCCCGGCGCGGGTCGCCGATCGCGACGCCATATTGGTTCACCGCCGAGGCGTAATAGGTCTTGTCGAAGACGTTCTTCACGTTGACCTGGAACGACACCCGCCGCCCGCCCAGCTCCGTGTCATAGGTGGCGAAAGCGTCGGCCACGACATAATCGTCCAACCAGAAGCTGTTGGCGCCGTCGCCGGGTCGGCGTGCGGCATAGCGCCCGCCCCCGCCGAGCCGCAGCCTGTCATTCCCCGCGATCGCCCCGACGTCATAGGCGGCCGACAGCGACGCGGTGTACGGCGCGACGTTCGCCAGCTGCTTGCCCGCGAAGACCGGGTCCTCGGTCGTGCGCGCATGAGTGTAGGCGAAGCTACCGATGAGGCCGAGCGCGCGCGTGAGGTGCCCCGAGACGTCCAGTTCCACGCCACGCGAGATCGCCCGGCCGGCCGTGCGATACTCGGTCAGCGCCGTCGTCGGGTTGAACTGCGACACCAAGACGTTGCGCTTGTCGATGTCGTAGAGCGCGAGCGTCGCCGACACCCGCTCGGGCACGTCGAGCTTGGCGCCGACCTCGAACGACCGGCCGCGCTCGGGCGCGAAGCCGGAGGTGATCGTCACGCCGCTGGCGAGCGGTGCGATCGTCGAGCTGGGCTTCAGCGATCGCGTGTAGCTGGCGTAGAGCGAGACAACATCCGCCGCCCGCCAGACGAGGCCCGCCTGCGGCACGAACGCCCAGGCGTCGAGATCGGTGTTGGCGGTGAAGGGACGACCGCGGCCGGCGCGCTGGTCGAAGCCGATTAACCGCCCGCCCGCCGCGACGATCCAGCGGTCGCCGAGATGGATCGAGTCCTGCCCGAAGACGGAGTAATTGTAGAGCCGGTCGGTCTGGTCACTGTCGCTCGCCGACACCGTCGTCGGGAACGGCTCGCGGCCGTAGACCGGACTCAGGTAGCTGAACGCGCTGCGCACCGCCTGCCGGATCAGGTCGCGACGATAATAGCGGCGATACTCACCCTCGATGCCGACGATGGCCTCGTGCCGCGCGCCGAGGAGGTCGAACCCGCCGGTGAGATAGGCCTGCGCGTACGCGTCGGTGCTGAGCGAACCCAGCGTCGCGTCGTTGCTGAGGGTCAGCGTGCCGCGCGCGGTGTTGACGCCGGTGACGCGCAGCTGCCCGGCGTCATAGGTCTCGCTGTTGAACGCCGCGGCGAGATGCGCCGCCCACGTCCCGCCGAGCCGGTGATCGACCGCGAGCTGGACGAGGTGACTCGACCCGACCATGCGGTTGTTGAGGTCGTCGAGCCGCTGCCGCCTCGGCACCGGCAGCGGCGTCAGCGTGCGCGGGTCGAGCGCGGTGCCGCGGTCGAACGGGTAATCGAACCGGCGATACTCGTACCAGAGGACCGCCTGCGTCGTGCCGCCGTACCAGCCGAGCGACGGCGCGATCAGCGTGTCACGGCGTTCGCCGAAGTCGCGCCAATAATCCTCGTCCTGATGGTCGACCACCAGCCGCCCGGCCAGTGCCCCGGCGATCGGACCGGTGAGGTCCGCCAGTGCCTCCAAGCCCGCGCGGGCGTCGGCATAGCTCGACCCCGTGACCGCGACGTTCAACTGTGGCTCGAGCAGCGGCTTCTTGGCGACGACGTTGATGACACCGCCCGGGTCCATGATCCCGTAGAGGAGCGAGGCGGGCCCTTTCAGCACCTCGACGCTCTGCGCCGCGGCGTTGAAGGCGCGTCCCTGCACGACGGGCATGCCGTTGTGCATCACGGAGCCGTCGCGATTGCCGCCGAAGCCGCGCTTCAGGATTGTGTCCTGCGTCGCGGCGAGCGTGTTGCCCTGGGTGATGCCGCTGACGTTGGCGAGCACGTCGTCGAGGTAGCGCGGGCGCTGATCGCGGATGACCTGTGCCGGCACGATGTTGATCGTCTGCGGCGTCTCGAGCGGCGTCGCCGACGAGCGGAGCGTCGAGGCGTCTGGCGTCGGCTTGTAGCTGTCGTCGGCCGCGGCGGGCGCGGGCGACGCGCGACCGGTGACGACGATGTCCTGCCCGCCCTCCCCGGTCGCGCCGACCCGGTCATCCCTGGGATCTGCGTGACCTGCCGACGCGAGCGCCAGGCCCGCGACCAGGAGGCCGCTAGTGATCGTCTTCATCAATCCTCTTCCCCGCGTATGGGGCTTTTTGCTAGCGCGAGTCAGCCGCAACAGCATTCTAGGATCGTTGCGACCGGTTCGCAACTATCATCGTAGCGATCGTGCAGGCAGACCATCTCAGACGGGCAGCGACGCCAGCGCCGGCGATCAGCGGCGACATGTCGAGCCGAACGCATCCGCCCTCGCGCCCGCTGCTCGCATCGTCGACGACCACAATGGGTGATCAGACCCGTCCGATCGTCTTCCCCGGCGATCACGGTTGGATGATGCGGGGGTCGACGAGGCTGGTGGGCGCCGCTCCGACGCGCCGGACGGCATCGTCGCGACCGTCGCTCTCGCCGCCGGACCCGTGCTTCCTCCCCTCACCCGGGTTCGCGGACGCGGACGTTCGTCGCAGTCGCGCGCGGCGAGATGGCGGTGGGGAGCCGCCCGGAAGAAGGCGACAATGTCTCCGGTTGGGGCAGCGCCGGGCACGACCGTCGACGACCCGGCCGCTCGAAGGCGGCGGTCACCGCCGAGCGTGACCCGGACGCCCGATCGAACCGCGCCGGGCGCTGCCGGCCAGCCACCTCGGCTCGCGGCCTCCGCTCCTCGGCGCCCCGCTCGGCCCTGACTACACCCCTGCGGTCGCCACGCCGCCGGGTCACGCTCGCCGCGCTAGAAGAACGTCTCGATCACCTCGATCACGCGGTGATCCGCGTCGGCGACCAGGATCCTGCGCCATTTGTCGAAGGTGAGGCACGGGTGCGAGATGTCGAAGGCGATCACGTCGCCGACCGCGAGATCGTCGCCGGCCGCGATCGACAGATAGGCATGCTGGTCCATCAGTCCGGTCACCGCCCAATGCGCCGGCGCGACGGCGGGCCGCGCGTCGCGCCCGGGCCGGTAGAGCGTCGCGGGGCGCGGCAGGCCGGCGTCGAAGGCGACGTCGCGCTTGCCCATCGCCACCACCGCGCGCGTCGGGTCGGGGATCGACTGGACCGCCGCCCACACCCGCAGCGCGGGGCGCAGCGGCTCGCCCTGTCCCGGCGCGACCGGGTTGCGGCGCAGGATCTGCTCCTGCGCGACGCGGTACAGCCCGTCGTCGTGGCTGATGTAGCAGCCGGGGCGCAGCACCACCTGCACCGCGCCGTCGCGCGCCAGCGGGGCGCTCTCTTCCGCGACCACGTCGTACCAGGCCGACCCCGCCCCGGTGAGGATCGCGGGCGCGCGCCCGACGTGCCCCTCCCCTACCAGCCGCTCGACCGTCGCCACCGCGCGGCGGACGAAACGCCGCACCGACGTCTCGTCGGCGAGCACGCCCTCGTAGAACTCGACGCCCGCCAGCCGCAGCGCGCCGCGCCATCCCGCCAGCGCGTCGAGCACCGCGGCGAGCTGCGCCGCGTCGCGGACGCCGCAGCGCAGCCCTTCCTGGTCGCGCTCGGGGGCCAGCTCGATCAGCACGTCGAGCTCGGCGCCCCGCGCGCGACACGCCGCGCCGAGCTGCGCGACGCCCTCGGCGCTGTCGACCAGGCACAGCAGGTCGAACCCTGGGTGCGCCGCCAGCTCGGCGATCGCGGCGAGATTGGCGGCACCGACCACCTGGTTGGCGATCAGGACCCGCTCCACGCCGTGCGCCGCGGCGACGCGCGCCTGCTGGCTGGTGGCGACCGTGATGCCCCAGGCGCCCGCGTCGAGCTGGCGGCGGAACAGCGCGGGCGCCATCGTCGTCTTGCCGTGCGGCGCGAGCGCGAGCCCGTAGGAGTCGATGAAGGCGCGCATCCAGGCGAGATTGTGCGCCATGTCGGGCTCGCTCAGCACCGCGGCGGGAAGCGGCACGTCGCCCGCGAGCAGGTCCCACTCGGTGCCGGTCTGCCCCACGCCCTTGTTCAGTTCGTCCACCGCGTCACTCCCTAATACGCAAAGATGTTTACATTATTCCCGAGGCAGGAGACAACGTCGGCGGCATCGGGGCGCGGAGGAGTCATGACTGAGACGATCATCGCCGGCGCCGAGCTGTACGACGGCTCGGGCGGCGCGCCGCGTCGCGCCGACGTGACGATCCGCGGCGGCCGCATCGCCGCGGTCGCGCCCGCCGCGCCGGCGCCGCCGGACGGCGCGATCGACGCGCGCGGACTCGCGCTGGCGCCCGGCTTCATCGACGCGCACACGCACGACGATTTGGTGGCGATCACCGCGCCGGCGATGGTTCCCAAGATCACCCAGGGCGTCACCACCGTCGTGGTGGGCAATTGCGGCATCAGCGCGGGCGCGGGGCGCGCGCGCGGCGCACTGCCCGACCCGATGGTGCTGCTCGGCGCGCCGGACGACTTCGCCTATGAGGATTTCGCGGCCTATGCCGCCGCGGTCGACGACGCGATGCCCGCGACCAACGTGGTCGCGCTGGTCGGCCACACCGCGCTGCGCGCGCGCCACCTCGACCGGCTCGACCGTGACGCCGCCGCGGACGAGCGCGCGGCGATGCGCGACGATCTCGCCGCCGCGCTCGAGGCCGGCGCCTTCGGCCTCTCGACCGGCCTCGCTTATGCCAATGCCGCGCACGCCTCGACCGAGGAGGTGATGGCGGTGGCCGCGGCGCTGCGCGACACCGGCGCGCTCTACGCCACCCACCTGCGCAGCGAGGGCGCGGCGATCCTGCCCGCGATCGACGAGGCGGTCGCGATCGCGCGCCACGCCGCCGCGCCGCTGGTCGTGTCGCACCTCAAATGCGCGGGCGCGAGCCAATATGGGCGCAGCGGGGAGATCCTCGCGCGGCTCGAGGAGGCCGCGGCGACGCACCCGACCGGCTGCGACTGCTATCCCTATACCGCGAGCTCCTCGACGCTCGACCTGAAGCAGGTGGTGCCCGAGACCCCGATCCTGATCACCTGGTCCGAGCCGGCGCCCGACCAGGCCGGGCGGATGCTCGCCGACATCGCCGCCGACTGGGGCTGCGACCTGCGTGACGCCGCGCGGCGGCTCCAGCCCGCCGGCGCGGTCTATCACTGCATGGCGGAGAGCGACGTGGACCGCATCCTGGCACACCCGCTCACGATGATCGGCTCGGACGGGCTGCCGTGCGACCCGCGCCCGCACCCGCGGCTGTGGGGCAGCTTCCCGCGCGTGCTGGCGCATTACGTGCGCGAGCGCGGGCTGCTCGCGCTGCCCGAGGCGATCCGCAAGATGACCGGGCTCACCGCCGACCGGCTGGGCCTGCGCGACCGGGGCTATGTTCGCGAGGGGCTCGCCGCCGACCTCGTGCTGTTCGACCCCGCGCGCGTGCTCGATCGCGCCAGCTACGACGACCCGGCGCGCGCCGCCGACGGCGTGCTCGGCCTGTGGGTCAACGGCGTGGCGACGCTCGATCGCGACGGCGTCACGGGCGCGCGCGGCGGGCGGCTGCTGCGGCGGGCGGGCACGACGCCGTAGTGGCGGGGGCACTTTCAAGACTCGCAATCCTCCCCGCCATGCGGGGAGGATCTTCAATATCCAGATCAACGAGAAGGACATCATCGATGAGTGACGGCATCAAGCGCTACGGCGTCGAGGGCGGCAGCGGCACCGGGGGGCAGCACCTGCCGTTCGCGCGCGCGGTCCAGGCCGACGGCTGGCTCTACGTCTCGGGCCAGGTGCCGATGGTCGACGGCGAGGTGATCGACGGCGGGATCATCCCGCAGACCCACCAGGCGATCCGCAACGTGCTCAAGATCCTCGAGGAAGCCGGCTACGGCCCCGAGCATGTCGTGCGCTGCGGGGTGTGGCTCGACGACGCGCGCGACTTCATGTCGTTCAACCGCGTCTTCAAGGACTATTTCGGCGCCCACCCGCCGGCGCGCGCCTGCGTCGTCTCGCAGATGGTGGTCGACTGCAAGGTCGAGGTCGACTGCGTCGCCTGGAAGCAGCCCTGAGTGAGCGGCGGCACGCTGCTGCTGCTTGAGGCGGCGGGCGCGGTCGCGCTGCTGATCCTGCTGATCGTGCGCGCGCGGCTCAGCCCGTTCGTCGCGCTGACCCTGGTGTCGCTCGCGCTCGCGCTGGTGGCGGGCATCGCGCCCGCCGACATCGTCAAGGGGTTCGAGGCCGGGGTCGGTAGCGCGCTGGGCCATATCGCGCTGGTGGTCGGGCTCGGCACGATCCTCGGCAAGATGATGGTCGAGTCGGGCGGTGCTGACCGCGTCGCGCGCACCGTGATCGGCGTCTTCGGCGCGCGCCGCGCCGACTGGGCGGCGATGACCGTGGCGCTGATCGTGGGCCTGCCGGTCTTCTTCGAGGTCGGCTTCGTGCTGCTGGTACCGATCGTCTTCGCGGTGGCCGGGCGGCTGCGCCAGCACCCGCTGCGGCTCGGCCTGCCGATGGCGGCGGGGCTGTCGGTGGTGCACGCGATGGTGCCGCCGCACCCCGCCGCGATGCTCGCGACCCAGGCCTATGGCGCCGACGTCGGGCTGACCGTGCTGTTCGCGCTGATCGTCGGCGTGCCCACCGCGGCGATCGCGGGGCCGCTCTACGCGCGGCTGGTCGTGCCGCGGCTCGCCCCCGCCGTGCCGCCCCCGCCCGCCGCGGAGGACGTGCCCGATCGCGCGCTGCCAGGATTCGGCATCACGCTGGCGACATTGCTGCTGCCGGTGGCGCTGATGCTGCTCGGCAGCCTCGCGCCGTCGCTCGCCGCGTCGGGCACGTCGCTCGACCAGGCGCTGCGCTTCCTCGGCACGCCCGTGGTGGCGCTGCTCGCCGCGGTGCTGGTGAGCTACTGGACGCTCGGCCTCGCGCGCGGGCTCGCCGCGGCGACGCTCCAGCGCTACACCAACGAGTGCCTCGCGCCGACCGCGATGATCACGTTGGTGGTCGGCGTCGGCGCGGGCTTCGGCCGCGTGCTGACCGACAGCGGCGCGTCCGACGCGATCGTCGCGCTGGCGGCGCAGCTCCACGTCCCCGTGGTGCTGCTCGCCTGGCTGATCGCCGCGCTGATGCGAGTCGCGACCGGCTCGGCGACGGTGGCGATGGCGACCGCGGCGGGAATCGTCGCGCCGCTCGCCGCCGCCAACCCGGGGGTGCGGCCCGAGCTGCTCGTGCTCGCCACCGGCGCGGGCTCGGTGGTGCTGAGCCACGTCAACGACGGCGGCTTCTGGCTGGTGAAGGAATATTTCGGTCTCAGCGTCGCCGACACGATCCGCAGCTGGACGGTGTGCGAGACGCTGATCTCGGTGGTGGCGCTGGTGCTGACGCTGACGTTGTCCGCCCTGGTATGAGCAACGATGGGTTCCTGAGGAGGCGGGAGGTCAAGAGAAACGGAGGTCGCTCCTGCGGCCCTGGGCATGATCGACTGCCAACGGCCTCTTCGATCCTCCCCTTGCAGGGGAGGTAGCAGCGCTTCAGCGCTGACGGAGGGGTGACGCGGTGGCGAGTGTCGCTCGGCTCACCGGCGGCGACATCCGTCCGTCAGGTCTGCGGCCTGCCACCTCCCTTTGCAGGGGAGGATCAGTTGAAGTCGACGGCGTCTGGACTCTTACCTGCGCGGCAGCACCGCGCTCACTCCGGCAGGACGGTGCGCTCGCCCGTGATCGTCAGCTCGGTCCAGGCACCCTCGGCGTCACCGGGCTGGCCCCCGCCGACGAACAGGCGATAGGCGCCGGGCACGATCGCGCGCGTGCCATCGCGCGCCACCAGGCTGAGCGAGCGTGGGTCGATCGTCAGCCGCACCTCGCGCGTCTCTCCCGGCGCGAGCGACGCGCGCGCGAAGCCGACGAGCTGGCGCTGCAGCACCGGCACGGTCCGCCCCTGCGGCTGCGGCGCGACCGGGGCGAGATAGGCCTGCACCACCGCGTCGCCGTCGCGCGCCCCGGTGTTGGTCACGCGCACCGCGGCGCTGAGCCCGTTCCCCGCCGCGACCGTCATCGCCGCGGGCGAGGCGGCGGCATAGGCGAAGCGCGTATAGCTCAGCCCATGGCCGAACGGGTACAAGGGCGTGCCGGTGAAGAAGCGGTAGGTCCGCTCCTTCATGCTATAGTCGATGTACGCCGGCATATCGCGCGTGGCGGCGTAGAAGGTCACCGGCAGCCGCCCGCTCGGGCCGATGTCGCCGGCGAGCAGCCGCGCGATCGCGGTGCCGCCCGCCTGCCCGGGGTACCAGGCCGCGACCGCGGCGTCGGCGGTCGCCTTGGTCCAGGGATCGGCGATGGCAGCGCCGGTCATCTGCACCACCACCAGCGGCTTGCCCGTCGCCGCCAGCGCGGCGAGCAGCGCGCGCTGCGGCTCGGGCAGCTCGATCTTGGTGCGGTCGCCCCCGACGAAGCCGGGGACGTCGAGCCGCAGGGCCTCGCCCTCGAGCGTCGGCGAGAGGCCCGCGAAGGCGACCACCACGTCGGCGTCGCGCGCCGCGGCGACCGCCTCGGCCAGCTGCGCCGCGGCGGGCGCGACCCAGCGCAGCCCGATCCCGCCGTCGGCGCTGACATGGTCGAGCTCGACACGGAGGGCGCGCGGGCGCGCGTCGGCGAAGGTGACGCTCGCCTCCACACCCGCGTCGCTGCCGCGATCGGTGATGACGGGCTCGCCGTCGACCCACAGCCGCACGGGATCGTGGCCGTCGCAGTCGAAGCAGCGCGGGACTTCCAGGCGCAACGTGTAGGTGCCGGCCGCGGGCGGCGTCAGCTGCCCGGTCCAGCGCACCGCATAGTGGCGATCCTCGAGACCGCGCGCGGGCGGCGCGCGGTCCCAGTCGAAGTCGATGACCCGGTCCTGGCGCGTGAGCAGCCGCCGCCCGCGGGCGATCGACCCTTGGAAATACTCCCCGCGGAGGCCGGCCTGCCCGCCCGCGGACAGCGCGGTCTCGGGCACCGGCACCGCCACGCCCTCGGCGAGAACGCTGCCCTGCGCGTAGCGCACGTTGGCGGCGCCGAAGCGCGCGCGGATCCCCGCCAGCGGCGTGACCGGCGCCGCGGCGGTGCCGTGGTAATTGGCCTCGAGCACGTCGAGCGAGTCGGCGTTGGCGCCGACCACCGCCAGCCGCGTGCCGGCCGCGAGCGGCAGCCGGTCCTTGTTCGTCAGCAGCACCAGCGACTTCTCCGCCGCCTCCAGCGCCAGCGCGCGGTGCGCGGGCGTGTCGACCTGGTCGAGGCGGATGCGGTCCCACCGGCTGCGCCGCCCGAAGGCGATGCCGAGCGCGGCGCGCGAGCCGAGCACGCGGCGCAGCGCGGTGTCGAGCTCGGCCTCGCTGACCAGCCCCTGCCGCACCGCCGCGGGCAGTGCGTCGTAGCTCGGCCCGCAGTCGAGGTCGGTACCCGCGCGCAGCGCCGCCGCGGCGGCGGAAGGCAGGTCGAGCCGGTAATTGTGGAAGCTCTCGATATAGCCGACCGCGTCGCAGTCGGAGGCGATCATGCCGCCGAAGCGCCAGCGCGCGCGGACGCGATCGTTCAGCAGCGCCGACGAGGCGCAGGCGGGCACGCCGTGGAGGGCATTGTAGGCGCACATCGTCGACAGCGCGCCGCCCTCGGTGAGCGCGAGGCGGAAGGCGGGCGTGTAGGTCTCCGCCAGGTCGCGCGGCGAGACGTCGACGTCGAAGGCGTTGCGCCCCGCCTCGGGGCCGGAATGAACCGCGAGATGCTTGGGCGTCGCGATCGCCTTGGGGGACGCGGGATCGGGCCCCTGCACGCCCCGGACGAAGGCGACGCCGAGCTTGCCGGTGAGATACGGATCCTCGCCGTAGGTCTCCTGCCCCCTGCCCCAGCGCGGGTCGCGGAAGATGTTGATGTTGGGTGACCAGAGGTGGAGGCCGGCGAAGCGCGGCCGCGCCGCGCCGCGGGGCAGCGCATTATATTTGGCGCGCGCCTCGGTCGAGACCACGTCGCCGACGCGGCGCAACAGGTCGACGTCCCAGCTCGCCGCCAGCCCGATCGCCTGGGGGAAGACGGTGGCGACGCCGTTCCGGGCGAGGCCGTGGAGCCCCTCGCTCCAATAATCATAGGCGGGCAGCTCGGCCGCGGGCAGCGCCGGGGCGGCATTGCCGAGCTGTGCGGCCTTCTCCTCGAGCGACATCGCCGCGATCGCGCGCTCGATCGCGGGCGCGACGGTGTCGGCCTGCGCCGCGATCAGCAGGAGAGGGAGCATGGCGGGTCCTGCGGTTTAGGGGAGATGCAGAAAGATCCTCCCCGGCACGGGGAGCGGGACCAGCCGCAGGCTGGTGGAGGGGGGCTTCCGCAGGCGCTGTGCTGCGTGGAGAGCCCCCTCCACCACCGGCGGCTTCGCCGGCGGTCCCCCTCCCCGTGCCGGGGAGGATCGGACGCGTCAGAAGTTGGCGCGTAGGCCGAGGCGGAAGGCGCGGCCGACCACGTCGTACAGCGTCGGCGTGGTGATGTTGCCCGGCACCGTCTCGCCGTCGCGGTTGAAGACGTTGTCGACCTTGGCATAGGCCTGGAACGCCGGCGTGAACCGGTACGACGCCGCGAGGTCGACGTAGAGCGCCCCCGGCACGCGGTTATAGTCGTAGGTCGGGTGGTTGACCGTCGAGACCGGGCAGTTCGTCTGGCACACGATGTTCTCGTTCGAGAACACCCCCGCGCTGAACCAGCGCTCCTGCACCGTCAGGCTGACCGTGTCGGTGCTCCAGTCCTGCGACGCCAGCACCTTCCAGTGCGGCACCGCGGTGGCCTCGATGTTGGTGCCGGCGAGCTGGCGCGGGATCGTGCCGGGCAGGCCGGTGTCCTGCACGAAGTTGATCGTGTGCGTCGCCAGCCCGCGCAGGCTGAGCCGCCCCGGCAGGCCGATGCCGTCGAGCTTGGTCGTGTAGCTCGCCTCGATGTCCAGCCCGTCGGTGAAGATCGACGCGAAGTTGAACGGCTGCACCGTGACGTAGGCGGAATCGAGGTTGCTCAGGTCGAACGAGCCGCAGGTGAACTGCACCCCGCCGTAGCACAGGTTGATCTGCGTCTGCGCGTCCAGCGCCGAGATCGCGTCGTCGATCTTGATGCGGAAATAGTCGACCGACAGGCTGAAGCCGGGCAGCCAGCTGGCGCGCGACAGCACGAAGCCCACCTCGGTGTTGCGCGCGATCTCGGGGGTGAGCCCGCGGTTGCCGGTGGTGGTCTGCAGCACCGTGATCGAGCGATTGCCGTTGAACGGGTCGATCGTGCCGGTGCGGTTGCTCGTCACCGGCGCGGCGAACAGCTCGGACAAATTGGGCGCGCGGATGTCGCGCGAGGTCACGCCGCGCAGGCGGAAGCCGTCGAGCGGCGTGTCCCAGGTGCCGCCCACCTTCCAGGTGTAGACCGTCCCCGAGGTGCTGTAGTTGGTCGCGCGCCCCGCGACGTTGAGGTTGGCGCGGCCGATCGACTCGCTGTCGAACAGCGGCGCGTTGAGCTCGAGGTAGGATTCGAGCACGTCATAGCCGCCGCTGCCGTTGCGGTAATTGCCCGCATACCAGTTGCCGCCCTGCTGGCTGAGCAGCGGGTCCGCCGGGTAATCGTCGGTATAGCCGTCGCCTGTCAGCACGCCGTTGCCGTACGGGTCGGCGGTGACGCGGTAGAATTCGTGCCGGAACTCCGCGCCGAAGGCGACCGCGAGCGGCCCCGCGGGCAGCGCGACCGGCTCGCCGCTGACCGAGAAGCTGGCGACGTCCTGCGTCTGACGCGTGTGCTGGTACGGCCCGTCCTGCGGCTCGATGTAGTAGCGTGTCGCGTCGGTCGGCGCCTGGCCGCCGAAGACGTTGAGCGGGGAACAGCCGCTCGCCACCGCGACCGGGTCGGCGCAGGTGATCACGCCGTTGGCGCCGCGCACCGCCTGGATCGCGGCGCGGTAGCGCGGCATCAGCGGGATGTTGTTGACGTTGATGTCGGTGATGCCGGTGCCGTGCTCGTAATAGGCATCGTAGCGCCAGTCGGTGCCGAACGCCGCCACCTTGCCCTTCGCGCCGACCACGCCGCGATACTGGTGCCGCCGCGTGTTGACGTCGATGAAGTCGAACATCGGGTTGACCGTGCCGAAGCGGAAGCTGGTTATGCCGTTGGCCGCGCAGGCCGACTGGATCGCCGCCGGCACGAACGGGTTGGCGCATTGGATCGTCAGATTGTCCTGCGCCGAGCCGGGGTTGGGCGTGTTGCTCGTGTCGACGCGCGCGACGTTGAGCGTGGCGTAGATCTCGTTGTCGGGATCCACGTCGAAGCCGATCCGGCCGTAGGAGTTGAGCCGCGTGATCTCGGACTTGAAGCTGTTACCGTTGGTCACGCTGCCGCTGAGGTCGCCGCCGATGCACGAGCCGGGCAGACAGCCGGTGCCGTAGCGGAACGGCACCGGGTTGCCGTTGACGTCGAACGCCGTGCCCGCGAGCGGGCCCGAGTTGATCAGACCGTAGCGCCCGAACAGCGTCGACTGGACGTGATCGCGGACGAGATATTGCGGCAGGCCGTCGGTGGTGATGCCGCGGTTCTGCACCCCGCGCGCGACCAGCCAGGTGCGGCCGTTGGGCCCGTCGCCGTTGGGATCGTTGCCGACGCCGAAGCCGGCCGAGGGGATCCCGTCCTCGTGGCTGTACTCGCCGCTGAGGATCAGGTGCAGCCGGTCGCCCGCGAGCGACTTACCCGCGGCCGCCTGCACGGTGTAATTCGCGTCGTCGCCGTAGGTGCTGATCCCGCCGAGGATATTGGCGCGGAAGCCGGTGAAGCGCGTGTTGGTGACGAAATTGACCACGCCGCCGACCGCGTCCGAACCGTAGGAGGCCGAGGCACCGCCGGTGACGACGTCGACTCGCTCGATCAGCAGCTGCGGGAAGAGGCTGACGTCGGCGACGCCGGTGACGTTGGCGCCCACGACGCGCTGGCCGTCGATCAGCGTCAGCGTGCGGATCGGCTGGAGCCCGCGCAGGCTGAGCGTGCTGAGCCCCTGCACGCCGGTGGAGGTGCCGTTGGCGCCGACGGTGGCGCCGGTCGAGCCCTGGAGCGCGGGCAGCTGCGCCACCGTGGTGAAGACGTTGGGCTGGGCGTTCTTGGTGATCGCCTCGTAGCTCAGCACCTGGGTCGGCGTCGGCGCGGTGAACCCGCTCGAGACGATGCGCGAGCCGGTGACGACGACGTCGCGCGCCGGCTCCTCCGCCTGGCCGTCACCCGGCAGGTTCGCGGCGGTGGTGCTGCCGGTCGCCCCATCGGCGGGCTGGTCGGTGGTGACGCCGGGGGTGGCGCCGGGCGGCAGCTGCGGCTCGCCCGCCGACACCTGCCGCGACGTCGCGGCGGCGGGGCTGAACATCGCCGCGACCGGGCCGAGCACCACATAGGTCTGCGGCCCGCTGCGCTGCGCGCGCAGCCCGGTGCCCTGGAGCAGTCGTGCCAGCGCGGTGTCGACGCTCATCGCGCCGCGCACCGCGTTGGTGCGCTTGCCGCGGCTGAACGACCGCGCCGCGACGATCTGCACCCCCGCCTGGCGACCGAGCGCGGTGATCGCGCTCTCGGCCGGCTGCGCGGGTATGTCGAACTGCTTGGCCTGCGCGATCGCCGGCTGCGCCGCCACCACCACCGCCGCGCCCGTCGCGAGCCACAGGTGCCGCCTCATTCCCCCCATCAATCCACTCCTCACGGTCTCGTTGCTTTCCCGTGCTGGTGGAGAGACGTCGGCGAGGAACTTCCTTCCACGTCGGATATATTTTTCGCGTGGCCGATGCGGATCGCGTCGGCGTCGGAGGTATCGAGCGCCACCCCGAAGCTGTCGTGCAGCGCCTTCGCGAAGCCCTCCGGGTCGTCGGTGCGGAAGATGCCGTCGATCTGCTCGCCGGCGAGCCGCGGGTCGGCGAGGACGAGCTTGCGGCGGTTGTAGCGGTTGAAATCGTCGACCGCGTGCGCGACCGTCTGCCCGCTCAGGTCGATCGCGCCCGAGCGCCACGCCAGCGCGCGGTCGACCGCCGAGGGAGAGGCGTCGCTGATCCGCACCGCCGCATTGTCGCCGAAGAAGGCGCTCTGCCCGGCGACCAGGCTGGTGCGATAGCCGTCCGCCTGCGCCGCCCAGACCTGCACCACGCCCTCGGTGACGACGATGTCCGCGCCGCCGTCGCGGCGCCGCACCGAGAAAGCGGTGCCGACCGCCTGCACCACCACCTGCCCCGCCTCGACGACGAACGGCCGCGCGGGATCCTTGGCGACGCGGAACCACGCCTCGCCGCTGGCGATGCGGACCTCGCGCCGTCGGCTGGCCAAGATGACCTCGAGCCGCGTGTCGCTGTTGATCGTGGCGGTCGAGCCGTCGGCCAGCGGGACGCGGCGGATCTCACCCAGTTCGGTGCGGTAGGTCGTGCCCCGCGCGAGCCACAGGAACCCGCCCGCGACCGAGGCCGCGAGCGCGCCGCCCGCCGCCATGATCAGCCCGCGCCGCGGTACCGCCGCGCGGCCGGGCGCGGCTGGGCGGTCGAGCGCGACCCAGCAGGCCTGGGCGTGGAGCAGCGCGCCGCGGCGGCGCGGGTCGGCCGCCAGCCACTGGTCGAGCCGCGCCTCGTCCTCGCTCGACCAGTCCCCGGCGTCGAGCCGCGCGACCCAGGCCGCCGCCTCGTCCGCGATCTCGCTCGCGCTCTGTCCCGTCATCAGCCACGCCCTCCGCGCTGCTCGATCCCGCTCATCAGATCGTCGGCGTCCTGCTCGGCCCGGCTCCACGCCTGGCGCAGGAAGCGCACGCCGAGCCAGACCTGCTTCTCGACCGCTTTCTCGGTGGTGCCGAGATGCTCGGCGATCTGCCGCTGCGACCAGCCCTCGATCTTGCGCAGCTGGACGATGCGGCGGCAGCGCTCGGGCAGAAGCGCGATCAGGTCGAGCGCCTTGCCATAGGCCAGCCGCCCCGCGGCGAGCTGCTCGGGGGACGGGCGGTCGTCGTGATAGGCGTCGATCTCGGCGATCGTCTCGAGCGGCACGATGCGTTGGCGCTTGAGCCGCCGCACCAGGAGGTTGCGCACGATCGAGAAGAAATAGGCGTAGGGGCTGTCGATATGGTCGACGTCCTCCAGCATGGCGAGCCGGCAATAGGCCTCCTGGATCAGCTCGTCCGCGTCGTCCGCCGTGGTGCCCGAGCGCCGCAGCCAGGCACGGACGCGATGCTCGTGCGGCAGGATCTCGCGCGCGACCCACACGGCGGTGCGCCGCCTGCGCGCCGCGTCGATCGTGCCTCCCCCCGTCTCACTCGCCATGACGACTTACCCGCCCCCCCCATCACGCCGTTCCCCGGTGAGAGGCTCGGCGCGCGATAATCCTTCCCGCCGCCGCGCGATCATTCGGCGCGACATGCCGCCGGAGCGAGCGCCGGGGCTACCATCGTCGGCCGGCCGGGTCGCCCCTGATCGACGCGGCGACGAGGTCGCCCCGCGAGGCGGGAAGCCTCCGCCGTCTCGGCAATCTTTCCTCATGGATATTCGCGTCGTCCCGCGCGCTATCGGCAGCGCAACCAGCATGAGGGCTGACATGGACGCCGCCGAGGTCTTCACCACGCTCGATCTCGAGCTCCAGCCCGACCCCGCGCGAACGGTGATCCGGCCGTTCAGCTTCGACTATCCCGAGGCGTTCGCCGCGGGCAAGCCGAACCGCGCGCAGGCCGTGGCGTCGCGGCTGATGGCGCTCGATCGGCCGATGCGCGAGCGCATGCTCCGCCTGCTCCACGAGGCGATGCGGCCGCGCCACCGCAACGTCGATCAGGTCTTCCTGCGCCGCTTCGACGAGGTCCGCGACGCGATCGGGGTCACGGTGGAGGGCGAGGACGATCGGCTGCTGGTCGGCGCCTATTTCAGCCAGGAATATGCGTTCGAGAGCGCGGCGCTGTTCAACCCCTCGATCGTCGCGATCCCCGACCAGGATCCCGACGACGACCGCGTCGCCTTCCTGCTCTCGCTGCGCGGTGTCGGCGAGGGGCATATCTCCTCGGTGACGTTCCGCTCGGGCAACTGGGACGGCGGCACCCGGCTCACGGTGGATTCGCCGAGCGCGCAGGGCGTGCCGCCGCGGATCGAGCGCGACGACGACGCCGGCTGGGTGCGGCTGCGCTCGGACGACAGCGAGGACATCTCCGAGACCGTGATCTTCCCGATCCTGCCGAGCCAGCGCAGCGGCGTCGAGGACCTTCGGCTGGTGCGCTTCACCGATCATGACGGCACGCAGAGCGTGATCGGCACCTACACCGCGTTCGACGGCCGCGTCGCGCGCGCCGAGCTGCTGCGCGGCATCGACGTGCGCACCTATGAGATGCGCCCGCTCACCGGCGCGATGGCGGGCTACAAGGGGATGGCGCTGTTCCCGCGCCGGATCGGCGACGATTTCGTCATGCTCGGGCGCCAGGACAACGAGAATATCTGGCTGCTCCGCTCCGACGATCTGCATCACTGGGAACGGGGCGAGGTGATCATGCGCCCGCGCTATCCCTGGGAGTTCGTCCAGATCGGCAATTGCGGCTCGCCGATCGAGCTCGACGAGGGCTGGCTGGTGTTCACCCATGGCGTCGGGCTGGTGCGCGGCTATTGCGTCGGCGCCTGCCTGCTCGACCGCGACGACCCCAGCAAGGTGCTGGCGCGCACCCCCTCCCCGCTGCTCTTCCCCAGCGCCGAGCAGCGCGGCGGCTATGTCCCCAACGTCACCTACAGCTGCGGCGCGCTGCTGCATCGGCGTCGTATCCTGCTGCCCTATGCGATCGGCGACGAGCACACCGCCTTCGCCACCGGCAGCGTCGACGATCTGCTGGGCGTGATGCGCTGAGGCCGTCCGCGCCGCGATTGTCAGCCTCTCCCAGCTGTGCTTCACTGCCGGCTGATTTCCGGGGGGAGCAGGATGACGCGGAACGGGGGAGCGCCGCTCGTCGCGGCGATGCTGATCGGCCTGATGGCCGTCGACGGCGCCGCGCCGACACGCCGCGCGTCCGCGAGCGACGCGCCCGAGCGCGCCGCCGACGCGCGCGACAAGGTGATCTGCAAACGCTTCGTCCGCACCGGTTCGCTCGTGGACGGCTACCGCACCTGCAAGACCAAATGGGAGTGGGAGCGCGAGCGCGAGAACCTGCGGCAACAGTCGGTCAGCGACTCGTGCCGCGATCGAGCGAACGGCGGCGCGTTGTGCAGCTGAACCGGCGCGGCCTGGTCGCGCTCGCCGCGGCGTTGCTCGCCGCGCCGGGGAGCGCGCAGGACCCGCCGCCCGAGCGGACGCCGCGTTACGAGGCGATCGCGCTGTGGCCGAACGGCGCGCCCGGTGTGGGCCGACGCCGCGGCGAGACCGAGGTGGCGCGCGACTATTGGGTGCGCAACGTCCACGACCCGTCGCTGATCCCCTTCCCCGCGCCCACCGCCAAGCGCAACGGCGCCGCGATCGTGATCCTGCCGGGCGGCGGGCACAGGCTGCTGGTCTGGACCAACGAGGGCACCAAGGTGGCGACCGCGCTCAACCGCGCCGGTGTCACCGCCTTCGTGCTCAAATACCGGCTCGCGAACGAGCCCGGCTCGACCTACACGGTCGAGGGCGACGCCGCCGATGACGCGCGCCGTGCGGTCCGCTGGGTGCGCGCGCACGCCGCCGATTACGGCATCGACCCGGGGCGGGTCGGCGCGATGGGCTTCTCCGCCGGGGGCGAGCTCGTCACCCAGATCGCGGACCATCCCGAACCCGCGGGGCGGCCGCATATCGACGCGATCGACTCGCTGTCGGCGCGCCCCGATTTCCAGGTGCTCGTCTTCCCGGGCCCGCGCGGCGTGCCGGCGCCGGCGGTCGCGACCGCGCCGCCCGCCTTTCTCGTCGCCGGCAGTCGCGACGCGTGCTGCGCCGCCCCGACCGTCGCGCTGTACGAGCAGCTGCGCCGCGCCGGCGTCTCGGCCGAGCTGCACATGTACGCCGACAGCGGCCATGCCTTCAACCTCGACGAGTCGGAGCGGCTCTCTATTCTCCACTGGCCCGACCGGCTGTATGACTGGCTCGCCGACGGCGGCTGGCTGTCGCCGCGCGCGACGCGCCGCTGAGCGGCGTTGCGTCGCGCGCCCGCGCCGCTACGCTGAGGAAAAGGGGATCTCTCGCATGCGCTACCTGCTCGCCGCGACCGCGCTGTCGCTCGTCACCACGCCCGCGCTCGCCGCGCCCGACGTCGCGCCCGCGATCGCCGCCGACTATGACAAGACGCTGGGCGCGATGTGGGACGATTTCCACCGCAACCCCGAGCTGTCGTTCAGGGAGGTGCGCACCGCGGCGAAGATGGCCGCGGCGCTGCGCGCGGTCGCCGGCATGCAGGTGACCGAGAAGGTCGGCGGTACCGGCGTGGTCGGCGTGCTGCGCAACGGCGCCGGGCCGGTGGTGCTGGTGCGCGCCGACATGGACGGGCTGCCGGTCGAGGAGAAGTCGGGGCTGCCGAACGCGAGCAAGGTGCGCCAGGTCGGCGTCGACGGGGTCGAGGCGCCGGTGATGCATGCCTGCGGGCACGACACGCATATCGTCGGGCTGCTCGCCACCGCGCGCCGGCTCGCCGCACTCAGGGATCGCTGGGCGGGCACGGTCGTGTTCGTCGTCCAGCCCGCCGAGGAGCGCGTCGGCGGCGCCGCCGCGATGCTGCGCGACGGGCTCTACACGCGCTTCCCGAAGCCGCAGTACGCGCTGGCCTATCACTCCAACTCGGAAGGGTTGGCGGGCACCGTCTCGGCGTCGGAGGACATCCAGTACAGCTCGTCCGACAGCGTCGACATCACCGTCCCCGGCATCGGCGCGCACGGCGCCAGCCCGCACACCGGCAAGGACCCGGTCTATATGGCGAGCCAGCTCGTCATCGCGCTGCAGGGGCTGATCAGCCGCGAGCGCCAGCCGCTCCATCCGGGCGTGATCACGGTCGGCAGCTTCCACGCCGGGCTCAAGCACAACATCATCTCGGACGAGGCCAAGCTCCAGGTGACCGTCCGCGCCAACGACGAGGCGACCCGCAAGCAGCTGCTCGCCGGGATCGAGCGGGTCGCGCGCGGCATCGGCGAGCTCAACGGCATGCCCGCGGACAAGATGCCGATCGTCAAGGTGATCGAGGGCACGCCGACGACGATCAACGATGCCGCGCTGGCGCGACGGCTCAACGGCGTGATGGCGACGACGCTCGGCGCCGACAAGGTGATCCCGTTCCAGCAGAAGGGCATGGGCGCGGAGGATTTCGCCGCTTTCGTGCAGCCCGAGCTGGGCGTGAAAGGCTATTATTTCGCGGTCGGCGGCACGCAGCAGGCGGCGTTCGACGCCGCCGCCAACGGCGGACCGCCGGTGCCGTCGCACCACTCGCCCTTGTTCAAGGTCGACCCGCGCGCGGTGGTGACCACCGGCGCCACCGCGATGACCGCGGCGGTGCTCGACCTGCTCAAGCCGGGTCAGGCGAGCGCGGGCTGACGGGATCGCGTGCTCCCGCGGAGGCGTGTGCAGGCGCTCAAGGCCGCGAGACTCAGCGCCCACGGAGCACGATAGTCGATTCACAGGGGAGAGGATGATGCGATACCCACTGGCCGCGCTCGTCGCGGTCGCCGGCCTCGTGCCGGTCGCGGCGACCGCGCAGGCGACGATGAACCACGTCGCGATCAACGTCACCGACCAGGCGCGCAGCGTCGCTTACTATGAGGAGGCGTTCGGGCTGACCGAGATCCCGGCGCCACTCAATGCCGCGCCGGGCCACCCGCGCTGGATGCGGCTGGGCAATGGGGTGGAGCTGCACATCCAGGCGATCAAGGTGCCCTTCACCCCGCCGCCGCGCATCATCCACTTCGCGCTGACGGTGAAGGACCTCGACCCGGTCATCGCCTTCCTCAAGCGGACCAACCGGACCTGGACCGACTATGCGGGCAAGGTCGGCGAGATCAATCGTACCCGAACCGACGGGGTCCGCCAGATCTTCACCCAGGACCCGGACGGCTATTGGATCGAGGTCAACGACGCCGCCAACCGCCCGCCGCGCTGAGGCTGGCCGCGCGCGGCCCCGGCTGCTAGCGCGCCGGCATGAGCGAGCAGCGGACGAGTGTCGAGATCGAGCGGCTGGTGGGGATCATGGCGCGGCTGCGCGGCCCCGGCGGCTGCGAATGGGATCGCGCGCAGACCTTCGCCACCATCGCGCCCTATACGATCGAGGAGGCCTATGAGGTGGCCGACGCGATCGCGCGCGGCGCGGTCGACGAGCTGCGCGAGGAGCTCGGCGACCTGCTCCTCCAGGTGGTGTTCCACAGCCGCATCGCCGAGGAGGACGGCGCCTTCGCGCTGGCCGACGTCGCCGCCGCGATCGGCGACAAGATGGAGCGCCGCCACCCGCATATCTTCGGCGACCGGGCCGAGGGTGGCCACCACCTCTGGGAGGAGGTGAAGGCGGCCGAGCGCGCGAGCAAAGGGGCGGCGGGCGCGCTCGACGGCGTGGCGGTGGCGCTGCCCGCGCTGAGCCGCGCCGAGAAGCTGCAGAAACGTGCGGCGCGCACCGGCTTCGACTGGCCCGACGCGAGCGGGCCGCGCGCCAAGGTCGACGAGGAGCTGGCCGAGGTGGAGGCCGCGCGCGACCAGGTCGAGCGCGTCGAGGAGGTGGGTGACCTGCTGTTCGCGGTGGTCAATTGGGCGCGCCATCTCGGGGTCCACGCGGAAGACGCGCTACGCGCGGCGAACGCCAAGTTCGAGCGACGCTTCCGCGCGATCGAGGCGGCGGGCGGCGAGCGCTTCGCGGCGCTGTCGCTGGAGGAGAAAGAGGCGCTGTGGCAGCAGGTGAAGGGGGGGTGAGGCACGGCGCGTGGGCTGATCGCGCCGATGGCTTAACCACTTCCGTTCGCCCCGAGTAGCCGTCGAGCCTGTCGAGACGGCGTGTCGAGAGGGTATCGCGCGTGGTCCTCTCGATACGAGGTGGCCACGAGCTCGGCCTCTACTCGAGGCGAACGGGTCGGAGGTGCCGGGGTAATCAGCGGCGGAGTGGCCGACGCGTCCCCTCACCCCTGCCGCGACAGGAAGCGCTCGTGCACCGCGGGCGCCATCCGCACCTCGTAGCGCACGCGATCGCCCTCGACCTGCTGGTCGAGCACCTCGCCGTGGGCGTGCAACCACGCCGCGCCCGCGCCGTCACCCGCGTCCAGCGCGATGGCGTAGCGCTGGTGCCCCTGCGTCAGCAGGTCGCCGACGTGGCGGATCAGCTCGTCCACGCCCTCGCCGGTCAGCGCCGAGAGCGGGACCACGTCGTCGCGCCGCGCCGCCTCGTCCAGCAGGTCGCCGCGCGCCTCGCCGTGGAGCAGATCGAGCTTGTTCCATGCCTCGATCCGCGGCGTCGTCTCGCTCACCCCGACGTCGGCGAGCACGCCCTCGACGTCGGCCTTCTGCGCCGCGGTATCGGGGTGCGCGACGTCGCGGACGTGGATCAGCAGGTCGGCCGAGACCACTTCCTCCAGCGTCGCCTTGAACGCCGCGACCAGCTGGGTCGGCAGCTCCGAGACGAAGCCCACCGTGTCGGACAGGATCGCCTTGTCGATGCCGGGCAGGCTGATCTGGCGCAGCGTCGGGTCGAGCGTGGCGAACAGCAGGTCCTCCGCCATCACGTGCGCGCCGGTGAGCCGGTTGAACAGCGTCGACTTGCCCGCGTTGGTGTAGCCGACCAGCGCGATCACCGGCCAGGGCGCGCGCTGACGCCGCTCGCGGTGCAGCCCGCGCGTGCGGGTCACCTGCTCCAGCTCGCGCCGCAGCCGCGCCATGCGGTCGCGGATCAGCCGGCGGTCGGCCTCGATCTGAGTCTCGCCGGGCCCGCCGAGGAAGCCGAAGCCGCCGCGCTGGCGCTCGAGGTGGGTCCAGCTGCGCACCAGTCGGCCCGACTGATAGTCGAGGTGCGCGAGCTCGACCTGGAGACGCCCCTCCGCGGTCGCGGCGCGCTCGCCGAAGATCTCGAGGATCAGCCCGGTGCGGTCGATCACCTTGGTCTCGAGCGCGGTCTCCAGGTTGCGCTGCTGGATCGGGGTGAGGCTGCCGTCGACGACGACCAGCCCCGCCTCCTCCATCCGCGCGCGCGCGGCGAGCTCCTCGATCTGGCCGGCGCCGATCAGCGTCGCCGCGCGCGGGGTGCGGATGCGAAGCGCGACGCGGTCGGCGACCACGACGCCGATCGCCTCGGCGAGCCCGGCGGTCTCCTCCAGCCGTGCCTCGGCGTCGCGCGACGAGCCGCCGAGGTCGGGATAGACCACGATCGCGCGCGCGCCGCGCGCGAACTCGTCGCGGTCGCGCTCGAAGCCGCCGCTCATGCCCCGGCCCTCACGCGCGCGCTCACTCCTCCTCGCCCGCGGCCTGCTCCTCGGCCAGGTTGAGCGGACGCGAGGGCTGGATCGTCGAGACGGCGTGCTTGTAGACCAGCTGCGACATGCCGTCGCGCTGGAGCAGCATGCAGAACAGGTCGAAGCCCGCGATCGCGCCCTGCAGCATCACGCCGTTGACGAGGAACATCGTCACCGGATCCTCCGACTTGCGCACCGCGGAGAGGAAGATGTCCTGCAACAGCTGCTTCTTGCCGCCCTCGCCGAGCTGGCCGACGATGCCCGCGACGTCGATCGGGCCGGCCGGCATGATGGTGGAGATGGCGTGCTTGTAGATCAGCTGCGACTGGCCGTCGCGCCGCAGCAGCACCGAGAAATTGTCGAACCAGGTGACGATGCCCTGCAGCTTGACGCCCTTGACGAGGAACATCGTGACGGGGGTCTTGGACTTGCGCAGCGCGTTGAGGAACAGGTCCTGGAGCGAGGTCTGCTTGTCGGCCATGAGAAGGTCCTTGTTCTTGGCGGGAGGTTCCCCGCGGGGTGCGCCGTTGCCGGCGTCGGACGTGCCGCCGCTGTAAGCGGCGCGCGCAAGTTAGGGTTCCGGGGCGGGCGCGTCTAGGGAGGCGCACGGTCAAGTCGCGGTAATCAGGCCTCCCTGCGGGGCGCGACGGCACGGACGTGACCCGTGCCGGGGATAAGCTCAGTCCTCGCGCGTCTCGGTGATCCCCAGCAGCTTCAGCTTGCGGTGCAGCGCCGAGCGTTCCATCCCGATGAAGCTCGCCGTGCGCGAGATATTGCCCGAGAAGCGCCGGATCTGGACGCGCAGATACTCGCGCTCGAACGTCTCGCGCGCCTCGCGCAGCGGCGCGCCCATGATCGCGGTCGCGCCCGGGCCGGCGTCGTGGCCGCCGAGCACCTCGGCGGGGAGCAGGTCCAGGTCGATCCGGCCGATGCGGTCGCCGGGCGCGAGGATGATGGTGCGCTCCACCACGTTGCGCAGCTCGCGCACGTTCCCGGGCCAGTCGTAGGACTGGAGCGCCACCAGCGCGTCGGTGGCGATCTCGGGCACGGGCACGCGGCGCTCGGCGGCGTAATGGGCGACGAAATGCTCGACCAGCGCGGGGATGTCCTCGCGCCGCTCGGAGAGCGGCGGGATGGTCACCGGCACCACGTTGAGGCGATAGTAGAGGTCCTCGCGGAAGCGCCCCTCGGCGATCTCCAGCGAGAGGTCGCGCGCGGTGGCGGAGACGACGCGGACGTCGACCTTGACCACGCGCGTGCCGCCCACGCGCGTGAAGCTCTGGTCGGTCAGCACGCGCAGGATGCGCGCCTGGGTGGCCTGCGGCATGTCGGCGATCTCGTCGAGGAACAGCGTCCCGCCGTGCGCCTGCTCGAGCAGCCCGGTGCGGACGAGGTCGCCCCCCTCCTCCACCCCGAACAACTCCTCCTCGACGCGGTCGGGGCTCATGCCCGCCGTGCTGACGATGACGAAATTGGCGTGCTGACGCTGACTCCAGCCGTGGAGCAGCCGCGCCGCCACCTCCTTGCCCACGCCCGCCGGGCCGACGATCAGCACGCGGCTGCCGGTGCCGGCGACGCGCTTGAGCGTGGCGCGCACCGCGTTCACCGCGGTGGAGCTGCCGGTGAGGTCGGTGCCGCGGCCCGAGGCGGCGCGCAGGCTCTTCACCTCGGCGCGGAGCCGCTCGGTCTCGGTCGCGCGCTCGACCATCAGCAGCAGCCGCTCGGCCTGGAACGGCTTCTCGATGAAGTCGGCGGCGCCCTTGCGGATCGCGGCGACCGCGGTGTCGAGCGTGCCGTGACCCGAGATCACCAGCACCGGGATCGAGGGGTCGCGGCGCTTGATCTCCTCGAGCAGGTCGAGCCCGTCGAGCCGCGAGCCCTGGAGCCACACGTCGAGCAGCACCAGGCTGGGGCGGCGGGTCGCGATCGCCTCCAGCGCGGCGTCGCTGTCGCCCGCCATGCGGGTCTCATAGCCCTCGTCCTCCAGCACGCCGGCCACGAGTTCGCGGATGTCGAGTTCGTCGTCCACGACGAGGATGTCGATCGCCATAACTGTCTAGATCCGATTCCTGGTCAGAGCGGCGATCGTGCGATCGTCGTCGGTGGAGCCCGCGCCGGGCGGGAGATGGTCCTCGGCGGCGAGCGGGGCGAGCAGCGCCGCGTCGAACGACAGCGTCACCACGGTGCCGCCGCCCGCGCGGTCGGCGAAGGTCATCGTGCCGAAATGCTCCTCCACGATCTTCTTGACGATCGCGAGCCCCAGCCCGGTGCCGCGCGCGCGAGTCGTCATATAGGGCTCGACGATGCGGTCGCGCTCGAGCGGCAGGCCGACGCCGGTGTCCGCCACCTCGATCACGACGCGCCCCTCCCCCTCGCGCAGCGCCATCGTCACCGCGCCGTCGCTGACGTCGGCGGCCTCGACCGCCTCGACCGCGTTCTTGACGATGTTGGTCAGCGCCTGCCCGAGCTGGCGGCGGTCGCACACCAGCGTCGGGGCGGGATCGTCGTGCTCCAGCACGAAGCGGATGCCGGGATGCGCCACCTCGTGGAGGAACATCGTCTGGCGCGCGATGTCGACCAGCGCCTCGTCGCGGAACACCGGCTTGGGCATGCGCGCGAAGGAGGAGAATTCGTCCACCATCCGCCGCAGGTCGCCGACCTGGCGGACGATCGTGTCGGTGAGGCGCGAGAAGGTGACGTCGCCGGCCTCGATCTTGCTCCCGTAGCGGCGCTGCAGCCGCTCGGCGGCGAGCTGGATCGGGGTGAGCGGGTTCTTGATCTCGTGCGCGATGCGGCGCGCCACGTCGGCCCAGGCGGCGCGGCGCTGGTCGGTGAGCTGCTGGGTGATGTCGTCGAAGGTGATGATCGGGCCGGTGCCGTCGCGCGCGATCCGCGCCGCGAAGGTGCGCATCTCGCCCTGGACATTGTGCTGGACATTGGCCTCGCGCGCGCCCTCGTCGAGCATCGCGTCGAGCTCGGGCGCCACCGCGCGCAGCACGCGGCCGACCGGCGGCGCGTCGAGCCCCAGCAGCGTCTGCGCCGAGCTGTTGACCAGCCGGATCGTGCGGTCCTGCGAGTCGATCGAGATCACCCCCGCCGACACGCCCGACATCACCGCCTCGATCAGCGCGCGACGGTTCTCCAGCTGGGTGTTGGCGGTGACCAGCGCGGTGTTCTGCGTCTCGAGCCGGGCGGTCATGCCGTTGAAGGCGGTGGCGAGCGTGCCGACCTCGTCGCGGGCCGGGGTCTCGGGCACGCGCGCGGACAGGTCGCCCTCCCCCACCCGCCGCGCGGCGTCGACCAGCTCGCCGACCGGGCGCACCAGCCGGTCCGCCACCGCCAGCGCGATCCACACCGCGACGCCGACGATCAGCAGCGAGACGATCAGCAACGCGGCGTTGAACCGGAGCTGGAGCGAGCGCGCGCGCGCGATCAGCTGGCGATAGTCGTTGAGCACCGCCGCGCCGCGGTTGAGCTGGTTGGCGAGCTGCGGGTCGAACACGCGCGCCGAGTAGAGATAGGTGTGCGGCTCATAGTCGAGCCGGGTCAGCACGCCGACGCGGTCGCCCGAGCGTACCACCACCGAGGCGGCGCCGCGCTCGATCTGGTCGATCATCGGCGCGGTGACGACGCGCTCGAGCTGGCGGTCATAGGGATTGACCAGGGCGCGGGTGCGCAGCTCGCCGTCCTGGCCGCGCTGGACGATCAGCGCCTCGGACAGGTTGCGCAGGTAGAGCTGGTAGGCGAGGCCCGCGGCGAAGCGCTTGCTCTCGATCGGGTCGGCGCGGAGATAGTCGGCGAGGTCGCCCGCCATCGTCATCGTCTCGCGACCGACCCGGTCCGACTCGTTGCGATAGCTCTCCTGCGCCACCGAGGCGGCGTTCTCGAACATGCCGCGCGCGCGGTCCGAGTACCAGAACTGGACGCCGTATTGGAACAGCAGCGAGGCGAAGATCGTCACCAGCAGCGCGGGCACCGCGGCGACGAGCGAGAAGAGCAGCACCAGCCGGACGTGGAGCCGCCCCTCCCCGCCGACCGGCGAGCGCGCCGCGCGGTTCAGCGCGATCCTTCGCCCCAGCAGGATCATCAGCGCGATGCCCGCGACCAGGTTGGCGACGAGCAGCAATGCCACCACCGGCGGCTCGATCAGCGCGGCCGGGCCACCCTCGCTGCGCACCGAGAAATAGCTGCCGACGGCGATCGCGATCGCCACCGCCAGCACCGCGAGCTCCAGCGCGGGCGTCACCGTGGACCGCCGGCGGGCGGTCGACGTGGCGGAGGAGGAGGGAGTGACTCCCGCGATCATCGCTCTCCCGCTACAACATCGGTGTTGCACAGAGAACACATATTTCGGCGATCTATCCCTCGCCCGACCCCGATGGCCGCGCACCGGGGGTGATGCCCAGCGCGTCGAGCCGTTTGCGGAGCGTGTTGCGGTTGAGCCCGATCGCGCGCGCCGCGCGCAGCTGGTTGCCGCCGTGGCGCGCCAGCATCGCCCCGATCAGCGGCCGCTCCACCGCGCCGATCACACGGTCGTACAGCGAGCCGTCGTCGAGCGCCCTCGGCTCCTCGCGCGCCAGCCGCTCGATCATCGCGCGCACCGCCGCCTCGATGCCGGGATCGGGCAGCGCCTCGGCCGCGGCGGGGACGCTGCCGATGGTGGCCACCACCTCGGCCGCGCCGATGCGATCGTCGCGCGACAGGGCGGCGAGCCGCCGCAGGAGGTTCTCCAGCTCGCGCACGTTGCCCGGCCAGTCGTGCGCCTCGAGCGCGGCGACCGCCTCGGCGTCGAGCGTCTTGCGCGGCAGCCCCGCCTCGGCGGCGCGGTCGAGGAAGTGGCGCGCCAGCTCGGCGATGTCGCCGCGCCGCTCGCGCAGCGCGGGCAGCGCGACCGGCACGACGTTGAGCCGGTAGTAGAGGTCCTCGCGGAACTGCCCGGCCGCGACGGCCTGTTGCAGGTCACGGTTGGTGGCGGCGACGATGCGGACGTCGGCCCGGATCGTGCGCGCGCCGCCCACCGTGGTGAACTCGCCCGACTGGAGCACGCGCAGCAGCCGCGTCTGCGCCTCGATCGGCATGTCGCCGATCTCGTCGAGGAAGAGCGTGCCGCCCGCCGCCTGCTCGAAGCGGCCGGCGCTGCGCTGCGCCGCGCCGGTGAAGGCGCCGCGCTCGTGCCCGAACAGCTCGGCCTCGATCAGCTCGCGCGGGATCGCCGCCATGTTGATCGGCACGAAGGGCGCGGCGCGACGCGCGCCGAGATCGTGGATCGCGCGCGCGACCAGCTCCTTGCCCGTGCCCGACTCACCCGAGACCAGCACGGTGAGGTCGTTCGAGATCACCCGCGCGATCACGCGATACACGTCCTGCATCGCGGGCGACCGGCCGATCAGCGGCAGCTGTTCCTCCTCGACCGCGACGTGCTCGGCGGCCGCCCCGCCGCGCGCCAGCGCCGCCGCGACGGTGCGGGTCAGCGTGTCGAGGTCGAACGGCTTGGGGAGATAATCGTACGCGCCCGCCTCGGTGGCGCGCACCGCGGTGGTCAGCGTGTTGCGCGCCGAGAGCACGATCACCGGCATGTCGGGGCGCTCGGCGGCGAGCCGGCCGGCATGGTCGATGCCGTCGCCGTCGGGCAGCACCACGTCGGTCACCAGCACGTCGGGCGGGTGGGTGCGCAGCTCGCGCGCCATGTCGGCGAGGCTGGCGGCGGTGCGGACCGCGTGGCCGGCGCGGCGCAGCGCGTGCGCCACCACGGTGCGCACGGCGTCGTCGTCGTCGACGATCAGGACGCGCCCGCCGGTCACGCGGCGCGCGGCAGCAGCAGGCGGAAGACGGTGTGGTGCGGCTGGCCCTCGCGCGCATATTGGACGATGCCGCCCATGTCGCGCACCAGCTTGTCGACCAGCGCCAGCCCCAGCCCCTTGCCCTCGGGCCGCCCCGACACGAACGGATCGAAGAGGTGGTCGGCGATGTCCTCGGGCGCGCCCGGCCCGGTGTCGATCACGCACAGCTCGATCGGCAGCGCGACCCGCTCGCGGCCTCTCCCGGTCGCCACGGTGATCCCGTGCCGGTAGGCGGTGGTGAGCGTGATGCGCCGCTCGCCCCGCTCGCCCAGCGCCGCCGCGGCGTTCTTGAGCAGGTTGAGCACCACCTGGAGCAGCGCGTCGCGATTGCCCAGCACGGGCGGCAGCGACGGGTCGTAGCGCTCGTCGATCGGGATGTCGCGCGCGAACCCCGCCACCGCGACGCCGCGCGCGTGCGCCAGCAGCGGGTAGATGTTGAGCGGCGCCACCTCGCGCGGGCGGGTGTCGGTGAAATCCTCCATATGATCGATCAGCGCGGCGATCCGGTCGACCTCGGTGATCACGAGCCCGGTGAGCTCGTCCGCCGCCGCGCCGTCGGCGATCAGCTGCGCCGCGCCGCGGATGCTCGACAGCGGGTTCTTGATCTCATGCGCCAGCATCGCCGCCGCGCCGACCGCGGCGCGCGCCGCCGCGGCGCGGTCCCCCGAGACGCCGAGCCGGCGCGACGCCGCGGCATGGTGGAGCGTGATCGTGCGCCAGCCGGGCTGGTCGACCACCGCCGCCTCGACCAGGTCGACGCGGACCCTGGCGCCGCCGCGCGTCTCCACCTCGATGTCGAAGGCGGCGAAGGCGTGGCCGGCGCGGCGCGTCTCGACGTCGGGTGCGCCCAGCAGCTCGGCGACGGTCTGGCCGCGGATCGCGCGCTCGGCGAGGTTGAGCAGGGTCTCGGCCTCGGCGTTGGCGCGCTCGACACGGTCCTCGGGGTCGACCACCAGCACCGCGACCGGCAGCGCGGCGAGCAGCTCGGCCTCGCTCGGCCCGCGCTGCGTCAGCCTCACGCGGCGTCCCGCATCCGGTGCGGCGCGTAGAAGTCCGTGAGCATCGCCTTGACCCGCGCGGGGTCGGGCTCCTGGTTGACCTTGTTGCGGAACTCGGCCGAGCCGGGGATGCCCTTGGTGTACCAGCCGATGTGCTTGCGCGCCATGTTGACGCCAGTGACAATGCCGTAGTGGCTCAGCATCATCTCGTAATGCTCGGAGATCACGGCATATTGTTCGTCGAGCGTCGGATCGGGCCGGCGCTCACCCGTGGCGAACCAGTGCATCACCTGGCCGAGCAGCCACGGCCGACCATAGGCGCCCCGCCCGATCATCACGCCGTCCGCGCCCGACTGTGCGAGCGCCGCCTCGGCGTCGTCGATCGTGCAGATGTCGCCGTTGACGACCACCGGGATCGCCACCGCCTGCTTGACCGAGCGGACGAAGCCCCAGTCGGCGCTGCCCTTGTACATCTGGTTGCGGGTGCGGCCGTGGACCGTGACCATGCGCACGCCGAGATCCTCGGCGATGCGCGCCAGCTCGGGGGCGTTGAGGCTGTCGTGGCACCAGCCCATCCGCATCTTGAGCGTCACCGGCGCGTCGACCGCGCGCACCACTTCCTTCACGATCGCCGCGGCGAGCCCGAGATCGCGCATCAGCGCCGAGCCGGCGTCGCCGTTGGTGACCTTGCGGACCGGGCAGCCCATGTTGATGTCGATGATCGAGGCGCCCTTGTCGCGCGCCAGCCGCGCCGCCTCGCCCATCTCGTGCGGGGTGCAGCCGACCAGCTGCATCGACACCGGCTCCTCCGAGACGTGCCACATCGCTTTCTGCAGCGACTGCCGCGTCTCGCGGATCGCCGCCTGGCTCGCGATCATCTCGGTAACGTTGAGCCCCGAGCCGTAGCGCCGCACCAAGGTGCGGAACGGCTGGTCGGACACGCCGGTCATCGGCGCGAGCACGACCGGCTGGTCGACGCTCACCTCGCCGATGCGGATCGGCGTGAGCCGGGTGGAAGGAGGCTGGTTCATCGCTGCTGCTCGAAAAATGGGCAGGTAGTCGACGCGCGCCGCTCTGGCAAGGTTCGCGCGGAGCGGCTAGGGCGCGCCGCCATGACCACGGTCGCCCTCATCGTCGCCGCCGGCAGCGGCTCGCGCAGCGGCAGCGCCTTGCCGAAACAATTCGCGCCGGTCGCCGGCCGGCCGATGCTGGCGTGGAGCCATGCCGCGCTGTCGTCGCACCCCGCGATCGGCCGGGTGATCGTCGTGATCGGCGACGGGCAGCAGGCGCTGCTCGCGGCCACGGTGCCCAACGCCGAGTGGGTGACCGGCGGCGCGGCGCGGCGCGACTCGGTACGCGCTGGGCTCGACGCCGCGTCGGGCGCGACGCGCGTGCTGGTGCATGACGCGGCGCGGCCGTTCGTGCCGCGCGCGGTCATCGACCGGCTGCTCGCCGCGCTGGACGACTCGCCGGGCGCGATCCCGGTGCTGCCGGTCGCGGACACGCTGGTCGGCGCGGACGGTGCTACGATAGCGCGCGAGACGCTCGCGCGGGTGCAGACGCCGCAGGCGTTCGACGCCGCGACGCTGGCGCGCGCGCACGCGGCGTGGGACGGCGGTGCGGCGACCGACGACGCGCAGATGGTGCGCGCGCTCGGGCTGGGCGTGGCGCAGGTCGAAGGGGACATGATGCTCGACAAGATCACCTACCCCGCCGATTTCGCCGCCGCGGCGGCGCGCGTCGGCGCGGAGACCCGCTCGGCGAGCGGCTTCGACGTCCATCGGCTCGAGGACGGCGAGGAGCTGTGGCTCGGCGGCGTGCTGATCCCGCACCACCGGGGCCTGTCGGGCCACAGCGACGCCGACGTCGCCCTTCACGCCATCACCGACGCGGTGCTCGGCACGATCGCGGCGGGCGACATCGGCACGCACTTTCCGCCGAGCGACCCGCGCTGGCGCGGTGCCGAATCGGGACAGTTCCTCGCGCACGCGCGATCCCTGGTGGAAGCACGCGGCGGTCGCGTCACCTTCATCGATCTTACCTTAATGTGCGAGGCGCCCAAGATCGGCCCGCACCGCGCCGCGATGCAGGCGCGCATCGCGGAACTTCTCGGCCTCTCGACCGATCGGGTCAGCGTGAAAGCCACCACCACCGAGCGACTCGGGTTCACCGGACGGGGCGAGGGCATCGCCGCCCAGGCGGTGGCGACCGTCACGCTGCCCGGCGGGGTCGACGCATGAGCCGTCTCCCCAAGTTCGCCGCGGCGCTGGCGGGGGCCGCGCTCCTCGTCGCCCCCCCCGCGGCGGCGCAGGACCGCTGCCTGTCGAGCACCGACGCCGAGTCGATCGCGCTGGTGGCGATGCCCGAGATCATCCGCGACGCCGGCCGCGTCTGCGCCGCGTTGCCCGGCTCCAGCCTGCTGCGCCAGACCGACAGCGCGCTGCTGCAGAAATATGATCGCGAGGCCGATCGCGCCTGGCCCGCGGCGCGCACCGCCATCGCCAAGCTCAGCGACCCGGCGGTGGAACTGCTGCTGCTGAGCGACTATGCGCGGCCGATGCTGACCTCGCTCTTCGCGCCGCAGATCACGGGGCGGATCCAGCCCGGCGACTGCGCCACGCTCGACCGGCTGGTGACGCTGCTGGAGCCGCTGCCGGCGCGCAACACCGCGGGCATCGTCGTGGCGACGCTGCAATATCTCAAGGCCGAGAAGAACAAGGGGAAGCGCGACGCCATCCCCGACCTGCCCGTCTGCGCCGCGGCGACCGCGCCGTGAGCGACGACGTCCTCCCGCAGCAGCTGGTCGACGCGGCGCGCCGCGTGATCGAGGCCAACCGCGCCGCGGGACGCCGCGTCGCGGTGGCGGAGAGCTGCACCGGCGGGCTGGTCTCCGCCGCGCTGACGGAGATCGCGGGCTCGTCCGACGTGTTCGACGCCGGCTTCATCACGTATTCGAACGAAGCCAAACAGCGCCAGCTGCGCGTCAGCGGCGACGTGCTCGACACGTTCGGCGCGGTCTCGATCGCGGTCGCGTGGAGCATGGCGCAGGGCGCGCTGGCGCAGTCCGCGGCCGACGTCGCGGTGGCGATCACCGGCGTCGCCGGGCCGGGCGGCGGTACCGAGAAGAAACCCGTCGGCACCGTGGTGTTCGCGCGCGCCGAGCGCGCCGGCGATCCCGCCAACGTGGTCGCCGACAAGCGTTTCTTCGGCGATCTCGGCCGCGCCGGCGTGCGGCTTCAGGCGGCGCTGTGCGCGCTCGAGCTGCTGCTGCCCGAGCCCGACGAGGAACCCGTCGACGAATCGCCGTAGAGCGCGCGCGCGCGCTCCTCGAAGGCGCCGATCATCCTGCGCAGCGCGACGCCGAACACCTGCCCGGCGAGCATCTCGAACATGCGGTTCTTGAAGGCGAAGTCGACCGTGAAGTCGACCAGCGAGCCGCCCTCGCCGGCCGGGCGGAAGCGCCAGTCGTTGTGGAGATACTTCAGCGGCCCGTCGACATATTCGACGCGGATCATGTCGGGCCGCGCCTTCGCCACCTTCGACGTGAAGGTCTCGCGCAGCCCCTTGAAGCCGACGATCATGTCCGCCAGCGTCTCGGTCTCGCCGTCGCGGCGCACGCGCATCGCGGTGACCCAGGGCAGGAACTCGGGGTAGCGGCGCACGTCCGCGACCAGGTCGAACATCTGCTCGGGGCTGTAGGGCAGCCGGCGGGTCTCGCTATGCTTGGGCAAGCTTCGCCTCGCGCGCCGCCTTCATCTTCGCGAAATCGTCGCCGGCGTGGTAGCTCGAGCGCGTCAGCGGCGACGAGGCCACCAGCAGGAAGCCCTTGGCGCGCGCGATCGCGGCATAGGCGTCGAACGCCTTGGGGGGCACGAACTCGGCTACCTTGGCGTGGCGCGGGGTCGGCTGGAGATACTGGCCCATTGTCAGGAAATCGATGTCGGCCGAGCGCATGTCGTCCATGACCTGGTGGACCTCGAGCCGCTCCTCGCCGAGCCCGAGCATGATGCCCGACTTGGTGAAGATCGAGGGGTCGAGCTTCTTGACGCTCTCGAGCAGCCGGATCGAGGCGTAGTAGCGCGCGCCCGGCCGGATCGTCGGGTACAGCCGCGGCACGGTTTCCAGATTGTGATTATACACGTCTGGCCGCGCCGCGACGATGGCCTCCACCGCGGCTTCGTGCTTGTTGCGGAAATCGGGTGTGAGGATCTCGATCGTCGTCGTCGGGTTGGTGCGACGGATCGCCTCGATCACCCGTACGAACTGCCGCGCGCCGCCATCGGGCAGGTCGTCGCGGTCGACGGAGGTGACGACGATATGCTCCAGGCCCATCTGCGCGGCGGCGTCGGCGACGTTCTGCGGCTCCAGCGGGTCGACCGCGCGCGGCATGCCCGTCTTGACGTTGCAGAAGGCGCAGGCGCGCGTGCAGGTGTCGCCCAGGATCATCACGGTCGCGTGCTTCTTGGTCCAGCACTCCCCGATGTTCGGGCAGGCGGCCTCCTCGCACACGGTGGTGAGGCTCTTGGATCGCATCAGCGCGCGCGTGGCGGCGAAGCCCTCGCTGGTCGGTGCCTTGACGCGGATCCAGTCGGGCTTGCGCTGGCGCGCGGGAGCCGGAAGCGGAGTCATCTCGTTCATGCGGTCGCAGATAGCGGCTGGCCGTCTTCGAAACAACGGAAGGGTAACTGAGGAATGAGCAAGTTTAACGATATGGTCGAAGGCTACTACCGCTTTCGCGGAAACGAGTGGCTGGAGGAGCGCGAGCGCTGGACCGAGCTGGCCAGCGGCCAGTCGCCCAAGGTGATGGTCATCGCCTGCTCGGACAGCCGGGTCGACCCCGCCACCATCTTCGGCAGCCGCCCCGGTGAGGTGTTCGTCGTCCGCAACGTCGCCGCGCTGGTGCCGCCGTTCGAGACCGGCGGCGGGCGTCACGGTGTCTCGGCCGCGCTCGAGTTCGCGGTGACCGTGCTCCAGGTCGAGGAAGTGCTGGTGCTCGGCCACGGCGCGTGCGGCGGCGTGAAGGCGGCGCTGTCGGGCGACCTCAAGCAGGCCGAGCCGGGCCACGGCGGCTTCGTCGCGGCGTGGATCGACCTGCTCGACGACGCGCGCGAGAAGGTGATCCACGAGCACGGCCAGGGTCCCGAGGGCCAGACCGCGCTGGAGCAGGAGGGCGTGAAGGTCTCGCTCTCCAACCTGATGACCTTCCCGTTCGTGCAGGAGCGGGTCGAGGCGGGCAAGCTGCGGCTCCACGGCGCGGTCTTCGCGATCGCCGACGGCAAGCTGCGCGTGCTGCAGGAGGACGGCCACTTCGAGCCGGCGTGATCTGGGCGGGGGTCGTCTGCGTAAGCGGGCGCCCCTACCCTCTTCCGTTCCCCGGCGGAGGCCGGGGCCCAGTTGGGGACGTCGGCGAGACCCACCATGGCTTTCCCACCTGGGCCCTGGCCTTCGCCGGGGAGCAGTGTGGGGAAACGCGGTGTCGTCCCTGCCCTACTCCCCTCACCCCGCCTTGGGCGCCACGAGCGCGTCATTGTCCTTCGGCAGCTCGGCGGTCACCTTGATGTTCAGCTCCTTGAGCTGCTTGGCGGAGACGAAGCTGGGCGCGCCCATCATCAGGTCCTCCGCTTTCTGCGTCATCGGGAAGACGATCACCTCGCGGATGTTGGGCTCGTCGGCGAGCAGCATCACGATCCGGTCGATCCCCGGCGCCGACCCGCCGTGCGGCGGGGCGCCGAACTTGAAGGCGTTGATCATGCCCGCGAAGTTGGTGTCGACGTCGGCCTTGGTATAGCCCGCGATCTCGAACGCCTTGTACATGATATCCGGCCGGTGGTTCCGGATCGCGCCGGACGACAGCTCGATGCCGTTGCAGACGATATCATATTGATAGGCGAGGATGTCGAGCGGGTCCTTGGTCTCCAGCGCCTCCAGCTCGCCCTGCGGCATCGAGAAGGGGTTGTGGCTGAAGTCGACCTTTCTGCTGTCCTCGTCATATTCGAACATCGGGAAGTCGACGATCCAGCAGAACTCGAAGCGCGACGTGTCGATCAGCCCGAGCTGGTCGGCGACGCGGGTACGCGCGAGCCCGGCGAGCTTGGCCGCCTGCGCCTCCTTGCCCGCGGCGAAGAACAGCCCGTCGTCCGGCCCCAGCCCGAGCGCGTCGGCGAGCGCGTTCATCTTCTCCTCGCCGTGGTTCTTGGCGATGGGCCCGCCCCACTCGCCGCCCTTCCGCGTCGCATAGCCCAGCCCGGCATAGCCTTCGCCCTGTGCCCAGGCGTTCATGTCGTCGAAGAACTTGCGGCTTTTGTCGGCGGTGTTCGGCGCGGGGATCGCGCGCACCACGTCGCCGGCCTCGACGATCGCGGCGAAGCGGCCGAAGCCCGAGCCGACGAACTGCTGGCCGACGTCGCTGATGATCAGCGGGTTGCGCAGGTCGGGCTTGTCGTTGCCATACTTCAGCATCGACTCGCGGTACGGGATGCGGCGGAACGGCAGCGCCGAGACGGTGCGTCCTTTGCCCTGCCAATCCGCGAACTCCTCGAAGACGCCGTGGAGCACCGGCTCGATCGCGGCGAAGACGTCGTCCTGCGTGACGAAGCTCATCTCGAAGTCGAGCTGGTAGAACTCGCCCGGGCTGCGGTCGGCGCGCGCGTCCTCGTCGCGGAAGCACGGCGCGATCTGGAAGTAGCGGTCGAAGCCCGCCACCATCAGCAGCTGCTTGAACATCTGCGGCGCCTGCGGCAGCGCGTAGAACTTGCCCGGATGGACGCGGCTCGGCACCAGATAGTCGCGCGCGCCCTCGGGCGACGAGGCGGTCAGGATCGGGGTCTGGAACTCGGTGAAGCCCTGGTCGACCATGCGGCGCCGGATCGAGGCGATCACGCTCGAGCGCAGCATGATGTTGGCGTGGAGCTTGTCGCGGCGCAGGTCGAGGTAGCGGTTGCGCAGCCGGATCTCCTCCGGATACTCGGCCTCGCCGAAGACCGGCATCGGCAGCTCGGCGGCGGCGCTCTGCACCGTCGCGGCGCGCGCGTAGACCTCGATCTCGCCGGTCGCGAGCGCGCCGTTCACCGTCGCCTCGCTGCGCCGCTTCACCTCGCCGTCGATCGTCACCACCGACTCGACGCGCACGCCCTCGAGCAGCGCCAGCGCGGGCGAGTCGCTGTCGGCGACGATCTGGGTGACCCCGTAATGGTCGCGCAGGTCGACGAAGAGCACGCCGCCATGGTCGCGCTTGCGATGCACCCAGCCCGAGAGGCGGACGGTCTGGCCCGCGTCGTCGGCGGTCAGCGCGGCGCAGGTGTGGGAGCGATAGGCGTGCATAAGGCGGGACTCTGGCTGCGGCGCCGCGCTTGGCTCCGGGCGCCGGCGCCGCGCGAAGCGGCGGCACGGCGGCCCGCGACACGCCGCGACGGCGGTTGTCGGATGATCGCGCCCTCTCGCGTCATTACCCTCTTTGTCAACCCGCGCCCGCCCGGCTATGGGCAGGCGCTTATGCACGTTCACCCCCTGATCACCGACAGCGCGACGCTGGCCAACCTCTGCACCCGCCTCGCCGAGGCGCCGTACGTGATGGTCGACACCGAGTTCATGCGCGAGAGCACCTATTACCCGGAGCTCTGCCTCATCCAGATCGCCGACACCGAGGAGGCCGCCGCGATCGACCCGATGGCGCCGGGCCTCGACCTCGCCCCGCTGCTCGCGCTGCTCGTCGACAACGAGGACGTGCTCAAGGTCTTCCACGCCGGCGGGCAGGACATCGAGATCATCTACAATCTCACCGGCAAGACCCCGCACCCGCTGTTCGACACCCAGGTGGCGGCGATGGCGCTCGGCCAGGGCGAGCAGATCGGCTATTCCAACCTCGTCGACAGCTGGCTCGGCATCGCGGTCGACAAGGGCGCGCGCTTCACCGACTGGGCGCGCCGCCCGCTCGACGCGCGCCAGATCGAATATGCCATCGGCGACGTCACGCATCTCGCCAAGATCTTCCCCAAGATGCTGGAGCGGCTGCGCAAGACCGGGCGCGGCGCGTGGCTCGACCAGGAGATGGAGCGGCTCGCCGACCCGGCCAACTACGCCAACGACCCCGACGTGGCGTGGAAGCGGGTCCGCGTGTCGAGCCGCAAGCCCGAGGTGCTCGGCCGGCTCAAGGCGATCGCGCGCTGGCGCGAGCTGGAGGCGCAGGCCAAGGACCTGCCGCGCGGCCGCATCGTGAAGGACGAGACGATCGCGGATCTCGCCAGCCACCCGCCGCGCAAGCAGGTCGATCTCGCCAAGGTCCGCGGCCTGTCGCAGACCTGGGCGGGCAACGACATCGGCGCGCGGCTGATGGCCGCGATCGAGTCGGCCGCGCCGCTGGCCGAGGACGAGCTGCCGCCGCGCGAGGACCGCAAGCCCGGGCTCGGGCGCGAGGGCGCGCTGGTGGCCGACCTGCTCAAGCTGCTGCTGAAGATCCGCGCGCGCGACATCGACGTGGCACCGCGGCTGCTCGCGCGCGGCGACGAGCTGGAGGCGCTGGCGGCGGGGCAGCGCCACGGGCTGCAGATCCTGCAGGGCTGGCGCTACGACCAGTTCGGGCACGACGCGCTCGACCTAGTCGAGGGGCGGCTGGGCTTCGCGGTTCAGGGCGGCAAGCTCAAGATGACGCGGACGGAGGCGGCGGCGTGAGCCGGGTGACGCTCGCGACGCTGGCGCTGGTCGCGCTGTCGGGCTGTGCGCCGAAGGTGGCGGCGCCGGCCGCGGGGCCACCGGTCGCCACCGGTGAGACGCCGGGGACGCGCTGTGACGCCGGCGCCGCCTCGGCGCTGGTCGGGCGCGCGGCCGATCCGTCGGTCGCGGAGGCGCAGCGGCTGAGCGGCGCGCGAGCGGTGCGGCGCTATCGCACCGGCGACGCGCTGACGATGGACTATCGCGCCGATCGGCTCGACGTCGAGACCGACGCGAGGGGCGTGATCGTCAAGCTGAGCTGCGGCTGAGGGACGCGCGCCCCGCCAGCCTTCCTTCATCCCGGACATGGTCCGGGATCCACCGTCCCATCACGCGAACGCCATCGAACGAGCGGGACGGTGGATCCCGGCGCGAGCCCGGACGACGGTAAGTTGGTGGGGCCGAGGTCAAAGCTTACCTCAGCCCGTCACCCCAGCCGCGGCTGCAATCCGAGCACCTGGGCCAGCGCCTTGTGGCGCTTCTGCACTGCCTCGCCGTAGAGCGCGGCGTCGTCGCCGGTCAGCGTCACCACCAGCTCGCCCGACTCGACCCGCAGCGACGAGCGCGCCAGCGGCCCCGCCACGCCGCCGCTGAGCCGCTGCCCCAGTCGCATCGCGGTACCCCAGGCGGCGGCGCGTTTCAGCGAGGGCTCGTCCGCCAGCAGCGTCAGCGGCGGCGGCGGAGTCACCGCGCCGCCCATCCCGGTCCACAGCGCCTGCCCCAGCATCGCCCGACCGCGCGCGTCGATGCCGACCCAATTGCCGTGGAGCGCGATCTCCAGCCCGCGCTCGGCGCGGAAATCGGGGTTGGCGCGCCAGCCCACGTCGGCGAGGTGACAGGCCGCGGTGCGCAGCCGCGCGTCGCTCGCGCCCTCGTCGGCGAACAGGGGCGCGATCCACGCGTCGAGCAGGTCGCCGTGCTCGGCGAAGCGGCCGCTCACCCGCCCCTCGTCGCGCGTCGCCACCACCAACGGGTCGAGCGCGCGCTCCTCCGCGCTCAGCTCGTCGTAGAGCAGCCCCTCGCGCAGGCCGTAGGCGGAGACGATCGTCTGCGTGCTCCCGAGATGGCGCAGCACCGCGGCGAGCAGCGCGGCGGCGTCGCCCAGCGTCGGCACGCGCCCGCCCGAGATGCCGGGAATCTCGCGCAGCCGCGCCTTGCTGACGTGCGACAGCGTGCGCCGCAGCCGCGCGATCGTCTCGGCCGACATGCCATATTGGTGGATCACCGGCAGCGGATAATGGGTCACCACCATGTCGAGCCGCGCCAGCGAGCGCCACGAGCCGCCGACGAGGTACAGCGGCGTCCCCTGCCCCGCCCCGGTCCAGCCGCCCGCCGCGAGCAGCGCGCCGACGCGCCGCTCCAGCTGGTTCTTCTCGCGCAACGCGCCGATCCGCAGCACACCGAGCGGGAAGGAGGCGCGCTCGTGCAGCGCCCCGCCGCGCACGCGCACCAGCTCGAGGCTGCCGCCCCCCAGGTCGCCGACGATGCCGTCGGCGTCGGGGATGCCCGAGAGCACGCCCAGCCCCGCCGCCTCGGCCTCCTTCTCGCCGGGCAGAGTCTCGACGCTCAGCCCGGCCTGCTCGGCTACCGCGACCAGCTCGGCGCCGTTGTCGGCGTCGCGCACCGCCGCGGTGGCGACGGTGCGCAGCCGCGTGACTTCCATCGCGCGGGCCAGCGCAGCGAAGCGGTGCAGCGCGGTCCGCGCCGTCGCCATCGCCTGCGAGTCGATCGCCCCGGACTGCGCCAGGCTGCGGCCCAGCCCGGCGAGCACCTTCTCGTTGAACAGGATCGAGGGCAAGCGCGGCGGCCCCTGATAGACGACGAGGCGGATCGAGTTCGAGCCGATGTCGATGATCGCGGTGCGCGGCGGGTCGCTCGTGTCGGTCGCGGCAGGACGGGGGACACGCCGCGTCGGCAGCAGCCTCAACGCCGCCGCCTCAGCGACAGGACCGGCACCTCGTCGCCGTCCAGCGCCGCGCCGCGCCCCGAGAGCGACGGGTTGACCATGAAGTAGCGGTGGAGGTTGAACGGCTTGTCGCCCGGCTCGACGCGCACGTAGCTGCCGTCGGCCTGCAGCTCCCAGCTCTGCTCATTGTCGATGAGATTGGCCACCATGACCTGGTCGAGCACCTGGTCGTGCACCGTCTCGTTGTCGAGCGGCAGCAGGTATTCGACCCGGCGGTCGAAGTTGCGCGGCATCCAGTCGGCCGAGGAGATGTAGACCAGCGCGTTATCGTTGGGCAGCGTGGCGCCGTTGCCGAAGGCGGCGATCCGGCTGTGCTCGAGGAAGCGTCCCACCACCGACTTGACGCGGATGTTCTCCGACATGCCGGGCACGCGCGGCTTGAGGCAGCAGATGCCGCGGATGATCAGGTCGATCTCCACCCCGGCGTTGCTCGCCTCGTAGAGCTTCTCGATGATGGTGGGGTCGACCAGCGAGTTCATCTTGGCCCAGACGGCGGCGGGGCGGCCGGCGCGCGCGTGCGCGATCTCGCGGTCGATATCCTGCATCAGCCGCTCGCGCAGGCTGCGCGGGCTGAGCACCACCTTCTCCATGTCGCCCGGCTCGACGTAGCCGGTGATATAGTTGAACAGCCGCGCCGCGTCGCGCCCCACGCGCGGGTCGGCGGTGAAGAAGCTGAGGTCGGTGTAGATCCGCGCGGTCACCGGGTGATAGTTGCCGGTGCCGAAATGGCAGTAGGTGCGGAACTTGCCGTTCTCGCGCCGCACCACCATCGCCACCTTGGCGTGGGTCTTCCAGTCGATGAAGCCGTAGACGACCTGCACGCCCGCGCGTTCCAGAGCGCTGGCCCATTGCAGGTTCTGCTCCTCGTCGAAGCGCGCCTTGAGCTCGACCACCGCGGTGACCGACTTGCCCGCCTCGGCCGCGGCGATCAGCGCGCTGATCACCGCCGACTGCTTGCCCGCGCGATACAGCGTCTGCTTGATCGCCACGACGTCGGGGTCGTTGGCCGCCTGTTTAAGGAAGGCGAGCACGACGTCGAACGTCTCATAGGGATGGTGGACGACGATGTCCTTCGAGCGGATCGCGGCGAAACAGTCACCGCCGAACTCGCGGATCCGCTCGGGGAAGCGCGGCGTGAAGGGGACGAACTTGAGGTCGGGCCGATCCTCGTCGGCGAGCAGCGAGAGGTCGCCGATGCCGAGGAACGAGCCCGTCTCGGTGACGATGGCGTCGGCGCCGCCCAGCTCGTCGCGCAGCACCGCGGCGAGCGTGTCGGGCATGCCCGTCTCGAGCTCGAGCCGGATCACGCGGCCGCGGCGGCGCCGCTTGATCGCGTTGGCATAGTAGCGGACGAGGTCCTCCGCCTCCTCCTCGATCTCGATGTCGCTGTCGCGCAGCAGCCGGAACTCGGCCGCGCCGAGCACGTCATAGCCGGGGAAGAGCGCGGGGGCGAAGCGTTTCAGGATCGACTCGGTGGCGACGTAGCGCGCGCCCTCGCCCGGCACGCGGACGAAGCGCGGCATCGCCGCGGGCAGCATCACCAGCTCGCGGATCGGCTCCTGGTCGGAGCGGCGCATCAGGTCGAACATCACCGCCATGCCGCGGTTGGGCAGGAACGGGAACGGGTGCGCCGGGTCGAGCGCCTGCGGCGTGATCACCGGGAAGAGCTGCTCGTGGAAATGCGTCTCGAGCCAGGCCTGCTGCTCGGCGTCCAGCGCGCTGGCCAGCGCGTGGCTGCCGAGCACCGCGATACCGGCCTCGTGCAGCTCGGCGCGGATGTCGCGCCACACCGCCTGCTGGCTCGCCATCACCGAATCGGCCCCCTCGATGATCGCGGCGAGCTGCTGGCCCGGGGTGAGGCCGTCGGCCGAGCGCGCCTCGACGTCCTGCAGCTGCTGGCCCTTCAGCCCGGCGACGCGGACCATGAAGAACTCGTCGAGGTTGGCGCCCGATATGGCCAGGAAGCGCAGCCGCTCAAGCAGCGGGTGCGCGCGGTTGCACGCCTCCTCCAGGACGCGGCGGTTGAACGCCAGCCACGACAGCTCGCGGTTGAAATAGCGCTCGCCGTCGCGGTCGACGAAGGGGTCCTCGAGCACGTCCTCGGCGTCGATGCGGGCGATGGTGGTCGGTCGGGTCATGGATCGTCGCTCTGCGCGGTGAACGCCGCGTCGGGCTGGAGGGTTTCGCGCGCCAGCGGGATCGACAGGCGACGTCGTCCCGCCAGCGCGGCGCGGTCCAGTCTCTCTATAGCATCGATGACAGCGGCGTGACTCCGCTCCACCCGCGCGGCGAGCCAGGCGAGCAGCTCGGGCCGCGCGTCGAGGTGGCGTCGCGCGAAGCCGCGCTCGAGCAGGGCGCGCACCAGGGCGTCGTCGGGCGCGCCGATCGTCGCCGCGGGACTGGCGGCGAGCCGGGTGCGCAGGTCGGGCAGCGCGATGGCCCAGGCGGGCGGCAGCGCGGCGGCGAGCAGCAGCAGCGGCCGGCGCTCGTCCTGCGCGCGGTTCCAGGCGTGGAACAGCGCCTCCTCGGGCTGGGTCTCGGCGTCGTCGATGAGCTGTCCGCCCGAGCGCACGGTGAAGATCTGCCCCAGCAGCGTGCGCCCCGAGCGCGGCGGCCCGGCGACCACCGCGGTGCGCACCGGCCAGGTCGCCCAGTGATCGAGCAGCCGCACCGCGGCGGCGTTGGAGTCGGTGACGAGGAACTCGGCGTCGCGCGCGTCGATGGGCAACGCCAGCGGCAGCGCGAACTGGCTCATCCCGCCGGCCCGCGCGGCGGCGCGGCGGGGGGTGCCGGCGCCGCGGGCGTGGCGCCGGGCGGCGCGCGCCGGATCCGCAGCGTCGTGCCGCTGCCGAACACCTGCCAGCCGCGCGCCTCCATCGCGGCGCGGAAGGCCTCGGGCGTGCCGGCGTAGCTCACCGCCATCAGCGAGACACCGCCGAGCGCGAGGCTGGTCGTCGCCGCCGAGGTGACGCCGGGCACGCCGCGCAGCGCGCCCTCCGTGCCGGTGACCGCGCCGGCGTCGGGCGTGTCGAACTGCACCGTGATGCTGCTCGCGATCGCCACCGGAGCGGTGAGGTCGACGAACGCGTCGGTGAGGTCGATCGGTGTCGGGGTGGCCTCGGGCATGATCGGGTTGAGCCCGCTGTCGGGGTCGAGGTCGCCGCCGCGCAGCGCCTCCTGGTAGATCGAGTCGAGCCGCCGCACCGCCTCGTCGAGCAGCGCCGGTATGCCGCGCGCGCTGCCGACGCGGAGCGTGAAGCCGCGCAGCAGGCGGTGGTCGGGGCCGTAGCGCGCCTCGAAGGTGCCCACCACCGGGCCGCCCGGCCATCGCCGGGTGAGCCGAGCGGTCGGCATCAGCACGTCGCTCGCGCCATATTGGTCGAGCACGGTACGCCACCAGCCGCGGTCGGGCCGCTGCGTCTCGCCGACGTTGAGCAGCAGCGGGTCGGGCCCGGTACCGCTCGGCCGGACATAGTCGATCGTGCTGCCGCCGGTGCGGAAACGCGCCCAGGCTTCCTGCCACACGGTACGCTGCTCGAACGCGGTGCCGACCCCGGTCGCCCATTGCACCGGCACCACGACGAACGGCGGCGAGCGCTCGACATAGGCCGAGACGCCGAGCAGCGCCGCGGTGCGCGCGCGGTCGAACAGCAGGCCGAGCCGCGCGATGTAGCGATTGGGCCCGATCTGCTCCTGCTCGACGACGATGCTCGAGACGATCGAGTCGAGCGCGCCGTCGGGCAGCGTCCGCTCGCCCGCGCCGAGCCGCCGCGCCAGCTGGGTGAAGCCCGTGCGCTGCGCCTCGCGCCACCCGGCGAGCCGCGCCACCTCGGCGCTGGGTCCCGAGACGTCGACGCGCACGCCGCTGACCTCGAAGTCGTCCGAGCTGTCCACGGCGGCGACGCCGCGGTCGCCGCCCTCGATCTGCGCGACCACCGCGGCGGCGCCGAGCGCGGCCGCGGCCACGGCGGCGATGATGACGGGGAGGCGTCGCATGTCGCGCGTCTTTTGGCGAAGCAGGCGTGGAAATCCAAGCGCGATGTGTCTAGGCGCGTCGCCATGAGCAACGAAGGCTATACTTACGAGCGGGCCGGGGTGTCGATCGCCGCCGGCAACGCGCTGGTGCGCGCGATCGCGCCGCTGGCGCGCGCCACGCGCCGCCCGGGCGCCGACGCCGACCTGGGCGGCTTCGGCGGCTTCTTCGACCTGCGCGCCGCGGGCTTCACCGACCCGCTGCTGGTCGCCGCCAACGACGGGGTCGGCACCAAGCTGAAGCTCGCGATCGAGTGGGAGCGGCACGAGGGCGTCGGCATCGACCTGGTGGCGATGTGCGCCAACGACCTGATCGTCCAGGGCGCCGAGCCGCTGTTCTTCCTCGATTATTACGCGACCGGCCGGCTCGACACCGCGGTCGCCGAGCGAGTCGTCGCCTCGATCGCGGAGGGCTGCCGCATCGCCGGCTGCGCGCTGATCGGCGGCGAGACCGCGGAGATGCCGGGGATGTACGAGGTAGGCGACTATGACCTCGCCGGCTTCTGCGTGGGTGCGGTCGAGCGCGGCGACGTCCTCACCGGCGCCACGATCGCGCCGGGGGACGTGATCCTCGGGCTCGCCTCCTCGGGCGTCCACTCGAACGGCTTCTCGCTGGTGCGTCGCCTCGCCGCCGACAAGGGCTGGAAGCTCGATCGCCCGGCGCTGTTCGACCCGGACAAATTGCTGATCGACCATCTGATGGTGCCGACCCGCCTCTATGTGGCGAGTCTGCTGCCGCTGCTGCGCGCGCACCGGATCAAGGGACTGGCGCATATCACCGGCGGCGGGCTGCTCGAGAACCTGCCGCGCGTGCTGCCCGCGGGCACGCACGCGACGGTCGACGCTGACGCCTGGGAGCAGCCGCGGCTGATGGCCTTCCTCCAGGCGCAGGGCGGGATCGAGCCCGAGGAGATGGCGCGCACCTTCAACTGCGGCATCGGCATGGCGGTGGTGGTGGCGGCGGATCAGGCCGATGACGTCGCCGCGGCGCTGCGCGAGGCGGGTGAGACGGTCCACGCGATCGGGCGGATCGAGGCGGGCGAGCGCGGCTGCACCGTCTCGGGCTCCACCGAGACGTGGAGCGCGCACGCCGACTGGACCGCGACCCACCGCGCATGAGTGAGCCGGTGCGGGTAGCGGTGCTGGTCTCGGGACGGGGATCGAACATGCGCTCGCTCGCCGCCGCGGCGGGTGAGACATATGAGATCGCGCTGGTCGCCTCGGACAAGCCCGAGGCGGCGGGGCTCGCCTGGGCGCGCGAGCAGGGGCTCGCCACCTTCGCGCTCTCGCCGCGCGGGATCGGCAAGCCCGCCTATGAGGCCGCGCTCGACGCCGCGCTGCGCGAGGCTGGCGTCGAGGTGATCGCGCTCGCGGGCTATATGCGGCTGCTCTCCGACGATCTCGTCGCGCGCTGGCGCGGGCGGATCGTCAACATCCACCCCTCGCTGCTGCCCAGGTACAAGGGGCTCGACACGCACGCGCGCGCGATCGCGGCGGGCGACGCGGTCGCGGGCTGCTCGGTCCATGTCGTCACCGAGGAGCTCGACGGCGGCGCGGTGCTCGGCCAGGCCGAGGTGGCGATCGCGCCGGGCGACACGCCCGAGACGCTGGCCGACCGCGTGCTGGCGGCGGAGCACCGGCTGTATCCGGAGGTGCTGGCGCGCTTCGTGCGAGAAGGGACGTGGCGGGAGGGATGAGCGGTCTTGGGAGCGCGGCGGCTCGCGGGCAGCAGCGCCTCTCCCGCCCGCCGGCGTCATCCTGAGCGTGTCTCAGGATCTACCCGTCCCCACCCCCAGGTGCCGCGGTGTTTGCGGCACGGTGGATCCTGGAACGAGTTCAGGATGACGGGAAAACGGGGCAGCCGCTTACTTTCGTTCCCTCATCCCTTCCCGTCGGCCCTACACCGCCCGTCCGTACACGCGATCGTCGTGCCAGGTCGCACCGACCAGGAAGCGGCGCTCGCCCATCTCCGCGAAACCGTGCTTCTCGTAGAAGAGATGCGCGCGCCGGTTGCCGCCGTACACGCCGAGCAGCACGCGCCCGCATCCCGTCGCCCGCGCGTCGTCGAGCGCGCGCGCGATCAGCGCCGCCCCCAGGCCGGTGCCGTGATACGGCGCCAGCGCGTAGATCCGCTTGAGCTCGAGGTCACCCGGCAGCGGCGTCACCGGCAGGTCGGGCGCGGTGAGCAAGGTGTAGCCGACCGGCGCGGCGCCGGGCTCGACCTCGGCCAGCGTCGCCACCCCGCCCTCGGCGAGGTAGCGCGCGAAGGCCGCCGCGCTGCTGTTGCGCGCGACGTGCGCGACGATGTCGGCACCGTCGAGCACGCCCGCGAACGCCTCGAGGAAGGTCGCGCCCGCGACCAGCGCGAGCGAGTCCGCGTCCTCCGCGCCGGCGCGGCGCAGTCGCCACGCCGGCGTCGTCATCTCAGCCGACCAGCTCTTCCGGCTTGAAGAAATAGGCGATCTCAATCGCGGCATTCTCGTCCGAGTCCGAGCCGTGCACCGTGTTGGCCTCGATCGACTCGGCCAGCTCCTTGCGGATCGTGCCCGGCGCGGCATTCTCCGGGTTCGTCGCGCCCATGATGTCACGGTTGCGCTGCACGGCGTTGTCGCCCTCGAGCACCTGGACCACGACCGGGCCCGAGATCATGAAGCCGACCAGGTCGCCGAAGAAGGGCCGCTCCTTGTGGACGGCGTAGAAGCCCTCGGCCTGCTCCTTGGTCATCTGGATGCGCTTGGACGCGACGACGCGCAGCCCCGCCTCCTCGAGCATCTTGGTGACGGCGCCGGTCAGGTTGCGACGCGTCGCGTCGGGCTTGATGATCGAGAAGGTACGGTTCGCGGCCATGACGGTCACGGGCTCCTGCTGATAGGAAGGGGAAAGTGGCGCTCCCCTAGGCGGCGGGGCGGCCCGAGGCAAGCGCTACGCCGCCTGCTCCCAGCGCCCGCTGTCGTTCTGCTTCCAGTAGCGCCGCGCCACGGCGGGACGGTCCGCCAGCGCCTTCCAGGCCGCCCGCGCCGGCACGATCTGGTCCTCGGCGAAGAAGTGGAACACGCGGTCGAAGTCGAGCGCGTCGTCGCGCCACGCGCCGTCCGCGAGCGCGACGTGGCGCGCGCCGTTGGCGGCGTCGAGCGTGCCGGCGATCAGCACCGGCTGGCGGGTGTCGTCGCCGCCCCCGAGCCGCGCGTGCGGCAGGAAGCTCGCGGGCGCGTAGCTCCACAGCAGCCGGTCGAGCGCGGCGCGCTGCTCCTCCTCGGCGGCGACGATCAGCAGCCGCGCGCCGTTCGCCACCACTTTCTCCGCGACCTGCGGCAGCGCGCGCTCGAGCGGCATGCGGGTCAGGTGGTAGAAGTCCACCTGCACCGCCCGCTCGCCGGGCTCGATCGCCGCCGCGCTCACTTCTCGCAGGCGTCCGCGACGAAGCGGTCGAGCACGCGCACGCCGTAGCCGGTCGCGCCCTTGGCCCAGGTCGGCCCGTCCTTGTCGGCCCAGACCATGCCCGCGATGTCGAGGTGCGCCCAGGCGATACCGGCGTCGACGAAACGCTGGAGGAACTGCGCCGCGGTGATCGAGCCGGCGCCGCGCGGCCCGACGTTCTTCACGTCGGCGATCGGCGAGTCGATCAGCCGGTCATAGGCGTCCGCGAGCGGGAAGCGCCACAATTGGTCGCCCGAGGCGCGCCCGGCGGCGAGCAGCGCGTCGGCGAGCGTGTCGTCGTTGCTGAAGAGGCCGCCGTACTCGTTGCCGAGGCTGACGATCATCGCGCCGGTCAGCGTGGCCAGGTCGACGATCCGCGTCGGCTGGTGCTCGCGCTGTACCCAGGTGAGGCAGTCGCACAGTACCAGCCGGCCCTCGGCGTCGGTGTTGATCACCTCGACCGTCTGGCCCGACATGGTGGTGACGACGTCACCCGGCCGCTGCGCGTTGCCGTCGGGCATGTTCTCGACGAGACCCATCACGCCGATGACGTTGGCCTTGGCGCCGCGCTTGGCCAGCGCGAGCATCGCGCCCGCCACCGCCGCGGCGCCGCCCATGTCCCACTTCATGTCCTCCATGCCCGCGGCGGGCTTGATCGAGATGCCGCCGGTGTCGAAGGTCACGCCCTTGCCGACCAGCGCGGTCAGCGGCGCCCCTTCCCCGCCGCCGGTCCAGCGCAGCGCGAGGATGCGCGCGTCGCGACGCGAGCCCTGGCTCACCCCGAGCAGCGCGCCCATGCCGAGCTCGCGCATCTCCGCCTCGGTCAGCACCGTGACCTCGAGGCCGAGGCCATCCACCGCGGCGAGCACGCGCTCGACGAAGGTCTCGGGGTAGAGGATGTTGGGCGGCAGCGTCGCGAGCAGCCGCGCCAGCGCCACGCCGTCGGTCACCGCGGCACGGTCGCGCCACGCCGCGTCGCTGCCGACGACGGTGAGCGAGGACAAGGTCGGCCTCTGCTTGTCCGCGAGCTTGGTGCGATACTCGTCGAAGCGCCACGCGCGCTGCGCCGCGCCCGCCGCGAACCGCGCCGCCGCCAGCGGCGTGGCACCGGCCAGGTCCGCCACGGCCGCGGTGACGCCACTGGTAAGCAGCCGCGCGGTCAGCGCGCCGCCGGCGCGCTCATAGCCGGCATCGTCGCCCGCGCCGGTACCGAGCAGCAGCACGCGCCGCGCGCCGCCCTCACCGGGGGCGAACAGCTCCGCGACGCTCCCGGCCTCGCCGTCGAAACGCTGGCCCGCGGCCGCGGCGGCGAGCAGCGCGTCCGCCCCCTCGACCAGCCCGGCGGTGCCGCCGCCCTTCTGTACCGGCAGCGCCAGCACCTCACCCGCGGCGGGGGCGGTGTCGGGCCGGGTGGCGGCGAACGCGATCTTCATGCGACTGTCCTTCTCGATCATGCGCGTTGAATAGGCCCGAGCGCGTGAACTGGCAAAGCGTTGCAGCCGGCCCTGCGCGATGCGATAGGGCGGCGTTGCGCCGTCGCCATCCCGGCCGCGCGCGCGGGGGTGCAACGGGAGCGACGTGACGCGTAACGATCTTCTCGCCGGCGGCGCGCTGTGGCTGCTCGCCGCCGCCCCGGCCGCGGCGCAGGCACCCGGAACGCCTCCCGCGCCATCGCCCGCCGCGCCGGCGCCGACGACGGCGGGCGGCACGGGCGAGACCGAGCAGGTGCAGTTCAGCGCGACCGCGCTCGAGTATGACACGAACGCCGACGTCGTCACTGCCACCGGCGAGGTGCGGATGACCCGCGGCGCCGACCGGCTGCGCGCCGAGCGCGTCGTATGGGACCGCAGGACCGGCAAGGTCGTCGCGACCGGCAACGTCGCGGTCACCGATCCCGAGGGCGACATCGCCTATGGCGACTCGATCGAGCTGACCGACACGTTGCGCGACGGCGTCGTCGACAATCTGCTGGTGGTGCTCGAGCAGGGCGGCCGGCTCGCCGCGGTGCGCGGCACGCGCGAGCCGGACGGCCTCTATCGGCTCGACCGCGCGGTCTACTCGCCCTGCGCGGTGACCGACTCGGACGGCTGCCCCAAGGAACCGGCGTGGAAGATCACCGCGGTGAAGGTGACCTATGACGCCGATCGCCAGCGCGTCTCCTACGAGGGTGCGCGCTTCCACCTCTTCGGCCTGACCAGCCCGTCGCTGCCGCGCTTCAGCCACTCGACCGCGCAGAGCAACGACACCGGGCTGCTGACGCCCTCGATCGGGCTCACCCGGCTCAACGGCGCCGAGCTGGTGCTGCCGTTCAATCTCGCGCTCGGGCCGAGCCGATCGCTCGTGATCGCGCCGCACCTCTTCTCGTCCGAGGTGCCGATGCTCGAGGCGCGCTACAGCGCGGTCAACGAGCTCGGCGCCTATTCGATCGCGGGCTACGCCACCAGCAGCCGCCGCAGCGACGACCTGTCGGGCGGCTTCACCTCGGACACGACGCGCGCCTTCCGCGGCTATCTCGACGGCAGCGGGCGGTTCCAGCTCGACCCCAATTGGAGCATCTCGGGCTCGATGCGGATCGTCACCGACCGCACGTTCCTCCGCCGCTACGACATCTCCAACGACGACCGGCTGCGCACCACGATCGCGCTCGAGCGGATCGACTCCGACAGCTATTTCTCGCTCGCCGGCTGGGCGGTGCAGACGCTCCGGGTCGGCGACCGTCAGGGCATGCAGCCGGTCGCGTTCCCCGAGTTGGACTATCGCCGCCGCATCACCGACGCGCCGCTCGGCGGCGTGCTCCAGCTTCAGCTCAACACGCTCGCGGTCGGGCGCAAGGCCGGGCAGGACACGCAGCGCGCCTTCGCCAGCGCCCGCTGGGACTGGCGTGGCATCACCGTCATGGGCCAGGAGGTGACGCTCACGGCCTATGCCCGCGGCGACGCCTATAACTCGGACGACACGGTCGCGACCGCGGTCGACCAATATCGCGGGCTCGCGGGCTTCCAGACGCGCGCGATCGGCGCGCTGGCGGCGGACGTGCGCTGGCCCTTCGTCGGCGAGCTGCTCGGCGGGCTGCAGCGCTTCTCGCCGCGAGTCCAGGTGGTCGCCACCCCGCGCACGCGCAACATCCAGGTGCCCAACGAGGACGCGCGCGCGGTCGACCTCGAGGATTCCAACCTGTTCGCGCTCAATCGCTTCCCCGGCTATGACCGGTGGGAGGATTCGAGCCGCGTGACCTATGGCGCGGACTGGTCGCTCGACCTGCCCGGCATCGCCATCGCCACCAACGTCGGGCAGAGCTACCGGCTCAACTCGCGCCCCAGCATCCTGCCCGACGGCACCGGCCTGTCGGACCGTTTCTCCGACATCGTCGGGCGCACCAACGTGCGGATCGGCGAGTTCGTCACGCTCACGCACCGCTACCGGCTCGACAAGAGCAACCTCGCGGTGCGCCGCAACGAGCTCGACGCGACGGTCGGCTCGCGCCGCACCTATGCGACGGTCGGCTACCTCCGGCTCAACCGTGACATCACCGAGCTGGAGGACCTGCAGGATCGAGAGGAGGTCCGCGCCGGCGGGCGCGTCGCCTTCGCGCGCTTCTGGTCGCTGTGGGGCTCGGCACTGGTCGACCTCACCGACCGGGCCGAGGACCCGCTGTCGCAGGCCGACGGCTTCACCCCGATCCGCCATCGCCTCGGCGTCGCCTATCAGGACGATTGTCTCGAACTGGGCCTGACGTGGCGGCGCGACTATCGCACCGTCGGCGATGCCCGTCGCGGCGACAGCTACCTGTTGACGCTTTCCTTCAAGAACCTCGGCCGCTAAGCCCCTGTTCAGTTCGCTCCGGGCAGGAACGGCCGCTGGCGGCCTATGTCCGGGAGCCGTGGTGGAAGCGATCGACGTGCGGCGACGCGATAGGGATTTCGAGACACACGTGATGACCAAGACGAGGGGCGCGGCGCTGACCCGCCGGTTGCTGGCGGCGCTGCTGATGGTGGGGACGGCCGGCGTGGCGATCGCGCAGACCGCGGCGGAGCAGGACGGCGCCGACGCCGGGCAGGAGGCGCCCGGGCTCGACCCGACCGGCCTCGGCCTGCCCGCCAACCTCCAGGTGTTCGGCAACCTTGACCCCAACGTGCGCAAGGCGACCGCGATCGTCAACGAGGCGGTGATCACGCGCACCGACGTCGACCAGCGCGTCGCGCTGATCGCCGCGGCCAACAACGTCAAGCTCTCCGACCAGGAGCGCGACCGGCTCCAGCTCCAGGTGCTGCGCCAGCTGATCGACGAGACGCTGGAGATCCAGCAGGCCAAGACCGCCGAGGTGACGATCACCAAGGACCAGATCGACCAGAGCTTCGCCCGCGTCGCGCGCAACTTCGGCAAGACGCCCGAGCAGTTCGCCGCCTTCCTGCGCGAGAACGGCTCGTCCGACCGCTCGATCCGCCGCCAGATCGAGGGCGAGTTGGCGTGGAGCCGCTATCTCAGCAAGCGAGTCGAGCCCTTCGTCAACGTCGGCGACGAGGAGGTGAAGGCGATCCTCGACCGGCTCGAGGCGGCCAAGGGCACCGAGGAGTTCCACCTCAACGAGATCTATCTCGCCGCCACGCCCGACCGACAGGAGCAGGTGTTCACCAACGCCCGCCAGCTGATCGCCCAGATCGGTCAGGGCAAGGCGCCGTTCGCCTATTTCGCGCGCAACTTCTCCGAGGCCTCGACCCGCGGCGTCGGCGGTGACCTCGGCTGGGTGCGCGCCGCGCAGCTGCCCGACGCGCTGGCCCAGGCGGCGACGACGATGCAGGTCGGCCAGGTCGCCGGCCCGGTCGCGACGCCGGGCGGCTTCTCGATCCTGTACCTCGTCGACAAGCGCCGCGTCGGCGCCGCCGACCCGCGCGACTCGCGGCTCAGCCTGAAGCAGCTGACGATCAAATTCCCGACCGGCACGACCCAGGTGCAGGCCACCGCGCGCACCTCGGCCTTCGCCGAGGCGATCCAGAAGCTGCAGGGCTGCGGCTCGGTCGACAAGGTCGCCGCGACGCTCAACGCCGAGGTGGTCAACAACGACGCGATCCGCATCCGCGACCTGCCGCCGCAGCTGCAGAGCATCATGGTCAACCTCCAGGTCGGCCAGGCCACCCCGCCGTTCGGCTCGCCGACCGAGGGCGTGCGCACGCTGGTGCTGTGCGGCCGCGACGAGGCGCAGGGTGGCCAGCTGCCGGGCGCGCAGCAGGTGCAGAACCAGCTCGAGCAGCAGCGCGTCAACCTGCGCGCGCAGCAGGCGCTGCGCGACCTGCGCCGCGACGCGGTGATCGAGTATCGCTGAGGCCGTGACCGCGCCGATCGTCATCGCGATGGGCGATCCCGCCGGGATCGGGCCCGAGACGATCGCCAAGGCGTGGGCGGCACGCGACTCGCACGGCCTGCCCCCTTTCGTCGCGGTCGGCGACGTGCGCGCCGTGGCGCGCGTGTGGGACGGGCCGATCGCGCCGGTGAGCGACCTCGCCGCCGTGGACCGCGTCTTCGCCGAGGCGCTGCCGGTGCTCACCGTGCAGGACGCGGGCGAGATCGTGCCGGGCCAGCCCGACGCCGACGGCGCGCGCTGCGCGCTCCACGCGCTGGAGCTCGCCGCCGGGCTCGTGCGCTCGGGCGCGGGGCGCGCGCTGGTCACCGGGCCGGTCTCCAAGTCGCAGCTCTACGGCGTCGGCTTCACGCATCCGGGACAGACCGAGTTCGTCGCCGAGCGCTGCGGGATCGCGCGCGACAACGCGGTGATGATGCTCGCCGGGCCGGGGCTGCGGGTGGTGCCGATCACCACCCATGTCGCGCTCGCCTCGGTGTCCGGGCTGCTCAGCGTCGAGCTGATCGTCGCCAAGGCGCGCGTGACGGCGCGCGGGCTGACGCGCAACTTCGGCATCGCGGCGCCGCGGCTCGCCTTCGCCGGCTTCAACCCCCACGCCGGCGAGGACGGCACGATGGGGCGCGAGGAGATCGACGTGATCCGCCCCGCGATCGAGCAGCTCGTCGACGAGGGCATCGACGCGCGCGGCCCCTTCCCCGCGGACACGATGTTCCACGCCCGCGCGCGCGCGCAGTATGATGCGGCGCTGTGCTGCTACCACGACCAGGCGCTCGTGCCGCTCAAGACGCTCCACTTCGACGACGGCGTCAACATCACGCTGGGGCTGCCGATCGTGCGCACCTCGCCCGACCATGGCACCGCCTTCGGCATCGCCGGCAAGGGCGTGGCGCACCCCGGCGCGACGATCGCGGCGATCGCGATGGCCGATGCCGCGGCGCGCCAGCGCGCGCGCTGCGCCCAGCCGGCGTGAGCGCGCCGCCCGCGCCGGTGGCGCTGCCGCCGCTGCGCGACGTCATCGCGCGCTACGGTCTCAACGCGTCCAAGGCGCTGGGGCAGAACTTCCTCTTCGACTCGCAGCTGCTCGCGCGGATCGCGCGCGTGCCGGGTGACCTCGCCGGCGCCGAGGTGCTCGAGGTCGGGCCGGGCCCGGGCGGGCTGACGCGCGCGCTGCTCGCCGCGGGTGCGCGGGTCACCGCGATCGAGCGCGACCGCCGCTGCATCCCCGCGCTCGCCGAGCTGGCCGACGCTTACCCCGGGCAGCTGACGGTCATCGAGGGCGACGCCACCGCGATCGACGCGCGCGCGCTGTTCGCGACCGCGCCGCACATCGTCTCGAACCTGCCCTATAATGTCGGTACCGCGCTGCTGGTCGGCTGGCTCTCGGCCGCGTGGCGACCGTGGTGGCAGTCGCTGACGCTGATGTTCCAGCGCGAGGTGGCGGAGCGGATCGTGGCGCCGGTCGGCGGCGAGGCCTATGGCCGGCTCGCGGTGCTGGCGCAGTGGCGCGCGAGCGCGCGCATCGCGATGCCGGTGCACCGCTCGGCCTTCACCCCCCCGCCGAAGGTGATGTCGGCGGTGGTGCATGTCGTGCCGGAGGATGCACCGGGTGGCGTGCGGTTGGAGACGCTGGAGCGGTTGACCGCGGCGGCGTTCGGCCAGCGGCGCAAGATGCTGCGACAGAGCCTGCGCGGCGTGCCCGGCGCGATCGCCGCGGCGGAGGCGGAGGGGATCGACCCGACGCGGCGCGCGGAGACGGTCAGCGTCGCGGAGTTCGTCGCGGTGGCGCGGCGGCTCGACGGCGAGCGCGCCTGAGCGGCTCGGCGCGTATCAGGTAGCGGCCCGGACCAGAGGATACGTACCCGGTCGAAGGCCGGGCTCACCCTGGAGATGCTACCGCGCCTTGCCGCGGCCTTCCCACCGGGCCCCGTCCTTCGCCGGGCTGACCGCCGTGAAGGGCGATGCCGAACCTCCGCCCGACATCATCCCGCGACTGGCGCACGCCTCAGATGAACTCGACCTTCGACACCACATAATAGCGGTCGCCCGCGGGCACCGCGACCTCGACCTCGTCGTCGACGCTGCGCCCGATCAGCGCGCGGCCGAGCGGCGAGTTATAGCTGATCCGCCCGGTCTTCGCGTCGGCCTCGGTCTGCCCGACGATCTGATAGCGCACCGGCTTGTCGTCCTCGTCGAGCAACGTGACCGTCGCGCCGAAGACGATCTTGTCGCCCGACAGGTCGCGCGGGTCGATGATCTGCGCGCGGCTGAGCTTGTCCTCGATGTCGGCGATCGACGCCTCGATCTGGCCCTGACGCTCCTTGGCGGCATGATATTCGGCGTTCTCCGACAGGTCGCCGTGCGCGCGGGCTTCCTCGATCGCGTCGACGATCTGCGGCCGCTCGGTCTTGAGGCGCTTGAGATCAGCGTTCAGCTTCTCATAGCCCTCCTGCAGCATCGGCATCTTCTCGACCGTCGCCATCGTCCATCCTTCGAATAACACCCCCCGAGCGGTCGCGTCGTCGCGACCGCCCGCACCATCCGGATTGTCTGGGGATCAGTTGTGCGGCTGCGAATAATAGGCCTGCAGTGGACGCACTTCAAGCTTACCCCCGGAATTGCCCGCCACACCGGCGCGGATCGCCGCCGCGGCCTGCACCGCGGCCGAGGCGGTGGTGAAATAGGGGATCTTGCCGTTGACCGCCGAGGCGCGGATCGGCTGCGAGTCCTTCAGGCTCTGCCACCCTTCGGTGGTATTGAAGATCAGGTCGATCTTGCCGTCCTTGATGCGGTCGACGATGTGCGGCCGCCCCTGCGCCACCTTGTTGATGCGCTCGACCGGCAGCCCGGCGCGCTCGAGATGGTCCGCGGTGCCCGCGGTGGCGACGATCGTGAACCCGGCCTCGACCAAGGCGCGCACCGCGGGCACGATCGCCTCCTTGTCGCCCGCCTTGACGCTGACGAACACCGCGCCGCCGCTCGGCAACACCGTGCCCGCGCCGAGCTGCGACTTGGCGAAGGCGGTGGTGAAGTCGCGGTCGATCCCCATTACCTCGCCGGTGCTCTTCATCTCGGGCGACAGCACCGGGTCGATGCCGGGGAAGCGGCTGAACGGGAACACCGCCTCCTTCACCGCGAAATAGTCGATGTGGCGGTCGATCGCGGGCAGGTCGGCGAGCTTCTCGCCCGCCATCACGCGCGCCGCGATCTTGGCGATGGGCGCGCCGATGGCCTTGGCCACGAAGGGCACGGTGCGGCTGGCGCGCGGGTTGACCTCGATGAGGTAGACGTGCCCGTCCTTCACCGCGAACTGGATGTTCATCAGCCCGCGCACGGAGAGGCCGTGCGCCAGCGCCTCGGTCTGGCGCTCGATCTCGGCGATGATCTCGGGGGCGAGCGAGTAGGGCGGGATCGAGCACGCGCTGTCGCCCGAGTGGACCCCCGCCTCCTCGATATGCTGGAGCACGCCCGCGACCACCACCTGCTCGCCGTCGCAGATCGCGTCGACGTCCACCTCAACCGCGTCGCGGAGATACTGGTCGATCAGCACCGGCGCGTCGCCCGAGACCTGGACCGCGGTCTGGATATAATCCTCCAGCTGCTGGTCGCTGTCGACGATCTCCATCGCGCGTCCGCCGAGCACGTAGCTCGGGCGCATCAGCACCGGATAGCCGATGCGGCCGGCGACGTTGAGCGCCTCCTCGCGGCTGCGCGCGATGCCGTTCGACGGCTGGAGCAGCTTCAGCTTGTTGACGAGCGCCGCGAACCGCTCGCGGTCCTCGGCCAGGTCGATCGCGTCGGGCGAGGTGCCCAGGATCGGTATCCCCGCCTGCTCCAGCGCGCGCGCGAGGTTGAGGGGCGTCTGGCCGCCGAACTGGACGATGACGCCGACCAGCTCGCCCGCCTGCTGCTCGACGTGGAGGATTTCGAGCACGTCCTCGGCGGTGAGCGGCTCGAAATAGAGCCGGTCCGAGGTGTCATAGTCGGTGCTCACCGTCTCCGGGTTGCAGTTGACCATGATCGTCTCATAGCCCTGGTCGGCCAGCGCGAAACAGGCGTGGCAGCAGCAATAATCGAACTCGATCCCCTGCCCGATGCGGTTCGGGCCGCCGCCCAGGATCACGATCTTGCGCCGGTCGCTCGGCTGCGCCTCGTTCTCGGGCTCGCCGAACATCGGCGCCTCATAGGTCGAGTACATGTACGGCGTCTTCGCCTCGAACTCGGCGGCACAGGTGTCGATCCGCTTGAACACGGGGCGGACGCCGAGCTTGACGCGGTGCTGGCGCACCTCCGCCTCGGTGACGCCGCCGGTCATCGCCTTCACCGCCTCGTGGATCAGCCCCGAGCCGCGCGCGATGCCGCGCTGCATCCCGCGCAGGTTGGCCGACTGGAGCGCGAGCCAGGCGAGCCGCTTGTCGGAGAAGCCCATCGCCTTGAGCCGGCGCATGCCGGGCGCGTCGATCGGCAGGCCGTCCGCCATCACCTGGCGCTCGGCGGCGACGATCTCCGCGATCCGCTCGAGGAACCAGGGATCGTACTTCGCGATGGCGTGGACCTCGGCGACGGTGAAGCCCTCGCGCAGCGCCTGGGCGGCGACGAGCAGCCGGTCGGGGGTGGGCGCGGCGAGCGCGGCCTCGATCTCGGCGCGCGGCGCGCCGGCGAGCCGCTCGACCGGGTCGAAGCCCGACAGGCCCGTCTCCAGCCCACGCAGCGCCTTCTGCATCGACTCGTGGATGTTGCGCCCGATCGCCATCACCTCGCCGACCGACTTCATCGCGGTGCCCAGCACCGCCTCGGCGCCCTTGAACTTCTCGAAGGCGAAGCGCGGGATCTTGGTGACGACATAGTCGATCGTCGGCTCGAACGAGGCCGGGGTGGCGCCGGTGATGTCGTTCTCGATCTCGTCCAGCGTGTAGCCCACGGCCAGTTTGGCGGCGACCTTGGCGATCGGGAAGCCGGTCGCCTTCGAGGCCAGCGCCGAGGAGCGCGACACGCGCGGGTTCATCTCGATGACGATCAGGCGCCCGTCCTTGGGGTTGACCGCGAACTGCACGTTGGAGCCGCCGGTCTCGACGCCGATCTCGCGCAGCACCGCGATGCTGGCGTTGCGCATGATCTGATATTCCTTGTCGGTCAGCGTCAGCGCCGGCGCGACGGTGATGGAATCGCCGGTGTGCACCCCCATCGGATCGATGTTCTCGATCGAGCAGATGATGATGCAATTGTCCGCGCGGTCGCGGACCACCTCCATCTCATATTCCTTCCAGCCGAGCAGCGACTCCTCGATCAGCACCTCGGTGGTGGGCGAGGCGTCGAGCCCCTTGCGGACGATCTCGAGGAACTCCTCGCGGTTGTAGGCGACGCCGCCGCCCGTCCCGCCGAGCGTGAAGCTGGGGCGGATGATCGCGGGCAGCCCGACCTTGTCGAGCCCGGCGAGCGCCTCGGCCTCGGTGTGGGCGATATGGCTGCGCGCGCTCTCCAGCCCGATCTTGTCCATCGCGTCGCGGAACTTGAGCCGGTCCTCGGCCTTGTCGATCGCCTCGGCGTCGGCACCGATCATCTGGACGCCGTATTTCTCCAGCGTGCCGTCGCGGAACAGCGCCAGCGCGGTGTTGAGTGCGGTCTGCCCGCCCATCGTCGGCAGCACCGCGTCGGGGCGCTCCTTAGCGATGATCGTGGCGACCACCTCGGGGGTGATCGGCTCGACATAGGTGGCGTCGGCGAGCTCGGGATCGGTCATGATCGTCGCCGGGTTCGAGTTGACCAGGACGATGCGATAGCCCTCTTCCTTGAGCGCCTTGATCGCCTGCGTGCCGGAATAGTCGAACTCGCACGCCTGGCCGATGATGATCGGCCCCGCGCCGATGACGAGGATCGAGGAGATGTCGGTGCGTTTGGGCATGCGTCAGGTCCTGCCTTCAAGGCTTCTTTGTTTCGGGCAAGGGTACCGCCGCTCGCCCGCTATGTCGTCGCGGCGCGGCGTCAGCCCGCGCGCAGCGGCCCCACGAACCGCTCGAACAGGTACAAACTGTCCTGCGGCCCCGGGCTCGCCTCAGGGTGATATTGCACGCTGAACGCGGGCCGGTCGGTGAGTTCGAGCCCGGCGTTGCTGCCGTCGAACAGCGACACGTGAGTCTCGCGCGCGTTGGCGGGCAGTGTCTCGCGCTCGACCGCGAAACCGTGGTTCATGCTGGTGATCTCGACCGCGCCGTCGCTGAGCCGCTTCACCGGGTGGTTGGCGCCGCGGTGGCCCTGGAACATCTTGGTCGTCCGCGCCCCCACCGCTAGTGCGAGCAATTGATGGCCGAGGCAGATGCCGAACAGCGGCTTGCCCGTGTCGAGCAGCTGGCGGATCACCGGGACGGCGTACGCGCCGGTCGCGGCGGGGTCGCCGGGGCCGTTGGAGAGGAAGATGCCGTCGGGCGCGAGCGCCATGATCTCGTCGTAGGTCGCGGTCGCCGGCACCACCGACACCTTTGCCCCCGCCTGAACGAGATTGCGGAAGATGTTGAACTTGCTTCCGTAATCCACCGCGACCACGTGCGGCCGCGCGCCCTCGCCCGCGCCCTCATAGCCGAAGCCGAGCCGCCAGATGCCGCCCTCCCAGCTGCCATGGGTCTCGCGCGTCACGTCCTTGGCGAGGTCCATCCCCTCCAGCCCGGGCCAGCCGCGCGCCAGCTGGAGCAGCAGGTCGAGATCGAACGCGCCGTCGGGCGCGTGCGCCACCACGCCGGTCGGCGCCCCGCCGCCGCGGATGCGCCGCGTCAGCGCGCGCGTGTCGATCCCGGCGAGCCCGATCCGCGCGTGCCGCGCCATCCAGCCCGACAGATGCTCCATCGCGCGGAAGTTGCTGGGCGCGGTCGGATCCTCGCGCACGATCATGCCGAGCGCGTGCGGGTTGTCGGCCTCGACGTCGTCGGGGTTGGCGCCGACGTTGCCGATGTGCGGGAAGGTGAAGGTGATGATCTGACCGGCGAAGCTCGGGTCGGTCATGATCTCCTGGTAGCCCGTCATGGCGGTGTGGAAGCACACCTCGCCCACCGCCTGCCCGGTCGCGCCGAAGCCGCGGCCCCACGCCACCTCGCCGCTGGCGAGGACGAGGACGCCCGTCGCTCCATCCGGTCTGGGCGCGTGCGGAAACGTGGCGTCGGCCATGGCAGGCGGGCACTCCTTGTGTGGGTCGGCAATGTCGCTAAGCCCCGCCCGCTAGAGACGCGCGCCGGACGCGTCAATCGGTTAAGGACACGGGTATGATTCGGGACGACATCAAGGCCGCGCAGATCGCGGCGATGAAGGCGGGCGACAGGGAGGCGCGCGCCACCATCGGGCTGATCCAGGCGGCGGTGAAGAATCGCGACATCGAGCTGCGCACCGGCCCGGCGCCGGCGGACGACGACGCGGTCGTGGTCGAGGTGCTGCAGAAGATGGTGAAGCAGCGCCGCGAGTCGATCGCGATGTACGAGCAGGGCGGCCGCCCTGAGCTGGCCGCGGCGGAGCAGGCCGAGGTGGCGGTGATCGAGCGTTTCCTGCCGCAGCAGATGAGCGAGGACGAGACCCGCGCCGCGATCGACTCGATCAAGGGCGAGCTGGGCGCGTCGGGCATGAAGGACATGGGCCGTGTGATGGCCGAGCTGAAGGCGCGCCACGCCGCCACGCTCGACATGAGCAAGGCGAGCGCGCTGGTGAAGGCGGCGCTGGCGGGGTGAAATCGCGGATGGCGTGAGGCCGCGGGCGGGGTGAGGCTTCACGCGGAGGCGCCGAGGCGCCGCGAGTGCTTTCCCCCTGCCCCGCCCGACACACTACCGTCATCCCGGACCATGTCCGGGATGACGGCAGAGGGGGATGCAGGATCCACGGCCCAGGTGGGCCAGAACACCCCGTCCCACCGCGACACATTGCCCCCCGCGCGATCCCGCGGCATAAGGGGTATAATGCGCTGGTGAGTCTCACCCCCGCCTTCCTCGACGAGCTGCGCGCGCGCACCTCGCTCACCGCGCTGGTCGGCCGGACGGTGAAGCTGACCCGCGCCGGGCGCGAGATGAAGGGCTGCTGCCCCTTCCACAACGAGAAGACGCCCAGCTTCTACGTCAACGACGACAAGGGCTTCTATCACTGTTTCGGCTGCTCGGCGCACGGCGACGCGATCCGCTGGCTGACCGATCACCAAGGCCTGCCCTTCATCGACGCGGTCAAGGAACTCGCCGCCGCGGCAGGGATGGAGATGCCCGAGCAGGACCGCCACTCGGCCGAGCGTGCCGAGCGCGCGAGGTCGCTCCACGACGTGATGCAGGCCGCCGCGGACTTCTTCACCCAGCAGCTCGGCGGCAGCGACGGCGCCGCCGCGCGCGCGCTGCTCGACAGGCGCGGGGTGAGTGCGGCGACGCAGCGCACGTTCGGCTTCGGCTACGCGCCCGATTCCCGCACCCGGCTGCGCGCGGCGCTCAAGGATTTCGGCGACGCCATGCTGATCGAGGCGGGGCTGCTGATCCAGGTCGAGGGCAAGGAACCCTATGACCGCTTCCGCGGCCGGCTGATGATCCCGATCCGCGACCCGCGCGGGCGGGTCATCGCCTTCGGCGGCCGCATCATCGGTGAGGGCGAGCCGAAATATCTCAACTCGCCCGACACCCCGCTCTTCGACAAGGGCCGCACGCTCTACAATCTCGACCGCGCCGCCGCGGCCGCGCGCAAGGCCGAGCGGCTGTTCGTGGTCGAGGGCTATATGGACGCGGTCGCGCTGGCGCAGCACGGCATCGGCGAGGCGGTCGCGCCGCTCGGCACCGCGCTGACCGAGGCGCAGCTCGAGCGGCTGTGGCGCGTGGTCGACGTGCCCTATGTCTGCCTCGACGGCGACGCGGCCGGGCAGAAAGCGGCGATCCGCGCGGCGCAGCGCGCGCTGCCCCTGCTCGCGCCGGGGCGCAGCCTCGCCTTCGTCACCCTGCCCGAGGGACAGGATCCGGACGACCTGATGCGCGCGCAGGGGCCGGGCGCGTTCGAGCCGCTGGTACGTAGCGCGCAGCCGCTGGTCGACCGACTGTGGCAGCACGAGCTCGCCGTCGAGCCGCTCACCACACCCGAGCAGCGCGCCGGCTTCAAGCGCCGCCTGGGCGACCTCGTTCAGTCGATCACCGACCCGAGCGTCCGCACCGAGTATCAGGCCGAGTTCCGCCACCGCTTCGACGAGCAGTTCGCGCGCACCCGCCAGCCGTTCCAGCAGCGCACGCCGTTCTACCCGATGGCGCAGCGTCGCCCCGGGCAGAAGTGGACGCCCCCGCCCGCGCCCGTCACCGAGGACGCCAAGCGCGTCGGCGCCGCGGGCGGGATCGATCGCGTGCTCGCCAAGGCGGTACTCGCCGGGCTGATCCGCCACCCCGCCGAGATCGCGCGCCACATGGAGGTGCTGGGCGGCCTCCGCCTCGCCGAGGGCGCGCTCGGCCGGCTGTTCGAGGCGGTGGTCGACGTCGCGCTGGAGGATCGTCGCGGCGATCCGCTTGATAGCGGGCGGCTCGTCACCATATTGGCGCGATCCGGTTTCGATACGGTCGCGCACGACCTCTTGAGAGCCGATACGATGCCCTATTCGTTCACGCGCGCCGGCGCCGACGAGAAGCAGGCGCGCGACGACCTCGACGAGGCGATCGCGATCCTGGTCGCCCGGCCCGAGGTCGATGCTGCGCTGGCGGAAGCAACTTCCGCGATGAAGGCGCGCTTCACCGCCGAGGCGTTCGAACGGCAGGTAGCGTTGGTGAACGAACAACGCGCGCTGGATGAGCGACTTGCAAATCTGGTGCAGGCAAACGAAGACGCCCGCGCGCTTGGACTTGAGGACGATTGATGGCGAAGATGAACGGTGGCGGTGGTGACGAGGGCGCGGAAGTGGCCGACGCTCCGCTGATCGATCTCAACGACGCGAGCGTCAAGAAGCTGATCGCGCGCGCCAAGAAGCGCGGCTACATCACCTACGACCAGCTCAACGAGGCGCTGCCGCAGGACCAGATGTCGTCCGACCAGCTCGAGGACGTCATGTCCGCGCTCAACGAGATGGGCGTCAATATCGTCGAGAACGAGGAAGCGGGCGAGGACGGCGAGCCCGAGGAGCGCGCCGACGACGACGAGGCCGAGGCGGTCGACGGCGACGGTGAGTCCGACGGTACCGCCCCCGCCCCCGAGGCGAAGAAGAAAGAGACGGTCGACCGCACCGACGACCCGGTGCGGATGTACCTGCGCGAGATGGGCGCGGTGGAGCTGCTCAGTCGCGAGGGCGAGATCGCGATCGCCAAGCGCATCGAGGCGGGCCGCGACACGATGATCCTGGGGCTGTGCGAGAGCCCGATCACCTTCAACGCCATCATCGACTGGTCGACCGCGCTCAACGAGGGCACGATGCAGCTGCGCGAGATCGTCGATCTCGACGCGATGCTGTCCAAGGGTCCGTCGGCCGAGCAGGTCGAGGGCGCCGAGGACGACAGCGGCGAGATCAGCGAGTCGAGCACCGGCCCGTCGTTCAAGGAGGAGGAGGAGCCCGAGGAGGCGCCCGCCGACGACGAGGACGACATGACCGAGCGCCGCACGCCGCGGCCGTCCGACGACGAGGAGGAGGACAATACCCTCAGCCTCGCGCAGATGGAGGAGACGCTCAAGCCGCTCGCGCTCGAGAAGTTCGCCAACATCACCGCGATCTACCGCAACTTCTCCAAGATGCAGGAGAGCCGGCTCGACGCGATGGCGTCGGGCGCGGACCTGTCCGACGCGCAGGAGCGCAAATACCAGAAGCTGCGCGAGGAGCTCACGGCCGAGGTGGAGAGCGTGCAGTTCCACCAGAGCAAGATCGAGTATCTGGTCGACCAGCTCTACAGCTACAACCGGCGCCTCACCGCGCTGGGCGGTCAGATGCTGCGACTGGCCGAGCGGCACAAGGTGAACCGCAAGGACTTCCTCGATCAATATATGGGCCACGAGCTCGACGAGGGCTTCCTCGACGCGGTGCGCGGGCGCGACAAGAAATGGGCCGCCTTCGCCACCAACGAGGCGCCCGCGATCGACCGAATCCGCACCGAGATCAGCGAGATCAGCCAGCAGACCGGCATGGCGCTCGCCGAGTTCCGCCGCATCGTCAACATGGTGCAGAAGGGCGAGCGCGAGGCGCGGATCGCCAAGAAGGAGATGGTCGAGGCCAATCTCCGCCTCGTGATCTCGATCGCCAAGAAGTACACCAACCGCGGGCTGCAGTTCCTGGATCTCATCCAGGAAGGCAACATCGGCCTGATGAAGGCGGTGGACAAGTTCGAGTATCGCCGCGGCTACAAGTTCTCGACCTATGCGACCTGGTGGATCCGCCAGGCGATCACGCGCTCGATCGCGGACCAGGCGCGCACGATCCGCATCCCGGTCCACATGATCGAGACGATCAACAAGCTGGTCCGCACCAGCCGCCAGTTCCTCCACGAGCAGGGGCGCGAGCCCACGCCCGAGGAAATGGCGGAGCGCCTGAGCATGCCGCTCGAGAAGGTGCGCAAGGTGATGAAGATCGCCAAGGAACCGATCAGCCTCGAGACGCCGATCGGCGACGAGGAGGATTCGCATCTCGGCGACTTCATCGAGGACAAGAACGCGGTGATCCCGGTCGACGCCGCGATCCAGGCCAACCTCAAGGAGACGGTGACGCGCGTGCTCGCCTCGCTCACCCCGCGCGAGGAGCGCGTGCTGCGCATGCGCTTCGGCATCGGCATGAACACCGATCACACGCTCGAGGAGGTCGGCCAGCAGTTCAGCGTGACGCGCGAGCGTATCCGGCAGATCGAGGCTAAGGCGCTGCGCAAGCTCAAGCACCCGAGCCGCAGCCGCAAGATGCGCTCGTTCCTCGACCAGTGAGCACGCCCTGCGTCGGTGCGACCTCCTGATCCGGGTCCGTCGCGGCGATCGACGGATCGTCGCGACGGGATCGGCCCTCGGTCGCTGAGTCGCTCTAGCGGGCGCGAGCGAGGGCCAGACCGGCGTGGCCGCGACGCCGCTGACCGGCGACGGCGGAACAGGTCGGTTCGCGCTCGGTTGCTGGCCGATCTGGGTCAACCTGCGCCTCGACGAGGTGGTCGCGGCGGCGGTTCGCCGGCCCGCGTAAACCGCACCTTTACGTCGATCTGCTAGCTCGCAGCGCGCGGCCGAGGCGCGCCGCGCGAGTGTGGAGGCAGGAATGATGGCGGACGCGAGTCAGCGCCCCGAGGACGGTCCGGCCGACCTGATCCTCGCGATGGTCGCGCGCGACGGCACCGCGGCGTCGCGCCACGCCCGCGCGCTCGCCGACCCCACCGCCCCGCTGCGCGACCTCGCCGACGCGATCCACGCCCTGTGCGTCGTCCACGGGACCTTCCCGGGCCTCGTCGATCACGCCACCGCCCACGGCGTCGACACGCTGGCGCCGGCGTGGATGGCGCGGGCCGCGGGCGCGATGGCGGCCGAGCGCACGCTGCTCGTCCGTCTCGCCGCCGCCGCGGGCCCGCTGCCCTCGACGCCCGGCCAGGCCAGCGCCGCCGCCGCGATCCTGCAGCAGCGCGACACGCTGGCGCTGCTGGCGCGCTCGGACCGGCTCGGCTGCGCCACCGGCGCCGCCGCGGCCTTCGTGCTCGACTGGGTCGCGATCCGCGCGCTGCTCGACCGCTGCGCCGAGCGCCTGGGCGAGGAAGCCGCGGCGAACTTCGCCGCCGCGCGCGACGAGGCCGTCGAGATGCTCCGCTCGCTCGCGCTCGCGCCACCGCGGCTGCGCGCGCTCAGCTTCGGCGCCGAGCAGCTGCTCGGCCAGCATCGCGGACTGTGGCAGCTGCTGGAGTCCCGCGCCGCCGCGCGCGCCGGCTGAGCCGGCTTGCCAGCCGCCGCGGCGCACCGCATGACGGCGCGCATGGAGCGGTTCGAGGGCAGCGGCGACTATGTCGCCACCGATGATCTGAAGGTCGCGGTGAACGCCGCGGTGCGGCTGCGCCGGCCGCTGCTGGTCAAGGGCGAGCCCGGCACTGGCAAGACCGTGCTGGCGCATGAGATCGCGCGCGCGACCGGCTACCCGCTGATCGAGTGGAACGTGAAGTCCACCACCAAGGCGCAGCAGGGGCTCTACGACTATGACGCGGTGGCGCGGCTGCGCGACGGGCAGCTCGGCGACCCGCGCGTCAACGACATCGCCAACTACATCCGCCGCGGCAAGCTCTGGGAGGCGTTCGAGCGCGACACGCCCGCGGTGCTGCTGATCGACGAGATCGACAAGGCCGATCTCGAGTTCCCCAACGACCTGTTGCAGGAACTCGATCGCATGGAGTTCCACGTCTACGAGACCGGGCAGACCGTGCGCGCCACCGAGCGGCCGATCGTGGTGATCACCTCGAACAACGAGAAGGAACTGCCCGACGCCTTCCTGCGGCGCTGCTTCTTCCATTATATCCGCTTCCCCGACCGAGCGACGATGCAGGCGATCGTCGACGTCCATTTTCCGGGCATCCAGACCACGCTCGTCAACCGCGCGCTCGACCTCTTCTACGAGGTCCGCGAGGTGCCCGGGATCAAGAAGAAGCCGTCGACCAGTGAGCTGCTCGACTGGCTCCGGCTGCTGCTCCACGAGGATCTGCCGCTCGAGGTGCTGCAGCAGCGCGACCCGACCAAGGCGATCCCGCCGCTCCACGGCGCGCTGCTCAAGAACGAGCAGGACGTGATGCTGTTCGAGCGGCTCGCCTTCATGGCGCGCCGGCACGCGCCGCGGCCCTGAGCCGGACGCGATGTTCCTCGCCTTCCTCGACTCGGTGCGCGCCGCGGGGATCCCGGCCAGCCTCAAGGAACATCTGTTGCTGCTCGAGGCGCTCGACGCGGCGGTGATCGACCGCTCGCCCGAGCAATTCTACTATCTCAGCCGCGCGATCTACGTGAAGGACGAGGCGCTGCTCGACCGCTTCGACCAGGTCTTCGCCGCGGTGTTCCGCGGCGCGCTGCCGGTGGATGGCGTCGTCCCCGCCGAGCTGCCCGAGGAGTGGCTCCGCGCGGTGGCGCAGCGCCATCTCACGCCCGAGCAGATGGCGGCGATCGAGGCGCTCGGCTCGTGGGACGAGATCATGCGGACGCTGCGCGAACGGCTCGCCGAGCAGCACGGGCGCCATCAGGGCGGCAGCAAGTGGATCGGCACCGGCGGCACCAGCCCCTTCGGCAACTCGGGCTACAATCCCGAGGGCGTCCGCATCGGCGGCGAAGCGACCCACGGTCGCGCGGTCAAGATATGGGATCAGCGCGCCTTCCGCGACCTCGACCCCGGCCGCGAGCTGGGGACGCGCAACATCAAGGTCGCGCTGCGTCGCCTGCGCCGCTTCGCGCGCGAGGGCGCCGCGGAGGAGCTCGACATGGACGCGACGGTCGACGGCACCGCGCGCCAGGGCTGGCTCGACGTGAGGCTGCGGCCGGAGCGGCGCAACGCGGTCAAGCTGCTGCTCTTCCTCGATGTCGGCGGCTCGATGGACCCGTTCGTGACGCGCTGCGAGGAGCTGTTCTCCGCCGCCACCAGCGAGTTCCGCGACCTGGCATTCTTCTACTTCCACAATTGCGTCTACGAGGGCGTGTGGAAGGACAACCGCCGCCGCTTCGACGCGCGCACGCCGACGCTGGACCTGCTCCACACCTATGGCCGCGACTATAAGCTGCTGTTCGTCGGCGACGCGGCGATGAGCCCGTACGAGATCACGCATCCCGGCGGCTCGGTCGAGCATCACAACGACGAGCCCGGCGCGGCCTGGCTGCGGCGGCTGACCGGGGCCTATCCCGCCGCCGCCTGGCTCAACCCCGCGCCCGAGGCACAATGGGGCTATTCCGCCTCCACCGCGCTGATCCGCGACCTGCTGGGCGGCCGCATGTTCCCGCTGACGATCGAGGGGATCGACGCCGCCACGCGCGAGCTGGCGCGGCGGCGCTGAGCGCGGCTCAGCCGCGCCAGACCCGGAGCGGCGCGCCCGGCCTGAGCCCGCCCTGGTGCGCCGGGCAGCGCGTGTAACGGAAGCCCTTGTCGACGCAGAGCCACAGCTCGTCGAGCCAGCCCTCCCTCGTCGCGGTGACGCGGATCATGTCGGCGCGCATCCCCGGGTTGGCGCGCGCCACCGCCGCGGCCATCGCGCCCGCGGTCAGCGGCGCGCGCGACAGCGCCGCCATGTCGGGGAAGCGCAGCCGGCCGTACATCGCGTTCGACTGGGTGAAATAGCGCTCGGGCGAATAGCCCGCCATGCAGGTGCCGTGCTTGGCCCATTCATGCTGGAGCAGCTGCGCCGAGGGCGTCGCGCAGAGATGCCGGCGCAGCACCGCCGCGGGCAGGATCGGGGTGGCGCGGCAATATTGCGGCCAGTCCTTGCCCTCGCCGTCCGGCCATAGGCCGTGGAGCACGAAGCCGAAGCGGTTGGCCGAACCGCACTGGAAACGCGCGGCGCGGTCGTCGCCGTGCTCGCGGCAATATTGCGGGCTCCACGTCACCGCCAGCGTGTAGCTGCCGATCGGCACGCGCCGGGCCGGCTGGCGCGCGCTCGGCAGGTCCGGGTGCGGCGCGGCGATCGTGTCGGGCAGCGCGCAGGAGAGCGCCTGCGCCCCCGCGCTCCCGGGCAGCGCCACCAGCGCCGCGGCGGCCAACCAGCGCGTCATGCCAACTCCTCCCGATCACCGTCGTCGACGCCGTCCAGCCCGAACCACGCCCGCGCCGCCGGCGCGAACAGCTGCGCCACCGCGGTCACCTCGAGCGCCACGCGCACCAGCCCGAGCAGCGTCGCCGGCGCGAGCGGCGCGCCGAACAGGCCGGGGAGCAGCGACAGCAGGTGGAGCGTCGTCAGCAGCACCACCATCCAGCGCACCCACGCCACCCCGCGGCGCGCCACCGCATACCATTGGAAGAGCGCGATCGCGACGTTGAGCGTGAGCGCCGCGGCGAGCATCCAGCCGAACGCCGCGGTGCGCGGGTCGGCGGCGAGCCGCGCCGACAGCTGGTCCCAGGTCAGCGCCCAGATGAGTAGCCCCAGCGCGAAGGAGGTCAGGTACAGGCGCTCGAAACGGACGATCGGGGGCGGACGCGTCACGGCGATCTCTCATGGTTGCGCGCGCGCTCTGCGCCCGCGCGCGCCGCGAGGCAAGCCGCCAGGCTCACGCCGCGGCGACGTCGAGCCCGATGTCCGCCGCGGGCGCGGACTGGGTGATGCGGCCGACGCTGACATAGGTCACGCCGGTCGCGCCGATCGCGCCGATCGTCTCGAGCGAGACACCGCCCGACGCCTCGGTCGGGACGCGCCCGCCGACCAGCGCCACCGCCTCGCGCAGCACCGGGGGCGGCATGTTGTCGAGCAGCAGGTGGGTCGCCCCGGCGTCGAGCGCGGGCGCGATCTGGTCGAGCCGGTCGACCTCGACGATGATGTCGGCGATCCCCGTCGCGCGCGCGAGCGCGGCGGCGGGACCGACCCCGCCCGCCACCGCGACGTGATTGTCCTTGATCATCGCCGCGTCCCACAGCCCCATGCGGTGGTTGCGCGCGCCCCCGGTCCGCGTGGCATATTTCTCCAGCCGCCGCAGCCCCGGCAGCGTCTTGCGCGTGTCGAGCAGCGTCGCCCCGGTCCCTTCCAGCGCCGCGACATAGGCGCCGGTGAGCGTCGCGACCCCCGACAGATGCTGGATCGTGTTGAGCGCCGAGCGCTCCGCGGTGAGCACCGCGCGCGCCGCGCCGGTCACGCGCAGCAGCTTGGCGCCGGGGGCGACGCGGTCGCCGTCGCGCACCAGCGGCTCGATCGCGGCGACGGGGTCGAGCCGGCGGAAGAAGGCGGCGGCCAGCTCGACCCCGCAGACGATGATCGCGTCGCGGCTGTCCATCACCGCCGCGAACCGCGCCGCGGCCGGGATGACGGCCGCGGACGTGATGTCACCCGCCCCGCCCAGGTCCTCGGCCAGGGTCGAGTCGACGAACGCCTCGGTGTCGAAGCCCTCGAGCACGAACGTCATGGCAGCACCTCGCCGGGCGCGACGCCCCACAGCCGCTCGGTCTGGACGAAGCCGCCCTGCCCGCGCACGTCGAGGCGGCACCAGCCGTTGCCGCACTGGCTCAACCGCCCCACCACGCCCGGCTGCGCGCGCCACAGCACGTGCGGGCCGCCGGGTCGGTCGCGCAGCTCGGCGGGCTCGCCCCCGGTGACGATCGCGGTGCGCGTGTGGCTCACCAGCGTACCCAGCATCCAGCCCTGCGTGCCGCCCGGGTCCTCGACCCGTCGCCATTCCTTGAACACCGCGACCACGCGCACCGGCAGGTCGGCGCGGACATAGACCCAGCTCGACGGGAAGGTGCGCCCCGGCCCCGTGCGCATCCGCGCGCGCGACGGGCTCAGCGAGGCGAAATAGGGCGGCTCGCGCTGCTCGGGCGCCGCGTCGGCCGCCGTGCAGCACGCCACCGCCGCCGCCATGCCCACCGCCGCCACGGCGCGCCGCACTGAGATCCCGCTGTCCACGCTCGAGTCTCTAGGAGGCGCGCGGCGCGTCATCAACCGGCAACCGTTGACGCCCGCGCGGGGCTGCGCCAATCCGGGCGCATGGCCGACCCGCGACGCTGCGCCCACCCCAAGGTGACCGTCACGCGCGAGCTGCCCGAGGTGGTGATGCGACGGCTGGAGCAGCTGTTCGACGCCAGCAACAACCGCGGCGACCGGCCGCTCGCGCGCGACCAGCTCGCTGCCGCCATGGCCGACACCGACGTGCTCGTCCCCGCCGTCACCGACACGATCGACGCCGCGCTGATCGCGGGCGCGGGCGAGCGGCTCCGGCTGATCGCCAATTTCGGCGCGGGCGTGAACCATATCGACCTGCGCGCCGCGCGCGCGCGCGGCATCATCGTCACCAACACGCCCGGCGTGCTCACCGAGGACACCGCCGACCTGACGATGGCGCTGATCGTCTCGGTGCCGCGCCGCCTCGCCGAGGGCGAGAAGCTGGTGCGCTCGGGCCAATGGGCCGGCTGGAGCCCGGGCGGGATGCTCGGCTATCGCGTCGGCGGCAAGGCGCTGGGCATCGTCGGCATGGGGCGGATCGGCCAGGCCGTCGCGCGGCGGGCGCGCGCCTTCGGGCTCTCGATCCACTATCACAACCGCCACCGGCTGCCCGCGGCGGTCGAGGCCGAGCTGGGCGCGACCTGGCACGCCGCGCTCGACGACCTGCTCGGCGCGATCGACGTGCTGACGATCCACACCCCGCTCAACGCCGACAGCCGCGACCTGATCGACCGGCGCCGGCTCGCGCTGCTGCGCCCGCACGTCTTCGTCATCAACGCCAGCCGCGGCGGCATCCTCGACGAGGACGCGCTGGTCGACGCGCTCGAGGCGGGACGGCTCGCCGGGGCGGGGCTCGACGTGTGGCGGCACGAGCCCGAGATCGACCCGCGACTGCTCGCGCTGCCCAACGTGGTCATGACGCCGCACATGGGCTCGGCCACCTACGAGGGGCGGGTCGCCTCGGGCGAGCGGGTCATCGCCAATATCCGCAGCTGGGCCGACGGCCATCGCCCGCCCGACCAGGTGCTCGAGGGCTGGGCCTGAGCCCTCGGCGCGGCGCGAATGTTGCGAATGTTGAGTCGCTCGACGATGTCGCACGCCGGACTCAACATTCGCGCGACGACCTATTTGGTCTGAACCGACGGCTGTAAGCAGTTGTAGGTGCTCGCAACTTTGATCCGGCAGAGCTTCTCGCCGGATCGGCGCTCGCACCAATGGTGAGACATGTCGGAGCCGCCGACGGGGCTGCGAGGATAGGCGCCACCGGCCGTTCCAGCCGGCGGCGATGAGAAAGACGCTGCGCCACGCCGACGTCCGCGCGCCACGCGACCGTGTTCCGGCGAGAGCCGGAACCCAGGGCCGAGCGAACCAGGGTGCGCGTGGCCCTGCCCTCCTGCCCGCGCAGGAGCACAGCGAGACCTCTCGCAGCGATCCCCTCAGGGGAGAGGCTGCGCCATGCGACGTCACCCTGCCCTAGCGCATCCGCCCTCGCGTAGGACAGCGCCGCGCGGTCAGCGCCCGAACGCGGCGCGATACACGCCCGCTATCCTGGGCAGGTGACGGTCGGTGAGCTTCGCGTCGATGCCGCCGTCGGCGCGGTTCCAGTAATTGTGGTGCGACAGGCGGGTGCCCTGCGCGACGATCCAGGCGGTGAGCAGCTGCGCGAAGACGACGGCGCGATCGTCGTCCACGCCCCATTCCGACAGCCCGATCAGCTTGCCGTGGCGCGCGCCGAAGCTCGACAGCCAGGCCAGACCGAAGGGCTGCGACAGGCGATAGCCGAAGATCGAGCGGCCGCCGTCGCGCATGTTCTGGTCGTCGTACTTGCCCTGGTAATAGAGGTCGAGGCTGACGACATCGACCACGTCGTCGCCGGGGTAGCATTGCTCCGGGTTGATCCCGCCCTCGCCGATATTGGGGCACCAGTCGAAATAGAAGCGGTGCGAGACCTGGCGGAAGATGCCCGCGATGCGCCGCCACGCCGCGACATAGAGCCGCGCCGCCCAGCGCCCGCCGGCGTCGCGCGCGGCGAGCGACTGCGACGGCAGGTTGAACTCCCACGGCAGGCGCACGTAGATTCGACCCTCGCCGCGCGGGTAAGCCGCGACGATCGCGGCGGCGACGCGTCGGTAGAGATCGTCGCGCTTGCCCGCGGCGACACTGTCATAGCCGCCCGGGCCACCGACCGGGACCGACCATTGCACCCGCCGGCCCTGCGCCAGCACCGCGCGGCCGACGCCGACGATATAATCGATCGACCGCTCCAGCTGCTCCCAGCTGTCCTGGTTGAAGTAGAGCAGGTCATGGTCCTGCGCGCGGCCGAGCCACTGCGCCCATTGCCGCATCGCGGCGGGGTCGTTGCCCGTGATCGCGCCGAGCTGACGCGTCGGGATGCCGTCCTGGCGCAGGCCGGTCACCTCGCCGGCGTGGCCGCGGCACGCCACCAGCGCGGTCGCCGCCGCGCCCACCCCCAGCCGCAGCGCGTCCCGTCGGCTGGTCTGCCGCGGCTGATCGCTCTCGAACATCATTTCCTCCTCGAACCCCGCCGGTCGCGTAGAAGTTGCTGCGGCTGCGAGAAAGCCGTCGCCAGCGCGGGCGCGCTCCGCTCGCGCCGCGTCGACCACCGTTCACCGGCTTCCGTGCCCCGGCCGCGACGAACCGCGCGGCCGGGTGCACCCGGTGCGATCACCGTCGCGCGCTTGCGCTGCTAAGCCATTGTTATTTGCGGATCAGCCCGAGACGGCCGGGACCGGGCGAGGCGCCGCGGCGTTGAGCGCGGCGGAGGTGAGCATGACCGAGGAAGACGAACGCTGGATGCGCGAGGCCATCGCGGTGGCACGGTCGAAGGGTTCGCACCCGTCGACCTCGCCGCTGGGCTCGGTGATCGTGCTCGACGGCAAGGTGCTCGCCGCCGAGCGCAACCAGACCCACGAGCTGCCCGACGCGACCGCGCACGCCGAGATGATGGCGATCCGCCGCGCCTGCGAGAACAGCGGCGCGCTCGAGCTGCGCGGCGCGACGCTCTACTCGACGCTTCAGCCGTGCGGCATGTGCACCATGGCCTCGATCTGGTCCAAGGTCGGCCGCGTCGTGTACGGCGCGGGGCGCGACGACGTCCACGCGATGTACTGGGAGGCGCAGCACGTCGACACGCTGTCGTTCATCGCCGACGCCTATCGCGACGACATCGTCGTGGAGGGCGGCTGCCTGCGCGAGGAGTGCGCCGCGCTCTATTACCCACCCGACGCCGAGCTGCCCGAGGAGGAACAGGCGAACCTGTGAGGTGGACGGGCGTGGCCGGTCCTGCCTCCGCGGGGTGGCCGGCGCCCCTGCCGTTGCCGTTGCCGTTGCCCCTGCCCCTGCCCTTGCCGTCATCCTGAACTCGTCTCTGGGTCCACCGATCCCCGCGTCGGACCGGCCGTCGGGTTTGCCGCACGGTGGATCCTGAGACGAGCTCAGGATGACGGTACGAAGGGGGTCAAGGCGCGAGAACGACGTGAGGCAGAAGCCCTCCGTTCGCTCCGGCCGCGCACCTACCCCATCGTCGCCAGGTCCGCCGCGCGGTAGCGCTCCACCAATGCGCGCACCTCGACCCGCGCGCCGAGCCGCGCGCACAGCAGCGCCGTCCCGCTCACCTTGCGCTGGACGAACAGCGTGTCGACCGGCGGCAGGTGCCAGGTCGAGCGGTCGCGCGCCACCGCGGTGGCCTCCTCGCGGATCGCGCCGACGAAGCGGCGGTCGCCGAAATCGAACAGGCCGGGGCGGCCGAGCTCGGCCAGGATCACGTCGATCATGCGGTCGACCGCCGCGCCGTGGCGCTCGACCGCCGCGGCGCCGAGGAAACCCGCCGCCAGCGCCGCGTCGCGCACGCGCGCGCGCTCGCCGTCAAGCCCCGCCATCAGCAACCGGCGATAGCCCGCGCGGGTCTCCGCCCCCACCGGCCGCGCGGCGCCGAAGTCGAGCAGCACCAGCCGACCGGTGTCGGCCTGCCAGCGATAGTTGGCGAAGTTCGGGTCGGTCTGCATCACGCTCCAGTCGAACAGCTCGCGTAGCACCAGCCGCACCAGCGCCGCGCCCGCGGTGTCGCGCGTCTCCTGCGGCGCCTCGGCGAGCGTCTCGACCGGCGCGCCCGCGACGAAGTCCATCGCCAGCACGCGCCCGGTGCTCAGCGTCGGCTCGGCCGCGGGCACGACATAGGCGGGATCGTCGCCGAGCAGGTCGCGGTAGCGCCCGAGCATGGCCAGCTCGCGCGCGTAATCGGCCTCCTCGCGCAGCTGGCGCTTGGCCTCCTCGAGCAGCGGGCGCAGGTCGAGCGCGCGCGGCAGCAGCCCGGTGACTCGCAGCAGCGTCGCGACATTGTCGACGTCGGCGTCGATGCTCTCCGCCACGCCCGGATATTGCACCTTGATCGCGAGCACGCGCCCGTCGCGCAGCTCGGCGCGGTGGACCTGGCCGATCGAGGCGGCGGCGATCGGATGCGCCTGGAAGTGGCGGAAGCGCCTGCGCCACCCCTCGCCCCATTGCTGCGCCAGCACGCGGTCGAGCTGCGCCGGCGGCATATGGTGCGCACTCTCGCGCAGCCGCGCCAGGATCGCGGTGAGCTCCGGGGGCAGCACGTCGCCCGCGTCCATCGAGATCATCTGCCCCAGCTTCATCGCCGCGCCGCGCAGCTGCGACAGCTGGTCGGCGACGCGCGCGGCGTTGGCAGGGGTGAGCAGCAGCTCGTTCATCCGCGGTCGCTCGCCGGTGGCGATCCGGCGTGCCCCCTCGGCGATCACCCCGCCGGCGACGCCGCCGGCGAGCTTGCCGAAACCGCCCAGCCGCGCCCATCGGCCGCTCGGCACCGCGCGTCCGCGCTCGTCCACCATCCGCTCACTCCTTCGTGCCCCTGCAACGGCCGGCCGCGGTGTTCGGGTACACGCGCGCATCGCACACCATTGACAAACAAATTGATTTATCCGTCTAATCGGAAGCGTAGCCGGGTGGCAGCGGATCACGCGGCGCGGGCGGGAGAGTGACGATGCGGCGAGCGACGAGATGGGTGGGCGCGGTGGCGCTCGCGGCGCTGACGGCGAGCGGCGGCCACGGCCAGCAGGCCGGCCCCTCCGGCGTCGACCTCGCCGACCCACGAGTCGGCACCGCGCCGCTCGACCGGCCCGAGCTGATCGGCAACGCGCCCCCGCCGGGCGAGCCGACCTACTCGGGGATCACCTCGCCCGGCGCGCGGCTGCCGCACAGCGCGGTCGAGGCGGCGCCGGTCAACGTCAACGTGCCGCTCACGTACCCCAGCGGCGTGGCGACACCTTATTACTACAGCAACCCGACGATGATCGGCTTCACCGCGGGCGGCGGGCCGACCTATGGCGGTCGCGCGCAGCCCTTCGTCATGCCCGTGGTCGGCGACTGGACCGTGCCGCCGGCCTCGACCCAGGCCTATTACGACAAGGCCAGGGAGGTGGCGTCGCCGGGCTATTACGCCGCCGACCTCACCAGCATCGGCGTGAAGGCGGAGCTGACCGCGACGCGTGCCACCGGGCTGATGCGCTTCACCTTCCCCGCCACCGAGCGCGCGCATCTGATCCTCAACCTCAACCGCCGCGGCGGCGCGATCGAGGTGGTGAACGACCGGATCGTGCGCGGCGCCGCCACCGCCCACGACGATCATGACGCCCGCGACGGTCGCTATTTCGTCGCGGTCTTCTCCAAGCCGTTCAAGCGTTTCGGCACGTTCCGCAAGGACCCCGGCGACGGTCAGGGCTATGGCATCGGCGGCGCCGACGTGATGCCCGACGCGCGCGCGATCGAGGGCGGCTTCGCCGGCGCCTACGCCGACTTCACCACGCGCGCGGGCGAGCAGGTGCTCGTCAAGATCGCGCACGGCGCCAGCTACGCCGACGCCGAGGCGCGGCTGCGCGCGGAGAGCCCGGGGTGGGACTTCGACGCGATGCGCGGCGCGGCGCGCGCGGCCTGGTCGGCGCTGCTCGACCGCGTCCAGGTGAGCGGGGGCAGCGAGAAGCAGCGGCGGCTGTTCTACTCCACCCTGTTCCAGTCGTTCGCCAGCCCGCGACTGATCGCGCGCAAGGGCGAGCGCTTCGCCGACAGCAACGGCAAGGTGCAGACGGCGACGCACGACCGCTACGGCCCGGTGCCCTTCTGGGATACCGGGCGCAACCAGATCGTGCTGCTCGAGCTGCTCGAACCCCAGGTCGTGCAGGACATCATGGCGTCCGAGCTCGACATGGCGCGCGAGCGCGGCTTCATGAACACCTCCTTCCACGGCGACAATGCGGTCTTCCTGTATCTCGGCGCGATGCGGCGCGGCATCGCCTTCGACTATGCCGCGGCCTATGAGTATATGCGCAAGAACGCGACCGACCCGGTCGGCCCGCGCGGCTATCTCGCCGAATATATGCGCCGCGGCTGGATCTCGGACGAGGTGCCCGCGGGCAATCCCAGCCCGCCCTACGCTGGTGGCAAGGCGGGCGCCGCGACGACGCTCGAATATGCCTGGGACGACCATGCCATGGCGGAGTTGGCCGAGCGGCTCGGGCGCCGCGACGACGCCGCGATGTTCCGCCGCCGCGCCGCCAACTGGCGCAACGTGTTCGACCGGCGCACCGGCTTCATCCGCGGCCGCACCGACGACGGCCAGTGGATCGCGCCGTTCGACCCGCAGGAGCCTTATTACAACTTCATGATGAAGGAGGCCTCGGGCTGGTCGACGCTGTGGCTGGTGCCGCACGACGTCGGCGGGCTCGCCGGCGCGCTCGGTGGCCGCGACAAGTTCAACGCCAAGCTCGACCGCTTCTTCGCCACGCCCTACACGCCCAAGGGGATCTGCCGCGACTGCACCGGGATGGTGGGCCAGTACGTCCAGGGCAACCAGCCCGACCAGCACGCGCCCTTCCTCTACGCCTGGGGCGGGCAGCCGTGGAAGACGCAGGCGCTGACCCGCCGCATCCTCGACACGCTCTACGGCAGCGACACCTCGGGCTTCGGCTATCCCGGCATGGACGACCAGGGCGCGACCTCGTCCTGGTACGCGCTGGCGGCGCTGGGCTTCTACCCGGTCGACCCGTCGAGCGACGTCTATATGCTGGCGAGCCCGCTGTTCGATCGCGCCGCGGTGACGCTCGGCAACGGCAAGGTGCTGGAGATCGTGGCGAAGAACAACGGCGCGGCGAACCCGTACATCCAGTCAGCGACGCTCGACGGGCGGCCCTGGACCAAGGCGTGGTTCCGCCACGACGACGTCAAGGACGGCGCGCGGCTCGAGCTGGTGATGGGGCCGTCTCCGAACAAGGCATGGGGCAGCGCGCCGGGCGACGCGCCGCCGTCGCTGACGCCGATGCCGCGGTAAGTCCGGGGGGCGCGGCGGTGGTCTTCTCGGGGCGGGTGGCGGCAGTGGCAGGCACGACGCCGCTCCTCACCCGCGACCACCCGGCGGACGCCGGGGTCCAGTCGGGAGACGCCCGTGGCTCTCACGAAGGCCTTCCCACCTGGGCCCCGGCGTCCGCCGGGGCGGTGCGTTTGGGGGCACACTCCCGTGTTCCTGCGCATGCAGGAACCCAGGACCACGAAAGGTAGCGCCCGCCGCTCTGGGCTCCTGCGTGCGCAGGAGCACGGCACGGCCACGATCGGCCGCCGCCAACCTGTTCCCCGGCGCAGGCCGGGGCCCAGTCGGGCGGACCTCAGTGGATCTCACCGACGACATTTCAGCTGGGCCCCGGCCTTCGCCGGGGCACGCCGTCAGCGAGAGGGCCTAATCCTCACCCCCGCGCCATGCGCCCGAACGACGGCGGCCGGTCCGCCGGCGCGGTGCCGAAGCGCGACGGCGCCGCGCCCATATTGAACTCGAGCGTGCCGCCCTTCACCAGGTCGCGGTGCGCGATCCAGTTGCGCGTCCACGGCTTCCCGTTCCAGCGCACCGACTGGACGTAGGGCCGGTCGGGCGCGTTGCCCACCGCCCGCACGCGCAGCCGGCGCCCGCCGCCGAGATCCATCTCGGCCGCGTCGAACAGCGGCGAGCCGAACACGTACACCGCGCTCACCGGATCGACGGGATAGAAGCCGAGCGCGCTCAGCACGAACCAGGCGCTGGTCTGGCCGCAGTCGTCGTTGCCGATCACGCCGTCGGGGTCGGCCTTGTACATCTCGGCGCACAGCCGCCGCACCATCGCCTGCGTCTTCCACGGCGCGCCCGCGAAGGCGTAGAGATAGGCGACGTGCTGGTCGGGCTCGTTGCCATGCGCATACTGGCCGACCAGCCCCGAGATGTCGGGCGGCGCGTTCTTGGGCAGCATCGAGGGCGCGCTGAACAGCGCGTCGAGCTTGGCGATGAACCGCGCGTCGCCGCCGAAATGCTCGATCATGCCGTAGCTGTCGTGCTGGTTGAGGAAGGTCGCCTGCCAGCCGTTGGCCTCGGTATAGTCGCGCTGCTTGGCGGGATCGTGGCCGAGCTGGATCGGATCATAGTCCTTCCACCAGCTGCCGTCGGCGAAGCGCGGGCGCGCGAAGCCGATCGAGGGGTCGATCACGTTGCGCCAGTTGCGCGCGCGCTGCCGCAGCGCGGCGGCGTCGGCGGTCGCGCCCGCGGCCTCGGCGATCACCGCCGCGGCCCAGTCGTCATAGGCATATTCCTGCGTGCGGCTGACCGATTCCCACGTCTTGTCCGCCGGCACGAAGCCCAGGTCCATGTACCAGCCGCGCCCGAGCGAGCTGTCGGAATCCTTGAAGTCGCGGTCGAAGGCGCGGCGGCGCAAATTGGGCCAGGCGGCGGCGTAATCCGCCTTGATCCCCTTGGCGCAGGCCTCGGCCATCACCGACACCGCGTGCCAGCCGATCATCGTGCCCGTCTCGACCCCCTGCAACGGCCAGACCGGGGGACCGTACGGGCTCTCGACCGTCTGGCGCACCAGGTCGCGCACGAGCAGCCCCGCCTGATCGGGCTTCACCAGCGTGAGGAGCGGGTGGAGCGCGCGATAGGTGTCCCACAGCGAATAGGCGCTGTACGCCGCCTCGCCCGCGGGGACGCGATGGACCTGCCGGTCGAGCCCGACGTAGCGGCCGTCGCGGTCGGTGAAGAGCGTCGGGCCGACGAGACAGTGGTAGAGCCCGCTCGCCATGATCGTCCGCTCGGCCGGGGTGGCGCCGGCCACCTTGATCGAGTCGAGCTCGCGCGCCCAACGCCGCCGCGCCGCGGTGGCGGTGGCGTCGAAGTCCCAGCCGGGCGCCTCCTCGGCGAGCGCCTGCTTGGCGCCGGCGACGTCGACCGCGGAGATGCCGGTCTTGATCAGGATCGGCGCGCCGCCGGCCTGGTCGTAGAACAGCGCCACCTTGAGCCTGGCGCCGGTGGCCGCGCGCGCGCCGGCGGGCAGCGGCCGGTCGTCGTCGCCGTAGAATTGGACGCGATCGGGCTGGCGCGAGAGCCGCATCGCAAAATGGATCCGCCGCCCCTTGGCCCAGCGATGGACGCGGCGGCTGCCGGTGAGCAGCCCGTCGGCGTCGAGCCGGAGCGAGGCCTCGTCGACCAGCACGCCCTTGTCCCACACGTCGAGCACCATGTGCGCGAAGTCGACCAGGATGTGCGCCGGGCCGTCGGGGAAGCTGTGGCGATGCCAGCCGGTCCGGTCGGTCACGGTCAGCTCGGACAGCACGCCGCTCTCCAGCCGGACGCGATAATAGCCGGGCTCGGCATGCTCCTCCGAAAAGCGCTGGCGATAGCCCTGGTCGGGGTCACTCAGCGGCCCGGGCTGGAGCTGGACGGGGCCGCGCGTCGGCACCACCAGCACGTCGAGCATGTCGCCGATCCCGGTGCCCGACAGGTGCGTGTGGCTGAAGCCCATGATCGACGTGTCGGTGCGATGGTAGCCCGAGCAGGAATCCCAGCGCGTGTTGTCGGTGTCGGGGCCGAGCTGGACCATGCCGTGCGGCATCGTCGGGCCCGGGAAGGTGTGGCCGTGGCCGCCGGTGCCGATGAACAGGTCGGGGGCGGCGGCCGCGGGCGCCGCGCCGCCCTGCGCGCGTGCGACGGCGGGGAGCGCGCCGGCCAGGCCGAGCGCGGCGGCGGAGGCGAGCGCCTCGCGGCGGGTGGTGGTCATGTCGGGTCCTTCAGGGTCGGTCAGGGCGGGCGGGGTCGGTCAGGACGGGGACCGTCAGAGCGGCGCGGCGAGCAGCGCGGGGCGACGCCGCTCGAGGTCGAGGATGAGGTCGCCGAACAGCCCGTTGGCCCAGGCGAACCAGGGGCGCGTGAACTTGACGGGATCGTCCTTGTGAAAGCTCTCGTGCATGAAGCCGGTGCCGCCGTGCGTCGCCTTGAGCCAGCGCAGGCACTGGAGGATCTGCGCGTCGTCGTCGCTGTCGAGCGCGCGGCTGACGATCGACATCGGCCAGATCATGTCCATCCCCACGTGCGGCCCGCCGATCCCCTCGGCCGCGCTGCCCTTGAAGAAATAGGGGTTGCGCTCGCTCCACGCCAGCGCCTGGGTGCGGCGGTAGAGCGGGTCGTCGCGCCGCGCCGCGCCGAGCAGCGGCAGCGCGGAGAGGCTCGGCACGTTGGCGTCGTCCATGAAGATCGCGTTGCCGTAGCCGTCGACCTCATAGGCCCAGACCTCGCCGCCCTGCCCGTCGGGCATCCTGCCGTGCGCCGCCAGCGCCGCCTCGACCTCGCCCGCCAACGCCTCGGCGTCGGCGGCGCTGGTGGCGTCGCCCGCGGCCTCGCGCTGGACGGTGGCGAGCATGCGCAGCGCGCTCACCGCGAACAGGTTGGACGGGATCAGGAAGGGGTAGAGGCAGGCGTCGTCCGACGGGCGGAACATCGAGTGGATCAGCCCCACCTTGCGCGTCGGCGCGCCGCGCCCCTCGAACATCAGCGTCTCGGTCGGCGAGAGGTTGAGCCGCTGGAAGCGATACGGCCCGTCGTCGCCCTTGCGCTGCTGCTGGCGCAGCGTCGCCACCGCCAGCGCCATGGCGCGCTGCCAGGTGGCGTCGAACGGCGCTTTGTCGCGCGTGGCGGTCCAATAGCCGTGCGCCAGCCGCATCGGGTAGCAGAGCGAGTCGATCTCCCACTTCCGCTCGGCGACGCCCGGCTTCATCTCGGTCCTGTCGTCGCGCGCGCCCAGGTTGGAGCGCGCGGTCGGGTCCTCCATGAAGGCGTTGGCATAAGGGTCGATCAGGATGCAGCGCGCCTGGCGCTGGATCAGCCCGTGGAAGAGCCGGCGGAGCGGTGCGTCCTTGGGCGTGAGGTGCACATAGGTCTGGAGCTGCGCCGAGCTGTCGCGCAGCCACAGCGCCTCGATGTCGCCGGTGATGACGAAGGCGTCGGGCTTGCCGTCGACGGTGCCGACCTTGGTGACGGTGGTGTCGAGCGTGCTCGGGTAGCAATTCTCGAACAGCCAGGCGAGCTCGGGGTCGGCGATGCGGCGCTTGACCCGCGCGATCTCGGCCTCGACCGCGGCGCTGGTGAACCTGCGCTGCGCCCTGGGCGGGCGCTTGCTCGCGAACGCCTGCGCCGCCGCGGCGCGCGGCAGCGCGGCCGAGACCGCCGCCGCCCCCGCGCCCGCCATCAGCGCGCGCCGCGCGATCACTTCAGCGCCCCGGGCGCGCTCATCGAGAAGGGTCGATCCGTCTTGGCGGTGCCCCATTGCTTGTTCGGGGTCGGCCCCATCACGAAGCGGAGCGTACCGCCCGCCTGGAGCGCCTCACGCGACAGCCACGGCCGCGCGTACGGCGCGCCGTTGAGCGTCGCCGACTGGATGTAGACATTGTCGCGGCTGTTGTTCTCGGCCTCGATCGTCAGCACCTTGCCGCCCGGCATGGTGACGCTGGTGCGGCGGAACAGCGGGCTGCCGATGGCATATTGCCCCACCGTCGGCGTGACGGGATAGAAGCCGAGCGCGGAGAAGACGTACCAGGCCGAGGTCTGGCCGTTGTCCTCGTCGCCGGGATAGCCGTCGGGCGCGGCGGAGTAGAGTTTCCGCATCACCTCGCGCGCGTGATACTGCGCCTTCCACGGCGCGCCGGCCCAGTCGTACAAATAGATCATGTGCTGGATCGGCTGGTTGCCGTGCGCGTACTGCCCCATGTCGACGATCTGCATCTCGCGGATCTCGTGGATCACCTGGCCGTAATAGCTGTCGTCGAAGATCGGCGGGGTGGAGAACACCGAGTCGAGCCGCGCGACGAACTTGTCGTCGCCGCCCATCAGGCCGATCAGGCCCTGCACGTCCTGCATCACCGACCAGCTGTAGTGGACCGAGTTGCCCTCGGTGAAGGCGTCGCCCCATTTGTACGGGCTGAACGCCGCCGACCAGCTGCCGTCCCTGTTGCGCCCGCGCATCCAGCCGCTCTGCGGGTCGAACAGCTTGCGATAGTTCTGCGCGTGCTCGGCGTATTTCTTCGCGTCGTCGGTCTTGCCGAGCGCGGCGGCCATGCGCGACAGCGAGAAGTCGGCGGTGGCATATTCGAGCGTGCGCGCGGCATTCTCGTTGATGCCGACGTCATAGGGGACGTAGCCCAGCTGGTTGTACAGCTCGACGCCCTCGCGCCCGACCGCGCTGAGCACCTTGCCGCTCTTGTCGCGCGGGCGCCCCTCGGAGGTGGTCGCGTTCTTGACCATCGCCTCGTACAGCGTGTTCGCGTCGAAGCCGCGCACGCCGTTGAGATAGGCGTCGGCGATCAGGTTGGCCGAGTTCGAGCCGATCATCACGCTGCGGTGCCCCGGGCTGGCCCATTCCGGCAGCCAGCCCGATTCCTTGTAGGTATTGACCAGCCCCTGCATGATCTCGCCGTCGCGCTCGGGGTACATCAGCGCGAAGAAGGGGAAGACCGCGCGCCACGTGTCCCAGAAGCCGTTGTCGGTGTAGAGCGGGCCGTCGTGGACCTTGCCGTCATACGGGCTGTAGTGGATCAGCTTGCCGTTCGCGCCGCGCTCGTGGAACTCGCGCGGGAACTGCAGCATCCGCCACAGCGCCGAGTAGAAGGTGCGGCGGTTGTCGAGGTCGGGGTCGTCGACCTTGATGCGGTCGAGCTCGGCCGACCAGGCGGCGCGCGCCTTGGCGCTGGTCTGGTCGAACGTGTCGCGGCCGATCTCTTGGTCCAGGTTGCGCTGCGCCTGCTCGGCGCTGATGAACGAGGAGGCGACGCGCGCGCCGACCTGCTCGCCCTTCCTCGTCGCGAAGCTGATCACCGCGCCGACGTGATCGCCCTCGGCGCGGCGGCCCGCGGTCAGCGTGCCGCTGCCGTCGAAGGTCTGGCTGACGGTGAAGGGCTTGTCGAACTCGACGACGAACCAGTTGCGGAAGTTCGCCGGCACGCCGCCGTGGTTGTTGCTGACATAGCCGGTGATGCGGCGCCGCGCCGGGTCGACCGAGACCATCGAGCCCCCGGCATAGCCGTCGAGCAGGACATGCGCGTCCTTGGTCTCGGGGAAGGTGAAGCGGAACTGCGCGGCGCGCCCGGTCGGCACGATCTCGGTGGTGACGTCATAGTCGGCGAGATAGACCTTATAGCCCCAGGCGCGGCTCTCCTCCGCCTTGTGGCTGAACCAGGAGGCGCGCTCCTCCTCCTTCGCCTTCACCGCGCCGGTCATCGGCAGCAAGGCGAAGGCGGCGTAATCGTTCATCCACGGGCTCGGCTGGTGCGTCTGCTTGAACCCGTTGATCTTGTGCGCGCTGTACGTGTAGCCCCAGCCGTTCCCCATCTTGCCGGTGACGGGCGTCCAGGCGTTCATGCCGAACGGCACCGCGATCGCGGGATAGGTGTTGCCGTAGGACAGCTCGTAGCTGCTGTCCGTCCCCATCAGCGGGTTGACGAGGTCGACCGGCGACGGTGGCGCGTCCTGCGCCACCGTCGCCGCGGGGGAGAGCATCGTGGCGGAGGCGCACAGCGCCGCGATGATGCCCCGGCGCCGCGCGCTTGCCATGTTCACTCTCCCTGAGACGTATCGATGATCAGAACTTGAAGGCGGCGCCGAGATAGAAGCGGCGGCCCGAGTACACGTTCGAGATGAAGCGGTCCTTGGTGTCATTGCCGAGATGCTGGCGCTGCTCGGACTTGGTGAGGTTGATCACCGAGGCGGTGATCTGGACGTTCTTCATCACGTCGATCGCGCCGTTGAGATCGAACTGCTCGTACGGATCGTCGTAGACGTTGAGACCCGAGGACAGCCCGCGCACCACCTCGCCGCGGCGGTTGTACGAGACGCGCGCCAGCACCGGCCCGTGCTCGTAGAAGAGCGAGGCGTTCACCTGCGTCTTCGCGCTGCCGACCAGCGGCGAGGTGCCCAGCTTCGTCCCGTTCAGCGCCACGTCGGCCTGCGACGTGTCGTTGTAGGTGAAGTTGACCTGCGCGCCGAGACCGAAGTCGAGCGTGTGCTGCGCGTAGACCTCGACGCCCTGCGACACCGCCTTGGAGCCGTTCGCCTGGGTCGAATATTGCTGCACCGTCACCGTCTCGCCCGCGACCTCCTGCGGGAAGTCGACCACGACCGGCACGATGAAGTCCTTCACGTCCTTGCGGAACAGCGTGAAGCCGACGACCGAGCCGGGGTGGAAATACCATTCCGCGCCGGCGTCATACTGCCAGGCGTTGAACGGCTTGAGGTTGAAGTTGCCGCCGTTGCCGAACCAACCCGGCAGCGCGCCGAACTCGGCGCGATCGAAGACGAACGCGTCCGAGTTGAAGGTGAGCCCACGCGCGCCCGCGAGATCGCCGTAACCCGGCCGGCTGATCACCTTCGACGCCGCGGCGCGGATCAGCAGGTTCGGCATCGCCTCCCACGAGATGTTGAAGCTCGGCAGGAAGTCGGTGTAGCTCTTGCTCTCCTGGTTCGGGCTGTACACCCGGAGTTCGCGCTGCGCCTGCGGGATGACCGAGCAGTTGCCGTCGGCGCCGACCGGCTTGTTGGGGTCGAACGCGCCGCCCGGGCCGTTCACGCAATAGTCGTTCTCATAATAGAGGACGTCGGTCGAGGTGCCGTCCTGCTTGGTGTTGACGACGCGCAGGCCGAGGTTCCCGCGGACGTTGTCCATCTTGAAGTTGGCCTGGGCGTAGCCCGCCCAGATCTTCTCCTGGATGTTGTACACGTTCTGCGGCTCGGGCACGCGCACCGGCCCGTTGTAGGTGCGATTGAGGTAGTCGACGTAGTTGTTGATGTTGATCGCCGGGAAGGCGCTCGCCTCGAAGCCGCCCGCGATGTTGCCGAGCGAATTGGGGTAGAAGATCTCCGGCAACGCCAGCGCGCCGCCGGCGGTGTCCTGGAAGCGCAGCGTGTTGGCCGCGTCCGAATACCATTCGAACCGACCCGTCTCGCGGTGGATGCGGCCGTCGCGCCACTTGGCGCCGACCTGGATCGAGGCGAGGAACGGCGAGTCGAAGCTGCGCGTCACGTCGACCTGGGCGTAACGCTGCGAGATCGAGCTGTTGTTGAAGCCCGATCCGGTCGAGCCCAGGTCGATCTGCGCCACGCCGTTGAGCATGTTCTGGATCACGTCGGGCGAGAAGTTCATCGCGATCGACTGATCGGTGAAGTTCCACGCGCTCAGCATGTTGCCGTTGACCGAGCCGTTGCGCGGCTTGGCCTGGGCGAAGAATTGGAACGAGGGGCCGCCGGTCGCCCGCGTCTTGCCGAACACGACGTCGACGCTGAGGTGGTCGACGTTCCATTTGGCGTGGACGTCATAGGTGTTGGAGACGCTCTTCTCGCGCGCGAGCGTGTCCTGCGGCGCCGGCGTCTCCATCGTGCACGGGTTGGCCCGGGCGCGGCACAGCGTCCCCTCCGGCGGCACCTGGAAGGTCGCGCCGGTCAGCACCGTGCCACTCTTGTCGAAGGTCGCGTCGGTGAAGAAGTTGCCGTAGCCCCACTCGGGGATCTTGATCGTGCTGCTGGTGTAGTTGCCGTCGAGCTGGAAGCGGAAATAGTTCGCCGTGATCTCGAGATTGTCGAACGGCTTGGCCTGCATCGTCGCCTGGATGCCGAGCCGCTTGCGCTTCTGGTTGAGGATCGTCTCGCTGACCGACTGGGGGGCCCAATAGCCGCTGTAATGCCGGCCGTCGCGCGTCGTGGTGCCGCCGTTGTCGCCGTCGTTCCAATAGTTGATCGCGGAGTCGTTGGCGAAGGTGTTGCCGTTGACGTCGGTCGCGGGGTTGGTGCCCTTGTCGTCGGTCCACCACTGCCAGCTGTCGCCCGAGGCGCTCAGCGAGCGGTTGGTGCGCACCTGGTACGTCGCGCCGACGAGGAAGCCGAGCGTCTTCTCCTCATTGTGCCACGACAGCAGGCCCGACACGTTGGGCTCGACCTTGTCGCTGACGTCGGCATAGGTGCCCTCGGCCGAGATCGTGCCCGACCAGGGCTCGAGGTCGAACGGGACGCGCGTGTGGTTGATGATCACGCCGCCGACGCCACCCTCGTCGAGCCGCGCCTCGGGCGACTTGAACACCTCGACGCTGCCGATCAGCGTCGACGGCAGCAGCAGATAGTTGAACGAGCGCGAGGGCTCGCCGCTGTCCGCCGAGGCGATGAAATTGCCGTTGAGCTCGGTCAGCGTCAGGTCGGAGCTCAGACCGCGGATGCTGACCCGGCTGCCCTCGCCACCGTCGCGGTCGATGATCACGCCGGGGACGCGCTGAAGCGAGTCGGCGACGTTCTTGTCGGGGAACTTGCCGACGTCCTCGGCGGTGATCACGTCGACGAAGGCGTTCGCCTCGCGCTTGCGGTTGAGGCTCTGCTCGATCGAGCGGCGATAGCCGGTGACGACGATGTCGTCCCCACTCGCGCCCGAGTCAGCGGCCGAATCGGCCGCGTCGGCCTGGAGCTGGCCGGGGCTGTCGAGCGTGCTGTTGGCGGCGGGCGCGGAGACCTCGCCGGTGTTGCTCGACGGCGCTGGCACGACCGTCTGGTCGGGCGCCCTGTCGGCCTGCTCGGCCTGCGCGCCCGCCGCGGTGGAAGGGCTCGTCTGCTGCGCCTGCGCGCTGCCGACGATCCCTGCGGCCAGACTCACCCCCGCCAGCAGCAGCGGCATCCGGCGGCGCGACGACCCGCGCGACGGGGCGTGACCAATGTAACCTCGCATGTGTCCATCCCTCCTCATCGCGGCGGGATACGTTGCCCCGCCACTACCCTCGACCGACCGCCACCCGCGCGCCCTCGCGCGTCGCACCCCTCATGCCGAGCGGCGGTCCCGACTTTATCTGACAATAGCAAAAGCAAATTGTCAAATGGAAGGATTGTGAACGTTCGCGCAAACCTTTGCGAAGGCGAGGCTTCGTGTCGCGTCGTGGGACGCCCTCAGTCCGCCGCCTTCCACAGCGCGCCCGGCTTGGGCAGCAGGAAGTGGCTGAACGGCAGGATCGCGGCCCCGACCGCGGGCGCGTCCTCGGACAGCGCGGCCCGCTCGACTCGCGCCACCGCCGGCGCGTTGGTGACCTCGCCCAGCAGCGTGTTGACCCGATCGGCGAGCGACTCGACCAGCGCGGCGGGGAGCCGCCCACCGATCAGCACCGCGGCGGGATCGATCAGGCAGCTGATCGCGTCGAGCGGGGTGCATAGCCGGCTCGCCGCGCGGTCGAGCCAGGCGTCGACGCTGGCGCGCGCCGCCGCGCTCGCGTCGGCGGCGAGCGCCGCGGCGATGGCGAGCCCGTCGCGCGCGAGATGCTCCTGCAGCCCCGAGCGCGACACGAGTTTCTGCACCTGCTCGCGCGCGCCGTCCTCGCCGGGCGCGAGCATGAAGCCGAGCTCGCCGCTGCGCCCGTGCGCGCCGCGCGCGTAGACGCCGTCGCTCACCACGCCGCCGCCCAGCCCCGAGGAGATCAGGATGTAGAAGAAATTGCTCAGCCGCTGCCCGCGCCCGAGCTGCATCTCGCCGGTCGCCGCCGCCGCGGCGTCATTCTCGACGAAGACGGGCAGCGCGAGCGGCTCGGCGAACAGCGCCGCCATGTCGACTCGCTCCCACGCGTCATAGGCGGCGGGCCGCCCGGGCAGGTCGACCGAGCCGAGGTCGTCGGGCACCGCCACGCCGAGCCCGACCAGCTTGTCCGCCTCGACCCCGGCGCCGCGCAGCATCGGCTTGATCGAGCGGCGATAGAAGGCGCGGACATCGTCGGGCAGCGCGAAGTCGACCTCTTCCGAGCGGCGCGCCAGCGTCTCGCCGGCGAAGTCGACCAGCACCAGGGTGATATGGTCGCGGTCGACGTTGACCCCGATCGAGTAGCAGGCATCGCGCTTGATCTCGAGCTTGGTCGGCGGCTGGCCCCGCCCGCCGCGGCGCTGCCCCGCCTCCTGGATCACCCCGTCCTGGAGCAGCCGCCGCGTGATGTTGGCGATCGCGGGGCCGGTCAGCCCGGTGATCTGCGCCAGTTCGACCCGCGTCAGCGAGCCGCCGACTCGGATCGCGTGGAGCGTCACGCGCTGGTTGTGATCGGCGGCACGCTCGAGGTTGGTGCCCGAGAGCCGCGGCGGTGCGCCGCTCACGCCGCCCGCCCCGTCGCCGATCGTCGCATCCCTGTTCATCCCCTGTCTCTGGTATCGCTCCCGTTCACAGCGCCTTTCGCGCCGCATCGCAAGCACGAACGACCGCCACGACGAATTTGAATTATGCAATTTGGTGTTCTAAACACCTCGGTTCAGGATCAACGCGCGGCCATCACGCGCGACGTGGCAGGGACGGGGGAGAGGGCGATGCGACATGAGGCGGACGGGCCGGCGGCGCGCGCACCGCTCGCGGGCGTGGAGCTGGGCGGCACCAAATGCGTGGCCACGCTGGCGCACTCGCCGGAGGCGGTGATCGACCAGGTGACGCTGCCGACGCTCGCCCCCGACGAGACGCTCCCCGCGCTCGCCGCGGTGCTGGCGGGCTGGCGCGAGCGGCACGGCCTCGCCGCGGTCGGCATCGCCTCCTTCGGCCCCGTGTGCCTCGATCGCGCCTCACCGCGCTACGGCCACGTCCTCGCCACGAACAAGCCCGGCTGGCGCGACGCCGACGTGCTCGGCACGGTCGCGGCGCCGCTCGGGCTGCCGACCGGTTTCGATACCGACGTCAACGGCGCCGCGCTCGCCGAGATGCGCTGGGGCGCGGGCCGCGGCCTCGACGATTTCGCCTATGTCACGGTCGGCACGGGCGTGGGCGTCGGGCTGGTGGTACACGGCCGGCCGACGCGCGGGCTCGGCCACAGCGAGATCGGCCATATCCGCGTGCCGCGCGCGCGCGGCGACGACGCGCCGAGCGCCTGCCGCTACCACGACGACTGCGTCGAGGGGCTCGCCTCGGGCAGCGCGCTGCGGCTGCGGCTCGGCGACCGCGACGTCGCGACGGTCGGCCCCGACGATCCCGTCTGGGAGCCGATCGTCGACGTGCTCGCGGCGATGTGCCACGCGCTGGTGGGGAGCACGGGTCCGCTGCGGATCGCGATCGGCGGCGGCATGCCGGTGAAGCAGCCGCACCTGCTGCCGCGCATCGCGGCGCGGCTCGAGGCCAGCCTGGCGGGCTATATGGAGCTGCCGCGCGACGATTATATCGTGGCGCCCGCGCTCGGCGACCGCGCCGGGCCGCTCGGCGCGATCGCGCTCGCGGCCGACGCGCTGGACGAGGCCGCGGACGTCGCGGCGCGGATCGAGGCGGAGGCGATGCTGTGAGCCGCACGCTCCTCCGCCGTCTCGCCGCGGGCAGCGCCGCGCTCGCGCTGCTCGCCGCGCCCGCGCTGGCGCAGCAGGATCCCGCGCGCGCGACACCGCGGCCGGCACCCGCCGGCACGCGCACGATCGACGCGGTCGACCCGTTCATCGGCACCGGCGGCGAGGGCCATACCTTCCCCGGCGCGGTGGCGCCCTTCGGCATGGTGCAGCTGTCGCCCGACACCGACACGAGCTGCGTGATCCGGGACTGCTACGCGCACGCCGCCGGCTATCGCCACGACGACCCGACGATCGAGGGTTTCAGCCACACGCATTTCTCGGGCGCGGGCCATTCCGATCTCGGCGACGTGCTGGTGATGCCGGTGAGCGGCGACGCGGTGGCGATGGACCCGGGCACGCCCGCGGCGCCGGGCTATCGCTCGCGCTTCCGTCACGCCAGCGAGGTGGCGCGGCCGGGCTATTACGCGGTGACGCTCGAGTCGCCGCGGGTGCGCGCGGAGATGACCGCGGGCACGCGCGTCGGGGTGCACCGCTACACCTTCCCCGCGGGCGAGGCGGCGCATCTCGTGCTCGACCTGCGCCGCTCGCTCTACGATTATCCCGGGAAGGTCCTGTGGTCGGGGCTGCACCTGCGCGCGGACGGCACGCTGACCGGCTTCCGCGAGACGCGCGGCTGGGCACCCGGGCGCAAGCTGTTCTTCGCGATGCGCTTCTCCGCGCCGCTCACCGGCCACTCGCTGGTCGATCGCGACGCCGACGTCGCCTACAAGGGCTTCCAGGCGCCCGGTCGCGATAGCGACGCGCTCGCCGAGAAGCTCGGCAAGCAGCTCGAGGCGCGGCTCGACTTCGGCGCGCTCGACCGCCCGCTCGAGGTCCGCGTCGCGCTCTCGGGGGTGGACGAGGCGGGCGCGGTCGCCAATCTCGACGCCGAGCCGGGCGATTTCGACGCGACGCTGGCGCGCACACGCGCCGCCTGGGACGCGGCGCTCGGCGCGGTCGAGCTCGAGGCGCCCGCGCCGACCCGCACGATCGTCGCCACCGCATTGTACCACAGCCTGATCGCGCCGAGCGTGTGGAGCGACGCCGACGGGCGCTACCGCGGCCCCGACGACCAGGTCCATCGCGCGGAAGGCTATACCTTCCGCTCGACCTTCTCGCTGTGGGACACGTTCCGCGCCGAGCACCCGCTGCTGACGCTGGTGCAGCCGGCGCAGACGACGAACGACGTGGTGCGCTCGCTGGTCGACAGCCAGCGCCACAGCCCGCACGGCATCCTGCCGGTCTGGCAGTTCGCCGGGCGGGAGACCTGGACGATGATCGGCTACCACGCCGTCCCGGTGATCGCCGACGCCTATCTCAAGGGCTTCCGCGGCTTCGACGCGAACGCCGCGCTCGACGCCATGGTCGCGAGCGCCGATTACGCCCCCTATGGCGGGCTCGGCGACTATATGAAGCTCGGCTATGTCCCGATCGACCGCGAGCCCGAGGCGGCGTCGAAGACGGTCGAATATGCCTATGACGACTGGGCCATCGCGCGGATGGCGCGCGCGATGGGGCGCACCGACGTGGCGCAGCGCTTCGAGCGGCGCGCGACCAACTGGCGCAACAGCTTCGACGTCAGGACCGGCTGGCTGCGCGCGCGCAAGAGCGACGGCAGCTATCGCACCCCGTTCGACCCGACCGCGATCAACTACGGCTCCGACTATACCGAGGGCAATGCCTGGCAGTACAGCTGGTTCATGCCGCAGGACCAGGCCGGGCTGTTTCGGCTGCTCGGAGGCGACCGCAAGACGATCGCCAAGCTCGACGCGATGTTCGACTATGACAATTCGAAGCTCGACTACAGCCATGCCGAGGACATCGCGGGGCTGATCGGCCAGTATATCCACGGCAACGAGCCGAGCCACCACGTCGCCTATCTCTACAACTACGCGGGCGCGCCGTGGCGCACGCAGGAGCGGCTCAAGCAGATCGTCGACACGCAATATCACGCCACGGCCGAGGGGCTGAGCGGCAACGACGACCTCGGCCAGATGTCGGCCTGGCTGGTCTTCACCGCGCTCGGCTTCTACCCCGTCGCGCCGGGGAGCAACCAATATGTGATCGGCCGCCCATTCGTGTCGCGCGCGACGCTGCGGCTGCCCGACGGCAAGAGCTTCGCGGTGGTGGCGGAGGGGCTGTCGGACAGGAACCGCTATGTCGGCGCGGTGGCGCTCAACGGGAAACCGCTGACGCGCAGCTGGATCGGGGACGAGGAGCTCCGCGCCGGCGGCGAGCTGCGCTTCACGATGCGCGCGCGGCCGAACAAGGCCTGGGGCGCGGGCCGCGCGGCGCGGCCGTTCTCGACCACGCGCTGAGGGGAGCTCTCCCTCCCCTCTCCTCCCAACCTTCCGCCGTGATCCCTCCGGCCGGACGCGCCGGCAGGCGGTCGTGTACGCGGCATCGACGACCTCGGCACGAAGGCCGGAAAGACGGTGCGAGAGCGATGATGCTGATCGCCTCAGGGCGATGGCTCGTGGGGTGTCCCCAGCCCGCCGTCGCCACCGCGTGCCCGCTTAACGGCGCTCGGGCCGGCGAAGCCGCGCGCTGCTGATGCTGGCGAGCAGCAGCTCGTAATGGTCGTGGGTATAGCCCGCGGCGAGGAAGCCCTTGACCGCGCTCACCGGCACCGCGAAGCCCTGGTGCCAGGCATGCACCGCGAGCCGGCGCAGCGCCTCCAGCTTGGGATCCGCCAGCCGCGGGTTGGGGCGCTTGCCGAACAGCACGCCCATCGCCACTGAGATGCGGCCGGGCTGGCGCAGCGACGACAGCCGGTCGCGCCGCGCCAGCGACACCACCAGCCACTCGAGCGCGCTCAGCGCGGCGCGCTCGGCGGCGACCTCGGGCTCGACGACCGGCTCGGCGGCGGGCGATCGCAGGTGGCGCTCGGCGGTGATCGCGGCGGCGCCGCCGACGGCGGAGGTGAAATCGATGAAGGCCATAACGTCTCTCCCCTTCGGAGTATGCGGGGCGCACGCCATCCGCCGGCGAACCGGGGCGAGAGCGCCGTGTCGGTCTAGAGCGAGGGTGCCGCGCGGGTGACGCGCCACCGCGCCGGCGATCAGGTCGCTGGAGCGTGGGTGAGCGGTCGTGCCATCGCGGCGTCCCTCCGGTGAAGGTGCCGCCGGAGCGTCACCGCCGTTTCTATACTGTGCGGTATAGAAAGCCGCGGCGGCGGCGTCAACGCTTTATGTACCGCTCGGTAGCGTTTTTTCTTACGAGCGAGTCACTGCGTCGGCCACAGCGCCAGGCTGGTGTCGACCACCTGCTGCAGCTCGGCACGGCTCGCGCCCGAGCCCGCCTGCACCGCCATGCCCTGCAGGATGGCGTAGAGATATTGGCAGAGCGCCTGGGGCGTGATGTGCGCGGGCAGCTCGCCGGCGCGCTGCGCCTGCTCGAACCGCTCGACCAGCGCCTTCTGGGACGAGGCGCGACGCGCGATCACGTCGTCCTTGATCGACTGGCCCTCGTCGCCGCAGGCGGTGGCGTGGATCACGCCGAGACAGCCCTTGGGGCCGCCGCTGTTGCACTGCGCCTCGATCGCGCCGCGCATGAAATATTCGGCGACCCCGCGCGCGGTGGGCTGGTTCAGCGCCTCGCGCGTATAAGCGAGTTTCTCCGCCTCGTAGAGGTCGAGCGCCTTGTGGAACAGCGCCTCCTTGTTGCCGAAGGCGGCGTAGAGGCTGGGCTTGGTGATCCCCATCGCCGAGGTGAGATCGGCCATGGAGGCGGCCTCATAGCCCTTGGTCCAGAAGACGCCGAGCGCGGCGGCGAGCGCCTGCTCGGTGCAGAACTCGCGCGGGCGGCCCTTGACGGCGGAACAGGCGGTGGCAGTGGATTCCATAACGGCCGGTATGTAATGCGCCTGCAACGTCGCGTCTAGGCCGAGGGGGCTCGGCTCGTCCCGTCGCGAGGCGCGCGCGGGACGGAGGTCGGGACAGGAGCGCGAGGCGGGTAGCATCGCTCCGCCCCGGCGGACGCCGGGGGCCAGGTGGATCACCGCCGTATGTCCCACGACGGGGTCCCAACCGGGCCCCGGGTTACGACCGGGGCGGCGGCGGATGGTGACATCCACCACCGCCGCCCTCAGCGATAGCGTCCCATCGTCACCTTGAGCACCTGCGGGCGATCGACCAGGTTGAGGCCATAGTCGGTCTGGTCGCCGTTCCACACGCGCGTCATCACCCATTTGCCGTCGCGGAAGCTGCCCTCCTCGACCCGCACCATCATCCCCTCGCCGCTCGCCGCGGAGAAGGTGACCCGCGCGTGGTCGCCCACCAGCAGGAACTCGTCGTCGGAGAGCTGCGCCACCGCGACGCCGCCGACCGGCTGATCCGCCCAGGGCGCGGGGGCGGCCTTGAGCCAGGTCCACTCGCGCATGCCGAACTGCCACTCGCCCCAGTTCGCCGCGATCTTCCACGCGCCCATCACGGTCGACACCGCCGCGCCGTCGTCGGGCTTGGCCGCGCCCCAGGTCGGGCGCGACGCCGCGATCCGCGCCCAGTCGCGCGCGATCGGCGCCAGCGTCGCGTAGGGCAGCGCGATCGCGTCGAGCGTCTCGGCGTCGAGCGCCTTGGCGCCCAGCGGGAAATTGTAATAGCCGGTCGAGTCCATGCCGAACGGCGCGTAGCCGATCGCGCCGCGGCCCAGCGCGGCGTAGAAGAAGCGCGCGAACTCGCGCGCGTTGCCGATCTCGGGCACCATCAGCGCATTGTCGGGCCGCGCGTATCTGTCGAGGTACTGGACGATGTTGGCGCTCTTGCGGTCGTAGATGTCGGGCGCCTGGAAATCGATCGCAGGTGCCGCTGCCTTCCAGATGTCGAGCACGTCCTGCTGCGGGCCGCCGCTCGCGACGCCGTCGGGGTCGGGCACGTTCGACGGGCCGGCGAGCGCGGCGTTGACGTACATCGGCAGCGGCTTGGCCTTCTTCCCCGCCTCGGCGATCGCGTTGACGTAGGACGCCACGTACCAGGTGTTGAAGGCGCGGTCGGCCTGCGCGCCGAACGCCTGCGCCCAGGTGCCGCGCCTGCCGGTGCGCTTGGCCAGCGCGGGCGGGATCGCCTGCGCGAACAGCCGTTCCCCCTCTGCGCCATAGTCGCGCGGGTTGCGGTAGCTGCCGGTCTCATTCTCGGGCTGGACCATCACCACGGTATGCTGCTGGTCGTGGTCGCGTAGATATTCCATCACCGTGACGAAGGCACGCCGGTCCGCCGCCAGCGTCGCCCGCGACAGCGGGGTGAGCACATTATGATCCTTGCCGTCGCGCGTCTTCATCCGCGGGAAGCGGCGGTTGTCGAGCTTGACCCAGTCGGGCGTGTAGCCGAAGCCGGTGTTCTTCCACGTGCCGAACCACAGCAGCACCACGCGCTTGTCGTGCGCGCGCGCCTGGTCGAGCAGGGTCTGTAGGAAAGAGAGGTCGAACTCGCCCTCGCGCGGCTCGACCTGCTGCCAGGCGATCGGCACCTCGACCGTGTTGGCGTGGATGCGATCGAGTACCGGCCAGACGTCGGGCAGCGCCGACGCGTAGTTGCTCGAGTTGTTGACCTGCGCGCCGAGCATCAGGAAGGGCGCGCCGTCGACCAGCAGCGCGTGATGCCCGTCGCGGCTCACCAGCCGCGGCAGCGGCGCCGCGCCCTGCGCGCTCGCCCCCGTGGCGCCCAGCACCGCCGCGCCCGCCGCGGCGAGCAGCGCCCGTCGTCCCCACCGTCCCGTCATTCGCTCTCCCCCTTCGGATCGCCGTACATGATGCCGCGGCCGTCGGTGCCGACATAGACCCGGCCGTAGCGCCGCGGATCGCCGCTGATGACGCGCAGCCGCAGCCCCCAGCGATGCGCGGCGTCGTTGAGCTGGACCCAGCGCGCGCCGCCGTCGGTCGAGCGATAGATCCCGCGCGTGCCGTCGACCGTCGCGACCGCGTAGAGCGCGGGCCAGTCGCTGCCCGGCGCCGCCTTGCCGAGGCCGTAGCGGTCGATCTGCGCCGCACCGGTCGCGCGGGCCCAGCGCTCGCCCGCGTCCTCCGAATGGTAGAGCGTGCCGGCGACCAGCAGCCACAGCGCGCCGGCGCGCCCCGGCACCGCCACCAGCGGGTTGGCCGCCTCGCGCCCGATCGCGCGCGCGCCCGACAGGTCGGTGGGCAACCCCCTTCCCGCCGCGGCCGCGAACGTCGCGCCGCCGTCGTCGCTGCGCAGCACGCGCCCGCGCTCGCCGTCGACCGCGTAGAAGCGCCGCGCGTCGGCCTTGTCGGCGGTGACGCGGGCGCCGACCGGCAGCCCGGCGACCGCGCGCCAGCTCGCGCCGCGGTCGCGCGTGAGCAGCGGGCGGTCGCTCTCGACGAGGAAGGTGGCGCCGTCGGCCGAGACGGTGATCGCGGCGCTGCCGGTCTGCGCGCGCGCGGGCGTGCCGTCGGGGCGCGGTGTCGTCTCGCTCGTGGGAAGGCGGAGCGGCGTCCACGCCTCGCCGCCGTCGCGCGACCAGGCCAGGGACGTGTCGGGCACCACCGGCTTGTGCGTGTTGCCGCTGCGCACCAGCACCAGCGGCGCCGCGCCGGCATAGTCGAGCGCGTTCGTGTTGGTGAGGAAGGGCGTGCGATGGACGTGCGCGGGCGAGCGCGCCAGGTCGGCGTGGCGGAAACCGCCGAGGTCGCCGAAGCCCGACACCAGCGGCGCGCCGCCGGTGGGGCTCACCAGCGTGATGATCGCGGTCTGCTCGATCCCGCGGGTCCAGGGCGCCCAGCGCATCGTCCCCGGCCGCGCGAAGCCGTCGGTGGCATAGACGGTCGCGCCGGTGACATAGGCGGCGTGGGACGCGTCGAACGGGTCGATCGCCAGCCCCGCGATCCAATGGCCGAAATTGGCCGCGCCGTCGAAGTCGAGGAAGGGGGTGGCGCTCACGTCGCGCGTGCTGCGGCGCCACAGCTCGTCCCAACGGGCGCCCGCGTCGGTCGAGCGCCACACCGTGTCGACCGGCCGGTAGCGATCGACCGTGCTCACCGCGATCACGCGCGGGTCCTGCGCCGAGACCGCGACGCCGAAGAAGCCGCCCGGCACCTCGCCCGCGGCGCGCGGCGGGGTGACGTCCCGCCACGTGTCCGCGCCGGGGTCGTAGCGCCACACCGCGCCGTCGGTAACGCCGTTCGGCCCGATGGCGTCGCTGTAGCTGAGCGTCACCGCGCCGTCGCCGCCGACCGCCCCTTTGACCGGGAGCAGCGCGGCGCGCGGGCCGCCGGGAACCGCGCGCCACGTGACGCCCCCGTCGTCCGAGCGGTAGAGGTGCTGCGCGCCGGGATCGGCGCTGCCGACATAGACGCGACCGCGGCGCGCTGGGTCGAACAGCACGAACGACAGGCCGCCGTGGGTGGTGCGCGGTCGGTCGGGGTGACCCAGGCCGGCGAGCGGGAAGCTCTCCACCTTGCGCCACGTCGCGGCGGAATCGTCGCTGCGCCATAGCCCGTCGTGGCGCGAGCCGAAGAGCAGGGTCGCAGGCCGGTGCGGGTCGATCGCGAGCCGCTCGCCCAGGCCGCGCCCGTCCTCGTTGCCGCCCATCGCGAACGGTACCGGCGTGGTGCGCCAGTGCGCGCCGCGATCGCTCGAGCGCAGGATGGCGGCGGGACCGCGCGCGCTCATGCCGACCGCGAGATAGACGAGGTCCGCGTCGATCGGATCGGGCGCGACGCTCTCGACGCCCATGTAGCTCGGCTCGGCGGTGTCGTCCTGGAGCGGCACCCAGCGGCGGTCGGCGGCGTCCCAGCGGTAGGCGCCGCCCATATCGGTGCGGAGATAGGCGAGCCCGCGCTCGGCGCGGCTGAAGACGATCCCGGGCGCGAACCCGCCGCCGCCGACCGTCACGTTGCGCCAGTGATAGCGCACCGACGGCGCCGCGAGAACGTTCACCGCGGGCGCCGCGACGAGCGCGAGCAGCATGGCAGCCGACCGACCCCTCACCCCTCTCCTCCTCTAGCGTGATTTATCAGATCGTACGGGCGAGGCGCCGCTATGGCACGAGAGGTACCGCTACCACAATGCTTTCGGACGCGACGTGGCTCCGCCGCTCGGCGCCGCGCGGCCGAGTTCGGACAGTCACGGCGCCGCCGGGTCGCCCGGGAAAGCGCGGGAGAGAGTGACGCCGCGAGGTGCTACACGCGACACATGGTGGCCAGAGCCGGGTCGGCCCGCGGTTCGCGTCGCCGCCAGCGGCGGATCAGACCAGCGCGCTCGCTCGCACCACCAGCCGGTCGACGTCCAGCGCGAGCAGCGTCTCGTGCTGGCCCTCGCCGATGCCGGTGACGAAATCCCAGTCGCCCGCGGTGTCGAGCCCCGCCGGCGCGGCACCCAGCTGGAAGGTGGAGACGTCCTCGAGCGAGTCGACCGCGATGGCGTAGAGGTGACCGTCGACGATCGTCGCCACCGCGCGTCCGCCCTCGCGCCGCTTCTCCTCCGGGCAGCGCGCGACGCCGAGCAGCGCGCGCACGTCGAGCACGGTGGCGACGCGGCTGCGCATCGCCGCCAGCCCGATCACCGCCGCCGACGCGCCGGGCGCCGGCACGACCGCCCCGACCTCGACCACCGAGTCGACCCGTTCGGCGTCGAACAGCACGCCGCAGCCGCCGATCCGTGCCACCAAATGCAGCGATCCGATCATGCGCGATGCTCCTTCAGCGCGGCGATCAGGGCGCCGCGGTCGTAACGGTAGAGTGGCTGGCCGCGCGTGCGGCTGAGCCGCAGCGCGGGCGTCGGCGCGCTGTCCGCCTCCTCGTCGATCGCCAGCGCCACCGCGGCGCGCTGGCCCGGCGCGATCGCGCGGACGACCTTGTAGCCGGCCTGCTCGATCGTCGGCTTGAGGAAAGCCTCCATCCACGCCCCCTCGCTGCCGTGAAGCAGACATAGCGGACGCTCGGTCGCGACCGGCAAGGCGCCGAACAGCGCGAGCGGGTCGACCAGCTCGAGCGGCTCGCCCGCGATCACCGCGAGCCCGGCGATCACGCCGTGCGGGTCGGCGGCGGGGGCGAGGTCGTTCGGCAGCGGCACGATCTCGATCGCTTCCTCGACCGGATAGGCGAGCTCGAGCCCGTCGGCCTGGAGCCGCAGCACGGTCCGCACGGTCTCGGCGACGACCCCCTGCCCCGCCCAGACCGGCACCGAGCGGCCGTCGACCGTCAGCCAGGTGCCGCCCGCGAGCGCGCGCACCGCGCCGGCGGCGACCTTCTCGATCCGGTCCACCGCGTCGGACACGATCAGGCGGCGCTCGCCGTCGACGTCGAGGAACAGCAGGGCGCGTACCGCCTCGGCCGCGGCGACGGCGGTGACCTGCACCTGCGCCTGCTCGAAGGTGAGCCCGGCCTTGGCGGCGATGCCGGAGCAGTCGAGCAGCAGGATCGGCAGCCCGTCGTCGGGCAGCATCTGGCCGGCGTAGATGCCGGCGCGCATCACCGCGGGCGCGGCGGGCTTGACCACCAGCTCCTGCGTGTCGCGCACGCCGTCGAGCGCGAGCGCGAAGCGGCCCTCGCGCAGCGACACGATCGCGAGATAGCGCGGCGGCTCGGCGGGCGCACGGTCGAGCAGGTCGCCGAGCGCGACCATCGGCAGCCGCTGGCCGCGCAGCAGCACGACCGAGCCGGTGCCGACACGGTCGACCCGCACCGCGCCGCCGTCGACCGCGACGATCTCGTCGACCGACTGGCGCGGCACCGCGAAGCGCGTGCCCGCGGCGTCGACCAGCACCGCGTTGAGGATGGCGAGCGTCAGCGGCACCTCGAGCGAGACGGTGAGCCCCTGCCCCGGCCGGTTGACCAGCGAGATGCGCCCGCCGGCCTGCTCGACATTGGCCTTGACCACGTCCATCCCGACGCCACGCCCCGACAGAGCGGTGACCTCGTCGCGCGACGACAGGCCGGGCTCGAAGATCAGCCGCAGCCGCGCCTCCTCGTCGAGCCCGCGCAGCTCGGCGGCGCGCGACGGCTGGTCGCGCAGGATCTTGGCGACGAGCCGGTCGGTGTCGACGCCGCGGCCGTCGTCGACGATGTCGATGATGATGAGGTTGCCGGCCTGGCGCGCGACCACGCGCAACTCGCCGGTGCCGGGCTTGCCCGCGAGGATGCGGTCGGCGCGGTCCTCCAGCCCGTGGTCGACCGCGTTGCGGACGATATGGACGAGCGGGTCGCGCAGCAGCTCGATCATCTCGCGGTCGAGCTCGACGTCGCCGCCCTCGATCACCAGCGTCACCGACTTGCCGAGCGAGGCGGCGGAGTCGCGCGCCAGCCGCGGCAGCGCCGAGAACAGCGCCTCGACCCGCTGCATCCGCGTGCGCGTGACGGTGTCGCGCAGCTCGTCCACCGAGAGGCTGAGCCGCTCCAGCATCGCCTCCAGCCGCGGGTCCTCGATCTGGCGCAGGTGGCGCGCCAGCTGGTTGCGCGCGAGCACCATGTCGGAGACGCCGCTCATCATGCGGTCGAGCAGGTCGACCGAGAGCCGGACCGAGCGCTTGTGACCGGGGCGCTGCGCGGCGGCGGCGAGCGCGGCGGCGTCGGGCAGCGCGGGCGTGCTCGGCGCGACGGCGCCGGTGGCGGCGGGCGCGGCGTCGAGCGCGGCGATCAGCAGCGCCTCGCCGCCGTCGTCGAGCGACTCGCCCGCGTCGATCGCCTCGACCAGGTCCCCGATCCGGTCGATGATCGCAAGGATGGCGCTGACGAGCGCGCTGTCGGGCACGCGGTCACCGCCGCGCACCGCGGCGAGCGCGTCCTCGGCGGCGTGGCTCAGCCGCGCCAGCCGCGGCAGGTCGAGGAAGCCGCAGCTGCCCTTGATCGTGTGGACGAAGCGGAAGATCGAGTCGAGCCGCGCGCGATCGCTCGGATCGGCCTCCCAGCCGACGATCTCGCCCGAGAGCGCCTCGAGCGTCTCGCGCGTCTCGGCGATGAATTCCTGCAGCAGATCGTCCATGCGGCCCCGTCGCGTCCTGTCGGCGAGCGCGGCATGACACGGCGGCGGTTAAAAGGGTGTTTACTGAGGGAGGCGCGGCACCGGGCCCGTCGATGCCGCGCCGCCACGTCATTGCTTCAGAGTAGCCGTGAGGCGGGTCGACGCGAGCGTGCCGTCCTCCTTCTTCAGCGCGACGACGAGCGCCAGCTCCTTGCCACCCGGCCCGAACGGCCGGCCCCTGAACTCGCCCGTCAGCTTGCCGTCACTGCTCTGCAGCGTGCCCTTGATATGTTTCGTCGCATCGATCGAGCCGGTGAGCGTGACATCCGTCGCCTTGCCGCCATCCTGGATGAGCGGCACGGTGCCGGACACGATGCTCTTCGCCAGGTCGACGGTCAGCGGCGCTGGCTTGACGCCGGACTTGTTGAATTCTTCGCCGATCAGAGCGGAATAGGTAAGCGTCCCCGTCCCATTGATCTCGGCCGGGTTGGTCGGCGCGCCGATGACGAAATGACGATAGGTCCCGGCGTCAGCATACTCGGCGAACAGAAAATATTGGTACGATGACAGTTCGCCCGGCAGTTCGAGCGCCACCAACCGCCCGCCGCTCTGGATGTGGATCCCTGAACCGCCACTGATGCCGGGGAAAGAGAATACTCCGCCGTTGGGAAGATCCGAGCTGTCAGCGAAGGTGATCTTACTGTCACTTCTCACGAACGAAGTGACGGCGCTGTCGGACGACGAGAAGTCTACGGTCTTGAACTTGCCATCGACGGCCGCGGACGAGAAGCGATCATATCCCGTGAAGGTCCGATCGATCGTGAGGTTGGCAGCCTTGTCGTACGAGTAGGTCCGCGGCGTGGGCGACGGCGTCGGTGTCGGGCTCGTCGTTCCAGACTTACTGCTGCTGGCCGCGGAGGACGCCTTGGCATTCTTGCCGTCGTCGCCGCAGGCGCTGAGCATTAGCGCCAGCGCCAGCGCGGCGCCCGTCATTGTCGGTCGTACCATGATCTTGCCCCAGATTAATCTCACATCCGCACGATCGGATGCAGGATCATTCTAGGGCGACGAATGTTCGCGCGTTGTTCTGGCAGCGCCGTCGCGGGCCAGTTGATCCACTCGTCGGCACAACGACTTGGTGGCAGAACTCACCGGTCTGAGCAGCAGGGCCGCCGTCTACCTATTCGGCAGCGCCGCGCCGAACAGCAACGTCCCGTCGACCGCGTCGCTCACCATCACCGAGCCGCCGGCCTCGGCCGCGATCGTGTTGACCAGGAACGCCGCCGCGGCGCGCGGGGTGATCGCCGCGCCGTTCGCGCCGTCGGTCAGCGTCGCGCGCAACTCGGGGTCGAGCACCAGCCGCGGCCCCTCGGCGCGCAGCACGATCTCGGTGGTCTCGGCGCTCTCCTCCACCCCGATCGTCACCGTGCCGCCGCGCACCAGCGTGTCGCCCGCGATCAGCGCGAGGTTGAGCAGCACCTTCACCGCCGCCTTGGGCAGCTCGGGCTCGGCGATCAGCCACTGCAGCTGGAGCCGCTTGTTGTCGCCGAGCAGCCCCTCCACCGCCTGGCGCGCCTCGCGCACGTCGACGCGCTCGCCGAACCCGCCCGCGGCGCCGAACGCCAGCCGGAAGAACTTGAGCTTGTTCGCGGAGACCCGCGCGCTCTCGTTGAGCAGCTCGAGGCAGCGCGCGCGCATCTCGGGATCGGTCTCGTCGTTGAGCAACTCCAGCCCGTTGTTGAGCGCCCCGACCGGCGACAACAGGTCGTGGCACAGGCGCGAGCACAGCAGAGAGGCGAAGTCGACCGGGCTGATCGTCATGTCGGGGGATTACTCCGCGCGGGTGGCGCCGCCTTGTGGCGGGTCGCCGCCGGCTTCGCAACCGCCGTCGCGCATCGCCACCGCGTCGAAGCGGCCGTGGAGCGCGCCGTCGGCCACCGCGCGCCACGCCGTCACCGCCCCGCCCGCCACGATCAGCCACAGGCTGTCGTCGGGCGCGGCGTCGGCGGCGTCGCGCGGCGAGGGCCGCGCGTCGCCGCTGGGGTGCGAGTGATAGTGACCGAGCACCGCCGCCCCGCCCGCCCTCGCCGCGCGGTGCGCGGCGAGCAGCGCGGCGGGGTCGAGCTCGAAGCGGGTCGCCGGCGTCGCCGCGACGTTGCGGCACGGCAGCGCGCGCTCCACTCGCGCGCCGCGACCGAGCAGCAGGCCGCACACCTCGTCCGCGCTGGCGGCCGCGGCGGCCACGAGTTCGTCACGCAGCCGGATTGAAATCTCGATCATCGTCGCCACATAGCATGGACCGATGGATCGGGGGGTTTCCACTATCACCGCGACGATCGCGCCCACGGCCGACGGCTGGCGGCTCGATCGCGCGCTCGCCGAGGCGGTGCCGACGCTGTCGCGCGAGCGGCTCAAGGTGCTGATCAACGCGGGCCAGGTGACGCAGGACGGCGCGGCGGTGCGCGACCCGTCGCGCAAGTCGCGCGCGGGTGAGGCCTATGCGGTCGCGGTCCCCGCGCCCGCCCCGGCGCACAACGAGGCGCAGGACATCCCTCTCGTCGTCGCCTATGAGGACGAGCACCTCATCGTCGTCGACAAGCCCGCCGGGCTGGTGGTCCACCCCGCCGCGGGCAATCTCGACGGCACGCTGGTCAACGCGCTGCTGCACCATTGCGGCGGCTCGCTGTCGGGGATCGGCGGCGTGGCGCGGCCGGGGATCGTCCATCGCATCGACAAGGACACGTCGGGCCTGATGGTCGCGGCCAAGACCGACCGCGCGCACGAGGGGCTCGCCAAGCAGTTCGCCGCGCACACGATCGACCGGCGCTACCGCGCGATCGTCAACGGGCGGCCCGTGCCGGCGGCGGGCAGCGTCGACGCGCCGCTGGCGCGCTCCGCCGCCAACCGCAAGAAGGTGGCGGTCGTCGCGGGCGGCAAGCGCGCGGTCACCCACTACGCGTTGCTCCAGCCGCTGCGCGAGGCCGCGCTGGTCGAGTGCCGGCTCGAGACCGGGCGGACCCATCAGGTCCGCGTGCACATGGCGTCGCTCGGCCACGCCTTGCTGGGCGACCCGGTCTATGGTAGAACGAAACAGGCACATCGCGGCGTGATCGAAACGCTCGGTTTCCGTCGCCAGGCCTTGCACGCCGCCCGCCTCGGGTTCATCCACCCGATCACCGGTGCCACGCTGTCGTTCGACAGTGCGATGCCGCGGGACATGCAGGAACTGTTCAGTCACCTCGTCGTATAGGCTCGAAGCGCGCACCGCCCGGCACTCGTCCGGTCACCGCCGCGCTTCCCGCCAGGAAGGGAGATCAAGGATCATGGCAGCACGCAGCAACGTCCCGGCGACGATCCCTGCGCTCGGCGGGGAGCAGAGCCTCAACCGCTATCTCGCCGAGATCAAGAAATTCCCGATCCTGGCGCCCGAGCAGGAATATATGCTCGCCAAGCGCTTCCAGGAGCACGGCGACACCGAGGCGGCGGCGCAGCTGGTCACCAGCCACCTGCGCCTCGTCGCCAAGATCGCGATGGGCTATCGCGGCTACGGCCTACCCGTCAGCGAGCTGATCTCCGAGGGCAATATCGGCCTGATGCAGGGCGTGAAGAAGTTCGAGCCCGACCGCGGCTTCCGCCTCGCCACCTATGCGATGTGGTGGATCCGCGCCTCGATCCAGGAATTCATCCTGCGGTCGTGGAGCCTGGTGAAGATGGGCACCACCGCGGCGCAGAAGAAATTGTTCTTCAACCTGCGCCGCATGAAGGCGCGGCTCGACGCCTTCGAGGACGGCGACCTGCGCCCCGAGGACGTGCAGAAGATCGCCACCGACCTGGGGGTGACCGAGGCCGACGTGGTCAGCATGAACCGGCGCATGGCGATGGGCGGCGACACCTCGCTCAACGTCTCGATGCGCGAGGACGGCGAGGGCCAGTGGCAGGACTGGCTGCAGGACGACGCGCCGCTGCAGGACAAGATCGTCGCCGACCAGCAGGAGGCCGACGTCCGCCACGACATGCTGGTGAACGCGATGGCCGACCTCAACGACCGCGAGAAGCACATCCTCACCGAGCGGCGCCTGACCGACGATCCCAAGACGCTGGAGGAGCTGAGCCAGGTCTATGGCGTCAGCCGCGAGCGCGTCCGCCAGATCGAGGTGCGCGCGTTCGAGAAGCTGCAGCGCGCGATGATGCGGCTGGCGGGCGAGAAGCGACTGCTGACCGCCTGACGTGGGATCGGGCGCGGACGCGGTGATCGTCGGCGGCGGGGCCGCCGGCATCGCCGCGGCACGCCACCTGCACGACGCCGGGCGCGACGTCCTGCTGCTCGAGGCCGGCGACCGGCTCGGCGGGCGCGCGCGCAGCCTCACCATCGATGCCGCCACCGTCGATCTCGGCTGCGGCTGGCTCCACTCCGCCGGGCGCAATCCCTGGGCGGCGATCGCCCGCGCGCGCGGCTTCTCCGTCGCCACCGACACCGCGCGCTGGGGCGAGCAGTGGCGCGACCTCGGCTTCGCGCGCGCCGATCACCGCGCCGCCAACGCCGCGCGCGAGCGGATGACCGACGCCGCGCGCGCGCTCGCCGACGCGCCCGACCGCGCGCTCGGCGCGGTGGTCCCGCGCGACGACCGCTGGCGCCCGCTGCTCGACGCGATCTCGCGCTTCGCCAACGGTGCCGCGATCGACGACGTGTCGCTCCACGACTGGCTCGCCTATGAGGATGCCGCGACCGACGATAATTGGGCGGTGCGCGAGGGCTATGGCACGCTGATCGCCGACCACGCGCGCGACCTGCCGGTGCGCCTCGGCAGCGCGGTGACCCGGGTCGACCATCGCGGCGCACGCGTCCGAGTCGCGTGCGCGGGCGGGACGATCGAGACCGCGGCGGTCGTGATCGCCGTCCCCACGCCGGTGCTGGCGCGCGGCGCGATCGTCTTCGACCCGCCGCTGCCCGACAAGCTCGACGCCGCGGCCGGGCTGCCGCTCGGCGTCGCGGACAAGGTGATGCTCCGCGTCGACCGGCCCGACTGGCCCGCGGACTCGCACCTGATGGGCAACCCTTTTTCGGCCGATACCGCGAGCCACCGCCTCTCTCCCTTCGGCTACCCGCTGATCGAGAGCTTCCTCGGCGGCCCGACCGCCGACACGCTCGAGGAATCGGACGCCGCCGCCTTCGTGGTCGACGAGCTGGTCGCGCTGCTCGGGAGCGGGTGGCGCGCGCGGCTCCACCCGGTCGTCGCGACGCGCTGGCGCCACGAGCCGTGGATCGGCGGCAGCTACTCGCACGCCGCGATCGGCCAGGCCGGCGCGCGCGCGGTGCTGGCGGCGCCCGTGGATTCGCGGCTCTTCTTCGCCGGCGAGGCCTGCTCGCCGCACGATTTTTCCACCGCGCACGGCGCCTATGCGACGGGCCTGGCGGCGGCGAAGGCGATCCTGGGGGAGGAGTGAGGCTCGGCGGTCGGCGATGACGGCGGGCGCCGAAGAGGCCGCGCTCCCGCGCGAGCAGGAGCCCGGGTCCCCGCTCGTCACCCTCGCGGCCCTGGGCTCCGGCGTCCGCCGGCGCACGGACGCGCGCCGTGCGACGACCTGAGCGCCACGAGCTCCCCCCACCGCTGACCTGGCGCGTCATCCGCCGTCCCGGAGACGCGGAAGCCGATGACGGCCGGACCATCGGCCGCCGGGCCACCGGCGGGCACCGCCCTCCGCCATGCCTTCTCACCGCCACCCGCGCCCGCTACCAAGCGACGCATGTTCCGCCTCTTTCGGCTCCTGCTCAAGCTCCTCCTCGGCTTCGTCCTGGTGTCGGTCGCCTGGGTGCTGCTCTACGCGGCCGTGCCGGTGCCCTTCACGCTCACCATGGCGGGTGACCTCGTCGCCGGCCGCGGGGTCACCAAGGCGTGGCGCCCGCTCGCCGCGATCGACCCCGACATGCCGCGTGCCGCGATCGCGGGCGAGGACAGCCGGTTCTGCACCCATCACGGCTTCGACTGGCGCGCCATCGCTGGCGCGGCCATGCACAATGCCGAGGGCAAGCGCATCCGCGGGGGCTCGACGATCAGCCAGCAGACCGCCAAGAACGTCTTCCTGTTCCAGGGCGGCGGCTATGTCCGCAAGGCGCTGGAGGCCTGGTTCACGCTGCTGATCGAGACGATCTGGGGCAAGCGCCGGATCATGGAAGTCTATCTCAACGTCGCGGAGACGGGCATCGGCACCTATGGCGTCGAGGCCGGGTCGATCCGCTACTTCCGCCACTCGGCCGAGCGGCTCACCCCGGTCGAGGCGGGGCGGATCGCCGCGGTGCTGCCGCTGCCCAAGAAGCGCGCGGCGATCGACCCGAGCGGCTTCGTCCGCCGCCACGGCGACCGGCTGGCGCGCTACGTCGGTGTGGTGCGGCGCGACGGACTGGACGCCTGCCTACGGTGAGTCGACGCGCGGCGGCCCGGGCGCGACCTCTCCCACGTCACTGGCGTCACCCCGGTCAAGGTCCGACACTCATCGTCGCGCGAGTGCCTCCGCACCTAGGTGCGCGGCACCGTGGATCCTGAAACAAGGTCAGGATGACGTCGGCGAGAGGAGGTCCCTCAGCGCCGCGGAGCCGCTCGCCTCACCGGCCTCGCCCGCGGTGTCGCCGAGGCCTGCGCCGACGATCACCGCCGGCGGCACGGCCTCCTGTCGGGTCTCAGAACGGCAGCTTGAACCCCGGCGGCAGCGGCAGGCCGCTGGTCATCTTGGACATCTCGGTCGAGGAGACCGCGTCCGCCTTGGTACGCGCGTCGTTGAACGCGGCGGCGACGAGGTCCTCGAGCATCTGCTTCTCCGACGGCACGATCAGCGAGTCGTCAATCGCGACGCCGATGATCCGCCCCTTGGCCGAGGCGCGGACCTTGACCAGACCGCCGCCGGCGACTCCCTCCACCTCGATCGTGTCGAGGCTCTCCTGCGCCTTCTGCAGCTCGTTCTGGACGTTCTGGGCCATCGCCAGGATGTCGTTGAGATCCTTCACGTGATACTCCGCTTGGCTGGTTTGGGGTCGATCAGTTCGGCGTCGGGGAAGGCGGCGAACGCGGCCGCGACGATCGGGTGCGCGCGCGCGGCGTCGTGGCGCGCCTGCACCGCGTCCTGCTCCGCCTCGAACATCGTGGGTGCGCCCGGCGCGTCGGCGACCGCGATCTTCCACGGCATGCCGGTCGCCTCGCGCAGCACCGCGCCGAGCTCGGTCAGCGTGTCGGTGGAGAGCGGGCGCGCGCCGCTCAGCACGATCTCGGGCGGGGCGTAGCGGACCAGACTGGCACCGCGCTTCAGCCGGACGAGCAGCTCGAGCTTGTTGAGCTCGTCGAGCAGCGCGAGCACGCCCGCGAACTCGCTCGGCACGCGATCCGCCGGGGACGGCGGCGCGGGCGGCGGAGGCGGGGCCGCGGCGGCGGGCGCCGGCATCGTCCCGGCCGCCAGCCGCCGCGCCAGCTCACCGGGATCGGGCAGCGTCGAGGCGTGGATCGCGCGCAGCAGCGCCATCTCGGCGGTCTCGATCGGCAGCGCGGCGCGCTGCACCTCCTCGTGCCCCTTGAGGAACAGCTGCCACAGTCGGTGGAGCAGCGGGAAGGAGAGCTTGTCCGCCCAATCGCGATAGGCGGCGCGCTCCTCGGCGGGCTGCGCCGGGTCGTCGGGCGCGCCGACCTTCACCTGGGTGACGCCGTGCACCGCCTCGAGCAGCGCGCGGATCACGCCGAGCGGGTCGACCCCGAGATCATATTGGCGACGCAGCGCGGCGAGCGCCCCTGGCGAGTCCCCCGCCAGCACCATCCCCAGCAGGTCGCGCACCGCGCCGCGGTCGGACAGGCCGAGCATCTCGCGCACCGCGTCGGCGCTCACCCCGCCGCCGGCGAGATCGGCGTGCGCGATCGCTTGGTCGAGGATCGACAGGCCGTCGCGCGCCGAGCCCTCCGCGGCACGCGCGATCAGCGCCAGCGCCTCGGGTTCCGCCCGCGCGCCCTCGGCCTCGACGACGCGCGCGAAATGCTCGGCGAGCAGACCGGCGGGGATGCGGCGCAGGTCGAAGCGCTGGCAGCGCGACAGCACCGTTACCGGCACCTTGTTCACCTCGGTGGTGGCGAACAGGAACTTCACGTGCGCGGGCGGCTCCTCGAGCGTCTTCAGCAGCCCGTTGAAGGCCGCCTTCGACAGCATATGGACCTCGTCGACGATGTAGATCTTGTAGCGCGCCGACACGGCGGCGTAGCGCGACGCCTCGATGATCTCGCGCACGTCGTCGATGCCGGTATGACTGGCGGCGTCCATCTCGATCACGTCGATGTGGCGGCCCTCGGCGATCGCCCGGCACGGCTCGCATACGCCGCACGGGTCGATCGTCGGCCCGCCCTGCCCGTCCGGGCCGACGCAGTTGAGCGCCTTGGCGATCAGCCGCGCGGTCGAGGTCTTGCCGACGCCGCGCACCCCGGTGAGCAGGAAGGCGTGCGCGATCCGGTCGCGCCTGATCGCGTTGGCGAGGGTCTGCACCATCGCGTCCTGGCCGATCAGCGCGGTGAACGACTGCGGCCGGTACTTGCGCGCGAGCACGCGATAGGGCTGCGCGCCCGCTGGCGGCGGCGGGGTCTCGAGATCGAGGGATTCGGCCATCGCCGCAGGATATAGGGCGCGGGCGCGCGCTTGTCGAAGGATGCGGGTGCGGCGCGGCGACTCGTCGCCCCCGCCCGCCGAGGTATCGCCCCCAACCGACGGCGTGTCGCCCGCCACCGGCCGAGGTGTCGCCCTCACCCGCCGGCGTGTCGCCCTCACCGGCCGGCGTCATCCTGAGCTCGTCTCAGGATCCACGGCACCGCGGCCCCTACGACTGCGGCGCCTGCCCTGCCGTCGATTTTACACGCTTCCCACGCCGCCTTCGTCCGGGACCTTTCACACGTTTTTGTCATCCGAGCTTGACCCGGGATCCATGGTGCCGCGCGCGGCTCCTAGGGCGCCTGAACCCCGGCTCGAGGCCGGGATGACGAAGTCTGCAATGTCTTCGAAGACGCCGCTTCTCCGGCGGTCTAGTGCCTGATCCACCTCCATTGATCCGTGCTCCGGCGAACGCCAGAGCCCAGGGCCACAGGCAAGAGTCTCATGACACTAGGTTCCTGCATCCGCAGGAGCACCCGCTGGTTCACATCAGATGGATCAGCCTCTACGGCACCATAGCTGTCGCGGCACGGTGGATCCTGAGACAAGCTCAGGATGACGCTGGAGACGGGGTGATCGCGGGAACAAGCGCCACGGCGCCGCCGGACGCGCCCGCCGCCCGTCAGCCAGCGGCGACCCTCTCGGCGGCAGCGCGGTGGGAGCCGGAACGACCCGCGGCGAAATCGTTGTGGCTGCTTCCGTCAGGACCTGACCAGGTTGGCGACGACCACGTCCGCCCGACTCCCGCGCGCCATATGGCGGAGCCGGGCGGCGCGATCAAGCCCGGGTCAGCCGCGCACGCGGAAACAGCGCTTCACCGGGCCGTAGCGGCCGTCCTGCCAGCGGCAGACGGTGCGGCCGCGGTCCCAGCCGCGGTCGCGGCCATAGCCGTTCCAGCCGTAGCGCCGGCCGTCGCCGCGCCAGTGGCGGTCGTCGCGCCAGCGACGGTCGCGGTCCCAGCGGCGGTCGTGGCGATCCCAGCCGCGATGGCGCCCGTCATCGTGCCAGCCGCGATCGTCGCGCCAGCGCTGCGCCTCCGCCGCGGCCGGCGCCAGAGAGCTCGCCGCGAGCACGCCGGCGAGTCCCAGAGTCATCCACTTCATGTGCAACACTCCTCACATGTCCCTGTCCGAGGACTATCGCGGAGCGGCGCTGCATCTATCCTGAACCCCCTGGTAAGCATACGGAAAGCTTGTCGAGCGCCGGCGTCAGCACGATCTGGCAGGCGAGCCGGCTGGTCCGCCGCGCGCCGGGCGCGAGGTCGAGCATGTCCTCCTCCTCCTCGCTCGCGGGGGGCAGCCGGTCGAAATCCTCCGCCGCGACGATGACATGGCAGGTCGCGCAGGCCAGCTCGCCGTTGCACGTCCCCTCCAGCGGCTGGCCATCGCGCCGCGCCACGTCGAGCAGCCGCTCGCCCGGCAGCGCCTCGACCTCGCGCAGCGCGGCGCCCTCGCCGAACCGCACCCTCACGCGGCGATCCGCTGCGCGCGCGCCGCGGCGTCGAGCCGGTCGAGCGCGTCGACGAGCTCCTCCGCGCGCGTGTAGCGGCCGAAGCCGAGCCGGATGGTGGCCCGCGCTTCCCCCTCGCTCAGCCCCAGCGCGCGCAGGACGTGGCTGCTCCGACCCGACCCGCTCGCGCAGGCCGAGCCCGCCGAGAAAGCGACGTCGCGCACGTCGCTCATCAGCCGCGCCACGTCCACGCCGTCGCGGCGCACGCTGAGGTTGCCGCGGTAGCGCGCGTCGGTGCGGCCGTTGACCGTCCAGCCGGAGAGCCGCTCGCGTGCCACCTGCCACAGCCGCTCGACATGCGCGGCGTCGGCGTCGCGCCGCTCGGCGAGCAGCAGCGCCGCGGCGCCGAAGCCGGCGCACAGGGCGGGCGAGAGCGTGCCCGAGCGGCCCCCTTCCTGATCGCCGCCGTGGAGCAGCGGCGCGGGCGTCACGCCGTCGCGGATCCACAGAGCGCCGATGCCTTTCGGCCCGTGGACCTTATGCGCCGAGACCGCGACCAGATCGGCGGCGTCGGGGATCGCGACTCGGCCATAGCCCTGCACCGCGTCGCACAGCAGCAGCGCGCCCGCGCGCTTCGCCAACGTCGCCAGGGCGCCCAGCGGCTGGATCACGCCGATCTCGTTGTTCACCACCATGGCGGCCACCAGCGCGACGCCGGGCACGATCGCGCGCTCGGCCGCGGCGAGGTCGACCAGCCCGTCGCGCCCGACCGGCAGCACGATCGAGTCGCCCCGCGCCGCGACGCTGTCGAGCACCGCGGCGTGCTCGGTCGCGACCGTCACCACGCGGCCCGGCGGCGCGCCCTTGATCCCCCAGTTGAGCGCCTCGGTCGCGCCGCCCGTGAAGGCGACCCGCCCGCCCCGGGGCAGCAGCGCCGCGACGCGGTCGCGCGCCAGCTCCACCGCGGCGCGCGCGGCGCGGCCGGGCCGGTGCGGCGAGTGCGGGTTGGCGTGCTGGTCGCGCAGCCACGGCAGCATCGCGTCGAGCGCCTCCGGCGCGAGCGGGGTGGTCGCCTGATAGTCGAGATAGATCATGCCGCGAACCGCCGCGTCCGCGCCACCGCGCGCCAGGCGGCGGCGAAGCGCTCGACCTCGGCCACCGTCGTCGTGCGGCCGAAGCTCACGCGCACCACCTCCCGCGCGGCCTCCTCGCCCCAGCCCATGGCGCGCAGCACGTGACTGGGCTTGAGGCTGCCGCTGGCGCAGGCGCTGCCGGCGGAGACCGCGATCCGGTCGAGGTCGAAGCGGATCAGCTGCGCCGCCGCGGCGACGCCGGGCATGCGATAGGCGCCGATCGCGGGATGCCGCTCGGCGCGCTCGCCGACGATCTCGCCGCCCGAGCGGCGGATCAGGTCGTCGAGGTGCGCGCGCAGCTCGGCGTGGTCAGGCTCGACCTCATCCAGCGCGGCGGCATAGCCGAGCGCGCCAGGCAGATTCTCGGTGCCGGGACGATAGCCGCGCTCCTGCCCGCCGCTCGGGTGGAGCAGCGCGAGGTCGCGCACCAGCAGCGCCCCGATCCCCGGCGGGCCGCCGCGCTTGTGCGCCGACAGCGCGACCAAATCGGCGTGCGCCGCGAGCGAGTCCGAGGCGGGCATCTGCGCCGCGTCGACCAGCAGGATGCCGCCGCGCGCGTGCACCGCCTCGGCGATCGCGGCGATCGGCTGGCGCACCCCGGTCTCGCTGTTGCACCATTGCACCGCGACCACCGCGTCCGCGACGTCGCCGATGCGCGACGGGTCGACTCGGCCGAGCGAGTCGACCGGCAGCACCTCGGCCGCGCCCGCCGCGCGCAGCGCCGCGTCATGCTCGACCGCGCTCACCACCCGTCGCGACGCCACCGCGCGGCCCAGCGCGATCGCGAGCGACTCGCTGGCGCCGCTGGTGAACAACGTCTCGTGCCGCCAGCCGTGAGCGGCGGCCACCGCGCCGCGCGCGCGCTCCAGCGCGGCGCGCGCGGCGCGGCCGGCGGCGTGCGGCGAGGACGGGTTGGCCCAGCGCGCCAGCCCCTCGACCGTCGCCGCGCGTGCGCCGGGGGTCAGCGGCGCGGTCGCGGCGTGATCGAGGTACACCGGCTCATCCGGGGGAGACGCGTCGGGCGGGGACAGGGGGTCGGTCAACCAATCGTTCCATTATCGGGCGCGCGGCCTATATAGCGCGCTTCTCGCCGGGCCCAACGCCCGGCCTCCAGACGAGTGACCATGCCCGAAGTCATCTTTCCCGGACCCGAAGGCCGCATCGAGGGCCGTTTCGCCCCTGCGCCCCGCCCGCGCGCCCCCGTCGCGATGATCCTCCACCCGCACCCCAACGCGGGCGGCACGATGAACAACCGCATCGTGCAGGAGCTCTACAAGACCTTCCAGCGCCGCGGCTTCGCCACGCTGCGCTTCAACTTCCGCGGCGTCGGCAAGAGCCAGGGCGTGTTCGACAACGGCGTCGGCGAGCTGTCCGACGCGGCCGCCGCGCTCGACTGGGTGCAGAGCTTCCACGCCGAGGCGCAGACCACCTGGGTGGCGGGCTTCGGGTTCGGCGCGTGGATCGGCATGCAGCTGCTGATGCGCCGGCCCGAGATCCGCGGCTTCATCTCGATCGCGCCGCCGGCCAACATGTTCGACTTCAGCTTCCTGGCGCCCTGCCCCTCGTCGGGCATCATCATCCAGGGCGCCGAGGACGAGGTGGTGACGCCGCTCGCCTCGCAGAAGCTGGTCGACAAGCTGCGCACGCAGAAGCACATCACGATCCACCACGACGTGATCCCGCGCGCCAACCATTTCTTCGAGCACGAGATGGACGACCTGATGCGCTCGGTCGACAATTACCTCGACATGCGGCTGGACCCGAACTCGCCGATCAAGTGAGGGTGCCGCCAAGCTCCTCCCCGCCTGGCGGGTAGGGGGACCATGCGCGGCATGGTGGAGGGGAGCTTCCGCAGGTGCTGCGCTCGTGGAGAGCCCCCTCCACCACCGGCCTGCGGCCGGCGGTCCCCCTCCCCGCGAGCGGGGAGGATCTGGGGTGTGCGTCAGCGCTGTCCTACGCCACCGCGGTGGCGGTGAGCGGCGCCGATGCGGCCCGGTCTCAGCTCACCCCTGACCGAGCCAACCGTCGGCCAGCGCTCCGACGCGCGGCGACTCAACCTTCGCGACGTTCGCGCCGCACCGCCGCGCTCACGCCACCCAGATCAGCACGTTGCCGACCAGCACCGCGGCCATCACCAGCATCAGCGCGCCCTTGATGCGGTCGCGCCGGCTCGCGATCAGATAGCCCCCGCCGACCAGGCACGCGAGCGCACCCAGCATCGCCAGCGCCGGCGCGGCCGCGGCGATGCTGCCGAACGCGGGGGTCATGCCGGCTCGACCGACTCACGCGGCGCCGCTACCTCGACCCGCTCGCCGGCGAGCACCGCGGCATAGGCCTCGGCGTCGACGTTGCCGCCCGACAGGATCGCGAGCGTCCCCGGCTCGGCCGCGACCCGGCCGGCGAGCAGCGCCGCCAGCGCCACCGCGCCGCCGGGCTCGATCACCAGCCGCAGCTGCGCCGCCGCCCAGCGCTGCGCGTCGCGCACCTCGCGCTCGCTCACCGCCACCCCGCTGGCGTCGCGCCGCGACAGCACGTCGAAGGTCAGCGGCGACACCTGCCGGGTCTGGAGCGAGTCGCAGGCGGTGGGCGGCGGGTTGGCACCGACCGGCTCGATCCAGCTCGCCTCGAGGCTGCGGCGCATGTCGTCCCATCCCTCGGGCTCGACCACGGTGATCGCCGCGTCGGGCAGCGCCAGCGCGAGCCCCGCCGCCAGCCCGCCGCCGCCGCACGGCACCACCACGCGCCGCGGCGCGGGCAGGCCGAGCGACTCGAGCTGACGCGCCGCCTCGACCCCCGCGCTGCCCTGCCCCTCGATCACCCAGGGATCGTCGAAGCTGGGCACCAGGGTGGCGCCGCGCGCCTCGGCGAGCCGAGCCGCGATCACCTCGCGGCTCTGCGTGGCGCGGTCATAGTCGACCACCTCGGCGCCGAGCGCGAGCGTCGACTCGCGTTTGGCGCGGGGCGCGTCCGCGGGCATCACGATCGTCGCGGCGATGCCGAGCCGGCGCGCCGCCCAGGCGATACCCTGCGCGTGATTGCCCGAGGAGAACGCCACGACGCCCCTGCGTCTCGCTTCGTCGTCAAAAGCGGTCAGTCGATGCCACGCGCCGCGCACCTTGAAGGCGCCGATCGGCTGCAGTGACTCCGCCTTCAGCGCCACATCTATCCCGTTGATTTCACGCACGAAAATAGGGGTGGGCGGGAGGATGGCGGCGATCTTGGCGGCGGCGTCTCGCACCCCCGCCCGGGTCGGCTGTCGCAAAAGAGTCACATTTGAACCTTTCGTCCACCGAACCACTTTACAAGGCGACACGGCGATCCTAATTCGCGCCTCCGCTGCCCCATGGGACTTCCAACCGCAAGGCAGCTTTTTGTCACCGTATGCCGCAAGGCAATTGGAGGTCCCTTGAGTTGCACCAGCATCATCGCGCGCTGGGGCTAGCGCCCCTCTCGACCGTCCCCGCCGATTCCGTCGCCGGGGCCATCGACATCGCCGCCCGTCACCCGGTCCAACCGGTGACGATCGTTCGTCCGCACGCCGCGGCGCGGGCCGCCCGCTTCTTCACGGAGAAGTTCCCGGGCCGGACCATGTATGCGGTCAAGGCGAACCCGAGCCCGGAGCTGCTACGCACGCTGTATGACAACGGCGTGACAACGTACGACGTCGCCTCGATCGCCGAGGTGCGGCTGGTCGCGCGCACGCTGCCGCAGGCGACGCTGTGCTTCATGCACCCGGTGAAGGCCGAGGAGGCCATCGCCGAGGCGTATTTCACGCACGGCGTCCGCACCTTCTCGCTCGACAGCATGGAAGAGCTGGCGAAGATCGTGCGCGCCACCCGCGGCGCGGCGGACCTCACGCTGTGCGTGCGGCTGCGCGTCTCGTCGGAGCATTCCAAGCTCAGCCTCGCGTCGAAGTTCGGCGTGGCGCCGGATGAGTCGCGCGAGCTGCTGCTGGCGACCCGCCAGGTGGCGGACGCGCTCGGCATCTGCTTCCACGTCGGCTCGCAGGCGATGACGCCCGACGCCTATGCCAACGCGATGGAGCGCGTGCGCCAGGCGATCGTCGGCGCGGCGGTGACGGTCGACGTCATCGACGTCGGCGGCGGCTTTCCCTCGGCCTATCCGGGCATGACCCCGCCGCCGCTGGAGCGCTATTTCGAGACGATCCACCGCGCGTTCGAGAGCCTGCCGATCAGCTATTCGGCCGAGCTCTGGGCCGAGCCGGGTCGCGCGCTCTGCGCCGAGTACAGCTCGGTGGTGGTGCGGGTGGAGCGGCGCCGCGGCGAGGAGCTGTACATCAACGACGGCGCCTATGGCGCTTTGTTCGACGCGGCGCACATCGGCTGGCGCTACCCGGTCGCGCTGCTGCGCGAGCCGGAGTCGACCGTCCGCGATCATCCGTTCAGCTTCTGGGGTCCGACCTGCGACGACCTCGACCATATGCCCGGCCCCTTCCCGCTCCCGGCGGACATCGCGGTCGGCGACTATGTCGAGGTCGGCATGCTGGGCGCCTATGGCGCGGCGATGCGCACCGCGTTCAACGGCTTCGGCTCGGACGAGACGGTGATCGCGACCGACGAGCCGATGGAGTCGCTCTACACCGTGGTGGAACCCGCGGTCGCGAGCAACGTCGTTAAGCTGTAACCTTACGACTTCAGGACCTTGGCGGCGGTGCGCAGCGGCGCGCCGCCGCCAGATGGGTTTCCGCGTCCCCGTGAACGACGTGCAATACCACAGTGGGAGCACCCCATGACCGACACCCTCGCCACCTCGGACGACCAGGCGAAGATCAACGACACGCGCAAGGCGGAGCTGCTGTCGAAGCAGGTCAAGCACGTCGACATCAAGAGCTTCGACGCGCGCCCGATCGTCGACGCGATGAGCGACATGAGCTTCACCAGCCGCGATCTCGGCCGCGCCACCAAGATCTACAACCAGATGCTGGCCGATAAGGACTGCACGGTGTGCCTGGTGATCGCCGGCTCGACCTCGGCCGGCGGCTGCATGGACCTGTACGCCGAGCTGGTGCGCAACAACATGGTCGACGTGATCGTCGCCACCGGCGCGACCATCGTCGACATGGATTTCTTCGAGGGCCTCGGCCACAAACACTATCAGGCGCTCGAGATCCCCGACGACGACACGCTGCGATCGCTCTATATCGACCGGATCTACGACACGTACATCGACGAGGAGGCGCTCCAGAACGTCGACCACACGATCTTCGAGATCGCGGAGTCGCTGGAGCCCAAGGCCTATTCCAGTCGCGCCTTCATCCGCGAGATGGGCAAGTATCTCGTCGAGCACGGCAAGAAGGAGAACAGCCTGGTCAAGCTCGCCTATGAGCATGACGTGCCGATCTTCTGCCCGGCGTTCGTCGACTCCTCGGCGGGCTTCGGGCTGGTCAAGCACCAGGTCGACTCGGCCAAGGCGGGCAAGCCCTATCTGATGATCGACGCGGTGGCGGATTTCCGCGAGCTCACCGAGATCAAGATCAAGGCGGGCACCACCGGCCTGCTGATGATCGGCGGCGGCGTGCCGAAGAACTTCATCCAGGACACCGTGGTGTGCGCCGAGATCCTCGGCCACGAGGACGTCGCGGTGCACAAATATGCGGTGCAGATCACCGTCGCGGACGTGCGCGACGGCGCCTGCTCGTCGTCGACGCTGCAGGAGGCGGCGAGCTGGGGCAAGGTCAACACCGGCATCGAGCAGATGGTGTTCGCCGAGGCCGGCTCGGTGATGCCGCTGCTCGCGTCCGACGCCTACCACCGCGGGCTGTGGAAGGACCGCCCGACGCGCGCCTGGGCGAAGCTGTTCGCCTGAGGCGGTAAGCGGCTGACGCGAGAAGGCCCTCGTCGGAGCGATCCGGCGGGGGCCTTCTCGTGTCGGAGTCGCTTGGAACGGATGGTTCACGCGGAGGCGCGGAGACGCCGAGAGGAGACTCCCGGCGAACGCGCCCATCCACATCGAACGGGTCGAGATCTCCCGGTCGCCTCCCTCGAACATGACGTCTCTGCGCCCCCGCGCCTCCGCGCCTCCGCGTGAACCATCCGGCGCGACGATCCCGCGCGCGACGGCCGCTTGCCTACGCACTCCGCCCTCCCATAGACTCGCGCGCACACGCGATGGCGATGGGAGCGGGCAGATGCGGATCGATCGGCGCACGATGATGGGCGCATCCGCGGGGCTGGCGACGCTCGCCGCGGCGCCGCGCGCGCTCGCGCAGGGCACGACGCCGGCCACCGCCTGGCCGCCCGCCGAGAGCTTCCGCCTGTGGCCCCGGCAGCCGCCCAACGCGCCGCGCCGCCTGCCCACGCCCGACAACCGCATGGAGGGCACCGCGCCGCGCCGCGAGCTGCACCTGCGCGGCGTGGCCGAGCCGGTCGTCGGCGTCTATCGCGCGCGCCGGCCCGACGGCCGCGCGCTGCTGTCGATGCCCGGCGGTGGCTATCGTTTCCTCTCGGTCGAGAACGAGGGGATCAACGTCGCGCGCACCTTCAACCCGCTCGGCGTCACCGTCTTCGTGCTGGCCTATCGGCTGCCGGGCGAGGGCTGGCTGGAGAGCGAGGACGTGCCGCTCCAGGACGCGCAGCGCGCGATGCGGCTGATCCGCGCCGGCGCGACACGCTACGGCATCGATCCCGCCAAGCTGGGGACGATCGGCTTCTCGGCGGGCGGGTTGCTCGCCGCCAGCCTCGCCACCGCCTCGATGGACCCGGTGTACCAACCGGTCGACGACGCCGACTCGGGCGAGGCGCGCCCCGCTTTCGCCGGGCTGGTCTATCCCGTGATCACGGGGGACCGGATGCGCATCGGCGCGCGCGCGGCGGCGCGGTTCGACACCGATCGGCGCGTGCGCCGCGACACGCCGCCGATCTTCATCGCGCACGCGCTCGACGACACCACCGTGCCGGTGAGCGAGCCGATGGCGATGCTCGCCGCCTGCCAGGCGGCGCAGGTACCGGTGGAGGCGCACTTCTTCCAGCAGGGCGGGCACGGCTTCGGGCCGGCCTATCTCCCGCCCGAGCTGCCGGGATCGCACTGGCCCCAGCTGTTCGACGCCTGGACCAGGCGGGTGCTGACCGCGGCGTGATGGCTCAGCCGACCACCACCTCCCCCGGCGAGGGGTGACCGAGGAAGGCGCTCGGGCTGGCGGTGAGGCCGTAGGCCCCCGCGAGGAACAGCGCCACGACCTCGCCCTCCGCGACGCACGGCAGCAGCACGCGGTCGCCGAGCCGGTCGAGCGGGGTGCAGAGGCAGCCGACCACGCTCACCTCTTCCTCGCCCGCCGCGCCCATCCGCCCCGCCACCGCGATCGGGTAGTTGCGCCGCACCACCGTGCCGAAATTGCCCGAGGCGGCGAGCTGGTGGTGGAGCCCCCCGTCGACCACGAGGAAGGTCTCGCCGCGGCTCACCTTCCGGTCGACGACGCGGGTGAGATACACCCCCGCCTCCGCCACCAGCCAGCGCCCGAGCTCGAGCGCGAAGTCGCTCCCCGCGAGCACGTCCGCGCGCCGCTCGAGCGCCTCGCCCAGCGCCGCGCCCACCCGCTCGACGTCGAGCGCCGCGTCGCCGGCGAAATAGGGCACGCCGAAGCCGCCGCCGAGATTGACGAGCGGCGGCGCCGCGCCGACCTCGTCCGCCAGCCGCGCCGCGAGCGCCAGGGTCGCCCCCTGGGTCTCGATCACCGCGCCCGCGTCGAGCGCCTGGCTGCCCGCGAAGATATGGAGACCGCGCCACGTCGCGCCGCCCTCGACCAGCAGCCTGACCGCCGCGGCGGCGTGGTCGGCGTCGATGCCGAAGGGGGAGGCGCGCCCGCCCATCTTCATCCCCGAGCCGCGCAGCTCGACGTCGGGGTTGACCCGCACCGCCGCGCGCGGTGCCACGCCGAGCCGCTCCCCGATCGCCAGCGCGCGCCGCGCCTCGCCCAACGACTCGACGTTGAGGGTCGCCCCCGCGGCGATCGCCGCCGCCAGCTCGTCGTCGCGCTTGCCCGGCCCGGCGAAGCTGACCGCGGCGGCGGGCTTCACCGCGAGCGCGCGGGCGAGCTCGCCGGCGGAGGCGACGTCGAGCCCGTCGACCAGCGGTGCGATCACCGCCAGCAGCGGCGCGAACGGATTGGCCTTGATCGCATAGTGCAGCCCGACCGCTGCCGGCATCGCCGCGCGGAAGCGCGCCACCTGCGCGGCGACCGCCCTCATGTCATAGACGAACAGCGGCGATCCATGCGCCGCCACCAGCGCGGCGGCGTCCTCGCCCGCGATCGTCAGCGCGCCCCGCTGGTGCGCGAAGGCGGGCGGCAGCGGGCCGGTCGGCTTCACGCGAGTTCCTCCCGCAGCGCGGCGCGATCGAGCTTGCCGTTGGCGGTGCGCGGCAGCTCGGCCCGCCAGACGATGCGCGCGGGTTGCATGAAGCCGGGCAGTTCGCGCTTCAGCCGCTCGCGCAGCGCCGCCTCGACGCTCCCGTCCCCGCGCGCGACCACCAGGATCGCCTGCCCCAGCCGCGCGTCCGCCACCCCGAGCGCGACGGCCTCGCTCGTCTCGCCGCCAGCGGTCACCGCTTCCTCCATCTCCTGCGGGCTGACGCGGTTGCCCGCGGTCTTGATCATCTCGTCGGCGCGCGCGACGAAGCGGAGCAGCCCGTCCGCGCCCTCCACCACCGTGTCGCCCGACCAGACCGCGGTGCCCCCCGATCGCGCGAACGCCGGCGCCGGGCGGAAGCGCGCCGCGGTGCGCTCGGGATCGCGCCAATAGCCCTGCGCCACCAGCGGCCCGGCGTGGACCAGCTCGCCCGGCTCGTCCGCGGCGGCGCGGGTGCCGTCGGGGCGGACCACCAGCACCTCGGCGAACGGGATGGCGCGGCCGATCGACTCGGGATGGTCGTCGATCAGCGCCGGGTCGAGCTGGGTCGAGCGGAACGCCTCGGTCAGCCCGTACATCGCGTGGAGCCGCGCCGCGGGGAAGCGCGCGCGCAGCCCCCGCACCAGCGCCGGGGTGAGCGCGCCGCCCGAGTTGGTCAGCCGAGTCAGCCGCGCGGCGGTCGCCTCGGGCCAGTCGGCCTCGAGCAGCTGTACCCACAGCGGCGGCACGCCCGCGAGCGTGGTGGCGCCGACGCGCTCGACCGCCTTCACCACGTCGCGCGGCGTCAGATAGTCGAGCGGCGCCACGCTCGCCCCCGCCGCCCAGGTCGAGAGCAACTGGTTCTGGCCATAGTCGAAACTGAGCGGCAGCACGCCGAGCACGCGGTCCGCGGGGGTGAGCGCGAGATAGGCCGCCACGCTGATCGCGCCGAGCCAGAGGTTGGCATGGCTCAGCATCACGCCCTTGGGGCGCCCGGTCGAGCCCGAGGTGTAGAGCAAGGCGGCGAGCGCGTCGGGATCGGCGGCGGAGCGCGGCAGGGCGTCGCCTTCCCCTACGTCGAGGTGGAGCGCACAGCCGGCGGGCACGTCACCCTCCAGCGTGGCGGCGCGCGGCGCGTGGGTGAGCAGCAGCGCGGCGCCGCTGTCGGCGAGGATGTGCGCGACCTGGGCGCGCTTGAGCGAAGGGTTGATCGGCACGTGGACCAGGCCGGCGCGCGCCGCGGCGAGCGGCATCCAGCACGCCGCACGCGTCTTGGGCAGCCAGGTGGCGACGCGCGCCCCCGGGTCGAGTCGCCGCGCCGCGAGCCAGCCGGCGAGCCGCGCCACCGTCTCCTCCGCCGCGGCGAAGGTCAGGACGCCGGCGCGATCGACCAGCGCGGCGGCGTCGGGTGCGCCGCGCAGGACGTGGTCGATCGGCAGCGGGACGGGATCGAGCGGGACCATGACGCCAGCCCTTAGAGCGGATCGCGCGCGGACAGTAGCGTCCGCGGTGCTGCCTCGCCGCGGCCAGGGTGGCGTGGGTCACCGCGACCTTCCCCGTCATGCCGGGGCAGGTCCGGGATGACGGTGGGTATGAGGGGCATTCGCGACCGTCTCATAGCGCGGCGGCACCCGACGAGCCTGGCGCCGTCACGGTGCCGCCGCGCTGGTAGGGACCCGGAGCCTCGCGCCGAACCCTTCCCGCCGACCCCCCGGTTGCGCTCCGCCGCGCCGCCGCCTAACGCCGCGCGCATCGCCGCGCGCCGCGGCGCGAGCGAGGAGGCAGCGTGGTCCCGGAAGGCATGAATGAGGTCGAGACCACGGTGCGCGCGGTGCTCGCCGACGTGCTCGCGCTGGCGCCCGAGCGAGTCGAGGCCTTCCGCGCCGACACGCCGCTGTTCGGCGCACTGCCCGAGCTCGACTCGATGGCGGTCGCGGGCGTGCTCACCGAGCTGGAGGATCGGCTCGGGATCGTCATCGAGGACGATGAGGTCGACGGCGAGATGCTCGAGACGTTCGGCGCCTTGACCCGCTTCGTCGCGGGCAAGGCGCTGGTCTGAACCCCTACTCCGCCGCCTCGCTGACCTCGGCGAACTCGGCGGCGGCGAGGTAGCGCTCGGCGTCGAGCGCGGCCATGCAGCCGGTCCCCGCCGCGGTCACCGCCTGGCGATACACCTTGTCCATCACGTCCCCGCACGCGAACACGCCGGGCACGCTGGTGCGGGTCGAGCCGGTCTCCACCGCGATATAGCCGTCCTCGTCGAGCGCGAGATGGCCGCGGAACAGCTCGGTCGCGGGATGATGGCCGATCGCGACGAAGCCGCCGTCCACGTCGAGCCGCGAATGCTCGCCGGTGCGGGTGTCCTCGAGCTCCAGCGCGACGAGGCCGGCGTTGCCGCCACCGTCGACGAACTGCCGGACTTCCTTGTTCCACAGCACCGTCACGTTCGGATGTGCGAACAGCCGCTGCTGCAGGATGCGCTCCGCGCGTAGCGAGTCGCGGCGGTGGATCAGCGTGACGTCGTCGGAATGGTTGGTGAGGTACAGCGCCTCCTCGACCGCGGTGTTGCCGCCGCCGATCACCGCCACCTTCTTGCCGCGGTAGAAGAAGCCGTCGCAGGTGGCGCAGGCGCTGACGCCCTTGCCCTTCATCGCGTCCTCGCTGTCGAGGCCGAGCCACTTGGCCTGCGCGCCGGTGGCGATCACCAGCACCTCGCCCTCGTAGACGTCGCCGCCGTCGCCGATCAGCCGGAACGGGCGACGCGTCAGGTCGACCGCGACGATCGTGTCCCACATCAGCCGCGTGCCGACATGCTCGGCCTGCGCCTGCATCTGCTCCATCAGCCAGGGGCCCTGGATCACCTCGCGGAAGCCGGGATAGTTCTCGACGTCGGTGGTGGTGGTGAGCTGGCCGCCGGGCTGGATGCCCTGGACGACGATCGGCGCCATGCCGGCGCGCGCGCCGTAGATGGCCGCCGAGAGCCCGGCCGGGCCCGAGCCGAGGATCAGCATGCGAGTCGTGTGCGTGGTCATGGCGGCGATGTAAGGTGCCCGCCCGGCGAAGGGAACCGCGCGTTGCGCGCGCGGCCAAGTCCTGCTTTGGTCGCGCGATGATCGACTTCTCCGCGCTCCTCCAGCCCGATCGCGGGCAGCCCGCGCGGCTGCTCCACGTCGTCCCGCCCGAGGCCTATGACGCCTGGCTCGCCGTCCAGCCGCCGCGCGCGCGCGCCGCCGCGGCCGCGGCACGCGTGACGGGCAAGGCCGGCGACCGCGCGATCCTGCCCGGCGAGGGCGCGGAGGACTGGGCCGCGCTGCTGGTGTGCGACGAGCAGCCCGTGTCGCCGTGGCGGATCGCCTCGCTCGGCGAGACCCTGCCGGAGGGGAGCTACCGGCTCGCCGGGGACGCGACGCTCGGCGCCGCGGGGCTCGGCTGGCTGCTCGCGCAGCACCGCTTCGCGCGCTACCGCAAGCTCGAGCCGGCGCGCCCGCGCGTGCTGCTGACCAACGATGTCGGCGCGATCGACGAGACGGTGCGGCTCGCCGCCGCGACCGCGCGCGTGCGCGACCTGGTCGACACGGGGGCGAGCGATCTCGGCCCCGCCGAGCTGGAGGCCGAGGCGGACTCGCTGGCGCGGGCGCACGGCGCGACCGTCACGGTCACGCGCGGCGACGCGCTCGCGACCGGCTATCCGATGATCCACGCGGTCGGCCAGGCGGCCACCCGCGATCGCGCGCCGCGGCTGATCGAGCTGCTGTGGGGCGACCCGGCGCACCCGCGCGTGGCGCTGGTCGGCAAGGGCGTGTGCTTCGACTCGGGCGGGCTCGATATCAAGCCCGCCGCGGGCATGCGGCTGATGAAGAAGGACATGGGCGGCGCCGCGCACGCGCTCGCGCTGGCCGGGCTGGTGATGCAGACGCGGCTCAAGGTGCGGCTCCACGTGCTGATCCCGGCGGTGGAGAATGCGATCTCCGGGAGCGCCTTCCGCCCCGGCGACGTGCTGGCGACCCGGCTCGGGCTGACGGTGGAGAACACCAACACCGACGCCGAGGGCCGGCTGATCCTGGGCGACGCGCTGGCGCGCGCGGTCGAGGACACGCCCGACCTGCTGATCGACTTCGCGACGCTGACCGGCGCGGCGCGGGTCGCGCTCGGCCCCGACCTGCCCGCCACCTTCGTCCAGGACGAGGCGCTCGCCGCCGACCTGCTCGCCGCGGCGGAGACGGTGCGCGATCCCTTGTGGCGGCTGCCGCTGTGGGGCGGCTACGACGAGATGCTCAAGTCCGACGTCGCCGACCTGGTCAACGCCCCCGACGGCGGCTTCGCGGGGGCGATCACCGCGGCGCTGTTCCTGCGCCGCTTCGTGCCGGCGACGCTGCCTTGGGCGCATCTCGATACCTTCGCCTGGCGGCCGACCGCCAAGCCGGCGCGCCCGCGCGGCGGCGAGGCCTACGGCCTGCGCGCGGCCTATGCGCTGCTGAAGGCGCGGTTCGGCTGAGGCGCGCGGGTCGGGGGTGACGGTCGCCGTCGCCGCGCGCCCTCCTCATCCTGCTCGGGATGACGGGAGTAGAGAGAGCGCTTGGACCGAACCGCGGCGCCTCCCTCGGGGCAGCGCGCGGGTAACGCCGCCCCGCCGTTCCAGCCCCCCGCTACACCCCATCTGCCGCGGCGATGATCGGCACGAACTTGGCCGCGGTGAGGCTCGCGCCGCCGACCAGCGCGCCGTCGACGTCGGGCGTCGCCAGGATCGCGCGCGCGTTGTCGCCCGTCACCGAGCCGCCGTAGAGGATACGCACCCCGCTCGCCGCGTCGCCGATCAGCTTGCGCATCTTGGCGCGCGCGATCGCGTGGATCGCGGCGATGTCCTCCAGCGTCGGGGTCGCACCGGTGCCGATCGCCCAGCGCGGCTCATAGGCGAGCGTGAGCCAGTCACCCGCGGCATTCTCGGGCAGCGACTTCTCGATCTGCGCCTGTACCACGCGCTCGGCGCGGCCGGCGTCGCGCTCCGCCAGCGTCTCGCCGCAGCACAGGATCACCTGCAGGCCGTGGCGGTGCGCCGCGGCCGACTTGGCCCAGGCGTCCTGGCTGGTCTCGTGCTGGTCGTGGCGGCGCTCGCTATGGCCGACGATGCTGAAGCGCGCGCCCGCCTCTCTCACCATCGCCGCCGAGACGCAGCCGGTGTGCGCGCCGCTGTCGGCCTCGTGCACGTCCTCCGCGCCGATCATCAGCGCGGGCACGCGCTCCGACGCCGGCTGGATCAGCGTGAAGGGCACCGCCATCATCACGTCCACCGACGGCGTCGCGAGCGCCGCGGCGGCGATCGCCTCCAGCTCGCCGAGCGAGCCGCGGCTCCCGTTCATCTTCCAGTTGCCCGCGACCAGCTTGCGACGCGTCATCCCGTCCCCCCTCTCGTTTCGGGCCCGCGATAACCGGCCTCGCGGCTTGATGCCACCTCGGCTTGTCCCTAGGACGCGGCGTTCCCCTTGATCCGGTTCCCGCTCGCTTATGCTCACCTTCTTCCGCGGCCTCATCCACTCCAAGGTCGGCGTGATCGTCACCTTCGGCGTCCTGATCGTCATCGCGCTGGCCTTCGCCGCCGGCGACGTGACCGGGCTGGCGAGCAGCACCGGGCTGGTCGGTCACCCGATCGCCAGCGTCGACGGCGAGAACGTCACCGCCGCGGACATCCGCCAGCAGGCGCGCGACGAGCTCACCCAGGTGCGGCAGGAGCAGCCGACGCTCGACATGGCGCAGTTCGTCCAGCTCGGCGGGCTCGACGCGGTGATCAACCGCAACGTCAGCGCGCTCGCGCTGGAGACGTTCGGGCGCGACCAGGGCATGCGCGTCAGCCGCGCGCTGATCGGCAGCGAGCTGAAGGCGATCCCCGCCTTCGCCGGCGCGACCGGCCAGTTCGACCAGCAGGCCTATGAGCGGCTGATCGCGCAGCGCGGCTTCACCGACGCGCAGGTGCAGGCGCAGTTCGCGCGCCAGATCATGGTGCAGTTCCTCACCCAGCCGACGATCGGCGCGCACCAGGTGCCGCAGCAGCTCGCGCTCACCTACGCCTCGCTGCTGCTCGAGCGCCGCACCGGGCAGGTCGCCTTCGTGCCCGCCGCGCCGGGCGGTGCCGCGCCGAGCGACGCCGAGGTGCAGCAATGGTATCGACGCAACGTCGCGCGCTACACCACGGCCGAGCGGCGCGTGATCCGCTACGCCGTGGTCGGCCCGCAGCAGGTCGCCGGCCAGGTCACGCCGAGCGACGCCGAGGTGCAGAAGGCCTATGACGCCGCCAAGGCGACCTACGCGCCCAAGACGCTGCGCGACGTCACGCTGGTGACCGTGCTCGACGAGAAGGCCGCCGCCGCGCTCGCCGCCAGGGTGAAGGCGGGGACGCCGCTCGCCGCCGCGGCGCGCGCCGCCGGGCTGGAGCCGCGCACGATCACCGGCGTCGACCAGGGCGCGCTCGCGACCCAGACCTCGCCCGCGGTGGCGCAGGCGATCGCGGCCGCGGCGAGCGGCGCGGTGGTCGGCCCGGTCCGCGGCGCGATCGGCTTCGTCGTCGCGCGGGTCGACAAGGTCACGAACGATCCCGGCAAGACGCTGGCCCAGGCGCGCGAGGAGCTGGTCACCCAGCTGCGCGCCAGCAAGACGAAGGCGGCGATCGGCGCGATCCGCGACAAGGTCGACGACTCGCTCGCCGATAACGCCAACATCACCGAGGTGGTGAACGACCAGAAGCTCGCCGCGCAGACCACGCCGGCGCTGCTGCAGAACGGCACCGACCCGGACAAGCCGCAGACCCCGGCCGACCCCGGCATGGCGCCGATCGTGGCCGCCGCCTTCGCCGCCGAGGAGGGCGACACGCCCACCACGGTCAACCTGGGCGAGGACGGTAGCTTCGCGGTGGTCGCGCTCGACCGCGTGGTGCAGCCGACCCCCGTGCCGCTCGCCGCGGCGCGCGCGCGCGTCGTCGCCGACCTCACCGCCGATCGCGCCGCCAAGGCCGCGCAGCAGGCGGCGAGCGCGCTGGTGGCGAAGGTCAACGGCGGCGCCGCACTGCCCGCGGCGCTCTCGGCGTCGGGGGTGAAGGCGCCGCCGGTGCAGCCGGTCAGCGCGTCGCGCGGCGAGATCACCGCGCGCGGCCAGGTCAACCCGGTGCTCGCCGCCTTGTTCAGCATGGCGCCGGGCAGCGCGCGCGCGGTGCCGTCGCCCGACGGCAAGGGGTGGCTGGTGTTGAAGCTCGACCAGGTCGTGCCGGGCGATGCGACGAAGCAGCCGCCGCTGATCCAGGCCACGCGCGTCGATCTCGGCCGCGCCATCGGCCCCGAGTACGCGCAGCAGTTCGCCAACGCGGTGGCCAAGTTGCAGGGTGCCAAGCGCTACGACGACGCGATCGCGCAGCTCAAGCAGGATCTGGTCGGTGGTGGGGCGCAGTAGCGCCGACGCGGCGCGCGCGGCGCTGGCGGGAGGCCGCCCCGCGCTGGTGTGGCGCCGTCGCATCGCCGACACCGAGACGCCGGTCGCCGCCGCGCTCAAGCTGATCGAGCCGGGCCGCGGCGACTTCCTGCTCGAGTCGGTCGAGGGCGGCGCGGTGCGCGGGCGCTACAGCCTGATCGGGCTCGCCCCCGACCTGGTGCTCCGCGCGCGGGGCGAGCGGGCCGAGATCAACCGGGCCTGGCTCGACGATCGCGCCGCCTTCGCGCCCTGCGCCGAGCCGACGCTGGCGGCGCTGCGCGCGCTGGTGGCGAGCATCCGGATGGACGTGCCCGCCGAGCTGCCCGGCACGCTCGCCTGCCTGGTCGGCTATTTCGGCTATGAGACCGTGGGGCTGGTCGAGAAACTGCCGGCCGCGCCGGCCGACTCGCTCGGGCTTCCCGACCTGATGTTCGTCCGCCCCACCGTCGTGCTGGTGTTCGACAGGCTCGCCGACGCCTTGTTCCTCGTCGCCCCGGTGTGGCCCGGCCCCGACGACGCGGACGCGGTGGTAGCGCGCGCCGAGGAGCGGCTCGACTCGGTCGAGGCGCGGCTGGCGCACGCGGCGCTGCCCCCGCCCGCGCGGGCTGACGCCACCGAGCCGACGCTCGCGCCGGTGCTGCCGGCCGGGCGCTACCGCGAGATGGTGGCGGCGGCGAAGGACTATATCGCCGCCGGCGACATCTTCCAGGTGGTGCTGGCGCAGCGCTTCACCGCGCCCTTCCCGCTCCCCGCGTTCGAGCTCTACCGCGCGCTGCGACGGATCAACCCCTCGCCGTTCCTCTACCACCTCGACCTGCCCGGCTTCGCGCTGACCGGCTCCAGCCCGGAGATCCTGGTGCGCGCGCGCGACGGCGAGGTGACGATCCGCCCGATCGCGGGGACGCGCCCGCGCGGCCGCACCGCGGCGGAGGACGCCGCCCACCGCGACCGCCTCCTCGCCGACCCGAAGGAGCGCGCCGAGCATCTGATGCTGCTTGATCTCGGGCGCAACGACGTCGGCCGCGTCGCGGCGCCGGGCACGGTCCAGGTGACCGACAGCTACGGGATCGAGTTCTACAGCCACGTCATGCACATCGTCTCGAACGTGGTGGGCCGGCTCGATCCGAAGCACGACGCCATCGACGCGCTGTTCGCGGGGTTCCCGGCGGGCACGGTGAGCGGCGCGCCCAAGGTGCGCGCCTGCCAGATCATCGCCGAGCTGGAGCCGGAGAAGCGCGGCGCCTATGCCGGCGGGGTCGGCTATTTCTCGCCCGACGGCTCGATGGACTCGTGCATCGTGCTGCGCACCGCGGTGGTCAAGGATGGCATGATCCACGTCCAGGCGGGCGCGGGCATCGTCGCCGACAGCGACGCCGCGGCGGAGCAGCGCGAGTGCGAGGCCAAGTCGGGGGCACTTCTCGCCGCCGCGCGCGAGGCGATCCGGCAGGCGAGCGGACCAGTCCTCGGTCAGTGAGGGGTTGGGATCGCTCCCGGCTCCAGCGGCCGCCGTCATCCCGCAGCAAGGCGGGACGACGTTACCCTCCGTCCCGCCACCGCGCGACTCACCGCCCGCCGGGGATCATCGTGTCGTTCTTCTCGGCGGCGCGCTTCTCGGCGGCGAAGGCGTTGTTGATCGCGAGCGCGCAGCCCGACTGACCCGCCGCGCCGACCGGTGAGCAGCTGTCCGGCACCCCGCCGTTGACCCGGCTGGCACGGTCGGCGACCGCGACGCGGTTGGTCCAGGCCTGGTTCTTCGCCGCCGGCTCGGCGGTGTTGCGCAGCTCCTTGGGAATGCGGAACTGTTCCTCGGGGTTGATGCGGCTGCACACCACCACCTCGTCGCCCTGCGACTTGGGGCATTGCTCGTTGCCAGAGAGCGTCACGCTGCGCACGCGCTGCGGCGTCCGCCCGGTATCGCCCGCGCTCTCGGTCTGCGCGGCGGCGACGAGCGGCAGCGTGAGACCGGCGACCATCACGACTAAGCTACGCAGCATCGACCTTCTCCTCGCTGACCACAACGCGTGCGACAGGCACTGGCTCCGCGCCGGTGATGGCCCGGCTATGTCGATTGTTTGCCGACGCGCAAGATTCCTTTCGCCGGCGCGGCGCGGCGACGTGTTGCGATGCGCCCCGCATCGGTTATGGCGGGGTCATGATCCTGGTGGTCGACAATTACGACAGCTTCACCTGGAACCTGGTCCATTACGTGATGGAGCTGGGGGCCGAGGTGCGCGTGGTGCGCAACGATGAGCTGACCGCGGCCGAGGCGCTGGCGAGCGGCGCGCGCGCGATCCTGATCTCGCCGGGGCCGTGCACGCCCAACGAGGCGGGCATCAGCCTCGAGCTCGTCTCGGCCTGCGCCGAGGCGCGCCGGCCGCTGTTCGGCGTGTGCCTCGGCCACCAGGCGATCGGCCAGCATTTCGGCGGGCGCGTCGTGCGGGGCGGGCTCATGCACGGCAAGACCTGCCCGGTCGAGCATGACGGCAGCGGCGTGTTCGAAGGCCTGCCCTCGCCCTTCACCGCCACGCGCTATCACTCGCTGATCGTCACCGACGTGCCCGACAGCCTCGCGGTCAACGCCACCGCCGCGGACGCCTCGGTGATGGGGCTGCGCCACCGCGAGCTGCCGATCCACGGGGTGCAGTTCCACCCCGAGAGCATCGCCACCGAGCACGGCCATGCGCTGATCGCCAATTTCCTCCGGCTCGCCGGCATCGACCACCGCGCCCGGGCGGCGGCGTGACGACGCTCACGTTGCTGCCGGACCCGACATCCCCCCTGTCGCGCGAGAGCGCGGCGCAGGCGTTCGCCGACATCCTCGACGCGCGCGCGAGCGAGGAGGCGATCGCCGACTTCCTGCTCCACCTCGCGCTGCGCGGCGAGACCAGCGTCGAGATCGCCGAGGCCGCGCGCGCGCTGCGCGAGCGGCTGATCCCGATCGCCGCGCCGGCGGACGCGATCGACGTGTGCGGCACCGGCGGCGACGGGCAGCACACGCTCAACGTCTCCACGGCGGTGAGCCTCGTGGTAGCGGCCTGCGGCGTGCCGGTCGCCAAGCACGGCAACCGCGCCGCCTCGTCCAAGGCGGGCGCGGCCGACACGCTCGAGGCGCTGGGGCTCGACATGGAGCGCGCCGGCGCGCAGGCCGAGGCGACGCTGCGCGACCTCGGCATCTGTTTCCTGTTCGCGGGCAACCACCACCCCGCGATGCGCCGTATCACGCCGATCCGCCGCCGGGTCGGGCGGCGCACGATCTTCAACCTCATGGGGCCGCTCGCCAACCCGGCGCACGTCACGCGCCAGCTGATCGGCATCGCGCGGCCCGACTATGCCCCGATCTACGCCGAGGCGCTCGAGCAGCTCGGCAGCGAGGCGGCGCTGGTCGTCGCCGGCGAGGAGGGGCTCGACGAGATCTCGGGCGCCGGGCCCACCCAGGTGGTCTCGATCGGCGCGGTGGCGCTGCCGTCGCGGATCACCCCGGAGGACGCCGGCGTCGCGCGCCACCCGACGCTCGCGATCCGCGGTGGCGACCCGGCCTATAACGCGCTCGCGCTGCGCCGGCTGCTGGGCGGCGAGCGCGGCGCCTATCGCGACGCGGTGCTCGTCAACGCCGCCGCGGCACTGGTCCTCGCCGGGCGCGACTCCTCCCTCACCGATGGCGCCGCGCGCGCCGCCGAGGCGCTCGACCGCGGCGACGCGGGCGCGCTGCTCGACCGCTGGATCGCCTACGCATGACCATCCTCGCCGAGATCTGTGCCACCAAGCGCGACGAGGTGCGCGCGCGCCGCGCCGCCACCAGCGAGGCCGAGCTCCGCGCCCGCGCCGCGGCGCAGAGCGCGCCGCGCGGTTTCCGGGCGGCGTTGGAGCACAGCGTCGCCGCCGGACGCCACGCGCTGATCGCCGAGATCAAGAGAGCCAGCCCGTCCAAGGGCCTGATCCGCCCGGACTTCGATCCGCCGGCGCACGCGCGCGCCTATGAGGCGGCGGGGGCCGCCTGCCTCTCCGTGCTGACCGACGCGCCCTATTTCCAGGGACATGAGGACTATCTCGTCGCCGCGCGCGCCGCCTCCGCCCTCCCCGTGCTGCGCAAGGACTTCACCGTCGACCCGTGGCAGGCGCTGGAGGCGCGCAGCATCGGCGCCGACGCGATCCTGCTGATCGTCGCCGCCCTCGACGACGCGCTGCTCGCCGAGTGCGAGGCCGCCGCCATCGAGCAGGGGCTCGACGTGCTGGTCGAGGTGCACGACGCCGCCGAGCTGGAGCGCGCGGCGCGGCTGCGCTCGCGGCTGATCGGGGTCAACAACCGCGACCTGCGCAGCTTCGAGGTCGACGTGGGGCGCAGCTGGGAGCTGGCCGAGCGCGCCCCTGCCGGGACGCTGCTGGTCGCCGAGAGCGGGCTGAGCACGCGCGCCGACCTCGACTCGCTCGCGGACCACGGTGTCCACTGCTTCCTGATCGGCGAGGCGCTGATGCGCCAGCCCGACGTCGCCGCCGCGACGCGCGCGCTGGTCGGCTGAGATGGCCGGGCTCACCCATCTCGACTCGGCCGGCGCGGCGCACATGGTCGACGTCGGCGGCAAGCAGGTGACCCGGCGCGAGGCGATCGCGACCGGGCGGATCGACATGTCGGCGGAGGCGGTCGCCGCGATCAGGGACGGCGCGATCGCGAAGGGCGACGTGCTCGCGGTGGCGCGCGTCGCCGGGATCATGGCGGCCAAGCGCACCAGCGAGCTCGTCCCGCTCTGCCACCCGCTGCCGATCAGCCGCGTCGCGCTCGATCTCGCGGTCGACGCGGGTGGCGTCACCGCCTCCGCGACGGTCGCGACCGACGGGAAGACCGGCGTGGAGATGGAGGCGCTCACCGCGGTCTCGGTGGCCCTGCTCACCGTCTACGACATGGCCAAGGCGCTCGACCGCGCCATGGTGATCGGCGGGGTGCGCCTGCTCGCCAAGAGCGGTGGGCGCTCGGGCGACTGGCGCGCCTGATGGCGCCGATGCCGGGGCCGGGGCTGCTGCCCGTCGCGGAGGCACAGGCACGCGTGCTCGCGCTGGGCACGCCGGTCGAGACGGTCGAGGTCGGGCTGGCCGAGGCGCTCGGCCGCTGGGCGACAGCGCCGGTGGTGGCGCGACGCACCCAGCCGGCGCGGGACGTCTCGGCGATGGACGGCTATGCCCTACGCTTCGCCGACCTGCCCGGGCCGCTGACCGTCGTCGGCGAGAGCGCCGCCGGATCGCCCTATGCCGGCGAGATCGCCTCGGGCGAGGCGGCACGGATCTTCACCGGCGCGGTGATGCCGGCGGGCAGCGACACCGTGCTGGTCCAGGAGGAGGCGCGCCGCGACGACGACCATGTCGCGCTCGACGGCGAGGGACCGGCGCGACGCGGGCGCAACGTGCGCCCCCGCGGGCTCGACTTCACCGCGGGCGACGTGCTGGTGGCGCGCGGCGAGCGTTTCACCCCGGCGCGGCTCGCGGTGGCGGCGACCGGCGGGGTCGGCCGGGTCGACGTGGCGCGGCCGGTGCGCGTCGCGCTCGCCGCGACCGGGGACGAGCTGGTCGAGCCCGGCACCGAGGGTGAGGCACTGCCCGAGTCCAACCGGCTGCTGCTGCGCGCGTTGCTCGCTGACACTGGCGTCGAGATCGTCGACCTCGGCATCCTGCCCGACCGGCTCGACGCGCTCACCCGGGCCTTCGCCGCGGTGGACGCCGACCTGCTCGTCACCACCGGCGGCGCCTCGGTCGGCGACCACGACCTAGTGCGCCCCGCGCTGGAGGCGGCGGGCGTGACGCTCGACTTCTGGCGGATCGCGCTGCGCCCGGGCAAGCCGATGCTGGCGGGGCGGCGCGGCGGGCTGGCGGTGGTCGGACTGCCCGGCAACCCCGTCTCGGCCTTCGTCACCGCGCTGCTGTTCGTCCGCCCGCTGGTGGCGCATCTCGCCGGCGCGGCGGATCCCTTCCCGACGACGACCAGCGCCCTCCTCGGTGAGGACCTGCCCGCCAACGGCGAGCGCAGCGACTATCTGCGCGCCGAGCTGCGCGGGGGCCGCGCCTATGCCTCGACGATCCAGGACAGTTCGATGCTGCGCACGCTGGCGCGCTCGACCTGCCTGATCGTGCGCCCGCCGCATGCCGCGGCGGCGCGCGCGGGCGACTCGGCGGATATCCTCGCTATCGCTTGACGAGGCCGTCGGTGTTCCATAAAGGTTCCGCATCCGTTCGCGATAGGAGTGTGGACATGCTGACGCGCAAACAGCACGAGCTGATCTGCTTCATCGAGGACCGGCTCGCCGAGAGCGGCGTGTCGCCCTCGTTCGAGGAGATGAAGGACGCGCTCGAGCTGAAGAGCAAGTCGGGCGTCCACCGGCTGATCAGCGCGCTCGAGGAGCGCGGCTACCTCCGTCGCCTGCCCAATCGCGCGCGCGCGCTGGAGGTGCTCAAGGCACCCGAGCGCGGCGAGCCCAAGCGCGCCGCCGTTCCCGCCAAGCGCGCGCCGGTCGAGCCGATGGTGCCCGCCAACGACATCGTCGAGATCCCGCTCCACGGCCGCATCGCCGCCGGCGTGCCGATCGAGGCGTTCGAGGGCGCGACCACCCTGCCCGTCCCCGCCGCCCTGCTCGGCAGCGGCGAGCATTTCGCGCTGGAGGTGGCGGGGGACTCGATGGTCGACGCCGCCATCCTCGACGGCGACTATGCGCTGATCCGCCGCCAGGAAGTGGCACGCGACGGCGAGATCGTGGTGGCGCTGATCGACGAGAGCGAGGCGACGCTCAAATATTTTCGCCGCGAGGGCGCGATGATCCGGCTCGACCCCGCGAACCGCTCCTACGACCCGCAGCGCTACGCGCCGACGCAGGTGCGCGTGCAGGGCAAACTGGCGGGGATCCTGCGCCGCTACGATTGAGCCCGGGGGGCGCGCCCGGGCTGCGGGCACGGTAGAGGCCGCCCGCGGCGCGCGTCGGTGAGCGCTTCGCCGACGGGGCCGTGGCGCCCAGTGTCAACGGGCCCGCGATCCTGCGCGCGCGGGAGCGTGCTGCGGCATCTCCTGCACCACCATCCAGGGGTGATCGTCTCTCGCCAGCCGGACCGTCACGACGCGCTCGTCCGCGAAGGTGATGGCCACGCCGCCCGTGCGCGCCAGCGCGACGCGGTCGAGCGTGAGCCAGCGCGCGCGGCAGCGGCGCGGTAGCCGTCGCTCGCTCACCACCACGTCCGCCGCCGCGCATAGCGCCGCCAGCCGCTCGATGGGCACATTGTAGCCGCTGCGCGTCGCCAGGACGCGGCGCCAGCGCCCGGCGACACGGCGCTGCCACCAGCACAGGTCGCGGTTGCAGCGCGCCTCGCGCGACTCGCTGAGCAGCCCGGGCACGCCGGCGAGCCCCCCGTTCTGCGCGAGCACGTCACGGACGTAGCCTCCGGCACGATCGCGCAGCAGCGCCAGCCCACCGTCCGCCTGCCGCACCGCGAGGTGACGGCCGTCGCCCGTGACCAGCAGGTCCGGCGCGGGCGTCGCCAGCGTCCATGCCGCACCGACCAGGAGCGGCGCCACCCCGAGATAGCGCCACCGGGTCCGCCACAAGGTGAGCCAGATCCCGCCGGCCACCATCGTCGCGAAGGCGCCGAGCGGCATCGCCGGGATCGCACGCACCGCGCCGGGCAGCGCGGCGACGGTGTGGGCGATCCACAGCAGCAGCGCGATCGCACGTCCGGCCACCCACCAGGCCGGCGCGCCCCAGCCGAGCGCGTCGAGCAGCAGCGCCAGCGCGACCGCGGGCATGATCGCGAAGGTGGTCAGCGGGATCGCGGCGATGTTGGCGATCGCCCCATAGGCGCCGGCCTGGTGGAAGTAGAACACCGCGATCGGCATCAGCGCGAGCTCGACCACCGCCCCCGTCACCAGCAGCGACGCCGCCTCGCGCAGCCACTTGCGCGGCCGTGGCTCGTCGCGCGCGAGCAGCGCCGCGCGGACCCGCGGGTGCTCGTGCAGCGCGACGATCGAGGCCACCGCGGCGAAGGAGAGCTGGAAACTCGGCCCCACCACCGCCTCGGGCCAGGCGAGCAGCACGACCAGGGCGCCCATCGCCACCAGGCGTAGCGTCAGCGCCTCCCGTCCGAGCGCGAGCGCGGCGAGCACCATCAGCGCGGCGACGCAGCTGCGGATCGTCGGCACCTGCGAGCCGGTCAGCCAGGTATAGCCGATCGCCGCCCCCGCCCCCGCACCCGCGGCGACCAGCGGGAGCAGCCCGGTCAGCGCCAGCCGTCGCGACAGCGCCAGCAGCCGCAGCACCGCCGCCATCACGATCCCCACCGTCGCGGTGATGTGCAGCCCGCTGACCGAGAGCAGATGCGCCAGCCCGGCGCGGCGCATCGCGAGCGAGTCGGCGTCGTCGATCGCGCCCATGTCGCCCGTCACCAGCGCCGCCGCGATCCCGCCGGCGCTGCCCGCCAGCGCGGCGATGATATGCGCGGTGAGGCGGTCACGCACGCCGGGCGCCCCCACGCCGCGCAGGCCGACGGGCGTGAAGCCGCGCCCGCTCGCCCCCACGCCGTCGAACCAGGCCGCGCGCGCGGCGTCATAGGCCCCCGGCACCGCCGGCGGCGCGGGCGGCATCAGCCGCGCGCGCAGCGTCATCCCCGCCCCGCCGCCCAGCGTCGCCGGCACCGCATGCTGCGGCAGGTTCACGCGGACGCGCAGCGGCGCGCGGCGCGGCGGCCGCTCCCAGCGCAGGCTCCCCAGCGTCACGCGTACCAGCCCGCGCGCGGGCAGCGGTTCGACCTTCTCCACCGCGCCGGCGAGCCGCACCACCGCGGCGCGATCGAGCGTGGGCGCGGCCACCCGTCCCGCGCGCGCCCAGGCCAGCCCGGTCCCCGCCGCGACGCCCAGCGCGAGCATCGTCGCGAACGGCGCCACGCGCCCGCCGCGCCAGCTCGCCCCCGCGGCCGACGCGACGCCGAGCGCGAGCAGGATCAGGGCGAGCCAGTCGTGCCGCTCCGGCAGCACGAACCATGCCGCCGCCCCCGCACCCAACGCCACCGGCAACCACAGGAATGTCTGATCGCGCTCGGCCTCGAGCCAACGTTCCAAAGCGTTGCCGACCTGGGCCGCGATTTGATGCGGGAGAGAGGCTTTGCTAGGGGCGGGCGCGGCCGATCGAGCCATCCGACCATCCAGCCTGGGAGCACGCGCGCTTGAGCGCAACCGAGATCAACGAGCGCGCCGTCGTCACGCGCTTCGCCCCGTCACCGACCGGGTTCCTTCACCTGGGCGGCGCGCGCACCGCGCTGTTCAATCTCCTCTACGCGCGCCATCACGGCGGCACCTTCCGGCTCCGGATCGAGGACACCGACCGCGCGCGCTCCACCCAGCCCGCGATCGAGGCCATCCTGAACGGCATGCGCTGGCTCGGGCTCGAGTGGGACGGCGAGGAGGTGTATCAGTTCGCCCGCGCCGACCGCCACGCCGAGGTGGCGCACCGCATGATCGAGGCGGGCCACGCCTATCGCTGCTATCTCACCGGCGCGGAGCTCGACTCGATGCGCGCCGCCGCGCAGGCGGCGAAACAGCCGCTGCGCATCCGCTCGCCGTGGCGCGACCGCACCGACTGGCCCAGCGGCCAGGACTATGTCGTCCGTCTGCGCGCGCCCACGGAGGGTGCGACGACGATCCACGACCGAGTCCAGGGAGAGGTGACCGTCCAGAACGCGGAGCTCGACGACCTCGTCCTGCTCCGCTCCGACGGCACGCCGACCTATATGCTCGCGGTGGTGGTCGACGACCATGACATGGGCGTCACGCACGTGATCCGCGGCGACGACCATCTCAACAACGCCTTTCGCCAGTTGCCGATCTACCGCGCGATGGACGCGATCGCCAAGGCGGCGGGCGAGGCCGGCTGGCCCGAGCCGGTCTATGCGCACATCCCGCTGATCCACGGCAGCGACGGCGCCAAGCTCTCCAAGCGTCACGGCGCGGTCGGGATCGAGGCCTATCGCGACGAGATGGGCATCCTGCCCGAGGCGCTCGACAATTACCTGCTGCGGCTCGGCTGGGGCCACGGCGACGACGAGATCATCGCGCGCGAGGACGCGATCCGCTGGTTCGACCTCGACGCCGTGGGCAAGTCGCCGAGCCGGTTCGATCTGAAGAAGCTCGAGCATCTCAACGGTCATTATATCCGCGCCAGCGCGGACTCGCGGCTCGCCGACCTGGTCGCGGAGAAGCTGGGCTTCGACCATGACGACACGCGCCGCGGCGCGCTCGCCGCGGCGATGCCCGCGCTCAAGCCGCGCGCGGCCAACATCAACGAGCTCGCCGAGGGTACCGCGTTTCTGTTCGCAACGCGTCCGCTCGCGATCGAGCCGGACGCCGCGCCGCTCCTGGCCGGCGACGCGCCCGCGCTGCTGGCGCGGCTGCACGCCGCGCTTGACGCGGTGCACAACTGGGATACGGAGGCGACCGAAGCCGCGGTGCGGCAGGTGGCCGAGGAGGCCGGGGTCAAGCTGGGCCAGGTCGCCCAGCCGCTCCGCGCCGCCCTCACCGGGCGCAGGACCTCGCCCGGCATCTTCGACGTACTCGTCCTTCTAGGACGCGACGAGAGCCTCGCTCGGATCGCGGACCACCAAGCCTGACAGGAGATCATCCATGACCGAAGCTGCCCAGTTCGCCCTGTCGGGCAAGGAGCTCGAGTATCCGGTGCTGTCGGGGTCGGTCGGCCCCGACGTGGTCGACATCCGCAAGCTCTACGCGCAGACCGGCGCCTTCACCTACGACCCGGGCTTCACCTCGACCGCCTCGTGCCAGTCGAAGCTGACCTATATCGACGGCGACGAGGGCGTGCTGCTCCACCGCGGCTACCCGATCGGCGAGCTGGCCGAGCAGTCGAGCTTCATGGAGGTCTGCTACCTGCTGCTCAACGGCGAGCTGCCCGACCAGGGCGAGCTCGACCATTTCACGCACACGATCACGCGCCACACCATGGTGCACGAGCAGCTGGCGCAGTTCTTCCGCGGTTTCCGCCGCGACGCGCACCCGATGGCGATCATGTGCGGCGTGGTCGGCGCGCTCAGCGCCTTCTACCATGATTCGACCGACATCCACGACCCGCAGCAGCGCATGATCGCGTCGCACCGGCTGATCGCGAAGATGCCGACGATCGCGGCGATGGCGTATAAGTACAGCGTCGGCCAGCCCTTCCTCTACCCCGACAACTCGCTGAGCTACACGGGCAACTTCCTGCGGATGACGTTCGGCGTCCCGGCCGAGCCCTATGAGGTGAACCCCGCGGTCGAGCGCGCGATGGACCGGATCTTCATCCTCCACGCCGACCACGAGCAGAACGCCTCGACCTCGACGGTGCGGCTCGCCGGCTCGTCGGGCGCCAACCCGTTCGCCTGCATCGCCGCGGGCATCGCCTGCCTGTGGGGCCCGGCGCACGGCGGCGCCAACGAGGCCGCGCTCAACATGCTGCACGAGATCGGCACGCCCGAGCGCATCCCCGAGTTCATCGCGCGCGCCAAGGACAAGAACGACCCGTTCCGCCTGATGGGCTTCGGCCACCGCGTCTACAAGAACTACGACCCGCGCGCGACGGTGATGCAGAAGACCGTGCGCGAGGTGTTCGAGGCGCTCAACGTGCAGGACCCGCTGTTCGAGACCGCGCTGCGTCTCGAGGAACTGGCGCTCAACGACGATTACTTCGTCGAGAAGAAGCTGTTCCCCAACGTGGACTTCTACTCGGGCGTGATCCTCTCGGCGATCGGCTTCCCGACCAGCATGTTCACCGTGCTGTTCGCGCTGGCGCGCACCGTCGGCTGGGTCGCGCAGTGGAACGAGATGATCACCGATCCCGACCAGAAGATCGGCCGCCCGCGCCAACTCTACACCGGGCCGACCCAGCGCGGCTACGTGCCCCTGGCGCAGCGCTGACGCGATGCGCCTCCGGCCGGTCCTGATCGTGCTCGGCGTCGCGATGGCGCTGATGGGCTTGCTCTGGATCGGCCAGGGGCTGGGCTATGTCCACTGGCCGCGGTCGAGCTTCATGCTCGACCAGCGGGTATGGGCCGATTACGGCAGCGCGCTCGCGGTCGGCGGGCTGCTGCTAGTCCTGCTCGCACGGCGGCTACGCTGAGCGGGCGGCGCGCGACCTCGACCATGACGGGTCAGCCCCGAGGTGACAGGCCATCGCGCCCGACCTAGCGCGGGTCGACGCGCTCGCGCCCGCCCGTGCGAGCCGCGGCGGAGACGATGATGCGCCTGATCGGAATGCTCGACTCGCCTTATGTCCGCCGCGTCGCGGTGTCGCTGGCGATGATGGACGTGCCCTTCGCGCTAGAACCCCTGTCGGTGTTCCGCGACCTCGACGCTTTCGCCGCGATCAACCCGCTCGTGAAGGCGCCGACGCTGGTGCTCGACGACGGTACGCAGCTGGTCGACTCCACGCTGATCCTGGCGGTCGCCGAGCGGCTCGTGCCAGCCGCGCGTCATCTCATGCCGGCGGCGACGGGCGACTATGTCGCGGCGCAGCGCATCATCGGCCTGGCGCTGGCCGCGTGCGAGAAGACGATGCAGATCGCCTATGAGCGCCGCCTCCGTCCGGTCGAGAAGCAGCACCAGCCCTGGCTCGAGCGGATCCAGGCGCAGCTGATCGCGGCCTATACCATGCTCGACGCCAGCTTCGCCGACATCGACGAGTGGCACGCCGAGGGTCGACCGCTGCAGGCGGACATCACCGCGGCGATCGCGTGGCAGTTCACCCGCGCGACCGTGCCCGACGTCGTGACGCTGCAGCGCGCGCCCGCGTTGGCGGCGCTGTCGCTCCGCGCCGCGGCGCTGCCCGCCTTCCTCGCCTACCCGGGCTGAGCGACGCCGGGCCTGAAGGCGCCTCAGCCTCCGGCGGCATCGCGGCCATAGATGTCGTCGCGGAACGCCACGCGCGCCTTGCTCTCGGTCGCGGTGAGATAGGTGAGATACACCGGCACGGGCACCTGCAGCGCGACCGCCTGCTCCGGATCGCGCGTCGACGCGGGCAGCGGTCGCCCGATCAGCCAGCGCGCGAGCACCGGTGCCTTCTCGAGCCGGATGCAGCCGTTGCTGAGGTGGCGGTCGTCGCGATCCAGCAGCTCGCGGTCGGGCGTGTCGTGGAGGTAGATGCCCTCGTCGTTGGGGAAGAGGAATTTGACCCGCCCCATCGAGTTGCCGCGCCCGGGTAGCTCGCGGAGCCGGATCTCGCGCGTGCCCGCGGCGACCGCATGCCAGTCGATCGCGGCGGCGGGCAGCGGCCGCGCCGTCGCGCTCCAGTCGCTCAGCGCCTCCATCCGCAGCGCGGTCAGCGAGCGGCCCGCCAGCACCTTGGGCGCGACGCTCTTGCGCGCCAGATAGGTGGGCACGTTCCAATAGGGATTGACGATGGCCCATTGCACCACGCCGGCGAGCAGAGGCGTCTGCGTCTCGCGCGCGCCCACCACCACCTTCATCGTGCCGGCCTGCCGACCCGCCTCATAATACCACAGCCGCCCCGACGAGGCGTCGACGACGATGTGGCGGGTCCATGGCCCGGGCAGCAGCCGCGCGCGCTCGAGGTTGCGCCGGAGCCTGAGTTCCTCGCCGGCCGCGAGGCCGTCGCGCCGCGCGCGCGCGACCAGCCCGCGCAGGCGGACGTAATGCGGGCTCATCCACTCCATGCCCGCGACGTAATCCTCGAAGGAGCGCGGGAAGCTGGCGGCGCGCAGCACCGCCTCCGGCCTGGGACGTCTGGGCTTGAGCGCCGGATCGGCCCAGATCATCCCGACCTCGCGCGGGCGGCGCTGGTCGCGGACGTAGCGCGTGAAGGCCTTGGACAGCGCGAGCTCGGCGCGCGCGACGCTGTCCGCGTCGCCCCGCTGGCGCGCCTGGCCGAGCTGCTCGCGCAGCTCGCGCGCGTCATAGGTCGAGCCGAGCCCGTCGAGCGCGGCAGTGTCGAGGTCGTCGAGCAGCGCGTCGGCGGCGGGCCCGAGCCGACCGCCGCCGGCCCAGAGCGGACGGTAGCCGCGCTCGGCATAGACCCGCCCGATCCAGCCCCCCGCGCGGTCGCGCAGCACCGCGGCGACCGCGCGCTCCGCGGTGTCGCTCGCGGCGGCACGCGCCGGCGCCGCGCGCTCGGCCGGCGCCCTCGCCGCTGCGCCAGCGGGCGCGGCCGCGGCGAGTAGCAACAATGCCGCTCGCCCGCGCGCCATCCGCCCTGCCCGCGCGCGAGCGATCAGCCGCGCTCCCCGCGACGCGTCGGCGCGGGCGGCGGCGGCGGCGGCGCGGGCGGCGCGTACGGGTGGTAGATGCCGTCCGAGGTGTAATAGCCGTCGACGATGCCGTCGCCGTCGCGGTCCGCGGCGCTGCTGCCCGCGACCGCACCCGGCGGCGGCGGGGGCGGCAGCGGCGTGACCGGCTTCTTCGAGCATGCCGCGAGTGTCGCCAACCCGCAGGCGGCGATCAGGACGGTACGAACACGCATCTTCTTCTCCCTCTCGGCCGCGGCCGGTTCCCGTACCGCGACGATGACAGTCCCTGTCGCGACAGCAGCGCACGCCGTCGATGGTCGGTCATTCGCCAAGCGACGGACGGAGCCCCGCGCGCGCCGACCCGCGGCGCCATTCTCGAGCGGCAGCGGCGGCAGTGCGGCACGGAGGTGCGTCGGGAGGCGGAACACGGGTGAGGTCGCGCTCATGCGAGATGGATCGTTCCGGTGAGCCGAAGCGGCGGCCTCAGAAGGGCGACGGCCGAGCGATGGCCGCAGGTGGCGTCCCTCCGATGCAGCAACCTCTCGGGCCGACGCGCCTCGCCGTTGCCGGCTGGCGGAGGCCCGATGCCGGCTGGCGGAGGCCAAGCCTTACGGCGCACGCGAGCGATCCGCGCCCCGTCGGGCGACGCTCGCACCGTCTGGCGAGCGAGGCAGGCCTCTGGGACACGGCCTGTTATCGCCGGACAGCAGCGACGGCCGCTGTGCCGCTCGCCAGCACCGCACGACGCCCGGCGGGTTTCGGCCGCGCTCCCGGAAGCGAACAGCGATCGCTCCCCTTGCTCTCGGGCGTCGGTCGCACCCGCGCGTGCGCCACCGCGACCGCCACCGCCACCACCCTCGTCCGCGCACGCGATCGCGGGGGCCACCTCAGAAGGGGGAGATCGCCTCGATCACCTGCTGCCCCCAGCGCGGCTGCTGCACGTCGGTGATCTGGCCGCGACCGCCGTAGCTGATCCGCGCGTCCGCGATCTGGCTGCTGAGCACGCTATTGTCGCGCGCGATGTCCTGCGGCCGGACGATCCCGCTGACCAGCAGCTGGCGCAGCTCGAAATTGACCCGCACCTCCTGGTGCCCGCGGATCAGGAGATTGCCGTTGGGTAACAGGCCTACCACCGTGGCCGCGACCACGGTGTTGATCTGCTCGCTCCGCGACGTGTTGCCCGTGCCGGTGCTGCCCGAGGCGTTCTTGGTGTCGATCAGCGAGGCCGGGTTGGCGCCCGACGGCAGCACCTTCTTCAGCGTATTCTCGAGCCCGAGGAAATTGGGCAGCCCGACGCTGTCGTTGCCGCTCCGCGCCCGGCTCGACTTGTTGTCGAGCGTGGCACTGTCGGCGATGCTGATCCGCACCGTCAGGATATCGCCGACCTGCGAGGCGCGCTGGTCGTGGAAGAAGGCGCCCGCGCCGGTGCGGAAGAGCGAGGCGCTGTTGCCCGGCTCGGTCATCGTCGCGGGGTCTCGACCATATTGCGCCTGGTCGCCGAGCGAGGGAACGACCGTGGGCGCGACCGGGGTCTCGGCGGGCTCGATCCTCGGCGGTTTGCCGATCGCCTTGAGCCGGCCGACCGACCCGCAGCCGGCGAGCAGCGGCACGGTCGCGGCGAGCAGCAGGGCGCCGCGGTAGGGCTGCAGTCTCATCAGGCTTTTCCTTCCTTCAGCCGGCGACCGCGACGCGGCCCGGCGCCTCCGCGCGCCCCGAGAGCGTGCGCTTGGTCGAGTCGCAGATCACCCGGACCGGCTCGCCCATCCCGGCGGCGTTGAGCGCCTGGCCCTGCGTGCTGATCGTCAGCGCGCCGCTGCGCAGCACGATCGTCACCGGCTCGCCGCGCTGGATCACCTGCGGCGCGCGCACGTCGCCCTCGCGCACCACCGCGCCGGCGGCGAGCCGCCGCGCCGCCGCGCGGCCGACGATATTCGCCGCCGACAAGGCACCGCGCATCGGCGGCGGGTCGCCCGCCCCCCAGGCGCGCAGGTCGTCGGCGCCGAGCACCGTGCCCGCCGCGACCGGCTGCGCCAGCACCACGGGCGACGGCGCCGTCCCGGGCTGCGCCGTCGCGGGCTGGGCCGTCGCGGGCTGCGCCGTCGCGGGCTGGGCCGCCGCGGGCGCGATCCAGAGCGCGAGGAGCGCGACGGCGGGGCGAGCGGAGGCGACACGCATCACCGTCACCGCAGCTGCGTCGTGGTGGCGAGCATCTCGTCCGCGGTCTTCACGATGCGGCTGTTCATCTCATAGGCGCGCTGCGCGCTGATCAGCGCGGTGATCTCGGCGACCGGGTTGACGTTCGACGCCTCGAGATAGCCCTGCTTGAGCGTGCCGAAACCCGGCTGACCGGGGTTGGCGACGATGGGCTGACCCGATGCCTCGGTCTCCTGGAACAGGTTGGACCCGAGCGCCTCGAGACCCGCCTCGTTGACGAAGGTGGCGAGATCGAGCTGACCGACGTCCTGCAGCTGCACCTGGTCGGCCAATTTGGCCTGGACGAGCCCGGTCGGGCTGATCGACACGTCGGTGGCGCCGTTGGGGATCGTGATGTCGGGCTGGACGCGATAGCCGTCCGTGGTCACCACCTCGCCCTGGTCGGAGAGCTTGAAGGCGCCCGACCGCGTGTAGGCGACCTCGCCGTTGGGCAGCGCGATGCGGAAATAGCCCTGGCCCATGATCGCGATGTCGAACTTGCTCTTGCTCTCGGTCGCCGCGCCCTGCTCCAGCACCCGATACACGCCCGCCGCGCGCACGCCGCTGCCGAGCTGGATGCCCGCCGGCACGCGCGTGCCGTCGGCGCTGGTCGCCGCGCCGGGTCGGCTCACCTGCTCGTACAACAGGTCCTCGAACTCGGGCCGCTGCCGCTTGAAGGCGGTGGTGTTCATGTTGGCGATATTGTTCGCGATGACGTCGACATTGGTCTGTTGCGCCAGCATGCCGCTGGCAGCGATCGACAGAGAGCGCATGATAGATATCCTGTTCTGATGGGGGGTCGGTCGTGGATCAGTCTGGCTTGGCGAGCCGCGAGATCGCCAGCTTGCGCAGCGTGTCGATGTTCGCCGCCGCCTCGCTGGTCCGCTGATAGGCGCGCAGCACCTCGATCATGTTGGTGGTCTCGATGATCGGCTGCACGTTGGAACCCTCGACGCCGCCGCTGCGAAGCCGCGTCTCCGCGGCGGGCAACAGTCGGCCGCCGGTGCCGGTGAGCAGGCCGTCGCCGCGCTCATTGACTCGCATCTCGTCGAACTGGGTCACCGCGAGCCGGGCGATCGGGCCCGCGCTGGTCGAGACGGTGCCGTCCTCGGCGATGGCGAGGCTGCCCTGCTCGTCGGGCGGCACGGCGATATGGCGGCCGCTCTCGTCGAGCAGCGGCGCGCCCGAGGGGGTGCCCAACTCGCCGTCGGTGAGCAAGGTGACGAAGCCGGCGCGCGTGTAGGCGGTGGCGCCGCTCGCGTCCTCGACCGAGAGATAGCCCGGGCCGTCGATCATCACGTCGAGCGGGTTGCCCGTCGGCTGGAACGCACCCGCGCGCGTATCGTGCACCTGGCCGAAATCGAGCACGAACGAGAGCCGCTTGGCGTCCTCGATCGGGGCGCGGCGGACTCGCTCGACATGCTCGCGGAAGACTTCCTGCTCGCGCTTGAAGCCGACCGTGCTGCTGTTCGCCATGTTGTTGGCGGTGACGTCGAGCTGACGCCGCAGCGCGGCCTGGTGGCTCAGCAGCACATAGGTGGATACGTCGGACCCCATCCGTCTCTCTCGCCCCGTCCTTCTACGTCCCGCCGCGACGCGGCCGACGCGGCCGGCACCGGCGCGGGCATCGCACCAAAAACCAGCACGTCGCGGCAACCGCCCGAGGCTCGCCCCTATAATAGGACCAACCGCGCCGGGTGGTGGCTCACCGCTCGAAATCTGCGCGGCCAAGCAAGAGGTATGACGTGGCAGAACGAGCCGACGTGTTGAGATTCGACCGGTCCCGCGGCGCAGCGGCGGTGACGACGACGCCGCGCGACGAGCAGCGCCGCGTCTTGCTGGCGGTGATCATCGGCCTGGCCGCGCTGCTGGTCGTCGGCGGCGGGCTGGCGCTCGCCGGCGTGTGGCCGTTCGGCGGCGCGGGCGACGCGACCGAGCACCCGAGCGGTCAGGCGGCCAGCGCGCGCTACGTCGACGTGCCGCCGATGGTGGTGACGCTCCGCAGCGCCGACGGCCGACAGCACTTCCTCAAGCTGCACTTCGTCATCGTCGCCGCGGACCCCGCGCAGGTCGGCCGGATCGGGTCGGCGATGCCGCTGATCCTCGACACGCTGCAGTCGTTCCTGCGCGAGCTGCGCCCGGAAGACCTGGGCGGCTCGGCCGCGGTGTTCCGCGTCAAAGAGGAGATCCTGGTGCGGCTGCGCGACGTGCTCGGCCACGACGGCGTGAGCGAGGTGCTGATCCAGGATCTGATCGAGCAATGACGACCAGCTCCGACGGCCGCGGCGAGCCCGGCCCGACCCCCGCCCCGACCCGACCGGAGCGCGTGGCGCCAGCGCGCCCCGAGCGCGCGGCCCGCGATCGCGCGGCAGCCCCGCCATCGACGACGACGCCGCGCCCCGCGGACGCGCGCGCGCCCGCGCCCCCGCGTGGCGTGACCGCCGCGAGCGAGCCCGCCGCCGCCCGGGCGGGCGCACTCGCCGGTACGTCGGTCACGCCGCCGGGGGCGAGCGCGGCGGCGGTGCCGGCGAGCGCTCCCCGTGCCGTCACGGCCGCCGCCGACCCGGCTGCCGCCGAGCCGACCGGCGCCGTTCCGGCCACCACCGAGCCGACCGCCGCCGCCGCGACCAGCGCCATCGAACAGTCCGTCCGCGCGGAGGAGCCGGACACGTTCGATCAGGCCAGCATCGACGCGCTGTTCGGCATCGAGAGCGCGCCGCGGCCGGCGCGGCGCACCGGCCTGCGCGCGCTGATCGAGGCCGACGTCGCCAACCACGAGCGGCTGCCGATGCTGGAGGTGGTGTGCGAGCGCATGGTACGCACGCTCGGCACCAGCATGCGCAATCTCACCGCTGACTCGCTCGACGTCCACGCCGAGCGAGTCTCCACGATGCGCTTCGCCGAGTTCATGAACCACCTGCCGCTGCCCGCGATGATCGGCGTCTTCCTCGCCAAGCAATGGGGCAATTACGGCCTGATGACGGTCGATTCCTCGCTGGTCTACGCGGTGGTCGACTCGCTGCTGGGCGGGCGTCGCGCGCCCAATTCGATGCGCATCGACGGTCGCGCCTTCACCGCGATCGAGACGCATCTGGTAGGCCGGATGATGCAGCAGACGCTCGACGACTTCGCCCAGTCGTTCGGCGCGATCGAGCCGGTCGACTTCGTGCTCGAGCGCGTGGAGGTCACCCCGCGCTTCGCCGCGATCGCGGCCTCGACCAACCTCACCGCGGTGGCGAGCTTCCGCATCGACATGGAGGGCCGCGGGGGACGCTTCAACCTGGTCCTCCCGCACGCCACGATCGAGCCGGTGCGCGAGAAGCTGGTGGAGCGCTTCGTCGGCGAGAAGATGGGGCGCAACACGATGTGGGAGAGCCACATCGCCGAGGAACTGCTCCACACCGAGGTGCAGGTCGACGCGGTGCTCGGCGAGCGCGAGATGCGGATCGAGGAGTATCTCGCGCTCGGTGAGGGGCGCACGATCACGCTCGATCGCGCGCCCGACGACGAGGTCGCGCTGGAATGTCGCGGCGTCCCGCTCGCGGCGGGGACGATCGGCACCCACAACGCGCTCGCGGCGATCAGGCTGAGCACCGCGATTGGCCAGGTGGCGCCGTGATCGACCTCTCCGTGGTCACCAACGTGATCACCTCGCTGTTCTGCGCCGCGGTGCTGGTGCAGACGGTGCGGCTCTCGCGCGCGGTGCATAAGCTGCGCCACGCCGGACTGATGGAGGTGGTCGCCTCGCTCGAGGCCGCCACCGCGACGTCGCAGCAGGCGCTCGGGGAGCTCACGCAGGTGCTGAGCGCCGAGGGTCCGCCGCTCGACGCCGCGGTGCGCGGCGCACGTGACCTGCGCGCGCAGTTGGTCACGTTGCGCGACGAGCTCTCGCTCATGATCGATGTCGGCAACGGCGTGGCCGAGCGGATCCTGGCGGCGGCGAACGGCGCGCGCCTGACGCCGCGTGGTACCAGCGACGCCGAGGTGATCCCCGCCGACGACATGGCGGCACCGGCCTCGTCGCGGCAGAGCGACGCGCCGAGGGAGCGCCAGGGCGAGGCCACCGCCGCGTCGGCCGCGGCCGCTCCGCTCGACGTCCGTGACCCGGGACGCGCGGGCGAGGCGGCCTGTGCCGTGCGCGGCGCCACGCTCGCGACCGCCGGGACGACGAACGTGCCGCCCGCGATCGCCGAGCCTGTCGACCTGCCCGCGGATCGGCCCGAGCGCGCGGCCGTGCCGTTCGGCGCCGCTGACAAGGAACCCCAGTCGTGACCCACCATGTCGTTCCCCCCGTCGCTCCCCGAGCGGGTGATCCGGCGCCCGTCGCGCTCGCCTCCCCCGGCACGGCGTCGCCCAGAGCAGCGTCGCGCGGCTGGACCAAGCGGCTGCTGCGCCCCTCGCTGCTGACTCTCACCGCGGGCGCCGCGGCAGCCTCGACGATCGCGCACGCGGTGGCCGGCACGAACGCGACCGAGGCGGTCAGCGACAATCGCTTCGGCAACGCCATCGCACAGAGCATCAGCGAGCGTGACCAGTCGATCGCGCGGCGAACACGCGCCGCCGAGCTGCGCGAGCAGAGCGCGCTCGCGCTCGAGCAGCGCGTCCAGGCGCAGCTCGGCGCCCGACGCGACGGCGGCGCGCGCGATGACCGGGGCGGCTACGGCGACGCGCCGCAACCGATCGAGGATCTCGCGCGCGTCTACCAGACCATGAAGCCGAACCGCGCGGCGCCGGTGTTCGCCGCGCTCGACATCGACCTGCAAGCGCAGGTCGCGCGGCGGATGCGCGGCCGTTCGCTGGCGCTGATGATGGGCGCGATGACTCCCGCCGCGGCGCTGCGCCTGAGCACCGCGCTCGCGGGGCGTGCCGCGCCCGAGATGATCGTGGCGCAGCAGCGCGTCGCCAGCGCCGCCGGCGTCGCGCTCTCTCCCGCCCCGCCGCACCCGCCGTCCCCTCGCCCCGCCGCGGCGGGTGCGCCGCCGGCCCGAACGCGCGGCGAGCCGCCGCGCCCGGCGGTCGGCGCGCCGCGCGTGAGTGCCCCGCGCATCGCCGCCTCGCCGGCCGCCCCCGGTGAGGTCGCGGCGACCCCCGCCAGATCCGCCAGCGCACCGGAGCGACCCACCACCTAGTCTCGGGCGATCCCCATCGTCATGCGTCGGCGCGGCTCAAGCGTCGCGACCGGCCTGTGCCGTACGACGTCCGCTAGCTGATGATCCTTCGCGCCTGAACCGTCGGCGTGCTGCTGTGTCACAAGAAGCCCAAGGCCGCGAGTCTCGTCCCCACGGTCCCGGCTCCGCGGGAGCACGATGCAGCGTCGACGGGTCTCTCTCAGGACCCGTCGGGCATCGCGCCTGAGCGATGAGCCCTCGCGGGATGCGGGGGCGAGCGCCAGCCATGACCATGCCTGCGCGCCGCCTCCGTCGGACGGGCATATCGGATCGGCACGGGGTCGGTCATGGCGCGAGCGTCCTCGGGGAGGACCGTGCGACGCGGCCGTCGCCGCTCGCGATCGGTGACCGCCGCGACGTGGAGCCCGCAACATCTCGCCCGCCGACCACGATCGCGGTCGACACCCCGCCCCTTCGGCCGTGGGCGCAGCGCGCGCCGTCAGCAGCCATCCGCCAGGTCCGCGCGCGCGGGGGGCCTCTCGCCCGGTCAGATCGGCGCGCTGGTCACCTCCAGGATCAGCACCTGGCGCACGTCGATCATCCCCGCGGCCTGGATCGCGCGGTTGAGCACGCCGCTCATGCGCTCGGCGTTGATCGGCGCCAGCGGGCCGCACTCGGCCCGGTCGAAGTCGACCAGCGCGATCAACAGCGCCGATCGCGCCTCGGGCCGCTGCAGATAGAGCCGCAGTGCGGCGTCGGTGTCCGCCGCCTGCAGCGCCAGTCGCACCTGCATCCGCCCCGCGATCGCGCCGCCCTCGAACAAGGGCAGTTCGATCGGGTCGACGTAGACGATCGGACGATCGGTGATCAGGCCGCGGATCCCGGCGCCGCGGTCGGCCGCGACTAGCACGAGCGGCAGCAGGGCACGCAACAGCGAGCGTCTCACGCGATCCTCCGAAAGCGACGCGGCGCGACCGCGCGCCGCCCATCCGCTCCTATGATAGGACGACCAACTCGATGGATGCGTCAATGAACGGTCGAAACCTTCCACCACGCTACCGGGTCATCACCCGCGACAGTGACACGTCGACAGCATCGACCGAGCGGGGCGATCGGCGCTGGGACGATGACGCGTTCGATCGCGAGCCGCCCGCGCCGACCCTCGCCGAGGACGCGCCCTCCTGGTCGCTCACCATCCTGTTCCTGTGCGCCACCGCGGCAGGCGGCGTGGCCGTGGCGCTGCTCGGCCTGATCCCGGACGTGCTGTCGTGAGGGCGCGTCTCACCGCCGCGCTCGCGCTCGCGCTGGCGCTCGCGGCCGGCGGCGCGACCGCGCAGACGGGCGGCGCCAGCTTCGCGCCGACATTGGCGCGCGTGCCGTTGCCGAGTGGCCGGGCGGCCTGGCCGGTCGTACCCGACGCCGACGCCTGGCACGCGCTGAGCGTCTCAGCGAGCGAGCGCCAGCCGGCGCGCTGGGCGTTCGCGCGCAGCCTGATCGGGCAGGCGCGCGGTGCCGAGGCGATCGGCGTGCTCGAGACCATGCGACAGGACGAGCCCGACCTGCTCCTGCTCGACTCGTTCCGGCTCGCCTACGGCGCCGCGCTCACGCTGGCGCATCATGACGCGGAGGCGCTGGTCGCCCTCGCTCCCGGCGCCGCGGGCACCGGCGCGCCCAGCGCCGAGCGCTGCGCCTGGCGGCTGCGCGCGTTGGCGGAGCTCGCGCAATATGAGGCGGCGCGCGCCTCGGTGGCCTGCGCTACCCCCGCGCTGATGGCGCGTCCCGCCCCCGCGCGGACGCCGTTCACCCTGGCGATCGCGACGATCGCGCTCGAGACGGGGCGTCCCGAGGCGGCGGGCGCGGTGCTTGCGGCTCTGCCGCCCGATCACCCCACCGCCACGCTGCTGCGCGCGCGCGCGCAGGCGCAGCTGGGACAATATGCTCCGGCGCGAACGCTCTTCGGAAAGGTCGAACGCGAGGGGGCGCCGGTGGACCGCGCGGCCGCTCGCCTCGGCCTGATCGAGGTGGGCCTGGCCAGTCGCGAGCTCGCCCCGGACGCCGCAATCAAGCAATTGAACGCGCTCGATTTCGCCTGGCGCGGCGACGCGGTGGAGGAGCGGGCGCGGGTGCTCACCTTCCGGCTCGCCGCCGAGCGCGGCGACCATGCCGCCGCGCTCGCCGCGGGCGCCGCGCTGCTCCGCTATTTCGACGTGACCCGCCGGCCGGCCGAGTTCCGCGCGCGGGTGCAGGATCAGCTCGAGGCGCTGGTCGGCCCGGGCGCGACCATGCCGCTGCCCCGCAGCGCGACCCTGCTGTGGGACTATCGCGATATCCTGCCCTCCGGGGCGAGCGGCAACCGGCTGATGGAGACGTTCGCGCAGCGGCTCATCCAGGCGGGACTCTACCCGCAGGCGGCCGACCTGCTCGCCTATCAGCTGCGCTACCGCACCAGCGATATCGCGCAGGGGCCTCTCTCCGCGCGCGTGGCGACGCTGCAGATCCTCGCCGGCAAGCCGGGTGACGCGGTGACGCTGCTGCGCACCACCGCGCGGAACGACTATACGCCCGCGATGATCGAGGAGCGCCAACGCCTCCAGGCGATCGCGCTCTCCCAGCTCGGCCGGGTCGATCAGGCGGTCGCGATCCTCGCCGAGGTCCCGAACAGCGCCGCGCTGCGCAGCGAAATCCTGTGGAAGCAGCGGCGCTGGGCCGATCTGCTCGCCGCCGACCAGTCGCTGCTGCCTCGCGTCGCGGCGCCACTCAGCGACGTCGAGCAGATCATCGTGCTGCGTCATGCCATCGCGCTGGCGATGCTGGGCCGCATCAGCGAGCTCGACTCGCTGCACCAGCGCTACGCCGCCGGATTCGAGGCACGGCCGAGCGACCGTGTTTTCCGACTGCTCAGCGGTCCGCTCACCGGCGGCGGCGGGACACGGCTGGAAGAGGCACTCGCCGCGCTGCCGACGGTCAGCCCGGTCGACGCGCTCGCACCGCTGCTCGACGCGCCGGTCACGCCGGGCACGCCGCCGGCGTGACGGATGCCGCACCGCGCGGGGCAGCGCCGCGCGGGCTGATCCAGATCGCGGGTCGCGCGCGCCGGCCGTGACAAGGGTCGCTTCCGTTTCCCGCGTAGAGGACGCCGCGATCGGGCGCGTAGCGGCGCGAACAGATGGTCCGGACGCATGCGGCGCGATCGGCTCGGCAGGTCCGAGCCCGACCAGGCGCGCGGCTGGCTGACGCCGTGTCACGCGGACCTGTGCGGATCGGCGAACCCGACCCTCGTCACTGCCGGGCGCCCGCGATCGCGACAGGCTCGAGCCGTCGTCGACGCTGAAACGAAGGGTGACCACAGGCGAGCGGCTCCGCCTACCGACCGTCGATGTCCATGCGACCCGCTAGCTTACCACCTGCTGGAACGGCGGTGAGAGCGGGTTGGGGGCGAGCGCGGCGACCTCGTCGATCAACGTCGCTCACGCCGGTCGACCGGCGCCGGTCCGTGCCCGAGCCCATCGCTGCACGCCAGGCGCGAGTCATACGACCGCCCCCCTGATCTGGCCCTGGGCCGCGTCGCGGCGATCGCCACGAGAGCGTCCCGCCGGCGCAGGCCCGAGATGCTCGCGCGGTCGTTCAGGTGAGTCCGGCGCGCGTGATCACCGTTCGCGACACGACGTCCGGCCCGTAGGTCTTCAGCGCCGCAGCATGGACGAGTTCGCGCAGCACCTGCAACTGCGGCACATAGCCCTCGGCCGCGCCGGCGATCGGCGCGGCGAAGCTGGTGCGGTTGACCGCGTCGGCGAGCACCGGCAGGCCGGAGCGTACCTCGCGCTCGCGCCTGACCGGCACCTCGATCTGCGCCTCGAAGCTGAGATAGCCGAGCAGATGGCCGTCCGAGCCGACGAGCGGCGCGGTCAGTGTGCCGATCGGCATGAACTCGCGCCTAGGTGTCGCGGCGAAGACATTGTCGCCCGCGACCAGATGACTGACCTCGAGCGCGCTCAGGCTGCCGACGGAGACGCCGCAGAGCAGCACGAGCAGACGACGCGCGAATGGGGGCATCGCGATAATCCTTGAGGCTCAGAAGCGGAGGCTGACGTCACGCGGCAGCACGGACGGCTCGGACAGCACGATGATCGCGATCCGTCGGTTCTCGGCGCGGCTCGGCTGGTCGGGATAGATCGGCTGGGTGCCGGCGCGCGCGACGATCTGCGCGAACCGATCGGGCGAGAGGCCGCCCGCCACCAGCACGTCGCGCGCGGCCTCGGCGCGGTCGCCCGAGAGCCGCCAGTTCGCCGCGCTCTGCGCGCCGCCCTCCGCGCTGGTATGTCCCTCGATCGCGAGCTGCGCGTCGACGTGTGAGAGCTTGCGCGCGACATGGGCGAGCAGCGCGCGGCTGTAGCCGTTGAGTTCGGCGGTCGGCCCGACGAAGATGCTCTGCTGCGCGGTGTCCATCAGCGTGATGCGAGCGCCGTCATGCTCGCGCTCGACCTGTACCGCGCGCTGCCCCGGGGCCGCGTTGGGCGCGAGCTCGAGCGCGACCTTGAGCTCGTCGGCGAGCGCGCGCCGGCTCGCGGCTGGGATGTTCGCGGTGCCGCCGCGGGACGCGCCGGCGGTGCCGGCCTCCGCGCTCAGGATACCATAGGCCTGCGGCTGGTCACCCTGCGCGCGGCGCAGTCGCCCGCCGGTCCCGGGCTCGATCTCGGGCTGGTCCGTCTGCGCCGCCGGCGCCATCGTCGTCACCGAGGTGGAGAAATATTGCGCTAGGCCCTTCAGGCGCCCCTTGTCGGGCGTCGCGATCAGCCACAGCAGCATGAAGAAAGCCATCATCGCGGTCACGAAATCCGCATAGGCGACCTTCCACGCTCCCGTGTGACGGTACGCCGCCCCGCGACGAGACCGGCGGCGGCGGATGACCACCGTCGGTGCCGCTTCCTCACCGGCCACGCTCATGGTCGCCCTCCTGACCTGACCCTCCATCCCGCTCGTCGAGCGGTGCCACCTCTCCCGCGGCGTCCGCCGGGCCGCCGAGGCGTTCCAGCGCGTCCACCGCGCGACGGCGTGGCGCCGGACCCGACGAGCGGCCCTGCGTCAGACCCAGGAGCGCGGCGCGCGCGACATCGTACATCGCGCCCGGGGCATCCGGGCGGTCGTCGTCGATCGCGCTCATGCCAGCGCTCCGAAGACATGCTCGATCTTCTCGCGCAGGGTCGCCGGGGTGAAGGGCTTGACCACATAGTTGTTGACCCCGAGCGCCGCGGCCCGCTCGACCACCGCGCGGTCGGACGAGCCGGTCAGCATGATGAACCCGGTCTTGCCGATCTCGGGGTCGCTCCGCACCGCCTCGAGGAAGGCGAGCCCGTCCATCTCCGGCATGTTATAGTCGGAGATGACGAGATGGACCCGGTCGGCGCGGATCGCGTCGAGCGCCTGCGCGGCGCCGGGACAGTCACGCACGTCGCGGAAGCCGAAGTCCTGCAGCGCGCGGCAGATCATCGCGCGCATGCTCGTCTGGTCGTCGACGACCATCACCTTGATCGCTGAAGCTTGTACCATGAGCGCTTTCCAGCTCCTCCTTGGGGGTGTGCCGAGCTGCGCGGGGCTCAGGCCGCTGGGGCGAGGTTGAAGCGCTGTTGCGCGTCGTCGAGCGAGGCCTCCAGCTCGGCGAAGCTGGGTGCCGCCTCGGACGGCGTCATGCGGCGTGCCAGCTCGATCGAGAGCTGGGTCGGCATGCCCTGGGCGTGGGCGACGATCGCCGCCTTGACGATCGAATAGGGTTTGCAGTCCTCGTCGACCACCTGCGCCAGCTTCGCGCCGAGCGGCCCGACGAAGCAATAGGATAGCAGCACGCCGAGGAAGGTACCGACCAGCGCGCCCCCGATCATCGCGCCCAATATGTCGGTCGGCTGGTCGATCGAGCTCATCGTCTTGATGACGCCGAGCACCGCCGCGACGATCCCCAGCGCCGGGAGGCCGTCCGCCATGGCCTGCAGCGCGTGCACCGGTTGCGCCTCCTCGGCGTGGTGGCGATCGATGTCGCTCTCCATGGCCTCGGCGAGCTGGTGCGGGTCGTCGAGGTTGACCGTCATGGCGCGCAGATAGTCGCAGATGAACTCGATCAGCCCGGCATCCGCCAGCAGCCGCGGATAGGCCGCGAAGATGCTGCTGTTCGCCGGCTCGTCGATGTGATTCTCGATCTTCGCCGCCCCGCCCTTGCGGAACAGCAGCAGCAGCGAGAAGAGCAGGGCGAGCAGGTCGCGATAGTCCGCGGTGCGCCAGTGCGGCCCGCGGAACGCGCGCGACACGCCGTTGAGCGTGCGTTTCGCGATCGACACCGAGTTGCCCAGCATGAACGCACCGACCGCCGCGCCGGAGACCGCCAGCAGCTCATAGGGCATCGCATGAAGTACCACCGCCAACTTGCCGCCCGACAGCACGAAGCTGCCGAAGACGCAGACCAGCACCACCACGATTCCGATACTGTTGAACATCGCTATCCCGCCCAGAGCGCGACTGAGGCCGCTGCCTGTTTATAGGAGGATCGATCCGCGCCGCGGCCGGTCGCGAACAATTTCCGCGGCCGCGCCGCGTCGTTCCGGGTCTCGTTCGCCGCCTCGGGCGGATCGGCGACTATAATGAGGCGTCAGTCCGTTACGAGGAGATCACCGTGTCCGTCCAAGCCTATGTCAAGGCGCGTGCCTATGCCGAGACGCCGCGCATGAGCGAGCTGCGGCTCATCGCGGAGGTGACGCACGAGCTGGTGGCCGCCGCGGCACAACGGTTGCGCGGGCCCGCCCTCATGGCGCCGCTCCACCGCAACCGCGAGATGTGGGCATTGTTCGCGACGATGTGCGCCGACGACGCCAACCAGCTGCCGCCCGAGCTGCGCGCGCGGATCATTTCCCTCGGCCTGTGGGTCGATCGCCACACCAGTGCGGTGATGCGCGGCGAGGAGGACATCGACTCGCTGATTGACGTCAACCGCACGATCATGGAAGGGCTGACCGACCGGCCCGGCGGCACCGACCAGCCGGGCTGACGCCCCGCCCCCGGCGGCTCGTCCGTCGGTCGGCGCGGCTCAGCCGAAGCTCTTCACCAGCGAACCGGCGACGAGCGCCCAGCCGTCGACCAGCACGAAGAAGATGATCTTGAGCGGCAGCGAGATCGAGGCCGGCGGCAGCATCATCATGCCCATCGCCATCAGCACCGCCGACACCGCCAGGTCGATCACGAAGAAGGGCAGCAGCAGCAGGAAGCCGATCTCGAACGCGCGGCGGAGCTCGGAGATCATGAAGGCGGGCATCAGCGTGGTCAGCGGCACCGCCGCGCGCGACGGCGGGCGATGGCCGGAGAGTTGGACGAACAGCGCCAGGTCCTCGCGCCGCACGTGCGCCAGCATGAACTGCTTGAACGGCGCGCTGGTCTGCTCGAACGCCTGCGTCTCGCTGATCTTGCCCGCGCTATAGGGCGCGACCCCCTTCTGCCACGCGGTGTCGAAGGTCGGCGCCATGACGAAGAACGAGAGGAACAGCGCCAGGCTGATGATCACCGGGTTGGGTGGCACGCCGGGCGCGCCGATGCCGCTGCGCAGCAGCGAGAGCGCCACCACGATGCGGGTGAAGGCGGTGACCGTCATCAGCAGTCCGGGCGCGAGGCTCAGCACCGTCATGGCCAGGACGAGCTGCATCGCATGGCCGGACAGCGAGCCCGCCACGCCCTGCGGGAGCACCGCCTGGGCGTGCGCGGCGACGGGAGAGATCAGCGCGGCGGCGCCGCCGACCGCGATCAGGAAGGCGCGCGCGCGGCGCCGCGGCGGGCGATCACGCATGCACCGCCTCCTCGACCAGGGCAGCGGACACTCCCCGCCCCTCGGCCGCGCCGCCGGCGTCGAGCCGCACCGCCTGGTCGCCCGACAGGAGGATCAGATGCTCGCGTGCGTCGTGGCGCACCAGCAGCAGCGCGCGCCGCTGGTCGAGCGCGAGCCGCTCGACGAGGTGGAGCCGCCGCTCGCCCGCGGCGCCGGCGCCGCCCGGCAGCGCCAGCCGCAGCCCGCCCGGGGCGTAGCGCCGCACGCCCCAGGCACCGGCGGCGAGCAGGCCGAGGACGAGCGCGAGCGCGCCGAGCGACCTCAGCGAGGCGATCAGGTCCATCGCTCAGGCGGCCGGTCGCACGAGGCGGGTCACCTCGAACGACAGCACCTCGCCGCTGAGCACGACGCGCCCCTCGGCGATCAGCGTGTCCCCGGCGTGGATCTGGCTGGGATCGTTGTGGCCGCAGTCCAGCGAGACCATCGTACCGCGGCTCAGCTTCAACACCTGACGGATCGGCAGGTCCACCGACCCGAGTACGACCGATAGTTCTACGACGATCCCGTCGAGCGCGCTCATGCATGTCCTCCTGTGTTCGCCAGATTGTAGGAAGAATTCCGCGCCGGACGGCGGTTGCGGTGAATATTGCCTATAACAGGAGCGACGACGGACAGCGGGAGCAGCCGATGAGCTTCAGGAATGCGGTCGAGATCTCGGCCACCGGATTGCATGCGCAGTCGCTGCGCATGCGCGTGATCGCGGAGAACCTCGCCAACAGTGACTCGCTCGCCACCACGGCGGGCGGCAAGCCGTATCAGCGCCGCGTCGCCACCTTCCAGTCCGCGCTGGATCGCGCCACCGGCGCGCAGGGCGTGCGCATCCGCTCGATCACGCCCGACAAGGCGCCCTTCTCGCGCGTCTACGCCCCCGGCACGCCGGCGGCGGACTCCGCCGGCTATGTGCTGCGTCCCAACGTCGACGGGCTGATCGAGGCGGCCGACATGAAGGCCGCGCAGCGCGCCTATGAGGCCAATCTCAACGCGATCGAGGCCGCGCGCGGCATGGCGGCGCGCACGCTCGACGTGCTGCGCTGATCCCTCACCCAGGAGAAAGACGATGTCGATCCAGGCGCTCGACGCGCTCAACGCTTACGGCCGCACGGCGCGCTCGATCATCGCCGGGCTCGGCGAGGCGGCACCCGTCACCGCCCCCGCCGAGGCCGGGAGCAGCGGCTTCGCCGCTTATGTCACCCCGCTGATCGAGCAGACCGGCACCGCGCTGCGCACGGCGGAGACCGCCAGCGCGCGCCAGGTCGTCGGACAGGGCGACATCATCGACGTGGTGACCGCGATCGGCGCCGCCGAGACCGCGCTCAACACGATGGTCGCGGTGCGCGACCGCGTGGTGAACGCGTACAATGAGATCATGCGGATGCAGATCTGAGGTCGCGCGATGACCGGGACCGAGGCGATCGAGATCACACGCGCGGCCATGATGCTGCTGCTGACATTGGCGGGGCCGCTGCTGATCGCCTCGCTGATCGTCGGCGCGGCGATCGGCCTGCTCCAGGCGCTCACGCAGATACAGGAGATGACGCTCACCTTCGTGCCGAAGATGATCGTGCTCGCGCTGGTGCTGCTGGTGACGCTGCCGCTGATGGGGCAGGCCATGGCGCGCTTCATGGATCGGATCGTCGACCTGATCGTCGCCGGCCACTGATGCTCGACCTCGCGCTCGAGTTCACCGCCTGGCTGATCGTGTTCGCGCGCGTCGGCGCGATGGCGATGGTGTTGCCGGGCTTCTCGGAGGACGCGCTGCCCGGCCGGATGCGGCTGCTGCTCGGCGTGGGGCTCAGCATCGGCCTCGCCGGCATGGTGCACGCGCGCGCCGTCGCGGCGGCGCGCGGCGACGCCGGGCTGGTCGCGGTGCTGGTGGCCGAGTTGCTCACGGGGCTCGCGCTCGGGCTGATCGTGCGGCTGCTCTATCAGGCGATCAACATCTTCGGGGGGATCGCCAGCATGCAGGTCGGGCTCGGCTCGACGCTGATCGTCGATCCGGCGCAGGGCGGTCAGGTGCCGCTGCTCGGCCGCATCGCGGCGCTGGCGGCACTGATCGCATGCTTCGCGGCGCAGCTCCATCATCTCTGGGTCGGCGCGCTGCTCCACTCCTACGTCACCTTCCCGATCGGCGGCCTGCCGCCGCCCGCCGACTTCGCGCGGCTGGCGGTGAGCAGCGCGGTCGCGACGACGCGGATCGCGCTGAGCCTGAGCGCGCCGCTGCTCCTGTACGGCATCGCCTTCAACGTCGCGCTCGGGCTGGCCGGGCGGATGGCGCCGATGCTGCAGCTCTTCTTCATCACCCAGCCGCTCAACCTGCTGCTCGGGCTCGCGCTGTTCGCCACCACCGCCGGGGTGGTGATCACCGCCTTCGCCGCGGCGATGGGCGGCGCGCTGCGCGACAGCGGACTGATCTGAGCGATGGCCGGGGCCGACCAGGACCAGAAGACCGAGGAACCGACCGACCGCCGGCTCGAGGAAGCGCGCCGCCGCGGCGAGCGCGCGGTCGCGGGCGAGGTCCGCCACGCCGCGATCGTCGCCGCGGCGCTCGTGCTGACCGGCTCGCTCGGCGGGATGGCGGCGATGCATCTCGCGCGGCTGTTCGTGCGGCTGTGGGGGGCGGCACAGGATTACCCGCTCCAGCCGCGCGACGCCCCCGCCTTCGCGCGCGGCTTCCTCGCCGAGGCCGGCTGGGCGCTGGCGCCGATCGCGGCGGTGCTGATGGCGGCGGCGCTGCTCGCGTCGGCCATCCAGGCGCGCCCCAGCGTGTCCTGGACGCGGGTGGCACCGCGCTGGTCCAAGGTGTCCCCCGGCGCCGGCCTCAAGCGCATGTTCGCCACGAGAGGTCTGGTCGAGTTCCTGAAGACGCTGGCGAAGAGCTGTTTCGTCGCCGTGATCGCCTTCGCCGGGCTGTGGCCGCACGTGGTCGCGTTCGACCAGCTGATCGGCGCCGCGCCCGACGCGCTGATGCACGCCGCGGTCGGGCTGGTGGCGGCGCTGCTGCGCGGGACGACGATCGCCCTGGTCGTGCTCGCGCTCGCCGACGCGCTCTACCAACGCCGCGCCTTCCTGCGCGGGCTGCGCATGACGCGGCAGGAGGTTGCGGACGAGCACAAGGACAGCGAGGGCGATCCGCGGCTCAAGGCGCGTCGCCGCGCGATCGCGCTTCAGCGCGCGCGCCGCCGCATGCTCGCCGCGGTGAAGCAAGCCACCGTCGTCGTGACCAACCCCACGCATTACGCGGTGGCGCTCACCTATGAGGTGGGCGACCAGCACGCCCCGCTCGTGGTGGCCAAGGGGGTCGACACGCTCGCCCAGCGCATCCGCGAGACGGCCCAGGAGGCGGGTGTGCCGATCGTCGAGAGCCCGCCACTGGCCCGCGCGCTGTACGCCAGCGCGGAGATCGACCGCCCCATACCGGTCGACCATTATGCCGCGGTCGCCGAGATCATCGCCTATGTCGTCCGGCTGAGCCGCAGCCGCCGCGGCGTCGAGAAAAGCACCGACCAGCACCCGGCGGGCGGCGGGCGCATCCTATAAACCGTGTGATGCGACTGACCCTGCTTCCCCGCCCGCGCGACCGCCGACCGACTGGCCGCCGCTCGCCGTCGGCCCTGGCGGCCGTGACGCTGCTGCTCGCACTCGGCCCCTGCCCGGTCGCGGCACGCACGATCGCGCGGATCAAGGACGTGGTCGACGTCGAGGACGTCCGCCCCAACCAGCTGGTCGGCTACGGCCTGGTGGTCGGCCTGGCGGGCACCGGCGACCGCACGCGCAACGCGCCGTTCACCGAGGAGTCGATGCTCTCGATGCTCGAGCGGCTCGGCGTCAACATCCGCGGCACGCAGATGCGCACGCAGAACGTCGCCGCGGTCTCGGTCACCGCGACGATGCCGCCGTTCGCCCGCGCGGGCAGCCGGATCGACGTGCAGGTCTCCTCGCTCGGCGACGCCACCAGCCTGCAGGGCGGCACGCTGGTGGTGACCTCGCTGCGCGGCCTGGACGGACAGATCTACGCGGTGGCGCAGGGGCCGCTCGCCGTGTCCGGCTTCCGCGCCCAGGGCGCCGCGGCCAGTGTGACGCGCGGTGTGGCCACCTCGGGCCGGATCGCCGGCGGTGCGATCATCGAGCGCGAGGTACCGTTCGACCTGCGCAGCGCGCGCCAGCTCAAGCACGCGCTCAAGAACGCCGACTTCACCACCGCCTATCGCATCGCCGACGCGATCAACGCGGCGCTGCCCGGCGCCGCCGCGGTGCTCGACTCGGCGACGGTGCAGGTGGCCTCGCAGTCCGCGCCCGAGGCGGCGATGGCACTGGTCGCCCGGATCGAGAACCTGCCGGTCGAGATCGATCAGCCCGCGCGGGTGGTGATCAACGAGGCGTCCGGCACGGTCGTGATGGGGGCGGACGTGCGCATCAGCCCGGTCGCGATCGCGCAGGGCGGACTCACGATCAGCGTCGCCGAGACGCCGCTGGTGTCGCAGCCCGGTCCCTTCTCCAACGGGGATACCGCGGTGGTGCCGCGCACCAACATCACGGTCAGTGACGGCAGCGGGAAGGGACTGGCCATCGTCGACGGCAGCAGTTCGCTGCGCGCGCTGGTGTCGGGGCTCAACCGGCTCGGGGTTAGCCCGCGCGAGCTGATCTCGATCCTGCAGGCGCTCCGCCAGGCCGGCGCGCTGCAGGCAGATATCGAGGTACAATGACGGAGTATCGGTGATGGACCCTATCCCCCCCCGCCCCACGCTGCCCACCCGCGCGCTGCCCGATGCCGCCGCGGTCGAGCGCCGCGGCGCGGCGAAGGAGTTCGAGGCAGTGTTCCTCGGCGAGATGACCAAGTTCATGCTCGAGGAGGTACAGCAGGGTGACGTCGAGGGCGGCCACGGCGAGGAGATCTTCCGCGGCGTGCTGGCGGAGAAGATCGGCAGCGCCATGGCGACGCGCGGCGGGATCGGCATCGCCGCCGACGTCGAAGCGCAGCTCCGCCGCCTGGATGGAGCGCGGCCGTGATCACCGAGGAGCTGCTCGATCAGATCATCTCGCTGACGCTGATCGTCGAGGAGGAGACCCAGCGGTTGCGTGAGATGCGCGGCGGCAAGAGCCTGGGCGAGCTGGTCGGCGCCAAGACGCGACTGGTCGGCCAGCTCGAGGCCGAGATCGCGCGGCTGGATCGCGCCGATCCGTCCTGGACCGAGCATCTCCCCGCCGACGAGCATGAGACGCTCGACCGCGCGCTCGACACGCTGCGCGCGGCGATGGTGACCAACGCGGAGACCGTCGCGCGCAACCTCGAGGTGACGTCGGAGCTGCTCAACGTGCTCGGCGACGAGGCGCGGCGGCTCGCCTCGCGCCGCGCCTCGACCTACACCGCCGAGGGCGCGCTGCCCGAGCGCGAGGCGGTGCCGATCACGATCGATACGCGACTCTGAGCCTCGCGGGCGTCGATGGCAAAGCGCGAGTTCCAGGTCGGGCTCCGGCCGACGCCCAAGATGGTGCCGTCACGATCGCGCGATACCGCTGGCACGTGCTCGCCGCGATCGTGAGCGCGTGGCGCCAGAACGCCGGCGGGCGTGGAGCGATACGGGTCGGCGGTGAGTGTCGAGCCGGTCGACCGACCGATCCCCAGGCACCCGCCTAGAGGGACGCAGGGCCGACGCCGCGCGGCCGCGCGCGGCATGACGACGTCACCGTGTCAGCGAGCAGTCCACCACCGGCAGAGCCGTCCACCCGCGGCGCCGTCATAGACCGGAACCTGCGGCACGCTGTCGCGCTCGCCGTCCCACGGCGGTCGGTCGCGTACCCTCCCGCGAGGAGCCGTGGCGATGAGCGCTCGTGCGCCGGCGCCGCGGGTGTAGAGCGCGGCGCCGGCGGTCGCTGATGGCCTATGACGATCCGGGCTCGGCCGCACCAGCGCGCCGACGATCAGCTCGGGCGGTGGTCACCGGCCCCGAACGGCGCCGAGGCCGCGGCGATCGCGGCGCTGTCCCATCCATCGAGCGGCGCGGCGCCGGTCTCCGCCCGCCGCAGGAGCCGGGCTCGCGTCCGCCGCTCGCGCACCCGGCGGAGGGAGGCGGTCGAGCGATGCCCGTCGATGATCTCGTCGGCGGCATAGCGCCCCGCCCCCCCGTCCTGGCGCGGCGACCGGCGCGCCTCAGTGGAGCACGTGCCCCGGATCATGCTGGTCGGATGGGACCGGCTTGCGCTCGCCGCGATCGGGCGCGATCGGGTTCGCGCGCGGCGGTCGCCCCGGCGCGGGCGCGCTCGGCGCACCGGTGGCACCGTCCAGCCGCCCGGCACCGGCGACCTCGCGCATCACCGCGAAGCGAGGATCTTTGGCGACCAGTTCCGCCATCGTCTGCACCGCGCGTTTGGTGATCTGGCGCACGCGCTCCTTGGTGATGCTGGGATCGTCGAGGAGATCGCCGGCGGCGGGCAGATCGAAGAGGCGGTGCTCCACCAGGGCGCGGTTGCGCGCGATACGCTGCTCCAGGTCGCTGACCTCGGTAGGGTCGAGCGCGTTGATCTTGAGCCGCGGGCGATCGTCGGCCGTGAAGACGCGATCCCGCCGCGCGCGCGTGCGCCGGCTCAGCTGCTGCAGTCCGACCGCGCGCAGGTGCGCGACATAACCGTCCAGCAACGCGCCGATCGCCGAACCCGCGAGATAATTGCTCGCCGATGCCTCGGTGAGCGGCAGCGCGCTCTCCTCCTCGATCGCCACCTCCATCTCCGTCTCGTCCTCGCCATTGCCGACGAGCGCGTGGAGCGACACGGTGGTGGCGGAGACCTTGCGCGCCGACGGTCGCTGGTCCGTCATCAGGCGGAAGCGCAGCCCCTGCAGCTCGCCGCGGATCATCCAGTTGATGAAGGTCGTGAACTGCGCCTTCGTCGGATCATAGGTCTGCAAGGCGCGATGGACCGCGATGGCGCACACCTGCTCCGCGTCCTCCCAATGGGCGGTGAGCCCGTACTGGCGGATGAAATGACGGATCCGCGGCGCGATGAGCGCCAGGATGCGAGCGAACCCGCGATCCAGCTCGCGGCGCTGACGCGCGGTCGGCGGCTCGTTCTCTGATGGCCTCTGCGCAAGAACAGCTTGCACCGCTCTCTCGATAGCTTCGGTTGTCTTTGACATTGATCACCCCGTCCCCGGCGAACCACTGCATCGTACGCAGCATCGCGTCCGGCCCGGAAAGAGTTGCCGTCGAGATATTAACGGGGTGTTACTTCATGTGAGAGCCGTCTTTCTTCTCATATTTGGCGATTCTACAGTCTAAATACTGGTTCTCTAATAGGTTTGCCGGGGCTTGACAGCACGGGCCATGAAGTCCGTGAGCCAGGAACGATGTGCGGCGACCGCATCGACGCTGCGCCCGATGCGATCAGCCGCCGCGTTTACGCCGATCTGGGCCACCAGCAGCCGCGCCGCGCGCGCCGGATCCAGTGCGTCCCGGAGGAATTGGATGGCGTCGCCGATCCCGAGATGATGCGCGACATAAGCGGTGCGGGTCACCGCCTCGAGGCTCTCGCCCGCGATCACCTTCACCGCGCGCAGCTGCGCGAGATTGTGACGCGCGTGATCGGCGACCGTCTCGATCGCCGCACGCGCGTCGTAGCGAAGCGCCAGAACCGCGGACCGCGCGTCGCGCCGCACCCGTCCCTCCGCGGTGAGCCAGCCGTTGGTCGTCGCCAACTGATGCAGCCAGGTCCCGGCACGCTCCGCCTCGCCGATCCACGTGCGCGAGAGGAACTGCCCCAGTCCCGCGGCACTCGACCGCGGGTTGCGCGACAGCGGCAGCCAGCGCCCGTCGCCTCCCCTGGCCGCCTCCGCGCCGACGATCGCGGCGATCGCCGGTCCCGGCACGCCGGTCCGGTCCGCCGCCGCGCGCAGCCAGGGCGCATAGTCCTGATTGGGCCCGAGCGGCATGACAGATGCGGTCGGCGGCGACGCGGTGGGCGCGTGCGTCGGCGGTTGCCGCCGCGACGACGCGTCACGATGCGCCGAGTCCAGGTTCGCCGGCGCCGCGGCACCGCTCGGCATGGGGAGCGCGAGGAGCGCGGACCACCCGCCGTCGGACGCGGCGACGGCGACGACCCGCCCGTTCTCGCCGACGCTCGCGCGCCGCGAGACGGGGGCGACGTCGACCCGGTCGCCCAACATCGCTTCCCACAGCCGCGTCGCCGTTCCGGCCTTGGCCTCACCGTAGATCAGCCGCGCACGCGCCGTCGGCGACAGCCGCTGCGATGCGGCGGACTGCGACGCGGGGGGCTGCGATGCGGTGAGCTGCGACGCGGTGGCCGGGAGGCGAGCCACCGCCGGGATCGCCCGCGGTGGCACGAGAGGATGGCTCATCGCTCGGTCCGCAGCGCGGCGAAGCGATCGTCGATGACGCGCTGCTCGGCCGCGCTGAGCCGACGCGTCTCGGTCAGCCGATGCGTCGCGGCGAGCTGCCGGATCGCCTGCAGCTCGGCGGCCACGCTACCGGCGCTATCCTGCAGCTTCCCCACCGCGGCGGCCACCTCGCCCCGCCGCCGCTCGATCGAGCCGCGGTGCGCCGCGGCCTGGGCGAGATAGCGCGAGGTGTCGAGCAGCGGGTCGCCGATCTGGTTCGCGCGCGCGCGCCGCGCCTCGTCGCTGAGGTGTCGCGCACGCCGCGACAATGCCTCGTCCTCGGTCATCGCGCGCGCGATCTCGAGCCGCAGGGAGTCGAGCGCGCGCGCGTTGTGGCGCATCGCGGCGTCATAGGGTGTCGTCATGCGTCTCTCTCGTTCCGTCCTCGGCGGCGAACAGCGTGCGCAGCGCGGCGAACAGCGCCTCCGGCCGGGCCGCGGTGCGCTTGTGCTGGGTGATCAACGCCTCGATCGCGGGCGCCAGTCGGATCGCGCGATCCACCGCCGGGTTGGCGCCCGCCTTGTACGCGCCGAGCCGGATCAACTCCTCCATCTCGCCATAGGCCGCCAGCTCGCGCCGGGCGGCGAGCCGCAGCGCCTCCTGCGCGGGCGTGTGCGCCTCGGGCAGCGTGCGCGACAGCGAGCGCAGCACGTCGACCGCGGGGTAGCGCCCGCGCTCGGCGATGCGGCGGCTGATCACGACATGGCCGTCGAGGATGCCGCGCACCGCGTCGGCGACCGGCTCGTCATGGTCGTCGCCGTCGACCAGCACGGTGAAGACCGCGGTGATCGTGCCCGTTCCCACCAGCCCGGGCCCGGCGCGCTCGAGCAGCCGCGGCAGCTCGGCGAAGACCGTCGGCGTATAGCCCTTGGTCGCCGGCGGCTCGCCGCTCGCCAGCCCGATCTCCCGCTGCGCCATGGCGAAACGGGTCACCGAGTCGAGCAGGCAGAGCACGCGCAGCCCCTGGTCGCGGAAATGCTCCGCGAGCGCGAGCGTGGTCCATGCCGCCTGGCGACGCATGAGGGCCGGCGCGTCCGACGTGGCGGCGACGATCACGCTTCGGGCGAGCGCGTCGCCGAGGTCGTCCTCGATGAACTCCTTCACCTCGCGCCCGCGCTCGCCCACCAGCCCGATCACGACCACGTCGCAGGCGGTCCAGCGCGCGAACATCGCGAGCAGCGTCGACTTGCCCACGCCCGAGCCGGAGAACAGCCCGAGCCGCTGCCCCTCGCACAGCGGCGCGAACAGGTCGATCGCCGCGATCCCGGTGTCGAGTTTGGCGCCGACGCGCGCGCGCTCGGCCGCGGGCGGCGGCGCGGCGCGGACCAGCCGCGCGGTGGCGCCGGGCTCGAGCGGTCCCCTGCCGTCGACCGGCCGCCCGAGGCCGTCGAGCGTCCGTCCCAACCAGGCCGCGCGGGGCCTGATCGTCAGCGCCGCGGCGGCGAGGTCGACGCGCGCACCCGCCGCGATCCCCTGCGGATCGGCGAAGGTGAGGCAATGCGCGACGTCGCCGTCCAGCCCGGTGACCTCGGCCTCGATGGCGCCCCGGTCAGCGTCGATGGTCAGGCGCGAGCCGATCCGCGCCGCGCCGCGCAGGCCCTCGACCTCGACCAGCGCGCCGCGCACCGCGACGACGCGGCCGTAGCGGCGGTCCGGCGCCACCTCCCGCAACGCGCGCGCGATCCCCTGGAGGCGACGCATCGCTCAGTCCTGCACGACCGCGAGGAGCGGCACCGCCTCGTCCTCGAGCCGGATCAGCGCGCGGCAGAGGCCGAGCGCCTGGTACAGGCGCTGCTCGGCGACGCGGTCGATCAGCTCCGCACAGAGCGCCTGCGCCTCGTCGCTGCCGATCGCGGCGAACGCCTCGGCGGCGTGCGCCACCGCCGCGTTGCCGTGCGCCGTGCCGGCGTCCGGATCGATATAGGCCAGCATGCACGCCAGATAGGCGCGGCGCGCGGGCGTGGTCGCCTCATCGGGGTGCATGATGTCACGCCCGCGCAGCACCGCGCTCTCATTCTCGACGCAGAGCGCGACGCGGCCGGTCGCGCGCAGCACCGCCCCGTTGATCACGACCTGCTCGCCGTCGCGCAGATTGATATGCAGCACGTTCCCTCCACCGCTCGTCGAGCAGCATTATAGGAGCATCGCCGCGCGACGCGGCGGCTAGGCAAAATTTGCCGACGTTTGGGGCGCGCGACGCCGCTCCTATAAAACGACTGGAGTCCGCGCCGCGGGCTGCGCGACCACCTCTGGGGAACGAACATGAGCCTTTATTCTGCGATGAGTGCAGGAGTGTCGGCGCTCGGCGCGCAGGGCGCCGCGATGGCGACTGTGGCCGACAATATCGGCAACGTGAACACCGTCGGCTACAAGGGCACCCGCGCCGATTTCAACAGCATGGTGGCGACGGTGGGGCGCGGCACCAGCTATGTCGCCGGCGGCGTCTCGATCGTGCCGCGCGCGATGGTGTCGGTGGCCGGCGCGCTCACCGCGGGCGCGCGCAGCACCGACCTAGCGATCAGCGGCAACGGCTTCTTCGTGGTGAAGAGCAGCGCGACCGGCAACCAAGTGGCGTACACGCGCGCGGGCTCCTTCGCGGTCGACCGCGAGGGCTATCTGCAGAATAGCGCGGGGCTCTATCTGCAGGGCTGGCAGCTCGACAAGGCGGGCAACCTCAGGGGCGGCGGCAGCATCGATTCGCTGGAGACGGTGCGACCGAACCTGCTCTCGGGCGAGGCCGAGGCGAGCACGAAGCTCGATCTGCAGATGAACCTGGACTCGCGCACCACGGCCTATGCGGGGACGTACGCCGACGGCGATCTCGCCGCCGGCAAGATCCCGGCGAGCTACACCCGGCCGGTCACCGTCTATGACGCGCAGGGCAACGGCCATGTCGTCAATTTCAGCTACCTCAAGACCGATGCCAACACCTGGAAGGTCGAGGTCTACGTCAATCCCAAGACCGACATCGACGGCGGCGTCGCGAAGCTCGCCTCGGGCGAGATCAAGTTCGACGGCGCGGGCGCCTTCGACAGCACCACCCTGCCCGCCGACGTGACGCCGAAATGGGCCAACAAGGCGGGCAGCAACGCGATCAAGCTGTCGCTCGGCACGAAGGGCAACCGCGACGGCATCATGCAGCTGGCGCAGGATTTCACCGCCTACACCAACCAGGCCGATGGCGGGCTGCTCGGCGACTATCAGAGCGTCGAGGTATCGAAGACCGGCGTCGTCACCGCGATCTTCGCCAATGGCGCGCGTCGCGACATCTACCAGCTGCCGCTCGCCAGCTTCCGCAACCCCGACGGGCTCGCGCGGATCAGCGGCACCGCCTTCCAGGCGTCGCAGGACTCGGGCGCGCCCTCGATCAACGTCGCCAGCGCCAACGGCAACCAGATCGCCGGCGGGAAGCTGGAGGGCTCCACCACCGACCTGGCGCAGGAGTTCAGCGACATGATCCGCTTCCAACGCGCCTACAGCGCCTCGTCGAAGATCATCACCACGGTCGACGAGATGCTGCAGGAAGTGAGCAACCTCAAGCGCTGAGCCGGCGACGGCAGCGCCGCTGCCGCCGCGCCGATGAGAGAGAGTGAACCATGTCGATCAACAGCATCCTCGACGCGGCGGTCAGCGGCCTCCACGCGTCGCAGACGGCGCTGCGCACTACGTCGCAGAACATCGCCAATGCCAATACGCCCGGCTACGCGCGCCAGCGGCACAATCAGGAAGCGACGCGGTGGAACGTCGAGGTGCAGGAGCCGACGCGGATCGCCGACCGCTTCCTCGAGCGCGCGGTCTACGCGCGCTCGGGCGAGGCGGAACGCGCCTCGATCACCGCCTCCTATCTGGACCGGATCCAGAACCTGTTCGGCACGCCGGGCAGTGAGTCGAACCTCGCCGCCCGCGTGAGCGCCCTGCTGGCATCCGCCACGAAGCTCACCGGGGGCTCGGATCCGACGCTCGCCGCCGCCGGCTTCGTCGCGCAGGCACAGGACACGCTGCGCGACGTGCAGGACGTCAGCAAGCAGGTGCGCGGCATCCGCGGCGAGATCGACGTCGACATCAGGAACACCGTCGACCGGATCAATCCGCTGCTGCGCCAGATCGACTCGCTGAACCAGGACATCGTGCGCCTCACCGCGCTCCACCTCAACGTCTCGGGGCCGGCGGACCAGCGCGCGGTCGCGGTGCAAGAGCTGAGCGGTCTGATCGCGGTCAACGCGCGCGAGCAGAAGGACGGCCGGGTCGCGATCGAGACCGCCAAGGGGATCCCGCTGCTCGACCAGCAGGTGCGCCAGCTCGACTATCGCGGCGGCGTCGGCGACGAGCAGGGCAGCGCCGCGGACATCGCGGTGCGCTTCATCAACCGCGACGGTTCGATGGGGGCGCTCACCGGTGATACGCTGGGGGGTGCGTGGGTCGGCGGTAAGCTCGGCGGCCTCCTTCAGCTCCGCGACGAGCAGGTCTCGCGGATCGAGCACAATATCACCGACATGTTCGCCGCGCTCGCCGAGTCGCTCAACGGCGCGAGCAACGCCGCGACGAGCTACCCGGCGCCGCGACGGCTCGACGGACGACCGACCGGTCTCGTCGCGGACGACTCGCTCAACTTCTCCGGCGTCGCCACGGTGGCGGTCGTCAGCGCCGCCGGCGTGCTGGTCGCCAAGGCCAAGCTCGATTTCGCCGCGCTGGGCGCCAACGCCACGATCGACGACGCGGTGGCTTCGATCAACAGCCAGCTCAAGGGCAAAGGCACGGCGAGCTTCACCAACGGCCGTCTCACCATCCAGGCGACCAGCGACAACAATGGCATCGCCGTCGCGCAGGACGAGACGTCGCCGGCGCGGCGCGCCGGCCTCGGTTTCTCACAATTCTTCGGCCTCAACGACATGGTGAGGAGTGATGCGCCGATCGCACCGATCGGTCTCGTCCCGTCCGATCCGCACGGCATGACGGCGGGGCAGAAGGCGGATCTGGTCGTCCGCGACGCGACGGGCCAGGCGCTCGCGCGCTACACGATGACGGGCAGCGGCGGCGGATCGGTGCGTGATCTGCTCATCGAGCTCAACGCCAGCCCGCTCGCGGCGCATGGCAGTTTCGCGCTCGACTCGCGGGGTCGCGTGCGGTTCACCGCGGCGAACAGCAGCGAGGGAGCCACGATCGACGTCGCCGGGGACACGTCCGACCGGCTCGGCACGGGCGTGAGCTTCTCGCAATGGTCCGGGCTCGCACGCGGCGCCAGCGGACTGCGCGGCGCCGACGTCAGCGCCGAGATGGCGTCCAATTCCAAGCGCGTGCCGCTATCGCGCCTCGACCCCACCGTGGCGGTGGGCGCGCGCGCGCTCACGCCGTCGGATCCGACCAGTGCGGCGGTCTTTGTCGATCGGCTCGGCGCCAAGCTCGACCTGGGCCGCTTCAACCCGGCGTCGCTGTACGGCGTCACGACTGACGCGATCAACGAGATCGGGAACCGCGCGGCGGTCGCCTCCGGCGCGCGCACCGCGGCCGACGATCGCCTCAGCGATGCGGTGGCGCGCCGCGACAATTTCTCGGGCGTCAACGTCGACGAGGAGATGTCGCAGCTGATCGTATTGCAGAACAGCTATGCCGCCTCGGCGCGCGTGATCAGCGCGGTGAACAATCTCTACGACTCGCTTCTCAGCATCGTCCGATAGGAGGACCAGATGACCCGCGTCAGCACCTACGCCTCGCAGCGGATCGCACAGCAGCAACTGATGCGTACGCGCGAGGAGACCGACAAGCTCGTCCAGCAACAGGTGACCGGGCGGCGGCCCGGCACCTTCGCGGACCTGGGCGTGGACACCGGTCGCGCGCTCAACGCGCATGGCCTGCTGGACCAGCTCAAGGCACAGGCCTGGGTCAACCAGGGCGTGCAGACGCAGCTCAGCCTCTACGACAATCGCCTCACCGAGATCGACCAGACGATGGAGGGGCTTCGGGTCGAATTGTGGAAGGCGGTGAGCACCAACGATGCGCCCACGCTGACACAGCAGATCAAGGAGGCGTATGAGACGTTCCGCGGCTCGCTCAACGCGATCGACGACGGCAAGCAGCTCTTCGCCGGCGCCAACACCGAGGAGGACTCGCTCAAGCCGGCGACGCTCGATGATCTCGCCGCGCTCGCCGACGCCGATCTCGGCACGGCCTATGGCAACGATCAGGTGCGCCGGAGCGGCCGCGTCGGGGACGGCCAGAGCTTCGAATATGGCCTCCTCGCCTCCGACCTCGGCACCGACTTCCTCAAGGCGTTCAAGTCGCTCCAGCAGATGGGCGACATACCGACCAAGATGAGCGACACGCAGATCATCCAGATCAAGGAGATCGCGGGCACCATCCTCACCGGCCTAGGCCGACTCCGCGAGCTCGAGGCCGCCAACGGCGTCAGGCAGAACCGGATCGAGGCGATCGACACGCGGGTGACCGACCGCACGCGGATCATGACTGGCGTGATCAGCGGTCTGGAGGATGCCGACGTGGCCAAGGTCGCGACCGAACTCACCGCGCACCAGGAATTGCTGAAGATCAGCTTCAAGTCCTATCGCGACTGGAGCGAGCTGTCACTCGCGGACTATCTTCGATGAGCGGGGCGGACTGATCGACGTCACGGCGATGATCGCGCTCATCACGGCCATCGCCGCCTTGATACTTCTTCTGATCGTCGTGTGAAAATAAAGCGGCGGATGATACGATGGCGACCCGGCAGCATCCTAAGAGGGAAGTACGGAAAATATCTTCCGTCGCTGATCGGCGCTCCGGTCCGGACTGGTCGAACCGGTCCGTTCTCCTAGAAGGACATGTCATGGTCTATTCGGTCAACACCAACCTGGGCGCCTATGCGGCGCTTCAGAACCTGCAGGCGACGCAGCACGACCTGCTGACGACGCAGAACCGCGTCAACACCGGCCTGTCGGTGTCGAGCGCCAAGGACGACAGCGCCACCTATGTCGTCGCCGAGAAGCTGCGCGGCAACGTGCGTGACTATGGCGTCGTCAGCCGCTCGATCAGCAACGCCAAGAGCGTCGTCGACACCGCGCTCGCCGCGGCGGAAGTGATCAACGAGTATCTGGGTGACATGCGCTCCAAGGCGCTGGAGGCCAAGGATCCGGCCAAGTCGAGCTCGGATCGCGAGATCATCCAGCGCGACATCCAGGAATATTGGAACCAGATCAAGACCTCGGTCCAGGCGGGCGAATTCAACGGCGTCAACCTGTTCAAGGGCGACACCGTCTCGGCGCTGACCTCGACCAAGACGATGGCGCAGATCGTCGTGGCAGAGGGCGCGGCGCCGACGACCCCGGTCGCGGTGAACCCCGCCGCCTGGGGCGGCATCCGCGTGGATGGTCAGTACACCTGGACGGTCACCACCCCGACAGCGACCGGCGCTGCCGCCGGCGGCGGCGGCGGCGGCGGTGGCGCCGGTGCTGCGACGCCGGGCACGGTGCTCCAGATGCTCAACGCCTTCCTCGGGGCGGCCAACGGCACCGGCACGGCCCGCGCCTTCATCGCCAACGCCAACGCCCGCTCGGTCCGCGACGACAACGCGGCCTATGACCAGCCCACCGGCACGCCGAACGCCAACCTGGGCGTGCCGGCGGCGCAGTTCCTCGACTATGCCGATCAGGCGGTCACCGCCTTCGCGCAGGTCGTCGGTCGCCTCGGCGCCGCGGCCCGTCGCATGGACCTGCAGCTGACCTTCACCAGCAAGCTGACCGACGCGCTCAACGCCGGCGTGGGCAACCTCGTCGACGCCGACATGGCCAAGGAGTCGACCAAGCTCCAGGCGCTGCAGGTCAAGCAGCAGCTCGGCATCCAGGCGCTCAGCATCGCCAATCAGCAGCCGCAGGTCCTCCAGAACCTGTTCCGCGGCTAATTGACGCGCGCAGTTCCGCTTACCCAGAGCGGGAACCGCGGCGGGGGCCGGAGCGAGTGATCGCTCCGGCCTTTCGCTATGCCGCCCCGCGTCATGGTAGGGCGTTAGCAGCCCACGCGATGAAGTAGCCGTCGGTCACCGTCACAGCGTGGAAGCATCGGCGACATCGCCGGAGGCGGCCATTTCATGCTCGGCGGCACCTGCCTCTGTCGCTCACCACGCGCCTCGCGTGCCCGCGATCGTCGATGTGTTGAATCTAGCCCGACGGCGGCGATGCCTGACCGCGATCCTGCTGATCTGCTCCAGCTCAGACCCGCCGATCGCTCTCCTATGGCGGCGTATCGACCGATCGCGCGGTCACGACGACATCGTGGAGGATCGGATCGGAGCGAAGCTAGGCCCGCGGTGGGACACGGGACGCGATGGACGACAGGATCGGATCACAGGATCCTTCGATCGTCGACCATGTCCTGCTGTCGTTCCAGCCCCGCTCGCGCGGCTGATGGCGCCGATCATGCGCCGACGGCGCGCGCTGGCTCGCGTCACCCGGCCTCCATCCGCTATCTCGCGCCGCTCCGCCATCCTGCGCTTATAGAGTGACGCCGCGATCGCAGAGTAGCTGAACCCTCGCGACGATCGATCGCGCGGACCGGATCACCCGCCCCAACGGTCTTACTCCACGGCCCTCCGCCCTCGCATGCGCCTTGGATCAGTATAGCCGCGATCAATGTCCGATGGCCTCGTTCAACAGCGCCAACTGCTTGCGGTAGATGCTCGTCAAAGCGGCGTAATCGGCCTGGACCTGCCCGAGCTTGAGCAACTGGTCCTCGAGCGAGACGTTGTTGCCGTCGGGCTTGGTCTCGCTCACTTCCTCGTCCCGCGTGATGCGTGTGTCTCGCGGCGGCGTCGCGCCCAGCGCCAGCATGCGTGCCGAGGCAGCGATGGCGGGATGGCTCACCCGCACCGCGCGTGAGCCTTCCAGCTGCTCTGCCAACAGCGCGCTGAAATCCGGGGCAGCGATCTCCTGCGCCTGATAATGCGGTGTATCGTTGTTCGCGACATTGCCCGCGATCACGCGCTGCCGTGCGGCCAGGTGGTGCAGCGACCGGGTGATCGCCTCGATCAGCGGCGGTGTCGCGCTCACAGCAGTGACCCTGTCGGCCGTGCGCTCGATACAGCGGAGAGCCGCGCCAGCGCATCCTTGTAACTGGCCAGCTTGGCCCGATCGGCCGCGCTGCCGCCGCCACCGCCCGCCGGACGACCGTCGGCGATCTGTGCTTTGCCAGCATTCCAGAACAGCGAGCCATAGGCCCGTTTCAGTTCACCCGCCGCGCTGGCCAGCTGCTGCGCGGCCTGAGCCGCACTTTCCTTGGAGACGATCGCGAGCTCATCGGCGAGGTTGAGACCGTACCTGCCGCCTGGCCGGATCTTGACGTCGCGGCTGCTGACCGGAGTCGAGACGGTGCCCGCGGTGAAGCCGAGCATGGCGAGCGCGTCGCCCTTCTCCGCCGTTGTCACGCCGTGCAACAAGGTCACCTTGTGGCCTGGAAGCGCGCTGATCTTGAGCGACGTTCTGTCCTGCTCACCCCTGACCAGCGAGATCATCGCCGCCTTGCCGACCACTTTCTTCAACTTGTCGCGCAGGCTGGCGAGCGTGTCGTCCGCCGTGATCGCGATCGTTCTGATGACGCCATCGTCCAGCTGGAGCCGAAAGGTATCCCCCGAGATGGCGCCGAGACCCGCGATCCCCATCCCAGAGGGTACCGGTCTGATCCCCGTCTGATCGACGATCTTAGCGCTCTCGCGCGGCGCCAACTCGCCACTGCTCAGTCCGAGGAGACCGAGATGATTGCGCCCCCCGTGCACAACACTCACCTCGACGCCGCCGGTGACATCTCCCTGCGCGCCGAACTGACTGACCGCGCCGACTGTGCCGTCACTCGTCGACACTCTGGCGACGAAGCCATCCACGACGCCGCCACGCGCGCCGCTCAGCGAGCCATAGGTTCGACCGCCGACGTAGACCTGGCCATCGGAGAAGGCCAGACTGTCGGCGACCTCGTCGCTCGACCCGCCGATGTAGGACGTGCGCGCGCCGGACAGATCGTCCGAGACGATCGTCACGAAGGCGTCGCGTGCGCCGGCGCGCGCGTTCGCCTGGTCGCCCGCGACCGCCGAGCTCGTCGCGCCGGCGACACCGATCCGCCCGTCACTGGCCACAGCCAGCGCGGTCGCCTGCACGCCCGTCCCGAGCGAGCGATGCCCCATCTCGCCCGAGAGATCGGATCGGTAACGCCGAAGGCTGGACCCACCATTGTCCCCGGTCAGCGCCAATACCGACCCGGCGGCGTCGATCGCGACCGATCTCACCTCGTCGACGTCGGCGACGCGGACCCGCTGCGTCACCGCGCCGCTCGCGTCGACACGTACCATCAGGCCGGCGCGCGCGCCCGAGCGGTCTACCGTACTCCCGGCAACGACGATATTCCCGTCGGCGTCGGCGACGACCCCTCGTGCGAGGTCAGACCCGATATTCTGTATCGTAGCCCGGGTCAGCTGTTCCCCGGACGAGTCGAAACGCGCTACGAGCAGATCGGCGTCGTGACCGATCGCGCCCGGCGCCGACGCTTTCTCCGCTACCGTCCCGGCGACACTGACGTTGCCCTTCCGGTCGACCGAGATCGCAGCCCCCTCGACATGGCTGGTCGTGGCCAGCGCACGGCGCCAGAGCACATGCCCGCCGCTGTCGACCTTGGTCAGGAACAGCGCGCTGTTCCCGTCCGACCGGACCGCGCCGTAATCGCCCCTGGCGGTGCCGACGAGATAGCTGTTGCCATCCGCGTCACTCGCGCTCGCGTGCACGGTCAGCCCCGCGTTCACGGTGGGATCCGGCCGGACGTGATCCTTGTTCTGCGACTTACGCGCACTCTCCTTGGCATCGATGTCGGCCGCCTTGCGGGCGGTGGCGGCGCGGTCGACCGACACGTCGTTACCGACGGTGCGGGACGCCGCGAGATCCGTGACGGGATCGTTGACTCGCCGCAACTGCACCGCGTCCGCCTCGCTTTTGCCATGGCGCGCGACGGCCACCATCAGCGCGTCTCCCGCGCCCTCCTCCCCGATCGAGGCGAACTCGCCCGCCGCCAGCGAATAGCCGATGGCGTAATGCCCCTTGCTGACCTCGCGCACCTCGAAGCGGGTCGACCAACGCGAGCGCGCCGAGCCATCCCCGTTGCGCATGATCGTGCCGTCCGGCAACCGGTCGGTCACCGCGGCGATCGCGGCATTGATGGAGCCCACGACGCTCTTCAGCGTCGGCGGCTGCGGCCCGGTGCTCAGATCCACCCTGATGGTGTCGCGCGCGCTTCCTCGCGCCCCGATATGGACCTCCAGCACCTCACGACCTGACAGGCCGGTCAGCGCCGCGTCGGGGGCGCTCGCCACCGCGTCACCTCTCCCGGACACGGTGTAACTGGGCAGGTTGAGCGCGAACGACTGAACGCTGGCACTCGCCTTGCCGTAGTAGAGCGTCAGCTTGTCGGTTCCCGCATTCTCGACGAAGGACCGCAACTGTCCCAGGCCGAGCTCGAACCTTCGCTGGAGCTGCTCGCGATCGAGCGTCGAGATGCCGGCCTTCGCGGCGGCCTGCGCGAGTACCTGCAGGCGGTCGACGGCGCGATAGGCGATGAAGGTGGCGCGTAGGTCGGGATCGGCCGGGAGCTTGTCGGCGCTACTGACCGCGGTGATCGATTTCATCGATCGGATGGCACTCAGCTGCGCGGGATCGGCTGCCTTATAGTCCTTGCTCTCCCAGGGCGCGGCGGCCTTGACCGTGGTGAACGCTTTCTTCGCGGCGCGCGCCTTCGAGCCCTCGATCGCGGGCATGTCGCCGCCATCGTCCTGATACGGGTTGATCGCGCTGCCCGAGCCACTGCTGCCCGAGCCACTGCTAAGGATGCTTAGCGCGATCATGCTGCTCGACAAATTCATGACGTCCTCGCGTTCGCTCGACTTGCTACTCCTATAAATAGGCGAGACGCGCGTCCGCTGGGCGCCGGCCACCGTCTTTTTGGAGACCTGCCGCATGACCGCCACCGCCCAGCTCGCCGAGCCCGCGAGCGTGAGCCGCTACACCGGCCCGCAGCGCGCCGCGGCGCTGATGCTGGCCCTCGGTCAGGAGCACGGCGGGCCGATCTGGGAGCAGCTGACGACCGACGAGATCAAGGAGCTGTCGGGTGAGATCGCGCAGCTCGGCCGCGTGCCCGCCAGCGTGATCGAGCATCTGCTCCGGGTCTTCCTCGCCGAGGTCTCGGGCATGGCGACGATGCACGGTTCGTTCGAGAGCGTCGAGCGGCTGCTGCGCGGCGTGCTGCCGTCGGATCAGCTCAACGAGATCATGGAGGACATTCGCGGACCCGCCGGGCGTACGATGTGGGACAAGCTGTCCAACGTCAGCGAGACGGTGCTCGCCTCCTATCTCAAGAACGAATATCCGCAGACGGTCGCGGTGATCCTGCACAAGCTGCGCCCCGACCACGCCGCGCGCGTCCTCGGGGCACTGCCCCCCGAGTTCGCCACCGACGTGGTGATGCGCATGCTGCGCATGGAGAACGTGCAGAAGGACGTGATCCAGCAGGTCGAGCAGACGCTGCGCGGCGAGTTCATGTCGAACCTGGCGCGGGCGCAGCGGCGCGACCCCCATGAGGCGATGGCGGAGGTGTTCAACGCGCTCGACCGCAGCACGGAGGAGCGCCTGCTGTCCGAGCTGGACGCGCGCGCGCCGGAGTCGGCCGAGCGGATCCGCGAGCTGATGTTCACCTTCGAGGACCTCGCACGGCTGCTGCCCGAGGCGGTCCAGGTGCTGGTGCGCGAGAGCAACAAGCGCGACCTCGCGCTCGCGCTCAAGGCCGCGCCCGAGGCGACGCGCGAGGTGTTCTACGCCGCGCTGAGCCTGCGCGCCGCCAAGATGCTGCAGGAGGACATCCTGGCGATGGGTCCGGTGCGCGCGCGCGACTGCGAGAAGGCGCAGGCCAATCTCGTCCGCCTCGCCAAGTCGCTCGCCGACCGCGGCGAGATCGTGCTGTTCGACGCCAAGAGCGACGACACGGTGATCTACTGATCGGTTGCCGGGGACATCGCCATGAACATCCAGCCGTTCGACTTCGGCCCGCGCTTCGACACCATCGTCGCCCCACCCTCGCTCGACGCGCTGCTGGAGCGCGTCGGCGCGCTCGAGACCGAGCTGGACGCGCAGGCGACGGCCCATGCGACCGAACTCACCGAGGCGCGCGAGGCCGCGCTCGACCGGGGGCGCGACGAGGGCCGCGCCGAGGTGTCGGCGGCGCTGCGGGCGGCGTTGGACGCGCTTCGCCACCAGCTCGAGACCATCGAGCACCGGATCGACGAGCGGGTCGCCGACCTCACCCGCGACGCGGCCGAGCTCGCGCTCGCGGCGGCGGATCTCCTCGCGGGCGAGGTCGCGGTGACCTGGCCGCTCGCGGCGGTGACGACGGCGGTCGAGCGCGTGCTCCGCGACACCGAGCGCGCCACCGCGCTGGCGATCCGGGTCAATCCCTCGCTCGCGCCCGCGCTCGACCTGTGGCTGGCGGAACGCCCGCGCGCGCTGACCCGCGGTATTCACGTCGAGATCGTGCCCGACGACGAGGTGACACCGGGCGACGGCATGGTCGACTGGCGGCGCGGCGGGCTGGCGATCGACGCGGCCGCGCGTCGCGCGGCGCTGAGCGCCGAGCTGGCGCCGGCGCTCGCCACCATCGCGCCGACCGCGCGCGACGACCGCGCCGCGGCGGATCCGGCCAAAGAAGACGACGCGCGCGATCCGGCGCTCGGCTGACCGCCTATAATGCGGACGACCTCTCCCGCGGGCGAGGTGACACAGATCCTCCGTTCCCAGCCATGAGGCTCGCCTGCCCCGATGAAAGAGCTACGTTCTCTGATCGCGCAACTCGGTTCGCGACGCATGATGCTGATGGGCGCGGTCGCCGCGGCGCTGCTGGTCACGCTGGCGGTGCTCGCGGTGCGCGGGTCGCACGGCCCGATGGGCTTCCTCTACACCGACCTGGACCCCAGCGCGGCGGCCGCGATCTCCGACAAGCTCAAGGCACAGAACGTCCCCTTCGAACTCTCCTCGGACGGGCGCGCGATCCTGGCGCCGGTGGACCGACTGCCCGACCTGCGCATGTCGCTGGCGTCGGAGCGACTGGGCGGCAAGATCGGCTATGAGGTGCTCGACACCGAGGAACCGTTCGGCGTGTCCTCGTCGCGCGCCCGCATCAACGAGACCCGCGCGATCGAGGGCGAACTCGCCAAGTCGATCCAGAGCCTGGACCATGTCAGCGCGGCGCGGGTGCACCTCGTGATGCCCGAGCGCGAGCTGTTCTCGACCCAGGAGCGCAAGGCGAGCGCGGCGGTGACGTTGCGCACCGCCGGTCGCCTCCCGGGCGAGGCGGTGCAGTCGATCCGCTACCTGGTGGCCTCGTCGGTGCCCGAACTCGCGCCCGCTTCCGTGTCGGTGATCGACCAGACCGGCGCGCTGCTCGCGCGCGCGGGCGAGGAGGGCAGCGGCGCGGGCGGCGATCTCGACGGCCAGCAGCAGGCGCTGGAGAGCCGTCTGCGCGGTCAGGTCGAGTCGCTGCTCGAGCCGATCGTCGGCCATGGCAAGGTGCGCGCCGAGGTGGCGGCGACGCTCGACCGCGACCAGAAGCGCGAGGAGGCGGAGCGCTACGATCCCGACACGCAGGTGGTGCAGCGCCAGGTCACGGTGGAGACCAACGACCAGAGCAACGCGGTGACCGCAGGCGCGGAGGGCGCCACCGTCTCGGCGCAGCTGCCCGACAGCCAGGCACCGATCAACGGCAGCGGCGCCGAGACGCAGCGTGCCGCCAAGGCGGAGAATTCCGAGGACACCACCTATCAGAACAGCCGGACGCAGACGGTGAGCGTCAGCGCGCCGGGCAGGATCGAGCGGCTCTCGGTGGCGGTGATGGTCGACGGCAGTGCCAAGGGCATGAACGCCGGCCAGGTCCAGCGACTGACGCGGCTGGTCGAGAATGCGGTGGGCTATGATGCCGGCCGCGGCGACAGCGTGGTGGTCGAGAACATGGCCTTCGCGGCCGACGGGCTAGACGACGGCACCGGCGACGGTCGCACGCTCGGACTGACCGGCGCCGAGTGGTTGGACATAGCCAAGTGGCTGATCATCGGTGCGGCGCTGCTCGGTGGCGCGTGGCTGCTGCGGCGCCAGCTGCGCCCGGCGCCCGAGCGCGACGTGGCGATCCTGCCGCCGCAGCCGGTCACCGCCGCACAGCCGGCGCTCACCGGCGAGGCGTCGGCCACGCCGCAGCTCGAGGGGCCGGAGGGCGAGGCGTCGAGTGAGCTCGCGCTGCTCGATCAGGAGATCGCGCTGGCGCAGGTCGACGGCAAGGTTCGCCTGTCGGCGCTGCAGCGGATCGGCGCGGCGATCGCCGCCAGCCCGGCAGAGTCGGCCGCGGTGGTGCGGCAGTGGATGAACGCGTGAGGAAGTGACGATGGACAGCACGATGGAACAGCCCGCCGCCGGCGCCGAGACCGCGCCGCCCCCGCCCCCCGCCCCCGCCGCGATCGACACGCCGCCCAACGCCGACAGCCTGCAGGCCGTGATGAACGTGCCCGTGAAGCTGCGCGCGGTGCTCGGCCGCTCGCGCATGGAGCTGCACCGGCTGCTGCGGCTCCGCCCCGGCGACGTGCTCCCGCTCGACCGCCGCGCCGGCGAGCCGGTCGACCTGTTCGTCAACAACCGGCTCGTCGCGCGCGGCGAGGTCGTCCTGGTCGACAACGCGCTCGGCGTGACGCTGACCGAGATCGTCCGACAGGACGGCTGATGCGTGACGGGGGCGACGATGACGACGAGTTGTTCCTGCTGGGCGGACGGCGGGCGGTGCTGCGGCTGGCGCGCTCGCTGGCGCGCGCGCAGCACGCGAGCTACGCGCTGCGGCGGGTCGACGGCGCGCTGCTGGCGCAGATCGCGCGCCATTCGCCGCTGCTGATCGCGCTGCGCCCGGCGCCGGACGAGGCCGAGGGCGGCGCGGCCGCCGCGGGCGAGATCCTGCCGCTGGTCGGCCGCCGCCTCGCCGAGGTCGAGCGCGAGCTGCTGCTCGGCACGCTCGGCTTCTGCCAGGGCAACCGCACCTATGCCGCGCAGATGCTCGGCATCTCCGTGCGCACCATGCGCAACAAGCTGCGCGCGCTGATCGACGAGGGTGTTGCCGTGACTCCTCCCGCCCTCTCGCCCGCGCAGCGGGCCTGCCTGTGAACCGGCTGCGTCAGCTGCTCGGCGGCATCGCCGAGACCCGCGACCTGGGCCTCGCGCTCGGCGTCGCCGCGATCATCGCCATGCTGGTGCTGCCGATGCCGGCGTGGCTGCTCGACTTCGGGCTCGCCACGTCGATCACGGTGTCGGTGCTGATCCTGATGACCGCGCTGTTCATCGAGAACCCGCTGCAGCTCTCGAGCTTCCCCACGATCCTGCTGATCGTGACGATGCTGCGGCTCGGGCTCAATCTCGCCTCGACCCGCCTGATCCTGGGCCATGGCCACGAGGGGCATCGCGCCGCGGGCGGTGTGATCGGGGCGTTCGGCGAGTTCCTGATGGGCGGCGAGACGATCATCGGCCTCACCATCTTCCTGATCCTCATCGTCATCAACTTCGTCGTCATCACCAAGGGCGCGGGGCGCATCGCCGAGGTCGGCGCGCGCTTCAGCCTCGACGCGATGCCCGGCAAGCAGATGGCGATCGACGCCGACCTCTCCGCCGGCATGATCACCGAGGAGCAGGCGCGCGCCAAGCGCGCCGAGCTGGAGGCGGAGAGCGGCTTCTACGGCGCGATGGACGGCGCCTCCAAGTTCGTGAAGGGCGACGCGATCGCCAGCGTCGTCATCACCGGGATCAACATCCTGGTGGGGCTGACGATCGGCGTCGTGCTGCACGGCCTGCCGTTCGGCGAGGCGTTCCGCACCTACACGATCCTCACCGCGGGCGAGGGGCTGGTCAGCCAGATCCCCGCGCTGATCGTCTCCACCGCGGCGGGCCTGCTCGTGTCCAAGGGTGGCGCGCGCGGTAAGACCGGGATGGCGCTGAGCGAGCAGCTCGGCCGCTATCCGCAGGCGTTCGCGATCGTGGCCGCGCTGCTCGCCGCGCTCGCGATCGCGCCGGGCCTGCCCTTCGTGCCCTTCGCGCTGCTCGCGGCCGGCTGCGGCTGGCTGAGCTGGTCGCTCGGCCAGGTCGCCGCGCGTCGCCGCGCCGACGAACTCGCGGTCTCGATCATCGAGGCGGAGAAAAGCGCGGCCGAGGCCGCCGAGCCGATCGCCGAGACACTCGCGATCGACGCGGTGCGGATCGAACTGGGCTACGCGCTGCTGCCGCTGATCAACGATTCGAACAGCGAGCCGCGCCTCGACGACCAGGTCCGCGCGCTGCGGCGCCAGCTCGCCGCCGACTATGGCTTCGTGCTGCCCGCGGTCCGCATCCTCGACAATATGACGCTGCCGCCGCACCAATATCTCGTCTTCGTGCGCGGCACGGAGGCGGCGCGCGGCGAGATCCGGATCGACAAGCTGCTGGTGATCAATCCCGGCGGCGCGCCGCTCGGCCTCGCCGGTGAGTCGGCGCGCGAGCCGGTGTTCGGCCTGCCGGCGCTGTGGATCGACCGCGGCCTGCGCGACGAGGCGGCGCTCCGCGGCCTCACCACGGTGACCTGCGGCACGGTGGTGACGACCCATCTCACCGAGGTGGTGAAGGCGAATCTGCCCGACCTGCTCACCTATACCGAGACGCAGAAACTGCTGACCGAGGTGCACCGCGACGTCGAGAAGCTGGTCGCCGAGATCATCCCGTCGAAGATCACCGTATCCGCGGTGCAGCGGGTGCTGCAGACCTTGCTGGCAGAGGAGATCTCGATCCGCGACATACCGACGATCCTCGAGGGGATCGCGGAGGCGGTGAGCTTCACCCAATCGATCCGCTTCATCGCCGAGCACGTGCGCGCGCGACTGGCGCGCCAGATCTCGGCGCAGCACGCACGCGACGGTGCGATCCCGGTCCTGCTGCTCGGTGCGGAATGGGACGAGGTCTTCTCCGAGGCGATCGTCGGCCAGGGCGACGAGCGCCAACTGGCGCTGGCGCCCGACCTGGTACAGCGTTTCATCGGCTCGGTCGGGCGCGCGCTCGATCGCTGGGCCGAGCGCGGCGAGATACCGTGCCTGCTCACCAGCCCGGCGCTGCGCCCCTTCGTCCGCTCGGTGATCGAGCGCGCGCGCCCCGCCACGGTGGTGTTGTCGCAGGGCGAGATCCACCCGCGCGCGCGCGTGCGGGCGCTGGGAACGCTCGACGAGGATTCCGCCACCGCCGCCGCGGCGTGAGCGGGCGGCGTCCTATGATGGGTTCACCTCTAGCTTTGATCGTGGAGTCAGCGTGCCGGTGATCGACGTCCATTCCGCCACGGCCGCTGGCCAGTTCCCGCCCTCGCGTGCCTCGAGCGACGATGACGGCCATGGTTCCGGCCCGTTCGGTCAGTTGCTCGCGGACGAGCTTTCCGGGGACGAAGCTCCCGCGGCGCGCGCGGCGCTGGCGTCGCGCGACCTAAGGTCGGTCGACGGGGGCGCGAGCGTCGTCGATGCCCGCGAGGCCGCATCCCGCCTCACCACGCAGCGCGAGCTGGACGCCCCTTCCACCGCGGGCTTCTCGGCGCCCAGCGACCCGGGCACGGCGGTCGCGGCGAGGATCGACGCCGACGCCGACGCCACCGCAGCGGCCGCGTCCGCGCCGCCCCACGCGACCGCCGCCTCACCCGACGCGACGATCCGATCGCGCATCGCCCCTGTCGCCGCGGTGATCGGCCTGGGCAGCGGTCCGGTGCTCGGCGCCGCCGTCACGGACGGCACCACGCTGGTGGCCGACGATGATCGCGCCGCGATCGCGAGCGACGTCGATCGCGGCGCCCCGCGCGCCGGACCGGGGGATGCGGCGGAGACCGATCCGGCGCCTCTCACCGACGACACGTCTTCCACGAACCCCGACGTCACCGGGTCAGCCGCCCTGGCAGCGATGACGCCGATCGTCACCATATCGCAGGCCGAGAGAGCCGATGGACTCACGCGGGCCGGAGCGGGCGGCACGGAGAGCGGTTCACTCGCCGGGCCGCTAAGGCCCAAGGCGCATGCCGGTCGGCCGGGCACCGCCCGGGTCGAACCGTCGCCGTTAGACGCGGCCGACACGACGGACGGCGTCGAGCAGGGTGAGAAGACGCACGTCGCCGCCGCGGGGGCGACCATGCCACACGGCGTGGGCACGCATCACGCCGGTCTGGCGCTGTCCTCCACCGCGGCCACGGCGTTCGCCACACCGGTGCCGACGGGCGCCGTCGTACCCTCGGCCTCCGCGGCCGCGTCGTCGCTCGCGCGCGCTGGTGGGAGCGAGGCCGACGCCGCCGCGCTGCACCATCTCGAACGGCTCTACGCGCCGCATGAGGCCGCGTCCGGCGCCATGAGCGCGTTCGCGCGCCTCGGCACGATCGGACAGGATACGGGCGTGGCGCTCGCGCGCGGCGTCGCCGACGGGCGGGACCATGTCGCGCTGCGGCTCGATCCGCCCGATCTCGGCCGGATCGACGTCCAGCTGAGCTTCGGTCCCGACGGCGGGCTGCGGGCGATCGTGGCGAGCGACAATCGCGCCGCGCTCGACCTGCTGCGCCGCGACCTCGATCAGCTGCATCGCGCCCTAGCCGACGCGGGCGTGCGCGCGGACTCGCAGTCCTTCCACTTCTCGGAGCGGCAGTCCGGCAGCGGCCAGCGATGGGACGCGCCGGTAGCGCGCGATCAGCGCCACGCCGCTCACGCCGAACCCGCTTCCGACCACCCTAGCGCCGGGTCTCCACCGCGACGACTGCGCGCGAGCGGCCTGATCGACGTCTTCGCCTGAGGAGTTGCCACCATGACCGCCCCGATCAGCACGTCCGACACCGGCCTCGTCGCCGAGAGAAGCGCCGCCCAGAAAGCGGCGGCGCAGAAGACGGCGACTCAGAAGGCGGCGGCCGATCGCGCCGCCCCCGAGAGTGGCGGCGACGCCGCGGCCGGCGAGAACAAGCCGGTGATCAGCGCCGACTTCAACATGTTCCTGAAACTGCTCACGTCGCAGATACAGAACCAGAATCCGCTCAGCCCGATGGACACGACGCAGTTCACCAGCCAGCTGGTGCAGTTCGCACAGACCGAGCAGTCGATCCAGCAGAGCGGCACTCTCAAGACGATCCTTGCCAAGCTGACCTCGCAGGAGCTGGCGCAGGCGTCCTCCTATATCGGCCGCGAGGCTCGTTTCGACACGACCGTCGCCGGATTGAGCGCGGACAAGCCCGCCACCTGGTCGTATCAGTATAGCCAGGTGCCGGCGACCATGATGGCGGAGATCAAGGACGCCAAGGGCTTCGTCGTCAAGACGATGGCGCCGAGCCCGGCGAGCAAGGGCCGGATCGACTGGGACGGCACCAGCGCGCTCGGCGGCAGAGCGCCCGAGGGCAATTACACGCTGTCGCTCGTCGCCAAGGACGTCAACGGCGCGACGATAAACGGCGCGGTCGCCGCGGCGGGAACGATCACGTCGGCGATGATGCTCGACGGCCGCGCGATCGTCACGGTCAACGGCGCCAATTACCCGCTCGACGCGCTGCTCTCGATCGATAGCGCGCGCGCCGCCGCCGGGGTGTGAAGCGGTCATCAGCCGTACGCGCGGCGACGGGCGAACGGCCTCAGCTGGTCAAGGAGCGGGTGTCGACAGGACGGACGCCCGGTGTCGGTGACGCCGGCCGAGGGAGGTGCTCGTCCCTGCGGCGGAGGAAGTTCGCGCGGCGGGGAGAGGTTCGCGCCGCAGGGCGCCTATCCCTGCGGCACCCGCGGCGGCATGGGCTGGCGGATCTGCGGCAGTCCGGGACGTCGCCGTTCCGGGACCCACGAAGCGCGGGGTCCTGGGCGAAGCTCACGGCCCCGCACTCGATCCGCGACGAACGCCCTGATCGGCCGCGGCAGACGCGACCGATCGACAAGCCAGTGTCGCACGACCGCGCTCGGCATGAGCTCGCTCCGCCGTCACTGGCACGTCGGCGCATCACATCGGCGCCGCTCCCAGCGTGCGGGATAGAGCCGGCGCGGACAGGCGGTCCGATCTGCCCCACGGTCGGAACCTCGATCACGGAACGCGCGTCCGAGCCGCACGAGGTCCGGTCGTGCGTTCGCCTCGACGGGTCTTCAGCCGGCGATCAGCCCGTCATACGCTCACCTCGATGGTCGCCGCGGCGACGGGACGCACGCCGCGCGGCCGCGTCATCGCGCTGCATCGAGCGGCGGAGGGGCGTGAGCGATCCCCCGCCCACGATCTCGCGACCGGGCGAGGATCGGTCCTGGCTCAGTCGTGGCCCCGCCCCACCCTGCCTAGGACCAGGGCGGCGAGTAGCCGGCCGGTGTAGCGCAGGCAGAGTTCCTGGTGGATGGCTGCCGCCGCGTCGCTGCTGGCGGCGATGGCGCGAACCGCCTCGGCGCGCGCTCGGGCGGCGTGATAATCGGCGTCGTGGTCGTGGTACATGCGCGATCTCCTCGCGCCTCCCCTCGTCGCCGCGCTTGTCGTCCGCATGTCGGCGATGTTGCGCGCGCGTCATCATTGTCGCGAGGCCGAGTGATTGTCGCGGCGGGTGCGTGACGAAAGGTTGCGTGACGGAACCCATCGCGCCGCGCGTCATTGGAGCGGGCATTCCACAGCACAGGAAGTCGATCCATGCGTAAGATTCTCCTCTCCACCCTGCTAGTCGCCGGCGCGGTGAGCATGTCGGCCTGCTCGACGCTGCGCGGCGCAGCGATCGGCGGCGCGGGTGGCGCCGGTGTCGCGGCGGCGACGGGCAAGAGCGTCGAGAAGGGCGCGGCGGTCGGTGGCGTCGGCGGCGCGGTCGTCGGCACCGTGGTAGACTGAGTCCCCGGCGATCGGTGAGGGTGGGAGCCCGGTGAGGAGCGCTCGTCCATAGGACGGCCGGGCTGCTACCCGCCGCCTCGCCCTCACCCTTCGCTATACGGAGCCGGAGCGCGTCGCGCTTGCCCCGAGCAAGTCTGCCCGCGCGAGATCCTTGTCGCGGCCGAACAGCGCGAACAACGCGGCCAGTTCCTCCCGCTCGGGCACGTACACGCCGGCGAGCGCCTGCCGCGTGACCGGTCGCACTGCCCTCCAATGCCTCTCATCGTGCACCTCGAGTCCGGCCATCAGCTCGATCGGGAGCGTCGCACCCTGCAACCGCGCGAACGGCGACGAGCGGAAGCGCTCACCCGGCGCACCGATCACGATCGCGCCGCGCCACGCTGCCAACACGGCGGTCGCATCATGCGCGCTGAGCAGCACGTCGACGTCGGCGACCGACGTCACTGCCCCGTGAAGCCACGCCGCGGCGCTGCCGATCACCCACCACGGGTCACGCGCGCCGTCCAGCGCCGCCGCCACCCTGCCCAGCGCGGCGGCGAGCGGCGACACCGCGCTCAGTCGCCGGTCAGGATGCGATCGACCAACTGCTGGACCGTCGGCACGAAGCCGTTCGAGTAGAAGGGATCGCGCTTGAAATTGAACGCGGCGTGCCCGGCGAACATGAGGTTCTGGTCGGTGTCGCCGCCGTGCGCGATCTCCTGCAGGGTCTTCTGGATGCAGAAGCTGCGCGGGTCGGCGAGCCGCCCGGTCGAGTTGGTCTCGGTGTCGGCCCAGCTCGAGAACAGGCACTGGCTGAGACAGCCCATGCAATCGGCCTGGTCCTTGCGGATCTCGGCCTTCTCGCCGGGCGAGACGAAGACCAGCGTGTTGTCGGGGGTCTTCAGCGCGTCGGTGAAGCCCTCGCCGAACCACTGGCGCGCGCGCAGCAGGTCGTTGCGCGTGACCCAGAAGTTCTTGCCCTTCACACCGACGTCGAGCTGGAAGACATGGTCACCCGCCTCCTGCGTCGAGAAGGCGATCTGGCGTTCCGAGCGGGCCTCGAGCGAGCGCAGGAACGGGTTGCGCACCGCCGACGAGTAGAAGCCGGTCGGGGAGAAACGGTGGAGCAGCACCTCACCCTCCTCGATCTCCATCAGCTTCGTCTTCCAGGCCTCGGGGATCGGGCTCTCCCGCGTGAGCAGCGGGCGCGTGCCGTACTGGAAGGCGATCGTGCCGAGCTCGGGATTGTCGATCCAGTGCTCCCAGTCGCGCAGGTACCAGACGCCGCCCGCCATCACGATCGGCGTGGTATCGGGAATGCCCCCCTCGCGCATCGTCTCGCGCAGTGCCTTCACGCGCGGATAGGGGTCCTCGGGCCGGAGCGGGTCCTCGGCGTTGGACAGGCCGTTGTGCCCGCCGGCGAGCCACGGATCCTCGTAGACCACCGCCGCGAGCCACTCGCTCGCCTTGGAATAAGCGCGCTTCCACAGCGCGCGGAAAGCACGGCCCGAGCTCACGATCGGCAGGTAGCTGACGTTGTACGAGGCGGCGATCTCGCTCAGCTTATAGGGCATGCCCGCGCCGCAGGTGACGCCCGCGACCAGCCCGCGCGTGCGCTCTAGCACGCCGTGGAGCACGCGCGGCGCGCCGCCCATCTCCCACAGCACGTTGATGTTGATCGCGCCCTTGCCGCCCGCGATCTCCCACGCGCGCTGCACCTGCTGCACCGCGCCCTCGATGGCGTAGGCGATCAGTTCCTCGTGGCGCTCGCGCCGGGTCAGCGCGCGGTAGATCTGCGGGATGATCTTGCCGTCGGGATCGTAGCTGTCGGCGTTGACCGCGGAGACCGTGCCGATCCCGCCGGCCGCGGCCCAGGCCCCGGCCGAGGCGTGGTTGGTCGCGGCGACGCCCTTGCCACCTTCCACCAGCGGCCACACCTCATGGCCTCCATAGACGATCGGCTTCAGCCCCTTGAACACGCTCTTCCCACTTCCATCACTGACGTAGCGCGCCCGTATAAAGCAATCGGGCCGCAGCGCGACAAAATTGCGACTCAATCGAGACCGGCCGGGTCACCCGCGGCGGCGGCGTAGAGCGCGGCGTAGCGCGCGATCATGTCCGCCTCGTCGAACTCGGCGCGCGCCTTGCCGCGGTTGGCGGCACCGACGCGCGCCCGCAGCGCCGGGTCGGCGAGGTCCTGGATCGCGTCGCGCAGCCGCACCTCGCCGTGATGCTCGGTGACATAGGGCAGGTTCTCGGGCGAGACCATCTCGGCGACGTCGCCGACGGGCGGGCTCACCACCGGTAGCCCCGCCGCCATCGCCTCGATCACCGGGGTAGGCATCTGCTCGCTCGTCGACGATAAGGCGAGCAGGTCGAACAGCCCCATGTAGCGGTACGGCCGCTCGACCGAGCCGGTGAGCACGACACGATCGTCGATCCCCATCGCCAGCGCGGCACGCTCGATCGCGGCGCGCTCGGGCCCCTCGCCGACGATCACGAGGCGAAAGCGCGTCGCCAGGCCGCCGACCGCGCGAACGAGCGCGGGCAGGTCCTTGTGCGGGAGCAGCGCCCCGACCGCGCCGATCGTCAGCTCGCGCTCGTTCCGAACGAAGCCGGGCAGCGCGCGCGGTTCCGGGCGCTCGGCGTACAGCGCGGTGGCGACGCCGTTGCCGATGCGGTGGACCCGTGCGCGCGGCTGCTTCCACGTCTCCAGCGCGATCCGCTCGAGCGCGCGGCTGGGCACCACCAGCGCGTGCGCGGCGGAGAGCGCCAGGCGACGGTAGATCGTACGGTCGCGGCGTAGGCCGCCCGCCTCGACGTCGACGAAGCCGTCCTCGTGGTGGATCACGGGGGGCAGCCCGCGCGCGAACACGCGGCGCGCCATCACCGCGTCGATCGCGGCCCAGTCGTAGGTGAGGACGAGATCGTGTCCGCGCATCAGCTTGGCCAGGGCCTCGTAGCGCGCCAGCGAGGGCTTGCCCGCGAGCGGTGCCGCCTCCTGCGCGATCTCGTAACGGACCCCCTTGCCGACGCGCTGTCGCGCCGCGAGCCGAGTGGCGTCGGCGACGATCAGCCGATGCCGCGCGCGATCGCCGAACGCGGTCATCAGCCGCGCCACGCGCGCGCCGCGCGCGTCGAGGTCGAAGCTCGGCAGGACGTGGAGGAGCGAGAGCGGCTGTGGCATGGCGGCCACATAGCGCCGAGAAAGCATGCGCGCACCACGTTGTCGGTGATTTGCACGCAACTCTCGTGCTTAAAGCAAATTGCGAGTGGTGCGGCCCGTGCCGTCGCTCGCAGGACCAAGGGAGTTCTCTACATGCTGAAGTCGATCATCGCCGGCGCCTCCGCGCTCGCGCTCACCGCCACCCCGGCCCTCGCCGCCGCCAACCCCGCCGCCTCGCTGTCGGTCGCCAAGTCGGCGCGCGCCTCGGCCACCGCCAAGGGCAAGAGCGAGCTCGCCGCGCCCGGCGCGATCGTCGGTCTGGTGCTGGCCGCCGCGGTCGTGGTCGCGGGCGTGATCATCGCGGTCGACGACGGCGACAACTCGGACAGCAACTGAGCCGTCCGCCGGCACCGCCGCGGCGCGGTGCCGGCCACGCGGCCGGTCAGCCGATCGCGCGCTTGGGGACGTGCGTGATCCGGCACGCCAGGTCCGCCTCCCCGCTCGCGACGACCCAATGCTCACCGCCGTCCGCCAGGCCGGTGGTGAAGACGACATCGTCGAGGTACATCTGCTCCTTGAGCGGCTCGGTCAGTGCCGGCGCCGGCTCCAGCAGCGCGGCGTCGCTGGTGGCGAGCGCGCGCGACGGGTCGTCACGGTCGAGCAAGGTCCAATAGGTGCGATAGATCCCCACGACGCCCGATGGCTCGACGCCGTGCCATAAGGTCAGCCAGCCCTCCTGCCCGTTCACCCTCGTCAGCACCGGGGGCGCGCCGCCGCCCATGCGCGCGGTCGCCATCGTCTTGGCGTGCGGTCGGATGCCGGGCGAGTCCAGCGGCTTCCAGTGGAGCGCGTCGGGTGAGGTGGCGAGGTTGATCGACGGTCCCGCGCGCCACTCGCTCTCGGGCGGGTAGGCAAAATACAGGTCGCCGAGCGGCCGCGTCTGCGCCCAGAAGGCGTCGCGCACCTTGCCCTCGAAGATCAGCATGTCCTTGTTCTGATGGTCGAGCACGATCCCCTCGAGCTGCCAGTCGAGCGCGTCGTCGCTGGTGTACAATGTGGTGCAGTGCCGCTCGGGGCTGACCGAGCAGGTCGTCATGTAATAGCGCCCGTCGACGCGGCTGATCCGCGCGTCCTCCACGCCATAGCATTGATAGGCGGCACGCGGCGCGATCGCGCGATCGTAATGGACCGCCTCGACGCGCGTGCCGCTCGGGTCGAGCTCGACCGGCAGCAGCCACGACAGCGAGGTGAGCGCCATCACCTTCCACCCGCCGCCGCGCATCATGAACTTGCGCGGGTCCGAGGTATCCACCAGCGAGAGCGGCCAGGCGTCGAGCACGTAGCGGCCGGCGTCGCAGCGGATCGCGTGGATCTGCTGGTCGCGCATCGGGTGGCGCAGCGCCTCGGCGACGCGGACCATCAGCAACAGGTTACCGCTGGGCAGCCGGGTCATACCGGGATTGAAGGCGCCGAGCACATAGGTCTCGGCGTCGAGCTGGCCCGCCAAGGGCGAGCGCGACAGGTCGACGTCGTCGGGCGTGAACACCAGCGCGTCATGCGGGAAATCAGCCGCCATGCCGGTCAGTCCCCGTCCTGGACGCGCGGGCTGATCGTCAGCCGCTGGATCACCGCGCGGCGCGGCTGGGTGAGAAGGTAGTGGACGCCGACGGCGATGTCCTCGGCGCGCAGCATCTTCTCCTCGCCGATCATCGCGCGCTGCTTCTCCGGCGGGATGTCGGGCAGCTGCATGTCCGAGCCGGTCAGGCCCGGCTCGACCAGTGCCACGCGCACGCCCCTCGGCCCGAGCTCGCGCCGGAGCGCGATCGAGAAGCCCTGCAGCCCGCTCTTGATCCCGGCGTAGACGGTGGAGTGCGGCCCCAGCACATAGGCGCTGGTCGAGCCGATCATCACCACGTCGCCCTCGCGCAGGTCGCGCGCGGCGCGCTGGGTCAGCAGCAGATAGTGGGTGAAGTTGAGCGCGATGGCGTGGAGCAGCTCGGCCTCGTCCATCTCGGTGACCCCGCTCGCGGCCTCGGCGGCGTTGGCGACCACCACGTCATAGCCGCCGAGCGCCGCGCTGGCGGCGTCCACCGCGGCGCCGACCTGCTCGGGGCGGCTGAGATCGAACAGCCCGCCCTCGCCCGCGCCGACCTCGCGCACCCGCGCCAGCGCGTCGTCGAGATGCGCCTGGTCGGTGCCGACCAGATAGACCTTCGCGCCCTCGGCGGCGAGCAGCACCGCGACCGCGCGCCCGATCCCAGTGGTGCCGCCGGTGACGATCGCGCGCCGACCCGCGAGCGTGGTCTGCGCGCTGTGCGCGTCACTGGTCTCGGTCATGCTGGTCCTCTCGCTCCCCCGACCGAGCGAGACGATCCGCTAGCGCGCGGGTTCCGCGGTCGCGGCGAGCAGCCGGTCGATCGCGGGCAGCAGCGCGAGCTCGTCGAGCAGCGGCGCGTGGCCGACGCCCGGCACCGTCACCAGCTCGGTGCGCGGCAGCGCCTCGGCCATGCGCCGCGCGGTGGCGTCGCTCAGGATGTCGCTGCGCTCGCCGCGTGCCACCACCACCGGCACGCCGCCGAGCGCGGCATGAGCGCGCCACAGGTCGGGCCCCGCCTCGCCGCCGGGCAGGCGGAACGGCTCGGCCACCTTGAGGTCATAGTCGAGCACGATCCGCCCGGCGCTGTTGAGCCGGTAGAGCCGCTTGGCCATCGCCAGCCACTGCTCGATCCGCCAGCCCGGATAGGCGTCGGCATTGGTCTCCTGTAGCCCGCGCGCGGCGTGGAGCCAGGTGGGATAGACGCTGGGCTTGCCGACATAGCCGCGAATCCGCGCCAGGCCGCCGGGCTCGATCGCGGGGCCGATATCGTTGAGCAGCGCGCCCGCGATCCGCCCCGGCAGCATGCCCGCGAGCAGCATCGTGACGATCCCGCCGAGCGAGGTGCCGATCGCGACCACGCGGTCCAGCTGCTGGTCGGCGAGCAGCGCGACCACGTCCTGCGCGTAGGTCAGCGGGACATAGGTCATCGGGTCCTTGGCATAGCCGCTCTCGCCGCGGCCGCGGAACTCGACCGCGAGCACGCGCCGCCGCCCGTCCAGCGCGGCGACCAGCGGCTCGAAGTCGCGGACGTTGCGGGTCAGGCCGGGCAGGCACAGCAGCGGCGGGGCGGTGTCGCCCTCGGGGCCGGGATAGTCGCGCGCGTGCAGCCGCAGCCCGTCGGCGGACCACCAGTAGACGTCGCGAAATCCCGCCATGCTTGCTTCCCCGCTCGAGCGCCCCCCATATCCACGCATGCCCTTCGACCCGCAAGCATATCGCCCCGAGCGCCGGATCCTGTCGCTCGGCGAGCCCTTCTACGACCCCGTCCGTGCCGCCGACTTCCCCGAGACCCGGCCCCGGTTCCGCAACGATCGCGTAGCGGCCGAGATCGGGTTGGAGCGGCTCGACGACGCCGAGTGGGTCGCGCATCTCGGCCGCTTCGTGCCGCTGCCGGGCAGCCTGGAGGAGCCGCTGGCGCTGCGGTATCACGGACACCAGTTCCGTTCGTACAACCCCGACCTCGGCGACGGCCGCGGCTTCACCTTCGCGCAGCTGCGCGACCGCGCGGGGCGGCTGCTCGACCTCGGCACCAAGGGGTCGGGGCAGACGCCGTGGAGCCGCTTCGGCGACGGTCGGCTCACGCTCAAGGGCGGGGTGCGCGAGGTGCTGGCGAGCGAGATGCTCGAGGCGCTCGGCGTGCCCACCTCGCGCAGTCTCTCGCTGATCGAGACGGGCGAGGCGCTGGAACGCAACGACGAGCCCTCGCCGACGCGCGCCGCGGTGCTGGTGCGGCTGAGCCACGGCCATATCCGCATCGGCACCTTTCAGCGGCTGGCGTACCACCGCGAGGAGGAGGCGATGCGGCGGCTGGTGCGCTACGTGCTCGCGGAGCTGTACGGCGAGGAGGGCGAGGACCCGGTTCGGCTGCTCGAGCTGGTGGTGGCGCGTACCGCGGTGCTGGCGGCACGCTATATGGCGGCGGGCTTCGTCCACGGCGTGCTCAACTCGGACAACATCAACGTCACCGGCGATAGCTTCGATTATGGTCCGTGGCGGTTCGCGCCGACCTGGGACCCGGGGTTCACCGCGGCCTATTTCGACCATGCCGGGCTGTACGCCTTCGGCCGCCAGCCCGAGGCGATCCTGTGGGACGCGATGCAGCTCGCCTCGTCGCTGCGGCTGATCGCGGAGAGCGACCCCCTGGTCGCGGCGCTCGACCGCTTCGCCGAGGCGTACCAGCCGGCGGTGGCGGAGGCGCTGCTGTGGCGGATGGGGCGGGTCACGCGGCATGACGAGAGCGACCGCGCGCTGGTGCAGGAGGTGGAGCGCGCGCTGCGGGCGAGCGGGGCCGGGCTCGATCGCTTCTTCTTCGACGTCTTCGCGCAGGACCTGCCGCCGAGCTACGGCGCCGAGTGGGACGCGGTCCGCGCCGCGCTGGCGGACCACGCGCCGCGCAGGACGCGCGACCACGCTTATTGGCAGGGCGAGCCGTGCGCGATGCTGATCGACGAGGTCGAGGCGATCTGGGCACCGATCGCCGAGCGCGACGACTGGACCGCGTTCGAGGCGAAACTGACGGCAATCCGGCAGATGGCTGAGGCGCTGGCGTGAAGGCCCCATGCACCGCGCTTCGTCGGGCTGGGCTCCCGCGTGCGCAGAAGCACAACGGAGTTGGGTGATCCTACCCCCGCTTCTAGCGTCATCCTGAAGCTGTTCCAGGATCCACTGGCCCGCGCGATCGAAGGGCTCGGCTCCTGCGGCGCCGTAGATCCTGAAACGACTTCAGGATGACGCCGGTAGGAGTGAAAGACCGAACGCCCCCTTTCCCCCGCACCCGATTGGCAACCTACCCAAAGTACGCGAAGAGGACGGCATGGCAGAACACATCTCGTACGAGCCCGCCACCGGCGCCGAGCTCTGGCGCGGCCCGACGAGCGACGTCGATCGGGAGGTCGCCGCGGCGCGCGACGGCTTCGTGCCCTGGGCGGCACGCTCGCTGTCCTTCCGCGTCGAGACGCTGCGCCGCTTCGCCAACGTGGTGCGTCAGCGCGCCGACGCCTTCACCGAGGTGATCGCGCGCGAGACCGGCAAGCCCTTGTGGGAGGCGCGCACCGAGGTCGACACTGTCGTCGCCAAGGTCGACATCTCGGTCACCGCCTATGCCGAGCGCACCGCGCAGCGGCGGATGGACGCGCCGATGAACAGCCGCATGGCGCTACGCCACAAGCCGCACGGCGTGCTCGCGGTACTGGGGCCGTACAATTTCCCGGCGCACCTGCCCAACGGCCATATCGTCCCGGCGCTAATCGCGGGCAACGCGGTGGTGTTCAAGCCGTCGGAGAAGACCCCCGCGACCGGGCTGTTCCTGGTCGAGTGTCTCCACGCCGCGGGCGTGCCCGAGGAGACGGTGCGCGTCGTCGTCGGCGGGCCGGCGGAGGGCCGCGCGCTCGCCGCTCACCCCGACATCGACGGGCTGCTGTTCACCGGCTCGGCGCGTACCGGCATCGCGCTCAACCGCGCCTTCGCCGAGAAGCCCGAGAAGATCCTCGCGCTCGAGATGGGCGGCAACAACCCGATCCTGGTTTGGGACACGCCCGACCTCCACACCGCCGCGGTACTGGTGGCGCAATCGGCCTTCACCACCGCGGGGCAGCGCTGCACCGCCGCGCGGCGGCTGATCGTGCAGGACACGCTGGCCGACGCGCTGCTGGGCGAGCTGACCAAGCTGACCAACCGGCTGATCGTCGGCGCGCCGCACGACGAGCCCCAGCCCTTCATGGGGCCGGTGATCGACAATGAGACCGCGGACGGGCTGAGCGAGAGCTTCCTCGCGCTGATGATGAAGGGCGGCCGCCCGGTCCGCCACATGGCGCGCCCCGACCCCGCGCGACCGTTCCTCACCCCCGGCATCATCGACGTCACCGACGTCGCCGAGCGCCCCGACATGGAGCTGTTCGGCCCGCTGCTCCAGGTCGTGCGCGTCGACGATTTCGACGCCGCGATCGCCGAGGCCAACGCCACCCGCTACGGCCTCTCCGCGTCGCTGATCAGCCAGACGCCCGCGCTGTTCGATCGCTTCTGGGCGGGCGCGCGCGCGGGGATCGTCAACTGGAACCGGCCCACCAACGGTGCCTCCTCCTCGGCACCGTTCGGTGGCATCGGCTGGTCGGGCAACCATCGGCCGAGCGCCTATTATGCCGCCGACTATTGCGCCTATCCGGTGGTGTCGAACGAGGCCGAGGCGGCGCGCGCCTCGATCGGCATTGGCCTGGCCGACGGCTGAGCACCCGCCACCCCTCGACAGCCCCGGGCGCGCCGGGCATCAGCGCGCACGAACAGGGAGATAGACGATGCCCAGCGGATTGGTCGCGCTGCTCGACGACGTCGCGGGTCTGACCCGCCTCGCCGCCGCCTCGCTCGACGACGTCGGCGCCGCGGCGGCCAAGGCGGGGACCAAGGCGGCGGGGGTGGTGATCGACGACACCGCGGTGACGCCGCGCTACGTCACCGGCCTGTCGCCGCAGCGCGAGCTGCCGATCATCGGCAAGATCGCGCTGGGCTCGCTGCGCAACAAGATCGTCTTCCTGCTGCCGATCGCGATCGGGCTGAGCGCCTGGGCGCCGTGGGCGATCACCCCGTTGCTGATGCTGGGAGGCGGCTATCTCTGCTTCGAGGGTGCCGAGAAGGTCATCGAGGCGCTCTCGGGCCAGCACCGCGACGACGGTGCCGACGCCGCGACCGACCCGGCCGAGCTCGAGCGCCAGAAGGTCTCGGGCGCGATCCGCACCGACTTCATCCTCTCCGCCGAGATCATGGCGATCGCGCTCGGTGAGGTGTCCGACACGCCGCTGCTGACCCAGGCCATCACGCTGGCGCTGGTGGCGGTGGCGATCACCGCGGGCGTGTACGGCGTGGTGGCGCTGATCGTGAAGGCCGACGACGTCGGGCTGCACCTCGCCAAGAGCGCGTCGTCGCCGCTGCGCGCGATCGGGCGCGGGCTGGTCAAGGGCGTGCCGGTGCTGATGCGCTGGCTCGCGGTGATCGGCACCGCGGCGATGCTGTGGGTCGGCGGGGGCATCCTGCTGCACGGCGCGGAGACGCTGGGATGGCGCGCGCCGCAGCACCTCGTCCACCATCTCGCCGAGCGCGTCGAGCACGGCGTGCCGGCGCTGGGCGCGGTGCTCGGCTGGCTGCTCACCGCGACGCTGTCGGGCGTGGTCGGGCTGGCGGTGGGCGGCGCGATCGCGGGGCTGCTCCACCTCTTCCATCGCGGGGACGGCGCGGCGCATTGAACCGCGCGTCGGCGACCGTCGCTTCACCCCGACCCGTCACCGCGCTAAGGCACGCGCCATGACCGATCCCACCGATCTCCCCTATCGTCCCTGCGCGGGCGTCATGCTGCTCAACCGCGACGGCCACGTCTTCGTCGGGCAGCGGATCGATAACGTGTTGGAAGCGTGGCAGATGCCCCAGGGCGGTATCGACCCGGGCGAGGAGGCACGCGCCGCCGCCACGCGCGAGCTCTGGGAGGAGACCGGCGTCACCGCGGACAAGGTGACGCTGATCGCCGAGGCGCCGGAGGAACTCTACTACGACCTGCCGCCCGAGATGATCGGCAAGGTGTGGAAGGGCAAGTATCGCGGCCAGCGCCAGCGCTGGTTCCTGTTCCGCTTCGACGGCAACGACTCGGATATCCGCATCGACACGCCCCACCCCGAGTTCCGCGCCTGGCGCTGGGCCGAGCCGGCCGACCTGCCCTCGCTGATCGTGCCATTCAAGCGGCAGCTTTACAGCGACGTGCTCCAGGTCTTCGCCGCGCACCTCGACCTGCCCGCCTGACGCCCGACTGGCAACGCGCCGCCGACCCCGCTAGGCTGTCCGTCATGGGGGAACTCACGAGAGGGGAACGGGGCGCGGTCGAGCGGCTCGACGCGGCGCGGATGCTCGCGCGGGTCGAGCGCTGGGCCGCGATCAACAGCGGCACGCGCAACCTCGCGGGTTGCGCCGCGATGGCGGGCGAGCTCGCCGACGCCTTCGCCGCGCTGCCCGGCGAGCTCGCGCTGATCGAGCCGGGCGCGGCGGAGAGCGTCGGTGCCGACGGCGACGTCGCCGCGCTGGCGCACGGCCGCCACCTGCGTTTGACGGTGCGGCCCGAGGCGTCGCCGCGGCTGCTGCTCACCGGCCACCTCGACACGGTCTATCCCGCCGACCACCCGTTCCAGGCGCTGGTGTGGCGCGAGCCGGGCGTGCTCAACGGCCCCGGCGTCGCCGACATGAAGGGCGGCCTCGCGCTGATGCTCGAGGCGCTGCTCGCGGTCGAGGCTGAGGGCGCGACCTTCGGGTATGACGTCGTGATCAACTCGGACGAGGAGACCGGCTCCTTCTCCTCCGCCGCGCTGCTCGTGGAGGCAGCGCGCGGCAAGGTCGCGGCGCTCACCTATGAGCCCGCGCTGCCCGACGGCACGCTGGCGGGCGCGCGCGGCGGCACGGGCAATTTCTCGATCGTGGTGCGCGGGCGCGCCGCACATGCCGGGCGCAACCCCGCCGACGGGCGCAACGCCGTGGTGGCCGCGAGCGCGCTGGCGCTGCGGCTCCACGCCGAGCGCTCGCCGACGCTCGCGGTGAACCCGGCGCGGATCGACGGCGGCGGCCCCAGCAACGTCGTCCCCGATCTCGCGGTGCTGCGCGTCAACTTCCGTCCCGCCGACGCGGGCGAGATCGCGCGGGCCCGTGCCCTGGTCGAGCAGGCCGCGGCCGAGGTGGCGGCGGTGCATGAGGTGAGCGTGACCGTCCACGGCGGCTTCAATCGGCCGCCCAAGCCGATCGACGAGGGCGCGGCGCGGCTGTTCGCGCTGGTCCGCGCGAGCGGCGCCGACCTCGGCCAGGCGATCGCTTGGCGCGACACCGGCGGCGTGTGCGACGGCAACAACATCGCGGCCTGCGGCGTGCCCGTGGTCGACACGATGGGCGCGCGCGGCGGCGCGATCCACTCGGCGGAGGAATATCTGATCGTCGACAGCCTGGCGGAACGCGCGGCCCTCTCCGCGGTGACGATGCTGCGGATCGCGGCGGGAGCGCTGGCATGAGCTTCGTCATCCGCGCCGCGCGGGAGGGCGACCTGCCGCACCTGTACGAGATGGCGAAGCTGACCGGCGGCGGCTTCACCAACCTGCCGCCCGACCGCACCGCGCTCGGTGCCAAGCTGAGCCGCTGCGCCGAGGCGTTCGGCCGCGACGACGCCACGTTGCGCGACGAGCTGTTCGTCCTGATGCTCGAGAACAGCGCCACCGGCGAGGTGCGCGGCACCTGCCAGCTGATCACGCATGTGGGGCAGAAACACCCCTTCTACAGCTATCGCATCGGCACGCTGACCCAGCACAGCCGCGAGCTGGAGCGCACCTTCCGCGCCGAGATGCTGACGCTCACCACCGACCTGGAGGGCGCCAGCGAGGTGGGCGGGCTGTTCCTCCACCCCGGCGAGCGCGCCGGCGGGCTGGGGCTGCTGCTCGCGCGCAGCCGCTATCTCTTCATCCGCGCACACCGCCAACGCTTCGCCGAGCGGACCCTGGCCGAGCTGCGCGGCGTGATCGACGAGGCCGGCGGCTCGCCCTTCTGGGACGGACTGGCGGGGCGCTTCTTCGGCATGAGCTTCCAGCAGGCGGACGAGTTCAACGCGATCAACGGCCACCAGTTCATCGCCGACCTGATGCCCAAACACCCGATCTACACCGCGATGCTGACCGACGGCGCGCGCGCCGCGATCGGCCTGCCGCATCCCTCGGGGCGCGCGGCGATGCGGATGCTCGAGCATGAGGGCTTCGCCTTCGAGAATTACGTCGACATCTTCGACGGTGGCCCGACCATGACCGCACGCACCGACCATATCCGCACCGTGCGCGACGCGCGCGACGCGGCGCTGGTCGAGGTGGCGGACGGCGGCGGTGTCGAGGCGCTGGTCGCTACCGGGCGGCTGGGCGCGTTCCGCTGCGCCTATGGCGCGGTGCGCGAGGTCGACGGCGGGGTGACGCTCGACCGGGCCTGCGCCGCGGGGCTGGGGCTCGAGCCGGGCGCGACGGTGAGCTGGATCGCGCGGGTATGACGATGCTGCGCGAGATCAACTTCGACGGCATCGTCGGTCCGAGCCACAATTACGCCGGGCTCAGCCCCGGCAACCTCGCCGCGACCCTGAACGCGGGCGCGGTGGCGCATCCCCGCGCCGCGGCGCTGCAGGGGGTGGCGAAGATGCGCGCCAATCTCGCGCTCGGGCTGGTGCAGGGCGTGCTGCTGCCGCACCCGCGACCCGACCATGATTGGCTCGCCGCGCTCCACACCGATTACGCCGCGGCGGCGCCGTTCCTGCGCGCGCGCGCTCTGTCCGCCTCGGCGATGTGGGCGGCCAATGCCGCCACGGTCTCGCCCGCGCCCGACACCGCCGACGGCCGCTGCCATCTCACCGTCGCCAACCTGGTGACGATGCCGCATCGCAGCCACGAGTGGCGCGCGACCTTGACGCAGCTGCGCCTCGCCTTCGCGCACCCCGCCTTCGCGGTGCACGCGCCGATCCCCGCGCCGTTCGGGGACGAGGGCGCGGCCAACCACATGCGGCTGTCCGCCGAGCACGGCGCGCCCGGCGTCGAGCTGTTCGTCTACGGCGCCGCGGGCGGTCCCTTCCCCGCGCGCCAGCACCTCGAGGCGAGCCGCGCGGTGGCGCGCGCGCATCGGCTCGACCCAGCGCGGACGCTGTTCGTCGAGCAGGCCGAGGCGGCCATCGCGGCGGGCGCTTTCCACAACGACGTGGTCGCGGTGGCGAACGAGCGCGTCCTGCTGGCGCACGAGCAGGCCTTCGCCGACCGCGCCGGCGTGCAGGCGGCGCTCGCCGCGCTGCTGCCCGAGGTGGAGCTGGTCGAGGTACCCGCCGCCGAGGTGATGCTGGAGGACGCGATCGGCTCCTATCTCTTCAACGCGCAGCTGGTCACGGCGCCCGACGGCGCGACCACGCTGATCGTCCCCGAGGAGGCGCGCGCCAACCCGCGGGTCTGGGGCTGGGTGCAGCGCCATCTGGCGGGCAACGGGGCGATCCGTCGGGTCGAGGTGGTCGATGTGCGCGAGTCGATGGCGAACGGCGGCGGGCCGGCGTGCCTGCGGCTGCGCGTATTGTGCGACCCGGCGACGGTCGATCCGCGCTTCCTCGTCGACCCGGGCCGGCTCGACGCGATCGCAGAAGTGATCGAGCGCCACTGGCCCGAGGCGATCTCTCCCAACGCGATCGGCGACCCCCGGCTGATCGCGCAGATCGAGACGGCACGGCGCGCGTTGCTGGAGGTGATGCGGCTGGAGGAGCTGGCGTGAGGTCGGGCTCGCGCGATACGCTCCTCGCCCGTCCCCCGACGACGGCCGGGGCACGATCACCGGTATGGGCAGGCGGCGCATGCGCCCGTATTTCCGCTTGATTGACACTCCACCGTTATGAGCCGCGCGTGATCCGCCGCAGACCGCCACTCGCCCAGAGCTCGCCCGCCCGCCCCGGCCCGTGGCGTCGGTTCAAGCGGCTGTTCGCGGTGAAGACCAAGTTCGAGGCCTTTCTCGTGATCTACGCGCTCGCGACGGGGGCGGTGGAGCGCGGCTTCGGCTATGTCCACCGCATGCCGGGCGCGAGCGGCTGGCTGATGTTCGCCGCCTGTACCGGAGTCGTCTTCATCGCCGGCGGCAAGATACTCGACGCGGTGGAACGCGACGAACACGACCGCGATGCCGGTCTTGATATGTTGTAACATTGCGCTAGAGGGACGGCTCCAGTCGGAGTCGTCCATGAAGAAGATCCTCCTCGCCGCCGTCGCGCTCGCGCCGCTCGCCTCTCCCGCCCTCGCCCAGACCAGCCCCGCCCCCGTCGCGCCGTCCGAGACGGACCAGGGCGGCGGCGCCGGCACCCTCCGCCAGCGCGACCCGCACCGCTCCGACGACGTGATCGTCACCGCGCCGATCCGCCAGAGCGAGTCCGACGTGCTCCAGGGCACCTCGGTGCTCAGCGGCGCCGAGCTGACCCGCGAGCTTCGCCCGACGATCGGCGAGACGCTGGCGCGCCTCCCCGGTGTCTCCGCCACCTCGTTCGGGCCGAGCGCGTCGCGCCCGATCCTGCGCGGCTTCCAGGGCGACCGCATCCGCGTGCTGACCGACGGCATCGGCTCGATCGACGTCTCCAACACCTCGGTCGACCATGCGGTGGTGATCGACCCGCTGCTGGCCGAGCGGGTCGAGGTGCTCCGCGGCCCGTCGGCGCTGCTCTACGGCTCGTCGGCGATCGGCGGCGTGGTCAACGTGGTCGACCGCCGCATCCCGCGCGTCATCCCGGAGAACGGCTACCGCGCCGACGCGATCGGCAGCTACGGCAGCGCCGCCGACGAGCGCTCGGTCGGCGCCGCGGCGGACGCGCAGGTCGCCGGGCCCCTCGTCCTGCACGTCGACGGCTCGTACCTGAAGAGCAACGACCTGCGCACCGGGCGCGGCTATCTGCTGTCGCCGCAGGCGCGCGCCGCCGCGCTGAGCCAGGTCGGCCTGCCGCAGGACGGCGACGAGCCGATCGACTTCGCCGCCTCGGCCGCGCTGCGCGACCGCCTGCCCAACTCCGCGGCGGAGACCTGGACCGCGGGCGTCGGCGCGTCGATCATCACCGACACGGGCAATCTCGGCGTGTCGTACAGCCACTATGACAGCCTCTACGGGGTGCCGATCCGCTACGCCACCGAGGTCGGGCAGGAGCAGGAGGCGCCGCGCCTGAGCGTCGTGCAGAACCGAGTCGACCTGCGCGGCGAGGTGCAGACCGGCGGGGGCTTCCTCGATCGCATCCGCGTCCGCGTCGGCCACGCCACCTACCGCCACTTCGAGCTGGAGGCGGACGGCAGCGTCGGCACCGCTTTCTACAACAACGGGCTGGAGGGCCGGCTCGAGCTGGTGCAGGCCAATCGCGGCGGCTGGCAGGGCGCCAGCGGCGTGCAGTTCTTCAACCGCCAGTTCGACGTCGTCGGGGATGAGGCCTTCCTGCCGCGCAACGAGACCAACCAGGTCGGCCTGTTCACGCTGCAGCAGGTCTCGCTCGGCGGCTTCCGCGCCGAGGGCGGGCTCCGCTACGAGACCACCGATCTCGCCGCGCGCGCTCCCGGCGTCGACACGCGCTTCTTCAACGGCACGCGCTCCTTCGGCGCGCTGTCGGGGTCGCTCGGCGCGTCCTACGAGGTCGCGCCCGAGGTACGGATCGGCCTCAACGGCTCGCACACCGAGCGCGCGCCCTCGGCGGAGGAGCTGTTCGCCAACGGCCCGCACGCCGGCACCCAGGCCTATGAGCTCGGCAGCCCCGACTTCAAGGTCGAGAAATCCTGGGGGCTGGAAGCGACGCTCCACGCGCACGGGGACGGCTTCAGCTTCGACGCCTCGGCCTATTACAATTGGTTCAGCAACTATATCTCGGAGAACCAGGTCGACCAGTCGGTCTGCCTCGCGCGCTCGGACGAGGTCGACCTCCCCTGCTTCCAATATCAGCAGCAGGACGCGCGCTATTATGGCTTCGAGGCGGACGCCTCGCTGCGGCTGGCGCAGGTGGGCGGCTACACGATCAACGCGGACGTGCTCGGCGACTATGTCCGCGCCAACATCGTCGACGAGGGTCCCGTGCCGCGCATCCCGCCGGCGCGCGTGCTCGGTGGCCTGGAAGCGCAGGGCGAGCGGCTCGGCGGCCGCGTGGAGGTGGAGCATGTCTTCCCGCAGAACCGCACCGCCGCGTTCGAGACTCGCACCGACGATTATACGATGACGAACGCGTCGCTGTCGTTCCATCCCTTCGGGAGTGCCAGCGACCGCACCAGCATCCTGCTCTCGGCGAACAACATCTTCGACGTGCTCGCGCGACGCCACTCGAGCTTCCTCAAGGACTTCGCCCCGCTCGCCGGACGCGACGTCCGGGTGACGCTCAAGGTCGGGATCTGAGCCGAGCAGCGCCGCTCTGATCGAGCGGGTGCGCACCGCCGGCGTGCTCCTGCGAGAGCAGGAGTGCGCCGGAGCACGGATCAGATCAGCGGACGGGACGCTTTCGCGGCCGCTCGTTGAGCGCGACCAGCGTCGCGCCGCCGCGGTCGTCGAGCGCCAGCGTCGTCACCGCGCCGGGATCGCAGCCGAGCTGGAACATCCGCTCGAACCCTAGGCCGAGCCAATGGGCCACTACGCCGCGGATGATATCGCAGTGGGTGACGCACAGCGTCGTCCCCTCGCCCAGCCGGGTCAGGAAACCGACCGCGCGCCCCACCGCCTCGCCCATCGTCTCGCCGCCGGGGCAGCGCGCGCTGCCGCGCTCCGCGTTCCAGCGCTGCCAGTCGCGATCGTTCGCCAGTGCGGCGAAGTCACGTCCGGCGAAGGCGCCGAAATCGATCTCGTCGAGTGCCGGGGCGTCGACCACGATCCCGCGCGGCCCCGCCACCGCCGCGGCGGTCTCGACGGTGCGACGGCGCGGACTGGCGTAGATCGCTCGGAGCTCGACGGAGGCGAGATGACGCGCGAGCGCCGCCGCCTCCTCACGCCCCCTCTCGCTCAGCGCGATCTCCGACCGGCCGCTGAGCACGTGGCCGACCTCGGCGTGGGTGCCGTGGCGGGCGAGCAGCAGGACCCGTGTCATGCCGCGCCCCTAGCACGACTCACGCCCATCGCGAGAAAATTCCGGCTGCGCAATAAGTTAGGGAACCAAGCTAAGTAGAAGATGTTCCTCTTCCTGTAACCAAGCGGCAACGTGGCCGCTTGTCGTTGATCCCGATCAATCGGCCCGGGGCGGCCCGATCGGTCGGACGAGCGGGAGGGTGGATATGGAAACGGTTCTCATCACCGGCGGCGCCGGCTTCATCGGGCGCTTCGTCGCCGACGAGCTGCTCGCGCGCGGCAACAAGGTGCGCGTGCTCGACAGCCTGATCGAGCAGGTGCACGGCGACGTCGAGCGCCCTCCCCTCCTCAACGATGACGTCGAGCTGATCCGCGGCGACGTGCGCAACGGCGACGTCGTCACCAAGGCACTCGACGGCGTCGACAGCGTCATCCATCTCGCCGCCGAGGTGGGCGTCGGCCAGTCGATGTACGAGGTCGAGCGCTACACCTCCACCAACGACGTCGGCACCGCGGTGCTGTTCGAGAAGCTCATCGACAAGCCGGTGCGCCGCGTCGTCACCGCCTCGTCGATGTCGATCTACGGCGAGGGGCTGTACCGCGACGCAGACGGCGCGCTCGTCCAGGACGCCGAGCGCAAGGGGCTGCGCGACGGGCTCAGCAACTGGGAGCCCGTCGACGCGCAGGGCCGCCCGCTCGCTCCGGTGGCCACCCCCGAGTGGAAGCAGCCCAACCTCGCCTCGATCTACGCGCTCAACAAATACGTCCAGGAGCGCACCACGCACATCATGGCCGCGCCCTACGGCATCGAGGGCGTGTGCCTGCGGCTGTTCAACGTCTACGGCCCGGGCCAGGCGCTCTCCAACCCGTACACCGGCGTGCTCGCGATCTTCGCCTCGCGGCTGCTCAACGGGCAGAAGCCGATGATCTTCGAGGACGGCGAGCAGCGCCGCGACTTCGTCCACGTCTCCGACGTGGCGCGCGCCTTCGCCGACGCCTTGGTGCTGCCGCAGGCGGTGGGCGGGACGTTCAACATCGGCTCGGGCCACGACCGCTCGGTCACCGAGGTCGCCACCGAACTGGCGCGCGCGATGGGCAAGAACGACCTGACACCCGAGATCGTCGGCAAGGCGCGGATCGGCGACATCCGACATTGTTTCTGTGACACGTCGCTGGCGCGCGACAGGCTCGGCTTCGCCGCGACGCAGGACTTCACCCAGGGTCTCGCCGAACTGGCCGAGTGGGTCGCGCAGCAGACCGCGGTCGACAAGGTCGCGACGATGCGCGCCGAACTCGAGAAGCGCGGGCTGGTGGCATGACGGCGCCGATCCTCGTCACCGGCGGGGCCGGCTTCATCGGGTCCAACCTCGTCGACCGGCTCGCCTCCGAAGGGCATGAGGTCACCGTCTACGACGCGCTCGCGCGCGCCGGGGTCGAGCGCAACCTGGCCTGGCTGCAGGAGCGCCACGGCCAGCGGATCCGTTTCGTCCGTGCCGACGTGCGCGACGCCGCGCGCCTCGCCGAGGAGGTGGCGCGGTCGCGCGCCGTCTTCCATCTCGCGGCGCAGGTGGCGGTGACCACCAGCCTCGACGATCCGGCCGACGATTTCTCCACCAACATCACCGCCACCTTCCAGCTGCTGGAGGCGCTGCGCACGCGCGCGCCGCACGTGCCGCTGATCTTCGCCTCGACCAACAAGGTGTACGGCGACCTCGCCGACCTCGACTTCCAGCTCGAGGACCGCGCCTATGTGCCTACCGACCCCGACGTGCGCGCGCACGGCATCGGCGAGGCGCGCGCGCTCGACTTCCACACGCCCTACGGCGTGTCGAAGGGCGCGGCGGACCAATATGTCCTCGATTACGCGCGCAGCTTCGGGCTGAAGACCTGCGTCTTCCGGATGAGCTGCATCTACGGCCAGCGGCAGATGGGCACCGAGGACCAGGGCTGGGTCGCGCATTTCCTGATCCGCGCGCTCGCGGGCGAGCCGATCACGCTCTACGGCGACGGCCATCAGGTGCGCGACATCCTCGACGTGCGCGACGCGGTGGAGGCCTATGTCGCGGCGTGGCAGCGCATCGACGAGGTGGCGGGGCGCGCCTTCAATCTCGGCGGCGGGCCGGCCAACGCGGTCAGCCTGCGCCGGCTGCTCGACCATATCGCCGCGCTGATCGGACGCCCGGTCGATCTCCGCCTGTCCGACTGGCGCGCGGGCGACCAGCGCTATTTCGTCGCCGACGCGCGCGCCGCCATCGCCGCGCTCGACCTGCCGGCGCGCCGCGACTGGCGCGACGGGGTCGCGGCGCTGGCCGACTGGCTCCGGGCACAGCGCGACGAGAGCGGCGCGGGCGCCGCGCGGATCGAGGTCGCGGCGTGACGCGACGGTTGCTGATGACCGCGGACGCGGTCGGCGGCGTGTGGCAATATGCGATCGACCTCGCGCGCGGCCTGGTGCGCGACGGCTGGGGGGTCGATCTCGCGCTGCTCGGGCCGCCGGCATCGCCCGCGCAGCGCGTGGAGGCCGACGAGGCCGGCGTCACGCTCGTCGAGACCGGCCTGCCGCTCGACTGGCTCGCCGTCGACGCGCGCGAGGTCACCGCCGCCGCCGAGGCGGTGGCGCGACTGGCGGGCGAGCGCGGCGCCGACCTCGTCCAGCTCAACCAGCCGGCTCTCGGCGTGGCGAGCTTCGCCGTGCCGGTCGTGGCGGTGGTGCACAGCTGCGTCGCGAGCTGGTGGGAGGCGGCCGGCCACGGGCCGTTGCCAGCCTCGCTGCGCTGGCAGACCGATCTGGTCGCGCGCGGGCTGGCGCGTGCCGGCGCCGTCGTGGCGCCGAGCACCGCGCTCGCCGCGACCGTCTTCCGACTCTACCCCAAGTCGCCGATCCCGCTGGCGATCCACAACGGGCGTTCGCTGCCGCCCGCCGGCGGCCCGATGCACGACTTCGCCTTCACCGCGGGCCGGCTCTGGGACCGCGGCAAGAACGTCGCCACGCTCGACCGCGCCGCGGCGCGCCTCGGCGTCCCGTTCAAGGCCGCGGGGGCGACGACGGGCCCGCACGGCGAGCAGGTTCGCGTCGAGCATCTCCACCTGTTAGGCCATGTCGGCGACGCGGTGATCGCGGGTTGCCTCTCGGCACGCCCGGTGTTCGCGTCCGCCGCGGTGTACGAGCCGTTCGGCCTGGCGGTACTGGAGGCGGCGCTGGCGGGCTGCCCACTGGTACTCTCCGACATCCCGACCTTCCGCGAACTGTGGGAGGGCGTCGCCACCTTCGTCCCCGCCCACGACTCACTCGGCTTCGCCGCGGCGATCGAGCAGTTGGTCGGCGACGTGCCGCTGCGGGTCGCGCGCGGCGCGCTCGCGCGGCGCCGCGCGCTGACCTACACGCCCGAGCGCAATCGCCGCGCCATGGCGACCCTGTACGACCGGCTGCTCGACGGCGGCACCAAGGTCGCGGCATGAGGATCGTCTATCTCACCCACAGCCTCGACTCCTGCTGGAACCACGGCAACGCGCACTTCCTGCGCGGCGTCCTCTCCGAGCTGATCGCGCGCGGGCACGACGTCCGCGTCCACGAGCCCGCGGACAGCTGGAGCCGCGCCAATCTGGTCGGCGACCATGGCGAGGCGGCGCTCTCGGCCTATCGCACCGCCTATCCGGAGCTGTCCTCGTCGCGCTACGCCGCCGACATGGATCCCGCCGCGCTGGTCGACGGCGCCGACGTCGTGATCGTCCACGAGTGGAACGACTACGCCCTGGTCGCGGCGCTCGGCGCGCTCCGTAAAACCGGCGCGCGCTTCACCCTGCTGTTCCACGATACGCACCACCGCGCGGTCAGCGCGCCCGAGGAGATGCGCGCCTACGACCTCTCTGGCTACGACGGGGTACTCGCGTTCGGCGAGGCGCTGTCTCACGTCTATCGTGGTTGGGGCTGGGGCGAGCGCGTCTGGACCTGGCACGAGGCGGCGGACACGCGCCGCTTCTTCCCGGTCGAGGGCGAGCGCGCCGGTCTGGTGTGGATCGGCAACTGGGGCGACGGCGAGCGCACCGCCGAGATCGAGAACTTCCTGCTCGCTCCCGCGCGCGACGCCGGGCTGCCGCTCGACATCTACGGCGTCCGCTACCCCGACGAGGGCAAGGCGATGCTGGCGCGCTACGGCGCACGCTATCACGGCTGGGCGCCCAACGCCGCCGCGCCCGCGATCTTCGCGCGCGCGCTGGCGACGGTGCACGTGCCGCGCCGCTACTATACCACGATCCTGCCCGGCATCCCGACGATCCGCGTGTTCGAGGCGCTCGCCTGCGGCATCCCGCTCGTCTCGGCGCCCTGGGACGATGCCGAGCATCTGTTCCGCCCGGGCGAGGACTTCCTGTTCGCCGCCGACCGCGCCGCGATGACCGCCGCGCTCGTCGCGCTGCGCGACGACGGCGACATGCGCGCCGCGCTGGCGCGCTCTGGCCTCGAGACGATCCTGGCGCGCCACACCTGCGCGCACCGCGTCGACGAGCTGCTCGCCATCCTCGCGACGCTCGACGCCCCTTCCCTTTCCGCTGCCCGGAGCACCGCCGCGTGAAGATCGCTTTCTACGGTTCCAGCCTGGTGTCCTCCTACTGGAACGGCGCCGCGACCTATTATCGCGGCATCCTGCGCGCGCTCGCCGAGCGCGGCTACGACATCACCTTCTACGAGCCCGACGCGTTCGAGCGCCAGCAGCACCGCGACATCGACCCGCCGCCCTATGCCAGATCGGTCGTCTACCCCGCGACGGTCGAGGCGATGCGCGCGGTGGTCGCCGAGGCGGCGGACGCCGACATCGTCGTCAAGGCCAACGGCGTCGGCGTGTTCGACCGCGAGCTGCTCGAGGGCGTCACCGCGGCGGCGCGGCCCGGTGCGCTGCGCATCTTCTGGGACGTCGACGCCGCCGCCACGCTCGACGAGATGCGCGCCGACGCCGATCACCCGGTCCGCGCCGCGCTGCCGTCGATCGACATGGTGCTGACCTATGGCGGCGGTGCGCCCGTGGTCGACGCCTATCGCGGTTTCGGCGCGGCCGCGTGCGTCCCCGTGTACAACGCGCTCGATCCCACCACCCACCACCCGGTCGCGCCGGACGAGCGCTTCGCCTGCGACCTCGCCTTCCTCGGCAACCGCCTGCCCGATCGCGAGGCGCGCGTGGAGGAGTTCTTCCTCTGCCCCGCCGCGGCGCTGCCCGAGCAGCGCTTCCTGATCGGCGGCAACGGCTGGGACAGCAAGGCCATGCCCGCCAACGTCCGCCACCGCGGCCATGTCTTCACCGCCGAGCACAACGCCTTCAACTGCACACCGCGCGCGGTGCTCAACGTCGCGCGTGACTCGATGGCGCACGTCGGCTTCTCGCCCGCGACGCGCGTGTTCGAGGCCGCCGGCGCGGCGGCCTGCCTGATCACCGACGCGTGGGAAGGCATCGAGCTGTTCCTCGCGCCCGACCGCGAGGTGCTGGTGGCGCGCGACGGGCAGGACGTCGCCGACCATCTCGCCGCGCTCACCCCCGAGCGCGCGCGCGCGATCGGCGCCGCCGCGCTGGAGCGCGTGCTGGCCGAGCACACCTACGACCTGCGCGGCGCCCAGGTCGACGCGTTGTTCAAGGCGCATGCCGCGCGCGAGCGGGTGGCGGCGTGAGGCTCGTCGTCCTGGGCCTCTCGCTCAGCTCGTCCTGGGGCAACGGCCACGCCACCACCTTCCGCGCGCTACTCCAGGCCTATGCCGCGCGCGGGCATCAGATCCTGTTCCTCGAGCGCGACATGCCCTGGTACGCGTCGCACCGCGACGAGCCGGCGCCCGATTATTGCCGCCTTGAACTGTATGACTCGCTCGCGGCGCTGACCGACTGGCGCGAGGTGATCGCCGAGGCGGACGCGGTGATGGTCGGCTCCTACGTGCCCGACGGGATCGCGGTCGCGCGGCTGGTGCAGGAATGGGCGACCGGCGTGACCGCCTTCTACGACATCGACACGCCGGTGACGCTCGCGAAGGTCGAAGGCGGCACGTGCGACTATGTCTCGCCCGAGGTGATCCCCGGCTACGACGTCTATTGCTCCTTCACCGGCGGCCCGACGCTGCGGCTGATCGAGCAGCGCTACGGCAGCCCGGCGGCGCGCGCGCTCTACTGCTCGGTCGACGCCGAGCGCTATCGTCCGACCGGCGCGGCGACGCGGTGGGACCTCTCCTATCTCGGCACCTACAGCCCCGACCGCCAACCGACGCTCGACCGGCTGCTGCTCGAGCCGGCGCGGCGTCATCCGGAGATGCGCTTCGTCGTCGCCGGGCCGCAATATCCCGACGACATCGACTGGCCCGCCAACGTCGAGCGGATCGAGCATCTGCCCCCCGCCGACCACCCCGATTTCTACTCGGCGAGCCGCGCCACGCTCAACGTCACCCGCGCCGACATGATCGCGGCGGGCTGGTCGCCCTCCGTCCGGCTGTTCGAGGCGACCGCCTGCGGCACGCCGATCGTGTCGGACCGGTGGGAGGGCATCGACGAGCTGCTGACGCCGGGGCGCGAGATCGTGCTGGCGGACTCACCCGAGGACGTGGAGGTCATGCTGGCGCGCGACGACCTCGCCGCGATCGGGGCGGCCGGGCGTGCGCGCGTGCTGGCGGAGCATACCGCGATGTATCGCGCCGCCGAGCTGGAGGCGCACCTGGGGGAGGCGATGGCGGCGAAGCGCGAGGCAGTCGCGGCGTGATCTGGCGCGCTCCCGCGCACGCAGGGGGGGCTGATCCATCTGGTGTGAACCAGCGGGGTGCTCCTACGTTCGTAGGAGCACGGTGACGGTTAAGGCTCGGCGATCCCCGTCATTGCGCCCTTGACCGGGATCCATGGCTCCGCGGGACCGACGGCGTCGGTGTGCGCAGCTCGATAGATCCCGGCTCAACGCCAGGATGACAGCTTCCTACGCCACCCACTCCGCCCGCGGCACGCCCTGTGCCCAGAGCAGCGCCGTGAGGTCGCCGTGCTCGACCCGCGCCGCCGCGGCCGCCGCCACGATCGGCTTCGCACGATATGCGACGCCGAGCCCCGCCACCTCGATCATCGCCAGGTCGTTGGCGCCGTCGCCCACCGCCAGCGTCGCCGCGTCCGCCAGCCCGAGCGCGGCCCGCGCCTCCAGCAGCGTCGTCCGCTTGGTCGCCGCGCCCACGATCGGCCGCGCCACCGTCCCGGTCAGTGCGCCGTCCTCCAGCTCGAGCACGTTGGCGATCGCGCGGTCGAAGCCGATCGCGTTCGCCACCGGCTCGGCGAAGCGCGTGAAGCCGCCCGAGACGAGGATCGCGGTCGCGCCCCAGCCGCGCATCGTCCGCACCAGCGACGTCGCGCCCGGCATCAGCCGCACGCGCTCCTCCAGGCACGCCTGGATCACCCCGCCGCTCAGCCCCTCGAGCAGCCCGACGCGCGCGTCGAGCGCCGCCTCGAAGTCGAGCTCGCCGCGCATCGCACGCTCGGTGATCGCGGCGATCTGCGGCTTGAGCCCGGCATAATCGGCCAGCTCGTCGATGCACTCGACCGTGATCATGGTCGAGTCCATGTCCGCCACCAGCAGCATCTTGCGCCGGGTCTCGCGCGGCTGGACGACGACGTCGACCGCCTCGAACGCCCCCTCCAGCGCGGCGCGCGCGTCCGCGGGGGCGATCTCGAAATGGAGGTCGGCCGCGTCGCCCTCGTCGATCCAGCCGAGCGTCGTCGGCACGCAGCCCGCCGCGGCGAGCCGCTCCTGCGCCGCGGCGACGATATTGGGCGTCAGCCGCCCGGCTGCTATCAGCGTCGCCGTGAACATGGGTTCTTCCCCTGAGACTTGCCCGAGACCGCGGGTCGCGCTCATCGCAGGGCCGACCGCGAGCGGCAAGAGCGCGCTGGCGATCGAGCTGGCGGAGCGGGCCGGCGGTGTCGTGATCAACGCCGACGCGAGCCAGGTCTATCGCGACCTACGGCTGCTCTCGGCCCGTCCGTCCGAGGCGGACGAGGCGCGCGTGCCGCACCGGCTGTTCGGCTATGTCGACGGGGCGGAGGCCTGTTCCGCGGCGCGCTGGGCCGCCGACGCGCGCGCTGCGATCACCGAGGCGCAGCAAGAAGGCCTGCTGCCGGTGCTGGTCGGCGGGACCGGCCTCTACCTGCGCACCCTGCTCGACGGCATCGCGCCCGTGCCCGAGATCGACCCGGCGGTCCGCGCCGCGGTGCGCGCGCTGGCGGTGGCAGAGGCGCATGCCGCGCTCACGCGCGAGGACGCGCCCGCCGCCGCCCGGCTCGCGCCCGGCGACACCGCGCGGGTGGCGCGCGCGCTCGAGGTGGTGCGCTCGACCGGCCGCCCGCTCGCCGACTGGCAGCGCGAACGGACCGGCGGAATCGGCGCGGCGATCGACCTCAGCGCGCTGGTCCTGCTGCCCGAGCGCGAGCGATTGGTCGCGCGCTGCGACGCGCGGCTGGAGGCGATGTTCGCGTCGGGCGCGATCGACGAGGTCGCCGCCCTCCTCGCGCGCGCCGACGTGCCCGATGACGCGCCGGTCCGCCGCGCCATCGGCGTGCCCGAGATCGCGGCCCATCTCGCCGGCACGATCACCCGCGACAAGGCGCTCGCCCGCGCGCGGCTCGCCACCAGGCGCTATGCCAAGCGTCAATATACCTGGTTCCGGCACCAGCCACCCTCCGGTTGGTCACGAAGCGAAACCGCCACATTGGAATTTTATTTCTCGAAAGCGTGTTGACGGGCAACTTTCGATGCCGTAGCGCGCCCCGACTTCAAGCGAGGAGACCTGACGTGACCACCGAGAAGAGCGGAGCCGACATCCTGGTCGAGGCGCTGTGCGATCTCGGCGTGGAGGTCGTGTTCGGCTATCCGGGCGGCGCCGTCCTGCCGATCTACGACGCTTTGTTCCGCTCGGGGCGGATCAAGCACATCCTCGTCCGCCACGAGCAGGCGGCGACGCACGCCGCCGAGGGGTACGCGCGCTCCACCGGCCGGCCCGGCGTCGTGCTCGTCACCTCGGGCCCGGGTGCGACCAACGCGGTGACCGGCATCACCGACGCCTTGCTCGACTCGATCCCCATGGTGGTGATCACCGGCCAGGTGCCGACCAACCTGATCGGCAGCGACGCCTTCCAGGAGGCCGACACGGTCGGCATCACGCGCCACTGCACCAAGCACAATTACCTGGTGAAGGACCCGGCGCGGCTTGGCGCGGTGATCCACGAGGCCTTCCATATCGCCACCTCGGGCCGCCCCGGCCCGGTCGTGGTCGACATCCCCAAGAACGTCCAGGTCGCCACCGCGGCGTACAGCGCGCCCGGCCCGATCCAGCACAAGACCTACCGCCCCGCGCTCGCCGCCGACCCGGCGCTGATCGAGGAGGTGGTCGACATGCTCGCCGCGGCCGAGCGCCCGGTACTCTACACCGGCGGCGGGGTGATCAACGCCGGCCCGCGCGCGTCCGAGCTGCTGGTCGAGCTGGCGCATCTCACCGGCGCGCCGGTGACCTCGACGCTGATGGGGCTCGGCGCCTATCCCGCGACCGGCCCGCAGTGGCTCGGCATGCTCGGCATGCACGGCACCTACGAGGCCAATATGGCGATGAACCAGGCCGACCTGGTGGTGAACGTCGGCGCGCGCTTCGACGACCGGGTCACCGGCCGGCTCGACGCCTTCTCGCCCAACAGCCGCAAGGTCCACATCGACATCGACCGGTCCAGCATCAACAAGACGGTGCGGATCGACCTCGCGATCGTGGCCGACGCGGGCCACGCGCTCGCCGACATGGTGCGCGTGTGGCGCGAGCGCGAGCACCCGCGCCCGGACCTCGCCGCATGGTGGGGCCGCCTCGAGGAATGGCGCGCGAGGAAGTCGCTCAGCTTCCCCGAGAGCCGCACCGAGATCATGCCCCAGCGCGCGATCCGAGCGCTGTGGGAGGCGACGCACGCGCGCGCGCCGATCATCACCACCGAGGTCGGCCAGCACCAGATGTGGGCCGCGCAGCATTTCGGCTTTGAGTCACCCAACAAATGGCTGACCTCGGGCGGGCTCGGCACGATGGGCTACGGCCTGCCCGCGGCGATCGGCGCGCAGCTCGGCGATCCCGACGCGCTGGTGATCGACATCGCGGGCGAGGCCTCGATCCAGATGAACATCCAGGAGCTCGCCACCGCCACGCAATACCGGCTGCCGGTGAAGGTCTTCATCCTCAACAACGAATATATGGGCATGGTGCGCCAGTGGCAGGAGCTCACCTATGAGAGCCGCTACTCGGAGAGTTACTCCGACTCGCTTCCCGATTTCGTCAAGCTGGCCGAGGCCTATGGCTGGAAGGGCATCCGGATCGAGCATCCCGACCAGCTCGAGCAGGGCATCGCCGACATGCTCGCGCACGACGGGCCGGTGATGGTCGACTGCATGGTCGCCAAGCTCGCCAACTGCTTCCCGATGATCCCGTCGGGCGCGGCGCACACCGACATGATCCTCCAGGCCAACGAGGTCTCGGGGACGATGGACGACGAGGCCAAGGCGCTGGTGTAAAACCTCGGCGTCTCGGCCGAGCACGCCCCGCCCCTTCCGTCATCCCGGACTTGTTCCGGGATCCACTCTTCCGAAAGAGCAACGCTCTCGGTGTGCGCGGCAAGTGGACCCCGGAACAAGTCTGGGATGACGGATACGGCTTTGTCTCTACTTGCCTCGACCCTATCACCTGGACTGACCCCCTCCCTCGCCGGGACGGAAGTGAGAACGACATGCAGATACGAGAAGAGAAGGCCGAGCGGCACACGCTGGCGGTGATCGTCGACAACGAGCCCGGCATCCTGGCACGGATCGCCGGCCTGTTCACCGCGCGCGGCTACAACATCGAGAGCCTCACCGTCAGCGAGATCACGCTGGACAAGGCGGTGAGCCGGATCACCATCGTCACCTCTGCCAGCCCGGCGACGCTCGAGCAGATCGTCGCGCAGCTCGAGCGGCTGGTGCCGGTCCACAAGGTGACCGACCTCACCGCGCGCGGCGCACACGTCGAGCGCGAGCTCGCGCTGGTGAAGGTGGCGGGCAGCGGGGACCATCGCATCGAGGCGCTGCGCCTCGCCGAGGTGTACCGCGCCCGCGTCGTCGACGCGACCATCGCCTCCTTCGTGTTCGAGGTGACCGGCACGATCGAGAAGATCGACAAGTTCGTCGAGCTGATGGGCGAGGTCGGCCTGGTCGAGGTGGCGCGCACCGGCATCGTCGCGATCGCGCGCGGCGCCGAGGCGGCGTAAGCTATTTTGAACCGTCGCCCCGGCGGAGGCCGGGGCCCAGGTCCACACGCGCCGCCGTCCGCGGCCCTGGATCTCGGCCTGCGCCGGGATGACGACGAGCAGAGGGAAGAAGAGAGATGAAGGTCTATTACGATCGCGACGCCGATCTGAACCTGATCACGGGCAAGAAGATCGCGATCCTCGGCTATGGCTCGCAGGGCCACGCCCACGCGCAGAACCTGCGCGACTCGGGCGTGACGGAGATCGCGATCGCGCTCCGCCCGGGCAGCGCCTCGGCGAAGAAGGCCGAGGAGGCCGGCTTCCGGGTCATGGCCAACAAGGACGCGGCCGCCTGGGCCGACGTGCTGATGATCCTCGCCCCCGACGAGCACCAGGCCGCGATCTGGGAGAATGACCTCAAGGGCAACATGAGGCCCGGCAGCGCGCTCGCCTTCGCGCATGGGCTCAACGTGCATTTCGGCCTGATCGAGCCGCCCGCGGACATCGACGTGATCATGATCGCGCCCAAGGGCCCGGGCCACACCGTCCGCTCCGAATATGTCCGCGGCGGCGGCGTGCCCTGCCTGATCGCGATCCACCAGGACGCCAGCGGCAACGCGCACGACGTCGCTTTGGCCTATGCCTCGGGCGTGGGCGGCGGCCGCTCGGGCATCATCGAGACCAACTTCCGCGAGGAATGCGAGACCGATCTGTTCGGCGAGCAGGCGGTGCTGTGCGGTGGCGCGACCGCGCTGGTCCAGGCCGGGTTCGAGACGCTGGTCGAGGCCGGCTATGCCCCCGAGATGGCCTATTTCGAGTGTCTGCACGAACTCAAGCTGATCGTCGACCTGATGTACGAGGGCGGCATCGCCAACATGCGCTACTCGATCTCGAACACCGCCGAATATGGGGACATCAAGACCGGCCCGCGTATCATCACCGACGAGACCAAGAAGGAGATGAAGCGGGTATTGGCCGACATCCAGTCGGGTCGCTTCGTGCGCGACTTCGTGCTCGACAATCGCGCCGGACAGCCCGAGCTCAAGGCCAGCCGCAGCGCCGCCAAGCGCCATCAGATCGAGCAGGTCGGCAGTGAGCTGCGCGCGATGATGCCGTGGATCGGGGCCAACAAGCTGGTCGACAAGGAGCGCAACTGACGCTCACCGCGCGCGCGGCGGATTGAAGCCGCGCGCGCGCTCCTGTAGGCGCGCGCGATGCGGACGGCGACGTACCGAGACTCGTCGTACCGCACGCGCGCCGATACCGGCAGCCGCGCGCTCTCCTGGGCGCTCGCGCTCGGCATCGCCGCGCTGCTGCTCTACGCGTTGCTGCGCATGGGCGGCGTGGTCCGCGGCGACTTCGGCGACCACCGCCCGCTCAGTACCTTCGACGTCAGTTCGCAGGGTCAGCGCGCCGAGACCGCCGCGACCAAGCGGACCGAGCGCGCGCGCCAGTCGGGCCGGCAGCGCAGCGCGCCCGCCGCGCGCGAGCGCCCGGTCGACCGCCCCGCCGAGACACCCCCGCCGCCGCTCGCCGAGTTGCAGCTGCCCGGCGTGATGATCCTGAACCGCCGTGACTATGCCGCCTCCGACATCGGCACGATCAAGGGCACCGCGGCGCCGCCCGGCAGCGGGATGGACGGCCAGCAGAGCGCGAGCGCCGGCGCGGGCGACGACACGCCCTCGGTCGGGGCGGGCCCGGGCGGCGAGCCGCTCTACGCCGCCGAATGGTATCGCGAGCCGACCCACGCCGAGACCGCGCCGTTCCTGCCGCGCGGGCAGGCCGGCTGGGGCATCGTCGCCTGTCGCACCGCGGCGCGCTACCACGTCGAGGACTGCCGCGAGCTGGGCGAGTCGCCGGGCTCGGGCATCGCGCGCGGGCTGCGGCGCGCGGCGTGGCAGTTCCTGGTGCGCCCGCCGCGCCGTGGCGGCCAGCCGCTGATCGGCGCCTGGGTCCGCATCCGCTTCGACGTCACGGTCGAGCGCGCGCCGGGGGACCCGTCGGGCGGCGAGTGAGCGCGCCGAAAACCTCCGTTTCGCCGCGGCCCCTAGCCGGCCGCGCGATACTATGGTGCAAGGTGCGCACCACAGGAGGAACCACCATGCGTCATCTTCTCGCGCTCGGCGCCATCGCCGCGCTCGCCGTCCCCGCCGCCGCGCAGATCGCCACCGCGCCGGGCCAGCCGGGCCAGCCCGCCGCCGCGCGAGTCGCCGCCGGCACCTATCAGGTCGATCCCGCGCACACGCAGGTGACGTGGGAGGTCAACCATCTCGGCTTCTCGATGCTGCAGGGCCAGTTCGGCGCCTCGGGCGGCTCGATCACGATCGACCCGAAGAAGCCCGCCGCCACCAAGGTGGAGGTTACCTTCGCGGTCGACCAGCTCTCGGTCACCTCGCCGCAGTTCGCCAATCACTTGAAGTCGAAGGACTTCTTCGACACCGCCAACAACCCGACGGCGCGCTTCGTGTCGACCGCGGTCACGCCGCGCGGGCCGAACAAGGCGACGCTGGCGGGCACCCTGACGATCAAGGGCATCACCAAGCCGGTGACGCTCGACGTCACCTTCGTCGGCGCGGGGGACAATCCGATGAGCAAGAAGGCCAACTTCGGCTTCGTCGGGACAGGCACGATCAAGCGCAGCGACTTCGGCCTCGGCTATGCCGCGCCTGCCGTGTCGGACATGGTGAAGCTCAACGTCAACGCGGCCTTCACGGCGTAACCGGGGGGCTCTCTCGAGCCGTCGTTCCCCATCGGGCGTCGTCATCCTGAGCTCGTCTCGGGGTCCACCGTGCGGCTCGCTCTGACGCCGCGGCACCTGCGCGACGGTGGATCCTGGAACAGCTTCAGGATGACGCTAGGAGAGGGGCGTAGCTGCCCCTCACGCGGCGCGCTGGAGCCGCGCGAAACTGTCGAAGGTCGCGCGCACCGCGGGCGACGCGTTGGCGACCAGCGCGGCGACGCGGCGCGTGAAGGCCTCGCCGTCCGAGCCGGGGACGCGCTCGGCCATCGCCCAGTCGCCGAACTCGCGCTGCGCCACCTCGCGCCGCGACAGCACGACCAGCGCGCGGTGGCGCGGGTCGGTGCCGATCCGCGCGAAGGCGCGCTCCACCATCGCCGGCTCGCCCTCGAGCGCCTGGAGGAAGCGACGTCCGTCGCTGAACAGCAGGCCGGTGATCCGGTCGCGCGTGTTGTTGGCGCGCGACTCCGCGAGGATCGACGCGGTGGCGATGCTGCCGACCGCGGTGCTGATATAGACCAGCTGCAACATGGTGAACTCCTTCATCCACCCTCTATTTCGCCGACAAAGGTTTCTTTTCGCTCAACATCTCGCCCACCATCGCCGCGCTGGACAAATCCCGGCGACGCGCGCTACTCAGGCGCCCGATGATCCGCGGCCTCGCCCTGCTGCTTCGACTTACGCGCCCTTAGGCGCGTCACCGCTCGCGCGCTTGTCGCGCCGCGCCTAAGGGCTGGACGATATCCCTACCGCTCCTGTCGAGAGAGCCACCGCCATGCTGCGCGACCCCGCGACCAAATACCGCCCCTTCCCTCCCGTCGACCTGCCCGACCGGCGCTGGCCTTCCGCGACGATCACGCGCGCCCCGCGCTGGCTCTCGACCGACCTGCGCGACGGCAACCAGGCGCTGATCGACCCGATGGACGCCGAGAAGAAGACGCGCTTCTTCGACCTGCTCGTGAAGGTCGGGCTCAAGGAGATCGAGGTCGGCTTTCCCTCGGCCGGCGCGACCGAGTTCGACTTCATCTCGGGGCTGATCCGCGACGAGCGCGTGCCCGAGGACGTGCAGGTCCAGGTGCTCACCCAGGCGCGCCGCGACCTGATCGAGCGCAGCTTCGCCAGCCTGGAGGGCGCGCACAGCGCGATCGTCCACCTCTACAACGCGGTCAGCCCGGCGTGGCGCAAGATCGTCTTCGGCATGTCGCGCGACGAGGTGAAGCGGATCGCGGTCGAGGGCGCCAAGGTGCTCCGCGACGAGGCCGCCAAGCGCCCGCACACGCGCTGGCAGTTCGAATATTCGCCCGAGACCTTCTCCACCGCCGAGCTCGATTTCTCGCTCGAGGTCTGCGAGGCGGTGGCCGAGGTGTTGGCGCCCACCCCCGAGGCGCCGATCATCTTCAACCTGCCCGCCACGGTCGAGTGCGCGACCCCCAACGTCTACGCCGACCAGATCGAGTATTTCGCGCGCCACCTGCGGCGACGCGACGCCGCCGTCATCTCGCTCCACACCCACAATGACCGCGGCACGGGCGTCGCCGCGGCGGAACTGGGCATCATGGCGGGCGCCGACCGCGTCGAGGGCTGCCTGCTCGGCAACGGCGAGCGCACCGGCAATTGCGACCTCGTGACGGTGGCGCTCAACATGTACACCCAGGGGGTCGATCCGCAGCTCGACCTTTCCGACATCGACGCGATCGTGAAGACGGTGGAATATGCCACCAACATCCCGGTCCATCCGCGCACGCCCTATGCCGGCGACCTGGTCTTCACCGCTTTCTCGGGCTCGCACCAGGACGCGATCAGGAAGGGCTTCGCCGCGCAGGCGCAGCGCAACGACGGGCTGTGGGAAGTGCCCTATTTGCCGATCGATCCGGCCGACCTCGGGCGCAGCTACGAGGCGGTGATCCGCGTCAACTCGCAGTCGGGCAAGGGAGGGGTCGCCTGGGTGATCGAGCAGGACAAGGGACTGCGGCTGCCCAAGCGGCTGCAGGGCGACTTCAGCCGCCACGTCCAGGCGCTGGCGGACGCGACCAGCCGCGAGCTCAACGCCGCCGACATCTGGGGCGCGTTCGAGCAGGCCTATCTGCCCGGCGCGCGCGACCGTTTCGTGCTGCGCGACTATGACGAGAGCGGCGCCGCGGGCGAGCGTGTCTTCGTCGGCCGCGTCGCCATCGACGGCGAGGAGCGCTCACTGTCCGGCCGTGGCAACGGCCTGATCTCGGGCGTGATCGCCGCATTGGCGGACAGCACCGGGCCCACACTCGACGTGATCGACTATGCCGAGCACGCGATCGGCCACGGCGCCGGCGCGCAGGCCGCGGCCTATCTCGAGTGCCGCACTCCTGACGGCCACACCGTCTGGGGCGTCGGCATCGACAGCGACATCGCCACCGCCAGCGTCCGCGCCGTCCTCTCCGCGGCGAACCGCGCGTGACGGGCCGCTACGCCGCCTTCCTGTTCGACATGGACGGGACGCTGATCAACTCCATCCCCTCGGCGGTGCGCGCCTGGACCGCCTGGGCCGAGCGCAACGACGTCGACGTCGACGAGCTGATGCGCGTGATGCACGGGGTGAAGGCGATCGAGACGATCCGCCGCTTCGCGCCGTCGGGCGCGGACCCGCAGCGCGAGTTCGAGGCGCTGCTCCAGGCCGAGATCGACGACGTCGCCGACGTGGTCGAGATCGCCGGCGCGGCCGCCTTCACCGCCGCGCTACCGCCTGAGCGCTGGGCCATCGTGACATCGGCACCGCGCTCGCTCGCCGAGGTGCGGCTCAAGGCCGCGGGCGTGACTCCGCCGGAGGTCATGATCACCGCCGACGACGTCGAGCGCGGCAAGCCGGCGCCCGATTGTTTCCTGCTCGCCGCCGAGCGGCTCGGCGTCGACGCGCGCGACTGCCTGGTGTGGGAGGATGCGCCCGCCGGCATCGCCGCGGCCGAGGCGGCGGGCGCGGACGTCGTCGTGATCTCCGCGAGCCACCACGAGCCGCTCCCGACTCGCTGGCGCCAGGTGGAGGGTTATGCCGCGCTCACCGCCACGCTGGAGGAGGGACGGCTGGTCCTCGGCGAAGCTCAGCGCCCGCCGACGCGGTAGGCGCGGCTCAGTTGACCTGCTCGGGCGGCGCCACCGGGAAGAGCAGCGGCGCGATCGGCACGCCGTCCTCGACCAGCGCGCTGACCTCGGCCGCGCTCGCCTGACCGTGGATCGCGCCGCCGGGCCGCTCCCCCTCGTGGATCGCGCGCGCCTCCGCGGCGAAGTCGGCGCCGACCCAGCGCGACCGGCGCAGCAGCTCGGCCTGGACCTCCGCGAGCCGGCGCACCGCCTCCGCGGACAGCGCGGGCACGGTGGCGGCGGCGCGATTGCCCTTGGCGCCGACGTTGGGCGCCATCACGGCTTTCTCCACGCCGGTGTCACCGCACATCGGGCAGGCGACGAGCCCGCGATCGCGCTGCGCCTCATAGGCCGAGGTGGAGGCGAACCACGCCTCGAACACGTGCGACCCGGAACAGCGGAGATCGAAGACGATCACGGCCGCTCAGGCGGCGAGCATGGCGTCGAGCTTGCCCGCGCGCTCCAGCGCGGCGAGGTCGTCCGACCCGCCGACATGGACGCCGCCGATGAAGATCTGCGGCACGGTCGATCGGCCGGCGGCGCGCCCGATCATCTCCGCGCGCCGGTCGCGCTCGACTCCGATGTCGGTCTCCTCGACCGAGACGCCCTTGCTCGCGAGCAGGTTCATCGCGCGCGAGCAGTAAGGACAGAATGCTTTGGTGTAGATCTCGACCCGTGCCATCGTCCCTAGGTGTGATCGTACCCTCGCGCTGTCAATCCGTTCGCGGCAGCACGCGTGCCCAGACCAGCACCGTCACCCGCGCCGCGCCCGCCGCGAGCAGCGTCGCGGTACAGGCGTCGGCGGTGGCGCCGCTGGTGTAGACGTCGTCCACCAGCACCGCGTGCGCCCCGGCGAGGCGCGCGCGCCGGCGTTCCGGCACGCGGAAGGCGCCCGCCACCGCGCGGTGGCGCTCGCCCGCACCGCGCTCGCGCAGCATCGGCGTGGCGCGGTGGCGCTCGAGCAGGCGCGGGTGCCATGCCACGCCGCTGAGCCGCGCGACGGCGGCGGCGATCAGCGCGGCCTGGTTGTAGCCGCGCGACCACATCCGCCAGCGATGCAGCGGCACCGGCACCAGCAAGGTCGCGTCCTTCGGCACCCAGCGCGTCATCAGCCGCGCCGCGGTGACCGCATAAGCGGCGCGCCCGCCGTGCTTGAGCCGCAGCGCGAGGGTCCGCGCCACCTCGCCATAGGCGATCGCGGCGCACACGCCGGCGTGGCGCGGCGGTGCGGCACGGCAGTCGTCGCAGCGGGCGGGCGCGCCCTGATCGGCGGCGAGCGGCAGGCGGCACGACTCGCACCAGGGCGGCCCGAGGAAATGGAGCGTCGCCCAGCAGCCCGCGCAGAATCGTCCCTGCGCCGAGACGATCGCGCCGCAGCCGGGGCAGCGCGGCGGCAGCACCTGATCGATCAGCCGGGCGAGCACGTCGCGCTTGTGGCGCGCGACGCGAGCGGGCACAAGCCGGCGGGCGACCCATGCAGCCTCCCGAGATCTTCGACCGCGCCGCGCGCCGACGGCACCGCGACCGCGCCGCCGCCGACTTCGCCGCGCACGACTTTCTGCGCGCGGCGATGCTCGACGGCATCGCCGACCGGCTCGACGCGGTGAAGCGCGACTTCGCCGACGTGCTCGACCTCGGCTGCCATCGCGGCGACTATGTGCCCCCGCCCGGCGCGCGCGTCGCGCGGCTCGACTCCGGCTTCGCCTTCGCGCGCGTCGCGGGCGGCGTGCAGGGCGACGAGGACCGACTGCCCTTCGCCGACGAGTCGTTCGACCTGATCGTCGCCGCCGGGACGCTCGACGGGGTCAGCGACCTGCCCGGCGCGCTCGCGCTCGCGCGCCGCGCGCTCCGTCCCGACGGACTGTTCCTCGGCGCCTTCGTCGGCGGCGGCAGCCTGGCGCAGCTGCGCGCGGCGCTGCGCGGCGCCGAGGAGCCGGCGGTCGCGCGGCTCCACCCGCTGGTCGACGTGCGCTCGGCGGGCGACCTGCTCGTCCGCGCCGGCTTCGCGCTGCCGGTCGCCGACGTCGAGACGCTGAGCGTCGGCTACGGCGGGCTGGGCCGGCTGCTCGACGACCTGCGCGGCATGGCCTCGAGCAACGCGCTGGCCGACCGCCATGCCCTTCGCCGCGACACGCTCGCGCGCGCCGCCGCCGCCTTCGCCGCGCGCGCCGACGCGGACGGGCGCGTGCGCGAGCGCTTCGACCTGGTGTTCCTCACCGGCTGGGCGCCGTCGCCCGACCAGCCCAAACCGGCGCGGCGCGGCAGCGCGAGCGCGTCGCTGGCGGCGGCGCTGCGCGGCGGGAACGCACCAGGGGAGTGAGGGGCGCTCGGCTCCCGGGAGCTCGAACATCCTCGCGCGAGGAAGGAGGGTCGCGCCGAGGATGCCGCGCTGCCCGCCTCAGATCAACTCGTCGTCGTCGTCCTCGGCGAGCAGCCGACCCATCGAGTCGAACAGCGCGTCCATCGCCACCGGCTTGAAGATGACGTCGTCCGCGCCGGCCTCGAGGCAGCGCTGGCGCAGGTCGACCGCGGTGTCGGCGGTGACGACGATGATCGGCAGGCGCGCCTTGGTGTCGCGGCGCGCGCGGATGTGACGGATCGCAGTGATGCCGTCCATGCCGGGCATGCGCAGGTCGACCAGGATGACGTCGAACTCGTCGCGGTCGATCAGCTCGAGCCCGAGCTCGGCGCTCTCGGCCTCGACCATGGCGACGCCGGCGACGTCGAGCATGTCGCGGACCACGCGCCGGTTCATCCGGTCGTCCTCGATGAACAGAGCCGTCAATGCGGTCACGTCCGACACCCTCTCCCACTTCGGCGATGCGACCCGGCTTCTCTCACCATCATCCTACCACATCAGGCGGCGTCGCGCACGCTCGCGCGCGGCATCGCCAGCACTGCCGCGACCAGCGCTTTCTTGGCTACCGGTTTCTCGATAACCTGGGTGATTGACGCGACCCATTCGGCGCGTCGCCCCGCGATCTCGGCGGTGGCGAGCAGCGCCACCGGTGCCCCCTCCGCCGCCGCCGCGATCGCCGCCAGCTGCTCGCCCAGCGCCGCGGGCGACAGCGACGCGGCGTCGACCAGCACGCGCTCGGGGCGCGCGCGCGCGACCGCCGCGGCCGCCTCGTCGCCGTCGGCGAACAGGATCGCGCCGCTTCCCCCGAACAGCGTCTTGTACATCGCGCGCGTGATGGGGTTGCGCTCGATCACCACCAGCGCGATCGCCTCCGCCTCCTCGGCGATCCCGGCGGCGGCGACATAGGGCAGGTCGAGCACGAAGGTGGCGCCCTCCCCCAGTCGGCTCGACACGGTGACGTCGCCGCCCATCGCGCGCGCCAGGTTGCGGCAGATCGCCAGCCCCAGCCCCGTGCCGCCGAACTGGCGAGTCGTCCCCGCGTCGGCCTGGCGGAAGGATTCGAAGATCAGCTCCTGTGCCCCGGGGGCGATACCGATCCCGGTGTCCTGCACCGTGACGTGCAGCCGCTCCCCCGCGTTGGCGACGCGCAGCGCCACGTGCCCCGCCGGCGTGAACTTCACCGCGTTCGACAGCAGATTGAAGATGATCTGCCGCAGCCGCGCGGGATCCCCCATGATCCAGGGCGGGGCCGCGTCGACGTCCACGTCGAAAGCCAGCCCCTTGGCGCGCGCGGGATCGCGCCACAGCCGGGTCGATTCGGCGAGCACCGCGCGCAGGTCGAGCGGGACGGTCTCGATCGTCATCCGCCCGGTCTCGATCTTGGCGACGTCGAGGATGTCGTCGACCAGCGCGCGCATCGTCACGCCGGCGCCGTGAACGATGCCGAGCCGATCGCGCGTCGCGGCGTCGAGCGTCGCGTCCGCGATCATGACCTGGGTCATGCCGAGGATACCGTTGAGCGGGGTACGGATCTCGTGGCTGGTGGTGGCGAGGAACTCGGTCTTCGCGCGCAGCGCCTTGGCCAGCTCGGCGTTGCTCGCGGCGAGGTCGGCGTTGGCGGCACGCACCTCGTTGCGGCTGCGCCGGATCGTGAAGAGGCCGATCGCGAGCAGGGCGATGATCAGCAAGGTGCTCGCGACGGTGCCGTAGAGCAGCAGCCGCTGCGTGCGCGCGGTCTGGCGCTCGAAGGCGACCGTCTTGGCGAGATCGGCCGCCTTGAGCCGCGCGATCTGCAGCTCCTGGTTGGCATAGTCGAAGCGCGCGGCGGCCAGCGCGGCGCTGTTCGAGCGCGCGATCTCGGTGGCCTGATCGTCGAGCCGCTTGACCGCGCGCAGCTGGGTCAACGCCGCGGCGGCATCGCCGCTCGCGACATAGATGCGGTAGGCGATGTCATGGACGTCGCGGTCGGCGATGAGCGTGCTCTCGGGATCGACGCCCGCGAGGCGCTGCGAGATCAGGCCCCGCGCGCGCGCGAGGTCGCCAGATTGCAGCGCGGCCTCGGCGGCCAGCGCGATGAACTGCGGGCGCTGCAGCTCGGCGCCGTCCTGACGCGTCAGCCCGAGGCCGCGCTCGATCGTCTGGCGCGCGCGCGCGATCTGTCCTTGGCGCAGCTCGGCCTCGGCGACACCGCTGAAGGCCTGGGCGAGCGCGAGCGGGCTGCGCAGCGTCGCCGCCGCCTCGACCGTGCGCCGGAACGCTGCCTCGGCCTCGGCGTAGCGACCGAGCGCGGTGAGCGACTGGCCGCGACCGTTCTCCACCGCCACGGTCAGCCCGGGATCGTCGGCGTAGCGCTCGGACGCCTCGGAAAAATACTTCAGCGCGGTCGCGTGATCATTGGCGCTGCGATAGAGCAGCGCGATATAGGTCAGCGCCTTAGCCTGGCTACGCTGATCGCGCAGCACGACGTAGCGCTCGTGCGCGCGCTGCAACGCGCCGAGCGCCTCGGTGATCTGCCCCGTGTCGGTGAGTGCACCGCCCTGGGACAACAGGATATCGGCGGCCAGGTGTGCGCCACGATCCGCCTTATCCACCTGGCGCTGTGCCACCGCGAGCAGCTGTAGCGCGCGACGAGGTTGGTCGACGCGGGTGAAGGCCTCGGCCTCCAGCCAGTTGAGCGTCGCCGAGCGAAGATAGTCGGCGCGTGACGCGGCCGCTCCCAGCGGTCGGCGCGCCTGATCGACCAAGGCGATCGCACCGCGCGGATCCACCAGCATCTGCTGCTGGACACGCGCGACGAGCGGGTCCGCGTCGTCGGGCGCCGCGGTGGCGGGCACGCCGGTGACGAGCGCGAGCGCGAGCGCGACGGCCGCGACGAGCCGCCTCAGGCGCGCTTCCACGTGGCGCTCAATCGCGTGAACGACGCGCGCGTGTCGGCCGACGCGCGATGATGGCGCTCCTCCGCGAGGAAACCGGCGAGTGTCTCCAGTTCGACCGGGCGGCTGAGCACATAGCCCTGCACCATATCGCATCCCATCACCGAGAGCAGCGCCAGCGCGGCGTGGGTCTCGACGCCCTCCGCGACCACCTCCATGTCGAGCGCGTGGGCGAGGTCGATGGTGGAGCGGACGATCAGTGGGTCGCGATGCGAGCTGGTGATGCCGGTGATGAACAGTTTGTCGATCTTCAGCTCGCGCGCGGGCAGCTGCTTGAGATAGGCCAGGCTCGACAGGCCCGCGCCGTAATCGTCGATCGAGACGGTGATGCCGATCGAGTCGAACCGCTGCAGGTTGGCGATCGCACCCTCGGGGTCGCGGATCACCGCGGTCTCGGTGATCTCGAAACCCAACCGCGCGTCGGGGGCGGCGGCGACATAGTGGCACACCGCCTCGGCGAAGGCGGCGTCGGCCAGCACCTGGCCCGAGATGTTGATGAAGATGCGCACGTCATGGCCGAGCCGGCGCAGCCGGCGCTGGTCCTGGATCGCGCGGCGGACCGTCCACAGCGTCAGCGGACCGACGCGGCGGCGCTCCTCGGCGAGCGGGATGAAGTCCGCCGGCGGGATCAGCCCGCGCGTCGGGTGGCGCCAGCGGATCAGCGCCTCGGCGCTCTTGATCACCTGCTGTCGGACGTGGAGCTTGGGCTGATAGAAGAGCTCCATCTCGTCCTCGGCGAGCGCGCGGTCGAGCTCGCTCGCCAGGTCGGCCTCGGCCACCAGCGCGGCGGCGACCGGCGCGACGTCCGGCACCGCGATCGCCTGCGCCAACGCGGCCTCGCTGGTCTCGGCGAGCGTCACGTCGTCGACCTCGGGCGCCGCGATCGCGCCGCCCACCGCCCAGCCGTGACGCGCGGCCTCGTCGCACCGCTCGTGCGCCGGATCGAAGAAGGACCGCACTGCCGCCGAAACATGCTCCACCTTGTCGGGCGCGCCACCGCAGCTCACCCGTATCACATCCTGCCCTACCGCGACGACCCGCGCCAGCGGGAGCGCGCCGGCGAGCCGCTCCGCCGCGGCTCGCGTCAAGTCGGCCGCGGCGGCGGCGCCGATCGCGCGCCGTACCGCCGCGAAATCGCGCACCTGCGCGAGCAGTTCGGCGCGGCGGTCGGGCCCGGTCGCCGCCGGATCGGCACCCGAGGCGTGATCGGCCGGCCCGGGCGGCATTGGGAGGCGAGGCATGTCCATTCCGGTGCCACCCTAGGCCCGCTAGCTTAATGAATAGCTTAAGTACGTCCCACTTTGGGTTAACCGCTGGTTAACGTCGTTGAGATGTGGTGAAAAAAGCGTTACCTGCGCGTTACCCTTCGGGGGGGTTGAGCAAGAAATAGGGAGAAGACCCATGTTCGCATTCGTTCTCGCGCTGATCGGTTTCGTCGGCACCACCATTCGCCCCTGGTAATCGGGAGTAGATCGATGCTCGCTTTCGTTCTCGCGCTGGTCGGCTTCGTCGGCACCACCATCCGTCCCTGGTAATAGGAGGCACGTGATGCTCACTTTCATTCTCGCACTGGTCGGCCTTGTCGGCACCACGATCCGTCCCTGGTAATCGGAGACCATCGATGCTCGCTTTCGTTCTCGCCTTGGTCGGCTTCGTCGGCACCACCATCAGGCCCTGGTAAGCAGGTCGAGGGCCCGGCACGCGGCGTGACTGTCATCGCCGCTGTCGGGCCCAAGTATTTTCTTCAAGTTTGTTTCCGTCCCGCGGTCCGGTCACGCCCGCGGTGAACTCGATCTCCTCGGCGACCGAGCCGAACCGCAGCGCGAGCAGGTCGAGTAGATAATTCTGACGCAGCCGCCACGGGCGGCGATGCCCCTGACGCGGCAGCGACGCCAGCGCGCGGCGGATATAACCCGAGCTCAGATCCGCGAACGGCACCTCGGTCACGCTGCCGGGTCGAACCCGCGGCGTCGCGCTCGACGCACCGCGTCGCCGCATCGCGCGGAGCACCCGGCACAGATAGGCCGCGACGAGATCCGCCTTCAGCGTCCACGACGCGTTGGTATAGCCGAAGGCGAAGCTGAGGTTCGGCACGTCTGACAGCATCATCCCCTTGTACTGGAGCGACGCCGCCGGATCGACGATCGTCCCGTCCCGGGACAAAGTGACGCCGCCGAGTAGCAGAATTTCGAGCCCGGTGGCGGTCACGATGAGGTCGGCCTCGACCTGCGTGCCGTCGGCGAGCAGCAGGCCGTCGCGGGTGAAGCGCTCGATCGTGCCGGTCGCGACGCTGGCGCGCCCCTCGCGCAGCGCGGCGAAGAGGTCGCCGTCGGGAACGAGGCACAAGCGCTGGTCCCAGGGATCGTAGCGCGGGGTGAAGTGCCGCGCGACGTCATAGTGGGCGCCGAGCTCGCGGCGCACCAGCGCGATCAGCCGCCGCGCCACGCCGCGCGGGCGCCCCCGCGCCAGCCGGTAGAAGACCTGTCCGAGCAGCACATTCTTCCAGCGAGTGGCGGCATAAGCGGCGCGCTCGGGCAGGATCGCGCGCAGGCGGTCGGCGATCGGGTCGCGCGCGGGACGGGAGACGACGTAGCTCGGCGAGCGCTGCACCATCGTCACGTGCGCGGCGGTGCGCGCCAGCGCGGGCACCAGCGTCACCGCGGTGGCGCCGCTGCCGATCACCGCGACGCGCCGCCCGGCATGGTCGAGCCGATCGGGCCAGAACTGCGGGTGCACGATCGTCCCAGCGAACGCCGCCTCGTCGACGAAGCTGGGCCGATGCGCGCGGTCATAGGCGTAATAGCCGGTGCAGGCGTGGAGCCAGTCGCACGCGAGCGTGAGCCGCGACGCGTCCTCGCGCTCGACCGTCAGCGTCCATCGCGCCCCCGCGCTCGACCAGTCGGCCGCGATGACGCGGTGGCCGAAGCGGATGAGCTCGGTGACACCCTCCTCGCGCGCGGTCTCGTCGATGTAGGCGCGGATCGCGGCGCCGTCCGCGATCGCCTCGCCCGCGCGCCACGGACGGAAGGCATAGCCAAGCGTATGCATGTCCGAGTCGGATCGGATCCCGGGATAGCGGAACAGGTCCCAGGTGCCGCCGATCGCGTGCCGCGCCTCGAGGAGCAGGACGCGCCGGTCGGGACAGCGCCGCCGCAGCTGGCACCCCGCGCCGATCCCCGACAGGCCCGCGCCGATGATGATGACGTCGAACCGCTCCACCGCGCCCCTCCCGTGATCGGACAGAGATAGCGTGTGGATGCGCTCGCGCCAGCGAGGAGGCGCCCCCCGCCGACCACCGGCGCGCGGCGGGCGCGCGCCGGCCCCGCGCGACTAGAAGTCGCGCGAGTAGCGGAGCTGCACGTTCGACCCGCCGAACGATCCCGCCTGCGACAGCACGCTGATGGCCTTCGTCAGCGCGATCGTCAGCTGCGTCGCGGTGAAGCCCCGCGCGTCGGTGACGATCTCGACGTAGATGTCGTCGGTCAGGTACTTGCCCGCCGCCAGCGCCGAGCCGCGCCCGCTCGCCTCGTCCGCGCCGAGGATACGAAGCCGGTCGAAACCGGTCGCCGAGCGCAGCTTGCCGAGCGGGTTCAGCCCGCCGCCCGAGCCGCGCAGCGAGTTGAGCGCGCTGGCCAGCTGGATCGCCTCGGTCGCCGACAGATTCTCCGGGTTGGTGCCGAAGAGCAGGCGGCTCAGCACCTCGTCCTGCGGCAGCGAGGGCGTCGAGGTGAAGGCGATCTGCGGGCGCTGGCCGGTACCGGTGATCGCTATGTTGAAGGTCACATTGTCGTTGGTGGTCGTGGCCAGGATGTTGATGTCCGGGTCGGTCAGCGCGCCGCCGCGGAAGCGTACCTGCCCGCGCTCCACCTCGAAGCGCTTGCCCGCGAAGGAATAGGTGCCGCGGACCAGGTCAAGCCCGCCGCTGATCATCGGCGCCGCCGAGGTGCCGCCGATGCGCATGTCCATCTGCCACTCGCTCTCCAGCCCCATGCCCGAGACGTAGAGCTGGTTGTCGGCGCGGACCCGCAGGTCGAGCTTGAACAGTCCCGGCGGCGACGCGGGCGCGGGCGGCTGCCCCGCCGCCTTGGCCGCCGCCACTGCGGCCTGTTGCGCGAGCACCTCGCTCTTCTTGCGCACGCCGGTGAGCTCGGGCACCTCGGCGGCGCCCTGGCGGATGATCTCGTAGCGCGCGTTGGGCACGTTGATCTGCCCGCTGATCAGCCCGCCGCTCGCGCTGTTCTGGATACGGATGTCGCCGCTGGCGGTGGCGCCGAGCGCGTCGGACCGCGCCAGCTGGGCGTTGCGCATCGCCACGCGGACGTCGAGCGGGAAGCCCTGCGCCGCGGCGAGCCCGACATTGCCCTGCGCCTGTACCGTCCCCTGCCCGGCGCGCGCCTGCAGCTGCTGCAGCTCGAGCCGGTCGTTGTTGAAGCGCGCGGCGATCTTCATGTTGGTCAGACGCGTGCCATAGGTCTCGTTGTCATAGGTGAGATTGTCGGCGCGGATCAGACCGATCACGCGCGGCGCCGAGACGGTGCCGCCGAGATCCGCCGCGATCGCGATCGGTCCGCTGAGCTGCTGCTGCGCCAGCCCGGCGAAGCTGAACAGCACGCCCGACGGCCCGTTGTAGCGGATCCCGCCGCCGAGCGGCCCCTGCATCAGCCGGGTGGTCCAGCTGCCGCTGCCCGAGGGGGTGAGCGTCGCCACCATCCGCCCGACCGGCGTGCCGGCGCGCTTGATCAGCGCGCGTCCCTCGCCCGCCGCGCTCGACAGACGGCCCTGGAAGACGATGTCGACCGGCTCGGACACCGCGACCAGGCTCGACCGCGTGAAGTTGGTGACGTTGAGCCGGGCGTCGGCGCGGGGGAACGCCTCGCCCTTGTCCTGGACATAGTCGAGGCTGCCGGTCGCCTGGCCGTTGACCCCGAGGTTGGGCACGAGCGCGCTGATCAGCGACAGGTCGAGCCGGTCGAGCCGCATCTGCGCCTGGGTCGCGCCGCCGCCGAAGCGGCCGGCGAGCCGCACCGAACCCTTGTCGAAGTCGAGCCGCGCCGGCTCGAGCCGGTAGCCGCCGCCCGCGGGGATGATCCGCGCCGGCTGGGCAGTGCGGAAGCCGACGTTGTTCGCCGCGCCGCTCAGCGCGACGAGATAGAGGCTCGGCGACAGCTTGGAATTGACCGCGAGCCGGAAGGGCACGCCGTTGGAGCCGTTGAACAGCGCCTGCGCCGTGCCCGCGCCGTTCCGATAGTCCACCTTCACGCGGCCGGTCTGCAGCAGCGTCGCGCCGTAGCGCAGGTTGGCGACCTGCGCGTCGGCGACGATCTGCGGCTTGTCGTAGAGCACCGCGTCGGCGGTGACGATCGCGCGACCGATGCTGAAGCCCGCCAGGCCCGGGATCGTCGCGCCCGCGGCGCGCGCGTTCACGCTGGCGCGCTGATATTTGCCCTGTGCGCCGAGCGCGACATCGCCGTTGAGCCCGTTGCCCGCGAAGCGCACCTGCCCGGCGAACGGCCCGGCCGCCGTCTGGACGACGCGGCCGGCGAAGTCGATGCCGGCGAACAGCACGCGGCGTATGTCGACCGCGAGCTGAGTGCCCGGCGTGACCAGCACGTCCGCGGTGAAGGCGCCGTAATTGGTCCCGCCGCTGGCGTTGACCTGATAGGCGCCGCCGCGCCCGACCACGCGCGCGTCGAGGTTGGCAAGGCCGATCCCCACGCCCGGCCGGGGCGCGCGCAACCGCACCACCGGCGCGGTCGAGGAGCCGGTCACGCGCGCGTAGAGCGGGCCGTACTGGGTCGAGTAAGCGTCGGCGTCGACCAGCAGCGCGCCGTTGGCGGGGTCGAAACGCCCCTGCCCGCGCGTCACGCGGAACTGCGGCGCGTTGAGCGACAGGCTCTGGAACGTCACCACGCCGGTCGGCGAGTAGCCGAAGCGCGTGCTCATCACCGCGTTGCCGCCGAGGAAGGTGCGCACCCCCTCGTTGAACAACTGCTTGGTCTGGAGCGCGACGCGGCCGGTGATGCCGAACCCGCCATTCGGGCCGGGGACGAGCTTGGCGTCGGTCTGGACGTTGATGATGCCGACGCTGTCGACGCGGAAATCGTTCACGCGCCCCTGCAAGCCGCCGGTGTAGCGCCCCGTCTCCATGTTCGCGGCGATGATCGCGGTGGCATCGATCGTGTCCGAGCGGATGCGCAGGTTATCGGACAGGATGTTGGGCATGGCGACCGCGATATCGCCGTCGATCCGCGCGTTGGTGGTGAGCCCGCCGAGCGCGGCGTTGAGCCCGGCGATGCGGCGCGCGCGCGCGTGGACGGGCACCAGGATGCGATCGCTGTTCACCCGCGCCAGACCCTCGGCGTACAGGTCCTGCACCGAGGTCTGCTGGAAGCCGAGCGCGGCGGCGCGGATCTTATAGTCGACCGTCGGGGTCGCGAAGGCACCGTTGAGTACCACGCGCGCGAGCACGTCGCGCCCGCTCACGCCCGGCATGATCGCACCCGGCGTCAGCAGCTTGGCATCGACCGCGAAATTGCCGAAACGGCTGTTGGCGAGGTCGATCACCCCGCCCGCGTCGACCGCGAGCGCGCGCGAGCTGAGCCTGATCCGCGTGTCCGCGCGGCGCTCGGCGAGCGTGACGTCGGCGGCGACGTCGAGCGCGGGCGCGGTCAGCCGCTCCACCGGACCCTCGATGTAGAGGCCGGGCCGCGTCGGTCCCCGGACCTCGATATGGCCGTCGCGCGCGGTGATCGCCAGGTTGGCGAGCTCGCCGCCCCCCAGGTTCGCGAGCATCCGGCCCTGCCACGACGCCCAGCTGCCGCGACCACCGATCGTGGCGGTGAGCGGCGCCTTCAGCCCGGCGAGCTGCGCCACCGCGCCGTTGGCGGGGGCGGTGAGCTTCACGTCGAGGTCGAGCTTGTCGTCGTCGGGCACCGCGTCGAGCCGCACGCGCGCGACGTCGCCGCCGGCGACGCCGGGCGCGCGCAGCGTCGCGGCGTCGACCACCAGCTGCGCGCGACGGTCGGCGATATGCGCCTGGCCGTCGAAGCGCGCGACGTGGCGCGCGCCCGCGACCGGCGGCTCCATCACGAAGCGGCCGACGTGGAGCCGGTCGATGTCGATGTCGAGGTCGGGCAGCAGCGGCGCGTTCTCGTCCTCGGGGGTGGTCGGCGTCGGCTTCAGCTCGGGGTTGCGCCGCAGCGTGATGAGATCGGCCGCCACGCTGCGCACGTCGACATGGTTGTTGACGAACGCGAACGGGCGCCAGTCGAGGTCGAGCCGCGGCGAGGTCAGGAACACGCCCTTGGGATCGCTGACGCGCACGTCGCTGAGGCGCAGCTGGCCGTAGAGCGAGCCGTCGATACGCCCGACCTTGATGTTCAGCCCCGAGGCGGTGGTGTAGCCACCGATCTTGTCGGCGACGAAGCGGCGGCCGGGATCGGTGTTGATCCCGAGCACGATGGCGACGACGAGCAGCACCAGCGCGGCGAGCGCGATGCCGACCCACTTCAGCACGCGCTGCCACAGCGGGCGGCGGACGACGGTGTCGGCGGCGGTCGGGAGCGTGTCCTCGGCCATCAGAATGCCTGCCCGATCGAGATATACAGCGCGATCTTGCCGTCCCCTTCGCGCGGGTTGAGCGGGGTCGCGACGTCGACGCGCAGCGGCCCGAAATTGGTGTAGAAACGCCCGCCGATGCCGGCGCCGATGCGCAGGTCGCTGCCCTTGGGCAGGCTGCTCTCATAGGCGTTGCCCGCGTCGACGAAGGGGACGATCCCGAAATTGCCGAAACGGTAGCGCGCCTCGAGCGCGAACTCGTTGATGCTGCGGCCGCCGAGCGGGCGCAGGTCGGCGCGGTCGACGTTGCCGCTCGAGTCGGGGGTGAGCGAGGCGACCGGCTCGAGCGGCCCGAGCCGCTGGAAGCCGTAGCCGCGCACCGAGCCGCCCCCGCCGCCATAGTAACGCCGCGAGGGCGCGATGTCGTCGCGCGCGATCCCGAAGATGCTGCCCGCGCGCGCGCGGCCCGCGATCACCAGTCTGTCGCTCACCGGATAATAAGCGGTCCCCTCGATCAGCGTGCGCGCATAGGGCTTGGTCTGGCCCGAGACCGAGACCTCGGGGCTGACGTTCAGCTTCACCCGATAGCCGCGGGTCGGGTTGAGCAGGTCGTCCGACGTGTCGAACAGCACCTGCCCGGGCAGAGCGACGACGCCGTAGGTGCGGCGGTCGCGGTCGAACTTGTCGAAATCGAACACGCTCTCGTTGGTGCCGACCAGCTCGAAGCCGTAGGCATAGGTGAAGCGCTTCTGCCAGATCGGCGTCGAATCATAGCTCACCCGGCCCGACAGCGTGCCGGTGAAGGCGTCGAACGCGTCGTAGCTGGAGTGGTTGGCGCTCGCGAGCAGGCTGACGGTACGGTCGCGCTTCCCGGCGTTCTGGCGACGAAGCCCGACCGAGAGACCCTGCTGCTGCGTGCCCGCGATCACGCCCAGGATCAGCGCGCCCTCGGGAGGGAAGCGGTTGCGGTTGGTGAAATTGGCCTCGGCCTTCACGCCCTCGCCGGTGTTGTAGCCGACCGAGCCCGACAGGCTCTTCGCCGGCCCGCGGGTCTGGCGGACGAGCAGGTCGACCTGCTCCGTGCCGTCCGCCGCGGTAACGCCGGTGCGCACCGGCTCGACGCCGACACCGTTGAACAGCCCGGTCGCGACGAGCGCCTCGCGCAGGTCGTCGGTGAGCCGAGCGTCGTATAATTGCCCCTGGTCGAAGCGCGGGAAGACGTTGAGATGCTCGAGGTCGAACACCGGCTCGCCCTCGCTGCGCAGCTTGCCGAACGAGGATCGCGGCCCGGTGTCGACCGGCAGCGTATAGTCGCCCTTGCCGGCCTGCTCGTCGAGCAGCACGTCGCGCTCCCCGACCTTGACGAAGGGATAACCCTGCTGCGGCAGGCGCAGGCTGACATTGGCCTCGGCGCCCTGGATCCGCGCCGCCTCGATCGGGTCGCCGACCTTGAGCGGCAGTTCGCGGCGGACCAGCTCCGGAGGCTGGGTCGCATCCGCCTTCACCGTGACGCTGCCGAGCTTGTACTGCTGCCCCGGCGTGGCGGTGACGAGCGCGCGCAGCGTCGCCGGCGTACCGGCGACGGTGTCGACCGTCGCGACCGCGGTCCCGTCATAATAGCCCAAGGATTTCATCAGCCGCAGCGCGAGCTGTTCGTCCTCGCGCGCGCGCGCCGAGACCTGGGTGGCATTGTCCGCCTTGCCGCCGCCCTTCTTGAGCGCGGACAGCGAGTCGAACTCGTCGGTGAGGCCGAGCGGGTCGAGCCCCTTCACCTCGCTGGCGTAGCGGACGTCGGGCTGGTCGCCCTTGGCGGGATCGGCGACGGTCTGGAGCGGCGCGCTGTTGAAGCTGGACAGCGGCTCGAGCGGCTGCGCCAGCTGCGGGTCCTGCGGCGGCGCGGGGGGCAAGGCGCCGGGCGTGATCGGCTGCTGCGCCGCCGCCTGGGCGGGCGCCTGCGAACTATCCGCCGGGGACGGCGGGGCTGACGGCGGCGCGGGGTCGGCCGGCATCGGCTCGAGCGGCGCGTCGAGGTCACCCGACAGCGGCGGCAGCGCGGCGTCGAACTCGGCCTCGGGGATGATCGCCGTGCTGTCGGTGGCCGGCGCGGCATCGGCCGGCCTGGGCGAGTCGGGGCCCTGCGCGGGTGCGGTGCCGGGCTTCTGCATCTGCGCCGAGGCGGCGGCACAGCCCAGCGCCAGACCCGCGGTGGCGAGCAGGAGGCGCGAGCGACGAACGGAAAAAGACAAAAACTACGCCCCTTTAGGCGAGGCATGCGGCGTTCCGCTGAGCCCCCGTCACCCTGCAACGACCCAGCGCGGCATCGGTTTCATGACGCTGCCGTGCCGGTCGACGAGACGATCACCAGTACCGGTCGGTCGCGCGAAAATTCTGGCACCCTTGCGAAACATTTGCGACAAATTGCGGTTAGGCGCCGGGGCAGCCCGAAGTCTCTCGCGGGGATTAGACTGAGAATGCGTATCGATGTTCGGCCGGGCCGCCAGGTCATCGGTGGCGCGGCGGCGTCGGCGCTGCTCGCGCTCGCCGCGTGCGGCGGCGGGGGCGACCAACCCCAGGGCAAGGAGAAAGGCGGCGCGCCGGGCCAGTCGGGTCCGGTGACGGTCGGCTATGTCGTGGTCCAGCCGACGTCGGTGCCGACCACCAGCGAACTCCCGGGCCGCACCGTCGCGTATCAGAGCTCGGAGGTGCGCCCCCAGGTCTCGGGCGTGATCCAGCGCCGCTTCTTCACCGAGGGCGCGATCGTCAAGCGCGGCCAGCCGCTCTACCAGATCGATCCCTCGCTCTACCGCGCCAGCGCCAACCAGGCGAGCGCCAACGTGGCCAACGCCCAGGCCACCTACGAGGCGGCCAAGATCCGCGCCGACCGCTACAAGCCGCTCGCCGACATAGAGGCGATCAGCGCGCAGGATTATACCGACGCGGTCGCGACGCAGCGCCAGGCCGCGGCCACGATCGCGGTCAACCGCGCGCAGCTCGACACCGCGCGGGTCAACCTGCGCTTCACCACCGTGCCCGCGCCGATCACCGGGCGCATCGGCCGCTCGCTGTTCACCGTCGGCGCGCTGGTGAGCGCGACCCAGACCGACCCGCTCACGACGATCCAGCAGCTCGACCCGATGTTCGTCGACATCCAGCAGTCGAGCGCCAACCTGCTCGCCCTGCGCCGCAGCCTCGCGTCGGGCGGCGCGGTGCCCGCGCGCGCCGAGGTGACGCTCAAGCTGGAGGACGGCAGCGACTACGGCATCAAGGGCACGGTCGAGTTCGCCGAGGTGGTGGTCGATCCCAGCACCGGCACGGTGACGCTGCGCGCGCGCTTCGCCAATCCCAACGGGCTGCTGCTGCCGGGCATGTTCGTCCGCGCGGTGTTCTCGCAGTCGATCCAGCAGAACGCCTATCTCGTGCCGCAGACCGCGATCACGCGCGACGCCAAGGGGGCGGCCACGCTCTACGTCGTCGGTGCGAACAACCGCGCCGAGCAGCGCACCGTCAACACCGACCGCACCCAGGGCGCCTTCTGGGTCGTCACCGGCGGGCTCAGGGACGGCGACAAGGTGATCACCCAGGGCCTCGCCAACGTGAAGCCCAAGACGCCGCTCCAGCCCGTGCCCGCCGACACGCCGCAGAACGTGAAGGCGCCCTCGCCCGAGCAGATGGAGAAGATGTCATCGGCCAAGGGCAAGGCTGGCTGATCGCTCATGTCGCGCATTTTCATCGATCGGCCGATCTTCGCCTGGGTGCTCGCCATCATCGTGATGCTGGCGGGCGTCGGCGCGATCCTGTCGCTGCCGATCGCGCAATATCCCGACGTGGCGCCGCCGCAGGTCTCGATCCGCGCGACCTTCCCGGGCGCCAACGCGCAGACGCTGCAGAACAGTGTCACCCAGGTGATCGAGCAGCAGCTCACCGGCATCGACGGGCTGCTCTACTTCCAGTCGAGCTCGTCGAGCCGCGGCTCGGTGACGATCACCGCCACCTTCAACAAGGGCACCGACCCGGACATCGCGCAGGTCCAGGTGCAGAACCAGGTCCAGCAGTCGCTCAGCCGCCTGCCGCAGCAGGTGCAGCAGCAGGGCCTCGTGGTGCGCAAGTCCAACCCGGACTTCCTGCTGATCGTCGGCGTCTATGACGTCACCGACAAGCTGACCAACCAGGACGTCTCGGACTATCTCGTCTCCAACCTCCAGGACCCGCTCGGCCGCATCCAGGGCGTCGGCGACACCAACGTGTTCGGCTCGCAATATGCCATGCGGGTCTGGCTCGATCCGGAGAAGCTCAACAGCTACCAGCTGATGCCGGGCGACGTCGTCACCGCCATCACCAACCAGAACACCGAGGTCGCGGCGGGCGAGATCGGCGGCCAGCCGATGCCGTCCACGCAGATGCTCAACGCGATCGTCACCGCCCAGTCGCGGCTGCAGACGCCCGCCGAGTTCGCCAACATCATCCTCAAGACGCAGAGCAGCGGCGCCACCGTGCGGCTCGCGGACGTGGGACGGATCGAGCTGGGCGCGGAGAGCTACAACGCCTTCAGCCGGGTCAACCGCCACCCCGGCGCGGGCATCGCGGTGCTGCTCGCACCCGGTGCCGACGCGCTCAAGACCGCCGAGCTGGTCAAGGCGCAGGTCGCCGCCGCCGCCAAGGGCTTCCCGCCCGGCCTCGAATACGCCTTCGCCAATGACACGACGGACTTCATCAAGCTGTCGATCGAGGAGGTGGTGAAGACGCTGATCGAGGCGATCATCCTCGTCGTCATCGTCATGTTCGTCTTCCTCCAGAGCTGGCGTGCCACGCTGGTCCCCGCGATCGCGGTGCCGGTGGTGCTGCTGGGGACCTTCGCCGTCTTCTACGTCGCGGGCTTCTCGATCAACACGCTGACCCTGTTCGGCCTCGTCCTCGCGATCGGCCTGCTGGTCGACGACGCGATCGTCGTGGTCGAGAACGTCGAGCGGCTGATGGACGAGAATCCCGGCATGACGCCGCGCGAGGCCACGATCGAGTCGATGAAGGAGATCACCGTCGCGCTGGTCGCGATCGCGCTGGTGCTGTCGGCGGTGTTCATGCCCATGGCCTTCTTCGGCGGCTCGACCGGCGTGATCTACCGCCAGTTCTCGCTGACGATCGTGTCGGCGATGGTGCTCTCGGTGCTGGTCGCGGTGATCCTCTCGCCCGCGCTGACCGCGACCCTGCTCAAGCAGAGCCACGACGAGAACGGCGACCCGATCGAGCAGAGCTGGCTCGGCCGCAAACTCCCCAAGGTGGCGCACTTCCTCGAGCGCGCGCGCGACACGTTCAACGACACGTTCGACAAGGGCGTGGCGCGCTACGTCGCCGGCGTGCGCCGGGTGATCGACCGCAAGTGGCTGTTCCTGCTCGTCTACGCCGCCACGGTGGCGCTGCTCGTGATCCTGTTCGTGCGGCTGCCGACCGGTTTCCTGCCGACCGAGGACCAGGGCAGCGCGCTGGTGCAGTTCCAGCTTCCCGCCGGCGCCACGCGCGCGCGCACCGAGGAGGTGCAGCACCGCGTCGAGGACTATCTCGCCGGCAGCGAGGGCAAGAACGTCACCACCATGTTCACCGTCAGCGGCGGCGGCGGCGGCGGCGTCAGCGGGCAGAATACGGGCCAGGGCTTCGTCAACCTGACGAACTGGGACGACCGCAAGGGCAAGGAGAACACCGCCGACGCGATCGTGGCGCGCGCCTCGGCGGCGTTCCGGGGCCTGCGCGACGCGCGCGTCTTCGCGCTGGTGCCGCCCGCGATCCGCGGCCTCGGCCAGTCGAACGGCTTCACCATGGAGCTGCAGAACACCAGCGGGATGACCGCGGAGAAGTTCAACGACGCCAAGGACCGGCTGCTCGCGCTCGCCAACGCCGACCCGGCGCTCACCTCGGTGCGCCTGACCGAGCTGCCCGACGTCGGCACGCTCAAGGTCGACGTCGACCAGCAGAAGCTCGCCGCCTTCGGGCTCAGCCAGGCCGACGTCAACACGACGCTGTCGACCGCCTGGGGCGGCCGCTACGTCAACGACTTCGTCGATCGCGGCCGGGTCAAGCGCGTCTACGTCCAGGGCGACGCGCCGTACCGCGCCGCCCCGACCGACCTCAACCAATGGTTCGTGCGCGGCAGCAGCGGGCAGATGGTGCCCTTCTCCGCCTTCGCGCGGATCGGCTGGAGCCAGGCGCCGGTGATCCTGTCGCGCTTCAACGGCGTGCCCTCGTTCGAATTCCAGGGCTCGGCCGCGGCGGGCAAGAGCTCGGGCGACGCGATGACGCGGATCCAGGAACTCGCCGGGCAGATCCCGGGCACCAGCGTGTCCTGGGCGGGGCTGTCGTACCAGGAGCGGCTCTCCTCGGGGCAGGCGCCGCTGCTCTACGGCCTCTCGATCCTCGTCGTGTTCCTGTGCCTCGCCGCGCTGTACGAGAGCTGGTCGATCCCGTTCGCGGTGCTGCTGGTGATCCCGCTCGGGCTGGTCGGCGCGATCCTGTTCACCACGCTGCGCGGGCTGGTCAACGACGTCTACCTCCAGATCGGCCTGCTGACGACGATGGGGCTGGCGGCGAAGAACGCGATCCTGATGATCGAGTTCGCCGAGCAGGAGGAGAAGAAGGGCAAGCGCGTGATCGACGCCGCGCTCTCCGCCGCGCGCATCCGGCTGCGCCCGATCATCATGACCAGCCTCGCCTTCATCTTCGGCGTGCTGCCGCTGGCGATCTCGACCGGCGCGGGCGCGAACAGCCGGATCGCGATCGGCACCTCGGTGATCGGCGGGATGCTGACCGCGACGGTGCTCGCGATCTTCTACATCCCCTTGTTCTTCGTGCTGGTGCGCCGCGGCTTCCGCGACGGCCTCAAGGGCCTGCGTCGCGGCGCCGACCCGAGTCCGGACGAGGAAGAGGGTGGTGGCGGCGACCGCGGCGGTCCAGGGGGCGGCGCGCCCGGGGGCGAGCGCCCGCCGCAGCTGCCGCGCCCGATCGACCACCCCGCGCTGCCCGCGCCGGAGCCCGCCCGATGACCCGCCTCCCCGCGCTCGTCGCGCTCGCCGCCGGCACCGCGCTGGCCGGCTGCTCGCTCGCGCCGACCTATGTCCGCCCCGCCGCGCCGGTGCCGACCTCCTGGCCCGCCGGCGACGCCTATCTGCGCCAGTCGGAGGCGCGGCTACCGAGCGTCACCTACCGCGACATCTTCCGCGACCCGCGGCTGCAGGCGATCATCGACCAGGCGCTCGCCAACAACCGCGACCTGCGCGTCGCGGTGGCGAACATCGAGGCGACGCGCGCGCAATATCGCATCCAGCGCGCCGACCTCTTCCCCCAGGTCAACGCCACGGGCGCCTACAGCTATCGCGACAGCGGCAGCAGCGGCGTGGTCACCGGCACCAACACCGGCGGGACGGGCACCGGCACGGGGACGGGCGGCACAGGTACCGGCGGCACGGGTACGGGTGGGACGGGCACGGGCGGGACCGGCACGGGAACGGGCGGCACCGGTGTCACCACCGTCTCCTCGGCGCGCAGCACCTTCCAGGCGCAGCTCGGCGTCACCGCCTTTGAGATCGACCTGTTCGGCCGCGTCCGCTCGCTCACCAGCGCGGCGCTGTCGCGCTATTTCGCGCAGGAGGCGGCGGCGCGAGCGACGCGGCTGACGCTGGTGGGCGACATCGCCAACGCCTGGCTCACCTATGCCGCCGACCGCAGCCTGCTCAGCGTGTCGGAGCAGACCGCCGAGGCCGCGCGCGCGAGCGTCCGACTCACCGAGGCGCGCCTGCGCGGCGGGGTGGCGCCGCGCACCGACCTGCGCCAGGCGCAGCAGATCCTCGCCACCGCTGAGGCCGATCTCGCGCAGCAGACGACGCTGCTGGCGCAGGACGTCAACGCGCTCCAGCTGCTCGTCGGCGCGCCGGTCGACGCCGCGCTGCTCCCTCCCTCGATCGAGCAGGCCGCGACGACGATCGGCGAGCTGCCCGCCGGGATCGACTCGGGCGTGCTGCTGCGCCGCCCCGACGTCGTTCAGGCGGAATATTCGCTGCGCGCCTACAACGCCGAGATCGGCGCGGCGCGCGCCGAGCTGTTCCCACGCATCTCGCTCACCGGCCTGGTCGGCTTCGCCAGCACCGCGCTGCGGACGCTCTTCAACAGCGGCTCATTCAACTATTCTGTCGCACCCAACGCCAGCTACTCGATCTTCCGGGCCGGGGCAGGCCGTGCCGGGGTCGAGTATAGCGTCGCGCAGCGCGACGCCGCTCTGGCCACCTACGAGCAGACGATCCAGACCGCCTTCCAGGAAGTGTCGGACGCGTTGGCGCGGCGCGGGACGATCACCGAGCAGCTCGCCGCCAACCGGCGCTTCTACGAGGCCGCGCGTGACACGCTCGACCTCACGAACGCGCGCTATCGCGGTGGCATCGACACCTTCCTCTCGTCGCTCGACGCGCAGCGTCAGCTCTACTCGGCGCAGCAGACGCTGGTGCAGACCCAACTGACCCGCGCGACCAACCTGGTGACGCTGTACCGCACGCTCGGCGGCGACTCGCTGCTGGACGCGACGCCGCAGGGGCCGGTCACCGCGACGGGGAGCGCGGCGGACGCGGCGGGCGTGCGCGCGACGACGGGGGCGCGATAAGTCGCTGATTGGCGGCCGTGCTCCCGCGGACACAGGAGGGTAACTTACGGCAGTGAAGCGATCCTTCATCCAGGTCTGTCATCCTGAACCCGTTTCAGGATCTACCGGGCCGCCCCATCCGCTCGCGCGGTGCGTGCGGGACAGTGGATCCTGAGACAAACTCAGGACGCCATCGTGAGTGCAAGCGGTCCGATAGTGGCGGCCTCACTCCTCCCGCTTCGGCTCCTCGCCCACGGCCGGGTGGATCGCCTCGCGACCGAACTGCATGATCAGCTGGCCGATCTCGCGCGCCTGCTCCATCGAGCGCTGGCCCTGCTTGCGCAGATACTCGCCCTGGATCCGCATCACCTCGGTGAGGTCGCGCGCGCCCGCCGCGGAGCGCAGCGCGGCGAAGGCCTCGCGCGCGTTGGCCTCGGCCTGGTCGATGATCGTCGAACCCAGCGCCGAGCCGTTCTGCGCGATCCGCTCGCCCGAGGCGCGCATCGCCTCGCCCGCGCGCCGTGCCGGGTCGACGACATGCTCGTTGAAGGCGTCGCGCATCTGCTCGGCGCCGCGCCGCGCCTGGTCGGCCGCCCCTCCCCCGAGGGTGCCCGTGCCGTCCGCCCCGCTCTTGCCCGCGCCGTCCTCGCTCGAGTCGCTCATGCTCGCTCTCCTGTGCCGACCACCTCGCTCCGGCGCGATCGCACCGTCGCGGGTCGCCTGTGTGCCTCAACGCCGGACTCCCGGGCTGGATGCGCGGGCGCCGAGAAGGTAGAGAGAGGTTCCTCCATGGAGCCCAGGATGTCCACAGTCTCGCTGCTGCTTCCCCTGTTCGTCGCGGCCGCGCCGATCGCGCAGGCGCCCGCGCCCGAGCCCGCGGCGGACCAGCGCTGTGCCGTCGCGCGGCCGGCATTGCCCGCGGGACTGACCGGATGGTCGCGCCGCGCGCCGCTCGCCGCCGGGATCAGCACGCGCAGCGCGCCGGTGATCGTGGTCGGCCACGGTGCCGACCTGCGGCTCGCCCCCGCCGAGCAGGTCACCCCCGCGGTCGCCCCGCCGCGTGAGCCGGATCTCGGCGAGACGGCCGGCCTCGCGCTCTTCCAGATCGCGCGCGCAGGCACCTATCGGGTGGCGCTCGGGGACGCGGCATGGATCGACGTGGTGCGCGCCGGCCGCGCCCTGGCGGCGAGCGCGCACGGCCACGGCCCGGCGTGCAGCGGCATCCGCAAGATGGTCGACTTCCAGCTCGGGCCGGGGCGCTACGTGCTCCAGCTGAGCGGCACCAAGGCGAGTTCGCTGCCGGTGATGATCGCGCGCGCGCCGCGGGTGGCGGCATGATCGCCGCGCTCGCCCTGCTGCTCGCCGCGCAGACCGTGCCCGCGGCCCCGGCGGAGACCCGGCCGCAGGCGCCCGCGAGCGTCGCGCCCGCGCCGCAGCTCCCTGCCCCGTCACCCGCCCCCGCGACCGACGCCGCCGCGCTCACCCGAGTCCGCCTCAGCACCGCGGCGGGCGACATCCTCGTCGGGGTCGACACGAGGGCGGCGCCGGTCACCGCGGGCAATTTCCTGCGCTACGTCGACCAGCACAAGCTCGACGGCGTCGGCTTCTACCGCGCGGTCAAGGTGGCGGACGGCTATGGCCTGGCGCAGTTCGGCACGCGCAACGACCCCAAGCGCACGCTGCCGCCGATCAAGCACGAGCCGACCACGCTCACGAAGCTGAGCCACCGCGACGGCACGCTGTCCATGGCGATGGCCAAGCCCGACACCGCCGCGGGCGACTTCTTCATCACCGTGGGCGATCTCAGCTCGATGGACGCCACCGCCGACAGCCCCGGCTTCGCCGCCTTCGGCCGCGTGCTGGAAGGGATGGACGTGGTGCGCCGCATCCTCGCCGCGCCGACCTCGCCGACGCTGGGAGAGGGCGTGATGAAGGGGCAGATGCTCGCGCCCGTGATCACGATCACCGCGGCGCGGCGCGTCGACTAGCGCCGCGCGAGGGTCTACACCGGGGCGAGAAGGAGTGTCCCCGATGTCCCCACCGCTCGACTCGCCCACCGACTGGAGCGCGCTCGGCGCCGAGCAGCTCGCCGACGTCGTCGCGCTGCGCCGCGCGATCCACGCCGAGCCCGAGATGGGTCTGCACTGCCCGCTCACCACCGCCAAGGCCAAGGCCGCGCTCGCCGGCCTGCCGCTCGAGATCCACGACGGCACGCGCACCACCGGCTTCGTCGCGATCCTGCGCGGTGGCCGGAGCGACGGCGGCGCGGGCTCGAACGCGCGCACGGTGCTGCTGCGCGGCGACATGGACGCGCTGCCGATCACCGAGGAGACCGGCCTGCCCTTCGCCTCGACGCTGCCGGGCACGATGCACGCCTGCGGTCATGACGCGCACACCGCGATGCTGGTCGGCGCCGCCAAGGCACTGGCGAAGCGACGCGACCAGCTGGCCGGCACGGTCGTCTTCATGTTCCAGCCCGGCGAGGAGGGGCATCACGGCGCGCGCGAGATGATCGCCGACGGGCTGCTCGACCGCGCGCGCCCCGACGCCGCCTTCGCACTCCACGTCCTGCCCAACGCGCCCGCGGGCGTGTTCATCGGGCGCGAGGGCGCGCTGCTCGCCTCCACCGACACCGTCCGCGCCACCGTCCGCGGCCGGGGCGGTCACGCCGCCATGCCGCACGACGCGATCGACCCGATCCCGGTCGCCTGCGCGATCGTCACCGCGCTCCAGCAGCATGTCGCGCGGCGCGTGCCGGTGGCCGATCCCGCGGTGCTGACGATCACGCAGATCCACGCCGGCTCTTCGCACAACATCATCCCCGACGAGGTCCAGCTCGCGGGCACGCTGCGGACGCTGTCGCCGGGCACGCGCGAGGCGACGCGCGCCGCCTTCCACCAGGTCGCGCGCGGCGTGGCGGAGGCGCACGGCTGCACCGTCGAGACCAGCATCGACGAGGGTTATCCCGTGACGATGAACGACCCGCGCGCCACGCGGCTGATGCGCGCGCTGGCGCAGGAGATCGGCGGCGCGCAGGGCTGGGCGACGATGCCCGCGCCGATCATGGGCGGCGAGGACTTCAGCTACGTGCTGCGCGAGCTGCCCGGCGCGATCGCCTTCGTCGGCGCGGCGGCACCCGGGACGACGCCCGAGACCAACCCGCCGCTCCACAACCCGCGGATGACGATCGACGAGCAGGTCTTCGCCACCGGCGTGGCGATGCACTGCGCGCTGGCGGAACGCTTCCTGGAGCGCGGGTTCGACTAGGATGCCACCGCCCGTTCGGGGCAGGACCGGGCGCCTGCGCGGGCAGGAGCCCAGCGCCACGAGCACCATCCTCGCGGCGCCGGGCGCCGGCGCGAGAGCGACGCGGCGGCGACCTCCGCCGCGGTGGCGGACAGGCGGGGCGCGCGGCACGCCGATCAGCTCGAACAAACGGCCCGTTCGCGACTCGGGTTCACCGCCTCCGCGACGCCGCGCTCAGTCGCCCTCGATCGGCGCGGTGAGCAGCGCGCGCGTGCCGGGGTCGTTGTCCTGGAACTCGACCGTGCCGCCGATGCGCTGCACCACCGCGCTCATCATCCGGCTGCCGAAACCGCCGTCGCCGCCCGCCGCCTTGCCGACGCCGCGGTCCGCCACGATCAGCCGCAGCAGGTGTCCGTGCTGCTCCAGCACCACGTCGATCGCGCCGCCGCGCTGTGTCGGATAGGCATATTTGGTCGCGTTGATCACCAGCTCCGCGGCGATCAGGCCGACGCTGACGGCGCGGTCGGTCGGGATCAGCACCGGCGCGAGGTCGAGCGTGAGGTGGCGGCTCCATTCCTCGCCCAGCGACGAACGCAGGTCCTGCATCAGCTCGCCGATGTAGCGGCTGAGGTCGATCACCTCGATCTGGTCGTCGCGGTACAGGCGACGGTGCACCAGCGCCACCGCCGATAGGCGCGAGCGCGCCTCGAGGAGCTGGTCGGCCACCGCTCCCGCGCCGGCGTCGCGCGCCTGGATCGCGAGGAAGGAGGAGACCAGCTGCAGGCTGTTCTGCACGCGATGGTCGACCTCGCGCATCAGCAGGTCCTTCTGCGCGAGCAGCGCGTCCTTCTCGGCGCCGGTGCGCTCCAGCTCGCGGTTGAGCCGGCGCAGCTCGGCCGCGGCGCGCGCCTCGGCGAGCAGGCGGCGCAGCCGCGCCGCGCCGTCGACCTGCTCGAGCGTCCAGCGCCGCGCGCGGCCGTGCACCTGCTCGCGCCACGACTCGAACGAGGCGCGCGGGCGCAGGATCGCCCGGGGATCGTGCGGCACCGCCTTGTGCGGGTTGCCCGCCCACTCGATCTCCTCGATCTTCTCGGCGCGCAGCCACAGCAGCGCGTCGCCGTCGCCGAGCGCGAAGCCGAGCACACCCGCGATCGGCGCGACGCGGGCGGCATCGGCCCAGTCCTTGCCCAGCTCGCGCGTCGCGAGCGGCGCGGTCTCGTCGCGCGACGCCAGCCAGCGCGCCAGCGCCACGAGCGCGGTCTCCTGCGGCGCCACGCCCACCGCGGTCGCGCGACCGCCGCGCACCAGCGCCAGCCCGTCGGCGCCGAAGGCGTGGCGGATGTCCTCCGCGCGCGCCTGCACCACGTCGAGCGGCGTGTCGCTGGTCAGCAGCAGCGAGCGCAGCGAATCCTCCTCGCCGCGCAGCGCCAGCCGCTCGCGATAGGCCTCCGCCTCCTCCTTCGCGCGGAGCTGGCGCGCCAGCCCGCCGGCGAGCGCGGCCGCGGCGGCGCGGGTCGCGCGCGGCAGCAGCCGCGGCGTCGCATGGTGGCACGCCACCAGACCCCAGAGCAGCCCGTCCTTGACGATCGAGATCGACGCCGACGCGCCCACCCCCATATTGCGCAGATACTCGACGTGCACCGGCGAGACGCTGCGGATCGCGACATCGCTGAGATCGGTCAGCTCGAAGCCGGACGGACGCAGCGGTGCGGGCAGGTAATTCACGTCGGGGATCACGCGGGTACGGTTGCGCACGTAGAGCGCGCGCGCCTGCCGCGGAATGTCGCTCGCGGGGAAGTGATGGTGCAGGAAGGTGTCGAGCCCGGGAGCGCGGTCCTCGGCGACGACGCAGCCCGCCTCGTCGTCGAGGAAGCGATAGACCATCACCCGGTCGAACCCGGTCAGCGCGCGGAACGCCACGGCGGCGCGCTCGCAGAGCGCGGAGAAGGTAGTGGTGCGCTCGAACCCCGCCGCCATCGCGTCGAGCCAGCCGAGCGTCTCGGCGACACTGCCGCCGCCCGCCTCGCCCACCGGCTCCAGCTCGGCGAGCAGCCACTGCCCGGTGCGGTGGAGCGCGACGTCGTGGCCGTGGACCGGCGCCGCCAGGATCGTCCCCCCGGGACCGATCGGCACGGCCTCGGCCAGCGCGTTGACGTCCTGCGCGAGCAGCGCGTCGAGCCGCGCGCCGAGCCAGTCGTCGCCGAACAGCGCCTCGATCGCGCCGGCCCCGGCGACGATCTCGAGCGACAACGCGTCGGCGACCAGGAGCAGGCCGTGCGCCTGCACCGCCCCCGGGACGTGGATCGGCTCGCGGTCGCACGCGGTCAGGTTGAGCGACTCCGCGTCGGGGTCGCGTTGCACGGTAGGACCTGCCATCGCGCGCTTATGACAAAATCTACGACACAGGCAACTGATCCGGCGCTATTTCATAGCGTTTCTGCGCGATCGCGGGACAACCGTCGCACGGGGGTTGCCCCCGCGGCGAGACGGTGGGATCGAGGTAGCAACCCGTTAGGATACCGGACCTAGAGCTGCCCGCATGTCGACCCCTCCCCGCGAACCGCGCAGCAGCGTGATCCTCTACGCGCTCGTCGACACCGGCACCGAGGCGGTGGAGTGTCGCGTCCGCAACCTCTCGGTCACCGGCGCGTGCGTCGACAACAGCGCGGGGCTGACTCACGGCGACGAGGTGCGCGTGACGATGGGATCGCTGGAGCAGCTCGCGGCGCGCGTGATGTGGGCCAAGGCGACACTGGCGGGGCTGCACTTCGAGGCGCAGGTCGACATCGCCGCGGCACGGCGCCCGCGCACGCGCAACACCGGCGTCCAGCCCAGCGCCGGCTGGATGCAGCACATCCGCGACGCCTATCGCGAGCGCGGATGACCCGGCTGACCGTCAACAACGAGGCGGTGGAGTATCGCCTCGCCCCCGAGACGCCGTTGCTCTGGGCGCTGCGCGACGCGTCCAACCTGACCGGCACCAAATATGGTTGCGGCACCGGCAGCTGCGGCGCCTGCACCGTCGACGTCGACGGGCGCGCGGTGCGCTCGTGCCAGGTGACGCTCGCCGCGGCGGAGGGGACCTTCGTCACCACCATCGAGGGGCTGTCGCGCGATCGCACCCACCCGGTCCAGCTCGCGCTGCTGGCCGAGAACGTGTCGCAGTGCGGCTTCTGCGTCCCCGGCATCGTCATGGCCGCGGCGGTGCTGCTGCGGCGTGACCCGATGCCCTCGGAGGAGGCGATCGCGGCGGCGATCACCAACGTCTGCCGCTGCGGCATCTACCCGCGGCTCACCGCCGCGATCCGGCGCGCGGGTCGCGCGATCCGCGGCGAGGAGCGGCTGCCCACCGGGGCGCGCCCCGGGATCGAGCCCGCCGGCGCGGCGCGGCAGGTGCCCGCGCTCGATCCCCGCGCCCGCTGAGCGCGGCTCAGCCCGCGGGGAGCGCCAGCGTGAAGCGCGCGCCCTCGCCCGGCGCGCTGTCGACGGTGAGCGCGCCGCCCATCGCCTCGGCGAGCCGGCGCGCGATATAGAGCCCGAGCCCGCTGCCGCCGGGCTCGCCGGGATCGACCCGCTCGAACTTACCGAAGATGCGCGCCTGGTCGACCGCCGCGATACCCCGACCGGCGTCGGCGACCGTCAGCAGCGCGCGCCCGCCCTCGCGCCGCACGGTCAGCACGACGGCGCTGTCGCGCGGCGCGTAGCGCACCGCGTTGGCGATCAGGTTCACCGCCACCTGGAGCAGGCGGCGGAACTCACCGAGCGCGACGAGCTCGTGCTCGCACCCGGCGCGGTCGATCGTCACCCCCGCCTCGGCCGCGCGCGTCGCCAGCAGCGCGGCGGCGCGCCGCGCGACGTCGGCGAGGTCGACGGGCGTGCGCTCGGTGCTGAAATCGTCGCGCTCGATCGCCTCGAGGTCGACGAGGTCGTCGATCAGCCCGAGGAGGTGGCGCCCCGCGCCGGCGATGTCGGCGGCATAATCGGCGTAATGGCTGTCGAGCGGGCCGTCGCCCGCGGCGCTGATCCCCTCGGCGTCGGCGATGATCCGCGCCAGCGCGCCGCGCAACAGCGTGTCGAGCCGGTGGTCGAACGGGCGGAGCTGCGGCGCCGCGGGCTCGGGCGCGGCGGCATAGGCGCCCCCGACGAAGCCGCCGAAGCCGCCGCCGGTGTCGAGCCGCACATGCCCCGCGAGCGTCACGCGCGGGCCGCCGCCGTGCAGCCGGGCGGGCTGGTCGGCGAAGTCGCGTCGCTCGGTCAGCGCGTCGAGCAGCGGCATCGTCCCGCCGCGATCGGGCTCGAGCACGAACAGCCGGCTGAGCGGGCGGCCGAGCGCGGCGGCGGGGTCGAGCCCGAGCCGCGCCGCCGCGCCGAGCGACAAGCGCGTCACGCGCAGCTCCGAGTCGACCTCCCAGGTCCAGTCGGCGTCCTCGGGCGCGGACACCTCTTCCGACGTCGCGGCGCCGGCGCGGGCGTGGCCGGCGGCGCGCTCACGCAGCAGCGACACGGTCAGCACCACCCCCGTCTCGTCGGGGATCGCCTTGACCCAGCAGTCGAGGTCGCGCTCGCCGTCGGCGATCGTCACCGCGCGCGAGACGAGGATGCGCAACCGCCGCGCCAGCCGCACCAGCACCGCCACCTGCGGGATCGCGAGCAGCGCGCCGTGCCGCCCGCCCGCGCGCGCGTTGAGCGCGGCGAAGGCGTCGTCGGCCCGGGCGAGCCGATCGTGGCGGTCGACCGCCGCGTGCAGCGTCGCCAGCGCGGTCACGCGCGCGGGCTGCGGGCGAGCGCGCGCACCGCGGCGCGGAAGTCGCGGTGGAGCGTCAGCGGCGCCACCGCGCGCGCGGCGGTCTCGGGCGCGAGCGTGGCGACCCGGTCGAGCGAGTCGGGCAGGCTCTCGACGTCGCGCTCGCGGTCGGCCTCGCACAGCACGAAGCCGATCTGCGCGATCACGTGGCGCTCGATCCCGAGCGCGCGCAGCGCCAGCCACAGCCGATCGCTGTCGCCGTCGAGCGTCAGCCCGCGCGCCTCGGCGGGCTCGATCCCGAGCGCGTGCGCCAGCAGCGCGGCGAACAAGGTGGTGCGTGCCTCGCCGAGCGAGTCGATCATCAGCTGCGGCAGCGCGCCCGCGGTCGGATCGATCGCCGCGGCGAGCTGCGCCGCGGCGGTCTCGACTCGCTCGGCGTCGTCGTGCGCGGCGATGCTGCGCTGGCTCGCCTCCGACAGCGCCCGATCGACCTCGGCCGGCACGCCGTGGCCGAGCCGCTCGCGCAGCGCCGCCGCCACCCACCAGGCGAGCCTCTCGTGCAGCTCGCTGGGCAGCTCGGCGCGGCGCTCGGCATGCGCCAGCCGGCGTCGGCTGTCCGCCACCAGATAGGTCACCGCCCTGCCGCGCACCACGCCGTCGGCGCTCTCGGCCAAGGCGGCGAGCAGGGTCGCGCTGCTGCCCGGGGCGCGCTGCGCCGCCAGCGCCTCGTCGATCAGGTCGACGCGCGCCTGGGCGATCAGCTCGCCCATCACCTCGGGGTCGCGCATCAGCCCCGACTCGACCAGCCGCGGCAGCGTCATCGCGCGATTGCCGGCGAGCAGCGCGGCGGCGTCGGGCAGGCCACGCGCCTCGAGCAGCCGCGCCGCATGGCCGGCAATGTCGCGCTCGATCGCGGCGACGGTCGTCTCGACGAGGCGGTTGATCGCGACGCGGCTGCGCTCGTCGAGCCGGTCGCGCGTGTCGACGAACACGTCGGCGATCGCCGCGCTGAGGCGCGCGCCCGCGCGACCATCGGCCGACGCCGCCTGCGCCGCGACGCGCGCGGCCAGGTCCGAGTCGATCGCCTGAGAGGGTTGGGCGGGCATCTCCCCACCCCTTAACGAGCGATCCTTAACCACGCTCTAAGTCACCCGCCGCAGCCACTCGACCGCGGCCACCAGCGTCAGCGCGGCATAGGCCGCGACCAGACCGAGCCCCAATGTCGGCCAGCCGAGCAGCGTCGCCACCGCCAGGATCGCGAGATAGCCCGGCGCGGTGCCCCACCAGGCGCGGCGCGGCGCGGCGCCGGCGGCACGCTCGCCGACGCCCCCAGCGACCAGCGCGCCGAGGGCGAGCAGCCGCGCGCTGGCGGTCGCCGCCTCACGGTCGACGAGATGCGCGAGCAGCAGCGCGGCGACCGCGGGCACCGCCATGACCAGCGCGCGCCCGGCGCGCAGCAGCGCGGGCTCGTCGCGGAACAGCGCCAGCGCGCCCGCGATCTCGGCCAGCAGCACCGCGGCCAGCGCCACCGTTATACCCAGGCCCGGCGCGCCGAGCGCGATCGCGGCGCAGCCGACCAGCCCCGCCGCCCCCGCCGCGGCGGTGCACGCGCCGGTGCCGATGGCGCGGCGCGCGATCACCGGGATCACCGCGCGCGCGAGCGGACGCAGCACCAGCCGCTCGAGCCAGCTCGGCCGCACCGCCATCGAGGCCGACAGCACCGCGCGGCCGCGCTCCTCGAGCGCGCTGGCGCGGCGCTCGATGCCATGGCCCAGCTCCATGTCGTCGAGGCGCAGCGAGATATGGCGCGCCCCGGCCTGGTCGGCGGCGCGCAGCAGCGTCGACTGCAGGTCATAGTCGTCGGGCAGCCGCGCCGCCTCGGCGATGCGCCGCGCGTCGAGCCGCGCCACGCCCGCCCAGGCCGCGCCGGCGCCGACGCGCTCGAACAGCGGCGAGGCCTGCGCGCCGGGCACCACCAGCAGCGCGTCGCCGCCCTCGCCGGCCAGCGCGTGGACGACGCCCTCGGTGGTAACCAGCCCGTCCGCCATCATCAGCACGCGCGCGAGCGGGTGGAGCCGCGCCAGCGCGTCGGCGGCGGTGCGGACCACGTCGACCGAGACGCCGCGCCGCGCGATGCGCGCCAGCGCGCCGGCGAGTTCGGGGGTCTCGCGCCCCACGACGACGACGACCTGCGCGGCGTCGCACGCCACCAGCAGCCGCGCCTGATATTCGATCAGCGAGGCCGCGGCGAACGGCAGCGTCGCCGCCAGCGTCCCCGGTCGGTCCTCTGCCTCATGGATCGCGAACAGGAGCCCGGCCAGCATCCCATGGCTGTTAGGGGGTGGCGTGCACCGCGGCAACATCCGTGACGCGGCGCAGCGATGCGCCGGGCCGAGCGACTGTGCCTCTCCGAGACGGCTTCCCGATGCGGGCAAACGTGTTAGATGGAAGGGATGAACGGGGGGCCGACTTCACGATCCGACGCACGCGCGGCCGAGCCGGGCGCACGCTGGCCAGACCATTGGCCGGAGAGCTGGCCCGACCCCGCCACCCTGCCGTCCCCGGAGCCTGCCCCGCACGTGACCGACCCGTTCTTCTCCGACGACGCCCCCGACCGCCCCGCGCTGGGCGGGCCTCGGCCGGTGTTCGGCTGGGTCGCGATCGCGGTCGCGGCCCTGTGGGTCGCGGCGCTGCTCTGGCTGGCGCGCGACACGTTCGGCACGATGACGCCGCTGGCGCTGGCGCAATATGGTGCCGCGTTGGCGACCGTGCCCGCGCTCGCCGGGGTGGTCTGGCTCGCCGCGCTGCGCACCAGCACCGCCGAGGCGCAGCGGTTCGGCGCGACCGCGCGCGCGATGCGCGGCGAGGCGGTGGCGCTGGAGAATACCGTCGCGGTGCTCGGCACCACGATCGAGGAGCAGCGCGGCCAGATGGCGGAGCAGGTCCGCCTGCTCACCGCCCTGGGTGACGCCGCGACCGCGCGGCTGGCCGAGATCGCGGGCACGCTCTCCGCCGAGGTGCAGCGCGTCGACGCGCAGACGGGCAACCTCTCGACCAGCGCCGGCGCGGCGCACGAGCGGCTCGACGCGCTGCTCGACGCGCTGCCGCGCGCCGCGGACGAGACGCGCGCGCTGACCGAGACGATCGACCAGGCCGGGCTGGTCGCCTATGAGCATAGCGCGGGGCTCGACGCGCAGGTGGCGGCGCTGGTGGCGCGCGGGCGCGACGCCGAGGCGATCGCGGGCGGCGCGGCGGAGAAGCTCGCCGCGTACATGCAGCGGATGGAGTCGACCAGCCACACCGCCGGCGCGCGGCTCGAGGCGGTCACCTCCGCGGCGGCGGGCGCGGTCGACGCGCTGCTCGACCGCACCGCGCGCGCGATCGACGAGTCCCGCAAGGCGATCGCCGCGCAGGGCGACGCGATGCTGGCGATGGTCAGCACCAACCAGACCGCGCTCGACCATGCCGCGCGCGAGAGCGCCGAGGCGCTGGCCGAGCGGATCGGGTTGATCGAGGTCGTGATCGAGCGGATCGCGGCGCGGCTCGACGCCCAGCAGGGCGCCGGGCGCCAGCTGTTCGACTCGCTCGACGACGCCATCCTGCGCGTCGACCAGCGCCTCGTCGCGCTCCACCGCGACGGCGGCGAGCGCACGCAGCAGCTCGCCGCATCGGTGAGCGCGCTCCACGCCTCGGCCGAGGCGCTGGCGCGCGCGATGGACGCGGGCCACGCCTCGGCGCAGCACACGATCTCGACCACCGAGCACCTGCTCGTCGCGCTCGACGCCGCGGCGCGCGAGATGGACGAGACCATGCCCGAGGCGATCTCGCGGCTGGAGAGCCGAGTCGCGTCGACCAAGCAGGTGATCACCGCCGCCAAGCCCGAGCTGCTCGCGCTCGTCACCGCCGCCGAGAGCACGCACGACGCGATCGAGGCGGTGGCGCAGGTCGTCGCCGAGCAGCGCCAGACGGTCGAGTCGCTCACCAGCCGGCTCCACGACGGGCTGGCGCGCGGGCGCAGCCAGGCCGACGAGATCGGCGAGGCGATGGGCGACGCCTCGCGCCAGATGGATGACCTCACCGAGCAGGCCGCGCCGCGGCTGGTCGAGGCGCTGCTGCGCGTGCGCGAGACCGCCGCCGCCGCGGCCGACCACGCGCGCGAGGCGATCGCGCGCGTGATCCCCGAGGCCGCCGACGCGCTGGAGAGCGCGGGCGCCGCGGCGCTGAGCCGCGCGGTCGAGAGCGGCGTGCAGGGCCAGGTCCGCCAGGTGGCGCAGGTCGCTGAGGCGGCGGTCGCCGCGACCAATCGCGCGGGCGAGCGGCTGCAGCAGCAGCTCGACTCGATCGAGGCGACGATCGCGCTGATCGACCAGCGGCTGGAGGAAGCGCGCGCGGCGGGCGAGGAGAATGAGCGCGACAGCTTCGCGCGGCGCGCCTCGCTGCTGATCGAGTCGCTCAACTCGGCCTCGATCGATCTCACTCGTACCTTCGCGCCCGAGATCTCGGACAGCGCCTGGGCGGCCTATCTCAAGGGCGACCGCGGCGTGTTCACGCGGCGCGCGGTGCGGCTGCTCGACGGCGGCGAGCAGCGCGACGTGGCGCGGCTGTACGATGAGGACGGCGCCTTCCGCGAGCAGGTCAACCGCTACATCCACGATTTCGAGGCGATGCTGCGCACGATCCTGGCGCAGCGCGACGGCTCGCCGCTGGGCGTGACGCTGCTGTCGTCGGACATGGGCAAGCTGTACGTGGCGCTGGCACAGGCGATCGAGCGGCTGCGCTAGAGGCTGATCCATCTGATGTGGGCCAGCGGAATGCTCCTGTGGACGCAAGAGGGCGGAGCCACGAGCGTCACGCGAGCGGCGCTCGCCTCCGGCGTTCGCCGGAGCACGGATCGATGGAGGTGGACCGGACCCTAAACTGGCCCGGCGCTTCTACTTCGTCATCCCGGACAAGGTCCGGAGCCGTGGATCCCGGAGCAAGTCCGGGACGACGGCCGAGAAGATGGTGGCTCGAACGACAGGCGCGAGCATCCGAGCTCCCACCGCGATCTCCTACACCGCGTTGGCTGGATCCGCGAAGTCGAGCATCCCCGCGGTCACCCAGCCGAACTCGTAATTGGCCACGAACAGCCCGAACAACAGGGTCGCGACGATCGTCGTGCGCACCACCACCCGCTTGAGCGAGAAGCTGTGCGGCGAACTCTCGGCGGTGCCGGGGACGTGCTCGGCGCCCATCTCGGCCGAGGTGCGCACCCCCCAGGGCAGCACCAGGAAGACCGAGAACGACCAGAACAGCACGTAGATCGCCAGCAGCGACGTCCAGCGCATCGCCCGCCCTCCCCGCTCAGACCTGGACGATCACCACGTCGATTACCGGCTTCTTGCCGGTCCAGCGCGTGGCGACCTTGCGCACCGCGAGCCGCACGTCCTCGCGCAGCCGCTCGCGGTCGCGCACGCGGCCCTTCATCGCCTCGGCCGCGGCCTCGGCCGCCTCGGCCAGGAAGGGCTCGCGCTCCTCCTCGACCGGCACGCCCTGGATGCGAACCTCGGGGGTGCCCCCGGCGCGCCCGTTGCGGTCCACCGCGATGCCGACCGAGATCTGGCCGTTGACCGCGATGCGGCGCCGGTCGTTGATCGTGCCGCCGTCGGCGGGCAGGATCACGTCGCCGTCGAGCACCAGCCGGCCCACCGGCACGTCGCCGATCTTCCTGGGCGCGCCGGGGGCGAGCCGGACGAGGTCGCCGTTGGTCTGCACCAATACGTCGCGGATGCCCTGCGTCTGGCCGTAGCGCGCGTGCTCCATCAGGTGGCGCATCTCGCCGTGCACCGGCAGCAGCGCGCCCGGGCGGATCCAGCCGTACATCTGCGCCAGCTCGGGGCGACCGGGATGGCCCGAGACGTGGACGTGCGCCTGCTTCTCAGTGACCATCTCCACGCCGCGCGCGGCGAGCTGGTTCTGGATCCGGCCCACCGCCACCTCGTTGCCGGGGATCTGCTTGGCGGAGAAGATCACCATGTCGCCCATGTCGAGCCGGACCGGGTGCGAGCCGTCGGCGATGCGCGCCAGCGCGGCGCGCGGTTCGCCCTGGCCGCCGGTGGCGATGATCAGCACCTTGTTGCGCGGCATGCGCATCGCCGAGTCGACGTCGATCGTCTCGGGAAAGTCCTTCAGATAGCCGGTCGCCTTGGCGACACGGATGATCCGATCGAGCGAGCGGCCGGTGACGCACAGGCGGCGGCCGGTCTCCTTGGCCACCTCGGCCAGCGTGTGCAGCCGCGCCGCGTTGGAGGCGAACGTGGTCACCACGACGCGGCCGCGCGCGCGCGCGACGCTCTCCGCGAGGCCCTGGCGCACGGTCGCCTCGCTGCCCGAGGCCTCGTTGTTGAAGACGTTGGTCGAGTCACACACCAGCACGTCGACGCCCTGCTCGCCGATCGCGGCCAGCTCGTCGGGGGTGGAGGGCTTGCCGATCACCGGCGTGGGATCCAGCTTCCAGTCGCCGGTGTGGAAGACGCGCCCCGCGGGCGTGTCGATCAGCAGCGCGTTGGCCTCGGGGATGGAGTGCGACAGCGGCACCACCTCGACCGAGAAGGGGCCGACCTTGAACGGCTTGCGTGGCTGCACGAGGCGCACCTTGACGCGCTCCTCGATCCGCTCCTCCTCCAGCTTGCCGCGGACCAGCCCGGCGGTGAAGGCGGTGGCGTAGATCGGCACGCCGAGATCCTCGGCGAGATAGGGCAGCGAGCCGATATGATCCTCATGCCCGTGCGTCAGCACGATACCGACGAGCGAGTCGAGCCGCTCCTCGATGAAGCGCAGGTCGGGCAAGATCACGTCGATCCCGGGATAATGCGAGTCGGCGAAGGTGACGCCGCAGTCGACCATCAGCCACTTGCCGGCGTGGCCGTAGAGCGTGACGTTCATGCCGATCTCGCCCGAGCCGCCGAGGGCGCAGAAGAGCAGTTCCTTGTTATTGGGAGTCATTCGAGTCCTTTGTCGTCCCGCGGGTCGCCGGATGCGCCGATGGAGCGGGAGGGAGTAAGAAGGGCCGGACTGCGCGCCGGCCGGGCGTTCACGCTGATATATGGGCGCGTTCGTACATGATCGCCAGCCCTTGGATGGTAAGATCGGGCTCGATCGCGTCGAACACGTCGGTGTGGCGCTCGAACAGGGCGGCGAGCCCGCCCGTGGCGATCACTCTGACGGGACGCGCGATCTCGCGCTTCATCCGCGCGACCAGCCCCTCGATCATCGCGATATAACCCCAGTAGATGCCGATGTTCATCTGGTCGACCGTGTTGCGCCCGATCACGCTGTCGCTCGCGGGCGCCTCGATCGCGACGCGGGGCAGCTTGGCCGCCGCCATCACCAGCGCGTCGAGCGAGAGATTGATGCCCGGCGCGATGATCCCGCCCTTGTAGGCGCCGGTATAGTCGGAATGGTCGAAGGTGGTGGCGGTGCCGAAGTCGATCACGATCAGGTCGCCGGCGTGGAGCGCGTGCGCCGCGATCGTGTTGACCGCGCGGTCGGCGCCGAGGCTCCGCGGCTCGTCGACGTCGATCGCGATGCCCCAGTCCAGCGGCGCTCGGCCGGCGATCAGCGCGTCGGTGCGGAAATATTTGGCGGCGAGCACCTCGAGATTGTGGAGCGCGCGCGGCACCACGGTGGAGACGATCACCGCGGCGACGTCGTCGCGGCTATAGCCCTCCAGCGCGAGCAGCTGGCTCAGCCACACCGCATATTCGTCGGCGGTGCGGCGCGGATCGGTGGCGATGCGCCAACGCGCGCGGATCGCACGGGTGGCGGTATCGACCAAAGCGAAGACCACGTTGGTGTTGCCGGCGTCGACCGCGAGCAGCATCGCACCCTCTCTCACAGCAGGAATATGTCGCCCGCGTGCATGACACGCGCGGTGCCGTCCGCCAAGCGCAGGACGAGCGCGCCGCCGGGATCGAGCGTCTCGTAGCGCCCGTGCCACTCGCCGCCGTCGGGCAGGCGCGCGCGCAGCTCGGTGCCGGGCGGGTGCGCGCGCTCGCGCCAGCGCTGGGTGACGGGAGCGAGCCCCTGGCCGCGCCAGATCGCGAGCCAGCGCGCGAGCGCGGCGGCGAGATCGGCCTGGAGCGCGGGGGCGTCGATCGTCGCGCCCGCGGCGCGGAGGCTGGTGGTGGCGCGGTCGGCGAGCTCGGGATGGTGCGCGACGTTGACGCCGGAGCCGATCACGACCCAGTCGTCGACGCGCTCCAGCAGGATGCCCGACAGCTTAGCCCCGCCCAGCAGCAGGTCGTTGGGCCATTTGATTTGCAACGCACCCGCGTCGGGCAGGGCGGCGCGTACCGCCTCCTCCAGCGCGACCGCGGCGACCAGCGCGAGCGTCGGCGCGGGCGGGTCACCCGCGGCGAGGCGGACGAGCGTGCTGGCGTAGAGGTTGCCGACGGGCGAGTCCCACCCCCTGCCCTCGCGCCCGCGGCCGGCGGTCTGGCGATCGGCGCGGAGCCAGAGGCCGTGCTCGCCGTAGCCGTCGCGCGCGAAGGAGCGCAGGTCGGCGTTGGTCGAGCCGGTCTCGGGGACGTGGAGCGTGCGCGTCAGAACAGGCTCGCGGCCGCCGCCAGCGTCCAGGCCGACAGCGCCGGGATAGCGAGATAGCCGAGCGGCGACACGATCACCGCCGCCGCGGCGATCAGCCCGCCCTCGAGCCGGTCCCCCTCGCCGAACACGCCCGTGGGCTCGTCGAAGTACATCGTCTTGACCAGGCGCAGGTAGTAATAAGCGCCGATCACGCTGAACACGACGCCGACCACCGCCAGCGGGAACAGCCCCGCCTGCACCGCGGCGTAGAACACCGCGAACTTGGCGTAGAAACCGAACAGCGGCGGGATGCCAGCGAGCGAGAACATGAAGATCGCCAGCGCCGCCGCGAGGCCCGGCCGCGTGCGCGACAGGCCGGCGAGGCTCGCGATCGTCTCGATCGGCTGGCCGTCCGCGTCGCGCATCTGCAGCACGACGAGGAAGCTGCCGAGCGTCATCGCGATGTAGATCGTCATGTAGGTCAGCACCGCGGCGACGCCGTCGGGCGTACCCGCGGCGAGCCCGATCAGCGCGAACCCGACGTTGTTGATCGACGAGTAAGCGAGCAGCCGCTTGATGTTCTGCTGGCCGATCGCGGCGACCGCGCCGAGCAGGATCGAGGCGAGCGCGGCGAAGATCACGATCTGGCGCCACTGCCCCTCGGCCGGGCCCATCGCCTCGACCGCGACGCGCACGCCCAGCCCGATCGCCGCCACCTTGGGCGCCGAGGCGAAGAAGGCGGTCACCGGTGTCGGCGCGCCCTCGTACACGTCGGGGGTCCACATGTGGAATGGCACCGCCGAGATCTTGAAGGCGATGCCCGCGAACACGAACACCAGCCCGAACAGCAGCCCGGTCGACTTGGCGTCGCCGGTCAGCGGCGCGGCCGCATAGGCGCCCGCGATCTCGTCGAACAGGGTCGAGCCGGTGAAGCCGTACATCAGGCTGATGCCGTAGAGCAGGATGCCGCTCGCCAGCGCGCCGAGCACGAAATACTTCAGCCCCGCCTCGGCCGAGCGCTGGTCCTGCCGCATGAAGCTCGCCAGCACATAAGCGGCGAGGCTCTGCAGCTCGAGCCCGACGTAGAGCGTCAGCAGGTCGGCGGCGGAGACCATCATCCCCATGCCCGCCGCAGAGAGCAGGATCAGCACCGGATATTCCGGGCGCAGGTCGTCGCCGGCGGTGCGGCGGAAGAAGTCGGGCGCCATCACGATCGCCACCGCGGCGGCGATATAGATCAGCACCTTGGAGAAAGCGGCGAAGCTGTCGGCGCGGTACAGGCCGTAGAAGGCCTGACCGCCCGACGAGGCCGGGCCGACCAGCGCGACGCAGGCGCCGGCGAGCACCGCCACCGCGGTCCAGGACACCGCCTTGGTCGAGGCCGGTCCGCCCCAGGCGGCCACCAGCATGAGCGCGATCGCGCCCAACCCGAGCACCACCTCGGGCAGCGTCATCGCGAGATTAGCGGCATAGTCCATCAGTGCGCGCTCCCTTGCGCGTGAGTTTCGGCGTGCGCGGCGGGCACGACGCCGGTGCCTTTCGTGGGTAGCGAGTCACCCGCCGGCCGCGCGCGATCGATCCGCGCGAGCAGCACCTGCGTATCCTTGCGCATCGGCGCGAGGAAGCTCTCCGGATAGACGCCCATCCACAGCACCGCGGCGGCGATCGGCGCGAGCAGCCAGAGTTCGCGCGGGCTGAGATCGGACATGGCCGCGACCTCCTCCGACTTGATCTCGCCGAACACGACGCGGCGGTACAGGTACAGCATGTACGCCGCGCCCAGGATGATCCCGGTGGTGCACAGCAGAGCGACCGTGGTGGAGACCTGGTAGGTGCCCATCAGGCTCAGGATCTCGCCGACGAAGTTGCTCGTCCCCGGCAGGCCGATGGAGGCCATGGTGAACAGCAGGAACAGCAGCGCGTAGCGCGGCATGTTGATCGCCAGCCCGCCGTAGCGGCTGATCTCGCGCGTGTGGAGCCGGTCGTAGATCACGCCGACGCACAGGAACAAGGCGCCCGACACCAGGCCGTGGCCCAGCATCACCATCATCGCGCCCTCGATCCCCTGCGCGTTGAACGCGAACAGCCCGATCGTCACGATCGCCATGTGCGCGACCGAGGAATAAGCGATCAGCTTCTTCATGTCCGACTGCACCAGCGCGACGAGGCTGGTGTAGATCACCGCCACCGCGCTCAGCCCGAACACCAGCCACACCAGCTGCGCCGAGGCCTCGGGGAACATCGGCAGGCTGAAGCGCAGGAAGCCGTAGCCGCCGAGCTTGAGCAGCACGCCCGCCAGGATCACCGAGCCCGCGGTCGGCGCCTGGACGTGCGCGTCGGGCAGCCAGGTGTGGACCGGCCACATCGGCATCTTCACCGCGAACGAGGCGAAGAAGGCGAGCCACAGCCAGGTCTGCACCTGCGGCGGGAAGTCGTAGTTCATCAGCGCCGGGATGCTCGTGGTCGCCGCGGTGATGCTCATGTAGAGCATCGCGATGAACATCAGCAGCGAGCCGAGCAGCGTGTACAGGAAGAACTTGTACGAGGCGTAGATCCGGTTCGCGCCGCCCCAGATGCCGATGATCAGGAACATCGGGATCAGGCCGGCCTCGAAGAAGATGTAGAAGAGGAACAGGTCCTGCGCCGCGAAGGTGCCGATCATCAGCACCTCGGTGAACAGGAACGCGCTCATATATTCCGGCACGCGCTTCTCGATCGCCTGCCAGCTCGCGCCGATGCAGATCGGCATCAGGAACACCGACAGCACGATCAGCAGCAGCGCGTAGCCGTCGATGCCGAGCGCCCAGCCGAAACGCCCGAACAGCGGCGCATACTCGACGAACTGCCACTGCGCGCCGCCGATATCGTACGACAGCCACAGCAATACGCCGAGCGCGAGGTTGACGAGCGTCGCCGCCAGCGCGGTCCAGCGCGCCGTCGAGGGCGAGAGGAAGAGGCACGCGACCGCCGCGGCGGCCGGGATCGCGAGCATCAGCGAGAGGATCGGGAACGACACGTGATGGAGCCCCTCAGCCCGCGATCGCCCAGGTGACCGCGGCGGTGAGCCCGATCAGCATGACGAACGCGTAGGTATAGACATAGCCGGTCTGCAGGCGGCCCGCGACGCGACTGCCGACCTGGACCACCCAGGCCGAGCCGTTCGGCCCGAACCGGTCGATCGTCCCCTCGTCGCCGCGGTGCCACAGCAGCCGACCGATCGCGAAGGCGGGCCGGACGAACAGGAAATGGTACAGCTCGTCGAAATACCATTTCCGCAGCAGGAACTGGTAGAGCGGCTGGAAGGTGTCGGCGAACTTCGCCGGCGCCTCGGGCGAGCGGATGTAGGTCAGGTACGCGATCAGCAGCCCCGTCAGCATCACGATCGTCGCCGCCAGCTGCACCAGCAGCGGCACCTGGTGCATCTCGTGCATGAGATGCTCGTTGAAGTAGAGCGCACCCTTCCAGAAGCCGCCCGCGCTCTCCGGGTCGATGAACCAATGGTGGAAGACGAAGCCCGAGGCGACCGCGCCGATCGACAGCACGATCAGCGGGATCAGCATCGCCACCGGGCTCTCGTGCGGGTGATAGCCGCCGGTGCCCCTGGGAATCTCGTTGAACCCGCGCGACTCCGTCGCCGGCGCGTGGCCCGAATCCTCGCCCGCGGGATCGGGATGGTGCGCGTCGTCATGGCCGTGCGCGTGCGCGCTGCCGTGCTCGGCCGCATGCACCTCGTGCCCGTGCGCGTCATGCGCGTGGTCGTGGTGCGCGTCATGCGCGTGGCCGTGCGCGTCGTGGAGCGCGTGCTGGATATGCTCGGACGCGGCCCAGCGCGGCTCCCCCCAGAAGGTGAGGAACATCAGGCGCCACGAGTAGAAGCTCGTCAGCAGCGCGGCGAACACGCCCACCATCGACGCCACCGGCGAGCCGGCCGCCCAGGCCACCTCGATGATCGCGTCCTTGGAGTGATAGCCCGCGAAGCCACCGATGCCGTAGATCCCCACGCCGGTGATCGCCAGCGTGCCCAGCAGCATGCCCCAGAAGGTGATCGGGATCGCCTTCCGTAGCCCGCCGTAATAGCGCATGTCCTGCTCATGGTGCATCGCGTGGATCACCGAGCCCGCGCCGAGGAACAGCAGCGCCTTGAAGAAGGCGTGCGTGAACAGGTGGAACATCGCCGCGCCATAGGCGCCGACGCCCGCGGCGAAGAACATGTAGCCGAGCTGCGAGCAGGTCGAATAAGCGATCACGCGCTTGATGTCGGTCTGCGTCGTGCCGACGGTCGCGGCGAACAGGCAGGTCGCGGCGCCGATGAAGGTCACGAAGCCCATCGCGGTGGGCGAGGTCTGGAACATCGGCGAGAGGCGGCACACCATGAACACGCCCGCGGTCACCATGGTGGCGGCGTGGATCAGCGCCGACACCGGCGTCGGGCCCTCCATCGCGTCGGGCAGCCAGGTGTGCAGCCCCAGCTGCGCCGACTTGCCCATCGCGCCGACGAACAGCAGCAGGCACAGCACCGTCATCGTGTCGGCGCGGAACCACAGGAAGCCGATCGTCGAGCCCGCCATCGACGGCGCCGCGGCGAGGATCGCGGGGATCGAGACGGTGTTGAAGACCAGATAGGTGCCGAAGATGCCGAGCATGAAGCCGAGGTCGCCGACGCGGTTGACCACGAACGCCTTGATCGCCGCGGCGTTGGCGCTGGGCTTGCGGAACCAGAAGCCGATCAGCAGGTAGCTCGCGAGGCCGACGCCTTCCCAGCCGAAGAACATCTGGATGAGATTGTCCGCGGTCACCAGCATCAGCATCGCGAAGGTGAACAGCGACAGATACGCGAAGAAGCGCGGCTGGTCCGGGTCCTCCGCCATATAGCCCCAGCTATACAGGTGGACCAGCGCCGAGACGCTGGTGATCACCACGAGCATCACCGCGGTCAGCGCGTCGACGCGCAGCGCCCAGGACACGTCGAAACTGCCCGAGTGGATGAAGTGCAGCACCGGCGTCACCGTCGCGCTGTTCGCGCCGGTGAGGAAGCCGATGAAGATCGGCCACGATAGCGCGCTCGCGAGGAACAGCCCCCCGGTGGTGATCGCCTTGGGCAGCGTCGCGCCGAACGACTTGTTGGCGAAGCCGGCGACGATCGCCGCGATCAGCGGCACGAAGACGATGAAGAGGATCGACGTCACGGGCGGATTACCCCTTCATCCGGCTGGGATCGTCGACCGAGATCGAGCCGCGGCCGCGGAAGAAGATCACGAGGATGGCGAGCCCGATCGCGGCCTCGCCGGCCGCGACGGTCAGCACGAACATCGCGAACACCTGGCCGACCAGGTCGTTGAGCGCCGCCGAGAAAGCGACGAGGTTGATGTTCACCGCCAGCAGGATCAGCTCGATCGCCATCAGGATGACGATGATGTTCTTGCGGTTCAGGAAGATGCCTAGCACCCCCATGGTGAACAGCAGCGCCGCCACCACGAGATAATGGACCAGGCCTACCCCGCCCGTCATGGCTCCGCTCACAATTGCACTCCCTGGCCGATCTCGGGCCGCATGTTGCGCGTCGCGTCCTGCGGCCGGCGCGCGTTCTGCCGCGCGATATTCTGGTAGCGCGAGCCCGAGCGCTCGCGATGGGTCAGCACGATCGCGCCGATCATCGCGACCAGCAGCACCAGCCCCGCCCCCTCGAAGATGAAGAGATAGCGCGAGTAGAGCAGCTCGCCGATCTGGACGATGTTCGACTTGGCCGCGACGGTGGGCGCCGCACGCCGCGCCAGATCGATCCCGCCCGCGCTCCACGCGCCGACGCCGATCAGGATCTCCGCCACCAGCGCCACCGCCAGCACCAGCCCGATGCCGAAGTAGCGCACGAAGCCGGCACGCAGCTCGGTGAAGTCGATGTCGAGCATCATCACGACGAACAGGAACAGCACCGCGACCGCGCCGACGTAGACGATCACCAGCAGCATCGCGATGAACTCGGCGCCGACCAGCACCATCAGCCCCGCGGCGTTGAAGAAGGCGAGGATCAGCCACAGCACCGAATGGACCGGGTTGCGCGACGAGATCGTCATCGCGCCCGACACCAGCACGACGATCGCGAAGAGATAGAAGGCGATGGCCTGGATCATCTCACGCTATCCCCACGTCGGCGCCGCGGCGGCGCGCGGTCGAGAGAACCGCGGCCGTGGCCGCGGTGGTGTCCGTCAGAATCATGTCGACCCCTGAATTCACGCGAGCGCCTACCGGTACGGCGCGTCGGCGGCAAGGTTGGCCGCGATCGCGCGCTCCCAGCGATCGCCGTTGTCGAGCAGCTTGGCCTTGTCGTAGATCAGCTCCTCGCGCGTCTCGGTGGCGAACTCGAAGTTCGGCCCCTCGACGATCGCGTCGACCGGGCACGCCTCGGCGCACAGCCCGCAATAGATGCACTTGGTCATGTCGATGTCGTAGCGCGTCGTGCGGCGGCTGCCGTCGTCGCGCGGCTCGGCCTCGATCGTGATCGCCTGCGCGGGGCACACCGCCTCGCACAATTTGCACGCGATGCAGCGCTCCTCGCCGTTGGGATAGCGGCGCAGCGCGTGCTCGCCGCGGAAGCGCGGGCTGATCGGGTTCTTCTCGAACGGATAGTTGATCGTCGCCTTGGGCTTGAAGAAATAGCGCAAGGTGAGCGCGTGCGCCTTCACGAACTCGTAGAGCGTGAACGCCTTGATCGTCTGCGCGATACCCATCTCAAACTCCCACGCGCATGAACATCAGCACGCCCGACACCAGGAACACCCAGAACAGCGACAGCGGCAGGAACACCTTCCATCCCAGCCGCATCAGCTGGTCGTAGCGGTAGCGCGGCACCGTCGCCTTGATCCACGAGAAGACGAAGAAGAAGAACAGGATCTTGGCGAAAAGCCAGATGATCCCCGGCACCATGTACAGCGGCGCCCAGTCGAACGGCGGCAGGTAACCGCCCCAGAATAGCGTCGCGTTGAGGGTGCACATCAGCAGCACGTTGGCGTACTCGCCGAGCCAGTAGAGCGCGAACGCCATCGAGCTATACTCGGTCTGGTAGCCCGCGACGAGCTCGCTCTCCGCCTCGGTGAGGTCGAACGGCGCGCGCTGCGTCTCCGCCAGCGACGAGATCAGGAACACGACGCTCATCGGGAACAGCAGAGGGTTGAACCCGAAGCCGTTGATGAAGCCGTACAGCCCCCTCTGCGCCTCGACGATCGTGGTCAGGTTGAACGACCCCGCCCACATCACCACCGAGATCAGCACGAAGCCGATCGCCACCTCGTAGCTCACCATCTGCGCGGCGGCGCGGATCGCCGAGAAGAACGGGTATTTCGAGTTGGACGACCAGCCCGCGAGGATGATGCCGTACACGCCCAGCGACGAGGCCGCGAGCACGTAGAGCAGGCCGACGTTGATGTCGGCGAGCACCACGCTGGGCTGGAACGGCACCACCGCCCAGACGATCAGCGCGACCGTGAAGGTGATGATCGGCGCCATCAGGAACAGCCCGCGATTCGCCGCCGAGGGGACGATCGTCTCCTGCAGGAACACCTTGAGGCCGTCCGCGAACGACTGGAGCAGCCCGAACGGGCCGACCACGTTGGGGCCGCGGCGCAGCGCCATCGCCGCCCAGATCTTGCGGTCGGCGTAGATGATCATCGCCACCGACAGCATCAGCGGCAGCGCGATCGCGAGGATGCCGACGATCGTCGCCAGGAACCAGGCCCAGCCGTACGGCAGGCCCACCGTCGAGTTGAAGAATGCGGTCATGTCTACTTCACCGTCACCCCGGCGCAGGCCGGGGTCCAGTTACGCGAGGGATGGAGCTGGATCCCGGCCTGCGCCGGGATGACGGCCATGCGTGAGGACTGGGTCACTCCGCCGCCTCCGCGAAACTCTCACCATGGACCAGCTCGGCCGAGCAGCGCTGCATCGTCGGCGACGCTCGGCAGATCGCGTTGGTGAGGTAGAAGTCCTTGATCGGATAGCCGTCGAGCACGCCCTCGGCGGTGCCGCCGAGCGCCGGCGGGTTCCACGCGAAGGTCTTGAGCCCCAGCGTCGCCAGCTCGGGGCAGTCGAGCGCCATCGCCGCGCGCAGCTCGTCGATCGTGTCGAACGCCAGCGTGCGGCCCATCTTCTCGCTGAGCGCGCGGAAGATCGTCCAGTCCTCGCGCGCGTCGCCCGGCGGGAACACCGCGCGCTCGCCGCGCTGCACGCGCCCCTCGAGGTTGACGTAGGTGCCCGCCTTCTCGGCGTAGCTCGCCGCCGGCAGGATCACGTCGGCGTGGTGCGCGCCGCGGTCGCCGTGGTGGCCGACATACACCTTGAAGCCGGTGAAGCGCGCGTGATCGCACTCGTCGGCGCCGAGGAAGAAGCTGAGCTTGGCGTCGTACAACGCTGAGATACCGGCCTTCTGCGCGTAGCCAAGCATCAGCCCGCCCATCCGGCTCGCGGCCATGTGGACGACGTTGAAGCCGTTCCAGCCATCCTTCACGAGCCCGAGCGTCTCGACCAGTCCGAGCGCCGCGCCGTGCGCGCCCTTGAGCGCCGCGCCGCCGACGATCACCATCGGCTTGGCCGCCTGGCCGAACGCCTCGGTGACGCGCTCCGGCAGGCTGCCGAGCACCGCCAGGTCCGCGCCGAGCCACTCGACCTTGTAGGTCAGCTCGGTCTCGGGGCCGATCGCGAAGACCTTGGCACCCTTCTTGATCGCCTTGCGGATGCGCGTGTTCACCAGCGGCGCTTCCCAGCGCAGGTTGGTGCCCACCAGCAGGATAGCGTCCGCCTCCTCGGTGCCCGCGATCGTGGTGTTGAAGTTCACCGCGGCGAGGCTGGACGCGTCATAGTCCATGCCGGTCTGCCGCCCCTCGAGCAGCGACGAGCCGAGCTCCCCGAGCAGCGCCTTGGCGGCGAACATCGTCTCGCAGTCGACCAGGTCGCCCGCGACCGCCGCGACCGAGCCGCCATGGTCCACCGACGCGATCGCCGCGAACGCCTCGTCCCACGTCACCGCGTGGAGCTTGCCGTCGCGCCGCACATAGGGGCGGTCGAGCCGCTTGCGTACGAGCCCGTCGACGGCGTGGCGGGTCTTGTCGGTCGCCCACTCCTCGTTGACCTCGTCGTTGACGCGCGGGACGCAGCGCAGCACCTGGCGGCCGCGGCTGTCGAGCCGGATGTTGGTGCCGACCGCGTCCATCACGTCGATCGTCAGCGTCTTGCGCAGCTCCCACGGGCGCGCCTCGAAGGCATAGGGCTTGCTGGTCAGCGCGCCGACCGGGCACAGGTCGACCACGTTGCCCGACAGCTCGCTCGACACCGCCTCCTCCAGATAGGAGGTGATCTGCATGTTCTCGCCGCGGTAGATCGCGCCGATCTCCTCGACCCCGGCGACCTCCTCGGCGAAGCGCACGCAGCGGGTGCACTGGATGCAGCGGGTCATGATCGTCTTGACGATCGGCCCCATGTACTTCTCGGTCACCGCGCGCTTGTTCTCGGCGTAGCGCGAGTGGCCGCGGCCGTAGGCGACCGACTGGTCCTGCAGATCGCACTCGCCGCCCTGATCGCAGATCGGGCAGTCGAGCGGGTGGTTGATCAGCAGGAACTCCATGATGCCCTCGCGGGCGTGCTTCACCATCGGCGTGGTGGTGAAGATCTCCTGGTTCTCCGCCGCGGGCAGCGCGCACGAGGCCTGCGGCTTCGGCGGCCCGGGCTTCACCTCGACCAGGCACATCCGGCAGTTGCCCGCGATCGACAGCCGCTCGTGGTAGCAGAAGCGCGGGATCTCCTTGCCGGCGAGCTCGCACGCCTGCAGCACGGTGGCGCCCTGCGGCACCTCGATCTCGACTCCGTCGACTTTAACCTTTGGCATTACTCAGTCTCTTCCGTCAGATCGAGACGACGCTCGATGCGATCGAGCCGATGGTTGATCCCGGTGATCTCGGCGTTGGTGCTGAACTGCGACGTCACGATCCCGCGCACGAAATCCTCGAGCGCCGAGAAACGCATGCCCTGCGCGGAAATGTCGCGCTTGAGCGAGGCGATGTCGCCCTGCATGCGGCGCAGGATCTCGAGGATCAGGTTGCCCTGCTCCAGCGTCACTCGGCCGCCTCCTGCATCGGCGCCAGATCGCCCGCGCCGCCCCGCTCGTTGATCCGGCGCTCCAGCTCGGGGCGGAAGTGGCGGATCAGCCCCTGGATCGGCCAGGCCGCGGCGTCGCCGAGCGCGCAGATCGAGTGACCTTCGACCTGCTTGGTGACCTGCTGGAGCATGTCGATCTCGGAGATGTCGGCGTCGCCGGTGCGCAGCCGCTCCATCACGCGCCACATCCAGCCGGTGCCCTCACGGCACGGCGTGCACTGGCCGCAGCTCTCGTGCTTGTAGAAGTAGGACAGGCGGCTGATCGCGCGGACGACGTCGGTCGACTTGTCCATCACGATCACCGCCGCGGTGCCGAGCCCCGAGCCGACCGCCTTGAGGCCGTCGAAGTCCATCGGCGCGTCCATGATGTCCTTGGCGGGCACCAACGGCACCGACGAGCCGCCCGGGATCACCGCGAGCAGGTTGTCCCAGCCGCCGCGGATACCGCCGCAATGCTTCTCGATCAGCTCGCGGAAGGGGATGCTCATCGCCTCCTCGACCACGCACGGCGTGTTCACGTGACCCGAGATCTGGAAGAGCTTGGTACCGCGGTTGTTCTCCGCGCCGAACCCGGCGAACCACTCGGCGCCGCGACGCAGGATGGTCGGCGCCACCGCGATCGACTCGACGTTGTTCACCGTCGTCGGGCAGCCGTACAGGCCGGCACCCGCCGGGAACGGCGGCTTGAGCCGCGGCTGGCCCTTCTTGCCCTCGAGGCTCTCGAGCATCGCGGTCTCTTCGCCGCAGATATAGGCGCCGGCGCCGCGGTGGACGAAGACGTCGAAGTCATAGCCCGAGCCGCAGGCGTTCTTGCCCACCAGCCCTTTGTCATAGGCCTCGGCGACCGCGGCGAAGAGCGTCTCGGCCTCGCGGATATACTCGCCGCGGATGTAGATGTACGCCGCGCGCGCGCGCATCGCGAAGCCCGCGACCAGCGCGCCCTCGATCAGCTTGTGCGGATCGTGGCGGATGATCTCGCGGTCCTTGCACGAGCCCGGCTCGGACTCGTCGGCGTTGATCACGAGGAAGTTGGGCCGGTCGGGCTTGGGCTCCTTGGGCATGAACGACCATTTGGTGCCGGTCGGGAATCCCGCCCCGCCGCGCCCGCGCAGCCCCGACGCCTTGATGACGTCGATGATCTTGTCCTGCCCGAGCTCGAGCAGCGCCTTGGTATTGTCCCAGTCGCCGCGCGCCATCGCGGCGTCGAGCCGCCACGACTGATAGCCGTAGACGTTGGTGAAGATGCGGTCCTTGTCGGCGAGCATCACGCGTTCCCATCCCGCAGGTCGATCCGGCGCTCGATCCGGTCGAGCCTGCCCTCGATCCGGTCCAGCCGATGCGTGATCCCGGCGTTGGAGACGGTGAGGCCCGAGAGATGGTCCTCCACCGACGCCATGCGCATCTTCAGGTCACCCAATTCCAGGCCGAACGAGTCCATTTTGCCGTTCAGCCGCTTCAGCAGCTCCAAGGTATGGCTGGCGATGTCGATCTCAGCCATCACGCCCACTCGCCACGATAATCGTGGTTCTCGGTCACCATCGCGGTCAGCGAGGTCGGGCCGCCCTTGGGCTCGACCGTGTGGCGGCCGGGCTCCTGCGTGCCGGGCTTGGGCGTCTGGCCATGGGCGAGCGCCTCGATGATCGCGACGGTGCGATCATAGTCGAGGTCCTCGTAATTGTCGTCGTTGATCTGGACCATCGGCGCCGAGGCGCAATTGCCCATACACTCCACCTCGGTGAGCGTGAACAGGCCGTCCGGCGTGGTCTTGCCCTTGATCAGCCCCTTGTTCTTGCACGCCGCGAGCACGTCGTCCGAGCCGCGCAGCAGGCACGGCGTGGTGCCGCACACCTGGACGTGGAAGCGGCCGACGGGGGCGAGATTGAACATCGTGTAGAAGGTCGCGACCTCGTACACGCGCATGTACGGCACGCCGATCTCGCGCGCGACGAACTCGATCACGGGCACGGGCAGCCAGCCCTGCGTCTGCGTCTCGGCGCCGACCTGGCGCTGCGCGAGGTCGAGCAGCGGGATCGACGCCGACTGCTCGCGCCCCTTGGGATAGCGCGCGAGGATCGCGTCGCGCTTGGCACGGCTGTCGTCGTTCCACTGGAACGCGCCCCAGCGCGCGCGGGTCTCGGCCTCGTCGGGGATGGTAGGTGCGTCGGCCATCAGCGGTGTTCCGTAAGGTCGAGGCGGTTCTCGATCCGCTCGACACGATCATTGAGACGATCGAGGCGACTGTTCACGCCCGACGTCGCGATAAGAGAGCTGCCGAGATGCTCCTCGACCATCGTCATCCGCACCTTCAGGTCACGAACGTCGAACTTCAGCTCCGACACATCGGTCTGCACCTTCTGCAGCACCGAGTAGATCAATTCGTTGGTGACCGCCGTCGTCACCGGTCGCACTCCCCGAAGACGATATCCATCGCGCCCAGGATCGCGGTGGTGTCCGCGAGCATGTGGCCGCGGCTCATGAAGTCCATCGCCTGGAGATGCGAGAAAGCGGTCGGGCGGATCTTGCAGCGGTACGGCTTGTTCGAGCCGTCGCTCACCAGATACACGCCGAACTCGCCCTTGGGGCTCTCGGTCGCGACATAGACCTCGCCCGCGGGGACGTGATAGCCCTCGGTGTACAGCTTGAAATGGTGGATCAGCGCCTCCATCGAGCGCTTCATCTCGGCGCGCTTGGGCGGCACCACCTTGCGGTCGGTCGAGGCGATCGGCCCCTCCGGCATCTCGGCGAGGCACTGCCTCATGATCCGCGCCGACTGGCGGACCTCCTCGACGCGCACCATGAAGCGGTCGTAGCAGTCGCCGCGCGTGCCCACCGGCACGTCGAAGTCCATGCGGTCGTACACGTCATAGGGCTGCGACTTGCGCAGGTCCCAGGGGATGCCCGCGGCGCGGATCATCGGCCCCGAGAAGCCCCAGCGGATCGCGTCGTCGCGGCTCACGGTCGCGATGTCGACGTTGCGCTGCTTGAAGATGCGATTGTCCGCCACCAGGCTGATCGCGTCCTCGAACAGCCGCGGCAGCCGCGTGTCGAGCCAGTCGGCGATGTCGGTCAGCAGCTTGAGCGGGACGTCCTGGTGGACGCCGCCGGGGCGGAAATAATTGTGGTGCATCCGCGCGCCGGTGGCGCGCTCGAGGAAGCCGTAGCAATCCTCGCGGATCTCGAACAGCCACAGGTTGGGCGTCATCGCGCCGACGTCCATGACGTGGCTGCCCAGGTTGAGCATGTGGTTCGAGATGCGCGTCAGCTCGGCGAAGAACACGCGCAGGTATTGCGCGCGCAGCGGCACCTCGAGATCGAGCAATTTCTCGATCGCGAGCACGAAGGTGTGCTCCATGCACGCCGGCGAGCAGTAATCGAGCCGGTCGAAATAGGGGATCGCCTGCGCGTAGGTCTTGTACTCGATCAGCTTCTCGGTGCCGCGGTGGAGCAGACCGACGTGCGGGTCGATCCGCTCGATGATCTCGCCGTCCAGCTCCATCACCAGCCGCAGCACCCCGTGCGCCGCGGGATGCTGCGGGCCGAAGTTGATCGTGTAGTTCTGGATCGCGACGTCGCCCTCGCTCGGGTGCGCGGCGTCAGTGACGTGGAGGATCTTCTCCAGCGCGGGATCGACCTCGCGGTCGACCGCCTGATCCCTATTCGGCTGGTGCTTGTCGACGAGCATGTCGGTCATTGGTTCTGCCCTCCGCCCTTCGACGGCACGACGTCGGGGTCGGCCGGCGCGGGCTTACCAGCGGATTCGGCGCGCCCCGCGCCGGTCTCGGCGGTGCTGGTCGCGTCCTTCTTGGCGTACGGCTCGCTCGAGGCGGGCGCCGCCTGCTTCGGCGTCTCGGTCGCGCCGGCCTTCTGGATCTCGGTCGCGGTGGCGGGCGTCTGCGCGCCCTTCGCCTCGGGCAGCTTCGCCTTCTCGTCGCCCGGGAGCACGTATTCGGCGCCCTCCCAGGGGCTCATGAAGTCGAAGGTGCGGAAGTCCTGCGCGAGCTTCACCGGCTCGTACACGACGCGCTTCTGCTCCTCGGAATAGCGCATCTCGACGAAGCCGCTCAGCGGGAAGTCCTTGCGGAAGGGGTGGCCGCGGAAGCCATAGTCGGTGAGGATACGGCGCAGGTCGCGGTTGCCCGCGAACAGCACGCCGAACATGTCGTACACCTCGCGCTCGAGCCAGCCCGCGACCGGCCACAGCTCGGTGACCGACGGCACCGGCGTGTCCTCGGTCGCGCCGACATGGACGTGGAGCCGGTGGTTGCGCGTCAGCGACAGCAGGCAGTAGACCACCTCGAACCGCTCGGCGCGATCGGGATAGTCGACGCCCGCGATCTCCATCAGCTGCTGATATTCGAGCCCCGGCGTGTCGCGCAGCGCGGTCAGCGCGGGCACCAGCGCCTCGCGCGTCACATGCAGCTGCACCTCGCCGGCGACCTCGACCGCGTCGAGCAGGCCGGCGCCGATCGCGCCGCGCGCGGTCTCGATCGTCGCGTCGTTGAGATTCGCCGCATAGGCGGGAGCGGGCGCCCTCACCGTTCGATGCTCCCGGCGCGGCGGATCTTCCGCTGCAGCTGCATCACGCCGTACAGCAGCGCCTCCGCGGTCGGCGGGCAGCCGGGCACGTAGATGTCGACCGGCACCACCCGGTCACAGCCGCGCACGACGCTGTAGCTATAGTGATAATAGCCGCCGCCGTTGGCGCACGAGCCCATCGAGATGACGTACTTGGGCTCCGACATCTGGTCGTAGACCTTGCGCAGCGCGGGCGCCATCTTGTTGCAGAGCGTGCCGGCGACGATCATCACGTCCGACTGGCGAGGCGAGGCGCGCGGGGCGGCGCCGAACCGCTCCATGTCGTAGCGCGGCATGTTGACGTGGATCATCTCCACCGCGCAACACGCCAGCCCGAAGGTCATCCACCAGAGCGAGCCGGTGCGCGCCCATTGGAACAGTTCCTCGGTCGAGGTGACCAGGAAGCCCTTGTCGTTGAGCTCGCCGTTGAGGCCGTCGAAGAAGCCCTGGTCGGGCGTGACGATGCCGCCCGCGGGCTCCGGGTTGTTGACGAGCCCGATCGGCCCGGAGTGCGCCTCTACTCCCACTCCAGCGCTCCCTTCTTCCATGCGTATACCAGGCCGAGCGCGAGTTCGGCGATGAAGATCATCATCGAGATCCATGCGGTCCATCCGAGCGAGAAAACGCTTACCGCCCAAGGATATAGGAACGCCGCCTCGAGATCGAAGATGATGAACAGGATGGCAACGAGATAAAAACGAACGTCGAACTGCGAGCGGCTGTCCTCGAACGCGGGGAAGCCGCACTCATATTCGGCCAGCTTCTCGGGCGTCGGCTTGGCCGCGCCGGTCAGCTTGGCGACCGCCATCGGCAGGAAGACGAACGCGCTCGACAGCAGGAGCGCCACCCCCAGGAACAGGAGGATCGGCAGATATTGCGACAGATCGACCACTATGTCTCTCTCGCCTCTCTCGCAGGTGCGAATGGAACGCGGACGCTCTAGACCCCTGCCCGATAGGGGGCAAGGCCGCGGGCGCTGAGAATGAATCGCAGGTGAACTGGCCGCGCGCCGGTGCATGGCGCGCCCGCTCGGGAGGGCTCAGCCCCCCGCCCGGGAGGACTCAGCGCAGCGCCTGCGCCACCATCTTGTGGAGCTTGGTATGGAGCCCGTCGTTGGCGGCGAGGAACTCGTTGCGCTCGATCGGCTTGTCGCCGCCGCGGAAGTCGGTGACATAGCCGCCCGCCTCCTTCACCAGCAGCATGCCGGCGGCGACGTCCCACAGCTTCAGGTCGCTCTCCCAGTAAGCGTCGAAGCGCCCGGCGGCGACCCAGGCGAGGTCGAGCGCCGCGGCGCCGAGCCGGCGGATACCAGCGACCTGCGGCGCCACCGCGCCGAAGATCCGCGTCCACTGCACGAAGTCGCCGTGACCCATGAAGGGGATGCCGGTCGCGACCAGCGCCTCGGACGGGTCACGCCGCGACGACACGCGCAGCCGCTGGTCCTGCAGCCAGGCGCCGCGGCCCTTCTCGGCCCAGAAGCTCTCGTCGGTGAGCGGCTGGTAGACCAGGGCGGTGGTGATCTCGCGCTTGCCGTTGGCGAGCGGCTCCTCGACCGCGATCGAGATGCAGAAATGCGGCACGCCGTGGAGGAAGTTGCTGGTGCCGTCGAGCGGGTCGATGATGAAGCGCGGCTTGCTCGGGTCGCCCTCGATCGTGCCGCCCTCCTCCATCACGAAGCCCCAGTCGGGGCGCGCCTTGGAGAGCTCGTCGTACAGCGTCCGCTCGGCGCGCTGATCGGCCTGGCTCACGAAATCGGCGGGGCCCTTGCGGCTCACCTGGAGGTGCTGGACCTCGTTGAAGTCGCGACGCAGCCGCGGCGCGGCCTTGCGGGCGGCGCGCTCGATGACCGTGAACAGGCCGGAATGGGATGGCATTCGATCATTCTCCTCCCCCTGCACCGGGAAGAGCGCCGGCCCGGAGGAACAAAGGGCGGTGGGAAGTGGGGCCGCCCCGCGCCCCGGCCCGCTCCCGTCGAGAGCGGGGACGTCGCGCCTCAGTCGGCGCGGCGGACGTAGGTCTGCTCGTAGACGTCGACGACGATGCGCGTGCCGCTGCTGATGTGCGGCGGCACCATCACGCGCACGCCATTGTCGAGGATCGCGGGCTTGTAGCTCGACGAGGCGGTCTGCCCCTTCACCACCGCGTCGGCCTCGACGATCGTCGCCTCGATCGTGTCGGGCAGCTGCACGCTGATCGGCTCCTCGTCGTGGAGCTCCATCACCACGTCCATCCCGTCCTGCAGGAAGGCGGCAGCGTCGCCGAGCAGGTCGCGCGGCAGCGTCACCTGATCGTAGGTGTCCTTGTCCATGAAGACGAGGCCCTCGCCCTCGGCGAACAGGAACTGGAAGTCCTTGGTGTCGAGGCGGACGCGCTCCACCGTCTCGGCCGAGCGGAAGCGGACGTTGTTCTTGCGGCCGTCGCGCAGGTTCTTGAGCTCGACCTGCATGTACGCCCCGCCCTTGCCGGGCTGGGTGTGCTGGATCTTGACCGCGCGCCAGATGCCGCCTTCGTACTCGATGATGTTGCCGGGACGAATGTCCACGCCGCTGATCTTCATGGGGCCGTGCCTATGTCAACAGAACTGGGGCACCGCCGCTGGTCAGCGGGGCGCCGGGTGGCGCGGCTCTAGCGGCTGGCGGGGCTGACGGCAAGGTAAGGATAGGGATCGAGCGGCTCGCCCTGCCACCAGCGCGCCCCCGCGGGCATCCGGCTGAGCCCGAAATGCAGGTGGTAATTGCCCGGCCCGGCGTCGCCGGTGTCGCCGACATAGGCGATCACCTGCCCCGCGCGCACCGCCTGCCCCTCGGCGAGCCCGGGCGCGTAGCCCGAGAGATGCGCGTAGTAGAACTCCCACGCCCCGTCGGCGGCGCGCTGGTAGAGCGTGGTGCCGCCGAGCCCGCTCTCGTACAGCTTCTCGACGCGACCGTCCGCCGCGGCGAGCACCGGCGTGCCGGCCGGCGCCATGATGTCGATCCCCTGGTGCCCGCGCGTGCCGCCGCCGCGCGCCTCCCCCCAGGAGGAGCGCAGCGCGGCGCGCTCGACGCCCGCGACCGGGACCAGCAGCTTGCCCGGCACCGGCGCGACCGGAGTGGGAGCGGCGGTGGACGAGGCGGAGACCGCGGGAGCCCCGCCCCGCCCCGGTCGATGCGGCTCGAGCAGCGAGATGAAGCCCGCGACCGCGACGACGATCAGCGCCAATATGCCCCAGCCCAGCCTCGTCACGCGCGCCTCACGCCTGGAACACCGCCTTGGCGCCGTTGGAGAGCATCAGCGTCAGCCGCGCGACGTCCCAATTGGCCATGCGGATGCAGCCGTGGCTCTCGCTCCGCCCGATCGTCGACGGCTCGGGCGTGCCGTGGATGCCGTAATGGTCCTTGGACAGATCGATCCACACCACGCCGACCGGCCCGTTCGGCCCCGGCGGCAGCATCGTCTTCTTGTCGTTCTTCTTGGCGTCCCAGAACAGCGCCGGGTTGTAGTGGAACTTCGGGTTGTAATCCTTGCCCTTGATCGTCCAGGTGCCGAGCGGCAACGGGTCGTGCTCGCTCCCCGTCGTGACCGGGAATTGCGCCACCAGCTTGCCCGCCTTGTCGAGCACGCGCAGCGACCCCTCGGACTTGTCGACGACGATGCTCTCACCCTTGGGCGAGGCGCCGTCGACGTTGAGCATCGTCAGCGTCTGGCGCCATTCCGGCGAGACGTCGGCGGGATAAGCGCGCGAGCTGGGCAGCGCGTTGGGGAAGGTCACCGTCGCGCCCTGCGCGATCCGCGTCGCGGGCGAGTTGAGCGCCATCAGCACCGCGGGCGTGGTGTGGAACATCTCGGCCAGCTTCTCCATCGGCGAGCGGTAACCGAGGGTCGGCAGCTCGGCCTGCTTATCATAGCCGTGCGGGATCGCGCCGAGGAACGGACCGCGCACCATATCGGCGGTCAGCCTGATCGTGACGGTCGGCCGCGCCGCGCGATAGGGGTAGAGCGCGCGCATCGTCGCGGCGTCGGGCTTGCCCGTCTCTGGGAGGCCGCGGCTCTCCTGGAAGCCGCGCAGCGCGAGCTGGAGCGACTGGCCGCCGCGCCCGTCGAGAATGCCGGGCGCGAAGCCGAGATGGTCGAGGATCACCTGGACGTGGAGGATGTCGCGGTCGAGCGGCGGCGGTGCGGCGGGCGCCTGTGCCACGGCAGCGGCGGGGGCCAGGACCGCGGCCGCGGTCAGAAGGAAGTTGAGACGCATCGACATCACCTCTCACGAACGTGTGAGGGGCGTAACGACTCAGCCGCGCCCGGGCTCCAGCACCGCGGCGAAGGCGCGCACCGCCGCCGCCTCGTCACCGCCCCACACCGCGCCCGACGCCGCGATGAAGTCCGCGCCCGCGGCGACCAGCGGCGCGGCATTGGCGGGCGTGATCCCGCCGATCGCCACCGCGGGCAGCTCGAACACCGCCGACCACCACGACAGGATCACCGGCTCGGCGCGATGCTTCACCTCCTTGGTGGAGGTGGGATAGAAGCTGCCGAACGCGACATAGTCGGCGCCCGCCTCGCCCGCCTCCATCGCGAGATGGCGGCTGTCGTGGCAGGTGACGCCGATCTGGACCGAGGGGCCGAGGGTGGCGCGCGCCTCGCGCGCGTCGCCGTCCTCCTGCCCGAGGTGGACGCCGTCGGCGCCGAGCCGCTTGGCGAGGCTCACGCTGTCGTTGACGATGAAGGCGACGTCGCGCTGCGCGCAGATCTTCTGGAGCGGCTCGGCCAGCCGCGCCGCCTGATGCTGGTCCACGTCCTTGACGCGGAACTGGAACGCCGCGACCGGCGCGGCGTCGAGCGCGCGCGCGAGCCGATCGGGGAAGGCGCCCGCCACGTCGAGCGGCGAGATCAGGTAGAGCTGGCACGGCGGCCGGCGATCGTCGCGCTTGAAGTTCACGGCGAAATCGGGGTCGAGCGGGCCGAGCGGGTCGTCTGTCATGGGCGTGCGACTAGCGGGTCGGGAGCGCGGGGGGAAGCGGGGGCGGTTCTGGTGTCAGCCCCTCGCCAGCCGTGCCCCGGCCGAGGCCGGAGCCCAGTCGGGCGACGATCGGCAGGATCCACCGCAGCCTTCCCACCTGGGCCCCGGCCTGCGCCGGGGCACGGTGACGAACGTACCGCGATCTCACCGGCGAGCGCCCCCCTCCCTCACCCCTCGCCGCGATAGATCGCGACCAGCTTCTCCAGCATGGCCAGCGCCTCGCCGCGCTCGCGCTGGAAGGTGTTGCGCCCGATGATCGAGCCGTTGCCGCCGCCCGCGAGGATATCGCGCGCGTCCTGGTAGACCGCGTCGATCCCCTTGGCCGCGCCGCCCGAGAACACCACGATCCGCCGCCCCGCGAAGCTCGACTGGACGACGTGGCGGACGCGATCGGCCTGGTTCGACCAGTCGGTGCCCTCATAGGCCTTCTGCGCCTCGGGCTGCTCGATGTGCGCGGTCGGCAGCTTGACCTTGATGATGTGCGCGCCGAGCAGCGCCGCCATGTGGGCCGCATAGGCGCCGACGTCGAGCGCCAGCTCGCCGTCCTTGCTCAGCTTGCCGCCGCGCGGGTAGCTCCAGATCACCGTCGCCAGCCCCGCCGCGGCGGCCTCCTCGCGCAGCCCGCGGATCTGCTCCATCGACTCGAAGATGTCGTCCGAGCCGGGATAGATGGTGAAGCCGATCGCGGCGCAGCCGAGCCGCAGCGCGTCCTCGACGCTGCCGGTCTGCGCCTGCGCGGCGCGGGTGGCCCAGCTGTTGGAGCTGTTGAGCTTGAGGATGGTCGGGATCTGCCCCGCGAACGTGTCCGCGCCCGCCTCGAGCGATCCGAGCGGCGCGGCATAGGCCGACAGGCCGGCGTCGATCGCGAGCTGGTAGTGATAGTGCGGGTCGTACGCCGGCGGGTTGACCGCGAAGCTGCGCGCCGGCCCGTGCTCGAAGCCCTGATCGACCGGCAGGATGATCAGCTTGCCCGTGCCGCCCAGCTTGCCGTGCATGAGGATGCGCGCGAGATTGGCTTTGATCGCCGGGCTGGTGGCCTCGTATTTGTCGAGGATGGACTTCACGATCGGGGTCATATTCCGTCCCTATCCAGTTGTATCTAAAGAGCTAACCAGCGACGCAGCGCCTGATCGACCTGCTCCATGCGGGTCGCCGAGGCATGGCCGATCACCTTGACGATGCGATGACGCCGCACCGAGGTGATGCGATCCACCTGCACCTCGCACTCGACCGTCAGGCCGGTGTGCTCCTGCGGCGAGATGGCGACGCGGAACAGCGACTCGCCGCCGACCACCGCGGTCAGCGGGCACAGGGTGACGGTGGCATGGGTCTCGTTGAAGAGGTCGGCCTGGACCACGACGCCGACGCGCGGGGCACCCGCGGCGTCGTCCGGCGCGGCGAGCTCGACGATCGCGCCGTGCGTGATCGTCGGCGCGGCGTCGGTCGCCGCCGGGGCCTCGGCCAACGTCACCGCCACGCCGAATCCTCCGCCTCGATCGTCTCCCAGAAGGCATAATCCTGTCTCGTGTCGCGCTTCGACGCACGCAGCGACTGGCGCCGCGCCTCGCGCCGGAACGCCTCGTCGTGCAGCTCGACGTAGCGACGGACCGCCTCGCGCGCGATGTCGCTCTTGCTACGCCCCTGCGTGCGCGCGACCGCGGCGAGCCGCTCCTCGAGTTCCGTGTCGAGCCTGACGCCGAGCACTTCGTCCTCCGTTTAACGCGTTAAACGATAGGGTGGTGGGGCGGGGTTGGCAAGCCTCGTCTTTCCTACATCGGTGAGGACGTGCGACGATCGCGCCGCTCTTTCTCACCGTGGATATAGCGAACGCCGGCGCCGGCCCGCGACGAATGTTGAGTCATGCTGCGTCAGCGACTCAACTTTCTCAACATTCGCGTCGCGCGGGAAGCGGAATGCGTGAAGGTGCAACGGGTTGCGGAAGGTGGTTCGAGAGCGGAACGCGCCAGCCGGATCCTCCCGGCACAGGGAGGGACCGCTCGCGCAGCGAGTGATGGAGGGGGCTCTCCACCAGGCGCGGCTCTTGCGAAAGCCCCCCTCCACCAGCCTGCGGCTGGTCCCCCTCCCGGTGCCGGGGAGGATCTAGGACTGCCTCACCCTCGCTCCGAGATACCGCACCAGCGCCGCGACGTCGGGGAGGTCCGCGACGAGCAGCGCCTTCCGCTCCGCCTCCAGCGCCAGCCCCAGCCGCGCCGCCGCGTCGAGCGCGACGTCCTCGACCTCGCCGCGGTCGAGCTTGAGGAAGCGGCGCAGCGTGTCCTCCGGCCGCGGCACCACGCCGGGACCGTAATGCGGCGCCAGTGCCGCGCGCACCGAGGGAGCGACGCGCGGGTCGAGTTCGGCGAAACAGTCGTCGAAGTCCGCCGCGGTCCAGGCCGCACGCGCCGCCACCGCCCCGCGCACGCGCCGCACCATCAGCCAATTGGCCCAGAGCAAGCCGATCGCGTACAGCGCGGTGAGCGCGCCGACCTTCTCCCAGCCGGTCACGCCCGCGTCAGGCGCGCGCGATCGCGCCCGCCTCGTTGTAGCGCAGCGCGGTCAGCACCGTGCGCACGATCGCGTCGGCGTCGAGCCCGGCCTCGGCATATTGCACGTCGGGCTTGTCCTGGTCCTGGAACAGGTCGGGCAGCCGCATCGTGCGGATGCGCAGGCCCGCGTCGGTCAGCCCCTCGTCCGAGGCGAGCGTCAGCACGTGCGCGCCCAGGCCGCCGACCGCGCCCTCCTCGATCGTCACCGCCACCTCGTGCGTGGTGAGCAGGCGGCGGATCAGCGCCTCGTCGAGCGGCTTGGCGAAGCGCAGGTCGGCCACCGTGGTCGATAGCCCCTTGGCGTCGAGCGCCTCGGCCGCCTTGATCGCCTCCGCCAGCCGCGTGCCGAGCGACAGGATCGCCACCTTCTTGCCCTCGCGCACGATCCGGCCCTTGCCGATCTCGAGCGCCTTCGGCTCGGCGGGCAGCGCCACGCCGGTGCCGTTGCCGCGCGGGTAGCGCACCGCGATCGGGCTCGAGTCATGCTCGACGCAGGTCTGCACCATATGCGCCAGCTCGGCCTCGTCCGCCGCCGCCATCACCACCATGTTGGGCAGAGTGGCGAGATAGGTGACGTCGAAGCTGCCCGCGTGGGTGGCGCCGTCGGCGCCGACCAGCCCGGCGCGGTCGATCGCGAAGCGCACCGGCAGGTTCTGGATCGCGACGTCGTGCACCACCTGGTCGTAGGCGCGCTGCAGGAAGGTCGAGTAGATCGCGCAGAACGGCCGCATCCCCTGCGCCGCCAGCCCGGCGGCGAAGGTCACCGCGTGCTGCTCGGCGATGCCGACGTCGAAGAAGCGCTCGGGGTGCGCGTTGGCGAACAGGTCGAGACCGGTACCCGAGGGCATCGCCGCGGTGATCGCGCAGATCCGCTGGTCCTTGTCCGCCGCGGCGCTCAGCACCTGGCCGAAGACGTTCTGATAGGCCGGCGGCCCCGGCGGCGCCTTGGCCTGGGTGCCGGTGATCACGTCGAACTTCTGGACGCCGTGATACTTGTCCGCGGCCTTCTCGGCGGGGGCGTAACCCTTGCCCTTCTTGGTGACGACATGGACCAGGATCGGCCCCTCCTCCGCGTCGCGCACGTTCTCGAGCACGGGGATGAGATGGTCGAGATTGTGGCCGTCGATCGGGCCGACGTAGTAGAAGCCGAGCTCCTCGAAGAGCGTGCCGCCCATCGTCATGCCGCGGGCATATTCGTCGGTCTTGCGCAGCGAGGTGTGGAACGGCCGCGGCAGCCGCCGCGCGACTCGCTTCATCAGCTCGCGCACGCCGAGGAACTCGCGGCTGGATACCATGCGCGAGAGATAGGCGGAGAGCCCGCCGACCGGGGGAGCGATCGACATGTCGTTGTCGTTGAGGACCACGATCAGGCGGTTGCCCGCCGCCTCGGCGTTGTTCATCGCCTCATAGGCCATGCCGGCGGACATCGCGCCGTCGCCGATCACCGCGATCGCCTTGCCCGGCGCGCCACTCAGCTTGTTGGCAGTGGCGAAGCCGAGCGCGGCCGAGATCGAGGTCGAGCTGTGCGCCGCCCCGAACGGGTCATACTCGCTCTCGCTGCGCTTGGTGAAGCCCGAGAGGCCCCCGCCCTGCCGCAGCGTGCGGATGCGGTCGCGCCGCCCGGTCAGGATCTTGTGCGGATAGCATTGGTGGCCGACGTCCCAGATCAGCCGGTCGCGCGGCGTGTCGAAGACGTAGTGGATCGCCACGGTCAGCTCGACCACGCCCAGGCCTGAGCCGAGATGGCCGCCGGTGTGGCCGACGGCGGAGATCGTCTCCTGGCGCAACTCGTCGGCGAGCTGGCGGAGCTGGTCGGGCTTCAGGGTGCGGAGCGCGTCGGGCGTCTCGACCGTGTCGAGCAGCGGGGTGTCGGGGGCATCAGCCATCTAACCGGAATAGCTGAGCCACATCAGGCTGTCGATTACCGGTTTTGGTGGTTCAGTGCGTGGCGGCGGCACAGTCGCGGCAGCGTCCGCGCAGCTCGATCACCGGCCGCTCGGCGGCGAACCCCGACGCCGCCGCCGCCTCGCGCAGTCCGCGGGTGAGCGAGTCGTCGTCGAGGTGCGTGGTGGTGCCGCAGCCGTCGCACACCAGGAAGATGCAGTCGTGACGGCAGCCCGGGTGCGCGTTGACCACATAGGCGTTGGCGCTCTCCACCCGCTGGGCGAGGTTGGCGCCGACGAACAGGTCGAGGATGCGATAGACGCTGTTGGCGGCGATGCGCCGCCCCTGCGTCCGCGACACCGCCTCGGCGATGTCATAGGCCGAGGCGGGTTTGGCGAAGCCGCTCAGCGCCGCGTAGACGCTCTCGCGCATCGCGGTCCACTGCTCGCCCGATCGCTCGAGCGTGTGGCGCGCGGCGGCCAGCAGGTCCGCGCCCTCGGGTTCGTCGTGACGATGCGCCATGGTCGATCCAAACTAGGCGGGGCAAGCCCGCGCAGCAAGCGCCGGCTCAGCCGCGCGCGCGGCGGTTGACGGTATGTCCCACCGCCAGCAGCAGCACCCCCGCGATCGTGAGCAGCGACTCGATCAGGTGCGAGTCGCCGTGCGGCGCCACGATCGCCGCCGCCATCAGCACCAATCCGCCGCCGCCGAGCACGACCGGCAGCAGCCGCCGGTGCGTCAGCACGCCGCGCCCGAAAGCGAGCAGCCCCAGCCCGAGCGCGAGCAGCAACCCCACCTCGTGGATCAGCGGACTGCCCAGCAGTCCACCGGCGGTCGACAGCAGCGCCACCGCCGCCGTGGTGGCGAGGCAGTGGACGACGCACGCCGCCGACAGCCAGATCGCCCAACGGTCGATCCGACCGGGGCGCTCGCTGCGAGGGACAGGCGACGACGACATGCCGCGCCAAATAGGTGATGCGGCGCGATGTTACAATGTCTCATCCGTTTATTTTCTCGGCGGGGTCGCCGCACGTGACTTGTCCGTCCGCGATGCGATAGGAGAGGTGGGATGCGTCACGTCCTCGATGTCGAGCGCTCGATCCTCGGCCAGCCCTGGCGCTGGCGAGCGCTGGCGGCAGACCAGCGCGAGCGGTTCGTGCCCGACGATCTCCTCACCCAATTGCTCCTCGCGCGCGGCTGCCCGCGCGAGGCGCTCGAGGCGCACAAGGCGCCGTCGATCCGCGGCTTCATGCCCGACCCGTCGATCTTCCGCGATATGGACGCCGCCGCCGAGCGGCTCGCCGACGCGGTGGTGACGGGCGAGCAGGTCGCGGTGTTCGGCGACTATGACGTCGACGGTGCCACCTCCTCCGCGCTGCTGGCGCGGCTGCTCGGCGAGCTCGGCCGCGCGCCGCGGGTCTACATCCCCGACCGGCTGATCGAGGGCTATGGCCCGAGCGTGGCGGCGATGGAGCGGCTCGCGGTCGAGGGCGCGACGCTGATCGTCACGGTCGACTGCGGCGCGCAGGCGTTCGAGGCCCTCGCCGCGGCGCGCGCCGAGGTCATCGTGGTCGACCACCATCAGTGCACCACCGAGCTGCCGCGCGCGCTCGCGGTGGTGAACCCCAACCGCCGCGACGAGACCGACGGCGCCGCGCACGGCCATCTCGCCGCGGTCGGGGTCGCCTTCCTGCTCGGCGCGGCGCTGCTGCGCGTGCTGCGCGCGCGCGGCCATTTCGTCGCGCGACCCGAGCCGAGGTTGATCGAGCTGCTCGACCTCGTCGCGCTCGGCACCGTCGCGGACGTGGCGCAGCTGCGCGGGCTCAACCGCGCCTTCGTCGCGCAGGGTCTCAAGGTGATGGCGCAGCGCCGCAACATCGGCCTCGCCGCGCTCGCCGACGCGGCGCGGCTGACGCGCGCGCCGACCGCGACCGACCTGGGCTACGCGCTGGGCCCGCGGATCAACGCGGGCGGCCGCGTCGGCCGCGCCGACCTGGGCGTCCGGCTGCTCACCACCAGCGATCCCGTCGAGGCGGGCGCGCTCGCCGCCGAGCTCGACCGGCTCAACGAGGAGCGCCGCGCGATCGAGGCGATGGTGCAGGAAGCCGCCGAGGCGCTGCTCCACCAGGATCGCGCGGTCGGCGTCGTCGCCGGCAGCGGGTGGCACCCCGGCGTGATCGGGATCGTCGCAGGGCGACTGAAGGAGAAGACCGGCCGCCCCGCGATCGTCATCGCGCTCGACGAGGCGGGCGTGGGCAAGGGATCGGGCCGATCGATCTCCGGCGTCGACCTCGGCGCGGCAGTCCTCGCGGCGCGCGAGCAGGGGCTGCTGATCGCGGGGGGCGGGCACGCCATGGCGGCGGGACTGACGATCGCCGCCGAGCAGGTGCCCGCCTTCGCCGACTGGATCGAGGCCAGGCTGGCCGAGACGGTCGCGCTGGCGCAGGCCGGACGCGCGCTGCTGGTCGATTCGGTGCTGGCGCCGGGCGGCGTGACCGCGGCCCTGGTCGAGGCGCTCGAGGCGGGCGGGCCGTACGGCAGCGGCTGGCCGGCGCCGCGCGTCGCGGTGGGGCCGGTGCGGACGATCAGGGTCGACGTCGTCGGGAGCGGGCACGTCCGCGCCATCGTCGCGGGCGACGACGGGCGCAGCCTCAAGACGATGGCGTTCCGCGCCGCCGACACCGCGCTCGGCCAGGCGCTGCTCGCCGCCGGGCCGTCGCGCCGGCTGTGGCTCGCCGGTCGCGCGCGGATCGACGAGTGGAGCGGCCGCGGTACCGCCGAGCTCCACCTCGACGACGCCGCCTGGGCGGTGTGAGCGACGCCCGGTGAGGCGGCGAACCGGCTTGACCGTCCGCCGCTTTGCCCGTAACCGACCAGCCGCCCTCGCGGCCCCTTCGTCTAGTGGTTAGGACGCGGCCCTTTCACGGCTGAAACACGGGTTCGAGCCCCGTAGGGGTCACCAGCCTGCGCTCGGTGGCGAGAAGCAGGTCGCTGGGACGCGTCCACGACGCGGTGGGGAAACGGTCATCGCCGGCGCCCACTCGGTCGAGCGCGACGAGATCGCGGTCTGACACGGGCGGCAGCGAGGTTGGCGCATACCTACCCGTCGCCGCGCCGGTCTCGCCTGCGTCACACCATCGCGGCCACGCGCCGGCGTCGCAGCGACGTGCCGACCAGCGCGAAGCCCAGGATCATCATCGCCCAGGTGGCCGGCTCGGGCACCGCGGGCAGACCGAGGCCGAGCTGGCGGTTCAGGTCGTCGTACAGCGCGCGATGGATCGCCGCGGTCGGGTGGATACCGTCGAGCGAGAAATAGCCGGTGCAGTCGGGCAGCGCCCCCGCGCCCTGGCAGGTCGTCGCGGCGTCGCTCGGATCGGGCAGGATCAGCGGGGGCAGACCGAACGCCGACGGATCAGCCTGCACCCGCCCGAAGAAGCCGAGGTAGCTGAACTGCGTCACCCTCACCCCGTCGGCGACGGAGAGCCCGGCGAGATCGGTCGTGAGATATTTCTCCGCCTCGATCGAGAGGTCGAGCGGCAAGCCCGCGGTGGCCACCGGGAAGCCGGTGACGAGGATGTTGCGCGCGCCGAGGTCGGCGAGATCCTGCACCGCCGCGGCATATTGCGACGCGGCGTCCAGCAGGAAGGCGGTGTCGCTGGTATAGCCCGCCGGCGCTCCCGGCGCGACCGCTGCGAACACGTCGTTGCCGCCGAAATTGAGGACGTAGAGCCCCGTGGGGTCGACCGTCTTACCGCTCGCGAGCGCGGCCCCGTACGCGGCGACCTGCGCGCGCGCGTCGGGCACCCCGCTGGTGTCGCTCGCGCGCGCGCCGCCGAAGGCATAGTTGCTGCCGCCCAGCAGCGAGGCGCGCGTGGGCGTGCCGTACATCGCGATGCTGAGCAGGTCGGTATAGTCGTAGCCGTTAGTGAAACGGCCATTGGCATATCCCAGCGCGGGATCGGCGCCGAGCCCGAGCGCGCGGATATTGCCCGCGTCGACGAGGCTGTCGCCGAACACCGTGAGCGACGAGTAAGGCGCGGTCTGCGCCGTCGCGGGCGATGCCGCCATCAACAACAGCGCGCAGCACGCGCGCGCGACCCGGCCTATCATCCTGTCCTCCCCATCCTCTTGTGACGAGGAGGCTAGCGACCCGGCACCGCCACGACAACGCCCCCAGATGGGGGGTCAGGCCTCGCCGAACAGCTCGCGCTGGCTCTTCTCCAGTTCCTCGCCGTAGCGCCGCCGCACGTGCGCCTCGGTGAGCAGGCCGAGCACCCGCCCCGCCTCGTCGACCACCGCCAGCTCCTCGCGCTGCGCCGCGTCGAACCGCGCCATCACCGCGCGGATGTCCATCTCGGGGCGCAACATCTCGCCGCGCCCCTGCGCCAGCGCGAGCACCGGCGTGTCGTCCCGCACCGTCCCGTCATGCGCCGCGACGGGATCGACGATCCCGGCGTAGCGGTCGCTCTCGTCGAGCACGACCACGCGCTTGGTCGAGCCGAGCGGGAAGCGGCGGCGGAACTCGGCGGCGCCGGTGCTGCCAGCGACCATGTTGGGCTGACGCCGCATCATGCGGCCCGCCGTCAGCGCCTTGACCCAGCCGACGTCGCGCGCGCTGCGGATCGTCTCGCCGCGCAGGTGGAGCCGCCAGGTCGAGAAGGAATAGCCGAAGAACTGTCGCACGATCGTCGACGACACCAGGCTCGCCGCCAACACCGCGCCCGTCAGGCTGAAATTGCCCGTCGCCTCGAGGACCAGCATCGTCATCGTGAAAGGCGCGCCGATCACCGCCACGGCCAGCGCCGCCATGCCGACCATCGCGGCGTTGCCCGGGTTGAGGATCGACTCCCCCGCCGCCCAGCCGAGCGCGCCGGCGTAGAGATGCCCCACCAACGTGCCGAGGAACAGCGAGGCGAAGAACAGCCCGCCGCGGAAGCCGAGGCCGAGCGACACGATCGACGCGAGCGACTTCGTCAGCAGGATCGTCGCGACGAAGGCGAGCGGCACCGCGGCGGTGATGTCGAGGTGGAGCGCGCTATGCCCGGCGGAGAGCACCTGCGGCGACACCGCGGCCAACCCCGCCAGCAGCGCGCCGCCGAGGATCGGCCGGCTCCAGCCTGGCAGACGCGCGCGAGTCTGCGCCTCGACCACGCCGACCGAGCGCATGATCGCGATGCCGATCAGGGCGCAGAGCACCCCGAGGACGCCGTAGACGAGATAGCCGAAGGTGTGGATCGCCGGCCCGCGCTCCACCGCGACGATATAGGGCACGGTGCCGAGCCGCTGCGCCACCTGCGATCCCGCCAGCGCGGCGGCGACCACGGGCGCGATCGCGGCCGGCGTATAGGCGCCGATCACCACCTCGAAGGCGTAGAAGGCGCCCGCCAGCGGCGCGCCGAACGCCGCGGCGATGGCGGCACCGGCGCCCGCGCCCACCAGCGTGCGCACGTCGATCCGGCGCAGCGCCAGCCAACGGCCGGTCGCCGAGGCGATCAGCCCCCCGAGCTGTGCGTAGGCGGCCTCCAGCCCGACCGAGGCGCCGAAGCCGTTGGACAGGATCGTCTGGCCCGAGACGATGGCGCTGTCGCGCGCGGAGAGCTGCCCGCCGTGGAGTGCGTTCGCCTCGACCGCGTCGACCAGCGAGCGCCGCCGCGCGCCCACCAGCCGGTTGAACAGCACGAGCGCGACGCCGCCGAGCGGCAGCACCAGCAGCTGCCGCCAGTCGAGCGCGGGCGCGCCGCTCAGACGCAGCTCGTCGGGCAGATGGTAGAGGAGATGCTGCAGCGCCCGCGCCAGCGCGCCCTGCACCACCGTGAGCAGCCCCGCGCCCATGCCGATCACGATCGCGACCAGCACGAACAGCAGCTCGATCGAGCGCACGCGCGCGCCGAGCCGGCGCGACCAGGCGGGCCAGCGGCGCAGCGCGCGGGGGATCACGCGCGATCGAGGGCGAGGCGGGACATGGCGCCGCTGTGCCCGCCCGCGGCCGCGCTGTCACCTGCCCGTGCTCGCACGTGGCACGATCAGCGCGCCCCCGCGCCGCGCGCGCTCACCGTCGTGGCCGGTGCCACGAGCCGATCGAGATATTGTTGATGCGGCGGCAGCGCGGACACCTGCCGCGCGACGTCGCGGCCGAGATCGGCGAGCGTGGTGGCCAGCCGCCCCGGCGGCATCATGCGCGCCACGCGATTGTGCGATTCGGGCATCAGCCGCTGGCCGAGCAGCACCTGCACCCACGACGTGACCGTGAACAGCTCGTCGCTCGCCTGGAACGCCTGCGCGCCCTCGCGGAACAGCGCGATGCGCGCCGCGAGGCTGTCGGGCAGCGGCATGTCGCGGAGGCGTCGCCAGAACGGCTCGTCGCGCTGGTTGACGTGATAGTGAAGGATGATGAAGTCGCGCACGCCCTCGATCTCGCGCCGCGCCATGTCGTTGAAGCGTGCCGCCAGCGCCTCGGTCACCCCGTCATAGGGGAAGAGCTGGAGCAGCCGGGTCAGCGCGATCATGATCAGGTGGATGCTGGTCGACTCGAGCGGCTCGACGAAGCCGCCCGCCAGGCTCAGCGCGACGCAGTTGCGCTCCCAGGCGCGCTCGCGCCGGCCGGTGCGGAAGCGGATCAGCCGGGGCTCGATCAGCACCTCGCCTTCGACCGTGTCGAGCAGGCGCGCGCGCGCCGCGTCGTCGGAGAGATAGGCGCCGCTGTAGACGATGCCGTTGCCGACGCGATGTTGCAGCGGGATACGCCACTGCCAGCCGGCGTCGTGCGCGATCGCGCGCGTGTACGGCACCGCGGGACCGGTCGCGGCGGTCTGCACCGCGATCGCGCGGTCGGTCGGCAGCCACTCGGTCCAGTCCTCGTAGCCGACGCCGAGCGTCTCACCGATCAGCAGCGCGCGGAAGCCCGTGCAGTCGAGGAAGAGATCTCCCTCGACCCGCCGCCCGTCGGCCATCACCAGCGCGGCGATGTCGCCCGCGGCGTCGCGCTCGGCGCGCTCGATCCGCCCCTCGAGGCGGACCAGGCCGTCGCTCTCGCAGCGCTCGCGCAGGTAGCGTGCGTAGCGCGCGGCGTCGAAGTGAAAGGCGTAGTTGAGCGCGGCCGCGGGGGGTCCCGCGAACCGCCCGGCGCGCGCCGCCTCATGCTCGACGCAATAAGCGCCGATCTCCCCGGCGACGCCCTGCGCGCGGGCCTCGAGCCAGAAATGGTGGAAGTCCGCCATCCAGGTCGACCGGCCCAGCGTGCCGAACGAGTGGAGGTAACGCTCGTCAGGTCGCGACCAGCCCTCGAACGAGATCCCGAGCTTGTAGCTGGCGCCGGTGGCGCGGACGAATTCCTGCTCGTCGATGCCGATCAGCTGGTGGAAGGCGCGCACCGTGGGGATCGTCGACTCGCCGACGCCGACGGTACCGATCTCCTCGGACTCGACGAGCGTCACCTCGACCAGCGCGCCGAGCTGGCGCGTCAGGATCGCGGCGGCGAGCCAGCCCGCGGTGCCGCCCCCCGCGACGACGACGCGGCGCACCGGCCTCACCGGTTGAGCTTCCGCAGCAGCTCGGCGCGCAACCGCCGTGCGCCGAGATCGTCGAGCGGTGCCAGCGCGCCGCGCGCGTGCGCGGGCAGATGCGCCGCCGGCCGCTCGGCATCACCGAAGACATAATAGTCGAACATCGCGCGCCACGCTTCCTTCTCGCCCGCCGGGCGGTCGCGCAGGCTGAGCAGCGCGTGGAGCAGGGTGTTCATCGGCGTGTCCATGAAGGCGGGCGCCTGGTTCCACCAGTAGTTGACGAGCACGTTGAGCTCGCCCAGCGCCTCGACCTGGTGCCACCACAGCGCGGGGTAGACCACCGCGTCGCCCGGCTCGAGTTCGGCCACCTGCGCCGCCGCGACCGCCTCGGCGAAGCGCGGGTAGCGGTCGAGATCTGGGGCGCGGAAGTCGACCATCGAGACCACCTGCCCGCCGGGCGTCGGCGCGAGCGGACCGGGGTAGAGGTTGGCCACCTGGTCGGGCGGGAACAGCGTGAAGCGCCGTCGCCCGGCGCCGACCACCGCGACGTTGTTCGACATGTCGTGGTGCGCCACCGCGGTGGTGCGGTTGCCGATCCAGATGCTCCGCAGCGCGCGGTCGAACCCCGCCTCGGGCAGCGGGTTGGCGTCGGCGAGGCCGGGGAAGAACAGGTCGAGGTCGGTCGAGCCGACGTAGAAGGACTCGGCATCGTCGCGCCCGAGCGCGGCGAGCAGGCGCGCGAGATAATCGTCGAGGCGCACGCGCTCGCCCTCGAAATCGAGCCGGGTCACCTCCGCGTCGTAGAAATAGCGCCCGCCCAACTCGGCGCGCGCGGTATAGCCCACCACGGGATGGCCGTTGTAGAAGTCGAGCAGATAGTCGGCGAGCGCGCGCGGCCCCTCGCGCCCCGCCGCGACCAGCGGCCAGTCCCCGACGAGCCCGCGCACCACCACCGGCTCGCCCGCCGCGACTAGCGCGGCGAGGTCGCGCGCCGCCGGGTCGCTCGCCGCGATCTCCCGCGCGCGGCGGTGCGTGATCGGCGCGGTCACACCCCCGCCCGCTTCTTGTTCTTCAGCTCGATCAGGCGCGACACGTTCGCCAGCGACGCCGCCGCCATCGTGGCGAGCCGCAGCAGCCCGGCGCGATGGAGCCGCACCACCTCCGCGTCGGGCAGCGCGGCGAGCGCCTCCTCGTCGACCGCGAGCACGCCGGGCACGTTGTAACCGCCCTCGTCGCCGAGATCGATCTCGAGCACCACCTCGCGCAGCAGCCCCGCCGCGGCGAGCTGGGCGTTCGTCGCGCGCGCCTGCTGCGAGCCCTCGTAGATCACGCGCAGCGCCGCTGCGACGTGCTGCAGGTAGGGCGCGTCGCCGCCGTGCGGCAGGAAGAGCGGGAGACCGCCGTCGTCGCCGACGCGCGGGTCATCGAGGTCGACGTGGACCATCGGCTCGGCATCGCTGGCACCGGCCGCCACCCCGATCGAGAAGGGGCCGCGGCGCTGCACCGCGGGGACGTAGCGGCTGGTCCAGCCCTGCTCGCCCAGGAAAAGATTCTCGTCGGGGTCGAGCCCCAGTAGCACGATGGCGTCGATCGAGTCACCGTCACGGCGGAACAGGATCGGGAAGTCGCGCTGCGCCTGCTCGAACTCGGCGGGGAAGATCGGCAGCTGATTGGCGCGGTCGCCATGATCGGCGCCGACGCGCGGCGCCACCCGCAGCTCGGCATGATCGACGTTGTTGAGCAGGACTCGGTTCATGCGACTCTCTCGACGCGGCGGCGCCGCCCTCTCCCCGGGCGTTGTGCACCAGAGCCATGCGGCACGGAAGCGGCGTTTTGGTCCACCGCGCTGACCCGGAGAACAGCCGTCATCCCGAACTCGTGTCGGGATCCACCGTGCCTCGACGTCGAAGGCTGACGCGCTCGCGGGACGGTGGATCCTGAAACGGGTTCGGGATGACGATGGTGAAGGAGAGACCCTCGTTCCTGGAGCGACGAAGGGGACCGCCTCCGGGCGATCCCCTCCCCTCGCGCTCAGAACTTGTAGCGAGCGCCCAGCAGGAAGCGGGGCTTCAGCTCCTGCGCCAACACGAGGTTGCGCTCGGTGCGGCCATAGGTCTTCACGCTCTCGCTCGTGAGATTGATCCCCTCCAGCGTGACCGCGATCGTGTCGTTCACGTCGTAGCTGATGTTGACGTCGAGCGTGCCGAACGGCGCGACGAACAGCGGGTTGCGGTTGCCGCCCTGGTTCGTAGCGGCGAGGTATTTATCGCGCCAATTATAGGCAATGCGCGCCGAGATACCATTCTTGTCATAGATCGCGGTGGCGTTGGCGCTGTTGCCCAGACCGGTGAGCGCGAAGATGTTGACCGTCGGGTCGGCGTAGGGGTCGACGTTCACGTCGCCGCTCACCTTGGTGAACGAGCCCGCGAAGCCGAAGCCCGTGTTGCCGAAGAAGTTGGTCCAGGCCAGCTCGAAGCCGTGGATCTTGCCCTCGCGATTGTTGATCGGCTGCGAGACCGAGAAGTTGAACAGCGGATCGTTGGCGTCGGACGAGATATCGATCTGCGACAGCACCTGGTCGACGAAGGTCTGCTGCAATCCGCGGCCGGCAACGTAGTTGGCGTTGAACTGCGAGGTCGCCGCCGCCTGGTTGCCGCCGTTCTGCACGAGCAGCGCGGTATAGGTGAACAGGTTGACGTCGCTCAGGTCATAACCGCTGGAGCGGAGGAACGCCGCCGCGGTGCCCGAGCGCGAACCCGCCGCGCCCGAGCTGGGATCGCGCAGACCGAAGAGGTTCTGGTTGATCACGCCCGTGCCGAGGAAGTTGGCGACGCGCTTGTCGAAGAAACCGATCGAGACGAAGCTCGACGGCTTGTAATACCATTCCAGCGACAGGTCGAAGTTGTCCGACAGCAGCGGCAGCAGGTTGGCGTTGCCGGTGCTACCGGTCGGGATGCCGCCGAGCAGCGTCGGGCGGCCCGGCGCACCCGCCGAGGCGGTGGCGAACAGATTGCCATAGTCGGGCCGCGCCAGCGTGCGGCTGAACGAGACGCGCGCCTTCACGTTGGTGATCGGCTCGATGCTGAAGTCGACCGCGGGCAGCAGGTTCTCATATTTGCCGCGCTGGCGGATCGCGGTGAACACGCCGCTGGCGTCGCCGCGGAAGTCGTTGTCCGCGGTCCAGACGATGTTGTTGTACGTCTGCACCGCGTCCGAGACGACGCGGGTCTGCTCGTAGCGCGCGCCGATCACGAGGTTGGCGGGACGGTTGGCGACCTCGCCGTTCCAGGTGAACTGACCGAAGACCGCCCAGATCTTCTCCTGCACGGTATCGTCCGCCGGCGCCGACGGTGCCGGCGGCTGGCCCAGGCCCGTATAATAGGGGCTCAGCACGTTGTAGAGGTCGATCGCGTTGCCGCGGAAGGCGATCAGCGACGATCCTTCCGACGCAGGATTGAAGTGGTCGAACTTGCAGGTCAGGCAATATTGCTGGACCAACTCGGGCGCCAGCTGCTGGATGATGCCCGGGTTCTGCAGGCCCCAGTCGCCCAGCGTCTGCTGGGTCTGGGTCTGGGTCGAGTGCATCTTCGAGTCGGTGTACGAACCGCCCGCGTCGAAGCGGCTGCCGCCGCCGAGGTCCCAGCCCAGCCGCGCCTGGATCTGGTCGATCCGCTGCGTCTGGCGCGAGATGATAGTCCGCGCCGGCGCGGCGCCCAGGTCGCCGATGTCGAGCACGCCGTTGCAATTGCCCTTGGGCGCGTCGGTCGGGGTGGCGCGATAGCAGTCGTTGATGATCTGCGCCTGCTGCGGGAAGCCGGTGCTGAAGTCGAGCGAGTGACCCGCGATCACCGGCGCGCCGAGCGCGACGGTGGTGGCCGTGGTCCCGTTGGGATTGTCGGGCGACGAGCGCGACTCCGAGTGGTGGCCGTCGAGCGTCAGCGTGAAGTTCGGGGCGAAATCCCACTTGGCGTTGAGGCCGACCGAGGCGAGACGCGCCTTGGTCGCGGCCTGCTGCTGCTCGAAGCCCTCGTCCTTCGGGCTGGTCGGCAGATAGTCGCGCAGGAAGATCGCGGTCGCCATGTTCGGATTGTCGTCGAAGCGGACTTCGCTGAAGGGGCGGTTGAACCAGTTGGTCTGCTCGCTGCGCTGCTCGCGCAGTCGGTTCTGCGCGAACAGGCTATCGACGGTGAACTCGAGCGTGTCGGTCGGGCGGAATTGCAGCACGCCCTGGAAGTTGATGCGCTCGCGCCGGTTCTCGGAGAACTGGTAGCGGCTGTCGTTGGGCACCAGCACGTAGGGCGCGGTCGGGCGGTTGCCGTCCAGCACCGTGGTCGAGTTGATGAACGTGCCGGGGTTGAAGAAATCGGCGGTGGGGATGACGTTCCAATAGTTCGGGTTGGACTGTGCCGAGGCCGAGTAACGCAGCTGGTAGCTGCCGAACACCGCGGCGCCGAAGGTGCCCTCCTCGTTCTTATAGTTGAGCAGGCCCGAGACCTCGGGCGTGACACGGTGCTTGTCGCCGACCGCCTTCTCCACCGAGGTATCGTACAGTGCCTTGGCGCCGATCGAGCCGGTCACGCCGGTCTCGCGCGAGTCGAGCGGCTTGCGCGTGTTGATGTTGATCGTCGCACCGATGCCACCGGTGGGAACCGAGGCGCGACCGGTCTTGTAGACCTCCAGCCCGCTGACACCTTCCGAGGCGATGTTCTGGAAGTCGAACGAGCGACCGGCGCCGCGCGCGAACAGGTTGCCGCCGCTGGTGTCGATGTTGGTCGCGGGCAGCTGACGGCCGTTGATGGTGACGAGGTTGAAGCCGCCCGAGAAGCCGCGGACCGAGACCTGCGAACCCTCGCCGTTGACGCGGTTGATCGACACGCCGGTGATGCGCTGCAGTGACTCGGCGAGGTTGGTGTCGGGGAACTTGCCGATGTCCTCGGCCGAGATCGCGTCGACGACGCCCGGCGAGTCGCGCTTGATCGCGATGGCGCGATCGAGGCTGGCGCGGACGCCGGTGACGACGATGTCGTCGACCGCGCCATTCTCCTGATCGGCGACCGAGCCCGAGCGCGCGGTATCGCTGTCGACCGCCTGGCCGCCGCCGGGCTGGGCGTTGGTCGCCGCCGGCTCGCCGCCGGTGGTCTGCGCCAGCGCGGGTGCGGCGGCGATCGCCAGCGCCCCAAGCGACGTGGACAGAGCAAGCTTCGACAGCACGTTAAGACGCTTCATCATCCCCCCCCTACAGCGCTGCTGCGGGACCTCCCGCAGGCACGACCGGCGCCCCTGTGGAGTCACCAGATGTGATAACGCTATCAAGTTGAATGCCGCTGTCAACTGAACTGACGGTATAATCTCAGCGCGGATTGATCGGACAAAAGTGCCCCGCCAAACCTATTTAACTTTCTAATTTCTTTATTGTTGTGCACCGTTGCCGGCGATTTTCATCATGCGGCGACGTAACGTCGAGCACTTACAGCCATTTGTGATGGGCGCGCGACGAGCCAGACGCACGAACGCGCCCGCTCTCTCGAGCGAGCGCGTCGCGGTCCAGGGGCCGTGCGGCTCAGACGAGTGCGGGTAGTCCCGACAGATGTTTGTCGAGTGTGACCGGATAGTCACGCACGCGCACGCCGGTGGCGTTGTAGATCGCGTTCGCCACCGCCGCGCCGACCCCGCACAGGCCGAGCTCGCCGACCCCTTTGGCCTTCATCGGGTTGGCCTTGTCGTCGGCCTCGTCGAGGAACACGACGTCCTGGTGCGGGATATCGGCGTGGACCGGCACCTCGTAGGTCGCGAGGTCGTGATTGATGAACAGGCCGAAGCGCGTGTCGACCGCCAGCTCCTCCATCAGCGCCGAGCCGACCCCCATCGTCATCGCCCCGATCACCTGGCTGCGCGCCGACTTCGGATTGATGATCCGACCCGCCGCGCACACCGCCAGCATACGCCGCAGCCGCGCCGCGCCGGTGTACGCGTCGACGCCCACCTCGACGAAATGCGCACCGAAGGTGGAGAGCTGCCACGTCTTGTCGAGCCCGCCATATTCGATCTTGTCCTCGCCCGTCAGCTCGCCCTGCGCCGCCGCCGCGGTAAGCGGCACCGTACGGTTGCCCGACACCACCTTGCCGCCGGAGAAGCGCGCATCGGCCGAGTTGACGCCGACGCGCTGCGCCACCGCCTCGCGCAGCTTGACGCACGCGGCATAGACCCCCGCGGTGGCGTTGGCCGCGCCGAACTGCCCGCCCGAGCCGGCCGACACGGGGAAAGCGGAATCCCCGAGCTTCACGGTCACCTGCTCCATCGGCACGCCCATCATCTCGGCCGCGGTCTGGGCGATGATCGTGTAGCTGCCGGTTCCGATGTCGGTCATGTCGGTCTCGACCGTCACGCGCCCGTCGCGCCCAAGCCGCACACGCGCGCCCGAGGGATAATTGATGTGGTTGCGGAACGCCGAGGCCACGCCCATGCCGACCAGCCAGCGCCCGTCGCGCGCCTGCGCCGGCGTCGCGCTGCGCCGGGACCAGCCGAAGCGCTGCGCCCCCTCGCGCAGGCAGCGCACCAGCTGCCGCTCGGAGAAGCGACGCTCGGGCTTCTCGGGATCGACCATCGTGTCGTTGCGAATCCGGAACTCGATCGGGTCGAGCTTGAGCTGCTCGGCCATCTCGTCGATCGCGATCTCGAGCGCCATCATTCCCGGCGCCTCGCCCGGCGCGCGCATGGCGTTGCCCTCGGGCAGGTCGAGCACCGCCAGCCGCATCGCGGTGAGCCGGTTCTTGCCGGCGTACAACAGCTTGGTCTGGTTGACCGCGGTCTCGGGACCGCCGCCGGGCTGATCGCCCGAGCCGCTCTCATGCGCGATCGCGGTGATCGTGCCGTCGGGCGTCGCGCCGATGCGGATGCGCTGGCGCGTCGCCGGCCGGTGGGTGGCGTTGTTGGCCATCTGCGGCCGGGTGAGCGCGACCTTGACCGGACGTCCCGCCGCCCGCGCGCCGAGCGCCGCCAGCACCGCGTCGGCGCGCAGGAACAGCTTCCCGCCGAAGCCGCCACCGACATAGGGTGAGATCAGGCGCACCTTCTCCTTGGGCATGCCCAAGGTGGTGGCGAGATCGCCGCGGCCCCAGTCGATCATCTGGTTGGAGGTCCACACCGTCAGCGAGTCGCCCTCCCACGTCGCCAGCGACGCGAAGGGCTCCATCATGGCGTGGCTGTGGTCGGGGGTGATGTAATGCTGGTCGAGCTTGACCGGCGCGGCGGCGAAAGCCTGCTCGAACTGGCCGGTGCGATCGACCGGCGGGGCGCCGCTGCCCTCGGCGCTGTCGCCACCCGTGAGCGGCGCGGTCTTGAGCGCGGTGTCGAGGTCGAAACGGCCGGCGGTGCGCGCATAATCCACGCGCACCAGCGCGGCGGCGGCGCGCGCCTGCTCGAACGTCTCCGCCACGACCAGCGCGATCGCCTGATGGTAATGGTCTACCTCGGGGCCACCGAACAGCTTGACCGTGTTGTACTTGCCCTTGCCGAGCTTGCCCGCGTCGGCGGCGGTGACCACCGCGATCACGCCCGGGGCGGCCTTGGCGGCGGCGGTGTCGAGCGCGCGGATGCGCCCCTTGGCCACCGCCGCGCCGACGACGTAGCCATAGGCCTGGTTCGCGGCGACGTCATGGTGCTCATAGGCGTAGGGTGCTGTGCCGCTGGTCTTGAGCGGACCGTCGATGCGGTCGTGCGCGCGGCCGACCACCGCCATGGTGTCGATCGGATTGGTGCCGGCCGGTGTGTCGAACTTCATGGCCCTTAGCCCCTCTTCTGCGCGGGAGTGCCCGCCTGGGCGAGCACCGCGGCGAGCGCGCGTGTCGCCAGCGGCAGCTTGAACGCATTGTCCTTGGTCGGCGTCGCGCCCTGGAAGGCGCGCGCGGTCACCGCGGCGGCACCCTGCGGCAGCAGCGCCTCGGCCGCCTCGACGCGCCACGGCTTGGGCGCGACGCCGCCGAACGCCACCCGCCCGCTGCCGTCGCGCTGGATCACCGCCGCGACTGACACCAGGGCATAAGCGTAGGATGCGCGGTCGCGTACCTTCTCGTAGAAATGCTCGCCGCCGAGCGGCCTGGGCAGCACCACCGCGGTGATCAGCTCGCCCGGGCGCAGCGTCGTATCCTGCTCCGGATGGTCGCCCCATAGCCGGTGGAAGTCGGCGATCGGGATGCTGCGGCGCTGGCCGCCCGCGTCGACCGTCTCCACCACCGCGTCGAGCACGCGCATCGCCACCGCCATGTCGCCGGGGAAGGTGGCGATGCACGACGGGCTCACCCCGATCACGCCGAGCTGGCGCGAATAGCCGCCGATGGCGGCGCATCCGGAGCCAGGCTTGCGCTTGTTGCACGCCATGTTGGTGTCGTAGAAATAGGGGCAGCGCGTGCGCTGGAGCAGATTGCCCGCGGTCGAGGCCTTGTTGCGCAGCTGGCCCGAGGCGCCCGCGAGGATCGCGCGGCTGAGCACCCCGTAGTCGCGCCGCACGCGCGCGTCGGCGGCGAGGTCGGTGTTGGTCACCAGCGCGCCGATGCACAAGCCACCCTCGCTGGTCTTCTCGATCGTGTCGAAGCCGAGGTCCTGCACGTCGACGAGGTGCGTCGGCGTCTCGATCTCCAGCTTCATCAGGTCGAGCAGGTTGGTGCCGCCCGCCAGCAACTTGGCGCCGGGCCGCTGCGCCACCGCGCGCGCCGCGGCGACCGCATCGGTGGCGCGCTCGTAGGTGAAGCTCCTCATGCGCGCTCTCCCGCCACGTCGGCCACCGCCTCGGCGATGTTCGAATAGGCGCCGCAGCGGCAGATGTTGCCGCTCATCCGCTCGCGCAGTTCCATGTTGCTGAAACGCGCCTTGGCGGTGAGGTCGCCCTGGACATGGCTGGGTACGTCGCGCTTGATCTCGTCGAGCACCGCCACCGCCGAGCAGATCTGCCCCGGCGTGCAATAGCCGCACTGATAGCCATCGTGCTTCACGAACGCGGCCTGCATCGGGTGGAGCTTGCCGGGGGTGCCGAGCCCCTCGATCGTGGTGATCTCGTCACCCTCGTGCTGGAGCGCGAGGCTGAGGCACGAGTTGATCCGCCGCCCCTCGACGATGACGGTGCAGGCGCCGCACTGGCCGTGGTCGCAGCCCTTCTTGGTGCCGGTGAGGTGGAGATGCTCGCGCAGCGCGTCGAGCAGGGTGGTGCGGGGGTCGAGCGCCAGCTCGCGCTTCTCGCCGTTGACGGTGAGGCGCACCGGCATGGTCGGCGTCGCGCTCGCTGGCATGCGCTGCAGTGCCGCCTCGGCCGGGGCCGCGGCGGCGACCGCGCTGGCGGCGCTCCCGGCGAGCACCCCGCGGCGCGAGAGCGCGAATCCTGCTGTGTCCGACATCGCCGGTATCCCTCTTCCTGCCCTCCCGGGCGCAGCGTCCAAGTCCCTGTCGACTGGCGATAATCGTAACGCGCGGCGGGCCGATGAGGATCAATCGCTCCGCTCAGGAAGGCGATGAGGGAGACTCAGCATGGCGCCGGTGCCGTTCGCTACAGCTCGCGCAGCGCCGCGGCGGGCCGTGCGCGCAACACCGGCAGGCTGCCCGCCACGCCGATCGCCACGGTCGCGACCACGCCGACCAGCAGGGTCGACGCGACCGCGCCCCAGTCGGGCAGCCACTCGAAGCCGAAAAGCTGCGTCACGACGTACCAGCCCCCCGCCACGCCGAGCAGCAGCGCCACCGCCGCCGCCACCAGCGCCAGCAGCGCATATTCGAGCAGCTGCATCACCAGCACCTGCCGCCGCGTGGCGCCGAGCACCTTGAGCACCACCGCGTCATACGTCCGCGTCGCGCGCGCCGCCGCGATGGCGCCGACCAGCACCGCGACGCCGGCGAGCACCGCTACCCCCGCCGCGGCGGCGATCGCGGTGGCCATCTGACGCACCACGGTCTGCACCTGCGCGAGCACCCCGCCCACCTCGATCACCGACAGCGAGGGAAAGCGCGGCAGCAGCGCGCGCGTCACCGCGCCGGTGCGCGCCGCGGGCATGTCGATCGTCGCGGCGAGATTGTGCGGCACGTCGGCCAGCGCGCCGGGCGAGAACACCAGCACGAAGTTGAAGCCCAGCGTGTCCCAGGCGATGCGGCGGAACGAGGCGATCGTCGCGGTCCGCTCGAGCCCGAGTACCGAGATCGTCAACGGGTCGCCGATCCTGAGCCCGAGCGACTGCGCCAGCCGCTCGTCGACCGACACCAGCGGGCGTCGTGCCTCGGCCGGGCTCCACCAGTGACCGGCGCTGAGGGTGCTGCCCGCGGGCAGCGCCGCGGCGAAGGTCAGCCCGCGCTCGCCGCGCAGCGCCCAGGCGCCCTCGGGGATCTCGGCAAGATCGGCGACCCGCGTCCGGGCATAGCCGGTGATCGTGCCGCGCATCAGCGGCACGGTGGCGATCACCGCGCTCGGCGCGGCCGCGGCGACGGCGGCGCGGAACTCACGCTCGCGCTCGGGCGCGACGTCGAGCACGAACAGGGCGGGCGCGCGCTCGGGTACGCTGCGCGTGATATAGCCGTCGAGGCTGGTGCGGATCGTCGCGAGCAGCACGAACAGCGTCAGCCCGAGCCCCAGCGCCACCACCAGCGCGACGGTGCGCGCGCCCGGGCGATGGAGCGCGGCGAGCGCGAGCCGCGGCAGCGGGCGGCGGGGCGGCGGCACGCGCGCGGCGAGCCAGCGCACCGCGTGACCGAGCGCGACCAGCAGCAGCAGCGTCGCCGCGGCGGCGCCGAGGAAGCCCGCGGCGAACAGCGGCCGATCGCTCGTCGCCAGTACCAGCGCCACCAGCGCGGCGCCCGCCGCGCCCATCCAGGCGGCGGCGACTCGGCCGCCGCGGGCGCGGCGATCGTGGACGCCGCGCAGCAGCGCCGCGGCGGGCACGCGCCCGGCCGCGACCAACGCGGGCGCGCAGAAGGCGAGCGCGATCAGCAGCCCGTACGATGCGGCCAGCGCGAGCGGCAGCGGTGCCACCACGAAGCCGGGCGCGACCGGCAGCACCGCGCCGGCGAGCGCGCCGACCAGCGGCACCGCCACCAGCCCGGCGACGAGCCCGAGCGCGATCCCCACCCCCGCCACCGCGAGCACCTGGATCAGATAGACTCGCGTCACCGTCGCCGACGTCGCGCCGAGCACCTTGAGCATCGCCACGCTGGCGCGGCGCTGCTCGAGATAGGAGGAGACGCCGTTGCCGACGCCGATCCCCGCGATCACCAGCGCGGCGAGCCCGACCAGCGTGAGGAACTCGCCCATCCGCGCGATGAAGCGGCTGGCACCCGGCGAGGCGCGGTCGCGCGTCCGCGTCTCCCACCCCGCCGCGGCATAGCGCCTGCCGAATCCCGCCACCGTCGCGGCGGGATCGCGCGCGCCGATCGCGACGCGATACTTGGTCTCGTAGAGGCTGCCCGGCTGTACCAGGCCCGTGCGCGCCAGCCCGGCGCTCGACACCAGCACCACCGGGCCGAAGCTGAAGCCCTCACTCAGCCGGTCGGGCTCGTCCGCGATCACGCCGGTGACACGGAAGGTGGCCGCGCCGAGCCGCAGCGGGTCGCCGACGCGCAGCCCGAGCCGCTCCACCAGCGCGGGCGCGACATAGGCGGCGTCGACGGCGGTGACTCGCGTCACTCGTCCCCCCGCGAGCGTGAGCCGACCGTAGAGCGGATAGGCCGGGTCGACCGCCTTGAGCTGCACCGGCGCGGTGGCGCCGTCGCGCGCCACCGCCATCGACTGCATCCGGACCGTCTCGGACACGCGCCCGAGCCGCGCGATCGCGGCGCGCTCACCGGGATCGGCGGCGCGCTGCGAGATCGCGAACTCGACGTCCCCGCCGAGGAGCACGCGCCCGCGCGCGGCCAGCTCGCCGGTGATCGCCTGGGTCAGGCTGCCGATCGCCGCCAGCGCGCCGACGCCGAGGAACAGGCAGAGCAGCAGCAGGCGCAGGCCCTTGAAACGGAGCGACAGCTCGCGCCGGGCGAGCCGCCAGGCCAGCGCCCAGCCCCTCATCGCAGGCGGCCGTCGGCGAGCTCGACGATCCGGTCGCAGCGTCGCGCCAGTGCCGGGTCGTGGGTGATGATGACGAGGCTGGCGTCGGTGGCGGCCCGGCGCTCGAACAACAGGTCCATGACGCGCGTCCCCGTCGCGGCGTCGAGGTTGCCGGTCGGCTCGTCGGCGAACACCAGCGAGGGGCGCGGCGCCAGCGCGCGCGCGATCGCGACGCGCTGCTGCTCGCCGCCCGAGAGCTGAGCGGGATAATGGCCGAGCCGATGCCCCAGCCCCACCGCGTCCAGCTCCGCCTCGGCGCGCGCGCGCGCGTCACCGGCGCCCTGCAGCTCCAGCGGCACCATCACGTTCTCGCGCGCGGTCATCGTCGGCAACAGGTGGAAGGCCTGGAGCACGACGCCGATCCGCCCGCGCCGCGCCACCGCGAGCGAGTCCTCGTCGAGCGCGGCGAAGTCGAGCCCCGTCACCTCGACGCTGCCCGACGTGGCGCGCTCCAGCCCGGCGAGCACCGCCATCAGCGACGACTTGCCCGACCCCGAGGCGCCGAGCAGCGCCACGCTCTCGCCCGCGGCGACCTGGAGATCCACCCCGCGCAGGATCTCGACCGGCTCGGCGCCCCCCAGGGTGAGCCTTACATCGCGCGCGGCGATGACCATATCCGGCGGCGACATCAGCGGGGCCGGGGCATAAGTGACGCGATCATATCTGACATATGCGGTGCCGGCGGCGCTTCTCCAAGCCACGCTGGCGATCGCCGGTTGCTCGCCGCGCGACGAGGGCGCGCCCCATGGCCCGCGCGTCGGCGGCAACGACGCGACGGCCGCGCCCGCCCCGGTCGCCACCGTGCCGGTGAGCGGCCCCGAGCGGATCGTGCTCGCCCTCGGCGACAGCCTCTACGCCGGCTATGGGCTGAGCCGCGGGCAGAGCCTGCCCGACGCGATCCAGGCGCGGCTGCGGGCGGCCGGGATCAACGCGCGGCTGGTCAACGCGGGCGTCTCGGGTGACACCAGCGCCGACGGGCGCCGACGGCTCGGCTACACGCTCGATCGCCTGGGCAAGGCGCCCGACCTGGTGCTGCTGGGGCTGGGCGGCAACGACGTGCTGCGCCAGCTCGACCCCGGGGTGACGCGCGACAATCTCGCGGCGATGCTCGACGAGTTGCGGAAGCGGAAGGTGCCGGTGGTGCTGACCGGGATGCTCGCGCCGCCCAACCTGGGGCCGGACTATGCGGCGCGCTTCAACGCGATCTACCCCGAACTGGCGAAGCAGCATCACGCGCCCTTGTACCCGTTCATCCTCGACGGCGTGCTCGGCGACAGGGCGCTGATGCTTCCCGACGGGGTCCACCCCAACGCGCGCGGCGTCGCGCGGATCGCGGATCGTGTGACCCCGGTCGTGCGCCACGCGCTGGCGGACACGGCGGCGCGCTGACGGGCGGCTGCCTCCCCTCTACAGGCCAGCAGGAGGCGGCTGGTCGCCTCCGCCCCTCTAGACCGCCGTCGGATAGGGAGGGAGCGACGGCGCGCGTCGACCAGTCCCGCGCTACGCCTCACCGCGCATAGGCATAAGGGCCGCCGCGCGCGAGCGCGCGCTGATAGGCCGGGCGGGCATGGATCTTCGCGAGCCACGCCGCCGTCGCCGGCCGCGACTCGCCTAGGCCCGCGCGGTGACGCGCCGCCTCGAGCGGGAAGCTCATCATGATATCCGCCGCGGTGAACGCCTCGCCCGCGAACCACGGCCGCTCCACCAGCGACTCCTCGACAAAATCGAGGTGACGGTCGATCATCGGCTGGACTCGAGTCACCGCGCGCCTGCCGATCAGTGGCAGCCGGGAGAGCACCAGCTTGAGCAGCAGCGGCGGCATCATCGAGCCCTCGGCATAATGGAGCCAGAAACGATAGCGCAGCGCGTCGTCGCGCTTCGCCGGGGCGCCCAGCCTCCCATCGGCACGGTCGACCAGATACTCGACGATCGCGCCGGTCTCGGCGACGACCCGACCGCGCTCGCCCTCCGCGGCGTCGTCGCGGTCCTCAATGACCGGCGATTTGCCGAGCGGATGGACCCGGCGCAGCTCGGGCGGTGCCAGCATCGTCTTGGCGTCGCGCGCGTAGCGCTCCACCTCATAGGGCAGCCCGAGTTCCTCGAGCAGCCACAGCACGCGCTGCGAACGCGAGTTCTCGAGATGGTGGACGACGATCGTCATAGTGGCTCCCCGGCGCGCGCGACCCAGATCCAGATCGCTGCGGTGAACGCGACGGCGCCGTCGCGTATCCGCGCGGCGAGCACCGCCGCGATCCGCCGCTCGATCGCCGCCTGCTCGTCCGGCGCCGCCGCGGCGAGCACTGCGGCGGCAGGACCAATACGGCGGAAGAAGGCGAGCGCGTCGGCGATCGGGTCGTCGCCGCCGCCGACCAGGTAACGCACGTCATGGCCGGTCGCATCCGCGTCCCGCCACCCGGCGGCGGCGAGGATATCCTGGGTCCGCGCGCGATCGGCGAGCCCGAACGGTCCAGGGGCGTAGGAGCCCGTCGGGCCGGGTGTCGCGCCGACCGCGGCGTCGAGCGCGCTCGCCCAGTCATTCTCCTCGCGCGCCCTGAAGCAGGAGAAGACGAGCGGCGCGCCGGGCCGCGCGGCCCGCGCCATCGCCGCGAAGGACGCGACGGGATCGTCGAAGAACATGACGCCGTGCCGCGAGACGATCAGATCGAGCGGGGCGAGTGTCGGCAGCACCGCGGCGGCGTCACCGAGACGGAAGTCAACGCGGCGATCATCGTCGGCGCGATCCTCCGTGGGGCTGGCGAGGGTGCCCGCACGCTCCCGCGCGACGGCGACGAGCGGCGCGGCGAGGTCGATCCCCGTGACACGCAGCCCAGGCCGGGCCGCGGCGAGCGTCAGCGCGGTGCTCCCGACGCCGCAGCCGACGTCCGCGGCCCGCCCGCTCGCCGGCGCCACCGAGGCGATTACCGGGTCCAGGACGCCGGCGATATCGGCGAAGGCGCGCTCGGTGCGCTGCCACTCCGCCGCCCAGGTCGCCCCGACACGCGCGCTCCATTCCGCACCCGAGGTCATCGATCAGCCTCCCGCCCATCCCCGCGGACGGCCGAAGGCGGGAGCGGACTGCCGACCACGTTCGGCTCGCCGCACGACCCCGCCGCCCCCGCCGCGCCCGACGACCGCGCGGATCAGACGTCGTCGTCCTCGCTCGGCCCGGCCATCATGCCGTCGGCCACCTGCTCGGTGCGCGCGCGGATCGCCTTCTCCAGCCGCTGCATCATCTCGGGATTGTCGCGCAGGAAGGTCTTGGCGTTCTCACGCCCCTGCCCGATCCGCACCGAGTCATAGGAGAACCACGCGCCCGATTTCTCGACGAGCCCCGCCTTGACGCCGATGTCGAGGATCTCGCCGATTTTGGAGATGCCCTCGCCGTACATGATGTCGAACTCGACCTGCTTGAAGGGCGGCGCGACCTTGTTCTTGACGACCTTCACGCGCGTGGCGTTGCCGATCACCTCGTCGCGGTCCTTGATCGCGCCGGTGCGACGGATGTCGAGCCGGACCGAGGCGTAGAATTTCAGCGCGTTGCCGCCTGTCGTCGTCTCCGGATTCCCGTACATGACGCCGATCTTCATGCGCAGCTGGTTGATGAAGATCACCATGCAGCGCGAGCGGCTGATCGAGCCGGTGAGCTTGCGCAGCGACTGCGACATCAGCCGCGCCTGCAAGCCGACGTGGCTGTCGCCCATCTCGCCCTCGATCTCGGCGCGCGGTACCAGCGCGGCGACCGAGTCGACCACCAGCACGTCGATCGCGTTGGAGCGCACCAGCGTGTCGACGATCTCGAGCGCCTGCTCGCCGGTGTCGGGCTGCGACACGATCAGCTCGTCGATGTTGACGCCCAGCTTCTTGGCATAGACCGGGTCGAGCGCGTGCTCCGCGTCGACGAAGGCGGCGGTGCCGCCGTTCTTCTGCGCCTCGGCGATGACGTGGAGCGCCAGCGTCGTCTTGCCCGAGCTCTCCGGCCCGTACACCTCGATCACGCGGCCGCGCGGCAGCCCGCCGACGCCCAGCGCGATGTCGAGCCCGAGCGAGCCGGTCGAGATCGCCTCGACCTGCATCGTCTCCTTCTGTCCGAGCTTCATCGCCGAGCCCTTGCCGAAGGCGCGGTCGATCTGCGCCAGCGCGGCGTCGAGCGCCTTCTGACGGTCTGCGTTCGCGGTAGCCATGCCGGTATCGATCACCTGAAGTTTGGCGGCCATTGCCGTGGACCCTTTCGCTAGAGCAACCGCGCGTCGCGTTCAACGCACCGCGATGGTGTATTCTCTTTGTTCCGAGAGAACAAGTAGAGAACTACACTGCGATATCAAGCCTTGCCGCGATAGTGGGCGACGCCGGCGGCGAAGCGCGCGCCCGCGAACGAATCCTCGAAGGCGGTATCGAGCGACTCGTCGAGCGGGTCGTCGAGCGTGCGCTTGAGCAGCCACAGCGCCGTCTCGTCGTTGCGCACGATCTCGTCGACCACCTTGGCGGCGTCGCCGATCATGTCGATCAACCCGATCCGCAGCGCCTCTGCCGAGTCGATCGAGCCGGCGGTGAACAGCAGCCGCGCCGCCTGCGCGCGGCCGACCCGCTGCGCCAATCGCGCGACGTCCGCGACGGGATAGCCGATCCCCAGGCGCGCCGGCGGGACGCCGAACCGCGCGGCGGGCGAGGCAACGATCAGGTCGCAGCCGAGCGCCAGCGCCACGCCCGCCCCGAAGCAGCCGCCTTCCACCGCCGCCACGGTCGGGATCGACAGCGCCGCGAGCGCGCCGACGGCGTCTTCCAGCGCGAGCCGGAACTCGGTCCGCGCGTCGACATCGTCGACCAGCCGCGCGAGGTCGACGAGGTCGGCGCCCGCGCAGAACACCCCGGGCACGGCCGAGCGCAGCAGCAGCGCGCGCGCGCTCGTCGGCAGCGTCTGGAGGATGGCGGCGAGCGCCTGCCACGCGCCGGTCGGCAGCGCGTTGCGCGCGGCGGGCCGCTCGAGCGAGACGACCGCGACATCCTCCAGGACGTCGAGCGCGATCATGCCACCGTGGTCGCCAGCTGCCACCAGCCCGGTCGCTGGGCGGAGATCGCGCGCGCCGCGACGTCGCGCGCCCTGACCTCGTCGAACAGCGCGAAACAGGTGGCGCCCGAGCCCGACATGCGCGCGAGGATCACGCCGGGCTGGTTCGCCAGCGCCCGGAGCAGGTCGCGCACCGTGGGCGCGATCGCCTCCGCGGCGGGCTGGAGATCGTTGCGTCCCACCAGCGCCCGCGCCAGCGTGCCCCCCTCCCCCACACCGCCGCGGTCGATGCCGTCCCAGCGCGCGAACACCGCGGCGGTGGACACCTTCTCGAGCGGGTTGACGAGCAGCGCGGGACGATCGCCCAGCCCCGCGATCGCGACGAGGTCGTCGCCGCGCCCGGTGCCGAGCGCGGCGCGACCGAGCAGGCAGGCGGGAACGTCGGCGCCGAGCGCGCGCGCGACCGCGTCGAGCCGCGTGTCGTCGCGCGCGATGCCGCGGTGCCGCGCGAGCGCGCGGAGCGTCGCCGCCGCGTCCGCCGAGCCGCCGCCGATCCCGGAGGCGACCGGCAGCCGCTTGTCGAGCGTGATCGCGTAGCGCTCGTCCACGCCGAAGGCGGCGCGGAACGCCGCGACCGCGCGGACGACGAGATTGTCGGCGTCGTCGCCCACGATCTCCGAGAACGGCCCGGTGACGCGGAAGGTGTCGCGCTCGGCGGGCGCGAGCGTCACCGTGTCGCCGTCGCGCGCGAAGGCGAACAGCGTCTCCAGCTCGTGATAGCCGTCGGCGCGGCGCGCGCGGACGTGGAGCGCGAGGTTGAGTTTCGCCGGCGCGGGCTCGACCAGCACCGCCGCCGCCGTCGCGGCCGCCGCGGCCGCGCTCATCGCAGCGACCCGATGCCGCGCGCGATCTTGGCGTCGAGCCGGGCGGCGCCGTCGGCGTCGGCGACCTGGCGCGCCGCGGTCCAGGCGTAGCGCGCCTCGTAGCGCCGCCCCGACGTCCAATACGCGTCGCCGAGATGCTCGCCGATCTCGGCGTTGGCGGGGTCGCCCAGCGCGGCCTGTTCGAGCAGCGACAGCGCGCGCGCGCGCTGGCCGCGCACCAGCAGCGCCCAGCCGAGCGAGTCGGCGATCGCGGCGTCGTCGGGCTTCAGCGCGGCGGCGCGCTCCAGCAGCTTCTGCGCCGCGCCCAGCCGCTCGCGCCGCTGCACCAGCGCGTAGCCGAGATAGTTGAGCGCGAGCGGCTCGCTCGGCCCCAGCCGCACCGCCTGCTCCAGCGCGGGTAGCGCCTGGTCCCAGCGCTTCGCCTCGTCGAGCGCGGCGCCGTACTGCAGCCAGTCGGCCCAGTCGGCACCCGTGCCGGCGCGATCGAGCAGGCGGCGGTAGAGCGGCACCGCCTCGCCGGGGCGGCCGAGGCGGACGTTGAGGTCCGCGAGCCGCTGCACGTCCTCGGTCGCGGCGTCGGGCGCGGTGCCGAGCGCCCGCGCGGCGGTGAGCGCCTCGGCGTCGCGCCCGTCGTCCGCGAGCAGCTGGACGCGGCCGGTCGCGGCGATCTGCGCGTAGAGGCTGGTCGGTGGCACGGCGTCGAGCACCGCCAGCGCCTGGTCGACCGCGTCGTCGCGCGCGAGCACGCCGGCGAGCAGCACGCGGGCGCGGTCGTTGCCCGGCTCGGCGCGCAGCGCGGCCTGGAGCAGCGTGTAGGTGAGCGGGCCGGGCGCGCCCACCGCCAGGTCCGAGGCGACGCGCGTGAACAGATAGGAGGCGCCGAACGCGAGCGAGGGCGCGGCGGCGTAGCGCGCGGCGAGCGCGGGGTCGGCCGCGGCGGCGCGCAGCGTCGTGATCGCCGACTCGCCGCCGACGGCGAGCAGACGCGCCGCCGCCTGCCGCTCGCCGCGCCCGAGCAGCAGCCGCGCCGCGGCGACGCGATGGTCCTGGCTGGCTAGGTCGTTGCCGAGCAGCGGGCGCAGCGCCGCCTCGCCCTCCGCCACCTTGCCGGTGGCGATCAGCAGCAGCGCGCGGGTCTCCTCGACGAAGCGGCGCGAGACCGCGTCGGCGGCCGCGCGCGCGAGCGGGGCGAACGCGTCACCGCCCGCGTCGAGCGCGGCCCAGGCGGCGAGCGGCGCGGCGAGGATGCGAAGCTGGTCGTCGCGCAGCCGCGCGATCGCGGCACTCGCCGCGACGCGGTCGCCCGTCCGCGCGGCGCGGGCGAGCGCGAGCAGCGCGGCGTCGGCGGGCGCGACACCCTGGTCGGCGAGCGAGGCGGCGGCGCGATCGGCGAGCGCGAGGTCACCCCCGCGCACCGCCTCGCGATAGGCGCGCACCGCGACCACGGCATTGTCGGGCGCGGCGGCGAGCGCGCGGGCATAGTCGCGCGTGGCGGTGGTGACCGCGCCGTCCGCCGCGGCGGCGCGCGCCTTCATGTACGCGCCGAGGTCGCCCGTCGCGGCCGCGGCGGCGCCCGGCGCGAGCAGCGCGAGCAGCGCGGCGGAGGCGAGACCGGGAGGGCTGAACCGCATGCCCCGCTGTCGCGGCTCGGGCGCGGTCGCGTCAACCCCGCCGCCCGCGTTTATTGCGCGCGGTGGGGACAGGCGCTTCGTTACCGTGACGCGCGCTTCCGCTCCACGGTCATCCCGGACGTGAGCCGGAATCCACCGCGCCGCACATCCGGGGCGCGTCGCTCTCGCGGAAGACTGGATCCCGGACCACGTGCGGGATGACGGGAGTTGGAAGGTCGTCCGCGCCCGCAACGACCCGCGTCCTCACATATTCGGGTAGTTGGGCCCGCCCCCACCCTCGGGCACGACCCAGTTGATGTTCTGCGTCGGGTCCTTGATGTCGCAGGTCTTGCAGTGGACGCAATTCTGCGCGTTGATCACGAACTTGGGCTCACCGACGTCCTCGCCGACGATCTCGTAGACGCCGGCCGGGCAGTAGCGCTGCGCCGGCTCGTCGTAGAGCGGCAGGTCGTACTCGACCGGAACAGTCGGGTCCTTGAGCGTCAGGTGGACCGGCTGGTCCTCCTCGTGGTTGGTGTTCGACAGGAACACTGAGGAGAGCCGGTCGAAGGTGAGCACGCCGTCGGCTTTCGGATAGTCGATCTTCCTGACCAGATCCTTGCGCCACAACGTCTCGTGGTCGGGGTGATGGTGCAGCGTGAAGGGCATGCGCAGCCCCAGATACTCGAGCCACATCGTCACGCCCGCCAGCCCCGAGCCGATCAGGTCGCCGAAGCGCTTCACCAGCGGCACGACGTTGCGGACGATCGACAGCTCCTTCCTGACCCAGCTGCGCTCGAAGGCCTCGGGATAAGCGGTGAGCTCGTCGCCGCCACGCTGCGACACGATCGCGTCGACGGCTGCCTCGGCGGCGAGCATCGCGCTCTTCATCGCGGTGTGCGTGCCCTTGATCCGCGGCACGTTGAGGAAGCCCGCGCTGTCGCCGATCAGCGCGCCGCCCGGGAAGACCAGCCTGGGGATGGACTGGAGCCCGCCGTCGTTGATCGCGCGCGCGCCGTAGCTCACCCGCTTGCCCCCCACCAGCAGCGCCGCCACCGCGGGATGGGTCTTCCAGCGCTGCATCTCCTGGAACGGCGAGACATAGGGGTTGCTGTAGTTGAGCCAGGTGACGAAGCCGATGCTCACCTGACCGTTGGCCTGGTGGTAGATCCAGCCGCCGCCGTTCGAGCCGCTCTCGCTCAGCGGCCAGCCCTGGGTGTGGATCACCTTGCCGGGCGTGTGCAGCGCGGGGTCGATGTCCCACAATTCCTTGACGCCGAGGCCGTAGACCTGCGGGTCGCAGTCGCGCCGCAGATCGAAGATCCGCATCAGTTCCTTCGACAGGTGTCCGCGACAACCCTCTGAGAAGAAGGTATATTTTGCGTGCAACTCGAGCCCGGGCTGATAATCGGGCTTGCGCGTGCCGTCGCGCGCCACGCCCATGTCGCCGGTGGCGACGCCCCTCACGCTCCCGTCCTCGTGGAACAGGATCTCGGCGGCGGCGAAGCCGGGGAAGATCTCGACGCCCAGCTCCTCCGCCTTGCCCGCGAGCCAGCGGCACAGGTTGCCGAGCGAGCCGGTGTAGGTCCCCTTGTTGTGGAGGAACGGCGGAGTCCACAGGTGCGGCAGCGTGAACTTGCCGCCGCGCGTGAGCACCCAGTGGAGGTTCTCGGTGACGGGCACCTCGGCGAGCGGGCAGCCCTGCTCGCGCCAGTCCGGCAGCAGCTCGTCGAGCGACTGCGGGTCGATGACCGCGCCGGAGAGGATGTGTGCGCCGACCTCGGAGCCCTTCTCGAGCACGCAGACCGAGACCTCCGCGCCCTTCTCCGCCGCGACCTTCTTGAGCCGGATCGCCGCCGACAGGCCCGCCGGCCCGGCGCCGACGATCACCACGTCATAGGGCATGGACTCGCGCTCGCTCACGTCATCTTCTCCTCAGGAGCACCCGGCGCCGCCTCTTCGCGGGCACTCGTCGTGTCGTCGCCACGGCTGATCGGGCCGGCGGTGCCAGAAAGTTGACGCTCACGTCAACTGCGATCCTATGATGCGTCCATGGGGGCAGACCAGAACCACGACTGGGCCAAACTCGCCGCGAGCGCGCTCGAATGGTGGCGCGATGCGGGGGTCGACGTGCTCGTCGGGGACGCGCCGTTCGACTGGCTCGCGCCGGTCGAGCCGGCCGCGCCGCTCGCCTTCGCCGGGTCCCTCGCCGCGCCGGCGTCGGCCCCTGCCCCCGAACCGGCCTCCCTGCCCGACACGCGCGAGGCGTTCGCGACGTGGCGGCTCGGCGACGAGGCGCCCGAGGCGCGTTGGGGCGGCGTCGCGATCGCGGCGAGCGGGCCGCAGGACGCCGAGCTGATGGTGCTCGTCGACTGTCCCGAGCGCGACGACCGCGAGACGCTGCTGGAAGGCGAGACGGGGCGGCTGTTCGATCGGATGCTCGCCGCGATCGGTCGCTCGCGCGCGGACACCGCGCTCGCCTCGGTCTGCGCGCGCCGCCCCACGACGGGCCGCGTGCCGCGCGACATCGCCGACCGGCTCGGCGAGATCACACGCCACCACGTCGCGCTCGCGGCGCCGAAGCGGCTGCTGGCGATGGGCGATGCGGCGAGCCGTGCGCTGCTGGCGATGAGCGTCGCCGACGCGCGGGGACGTACGCACATGATTAACCATAAGCAGGGCAGGATCACGCACGTCGTGGCGACCCATCACCCGCGCTTCCTGTTGGATCGCCCCGCCGCCAAAGCCGAGACCTGGAAGGACCTGTTGATGCTCACCGGGGAGATCGCGTCATGAGCCCCCGCCGCGCCGCGCTGGCCGCCACCGCCGCCTTCGTCGTCGCCGCCGCGCCAGCCTTCGCGTCTCCCGTGCTTGTGGCGCCGCCACCGCCGGTGACGGTCGCGACCGCGCGCACCGCCGGCATCCCGGCGCAGCTCACCCCCGAGCAGCGCTCGGGCTATCGCGCGGTCTTCGCCGCGATCCGCGACGGGCGCTGGAGCGACGCGCAGATCACGCTCGACACGATGGCGAGCGGCCCGCTGCACGCTTATGCCCGCGCCGAGCTGGTGCTGGCCAAGGGCTCGCCGCGCGTCGGCGACGAGGCGCTGACCCGGCTGATCGCCGAGGCGCCCGAGCTACCCCAGGCGGAGGCGCTGATGCGGCTGGCGAGCGCGCGTGGCTTCGCCGACCTCCCCGCGCTGCCGAGCGCGCAGCGGCTGATCTGGCAGGACGGCGCGCCCGCGCGCGTCCGTGCCCGCGCCACCCGCAGCGACGAGGTCGCCGCCGATCTCGCGCAGCGCATGCAGCCCTATGTCAAGGCCGACATGGGTGCCGAGGCGCAGGCGCTGCTCGAGTCGACCGACGGTCTCTCCCCCGAGGCGACGACCGAGTGGCAGGCGCGCGTCGCCTGGATCTACTTTCTCCAGGGGCTCGACCCGCAGGCACGCGCGCTCGCGGCCAGGGCAGCGGCGGGCAGCGGCGAGTGGGCGCTCCACGGCCGCTGGACCGAGGCGCTCTCGGCGTGGCGCCAGCACGATTGTGCCGCGACCCAGGTCGATTTCGAGAATGTCGCCGCGCGCGCGACCGACACCGACCTGCGCGCCACCGCACTCTACTGGGCGGCGCGCTCGGATATGGCGTGCGGTCGACCCGACCGGGTCGAGGCGCGGCTCAAGACCGCGGCGCAATATAAGGAGACCTTCTACGGGTTGCTCGCGCGTCAGTCGCTCGGGCTACCGGTCGAGCGCGTTCGCCCCGAGCTGGTGAGTGAGGAATGGGCGCGGCTCGAGCGGCGCCCGAACGTCCGCGTCGCCGCCGCGCTCGCCGAGCTGGGCGAAGGCGAGCGCGCCGACGCGGTGGTGCGCCAGCAGGCGCGGATCGGCGACCCGGCCGAGTTCGCCAGCCTCGTCCATATCAGCGAGACGCTCGACCTGCCCGCGACCACCGTGTGGCTGGCGCACAACATGCCGCAGGGCGCGACCGCGACCGCCGACACGCGCTACCCGATGCCCAATTGGACGCCCGACACCGGCTGGCGTATCGACAAGGCGCTGGTCTACGCGCACACGCTGCAGGAATCGGGTTTCCGCAACCGGGTGCGCAGCCCCGCGGGCGCGTTCGGGCTCATGCAGATCATGCCCGCCGCGGCGACCGATTACATGCGCGAGCGCGGGGTCGCGATCGACCAGGACGCGCTCGCCCGCCCCTCCACCAACATCGACATCGGCCAGCGCCATATCGAGAAGCTGCGCGACATGGGCCTCACCGGCGGGCTGCTGCCCAAGGTGATCGCGGCCTATAACGCCGGTCCCAAGCCCGTCGGCGAGTGGAACGCGCTGGTACGCGACGGCGGTGACCCGCTGCTCTACATCGAGAGCATCCCTTACTGGGAGACGCGCGGCTATGTCGTGACGGTGCTGCGCAACTATTGGATGTATGAGTCGCTCGGCGGCAAGGCGAAGAGCCCCAGCCGCGTCGCGCTGGCGCAGGGCATGTGGCCGCGCTTCCCCGGCCTGCCCGGCGACAGCGCGGTGCGGATGACCTCGGCGCCGGTGACCGCGATCGCGATCAACGGCACGGTCGCGGCGCAGTCGACGACCCACGCCGAGCGATGAGTCTCGACCTCACGCGCACCTTCGTCCCGGTGCGCATCGCGGTGCTGACCGTCTCCGACACGCGCGGGCTGGCAGAGGACCGCTCGGGCGACGCGCTGGTGGCGCGGCTCAGCGAGGCCGGGCACGTGCTCGCCGAGCGCGCGATCCTGCGCGACGACGTCGACTCGATCGTGGCGCAGCTCCACCGCTGGATCGACGACGAGGGCGTGGACTGCGTCATCACCACCGGTGGCACCGGCGTGACCGGGCGTGACGTCACCCCCGAGGCGATCGAGCGGGTCGCCGACAAGATGATCCCCGGCTTCGGCGAGCTGTTCCGCTGGCTGAGCTTCCAGACGATCGGCACCTCGACGGTGCAGAGCCGCGCCTGCGCCTGTGTCGCGCGCGGCACCTATGTCTTCGCGCTGCCCGGCTCCACCGGCGCGGTCAAGGACGCGTGGGACGGCATCCTGGCCAGCCAGCTCGACATCCGCCATCGTCCCTGCAACTTCGTCGAGCTGATGCCGCGGCTCACCGAGCGCTGAGCCGCACCCGACACGCGACCTCAGCCCGCGACCACGGCGGCGAGCTCGTGACCGTCGGGATCGGTGAAATGGAAGCGGCGCCCGCCGGGAAAGGCGAAGATCGGCCGGGTGACGTGTCCCCCCGCCGCCGTGACAGCCTCCAGCGCCGTCTCGAGGTCGTCGACCGCGATCACCGGCAGCGCCGCCACGGTCGACTCCGCCGGGTCGGCCTGGAAACCCACGTCGGTGTCGCCGCTGGTGGTCGCCGCATAGGTCGGGCCGTAGTCGGCGAAGGACCAGCCGAACGCCGCGCCGTAGAAGGCCTTGGCGCGCGTCGTGTCCGCGACCGGCAGTTCCAGATAGTTGAGCCGTGACATAAGGTCTCTCCTTCTGTTCTTGCTATGTTCTAATCCTTGAGCTAGGTTGGCGCAATGGCCGATCGCAAGCCCAGAGCCGTCCGGGGTGCCACGCTGAACGCGGCGAGCACGCGTTTCACCCTGCCGCAGGCCGAGGAGGACGGCGACTGGCTCGACTCGCGCGAGGCGATCGACGGCGCCCCCGCCCCGGCGCGCACCAGCGTCACGGTCGAGCGCGCGCGCACGATCATCACGCGCAACCAGTCGCCCGACGTGCCGTTCGACCGCTCGATCAATCCCTATCGCGGCTGCGAGCACGGCTGCATCTATTGTTTCGTGCGACCGAGCCACGCCTTCCACGATCTCTCGCCCGGGCTCGACTTCGAGACCAAGCTCTTCGCCAAGCCCGACGCCGCCGCGCTGCTCCGCGCCGAGCTCGGCAGGCGCGATTATCGCTGCGCGCCGATCGCGATGGGGACCAACACCGACCCCTATCAGCCGATCGAGCGCGAGTGGCGCGTCACGCGCGAGGTGATCGAGGTGCTCGCCGCCTGCGACCACCCGCTGGTGATCACCACCAAGTCCGACCGCGTCGTGCGCGACCTCGACCTCCTCGCGCCGATGGCGGCGAAGGGCCTCGTCGCGGTGGCGATCTCGGTCACCTCGCTAGACCCGCGCGTGGCGATGACCGTCGAGCCGCGTGCGCCCGCGGCGGCGCGCCGGCTCGCCGCGGTGCGGCGGCTCAGCGACGCCGGCGTGCCGACCTATGTCAACATGGCGCCCGTGATCCCGGCGATCACCGACGAGGAGGTGGAGGCGGTGGTCGCCGCCAGCGCCGCCGCGGGCGCGCTCGGCGTCTCGTACATCCCGGTACGGCTGCCCTGGGAGGTGGCACCGCTGTTCCGCGCCTGGCTCGACGAACATTATCCCGAACGCGCCGCCAAGGTGATGGCGATCATCCAGAGCCTCCGCGGCGGCAGGGACAATGATCCGCGCTTCGGCGAGCGGATGCGCGGCCAGGGGCCCTGGGCCGAGCTGCTGCGGACGCGCTTCCGCATCGCGCGTGCGCGCCACGGGTTCAGCGACGAGCGGCGCCGGCTCGACCTGCGCTGCGACCTCTTCCGCGCACCGGCGGCGGCACAGGGGGAGTTGTTCTGATTGTCACGTTCGTCAGGCCGGACCCGATTTCGGAGTGGGCTTCAGAGAGTGGAAGCTGCCACCGTTTGCCGCTTGCACGTGATCCGGCACGTCTGAACCGGCGTGCTCCGCGCGAGCGGGAGGCCAGCGCCAAGCACGCCACCCTCCCGCCCCAAGGCTCCGGCGTTCGCCGACGCACGGTGGCGTCTGCCATCGCGACCTTCTACCGCCCGAGCCGCCCCCGGCTCGACAGCAGCAGCCCCTGCGCGGCGACCGCGGGTGCGAAGGCGCCGAGCCCCGGCGGCTCCGGCATGTCGACGTAGATCGCCTCCATCCCGCCGCGCGCCGAGAAAGCCTCGTGCCAGAAGCCGTTGCCGTGACGGTCGGCGAGGAAGGTGCGCCACCAGCCGCTGTGCGGGTCGGAGCGGGTGAACGCCTCCAGACTCTCCAGGTCGCGCCAATATTGCCGGATGCCGACGTGGTTCCAGGCATAGAGCCCGGTCTGGCTGTAGAGCAGTCCGTCGGGCGGCGACCGCTTGATCGCGGCCAGCCCGCGACCGATCGACAGGAAAGAGGGCAGCCCCCGCACCGCGCCGACGCGGAAGCCGAGCAGCACCACCACCATGTCGGGCCAGGCCGACACGTCCACCGTCACGCGTCGCGCATCCTTGGCTTGCATCATCGCCTCCTTCGTTTACACCGTACACATATTCTGCTGTGTGTACGGTGTAAACAGGTGAAAGTTCCCGCCAGCCTGCGCGATCAGCTGCTCGATCATGCCGAGGCGATGCTGGAGGCGGGCGAGAGCGAGCCGGGCATTCGCGCGCTGGCACGGGCGGCGGGCGTGTCGGCGATGGCGCCCTATCGCCATTTCGCCGACAAGGCCGCGCTGCTGACCGCGGTGGCCGAGCGCGGCTTCGCGACCTTGGCGGCCGAGCTGGCCGCGGCGGACGCCAGCGGCAGCGACGCCGAGCGGCTGGTCGCGCAGGGCCGCGCCTATGTCGCCTTCGCCCGCGCGCGCCCCGCGCTGTTCCGGCTGATGTTCGCCCGCCCGACGGAGGGCGATCCCGCGCCCGAGAAGACGCGCGAGAACGCCCCCGCCTTCGCCATCCTCGCCGACCGCGTCGCCGCGCTGGCGGGGCGCGACGCGGCCGACGCGACGCTCGGGTGCTGGGCGATCGTCCACGGCCTCGCCACGCTCGCGCTCGACTCGCGCGTCGACGCGCCGCCGGCGCAGGTCAGCGCGGTGCTGGCGCTCTACGTCGCCGGGATCAGCCGACCGACTTGAGCCGCGTCTCCTCCACGTCGAACTCGACCCTGGTCACGCCGGGCAGATGCTCGATCCGCTCGGCCAGCTCGGCGTCGAGCGCGAAGTCGCGGCCGAGGATCACGGTGGCCTGCTCGTCGCCGGCGAGCGGCACCTTGAGCGTGACCTTGCCCCGCGCGCCGCGCAGCTCGCCGACCAGCGCGACCAGCCCAGCCACCGCCGCGGCATCGGTGACATGCACCTCCAGCGCGAAGCGCGTCGACGAGGCCAGTCCCTCGAACGGTCTGATCGCCTTCACCGTCACGCGCGGCGTCTCCTCGCCCGGCCGCCGGTCGAGCTCGACCGTCGCAAGCCCGCAGCCGCCGTTTCGCGCGGCTTCCTCTAGGTCGGCGGCGGGGCCGTCGTCGAAGCAGGTCGCGACGAACTGCCCGGTGGCATCCGACAGCGTCGCCATCATGTAGCGCTTGCCACGCGCCGAGGTCCGCCAGCGCGCGTCCTCGACCAGCACCGCCATCGTCGCCATCACGCGCGCGCCCTCGGCGATCGGCAGCTCGCCCAGCGCGACATAGCTGCGCGCGCCGTGGGTCTTGGCGAGATGGCGATAGCGATCGACCGGGTGCGCCGAGAAATAGAAGCCGAACGCCTCCTTCTCCTGCTCCATCCGCTCGGCGAGCGACCAGCGCGCGTCGGGCAGCTTGATCGTGTCGCCCGCGCCCGCGTCGTCGCCGAACAGGCCACCCTGCCCGCTCGCGCGCCCCTCGTGCGTGCGCGCCGCGATCGCCAGGATCGTCTCGGCGACGGCGTGGATGCCGGCGCGATCGCGCTCGAGCGAGTCGAACGCCCCTCCTGCCGCGAGCGTCTCGAGCTGGCGCTTGTTCAGCAGCCGCGGGTCGACGCGGGTGGCGAGATCGTCGAGGCCACGGAACGCGCCGGCCGTGGCGCGCTCCTCGCACAGCCGCTCCATCGCGCCCTCGCCGACCGACTTGAGCGCGGCGAGCGCGTAGCGCACCGACGGCACGCCCTCGCCGTCGACCTCGACGTCGAACTCGGCCGCGCTGGCGTTGATGCACGGCGGCAGCAGCCCGACCCCGAGCCGGCGCATGTCGTCGACGAAGATCGCCAGCTTGTCGGTGAGGTGCAGGTCGTAGCACATCGAGGCGGCGAAGAACTCGGCCGGGTGATGCGCCTTCAGCCAGGCGGTCTGATAGGCGAGCAGAGCATAGGCCGCGGCGTGGCTCTTGTTGAAGCCGTAGCCCGCGAACTTGTCGATCAAGTCGAAGAGCTGGTTGGCATAATCCTTCTTGATCCCGTTATGCTCGGCGCAGCCCGCGACGAAGGTGGCGCGCTGCGCGTCCATCTCCGCCTTGATCTTCTTGCCCATCGCGCGGCGCAGCAGGTCGGCGCCGCCGAGCGAGTAGCCGGCGAGGATCTGCGCCGCCTGCATCACCTGCTCCTGGTAGACGAAGATCCCGTAGGTCTCCTTCAGGATCGGCTCGAGCAGCGGGTGCGGGTAGGTGATCTCCTCCGTGCCCTGCTTGCGCCGGCCGAAGGACGGGATGTTGTCCATCGGCCCGGGGCGATAGAGCGAGACGAGCGCGACGATGTCGCCGAAATTGGTCGGGCGCACCGCCGACAGCGTGCGCCGCATGCCCTCCGATTCGAGCTGGAACACGCCCACCGTGTCGCCGCGCTGGAGCAGCTTGTAGACGCCCTCGTCGTCCCACAGCAGCGCGTCGAGGTCGACCGCGATCCCGCGCTTGGCCAGCAGCTGCACTGCCTTCTTCAGCACCGACAGCGTCTTGAGCCCCAGGAAATCGAACTTCACCAGGCCGGCGCCCTCGACATATTTCATGTCGAACTGGGTCACCGGCATGTCCGAGCGCGGGTCGCGATAGAGCGGGACGAGCTGCGCCAGCGGCCGGTCGCCGATCACCACGCCCGCGGCGTGGGTCGAGGAGTGGCGCGGCAGGCCCTCCAGCTTCATCGCGAGATCGAGGAGCCGGCGCACCTCATTGTCGTTCGAATATTCGCGCGCCAGCTCGGACACGCCGTTCAGCGCGCGGTCGAGCGTCCACGGGTCGGTCGGGTGGTTGGGGACGAGCTTGGCGAGCCGGTCGACCTGGCCGTAGCTCATCTGCAGCACGCGCCCGGTGTCCTTCAGCACCGCGCGCGCCTTCAGCTTACCGAAGGTGATGATCTGCGCGACCTGGTCGCGGCCGTATTTCTCCTGGACGTAGCGGATCACCTCGCCGCGCCGGGTCTCGCAGAAATCGATGTCGAAGTCGGGCATCGACACGCGCTCGGGGTTGAGGAAGCGCTCGAACAGCAAGCCCAGCTTGATCGGGTCGAGGTCGGTGATGGTCAGCGCCCAGGCCACCGCCGAGCCCGCACCCGAGCCGCGCCCAGGCCCGACCGGGATGTCGTGCGACTTGGCCCATTGGATGAAGTCCGCGACGATCAGGAAATAGCCGGGGAAGCCCATCTGGATGATGACGTCGAGCTCGAACTCGAGCCGCTGGCGGTAGGTCTCCTGCCAGTCGGGGTCGGCGGGCGCCTGGCCTAGCGCGACGATCCGCTCGATGCGCGCCGCCAGCCCCTCGCGCGCGCGGTCGCGCAGCATCGCCGCCTCGCCCTCGCGATCGCCCGCGAGGCTGGGGAGGATCGGCTTGCGCTTGGGCGCGGCGACCGCGCAGCGCTGCGCCACCACCAACGTGTTGGCGATAGCCTCGGGCAGGTCGGCGAACAGCTCGCGCATCGCCTCGGCCGGCTTCATCCAGGCGTGGCCGCAACTCCTCGGGCGGTCGTCGCTCTCGAGGTAACTCGAGCTGGCGATGCACAGCATGGCGTCGTGCGCAGCGCCGAAGTCGGCCTCCTCGAAGCAGCTCGGGTTGGTCGCGACGATCGGCCATCCCCGCGCATAGGCGAGGTCGAGCAGCGCCTCCTCGGCGCGCTCCTCTATCGAGTCGCCGCGACGGCACAGCTCGACGTAGAGCCGGTCGCCGAAGGTGGCGTGGAGCCGCTCGGCATAGGCGATCGCGCGGGCGGGCTGGTCCTCGGCGAACAGCCGGGCCACGCCGCCCTCGCCGCCGGCGGTCAGCACGATCAGGCCGGCGGCATGGCGCTCGAGCACGTCGAGCTCGACGTGCGGCGCGAGCTCGAGCGGGCGGTCGAGGTGCGCATGGCTGACCAGCGCGCACAGATTGTCGTAGCCCGCCTCGTCCTGCGCGTAGAGCGCGACCCAGTCGACCACCGTGGTGGCGCCCTCGGGCATGTCCGGTCGCGCCACACCCAGCATCGTGCCGATCACCGGCTGGACGCCCGCGCTCTTGGCCGCGTCCGAGAAGGCCATCGCGGCGTAGAGACCGTTGCGATCGGTCAGCGCCGCGGCGGGGAAGCCTAGCTTGGCGGCGCGCTTGGCGATCGCCTTGGGCTCGATCGCGCCGTCGAGCATGGTGTAGCTGGAGAAGATGCGGAGCGGCACGAAGCCCGAATGTGGCATCGCTCCTAGCTAAGCCTCCCGACCCGATTCGACCAGCGCCCGCGCGACCGCCGGAACCGCGCCAGCGCCGGCCCGTTCGCCAGCGCAGCAGGAGGACGGACATGAGCGATCTCAGGGGTGCGCCGCGCGCGATGGGTGCGGGGTGGGGCTGGATCATGGCCTATGGCGTGGTCTCGGTCCTGGTCGGCGTCGCGGCGATGATCTGGCCCTATGTGGCGACCTACGCCGCGACGGTGGTGATCGGCACGCTGTTCTTCGTCTCGGGCGTCTTCTCGATCGCGGCGGGCGTGTTCGGCCATGGCAGCGAGAGTCGGATCTACGCGCTGCTGTTCGGCGTGCTGTCGGTGGTGGTCGGCGCGATCATGGTCTTCGAGCCGGTGACGGGCGCGGTGTCGCTGACGCTGATGGTGGCGGTGTGGCTCGGCGTGCGCGGCGTGCTGGAGATCGTCGCGGGCACGCGGATGCGGCGCCGCCGGGTGATGATGATCGTGCTGGGTGCGATCAATCTGATGCTCGCGCTGTTCATCCTGTTCACGGTGCCGTGGTCGGCGCTGACGCTGCCGGGCTACGTGCTGGGGATCAGCTTCCTCTTCGGCGGGGTGACCGCGATCGCCGCGGCGAGCGACCACCGCAGCGGCGCGAGTGCCTTCGCGATGCCGGAGGAGATGGTGCAGCAGTGAGGGGGCGTGGTGAGGTGGAGAGGGATCGCGCCGGCAACGTCGCTCCCGCTCCTGCCGTCATCCTGAGCTTGTCTCAGGATCTACGGTCCCGCGGACGTCGTGGCACTTGAGTGGGCGGCGCGGTGGATCCTGAAACGAGTTCAGGATGACGCCAAGTCGATGGGGAAGCCCGCCATCTTCCAACCCCGGTCCTCCGCTACAACAGCGCCTCGATGTCGGCTCGCAGCGCCTCGGGCGCGGTCGTGGGGGCATAGCGGCGCACCGTCTGACCGTCGCGCGCGACCAAGAACTTGGTGAAGTTCCACTTGATCGCGCGCGAGCCGAGCAGCCCAGGCGCGGCGCGCTTGAGCCGCTCGAACAGCGGGTCGGCGCCCGGTCCGTTGACCTCGACCTTGGCGAACACCGGGAAGGTCACGTCGTAGCTGGTCGAGCAGAAGGTCGCGATCTCGTCAGCGTCGCCGGGCTCCTGCGCGCCGAACTGGTTGCACGGGAAGCCCAGCACCGCCAGGCCGCGTTCGGCGTAGGTGCGATGGAGTTCCTCGAGCCCGGCATATTGCGGCGTGAACCCGCACTTGGACGCGGTGTTGACGACCAGCAGCACCTTGCCGGCGCAGTCGGCGAGCGACGTCTCGCCGCCCGTGGCGGTGCGGACGCTCAGATCGGTGATCGGGCTCATCCGTGCCTCCGCAGCAGGAACTCGATGTTGGTCCGCACCCCCGGCCACTCGCTCGCGATGATCGAGTAGACCACCAGGTCGCGCACCCGCCCGTTGAACAGTTGGTGCGAGCGCAGCACCCCGTCGCGCTTGGCGCCGAGCCGCTCGATCGCGGCCTGCGAGCGCTTGTTGAACCAGTCGGTGCGGATCTGCACCACCTGACAGCCGAGCGCGTCGAAGGCGTGGCCCAGCAGCAGCAGCTTGGCCTCGGTATTGACTCCGGTGCGCTGCACCGAGCGCGCGTAGAAGGTGCCGCCGATCTCGACGCGGCGATGCGCCTCGCTCATCCGCATGAAGCGGGTGAGCCCGACGACCCCGCCGTCAGGCCTCTCCACCACGAACGGCAGCGCACGCCCGAAGTCGCGCTCGCGCAGCGCGGCGGCGACGAAGGCGTCCGGGTCGGTCAGGCCGGAGACGTTGGCGAAGAACAGCTCGGTCAGGTCGCCGTCCCCCGCCGCCGCGGCGAGCGCGGGCGCGTCGCCCGGGGTGAGCGGGCGGAGCACCACGTGCTGGCCCACCAGCCGCGGCGTCTCACGCCAGCGGCTCACGCGATCGTGCCCTCATGCAGCCGCACCACGCGGTCCATCTTGGCGGCGAGCCGCTCGTTGTGGGTCGCCACCAGCGCGGCCGAGCCCTCGCCGCGCACCAGCCTGAGGAACTCGGCGAGCACGATGTCGGCGGTATGTTCGTCGAGGTTACCGGTCGGCTCGTCGGCCAGCACCAGCGCCGGCCGGTTGGCCAGCGCGCGCGCCACCGCGACTCGCTGCTGCTCGCCGCCGGAGAGCTGCGCCGGCCGGTGCGTCAGCCGGTGCCCGACGCCGAGCGCGGTGAGCAGCCCGGCGGCGCGCTCCTCCGCCGGTGCGCGCTCGGCGCCGTGGATCAGCTGGGGCAGCACGACATTCTCGCTCGCGTTGAAGTCGGGCAGCAGGTGATGGAACTGATAGACGAAGCCGAGCCGGTCGCGCCGCATCGCGGTCCGCCCGGCGGCGTCGAGCTGCGCCGCCTCCACCCCGCCGATCCGGATCGAGCCCGCGAAACCGCCCTCGAGCAGGCCCACCGCCTGGAGCAGCGTCGACTTGCCCGAGCCCGACGGCCCGAGCAGCGCGACGATCTCGCCCGGCGCGATCGCCAGGTCGACCCCGCGCAGCACGTGGATGGTGGCCCCACCCTGGGTGAAGCTGCGCGCCAGGCCGCTCGTCTGGAGCACCGCCTCATTCATAGCGCAGCACCTCGACCGGGTCGGTCCCCGCCGCCTTGAGCGCGGGATAGACCGTCGCCAGGAAGGTCATCAGCAGCGTGATCAGCACGATCGCGACGATCTCGACCGGGTTGGGCTTGGACGGCAGCTCGGTGAGATAGCGGATCGACGGGTCCCACAGGTTCTGCCCGGTGATCGCCTGCACCGCGTTGACCACCGACTGGCGGATGAACAGGAAGCCGAAGCCGAGCAGCAGCCCCGCGACGGTGCCCAGCACCCCGATCGTCGTCCCCACGGTGATGAAGATGCGCAGCATCGCCCCGCGGCTCGCCCCCATGGTGCGCAGGATCGCGATGTCGCGCGTCTTCGAGCGGACCAGCATGATCAGCGACGAGGCGATGTTGAAGGCGGCGACCAGGATGATGATGCACAGCACGGTGAACATCGCCACCCGCTCGACCGCGAGCGCGTCGAACAGCTCGGCGTTGAGGCGGCGCCAGTCGGCCACCGCGGCATAGCCCTGCACCTTGCGCGTGAGCGGTGCCAGGATCTCGCCGACGCGGTCGGCATCGCTGGTCTGCAGCTCGATGATCCCGACGCTGTCGCCGCTCAGCAGCAGCGTCTGCGCGTCGGCGAGCGGCATCACGACATAGGCCTTGTCATAGTCGTACACGCCGACCTCGAAGATCGCGCCGACGGTGTAGTTGACGTAGCGCGGCATCGTCCCGAACGGCGTCGAGGGGCCGAGCGGGTTGATCAAGGTGATCTCCGACCCGATCGTCGCGCCGAGCCGCTCGGCCAGCCGCGCGCCGATCGCGACGTTGTTGCTACCCGGGGTCACGCTCGCCAGGCTGCCGACGATCACCTTGGAGTTGATCGTCCTGTTGGCGCGGATGTCCTCGGGGCGCATGCCGCGCAGGATGATGCCCTCGGCGCGGCCGTTGTAGGTGACGAACAGGGGCTGCTCGATCATCGGGATCGCGCTGGTGACCCCGGGGGTCGCCTTGGCCTCGGCCAGCGCGCGGCGCCAGTCGGGCAGGCGGCCGTTATAGCCCTGGATCACCGCATGACCGTTGAGCCCGACGATCTTGTCGAACAGCTCGGCCCGGAAGCCGTTCATCACGCTCATCACGATGACCAGGGCGGCGACGCCCAGCATCACCGCGCCGAGCGAGAAGCCCGCGACCAGGACGATGAACCGCTCACCGCGACCAGGCAGCAGGTACCGCCGCGCGATCATGCTCTCGTAGCGCGACAGCAACATGCCGCCGCCTCTAGGATGCCGCGGGCAGCGGCGCAACGGGGCGTGTGGCGGATTCGACACAGAGTCGCCGCAATCGGTTTTGCCGGGGTTCATTTCGGTCGACAGCCGAGCGCGTCACCAGCATAGCTCGTGTCACTGGCACACAGGCAAAGGCCGTGGTTCGGGGAATGTCGTCGAGCTCCGCTTCACACCGAGGCGCGCGGGCAGACGGCGGGATAGGGGGCTGACGAGCGATCGTCACGCAGGCGCCCGGGTCGCGATGAGCGGCCCGGGCGTTTGCTTTGTGGCGGGAATGTGGTGCCGCTCGGCGCGCGTTCAAGCGGTAAGCCTCCTCGTCACTCTGACTTGGTTCCGGGATCCACCTCGTCGTTCATCTCGACGTCGGTTGATGCACGGCGGCGTGGACCCCGTAACACGTCCGGGATGACGGGGTAGTGTCGCGCGGACAAGCGATCCCGCGACCTCGCCCGCTCAGAAACTCGCCGACACCGTCACGCCATAGGTGCGCGGGTCGCCCGGCTGGCCGACCACCAGCCCGGTGTTGCCCGACTGGGTCGCCAGCAGCTCGTAATAATCCTGGTCGAAGGCGTTGCGCAGCCACAGGAAGGCGTTGAGCCCGCGGTCGCTGCGATAGCCCAGGCGAACGTTCGAGAGCGAGTAGCCGTCGACGTTGGTGTAGATCGACTCCGAGGGGTTGCTCGAGAAGTCCGAGCGATAGCTGCCGTCATAGCCGAGATAGACGTTGCCGCCCTCCCCGCCCAGCGTCACCGGCACCGCATATTCGGCGCCGTAGGAGAAGGCCCATTTGGAAATGCCCGGCAGCCGCTGGCCCGAGATGTCGCAATTGGCCGGGCTGTTCGTGCCGCCCGACAGCTCGGGCGGGCACGGCGCGTCGGTGAAGTCGACGTATTTGGCGTCGGTGTAGGCGGCGTTGGCGTAGACGTTGAGCCGCGACGTCGGGCGGAACGCCGAGTCGAGCTCGACGCCGCGCGTCCGCACCTTGCCCGCGTTGGCGAGATAGCCCCGCAGCACGCCGAGCTGACCGTTGGTGACGGTCGCCTGATAGTCCGAGATGTCGGTCCAGAAGGCCGCCAGGTTCACCGTCGCGCGGCGACCGAGGAACTGGGTCTTCAGCCCGAGCTCGTAGTGGTTGACCTGCTCGGGCTTCACCGTCGCGGCGCTGAGGATGGGGTCGTTGTTCGCGTCCAGCGGCAGGCCCGACAGGTTGATCCCGCCCGACTTGTAGCTGCGCGCGTAGGTGGCATAGCCGTGCACGTCGGCGGCGAGGTCCCAGGCGGCGGTGATGTCGCCCGAGACGTTCCAATCGTCGAAGTCGGGCGCGTAGCTCTGCGGGGCGAGCACGCCGCGCTGGTCGCTGGTGAGCGTGGTCGAGCCGCTCCCCGTGGTCACCACCGAGACGTAGGAGCCGCGCTTCCTGTCGTAGTTGACGCGCACGCCGGGTGCGATCGAGAAGCTGTCACCCAGGTGCCAGGTGACCTTGCCGAACGCCGCCGCGGAGGTGTTGCTGAAGCCGATGGTGTTGCGCGCGGTCAGCCCGTCCAGGATCGCGGGATTGCAGGCCGCACTGCTCGGGCGCGCGCAGCCGTTGGCGCCGAACGGCGGGTCGCCCGGGTTGAGCAGCCAGCGGCTCGCCGCCGGGCCCTGCACCTGCAGTCCCTGGGTGTCGATCGTCTGGTGGAAGTAGAAGAGGCCGGCGACGTAATCCAGCGTGTGGCGGCCATTCGAGGCGACGCGCAGCTCCTGGCTCACCTGCTCCTGCTGCGACGGGTTGGCCGAGACGGTGGTGATCGGCAGGCCGACGAAGTCGCGGTCGTTGGACGGATCCCAGTCCCATTTGCGCCACGCCGAGACCGAGGTGAGCGTCGCCGCGCCCAGGTCCCAGTTCGCCACCAGCGACACGCCGCCCAGCTCCTGCCGCGCGCGCAACGGGGTATCGAGGTCGGTCAGCCGGTCGAACGCGTTCCGTGACGGCGGCTGATAGCCGAAGGCGGCGGCGAGCGCCTCATATTGGCGCGCCAGCGGGCGCTGGGTGCGGCCGACGCGCGCGTAGATCTGCGCGCAGCACTCCGGGTCCTGGTGATTATAGTCGCCCGCCAGTGTCAGATCGAGGTTGGGCGTCGCCTGCCAGAACAGTTGGCCGCGCAGGCTGCGATTGTCCTGCGCGTTGACATAGGCGCCGGTGCGCGTGTTGTAGATCGTGCCGCGCCGCGACGTCACCGAGGCGGAGAGGCGGATCGCCAGCGTGTCGTCGATCAGCGGGCCCGAGGCCGAGGCCTTGGCCTGGACGAACTCGAGGTTGCCCGCGGTGAGCTCGACGCGCGCCTCCGGCGTGAAGCTCGGCCGGCGCGTGGTGATGTTGATCGCGCCCGCGGTGGTGTTCTTGCCGTAGAGCGTGCCCTGCGGCCCGCGCAGGATCTCGATCCGCTCGGTATCGGTGAAGTCGAACGTCGCGGAGGCGATCCGCGAGTAATAGACCTGGTCGACGTAGATGCCGACGCCCTGCTCGATCCCGTCGTTGGTGAGGCCGAACGGCGCGCCCAGGCCGCGGATGTTGGCGGCCGAGTTGCGCGGGTTGGTCGAGTAGAATTGCAGCGTCGGCTGGATCTGCGTCAGCCGGCTGACATTGTACGCGCCCGTCTCCGCCAGCGCGGTGCCGCCGATCACCGAGACCGCGAGCGGGACGCGCTGGACGCTCTCGGCGCGGCGCCGCGCGGTGACGACGATGTCGCCCCCACCCTGTTGTGCCGGGCCGAGCCGCCCGCGCTGGTTGTCGCCGTTGCCGTCGCCGGCGCCGCGGACCACCGCGTCGTCCTGCGCCGGCGCCGAGTCGCCGGGCGCGCCCGTTCCCTGGTCGGCCGCGACCGACGGCACGGCGGCCTGTGCCAGCAAGAGCGCGAGCGTGAGCGACATCGATTACCCCCTGTTTACGTCGTCGCCATCCTGCATGGCCGATCCGGCAATGTCCATCAACGAAGTAGGAGTATCAGGGGGACTTGAAACGCTTCGCGCTACTCCCATGTAGCTAGCGTGCGGCGCCGCTGGCCGGGCCGCACGAACCAGAGGCGCCGCGGATGACCGGGTGCCTTGCTTCAAATAGCTCATCGGAGGATTTGAACATGCGTTTCGACCTGACTCCCTACCGCCGCTCGACCATCGGCTTCGATCGTCTGTTCGACATGATCGAGGCGAACGCGCGCGGCGCGTCCGAGAATTATCCGCCGTTCAACCTGGAGCGAGTCGCCGACGACCGCTACCGTATCACGCTGGCCGTCGCCGGCTTCGGCCGCGACGAGATCGAGATCACCGCGCAGCAGAACCTGCTGATGGTGGCCGGCAAGAAGGATGATCGCGCGGAGAACGCGCAGTTCCTCCACCTCGGCATCGCCAACCGCAGCTTCGAGCGGCGGTTCGAGCTGGCCGACTTCGTGTTCGTGGAGGACGCGCGGCTGAACGACGGGCTGCTGGTGATCGATCTGGTCCGCGAAGTGCCTGAGGCGATGAAGCCGAAGTCGATCGCGATCAAGACCGGTCCGCAGCTCGCCGCGGTGGAGGACAACACCACCGACGCGGCCAAGGCTGCGTAACCTCAGCCGCCCGAGCGGGATCGGCGCCTCTTTGCTCCCTTTCGAGGCGCCGGTGGGGGCGTCCGGGCCGACAGGCTCGGGCGCCTTTCCTTCATCGGCTCACTCGCTACGCCGCGCCGCGTCGTCCTCGCCGGGTCGCGCCCGCGCCGCGGGACCGAGTCGCGTCGCCGGTCGGGGCAATTGCCGCGGCGGAGCCTCGAGCTGACGGTGGCGTGGCATGCCGGCGCGGGTCGGCGCGGGGCGGTCGAGCAGGAAGCGCGCCACCTCCTGCGCCAAGGCGTCCGCCTCGCCGGCGAGCGCGCGCGCCGCGGCGGTGGTCTGCTCCACCATGGCGGCATTCTGCTGGGTGACGCCGTCCATCTCGGCGATCGCCTTGCTCACCTGCATCAGACCGGTCGACTGCTGCTCGGCCGCCTCGGCGATCTGCGCCACCAGCGCGCCGATCTCACCCACCCGGGCGATGATCCGCGTCAGCGCGTCGCCCGCCTCCACCACCAGCTTGGCGCCCGCGCCGACCTGCTCCGTCGAGGCGCCGATCCTCCTCTTGACGTCGCGGGCCGCGTCGGCGGAGCGCTGCGCCAAGGCGCGTACCTCCTGCGCCACGACCGCGAAGCCGCGCCCGGCGTCACCCGCGCGCGCCGCCTCGACGCCCGCGTTGAGCGCGAGCAGGTTGGTCTGGAAGGCGATGCCGTCGATCACGCTGATGATGTCGCCGATCTCGTGGCTGGCGCGCTCGATCCCGCTCATCGCGGCGACCGCGCGGCGCACCACCTCGCCCGAGCGCTCGGCGTCGCCGCGGGTCTCCACCACCACCCCGTTGACCCGAGAGACGCCGTCGGCGGTCTGGCGCACCGTCTCGGTGATCTGCTGCATCGCCGCCGATGTCTCTTCGAGCCCCGCGGCGTGCTTCTCAGTGCGATGCGACAGGTCGTCGCTCGCCTGGAGGATGTCGGCGGCACCGTCGCTGATCCCGGCGGCGCTCTCCTGCACCGCCGCGAGCACCGCCGCCAGCGCCTCGATCGCGTCGTTGAAGTCGGTGCGCAGCTTGCCGAAGGCGCCCTCCAACTCGTCGTCGACCCGGGTGGTCAGGTCGCCGCGCGCGAGCGAGTCGAGCCCGGCACCCACGCTGGTGACGATCAACGCGGTCTGCCGCGCCTTCTCCTGCTCGGCGGCGAGCAGCCGGTCGCGCAGCCTGATCGTCGCGGCGGCGACATCGCCGATCTCGTCGCCGCGCCCCGCGCCCGTCACCTCGACGCCCAGGTCCCCGTCGGCGAGCCGCAGCAGCACGCCGGTCACCGCGTCGAGCGGGCGCGCGATGCCGCGGATCAGCATCGCCAGGATCGCGATCGCCAGCAGCGCGGTCGCCGCCATCGCGGCATAAGTGGTGGTGCGCGCCCCGTCGACGAGCGCGCGCGCGGTGGCCACGCCGGTGTCGAGCGAGCCCGATTGCTGCACCAGCAGCCGCCCCGCGTCACGCGCGACGTCGGCGAAGGCCGGCGCGCGCGCGCGAAACGTCGTCAGCTCCGCCAGTGCGGTACCGCCGCGATGCTGGTTCGAGGCCGTGGCGCGATACGTCTCCCAGTCATGCGTGAACTCCCGCAGCATGCCCTGGGTCACTGGCGAGCGCAGCCGGCCGTTGAGCTCGGCGATACGCGTCTCCACCGCGCGCGCGCGGTCGGCGACGTCGGCCATCGCCGCCGCGGCCTCGGCGCCGTCCCGCGCCGCCACCAGTGCCGCCTCGCCCAGGCGATACTGGGTGGCCGCGAGCCCCAGCGCCGAGATCGCCTCGTAGTTGAGACGGCGATGCACGCCGATGTCCTCGGCGATCGCGTCGATCCTGCTCACATTGGCGAGCGCGAGCAGGTTGATGCCCAGCATCACGACGAAGACCACCGCGTACGACAGGACGAGCCTGGGCGCGATGCGTAGCTGGTTCATTAGGGGCAAGCTCCGTTGACCCGCGCCCACGTCGGCGCAGCGGTTCCGTTCCCCAATTATAAGACGACCGCCCGCCCGGACGGTCTCGGCGCTACACGAGCCGGCTCTGCTTCACCGCCGCCTCGATGAAGCTGGCGAAGAGCGGGTGCGGTTCGAACGGCTTGCTCTTCAGCTCCGGGTGAAACTGGACACCGACAAACCAGGGATGGTCGGGCCGCTCGACGATCTCGGGCAAGGTGCCGTCGGGCGACATGCCCGAGAACACCAGGCCGCCCTTCTCCAGCGCCTCGCGATAGCCGGTGTTGACCTCATAGCGGTGGCGGTGGCGCTCGGAGATATGCGTGTCGCCGTAGATCGAGGCTACCACGCTTTTGCCCGCGAGCGTCGCGTCATAGGCGCCGAGCCGCATCGTGCCGCCGAGATCGCCCTGCGCCTCGCGCTGCTCGAGCCCGTCGCGCCCCATCCACTCGGTGATCAGGCCGACCACGGGCTGCTCGGTCGCACCGAACTCGGTCGACGAGGCCTCGGCGATCCCGGCCAGGTCGCGCGCGCCCTCGATGCATGCCATCTGCATGCCGAAGCAGATACCGAAATAGGGGATCTCGCGCTCGCGCGCGAAGCGCACCGACTTGATCTTGCCCTCCGCGCCCCGCTCGCCGAAGGCGCCGGGCACGAGGATCGCGTCGAGCGGTTCCAGCTGGCTGACGATCTCCTCGTCGTCGTGCTCGAACAATTCGGCGTCGATCCAGCGAACGTTGACCTTGACCCGATTGGCGATGCCGCCGTGCACCAGCGCCTCGTTGAGCGACTTGTACGCGTCCTGCAGGCCGACGTATTTGCCGACGACGCCGACGGTCACCTCGCCCTCGGGGTGCTGGAGCCGGTCGACGATCTCCTGCCAGCGCGTCAGGTCGGGGGGCGACGAGGGCGTGATGCCGAAGGCGCGCAGCACCTCCGAGTCGAGCCCCTCGGCATGATATTGCAGCGGCACCGCGTAGATGCTTGCCGCGTCCAGCGCGGGGATGACCGCGCTCTCGGGCACGTTGCAGAACAAGGCGATCTTGGCACGCTCCGACACCGGCAGCGGCTTCTCGCAGCGACACACCAGCACGTCGGGCTGGACGCCGAGCGCGGCGAGCTCGCGCACCGAATGCTGCGTCGGCTTGGTCTTCAGCTCGCCCGCCGCGGCGATGTACGGCACCAGCGTGACATGGACCGAGATGGCGTTGCCGCGCCCGACCTCGTTCTTGAGCTGGCGGATCGACTCGATGAAGGGCAGCGACTCGATGTCGCCGACGGTGCCGCCGATCTCGCACAGCACGAAGTCGAGGTCGTCGGTCTCGGCGCGCGCGAAGGCCTTGATCGCGTCGGTGACGTGCGGGATCACCTGCACCGTGGCACCGAGATAGTCGCCGCGGCGCTCGCGCTCGATGATCGTCTTGTAGATCCGGCCCGAGGTGATGTTGTCCGACTGGCGCGACGCCACGCCGGTGAAGCGCTCGTAATGGCCGAGGTCGAGGTCGGTCTCGGCGCCGTCGTCGGTGACGTACACCTCGCCGTGCTGGTACGGGCTCATCGTCCCGGGATCGACGTTCAGATAGGGATCGAACTTGCGGATCCGCACGCGATAGCCGCGCGCCTGCAGCAACGCCGCGAGGCTCGCCGCCATGAGACCCTTGCCGAGCGAGGAGACCACGCCGCCGGTGATGAAGATATACCGCGCCATGGGGCGAACTGCCTAACCTTAGAGTACGAGCGAGGGCAAGCGCGCGGTGAGGCCGCGCGCGACGAGTCGACGCTGTGAGGGCGATCAGCGCGCCAGCGGCACGCCGTTGTCGGCCGGTGCCGGCGCGGGCGCGGCGGCGTTGGCCGGGCCACCGGCGAGCGGGACCTGCGCGGCGGCGTCGGGCTGAGTCGGCGCGGGCTGCTGCGTCTGTGCGGCGGGCACCCGCCGCTGCAACGAGGTGTCGACCGACACTGCGCCGCGATGCGCCGCGATGAAGGCGAGCACGATGCTCATCACCACGAAGATCCCCGCCAGCACCGAGGTGGCGCGCGTGAGAAAGTCCGCCGCGCCGCGCGCCGACATCAGCCCCGAGGGACTGCCCGAGGAGGTCAGCCCGCCGCCTTCCGAGCGCTGCATCAGGATCACGGTGACGAGGGCAGCCGCGATGATGGCCTGGAGGACGAGCAGGAAGGTGAACATGGGAGCGACGCGGGTCCGATACAGCCAGGGGCACGCGCGACCAGGTCGCGCACGCCGGATGGCGGGCACATAGGGGAGCGGCGAGCGCGGATCAACCGCGCCGCTCACCCCCGGAACGGCACGAAAACGGCTCGCTAATTCGTGACATGGCTGAAACCAGCCGCGGAAGCGGGCGTTATTCTCGCACAAACCCGGAACGGACCGGGCGCGATGCAGCGGGACGAGGACGTGGCAACATTGGCGCAACCCGAACTCAGTTCGTGGATGAACGCGCTGGTCGATTACGTGCGCTCGGGCGAGCCCGACCTCACCAATCGCCAGATGGCGCTCCTCCTCGTCGTATACTTGCGGCCCGGCCCGCACACAGTGCGCGGGCTGGCGCGCGTGCTCAACGTCTCCAAACCCGTGGTGACGCGCGCCTTGAACAGACTGGGTGCGCTCGGCTATCTGCGCCGCCAACGCGACGACAGCGACAAGCGCAACATCTTCGTCGCGCGTACATCCGAAGGGGCAGATTTTCTTGAGGAGTTCGGCCAGTTCATCGGTGACGGCGACCACCCACCCGCCCGTACCGCCGAGCAGCATCACGTCACCGCGTAGCGGCTTCACGCTCACCGGGCGGTCGCGCACGCTCGACCCGCGCACCCATGCGGTGCGCGCCGACATCGCCGACGTCCGCCTCGCCGATCGCGTCTTCGCGCCCCATTATGCCGCGCCACTGCGTCGCGCGCTCGCCGCCGCGGCGACGCTGCGCGAGTCCCGCGACTCCGCCTCCGCGGCGCTGGCCGAGCTTCCCGCCGGTGCCGCGTTCGACCTCCTCGACCTCACCGGCGGGTTCGCCTGGGGTATCGCGGTCGACGCCAATCTCGTCGGCTATGTCGACGCCGCGGCGGTGCGCCCGGCGTGACGCTCGCGGTCTTCATCGACGGTGCCGCGGGCACCACCGGCCTCGAGATCCGCGAGCGACTGGCGACTCGCGGCGACGTCGCGCTGGTGACGGTCGACGAATCGCGCCGCAAGGACCTCGCGGCGCGTGCCGAGGCGCTCAACGATGCCGATGTGGTCATCCTGTGCCTGCCCGATGAGGCCGCGCGCGAGGCCGTGGCGATGATCGCCAACGACCGCACCCGGGTGATCGACGCCTCGACCGCGCACCGTGTGGCGCCGGACTGGGTCTACGGGCTCGCCGAGCTCGAGGTCGACCAGGCCGAGCGGATCGCCGCGGCGCGCTACGTCACCAACCCGGGCTGCTATCCGACCGGCTTCCTCGCACTGGTGCGGCCGCTGGTGCGCGCCCGTCTGCTCGCCGCCGATGCGCCGCTCAGCGTCAACGCCGCCTCGGGCTATTCCGGCGGCGGCAAGGCGATGATCGCCGAGTTCGAAGGCGGCGAGGCGGTGACCGCCTTCCGCCCGTACGCGCTCGCGCTCGCGCACAAGCACGTCGCCGAGATGACCCGCCACGCGGGCCTGAGCGTCGCGCCGATCTTCCAGCCGGCGGTGGCGCGCACCTATCGCGGCATGGTGGTGCAGGTGCCGCTGCACCTGCGCCAGCTCACGCGCGCCGCGACGCTGACTGACCTGTCCGAGGTGCTCGCCGAGGCCTATGATGGCGGGCGCGTCGTCCGCTTCGCGCACGAGGCCGCGACGGTGGTGCGGATCGAGGACGATGCCGGCACCGATCGCATGACGCTGCGCGTGGTCGGGAACCAGGCGAGCGGTCAGGCGCTGCTGATCGCCACGCTCGACAATCTCGGCAAGGGCGCGGCTGGTGCCGCGGTGCAGAACCTCAATATCATGGCCGGACTCGACCCCGTCGCCGGCCTGACCCTCTAGAAAGCGACGCAGGAGACTCAGATGGAGCGCAATCCGGTGGGCAAGCTGCTGCTATTCGGTGCGACCGGCGACCTCGCCAAGCGGATGCTGCTGCCCTCGCTCTACGGGCTGCACGCCGACGGGCTGCTGCCCGCGGGGCTGACGATCACCGGCTCGGCGCGCGGCGACCTCGACGACAATGCCTTCCGCGATGCCACGCGCAAGGCGCTCGACGAGTTCCTGCCCGCCGACCGCAAGGACGCCGGCGCGATCGACAGCTTCCTCCAGCGATTGCAGTTCCAGCCCGCCGACCTGTCCGACCCGGCGAGCTTCCAGCCGCTCGCCGACAAGATCGGCGACGTCTCGGGCGGGCTGGCCATCTATCTGTCCACCGCGCCCTCGCTGTTCGAGCCCGCGGTGAAGGGGCTGGAAAGCGTCGGCCTGGCCGGCGGCACGGTGCGGATCGGGCTGGAGAAACCGCTCGGCTACGACCTCGAGTCGAGCCGCGAGATCAACGACACCGTCGCCTCGGTCTTCCCCGAGGATCGCATCTTCCGCATCGATCACTATCTCGGCAAGGAGACGGTGCAGAACATCCTCGCGCTGCGCTTCGGCAACTCGATGTTCGAGCCGATCTGGAACGCGACGGGCATCGACAACGTCCAGATCACCATCTCCGAGACGGTGGGGCTGGAGGATCGCGCCGGCTATTACGAGGGCGCCGGCGCGCTGCGTGACATGGTCGCCAACCACATGCTCCAGCTCGTCGCGCTGATCGCGATGGAGCCGCCGGCGCTGTACGACGGCACCGCGATCCGCGACGAGAAGGCCAAGGTGTTCCGCTCGCTGCGTCGGATGAAGCCGGAGGAGGTGCAGACCGCCACCGTCACCGGCCAGTATGAGGAAGGCGCGGTCGGCGGTAAGGTCGTGCGCGGGTACGACGTTGAGCTCGGCTATGACAGCGACGTCGAGACCTTCGTCGCGATCAAGGCCTTCGTCGACAATTGGCGCTGGCAGGGCGTGCCCTTCTATCTCCGCACCGGCAAGCGCATGGCCAAGCGCCGCAGCGAGATCGCGATCCAGTTCAAGCCGGTGCCGCACTCGATGTTCTCGGGGCGCGGCGGGCTTCTCCAGCCCAACAAGCTCATCATCCGCCTCCAGCCGGAGGAATATATTCAGCTGCTGGTGATGACCAAGGAGCCGGGGCTCGATCGCGAGGGGATCAAGCTGCGCGAGGTGCCGCTCAACCTCAGCCTCGACGCTCAGTTCGCGGGCTCGCGCCGCCGCATCGCCTATGAGCGACTGCTGCTCGACCTGATCGAGGGCGACCAGACCTTGTTCGTCAGGCGCGACGAGGTGGAGGCGCAATGGGGGTGGATCGACGCGATCCGCGCCGGCTGGACCGCGGCGCAGACGAAGCCGAAACATTACGCGGCGGGCACCTGGGGTCCGGCCGGCGCGATCGCGCTGACCGAGCGCGACGGGGTGAGCTGGCACGACGACTGAACGCGCGGTGTTCCCGCGAACGCAGGGACCCAGGGTTGGCGGGAGGGGCGCTCGTGGCGCCAGGCTCCTGCCTGCGCAGGAGCACGGATCGCCCGACCAGCCACCGTTCCGGCAGACGCCGGGGCCAGGGTGGGAAGGCCGCCTTGGGACTCACCATCGTCTCCCAGCCGGACCTCCGGCGTGCGCCGGGGTGCAGCTCGTCGGGCGAGCGCTTCAAAGCGCGCCACATGCCTGCCTCCTCGCCCTCACCACCGCATTGCTCGGTTGACCTGACCGAACTTCCTGCGAAAGCAGGCCACGACCTGCCGGCGCCTACCGCGCGGCGACCAGCGCGGCCCCGAGCGCCGCGACGGAGAGAGACATGACCGAGATCGAATGGTGGGAATATGACGACGCGGCCGAGCTGGCCGACGCGGTCGCGGGCGACATCCAGTTCGTCGTCGAGAGCGCGATCGACGCGCGCGGCTCGGCGGTGATCGCGCTGGCGGGCGGCAAGACGCCCCTGCCCGCCTATGAGAAGCTCGCCCAGGCCAAGCTCGACTGGAAGCGCGTGACGATCATCCCGGGCGACGAGCGCATCGTCCCGCTCGGCGACCCGCTCTCCAACGTCACCGCGCTCGGCAAGATCTTCATTCCCAAGGGCGCGCGCGTCATGCCGATCGTGCCCAAGGCGACCGACGACTATAAGGCCGCGGGCCGCTCGGCCGACGCGCTGATGCAGGACCTGCACTGGCCGCTCGACCTCTGCCTGCTCGGCGTCGGCGGCGACGGGCACACGGCGTCGATCTTCCCGGGCCCCGACTATGACGAGGCGCTCAGCGGCCCCAAGGAGCGGCGTGCGCTCGGCGTGATGCCCGATCCGCTGCCGCCCGAGGCGCCGGTGGCGCGGGTGACGCTCAGCCGTCAGGCGATCGCCACCGCGCGCGCGCTGATGATCGCGGTGACCGGCGACGCCAAGCGCAAGGTGATCGAGGACGCGATCAAGGAGGGCGCGGGCTCGCCCTACCCGATCGGGCGCGTGCTGGCGGACGTCGAGCTGCCGGTCGACATCCACTGGGCGGCCTGAGCGCCGCCGCCGAATACGTATTCCGACCCAGCGGGACTTGAGTGCGGCACGGCACTGCCGCACAACCGCGCCGCCGCGCGAGGACCCGCCCGAGCCGAAGGTAGCAGCATGAATCCAGCCGTCAGCGCCGTCACCGACCGGATCATCGAGCGCTCGCGCCCGACCCGCCAGGCGTATCTCTCGCTGATCGAGCGCGAGCGCGACGGCTGGATCGGCCGCCCGCGGCTCGGCTGTGCCAACCTCGCCCATGCCTATGCCGGCACCCCGGAGGACCGCGAGGCGATGACGACGCGGCACGAGGCGATGAACATCGGCCTCGTCACCGCCTACAACGACATGCTGTCGGCGCACGCGGTCTATTACCGCTACCCCGAGCAGATGAAGATATGGGCGCGTGAGGTCGGCGCCACCGCCCAGGTGGCGGGCGGCGTGCCCGCGATGTGTGACGGCGTGACCCAGGGCTATGCCGGCATGGAACTGTCGCTGTTCAGCCGCGACACGATCGCGCTCAGCACCGCGGTGGCGCTGAGCCACGGCACGTTCGAGGGCGCGGCGCTGCTCGGCATCTGCGACAAGATCGTGCCCGGGCTGCTGATGGGCGCACTGCGCTTCGGCCACCTGCCGATGATCCTGATCCCCGGCGGCCCGATGCCCTCGGGACTGCCCAACAAGGCGAAGGCAGCGGTGCGCGAGCGCTTCGCCGAGGGCCAGGCGACCCGCGACGAGCTGCTCGACGCCGAGATCCAGGCCTATCACACCCAGGGCACCTGCACCTTCTACGGCACCGCCAACACCAACCAGATGATGATGGAGGTGATGGGCCTGCACATGCCCGGCGCCGCCTTCGTCAATCCCGGCACCAAGCTGCGCCAGGAGCTGACCCGCGCCGCGGTCCACCGGCTCGCCGCGATCGGCGTGCACGGCGACGATTATCGCCCGCTCGGCGTCTGCGTCGACGAGAAGGCGATCATCAACGCCGCGGTCGGGCTGCTCGCCACCGGCGGCTCGACCAACCACCTGCTTCACCTGCCCGCGATCGCCCGCGCCGCGGGGATCGTGATCGACTGGGAGGATTTCGACCGGCTCTCCGCCGCGGTACCCACCGTCGCGCGAGTGTATCCCAACGGCTCGGCCGACGTGAACGCCTTCGAGGCGGCGGGCGGCATGCCCTTCGTGATCCACGAGCTGATCGGTGCGGGCTATCTCCACCGCGACCTGAAGACGGTCGCGGGCGCCGACCTCTCGGCCTATGGCGAGCGGCCGGTGATCGAGGGCGAGCGGCTGGCGTGGCAGCCGGTGCCGGCGAGCGGCGACGAGACGATCCTGCGCCCCGCCGACCGCCCCTTCGCCCCCGACGGCGGCATGCGCATCCTCCAGGGCAATATCGGCCGCGCCTGTATCAAGGTCTCCGCGGTCGAGCGCGACCGCTGGGTGGTCGAGGCGCCCGCGCGCGTCTTCGCCGACCAGCTCGAGGTGCTCGCCGCCTTCCGCGACGGTGAGCTGGAGCGCGACGTCGTCGTCGTCGTCCGCTTCCAGGGGCCGCGCGCCAACGGCATGCCCGAGCTGCACAAGCTCACTCCGCCGCTGGGCGTCTTGCAGAACCGCGGCTTCAAGGTGGCGCTCGTCACCGACGGGCGCATGTCAGGCGCCAGCGGCAAGGTGCCGTGCGCGATCCACTGCTCGCCCGAGGCGCTGCCCGGGTTGAACGGGGTCGGCGGCGCGATCGGGCTGATCCGCGACGGCGACCTGGTCCGGGTCGACGCCGAGGCGGGCACGCTCACCGCACTGGTCGACGCGGCCGAGTGGAAGGCGCGCACGCCCGCCGCCGCGCCGCCACCCGCCAGCGGCATGGGACGCGAGCTGTTCGGCCTCTTCCGCGGGCTCGCCGACGAGGCCGAGAAAGGTGCCAGCGCGATACTGGCCGGCGCCGGATTGTAGTAGATCGAGGCCCTCTCCCGCGGGACGAGGGTCGGGAGAGCGGCACCGCGGCATCCGCCCGGCCGCTCGCCGGGGAGAGGGAGAAGAGCATGCAGATCGTATCGGTGGACATCGGCGGCACCCACGCCCGCTTCGCGATCGCCGAGGTCGACGGCGGCCGCGTGCGGACGCTCGGCGAGCCGGTGACGCTCAAGACCGCCGAGCACGCCAGCCTGCAGACCGCCTATGAGGCGTTCCGCGCGCGCCAGGGCGGCACCCTGCCCCCCGCCGCGGCGATCGCGGTCGCCTCGCCGATCACCGGCGACGTGATCCGCCTCACCAACAACCCCTGGGTCATCCGCCCCTCGCTCATCCCCGAGCGGCTCGGCGCCGAGCAGTGGACGATCATCAACGATTTCGGCGCGATCGGCCATGCCGTGGCGCAGCTCCCCGCGGGCGACTTCGAGCATCTCTGCGGCCCCGACACCGATCTGCCCGGCGACGGGGTGACCACCGTGTGCGGCCCCGGCACCGGGCTAGGCGTGGCGCAGGTGTTCAAGCGCGACGGCCGCTACTGGGTGCTCCCGACCGAGGGTGGGCACATGGACTATGCCCCGCTCGACGGGATCGAGGACGCGATCCTCAAGCGGCTGCGCAAGACCTACACGCGCGTGTCGGCCGAGCGGATCGTCGCCGGCCCCGGCATCGTCGCGATCTACGAGACGCTCGCCGACCTCGAGGGCCGCGCGGTGCTGCGGCGCGACGACAAGGCGATCTGGACCGAGGCGCTGGAGGGCACCGACTCGATCGCGCTCGCCGCGCTCGACCGTTTCTGCCTCGCGCTCGGCGCGGTGGCGGGCGACCTCGCGCTGGCGCAGGGCGCACACGGCGTGGTGATCGCCGGCGGGCTGGGGCTGCGGATCAAGGACAAGTTGCTGCGCTCGGGCTTCGACCAGCGCTTCGTCTCCAAGGGCCGGTTCCAGTCCATGATGGCGGCCATCCCCGTCAAGCTCATCACCCATCCCCAGCCCGGCCTGTTCGGCGCCGCGGCGGCTTTCGCGCAGGAGCATCAGTGACATGAGCGACATTGAGACGGTGATGCGGACCAGCGCGGTGATTCCCGTGCTGGTGATCCACGACGCCGCGCAGGCGCGCGGGCTGGCCGAGGCGCTGGTCGCCGGCGGGCTCAAGGTGCTGGAGGTGACGCTGCGCACCCCCGCCGCGCTCGACGCGATCCGCGCGATGAAGGAAGTCCCCGGCGCGATCGTCGGCGCGGGCACCGTCGTCACCGCCGAGCAGGTGGCGCAGGTGAGGGACGCGGGCGCCGAGTTCATCGTCTCCCCGGGCCTGTCGCAGAAGCTGGGCGAGACGATCCTGGCGAGCGGCATCCCCTGGCTGCCCGGCGTCGCCACCGCGGGCGACATCATGCGCGGGCTCGACATGGGGCTGTCGCACTTCAAGTTCTTCCCCGCCGAGACGAGCGGCGGGATCAAGGCGCTGAAGGCACTGGCGGCGCCCTTCTACCAGTGCCGCTTCTGCCCGACCGGCGGGATCACCGAGGCGAGCGCCCCCGACTGGCTCGCGCTCGCCCCGGTGCTGTGCGTCGGCGGCAGCTGGGTGACCGAGGGCACGCTTCCCGAGATCGAGGCGCGCGCGCGCGCGGCCGCGGGGCTGGCGCGGTAGAAGGGCCTGGGACTATCGGGGCGCAGTTCGGATGCTCAGCCTTCACGACCACGCCCCCTTCTTTCCGTCATCCCGGACTTGTTCCGGGATCCACTGGCCCGCGCACTCAGGCGCCGGTGGGTACGCGCCACCGTGGATCCCGGACCAAGTCCGGGATGACGATAGTGGAAGTGGACCGGTCGCCTCCTCCACGGTGTCTCCCGTGGCCCCCCGCCGGGATCGTGTAGCGTACGCGCCGCATCGGAGATGACAGCCGCGCCTCCTCCGTCACGTGCGCCCAATCAGCCGCCGTGCGATCCGATCCGCCACCTCGGCGGTGGGGTCACCCGTCGCCGCGGCCTCGTCCCATACCTCGTCGAGGCGGCCCGGGATCTGCGCGATCCGCGCCATCACCTCGGCCTCGTCGCCGTGACCGAGATACTCGAGACCGACGTTGATGATCCCACCCGCGTTGATGACATAGTCGGGGGCGTAGACGACGCCCGCCTCGTGCAGCCGGCGCCCGTCCGCCGCGGTGGCGAGCTGGTTGTTAGCGCCGCCCGCGACGATCTTGGCCTTGAGCGTCGGGATCGACTGTTCGGTCAGGATCGCGCCCAGCGCGTTGGGGCTGACGATGTCGACCTCGGCGCGCAGGACCTCCTCGGGCGCCACCACCGTCGCGCCGAGCTCCCCCGCGAGCCGTTCCGCGCGCGCCTGGTCGACGTCGGCGAGCGTCAGCACCGCGCCGTCGCGCGCGAGCAGCTTGGCGAGCCCGCCACCGACCGAGCCGAGCCCCTGGATCGCGACCCGCACGCCGCGCACGTCGTCGCTGCCGAGCCCGCGCTTGGCCGCGGCGCGCACGCCGAGGTACACGCCGTGCGCGGTGTACGGGCCGGGGTCGCCGCCCGCCGCGCCCTGTGCCACGGGAAGACCCGAGACGTAGCGCGTCTCCTCCGCGATCACCTTCATCCGCGCCTCGGACATGCCGACGTCCTCGGCGGTGACGTAGCGCCCGCCGAGCGACTCGACCGCGCGACCGAAGGCGCGCAGCTGCGCCTCGCTGATCGTCTCGCCGGGACGCGACGCGAGCACCACGCCCTTGCCCCCGCCCAGCGCCAGCCCCGCCATCGCGTTCTTGTAGCTCATCCCGCGCGACAGCCGCAGCGCGTCGGTGAGCGCGCGCGAGTCGTCGGCATAATGCCAGAAGCGCACGCCGCCCGCGGCCGGCCCGAGCGCGGTCGAGTGGACCGCGACCACCGCTTTCAACCCAGAGGCCGGGTCGGCGAAGAGGTGGAGCCCCTCATGGGCGTCGAAATCGGGATAGTCCCACAGCGAGGTCATCACGCCTCCGTCAAGCGCAGCAGATAATTACCGCTCAGCGCAATATTCATAGCAGGCCGCCGAGGCCAGCGAGAAATGGACGATGGGAGAAAATGGGGCGATCGACGGGACTTGAACCCGCGACCCTCGGTACCACAAACCGATGCTCTAACCAACTGAGCTACGATCGCCGCGAAGGCCGGTCCCCTAGCGGGGCGCGTGGCCCCTCGTCAAGCAGCTCAGAACCTTCCCTCCACCGCGAAGGTGCGCGCTGCGCCGACGGCGACGAAGCCGCCGGCGTCGAGCCGCGCCGCGACGGTCGGGTCGGTCGGCACCAGGGTCAGCTCGGCGCGGTAGCGGCCGTCGGGCCACAGCCGCAGGTTGACGCCCTCGCCCGCACCGCTGGTCAGCGGCAGCAGCAGCGCGCCGGAGCCGCAGCGCGCCGCGCCGCTGATCGCGCCGGGCAGCGGTTGACCGAGGAACTGCCCCGACAAGGTCGCGCGCACGCGCCCCTCGGCCTGCTCGCACGCCGAGTCGACGAAGCGGACGGTGACGTCGTCGAGGTCGAGCGCGGTCACCGGCAGCGGTCGGAAAGCGTTGCCCGGGGTGAGCGGTCCGCGCGCGCCGATGATCGCCGCGCGGTTGCGCGCCAGCTCGACCGTGCCCGACAGCTGGCGCGACGGGTCCGCGCTCGCCCCCGCCAGCCCGATGCGCGCGCGCCCGATCAGCAGCGCCAGCGGCGACACGCCCGCGTCGAGGTCGCCGAGCGCGATGTCGCCGAAACGCGCCTCGACCAGCCGGCCCGACCACAGGCTGCCGGTTACCTCGCGCGCGGTGAAGCCCTGCGCGTCGAGCCCGGCCCAGCCGAGCGCCAGCCGCATCGGCAGGAACACCAGCACCGCCAGAACGAACAGCGCGATGAAGAGCGCGCGGCGCCCGGTGGCAAGACGGATCCGCATCACTCGCCCCGCTGGCGCAGACTGAGCTGCGCGGTGACGCTGCCCGCGCCGCTGCCCGTCACGCTGAGCGAGTCGACCAAGATGCCCTCCTGCTCCAGCCCCGCGACCCAGCGCATCAGCGCGCCAGCGCGCGCGCTGGTGATCGAGGTGCGCACCTGGTCGGGCGCGACCACGTCGAGCGAGGCGAGCGCGAAGCCGGCCGCGTCGGCGCGCGCTCGCACCACGTCGGCGAGTGAGCCGCCCAGCGCGGTGGCGCCGCGGCGCTGGAGCGACTTCACCTGCGCCAGCCCGCTCTGCGCCGCGCCCAGCCGCACCACCGCGTCGGTGTAGCGCGCGCGCGACGAGGACAGGCCGTTGCGCACCGGCAGGATCACCGCGCCCCAGACGAGCGTGACGACCAGCAGCACCGCCATCACCGCGATCAACCGCCGCTCGCGGCGCGACCGCGACTCGAACCAGGCGCGCGCGGCGTTCACGGCCGCACCGTCATGTCGCCGGTGAGCCGGTTGTTGGCCTGCTGAAACACGCTCGACTCCACGGTGAAGCCCGCGCCGGCGAGCCGCTGCTTGATGGCGTTGGCCTGCGCCTCGCCGGCGAGCGACAGCGACACCCGTAACGCGCCATTGGGCTCGAACTGGAGGGCGGTGACCTCGCTCTCGGGCACCGCGTCGACGATCGCGTAGACCGCCGCGGCGGTTCGGGTGAACCCCTGCCCCGGGCCGCGCAGCCGGGTCAGCCGCTCGCCGAGCAGCCGCGACGAGTCGCCCGCGCTCGCGCCGCGCGGCAGCGCCTGGCGGGCCACCGCGTCGGCGCGCGCCTCGATCGTGTCGGCACCGAACGAGTACCGCAGGATCCGCACCAGATCGATCGCCAGCGTCGCCAGCAGGATACAGCCGAGCAGCACCGCGATCCGGCGGAGCAGCGCCCAGTCCACCGCGCGCTTGCGCCGCCGCGCGAAGGCGCCCTGGCGCAGGTCGATCGCCGGCGCGGCGATCGCGGCGACCGCGGCACCGCGCACCGCCTCGCGCGCGAGCGGCGAGGGGCGCTCGCCCCCGGTGATCAGCTCGGTCAGCAGCGGCTCGTCGGCCCAGCCGCTGGTGCGACCGCGCACGACGCGCTGCCCCGGCAGGTCCGCGGCGACATAGCCCTCCTCGGGCGCGGGGAGCAGCAATGGCGCGGGGACGATCGCGCCCGGATCGATCCCGGCGCGCGCGAGCGCCTCCAGCCATCCCCGCATCAGCGCCGGCGCGACCACCGCGATCGCGCGCTCGCCGCCGCGCTCGCCGCCGACCGCGACGTGCAGATCCTGCGCCGGCTCGGCGGTCGCGTCGCTCACCACCACGCGCGCCGCGGCGAGCGCCTGCGCCGGCGAGCGCGCGGGCAGCTCGGCCCAGTGGAGCGTCACCGCGTCGGCGGGCGCGACCGCGATCACCGGCACGTGCTCGTCGCGCGCGGGCACGCCCTCCCCCTCGCCCTCGATACGGTCGTCGAGGATCCGCCACCAGCGCCACGGCTGGTCGTCGGCGGAGGGCAGGAAGAGGAGCGTGGCAGCGGTCATGGCGCATCCCCCCATTGCCGCGTCACGAGCCGCACGGGAAGGGTCCGCGCGTCGATCAGCCCCTGTTCGTGCAATTCGGCGTTGCCGAGCGCCACGTCGACGCGCAGCGCGAACCACGACGTCTTGACGCTGGTCGACTGCGCCGCACCCACCTGCGAGGCACCGCCGCTCTGCGTGGAGAGCTGCGCCCACATCTGGTCGACGTTGGGCCAGCCATCGGGCGGCCGACGCAACAGCACGCCCTGCGCCGCCTCGACGCTGAGTGACTCGCCTACCAGCATCGCCAGCAGCGGCGCCTGCTCGGGCAGCAGTGTGTTGACGTTGAGGACGGTGCGCTGCGCCAGCGGCAGGGCGCAGAGATAGGGCCGCATCGCGCGATACACCTCGGGCGTGACGCCGCGCACCGCGCGCATCTCGCTGACGTCCGCCATCAGCACGCCCGACGTGCGATAGCCGCGATAGTCATTGTCCTCGGCGCCGCCGGGCAGCGGGCTGTCGTCGCTGTCGATCCAATCGGCCGCGGCCGCCGCGACACGGTCCCCGTCGGGCACGCGCAGCAGCCGCGCCAGCCGCTGCAGCTGCTGGAGCGACTCGACGTTGACGGCGTAGCTACCGTCGGGCGCGCGCACGACGAGGCTGTTAAGGTTGAAGCAATTGCCGCCGTCGGTCACGCGCGCCGTCGCGGTGCCGCCGGGGATCGGCAGGCCGAACGGTCGCCCGCTCCACCCGCCGGTCAGCGCGACCCGGCCGCGTGCCTGGCTCAGCAGCGACGTCACGCGCGTCGTCGCCAGCGTCTCGGCGGCATAGGCGTAGCCACGCGCGGCGTCGAGCGCGACCGCGTTGGCGGCGAGCCGGGTAGACAGCCGCAGCCGCTCGAGCGCGCTCGCCGCCATCACCGAGATCACCGCGACGAGCAGCAGCACCGTCAGCAGCGCGGCGCCGCGCTCACCGTGCCGCATCGCCGCCTCCCGGCATCCGCGCCGGGGCGCCCGCGCCCGGCGACACCGTACCACCCCCCGCGGCACCGCCCGACGCGCCGTTGCCACTCTCCTGCACGCGCCCCGCGCCGGTGCCGACGAGGAACAGCAGCCGATAGAGCCGCGAGTCGGCGCGGGTCACCACCAGCTCGACCGCCTGGGGCAGCGCCGCGCGCGGGTTGCCCTGCCAGGTGTCGCTCCACGCGCCGCGGTAGCGGAAGCGCAGCTGCACCGTGCGCACCCGGTCGAGCAGCAGCGCGGGCGGCAGCGGCGCGGCGCCGTCGAGCGCCGGATAGGCGACGCGCTCGAGACCGTCGCCCGCCAGCCGATATTCCACTTTCTGGAGATCGGCGCGCGGCGCCTGATCGGGGTTGCTCCAGCCGGCGCGAACCAGCCGCAGCAGCGGCGTGGCGGCTGCGTCGCCGCTGAAGGCCGGCAACAGGACGCCGCCCGCGTCGCGCGTGTTGCGGTCCTGCGCCTGGGCGAGGTCCGTGGTGAGGATCGAGGACAGCCGATTGAGCGCGCCGGTGTCGTCGAGCGCGATCTCGGTCGCGCCCTGCGCGCGCACGCTGAAGGCGAGCAGTGCCACACCCGCGGCGGCGATCATGCCGAATATCATCAGCGCGATCATCACCTCGACCAGGGTGAAGCCGGCGTCGCGGCGCGTGCTCACCCGGCCACGTCCACCGAGAGCGGCGGCGCGGGCGGCCGCACCATCGTCATGCGGCCGAGCACCGCGCCGCTGGGATCGCTGACGCTGACGTCGATCCGCATGACGTCGCCGTCGCCGAGCGGCTGCACCTCGCGCACCCAGGTCCAGGAGCGACCGCCGTTCTGCTCCACGCCGCTGGCCCGGCCGCGCACCGGCGGCTCGGCGTCGGTCACCGCCTCGATCGCCACGTTGCGCGCCACCGCCTGCGCCAGCAGCGTCGCCGAGAGCGCGCCCGTGGAGCGGATCGTCTGCCCTTCCAGCCGGATCAGCGCGAGCGCGGCGAGGCTGAACACCGCGAGCGCCACCATGATCTCGATCAGCGTGAAGCCGCGCTCAGCCCGCGACATGCGCGCGCCCGTCGGGCTCGATCACGACGTCGGTGCGCGCGCCCTCGCGAGTCAGCGTGATCGTCAGGGGGCGGTCGGCCAGCCCGGTGGTGTCGAAGGTGACGCGCTCGCGGACGATCCCCGCCGCGGCGGTGCCGGGGCGCCACTGCTCGACGCCGAGGGGCGGCTCCATCGGCGACCAGCGGCCGCCGCGCCACTGGTCGAAGCCGTAGCCGGTCTCGGTCACCCACAGGCTGACCGGCCGCGACTCGACGATCGCGGCATCGTGCGCCCCGCGCGCGCGGGCGGCGAAGCGCGCCGCCTCGTCGGCCAGCCGCCCGCGCGTGTCGGGCATGGCCAGCACCGCCGCGGCCGAGGCGAGGCCGATGACGGTGATCACGACCATGAGCTCGATGAGGGTGAAGCCGCGGGTGGTGCGGCGTAGCTCGCCGTGGCGCACGCCTGTTGTTCCTTCCCCGCCGCGCTCCGCTGCCGTCATCCCGGACCTGGCCCGCGATCCACCGTCTCGCAGGCTCCCCGGTCGCAGAATGCACGGAAGGGTGGATCCCGGACCAAATCCGGGATGACGGGGGGGCAGGAAGAAGGCGCGGGACTCCGCCACATGCCTCGCGGGACGCGCGCGGCGACGCGCGAGCCGAGACGGCCCGCGCTTACTGCCAGGAGCCGATGTCGGCATCGATCCCCTCGCCGCCGTCCTTGCCGTCGGCACCTAAGGTCCACACGTCGGCGGCGCCGTGCTGGCCCGGCGCGGCGTAGAGATAGTCGCGGCCCCACGGGTCCTTGGGCAGCTTCTTGACGTAGCCGCCGGCCTGGTAGCGCGCCGCGTCGGCGCCCGCGGGGGCGGTCACCAGCGCCTGGAGCCCCTGCGAGGTCGTCGGATAGCTGCCGATCTGCAGGCGATAGAGCTCCAGCCCCTGCTCGATCGTGGCGATATCGGCCTTGGCCTTCTGGATCCGCGCGGTGTCGCCCGAGGGCAGCACGTTGAGCGCCACGATCGTGGCGAGCAGGCCGATGATCACGATCACCACCATCAGCTCGACGAGGGTGAAGCCGTTCTTCTTCTTACGGCGCTTGGTCTGTACGTTGTGCATCAGGGGTCTCACTGGCCGGCCAGGGTGTTGAGCTGGAGGATGGGGAGCAGGATCGACAGCACGATCGTGGCGACGATCGCGCCCATCACGACGATGATCAGCGGCTCGAGCAGCGACAGCGCGGTCGCGGTGAAGCGGTCGAACTCGCGCTCGAGATAGTCGGCGGCGCGCTCCAGCATCTCGTCGAGCCGCCCCGCCGCCTCGCCGCTGGCGGCGAGATACACGAGCAGGGGCGGGAACACGCCGGTGCGCCGCATCGCGGTGGAGAGGCTGCCGCCGCCGCGGATCGACTCGGTGATCTCGTCCGAGGCCGCCTTGAGCCGGCGGTTGTGGATCGTACCCCCGGTCAGCGTCAGCCCCTCGAGCAGCGGCAGCCGGCTCGCCACCATGGTCGAGAGCGTGCGCGCGATCCGTGCGGCGTGGAGGTCGCGCAGCAGCCGCCCGATCAGCGGTACGCGCAGCAGCCAGGTGTCGAAGGCGAGGCGGATCGGCGGCTGGCGCAGCGCGATCACCGCGCCGCCGACCGCCGCGACCACGATCAGCAGCAGCAGCCACCACCAGCCGACCAGCAGGTCCGACAGAGCGATGATCATGCGCGTGAGCAGCGGCAGCTGCTGGCCGACGGTGTCGAACTGCTCGACCACCTGCGGCACCACGAAGGTCATCAGCGCGATCACCACGCTGAACGCCACCGCCGACAGCACGCTGGGATAGGCCATCGCCGTCAGCAGCTTACCGCGGATCTCCGCCTGTCGCTCGAGCAGGGTGGAGAGCCGCTCCATGATTTCGGGCAGCGTCCCCGAACTCTCGCCGGCGGCGACCATCGCGCGGTACAGCGGCGGGAAGCTCTTGGGCTCGCGCGCCATCGCGTCGGCGAGACGGCGGCCCTCGACCACCCCGCCGTGCACCGTCTGGACGATCGCGCGCACGCTCTCCTGCTCGGTCTGGCGCGTGATGGTGCGGAGCGACTCCTCCAGCGGCGAGACGCGGTTGAGCGTGGCGAGCTGGCGCGTGAACAGCGTCAGCTGCTTGCCCGACATCTTGGCACGGCCGAGCTCGAGCCCGAACAGCGGCCTCTGGCGCGTCGGAGGGGCGCTGCCGGGCTCGAGGCGGACGACATAGAGGCGGCGGCGATCGAGCGTCGCGCGCGCGGCGGCGAGATCGGCCGCGGCGACGTGGCCGCGGGTCTCGTTGCCGCGTGTGTCGATCGCGAGATAGTCGAAGTCAGCCATGGCGGCCCGCCCCACGGAAGCGGCGGCAGAATCGAAGGTGCCTCGTCCCCTCCCGACCGTCATCCCCGCGCAGGCGGGGATCCAGACGCGCGGACCTCCGCGATGGAGCCGCGACGTCAGCGTGTATGGATTCCCGCCGTCGCGGGGATGACGGCAGGAGGCGGCTGGAAGGGCGTCGTTGATCACGCATCGGTGATGGCCAACTCGGCGGCGTCGGCGTTCTCGCTGCGCGAGACGCGCACGGCTTCCTCGGCGGTGGTCTGGCCGTTCTCGACGAGCCGACGCGCCGCGATCGCGAGCGTGTCGCTCTGCGCGAAGGCGTGGCGCGCGATCGCGTCCTCGTCGCCGCCCTCGTTGATCATGCGCCGCACCACCGCGTCCACTCGGACTGCCTCGAACACGCCGACTCGCCCGCGGAACCCGGTACGGTTGCACTGCTCGCAGCCCACCGCCTCGTACACCACCGCCTCCGGGTCGACCCCGAGCAGCGGCGCCACCGTCTCGCTCGCGCGCACCGCGTGGCGGCAGTTGGTGCACAGTCGCCGCACCAGCCGCTGCGCGATCACCGCGCGCAGGGTCGAGGCGAGCAGGAACGGCTCGACCTTCATGTCGCGCATGCGCGTGATCGCGCCGACCGCGTCGTTGGTGTGGACGGTGGAGAGCACGAGATGCCCGGTGAGCGAGGCCTGGACCGCGATCTCGGCGGTCTCGCGGTCGCGGATCTCGCCGACCATCACCACGTCGGGGTCCTGGCGCAGGATCGCGCGCAAGCCGGCGGCGAAGGTGAGCCCGACCTTGCTGTTGACCTGGGTCTGGCCGACGCCCTCGACCGCGTACTCCACCGGGTCCTCGACCGTCAGGATATTGCGGCTGCCGTCGTTGAGCAGGCGCAGCGCGCCGTATAGCGTCGTCGTCTTGCCGCTGCCGGTCGGGCCGGTGACCAGCACGATCCCGTTAGGCTCAGCGATGACGTCGCGCAGCAGCGCGTACATCGGCGGCGTCATGCCGAGCGCGTCGAGATCGATCCCCGCATTCTCCTTGTCGAGGATGCGCAGCACCACGCGCTCGCCCGCGCGGCTGGGCAGCGTCGAGACGCGCACGTCGAGCAGCTTGCCGCCGAGCGTCAGCCCCATGCGCCCGTCCTGCGGCACGCGCCGCTCGGCGATGTCGAGCCGCGCCATCACCTTGATGCGGCTCACCACCACCGGCGCGACGTGCGGCGGCATGCGCAGGGTCTCGCGCAGCACGCCGTCGATCCGCATCCGGACGACCAGCCCGGTCTCATAGGGCTCGATGTGAATGTCGGACACGCCGTTGCGCGCGGCGTCGGCGATGATGCCGTTGATCAGCCGGATCGCGGGCGCGTCGTCGGCGGTGTCGAGCAGGTCCTCCGCGGTGGGCAGCCCCTCGGCAAGCAGGTCGAGTTCGTCGCCCATGCCGACCGCGGCGGCGGCGGTGGCCTGGCCGTCCATCGCGTAATTGTCGCTGAGCAGCCGGTCGAACGCCGCGACCGGCACGACCGCGACGTCGAAGGCGCGGCCGAGCACGCGGCGCACCTCGATCAAGGCGCGCGGGTCGGCGCCCTCGCGCAGCGCCACCTTGGGCGTGCCGACCGTACCGCCCTGGTCGAGCACCACGCCGAACTTGCGCGCGAAGGAGTAAGGCAGCGCGGCCGGCGGCAGCACCGCGGGTGGCACCGTCACCCCCTCTCCCGGCGGCGGCAGCGGCGCCGCGATGGCGTCGATCTCGGCTCCGGTGCGCACGATCACTTGCGCCTGCCTCCTCCGGGGATGACGGTGGTGGAGTTGCGATAGACCGGCACCGCGACGCGCGGGTCCTCGATGCTGCCCGGCTGCCCCGGCGGCGGCAGCGGCGGCGTCGCGCCCATATAGTCGCGCACCAGCGTGTCGATCGAGGGCTCGGACAGCGGCTCCTGCGCCGCCTGCTGCAGGCGGAGATAGCCGTAGCGCTGCTCGGTGACGCGGCGGTTGTCGGCGGCACTGCGGATCACGGTCGGGCGGATGAAGATCATCAGGTTCGTCTTCGACCGGGTCTTGGCGCGCGACTTGAAGAGGTTGCCGAGCACCGGGATGTCGCCGAGCAGCGGGATCTTCTCGATCGTGCGGCGCTCCTCGTCGGAGAGCAGCCCGCCGATCACGCCGATCGCGCCGTCGTCGACGGTCAGCACCGTCTCGACCTCGCGCTTGTTGAGGATCAGGTCGGAGTTGTTGCTCGACACCGGCCCCGCGATCGAGCTGACCTCGAGGTGGAGGTTCATCTTGATCGTGCCCGAGGAGTTCACCTGCGGCCGCACGTCCAGCCCGATGCCGACGTTCTGCCGCTGCGTGGTGCGGAAGGCGTTGTCGAAATTGTTCGACAGCGCCTCGCCGGTGGTGATCGGGATCTCCTGGCCGACGAGCGTGTGCGCCTCCTGGTTGTCGATCGTCATGATCTGCGGCACCTGGAGCAGGTTGGACGTATTGTCCCGCTTCACCGCGTTGATGATCGCGCCGAAGATGGTGCTGCCGATCTGGCCGCCGAAGCCGCCGAACCCGCCCGACGAGCCGATGATCGACTGGATCGCCGACTGGGTCAGCGTGTCGGACGGCGTGTTGTTGGTCACCGTGGTGGTGACGCCGTTGGCGATCGTGGTGGTGGTCGAGCTCGCCAGCTCGCGCGCGCCGATCGCGCCCGCGATCTGGAGGATGTTGGGCGCCGAGTTGCTGAAGGTCGAGGCGGCGAAGGCGCCCCCGTCGAGATTGCCGAGGATGAACTGCGCGCCAAGCTGGTTGACGGTCGAGTCCGACACCTCGGCGACGATCGCCTCGACGAGCACCTGTTGGCGGCGCTGGTCGAGCTGCTTCACCACGTCGGACAGCTGGCGCTGGATGTCGGCGGGCGCGGCGATGACGATCGCGTTGGCACCGGCGTAGCGGGTCACCACCGCGGCGGTGCGATTCCCCTGGCCGGTGATCGCGGCCTGCTGCGGCTGACTGCCCGACTGCTGCGTCGTCGTCTGCGTCGGCCGCGAGCGTGTCGCCGGCTGCGGCGTCGCGCCGACGCCGGTCGAGCCGGTGCTCGAGCTGCTCAGCCCCGAGCGGGTGAGCGCCTGCTCCTCGATCGCGTCGGGCGCCTGGCCGACGAGTTGCTGGAGCACGGGCAGCAGCTGGTTGGCGTCGGCGTTCTCGAGGAAGACGACGCGGATCTCGGTGGCGTTGCGCGCGCTCTGGTCGAGCTCGCGCGCCAGCGCCGCCAGCCGCGCGACGGTCTGCGGGTCGCCGCGCAGCGCCACCGCGTTCGAGCTCTCGATCGCCACCGCCGAGGCACCACCTGCCGCGGCCGCGGCGCCGCCCGCGCCACCGCCGCCGAGCAGCCCCTGGAGCGCGGTCGCCACCTCGCTCGCGCGCGCGTTCTTGAGCGGGATGATCCGCGTCGCCGACGTGTCCGAGTCGATCCGCCGCACCACTTCGCGCACGCGCCGCACGTTGTCGGCGAAGTCCACCACCACCAGGCTGTTGCCGCCGCGGTTGGCGGTCACCGAGCCCTGCGCACTGACCAGCGGGCGCACCGTGTCGACCGCCTGCGCCGCGTCGACCGAGCGCAGCCGGATGATCTCGGTGACGAGCTGGTTGCGCGGCGCGCCCGCGAGCCCGATCCGTCCCGGCTGGCTCGCCGCATTGTCGATCGGCTGGACGCGGAAGGCACCGTTGGCGCTCGGCACCGCGACCAGCCCGTTGGCGCGCAGCGTCGAGAGGAACACCTCGAGATATTCAGAGCGCGACAGCGGCCGGTCGGTGACCACCGTCACCTTACCCTGGACGCGGTTGTCGATGATGAAGGTGCGCCCCGTCACCTTGGCGGCGTCGGCGATGAAGGCGCGGATATCGGCGTCGCGCACGTTGAGCGTGGTCTGCGCGAGCGTGGGCTGCGCCGCGGCGGCCACGGCGAGGGGAGCGAGAAGGACGTGGCGGGGCGTCATCACTTTACCGGGATGGAGAGCGCGACCGTCTGGCCGTTGCGCTGGACGGTGACGGGGACCGCGCCGCCGGGGGCGCGCTCCCGGGTGAACTGATCGAGGTCGGCGGGGCCGGAGACCGGCCGGCCCGCGACCTGGGTGACGACGTCGCCGTCGCGCAGGCCGGACGCGCGGAAGGCGTTGCCGCCCTGCCCGCGGACCGTCAGCCCGACGACGCGCCCGCCCTCGATCTGCGGGATGGCGGTGATGTCGGTGCGCAGCCGATCCGGCGACATCGCGCCGCCGCCCGCGTCGGAGTCGCGCGGCACGCGCGGGTCCGGCCCAGGCATCGCCGCGGGGACCGCGCCGGGCGGCGGCACCTCGGCGCTCGGTCTGGTCGACTGGTCGAGGAACAGGTCCTCACGCGCGCCGCCGCGCTCGAGCGTGACATGGTCGAAGGCGACCCCGCGCAAGATCACGCCGGGCACGACCTCCTCGCCGACGCTGACGCTGCGCTGCAGACCGTCCGGCCCGGCCAGGATCGCGGCGCCGCGCGCCTGCGCGTCGTCCATCCGCGTGCCGAACAGCGTGAGCTGAAGCGAGGTGACCACCGCGGGACCCTGCGCCTGTGCGCCGCTGACCCGGTAGAAGGGATCGACGCTGGTGAGCACACCGGCGGGATCGACCGGGATCGTCGGGCCGGCCGGCACCCAGGCGCCGAGCGGCGATACGGGGGTCACGATCACCCACATCAGCCGCGCGCATTGCACGGCGAGCCCGGCGAGCAGCAGCAGCTCGACGGCCGAGTAAGCGTTCACCACCGGCAACCGCCGCAGGATCGCCCGCGCCCGGGCGTCGAATTTCAAACGCATGCGCTCGGCTGAACTCCCTGCGCCACCACGATCGCCCTGTTACATCGGCGTCGGCGGCTTGTGTAATATTTCTGAGGCTGGTTCGACTTGCTTCGGGTAGAATATAGCGGGGCCATGGCGACCGACCCCATCATCGCGCGACTGAGTGCGCAGCCGCTGATCCAGCGCGTCCCCTCCCCCAAGCTGACCCTGTTCATCCGCCGCGATTTCCTCGACGCGGCGGAGTGCGCCGCGCTGATCGGGCTGATCGACGTGGATCGGCGGCCCTCGACCATCGCCGACCCGAACGGTGACACCGCCTTCCGCACCAGCGAGACATGCGACCTGCGCGGCGACGACCCGCTGGTCGCCGCGATCAACCGACGCCTCGCCGAATTCGCCGGGCTGGACCCGCGCCACGGCGAGCCGCTCCAGGGCCAGCGCTACGCGGTCGGCCAGGAGTTCAAGGCGCACACCGACTATTTCGAGCCGACCGGGGCGGACTTCGCGCGCTATTGCAGCGTCGCGGGCAATCGCACCTGGACGATGATGGTCTATCTCAACGAGCCCGAGGCGGGCGGGGCGACGCGGTTCAAGGCGATCGACAAGACGATCCAGCCCGAGCCGGGCAAACTCGTCTGCTGGAACAATCGCCGCGCCGACGACACGCCCAATCCCGCCACGCTTCACCACGGCATGAAGGTGCGCGCCGGTGTGAAATACGTCATCACCAAGTGGTTTCGCGAGCACCCCTGGGGCTGAGCGGCGACCGGCGGCACCCACCGCCGGTCGCGCGCCCGGATCAGAAGCTCACGCTCGCGCCGAGCGTGAACAGCCGACCCAGCCGGTAGCGGTTGATGTCGACGCGATTGCCGCCGTCGAAGGTCTGGAACTCCTGATAGCGCGTGCCCGTGAGATTACGCGCCTCCGCCTTGATCTCGACCTTCTGCCCGACGAACTGGACCTGCTGTCGCATCACGAAGTCGAGCCGGATGCCGGGCTTCTCGATGATGTCGGGCTGGAAGCCCGAGCCGTCGAGCAGCGACGGGCCGCGGTTGGTGACGCGCTCGCTGGCATAATTGAACAGCAGCGTCGCCTGCGTGCCGTTGTCGGTGTCCTCGTAGCCGAGCTGCAGGTTGACGAGATGGTCCGACTGGCCGGTCAGCGGCGCGCCGTCGCGGAAAAGCGACTGCGCCGGCGCGAAGTTCGCCTGGCAGCCGCCGAGCGTCGTGCCCTCAAGCACGCCCGGGACGCAGCTCTGATCGGCGGTGATCGCGGAGTGGGTCCACGTATAATTGGCGATCAGCACCGCGCGCTTGCCCGCCATGCCCACCGAGATGAAGTCGAGCGGCACGTATTTCTGCGCCTCGACCTCGGCGCCGTACAGCTTGGCGCTCGGCAGGTTGGTGAAGCCGGTCTGGAGCCGCGCGTCGGGGGTCGGGAAGAAGCCGACCTGCTCGATCGGGTTGTCGATCCGCTTGTAGAAGCCCGCCAGCGTGATGCGCTGGTCACGCGCGAAGAACCACTCGTAGCGCGCCTCGAGGTTGTAGAGCTCCGAGTCCTTCAGCCGCGGGTTGCCGAAGAACAGGCGGTCGGATTCGAAGTCGCGGAAGGCCTGCGGCGCCAGCTCGCGGAACTGCGGCCGCGCGATCGTCTTGGAGGCGGCGAAACGCAGCTGCTGGTTGTTGGCGAAGTTCCAGGTGATCGTCGCCGCCGGCAGGAAATAGTCGTTCTTGAGCCGGGTAGAGGTGGCGTTGATCGGAGTGACGCGCTGGGTCGCGGTCTCGTAGCGGACACCGATGATCGCGCGCAGGCCGTCGAGCGCCTCCGCCTCGACCTGGGCGTAGCCGGCGTGGACGCGCAGCAGCGCGTCATACTCGTACGAGCCGTTCTGGCCCGCGTCGAAGCGAAGCTGCACCGCGGTGTTGGCAGGATCGCCGGAGACCGGCGTCGGGCAGCCGTTCACCACGTCGGGCGAGAGCAGATAGTCGGGGCGCAGCAGGTTGCACGGGAACGGGATCGCGCCACCCGACACGGTCTGGTAGACGAACGGCAGGCGGGTCGAGGTGCGGTCGTTCTCCGAGAAGTAATAGCCGCCCGACACGGTCATCGGGCGTTCGCCCGGGATCTTGTACGCGACGTCGGCCTGGCCCGAGTAGAGATCCTCGTTGAGCTCGCTGAACACCACCGTGGCGAAACGGTCGAACGCGTTGGTGGCCTGCCACGCGCCCGGGCAGTTGAGCCCGCGGTCGCTGATCGGCACGTCGCCGGTCTGGTTGGTCAGCGTCGTGTTGCAGAGATAGATGAACTGGCGCTCATAGGGCGAGTTGCGCTGCGTGTTGGCATAGGCGCCGCGCACGTCGATCGACAGGTCGGTGATCGGCTTGAACTCGCCGACCAGCTGCGTCTCGATCAGCTTGCGCTCGAACCAGTTGGTGTTCTGCTGGAAGAGCGGGTTGCCGCTCGAGTTGTTGTACACGGTCGCGCCCGAGGCACGGCCCTGCTTGAGCGTGTCGTGGATATAGACGTTGGTCCAGCGCACCTTGTTCTCGCCGAACTCGGCGCCGAAGCCGAGCAGGCCGTTCACCACCGCGCGATTGTCGGTGATCACCGTCTGAAAGTCGTTGCGCAGCGTGCCGTCGACGCTGACCGTGTCCTGCTGCGTCGCGTCGCGGGTCCGCCAGGTGTTCGACACGCCCAGGCTGCCGATCAGGCCGACGCGGGTCGAGCCGATGTCGCCGGTGACGCCGAGGTCCATGCTGCCCGAGTAATTGGCCGGGGTGTCGGTGTTGCGCTGGAGCAGGGTGGTGCGCGCGTTGGAGAGCTGCAGCACCTGCGCGCTCGGGATGACACCGCTGCCCGTGGGCGCCTGCTTGATGAAGTCGGGAACGTTGCGCTCCCCGCCGTCATAGCCGAGCCAGTCGGTCTTGGAGCCGAAATAGGTGTAACCGAGCTTGCCCGTCGACTCGGTGTCGATCCCGCCCGAGGCGCCGACCGTGAAGAAATTCTCGTCGGGGATGGCTTTCGTCGTCAGGTTGATGACGCCGCCACCGAACTCGCCCGGATAGTTGGCGGAATAGGTCTTCTGCACCAGCGCCGAGCCGACCACCGTGGTGGGGAAGATGTCGAGCGGCACGGTGCGGCGCAGCGGCTCGGGGCTCGGCAGCGGCGAGCCATTGAGCAGCGCCGAGGAATAGCGGTCGCCGAGACCGCGCACGAAGACATAGCCGTTGCCGACCACGGACAGGCCGGTGACGCGGGTGAGCGCGCCGGCGATGTCACCCTCGCCCGTGCGCGCGATGTCGGCGCTGGAGAGCACGCTGACCACCTGCGCGGTAGCGCGGATCGTGTTGGGGATGTTGCGCCCGACGACGACGATGTCGCCGCCGCCGCTGGCGTCGAGCCCGGGCGCGGAGACCTCGGCCTGGGGCTCGTCGGCCGCGGGGTCGGTGCCCTGCGTCGTGCCCTGCTCGGTGCCGGGCGTCGCGGTGGTGGTGGCCTGGTCCTGCGCCGCCGGCGCGGCGTCGGGGTTGGTGGTGGTGCTCGTCGGCGGCGGGCCGGCGGGGGACGAGGTGGTGGGCGTGCCCGTCTGCGGCGCGACCTGCGCCAGCGCCGCGGGGGCCACCAACGTGGTCGTCAGGAGAAGGAGCGAGGCATAGGTGCGCTGGCGCATGGCGGAGGGTTCCAGTCTGTTTCTATGAGCGGGCCCGGGGCGGCGCTGAGAGGCGCTCCCCGGGCTCCGCCGAGCATCACGAGGGCTGGTGGCGCCTCAGCGGCCCTGGCACTGGAAGTAGACCGAGTTGAAGGTCGGCGGCCCGACGTCCTGCAGCGCGCTATCGGCGGCTCGGATGGTGGTGCGGTTAGCACCGTCGCCCGCGCCCGCGATGATATTGACGCACGCGGAGCCGCTGGCCGACTTCACCACGCCGTTGACGAAGGCGAAGTCCGCGCCGCCGCGCAGGCGGATGGCCGCCGGTGCCGAAGGAGTCGTCTGCACGAACGTGAAGTTGGCGTAGCGGCCATAGGTACGCGGCAGCAGGTCTTCTGCACCGTTGGAGTCGATCTCGGTCGCGAACGAGTCGGCGGTGGAACCCGAGGCCTTCTGCGCGGCGATGATGAACTGCATGAAGCCGCGCCAGCCGTTGTCGACGTCGAAGCCGTCGTCATCGGCGCCGGTCACCACGAAGTACTTCAGGTTGGTGGCGCCCCCGAAGATCTCGACGCCGTCGTCCGACGAATTGTGGCTCTGCACGTGGTCGATCGTCGTGCCCGAGCCGGTGCCGCCGAGCGTGAGGCCCTGCAGCTCGTTGCCCTCGCTGATGGCGATGCCGGTGTAGCGGATCTGGACGTACTGGAGCGTGCCCGAGCTGTCCGCCTGGTTGGTGCCGCCGTAGAAGCGGCCGGTGACGCCCTCGATCGCCTGCTGGCAGGTCGCCGAGCTGCCGTTGGCGTCGTTCGGGCCGGTGCCCGCCGCGCAGACGGCAGTGGGCGCGCGGCCGAGCAGGATCACGCCGCCCCACAGGCCCTGGGTCGCGTCGGACACGCCGTTGCTGCCGAGGTTCTGCTGCGCGGTGAAGACGATCGGCGCGTCGGCGGTGCCGACCGCGTTGAGACGGCTGCCGCGGTTGACCAGCAGCAGGTCGTTCGACGTCTCCGAGGAGTCAGCCGCGAGCACGACACCGGCCGCGATCGTCAGCGTCACGCCCGTGGCGCTGTTGATGTCACCCACCTCGGTCTGACCGCGGAAGCGGTAGAACACACCCGCAATCTTCGGCAGCGTGAGGTCAGAGGTGATCGCCTGCGGCAGGCGACAGGCACGGAAGGTCTGGACGATGCCGTCGTCGGTGGTGCCGGTCGGGCAGGCCGCGGCCGAACCGCCGGTGCCGACCGCGGGCACCGCGGTGCAGCTGCTGCTGTTGAGGAAGCTCGCCGCGGTCGAGCTGCAGGTCCAGCCCGAGAAGGCCGCGTCGTTGGGGCCGCTCAGCGCACCGACATAGCTGGTGTTCTGGATGAAGCTGGTATTGCCGAGCACGGTCTGCGGGTTGCTCGCGGTCGCCAGCGAGGTGCCGTTGATCGGGTAGACGCCGTTCAGCGTGCTGCCGAAGCCCTGCAGATTGTTGTTCTGGCCAGCGTTGAGGATCGCGACCTGCTCGTCGGCGGTGACGGTGACGCCCGACTGCGTCGTCGCCAGCGCGATCTGCGCGTTGGTCAGCGCGGTCGGGGTCGGCGCCGCGGTAGGCGTCGGCGTGGGCGCGGGCTGGACGATCGTGATCGGCAGGCTGCCGGCGCCCGGCGAGGCGACATCGTCCGCGCCGCACGAGGCGAGGAACAACGTGGCGGAGGTCGCCAGCAGGAACTTGCTGCGACGGCTGAAGCTGACCATGACTCACTCCCTGTTAGGACAGGTCCCGCGTTGGGACCCGGTGCGCGAGTCGAACCTTGTGCGTCCGCTCGCTCCCTGAGCAGCGCGGCTAGGCCCCGACGATGACAGCTGAATGAGTCTTCGAAGACAGTTCGGCGTCGCTTCCGTTACGCTTACGTGACAGAAGTGCGCATGCCCCGATCTGGGACGGAGGGCGCGCGCTCACCGGTGTTCCCGCACACGCACGAACACGGAGCCACAAGCGATATGCTGAACGAATCCTGCGCTCTCGCGACGACGGACGCCAGATACGAGAAGCCCCGCCGGTCACAGGGACGAGCGGGGCGTTCGGGCCGGCCGGATGGTGGGCGCGACAGGGATTGAACCTGTGACCCCACCCGTGTGAAGGGTGTGCTCTACCGCTGAGCTACGCGCCCATCCGCGTCGGGAGCGGCGCACCTACGGGAGCACGCCGGCCCTGTCCAGCACTTAATTGAGCGAGTCCTTGAGCACCTTGCCCGCCTTGAACTTGGGCTGGCTCGAGGCCTTGATCGTCATCGGCTCACCGGTGCGCGGGTTGCGCCCGGTCGACGCCTTGCGACGGCTGACCGCGAAGGTGCCGAAGCCGACCAGGCGGACCTCGTCACCCTTCTTCAGGCACGTCGAGATCGTGTCGAACACCGCCTCGACCGCGCGGCTCGCCTCGCTCTTGCCGAGCCCGGCCGCCGTCGCGACCTGCGCGATCAATTCCTGTTTGTTCATGCGAAAAGACCCCGTTCCTTACCGTTACGCATTCGTGATGGATTCGCGGAGCATGGTCCGCATCCCTCCAGTAAGGCGCGCGCCCTAGCCCAAGTCAAACGAAACCGCCGCGCCCCGGGACAGGACGCGGCGGCAATAAGTTACGTTGCGTTAACGTGAGTTAGTGATGCAGCTCGCCGCCCACCGGGGTGATCGGAGCGGGCGGCAGCGCCGCCAGCTCGTCCGCCTCGGTCCAGTCGATCGCCTCGAGCGGCTGGGTCAGCGCGAGCTTCAGCACCTCGTCGACATGGCTCACCGGCACGATCCGCAGCCCCTCGCGGATGTTCGCGGGGATCTCCGCCAGGTCCTTCTCATTCTCCTTGGGGATCAGCACCGTCTCGATGCCGCCGCGGAGCGCCGCGAGCAGCTTCTCCTTGAGCCCGCCGATCGGCAACACGCGGCCGCGCAGCGTCACCTCGCCGGTCATCGCCACTTCCTTGCGCACGGGGGTGCCCGTGAGCGTCGACACGATCGAGGTGACCAGCCCGATCCCCGCCGACGGACCGTCCTTCGGCACCGCGCCCTCGGGCAGGTGGATGTGGATGTCCTTGCGATGGAACAGGCTGGGCTTGATCCCGAACGAGGGCGAGCGCGCCTGGACGAAGCTGTAGGCGGCCTGGACCGATTCCTTCATCACGTCGCCCAGCTTGCCCGTCACCTTCGCCTGCCCCTTGCCGGGCACGGTGACGCTCTCGATCGTCAGCAGCTCACCGCCCACCTCGGTCCAGGCCAGGCCGGTGACCGCGCCGATCTGGTCCTCGGTCTCGGACAGCCCGTGGCGGAACTTCTGCACGCCCGCGAACTCGGCGAGCGTGTCGGGCGTGATCGTCACGCTCGTCACCTTGCCCTCGAGGATCTGGCGCAGCGCCTTGCGGCACAGCTTGGCCACCTCGCGCTCGAGCGTGCGTACCCCCGCCTCGCGCGTGTAGCGCTGGATCAGCGCGCGCAGTCCCTCGTCGGTGAGCGTGAACTCGCCCGGCTTCAGGCCGTGCGCCTGGACCTGCTTGGCGATGAGGTGGCGCTCGGCGATCGCGACCTTCTCGTCCTCGGTATAGCCCTCGAGCCGGATGATCTCCATCCGGTCGAGCAGCGGCTGCGGCAGGTTGAGCGAGTTGGCGGTGCAGACGAACATCACGTCGCTGAGATCGATGTCGATCTCGAGGTAATGGTCGTTGAAGCGTGCGTTCTGCTCGGGATCGAGCACCTCGAGCAGCGCCGACGCCGGGTCGCCGCGGAAGTCCTGCCCGAGCTTGTCGATCTCGTCGAGCAGGAACAGCGGATTGCTCGTCCCCGCCTTCTTGAGATTCGTGACCACCTTGCCCGGCAGCGAGCCGATATAGGTGCGGCGATGGCCGCGGATCTCGGCCTCGTCGCGCACGCCGCCGAGCGACTGGCGGATGAACTCACGCCCGGTCGCCTTGGCGATCGACTTGCCCAGCGAGGTCTTGCCCACGCCCGGCGGCCCGACGAGGCACAGGATCGGCCCCTTCAGCTTGTTGGTGCGCGCCTGCACCGCGAGATACTCGACGATGCGGTCCTTGACCTTCTCGAGCGCGTAATGGTCCTCGTCCAACACCGCCTGCGCCGCGGCGATATCCTTCTTGATCTTGCTCTTCTTACCCCAGGGCAAGCCCAGCAGCACGTCGAGATAGTTGCGCACGACGGTCGCCTCGGCACTCATGGGTGCCATGGTCTTCAGCTTCTTGAGCTCGGCGGTCGCCTTGCTGCGCGCCTCCTTGGAGAGGCGCAGCGTGGCGATCTTCTGGGTGAGTTCGGCGATCTCGTCGCCCTCGCCCTCCTCGCCGTCGTTGCCCAGCTCGCGCTGGATCGCCTTCAGCTGCTCGTTGAGATAATATTCGCGCTGCGTCTTCTCCATCTGACGCTTGACGCGGCTCTTGATCTTCTTCTCGACCTGCAGGACGCCCAGCTCGCCCTCCATCAGCGCATAGGCCATCTCGAGGCGCTTGAGCGGGTCAGCCTCCATCAGCAGCGACTGCTTCTCGGCGACCTTGACCTGGATGTTGCCCGCGACCGTGTCGGAGAGCTGGCCCGCGCCCTCGATCTCGGCCAGCTGCGCCGCCAGCTCGGCGGGGAGCTTGCGGTTCAGCTTGGCATAATTCTCGAACTGGTCGACCACCGAGCGCATCAGCGCGGCCAGCTCGGGCCCCTCCACCTCGGCGTCGGCGACCGGCGCGACCGTGGCGGTGAGATAGGCGCCGCTCTCCTCCAGCGTCTCCAGCGTCGCGCGCGCCTTGCCCTCGACCAGCACGCGCACCGTGCCGTCGGGCAGCTTGAGCAGCTGGAGCACCGTGGCGGTGACCCCCATCGTGTAGAGATCGTCGCGCGAGGGGTCGTCCTCTGCCGGGTCGAGCTGCGCGACCAGGTAGATCTCCTTGTCCGCGGCCATCGCCGCCTCCAGCGCGGCGACCGACTTGTCGCGGCCCACGAACAGCGGCACGATCATGTGCGGGAAGACGACGATGTCGCGAAGCGGCAGTACGGGGAAAGTGGACGTCATGGATACTCCGGCGCCGCCCAACGAGGACGGCCAACACGCTGTATATGGTGTGTGGGGGCGCCGCATCAATCTGGCAGTGCTCGCGACCTTGCTGGCGCTCTCGGCGGCGGCGGCGGCGCGCGGATCGCACCTGCCGGAGAAGGGTGAGCCGCCGATCAGCGCGCAGACGCAGCGATCGGGGGGTGTCCGCCCGGCCGAGCAGGCCGCGATCCGGCTCGCCTCGGCCGAGCTCTGGTTCGCGCTCGACCCGACGCGACACACGCTGGCGGCGCGCGCGCGGCTGAGCGTGCGTGCCGAGGCGGCGGTGCCGCGGCTCCTGCTGGACCTCGACTCCAATTATGCGGTGCGCTCGGTCAGAGTCGACGGCCGCCCCCTCCCCGCCGCCGCGGTGCGGCGCCCCGACGGCCAGCTCGCGCTCGCCGTGCCGCTGGCGAGGGGCGCGACCGCCTCGGTCGATATCGCCTATGACGGGACGCCGCACGTCGCGGTCAACGCGCCGTGGGACGACGGCATCGTCTGGTCGACCACGCCCGACGGCCGCCCCTGGGTCGCCACGACGACCGAGGGCTATGGCTGCGACCTGCTCTGGCCCTGCCTCGACTTCCCCGAGGGCGAGCCGGGCGAGGCGCTGCTCCACATCACCGCGCCCAAGGGGCTCAAGGCGCCATCGAACGGGCGGCTGCTCGGCGTGGACGCGCTGCCCGACGGGAGCAGCGTGTGGCACTGGCGCGCGCGCCAGCCCAACACCTATGCGATCGCGATCAATCTCGGCCCCTATGAGGTGCTCGAGGGGCAGTATCGCAGCCGCTACGGCAACCAGATCCCGCTCGCTTACTGGTATCTGCCGGGCGAGGAGACGCAGGCGCGCGCGCTCTTCGCCGAGTTCGCGCCGACGCTCGACTTCTTCGAGGCGGTGATCGGACCCTACCCCTTCGGCGACGAGAAGCTCGGCGTGGTCGAGACGCCGCACAAGGGCATGGAGCATCAGACGATCAACGCCTATGGCAACGGCTATGCCAAGGCGCCCGAGGGGTTCGACTGGCTGTTCCACCACGAATTCTCGCACGAGTGGTTCGGCAACCAGCTGACCGCGGCGAACTGGGACGATTACTGGCTGCACGAGGGGTTCGGCAGCTACATGCAGCCGCTCTACGGGCGCTGGCGCGAGGGCGCGGCGCGCTACGCGGTGATGCTCGAGGCGCAGCGCAACCAGATCGCGAACCGCGCCCCGGTGGTGCGCGACCGCGTGCTCACCGAGGAGGAGGTGTACGAACCCGGCAAGGGCGGCGCCGGCACCGACATCTATTACAAGGGCTCGTGGACGCTCCACACCCTGCGCTGGCTGATCGGCGACGCGGCCTTCTACGAGTCGGTGCGGCGGCTGGTCTACGGCCGCCCCGACCCGCGCCCCGGCAACTTCCGCCCGCGCTACGGCTCGACGCGCGAGTTCGAGGCGATCGTCGCGCGCGTGACCGGCAAGGATTATGGCTGGTTCTTCGACACTTATCTGCGCGACCGCGCGTTACCCGAGCTGCTGGCGACCCGCGACGGCGACGTGCTGCGTCTGGCCTGGAAGACCGAGCGGCCGCGCGCCTTCGCGCTGCCGGTCGAGGTTCAGGTCGGCGAGGCGGTGCGTCGCGTGGCGGTGCCGGGCGAGTTGCGGGTCCCCGCGGGCGCGCACGTCACGATCGATCCGGCGGCGCGCGTCCTGCGCCGCTCGGTCGCGGTGGAGGACTATCAGGCATGGCGCGCGCGACCCACGAGCCCGAAGTGACCCGGCTGCTGGCGCGCCGCACCGTCGAGATGGCCGCGGTGTTCATGATCGGCGACGGCATGCTCGGGCTGCTCCAGCCGCGCCGCCACGTCGCGCTGTGGCAGGAGCGCGCGCTCGGCGCGGAGGCGCTGGTGGCGCCCTTCGTCGGACGGCCCGGGCGGCGGCGCGCCTACGCGCTACTGCAGATCGCGGCGGGCATCGCGCTGGCGGCGCGCCAGCACGCGCGGTGAGTCCGAGGCGTCGCGCGTCCGCGTGCGGGGGGCGGGACATCAGGGCCACGAGCGTCGCCGTTCGAGCTCAGCTTCCTGCGCTCGCAGGAGCACGATCAAGCGTCGTCGGTCACCCCCTCGTGGCCAGTCATGGCACCACGGTGGTGAACAGATAGACCGCGAAGATCACGAGGTGCACCGCTCCCTGGAGCACCGTGGTCCGCCCGTTGCCCAGGGAGATCGTCGCGACGAACAGCGACAGCGCGAGCAGCACCAGACTCTTGGCACCGATCCCGAGCGCGAGCGGCAGGTCGAGCACCAGGCTGACGATCGCCACTGCGGGAATGGTCAGCCCGATCGTCGCCAGCGCCGAGCCGAGCGCGAGGTTGAGGCTGGTCTGGATGCGGTTGCGCCGCGCCGCGCGGAACGCAGCCAGGCTCTCGGGCGCGAGCACCAGCGCCGCGATCACCACCCCGACCACCGCGAGCGGCAGCCCGGCGTCGAGCACCGCGCGCTCGATCGTCGCCGACAGCGCCTTGGCGAGGAGCACCACCGCGACCAGCGCGACGAGCAGCAGCGCGAAGGCGATCCAGGTGGTGCGCGCGTCCGGGACCGCGCCGTGATCGTCCTCGCCCCCCGCCGCGAGGAAATAGTCGCGGTGCCGCAGCGTCTGCACCATCACGAACACGCCGTAGAGGAACAGGCTGACGACCGCGACGAGGATGAGCTGCGACGTCGAGTAGCTCGGACCCGCCACGGTCGAGGTGTAATTGGGGAGGACGAGCGTGAGGATCGCGAGCGCGGCGAGCGTACAGAGCGCCGCGCTCGCGCCACGCAGCGAGAAACGCTGCTCGCCGTGGATCAGCCCGCCTGCCATCAGGCACAGGCCGATGATGCCGTTGAGGATGATCATGATCGCGGCGAAGACCGTGTCCCGCGCCAGCGCCGAGGCGTCACCCGCGTCGGACAGCATCAGCGCGACGATCAGCGACACCTCGATCACGGTCACCGCGATCGCGAGCACCAGGGTGCCGAACGGCTCGCCGACGCGATGCGCGACCACCTCGGCGTGATGGACCGCGGCGAGCACCGCGCCGAACAGGATCGCCGCCGCCGCGACCGTGCCAGCGCTGCCGAGCTTGGCCACGCCGGCGAGCACCGCGGCCAGCCCCGCGAGCGGGAAGCCGATCGCCCACCGGGGCATCAGCGTCGGCGGCGGCGGCAGCGGGGTGTCGGTATTCGTCTGCATCCCTGGGCAATGCGCGAACGCGCCGGTGCGATCCGCCGGACATGATAAGCAAAGAAGAAGGGCGCCGCCGTGATGCCGCGACGCCCGTGATATGCCTGACCAGTACCGAGCGCCCCGGGTCGATGCGAACGCCGTCCCTCAGCGTCTTCCCGGGCTTGCCTCAGGCTCGACCGTCCCGCCAGCACCACGGCGGCGGAGCGATGAAGCCCGACCTGGGGTCCGGGACGACGACGGGCGTCCGGCGAGCGCCCGTCATCCGGCATCATGTTCCTGCGAGGGCAGGAACCCAGCGCCACCCATCGACGCCCCTGGGCTCCCGCGCGCGCGGGAGCCCCGAAGCGATCAGGCGACCTCGCCGGCCTTCTTCTTCTCGGCGTAGACGCGGACCGGCTCCTTGCGACCCTCGACCACGTCGCGGTCGATCATCACCTCGTCGACCGAGTCCATCCCCGGCAGGTCGAACATCGTGTCGAGCAGGATCGCCTCCAGGATCGAGCGCAGCCCGCGCGCGCCGGTCTTGCGCTCGATCGCCTTCTTGGCGACCGTGGTGAGCGCGTCGTCGGTGAAGCCGAGCTTCACCTCCTCCATCTCGAACAGCTTCTGATATTGTTTCACCAGCGCGTTCTTCGGCTCGGCCAGGATCTTGACCAGCGCGGGCACGTCGAGGTCCTCGAGCGTCGCGATCACCGGCAGGCGGCCGACGAACTCGGGGATGAGGCCGAACTTGAGCAGATCCTCCGGCTCGGTCTGGCGCAGCACCTCGCCAGTGCGCTTCTCCTCGGGCGAGGCGACATAGGCGCCGAACCCGATCGACTTGCCCTGGAGCCGGTCGCCGATGATCTTCTCGAGCCCAGAGAAGGCGCCGCCGCAGATGAACAGGATGTTGGTCGTGTCGACCTGGAGGAACTCCTGCTGCGGGTGCTTGCGGCCGCCCTGCGGCGGCACGCTGGCGGTGGTGCCTTCCATCAGCTTGAGCAGCGCCTGCTGCACGCCCTCGCCCGACACGTCGCGCGTGATCGAGGGGTTCTCGGCCTTGCGGCTGATCTTGTCGATCTCGTCGATGTAGACGATGCCGCGCTGCGCGCGCTCGACGTTATAGTCGGACGCCTGGAGCAGCTTGAGGATGATGTTCTCGACGTCCTCGCCGACATAGCCCGCCTCGGTCAGCGTCGTCGCGTCGGCCATGGTGAAGGGCACGTCGAGGATGCGCGCCAGCGTCTGCGCCAGCAGCGTCTTGCCGCAGCCGGTGGGCCCGACGAGCAGGATGTTGCTCTTGGCGAGCTCGACGTCGGCGCCCTTGGCGCCGTGGTTGAGGCGCTTGTAATGATTGTGCACCGCGACCGAGAGCACGCGCTTGGCCTGCTTCTGCCCGATGACGTAATCGTCGAGCACGTCGCAGATCTCCTGCGGCGAGGGAACGCCGCCGTCCTTCTTGGCCACCAGCGCCGACTTCGTCTCCTCGCGAATGATGTCGTTGCAGAGCTCGACGCACTCGTCACAGATGAAGACGGTGGGGCCGGCGATCAGCTTGCGCACCTCGTGCTGCGACTTGCCGCAGAACGAGCAATAGAGCGTGCTCTTGCTATCGCCGCCACTGAGTTTCGTCATTCAGATCATCCTTCGTCGCAGGCCAGCCGCCTGCCCTGGGCGTGGCGCAGGCTACCGCACTGCACCTTAAGCAACAACGTACAAAAGCGGCCGAAATCTGGGGCCGCGGGAGCGGTCGCGCGGTGTCGCTAAACCGCAATATCACCTCTCCGTCGCATGGCTTCAAGAGCATAGCGGGGAATGGCTGACCCGCATCAGGCGGATCGAGACACGCCGGCGGATCGGCTCGCGACCGCCGGCGGGTCGCGTCAGGCGGCGGCGCTGACGTCCTCGCTGGGCACCGGGCGCTTGTCGAACACCTCGTCGATCAGGCCGAACTCCTTGGCCTCCTCGGCGCTCATGAACTTGTCGCGGTCCATCGCGCGCTCGATCTCCTCGAGCGGCTTGCCGGTGTACTTGGCGTACAGCGTGTTGAGGAAGTGGCGCATGCGCAGGATCTCGCGCGCCTGGATCTCGATGTCGGCCGCCATGCCCTGCGCGCCGCCCGAGGGCTGGTGGATCATGATACGGCTGTTGGTGGTCGCCACGCGCATGCCCGGCTCGCCGCTGGCGAGCAGGAACGAGCCCATCGACGCGGCCTGCCCGATGCAGAGCGTGCCGACGCGCGGGCGGATGTACTGCATCGTGTCGTGGATCGCCATGCCCGCCGTGACGACGCCGCCCGGCGAGTTGATGTACATGAAGATGTCCTTCTTCGGGTTCTCCGACTCGAGGAAGAGCAGCTGCGCGCAGATCAGCGAGGCCATGCCGTCCTCGACCCCGCCGGTGACGAAGACGATCCGCTCGCGCAGCAGCCGCGAGAAGATGTCGAACGAGCGCTCGCCGCGGTTCGACTGCTCGATCACGATCGGGACGAGCCCGGCCTGGGTCTGCTGCATGCCGACGCCGGCGCGCGCCAAGGCGCCTGCGAAATCGCCGGTCTCGAACGGATTGTGCATGGAAAAACTCTCTTATGCCCTGAAGGTGGCCAACATCGGCGCTCCCCGCAGCTTGTTCAAGCCCCGTCGCCGGCACCCCGCCGCGGCGCCGGCTGCGCGAGATAGGCGAGCCGCCGCACCTCGCGCCGACCGCGCACCACGGTGTCGAGGATCAGCCCCGCGAAGCCGCACAGCGCCGCCAGGATCATCAGCCCGGTGACCAGCACGGCGGTGGGCAGCCGCGGCACCAGCCCGGTGTGCGCGTAGGTCACCGCCAGCGGGGCGGCGAGCACCACCGCCACCAGCGCGAGCAGCGCCCCCGCCCCGCCGAAGAACCACAAGGGCCGCTCGATCCGGTACAAGGTCGCGATCGTGCGCAGGATCCGCCACCCGTCACCGTAGGTGCTGAGCTTCGACACCGACCCCTCGGGGCGCGCGTAATAAGGCGTCTCCACCTCGCCCAGCGGCATCTTGAGCTCGAGCGCGTGGACGCTGATCTCGGTTTCGATCTCGAAGCCGACCGACAGCACCGGGAAGCTCTTCACGAAGCGCCGCGAGAACACCCGATAGCCGCTCAGGATATCGCTGAAACTGCGGCCGAACAGCCGCGTGAGCATGCCGGTGAGCAGGCTGTTGCCGAGGCGGTGGCCGCGCCGATAGGCGGCCGTCGCCTCCCCGACGCGCGTGCCGACGATCATGTCGAGCTGCTCGTCGAGCACGCGCGCCACCATCGCGGGCGCGGAGGCGGAGTCATAGGTCGCGTCGCCGTCGGCCATGACATAGACGTCGGCGTCCACGTCGGCGAACATGCGCCGCACCACCGCGCCCTTTCCCTGGATCCGCTCGGTCCGCACCACCGCGCCCGCGCCGCGCGCCACCTCGACGGTGCGATCGCGGCTGTTGTTGTCATAGACGTAGATCACCGCCTCTGGCAGCGCGCGCCGAAAGCCGGCGATCGTGTCGGCGATCGCGGCCTCCTCGTTGTAGCACGGCAGCAGCACCGCCACGCGCGCCGCCTGCGCCTCGTCCACCGTCATGCCGCCCCGCATCCGTCGCCCTGCCGCCCTCTGATCCGCCTATCGTATCGACATCCTAGACGATGATGCCGACCGAAACGTAAAAAGAGCCGGGCCGCGTCGCGGCGGCCCGGCTCTCTCGCTGTCCGGCGACCCGATCGCCCGCTTACTCGGCCTTCTTGGCGCGCGTGCGCTTCGGTGCGGGCGCGTCGGCGGCCTCGGTGCCCGCCGCCGCCTCGGCCGCGGCCGGGTCGGACTCGAGCACCTGGGTCTCCTCGCTCACCGGCGCCGCCTTCTTGGCACGCGGCTTCTTCGCGGGTGCCTCGGACGCCGCCGGCTCGGCCGCAGCAGCCTCGGCCACAGGCGCATCGCCCGGCACCGGCTCCTCGGCCTTCGCCGCCTTCTTCGCGGCGGGCTTGCGCGCCGGCTTCTCGGCCGCGGGCGCCTCGCCCTCGGTGGCACCGCCCTCGCCGTCGCTCGCCGCGGGCTTCTTCTTGGCGCGGGTCTGCTTGGGCTTGTGCGTGTCGTGGTCGTGGTGGTGCGTGCCGGTGGCGAAGCCGTCCTCGCTCTCGATCGCCGCCTCCAGTTCCTCGCGCGTCGTCTCGCGCTCGCTCACCTCGGCCTTGTCGAACAGGAAATCGACCACCTTGTCCTCGTACAGCGGCGCGCGCAGCTGCGCGGCGGCCATCGGGTCCTGCTGGACATATTGGACGAAGCGCTGCTGATCCTCGCCGCGATACTGCTGCGCGGCCTGTGCGATCAGCCGGTTCATCTCCTGCTGCGTCACCTCGACGCCGTTGGCCTGGCCGATCTCGCTCAGCAGCAGGCCGAGGCGGACGCGGCGCTCGGCGATCTTGCGGTAATCGTCGCGCTCGGCCTCCATCTCGGCGAGAGCCGCCTGCGGATCGGGCTCGTGCGTCGCCTCGTGCTGCAGCTGCTGCCAGATCTGGTTGAACTCGGCCTCCACCATCGACGGCGGCACCTCGAAGTCATGCCCCTCGGCGAGCTGGTCGAGCAGCTTGCGTTTCATATAGGTGCGCGTGAGCTGGTTGTGCTCCTGCTCGACCTGTCCGCGCAGCAGCCCGCGCAGCTGGTCGAGGCTCTCCAGCCCCAGCGCCTTGGCGAGCTCCTCGTCGATCGCGCTCTCGGCCGCGGTCTTCACCGACTTGATCGTGAGATCGAACGTCGCCTGCTGGCCGGCGAGCTCCTTGGCGCCGTAATCGGCGGGGAAGGTCACGGTGATCTGACGCTCGTCGCCCGCCTTCACGCCGACCACCTGGTCCTCGAAACCCGGGATCAGCTGGCCCGCGCCGAGCTCGACCGCCATGTCGGTGCCGGTGCCGCCCTCGAAGGCGGTGCCGTCGAGCGTCTTGCCGACGAAGTCCATCACCACCTGGTCGCCGGTCTCGGCCGCCTTGTCGCCCGCATCCTCCCAGCGCTTCTGCATGTCGGCGAACCGCTTGAGCTGCACGTCGATGGCTGAATCGTCGACCGGCACGGTGAGCCGCTCCAGCTTCAGCCCCTCGATCGCGGGGGTCGGCACCTGCGGCAGCACCTCGAGCTCCACCTTGAGCTCGGCGTCCTTGCCCGCCTCATAGCCCTCGGCGAGTTCCACCGACGGCTGCATCGCGGGGCGCAGCTGCTTCTCGCTGATCAGCGCCTGGATGCCCTCCTGGATCGAGGTGTTGAGCGCGTCCTGGTGCAGCGCCGGGCCGTGCATCTTGCGCACGAGGTTGGCGGGCACCTTGCCGGGGCGGAAGCCGGGCATGCGGATCTGCGGCGCGACGCGCTTCAGCTCGGCGTCGACCCGGCCCGCGATCGCGCTGGCGGGGATGGTCACGGTGTAGGCGCGCTTCAGGCCCTCGTTCAACGTCTCGACAGTCTGCATAGGCCGCTTTCGTCTGGAATAGGATGAGTGATGGCCACCCCGCGTGAAGCGCGGGGACTGGTGCGGGCGAAGGGACTCGAACCCCCACATCTTGCGATACTGGAACCTAAATCCAGCGCGTCTACCAGTTCCGCCACGCCCGCAAGTCGGACACCGCCGGTCGGCGGGCTCTATACCGCGGGCGCGATCGGAGCAAGCGCCGTGAGCGGGCAACCCAGCGCGCGGCGGGACGTTGACCCGGAAAGGAGAAAAGCCATGGCCACCAACCCCGTCAGCCCGCCCGACGTGCCGCAGCCGACCTCACCGGGCACGCCCGATGCCCCGCCGCCCGAGATCAGTCCGCCCGGCCCCGACATCGACGTGCCCGCCCCCGGCGCCCCCGCGGGCGACCCGGCCCCCGCCAACCCCAATATCTGAGCGAGCGCGACATGACCGAGCGAGAGATCGACCCCATCCCCAACCGAGACGACGAGCGTCCCGATATCCAGCAGGCCGTCGAGGCGCGCAGCGACGCGGTCGCGCGCGGCGAGGGCGGGAAGGAACCCGCCCGCTTCACCGACACCGGCGAGTTCGACGGCAACAGCGGGACCGGCGGTGAGGTGAAAAACCAGGACGTCGATCAGCAGTGACGCTGCGCTGAGGCGGTCGCGCGCCGGCCCTGTGGCCGGCTCGCACCGTCCTTCCCGTGATCCTGGGCTTGTTCCGGGATTGACCCCTCACTGACCCCGCGCCCCCCGGCTGCGCGGACGGTGGATCTCGGACCAGGGGCGGGGTGAGATGGTGGGTGCGGGTCGTGGATCGCGAACGCGTGACGTCCCTCCCCCCCGCCTTTCTGAGGAGCACCCGGCCCCTGTCACCTGAACCGCGCGGAGGCCGTGAGCCGCCGCCAGCTCTCCAAGTCGCGCGCGTAGTAGAAGATCGACGGCGCCTCGTAGCTCATCCAGTACAGCTTCTTGCCGCGGATCGTCGCGATCGCCTCGCCGTGGCGCTCCAACTCCTCGTCCTGGCGGGTGAAGGAGTAGCGGAAGCGGATCGCGCGCTCGCCGCCGAGCTGTGCCGGCTCGACCGAGTCGATCGTCATCAGCGACGCGCCCAGCGCGAGACGGTAGCTCTGCTCGATCAGGTCGGGCAGATCGGTCAGCAGCATCGTCGTCGCGAAATGCGGCAGCGGTCGATCGTGCTTCGACACCTCGTAGAAGATCGGTCGCCCGCCCTCGATCGCGCCGCAGAACGTGACCGCGTTGAGCCCCTCGCCGTCCAGCGTCCAGCGGTCGCAGCGCGGGCCGGGTCCGCGACGAAGCTCGTTCCACTCGCGCTCGGGCGTCACCGCCAGCGTGGAACGAGCGACAGCGACGGGGCGGCCGGGGTCGACCAGCCGGTTGGCCGCGCGCGCGGGCACGACGGTGGCGAGGAGGAGCAGCGCGAGCGCGCCATAAGCGCGGGTCATGGAACGATCCTTCACGAGATCAGCGCGCGCACCATCGCCGCGTCGGCGGCGTCGGGCGCGAGCTCGAGGTATCGCCGCAGCTCGGCGCGTCCCGCCTCGGTCTCGCCGCCGCGCAGCAGCGCCAGCCCCAACCCGCGGTGACTCTCGGCGTGCCGCTGGTCGAGCACGAGCGCCTGGCGATAGAGATCGGCCGCGACGACCAGGTCGCGCGGGTTGCCGCGCTGGCGGTAGAGTTCGCCGCGCGCGAACAGCAGGTCCTCGGTCCAGCCGCCCTGCGCGAGCTGGCCGAGAAGATAGTCGGTGCCGCGGAGGTCGTTGAGCTTGATCTGATCGGCCAGGAACGCGGCGCGCCACGGCCGCAGCGCCGCGGCATAGGCCGCCGCCTCGGTCGCGCCGCCGCCGGGCAGCGACGCCGCCGCGGTGCGCAGCGCGGTCATGCGCTGCAGGTCGGTCGGATGCGTCGCCAGAAGGTGGACCCCGTCGTAGCGGTGCGAGCGCTGCTTCCGGCCGGCCGCGGTGGCGTCGGCCTCGTCCATCTGCCGGCTCCACACATCGGCGACCCGGCGCGCGTCGTAGCCCGCGGCGGCGACGAAGCGCAGCCCGAGCGAGTCGGCCTCGCTCTCCTGCGCCCGGCTGAAGGAATAGATGTCGGCGGTCGCGATCAGCCGGATCAGCGGCGCCGCCGTGCCCGTGAGCAGCGTCGCCCAGGCGCCGAGGTCGCTGTTGCCGAGCCGGCGACGCTGCCCCGCCAGGGTGTGGCGCTGTTCGAAATGCGCGAACTCATGCCCGAGCACCGCGCCGAGCTCGGCCTCGTCACGGAGGCGCAGCAGCAGCCCGCTCCATACCGTGATCGCGCCGTTCGGCGCGGTCGTGGCGTTCATCGCGGGGACCCGGAGCAGGTACAGTCGCACCGCGTGGCAGCGCTCCTCGCCCACGGTGCGGCACAGCACGTGGCGCAGATAGGCGTTGAGCGCGGCATCCTCGACCAGCAGGCGCGAGTCGCGCAGCTGCCGCTCGTCCTCGTCGGCCTGCATCCAGAGCCCGCGCTCCGCCGCGGTGCGCGGCTCATAGGCGTGGGCGAACGGCGGCACGGTCAGCTCGGCCGCGCCCGCGGCGACGGCGTCGAGCGGCAGGCAGAGCGCGGCGAGCGCGAGCGCCGCGCGGGTGACCGGGCGCATCATCGCCGCGCCTCCGCCACCGCGACGGCCGCGCCCGGTCCCGCCGCGCGACCGGGGAAGCCCTCGAGCAGCTCGGCGACGCGCTTGGCGGCGCCCTCGGGCGTGCGCACGTCGCCACCCATGTGCCTGTCGGCGTTGAGCCACACCAGGTCGCCGGTGCGCAGGTCGACCAGCCCGGCATAGCCCTTGTGCTCGCCCGACCTGACCCGGACGCCGACCGTCACCGCCGCGAGAACCTGGAAGATCTTGCGCCCGGTCGAGCCGTAAGCGTCAGCGGTGTCGACGAACAGCGCATAGTCGCACCCCTGGCCGCGCGCGATCCGCGCCACGTCGGGGCCGAGCGTCCAGTCGAACTGCCCGGCGCGTCTCTTGGTCGGCAGCCGGTTGCCCTTGAAGAACTGGTAGTCGATCACCGACTGCGCGACGACCGCGAACAGCGCCTGATAGTCGGCCATCAGGCGCGTGTCGGCGCCGATCGTCTCGGGCGCGCGCACCACCTCGTTGCCGAGCGTAGCCTGCGCCGCCGCCAGCGCGGCGTCGATCTGCCCGCGCGCCTGCGCGGTCCAGTCGGCGTTGGGCTGGAACACCCCGCCGGTCGACTGCCCACCCACCATGATATGCGGACGCAGGAGCAGGATATGCGTGCTGCCGCTGGGCAACCTGAAGCCGGGTCGTATCGCCGACCGCTCCTGCGCGAGCGCCGGCGCGAGTCCCGTGACCGACACGAGCACGAGACAGAAAACCACGAGAGCGGCTCGCCAGATAAACATGACCCCCTCACCGTCGACCCGATCGTCGAGGGAGAGGCTACCGCCCGCCTGACAGTGGGCAAGCGGGCGGCTGGCTCAGTTCAGTGCTTTCTTCAGCAAGTCGTTGACGACCTGCGGGTTCGCTTTGCCGCCCATCGCCTTCATCGTCTGGCCGACGAAGAAGCCGAACAGGGTCACCTTGCCGCCGCGATATTGTTCCAGCTGCCCCGGGTTCTTCGCCAGCACCTCGGCGATCACCGCCTCGATCGCGCCGGTGTCGCTGGTCTGCTTGAGCCCGCGCTCCTCGACGATCTTGCCCGGCGCGTCGCCCGTCTCGAGCATCGCCTCGAACACCTGCTTGGCGAGGCTGCCCGAGAGCGTGCCGTCGGCCACCAGCGCGAGCAGCTCGGCCGCCTGCCCCGGCAGCACCGGGCTGTCGCCGATCGACTTGCCGAGACGGTTGAGCGCGCCGAACAGCTCGCTCGTCACCCAATTGGCCGCCGCGACCGGGGCCGCCCCCGCGGCGAGCAGCGCGTCGAACCAGCGCGCGCTCTCCACCTCGGCGGTGAGCACCTCGGCGTTGTACGGCGTGATCCCGAGCCCGACGTAGCGCTGGCGCTTGGCGTCGGGCAGCTCGGGCAGGCTCGCGCGGCACGCCTCCAGGAAGGCGTCGTCGAGCTCGAGCGGCAGCAGGTCGGGATCGGGGAAGTAACGATAGTCGTGCGCGTCCTCCTTGGAGCGCATCGACCGGGTCGTGCCGCTGTCGGGATTGAACAGCCGCGTCTCCTGCACGACCGTGCCGCCGCCCTCGATCAGCTCGACCTGGCGCTTCGCCTCATGCTCGATCGCCGCCATCACGAAGCGGACCGAGTTGACGTTCTTGGTCTCGGTCCGCGTGCCGAACTCGGCCCCGGGCCGCCGCACGCTGACGTTGACGTCGGCGCGCATCGAGCCCTCCTCCATATTGCCGTCGCACGACCCGACATAGCGCAGGATCGCCCGCAGCTTTCTCAGATAAGCACCTGCCTCAGAGGGAGAACGCATGTCAGGACGGCTGACGATCTCCATCAGCGCCACGCCCGACCGGTTGAGGTCGACATAGGAGCGCGTGGGGTGCTGGTCGTGCATCAGCTTGCCCGCGTCCTGCTCGACGTGGATGCGCTCCACGCCGATCGTCTTGACCGTCTCGCCGTCCTCGATCTCGACCGAGCCTTCGCCGACAAGCGGATGATAGAGCTGAGAAATCTGGTAACCCTGCGGCAGATCGGCGTAGAAATAGTTCTTGCGGTCGAAGCGCGACCAGCGGTTGATCTGCGCGTCGATCGCCATGCCGGTGCGGACCGCCTGGCGGATGCACTCGCAGTTGGGCACCGGCAGCATGCCCGGCATGGCGGCGTCGACCAGCGACACCTGGGTGTTGGGCTCGGCGCCGAATTCAGTGGCCGCGCCCGAGAAGAGCTTGGCCTGGCTGGTCACCTGGGCGTGGACCTCGAGGCCGATCACGACCTCCCACTCGCCGGTGTCGCCCTTGATACGATAGGGGGTGGATGCGTCAGCCATGATCGGTCTCGGGTGTGATGAGGGTGAGGTCGGGGAAGTAAGAAGCGAGCCGGCGGTCCCGCGTCATGAGCGAGGCGCCCAGCGCGACGGCATGACCCGCGATCAGGAAGTCGGCGAGCATCGCATCCCGGGTGCCGCCGCGACGGCGATATTCGCGGAAGGCCGTCCCGGCGGCGAAGCAGGCGTCCACGGTCAGATCGACGGCGGTGATCCGGAACGCCTGGAGTCGATCGAGCAGCCGCTCCGGCCGCGTCGCATAGCCGGCGAGCTCGGCGACGACGATCAGATTGACCATCAGCAGGCGATCCGCCACCGCGCGGTAGGCGTCGCGCGACCATGCCGCGCCGACGCCCTGCCGCGCGCCGAACAGATCGATGACGACGTTGGTGTCGAGGAAGATCATGGGAGGCGCTCGTCGCCGCGCACGTCGCGAAGGATCTCGTCACCCGTTCGATCGAACAGCGGATCGGCGTCGACACTGGCGAACAGCCGATCAAGTCGCTGCGTGCGCTCCTCCGCGGTCTCGGTGGACGTCGCGCCACTCGGCACCACGACCGCCTCGCCGCGGTCATTCACGCCCACGTCAACCGGTGCGCCAGGCACCAGCCCGATCTGGTCGCGCACGTCCTTCGGGATCAGCACCTGTCCCTTACTGGTCATGTTGGTGCGGGTGCGCTTCTCGAGCGGAGCGGGCATGCGTCCTCCAGTGTTACCAAGGGTAACACTCGCGCTGACGGCCGTCTACCACCACCGCCCCGGCCGCGCGACGAAGCCGGCGCGCTCCTCGATCGCCAGCGCGGCGTCGAGCACGCCCTGCTCGTCGAGCGGCTTGCCGATGATCTGCAGCCCGAGCGGCAGCCCGCCCGTGTCGACCCCACCCGGCACGCTCATCGCCGGCAGGCCGGCGAGCGACGAGGGCACGGTGAAGACGTCGTTGAGATACATCGCCAGCGGGTCCGACTTCTCGCCCAGCGCGAACGCCGCGGAGGGTGCGGTCGGCGTCAGCAGCACGTCGCACCGCTCCCAAGCGCGCTCGAAGTCGCGCGCGATCAGCGTGCGCACCTTCTGCGCCTGGGTGTAATAGGCGTCGTAGAAGCCCGCGGACAGCACGTAGGTGCCGATCAGGATGCGGCGCTTGACCTCGTCGCCGAACCCCTCGGCGCGGGTGCGCGCGTACATCTCCTGCAGGTTGGCGCCGTCGGGCAGGTCGCGCAGCCCGTAGCGGACGCCGTCGTAGCGGGCGAGGTTGGACGAGGCCTCGGCGGGCGCGATGATGTAATAGGCCGGCAGCGCGTAGCGCGTGTGCGGCAGCGACACCTCCACCACCTCCGCGCCCGCGTCGCGCAGCCAGTCGATCCCGCGCTGCCACAGCGCGTCGATCTCGGCGGGCATGTTATCGACCCGGTATTCCTTGGGGATGCCGACGCGCTTGCCCTTGAGCGAGGCGTTGAGCCCGGCTTCCCAGCGCGGCACCTCGAGGTCGAGCGAGGTCGCGTCCTTCGGGTCGAACCCCGCCATCGCCTCCAGCATGATCGCGCAGTCGCGCACGTCGCGCGCCATCGGCCCGGCCTGGTCGAGCGACGAGGCGAAGGCGACCACGCCCCAGCGCGAGCAGCGGCCGTAAGTCGGCTTGATCCCTGAGATGCCGGTGAAGGCCGCGGGCTGGCGGATCGAGCCGCCGGTGTCGGTGCCCGTCGCGCCCGGCGCGATCCGGGCCGCCACCGCGGCCGAACTGCCACCCGACGAGCCGCCCGGGGCGAGCGGCGCGTTGCCGCCGTCGGCGCGCCGCCACGGGCTCACCACGTTGCCGAAATAGCTCGTCTCGTTGGACGAGCCCATCGCGAACTGGTCCATGTTGAGCTTGCCGAGCATGCCCGCGCCCGCGTCCCACAGCTTCTGCGAGACGGTCGATTCATATTCGGGGGTGAAGCCCTCGAGGATGTGGCTCGCCGCGGTGCTCGGCACGCCCTTGGTGCAGAACAGGTCCTTCATCCCGATCGGCACGCCCGCGAGCGGCCCGGGCGCCTCGCCCGCGGCGCGCGCCGCGTCGGCGGCGTCGGCGGCGGCGAGCGCGTGCTCGGGGGTCTCGACCAGGAAGGCGTTGAGCGGCTTGGCGGCGGCGACCGCGGCGGTGAAGGCCTCGGCCACCTCGCGCGCGCTGAACGTGCCGGCGCGCACGCCGTCGCGGATGTCGCGGATGCCGAGATCGGTGAGGTCAGTCACGAGAGGTCGTCCATGCGGGAGGAATCATCGAGCGACGATCGAGCGCGATCGTCACTCGATCACCTTGGGCACGGTGAAGAAGCCGTGCTCGGCCTGGGGCGCGTTGGCGAGCACCGACTCGCGGATGCCGCCGTCGGTCACGACGTCGTCGCGCAGCCGCAGCCGGTTGGGGATCACCGCGGTCATCGGCTCGACGCCGGCGGTGTCGACCTCGCCGAGCTGCTCGATCCAGTCGAGGATGTTACCCAGTTCGGGGGAGAGCCGCTCGGCCTCCTCCTCGGTGATGGCGATGCGGGCGAGCCCAGCGATGCGCCGCACGGTTGCGATATCAACGGACATAGCCGGCGCGCTACCGCGCCCCCCGACGCAACGCAACCGCGGCGGCACACGCGCGGTTGCGCGGATCGCAACTCTGGGGCACCTGCTTTGCGATTGCGGCCGCGGCGACCTTGCTGCACCGCAGCATGGTGATGCCCGCTTGGTCCGCAAATTCCTCTACGTCATCGCCGGCCTGATCGTGCTCGCGCTCGCCGGCCTCCTCGCCTACCGCATCTGGGGCGTGTCGCTGATGCGCGCCGCGCTCGTTCCCGGCGAGACGTTCCGCGCTCAGCCGGGGCTGAGCGTCACGGACTATCGCTCGGACGGCATGTGGCTGGCGCGGCCGTCGCTGGCGAACGACCCGGCGCGCTGGACGCCGCCCAGCTACACGCCGCGCGCGACGCACGGCGGCGCGGCGGTGTTCTTCATCCATCCCACGTCCTATCTGAGTCGCGCGCACTGGAACGCGCCGCTCGACGACCGCGAGGCGAACGACCGCGCCGCCTTGTTCCTGCGCGGCCAGGCGAGCGCGTTCAACGAGGCGGGCGAGATCTGGGCGCCGCGCTACCGCCAGGCGACCTTCGGCGCCTTCCTCACCGACAAGGCCGCCGCCGACCAGGCGCTGGCGCTCGCCTATCACGACCTGCTCGCCGCCTTCGACGTCTTCCTCGCCGAGATCGGGCCCGATCGCCCGATCATCCTCGCCGGGCACAGCCAGGGCGCGCTCCACCTCACCCACCTGCTCAAGGACCGTGTCGCGGGCACGCCGCTGGCCAAGCGGGTCGTCGCCGCTTACGCGATCGGCTGGCCGATCTCGACCACCACCGACCTGCCCGCGCTCGGCCTCCCCGCCTGCGCCGCGCCCGACCAGCGCGGCTGCGTGCTGGCGTGGCAGAGCTTCGCCGAGCCCGCCGACCCGTCGCTGATCCTCGACACGTTCGATCGCACCACGGGTTTCGACGGCCGCCCGCGCCGCGGCACGCCGCTGCTGTGCACCAACCCGCTGACCGGCGCCAACGGCGGCAGCGCGCCCGCCAGCGCCAATCTCGGCACGCTCTACCCCAACGCCGACCTGTCGGGCGCGACCATCCGCGGCGGCACGATCGGCGCGCGCTGCGCCGGGCGCGGGCTGCTGCTCATCGGCAGCCCGCCCGAGCTCGGGCCGTACACGCTGCCCGGCAACAATTACCATGTCTACGACTATAGCCTGTTCTGGGCCAACGTCCGCGCCGACGCCGCGCGGCGACTGGCGGCGCGATGACAGGCGCCACCCAGCGCGTGACCATCGCCACCTCCGCGGCAGCCTTCCGCGCCTCGCTCCCGCACGGCGGCCGGCTGCTCGGGCTCGACGTGGGCACCAAGACGATCGGCACCGCCCTATGCGACTCCGGCTGGAGCTTCGCCAGCCCCGCGCAGCTGATCCGCCGCACCAAGTTCACCGCCGACAAGGCGGCACTTCTCGCGCTGTCGACGCAGCAGCAGGTCGCCGGCTGGGTGATCGGCCTGCCGCTCAGCCTCGACGGTAGTGAGAGCCCGCGGACCCAATCGACCCGCGCCTTCGCGCGCAACTGCGCCGACCTTGGCCTGCCCCTGCTGCTGTGGGACGAGCGCTGGTCCACCGTCAGCGCCGAGCGCGCGCTGATCGCGCAGGACGTCAGCCGTGCCAAGCGCGCCGGGCGGATCGACAATCACGCCGCCGCGACGATCCTCCAGGCCGCGATCGACGCGCTGGTGCTCGCGCCGGTCGAGCGGGGCGAACCGCTTGCACCGTCGGGGAGCGCGGACTAGGCACCGCGCTCGATGACCCAGTCGGACCACCGCCCCGGAACCCTGATCCCCGGCGGCGCGGTATTCCCGCATCGCCACCTCACCGGCATCGAGGGGTTGGAGCCGCACGAGATCACCTTCCTGCTCGACGAGGCCGAGACCTGGGTCGAGGCCAACCGCGTCCGGGCCGCGCCCGACCGGCGCCTCGCCGGCTTCACCCAGATCAACGCCTTCTTCGAGAACTCGACGCGCACGCTGCTCAGCTTCGAGATCGCGGGCAAAAGGCTCGGCGCCGACACGGTCAACATGCACGCCGCGCAGTCGAGCGTGAAGAAGGGCGAGACGCTGATCGACACCGCGCAGACGCTCAACGCGATGCGCGCCGACGTGATCGTGATCCGCCACATGTCCTCCGGCGCGGTGCGGTTGATCGCGGACAAGGTCGACTGCCCGGTGCTCAACGCCGGCGACGGTCGCCACGAGCATCCGACCCAGGCGCTGCTCGACGCGCTCACGATCCGCCGCCGGCTCGGCGGCATCGCGCACAAACGCGTGGTGATCTGCGGCGACCTGCTCCACAGCCGGGTAGCGCGCTCGAACATCCTCGCGCTCACCGCGCTCGCCGCGGAGGTGCGCGTCTGCGCGCCCTCGACGCTGATGCCGCCTGCGATCGAGCGGTTCGGGGTCACCGCCTTCACCGACTTCGATCGCGCCATGGAGGGTGCCGACGTGGTGATGATGCTGCGCCTGCAGACCGAGCGCATGGCGGGCGGCTATGTCCCGTCGAGCCGCGAGTATCACCTCCGCTACGGGCTCACGCTCGAGCGGCTCACCAAGCACGCGCCGGGCGCGCTGATCATGCATCCCGGGCCGATGAACCGCGGCGTCGAGATCGACTCGGCCGTGGCCGACCACGTCGAGCAGTCCGCGATCACCGAGCAGGTGCAGATGGGCGTGGCGGTGCGGATGGCCTGTCTCGACGTGCTGACGCGACGCGCGCGCGGCGTGGAGGGCTGGGCATGAGCCGCGCGGTCCTATTCACCGACGCAAGGCTGGTCTGCCCCGAGCGCGGCGAGCACGACGGCGAGCTGCTGATCGTCGACGGCGTCATCACCGACGGCCCCGCGCCCGCCGACGCCGCGCGGGTCGACTGCCGCGGCAGGCTGCTCGCGCCCGCTCTGATCGACGTCGGCGTCGCGCGGATCGACCGCGCCGCCGCGCGCGCGGGCGGGATCGTGCGCGTCGCGCCGATGCCCGATCAGGTGCCGGTGCTCGACGAACCCGGCGCGGTGCAGCGGCTCGCGCTGATCGGCCGTCCAGATCTATGGATCCACCCGATCGCGGCGGCCACGCGCGGGCTCGCCGGCGCCGACCTGGCCGAGATGGCGATCTGCCTCTCCGCCGGCGCGCGCGCGGTCGGCACCGGGCGCGGCTGGATCGCTGACTCGGGCGTGATGCACCGCGTGCTGAGCTACGCGCGCGACCTCGACGTCGCGGTGATCACGCATGTCGAGGACGGTGGGCTGACCCGCGGCGCGGTGGCGAGCGAGGGCGAGACCGCGTCGCGGCTCGGCCTGCCCGCCGCCCCCGCCGTGGCGGAGGCGCTCGCGATCGCGCGCGACCTGATGCTGGCGGAGGAGACCGGGGCGCGGCTCCATCTGCGCGCGGTCACCACCGCGGCGGGGTTCGCGCTGGTGCGTGCCGCCAAGGCGCGCGGGGTGCGGGTGACATGCGGGATCACCCCGGCCTATCTGCTGCTCTCCGACATTGCGATGAGCGATTTCCGCACCTTCGCGCATTTGTCCCCGCCACTCCGATCCGAGTCGGACCGCCAAGCGGCGCTCGCCGCGCTGGCGGACGGCACGATCGACCTGCTCTGCTCGGGCCACGACCCGCGTGGCCCCGAGGAGAAACGCCTGCCCTTCGCCGACGCCAGCCCCGGCGCCGCCGACGCCGCGGCGCTACTGGCGCTGGGGCTCGGGCTGGCGCGCGACGGGCGCGTGTCGCTGCCGCGGCTGTTCGCGCTGCTCGCGCGCGCGCCGGCGGCGCTGCTCGGGCTGGAGACGGGCGCGCTGCTGCCCGGGCTGCCGGGCGACGTCATCCTCGCCGATCCCGCGGCACCGTGGCGGATCGACGCCGACACGCTGCCGGGCAAGGCGGGCAATACGCCGTTCGACGGGCTGCCGGTGCAAGGCAGGTTGCTGCGCATGTGGAAGGGCGGACGCGAGCTGGTCTGAGCGCCTTCGCGTCGCCGCGCGCACCACGTCGGCCCAGCGAAGACCGTAAGATCAGCCTCTTAAAGCCATCACGCGGGCGCAACGAGGGAACCGCGGCGGGCTCAGCGTTGTTCGTCGCGCATGGAGCTACATAGCAGCTGGGCGGAGGTGATGCGCGCGCGCGACTATGTCGCCGCCTGGTCGCTCGAGCGCGCGGTGATCGCCGCGCGTGACCCGGCGACGCGCGACGACCCGCGCCTGCCCTATCACCAGCGCTGGGTGTGGGACGGCCGCTCGGTCGACGGCGCCGACGTGCTGGTGCGCTGCTACCACGGGCTCGGCGACACGCTCCAGTTCGCGCGCTACCTGCCCGCGCTCGCGCGCCGGGCGTCGCGCGTCACGGTCGAGGCGCCCGTGCGGCTACACCCGCTGCTCGCCGGGATCGCCGAGGTGAGCCTCCACGCCTTCGATCCCGCGCGCCCGCTCGCGCCGCGCGCCTGCGACCTTGAGATCACGGAGCTGCCCGGCGCCCTCGCGCTGGCGCCGCCGGACATCCCCGTCCCCTATCTCCGCGTCGCGCCGGCGCCGATCCCGTCGACGACGGTCGGGCTATGTCATCGGGCCGGCGACTGGGACGCGGACCGCTCCCTGCCCGAGGCGATGCTCGCCCCGCTCGCCGCCCGGCACCGCTGCCTCACGCTGGTCGCGGCGCCCTCGGCGTTGCCGGTGATCAACCCCGACGGCTGCCCCTTCGACCTCGCCGCCACCGCCGCGCTGGTCGCCGGCTGCGCCGCGGTGGTGACGGTCGACACGATGGTGGCGCATCTCGCGGGCGCGCTCGGCCGGCCGACCTGGCTGCTGCTCAAGCACGACCCCGACTGGCGCTGGGACCCGGCGCGCCACGACAGCGATTGGTACCCCACGCTCCGCCTCCACGCGCAGCCGCACCCCGGCGATTGGTCACCGGCCGTGGCCGCGGTCACGCGCGAGCTCGGCGCCTTCATCGACGATCAGGGAGAGACGATCCATGGCCAGCCTGCCCAGCCCATCGGTGCCCGTCTCCTGGGGTGAGTTGCTCGACAAGATCACGATCCTCGAGATCAAGCGCGAGCGGATCGCGCGCGCCGAGGCCCGCGCGAACGTCGCGCGCGAGCACCGGGCGCTCAGCGACATCGGCGCCGGCGTGATCGGCCAGCAGGCGATCGCGCCGCTGTTCGGCCAGCTCAAGTCGATCAACCGTGAATTGTGGGAGATCGAGGACGCGATCCGGCAGGAGGAGGCGGCGGCGTCGTTCGGCACCGACTTCATCCAGCTCGCGCGCTCGGTCTATCACAAGAACGACGAGCGCGCGCGGCTGAAGCGAGCGATCAACCTGGCACTCGAGTCGGACCTGATCGAGGAGAAGAGCTACGCCGCGATGGGCTGATCGCCGCCGCACGGGGCAGCGAACACCCTTCGCACCTGACACCCCCGAGGCACCGGCCCCGGGGGCGTGACACCGCCGATCAGAACTTGATCGTCGTGGCGATCGCGATGTTGCGACCCAGCGAGTCGTAGCGCTGCGGGATGGTGTTGCTGCGCGCGAGGCTGATGTTGTACGAGTCGGGCACGATCGGCGCCGCCTTGTCGAGCAGGTTGTTCGCGATCAGCCGCAGCGAGAACTGCTTCGACACCGCGAAGTTGAGCGCGAGATCGAAATAGTCGGCCGGGTCGACGCGGTAATAGTCGGTCAGCGCACGCTCCGGCGTGCCGCCGATCGCCTCGTCGCCCGAGTTGTTGGCATTGGTGAGCGAGCCGACGTGGCGCCAGTTGAGCGACGCGCCGAACTTCTGGTCGGGCGTGGTGTAGGTGCCGCGCAGCCCGTGGCTCCACTTCGGGATCAGCTGGCCGCAGCCGTTGCCATAATAGCCCGCGCAGTTGCGCTCGGGCTGCACCGGCGAGTCCTGCCCGCCCGCGTCCGTCGTCAGCGAGCCGTTGAACGACATGTCGAAGCGACCGACCGACTCGAGGTTGAGCGTGTACTGCGCCTGGAAGTCCCAGCCGCGCGCCAGCGACGTGTAGTAATTGGTCGTGCCCTGGCGGATGAAGCCGGTGCTCGACCCCGCCGCCGAGAACAGGGTGCCGTTGGCGTTGCGGACGATGCCCTGGCAGAAGAACTGGTCGCCGCCCGAGCGCAGGCACCCGTCGGTGTAATAGCTATAGTCGTTGTAACCGAGCGAGTCGTTGATCTTGATGCGGTAACGGTCGACCGAGAAGACGAAGCCGCGGAGGAAGCGCGGCTTCACCACCAGGCCGTAGGTCTGGGTGTAGGCCGTCTCGGGGTCGGCGGTGAAGCCGCCCGAGCGCACCGAGCAGGCCGCGGTGCCGTTGGGCGTGGTGCCGTTGCTGCACAGCAGCGTCTGGCTGCCGTAGAGCGCGTCGGACAGGCCGGTGGCGCGACACACCTCGCGCGAGGCGACCGGCGCGCCATAGCTGACGCCGTTCGCGCCGTTGATCACGGTCGGCGCGCAGAAGTCGTTGAACGTGCCCGAGCCGCCCGCGGCGAACTCGATGTTGGTGGCCTGGCGGATCTCGACCACGGTCGGCGCGCGCTGCGCCTTGTTGAACGAGGCGCGGAAAGTCAGGTCGCTGATCGGGGCGTAGATGCCCTCCACCTTCCAGGTGGTGAAGGTGCTTGGGTTGCTGCTGTACTTCGACACGCGGAAGCCGCCGTTGAGCTGCACGAGCTCGGCGAAGGGCTTGTGCTCGACCAGCGGCGCCTGGACCTCGATGTTCGACTCCCACACGTCCTGGCTGAGATACGTGTCGTTGCCGCCCAACGTGCCGCGGTAGGCAGCGTCCGCGGACGACCGGAGCGTGTCCTTGCGATATTCGGTGCCGAGCGCGATCGCGAGCCCCTGCTCGGCGAAAGGCGAGGTGATCCCGTACTTGCCCAGGTCGCCGGTCATGTTGGCCTGGACGTCGTACAAGGTGCCCGTCGTCGTCGAGGTGCCGGTGCCGAACAGATAGTTGATCAGCGCGGGGTCACTGTTGCCGGCGCTGAAGATGTCGAACGGCACGCAGCCCGCCGCGCCGCTGGCGCAGGTCGGCGACGCCGCGGTGCCGCCGACGTTGACCGCGTCCTGCAGGCGACCGGGGATGCCGAAGCTCGGCGTATAGTCCTGGTGGTTGCGCGCGTAGACCCCGCCCACGTCATAGGTCCAGGCGTCACCCACCTTGCCGCGCACGCCGCCGGTCAGCCGCACGCCGGTGTTGATGTAGGTGTCCGGCCGGTCGCTGCCCTCGCCGAGGCGGTAGCGCAGGTCGAGCGGCACGCCCGCCACGCCCGCCGCGCAGCCGATCGCGCCGGCCTGCGCCGCCGAGAGATACGGGTTGCCGCAGCTGACGTTGACGGTGCCGCTGGCGATCGTCGGATAGTTGTTGAACGACTTGTCGCGGAACCAGATACCCGAGGTGTACAGCTCGGCGTCCGGCCCGAGGTCGAGGCTGGCGAAGCCGCCCGCGTTCACCCGCTCGGACGGCCGCTGATAGGCATAGCCGCTGAAATAGTTGGAGGCGTTGCCCGCGCCCGCGGCGAAGGGCACGAAGTTGCGCGTGCCGTCGGGGTTGTTGACATATTGCGCGCCCGCGTTGGCGCCCGCGCGCGGCGTGATCAGGCCGCTGGTCGAGCTGCTCGGCGTAAGCCCGCACGACAGCGGGCCGTTGGCCTGGAGCTGCGTCAGATAGCAGCCCGCGTTCGAGCGATCGGTGAGCCCGACCTCCTCGGTCTTGCGATAGTTGACGAAGCCGCTCAGCCGCAGCGCGCCGTCGAACAGCTTCTTGCCCGCGGTCAGCGTCACGTCGGCGCGGCCGCCGTCGTTGGTCCAGCCGCGCTGGCTGCCGAAGCCGGCCGCGCGCGCCAGCGGGGACACGATCGTGTCCTTGTTGTTGTGATTGTAGAAATTGTAATTGGCGTCGAGCTGCAGCCCCTCGAAGTCCTTCTTCAGGACGAAGTTGACCACGCCCGCGACCGCGTCCGAGCCGTACACCGAGGACGCGCCGCCGGTCAGCACGTCGACTCGCTCGAGCAGCGAGGGCGGGATGATGCCGACGTCCTGGCCGTTCTGCGTGCCCAGCCGCTTGCCGTCGATCAGCACCAGGGTGCGCTCGAAGCCGAGGCTGCGCAGCTTGATGCGCTGGCGACCGTCGGAGTCGTTGTAGGTCTGCTGGCTGTCGGGCGCGATCTGCGGCAGCCGGTTGAGCACGTCCTCGACGTTGACCGGCGCCTGGGCGCGAATGTCCTGCGTCGTCACCGAGGTGATCGGCGCGGCGGAGGTGACGTTGGGGCGCTGGATGCGCGTGCCGGTGACCACCACGTCGCCGACCGAGGCGGCGGCGGGCGTCGGGTTGCCCTGCTCGCCCGCGATCGCCTCGGCGCGCTCGGGGGTCGCCTGCCCCGCGGCCTGGGTCGAGTCGGCGGGCGCGTCCGCCTGCTGCGCGAGCGCCGGCGTCGCCGCCAACAAAGCGGCGGCGAGCGCCGCCAGTGAGACATGGTGCTGCGGCGTCATCGGCGGACCCTCTACTTTGTTTTCATTGGTAAAGCTTACTTTCGCCCCTAATTCATCAATCTGCCACAAAGGTCAATACCTGACAGGACCACTGACGTTACCAATCCTGCGGACGGTTGCGCCGCGGCGCCGATCCGTGCTTGTCGTGCGCTGGGCCGCGACGCGGCGAGACGGAGGGGACCGCATGACGACGAGACGATCCTTGCTGGCGACGCTCGGTGCGGTCGGCGGCGCGCTGCCGCTGGTACGCGGCGCAGCGGTGGCGGCCGCGCCGGCGCGCGACGTGCGCGTGCTCTCCACCTGGGATTTCGGCGCCGCGGCCAACGACGCCGCCTTCGCGCGGCTGCGCGCGGGCGGCACGCTGCTCGACGCGGTCGAGGCCGGCGCTCGCGTGCCCGAGGCCGATCCGGAGAACCACTCGGTCGGCTACGGCGGCTATCCCGACCGGGACGGCCGTGTCACGCTCGACGCGGTGATCATGGACGACGCCGGCGCGGTCGGCGCGGTCGCCGCGCTGGAGGACACAGTCCACGCCATCTCGGTCGCGCGGCGCGTCATGGAGAAGACGCCGCACACCTTCCTCGTCGGCGAGGGCGCCACCCGCTTCGCGCGCGAGCAGGGCTTCGAGAAGGTCGACCTGCTCACCCCGCCCGCCGAGAAGGCCTGGCGCGAGTGGCTCAAGACCGCCGAATACCAGCCCGTCGCCAACAGCGAGACCGGCACCTACGGCGGTGGCGCGCGCCACCGGACGCCCGGCGGCGCGCTCGACCATGACACGATCGGGCTCCTCGCGCGCACCCAGGACGGGCGCATGGCGGGCGCCTGCACCACCTCTGGCATGGCGTTCAAGATCCGCGGCCGCGTCGGTGACTCGCCACAGGTCGGCGCCGGCCTCTACGTCGAGCGCGGCGTCGGCGGCGCCACCTCGACCGGGGTCGGCGAGGAGGTGACGCGCGTGGCGGGCAGCGCGCGCGTGGTCGCCTCGATGCGCGCCGGCCGCTCGGCGCAGGACGCGTGCGAGGAGGTGGTGCGCCACATCGCCGCGCTGCGCGGCGACGCGATCAGGGGCCTGCAGGTCGGCTTCCTCGCGCTCGACACGAAGGGCGACGTCGGTGCCTTCTGCCTGCTGCCCGGCTTCACCTATGCGGTGACCGATCCGCGCGGGAAGACGACGGTGCACCCCGCCCCCTCGCTGTACCGCGCGTGAGGCGGCTGCTCGAGGTCTGCGTCGAGGACCTGCACGGCGTCGCCGCGGCGGTGGACGGCGGCGCCGACCGGATCGAGCTGTGCGCCGCGCTCGACGTCGGCGGGCTGACGCCCCCGCTCTCGCTGATCCGCGCGGCGGCGGCGGCGCCGATCCCGGTGCATCTCCTCGCACGCCCGCGCGCGGGCGACTTCGTCTATGACTCGGACGAGCGGCTGCTGGTGGAGGAAGACATCCGCGCCGCGGCCGACGCCGGGCTCGCCGGCGTGGTGATCGGCGCCAGCGCGCGCGACGGCTCGCTCGACACCGACTGCCTCGCGCGATGGGTCGCGGTGGCGCGCGACAGCGGGCTGTCGCCGACGCTCCACCGTGCCTTCGACCTCACCCCCGACCCCCTCGCCGCGCTCGAGCAGGCGGTCGCGCTCGGCTTCGACCGGATCCTCACCTCGGGCGGTGCGCCGCGCGCGGTCGACGCGGTCGACGTGCTGACCCGGCTGGTCGCCGCCGCGTGCGGCCGCCTCACCCTGCTGATCGGCAGCGGCGTGTCGCCCAGCACGCTCCCGGCGCTGCTCGCGACCGGCGCGCGCGAGGTCCACGCCTCGTGCCGCGTCGCCCGCACCAGCGCGCCCGACGCCACGCTGCGGCGCTTCGGCTTCGTCGCCGAGACGAGCTACGCCACCGACCGTGCGACCGTCGCCCGGCTCGCCGCCATGCTGCGCGACGAGGCCGCTTGAACAATACCAATTTATAACTTAACCCTCTGAGACACGCCGCGACGGTCCCGCGCGGCAGGGGAGCCCAGCATGATCGCGACGACCGACCAGCCACCGGCCAAGGACGCGAGCGCCACGCTGATGCACGCCGAGGCGGCCGAGGCCGGCGCCGCCGTGGCGCGGCTGATCGAGGCCAATCGCACGACGCTCGCCGCGCTCGGCGAGCGGCTGCGCGCCGCCCCGCCGGCGGTGGTCGTCACCTGCGCGCGCGGCTCGTCCGATCACGCCGCGACCTATGGCAAGTATCTGATCGAGACGCTGGTCGGCGTGCCCGTCGCCTCCGCCGCGCCCTCGGTGGCCTCGGTCTATGCCGCCGACGTCGCCCCCTCGGGCGCGCTGTGCATCGCCATCTCGCAGAGCGGGCGCAGCCCCGACCTGCTCGCCAGCGTCGCCGCGCAGAAGGCGGCGGGCGCGCACGTCGTCGCGCTGGTCAACGACATCAGCTCCCCGCTCGCCGAGGCCGCGGACACGCTGGTGCCGCTGATGGCCGGGCCGGAGCGCTCGGTCGCCGCGACCAAGTCGTACATCGCCGCGCTCGCCGCGCTGGCGCTGCTCACCGCCGAGTGGAGTCAGGACGCCGCGCTCACCGACGCGCTCGACCGCCTGCCCGAGCGGCTCGGCGCCGCCTGGGCGCTCGACTGGAGCGGCGTGGTCGAGCTGCTTCGCGACGCCAGCAACCTTTTCGTGATCGGCCGCGGCCTCGGCTTCGGCATCGCGCAGGAGGCGGCGCTCAAGCTCAAGGAGACGTGCGCGCTCCACGCCGAGGCGTTCAGCAGCGCCGAGGTGCGCCACGGGCCGATGGCGATCGTCAACGCCGGCTTCCCGCTGATCGCCTTCGCCACCTCGGACCAGGCCGGCGACGGCGTCCGCGAGGCGGCGGCCGAGTTCGCGCAGCGCGACGCCCGCGTCGCGCTCGCCGATGCGGCGCGGGACGGCGCGGGCAGTCCCGCGGCGCTGCGCGACCATCCCGCGCTCGAGCCAGTGCTGATGATCCAGAGCTTCTACCGCATGGCGAACGCGCTCTCGGTCGCGCGCGGGCTCGATCCGGACTCGCCGCGCCACCTCAGCAAGGTCACCAAGACGCTATGACGACGCACAGCTTCCGCAACGGCCGGATCGCGACGCGCGACGGGGTCCTCGACGCGGCGACGATCGAGGTCGCCGGCGACGGCACGATCGCGGCGCTGCGCGCGGGTGCCGAGCGCGACGCGGTCGACCTCGACGGCGGCTGGGTGATGCCCGGCTTCATCGACACCCAGGTCAACGGCGGCGGCGGCGTGCTCTTCAACGACACGCCCACGGTCGAGGGCATCGCCGCGATCGGCGCCGCGCACGCGCCTTATGGCACCACCGGCTTCATGCCGACGCTGATCAGCGACCGCCCCGCGGTGATCGCGCGCGGGCTCGACGCAACCGACGCGGCGATCGCGGCGGGCGTGCCCGGCGTGCTCGGCACGCATGTCGAGGGGCCGGTGCTGAGCCTCGCGCGCAAGGGCATCCACGACCCCGCGCGCTTCCAGCCGCTGGACGACGAGCTGATGGCGCTGCTGCTCCAGCCCCGCCGCGGCGTGGTGATGGTGACGCTCGCGCCCGAACGCGTCAGCGCCGACCAGATCGCGACGCTGGCGCGGTCGGGCGTTCGGGTGTGCCTCGGCCATACCGACGCCGACTACGCCACCGCCACCGCCGCCTTCGCCGCGGGCGCGACCGCGGTGACCCACCTCTTCAACGCGATGTCGCCGCTGGTGCATCGCGCGCCCGGCGTGGTCGGCGCCGCGCTCGACGACCAGCGCGCCTGGTGCGGGATCATCGTCGACGGCTTCCACGTCGACGACGCCGCGCTGCGCATCGCCTTGCGCGCGCGCCCGGTCGATCGCTTCATGCTGGTGTCGGACGCGATGCCGTGCGTCGGCGCGGCGCGGAAGGACTTCGTGCTGCAGGGCAAGCCGATCCACGTCGAGGACGGTCGCTGCGTCGGCGCCGACGGCACCCTCGCGGGTTCCGACCTCGACATGGCGGGCGCGGTGCGCAACGCGGTGCGGCGGCTCGGCCTCGCGCCAGAGACCGCGGCGGCGCTGGCGGCGACGAGCCCCGCCGCCTTCCTCGGCCTGGAGGCGAAGCGCGGCGCGCTCGCCGTCGGGCTGCGCGCCGACTGGGTGCGGCTCGACGCCGACCTCCAACCGCTCGGCACCTGGGTCGGCGGCGCGGAGCGCGTCGCGCTGCTCCAGCCGGCGCTCGGCGAGCCCGTCGCCTGACCCATCCCCTTCCCCCGTCCGGAGCATCCATGGCCACCATCTCGCTGACCGCACCGCTGGAGGGCTGGGTCAGCCCGCTCGACGAGGTCGTCGACGCGGTCTTCGCGGAGCGGATGCTGGGAGACGGACTGGCGATCGACCCGACCGGGGACACGCTGGTGGCGCCGTGCGACGCGCGCGTGCTGGTGGTGCAGCCGAGCGGCCACGCGATCACGCTGGAGACGGCCGAGGGCGCGCAGCTGCTGATCCATCTCGGCATCGACACGGTCGCGCTCGACGGGCGCGGCTTCGAGCCGCTGGTCGCGGCGGGCGCGACGGTGACGCGCGGTCAGCCGCTGATCCGCTTCGACCTCGACCTGATCGTGCGGGAAGCGCAGGCGGCGATCACCCCCGTGATCGTCACCAACGGCGAGCGCTTCACCATCGCCGAGCGCGCCGAGGCGGGGGCGGTGGCGCTCGGCACGCCGCTGCTCACGCTCGTGGCGCTTCACGCCGAGACGGTCAGTGACGCGGGGGAGGGACCCGCGGTCCGCCGCGCGGTGACGGTGGCCCTGTCGCACGGCATCCACGCCCGCCCCGCCGCGAAGATCGCCGCCGCCGCCAAGACTTTCACCGCCGACGTCATGCTCACAAAGGGCGAGCGCTCGGCCAGCGCGCGCAGCCCGGTCGGCCTGCTCTCGCTGATCGTCGCGCACCGCGACGCGCTCACGATCGAGGCGCGCGGCGCGGACGCCGAGGCGGCGGTCACCGCGATCGCCGACCTGCTCGCCACCGATCTCGACGCGGGCGGGCCGACCACCACCCCCGCCCCGATCGCGCCGCGCGCGGTGCCCGAGGGCGCCATCGCCGGCGTCACCGCCTCGCCCGGTCTCGCGATCGGCGCCGTCGCGCGCTGGCAGGTGCGCGACCTCGACGTCCCCGCCGCCGGGGCGGGCATCGCCGCGGAGGAAGCGTGCTTCGAGTCCGCGCGCGCCGCGCTCGCCGACGACCTCGGCGCGCGCTCGGCGGGCGCGACCGGTCCGGCGCGCGCGATCTTCCAGGCGCACGCCGACATGCTCGCCGACCCCGCGCTGGTCGACGCCGCGCACCGCGCGATCGCGGGTGGCGCGAGCGCGGCGCGGGCATGGCGCGACGCGATCCGGCCGCAGGCCGAGGCGCTGCGCGCCGGCGGCGACCCTCGGCTGGCCGAGCGCGCCGACGACATGCGCGACCTCGAGCGTCAGCTGATCGCGCGGCTGATGGGGGTGGAGCAGGAGGTCGCGACGCTGCCCCAGGGCGCGATCCTCCTCGCCGACGACCTGCTGCCGTCGCAGCTGATGGCGCTCGACCTGGACCGCGTCGCGGGGCTGGCGATCGAGCGCGGCGGCCCGACCTCGCACGTCGCGATCCTCGCCGCCTCCCGCGGGCTGCCCGCGCTGGTGGCACTCGGCGCACCGGTGCGCGACCTGGCCGACGGCGCGCGGGTCGTGCTCGACGCGAGTGAGGGGCTGCTCCACGTCGCGCCCTCGCCCGAGCTGGTCGCCGAGGCCGAGGCGCGCCTCGCCGCCGTGACCGCGCGCCGCGCCGCCGCGCGCGCGCGCGCCGCCGAAGAGTGCCGCACCGCCGACGGCACCCGGATCGAGGTGGTCGCCAACTGCGGCTCCGCCGAGGACGCGCGCGTCGCCGCGGCCAACGGCGCCGAGGGTTGCGGGCTGCTCCGCACCGAGCTGCTGTTCCTCGACCGCACCACCGCCCCCGACGTCGCCGAGCAGACCGCGGCCTATCAGTCGGTCGCGGACGCGCTCGCGGGCAGGCCGGTGATCGTCCGCCTGCTCGACATCGGCGGCGACAAGCCCGCGCCCTATCTGCCGATCGGGCCCGAGGAAAACCCGGCGCTCGGCCTCCGCGGCATTCGCGTCGGGCTGGCGCACCCCGAGATCCTCGACGACCAGCTGCGCGCGATCCTCGCGGTGCGCCCGATGGGCCAATGCCGCATCATGGTGCCGATGGTGGTCGGGCTCGACGAGCTGCGCCAGGTCCGCGCCGCGCTCGACCGCGTCGGCGGCGGCGACGGGGTCGAGCTCGGCATCATGGTCGAGACCCCCGCCGCCGCGGTGACCGCGGCGCAGCTGGCGCTCGAGGCCGACTTCCTGTCGATCGGCACCAACGATCTCACCCAATATGCACTGGCGATGGACCGCGGGAACGCCGCGGTGGCGGGCGCGCTCGACGGGCTCCACCCCGCGGTGCTGCGCCTGATCGAGCAGACCGTCGCGGGCGGCGCGCGCCACGCGCGCTGGACCGGCGTGTGCGGCGGGCTCGCCTCCGACCCGCTCGCGGTGCCGATCCTGGTCGGGCTCGGCGTCACCGAGCTGTCGGTCGCGCCCGCCGCGGTCGCCGACATCAAGGCGCTGGTGCGCGACCTCGACATGGTCCGCGCGCGCGATCACGCCCGCGCCGCGCTCGACTGCGCGGGGGCCGCCGAGGTCCGCCAGCTCGCACGGGAGTTCGCACGATGAAGTCGATCTTGGGAACGCTCCAGCCGCTCGGCCGCGCGCTGATGCTGCCGATCGCGGTGCTGCCGATCGCGGGCCTGCTGCTGCGGCTCGGCCAGCCCGACCTGCTCAACATCGCCTTCGTCAGCGCGGCGGGCGACGCGATCTTCAACCATCTCGGGCTCCTCTTCGCGATCGGCGTGTCCACCGGCTTCGCGCGCGATGGCAACGGTGCCGCCTGCCTCGCGGGCATGGTGTGCTTCCTGGTCGCGACCGAGGCGTCGAAGGTGCTGCTGACGGTGCCGCCCGAGGTCACCGCCGGGCTGACCGGCGCGAGCCTCGATCTCGCCGTCGCGGCGTGGAAGGCGAAGGCGATCGCTCGGCTCGACGTGCCGATCGGCATCATCTCGGGGCTGGTCGGCGGCGGCTTCTACAACCGCTTCTCCACCGTGAAGCTGCCCGAGTATCTCGCCTTCTTCGGCGGCCGACGCTTCGTGCCGATCGTCAGCGGGGTCGCCGGGCTGGTGCTGGCGGTCGCGGTCGGGCTCGGCTTCGCGGGGATCAGCAGCGGGATCGACCAGCTGAGCTACGCGATCACCGGCGCTGGCAGCGTCGGCCTGTTCCTGTTCGGGCTGCTCAACCGGCTGCTGCTCGTCACCGGCCTACACCATCTGATCAACAACATCGCCTGGTTCGTGATGGGCGACTATCACGGCGCCAACGGCGACCTGCGGCGCTTCTTCGCGGGCGATCCGAGCGCGGGCGCGTTCATGGCCGGCTTCTTCCCGATCATGATGTTCGGCCTGCCCGCCGCCTGCCTGGCGATGTACCACGCCGCACCGAAAGACCGTCGCAAGGAAGTGGGCGGCATGCTGTTCAGCCTCGCGCTCACCTCGGCACTGACCGGCGTGACCGAGCCGATCGAGTTCAGCTTCATGTTCCTCGCGCCCGTGCTGTACGCGGTTCACGCGGTGCTGACCGGGCTGTCGATGTCGCTGATGGCGGCGCTGGGGGTGAAGCTGGGGTTCGGCTTCTCCGCCGGGCTGCTCGACTATGTCCTCAACTTCTCCAAGGCGACGCGTCCGCTGCTGCTGCTGCCGGTCGGCGCGGTATATGCCGTGCTCTACTACGCGCTGTTCCGCTTCTTCATCGCCAAGCTCAACCTCAAGACGCCGGGGCGCGACGACGCCCCCGCGACGGCCGCGGCCCCGGTCGCGGTAGGTGAGCGCGGCGCGGCGTTCGCGCGCGCGCTCGGCGGGGGCGCCAACCTCACCAATGTCGGCGCCTGCACCACCCGGCTGCGGCTCGGGGTGCGCGACCAGGCGGCGGTGGACGAGGCCGCGCTCAAGGCGCTCGGCGCGCGCGGGGTGATCCGCCCCTCCCCGACCGCGCTGCAGGTGGTGCTCGGGCCCGTCGCCGACAGCGTCGCGGTCGAGATCCGGGACGCGCTCGCGGCGGGTGGCGGCACGCCGGTCGCGACGGCCGAGGCGCCCGCCCCCGCCGCGACGGCGGTGACGCTGGCACCCGCGCTGCTCGCCGCACTCGGCGGCGCCGGCAACGTGCGCGGCGCCAGCGTCCACGCCGGCCGCGTGCGGGTCGAGCTGGGCGGCGGCGCAGTCGACGAAGCGGCGCTCCGCGGGGCGGGTGTGCGGCAGGTGGCGCGGCCAGGCAGGGACGTCGTGCACCTGCTCGCGCGCGAGCCGGAGACGCTGCTGGCTTAGGAAGCCTGTGCTCGACGCTCACCGTCCAACGGCGAGCGCCGGAGCCCAGAACCACAAGGGTGGTCTAAGTGGCCCGAAGCTCGTGTATATGCGGGAGCAGGACGGTTCAAGCGAGATGGACCGCCGCCGAGGCTCCCCCCGTGCGCGGGAGCACCGCGACAGTCCCTCACCGCAGCGCGGCGGACAGGTCGCTCTCCTCGTCGATGCGGAGCATGCGGATGTCGAGCACCGACGGCGCGAACCAGGCGCAGATCCGGCTGAGGTCCTGCACCGCGAGCACGCAGTCGACCGCCTTGGCCGCGTCGCTGACGTAGAGACTGGCGCCGTCGCGCTGCGCGAAGCCGTGATGGCGCAGGATATCGCTCACCTCGCGATAGGCGTCGCGCAGCGAGGGGCTGGGATAGCGCCGCTCGAGGATGGTCGCGTCGAGGTCGAACACGATCGCGTACATTCATCCCCCTGAAACGCCGAAGCCCGCGCCTATCCCTAGGCGCGGGCGACGGGGGCCGGGAGACCGGGCTGACCCGGTCCGGCGATCGGCGACTCAGGCGAGCTCGCCCTCGAGCCACGCCTTGATCCGCCCCTTGGGCTCGGCGCCGATCTTGGTCGCGGCCGGCGCGCCACCCTTGAACAGGATCATCGTCGGGATGCCGCGCACGCCGTAGCGGCCGGGGGCGTCGGGGTTGTCGTCGATGTTGAGCTTGGCGATGGTGACCTGCTCGCCCAGCTCCTCGCTGATCTCCTCGAGCGACGGCCCGATCATCTTGCACGGCCCGCACCACTCGGCCCAGAAATCCACCAGCACCGGCTTGTCTGCCTGGAGCACGTCGCTCTGGAAGCTGGCGTCGGTGATCGTCTTGGTGGCCATCGTGTTTCTCCTTCGTTGCGCCTTAGCTAGGGCGCCGCACCCGCGCGCTCAACCGTCCAGCCCCAAGCTTTGCTCCGGCCCCGCCAAGCGGCGCTTGACCGGGGCGAGCTGCGCCTCGGGCAGCACGATCAGCCGCGCCGCCGCGGTGTAGAGCAGCGCCGCCTCCACCCGCGCGCCCGGGACGATCACCTCCAGCGCCGCGGCATAGGCGGCCATCTGGCGCAGATGATAGTCGGGCACGTCCGCGGCGCGCTCGGGCACGGCGCGCGAGGACTTGTAATCGATCACGCGCACGACGCCGTCGCCGAGCAGCAGCCGGTCGACCGTGCCCGAGATGACCCGACCCGAGGGGAGGGTCGCGCTGATCGGTGCCTCGGCGAGAGACTCCGGACCGAACAGCGGTGCCAACGCGGGGTCGTCGAGCACCGCGAGCACCGCGGCGACCATCGGTGCGGGATCGGCCACGCCGCGCTGGGCGAGCCAGGCCGCGGCGGCGGCGGCGCGACGCTCGGGCGCGAGCGGGGGCAGCCGCTCGAACAACGCGTGGAGCAGCCGCCCGCGCTCGGCCGCGGCGCCGGTGGCGGGCGTCGGCGGCGGGTCGGCGACCGAGTCGTCGCCGATCGACGAGGGCGTGAGCGGGCGCGGCGGCCGGGCGTCCTCGGGCGCGTCGCGCCGGGCCCATTCGGGCAGCGGCGCGGTCGCTGCGACCGCCGACGCGGCACGCTTGGCCGTGACCGGGGCCGCGGGCACGTGGCCGAGGAAGCTGCGCTCGCCCTCCGCGGCCGCGGGAACGCCGAGCGCGTCGAGCGTGCGCGCCGCCGCGGCATACCAGCTCGCCTCTGGCGGCACGCCCTGCCACTTGGCGCTGAGCGACCCGGCGATCACCAGCCGCTCCTCGGCGCGGGTCGCGGCGACGTAGAAGAGCCGCCAATGCTCCTCGCGCTCGCGCCGCTCGGCCGCGGCGAGCGCGGCGTCGATCGCGCCGGCGCGCTCGGTCGCGCGCGGGCGGAAGACGGGCACCGCCAGCTCCATGTCCTCGGGCGTCCACGCCAGGACCGATCGCGGCGTCGCGTCGGGGTCGGCGGTGGCGTCGGCGAGGATCACCAGCGGCGCCTGCAGGCCCTTCGCGCCGTGCGCGGTCATCACGCGCACCGCGTCGAGCGGCGCGGCGGCGTCGCGCACGATCTCGACCTCGTCGCGCTCGAACCAGTCGAGGAAGCGCTGCAGCGACGGGGTCGAATCGAGCTCGAAGTCGAGCGCGGCGTTGAGCAGCTCCTCGATCGGGTCGCGCGCCTCCTCGCCCAGCCGCGCCAGCAGCTTGCGTCTCCCCTCGAGCGGGCCGGACAGCAGCTGCTCGAGGAAGCGATAGGGCGTGTCATAGTCGGCGCTCGCCAGCAGCGCGGCGACCGGCGCGACCGCGTCGCCGCAGGTCTGGCGCAGATGCCGCCACAGCCCCCCCTCGCGCGGTACCGCGCGCGCCATCAGCTCGTCCTGGCTCCAGCCGACCAGCGGCGAGACGAGCAGGCTGGCCAGGCTGAGGTCGTCCTCGGGCTGGAGCGCGAAGCGGATCGCGGCGAGCAGGTCCTGCACCGCCAGCGGCGCGGACAGTCGCAGCCGGTCGACGCCCGCGACCGGCACGCCCTCGGCGTACAGCCGCGCGACGAGCAGCTGCGCCAGCTCGCCGCGGCGCTTGACCAGGATCATCACGTCCTCGGGCCGCAGCCCGCGTCCCTTGCTGCCGAGCAGCAGCCCGCCCTCCTCCACCGGGCGCAGCCAGTCGCGCACCTGGCGCGCGACGTCCGAGGCGTTGCGGCGCACCGCGTCGTCGGCCCAGCCCTCCTCGCCGTCCTCCTCCGCCTCGCTCGTGCCCGCGGCGACCGCGGGCCACAGCGTCACCGCGCCGGGGCCGGCGACGCGGCTGGCGTGGGCGGGGATGGTGTCGAGCGAGCCGAGCGCCTCGGCGCCGAGCTGCGCGATCGCGGCGTCGACGAACTCGAGCACCGGCGCGGTCGAGCGGAACGACTCGGTCAGTGAGAGCCGGTCGAACGGCAGGCCGCGCTCGTCGTCGGGCATGTCGTCGTGGCCCGCCACCTCGCCCGCCTTGCGCTGGAAGTGCCGCTCCGCGGCGAGGAAGGTGGAGGGATCGGTGCCCTGGAAGCCGAAGATTGCCTGCTTCAGGTCACCCACGGTGAAGAGCGTCCGTACCGAAGGCGCGAAGACGCCGCGGCCGACGAAATACTCGTCCACCAGCGCGCGCACGATCGTCCACTGCGCCACGTTGGTATCCTGGGCCTCGTCGACCAGGACGTGCTCGGTCTGCTGGTCGAGCTTGTAGCGGATCCACTCGCCGATGCCGTCCTGCTGGAGCAGCGCGACCGCGGCGCCGATCAGATCGTCGAAGTCGACCGCGCCGGCACGGCGCTTGGCGGCGGCATAGCCGCGCGCATAGTCGCGCCCCACCTCCAGCGCGGCGCCGAGCAGGTCGGCATAGGCGGCGCGGCTGCGCAGCAGCAGCAGCTCGCCGCACCAGCCGTGGAGGCGCAGCGCGTGGTCGGCGTAATCGGGATCGGCGGGGGCGCGGCCCTTGCCGAACGACTGCGGCTCGCCGTCCTTGCGCGCCCAGACGAGGTGCAGCCGGTCGAGCGTGGCGGCGCGCGCGGCGGGCGCGGCGGCGAGCCAGGCACCGATCGCCTCGGCGCGCTCGACCCCGCTCTTGGTGCCCCAGCCGCGGTTGAGCGCGACGAGCCGGTCGAGCGCGGCACGGTCGACGCGGTCGTCGCCGCAGGCGTCGTGGACGTGCGAGTCGAGGTCGCCGAGCGGCACGCCCAGCTGGCCGCGGACGAACGGCGCGATCCCGCTCGGCAGCGCCTCCAGCGCGGCGCCGGCGCGCGCGCAGGCGACGAGGAACTGCTCCGCGCCCTGCTCGCCGAGCCGAAGGCTGAGCCGGCCGATCGTCTCGACCGGCGCGGCGCGCCCCTCGCGCTCGGCGTCGACCAGCAGGTCCGAGAGGGCCCGGCGCCGCAGCAGCGCCTCCTCGCGCGGCTCGAGCGGGCGGAAGCCCGGCACCAGACCGGCCTCGATCGGGAAAGCGGCGAGCAACCCCTGGCAGAAGCCGTGGATGGTCTGGATGCGCAACCCCCCGCCGGGCGCGTCGAGCACCTTGGCGAACAGCGTGCGCGCGCGCGCGATCAGCGCGGGCGTGGTGCGCTCGCCGAGCGCGAGCAGGTCGGCGGCCAGCTCGGTCTCGTCCATCCGCACCCAGGCGGCGAGCTGGCGGTTGATCCGCCCCGCCATCTCGGCCGCGCCCGCCTTGGTGAAGGTGAGGCACAGGATCGCGCCGGGCTCGACGTCGCGCAGCAGCAGCCGGAACACGCGCGCGGCGAGCACCTGGGTCTTGCCCGTCCCGGCCGAGGCCGAGAGCCAGACATGCGCCTCGGGTCGGCTGGCGCGGAGCTGCTCGCCGCGCAGCATGGGCAACGGTCCGACCGCGCGCTCAGCCACGCGCCTGCTCCCGCCCGTACCATTCGTCGCGACGCATCAGCTGGTCGTACTCCGCGTAGGGCGCGAACTCGGGGTGGAGCTTGGCGGTGAACGCCTCCTCGCCGGTGAGCCACCGCGCCGCGGCCTGAGCGAAGCTGTCGCGCGCGGCGGCGACGAACTCGCCGGTCGGGATACGACCGCCCTTGCCCGCCGGGTCGGCGGGCGAGCTGACCGAGCCGAAGCCCTCGCCCTTCCTCGCGAGCGACCAATATTCGAATGCGGTCGCCGCGCCGGTGACGCCGTCGAAGCCGCCCTGCTCCGCGATCGCGCCGAGCAGCCCGAGCTGGAGATTGAACCCACCGCGCACCGCCGCGACCGAGGGCGCCTTGCCGGTCTTGTAATCGACGATGCCGAGCCCGCCGTCGGGCATGCGGTCGATCCGGTCGAAGCGACCGTCCAGCGCGATGCCCGACAGCTCGGCGCGGCCACGGCCCTCGACCGCCAGCACCTCCCGCCCCTCGGCGCGGTCCGCCAGCGTCCGCTCGGCGACCCACTCGAACGCGGCGACCAGTCGCGGCTGCCACAGCGCGCGCAGCAGCGGGTGCGCCGCCGGATCCTGGAGCAGCCGTCGCGCGCGCGGCAGCAGCGCGGCGGGGTCGCAGCGATCGTCGCGCGCCCAGGCCTCGAGCACGGCGTGGACCGCGGTGCCGCGCCACGCCGCGCTGGGATCCGCGTCGACCGGGTCGAGCGGCAGCAGCCTGAGGATGCGGCGCGCGTAGAAGGCGTAAGGGTCGGCCTTGAGCCGATCGACCTCGGTCACCGAGATCGCGCGCGGGCGCAGCGCCGCGGGGGGCAGCGGCGCGGGGCGCGCCGCGGGGCGCGGTGGCCCGCCGTGATCGAGCGCCCGCGCCCACTCGGCCAGCGCGGTGGTGCGCGGGAAGCGCTCGCCCGTCATCGCCTCCAGCCGGAGCCAGAAGCGCGAGGCGAGCGCGGGCGAGCGCTGGTCGCGCCGCGCGCGGGTGAGCAGCACGCGCGGCGCGCCGAGCGCCTGCGCGAGATCGTGCGCGGCGACACCGATGCCGCGCTCCAGCCCCGGGAGCCCCAGCTCGGCGCGGACGCGAGGTGCGAGCCACGGGTCGGGCGCGGGCAGGCCGGGCCACACCCCCTCGTTGAGCCCCGCGAGGATCATCAGGTCGGCAGACTGGAGGCGCGCCTCGATCAGCCCGTAGATTGCCAGCCGCGGGTGGCGCTCGCGCGGCAGCAGGCGGATCGCCGATTCGTCCATCAGCAGCCGCAGCATCGTCGCGAAGCCGGCGGGCGCCACCTGTGCCGGGCCGCGCGGCGCCTGCTCCTCCAGCGCGGCGAGCAGGTCGGCCGCGGCGCGTCCCGCCGGACCGCGCCACGCCTCGTCGCCGGCGAGCCGCTGCGCCGCCTCGCGAAGCCCCGCCACCAGCGGCGCGAGCGGCGCCTCGCCGCCGCCGAACACGCGCGCGACCGGGTCGAGCAGCAGCCGCGCCTCGCGCCACCACTCGGCCGCGCGTGAGCGGATCGCGCGCTCGCGCTCGTTGCCGCCGACGAGATGGCGCTCGATCCCGTCGAGCCCCGGCCCCGGCCGCGGCCCGCGCAGCGCGCGGTCGAGCCGGCGCACCCCGTCGAGCCACGCGCCGCGCTCGGCGCCGGCGCGGATCAGCGGGTGCTTGAGCAAGGTCAGCAGCGCCATCGGCGCGAAGTCCTGCGCCGCCGCCTCGACGATCGCGGCCAGCAGCGTGCCCGGCGGCAGGATCGTCAGCGGGCGGCCGGCGCTGTCGTCCACCTGGATGTTCCAGCGCCGGCAGTGCGCGGCGACGCGGCGCGCCAGCGCGCGGTCCGGGGTGACGAGCGCGGCGGTGCGGCCGGGCGTCTCGACCACCTCGCGCAGCGCGAGCGCGATTGCCTGCGCCTCCTCGGCGGGGGTGGCGAGCTCGACCGCCTCGACCCCGGCGAGCCGGCGGTCGGCGGCATCGAGCCGCGTCCATTTGGCGGTGAAGGCCGCCGGGGCGAGCGCGTTGGCGATGGCGCGACCGCGCGCGGCGCCCGCGTCCTGCTCGCTCACCGCGCCCCAGCGCACCACCTCGCCGCGCGCCGCGCCGATCCGCTCGAGCAGCAGCTTGAGGTGATACTGCGGGTGGACCTCGGTGGCGCGGCGACGCAGCCCGGTGACCGGGTCGGGGCGGTGCGGGCCGAGCGAGTCCCACTCCTCCTCGGGGAGGTGCAGGTCGAGGTCGGCGAACACCACCGCCCCCTGCTCCAACTCCGCGACGACGCGCAGCAGCCGCGCGATCGCTGGGGCGGGATCGGTGATGCCCGCCGCACAGACGAAGTGCGCCGGCGGCTCGGCGCGCCACCGCGCCGCCTGGCGGTCGAGCAGCTGGCCGCGCCGCCACGCCGCGTCGACACGGCCGCGCCGCTCGCGCTCCTGCGGCCAGCGCTCGAGCAGCAACCGGAACAGCCGCAGCGAGGCCTCCCAATGGTCCGACAGACCCTCGCCCGGGTCGATCGCGGCGAGCTTCTCGGGCGGCACCTCCTCGACGAGGAGCTGGTCGAGCGTGCGCGCCAGCTCGCCCGCGAGCAGCACCGCCTCGGCGGCGTCGACCGCGCGCCCGCTCGCGGCGCGCTCCTCGCTCACCAGCCGGGCGAGGATCATGCGGCGCTCGAGCGGGTCGATCGCGGGCGGCAGCGGCGGCACCGCGTCAGCGGGGTCGAGCGCGGCGCCGACCGCCGCCTCCAGGTCGTCGCCGCCCAGCGCGACGATGCGTGGCAGCAGCAGCGCGCCGCCGCTGGCGCGAACGAACGCCTCGCTGATCGCCAGCCCGGCACGGTTGTTGGGCACCAGCACGAGGCCGCGCGCGAGCGCCATCCGGTCGCCGCCGTGCCGACGCAGCAGCCCGGCGACGAGCGCGTCGGCGAAGGCGCGGTGCGCCGGGATCGCGTAGAGCCGCGGGCCGCGCCGGCGGCCGGGCGCCTCAGACATCGGCGAGCAGCGCCTCGGTGCGCGCGATCGCGCCGGGCACGTTGACCTCGGACCATAAACCCTGGTGGACGAAGCCATAGGCGCGCCCCGCCGCGATCGCGCGGTTCCAGAAGACGTTGGTGGAGAACGGCCCCTCGGGCCAGTCGCGGATCAGTGACGGCGCCATGATCTGCACGCCGGTATAGACGAAGGGCGCGACGCGGCCGGGCTGGCGCCGGCCGGTGACGCGACCGTTCGGCGCGAGATGGAAGTCGCCCTGCCCGCCGTGATTGTGCGCGCGGGCGCAGGGCACCATCAGCATCAGCGCGTCCATCGTGGCGCCATCCCAGCGCGCGGCGAGTTGGCGGATCGCGTCGGTCGGTCCGTCGAGCCAGAAATTGTCGCTGTTGACGACGAGGAAGGGTTCATCGCCGAGCAGCGCGCGCGCCTGTACCAGGCCGCCGCCGGTCTCCATCAGCCGCTCGCGCTCGTCCGACACGATCACCTCGATGCCGTGGACGCGGTGGCGCAGGTGCGCCTCCAGCGCGTCGGCGAGATAGTGGACGTTGACGACCGCGCGCTCGACCCCGGCCGAGCGCAGCCGGTCGAAGACGTGGTCGAGCAGCGCGCGCCCCGCCACCTCGACCAGCGGCTTGGGCCGCGTCGCGGTGAGCGGTCGCATGCGCTTGCCGATCCCCGCCGCCATCACCATCGCGGTGCGCGGCACGCGCGCGCCCGGGTCGGGACGGATGTAGCGCGGGCGGGTCACGCGCGCGCGCCGGCGATCAGCATCGGGTCGCCGCGCCGCTCGGGCGGCAGGTTGTCCGCGAACCAGCGCGCCACCGGTGCGAGCACGGGCTGCCCCAGGTCGCGCTCGAGATAGCCCCAGACGCGCGGGCACAGCGCCGGGTAGCGCGGCTTGCCGTCGCGCCGCCACAGCCGCGTGAAGATGCCGATGATCTTGGCGTTCCGCTGCGCGCCGAGCACGTGATAGGCGCGCAGGAACGCCTCTCCCTCCCCCGTCGCGGCGCGGTAGCGCGCCAGCATACGATCCTCCAGTGAGGGATCGACGTCGCGGCGCGCGTCCTGCAGCAGCGAGACGAGATCGTAGGCGGGGTGGCCCGCGAGCGCGTCCTGGAAGTCGAGCAGCCCGAGCGAGCGGTCGGCGCCCACCAGCATGAGATTCTCGGCGTGATAGTCGCGCAGCACCGTCACCGGCACCGCCGCGTCGGCGTGGCCGAGCACCTCGTCCCAGGCGGTGCGATAGCCGTCGACGTCGACCTCCACGCCGATCGCGGGGCAGTACCAGTCGATGAGCAGCCCCGCCTCGCGCTGCAGCTCGGCGCGGTCATACGCGCGCACCGCGGCGGCGGGATGCGCGCGCAGCGCCACCAGCAGGTCGATCGCGGCGGCGTAGAGCGGCACCGCCGCGTCCGGGTCGGCGTCGGCGGTCTCGCGCAGCCGCTCGTCGCCGAAATCCTCGAGCAGCACCAGCCCGCGCTCGAGGTCGACGGCGTGGACCGCGGGAGCGGCGAAGCCGCGCTCGGTGAGCCAGCGCGCGACGTCGAGGAAAGGGCGCGGGTCCTCATGCGGGGGCGGCGCGTCCATCAGGATGCCGCGGCGCTCGCCCGCGACGACGCGGAAATAGCGGCGGAACGAGGCGTCGCCCGCGAGCGGGTCGACGCGCGCCCGGTGCCAGCCATGCGTGTCGAGAAAGGCCGCGGCGTCCGCCGGCGGGATCATCGGGGTCGCCATCGCGCTCCCCAAGCGGCCGGCGCCTCCCAAGTCAATAGGCGCGCGCCGTCCGGCGCGACCGCGAGGGTGAGCGCCAGCGCGTCGGGCCAGCGCCCCGCGCCGGCGCGCTCGGGCCACTCGATCAGCAGCGCCGAGTCGAGCCGCGCCTCGTCGAGCCCCAGCTCCTCGACCTCGGCCGGATCGTCGAGCCGGTACAGGTCGACGTGGAGCAGCGGCAGCGTCACCTCAGGCGGCGCATAAGGCTGGACAATCGCGAAGGTCGGGCTCGGCGCCTCCTCGGCGAGGCCGAGCGCGGCGAGTACACCGCGCGCGAGGCTGGTCTTGCCCGCGCCGAGGCCGCCCGACAGCGTCACAACGTCACCGGCGCGCAGGAGCGGCGCGAGCGAGGTGCCGAGCGCCAGGGTCGCGGCGGCGTCGGCCAGCCGCAGCGTGCCCGTGGCGACGCTCATCGCCGGGGGAGCTCGACCGTGATCAGCGTGCCCTCGCCCTGCTCGCTGACCAACGCGATCGTCCCGCCGTGCGCCTCGACGAACTGCTTGGCCAGCGGCAAGCCGAGCCCGAGCGCGCGCTCGCTGCCCGCCGACACGCCGCTCTGCGCGAACCGGTCGAAGGCGCGTGCGGCCAGGTCGGGCGGCAGACCCTCGCCGTCGTCCGAGACGATGATACGCGCGGTCTTGGCGTTGCCGTCGACGTGGAGCAGCACGCGGCCCTCGCTGCGCGCCGAGCCGACCGCGTGGCGCAGCAGATGCTCGATCACCTCGCGGATGCGACGCGCGTCGCCGGTGAGCCGCCCCGCCGACCGCTGCACCTCGATCACCAGCTCGACGTGGTGGCGCTTGGCCGCGGCGCGCAGCGCGTCCGCCGCGGCGCGCGCGACCGCGCCGAGATCGACGTCGCCGCGCTCGAGCGGGCGCGCGCCGGTCTCGGTCGAGGTGAGGTCGAGCACGTCGTCGATCAGCAGGCCGAGCCGGTCGACCGAGTCGAGGATGGCGTCGAGATAGGCGGTCGCGTCGGGGGTCAGCTCGCCGGCGTAACCGCCGTGGAGCATCTCAGCGAAGCCGCTGATCGAGGTGAGCGGCGTGCGCAGCTCGTAGCTCATGTTGGCGACGAAGGCGGTCTTGACCCGGTCGGCCGCCTCGAGCGCGTCGTTGCGGTCGCGCAGCGCCTGCTCCATCGCGCGGCTGTCGGTGACGTCGAGCATCGTGAACAGCGCGTTGCCATCGGGCAGCGGCACCGCGGCGAACTCGAAGTTGCGCCCGTCCGCCAGCGCGATGTGGCCGGCGCGCTGCTGCCGCTCGACCGTGGCGACGCGGACAAGCTCGGCGATGGAGCGCGCGCGACGCGGGTTGGAGAGCTTGGCCGCCACCTTCTCGGCGATGACGTCGACGCGGGGGTGGCCGGTGAGGAACTCCTCGTCAAGGTCCCAGAGCGCGCGGAAGCGGTTGTTCCACAGCTGCAGCCGCCCGTCCGCGGCGAACACGCCGAGCGCCTCGAACAGATTGTCGAAGGTGGCGGTGCGGACGCGCAGCAGCGTGTCGCGCGCGCTGGCGAGCTGGACCTGCTCGGTACGGTCCTCGAAGATCAGCAGCAGCCCGCCGTCGGGCAGCGGCTGCGCGACGACGCGCAGGTGCGTGCCGCCCGGAAGGTGCCAATTCTCCTCGATCGCGCCCTCGGCGTCGACGAACCAGCCGCGCCGCTCCGCCTTCCAGCCGGGGAAGTCACGCACCTCGGGCACGCGATTGGCCTCGCGCATCCGCTCGAGCACGCGGTCGAACTCGGGGCGATCGGCGAGCCACTCGATCCGCATCGCGAAAAGTCGGCGGAACGGCTGGTTGCAGAACACCAGGCTGCGGTCGCGCCCGAACTGCGCGACGCCGGCGGAGAGCCGGTCGAGCATGGCGCGCTGCGCGTCGGCGAAGCGGCGCTCGCGCAGGTGGCTCTGCTCCAGCTCCTCGATGTCGATGGCGTAGCCGGCGACCCCGCCGACCGGGAGCGGCACGTCGTGGATCCGCAGCGAGCGCCGCGCGCCGCCGATCGTGGCGGGCAGCACGCGCTGCTGCGGCCGCCCCTCGACGAGCGCCACCTCGGCGCCGGCGCTGGGGCCGCCCTGCCCCGAGCCGTCGACCAGCTCGAGCCCGCGCCCGACCACGTCGGCGGCGTCGCTACCCTCGACCGCGCTGACATAGGCCGAGTTGACGATCGCGATATGGAGGTCGCTGTCACGGTACCACATCGGCAGCGGCGCCGCCTCGACCAGGCCCGTGAGCGCGTCGAACGCGTCGGACAGCTCGGCATATTCGGCGCGCAGCCGGCGGCGCTCGCCCTCGCTGACGGTGGAATCGTAGAACCACAGGATCACCGCGCTGCCGCGCCGCTCGCCCTGCACGGTCAGCGTGCGTTGGCCGTCGCGCGCGTGCAGGCTGCGCGTGAAGCCGCGCGCCGAGCGCTGGCACGCCGACAGCTCGCGCGCCATCGCCTCGCCATCGGACGCGTCCATCCCCCAGCCCGCCGCCTCCAGCTCCTGCAGATAGGAGGGCACGCCCGAGAGTCCGAGCCAATCGGCGACGCGACGCGCCATCTCGACCCGCCCGTCGGGATGGACCACCACGGGCTGCATCGGCGCGACCGCCAGCAGCGACTCGAGCGCGTCACGCCCGCGGATCGCCCCGGCCGCCGCGGCACGCGCGCGCAACCCTAGCGCGAGCAGCACCGCACCCGCGACCAGCAGCAGCGCGACGACGGTACCGACGATCACCGCGGTAGCGGGCGCGATGGTGATCATGGACGCTGCACCATGGCACGCAGGGACGTCATGTCCCGTGATTTAGCAAGCCCTTCGCGCGGGAAAAGCGCCGGCGGGAGGAAAACGGGCGGCGTCGCGGCCGCACCGCCTCGCGATCAGAGCAGCCGGTCCAGCGCGATGCGCGCGCCGGCGTAGTAATAGCGGCCGAGGAACGAGTAGGGGAAGGGGCTGTAGCCGGTCGGCTCGACGCCGGCGCCGGTGAAGTTGTTGGCGCCGAAGTAGAAGCTGAAGCCCTTCTCGACCGCGATCGAGGCCTGGACGTCGTGCTCCCAACGCTCGCGATAGTAGAGGTATTCGGGCGCGGCGATATCCGGGTTGGCGCTGACCTGATCGCGGGTGAAACGACGGACCTTGCTGGCGTAGTTGAGCCCGTAGTTGAGCGTGATCGCGCCCTTGGTCCAGGTGAGGTCGAACGTGCCCGAATATTTCGGCGCGGGCAGCGTCGGGAGTTGGAGCTGATCCTCGCGCTCGGCTCCAGGAGTAGGCACAAAGTCGAGGCGATCGAGGTAGTTGCCGATGAGCTTGGCGTAGAAGCGGCCGATCTTACCCGCGTCGATGTTATAGGCGACCTGCAGGTCCAGTCCCTGCGTGCGGAACGCGGCGACGTTCTGCGGCTGCAGCAGATAGTCGCTGACATAGCCGGTCGTGCCGCTCCGCGAGACATTCGCGCAATACGGATTGTCGAGCGTCGGCTGATCCACGCAGAGGTCGACCAATTGCTGCGCGGTGGGCAAGTTCACCGCGTTGGTCAAGTTGATGTCATACCAGTCGGCGGTGATCGACAGGCCGGGCGCGAATCGCGGCAGCAGCACCACGCCCGCGGTCCAGGTCTTCGCGATCTCCTCGCGCAATGAGCGATTGCCGCCGGCCCGGCCCGGGAGGCTGACCGTGGCGGTCGGATCATTGACCGGGTTGAACGCCGCGATCTGGGCCGGCGACAGGCCCGCCGCGGTGAGCGCGGCCTGACAGTTGGCGACGCGGTATTGCGTGCCTTCGGGCAGGTTCTCCGGGTCGCACGGGTCGTCGATGAAGGAGTAGGCGCCGCTCACCGGCGCGTACAGCTCGCTGATGTTGGGGGCGCGCACCGCTTCCGAGTAGCCGCCGCGGAAGCGGATGTCCCGGACGGGCGCCCAGATGCCGCTGACCTGCCACGTGGTCGTGTTGCCGACGGTGCTGTAATCTGAGACTCGTAGCGCGGCGTTGAACTCGAGCGTGTCGGCGAAGGGCAGATCCTTGAGCAGCGGCGCGCGCAGCTCGCCGAACGCCTCCTTCACGTCGAAGCTGCCGCTCTCCCGCGAGGTTTGCGAGAAGTCCAGCAGCGCCCCCGCCTCGACCAGCGGGTCGGGCGTGAAGCGGCTGCTCTCCTTGCGATACTCGCCGCCGAGCGCGAAGCCGATCGGACCGCCGGGCAGCTCGAAAAATTGGCCGAAGTCGCCGCTGATCGATCCGGAGACGACGTGCTGCTGGACACGATAGAAATTGACCATATCGGCCTGAGCGAACGCCAGTGCCGCGGCGCTGGGCGAACCCTCGCCAAGGATGTTGAGCGGCTGGCAACCGCTGTTCGCACCTGGCGTGAAGGTGGTCGCCGGCGAGTCGTAGTTGTTCGGATCGATGTTGGCGGTGGGGTCCAGGTTCGAGCGGCACACGATCTGCCCTGTCGCGGGGTCGCGCACGGCATCCAGCGCCGCGAAATAACGATCGCTGATCCGGTAGTTGGTGGAGAGGAAGCGGCTGTCGGTGCGGCCGTAAGTATACGAGATCTCGTAGCGGGCATGATCGCTCATCCGCCCGTCGGCGCCGATCACCGAACGATAGGTCTCGCGCTTCGACGACTCTCCCCGAACCCCGAAATCGAAATTGTCGCGGGAGACGAGCGCGCCGTCGGCCGCCGCGTCGGCGCCGAAGCGATCGATCAGGAAGGCGTTGTCGGGAGCGAGATAGGTGAAGAAGTCGAAGCTCGGCTGCGACACGGTGTAGCTGTGCGTGTTGGTGTATTTGCCCTGGGCGAACAGCCGCAGCGCCGGCGAGACCTCGAAGCTGGTCAGCAGATTGACGTTGTGGATGCGGTTCTTGGGCTGCAGGTCGCCCTGATAGCCGGCGAGCGGCGTACTGTCGCCGCCCTGGGTGAAGCCGGTGCCGGGCAAGAGCCGGCCACGGTCGTAGACGCTGCCGTCGCCGTTGAAATCGGGCAGGCCATCGAGGTCGAGGTCGACCGCGCCGCCGCGCGAGCTGTCGGCGTAACGCAGATCGTTGGTGCGCACGCGTGTGTACTGCCCGCCGGCAGCGTCATCCCGCACGATGCCGTAGGTCCGCAGCGGGTTGCCGGTGCGCTCGCGCGCGAAGGAGCTGACCCGGTCGTCGTCGCGGAACTCGTAGTTGAGCGCGACATTGCCGCGGCCGCCGGCGAAATTTTTGCCGCCCGTCACAGAGGCGAACCGGCCGCCGGCGTCGCCATATTCGGAGATGCCGGTCTGCGCGCGCGCGATCAGCCCCTCGAAGTCGCGCTTCAGCACGAAATTGACGACGCCCGACACGCCGTCGGCGCCGTAGATCGCCGAGGCACCCCCCGTGGTCACGTCGATCCGTTCGATCAGATCGGCGGGAATGGTGTTGATGTCCACCGACGCGGTGCCGGGCAGCCCGGCGACGTGGCGCCGCCCGTCCACCAGTACGAGAGTCCGGTTCGACCCGAGATTGCGCAGGTTGAGCAGGTTGACGCCGGCGGCGCCGTTGTCGGCGGTCGAGCCGGACTGGCTCGCGCTGGTCGACGAGCCGATCAGCGCGGGGTTCTGCGTCAGGAAGTCGGTGACATTGACACGGCCCGACTGCTGCAGCGAGGCGGAGGAGTAACTGGTCACCGGGGTCGGTGAGTCGATCTCGGGGCGAGCGATACGCGAGCCGGTGACGACGATGTCGACGGGGTCGTCGACCTCCGCCGCGTCCGCCGCAGTAGGGGCCGCGTCGGGAGCCTGCCGCTGGGTCGCGGTCTCAAGCGGCTGCTGCTGCGCCATGGCCGGCAGGCTGGACCCGCCCGCCACCAGCGCCATCACCGCGCAGCCGCTCCGCCAATGCGAGATCATCATCCACCGCGAGATCATCATCGCTTTTTCCCTGCTCGAGGCCGCAACATTCCTGTCGCATTAGGGACATCTCGGGATCGTCGTCGCAAGGGTTCATCGTGGATTAACGTTTAGCTGTTGCGCCGAGGCAACATGCGAGAAGGGGCGGCGCCCCACGGCACCGCCCCTTCCTGCTCAACCAATCGGCCGATCGATCAGTAGCGATAATGGTCCGGCTTGAACGGGCCAGCGACCGGCACGCCGATATACTTGGCCTGCTTCTCGCTCAGCTGCGACAGCTGCACGCCCAGCTTCTCGAGGTGGAGCGCGGCCACCTTCTCGTCGAGGTGCTTGGGAAGGACGTAGACCTCGTTCTTGTAGGTCTCGCCCTTGGTCCACAGCTCGATCTGCGCCAGCGTCTGGTTGGTGAACGACGCCGACATCACGAACGACGGGTGCCCGGTCGCGCAGCCCAGGTTCACCAGACGACCCCTGGCGAGCACGATGATCTGCTTGCCGTCCGGGAACTCGACCAGGTCGGTGCCGGGCTTCACCTCGGTCCACTTGTAGTTCGACAGCGCGGCGATCTGGATCTCCGAGTCGAAGTGGCCGATGTTGCAGACGATCGCCATCGGCTTCATGGCCTTCATGTGATCGGCGGTGATCACGTCGGCGTTGCCGGTCGCGGTGACGAAGATGTCGGAGCGCTTCACCGCCTCCTCCATCGTCACGACCTCATAGCCCTCCATCGCCGCCTGCAGCGCGCAGATCGGGTCGATCTCGGTGACCAGCACGCGCGCGCCGCCGTTGCGCAGCGACGCCGCAGAGCCCTTGCCGACGTCGCCGAAGCCCGCGACGGTCGCGACCTTGCCGGCCAGCATCACGTCGGTGGCGCGGCGGATCGCGTCGACCAGCGACTCCTTGCAGCCGTAGAGATTGTCGAACTTCGACTTGGTCACCGAGTCGTTCACGTTGATCGCCGGGAAGGGCAGCTCGCCCTTCTTCGCGATCTCGTACAGGCGGTGGACGCCGGTGGTGGTCTCTTCCGAGACGCCCTTCAGGTTCTTGACCGTCTCGGTCAGATACCCCGGCTTCTTGGCGATGAACGCCTTGACCGACCGCTGGAACTCGACCTCTTCCTCGTTCTCCGGCTCGCCGAAGCTCTGGCCCGCCTCGAGCTTGGCGCCCCACAGCGCGAACATGGTCGCGTCGCCGCCGTCGTCGAGGATGATGTTGGCGGTCTGCCCGTTGCCGTCGTCCCAGTCGAAGATGGAGCCGACATAGTCCCAATAATCGGCGAGCGTCTCGCCCTTGACCGCGAACACCGGGATACCCGCGGCGGCGATCGCGGCGGCGGCATGGTCCTGGGTCGAGAAGATGTTGCAGGTCGCCCAGCGCACGTCGGCGCCGAGCGCGGTCAGCGTCTCGATCAGCACCGCGGTCTGGATCGTCATGTGCAGCGAGCCGGTGATGCGCGCGCCCTTGAGCGGCTGCGCCGCGCCGAACTCGTCGCGCAGCGCCATCAGGCCGGGCATCTCGGTCTCGGCGATCTTGATCTCGGCGCGGCCGAAATCGGCGAGGCCGATGTCCTTGATGACGTAATCGTTAGTGTCGAGCACGGGGGCGGTAGCCACGGCGTTGTCTCCAGTCCGATAGGGCCGACCAAGGCGCCACGCACCGATCGGCATCCGCGCGCCTTAGCCCGGCCGGCGCCGTCGATCAAATATAAAGATATCTTTATATCGTTCTGCGGGAGCGACTCAGCTGTGTCCGCTCTCGCTCGACAGCAGTCGCGGGTCGACCCCGGCGGCGGCGAAGCCGCGACTCCAGCGGCGTTCCACCGGCGTGTCGAACAGCATCTCGGGCGTGTCGCTGACGTTGAGCCAGCCGTGCCGCGTCATCTCGGCGTCGAGCTGGCCCGGCGCCCAGCCGGCATAGCCCAGCGCGACCAGCCAGCGAGTGGGGCCGTTGCCCGCGGCGATCGCGCGCAGCACGTCGAGCGTGCCCGACAGCGCCCAGCGCCCCGCGACGTCGAGCGTGTCGTGCCCGCCCCAGTCGCTCGAGTGCAGCACGAAGCCGCGCCGCGTCTCCACCGGCCCGCCGAAATGCACCGGCGCGTCGGGCGCCTCGCCCGGCGCGATCTCGAGCTGCTCGAGCACGTCGTGCAGCCCCAGACCGTTGACCACCGCGCCGACTCCGACGCCGAGCGCGCCGCTCTCGTCGTGGCTGCAGATCGCGATCACCGAATGCTCGAAGCGCGGGTCACCGATCCCGGGCATGGCGAGCAGGAACTGACCGGTGAGATAGCTGGCTTGCTCCATCGCGCCGAGCCTAGTGCGTGTGGCCGCGCTTGCCAAAGCTTGAAATCACCCGCGCCGGCTGCGACATCCGCCGCGTCCTCGTACCGGAGACCTGCTTATGACGATCAGCGTCGGCGACACTCTGCCGTCCGTCCGCCTCACCAAGGTCACCGCCGACGGGCCGGAGCCGGTGGATTCCGCCGAGTATTTCAGGGGACGTCGCGTCGCGCTGTTCGCGGTGCCGGGCGCCTTCACCCCGACCTGCTCGGCGCGCCACCTGCCGGGCTATCTCGACAAGGCGGAGGAGCTGCGCGCCAAGGGCGTCGACGAGATCGCCTGCACCGCGGTGAACGACGCCTTCGTGCTCGGCGCCTGGGCCAAGCAGAACGACGCCCAGGGCGTGACGATGCTCGCCGACGGCAACGGCGACTTCGCCGGCGCGCTCGGGCTCGACATGGACGGCAGCAGATACGGCATGGGCAAGCGCAGCCAGCGCTACGCGATGGTGGTGAACGACGGAGTGATCGAGTCGCTCGAGGTCGAGGCGCCGGGCGAGTTTCGCGTCAGCTCGGCGGAGCATCTGCTGACGCTGCTGTGAACCTCCCTGATCCTCCCCGACATGGGGAGGGGGACCGCCGCGCGTCGGCGCGGTGGTGGAGGGGGCTCTCCTCGCAGCTTCCGCATCTGCGGGAGCCGCGCTCCACCATACCCCCCTCCCCGCGAGCGGGGCGGATGGCTGATCATCGCGACCAGCTCCGTGGCAGGCCACGACTTGCCGCGGTCACACGGCAAATGTAACCGTCGGGAATGACAGCGAACGACATCGTACAGGAACTCGATCGGCTCTACAGCGCGTCGGTCGACCGGCTCAAGGCGGCGATCTCCCTCTATATCGCCGAGGGCACGCCGCCCCCGCCCGAGACCCGGCGCGACGGCTCCTTCGCCTACCCCGAGATCCGGCTGCGTTTCGCCGGCGGCGACGACCGCCCCACCCCGCTGCGCTCCTTCGGCCGGCTGGTCAGCGCCGGCGAGTATCGCATCAGCGTCACCAAGCCAGCCGTCTTCGCCGACTATCTCATCGAGCAGCTGACGCTGCTGATCGAGGATTATGACGTCACCGTCAGCGCCGTCGCGGGGACGCAGGAAATCCCCTTCCCTTATGTGATCGACGCCGGCCACGCGCTGAGCCTCGACACCGTCTCCGCCGCCGAGCTGGCGCGCTGGTTCCCGACGACCGAGCTCGCCTATATCGGCGACGAGATCGCCGACGGGCTGTGGGCTTCGATCGACGGCACGCGCCCGCTCGCCCTGTTCGACGGGCTGCGCACCGACTTCAGCCTCGCGCGGCTGCGCCACTACACCGGCACCCCGCCGGAGCATGTCCAGCGCTACGTGCTGTTCACCAACTATCACCGCTACGTCGACGAGTTCGTCCGCTGGGGCGCGAGCCAGGTCGGCGGCGACAGCCGCTTCACCGCGCTGTCGGGGCCGGGCGGCGTGCTGTTCCAGGCCGGCGACGACCCAGCGACGCTCGACGACAGCGCGTGGCGGCGGCTGCAGATGCCCGCCTATCACCTGATGGCCGACGATCGCACCGGCATCACGCTCGTCAATATCGGCGTCGGCCCGTCCAACGCCAAGACGATCTGCGACCATCTCGCGGTGATGCGCCCCGAGGCCTGGGTGATGATCGGCCATTGCGGCGGGCTGCGGCCGTCGCAGCGGATCGGTGATTACGTGCTCGCGCACGCCTATCTGCGCGACGACCACGTGCTCGACGACATGCTGCCGCCCGAGATCCCCGTGCCCGCGATCGCCGAGGTGCAGCAGGCGCTGGCGCGCGCCGCCGAGACGGTCAGCGGCCAGTCGGGCGACGCGCTCAAGCGGCGGCTGCGCACCGGCACGATCGTCACCACCGACGATCGCAACTGGGAGCTGCGCTACGCCCGCTCGGCGCTGCGCTTCTCGCTCAGCCGCGCGGTGGCGATCGACATGGAATCGGCGACGATCGCGGCGCAGGGATATCGCTTCCGCGTGCCCTATGGCACGTTGCTGTGCGTCTCGGACAAGCCGCTCCACGGCGAGCTCAAGCTGCCGGGCCAGGCCAACCGCTTCTACGAGCGCGCGATCAGCGAGCATATGCGGATCGGCATCGAGACGTGCGAGGAACTGCGTCGCGAGGGCGCCAAGCTGCACAGCCGCAAGCTGCGCGCGTTCAACGAGCCGCCGTTCCGCTAAGCGCCGCTCACTCCCGGGGAAACGAAGCGGCGGCCGCGCGTTACGCGGCCGTACCATTTCGCCAGGGAGCAGATGATGGCCGACGACAGCAGCGATACGCCGACCCCCGCGCCGGCCTCGTCCAAGCCGGCGACGCCGCGCCGCCGCGCGGCGCGCAAGACCGGCGCGAGCGCGGCGAGCAAGCCCGCGACCAAGCGCAAGACCGCGGGCGACACGCCCGCACCGAAGCGCCGCGTGGCCGCCAAGCGCTCGACCGCGTCCGAGTCGTCGACGCTGGAACAGGCGGGCGAGGCGGTGACCGCGGCGACCAAGAGCGCGTCGCGTGCCGCCGGCACCGCGCGCAAGCGCGCCGCCCGCGCGGTAGGCGACACGCGCAAGAGCGCCACGCGCGGCACGCGCGGCGCCGGCAAGGCGGCCTCGCGCGCCGCGGACAAGGTCGGCGGCAAATGGGGCGCGGCGGCGATCGCCGGCGGCGTGGCGGCGATCGGCGCGGCGGCGACCGCGGCGCTGCTGTCGCTGCGCAGCTCCTCGCCGAAACAGCCGTCGCTGCCCGCGCCGACCCCCAAGCCCGACGGCAAGGTCGGCGCGAAGGTCGAGGGCAAGGCGGGCGCCAAGCCCGGCGGCGCGCACCAGCCCGACGGCACCGACTCGAGTAAGTCGTTCGAGGCCAAGATCGCCGACGAGAATACTGTCCCGGAGTGAGGGCTCGGGGCGGCACGGCGCGCCGCTCTTCCTCTCACGGAGCGCAGCTATCCTCTTCCGACTGGTTCCCCGGCGCAGGCCGGGGGTCCGGTCGGGAGGGCTTATGCTTTCTCACGCCCGCCTCCCGACTGGGACCTGGCCAGCGCCGGGGTCGCGGGAAGGGTGATGGAAACCTTCTACGACGCGGTCGCCCCGACCCACTCGCCGCGCAGCAGCCCCCACAACACCGTGTCGCGCACGCCGAGATGCGTCTCCCACTCGGCGCGCAGCAGGCCCTCGCGCCGGAAGCCGAGCGAACCGAGCAGGCGGTTCGAGCCGACATTCTCCGGGTCGGTGTCGGCGAACACGCGGCGATACCCCTCCGCGAAGAGCTGCTCGATGACGGCGCCCACCGCCTCTCGCGCGTGACCTTGTCCCTGTGCCGCGGGCACCAGCAGATAGCCGATCTCGACCACGCCGGCGCGCTTCTCACCCGCCGCGACGAAGCCGATCGCGACGTCATCGTCGACCCGCGTGATCGCCCAGGTGCGCCAGCTCCCGTCGTCGCGCGCGACGAAACGCTCGCGCAGCGCGGCGACCGACTCCACCGGCGCGTGCGACCACCAGGTCATGGCCACCGGGTCGCCCATCGCCGCGAACAGCGCCTCCGCGTCGTCGGGCACGCGCGCGCGCAGCACCAGCCGCGCGGTCGCGAGCCGCGGCGTCACCCGCCCAGCGCCTCGACCAGCGCCTGCACCTTGCGCTGGCGCCACTGCGGGGTAGGCGCGATCAGCCAATAGCCGAGCCGCGACGGCACCGCCTCCCCGACCACACCCAGCCGGCCCGCAGCGATGTCGCGCGTCGCGAGCAGCTCGGGTACGGTGGCGCGTCCCAGCCCCGCGGCGGCGGCGTCGATCGCCAGCCCCGCGTCGCCGACGCGCACCTGCGCGCCGCCCTCGCCCGCGGGCGCGCCGGGCCAGTGGATCACCGTGTCGGCGCCCCCGCCCGCGCGCTCGACCGTGACCAGCCCCTCGCTCTCGATCGCCTCGCCTTCCAGCGCGCCGGGGCCCTCGCCCCAGCGGATCGCGAGGTCGAGGTTCGCCTCGGTGAAGTCGACATTGTCGTCCGCCGCGACCAGCGCGAAGCGCAGCTCGGCATCGCCCGCCGCGATCTCGGCGAGGCGCGGCAGCAGCCATTTCTCGGTGACGTCGCGCGGCGCCGCGATCGTCAGCGACTTGGACGACTGGCCCGCCTGCATCGCGCGCACCGCTTCCTCGAACTCGAGGAAGCCCTGGCGCAGCGGCGCGAGCCCCGCCTCGCCCTCGGGCGTGAGCTCCAGTCCCTTGGTGGTACGGCGGAACAGGACGACGCCCAGCGTGTCCTCCAGCGCGCGGATCTGCTGCCCCACCGCGGCCGGGGTCACCGCCAGCTCGTCGGCGGCGCGGGTGAACGACAGGTGGCGCGCCGCCGCGTCGAGCACGCGCAGGCCGTTGAGCGGCAGGTGGGTGCGCTTCACTCCGCCACCGCCGGCGCGGTCAAGGCGAAGCGCGGGATGGCGACGTCGAACAGCTGTCCGTCCTCGGCGATCATGCGATAGCTGCCCTGCATCGCGCCGCTCGGCGTCGCGAGCGGGCAGCCCGAGACATAATCGTAGCTCGCCCCCGGCGCGATCAGCGGCTGCTCGCCGACGACCCCCTCGCCCTCCACGGTGTGGCGCGCGCCGTTGCCATCGGTGATCACCCAGTGACGCGTGAGCAGCTGCACCGCCCCCTCGCCGTCGTTCTCGAGCCGGATGTGATAGGCCCAGAACCAGCGACCGCGCGCGGGCTCGGACTGTTCGGGCAGATAGCTGACCGAGACGCGCACCGTCACCGTGCCGGTGGTGGCGGCGAGCGGGAACAGCGCCTCCATGCCGATCGCGCCGCTCACAGGCCGACCTGGCGGAGCGCCTGGTCGAGGTCGTCGATCAGATCCCGCGGATCCTCCAGCCCGACGTTGAGCCGGAGCAGCCCCTCGGTCACGCCCATCTCGGCACGCGCCTCGGGCGAGACGCCGTAATGGGTGGTGGAGGCGGGATGGGTCATCAGCGAGCGCGAGTCGCCGATATTGTTCGAGATGTCGATCAGCTCCAGCGCGTTGAGCAGGGCGTGCGCCTGCGCGCGATCGGCCACCTCGAAGGCGAAGATCGGCCCCGCCGCTGCCATCTGCGTCATCGCCAAGGCGTGCTGCGGGTGGCTCGCCAGCCCGGGATGAAGGATGCGCGGCACGCGCCCCTCGAGGAATGTACCGACCGCGACCGAGTTCTCCGACTGGCGGCGGATGCGAAGGTCGAGCGTCTCCAGCCCTTTCAGCACGACCCACGCGTTGAACGCGCTCAGCGTCGGCCCGGTGTTGCGCGTGAACGGCAGGAGCGTGTTGGTGACGAAATCCTCGCTGCCGCACACCGCCCCGGCGAGCACCCGCCCCTGGCCGTCCATCATCTTGGTGGCGGAGTAAGCGACCACGTCGGCACCGAACTCCAGCGGGCGCTGGAGCGCCGGCGTGGCGAAGGCATTGTCGACCACGCTGACGATCCCGCGCTCGCGCGCGATCCCGCACACCGCTCTGAGGTCGACCACGTCCATCGTCGGGTTGGCGGGCGTCTCGAAGAAGAAGACCTTGGTCTCCGGCCGCACCGCCGCCTCGAACGCGCCAGCGTCCCGCGCGTCCACCGTGGTCGACTGGATGCCGAAGCGCGGCAGCAGGGTATCGACCAGCCATCGGCACGATCCGAACGCGGCGCGGCCCGCGACGACATGGTCCCCCTGCTGCAGCTGGCACAGCAGCGCCGCGGTCATCGCCGCCATGCCCGTCGCCATGGTGCGGCACGCCTCGGCGCCCTCGAGCAACGCGATGCGGTGCTCGAGCATCTCGACCGTGGGATTCTGCAGGCGGGAATAGGTCATCCCCTCCTGCTCGCCGGCGAAGCGCGCCGCGGCGTCCTCCGCGCGATCGTAGCTGTAGCCCGAGGTGAGGAAGATCGCCTCCGAGGTCTCGCCGAACTCGGAACGTGCGGTCCCGCCGCGCACCGCGAGGGTGGCGGGACGCCAATGCTGGGTGACCGACCGGTCCTGTCCGCTGCGCCGCTTCATGGCGGCACGCTTTGCCCCCCGCGAGGCGAAGAGACAAGGGGCGGCGGCGGTGAGGCTTGTCGCGGCGGCGGCGCTGACGCAAGGAAGCCGAATGTTCCTGCGTGCGCAGGAACCCAGGGTGATGACCCGCCACGCTCGCGGCCCTGGGGCTCCTGCGTGCGCGGGAGCACGAACGGGGAAATAGATGGCCGCGCGCGACGACACGGTGACGACGCCCCGCCCCCGGTTACTCGCGCTGGCGATCGCGCTCGCGGCCGAGCTGCTGTTCCTGTTCCGCGTGACCGTGCCCGACAAGCCGGTGTTCGACGAGGTCCATTACCTGCCCGCGGCGCGCGCGCTGCGCGATCTCACCGGACCGGCGAACATGGAGCACCCTTTGCTCGCCAAGGAGCTGATCGCGCTGGGGCTGCGGCTGTTCGGCGACGTGCCGCTCGGCTGGCGCGCGATGTCGACGCTGGCGGGGAGCGCGACGGTCGCGGGCGTGTTCGCGCTGACCTGGCTGCTGACCGGGCGCACCCGCGCCGCGCTCACCGGCGCGCTGCTCTCGGTGCTGGGCTTCACCGTCTATGTCCAGGCGCGGATCGCGATGCTGGACACGTTCATGCTCGCCTTCCTGCTATGGGGCGTCGTGCTGCTCACCGCGGCGATGCGCGACGGCAGCGCCGCGCGCTGGACCGCGGGAGCGGCGCTGCTGGGGCTCGCCACCGCGTGCAAATGGGTGGCGGCACCGTACGTCGCCGCGGCGGCGGTGACCTTCGTGATGATGAAGCGCGAGCGGCCGGAACGCTGGCCGGGGCTCGGCCCCGCCCGCGCGCTGGCGCTGCTGGGCGGCGCGTCGGTGGCGATGTATTTCCTGACCTTCGCTCCCGCCTTCTACTACGCCAGCGAGCCGATGACGCTGGCGCGGCTGCTGCCGTTCCAATGGGACATGTACCTTCGCCAGACGCAGAAACTCCCGCACCACACCTATCAGTCGAACTGGTGGACCTGGCCGCTGCTGATCCGCCCGATCTGGTATCTGTACGAGCCCGTCGACGGCGCGCAGCGCGGCATCATCCTGCTCGGCAACCCGGCGGTCATGTGGGGCGGGCTGGCGGCGGTCGCGGCGTGCTACCGGGGCTGGGTGAAGCGCGGCTCGGCGCGGCTGCTCGCGCCCGCGGTACTGTGGACCTTCGCGGTCGGGATCTTCGCCGTCATCCCTAAGTCTTTGGGCTTCTACTATTATTACTATCCGGCGAGCGTCTTCCTCAGCGTCGCGCTGGCGGTGGCGCTGGATCACTGGCGGGACCGGCTGGGCTGGTGGGACGAGGCGTACCTGCTGCTGGCCTTCGCGCTGACGCTCTACTTCCTGCCGGTGCTCACCGCCGCGCCGCTCGCGCACGCGGCCGCCTTCCACCGCTGGACGTGGTTCCCGAGCTGGGTGTGAAGGAGGCGCGCGTCAGGCGGCGCGACCTCGATCCTCCCCGGCACGGCGAAGGGACCGTGCGCCGCACGGTGGGGGGCTCGCCACGTCGCGCGTCGTCGGTGGGAACAGGAGACATAGCGTGACGCTCGCGGACAGCCCCCTCCACCACCGGCGGTCCCCCTCCCCGTACCGGGGAGGAATGAAGCACTTACAGTCCCGCCAGCACCGCGTCGCCCATCGCCGCGGTGGTCGCGTCGCCCCCCATGTCGGGCGTGCGCAGCCCGCGCGTCAGCGCCGCGGCGACCGCCGCCTCGACGCGGTCCGCCGCCGCGTCCTGCCCCAGCGAGTGGCGCAGCAGCATCGCCGCCGACAGGATCGCGGCGCAGGGATTGGCCCGGCCCTGCCCCGCGATGTCGGGCGCCGAGCCGTGGATCGGCTCGTACAGCCCCTTGCCCGCGCCGTCGAGCGCGGCCGACGGCAGCATACCGATGGAGCCGACACACATGCTAGCCTGGTCGGAGAGGATGTCGCCGAACAGATTGCCCGTCACGATCGTGTCGAACGCGCCCGGGTCGCGCACCAGCTGCATCGCCGCATTGTCGACGTACATATGGGTGAGCGCGACCTGCGGATACTCGCGCGCCACCTCGTTCACCACGTCGCGCCACAGCTGCGAGGTCTCGAGCACGTTGGCCTTGTCGACCGAGCACAGCTTGCCGCGCCGCTTCGCCGCGGTCTCGAAGCCGACGCGCGCGATGCGGCGCACCTCGTCCTCGTCGTAGCGCATCAGGTCGTGCCCCTCGCGCTTGCCTTCCGCGGTCGTGCCGCGGCCCTTGGCGCCGAAATAGACGTCGCCGTTGAGCTCGCGCACGATCACCAGGTCGATCGCGCGCGCCACCTCGGGCTTGAGCGTCGAGGCATCCTCCAGGCCGGGGAAGATCCGCGCCGGGCGCAGGTTGGCGAAGGTGCCGAGATGCTTGCGGATGCCCAGGATCGCCTGCTCGGGACGCAGCGCGCGCTCGAGCGAGTCGAACGCCGGGTCGCCCACCGCGCCGAACAGCACCGCCGCGGCGCGATCGGCCAGTCGGAGCGTCTCGGGCGGCAGCGGGTGGCCGCTCGCGCGATAGGCGGCGCCGCCGACCGGCGCTTCCTCGAAGACGAGGCCGAGGTCGAGCGCCTCGAGCACGCGACGCGCCTCGCGCGTCACTTCGGGGCCGATGCCGTCGCCGGGCAGGATCGCGATGAGGGTGGAGTCGGTCATGCGGCACCGCATGGCGCGGCGCGCGCGCTCACGCAACCGCCCGCGCGAGCCGCGCCACCAGCCGATCGCGCGCGGTCAGCAGATCGCGGCGGCGATCGACGAGCACGTCGCGCGCGAGGAAATGCCCGGTGAGCGCCAGCGCGGCGAGCACCTCGTCCCAGCGCGCCGCGCCGCCCGAGAACAGGAACGCGGGCAGAGCGAGCAGCCGCGCCTCATAGCCGAGCGCGCCGGCGCGGCTCACCGCGGCGCCGCTGCGCGGGCTGACATAAGCGAGGTCGTCGCGTGCGCCGGTGACGGTGCAGCCGCTCAGGTCGAGCCCGAAGCCCAGCTCCGCGAGCAGCAGCAGCTCGTAGCGCGCGACGCTGCCGGCCCAGCCCTGCGCGCTCGGCGCCGCCTCGATGGCGTCGAACACCGCGGCGAGCGCGTCGTGCAGGCGCGGATAGGGCTGCGCCTCGGGCAGCACGCCGGCGGTGAGCGCGCACAGCCACTCGATCGCGGCGGCGGGCAGCGGCTGCGCGAACAGCGGCGCGCGGCTGTGCACCAGCTCGACCGTGAGCGCGGCGAGCTGCTCGTCGCTGCGCGCACGCCAGTCGCCGCGCACGACGTTGCCGGGCTGGAGCGAGGGGCGCAGCCGGCGCGAGTGGCCGCCGCGCACGTAGCCGGGGCGCACCCCGTCGTCGCGGGTGAAGCCGCGCACCACCGCGCCATGCTCGCCGTGCGCGCGGGCGGAGAGGATCAAGGCGTCGGCGGCGAGATGCACCGCGCCGAGATAGGGCGGCGCGCCCGCCGCGCCCAGCCCTCAGCGCGCGTGGTAGAAGTCGTAGACCTGCTGCGCCACCGCGGCACTCACGCCCGGCGCCTTGCGCAGATCCTCCAGGCTGGCGTTGCGCACCGCGCGGCCGGTGCCGAAGTGCATCAGCAGCGCCTTCTTGCGCGCCGGGCCGATGCCCGGCACCTCGTCGAGCGGGCTCGCGCCGATCGCCTTGGCGCGCTTGGCGCGGTGCGCGCCGATGGCGAAGCGGTGGACCTCGTCGCGCAGCCGCTGGAGATAGAAGAGCAGCGGCGAGTTGACCGGCAGCGTCAGCTCGCGCCCGTCCATCAGGTGGAACACCTCGCGTCCCTCGCGGCCGTGATGCGGCCCCTTGGCGACGCCCACCAGACACACGTCCTCGATCCCGAGATCCTCCAGCACCGCCTTGGCGGCGTTGAGCTGCCCGCGCCCACCATCGAGCAGCACCAGGTCGGGCCAGGCCTCGCCGTCGCGGTCGGGGTCCTCCTCCAGCGCGCGCGCGAAGCGGCGCTGGAGCACCTCGCGCATCATCGCATAGTCGTCGTCGGTCGCGGCCTGCTTGATGTTGAACTTGCGATACTGCCCTTTGCGGAAGCCCTCGGGCCCCGCGACCACCATCGCGCCGAGCGCGTTGGTGCCCTGGATGTGGCTGTTGTCATAGACCTCGATCCGGTCGGGCGAGTCGCCCAGCTCGAACAGCTCGGCCAGCTCGCGATGGAGTCGCGCCTGGGTAGTGCTCTCGGCGAGGCGGCGCTCCAGCGCCTCCTTGGCGTTGCGACTGGCCTGGTCGAGCAGGCGTTTGCGCACGCCGCGCTGCGGCACGGCCAGTTCCACCTTGCGCCCGGCCTGCTCGCACAGCGCCTGGGTGAGCAGCTCGGCCTCGGGCAGCGCGCGGTCGATCAGGATGGTGCGCGCGGGCGGCACCTCCTCGTAGAATTGCATCATGAACTGGGTCAGCACCTCGTCCTCGGGCACATCGGCGGTGTGCGCGGGGAAGAAGCTGCGGTGGCCCCAGTTCTGGCCGCCGCGGATGAAGAAGGCCTCGATCCCGATCAAGCCCTCGTGGCTGGCGAGCGCGAAGATGTCGGCGTCGCCCACGCCCTCCGCGTTGATGAACTGCGTGCCCTGAATGAAGGTGAGCGCCTTGAGCCGGTCGCGCAGCACCGCGGCCAGCTCGAAGTCCATGTTCTCGGCCGCCGCCTGCATCTGCGCGCCGAGCTTGGCCTGGACGTCGGTCGCCTTGCCGGCGAGGAACTTCTTGGCGTCGCCGACGAGATCGGCATAGCCCGTGGGGTCGATCCGGCCGACGCACGGCGCCGAGCAGCGCTTGATCTGGTACAAGAGGCATGGCCGGTCGCGCGTCTTGAAGAAGCCGTCGGTGCAGCTCCGCAGCAGGAACAGCTTCTGGAGCGCGTTCAGCGTGTTGTTGACGCTGCCCGCGCTGGCGAAGGGGCCGTAGTAATCGCCCTTGGCGCGGCGCGCGCCGCGGTGCTTCTGGATGCGCGGGAAGTCGTGGTCGGCGCGCAGCAGGATGAAGGGGAAGCTCTTGTCGTCGCGAAGCAGGACGTTGTACGCGGGCCGGTAGCGCTTGATCAGCTGCGCCTCGAGCAGCAGTGCCTCGGCCTCGTTGTTGGTGGTGACGATCGTCATCGATCGCGTCTGCGACACCATCCGCTGGAGCCGCTTGGGCAGGCGCTCGACCTGGACGTAATTGGCGACGCGGTTCTTCAGCGCGCGCGCCTTGCCGACGTAGAGCACGTCGCCCTTGGCGTCGTGCATGCGGTAGACGCCGGGCTTGAGCGGCAGCGTCTTGAGCACGTTGCGGATCGCCGCCTCGCCCGCCTTGAGGTCGGGGGCGTCAGAGCCGCGGATGGTGAAGGTGGCCTGCTCTTCGTTGAAGCGGTCTGGGGGGCCGTAACTGCCGTTCATCGCGGGCGATCTAGGCTCTAGCGCGGCGTGGGACAACGGGGGTGGGCTGCGCGACTGTCGCCCGCCCACCGGCGTCATCCTTAGCTTGTCTCAGGATCCACCTTACCGCGCCCTCAGTACGGAGGTGCTTGCGGGACGGTGGATCCTGAAACGAGTTCAGGATGACGGTGGGAGGAGAAGAGAAAGGACGTAGCGAGCGGCTCCCTACTTGCCCCCGTCCCTCACCCATGCGCCGATCTTCGCCTCCAGCACCGGCATCGGCAGCGCGCCGGTGTCGAGCACCTGGGCGTGGAAGGCGCGCGCGTCGAACCGATCGCCCAGCCTCGCTTGCGCGTCGGCCTTGAGCCGCGAGATCGTCAGCTGGCCGATCTTATAGGCCAGCGCCTGGCCCGGGATCGCGATATAGCGCTCCACCTCGGCGGTCGCGTCGGTACGCGCCATCGGCGAGTGCGAGAGCATGTATTCGATCGCCTGGTCGCGCGTCCACCCCTTGGCGTGGATGCCGGTATCGACCACCAGCCGCATCGCGCGCAGCATCTCGTCGTTGAGCCCGCCCATCCGCTGGTACGGGTCGGTCTCCATCCCCAGCTCGGGCCACAGCGTCTCGGCGTAGAGCGCCCAGCCCTCGACATAGGCGGTGTTGCCGCCGAAGCGCATGAAGGCGGGGAGCGACTCATTCTCCTGCGCCAGGCTGATCTGGAAGTGATGCCCCGGCACCGCCTCGTGCAGGTACAAGGTCTCCATCTCCCACATGTAGCGGACCGGGAGATCATAGGTGTTGTAGTAGAACACGCCCGGCCGCGACCCGTCGGGCGTGCCCGACTGGTAGGAGCCGCCCGCGTCGGTCTTCTCCTTGAACGCGGGCACGGGGCGTATCTCGAGCGCCGTTCTCGGGATCAGCGAGAACTGCTCGCGCACGCGCGAGTCGACGCGCCGCCCGATCGCCTCATAGCCGAGCCGCAACTGCTCCTTGGACGAGGGCTGGAAGCGCTTGTCCTCGCGCAGCGCGGTGAAGAAGTCGGCGAGCGGGCCGGCGAAGCCGACCTTGGCCTTCTGCGCCTCCATCTCGCGCGTGATCCGCGCCACCTCGCTCAGGCCCAGCTCGTGGACCTTCCCCGCGGAGAGCGGCAGCGTCGTGTTCGACTCGATCAGATAGGCATACAGCCTGTCACCACCCGGCATCGCCGAGAGGCCGACGCTGTCGCGCGCGACCGGCAGATACTCCTTCTCGAGGAAGTCGCGCATGCGCCGCTGCGCCGGGTTGACCACCTCGGTGATCTGGCGCGTGTAGGCGGCGCGGAGCCGCGCCTGATCCGCCGCGGGGATCGCCGCCGGGAAGGTCTTGACCGGGCCGTAGAGAGGCGAGCTCTCCGCGCCGCCCTCGAGCAGGTGGTCGAACTGCGCGATCATGTTGCGCACCACCAGCTTGGGCTGGACGACGCGGGCGCGCATGCCCTCGCGGAAGCGCGCGATCGCCTGGTCGAGCAGCTCGGCGTAGCGCGCGTTGCGCTTCAGGTTGTTGTCATAGTCGGCGACGGTGTTGAACGGCGCCGCGCCCTGCCCGGAGGCGAGCTCGGGGTAGAAGGTCTGCAGCCCGTAGAAATGGTCGAGCGGCCGGACGATGTTGAGCGCGACGAGGTCGGGTGCGAGCCCGCGCAGGGTGACCGAGCTCTGCTGCTGGAACACGTCATAGGCGATCTGGTCGGTGCGGGTGAGCTTGGCGCGGTCGATCGTGGCGAGCGCCGCGAGGTCGCGCCGCGCGGCGGCGCGCTCGGCGGCGATGTAGGAGTCGGAGAACGGGTCGCCGAGCCGGTCGGCGTAGCGCAGGTCGCCGCGGAACAAGGCGTTGACGGGGTTGCGCTTCAGCGAGTCCTCGTCGCTGGCGGCGAACAGCGCTCTCAGCTTGGTATCCTCGGCGGGATCGCCGGGAGCGGCGGCGGTGCCAGATTGGGCGAGCGCCGGGAGCGGCGCGGCGAGGCCGGACGCGAGCAGCAGGGCGACGGCGAACGGGCGCGACATCAGGTCACCTCGGATCGAAGGGGTAGGTGGAGAAAGGATGGTCGTGAGCAGGCGGGGCGGAGTGATGCACCCAAGCGTGGTCCGACGCCATCGATGATGCGTACCCCGCCTCCCGTCACGCTGGACTCGGTTCAGGATCCACGGTGCGGCGCGCCGAGGAAATGCAGCATTCGCGGGAGACTAATCTGGGAACGAATTCAGGATCACGCCCGTGAGTGGGGCAGAGGTCGCGCCTGGCGATCGGCCGTGCACCCCGACACGATCGCCGCACTCGAACGTGATCGTGCTCGGGCGAGCGCCGGAACGAAGGCGCACCGCTACGGCGGAGACAGGTGATCCCAGGAGACCGGCCTCAGTTGAGGCGGCCCACCCCCACGATCGCGCGGTCGACCAGCGCGCGGTCGCTCGCCGCGTCGTGGCGCTCGGCGATCAGCGCCGCGGCGGCGGCGGCGGCGGCCTCGGCGGTGCGCGCACGGACCTCGGCGATCGCGGCGCGCTCGGCGGCGGCGATCTTGTCCTCCGCCATGCGCGCGCGGCGCTCCATCAGCTGCTCGGTGTCGGCCTTGGCCTTGGCGACGATCTCCGCGGCCTCGTGGTGCGCGTTCTCGCGCATCTTGGCCGCGTCGGCCTCGGCGGAGCGCGCGCGGGCGGCATATTCGTCGCGCAGCGCCTCGGCCTCACGGCGCAGCGCCGCGGCCTCGTCGAGTTGGTGGCGGATCTCGCCGATGCGCTTGTCGAGCATCGCCGCGATCGTCCTCGGCACGCGGACGATCACCATGCCGATCAGCACCACCAGCGCGGCGATGCCGACCCAGCCGGTGTCGTTGAAGCCCAGCGCGGTGGGCGCGACATGGTCGCCCGCGCCGCCGTGCTCCGTGGAAGCGGCATAGCCGCTGCCGTTGGCGAGATCGTGCGGTGCCAGCCCCTCGGAGGCGGGACCCTGGATCGGTTGGGCGGGGGCGTTAGCCATGGTTCAGCTGCCTGCGCACCGCCTCGTTGGCGGCCTCGGTGGGGACGGCGACGCCGGCGAGGCGCTGCACCAGCTCCTGCGCGGCCTCGGTCGCGATCGTCTGGACGTTGACCATCGCCGCCGCCTTGGCGTTCGCCACCGCGACGTCGTGGTGCGCGACGCGCTCGGCCAGGTCGGCGTCGGCGTGGCGGAGCTGCGCCTCGGCCGCGGCCGCGGCGCGCGCCTTGGCGGCGGCCACTTCGGCCTGCGCCGCGGCGCGCGCGGCGTCCATGTCGGCGTTCCACGCCGCCTCGGTCGTGTCCGCCGCGACGCGCGCGGTCTCCGCGCTCGCGAGGTCCTGCGCGATCTTCGATTCACGCAGGTCCATCACGCCCTGCACCCTGGGCACCATCAGCTTGCCGATCCCGAAGTACAGGAGACCGAAGGTGATGAGCAGCCAGAAGATCTGCGAGGCGTAGGTGGCGGCGATCTGACTGATTTGAGGCATGGTGATCCGCTATCCTTGCGCCCCGCCCCATGATCGGGCGGGGCTGGTCCATCGGCGTGAGGTTACGCGACGAACACCAGGATGATCATCGTCACGAAGGCGAGCAGGCCGAGCAGCTCGGCGCCCGCGAAGCCGATGAAGAGGCGGCCCTGCTGGCCGTCGGCGGCCCCCGGGTTGCGCAGCGCGCCCTCGAGGAAGGCGGCGAACACGTTGCCCACGCCCAGCGCGGCGATGCCCATGCCGATCGCGGCGAGACCGGCGCCGAGCAGCTTGGCGGCGTTTGCGTCCATGTCAGTAACTCCCGTTCAGAAAACAAAGGTTGGTGTGGAAAACTCAGTGCAGGTTGACCGCGTCGTTGAGATAGACGCTGGTCAGTAGCGCGAAGACATAGGCCTGGATCGCCGCCACCAGCAGCTCCAGCAGCGTGATGCCCAGCATCAGCAGGAAGCTCGGCACGCTGACGATCGCGGCATAGCCGATCCCCAGGTTCAGGCCGTTGATCACGAAGGCGGCGAGCACCTTGAGCAGGATGTGCCCCGCGGTCATCGCGACGAACAGCCGCAGCCCCAGCGAGAAGGGGCGCACCAGGAAGCTCATCAGCTCGACGACGAAGATCAGCGGCACCATCGGCAGCGGGGTACCGTGCGGCACGAACAGGCTGAAGAAGTGGAAGCCGTGGCGGCCGAAGCCGACGATCAGCACGATCGAGAAGCTGATGATCGCCAGCACGCCGGTGACGGTGAGGTGGCTGGTGACGGTGAAGGGGTGCCAACCGGGCACGATGCCGACCGGCAGCAGCCCGAGGATGTTGGCGAAGAGGATGAACATGAACAGCGAGAAGACATAGGGCACGAAGCGCTTGCCCTCGGGCCCGACGTTCGACGTCAGCATGTTCTGGACGAAGCCGGTGAAGCCCTCGACCGCGGCCTGCCAGCGGCCGGGCACGAGCTCGCGCTTCATCCCGCCGAGCATGAACAGCCACAGCGCGACGAGCGTGATCACCATCCACAGCGCGGAATTGGTGAAGGACACATCGTAGCCGCCCACGATCCAGCGCTGACCGAGCACGGGCTCGATCAGGAACTGGTGCATCGGATCGATCTTGCCGCCTTCTGCCGCCACGTGCTGGTCCCTGCGCCTATAACATAGATCAAGCGCCCGGTTCGTCCGGACGCTTGGTCGTCAACCGAATGATCTGCCTGAAGGCGACGCCGATCCCGAGGAACAGCATCACGATCAGTACCCAGGGCGTCGTGCCGAACCAGCGGTCGAGGAGCCAGCCGATCAGCGCCGAGCCGACGAGACTTCCGATAAGGGCGGCGAGCACGCGGTTGCCGAGCGCGTAGCCCGCACCACCCCCGTCGCGCACAGCCCCCGTGCGAACCGCCTCGTCCCGGCGCGCCTGCCTCAACCGATCGTCGAGCGAAGTCAGGCGCGGGTCCGCCGCGTCGTGGAAATCCTGTCCGGGGCCGTTCTCCGCCACGCCGCCACCCTCGCCCTGAAGTTCGTTGACCAGGAGAGAGTGCGCGCGAGCGGCGAGCAGCCCCGCCAAGGCGCCGTCCGGTTAGCCGGGGGGTCGGGGGGTGTCAACCTGTGTGGACGCGGGGTTAACGGAGGTTGCGCGTCGTCCCCGTCGAACGCTGCCCTAGACGCAGCGCGGGTCGCGCTGCGGCGCGCCACCACCGCGGGTCTGCCAGCTGCCGTCGGGCGCCTTGTACTTCTCCCCCGGCTGGGTCTGCGCGATCAGGTTGCAGCCGCTGGTGAAGGCGAGCTGCTCCACCGTCGCGCCGCTGGCCTGCGCCTTCTGGGTATACGCCGACTTCCGCTGAATGTTGATGTTGCTGACCAGCGCGCGCAGCTCTGCGCTGCCGCCGCCGACGACGCCGAGATAGCCGTCGGGCTGTTCGCCGACCTGCCCGGCGGCACGCGCCGCGGCATAGGCAGGGTCGCGCTGCGCCAGCGCCGCGGTGGAGAGGCCGGCGAGCGTCACCGCACCGGCGAGCATCAGATAGGCCTTCATCATGGTCACCTTCAGAAAATCCCCGGGTTCTGCTGGATCAGCGTCTTGGCCTCGTTGTCGAGGCGATACACCACTTCCTGCGTCACGTTGATGTTGAGGTTGATCTGGATCGGCTTGTCGGGCGCGGAGATGTTCACGCACCCCGCACTCGCCGCCGCCAGCATGGCCGTCGTCATCATGGTCAAGATCGGGAGGCGCATCGGGTTCGTCAATCCTTCCTGGTTGGTGCCACGGGCGCGCTTGCCGGCGGCTGAACGGTGCCGGCACGGCGGTTCTGCTCCTCGATGAGCGCCTGGAGGTTGCGCTTCACCAACCGCTGCGGGTCGTAGAAGCTGGCGGCCGAGTCGATCAGCCCGCGGAACGGCGCGCGCACGGTGATGTTGAACTGGATCGGCAGCCGCGTCAGCCGGCGCAGCAGGAAGTTGCTCTTCGCCCCCTGCCCCTGGCGGATGCCCGCGAAGCGCACGCCGGTGACCATCTCGCCCGCCAATGGCCCGTTCATCTCCAGCGCCAGGTCGCGATAGATCAGCGAGCGCAGCGACTGGAAGGCGAGATTGCCCCAGAAGCCGAGGTCTTTCTCGGTCAGCTCGCCGAGATAGGCGATGCTGCCGCCGCCCGCGCGTGCGACCAGGCGCCCCTCCGCGATCCGGCCGCCGCTCTCGTCGAACAGCATCGGCAGCACGCCATCGAAGGTGCCGGTCGCGCTCAGGTTCTTGAAGTCGAACTGCTGGAGGAACTTGCCCGCGTCCATGCCGTCGACGCGGAAGGTCAGCCGGCGCTCCTGCGGGTTGCCGAAGTCGAGCAGCGTCGGCTCCAGCGTCAGCGTCCCGCCCGCGAACGGCCAGCGCCCCTCGGCCACGCGGACGCGCGTGTTCGGCAGCGTCTGGTAGATGATCCGGCCGTCGGTCACCGGCACGCCCGGGTTGATCGAGCGGACCGTGGCGACCTGGTCGGGGGCGCTCTCCAGCGCGAGCAGGTCGGTGAAGGCGATCGTCCCCGCGATCCCCTCGACCGGCCCGAACGCGGCGGCCAGGTCGGTGCCCGGGGTGGCGAAGCGGCCGGTGCTGGTGACGCCGTCGGGGCTCCAGGCGATGTCGCCGGCGCCGCTCACCGTGCCGCGCACGTCGGCGATGACACCGAAGGTGAGGCGGGTGAGCTTGTCGGGCTGGAGCGTGTCCCCGAACGTGATGCCCGGCACCGTAAGATGCGCGGTGCCCGTGCCCGCGGCGAGCCGATGCGCGATCGCCACGTCGGCGACCTTGGTGCCGGTGCTCGGCTCGTGGAGCGTGCCCGTCGCGGCGATGGCGCCGTCGCGCAGCGTCAGCGCGACGGCGCGCGCGGCGAGCGGCTCGAAGCGCGCGGGCGCGGCCTGGTCCGCCACGGTGAGCGCGCCGTCGAGCGCCAGCGCGCCGCCGTGAACGCGCCACGTCCCCGCCGCGGCGCTCATCGCCAGCGGCACGTTGGCGATCGCCCCGCCCGCGCCGGCGAAATGGCCCGCCGCGCCGGTGGCGCTCAGGATGCCGTCGACGCGCGCGGCGTCGATCCGAGTCACGCGATCCGGCATGCCGATCCGCGCGGCGACGTCGCCGAGCGTGACGCGACGGTCCGCGAGCCGCAGCAGCGCCTCGGCGGCGGTGAGCCGCAGCGGCGTGCCCCCCAGCGTGCCGCGCAGCGCCACGTCGGCGACGCGCGCGCCGCCGCTCACCCGGCCGTCCGCCACGCGGACCAGCGCGCCGTCGAGCGGGCAGAGCGTCAGCGCGGTGCGGCCGAGCGCGAGGCCGGACACGAGCAGGCGGTCGAAGCGCAGCGGCGCGCAGCCGGGCGCGAGCGTCAGCGTGCCGCCGAGGCCGAGGCGCGCGTCGAGCGGCAGGCTGAGCCGCTCGACCCGCCCGTCCGGGAGCGGCCCCGTGAGCGTCGCATCGGCGCTGAGCCGGACGCTGCCGCCCGCGGTCGAGAAGGTCAGTGGGGTGAGCTCCAGCGCGGCGCCGCCGCGGGCGTAGCGCGCGATCGTCGCGGTGCCGCCGATCGCCCCGCCGGGCGCCGCCTGCGTCAGCCGCAGCTCGGTCGCGGGCAGTCCGCCGCCGCCGAGTGTCAGCCGCCCGGCGAGCCGCGGCCCGGCGGGATGGCCCAGCACGATGCCGCCGCGGTCGAGCGCCGCGCGCGCGCCGGTCGCCGCGGCGATCTCGGCGCGATCGATCGTCAGCAGCGTCGGCGCGCCGCTCGCCAGCGCCAGCTCCGCGGTGAGGCGCATCCGTCGCGCCGCGGCGTCCAGGTCGCGCGCGAGCGCGGCGCCGAGCGGCGCCAACGGTGTGCCCGCGGTCGAGTCGCGCAGGAGGCGTAGGCGCGCGCGCTCCCCCGGCGCCAGCGCCACCGCGTCGGCCTCGAGCCGTCCCGCGACGGTCGCGCCGCGGTCCGCCAGCCGCCACGTGCCGGTGAAGCGGCTCGGGCCGCCGCTCGCCGCGACCGCACGCACGCGCGCCGCGGTGAGCGCCACGGTGCCGCCGCTGCGCCGCGCGTCGCCGGCGAAGGTGATCGTCCCGCCGAGGCCATCGAGACGGCCGGCCGGCGCGGTCGCTCCCTTCGCGCCCAGCCGCGCGCTGACGCGCCACCGGTCGAGCGAGGGCGAGAGCGTGGCGTCGAGCGTGACCGCGGGCGCGACCAGCCGGGCGCCCGCGCAGTCGAGCGCGGCCGCGCGGACCGGGCCGGCGAGCCGCGGCGCTCTCTCCACCACGCGGACGTCCACGCGCGCGTCGAGCGCGCGCAGCGCGCACCCGCCCGCGTCGAGCCGCGGCGCGGCGGCGAGCAGGCGGCCGCTGAACCCGTCGTCGAGCCGCCCGCGCCCGCTCAACCGGAGCGCGACGTCGCCCTGGGGCGTCGCCAGTGCGACCCGCGCGTCGGCGAGGTCCAGGTCGATCGCGGGCAGCGCGAAGCCGCCCCCCGCGCCCGCCGGCAGCAGCCGGTCGATCGCGCCGAGCGAGAGCTTGCCGTTCGCCAGCCGCGGCGACAGGCGGACATGCCCCGCGCGCACCCCGATCAATCTGGGGCCGGACAGGCCGAGGTCGGTCTCGGTCTCGACCCAGTCGGCGACGAGGTCGGGGGCGCGCGGATCGCCGATCACCACGCCGGTCAGCCGCTGGCGGCCGAAACCCAGGTCGGCGATGGCGTAGCGCGCCGGCACGTCGCGGCGCGCCAGCTCGCGGTCGATCACGTGGGTCGCGATCGGCACGCGCGACAGCCACAGCGTCGCGCCGCCGGCGAGCGCCAGGCCGGAGACCGCGATCAGGGCGCGACGTCGCGCGCTGGTCACCTCGGATCTCCGTCGCGCGTCATTCGATCGCCAGCATAGGCCGTCGCGACCGCCGTGCGCAATTGCGCGCGACCGCGCGCTCGCCTAGGCGACCCGCGATGGTCGACGAGGAGACCGCCGCGAGCGACGTCCTGGGGCATCGCGGGCGGCTGCGCGAGCGGCTTCTCCTCGATCCCGAGGGACTGCACGACTATGAGCTGGTCGAGTATCTGCTCGGCCTCTCGCTCAGGCGGGTCGACACCAAGCCGCTCGCCAAGGAGCTGCTGCGCCGCTTCGGCAGCCTCAACGCGCTGATGGACGCCGACCCGGCGGTGCTGGCGCGCGTGCCGGGGCTCGGCGAGGTGAGCATCGCCGCGCTGCGTGTCGCGCGTGCCACCGCGATCCGACTGCTGCGCGAGCGCGCCAACGCGGCGCCGATCCTGTCGAATTGGCAGGCGCTGGCGGACTATCTCCATGCCGATATGGCGCACGACACGATCGAACGGTTCCGCGTGCTGCATCTCAACACGCGCAACATGATCGTCCGCGACGAGGTGATGGCGCACGGGACGATCGACCAGGCCGCGGTGCACGTGCGCGAGGTGATCAGGCGCGCGCTCGACACCGGTGCCGCGGCGCTGATCCTGGTCCACAACCATCCCTCAGGCGACCCGTCGCCGAGCCGCGCCGACATCGACATCACGCGCGCGATCGTGGCTGCGGCGCGACCGCTCGGCATCGTGATCCACGATCACGTCATCGTCGCGGGCTCGGGCCAACTGAGCCTGCGCGCCAAGGGGCTGATCTGAGCGCGCGCCCCGCCATTTGCCCCCCGCGCCGCGCGCTGCTACCCGCCCGCGCATCCTCCCGCCTCGCTCCAGGACCGCGCGCATGATCCCCCGCTATTCCCGCCCCGAGATGACCGCGATCTGGACGCCCGAGGCGCGCTACGCGACCTGGTTCGAGATCGAGGCGCACGCCACCGAGAAGCTCGCCGAGCTCGGCGTGGTGCCGCAGAGCGCCGCCGACGCTTTGTGGGCGTGGTGGGCGACCGAGCCCGCGATCGACGTCGCCGCGATCGACGCGATCGAGGCGGTGACCAAGCACGACGTGATCGCCTTCCTCACCTGGGTGGCGGAGCAGGTCGGCGATGAGGCGCGCTTCATGCACCAGGGCATGACCTCGTCCGACGTGCTCGACACCACGCTGGCGGTGCAACTGGCGCGCGCCGCGGACCTGCTGCTCGCCGATCTCGACCGGCTGCTGGCGGTGATCGAGCGCCGCGCGCGCGAGCACAGGCTGACGCCGACGATCGGGCGCAGCCACGGCATCCACGCCGAGCCGGTCACGTTCGGGCTCAAGCTGGCGCAGGCCTATGCCGAGTTCGATCGCTGCCGCACGCGGCTGCGCGCCGCGCGCGCCGACATCGCCACCTGCGCGATCTCGGGCGCGGTCGGCACCTTCGCCAATGTCGACCCGCGCGTAGAGGAGCATGTCGCCGCCGCGCTCGGTCTCGCGGTGGAGCCGGTGTCGACCCAGGTGATCCCGCGCGACCGGCACGCCATGTTCTTCGCCACCTTGGGCGTGATCGCGGGGTCGATCGAGCGGGTCGCCACCGAGGTGCGCCACCTGCAGCGCACCGAGGTGCTGGAGGCGGAGGAGTATTTCTCGCCCGGGCAGAAGGGCTCCTCGGCGATGCCGCACAAGCGCAATCCCGTCCTCACCGAGAATCTCACCGGCCTCGCGCGCATGGTGCGCGGCTATGTCACCCCGGCGCTGGAGAATGTGGCGCTGTGGCACGAGCGCGACATCTCGCACTCGTCGGTGGAGCGTTACATCGGACCCGACGCGACGATCACGCTCGATTTCGCGCTGGCGCGGCTGACGGGAGTGATCGACAAGCTGCTCGTCTACCCCGAGCGCATGCAGAAGAATCTCGATCGCATGGGCGGGCTGGTCCACTCGCAGCGCGTGCTGCTCGCGCTGACCCAGGCGGGCGTGAGCCGCGAGGACGCCTATCGGCTGGTCCAGCGCAACGCGATGAAGGTGTGGGAGTCGGACGGCGCGCTCTCGCTCCAGGAGCTGCTCAAGGGCGATCCCGAGGTGACCGCGGCGCTGTCGCCGGCCGAGATCGACGACAAGTTCGATCTGGCCTATCACCTCAAGCACGTCGACACGATCTTCGCGCGCGTGTTCGGCGCGTAGTCGCGGCGCGGCGGGTAGCGGCGGCGCGGCGGTTACGCGCTCGATCCGCTCGCGCCGACGCCCCGTCGTTCAGTCGACGTAGCGCTCCTCCCCCTCGATCTCGTCGACATAATCCTCCTCGGGCGCGGCGAGCTCGGGCGGCACCACGATCGTGCTCTGCGCGGAGAAGCGCCCCTCCACCTGCGCGCCATTCTCCACCGCCAGCGTGCCGTAGCGGCAGTCCCCGAAGATGCGCGCGCTGCGCTCGATCACCAGATTGTCGGCGGTGATGCTGCCCTCGACCTGACCGGCGATCCGCGCCGCCTTGGCGACGATGTTGCCGCAGATCACGCTCTCCGCGCCCTGCACCAGGCTGGCGCATGTCAGGTCACCGTCGATCCGACCGTCGATGTGGATGTCGACCGTCGCGCTCAGATTGCCGGTGACCACCACGTCGCCGCCGATCAGCGAGAAGGGCGTGTGCCGCGCCCCCGTGGCCGGCGCGGGCGGCACCAGCGCGGCGGCGCGCGTGGGCGGCGGCGGGGGCGGCGGCGAGTGCCGGCTGCCGAACATCGACATCTTCATCTTCCTTTCGTGTCGCCGAAGGCGAGGAACGGCTGGGGGTTCACCGCATTGCCGTGGAGCCGCACCTCGAAGTGGACGTGGGTTCCGGTCGAGCGGCCGGTCGATCCCATGCGCGCGATCCGCTGGCCGCGCGTGACCTGCTGGCCCAGGGTGACGTCGGCGCCGGAGAGATGGCCGTAGCGCGAGGCGATGCCGTTGCCGTGGTCGATCTCGACGAGCCGGCCATAGCCGGCGCGCTCGCCGACGAAGCTCACCCGCCCCGCCGCGGCGGCGTAGATCGGCTCGCCGTAGCTGCCGCGAAAATCGAGTCCGGCGTGGAAGGTCGGGCGGCCGTTGAACGGATCGGCGCGCACGCCGAAGCTGCTGGTCTGGCTCGAGTCGCGTGTCGGCCGCCCCGAGGGCACCGCGGTGGCGCCCTGCCCGACCGCGGCCCAGTGCACCACCGCGGCGGCGAGTGTCTCCAGCGCCGCCGGCACCGACGTGCCATCGTCGGGCCAGGGGATCAGCGGCCCCCCTTCGGCGCGCCGCCCCTGCGCGGCGAGGCGCTCGGCGTCGAGCCCGAGCCGGTGAAGCGCCGCCGTCCGCTTCTCACGGTCGGCGTCGAAGGCTTCGCCGAGCCCGCGCGCGAACGCCTGCTGCGCCGCGTCGAGCGCGCCGAGCGTGTCTTCCCCCGCCCTGACCGGCCGGTCGAGCGCGGTATGCGCCACCGGCTGCCCCAGCTTCGAGGCGACGAGCTGCTCGATCAGCCGCTGGCGCCGCAGTAGCTCGCGAACGGCCGCCGAGTCGTGCGGCGCGGCGGCGGGCGGCACCGGGCGCGACGCGGGCATGGTGGTCGCCGGGGGAGCGGCGACCGCGACTCGCTCCTGCGCGCGGCGCTGCGGTGGCGTCGGCGCGCGCAGGCTCCACACCACCGCGGTGAGCGTTCCCCCACCCCATACCAGCAGCACGAGTGCGCCGGCGGTGACCGCACGCAGCTGGCTCCGCCGCGTGACGCGGATGAAACGGACCCGTCCGTCGGTGCGAAGGAACAGCTCGCGGTCGACGAACGTCTGTCGCGACCATGCCGCGATCGCCTGCCACGAGCTGTTCCTCGACAAAATGCGCGACCCCACCGTTGATCCCGCATCGCGCCTAACGATCGTCCTTAAGCTAAGCCACTGCGGAGCGCGGCGATCTCGCCATAACGGGCCAGTCGCTCGCGCTCAACTTGTGACGATCGGTTCGATGACAGTACGTTACTTGACGACAGCGCGCCGGAACTGTCGCCATGATTGACGGATCGAACACACTTTCCTCTGGCACCGCGCCGCGCGACAAGGGCGGCATGACCATGATCCTCGGTGCCGTGCTCGCCGGCGGGCAGTCGCGCCGCTTCGGGAGCGACAAGGCGCTCGCTTCGCTCGACGGCACCGCGCTGCTCGACCACGCGCTGGCCAGCCTCGCGCCATACGTCGCCGGGCTGGTGGTGGTCGGGCGCGACGCGGCGCCGGTGCCGGTGGTGCCCGATCGGCCGAGCCCTGGCCTGGGTCCGCTCGGCGGCATCGCCGGCGCACTGGCGCATGCCGCGGCGCACGGCTTCGACGCGGTGCTCACCACCGCGTGCGACACGCCCATCTTGCCGAACTCGCTCGTCACTGCCCTCCGCGCGTCCGGCGCGGCGCACGCGGCCGAGGCACCGACCGTCGGCTATTGGCCGACCGCGCTCGCCGAGCCGCTCGCGGCTTATCTCGCCGGCGGCGGCGACCGCTCGATCCGCCGCTGGGCGGCTGGCGCGGGCGTGATCGCGGTCTGCCCCGGCGTCGCGCTCGTCAACGTCAACACGCCCGATGATCTATCACGGCTCACGACCGGCTGAGCCGCACCGCTCAGCGCGCCGCGGCGGTCTCGGACTCCTTGGCCTCGACCTGGTCGATCAGCGTCAGCACGTTGACGATCAGGACCCGCATCGCCGCGCGCGCCGCCTCGACGTCTCCGGCCAGGATGGCATCACGGACCGCGGTATGTTCGGCGATGCTCGCCGATCGGCCCGAGATCCGGTTGGTGAAACGGATCGAGGTGCGCAGCGCGGTCTCGACGATGTCGCGAAGCCGCGTGAAGAAAGGGTTGTTCGAGGCGCGCAGCACCGCGACGTGGAAGGCGATGTCGGCGTCGAGCGTGTCGTCCTCGCCGCGCTCGGCCGCGCGCATCCGCTCCAGCCCCGCGCTGATCGCGGCCTGCTGCTCGGGCGTGGCGCGCTGCGCCGCCAGGGCCGCGCCCTCGGGTTCCATCGCGATGCGCAGCTCGTTGAACTGGCGCAGCAGCTCGATCGACAATTTGCGCTCGAGCAGCCAGCGCAGCACGTCGGGGTCGAACAGGTTCCACGCGTCCTGCGGGCGCACGAACGTGCCCTGCTTCGGGCGGGCGCCGAGCAGGCCCTTGGCGGCGAGCATCTTGACGGCCTCGCGCGTGACCGAGCGGCTGACACCATGCGCCTTGACGATGTCGGCCTCGTTGGGGAAGGGGCGATCGGCATAGTCGCCCACCACGATCGCGCGCCCGAGCACCTCCTGCAGGCCGTAGGTGAGATTGCGGCCGAGTTCATGCTGCACTGGCGGAGCCCCGTAGCTGACACCGGGCCCCGATCGGCCCAACGAACGATCCTAGCCGCCGCGATCGCCATCGAGAAGATTAATCATGTCTGGGATCGGCGCGAACCGACACGTTCCGTGCCGTCTCCACCCGCAAGGCTTTGATATGATTATACCGCTTCTCCCGCCGCGACGACGCGGCTAGACTGCGGCACGACCGTGCGAGGCCTTACTCCCGTACAAGAAAATTCGAGAGGAGACGAGATGATCCGCCAGCTGCTGCTCGCCGGCACCGCCACGCTGGGTGCCCTGACCGGGCTGGCGGGTGCGTTGCCCGCGAACGCTCGCGCGATGTGGTCGAAGGACGAGGCGAACCGCTGGTACGACGCGCAACCCTGGCTGGTCGGCGCCAATTACACCAACCGCTCGGCGATCAACCAGTTCGAGATGTGGCAGGCGGACACGTTCAACCCGCGGCAGATCGACCAGGAGCTCGGCTGGGCGCACGCGATGGGGATGAACGTGATGCGCGTCTATCTCCATAACATGCTGTGGGAGGGGGACGCGGCCGGGCTCAAGCGGCGCATGGCGCAGTTCCTCGACATCGCGGAGCGGCACCACGTCCGCGTCATGTTCGTGCTGTTCGACAGCTGCTGGGACCCCGACCCGGTCGCCGGCCCGCAGCGCCCCCCGATCCCGGGCGTGCACAATTCCGGCTGGATGCAGGCGCCGGGCGCGGCGCGCCTCGCCGACGCCAGCCAGTACGGCAAGTTCGAGGGCTATGTGAAGGACGTGGTCGGCACCTTCGCACGCGACAAGCGCGTCGTCGCCTGGGACGTGTGGAACGAGCCCAACAACGCGGGCGGCGGCAATTACAAGCCGACACCGCGCAAGACCGAGCTGGTCGCCGGGCTGCTCGGCCAGGTGTTCGACTGGGCACGCAGCGCCGACCCGAGCCAGCCGCTCACCAGCGGGCTGTGGACCGGCGAGACCTGGGACCGGCAGGACACGCTCGACGCGGTCGAGAAGATCCAAGTCGCGCAATCCGACGTGATGAGCTTCCACGACTATAACTGGCCCGAGCAATGGGAGAAGCGCGCGCGCCAGATGGCGAGCTACGGCCGGCCGGTGTTGTGCAGCGAGTATATGGCGCGCGGCAACGGCTCCACCTTCGACGGCTCGCTGCCGCTCGGCCGCAAGCTGAAGGTCGCGATGATCAACTGGGGGTTCGTCGACGGCAAGACGCAGACCCGCATGCCGTGGGACAGCTGGAAGAAGCCCTATACCTATGAGGAACCCACCGTCTGGTTCCACGAGGTGCTGCGCGCCGACGGTACGCCCTATCGCCCGGCGGAGGTCGAGCTGATCAAGCGGCTGACGACGGACGCCAATGGCGGGCCGGGCGGCGCGGCGCGGTGAGGCGTCGCGCGCTGATCGCGTCCGCCGCCGCGCTGCTCGCCGGCTGCGCGACGCCGGCGCGCAACCCGCTGTTCGCGGGCGCCGACCCGGCGGTGCTGGTCGAGCGCGGCACGGTCCGGCTCTTCCCTACCGCCGGGGGCGACACGCTGCGCGGCTGGGTGCGGGAGCGCGGCCGCTGGCGCGCGGGGCCGCCGCTGATCGCGCTCGCCGACATCGGCTGGGTCGCCGACGGGGCGCCGCGTCACTTCCTCTGGGCGCCCGACATGCTGGCGACCAACGGGCGCTATTATCTCTATTACTCGGTCGGGCCGCAGGACCCGACGCCGAGCCGCATCGGCGTCGCCACCGCCGCCAGCCCCGACGGGCCGTTCGTCGACTCCGGGCGACCGCTGCTCACCGGCGGCGCGGGCTTCGAGGCGATCGATCCCGCGGTGTTCGCGGACCCGCGCGACGGCCGCACCTATCTGCTCGCCGGCGGCAGCGCGGGCGCACGGCTGCGCCTGTTCGAGCTCGCGCCCGACCGGGTCTCGATCGCGCGCGAGCTGCCGGTGGCGCAGCCGCCGTACTTCACCGAGGGCGCGTATCTGCACCAGCGCGACGGCACCTATTATCTGTCGTACAGCCACGGCCGCTGGAACCGCGGGGACTATTCGGTCCATTACGAGACCGCGCCGAGCGTGACCGGTCCCTGGACCTATCGTGGGCGGCTGCTCGCCAGTGACTCGCGCTACAAGGGCCCGGGGCATCACAGCTTCTTCCGCGACCCCGCCGACGGCCGGTGGAAGATCGCCTACCATCGCTGGGAGCATGTCAGCGGCGATGGGCCATACCGCGGTGAGCGTCAGGTGGCGATCGAGCGGATCCGCTACCTGCCGGACGGCCGCATCGCGCCGATCCGGATGACGCCTTAGGGTCTCGGGGCTTCTCAGATCCTCCCCGGCACGGGGAGGGGACCGCCGGCCGCAGGCCGGTGGTAGAGGGGGTTCACCACGTAGCGCAGCGCTCGTGGGGAGCCCTCCTCCACCAGCCTTCGGCTGGCCCACCCCCCCGCGGGGAGGATCTTGGAGCACTCGCGAGGTTTCTCCCGCCGCGACGACATCCACTTGCCAGCGACAACAACCGGACATATTGTCCGCTTACAACGACTCGCCGGCCGCTCGCGGAACGTCTCCGCGGGCGGCCTGCTGCTGCTGGACGAGACGACATGGCTGAACAGGCTGCGCACGAGAACGACACGCCTGGAGAGGAAGCCGAGACCGAGAACGAGAACCGGCAGGCGCCCGCCAGGCGCAAGCTGAGCGGTCGCGCCAAGACGATCCTGATCGCGCTCGCGCTCGGCGCGCTGGCGGGGATCGCGATCTGGTACCTGCGCTACGAGAGCCACGGAAAATATCTGCAGGATACCAACGACGCGCAGGTGCGCGCCGACATGGTGACCGTGGCCCCGCGAGTCGCGGGCTATGTCGCCGAGGTGTTCGTGCGCGACAATCAGGACGTGCGCGCGGGCCAGCCGCTCGTCCGCATCGACCCGCGCGACTCGCGCGCCCAGGCCGCGCAGGCCGACGCGCAGATCGCGGTCGCCAACGCCCAGGCGGACAGCGCACGCGCGCAGGTCCAGGAACAATATGCCGCGATCGACCAGGCGCAGGCGCAGCTCACGGCCGCGCAGGCGCGGGCGGCGCACGACGCCGCCGAGGTGAGGCGCTATCGCCCGCTCGCCGCCTCCGGCGCGGAGAGCCGCGAGCAGCTCGCCTCGCTCGAGCTCGCCGCGCGCCAGTCGTCCGACCAGGCGCGCGCCCAGGCCGCGGCGGTCGAGATGCAGCGCCGCCGCGTCGCCTCTTATGAGACGCAGATCCGCCAGGGGTTGGCGCAGGCCCAGGCGGCACGCGCGCAACTCGCCTCCGCCAACGTGAACGTCGGCGCGACGCTGATCCGCGCCGCGATCGACGGGCGCGTCGGCGACAAGACGGTGCAGGTCGGCCAATATGCGCAGACGGGCACGCGGCTGATGTCGCTGGTGCCGCTCGACAAGCTCTACGTCACCGCGAACTTCAAGGAGACTCAGCTGGCGCTGATGCGGCCGGGCCAGCCGGTGGAGATCGAGGTCGACGCGCTCGACGGCGTCACGCTGAAGGGCCGCGTCGCCAGCTTCTCGCCGGGCACCGGCGCGCAATTCTCGCTGCTGCCGCCGCAGAACGCGACGGGCAATTTCACCAAGATCACTCAGCGTGTGCCGGTGCGGATCGAGCTGGAGGCCACGCCCGAGGTGCGCCGCCTGCTCGTCCCCGGCCTGTCGGTGACCGCGACCGTCGACACGATCTCCGCCAAGGACGAGATCGATCGGCTGCGCGACCGGCAGCAGCAGCTCAACCAGCGGGAGCGCTGAGGTGGCGAGCGCGGCCGCGCCGCGCCGCGGCGCCTCGCCCGCCCCCACGCCGGCGGCGCCGCAGCGCGCCGACCTCGCCGCCTGGCTGGCGGTCGCGGCGGGCACGCTCGGCGCGTTCATGGCGACGCTCGACATCTCGATCGTCAACTCGGCGCTGCCGACCATCCAGGGCGAGATCGGCGCGAGCGGCACCGAGGGCGCCTGGGTCGCCACCTCCTATCTGGTCGCCGAGATCGTGATCATCCCGATGTCGGCCTGGCTCACCCGGCTGCTCGGTCTGCGCACCTTCCTGCTGATCGCGGCGGTGCTGTTCACGATCTTCTCGGTGCTGTGCGGCACCGCGGACACGCTGCCGCAGATGATCGTCGGTCGCATCGGCCAGGGCTTCACCGGCGGCGCGATGATCCCGACCGCGCAGACCATCATCGCGCAGCGGCTGCCGCGCGAGCAGCAGCCGATCGGCATCTCCGCCTTCGGCATGACCGCGATCCTCGGCCCCGTGCTCGGCCCGCTCGTGGGCGGCTGGCTGACCGAGAACATCAGCTGGCATTATGCCTTCTTCATCAACCTGCCGATCTGCGCGATCCTGGTGGTGCTGCTGCTCGTCGGGCTCAAGCACGAGAAGGCGCAGCTCAACCTGATCGGCGAGGCGGACTGGCTCGGCATCTTGGGCCTCGCGCTCGGGCTCGGCGGGCTCACCGTCTTCCTCGAGGAGGGCCAGCGCGAGCAATGGTTCTCGTCCGAGCTGATCCGCTACATGGCCGCGGTCTCGGCGCTCGGCTTCGCGCTGCTGATGGCGGGACAATTCCTGGCACGGCGCCCGATCATCAAGCTGCGGCTGCTGCTCGACCGCCAGTTCGGCTCGGTCGCGCTGATGGGCATGGTGGTGGGCGTGGTGCTGTACGGCACCTCCTACGCCATCCCGCAGTTCCTGGCCGCGATCGCCGACTACAACGCGCTCCAGTCGGGCAAGGTGGTGCTGCTGTCGGGTATCCCCAGCTTCTTCATGATGGCGATCGTGCCGATCCTGCTGCGCCACGTCGACGTGCGGATCGCGGTGGGCATGGGGCTGGCGATCATGGGCACGTCGGCGCTGCTCGACTCGACCCTGACGATCGACGCGGTCGGCGCCGACTTCGTCGAATCGCAGCTGCTGCGCGGCGTCGGGCAGATACTGGCGATGCTGTTCCTCAGCCAGGCGGCGGTGCGATCGGTGCCCGCCATCGAGGCGGGCGACGCCTCGGGGCTGTTCAACTCGGCGCGCAACCTGGGCGGCAGCTTCGCGCTCGCCGGCATCTCGGTGATTCAGGACCAGCGCAGCTGGTTCCACAGCCGCCGCATCGAGGAGACGCTCAACGCCAACTCGGTGATGGTGCAGGATTACGTCAACGCCACCGCGCAGTCGCTGGGCGGCCGCTCGACCGCGCTGCGCGCGCTCGGCCAGCAGATCCAGGGTCAGGCGCTGGTGATGACCTATAATGACATCTTCTGGATCATGGGCATGGGGACGCTCGCGGTAATGCCGCTGGTGCTGTTCCTCCGCCCGCTACCCAAGGGCGCCCCTCCGGCGGCGACACATTGATGCGACACTTTCCCCTCCCCGCCCTCGCGCTGCTGCCGCTCGCGCTGCTCGGCGCCTGCACCGTCGGCCCCGACTATCACGGCCCGCCCGCGACCGCGGCCGACGCGGTCCAGCGCGGCAGCTTCGTCCGCGCCGCTGACCCGGCACTCCGCCCCGTCCCGGGCGTGGCGCGCTGGTGGGAGGGGCTCGGCGACGCGACGCTCACCGCCTTGGTCGACGACGCGCTCGCGCACAGCCCGACGATCGACGCCGCGCAGGCGCGCATCCGCGAGGCCGGCGCGCGGCTGCGGACGCAGCGCGCCAACCAGCTCCCCAGCGTGAGCCCCACCGTGGCCTATGTTCACGCGCGTCTACCCGGCACCGCGCTGGGCGGCGGGGAGAGCGGCGGCGAGGCTGCGGACGGGTCGGGCAGCAGCGCGGTCGATTTCTACAATCTCGGCGGCACCGCCTCGTGGGAACCCGACTTCTTCGGCGCGCGACGCCGCGGCGTGGAGGGCGCGCGCGCCACGGTGGAGGAGCGCTTCGCCGATCTCGCCGACGCGCAGGTGAGCCTGTCCGCGCAGGTGGCGCAGGCCTATGTTGCTCTGCGCGACGTGCAGGAGCGCGTCCGGCTCAACGCCGAGTCGAGCCGGCTCCAGCAGCGCCAGCTCGAGCTCACCCAGCAGCGCTACGCCGCGGGCGCGGCGTCGCAGCTGCAGGTCGAGCGGCTGCAGAACCAGCTCGAGAGCACCGACGCGCAGCGCATCCCGCTCGGCGCGCAGGTCGCGCAATATCTCGACCAACTCGCGGTGCTGACCGGCCGCACCCCCGGCGCGCTCGACCGGACGCTGACCACCGCGGTGCCGGTGCCGCTGCCGCCGGCCGAGGTGCCGATCGGCGATCCAGCGGCGCTGATCGCCCACCGGCCCGACATCCGCTCGGCCGAGCGCGCGCTCGCCGCGAGCAACGCGCAGATCGGAGTGAACACCGCCAAGCTGTTCCCCTCGCTGAACTTCCTCGGCATCTTCGGGCTGGGTGGCACCAACATCGGCGACGTCGTCGATCCCAACAAGCTCACCGCTCTGGTGGCGCCGATGCTGAGCTGGTCCTTCCTCGACTTCGGCCGGACCCGCGCCGCGATCGACCAGTCGGAGGCGCAGCGCGACCTCGCCGCCGCGCAATATCGCCAGCGCGTCCTCGAGGCGTTGCAGGACGCCGAGACGAGCCTGTCGCGTTTCGGCAACACGCGGCTGCAATATGCGCAGCTGCTCCGCGCCGAACAGTCCGCCGCGCGCGCCGCGACGCTCAACGGCCAGCGCGTCGCGGCAGGCACGAGCAACGTGATCGATCAGCTCGACGTCGAGCGTCAGCGCCTCTCCGCCGCGATCGCGGTGGCGCAGGCCAAGGCGCAGCTGACCGACAGCTATATCACGGTGCAGAAGAGCCTGGGGCTCGGCTGGAGCGAGCCGCCGGTGAGTGCGGGCAGCTCGAGCGAGCGGCCGCGCGAGGGAGCGCCGACCGAGGGCGGCTGATCGCTCCCTCTCCTCGAAGGTGCGCAGCTCTCAACTCATAGACGAACGTGTGAGCACGCGCCGGCGCCGCGCCTGTCTCGCGACGCCGGTCTCGGGACTCAGGCCAGGCTGCGCTGGACCGTCGGCGGCGCGGCGGTACCGAGCGACGCCGCGATGGCGCTGGCGTCCATGCCGGCACCGACCGCTGCTGCCTCTCCGCGCCGCTTGATCGGTCGACTCGCCGCCCGCCGCAGCGAGCGGATCAGCTGCGCGGCCTCGTTCGCGACCGCCCCGGGACCGTCACTCGTGTCGAAGAGCGGCAGAAGCGGCGACGAGTGCCTGGTGAGAGCGGCCGTGAGTTCGCGCAGATCGGCAGCATCGGAGGCGCCCGCGACTGCGGCCGCCGCGCGCGAGACCGCCGCCGCCTCGGCACTATCGCCCTCGAAGGTCACGGATCTGATCGGCATCGTCACCTCGAGCGCGGCTTCACCGGCGATCGGCGGTTCGTCCTTCCTCTTGGGGGTCTGCGGACCCAGGATAGGGGCCGCGCCGAGCGCGTCTACGCCGTCCACCACCGTCGTATACTCGCGCTCGGCGGCGGTGATCGCACGCGCGATCTGCTCGAGTTCTTCCGCCATGCCCAGCGCCGCGCGCCGATCGCCGCGAAGGATCGCCGCCAACGCCCGCGTCTTCGACAGCGACAGCTTCTGACGCAGCGCCGCCAGCGCGCGTACGGCGAGATCGCCCCGGTTCGACTCGGCGAGCTTCGCCAAGCGCGCGGCGACCTCCTCCATCACCTGCAGTCGGCGTTTCGCCTCACCGTCGTCGCGCGCGGTCAACGGCGTCTCCGTCGCCGCCATGCCACTCGCCGCCAGCCGCGACGGACGCGCGCTGGACTCCAGCAGCGTGGCGTAGGAACTCCGCCCCCAATCGCCGCGGGCGAAGGCGAAGACGGAAGGATCAACATATTCCGGTACATGCTGCACGGGCCGTGCCGCGCTCACTGCTGTCACGATGCTCATGGTCGCTCCCCGATCTACCCCCCCGGGCCACCGCCGAGAGGTTAACACAGCGGAGCCCAGTCGACGAACATCAGAGACGAACAATGCCGCGCGAGGTACTCCGTAGCTGTCCAATTATATAGCGGGACTTCGCCGGGACAGGACAGACCTAGGGCGACGAGATTCACCAATATGACGTGTCGGACCAGCAGCAGCTGCGGTCCGCACCACGCGCGTGGCCGCGCTCGTCGCCACCTATACTTCTAACCTTTTGATCCTGACCGCGGGCGTAACCCGGCCAACAGCAGCCGCAGCGCGTCATCGATCTGGCCACGCCGCTCCGCCGCGCTGTTGTGCTTGAGCAGCAGGCCGCTGAGCATCCGCATCGCCAGCACCAGGTCGCGCGCGCCGAGCTCGAGCGCGAGCGAGCCGTCGCCGTGCGCGCGCGTCGCGATCGGTTCGAACAGGCGCTCGAGCCGGCGGCGCAGCCCGTCGAAGGCGGCGCGATCGGCCCCGTCGCGCGGCATGTCCAGCGCCAGCCGCGCGAACAGCGTGGCGGCGTCGGCCCCCTCCAGCACCACCTGCGCCAGCGCCTGGTCGAGCGGCAGCGCCGGGTCGAGCCGCGCGCGCATCCGCTCGATCTCCTGCTCGAACACCGCTAGCGCCAGCGCCATGCGGTCCTTGAAGTTGCGGTAGAAGGTGCCGCGCCCCACCCCGGCGGCGTCGGCGATGTCCTCCAGCGGCACGAAGTAACCGGCGCGGGCGAAGCACAGCCGCGCCGCCTCGATCAGCGCGTCGCGGCGCGCCTGCGCGTCGCGGCGCAGGGGGCGTGCCGCCGCCACGCTGATCTCGTCGCTCATCCACCCCTGTTAGAGGCTGGACGACGGCTGGGAAAGCATGGCCTAGCCAGCGGCGCGCCCCTCGCCTATCTGGCGCGCTTTCCCCATCACACAGGTTCTTCCCATGGGTTTCCGCTGCGGCATCGTGGGCCTGCCCAACGTCGGCAAGTCCACCCTCTTCAACGCGCTGACCGAGACGGCCGCGGCTCAGGCCGCCAATTATCCGTTCTGCACGATCGAGCCCAATGTCGGGAACGTCGGCGTGCCCGACCCCCGGCTCGCCGGACTGGCAGAGATCGCCAAGTCGGCCAAGGTGATCGAGACCCAGCTCGGCTTCGTCGACATCGCCGGGCTGGTGCGCGGCGCCAGCAAGGGCGAGGGGCTGGGCAACCAGTTCCTCGGCAACATCCGTGAGGTGGACGCGATCGTCCACGTGCTGCGCTGCTTCGAGAACGACGACATCCAGCACGTCGACAATCGCGTCGACCCGATCGCCGACGCCGAGACGGTCGAGACCGAGCTGATGCTCTCCGACCTGGAGAGCCTGGAGAAGCGCGTCCCCAACCTCGCCAAGAAGGGCCAGCAGGGCGACAAGGAAGCCAAGCTCGCCGCGGTCGTGCTCGGCCGCGCGCTCGACCTGCTGCGCGACGGCAAGCCCGCTCGGCTGACCGAGGCGAACGACGCCGAGGAGGTACGCGTGCTCGATCAGGCGCAGCTGCTCACCGCCAAGCCTGTGCTATATGTCTGCAACGTCAACGAGGAGCATGCCGCGGCGGGCAACGATTACTCGGCGCGGGTCTTCGCCAAGGCCAAGGCGGAGGGCGCGCAGGCGGTGGTGGTCTCCGCGGCGATCGAGGCCGAGATCGCGACCATGCCCGCCGACGAGCGCGGCGAGTTCCTGTCTGAGCTGGGGCTGGTGGAGACCGGTCTCACCCGCGTGATCCGCGCCGGCTACGAGCTGCTCCACCTGCTCACCTTCTTCACCGTCGGGCCGAAGGAGGCGCGCGCCTGGACGATCCCGGCCGGCTCCAAGGCGCCGCAGGCGGCGGGCGCGATCCACTCCGACTTCGAGCGCGGCTTCATCCGTGCCGAGACGATCGCCTATGACGATTACGTCGCCTGCGGCGGTGAAGCGGGCGCGCGCGAGGCGGGCAAGCTGCGCCAGGAGGGCAAGGAGTATGTCGTCCACGACGGCGACGTGATGCTGTTCCGCTTCAACGTGTGACGGCGCCGACGAGCGCTATCGGGCCGCCGGCCCCTTCACCACCGGCTGGTCGAGCAGGTTGCCATAAGGCGCGCTGGGCGGCGCGTTGGGCGCGTCGCGCGGCTCCATCCACTCCACCTCCTTGCCAGGCGCGGGGGTGATCTGCATCACCGGCGTCTTGGGGGCGGGGCCGGTCGGTGTCGGCGCGGGCGCGGCCTTGTTGCCCGCGCCTTCCTCGCCCCCGCCGCCGCAGGCCGTGAGCGAGAGCAGGGCGATGAGGGGAAGCGCGCGCATGATGGGACAAAGCGCCAGCGCGCCGCGCGTTCCCACCGGCTGGCGCGGGCGCGTGCGAGCGGCTAGAGCACCGGGGATGCTGCGGCTGCTCGTCTCGATCCTCGCGCTACTGCTCGCGCTCCCGGCGAGCGCGGCGCCGGCGTGCCACGAGCCCGCCGCCGCGATGTCCGCGACGACGCAGCACCACGGCCATCGACCGACCCTGCCCGCGCCGACCGCGACGCACGACTGTCTGGGCTGCGTGCCCCCGCTCGACCTCGCCGGCGGCACCGTGGCGTCGCCGTGGCGCGCCGTCGCGCGCCAGCGCCCGCCGACCCGCGCCGACATGACCGCGGGCGCGCTGCTGATCCCGCTCTCCCCTCCTCCGCGCGCGGCGTGACTCGCCGGGGCATCGGCCCCGGATCGTCACCGCCATTATCCGGAGAGAATCCATGTCCCGTTATGCCCTGCTCGCCGCCTGCGCGGCGGCGGCGCTGTGCCCGGCGCTCGCGTCCGCGCAGCACCATGATCACGCGCCCACCGCCTCACCCGCCCCCTCGCCCAGCGCCGCCCCGACCGCCCGCGAGGCTGGAGAGATGGACCACCGCGCGATGGACGACGCCGCCATGCCGCCTGCATCCTCGCCCCGGCCAGGTCCGCACGCCGGCATGATGCACGCGATGCCGCAGGTCACCGCCCCGCCCGGGTGGCGCGACGCGTCCGACGCCGCGCTCGCGCGCGCCCCCGAGGGCGCGGCGATGCCGGGCATGACGATGGGCACCGCCGCCGGCTGGTACACCCCCGGCAGCGGCACCGCGCGCAACCCCGCCGGCGAGGGACCGATGCGCGGCCTGATGCTCCACGCCGGCGACTGGATGCTGATGGCGCACGGCTATGCCTGGGCCATGGCGACCGAGCAGGGCGGACCGCGCGGCGGCGACGGCGCCTATGTCCAGTCGATGGCGATGGTGATGGCGGACAAGGACGTCAGCGAGCGGGTCCACCTCCAGCTCCGCGGCATGGGCAGTCTGGAGCCGGCGATGGGCGCGCGCGGCTATCCCAACCTGTTCGCCACCGGGGAGACCGCGAACGGGCAGGCGCTCGTCGACCGCCAGCACCCGCACGACCTGTTCATGGAGCTGGCCGCGCGGCTCGACTATCGCCTCGGCGGCGACACCAGCCTGTTCGTCTACGCCGCCCCCGTCGGCGAGCCGGCGCTCGGCCCCAGCGCCTTCATGCACCGCGGCTCGGCGCGCTACCTGCCGATGTCCCCGATCACGCACCATTGGTTCGACTCGACCCACATCACCTATGGCGTGCTCACCGCGGGCGTGTCCGCCCCCAAGGTCCAGTTGGAAGGATCATGGTTCAAGGGGCGCGAGCCCGACGAGCGGCGCTGGGGCTTCGATCCCGTCAGGCTCGATTCGTGGAGCGTGCGCGGCACCTGGACTCCCTCGCCCCATGTCGCGCTGCAGGTCAGCCACGGCCGGCTCGAGCAACCCGAGGCGCTCCACCCCGGCGAGGACGAGGACCGCACCACCGCCAGCGTGCAATATGCGCGCGCCGGGCTGGCGACAACCTTGGCCTGGTCGCGCAAGGACCGCCGCCCGGGCGACATGCTCGACGCCTTCCTCGCCGAGGCGACCTACGAGCTGACGCGGCGCCACGCCGTCTTCGCGCGGGTGGAGAATGTCGCCAACGACGAGCTCTTCCCCGACCATGACGACCCGCTCCACGACCGGCGTTTCCGCGTTACCAAGGCGGAGGCGGGATACGCCTATCGGCTGCCGATCGTCGGACCGCTCGGGGTGGCGCTCGGCGGCACGGTGGCGGCCTATGCCAAGCCGGCGGCGCTGAACGCGGCCTACGGCGACGCGCCGGTGAGTTGGACGCTCTTCGCCAAGTTCGCGGTGGGGCTGTAGCGCCCATGGATCCTCGCCGGGTCGCGGCGAGGATCCTCCACCGGGTCGCGAGACTTTCCGCCGTCATCTCAGCGGCGTAAACGCCCGGGATGACGCTTCGCCCGCTTCTCGCCGCCGCGCTGCTCGCCCTGGGCGCCTGCGCCTACCCCTATACCCCGCGTGCGCTGCCACCGGTGACCGCGCCCGCTGCCCCCGCCGGCGTCGCCGGCGCAGGCACGGCATCGACGATTACGCGCGCGCCCGTCACCATCCTCGTCTCGATCGACGGCTTCCGCCCCGATTACCTCGACCGCGGCGTCACCCCGCGGCTGTCGGCGCTGGCCGCGGAGGGTGTGAGCGCGGCGATGCGACCGTCCTTCCCGTCCAAGACCTTCCCCAACCACTGGACGCTCGTCACGGGGCTGGTGCCCGACCGCCACGGCCTCGTCGCCAATCGGATGGAGGACGCCGCGCGCCCCGGCGAGACCTTCACCATGGCGAGCGATGACCCGTTCTGGTGGAACACGGCCAAGCCGCTATGGGTCACCGCCGAGCGCGCCGGTATCCCGACCGCGACGATGTTCTGGCCGGGCGCGAACGTCGCCTGGGGCGGCACGCGCGACGCCGCTCGGCCGCGGGAGATCAGCGGCGGCACGCGCCCGCGCGACTGGCAGCAGTATAACGAGGCGGTGAGCGACCGTCAGCGCGTCGACTCGGTGATCGACTGGCTGCGTCGCCCGGCCGAGACGCGGCCGCGCTTCGTCACGCTCTACTTCGACGAGGTCGACACCGCCGGACACGAATATGGTCCCGCCGACCGACGCACCCTGTCGGCCGTGTCCGCGGTGGACGCGAGCGTCGGGCGGCTCGTCGATGGACTCGCCGCGCTGGGCCAGGGCGCCAATCTCGTGATCGTCTCCGACCATGGCATGGCGCCGATCGCGCCCGAGCGGCGGATCGCCATCGACTCGATCGTGCCGGCGACCGACGCCCGGGTGATCGAGAGCGGCCCCTATGCGACGCTCGTGCCGCTCCCGGGTCGCGACCTCGCGGTCGCGCGCGCGCTGCTGCGCCCGCACCCGCACATGACCTGCTGGCGCAGACAGGCCTTGCCGCCGCGCTTCCGCTACGGCCGGAACCCCCGCGTGCCCGCCTTCCTCTGCCTCGCCGAGGACGGTCCGGCGGGCGGCTGGATCCTCGCCAGGAGCGCGACGGACGAGGCCGGCCACCGCGGTGCGCACGGCTATGACAACGACTCGCCCGACATGCGCGCTGTGTTCATCGCCCACGGCCCCGCCTTCGCCGCGGGCAGGCGACTGCCCAGCTTCGACAATACCGACGTGGCGCCGCTGCTGCGCGACCTGCTCGGCCTCCCGGCCGGGCGCGGTCTGGACGGCGACGATCGCCCGTTCCGCGCGGTGATGCGGCGGTGAGGCACGCCGCGATGGCTTGAACCGCGGCGGCGGACGTGGCGGAGTGGCGCGCGAGAGGAGAGCCGCGCCCGTGCAATATCTCGAGGACATCGTCGTCGGCGCCACCGCGCGCTTCGGCCATTATGCGGTGACGCGCGAGGAGGTGGTCGACTTCGCGCGCAAGTTCGACCCGCAGCCATTCCACCTCTCCGAGGAGGCCGCGGCGGCGACCCATTTCGGCCGGCTGTCGGCGAGCGGCTGGCACACGTGCGCGATGGTGATGGCGATGCTGGTCGAACAGCTCCGCGCCGTCGAGCAGGCGGGGCTCGGTTCGCCCGGGATCGACGCGCTGCGCTGGCTCACCCCGGTCTTCCCGGGCGACACGCTGCGCTGCGAGACCGAGGTGCTGGAGAAGCGCGCGTCGCGCTCGCGCCCCGAGATGGGGATCTACAAGAGCCGGCTCACCGCCTTCAACCAGCACGACGTCGCGGTGCTGACGATGGTATCCAACGCCTTGATCGCGACGCGGCCGGCGGAGTGAGCAGGCGCCTTCGGGCAGCAGCCGCCCGTGTCCCTGCGCAAGCGGGGACCCAGGATCACACGCGTGACGCCCACGGCCCTGGGCTCCCGCGTCCGCGGGAGCACGGCGTCGCTCAGCGCTTAAGCGCCGCGACGCCCGGCAGTTCGCGCCCTTCCATCCACTCGAGGAAGGCACCCCCCGCGGTCGAGACGAAGCTGAACTGCTCCGCCACGCCCGCCTGGTTGAGCGCCGCGACCGTGTCGCCGCCACCCGCCACCGAGACCAGGCTGCCCTCCTTGGTCAGCGCCGCCGCGGTGCGCGCCAACGCCACGGTCGCCGCGTCGAACGGCGGCGTCTCGAACGCGCCGAGCGGGCCGTTCCACACCAGGGTGCGGCAGGTCTTGAGCACGTCGCCCAAGGCCTCGACCGCGGCCGGGCCGACGTCGAGGATCATCTCGTCGGCGGCGACCTCGTGGACGTTGACCGTGCGCACCGGCGGGTTGGCGCGGAACTCGGTCGCCACCACCACGTCATAGGGCAGATGGACGGTGCAGCCGGCGCGCTCGGCCGCCTCCAATATCTCCTCGGCGGTGCCAGTGAGGTCGTGCTCGCACAGGCTCTTGCCCACGTTCACGCCGCGCGCGGCGAGGAAGGTGTTGGCCATGCCGCCGCCGATGATGAGGTGATCCACCTTGCCGACGAGATGCTTGAGCACGTCGAGCTTGGTCGAGACCTTGGCACCGCCGACCACCGCCGCGACGGGATGCTGGGGCGCACCCAGCGCCTGCTCCAGCGCGTCGAGCTCGGCCTCCATCGCGCGGCCGGCATAGGCCGGCAGCACCTGCGCCAGCCCCGCGGTCGAGGCATGCGCGCGGTGCGCGGCGGAGAAAGCGTCGTTGACGTAGAGGTCGCCCAGCGCGGCGATGCGGTCGATCGTCTCGCGGTCGTTCTTCTCCTCGCCGGTGAAGAAGCGCGTGTTCTCCAGCACCGCGACGTCGCCCGGCCGGAGCGTCGCGATCGCGTCGGCCGCGCCCGCCCAGTCGACGAAGCGCACCGGGCGCCCCAGCACGCTCTCATAGGGCCTGGTGATCTGCGCGAGCGAGAACTCGGGCGCGGGCTGCCCCTTGGGGCGGCCGAAATGCGCGAGCACGAGGACGATCGCGCCCTTGTCGGCGAGTTCCGCCACGGTCGCGACGGTGGCGCGCAGCCGCGTGTCGTCGGTGACATGGCCGTCCTTGAAGGGCACGTTCAGATCCTCGCGGACGAGCACGCGCCTGCCCGCGACGTCGCCGATATCATCGAGCGTTCGAAAAGCCTTGGTCATGAGTCCTCGATCCTGATCGGGTCACCGACGGCGATCGTGCCGCCCTGTATCACCATCGCGCAGGCGCCGCCGCGCCAATCCGGCGTCAGCGCCTCGCGCAGCCCGGGCGCCAGCGCCTCCATGCGCTCGCACGGGTCGCACTCGCGCGTGATCTCCAGCACGACGTCCGCCCCGATGCGCACCCGCGCCCCCGGGCGCTGTGGCAGGTCGACGCCGTCGACCAGCAGGTTGGCGCGCCGCTCGGACCAGTCGATCGAGTGGCCGACCTGCCGCATCGCCGCCTCCCAGTCGCCGCGCTCGATCAGCGTGACCTGGCGCTTGTACGGCTGGCCGCGCATCGCGCCGCGGAAGTCGCCGTGGATGCCGCCCGCGGGCGACACCTCGGCGTGAGTCACCGTCTCGACCGGCGCGCGCGAGCGGGCGTGACGCGCGATGCCCAGCAGCATGGCGGCCACGCCCGCGCCCGCCTCAGCCGAGCTTCGCCATCGCGGTCGCTGTATCGACCATGCGGTTGGAGAAGCCCCACTCATTGTCGTACCAGCTGACGACGCGCACCAGCTTGCCGTCGATCACCGCGGTCTCCAGGCTGTCGACCGTCGAAGAGTAAGGCGTGTGGACGATGTCGATCGAGACGAGCGGCTCGTCCGAATAATGCAGCACGCCCTTCATCGCGCCCTCGGCCGCGGCCTTGAGCAGCTGGTTGACCTCTTCCTTGCTGGTGTCGCGCTTGGGCGTGAAGGTGAGGTCGACGAGGCTGCCGTCGGGCACGGGCACGCGGATCGCCGAGCCGTCCAGCTTGCCCTTCAGCTCGGGCAGCACCTCGCCCACCGCGCGCGCCGCGCCGGTGGTGGTCGGGATGATGTTCATCGCCGCCGCCCGCGCGCGGCGCAGGTCGCTGTGGATCTGGTCGAGGATCTTCTGGTCGTTGGTATAAGCGTGGATCGTGGTCATCAGGCCGCGCTCGATCCCGATCGCGTCGTTGAGCACCTTGGCGACCGGCGCGAGGCAGTTGGTGGTGCACGACGCGTTCGACACGATCGTGTGCCCGGCCTCGAGCTTGTCGTGGTTGACGCCATAGACGACGGTGAGGTCGACGTTCTTGGCGGGTGCCGAGATCAGCACCTTCTTCGCACCGGCGTCGATGTGCTTCTGCGCGCTGGCGCGGTCGGTGAAGAAGCCGGTGCACTCCAGCACGATGTCGACGCCCAGCTCGCGGTGCGGGAGGTTGGCGGGGTCGCGCTCGGCGGTGACTCGGATGCGCTTGCCGTCGATCACCATGTCCTGCCCGTCGGCCTCGACCGTGCCGGCATATTTGCCGTGGACGCTGTCGCGGCTGAACAGCCACGCGTTGGACTTGGTGTCGGCCAGGTCGTTGATCGCCACCAGCTCGAGGTCGCTGCCGCGCTCGATCAGCGCGCGCGCCACCAGCCGCCCGATCCGCCCGAAGCCGTTGATCGCTACCTTGGTCATGCGCCTGTCTCCGCCGTAAGTTCGGTGTCGCGCGGGTCTTTGCGCCGGACGGCGCGCGGCCGTCAACCGCTGCGGTGCATCCGCTCGTCTCGACGCCATCTTGTCGGCGCGCGCGCGCGATCCTATCGCCTCTGTCCATGGACAACCCAGCGATCGACCGGCTCGATGCCGCCATCACCCGCGTCGAACGCGTCTTGGAACAGCGGCTCGCCGCCGCCGCCACGCTCGCGCGCCGCCACGCCGCGCTCAGGGAAAAGATGGGCGAGGCCGTGGCCGCGCTCGACGAGATCATCGCGCGCGGGGGGCAGGACTGATGGCGAGAGTGACGCTGCGCATCGGCGAGACCAGCTACGACCTCGGCTGCGGCGACGGCGGCGAGGCGCGGCTGATGCAGGCCGCGGCGCTGATCGACGAGCGCTGGGACGACGCGCGCCGTGCCGCCGGCGCGGGCGGGGTCAACCGCACCATGCTGCTCGCCGCGCTGATGGTGGCCGACTCGCTGATCGAGGCGCGCGAGGCGCCCCCGCCCGAGACTCCCGAGGGCATCGCGCTCGACCGCCTGTCGGAACGGCTCGAGAAGCTCGCCGCGGCCCTTGAGCAGGCGCCCCCGACCTCCTAGATAGGGGTCGGCGGGTTCTGCCCGGTACGAGCTTACAAATATCCCTGAGGCTATTCATCTTCCATGGGGGTTGTCCCTGCCCGGATCCTGGTCCGACGTATATGACTCCCACCTGACGTACTGGGCGTCAGTGGATACTCCGGCCAACGGCCACGGCGGTCCCGCCACCCGCTCTCCCCATGGCTGATAAGCGCGCGCTCCGCGCCGCGGCGCGCGCGGCACGCGACTCGTTCGTCGCGGCGGGCGCTCCCGCTCTGCCCTGCCCGCGCGAGTTCGTCGCGCTGCTCGCGCCCGGACTGGTCGTGGCGAGCTACGCGCCGCTGGGCAGCGAGGCCGACCCTCGTGCGCTGGAGACCGCCGCGCGAGCCGCGGGCTGCCTGCTCGCCCTGCCCCATGTGGTCGATCGCGCCACCCCGATCCGCTTCCTCGCCTGGGAGGCCGATCACGCGCTCGCGGCGGGGCCGTTCGGTCTGCGTCAGCCCGATGGCGCGCGCGACGAGGTGGTGCCCGACCTGGTGCTCACCCCGTTGGTGGCGTTCGACGCCGCACTCAACCGCATCGGCCAGGGAGCGGGTCATTACGACCGTGCCTTCGCGGCCTATCCCGCGGCGCGGCGCATCGGTATCGCGTGGAGCGTGCAGCAGCTCGACTCGATCACGCCCGACCCCTGGGACGCCCCGCTCGACGCGATCGTGACCGAGCGCGGCTGGCTCACGGGGACGGTGCGATGACGCCGTCGTGGCGCAAGCCCGTGGGCATGCTCGCGATCCTGCTGCTGATCGCGCTGTGGTGCGTGGCGATCGCGTCGCTGTCGGGGGTGATCGGACGCTGGCCCGCGTTGCTCCAGCTCGGCTTCTACCTGGTGACCGGTATCGTGTGGATCACGCCGCTCAAGCCGCTGCTGCGCTGGATGGAGACCGGGCGCTGGCGGTGAGATGATGTCGCGATCACCCGCGACCGCGACCACCACGGACCGTGGCGCGAGTGACGGGGCTCGAACCCGCGACCTCCGGCGTGACAGGCCGGCGCTCTAACCAACTGAGCTACACCCGCGTGTGACACCTCGGACCGGCGACGGCCCGACGCGCTGAGACGACGGTCATGCTTGGATCTGCGGCCTCCCCGAGGGGTGGCGCGAGTGACGGGGCTCGAACCCGCGACCTCCGGCGTGACAGGCCGGCGCTCTAACCAACTGAGCTACACCCGCTTGCAGAAGCGTGAGGCGCGCCAACTAGGCGGCACGCCGGGGGCTGTCAACGGCTATTCGGCGTCTTTCTCGCCGCGCCGCGCGAGCACCCCGGGCCGTCCCTCGCGGGTGCGAGTCAGCGTGCCGTGCTCGAACAGGAAACCGGCGATATCGGGGCGCCCCGCGGCCGACAGGATGGTCTGCACGATGATCAGGATCGGTACCGCCAGCAGCGCCCCCACCGTCCCCCACACCCATCCCCAGAAGGAGATGGAGATCAGGATCATCACCGGGTTGATCGTCAGCCGGTGGCCGACGATCAGCGGAGTCACGACGTTCGCCTCGATCAGGTGCGCGCCGTACATGATGGCGGGCGCCGACAGCGCGGTCCACACGTCGCTGAAGGTCATCAGCCCGCCGACCGCGAGCAGCAGCGCCGCCACCACCGGCCCGAAATAAGGGATGTAGTTGAGCAGCGCGACGATCCCGCCCCACATCAGCGGGAAGGGCATGCCGAGCAGGTGGAGCGCGCCGGCGATGATCGCGCCGAGCGCCACGTTGATCACGGTGATCGTGCCGAGGTAGGAGGAGACGTCGTCGACCATCTCCTGCAGGACGCGCGCGGTCGCCATGGCGCCACCGAAGCTGGCGCGCTCGGTGATCATCCGCTCGCGCGTGCGCGTCCAGCCCGAGAGGAAGAAGAACGCGACGAGGATCGCGTAGAACACCTGGATGATCACCGCCGGCGCCGAGGTGGCGGCCAGCTCGACGATCGAGCTGGGCGGCGCCACCGCCGCCGTCGGCGACGGGCGCACCGGGGTGCTGGCGATCTGCCGCAAGGTGCGGTTGGCGTATTTCTCGAGACTGGAATAGAGATCCAGCAGCGGCGCGAGATTGTCCTGGATGCGCCCGATCCGCGAGGGCAGCAGGCGGAAGAACTCGGTCGCCGGCACCACGATGGCGGCCAGCGCGACGTTGGCGATCACCAGGAACAGCAGCACGCAGACCAGCGCCGCCACCGCCGAGGGCAGCCGACGCCGCTCGAGCCACTCGAGCAGCGGGATCAGCGCGAGCGCCACCACCAGCGCCACCGCGGTCGGCATGAAGAACTCGGCGCCCGCCTTCAGCGCGAACGGCAGGCCGAGCATCAGCCCGACCCCCGCGGTCAGCGTCAGCGCGGCGAGCAGCCGGTCGCGCCGCAGCACCACCTGCGGGTCACCCTCGGCCGACAGAGCGGCGGCGTCGGGCGGTAGCGCGCCCGGCGCTGGGGTCGGCGGCGGGGAGTCGGCCATCGGATCAACCTAGCGAGAGGAAAGGCGGCGCGAAAGCGCGTCGACGTCAGGCCGCGGCGGCCTGCCAGGGCCCTTCCTTGAGGTAGAGGTAGTCGGAGTCGAACTCGCCGACGCGCGCCAGCCCGGCCTCGTCGAGGATCGTCACCGTGCCGCGGGCCGCCTCGACGAGTCTCTCCTCGCGCAGCCGGCGCAGCGTGCGGTTGACGTGGACGCTGGTGAGCCCGCACGCCTCGCCGAGGTCCTGCTGGATGAGGGCGAGCTCGAACACGCCGTCGCTGCCGCGCCCCGTCGCCTTGAGCCGATGATACGTCTCGAGCAGGAAATGCGCGATCCGCCCCGCCGCGTCGAGCCGGCCGATGCGGAAGATCCACTCGCGATGCAGCGCGGCGTCGAGCAGCGTCGAGCGCCACAGGATGCGCGCGAGCTGGGGCTGATCGGCGACGATCGAGTCGATCGCCGCGTGCGAGATCATCGCCACGCGCGCCTCGGTCAGCGTGCCGACGTCATGATCGAGCCGCCGCAGCGGGTAGCCGTGCAGGTCGACGAAGTCGCCGGGCACTTGCAAGGCGACGAGCTGACGGAAGCCGTCGCGCGCGTCCATGTAACGGCACATCGCACCGTCGAGCAGCAGCGTGCTGTAGCGCAGACGATCGCCGCGTCGGGTCACGATCGTGCGTGCCGGCAACGTCTCGACCCGCTCGACCGCGCGCTCGAGGATCTCCTTGTCGGCCTCGCTCATCGACTCGCGACCGCGCCCCCGGAGGAAGTCCCGTGTCACTCGCATCACTGCTCCCCCCGCTGTATCGAGCAACAGCCCTACGCCGCGAAACGTTCCCAGAACAAGCCCTTGAACTCACGCTCGCCGATCTGGCCGATGGCGTCGCACGGCAGCGACCCGCCGATGCCGTCGCTCGCCGCTGGGCGCGCATCGGCATGAGGTCATCGGACGGGGGCGGCAGCGCCGCGCGACAGACCACCTCTCTCGTCGCGATGACGCTCCTCGCCGCGGTCGGGGCCAGGCACACTGCCTCGTCCGTCTGCGCGTCCGGCGCACCTCGTCCTCCCCTGCCATCGGCGCCACATGCCATCGCTCGAACATCGGGTCCGCCAGTTCGCCAGACGTGAGTTGATTTTCGACGTGGTCGGGGCGATACAAACCCCAGTCGTTCGAAGGTGAGGTATGGAGGGCAACGGAGTGATGTCGCGGCTTGCCAGCCGAACGAGGCGACCGTCACGTCGCGTCCGGCAGCGCGGGGAGAGGCGGCGTCGCTGCCCTCCGCGCGTTCACTGCCCCATTCCGACCAGCGCACCCCACAACGACACCGCCGCAGGAGCACCGCACGCATGACCTCTCCCTCCCCGATCCGCACCGAGCGCCACGGCGACGTGCTCGTGATCGTCGCCGACAATCCCCCGGTGAACGCGCTCGGCGCCGCGGTGCGCGTCGGACTGGAGGCGGCGATCAAGGAGGGCGTGGCGGACCAGTCGATCGCGGCGATGGTGATCCGCTGCGACGGGCGCACCTTCTTCGCGGGCGCGGACATCACCGAGTTCGGCAAGCCACCGGTCGAGCCGCTGCTGCCCGTGCTGGTCGACATGATCGAGGCGTGCGGCAAACCCGTCGTCGCCGCGATCCACGGCACCGCGCTGGGCGGCGGCTGCGAGGTGGCGCTCGGCTGCCACTATCGCGTGGCGGTGCCCTCGGCGAAGATCGGCACGCCCGAGGTGAAGCTCGGCCTGCTGCCCGGCGCGGGCGGCACGCAGCGGCTGCCGCGGCTCGGCGGCGTGGCGCTGGCGCTCGAGATGACCGCCAAGGGCGAACCGATCTCGGCCAAGCGCGCGCAGGAGGCCGGGCTGATCGACCGCGTGGTCGGCGAGGACAGCCTCGCCGCCGACGCGCTCGCCTTCGCGGAGGAGATCAAGGACAAGCGCCCGATCCCGCGCGCCGCGGAGAAGACCGCCGCGCCCGATCCGTCGGCCGTCGCCGCCTTCCAGAAGGAGAACGCCCGCCGCTTCCGCGGCTTCGACGCGCCCGCCGCCAATATCGCCTGCGTCGTCAAGGCGACCGAGCTGCCCTTCGCCGAGGGACTCGCCTATGAGCGCCAGGAGTTCATGCGGCTCATTATGGGCGTGCAGTCGGCGGCGCAGCGCCACATCTTCTTCGCCGAGCGCCAGGCCGGCAAGATCGACGACGTGCCGGCCGACATCGCGCTGCGCCCGATCGCGCGCGTGGGCGTGATCGGCGCGGGGACGATGGGCGGCGGCATCGCGATGAACTTCCTCTCCGCCGGGATCCCGGTGACGATCGTCGAGACCGCGCGGGAGGCGCTCGATCGCGGCACGGGCGTGATCCGCAGGAACTACGAGGCGACCGCGGCCAAGGGGCGAATGAGGCCCGAGCAGGTCGAGGCGGCGATGGCGGCGCTGACGCCGACGCTCGACTTCGACTCGCTGGCGGACTGCGACCTCGTGATCGAGGCGGTGTACGAGAACATGGACGTGAAGAAGGAGATCTTCGCGCGGCTCGACGGTATCGCCAAGCCGGGCGCGATCCTCGCGTCGAACACCTCCTATCTCGACATCGACGCGATCGCCGCCTGCACGCGGCGGCCGCAGGACGTGCTCGGCATGCACTTCTTCTCGCCCGCCAACGTGATGAAGCTGCTCGAGGTGGTGCGCGGTGCGAGGACCGCGCCCGACGTGCTCGCGACGGTGATGGCGCTGGCCAAGAAGATCCGGAAGGTCGCGGTGGTGGCGGGCGTCACCTACGGCTTCATCGGCAATCGCATGCTGATGCCGCGCCAGGTCGAGGCCAACAAGCTGCTGCTGGAGGGCGCCACGCCCGAGCAGATCGACCGAGTCCACACCGAGTTCGGCATGCCGATGGGGCCGTTCCAGATGGCCGATCTCGCCGGCGTCGATATCGGCTGGCACCGCGACCCGAGCCGGATCGAGAGCGTCCGCGACGCGCTCGCCGCCGAGGGCCGATGGGGGCAGAAGAAGCAGGCCGGCTTCTACGACTATGACGAGAAGCGCACCCCCACCCCCTCCCCGCGCGTCGCCGAGATCATCCAGGAGTGGCGCGAGCGGACCGGCACGCCGCAGCATGAGGTGACCGACGAGGAGATCGTCGAGCGCACGCTCTACCCGATGGTGAATGAGGGCGCGCTGATCCTGGAGGAGGGCAAGGCGCAGCGCGCGTCCGACGTCGATGTGGTGTGGATCTACGGCTATGGCTGGCCGGTCTATCGCGGCGGCCCGATGTTCTGGGCCAAGACCGAGGGCTATGACAAGGTCGTCGCCGGGCTGGAGAAGCACGGCTTCACCGTGGCGAAGAGCCTGCGCGCGGGTGAGATCAAGTGACGGCTCGGGATGGTGGGCGGTCGCGAGATAGAAGGCCTGGTTCGGCCAGTCATGGCACGCGACTTGTCCCCACCCGCCGGCGTCATCCTGAACTCGTTTCAGGATCCACTGTCCCGCACGCGCCGCCACGCCTGAGTAAGCGGCACGGTGCATCCCGGAACACGTCCGGGATGACGGCGGCGGTCGGCACCGCCGCCCTCGACTGTACGGCCGCCGTCCGCGACCCACTTATGTCTCAAGCGAGGACCCGCCGATGACCGACCTCGACACCTTCCGCGCCGAGACCCGCGCCTGGCTGGCCGAACACTGCCCGCCCGAGATGCGCGAGCCGGTCCGCGCCGACACCGACATCTGCTGGGGCGGCCGGCGCTACGATCCCGCGGCCAACCCGCCGCAGGCGCGCTGGCTCAGGGCGATGGCGGAGCGCGGCTGGACCGTCCCCGACTGGCCCAAGGACTATGGCGGGGGCGGGCTCTCCCCGGCCGAGACCAAGGTGCTGCGCGAGGAGATGGCCGCGATCCGCGCGCGCAACCCGCTCAACTCGTTCGGCATCTCGATGCTCGGCCCGGCGCTGCTCCGATATGGCACCGAGGCGCAGAAGCGGGAGCATCTGCCGAGGATCGCGCGCGGTGAGATCCGCTGGTGCCAGGGCTATTCCGAGCCCAACGCCGGTTCCGACCTCGCCGGCCTCGCCGCCAGCGCCGTGGACGCGGGCGACCATTATGTCGTCAACGGCCAGAAGGTGTGGACCAGCTATGCCGACAAGGCCGACTGGATCTTCTGCCTCGTGCGGACGAGCAAGGAATCGAAGCAGGGCGGGATCAGCTTCGTGCTGTTCGACATGGACTCGCCCGGGGTCTCGACCAAGCCGATCCTGCTGATCAGCGGCTATTCGCCCTTCTGCGAGACCTTCATGGACGACGTGAAGGTGCCCAAGGCCAACCGCGTGCACGACGAGAACAAGGGCTGGGACGTCGCCAAATATCTTCTCGGCCACGAGCGCGAGATGATCAGCGGCATGGGGCTGGCGAGCGGCGGGCGCAACCCGCTGGTGGAGGGCGCGATCGCGACGGTCGGGCTCGACCACGACGGCCGCCTCGCCGACCCGCTGCTGCGCGCGCAGATCGCTTTGTTCGAGGTCCGCGCCAGGGCGTTCGCGGCGATGTCGGAGCGCTTCATCGACGAGCTCAAGGCGGGCCGCGCGCATCCCGCGCAGCCGAGCATGATGAAGTACGTCGGCACCGAGCTGAACAAGGCGCGCCACGAGTTGATGATGGCGGCGGGTGGGTCGGACGCGCTCGAGTGGGAGAGTGAGCGGTCGCGCGGCGGCGCGGGCGCGCGCGCCTGGCTGCGCACCAAGGCCAATTCGATCGAGGGCGGGACGAGCGAGATCCAGCTCAACATCGTCGCCAAGCGTATCCTCGAGCTGCCGGGGGCGTGAGCCATAGACCCTCTCCCGACGGGAGAGGGAAGGAGCCGCGCGCCAGCGCGGCGGAAGGGTGAGGGTGAGAGGAAGCGCCACCGCGCCTCACCCCCACCCCGCCCCTTTCCCCACGGGAGAGGGAGAAAGGAGTCCGACCATGCCGCTCTACCTCAACGACGAACAGACGATGCTCCGCGACACCGCCAGGGACTTCGTCGCCGAGCACGCCCCCGTCTCCCACCTGCGCCGCCTGCGCGACGCCGGCGACCCGGCCGGCTTCTCGCGCGACCTATGGAAGCAGTTCGCCGAGATGGGCTTCACCGGCATCCTGATCGGCGAGGAGCAGGGCGGGCTCGGGCTCGGCCACGTCGAGGCGGGGGTGGTGCTCGAGGAGATCGGACGCAACCTGTCGCCCTCCCCCTTCCTCACCACCGCGGTCGCCGCGGTGGAGGCGCTGCGCGGCGGCGCGCAGGCCGAGCGCTGGTACCCGGGTATCCTCGCCGGCGAGACCGTCGCCGCGCTCGCGATCGACGAGGGCGCCAAGCACCGCGACCGCGTCGCGCTCCGCGCCGAGCGCGAGGGCAACGGCTTCCGCCTGTCTGGTGCCAAGCAGTTCGTCACCCACGGCCATGTCGCCGACGTGCTGATCATCGCCGCGCGCACCGCGGGCGCGGACGACGACGCCGAGGGGGTCACGCTGTTCGCGGTGCCGCGCGACGCGCCGGGCCTCGACGCCACACCCGAGCGGCTCGCCGACTCCAGCGTCGCCGCTCGGCTGACGCTGGAGGACGTCACGGTCGACGCCGACGCGGTGCTCGGCGAGGTCGACGCCGGCCGCGCCGTGCTCGACCGCGCGCTGCGTGCCGGGCGCACCGGCGCGGCGGCCGAGTTGGTCGGAGTCGGCGCCGGCGCGATGGACATGACGATCGCTTATCTCAAGCAGCGCAAGCAGTTCGGCGTGCCGATCGGCAGCTTCCAGGCGCTCCAGCACCGTGCCGCGCATCTCTACAGCGAGATGGAGGTGGCGCGCGCCGCTTTGCTCAAGGCACAGCAGTTGCTCGACGCCGGCAGCGACGCCGCCGACGAGGCGGTCTCCGTCGCCAAGGCGATGACCGGGCTGGCGACCACGCTGTCGGTGCAGGAGAGCGTGCAGATGCACGGCGGGATCGGCATGACCGACGAATATGACGTCGGCTTCTACATGAAGCGCGCGCGCGTGCTCGCCGAGATGTTCGGCGACGCGCACTATCACGCCGAACGGCTCGCGCGCGCCGCCGGCTACTGACCCGCGCGATGGAGGAGGCAACGCCGGCGGCACTCGTCGCCGACCTCGTCGACCTGCTCGACGTCGTCGCGGTCGACGTCGACCTGTTCCGCGGGCGCCGCTCGACCGGCGGGATCGGGCGAGTGTTCGGCGGTCAGGTCGTGGCGCAGGCGCTCCAGGCAGCGCAGCGCACGGTCGCCGGCCGCGCGGCGCACTCGCTCCACGGCTATTTCATGCGGCCGGGGTCCGAGGCGGCGCCGATCGACTATCGCGTGACCCGCGACTTCGACGGTGCCAGCTTCGCCACGCGCCGCGTCGTGGCGTGGCAGGACGAGCGGCCGATCCTGACGCTCACCGCCTCGTTCCAGCGCGAGGAGGAAGGCTTCCACCACCAGGCGCCGATGCCCGAGGTGCCCGGTCCCGAGACGCTGCGGAGCGAGCGCGAGTGGCGGATCGAGCAGCGCGAGAGCATTCCCGAGCGCTGGCGCGCCGCGCTGCTGCGCGAGCGGCCGATCGAGTTCCGCCCCGTCGCGCCGCGGCGCTGGACCGATCCCGCACCGCGCGAGCCGGTGCAGCACAGCTGGTTCCGCGCGGTGGCACCGCTCGGCGACGATCCGGCGGTGCACCGCGCGCTGCTCGCCTATGCCAGCGACACCGCGCTGCTCAGCACCGCGATGCTGCCGCACGGGGTGAGCTGGACCACGCCCGGGATGCAGACCGCCAGCCTCGACCATGCACTGTGGCTGCACGCCCCGGCGCGGGTGGACGAGTGGCTATTGTACGCGTCGGACAGTCCCTGGGCCGGCGGCGGACGCGGATACAACCGCGGCGCGATCTACGCGCGTGACGGGCGGCTGGTGGCGAGCGTGGCGCAGGAGGGCCTGATCCGGCGGCGGCAGCGAGGGGGGATCGACGCCGATCGATGAGAGGGATGCGCCACGTCCGACGGGCGGGCGTGCTCCTGCGCGGGCAGGAGCCCAGAGCCACGCGCGTCGTTCCCAGGGAGCTTGGCTCCGGCCTTAGCCGAAGCCCACTTAAACCCCGGTGAGTCGGGCTCCAGGGGCGCGCCGCTCGCTACGCCGCGATCATCTGGCGCGCGCGCAGAGTCGCCGCCTGGGTGTCGCCCGCCAGCTTCTTCACCTCAGCGGCGACCACCGCGAAGCCGCGCCCCGCGTCGCCCGCGCGCGCCGCCTCGATCGAGGCATTCAGCGCGAGCAGGTTGGTCTGCGCCGCGATGCCGGCGATGGCGTCGACCACGCTGCCGAGCTGCTCGATCAACGCTTCCATCTTGCCGCGATCGACCTCGGCCTCGCCGCGGTAGCGCAGGCTCTCGCTCAGCCGCAGCTCGACCTCGTCGGCGAGGTTCACCTCCGCGGTGACGTCGCTGGCGAATTTGACGATCCGCTCGACCGCGCCGCTGTCGTCGGTGATCGGCGTGTAGACCGCGCGCAGCCACACCGCGCTACCGTCGCGCGCGACCCGCTCGAACAGGCCGCTCTGGTGCTTGCCCTGCGCGAGCGCGTGCCAGAGCGCGGCATAGTCGGGGGAGTCGGCGAAGGCGGCGGGGCATAGCAGCCGATGGTGCCGCCCCTCGACCTCGCGCGCGCCATACCCCATCGCCTGGAGGAAGCGCTCGTTCACCCAGGTGATCGTGCCGTCGGGCGCGAACTCGATCACCAGCTGCGATCGCTTGATCGCGTCCCACAACGGCCCCTCGCGCACCCGGTTTTCCTCATTCATGTGAGGAAATGGCTAGAAGCTTGAGGTTAACGAGAGGCTAAGGTCCCCGGCTCAACCCGGCTCGTGGATCGGGCAGCGGTTGGCACGCGCGCGGAACTCGGCCGAACGCTCATACGTGTCGCGGCGCGCGCGGTTGATGTTGCCGAGCGGCCGATGGGCGGCAAGGCCGGTCCAGACGCTGAAGCGCATCTGCTCGTTGACCTGCTCGACCCGTGCCGCGTCCCAGCTGTCCTGCGCCTTGGTGCGGATCACCCCGACACGCTGGAACGGCGCCTCCTCCTCGTCCCACTCGACCGTCGGGTCCTCGATCGGCTGCCGTGACTCGTCGCGGGCGAGCTGGACGCGGAACTCCCACTCGCCGTCGGTGTCCCGCAGGTCCTCCTGGACGGTCCGGCGGATCGCGTCGCGCTCACCGTCGGTCTCGATGATGTCGCCCTTTCGCGCGCGCAGCCCCGGCGCGATCGGCCGCAGGCTGAACTTGGCGACGAGGTCACCGTAGCGGAACGGCGTCACACTGTAATAGGTCTCGCCGACCGGGTCGACGTTGGGCGCGCCGCCGAGCGAGTTGATCGCCGGGCTCTCGATCCCGACCGCCCCGATCGCGCTGCTGATCCCGCGCAGCACCGCGGACAGCATCTTCTTCCCGCCCTCGATCGCGTCGGTGGTCGGTGCGAGCAGTTTGAGGCTGCCGAGGAACTTGTCAGCGTCCTTGGCCTGGAACACCTTGCCGTTGACCATGACGAAGTCCTGCGTGCGCCCTTCCGCGCCGGGCAGCCGCTCGCCGTCGACGTCGAACACCTTGATCGCCAGCCCCCGCGGCAGCGAGATGGCGTCGTCCAGGATGTCGCCCGGGTTGGTCGAGAGCCGCATCATCACGCGATGCTCGCCCGGCGTCGCGAACAGGCCCTGCGCCAGCTCGGGCGGCAGGTCGGCGTCGATCGTCAGCGTCCCCTCGAGCACGCCATGCGCCTTGGCATGCACGGCGCGGACGGCGTGGCCGTAATCCTCGTGCGTGGTCTCCAGGATCTTGTCGAACGTCGCGTTGAGCTGCGCGACCGTATCCGCCTCGTCGGGCTTCACCTGCTCGAGCTCGGGGCGGTAGCGGATCGGGGCAGCGTACATCTTCACTCTCCTGGACGGGTGCTTCTACCAACCCAGGTTAGCCTCGCTCGTTCCTCCGCCCTGCCCCTCACTGCGCCGCGCGGCCGGTCCAGCGGTTCATCCAGCCGATCACCTCGCGGTACCATTGACGCGAGTCCTTGGGCTTGAGCACCCAGTGGTTCTCGCCCGGGAAAACCAGCAGCCGCGACGGGATGTCGCGCCGTTGCAGCGCGGTGAAGGCCGCCAGCCCCTGCGTATAGGGGATGCGGAAGTCCTTCTCGCCGGTGATCACCAGCTGGGGCGCCTTCCAGCGCTCGACATAGTTGACCGGGTTCCACTTCTCGAACGCCTGCGGGTCCTCGAAATAGGCCTTGCCGCCGTGCTCCCACTCGTCGAACCACAGCTCCTCGGTCTCGTACGCCATCGCGCGCGCGTCGAAGACGCCGTCGTGCTGGACGATGCACTTGAAGCGATCGGGCCAGCGCCCCTCGATCCAGTTCATCATATAGCCGCCGTAGCTCGCGCCAAGCGCGCAGGCATTGCCGCCGTCCATCCAGTCGAACCTGGCGGTCGCCGCGGCGAGCCCCTTCTGCAGGTCCTCTAGCGGCCAGCCGCCCCAATTGCCGCGGATCGCGTCGGTGAAGGCCTGGCCGTAGCCGGTGGAGCCGTGGAAATCGACCGCCACCAGCGCGTAGCCCGCGCCCGCGAACACCGCCGGGTTCCAGCGATAGGACCAGCTGTTGTTGCTCGACCCCTGCGGCCCACCATGGACCATATAGGCGATCGGCAGCTTGCCGGTGCTGCCCGCCGGACGCACCGCATAGCCCCAGACGGTGTCGTCGTTGGCGCCCTTGAAGCTGAACCGCTCGACCGCGGGCATGTCGATGCCGGCGAGCCTGGCGGCGTTGACGCTGGTGAGCCGCTGGGGCGCGCGGCCGGGCGCGACCCGGTAGAAGTCGTCGGGTGCGGTGAGGCTGTTCATCGCCACCACCGCGCCGCGCGCGCCGACCGCCACCGCGGCGACATTGCCCTGCTCGGTCAGGCGCGTGACCTGCCCGCTCGCGGCGTCGACGCGCCACAGCGGGGTCTCCTGCGTGTCCTCCGCGGTGACGAAGAGCGAGCGCGAGTCCGGCGCCCAGCGCAGCGAGCCGATCGAGCGGTCCCAGCGCTCGGTCAGCGAGGTCGAGCGCCCGGTGGCGAGGTCGCGCAGCGTCAGCACGTAGCGATCGGCCTCGTAGCCGGGGCGACGCATCGCGAGATAGGCCAGCGTGCGACCATCGGGCGAGACGCTCGGCTGCGTGTCGGTGGCGCGGTTGGCGGCGGTGAGGTTCGTCGGCGCGGCGCTCGCGTCGGCGGGCACCTGGAAGACGTCGAGGTTGGTCGACAGCGGCTCGATCCGTCCCGCCTCGCGCAGCGCGAAATAGAGCGTGCGGCCCTCAGGGCTCCAGCTCACTTCCTCGCCGCCGCCATAGGGCTTGAACGGCGTGTCGCCGACCAGCCCGCCCATCACCGAGCGCCCGTTGCCGCGCGCGCCCTGCGCGGTGAGCGGCAGCACGAACAGCTGCGAGCGGGTGCCGTCCGCCCAGGTGTCCCAGTGGCGCACGAACAGCTGGTCGTAGGTGCGGCCGGCGCCAGCGTCGGCGCGGCGCTTGACCATCGGCAGCTCCAGCGTGGGCGCGCCGGGGTTGCGGTCGGCCCAGACCACGAGCTTGTCGCCGGTCGGCGCGACCTTGAAGCCGCCGAAGCCGCCCTTGAAGTCGGTGAGCCGGCGCGGCGTGCCGCCGCTGAGGGGCACGGACCAGATCGCGTCGTCGGCGGTGAAATAGACCGTGGTGCCGACGATCTGCGGGTCGTTCTCGTCGAGCTTCGGGTCGGCGGCGAGCTTCTCGGGCGCCGCGCCGGGGCGCGAGAGGTCGAGCCGCCACAGGTCGTAGCGGCCGCGGTCGGCGTCGAAGTCGGTCTCGCGCTGCGCCCAGACGAGCCAGCGCCCGTCGTCGGACAGGGTGGGCGCGCCGACGCGGCTGAGCATCGTGACGTCGTCGATGGTGAGCTGGCGCGCGACGGCGGGAGGGGCGAGCGCGGCGGCGGCGAGCGCGAGCAGACTCGCGGCGGAGGTGCGGTTCATCGCGCGACGATACAGCAGAAGGTGACGGCTGAGACAATCCGGCGGGTGGCGCCCGGGGGGCAAGCGACGCTTTCCCCGCTTCTCCACCACCCCCGATCGCCGCGCCGTGCTCCTACGCATGCAGGAGCTCAGAGGCGGCAGGCGGCACGCTCGCGGCCGGTCACGCTGCCGCGGTCGCCTCTTCCAGCACGGCGCGGATCGCGGCGAGTGCCTCGGCCGCCTGCGACCCGTCCGGCCCGCCGCCCTGCGCCATGTCGGGACGACCGCCGCCGCCCTGCCCGCCCAGCGCCGCGACCGCGCGGCGCAGCAGCTCGACCGCGTTGAAGCGCGCCACCAGGTCCTCGGTCACGCCGACCGCGACCGAGGCGCGCCCGTCGTTGACCGCGATCACCGCCGCCACCCCCGAGCCGACGCGCTGCTTGGCCTCGTCGACCGCGCCGCGCAGGCCCTTGGCGTCGAAGCCGTCGAGCACCTGGCCGACGAACGCCACGTCGCCGACCTGCTCGGGCCCCGCGGGCGCACCGCCGGCGCCGCCGCCCAGCGCCAGCGCCTTCTTCGCCTCGGCGAGCTCGCGCTCGAGCCGGCGCCGCTCGTCGAGCAGCGCGGTGACTCGCGCGGGCACCTCGTCGGGCGTGGTGCGCAGCGACGCCGCCACCGCGCGCAGCGTCTCGTCGCGCGCGGACAGATAGGCCCGCGCCGCCTCGCCGGTCAGCGCCTCGACGCGGCGGACGCCGCTCGACACCGCGCTCTCGCCGACGATCTTGAACAGGCCGATGTCGCCGAGCGCGCCGACGTGCGTGCCGCCGCACAGCTCGATCGAGTAGGTCTCGCCGTCATCCTCGCGCCCCATCGACACGACGCGCACCTCGTCGCCGTATTTCTCGCCGAACAGCGCCATGGCGCCCATCGCGATCGCGTCGTCGGGGGTCATCAGCCGCGTCTCGACCGCGCCGTTGCCGCGGATCTGCGCGTTCACCGCCCTCTCGGCCTCGGCGAGCTCGGCCGGCGTCATCGCATTGGGGTGCGAGACGTCGAAGCGCAGCCGCTCGGGCGCGACCAGCGAACCCTTCTGCGCGACATGCCCGCCGAGCCGCTGGCGCAGCGCCTCGTGCAGCAGGTGGGTGGCGGAGTGGTTGGCGCGGATCGCGCCGCGCCGCGCGTGATCCACCGTCAGCCGCACCGTGTCGCCGACCGCCAGCTCACCCGAGTCGAGCGTGGCGTGGTGGACCCAGAGCTTGCCGAGCTGCTTCGACGTGTCGGTGACGCGCGCCGCGGTGCCCGCGTCGGTGGCCAGCGTGCCCGCGTCGCCCACCTGGCCGCCGCTCTCGCCGTAGAAGGGGGTCTGGTTGACGATCACGTCGACCTGATCGCCCGCGGCGGCGACCTCGACCCGCGCGCCGTCCTTCACCAGCGCGAGGACCACCCCCTCGCCGCTCTCGCTGGCATAGCCGGTGAACTCGGTCGCGCCGAACTGGTCGGCGAGGTCGAACCACAGCTCGTCCGAGGCCTTGGCGCCCGAGCCCTTCCACGCCGCGCGGGCCGCACGCTTCTGCTCGGCCATCGCCGCGTCGAACCCGGCGCGGTCGACGCGATAGCCCTGCGCGCGCAGCGCGTCCTCGGTGAGATCATAGGGGAAGCCGAAGGTATCGTAGAGCTTGAACGCGGTCTCGCCCGCGAGCGTGTCGCCCGGCCGCATCCCGCCGGTGGCGTCGTCGAGCAGGCGCAGCCCCTTCTCCAGCGTCTGGCGGAAGCGAGTCTCCTCCTGCTGCAGCGTCGCCTCGATCAGCGGCTGGGCGCGCACCAGCTCGGGATAGGCCGCTCCCATCTCGGCGACGAGCGCGGGCACCAGGCGGTGCATCAGCGGTTCCTTGGCGCCGAGCAGGTGCGCGTGGCGCATGGCGCGGCGCATGATCCGGCGCAGCACATAGCCGCGGCCCTCGTTGGCGGGCAGCACGCCGTCGGCGACGAGGAAGCCCGAGCAGCGCAGGTGATCGGCGATGACGCGATGGCTCGCCTGGTTGTCGCCGGTCGTCGCGGTGTGAGTCAGCGCGCCGGAGGCGGCGATCAGCGCCTTGAACGTGTCGGTGTCGTAATTGTCGTGGACGCCCTGCATCACCGCGGCCACGCGCTCCAGCCCCATGCCGGTGTCGATCGACGGGCGCGGCAGGTCGCCGACGATCGCGTCCGCCTCCTGCACGAACTGCATGAAGACGAGGTTCCAGATCTCGACGAAACGGTCGCCGTCCTCGTCCGGGCTGCCCGGCGGTCCGCCGGGGATGTGGTCGCCGTGGTCGTAGAAGATCTCGGAACACGGCCCGCACGGCCCGTCCGACCCCATCGCCCAGAAATTGTCCTTGGTGGGGATGCGGATGATGCGATGGTCGGGCAGGCCCGCGATCTTCTTCCACAGGTCGAACGCCTGGTCGTCGGTGTGGAAGACGGTGGCGGTCAGCCTGTCGGCGGGCAGCCCCCATTCCTTCGTCAGCAGCGTCCACGCGTGCGTGATCGCCTGCTCCTTGAAATAGTCGCCGAACGAGAAATTGCCGAGCATCTCGAAGAAGGTGTGGTGGCGCGCGGTGTAGCCGACATTGTCGAGGTCGTTGTGCTTGCCGCCGGCGCGGACGCATTTCTGCGCGCTGGTCGCGGTGGTGTAGGGGCGCGTCTCCAGCCCGGTGAACACGTTCTTGAACGGCACCATGCCAGCGTTGACGAACATCAGCGTCGGGTCGTTCTGCGGGACCAGCGGCGCCGAGGGCACGATGCGATGCCCGCTGCCGCCGAAATAGTCGAGGAACGAGCGACGGAGGTCGTTGGTCGAGGTGATGCTGGTGGAGCTCATGGCGGGGTGACTTAATCGCCCGGGGCGGCGCTGCCTAGCCTCGGGCGTTGCAAAGCGGCAACGCTCGCGCCCGATCCCGCTTTGGGACAGAGCCAGCCTCTTTGTGAATTTAGGGTTAACGGGTAGAGCCGGCGCACAGGAGCAGGGGGTTTCACGACATGAACGTACGAAAGTGGCTTCTCGCCGCGGCGGCCGGTGCTGCGCTCGCGCCGCTGGGCGCCTCGGCGGCGACGATCGTCGCCGGTGATACCGAGTCGATCATGCTCGGCATCCCCGGGTTCGACGCGACGCTCGGCACGCTGAACAAGGTCACGCTCGACGTCAGCGTGCAGAAATACAGAGTCTGGATCCTCACCGCGCCCGCGGGGTCGCTCGTCGGCAGCACCGCGTCCGTGGGCTGGACCGTCGACAGCAGCTGGGGTCTCGGCAGCAGCAACTTCGGCACGCCGGGCTTCACCGTGGCGATCACCGGCGCGGGCAGCAGCGACGTGACCTTCCGCACCGGTCCGTCCTCCGACTACGGCTATTTTCAGGTCAGTGCCAGCGGATCGGGCTCCACCACGTTCGATCCCGCGCTGTTCGTCAGCAACCGCCGAGTCTACTTCAACGGCTTCGACAACGGCTTCTACGGCGATCCGGCGGGCACCGCCCTCACCAACCTTCCCGCCAACGTCCGGCCGATCCCCGCCTCCGGCGCCTGCCGTCTCGGTAGCGACGGCCCGCTGCCGCCGTTCAACGACGACGATATGTGTGGCACGGTCCGCTACACGCTCAGCTACGACTACACGCCGTTCGGCGCCGCGGTGCCCGAGCCCGCGACCTGGGCGATGATGGTGCTGGGCTTCGGTCTCGCCGGTGCCGCGATCCGCCGCCGTCGCCGCGCCGACGCGCACGCCGCCGCCTGACGCCTCAGACGGGCCGCTCGATCGACTCGGGCGGCTCGCTGAACCAGCGCGGCCCCTCGGCGGTGACGTGGAAGCAATCCTCGAGCCGCACGCCGAACTTGCCCGGCAGGTAGAGCCCCGGTTCGTCCGAGAAGCACATCCCGGGCGCGAGCCGCGTCGTCTCGCCGTGGACGAGGTTGACGGGCTCGTGCCCGTCCATGCCGATCCCGTGCCCGGTGCGGTGCGACAGGCCCGGCAACCGATAACCCGGGCCGTAGCCGAGCCGCTCGTAAGAGCCGCGCACCGCGTCGTCCACCGCGCCCGCCGCGACGCCCACCTGCGCGGTGCGGAACGCCAGCGCCTGCCCCGCCTTCACCTGATCCCACACGCGCCGCTGCTCGGACGAGGCGCTGCCGTGCGCCCAGGTGCGCGACACGTCGGACTGGTAGCCCTGGACGGTGCAGCCACAGTCCATCAGCACCACCTGCCCGTCGGCGACGCGGATCACCTCGCGGCTGCCGTGCGGCAGCGCCGCGGCGGGGCCGATCAGCGCCAGCGCGAACTCTGGCTCGCCGCCCAGCTTCTCGGTCGCGGCGGTCATCAGCGCGCCGATCTGCTGGCCCGTCATGCCCCGCTCGACGCGCGCGTAGGTCCAGCGATAGGCCGCGAGCGTCACGTCGGTGGCACGCTGCATCAGCGCGATCTCGGCCGCGGTCTTGATCATGCGGCAGCCGCGCACCACCGGGTCGGCACTCACCAGGCGCGCGTCGGGCAGCGCACGCTTCAGCCCGGCGTGGACAAAATAGCGCACGCTCTCCTCCACCCCGACCGGCCGCGCCGCCAGCCCGCGGTCGCGCAGGAAGCCGGCGACCACGCCGAGCGGGTCGGCGTCCTCCTGCCACACGCGCACCTCGGCGGGCACCGCGAGCGTCTGGCGGACCGACGGCTCCTCGAAGAAGGGCGTGACGACGCAGGGCTCGCCCTCGACCGGCAGGATCGCCGCGGTGAGCCGCTCGCTACGGCCCCAGCGCACGCCGGTGAAATAGATCAGGCTCGACCCCGGCTCGATCAGCACCGCGCCGATCCCGTGCGCGCGCATCAGCGCCTGCGCGCGTCCCAGCCGGGCGGCGCGCTCGGCGGCGTCGATCGGGCGCGCGTCGGCGGTGAGGTCGCGCAGCGCGTCGAGGTCGGGGGCGGCGGCGCGCACCGCCGCCGCGGCCGCGTCGGCCGATGCCGCACCAACGCCGGCGATCAGCGCGGCGCCGCCCGCCAGCACGTCGCGGCGGGCGGGGCGATAGGGGCTTCGCGTCGTCATAGGCCGGCACTAGGGCGCTTGACCGAGTGCCCGCAATCCCCTTCCCTCGCGCGCGCATCAACCGGAGCGACGAATGGCCAAGCGGCTGACCCTCTACATCCTCGTCGGGCTCGCACTCGGCCTCGTGCTGGGCCTCGTGCTCAACGTGTGGCTCGACGACGGCACGCCCGCGGGGGCGGCGCGCGCCACCGAGGTCGCCGGCTATTTCTCGATCGTCACGACGTTGTTCCTGCGACTGATCAAGATGATCATCGCGCCGCTGGTGTTCGCCACCCTGGTCTCGGGCATCGCGCAGATGGGCGACACACGCGCGCTCGGCCGGATCGGCGCACGCAGCCTCGCCTGGTTCATCTCGGCCAGCCTGCTGTCGCTCACGCTCGGGCTGATCATGGTCAACCTGCTCAAGCCCGGGGTCGGCGTCGGGCTGGCGCTGCCGGCCGCTGGCGGATCGAGCGGGCTGGAGACCGCGGCGTTCAACCTGAAGGACTTCTTCACGCATATCGTGCCGTCCTCGATGGTCGACGCGATGGCCAAGAACGAGATCCTGCAGATCGTCGTGATGTCGGTCTTCGTGGGCGTCGCCATCACCGCGGTGGGCGAGAAGGCGGCGCCGCTGGTGCGTGCGATCGACGCGCTGGTGCATGTCATGCTCCAGGTGACCGACTATGTGATGCGCGTCGCGCCGCTCGCGGTATTCGCCGCGGTGGCCGGCACGCTGACCGAACGCGGCCCCGACGTGATCGGCCAGCTCGCGTATTTCATGGGCAGCTTCTATCTCACGCTCCTGGTGCTATGGGCGGCGCTGCTCGGCATCGGCTTCCTGTTCCTCGGGCCGCGCGTCGGCGCGCTGATCCGCCACGTCCGCGAGCCGCTGCTGGTGGCCTTCTCCACCGCCTCGTCCGAGGCAGCCTATCCGCGCATGCTCGAGGCGCTCGACCGTTTCGGCGTGCCGCCGCGGATCGCCAGCTTCGTGCTGCCGCTGGGCTATTCGTTCAACCTCGACGGCTCGATGATCTACATGACCTTCGCGTCGCTCTTCATCGCCCAGGCCTATGGCATCGACATGTCGCTGGGGCAGATGGTGACGATGCTGCTGGTGCTGATGGTCACCAGCAAGGGGATCGCGGGCGTGCCGCGCGCCAGCCTGGTGGTGATCGCGGCGACGCTGCCGATGTTCAGGCTGCCCGAGGCGGGGCTGCTGCTGATCCTCGCGATCGACCATTTCCTCGACATGGGTCGGACCGCGACCAACGTGATCGGCAACGCGGTGGCGAGCGCGGTGATCGCCAAATGGGAGGGCGGCTTCGACCCGCCCGAGTCGGTCGCGGTCGAACCGGCGCGCGCCCCCGCTGGCGATGGCCCGGCCCGAACGGTCGAGCGCTTCCGCGACGTGTGAGCCACATCGAGAGCTAGCGGCCGCACGCGCGTTCGCGGCGGCTCAGCGCGTCGGCGCGCGCCGTCGGTAGCTCAGCGCCTCGGCGACATGCGCGCGGCGAACCTGCTCGGACCCGGCCAGGTCGGCGATCGTCCGGCTCGTCCGCAGCACCCGGGTATAGCCGCGCGCGGAGAGGTGGAGTGCCGTCGCCGCCTCGACCAGCAGTGTGCGCCCGGCCTCGTCGGGCGTGGCGAAGCGGTCGAGCAGGTCGCCGTCGAGCTGCGCGTTGGTGCGCAGCCCGGTGCCGGCGAGCCGCTCGCGCTGCGCGGCGCGCGCGGCGGCGACGCGCGCGCCCACCTCGGCCGAGCCCTCCGCCGCGGGTGGGAGCGCCAGTTCCAGCGCGGTCAGGGCGGCGACCTCGACGTGCAGGTCGACACGGTCGAGCAGCGGCCCCGAGACGCGCGCCTGATAGTCGGCGGCGCAGCGCGGCGCGCGCCCGCACGACAGGGCGGGGTCGCCGAGATGGCCGCAGCGGCACGGGTTCATCGCCGCCACCAGCTGCACCCGCGCCGGATAGGTCACGTGCGCGTTGGCGCGCGCGATGCTGACGGTGCCGCTCTCGAGCGGCTGGCGCAGCGAGTCGAGCACGGCGCGCTGGAACTCGGGCAGCTCGTCGAGGAACAGCACGCCGTTGTGCGCCAGGCTCACCTCGCCCGGTCGCACGCGCAGTCCGCCGCCGGTCAGCGCGGCGATGCTGGCGGAATGGTGCGGCGCGCGGAAGGGTCGTACGCGCGTCAGCGCGCCGCCCGCGAGCGTTCCCGCGACCGACTGGACCATCGATACCTCCAGCGCCTCCGCGGAGTCGAGCGGCGGCAGGATGCCGGGCAGGCACGCCGCCATCAGCGACTTGCCCGCGCCGGGCGGCCCGACGAACAGGAAATCCGATAAAGCTACACTCATCAGGATCTGCTGGGCGGGACGAGTAATCCGACCGGCCCTTTCAGGAGGTGACATGTACGACAGGGTTCGGGAAAAGATCATGGCGGACGCGAAGATCAGCCGTGCATGCGCAAACTTCCTTTCAGATGTCGATCTGAAACCCGGCCTCGCGCAGGGCGGCGGCGGTGTCAACGCCGCCCGCAAACAGCAGATCCGGTTCGTCGACAACATCTACAGCGTCAGGTCGGAATGCAACGTCAACGTCAGGACGAGGGGTCTCGTCACGGGTTCGCTGACCCATGCGAGACCGGCGCCTTTCGCAGTCCTCGACTTGGAATTCCGTTGGTGCCGATATCGCGAACACCTTACCGGGGTTTCGTCGCTCACGCTCTTCGGCACCACGCTTCCCGAGCAGGTGTGCGCCGGACTGCCCCGCGACAAGTACAGGCTGTGCGAGATCGTCGACTCCAGCGGCTACAAGCCGTGGTTCTTCTTCCGTGCGAACCTCCGCGTTAGATCGATCCGGAACGTCGTGCGCATGTGCACCGTCGACTACAACAAGCGGGCGCCGCGCCGCGGACTCCTCATAACGATGATCGATGAGTGGTCCCACGACAATTGGGGATACTGGTCGTCGGAGCAGGGCTACAGGGATCAGATGGCATAAGAACCTCCAGGGAGTGGCGCGCCAAAGAGACCAAGCCTCGCAATCTGCGACGTAGCATTTCAGGCGCTTCGTTTCGGCGCCTAAGTCGCCGCCCGCCTGCAGGAGCCGTATCACACCCGTCCCGTTCGCCTTGATCCAGATCGGCTACTACGGCGTCGCCGGCTCCTTCGCGGAGCAGACGGGCTCCGGCATTCCGGGATCAGCGCTGACGACGCGCGGCTGGTTCGTACTCGGCCGGCTTGGCCTATCGTCCGTGCGGATCGACGTCGCAGCCGTGCCGGAGCCCGCATCATGGACGATGCTGATCGTCGGCTTCGGCGAAGTGGGCTCCGCGCTCCGGCACCACCGCTCACCCACGGTGTTCAAGACCGCCTGATCGCATACGACGCGAGATGACGGCCACGCGTTCGTTCGCCTGCGGACGGACGGTATCCCGAAGCACATCTACGCATTGCATCCTAGGCGTGCGGTCGTAAGCCGTTAGGTGTACGGGCTAACGGGGGGGGGTGGGCATGGGTCACCACGCGACTTGCTGGTGTTACGTCTCAACCTCGAGGGCGGCTCACTCGTGTAGGCGTTAGACGTGGCGGACCTTGCCCGTCCCGACCGCCTCTGTGTCGAGGAGCTCCTCGGCATGGGCGATGGCTACGTCATGGACCTGAGCAACCGGGCCTTCGCCGAGCTCGTCCGAGACGAGCTCGGCATCGACATCGACTCGGCCAAGTACGCGAGTCGCGGAACGTCGAAGGCGAATCGTCTGCGATCGCTGTGGGATCAGGCGGAACCAGGAGCAGTCGCGCGTGTGCTGCGGGCGCTGTGGGATCACCGCGAGCAACGCGGGTGGACGCCGGGTGACCTGGTGGAGCCGCGACCCAGCGTCGTGCGAGCCCGCTACATGGCTGTGGTGGACCGGCTCGAGCGACAGGCCGGAATGTCCGACCTCGAGGCACTGTCGCAATTCGCCGAGGGGGCGACCCTCGGCGAGCTCATCGAGGCGATCAACCGGGATGTCGCGGCGGGTGCGCACGCGGCGGCCCTGGATCGGCTGCACACGTACTCGTGCAAGCGGTTCGCGCATCTGCTCCAAGACGCAGGTCTCGAGTGCACGCGTGAGGAGCCGCTGCACAGCCGCGTCGGCAAGCACGTCAAGCACCTGAACGCCACGCGCCAGCTGCGCTCGATGACCCTGCAGATCCTGAAGAACTCGGTTGGCGTGCTCCAGGCCTTCAACGACGTGCGCAACAACGCCTCGTTCGCCCACGACAACGAGATCGTCGACGCCGACGAGGCCCGCCTCATCGTGGACAGCGTCCTGTCGGTCTTACGCTTCGTCGAGCGGGTCTCGAACACGGGCTAGAGCCGCACCCGCACTTCAACTGGCCGCCGCTTCCGCCAACCGACTAGAAGTCCGCGGGTGCAGCGCCGGTCGGAACGCGTCCGGAGCGTCTCGGCGGATCGTCAGGTCGTGACGCGAGCATCTCTCCCTGACGGACCAGCTCTCCATCGGTGACCGCCGACTCGACGACGTCGAGCATGACGGCTCGCACCTGCGCGCTCGTGGCCTTGATGCCGAGTGCGCGGGATACCGCCTGCACGACCTGGTCCGGGGTGGCACCGAAGTTGTCCCGTACCGTCGCCAAAGCAGCGACCCTGATCTCGGAGGGCGGCAGCATGTCAGCCCGCCTAAGGGCGGTGGAACGTGTGGAGCTGCGATCGCGCGCGATGGGCACCGAGCCGGGCATGGAAAGGAAGTCGCCTTCCTGGACCAGCCTGCCGACCCGCACCGACACGTCGATCGCCCGGGCGATGGCGGATTGTATGCGGCCGCCGGCCCGCTTCAGGCCCCAGCCCTCGCGGATGCGCGCCACCACCTCGTCGACGTGCACCGGCCCTTCCACGGCGACGACCTGATCCGCCAGCATCGAGAGGACGCCGGTGGGTGCGTCGTGGAGCTCCTCCGGGTGGTTCGGCGGTCGCGTTACGATCGACTCGATATAGAGGTTGGACGGAGCCGGCTCGGGTTCCTCCGCTCGAACGAAGCCGATCTCCGTCGTGTCCTCGCGATCGATCGCGACGACATCGACCGGCACCGCGCGGGAGGAGCGTGGAACGGCCGCAGCGTCGTGCTCCGCCTTCGCCGCTTCGATCCTGGCGATCACGAGTTCCAGCTGCTCCGTCGGGCGCTGGAGCCAATCGCCGCTCCATAGCCGGTGGATCGTCCAACCGTGGCTCTCGAGGACGGACTGACGAAGACGATCGCGATCGCGGGCCGACTTGGCGCCCTGGTAAGAGGTGCCGTCGCACTCGATCCCGAGCAGGTACCGATCTGGCCGCTCCTCGTCGGCGACCGCGAGATCGATGTAGAAGCCGGCCAGTCCCACGTTTCGATGCACCTGGTAGCCCCGCGCCTGCAGCGCGCGGGCGACCTGTTCCTCGAACACGCTCTCCTGATCGCGCCCGGTGCTTTCCGAGATCGTCAGGTTGCCGGTCCGCGCGTAGTGCAGGAACATGCGGAAGGCGAACACGCCCTTGCGGCTGGCGGCGAAGTCGGGCTCGATGTCCTCGTCCGTCATGGACGCGAACACCTCGCACCGCTGCTTCGCCCGGCTGATTAGCACATTCAGGCGTCGCTCGCCGCCCTCCGTCCCGAGCGGGCCGAAGCGCATCGGCACGCGGCCGCCCGGCACCGTGGGACCATATCCGACGGAAATGAAGATCACGTCGCGCTCGTCACCCTGCACGTTCTCGAGGTTCTTGACGAAGAAAGGCTCGGAATGGTGCGACTGGAAGAAGCCCTCGACTTCGACCGGAAGTTCGCGACGAAGCTGCTCGAGCTGATCCAGGATGGCGCGACGCTGGGCTGCCGAGAAGGCAGCGACGCCGAGCGACAGGTTCGGGTGCTCGCGCGCGTGGGCCACGATCGCCTCCGCCACGATCCTCGCCTCCACCTGGTTGGTGCGCGTGCCGCCGGCGTCGAAGATGCCCTGGGGGACGCGGTGGAAGCGCAGGCCCATCCCCGCCTCGGCGGTGTACGGGCTGGGTACGATGAAGAGCTTGCTTTCGTAGAACTGGCGGTTGCTCACGGCAATCAGCGACTGGTGCTTGCTGCGGTAGTGCCATCGCAGCATGCGGTTGGGGAGCCCCCTTGCCGTGAAAAGACCGAGCACGCTCTCGATGTCGGCGACGCGCCCCTCGTTCTCGTCGTCGTCCGATCCGCTCCCGGTCATCTTGGCGAAGAAGGCCGTCGGCGGCAGCTGCTTGGGGTCGCCGACGACCACGACCTGCTTGGCGCGCGCCACGGCGCCGAGCGCGTCCACCGGCTGGATCTGGCTCGCCTCGTCCATGACGAGGAGGTCGAACTCGAACACGCCGGGTGCGAGGAACTGTGCCACGGACAGTGGGCTCATCATGAAGACGGGCTTGAGGGCCTGGATCGCAGGACCCGCCTTATCCATCAGCCTGCGGATCGGCATGTGTCCGCGCCGCTTCTGCATCTCCGCCTTGAGCGTGCCGAGCGGACCGAAGCCCATGCCGTCGCGTGCCGGCATACGTCGATGATGCGATCTGACGACCTCGACGCTCGCCGCCGCGATGCGTTGGCGGTCCATGTCCGCGAACTCGCGGGCGAGGCGGCCGTGCAGCGTGCCGTCGAAGCGGCCGAGCTCGGGATCATGGGCAACCATGTCGGAGTAGAGGGCTTCATGGTAGGCCATCTCGAAGGCGGGCACGACGTCCGGTCCGGTCAGCCGGCCATCGCGTAGACGATCGACGACCTCGCCGCAGCCGAGCTCACGCGCCCGGAAGGCGCGATCGCGGTAGGCGACCCAGCGGGAGAGCTGCTCGCCGTTGCTGCGCCAGAGCTCCAGCCGCTGTCCGATGACGGCAAGCGGCGCCACGTCGATGCTCGAGCTGCCGAACGCCTCCGCGGTATCGAGCATCAGGTCGGCGGCGAGGGCTGCGAGCGTCGATCCGACGTCGGTTCGGTGCCTCTCGAGCGCCGTGGCGACAGTCGCGAGTTCGCTCCGGTTCGTCAGCCGGCTCGCAAGTCGTCGGATGTCGTCATTGTCGCGGAGCCAGTCGCTTGCGGCCGCCAGCAGATCCCACTGTGACGAGTCGCCATGCCATGCGCCCTTGAAGGCGTGTGAGCCGAGCGTTTCTCCCGCCTTGATGGCTGCCGCCTCGGACTGCCCGTCCTGAAGACGCGAGATGAGCTCGAGACGCTTGGGCAGTCCCGGCGGCACTTCACTCATCACCTCGCGGATGGACCTGTCCGCCTGATCGACGCGCACGGCGGTCGCGAGCAGAGCCTCCAGGTCGCCGCGATCGTGGGTGACGGCGGAGCCGAACGCGAGTTCTCGCCGCTCGGCCATCGCGGTCCATAGCCGACCGGTGCCCTCCGCCACCGCCGGCCCCTGCTCGTGCACAGCCGCCGCCTGAGCTTCGATGAGCCGCTGATCCGGTCGCCTGGCGGCGATGAGCCGAGGCTCGGCGCCGAGCCCCTTGAGCGATCTCATCCACTCGACGATTGTGCCGAGGGGCGCCGACGTTGTTCGTGCGCCGCGCCAGTGATCTCCGAAGGCGGTGCGGCCGAGTGCATCCTCGCTCTCGATCTCGCGACGTGCCGCCTGTCCGTCGGCGAGCGCATCGAGAAGGGCCAGGGTCTCCTCGAGCGGCTGCTCGGGGTTCGTCAGGAAGGAGCGCACGGTCCGATTCGCGCGCCTCCACTCGCCACTCAGGAACCGGAGGAAGCCGGTGCCATGTGAGGCGAGCGCGGCGCGAGCGCCCGCCAGGTCCGCGTCCCAGGCCGCGTCGGAGAGCGCCATGGACGTTCGGGCGCGGGCCGCCTCGAGTCGGCCGACCGTGGTGACCAGATCCCCGGCTCGCTCGATGCCGCTGTTCCACAGGTCGGCGGCGAAGACCTCGGCGTTGGCCTCGGGTGCAGCTGCGACCCGATCGCCGATCTCAGCCAGATGCAGGGCGTCGGCGAGGGTCCGGGGCGCGTCATGGCCGAGGCTGCGGGCGAGCGCGGCCGATGCGTCCATCAGCCTCGGCAGCAACCGCGAGACCTCGTGAGCTGTGGCGAAATCGTCCGCGGAGAACGTCGCTGGAAGGACCTTCAAGGCCTCGACAGCCTCGTTGAGATCGGCGGACCAGGCGGCTTCGCCGAAGGTTCGCGCCAATTCCTGCCGCGCCGAGGCGTACCGGTGCCCTGCAGCGAGGAGCGCGTCTATCACGTCGCGCGAATGCATCCACGCCTCTGACGCGAGTGCCTCGGCTTCGAGCGCGGGAGCATCGGCGACGCGCCTCGCAAAGGCTATCGCGTGCTCGACATCGCCCAGGTGGGCCGAGGGCTCTATGGCGAGCGTCACCGCAAGGGCTGCGTCGTCGTGCGCGAGGGTCGACAGCCCGTCCGCGATGCCCTTCACGCGAGTCAGCAGACGATCGACTTCCGCCGGCAGAATGGCCGGCAAACCGACGCCGCGCCACGGATGGTGTGCCGGGACGCCGATCGCCTCTATGCGTTCGACGAGTTCCGCCAGGGTCTCGCGCCGTTCGATGAAGCCGTCCCTGGACCACGACGCGGCTTCCTCGAGACGTATGTCGTTGGGCTCCTGCCCGTCGATCCTCAGCCGGGCAAGCTGACCGATCGCCTGGAACGGCGTGAGGCTCGAAGCCGGGTGCGGCGCGTGCATGCGACTCACGTGTTCGTTGAGCCGGTCGCGGGCCTCGGTGAGGCGGGTGTTGAGCGTGCCGGGATCCTGACCACGCGGCGCGCCCAGCTCCCAGGTTCGCCTAAGCTCCTCGAGAAGCGCGCGCTTGTTGGCCTTGTTGCTGTGGAGTTCGAGGCACGCGTCACCCACGCCGTTGGCATCGAGCCTGCGCTTGACGACCTCCAGCGCGGCCATCTTCTCCGCGACGAAGAGCACGGTTCGGCCGTCCGCGATGGCGGAGGCGACGATGTTGGCGATGGTCTGGCTCTTGCCGGTGCCGGGCGGCCCCTGGACGACCATGTCCCGCCCCTTGCGCACCTCGTGCACGACGAGCGCCTGACTGCTGTCGCTGTCGACGATGTGGAGCATGTCTGCAGGCGGGATGAAGGGATCGATGGGCGCATCCTCGGGGATCATGCCCTCACCGACGTCGAAGCCGTCGGAGAGCAGGCCGCGGATGAGCGGCCGGTCGCTGATGCGTCCGCTAACGGGCCAGTTCGCCGGATCGAGGTCTCGGTACATCAGGAACTTGGCAAATGAGAAAAAGCCGAGGGTGATGTCGTCCGGCAGCACCGCCCAGTTCTGCTTGGAGACGACGGCTTCGGCGACTTCGTCGACATAGCCCGAGTAGTCGAACTGGTCGCTCGCCTCGAAGGCGGGGAGCCGTATTCTTTGCGTGCGGTCCAGGAAGGCCTCGAGGGACAGGTTGGGCGCGAACTCCTCCGCCCTGACGCGCAGCTTGAACTTCTCGCCCGCATTGCCGCGCTCGAGCGAGACCGGGACGAGGACGAGCGGAGCGTAGCGAACGTTGGCGGCGTTCTGCGGATCGATCCACTTGAGCGCGCCCAGTGCCAGGTAGAGGATGTTTACGCCCTGCTCCTCCTCCAGTGTGCGGGCGTCGAAGTAGAGTTCGAGCAGGCGTTTCTGCAGCCCCTTGGAGGTGAGCCGGGTCTGCAGCTTGGTGTCTACGTGCCGCGCGAAGGTGCCGCTTTCATCGGCCTCCTCGTCCGGCTGAGCGAGTTCGACGATCTCCTCGGCTCCATCGTCGCCGTCCCCCTGAACCAACCTACCCGCAAGAAAGGTGAAGGCGCGGCCCTCCGTCACCAGCAGTCTGAAGATCTCGGCCGCCTTCTCGTCGACGATCTCCACCGCCTTCGCGTTCTTCGACGAACGCGGCATGTTGAGCAGCCGGTTGCGGGCGGACAGGTCCAGCAGCTCGGTCCGGGCCCGGTCGAGCTTGACGTCGAGCGGAAGGTCGCTCTGGAAAACGGACGCGTCAGATCCGATCGCGTCGACAGCCGAAGTCGCCAATGAAGTTCCCCCTTGATCGTGGGGATCGTGGCTCGCGAATAGTGGCGCTGTCCAGAGGGTTAGACCGGTCGGTTCGATCACCTCCGCTCGACCGAGCAGTGACGTGACTGCGCCGGATCGCGGGAACGTGGCGCCTCGCCCGCGAGCCGATCCCCTCAGCTCTCTGACCCGCGACGCGGAGGTCTGCGCTCACGCCTGCTAATCCGCATCGTGTTGCTCCCGGTCATGAAGGGCGAAACTATCGCGTTCATATCGGATCGAAGCAGAGGGGCGGTCGGCCCGATCGATTTAACGAGCGCTTTGCGGCTATCGAGGCGACTCGAGCCAACAGGCACATGGCGCCCTCAGTGCGTAACGCACGCGGCGATGGCGGCAGGAGTTCGGCGCGCTGCAGCATCGGTCTGCGTCGATGAGCAAGGCCGGCGAAGCAATTACCCGCCTACTTACGTTCTCCTGCTCGCCGTTCAGGTCCATGAAGAGGACCGTGTTCAACGACACCGCGCGCATGCCGTGGTTGGGCCACCACTCGTAGCGGATGAACCGCTCCAGCTCGGCGTCGATGCGGTGCGCAGGCGCTGAGCGGCGGCACCATCGGTCAAATCGACGTCGCCGAAGCGGTGGATGAAGATGGCTATGTCGTGCGATTCTCGCATGAAGCGCATCGACGCATGCAGCGTGGGAAACGCAATTGGCAGATGCGCCCGCATCCGCCCCATCGTCACGCTGGGCTTCTCGCCTTCGTGGAAGAGGTCGCCCACGTGATCGTAGGGGATCCGCCAATCGCCACGGTCGGGCAGCGCGGCCCCGTCGCCATTGTCCACCGACATTTCCCTCTCGGCGCTGCGTTAGAAGCACGCAGGTGTCGCGTACCTGTTCGGCGCGCTCACTGCCATCGTTGCGTGTGTTGGCCCGCGTCTTTGACGGTGCTTGCTCGTGGCAGGATGGGCACGAGGTGGGGATCGATCGAGTGTCCACTACGCTTGCGTGAGAGACGAAGGGGCTTGGAAGGCGCGCACCTCAATCAGGATCAATCCGTGGAGGGCGCCGCCCGCACTCCGCGCTGCCATCCGGCGGCGACCTTCGCCTTCTTCATAGCAGATTCCTGCGCGACGATCGTCTTCAGGTGTGCGAACGCGTACTTCTTCTCGCAGCCGGTGGGTACGCTGTAGACGACAGGTCGCTGCGCAATGCCGAGATTGCAGACAGAGGCCGCCTCCTCGGTGACGAGTGGCCCCAGCGGCAGTCCTCCGCCGAGATTGGTCGCCTGTAGCGCTACGAGGACGATAGCGTAGATGCCAGGCGACACCGCCAGAGTGAGCCAGGCGATGCTCACGACGGTGACGCAGATGGCCGGAAGCGTGGGCAGGAAGATGCAGAGCGCCAGCTGGACGAGTGAGAGCAGAAAGGCCAGCAGAAGGGGCGCCGAACCTTCCATCTGCAGGCGCAGAACGATGTCGAACTCGGCAGCGACCAGGAGGTAGAGGACAGTTGAAATCACGATCCAAGCCGCGACGATCGAGACGAGCTTCACCACAGAGATTTGCTGCCCCGGCCCGCTCAGCCCGCGGCGGACGCCGAGTGCTGCGCCAAGACCCATAGGCAGCGCGAGCGCGGAGCCGAGGAGGAGACTGCCGCTCAACCGTTCGAGCAGGAGCAGCACTCCCACCGCGGCCGAGGTTGCACAGAAGAACATGATCCTTGTTTCGCGGGGCACCTGACTGTTCGGATGCAGCGCCTGCATCATCTGGCCCCCGATCACGAATACCGAGCCGATGGCGGCGAGCGCGACGGTGAGGAGGGCGCCCATGAGCACCAGCGCCGCCCAAGTACCGGCGAGGTCGAGGGGAACGCCCCTCTGACCGATCGCCCCGAGGTAGGCGTTGAGGAGGAGCCATGCGAGGAAGCTGGTGAGCAACCAGGTGAGGCCACCCAACTTGATCGACGTCTCGACAATGGGCTGCCACCGAATCGGCGCCTTTACGTCGGCGTTGGAAATCGTTGCCGCACGTGCGGGCAGGCGCTTCCTGTAGGTTCGCGCGGAGGCTCCGCTCATGCAGCCGGTGACGATCCTCGGCATCGACTTCCCCCGGGCCAGTCACGACGACTACGAGGTTCGGTACGTCGGACGGCCTTGCGACTAGACGCTGGCACCACCGCTCGCAACAAATTCAGGACCTTGGTCGATCTGGGATACCTTGCATTACCGGGCGCGAGTCAAGCCCAGTACCTCAGGCAGGTGCTTGCACCAAGACGTCACTGAGCCGTCGTTGGAAGGCTGTTGCTCCCTGGGACCCTGGTACGACGAACGACTTGTGTATGGCTTCGACATTGCATGATCGTCGACACGCCTGTCCCTGAACCCTCAGCTCTTGAAGCTGAGGGTCTCTCGAGCGGCCTTGCCCGCCTTGCCACGACCCTTGGTGACCTTCGTGGCGGTATCTTCGACCACCTCCTCCACCTTGGCGACGGCCTTCCGGCCCAGCCCGCGCGCGACGGCGAGGCTGCGCCGCGCCTCGGAGTAGGCGCGCGCAACCATCGGGTAGTCGGCTTTCAGGCCGTAGCGTTGACGGTACTGGTCAGGCGTAAGACCGTGACCCGAGAGGTGGCGGCGCAGCGTCTTGTAGGGCTTGCCGTCGATCATGGAGATGATGTGCTCGTCGGATGCCAGCGACTTGCGCGCCGAGACGGCACCGACATGCGCCGGCTCGCTCGCCTCGGGGGCTGGCCCGGTCGTACCCAGCTCGTTCAGGGCGCGATGCACCGAAGAGAGGAAGCCCGGTACATCCTCTTCACCTGCCCGGGTGTTGGGATTGCTGAGCCAAGCCACCGTCAGCTCGGTAGCCAAAGTCACGTTGTCGTTTTCGTCGCCCATGTATTTCCTCGTCGATCACCGAGCTCGCCGACCCCGCCATGCCCTATTAGCTTGCGTTCGACCCTCACGGCGATCACGTACCAGTCTGTCCGTCACGACGGCAAGAACAAGTGCATGCCGGCTTTGGAATTATTGCCTCGCCGCCGCATCATGCGGTTTGCTGCTGATCGGTCTACATCTCGTCAGGCCTTGATCTCCAACCTATCCAAAGACACATGAGAGAGCAGCTCATCGAAGGTCAGCTTCGGCTTCTTGTCATCGGCTAGATTCGTGCAAGGCGGGAAAGTAGCGACAATCGTCCAGGTTCCATCGGGCTGCCTGGTCGTGCCGACCTTGATAGGATGATCAAGCTGCAGGATCGCGACAGTCGCTGATAGGTTCGCGTCTGGAACCTTGCTGATGGTGTACTCGCCGCACGGCATGCTTACCTCCTACGGAATGGACAGATCCTTGATGATGGTCTGTCTGGTGGTTGTGGATCCAGGGTCGTCGAGCAGCACCGCGATGGGGATGTCGAGCCCGAGCTTATTCAGCTCCGTCTGCAGGCTGACGACGCGAGCCGGATCGACGTTCACCGGTTGCCCTGACGCGTCCAGCCCGACCCCGCTGGCGACCGTGGAGGCTGTCGGATAGAGCCACTTCACGATGCGCGAAGAAGCATCGTCGGGCCCATATGAGATGTTGCGGAGGCGAGCGATAGCGGCGTCGGCAGACTGCGCCTTTGCGCTGGCGTCCACTTGTATGCCCTCCAGCGCGCCGCCGAGAGTGCCTGCATGTTGATAGGCTGAGAGGTCGGTGACGGCCTGTGTCAGCGAGTACTCCGTGAGGCTGCCCTTGCTTCCGGCGATGATCGCCACGAGCGCCTGCTTCCGTTGCGCGTTCATCGCCGCCAGCACCGCATCGGCCGTCTTGTCCTCGTAGAAGTTCTTCTCATACGAGGTTCGCGCACCCGTCAGGGCGGTTGTGACCGCGCCGAGGATCGTCTTGACCCTCTCGCCGGTCGTGATCGTGGTGGCGAAGCCTACGCCAAGCGCAAGCGCGTCGAAGGCAGTCGCCTCCCGGCGCGGCCGACCCGAAAGCGAGAGACGAAGCGGATGTACTCGAGATCGTAGAGGACGAGCCGCCCTGCGATGAACTCGTTGCGGCGCTCGACCGTCGCGGCGCCAGCGTAGAACCCTTTGATCGAAGCAGCGCTCCCAAATTGTTCATGAAGCTCGGCTATGTCCTGATCTATCGGGAACGGTGACCGCGGAGCATAGAGGCCGCCGGTCGATGAGCACGCCGAAAGGAGCATCGCTGAGGCGACGACCCCTGATATGTGCCGCATGCACATGCTGGTTGGTCGAATGCTCGCCTCTCGGTTTCTACCCCGTGGCGATCGCACATCGATTTTGTACAATTGAGCCCCCCGACTCGACTAGCCCTAAGCTGATGCGGAACTCTGGGCAAGTCAAGTAGAACCAAGTAACAACACTGCCAGTCACACCTCTGCGGTTCGCATCCGCTTCGAGGTGGAATAGCAGTTGCTATGCCTTCGCTGCGCCGGCTAGCCCCAGAGCACCCTTACCATCCTGCGGAGCTCTTGATGACCGACCAACTCCGTCGAGGCCCCGGCCAGCCGGGCTGGCCGAGTGTCTGCATTTTCCTCGCGGCTCCGACGCTGCTTGTAGCGACCTCGAACGTCGTTGCGGCGCAGGTGGCCGACGGAGATGAGCACTATTCGATGGAGGCGCTGAAGACCGAAGCGGCGGATGTCGGCGAGAAGCTGGCCTGCTACCTCAAGATCTACAGGAACGCGACCGACAGGGACTTCGAGGCCGCCTACGGCAAGGCGTACGAGTACGATCTCGCGGACTTCTCGAAGCGGGTGGAGGGACACATCAGTCGCTTCGCTCCCCGCAAGGACGCGCTCTCCCTGCCGATCTATCGCTTCAACACCTGGCACACGCTCAACTTCTTCGTTGATCGCAAGGAGGGCGCCGTCCGCGAGGCGCCGGATCAGACGGTGATGGGCCGCTGCAACCTCCTGGCCTCGACGATGATCCAGCGCAGGCGCTCGCAGTCCATTGCTCCAAAGGTGCAACCTCGTCGTCGGTGACGACGCAAGCGCGCGATGCGAGCATCCGCATCGGTAAGCGAGGATCGCCGCCGTCGAGCTTCGCGTGATTTGCGCTTGGTCAGAGAGGATGCACTTCACGCGGGCTACTAGAGCGTACGCGCGTCATCAATCGAGTACGAGGAGGAAGCATGTCGGACGATTGCGGTAACTGTGGCGCGACGATCACGTCGGGGTCGGCCTTCAAGGCGGCCAACGGCCGTAAGCCCGAGAAGGTGGTGGCCTTGGTCAACTTCGTCAGCGGCACCTAGTATGAGGAATTGTGTGCGAAGTGCGGGGATCCGCTGATCGCCCAGGTGCACCGTGGCATCGATCGCGAGATCTTCGAGCGCACCCGGTACGTCGAGGCGAACATCACCGACTTCCCGATGCTGACCGTGTCGTGGCTTCCTGCCCATGCCGAAGTGAGGATTAAGAACATGGTGACAGCGAACGTGACCGTGGGAACGGGCTTCTTCAGTGAGTTCAGCCAGGGCTTCTCCGACTTCGCTGGAGCGGTGAACACGAATTCAGGTATGAGCTACAAGGTGAACAAGGGTGAAGCGGCGGCCCGCTAGATCCTAGTGACGAACGCCTTGGCTTCAGGCGCGAACTGCATCCTCGCCGTGGACATCGACTACGGCACGACCGGCAACAACGCGGCCACGGTGAACATGCAGGGGACCGCCGTCGTGATCGCCAACCTGTCGGCCGTGCTGGCGGAAGACACCTTCGATTGAGCGGAGGCGCTGAACGACGCCTTTGCCCGCATCTCGCAGCTTCGCCGCCTACGGGCTGGCGATCTGGCGGCGTGAAAGGCGGTCGGCCCCACCGCGTCAGCCAAGCGCGCTTCGGACCTCCCCGTGACCTACCAACTTGGAGAATCGACGATAGTCTCTGAACTCGCGCTGCCACCTGCCCGCCACGATCGCGGGGTGCACGCCGGCCCGTTCAGCTAGGGAGCAGATCTCCTGTACTCCGAAGTCGGCACGCGCTTGCGCCCATATGTCGTCCGGGATGAGGGCCCGTTGCGCGAAGAGATCGGCCTCCTCCTCGATCTTGTCCTCCGATCCAAGTTCGAGATCGTCGAAGATCATGCTGATTTCCTCGTTCAAGTGACATGAGACGTGGGCGAACTCGTGCAGAAGAGTGAACCAGAAGTTGTCGATGCGATCGTATCGGAGCGTCAGGGCGATCACACGGACACCGTCAGCTCTGCGCATAGCGGCACCATCCAGGTAGGTGCCGGGCAGATGACGCAATATGACCAGTGCTATGCCTCGTGAGGCCAGGAAACCGGCAACTGATTTGAGGCCATTCGGATCGGCGCTCAGCTTTGCAAGCTCGCGGGCGGTCGCCATGTCGTGCTTAGCCATGCGCGCCTTCTTCGGAATGGCCGCGTCACACGATTTAAGCACGGCAGCCGCGCACCAGCCCTCCAAGGCAGCCGTGTCGGTCTTGGCGTTGGTACGGTCGGTGCGGCTTTTCCTAAGATGAGCCGCCTGACGCTGGGCAACCGGTGCCAGCAGGTTGCGTGACCGCTCGAGGAAGTCGGAATGTGGTTCGCAGGCAACCACTCCGACATAGGCGGCAGCTACCCGGAGTCGAAATCCCAACTGTCCGACATCGCGCTTGGCTGGATGCTCGACGAAGCGCAGTCGGTAGAACACTCGCTCATCGTCGACGCGACGCGCCTCCGCATCCACCCGGCAGCGGATGGCCTGCAGCACGATGAGATTGCTGGGATGTCCGACACCGTACGGCGCTGCACACCCACCTGGCTCCGTCGCTTGACCCGCCCCATCACCTGGAAAGCGCAGCCGCGCTCACCCGTTCACAACGCAACGATGCATGAGAGCGTGGCCAGGCGGTTCGCTATGGTGAGCGTGCCAAGTCAGAACGGCGACGGTCCATACAGACCCGAGGCACTGCGGGATCACGAGACGTTCCGAGGGTTGTATCTGTGATGTCGCGCCGATGACCTAGGGTCAGGACTCGTTGATCACAGCCAGAAGATTACGGTGGCAGCGAGGGCGACGGTAGCGAAGAAGGCCGTGGGGCAGCGATCGTAGCGGGTGGCAACGGGCCGCCAGTCTTTAAGACGGCCGAAAATGACCTCGATGCGGCTGCGGCGCTGGTAGCGGCGCTTCTCATATCTGACCGGCTCGTTGCGCGATCGCCGGCCTGGGATGCAGGGCTGGATGCCCTTGGCATAGAGAGCGTCCCTGAACCAATCGGCGTCGTAGCCCCGGTCGCCGAGCAGCCACTGCGCTTTCGGCAGGTCGTCCAGCAGCGCTGCCGCGCCGGTGTAGTCGCTGACCTGTCCGGCCGTCGTGAAGAAGCTCAAGGGGCGGCCGTTAGCATCGGCGACGGCATGGAGCTTGGTGTTCATGCCGCCTTTGGTGCGCCCGATCAGGCGGCCGGCATCCCCTTCTTAACCCGCAGGCTCAATGCCGTGTGGTGCGCCTTGAGGTAGGTCGCGTCGATCATGACCGTCTTCGGCTCGGCGCCGACCGCAGCCATACCCTCCATCATTCGCGTGAACACGCCCGCCTCGCCCCAACGCTTCCAGCGGTTGTAGAGCGACTTGTGGGGCCCGTAGACGCTGGGTGCATCGCGCCAGCGCAGCCCGTTGCGGTTGACGAACACGATGCCGCTCAGCACCCGCCGGTCATCGACCCGCGGCTTGCCGTGGCTCTTGGGAAAGAACGGCCGCAGTCGCTCGATCTGCTCGTCCGTCAGCCAAAACAGGTCGCTCATCCCGCCCTCCTCAAGGAGCCTGAATCAGATTGCGACGCTCACATCAATGGGTCCTGACCCTAGCTGAGCCGGCGGATCGACTGAGCGTTTTCCAACATCAAAGCTGGGTCGCCGAGGCAACGCAGCGGCTCCACCGCGTCACGATCCCGTGGCTCAGAGCGACCGCGCCACCGACTTCCAGGGGCCACCCTCGAGCACGTTGCGCGAGCTCGACAGAGTCGAGCTCGAAGCCGGCTCCGTCTTCAACAACCGCCACCGACTGGATCGTCTATCGGGAAACCGGCTCGGCCGGCGGCCGCAAGGCCTACGTAAGCGCTGACTTGCGATGCTGGGACATCGAGGTTGCACCCGATGGTGAGTTGCCCGATCGTCGCTGCATGAGTGATGCTCGCTGGACCGGTCGCCATGGAGAGAAGGCCTTCAGCCTGCTTTGCAGCAAGCATTCCGTGACCTGCAACAAGGCCGACGAGGACGATCTCGGCTGGGACTACATCCTCCACTTCCCACCGCCCAACTTGCTCCACCTTCCGACCGATCGTCGATCGAGCGGGATCGCCGCGCTCGTTCAGATCAAGGCGACGCAGGTGGCCGCCAGGCGATGGTCGATCAGCCTCAAAAACGCATTGTCTCTCATCAGGTCGCCCCTGCCCGCCTTCATCGTCTGCGTGGAGATCGACGCGTCGGACCGCGAAACCTTCCATGCGATCCATCTCTGGCGAGAGGACATCGCCACCGTTCTCAAGGCGGCCAGACGCGCCTACGTCGAGCGCGACGAAGTCATCAACCATCGCACGATATCGTTCCAGTTCGGAGACGAGACCAGACGCCCGGACGTTCTCGGCTGGATGTCCGATGAGATCGAACGTGTCGGTGGATCGAGCTACGCGGCGCTTAAGCAGCTGCTGGTCGACACGCTCGGCTTCGAGGATGGGCATGGCATTGCTCGCATCCAGTTCAGCAACGCGACGCCGTCGGCTCTGGCCGACCTTCAGCTCGGGCTGATCGACAGCCTCGAAATCGATCGCTTCAGCTTGACTCCCATTCGCTTCGGCATCGAGTCTCCCGAGCCCGAGATCGAGGTTCAGGGTGGCACGATCGAGATCATGCCCCAGGGTAGAAGAGGAACACTTCGCCTCCGATCACCAGACGGGCGGCAGGCCTTCATGCCGGCCGAGGTGTATTCCGCCGGTTTGCCCGGACGACGCCGGAAAAAGGTCCGCATCAAGGCGGGCTTCATCGACGTGATACTTTCCGCGGGCGGGCGTCTCAGCGTCCGGTGCCGAGAGGATCGTGATCGGATCGCGATGCTCGACCACATCGCTGGGCTCGCTCTTCTTCGCAGATCGACACCCTCGACCAAGCTCAACATGAGTATTCGAACTGACCATTCCTGGATCGATCTCGGATACGTCAACAATGCCGGTTCCGATCCCGGTTGGGAGCAGCTTGTCTTCGTCATCGACGCCCTGCGGCGGATCGCCGCATTCGACGGCGCTGAGCCCGTCGCGAGTTCCATCAATGCAATCAACGATCGCTTCCTGCCGCTCTCCGTATTGGAGGCCCTCGTCTCCACGAGACCGTTGCGCATCGAGTTCACGCCCACGCTAGGAGGAGACGCTGAGGTCGGTGCCTTCCTCGCATATGCATCAGTCGTATACGGCGACATGGAGGTGGGCGCCGTCGCCTTCCGTCGCGTGACCGCGGACACGATGATCGGAGAACGACGCCGCATCGACCTCGGTCCCGCAACGCCTCTGCATTGCGCGACCGACGTGGCGGGCGTGCGCCGCCTGCCCGATCTCTACATGGACGAGCTCGACCGACTGTCCGAACACATAGACGTACTGGCCATGGGTGATCTCCAACGATCGGTCCACCCGGGTGAAGAAAGGGAGCTGCTGGTAGACTCGCCCCGCCGAACACCTGAGAGATTGAACTCGATCGCCCTCGACGCTGCGAAGCAGAAGTCGAGATAGCCGGGCGATCCGAGAGCGCAGAGGGGCGGCCCGACGTCCGCCCTCGACGAAGCGCCGCGCGGCTTCAGTCTCATTGCGTCAGGCGCATCGGCTCTCCACGCGTACGGCGGCGGCGATCAATCGCCGATCGAAGTCGCCCGTCCGGGGTTCGGCGGCATTGGCAGCGACGCTCAGGTTTCCTGAGCGGAGTGGTCATCGGCGACGCATCGAGCCTCCGACTCATGGTGCGGCACGATGACCTCTCTCGGCTTGAACGTCGTCGTCACACCACGTCCGCCGCGGCGAGGAGGACAAGGTCGTTGAGCATGCGCTGGCGGGTCACCTGCCCCGATGCGGATGTCTCGACGTGCGCCCGCAAACCGTCAAGCAACTGCCTGCGTGCGGCCGAGTCGTTTGCGCGTGCAGGCTCGACGCTGATCACCGGCGCGGAAAGCAGCGCCGCGACCATTCCTTCGTCTTCGGCGGGGCGCCCGTCGGAGGCGCATCGTACGAGATGCAGTTCCTCCGCCAGCGTCTCGCCCTGCTCCGACTGCCAGCGACCCAGGAAGGCGGCGACTTGGCCCCGCCTACCGGCGAGAGCGAGCGACGCGTATCCGCCGCCGAACTCAGGCGAACCTGATATCGCGACCAGCTCGCGCAGGAACGACGAGCTGAAGTCCAGAAGCGTCAGGGAGCGGCTTGCGGTCGCGGCCGCGCGGCTCGTCGTGGCCTCGATCACCGTCCGGCCGCCGAACTCGTGGTGGCGACCCCGCAGGCGATCGCCCAGACGCAGCGTCAACCGCTCCCGTCGATCGTCGACGTTGGTGACTTCGTAGCCATGATAGGGCGCCATGCGCAGCACGAAGCGTAGCACGTCCGCGGTGGTGAAGCGGCCAAGTCGCGCCATGGCGGTCGGGTCGAAGCCTCCTGCCTGGCTCAGGATTTCGTCCTGGAGGTCGCGGGCACGCCGGGCTCTCGCGACCGCCTCGGCGATCCGCTCGTCCGTGCGCTCGACCGCCCCCGTGGCCGCGTCCGCAAGCAGCGCGGACAGGTCGAGCTGGTCCAGCAGCTCGCCGAGGATCTCCGAGGCGTAGCGGCCATCGAATTCGCCGCTGACCGACGCCATCTCACGCGACAGCGCGTCTACGCGGGTGAGCGCGGTGGACAGAATGTCTGCGTCGATCGTGTCGCGGGAAAGGAAGTTGAGAACAACCACGTGCCGCTTCTGCCCGTAACGGTAGACCCGACCGATGCGCTGGACGATCCTCGCAGGATTCCAGGGAAGATCGTAGTTCACGACGACGTGGCAGTTGCGTTGAAGGTTCAAGCCTTCGCCACCGGCCTCCGTCGAGACCAGGACCTGAACGTCGCCGTCGAACGCCTCGATTGCGGCTAGCTTGTCGAAGAGCCTCTGGCCGCCGTTTATCTGGACCCCGTCGCGCCCCGACAATCGTCGGACCTCCTCCAGCAGCCGGTCCTGGGTGGCGCGGTATTCGGAAAAGACCAGCATCTTGCGGCCTCCCTTCACCACGACGTCCTCGTAGATGCGGCGGAACTCGCGTATCTTCGCATCCGCCTCGGCGGCGGCCGCGCAGCAAACGAGCACGCCGCGTATCATCGCCGCCTCGTCGGCGAAGAACTCACCCGCCGGTCCGCCGAGATCGCGGTCCGCCGCGTCGTCCAGCGTATCCTCGTCATCCCACCCCGGAAGGTCGCTGACCAAGCCGACCGGCGCCCCGGGTGCGAGGCGCTCCAGCCTGCGGCGCAGCGCCCGCTCGATCGCCGCGACACTTGAGGAGGCGAGTTTGCGGTACGTAGTCATGACAAAGCCGATCGCGCGCCCACCCGACCCGCCGAGCCGCTCTCCGGCGCGGTAGCCGGACCGCAGGTAGGTCTGCAGGCGTCGGTCGAGCTCGCGCATCTCCGCCGAGGGCTCGATCCCCACCTGCGTCACCGTGTGGCCCTGGAAGATGAACGCGCCCTCAGCATCGGTGACGTCGATCTTGCGATTCCGAAGTACGATGTCGCCAACGACCTCCGGGTGCAACTCGAGCTCGTCGATTGCCGGTGCGAGGTCGGGACGGACCAGCTTCAGGAGCGAACGGAATTTGCCCGTGTCGCCCTGGTGCGGCGTGCCGGTGAGCAGCAGTAGCGAAGCCGTGCGCTCGCGCAGTGCGCGCCCGAGAAGGAAGCGCAGCGTCTGGCTGCCGTCGTCCGTCCGGCTCAAACGGTGCCCCTCGTCGAAGATCACCAGATCCCACACGCCCGCCATCATAAGCCGGCCGAAGTGGGTGGCCGGATCGCTACCGTCGTCCTCGCGGTCACGCGGCTTGACGAGGTCGAGTGATGCGATAACCGCATCCTGAAGACGCCACTTCCAATCTTCATCGACCTGGAAATCGGATCCGTAGATCATGAACTCCCGGTCGAACTTGACGCGCATCTCGTCCTGCCACTGCCGGGTCAGCCCGGCGGGGCAGACGACCAGCACGCGCCTCAGCGATCGCGAGCGCTGCAGCGCCGCGAGCAGAAGGCCCACCTCGATCGTCTTGCCCAGCCCGACGTCGTCGGCGATGATCCAGTTCGTGTCTCCGGAGGTGACGATGCGGTGTACCAGCTGGATCTGATGCGGCAGGGGGTCGACGTCGAGGCGGTCGAGCGCGCCCGTCGCCTCGTTCCAGGATCTCAGCGCGTGACCTACCACGCAGAGGGCAAAGCGCTCCCCGCAGTCGTCGTGCGCCGGCCTCGACCGCAGGAAGGCGAGCTCGGCATCCATGAGCCTGCGCAATCCGAAGGACGGCACCCAGAGCGAACGGCCATCGGACTGCCACTGCACCAGCGCCTGGTCGACGCCCGCGAGGCGGCGCACCGCCCGGATGCGACCCACACCCAGACCACGGCGTCCGATGGAGCTCGGCACATCCTGCACGGCGAACCCGGGCTGCATCCCGCTCTCGACCGCCGACAGCGGCTCGCTTGTCTCGCCGTCGCCCCACTCGATCGTCAGCACCGTTGATTGGCCTTCACCGACCATTGCAAGTACACGCCCGATCCTCGTCTCGCCTCGACGGCGGACCCACGTCCCCTCGACCGGCATCAGCATCGTCCTGACGTTCACTGATCCTCCCTCACACGCATCTCGTCAACGGTGGGTGCCCGACGTTCGATCATCGTCACACCCACGCCTGGCCTGAAGTGTCCGTCTCGGAAGGCGAACGTCGCGACATCCTGATCGACGTTCGGCATCCTCCCCGATCTGCATGCGGCACCGGCCCTGCCGAGCCCTAGCCGCTCGCACATGTCCTGAAGATGGAGCGCGCGTCGACCACGCCCGCGAGCCGCGACCAGACTCAGCGCATGGACCTCGGCCTCGTCGCCGCAGCACATCACCTCCAGCCACTCCGCGAAGCTCCAGAAGCCAGGACAAGACTCGTCCAGCTCCTCCCAGGCACCCAGCAGGTCGTCGTCGAGAATGCGCCAGCACGGCTCGTGCGTCTTCGTCTCCGCCATGACCACCGCTCGACGCCATCCCAGTTGGTCACAGGCTCCTTCATGCTGCCGCGACGGCCGTCCTGGCGCCTCGCGGAATCGCCAGAGGTGAGGGCTGTCGTCCCAATGCTGCTTCAACTCGATGGCCAACGCGATCACACGCGGACACTCGAGTGACGGGGCGAGCCGCAACCAGCTGCGGAAGAAGCCCGGCCATCGCGCCTCGGCCAACGCCTCCTCGAAAACCCGTCCGGCAAGTTCGCGTCCATGCCGATGCGGAATCGAAGTCGCAAGCGCGAGGATGCCGGCGCGGGTGCTGATGCGCCAGGTGTGACGGCCTGCGAAAACATCCGCGAGGACGGGGGCTGCGGTCGCGGCCGGGTCGAAGAACGATAGGTCCGGCTCACCATGCTCGATCCAACCGCCCGCGCCGCTCGCGGTGTCGGCACACTCCTCGAAAAAGCCGAACTCCGGGGAGAGGCCGATCGAAGGCGCCCGCGTCGCCTCCGGAGGGGGCACCTCCGCAACGTGATCGAAGGAGGTTGCCGTTACGTCGCGCTCCGGCGAGACGATCGCGGCTGATGCGACGTGTCTCCTGGGCAGCGCATTCGCAGGCGGCGCCTCGGCCCAATGATCCTCCAAGTCGCTCGACTGACCTGCCGCACCAAGATAGTCCTCGGCGCTCCAGAACGCGCCGGCGGAGGGGGTCCCTTCTTCGGACAAGCCGCCGGTCGCTGCTGAGGATCCGCCAGATCCTGCACGTGCCGACGATCGTCGTCCGAATTCTAAACCGCTTTCCAGCAAACCCATCGCCCCTCCGCGAACAATGGTTCAGCAAGTATCCTTGGACGTCAAGCGCGCGACACAGGCATGAGGGCATCAAAGATCGAAATGCGGTGTGCGCGGATCAGTAGAGCGCCAACAGACCGGTCCGATCTGGATCATCCCAGCTCCAGAGCGTGTCCCGCCCGGCATAGTTGAGCGTTGGATCGCGTCGCTCGGTAGATGGGCCGCAGGCTCCGAAAGGTGTCGCGCGATCAATTCCACGGGTGGATCCTGGCAACCAGCAGAATGGGCAAGTAGGCCGCCTGGATACGACCAGGTCGCGCGGCACTGCTCAAGCTGATCGTCGGGTCGACGTGCCGGGCCGAACACCGCCTTTGATGTCGCCGACACGTCATGTTGCATGACGATGTCATGCGCATCGATCGCATGACTCGGCGCTTGAGTTCAGCTCATCGTTCCACCCGCTTCGGACTCGATTGCCGCTCCGCTCTTGGCGAAGCCTCGCCTGGCGCTAGCATCGCCTATCGACGATGTACTGCAGAAAAGGGGGCCTGGGCATTGATCGGTGATCCTGACTGGACGGATCGTATGGACAAGCGTGGCCTCGACCCGCTTGGCATGCAGAATGCCGGCGTTGCGCTCTACCAGTCGCTGCTGCCCGGCATCAGCAACGTCACGTTGCGGATGCGCTACTACGGCTACTACTGCTGGGTGAGTGACGCCTACGCCCGCTCCGGAGCGTCCGACGAGTTCGCCGCCTGGCGAAGCTGGGTGCGCAGGGCTGAGGCGATCTACGCCCTGGTGTCATCGAGTGCGACAGGTCAGGTTGGTGTTGGCGGTGTCGAATGGGCCGATCGACGGCTGGCGCTTAAAGAGGACGTGATCGACTTCGCCGAGGCCGCATCCAACGAGGCCGGGGTGGTCCGCTATCTACGGCAATCGCTCGGCGTCTTCGGAGGCGCCTACTACTCGCAGATGGTAGATATGGGACTGTTCCGCCGAGGCGAGCACGGTATCCAGCGCGCGACCAACGGAGTCGGCCTCGAAACTGCGAGCGCGTTCCGGACATCGATCGGTCCGGCCGTGGAAGCGCTCCTCCTGACAAGCATCTCGTCGGCTCGGGTAGCCCGCGCCGACCTGTCACGGCTGGCTGCCATCGTGCCGTCGGCGATCCCGGATGTCCAATACGAGCGGAGCTGCTACGAACGCCTTCTGTTCGTCCCGGCCGAAACAAACGACCGTGACGCGAGCCGGGCGGCTTCGCTCCGGCTTATCTTGATAACCGCGCAGGCGCTGGGCTGTCGACCGAATGGCGATATGGTACGATGGCACCTGTTTGCGGCAGCGCCGCTGGCCGCGGCGGACCTGGAGCGACAGCGTATCCGCTGGGAGGCCTATCAATGCCAGGACCTGATGCAGATCGCGGCCGCCTCGCTGCTCGATTGGTCAACGGAACTCATGGGCGAGTTCGACTCGGGACGAACTCCCGCGGAGATCGGTGCGGAGGTCCAAGCGCGCCTGCTGGTCAGCGCGGCTGAGGCCGGTTGCAAAGCGGATGTCTCGTGGGCTTCCCTGCGGGCAGATCTGGATCCAGACGAGTTCGACTACCGTGGCGCGGCGGCGCGTCTCATCAGCCGTCGCGGCACAGCCGAGGGGAAGGCATGGGACGCAATCCGGCTGATGGCAGCCCTCGACGGTCGCGTGGCGAGCAGGCCCGAGCTGTCGCAGGTAGCTACGCGCGAGTTCAAGCCGCAGGGGCCGGCCCGGTCTGTCACAACGGAGCTCGCCTGGCTGGGCCAACACGCGGACAGGTCGATCCATGAGGTGATCGCCTCCTTTGTCGTCGAGCGGGTCGTCCGCCGGCATAGCTGGGTCGCGATGCAGAAGTTGCGGCGACAGCGCGATTACACGTTTCTGTTCGATTCGCGAGACGGCCGGCTCGTGCGAAGGAGCGGCTACCCCCCCGTCCCCACCAACCCTAGACTTGGTCCAGCCATCCAATTCCTGGAGGACATAGGGCTTATTGGCCGCGCCGGCGTTACGGAACGAGCGCTCTCCCTCATCGGAGCGACGAAGTGAAGTACCCCGAGCGCATGTCGCGGCGCGGGTCCCGACCCTTCCATACGACCATCGCGACCACGTTCTCGATCGAGTTCGCCGCCCTGGAGGAGCTCATGCTTCCCCATGTCCTGGCAAGCGGCGCGACCAACCTGCTGGTGGTCGCGGATGAGCGGATGGCCTCGATGTCCCTGTCCGACGGCTCTCCGCTGCCGCGCCAGCTCGGACGTGACTACGAATTGATCTCGCCGCCCGTCTCGGACGGGCTCTTCCATCCCAAGATCCTGCTGCAGGTTGGCCGGCGCTCGGGAAGGCTGTTCGTCGGCTCGGCCAACGTGACGGCGGCGGGGCTCGCCGGGAACGCCGAAACCGTGATGGAGATCGAGTGTGGTGACGAGCCCAGCCCCGAGCGTGAGATCGTGCGATCAGCATGGCGGTATCTCGACACCCTCGTGCCACGCGACAGCCGCACCGCGCGGGACGCCCTGATCTGGGCCGCCGAGCGGGCGCCGTGGCTTGCCGGCGCGGAGCCGAGCCCGCTTCAACTGCTCGATGACGGAACTGGCGTTGCCTTCCTCGTTCGACGTGCCGATGCCGGCATTGGCACGAGGTTCGTCGACCTCGTTGGTGGGGATGCGGTGGAGCGCCTTGTCGTCGCGAGCCCCTATTGGGATGAGGATCTTCGCGCCCTCTCCGGGCTGGTGGCGTCGCTCTCGCCGGCTTCCACCGCAGTGCTGCTTGACCCGGCCGGCACGGAGTTCCCGGTCGACGTGCCCCTTCCGAGCGGCGTTTCGCTGCGCGCCTACCCCTCCTCCCTTGGAGGTCGGTTCAAGCATGCCAAGTTCCTCATCGCCTCGACCGCCACTCACGACCATCTGCTCATCGGAAGCGCCAACTGCACCGTAGCCGCGCTCGGCGGACGCGGCCACGGCGGGTCGAATGCGGAGGCGTGCATATACCGATCGCTCGCCCGAGACCGGGCCGTGGACGCACTCGGCCTGGCGGAGTGCCTCTCCGCCGACGGGCTCGATCCATCGAAGGTCAAGAAGATCGAGTGGTCTCCACCGATCCCTTTCGCGGAACTCGGCTCCCGTCGCGCAGGCACCTTCGAGCTGGACGGATGCACGCTCGGCTGGTCGCCCCCGCCCTGCTTGAGCGGGAGGGGACGGCTTCGACTGCTTGACATCTTCGGCTTCGACGTCGGCGAGATCCAATTTGATCTGCCGCTAGAAGACTCCCGGACGACCTTCCTGGTCGAAGGCGCAGACTCCCAGGATCTTGCGTTCGTGGTCGTGGAGCAGGACGGCTTCGTCTCAAACCCTGCTCACATCTCCCATCGCCCGCTTCTCCGTCGACGACGTCGCGAAGTCGCGAGCGGTGCCGTCGCCAAGGCCATTGGAGCCTTCGACGCCGGCGCCGACCTTGACCTCTGGCTACACCAGGCATTTGACGAACTCGCCCGTGCGGACATCGCCGCTCGCCCCGCCCCAACTCCGGCCGCGGCACGGCCGCACGGAGCCGCGCCTGCGAGCGAGGACAAGGTGGAACGGCATCTCAGCTACGAGGAGTTCATGGAGGTCCGTTCGCCGGACAGCCGCGCCGTCGGCCGAAAGGACTGCGCGCTCGCGGGAACGCACTCGGACATCGTACGCGGTTTTCTGAACCTTCTGATAGGTGGCGCATCCAATCACTCCCCGGCGCAGGCAGGGACCTTCGATGACAGTTGGATGGAGCTGGGCGACGAGGATCAGGAGAGGGACCTTGATGAGGAGACGCGACGTGCCGAGGCCGACGCCGTGGAGCCTGCGATCGAGCCGCCCCCCGCCACACGGCGGATCGATGGCGGCCAATACGAGAAAATGGTCCGCGCCTACGTCGCAAAACTGACCGTTGACGAAGGGGCATGCGGGCCGAGCGACGTGCTCCGCCTCCGTTTCTGGCTCACGATGCTGCTACACAAGGCCAGGCATGACGGATTGCCGCAGGGCTTGGCGGCTGATGTCGGCGAGCAGGGATGGCCGAGAATGGCGCTGCGCGTCGTGGCGGCCTTCTTCTGCGGCCGCAGAGCGCCGATCAAGCGCCTGATGATCTCGCGAGAGTTCATCGAAATGCCAGTCGACTTCCTGGAGTGCTGGGCGACGGTGCTCTGGGTGCTTGAAGCGATCGAACGGGCTGTGCCGAGCTCCTCGCACAGTCGCGAGTTCCTGGCCTTCGTCGTCAGGCTGCGGCGCGCGGTGGTGAAGGTCCTCGGCCTGACACCAGCGGAACTCTCGGGCGAGACCATGAGCAGTTTGCGTTCGGCGCTAGAGCGCAGCTTCGGCGCACGGCTGCAACTCCGATCAGGTCGGGCAGCATGATCGGTGTTGCCGCTGGAGCGCGCAAGCTGCCTCGCCGTCATTTCGTCGCCAACGATAGGCTGTTGGCGTCGGACGTACGCGGACACAAGCTCGCTCCCCACCTCGTCCGAAGCCACAGGGCCTCCAACCTGCGCACCGGCGTACATCGACAGTCCGGAGCGCGAATCAGATCAACACGGCCGATACCAGCGCCTTGATGGTGAGGTACAGCATCAGGGTCGACCGAAGCGATGATCGGTCGATGGGGCACGTCATGCGGAACACGGAGCGCAGGTCGTCCGCTTCGGTTCAGAACCAGGCTCGCATGCCAGCGACGAAGCCGAGACCGCTGACATCGATGCCGCGGGTTCGTGCGAGATGCGCCGTATGCCCCAAACGCCCTTCCCACGAAACGCCTACGTAGGGGGCCAGTCGGCGCGACTTCTCGTAGCGCAGTCGCAAGCCGAGTTCGAGATCGGTCAGGCCGGCCCCCGTGGCGGTCTCGCGCACGTTCTGCAACGCGACGTTGGCTTCGATCCGCGGCTGCAGCACCACGAACTGGGTCAGTCGCTGATCGTACCAGGCTTCGGCTCGAGCCAGCACGTCGCCCTTGTCGGACACGAACACGGCGCCCTCGACGTCGAACCAGTATGGCGCCAGACCCTCGATCCCGATCGTCGCGTAGGTTCGTGCCGGATCCGGACTAACATCGTGGCGGACGCCTACCTGCAGGTTCCAATATGGATCGAGCGCGTGGCTGTATAGCGCCTGGACCTCACCCGATTCCAGACCTCGCCCCCGAGTCCCCTCGCCTTCTCCCTTGATCGTCAGGCGGTCAATGTCGCCACCTATCCATCCCTGCCCGTCCCACCGGTAGCCGTCGCGACCCTTGCGAACCTGATACTCGGCAATGTTCATCAGCACCTGATAGTACGTCATCCCGCCATGCTCGCGACGGAGATCATACTTTCGCGATCGGGCCATCGCTTCACCTCCCCAGAAGCGATCGGCGAGATGGTCGGGTTGAGGAGCTGGCGCCGGCGCTTTGCCCGGCGCAAGATCGGTCCCGACCTTCGCCGCGCCCGCCCGACCCACTGGCGTGATGTCGGTTCGGATAGGCATTGATCCGGCGTCCATTCCCGGCATCGATGACATATGGTGGCCCGCGCGTGGTCCCGCGTGCGGAACCGCCGCTGCGGGCGCCGTCGTGCCGCCATGGCTCGGATGATCGGTCTTCGCGGGCGCTGGGGCGGGAGGGCGGACCTTGCTCGCCTGCGGTGCAGTGCCGCGCCGCGGTGTCGCTCTCTTCGCAGTTATCGGCTTCGAAGCCTCGCGGGCATCCGGCTTGGGCGCGGGCTTCGCCGGCATCCTCATCCCCGACATGCTGTGCATGGAGTGGTCCGAGCCCTGCGCCAGAACGGGCGTGGCGACGAGCGAGGCGAGGCCGAGGAGGGGTCCCTTCATGCCGGGGCTCCCTGGGGCGAGCGCACCTGTACGACCTGCATCATTCCCGCATGCATGTGGTAGAGCATGTGGCAGTGGAACGCCCAGTCGCCCTCGACCGCGGTGACGTCCCAGCTGACCTTGCCCCCGGGCTGGACGATGACGGTGTGCTTGCGCGGGGAAAAGGCGCCGTGTCCCGTCACAAGTTCGAAGAAGTGGCCGTGGAGGTGGATCGGGTGACCCATCATCGTGTCGTTGACGAGCGTCACCCGGACACGTTCGCCGGCGAGAAACGGGATCGGCGCCTTGACCTCCGACAGCTTCTCGCCGTCGAACGACCACATGTAGCGCTCCATGTTGCCGGTCAGGTGTATCTCCAACTCGCGTACCGGCGCCCGCACGTCGGGGTTCGGTTCGACCGCCATCAGATCGCGGTAGGTCAGGACACGGTGCCCTACGTCCTCCAGCCCCTGCCCCGGATCGCCGGTGCGATCGACCGGCATCGGCGAGATGGTCTGGACGCCGGGACCCCTCCTCACGCCCGGCGCATTGCCGAAGTCGCGCATCTTCATGCCGGCCATGTCATGCCCGCCTGCAACCGGCGCGGGGGTTGACGGTGCGGGGCTTGCCGGCATGGTGTGCCCCATCGACGCATGATCCATCGGCGCCGGCGTGGCAGGCATCGCATGTCCCATCGCGGCATGGTCCATGCCCTGCATGGTGCCGGCTTCGCCCATGTCGTGCCCGCCCATCCCCATGTCCTTCATCGAGGCGACGGGACGCTTGCGCAGCGGCGGCACCGCGGCCGCCATTCCCTCGTGCGGGGCGAGCGTCATCCGGGCCATGCCCGATCGATCGACGCTCTCGCCGACCAGCGTGTACGCGCGTTCGTCGGTCGGTGTGACGATCACGTCATAGGTCTCGGCGACGCCGATCTGGAACTCGTCGACCTCCACCGGACGGACGTTCATGCCGTCCGAGGCGACCACCGAAAGCCTCAGCCCCGGCACCCGCACGTTGAAGGTCGTCATCGCCGAGGCATTTACGATCCGCAGGCGCACGCGCTCGCCTGGGCGGAACAACGCGGTCCAGTTGTCCCGAGGGCCATGGCCGTTGACGAGATAGGTGTAGGTGGAGCCGGTCACATCGGCGACGTCGGTCGGGTCCATACGCATCCCGCCCCACATCAGCCGATCCTTCAGCGGCTGATCCTCACCCGCCAGCAGACCGGCGAGCGTCTGCTGCTGGCGGTTGAAGTAGCCCGACTGCTTCTTCAGTCTCATGAAAATGGCATGCGGGTGGAGCGGGCTTCGGTCGGACAGCACCACGACGTGCTCGCGATCCGATCGCACCGGATCGCTTCCGGCCGGGTCGATCACGATAGGGCCGTAATGCCCCTCCTGCTCCTGCAGCCCGGAGTGGCTGTGATACCAGTAGGTGCCGGCCTGGATGACGGGGAAGTCGTAGGTGAAGCTCGATCGGGCCGGGATGCCAGGGAAGGACACCCCCGGAACGCCGTCCATCTGAAACGGCAGCAGCAGGCCATGCCAGTGGACCGAGGTCTGCTCGTCCAAAGCGTTCTCCACGTGGATCCGGGCCCGCTGCCCCTCGCGGAGCCGGATCAGCGGCCCGGGCACCGTGCCGTTGATGCCGATGCCGTGCATCCGCCTGCCGTCGACCGTCACCATCTGGTGCGCGACGCGCAGCTTGATCTCATCGCCAAAGACGGTCGGTAAAGGGCGGACGACGCCGCTCGACACCGCCTTTGCCCAGGCCGGCATACAAGCCGCCAGCGCGGCACCACCGCCAACCGCAGCGCTCCCGCGCATGACCTGGCGACGATCGAACGAAGCGCCCATCAGTGCGCACCGGCCAGCGCAGCGGGCTCCGCTACCATCCAGATCGCCATCGCGACCATCATCAGGTTCTCGGTGAGCGAGATGAAGCCGAGAGGCACAGCGCTCCCGCCCCCCACGCAGGCGCACCTCAGCTCGCGCTTGTCGATGTAGACCGCCTTGAAGACCGACACCGCACCGATAAGGCCGATGACGAGTGCAATCGGCACGGACAGCCAGGTCAACGTGCCGGCGACCATCAGCACGCCCGCCGCCGCCTCCGCGTACGGATAGATGTAGGAGTAGGGCACCCACCGTCTGGCCAGAAGGTCATAGCCGAGAAACATGCTCGAGAAGCTGTCGATATCCTGGAGCTTGAGCATGGCGAGGACGACCATCGAGAAGCCGATGAACCACTCGCCCGCCCGGACCGTGAATGGCGAGCCGAACGCCGCATAGCTCGCGCCCAGCGCCATGAGCACCGTCATCGAGAACACCGTCATCACCGGGCGGTACGTGACGACCGTCGGATCGCGGACCGTCTTGCCGAAGAAGCGACGCAGGTCGTCGAAGCCGCCCACGTGCTCGCCGCCGATGAAGATCTGCGGTGTCGTGCGGACGTCGCGTTCCGCCTTGAAGGCATCCTGCTCCTCACGCGTCGTCAGCCAGTGATCCTCGACCTCGTACCCTTGGCGAAGCAGCAGGTCCTTGGCCTTCAATCCGTATGGGCAGACGTGGGTCTGCATCACCATCCTGTAGATGCTGGCACTCTTCGCCGCCGCGGCCATGTCACTTCTCCGAGAGATCGTGACACCTATATGGGGTACGTACCATGGTCCGGAGTCAAGTCATGTCGTCCCTCACCATCGCAGGGCTCGCACGCGCAGGTGGCGTGGGCGTCGAAACCGTGCGCTTCTACCAGCGCCGCGGCTTGCTCGAGACGCCCGCAAGACCCATTCGGAACGGTGTTGCGGGAAGCGTCCGACGGTACGACCCGGAGGCTCTACGCCGCCTCCGCTTCATCCGGGCGGCGCAATCCGCCGGTTTCACGCTCGAGGAGATCGGAGAGTTGTTGCAGCTCGACGCCGCCGACGATCGTGCACGGGCGCGTGAGATGGCGGGTCGCCGCCTGTCGGAATTGGATCGCAAGATCGCGGAGATGCAAGCGGCACGGACGGCGCTGGCGCGTCTTGCTCAGGACTGCAGCCGATCCGAGACTGGCCCCTGTCCGATCCTGGCGGCGTTCGACACGTGACGCGGTTCCGATAGACCACCGTCCGCCTCCCAGGATGCCTCCGGGCGCACCTTCGAGCGGATGGAATGGCACCGGCTCTGACATTGACAGGCTTCCGCGATGCCGATCGAACGTCCTCGTCGATCTGCGGATGGATTAGCATGCCCACCAGGCGAAGTAGGCTCGCGGATCGCGCGCGGGCTGATGACCGAGCAGCGTTCCTGCGGATCGGTTTCGGGAGGTGCAGGTTCACTGCCACCTAAACTTCAACCCCAGTTGCCCACAGTTCATCTCAGCGATCAGTCGCCCAATGCGACTGCTCCGTACTCGGCTATGGTGAGAGCCACTCCATCGAAATGCGAGTGCATGGCCCTTCTTGCCGCAAGGGGATCACCCTCTCGAAGAGAACCAAGGATTGCACGGTGCTCATGCACGCGCGTTTCAGTGACCCTCGCGCCTCCTCTGATCTGCGCCGTGCAGCACTCAGCGCAGACGCTGCGAATGCGCCAGAGCCGTTCGACGAGGCGCGAGATGGCGGCGTTACCGGTGGCTTGCGCTATCTCGAGATGGAACTGCCTATCAAGGACATTCACGCGATAATAGTCCTCCTTGTCGGCCTCCATCTCCGAAGTCATAGCTTCAAGCCGCTTTATCTGCCGCGCGTCGATCTCGATAGCCGCGATGGCAACGATCTCACCTTCGAAGATGCGACGACCTTCAATCCATTCACCCGGGACAGCCCGTTCCTGCCGAGCGACATCGTACCCGCCACCTTGCCTCGCGATCAGATTGCCCGTGACCTCCAAGGCAATCAGAGCTTCACGCATCACGGGTCTACTGACCTTGAACTGATCCGCTAGCACCCGTTCGGACGGCAGCCTTCGATCAGGCGAGTAGATGCCGCGATGTATCCGCTGGAGCAGAGCAAGGCCAACAGACTGATAGAGCCTCGTCGGCGCGCTGATGAAATCCGCACCAGTGTCACGCAATGGCCTTCTCCCCTACGCATCCACACCCGCAGGCTAGCCGGTGAGGCTTCGCGGCATGACGTCAGAACGCTTGTCAGGCTCGAGGAACGACGAGCTGAGCAATTCCGCTGCCAAGATCTCCATCGATCGTGCTATGCGCGCACATGGCAAGGGCAGATCCCGTCGTTCTCGTGTTCATAACCGTCCTATTCGGCTTCGTGATGTGCGTAATCGCGTCGCGCGCGAATGCGAAGCTGATGAGAGAGCGCCGATTGCCGATGCAGTGGTGGTTCGATGGCACAGTCACGTGGTCGGCGCCGCGTCGATTGGCGTTGGCCTTCGTGCCCGTGCTGGGATCTGTCGTACTCACTGCCCTGTGCGTGCTCGCGAACTGGGCTCGACCAAGGGCCGGTCAGGAGGGGATGGTCCTACCGTCCTTCATCGTCATCGGCATGTTCTTCGTGGGGACGCAGGTCCTCCACATCCGGCTGATCAGTCGCTCGTTGAAGCACTACGATCGGGATCCGACGATGTCGCGCTGACATGGCTCAAAGTACGCTGCATGTTGCAGCGCCGTCACGCCAATCGCCCTTCCGTGTTCGAGGGCCGCTTCGAGCTGCAGCGGAAGGACCGGTGGACGACTTGCGACGCAAGGCGTCCATGTCCGACGGCCGGGCTGATGGTCGCGATCCCCTGCTGCATGGGCCATTGTGGGCTGTCGGCTGGCGCGACGGCCGCCGGCGCGCCGACGCGTACTTGCCGAAGCGATCGGAGCGTCTCGCTCCGGGGAAGGCCGTGCATTCCGCGCACATGCCCTGGCGGAGCGGTGCTGGTGTATCAGAGCGCCTCGTCCAGGATCATCGACCGGGTCCAGCATCCCGCGATCGGCTCCAGGGAACACGAAAGGCCCGTTTCATGCTTCCGTTCACCCTGGCGGATGGCTGACCGCCTACCGAACGAGCGCGTCACGACGCTTCAGGAATTTCGCTTCGGTGACCCTCCCCCAGCCAGGTATCAGAGAACGCTCCCGGTCGTTCAGGCTGCAGAGAGCCTCCCAGTTCCGCACGCCACGACGGGCCAGGAAGTCGATCGTGCTCCTGTAGAGAGGGAGCCCGAACGCCTCGATGGGGTCGATGCGACTCATGCAAACATCGTACAGCTTCGGCAGATCGCGGTCGAGCCATCGCGCCTGAGCGCCATCCGCGTGCGCTTGCGCTTTCGTACACGCAGGATCGACCGAGCAAGCGCCGCTCATCGGCGACACACGACGAACAGATTGTTCAGGACGCCGCGTCGGCACCATCGTCCACGACCTGATGGGCGTTCCGGGTGGCTCGACGAGGCGCGCAGTGCGATGACGCGGATCTCTTCGACCCGCCGTGCGCCGGGAGGAACCAGTTGGACAGGAGGCCGGAGTTCATCTCGAAGGCTCTCGACCTCTCGACCTGAGAGGATGGCGTCGCGCCGGTTTCGGGTCGGCCGGGCAAGCTCACGGACAATGCCTCCTTCGTTTCCTTCAACGGGCGGCTTGGGAACGAGTGCCTGAGTACGCGTTGGCTTCTGTGCCGGGAGGACGCGCGGGCCAAGCTCGAGGCTTGCCGGCGGGACTACAACAGATCCTTCCTCACACATGTCATGGCTGGCTAATCCGGGTATCATATGTTGCCGCCGCGGCAGCGGTCGCCGCCCGATGATAGCCGAACCCCGACCACTCGGCTCGGATGAGAAACCGGCGAACACCCGGGTCCGGAGCGTCGGAGAGCCTCCGAGGCGCTGCAAGCGAACCCGCACCTCGGATCGGTTCACTTGCGTCGGTCGCCGGCACGACCTGCGTCTAGGAAGGGAAGGTCCAATCGAGGATGTCCGCTCCCTGCGGGAAGCTGAGCCGGACATAGCGCGCGGTGCCCAATGCCGGCACCTTGATCGGCGACCCGGTCATCTCGGACAGCGGCACGACGCGTCGCCAGCGAACACCATCGCTTGACGTCGAGACGGAGAAGCTGAGCGGCGTAGCGGGCGTCGCGGAGCGTATCAAACTCGCCGTGGCCGCGGTGGCCGTGCCGAGATCGGCCTGCAGCCAGGTGTCGCCGGCGGGTGCGCGCCACCCGGTCGCATAATCGTCATCGCCCGCCCCGGCCGCCGCATGGCCCGGCTCGGCGGTTGACGCGGTCATCGTCACCCGGCGCGCGGCGTCCCTCCTTGGCGCCGCGCCATGGATCGTGGCGCCGACGCGTGTCGGCGTCACCCGCACCAGCCGGTCGCCCTTGACGATCAGCCGATCGACCGCGATCTGGCGCCGCACCGGTCCGCCCGGGACGAACGGCAGCGCCTGACGATGGTAGAGGATCAGGTCATGGCCGCCGTCTCGAAAGATGGCGTGGTGACCCGGACTGATCACCTGTCGCGCCCTGTCGGTAGCGAGGATCGGTACGTCCATCGGCTCGGTGAACGGCCCCAAAGGCGAATCGCCCACCGCGTAACGCACCTGGTATGTGTCGGTGGTGGTGTTGCCCCAGCTGTAGGTCAGGAAATATCGCCCGTCGCGCTTCAGCATGAAGGGTGCCTCGAAGTAATGCGCGGGTGTGACGTCGCGAGGGACGCCATCGAAGGTCACCATGTCTGGTCGCAGCTTGACCACGAAACAATGGCCGTTGACCCAGTTTAGGCCCGATCCCCAATAGAGGTACGCTTGACCATCGTCGTCGATGAACGCCTCCGCATCGATCATGTGGAGCCCTGGCCGATAATCACGCGGGATCAGAGGCTTTCCGCCATTCGCGTCGCGCCACGGCCCAGCCGGGTGAGCGGCGGTACCGACCCAGATCTCGTTGCCAATCGAGACGTACATCCAGAAGCGCCCGTCGCTCGTCTTCACGACCGATGGCGCCCAGACCTTGCTCTTGCCGGAGGTCGGGCTGGTCGCCGCCGCCTTTGTGGGCCAGTCAGGCGTCGAGAAGGTCCAGTGGCGGAAGTCGCGCGAACGCCACAGGCCCAGCGTGTCACCACCCCACGGATCTATCGTCGCGTAGATGAACCATTCGCCATCGTGGCTGACGATCGATGGATCCGCGAAATAGCCCGGGATCACCGGATTGCCGGCCATCCCTTCAGGCGCGGAGGCCCAGCAGCCCGCCGCTAGCGACAAGGAGGCGGCGCCCGCCGGAATGCGTCTCCACGACATCGTCACGCGCCCCGTCCTCGCACCGTTCCCGCTCCTCACGCCGAGCCGCATCCGTCTGGCGTAGAGAACCAGAACAGCATGACATGGCGCAAGGGCTTGCTTCCCCTATGCCTCGTGAGCGCCTCGCCGATCGACCATGACTACCTTCGTGTGTCCAGCGAGCAACACCATGCCGAATGAGGCGGTTTAAGGCCGGTGGTCGAACCAAGGGCGTCTATGCACACCAAACTAGATCAAGGGAGGCAAGCTGCCGTTGCTGATTTCGCGGTGCATCGTGGTAGATCTCGCGATCAATCGCCGTCTTATCGTTTCCGACCGCTGTGCCAGCAAAGGGGTCTTGTGGTGGGGTCGATGTCCCCGCCGGCGGCGCGGAAGCCTTTCACCCCTGCATTCCACTTCGTCAATGTGCCGATGGCGATCGTCGCGGGGTAGCGCTCGGCCCGGGTGCGCATAAGTCCGAGCAGTTCCTCGCCACCGACGCCGTCGGGAAGCCGGCATGATTGTGGGAGCGCGAAGTGCACCTGACGCGCCTGTGAGCTTCGTCGATCACGATCACTCCTCGGTGACAGCGTGCCAGATAGATCGAGGCGGTCAGGCCGTCCCGGAGGACCTCTCAAGATCAGGGCATCGTCCTTCATCGTGTTCGCGTGCCCTTCGCTCGCAGTGGGTGGCCGAAGTTCGGCATGGAGCGGGTCAATACGAGGTTTCAGGCAGAACAGGCCGTGCAGCGCGCCACGCCGGGACCGCCTGGGCCAACACTCGCCATGCCGAGCGCAGAAATACCAGCGCGATGACACCGCCCACCATCAGATCCGGCCAAGCCGCGCCGGAGGACGCGACAAGTCCGGCAGCGATCAGCACGCCGACGTTCGATGCCACGTCGTTGCGCGAGCATTCGAAGGTGCTAGACATGTTGACGTTCTCCCGACGGAACCGCCACAGCAGAGCAAGGCAGCCGAGGTTGGCGGCCAGTGCGATCCCACCGAAGACCAGCATCAGCGAGGAGGAAGGTGGCACGCCGTTCGCGATCTTGTCGACAATCTGGACGGAGACCGCCACGCCGAACATCAGTATGATGCCACCCTTCGCGATTGCCGCGCCGGCCTCCCAGCGGGCGCCGCGATGCAGGGCGTAGAGGCTGAGTGCGTAGACCACCGCATCGCCGAGCATGTCGACCGAGTCCGCCATGAGCGCCGAGGACCCAGCCACGACACCGGCGCAGAACTCGGCGAGGAACATCGCCAGGTTGATGACCATGACGATTACGAGCTCTCGCCGTCGCTCGACCTTCCGACCAAGCGCGGCGATCGCATCGCCCTTTCTGGAACAGCATTCGTCCGACATGAATCATGCTCTTGAAGAAGGTTCGGACGGCCCATATGAACCCTCGACCTACTTGAGGGTCAAGGAGGAAAGCGGGATGTCGATCGCGGAGCTTCCACTCGGCGGGCGCCAGACGGACACGACCCTGCCATATGCAGCGAACGGGCTGACCCCGTTGCGCCGGCGGCATACCGACGGCGACACCCGGATCAGCCTGCGTCCTAATCATCGATGACTGGCGGTCGTGCTCACCATCATCACGAGGGTTCATGATCGGTCGTCGGTGCCTTACAACCGACCGCATACCAGGGAGGTAACAGCTTGCGAACTCTCCTCGTGCTCGTCCCACTCGCCGTCGCCTCCAGCTGCGGATCGCCAGACTCGCCGTCCGACGAGGGACTGTCCTCCAACATGACGCTGCACAACGTCACCGAGCTGGTCGAGAACGCCCCCCTTCGCGACGAGCTCGACGCCGAGTGCGCGAAGTGGAAGGGGTCTCAGCGGCCGCCGATGAGTTGGCCTTCGGTCGTCGTTCAGAACTGCAACAGTGTCGACGGCGCCAAGCAGTTCATCAGGAGCAAGAAGGACATCGAGGAACTGCGAAAGGGCATGGGCATCTGAAGATCGCTTTCAGGCAGCCGATGAGAAGACCCGACGCGCGCCTGCGATGTCAGCGGCTCCCCGCCCGGATCGAGAGATCGTTCAGGCGGCTTAAGTCGTGCCGTCAACTCGCGGACACGCGTGAGACGCAACGGCACCGCAGAGCTCCTGTTTGAAGATGAGGCTGTCTCGGTCCGGAAAGGCGTAACCGGCGGGCAGGTCAGTCCGGCTTGCACGGTGGAACCCCATGCGCTCGTAGAAGGCGTGCGAGCGCGTGGCCACGGCCGGCGTGTCCAACAGGATTGCCGTCAGATGCTGCGCCATGGTCCAGGCTAGAGCGCGTTCGTACAAGGCATGGGCCACGCCCCCCCTTCCTCGATGGTCCTGCCGGACGAAGAGCTTCTTGAGGACGCCGATCTCGCCGAAGCGCATCATTCCGATGGTGCCCACGATCTCGCCCCCGGCCGCCGCCAGCCAGAAGGCGCCTTGGCCGTAGGCATGGGCGAGATCGAGCAGCTCAGGCTGATCCTCGATGGCGACGTAAACGCCGACATCGTCGCGTTGGATGGCGAGGATGAAGGCCGCGATCTCTGGATCGCGTCCCCCTCTATACTCGACGATCTCGAAAGGCTGCATTCCGAATGCCCTACTACCCCCCGCGCTGCGGCGACGCCATTTAAGGAATCGTCGCTAGAACGACTTGCGCGCCGTCAGCCCGATCGTACGCGGTTGTATGACGCTGAAGCCGAGGCGTGCGCGGCCGCCGCGCTCACGATCGAAGGCGAGCCTGGCGTTCTCGTCGAGCAGGTTGTTGACGTAGACGGAGAGTTCCAGGCGACCAGGCAGGTTGAGGCCGGCGCTCAGGTTGACGAGCTCGTAGCTCGGCAGTTCGAGATCGAGCACGTTGGCCGCGGTGGCAGGCGCACCGCCGAATGTGAAACCGGGAACGAAGGTGCGCGGATTGCCCTCCTGATCTCCCGGCTGAGTGAAGCGGCTGCCGACGTGCTGGAACGCGGCGGTGAGGAAGGCGTCGCTCTCCGGCCCCACGGCGAAGGTGTAGGTGGCCGAGCCTGCCATCTGGAACCTGGGTACGGAAGGCAGCCGATTGCCGTCCCTTATGCCCTCGATCACGCTGCCGTCCGGTCGCGCCAGCGTGGAGTCGAACTTCGCCTGCACCACGCTTCCCGACAAGGACAGGTCGAACCCGACCATCGGCGTCGCAGCAAGCTCGAACTCGGCACCGACGGTATGTGCCTTCTCCACATTGAAGACCACTCGCGATGAACAGCTGCCGGCGTCGGCGGTCACCTGGAGATTGCTGATGTCGGTGTAGAAGCCGGCGGCATTGAAGCGTAGCGCACCAGCCTGCACCTTGATGCCACCCTCGTAGTTCCACAGACTCTCATCGTCGTACCGTGGAAAGCCACCGAACGTCGCTGCATCCCCCGGCCGGCATAACGGGAGGTTCAGCGGGTCGTTGACACCACCCAGTCGGAAGCCCTTCGCTGCCTGCGCGTTGAGCGTGATCGCCTCCGACAGCTCGTATTTGAGGAGGAAGCGCGGATTGAAGCCCTCCGATGCGGTACGATCGCGATTGTCGTCGAGATTGGTGAAGAGGCCGCCGGATCGGAAGGTCCGCTCCTCGTTGAAGGCGTAGTAGCGCAGGCCTGCGGTCGCGGTCAGCCGTTCCGAGAGGTCGTAGTTCAGCTCGGAGAAGATCGCGAGCTGCTTCAGAGTGTAGGGGATCGCCGCATTGTAGGGGGAGTCCGGCTCGAAGCCGTTCCGAACCGCCGTCGACCTGCCCGCGCCGAGCGTGGCGTCGGTGAAGGCGTCGTAGCCCGGCGTCGGGAGCGTCTGCTCGTACTTGCGGTCCGTATGGGCGTAGAAGCCGCCGAAGAGCCACTGGAAGGGACCATCGCCATTGGAGGCGAAACGCAGTTCCTGTGTGAACTGGTTTACCTTGGTGGTGTCGCGAAGGTTGGCAGGCAGCAGCACGCCGGCATCCGGAAAGCCGAGATCAGCCGATACGCTTCCGGTCAGGGCGCTCGCGTCGCGGCTGACAAGGATGTCCCGGTTCGTGAAGCTGGTGATCGACGTGAAATCGACGGGGCCGAGCGTCGCCGCGACATTGGCATCGGCGATCAGGATCTCGTCACGGAACGCCTCGTCGCGCAGCAGGTACTGCTCCCGCTTCCCGAGCTCAACCTGCGGCCTGACAGTCGTGAAGCGGTTGGCGAAGATGTTGTAGACGTCCTCCCGATTGAAGCCGTCGGTCTCGATCTTCTGATAGAGCACCCGCGGCGTGATGGAGACGTTCGGGGCAGGCTGGAGCAGCAATGACACCCGGCCGCCGTAGCGCTTGCCGGTGTTGACGTTGTCGTCTCGCCCACCCCCCTCGCGCAGCGCATCGATGAAGCCCGCGTAGCGCGTGAAGTATCCCACCGCACGCAGCGCGGCCGAGCTGCCGAGCGGGAGGTTGATCGCGCCCTTGATGTGCCCACCGACATCGTCCTCGGCCACCATGTTGACGTTGGCTTCGACCCGACCCTCGATGCGTTCGGTGGTCGGCTGGTTGGTGATGTAGCGGATCGTGCCACCTACCGAACCCGAGCCGAACAGCGTGCCCTGCGGTCCCCGCAGCGTCTCCACCCGGTTCAGATCGAAGAGGTCGAGGTCGGGGGTGAAGAGCGACAACGAGACCACCGTCTCGTCGAGGTAGATCCCCACCTGCTCCTTCACACCCGGCTGGTCGCGCGCGATCTGACCGGCCGACACGCCGCGCACAGCGACCTGACTCTGACCCGGACCGAGGTTCTGGATCGTCAGGCCGGCCACGTTGCGCGACAGATCCTCGAGCGTGCCCGCGTTGGCGCGCGCGATGTCGTCCTCCGTCTGCGCGTTGATCGAGAACGGCACGTCCTTGATCGACGTCGCACGCTTGGTGGCGGTGACGATGATGTCGTCCCGGGCGTCCGCGGAACCGCTCGCCTGAGCAACCTGTTCCGGCGCAGTCTGGGCAGCGGAAGTCGTCGCGGGCATCAGGCTCGCCGCCGCGAGAAGCAGACGTGATCGCCCACCGACCAGCACCTTGGTCATCATCCCCCCCCTTGTCGTTCTCCGGTCTGTCCTGCATCCCGGTAGTCACGTCATGCTAGTCGAAGCCCGTCGTGCGTCAATCGGCCCGGCATCGCCCGCCCCGCGAGGCTCTCGGATGGTGCCGAGCACTCGCGAAGCAGGTGACCGGAAGCGACCCACAGGGGAAGTCACAACCGACTGAAGTCAGATCGGTGTCGCAGGCAGGTACGCTGCGGGTCTTCGCGACCCGCATCGCGAGCGGCAGTGCATGCGCCAGCGGGGCTGTGAGAGCGGAGCTTCGCGGAAGCGCGCTGCGGCGCAGACGAGATTGAGCCGGGCCGGCATGGCAGGACATCCGCGATGCGAACGATCCCGGCTACCGAGATGACTGGCTGATCTGGACCACACACGTGGCGCCCAATCCAGGGCAAGCACAGGGTAAGGGTTTCGCTCTCGACCAGAGCAGACCACAAAATTCTTACAGTTCCGCCGCCTGAGGAAGAGTTCGCTTGCAACGCGAAGCCGCCGGGCGCATGCCCACTGCAAGTCGGACGATGCCTCGACTCGCGTGCACAACCGAACGCGACGGGTATTTCCACACCGCCGACTACTGGTCGCACGAGCGAGATCCGTGAAACGCGGATCCGACATCTAGCCAACGTCCGACGCGGCAGGATCGGAGATCACCGGTTCTACTTCGACCCGCGGCGAGACGACGATGGAGGTCTTGATGGCGACGACTCAGCCGAACACCACCGCGAGCGACACGGACCGCATCACACTCTACGGCATACCGTCATCCTTGAACGAGCGTGAGGACGTGCTCGTCATCCTGTTCTACGGCTACAAGGTGCATGACGCCGACGTCAGGATGCCTTCGGGACGGTCCTTCATCATCAGGAGAGAGGAGGTCATCTCGGACTCCCCTGTCGACGACTACTTGCGAGACGGCGAGCCTGTCCACGCCTATGACATTCCGCTCGCGAGCGAGCTGATCGAAGTCGTCCACCGACCTGTCCACCTAGGTGCCGAGATCGCCGACCTGACAGGAGGTACGATCGGCGGACTGCTCGCCTCCAGGATCGCCAAGCCGATCACGAGCGCGGACGAGGCCAGTCCAGCAGCCCTGCAGTTGGAGAGGACACGAAGCCTGCGGGCGCAACCGGGCAAGGCGCCCGCCGAGATCGCGGCGACGCGTTGCGGCACGCTCCGGCAGTCCTACACATGGTGCGGCGTCTTCTGGGTCAGCCTCGATCCCGATGGGGCGGACTGCGACCCTCTCGAAACCCTCCCCGCCTAGGTGGGCGCGTGATACTGATCGTCAGCGATCGCGCGGACCAGCAGATCTACCATGTGATGCTCGAGCTCGAGGAGCTCGGAGCGCGATTCGGTCTGTTCAATGCGGGAGATTTCCCCAGCAGAACCACGCTGCGGCAATCCGTCACGTCCGCCACCGAGACCTGTGAACTGGAACTCGAGGACGGCAGCTTGACGGACGCGTCGCGCATCGAAGCGGTCTGGTACCGGAAGCCCCGACGACCCCGCTTCCACCACAAGGTCGGCGTGCACGAACGCGAGTACGTCTATCACGAGGCAGTCGCCGGCCTGGCCGGGTTGTACGAGGCCCTCCGCGACGCCTACTGGATCAGTCCGCTCGAGAACATGCGGGCAGCATCCAACAAACTCGAACAACTCCGCCGGGCAAGACGGCTTGGGTTCACCATTCCAGACTCGCTCTTCACCAACTCCCGGGAGCTCGCCCGCACCTTCTTCCGCTCGACCAGGGCCGAGGGCAACGTGATCGTCAAGTCGATCGGCGAGCCAGCGCTCTATGAGCGTGCGGGGAGCTGGGACCCCGGCAGCGTGGTTGGAGAACTCTTCACGACGATCGTCGACGATGAAATCGCAGATATCCTCATAGAGCGCCTGGAGGCCGGTCCAGCCCTCTTCCAACGATACGTACCGAAGAGCCACGAACTCCGCGTGACGCTGGTGGAGGACCGCATCTTCGCGGCGGAGATCGACTCGCAAGTCGAGGAGCGTTCGCGCGTGGACTGGCGCCGAGGGGACGCACTTGAGCTTCCTCATCAGGAGTGCAAACTACCCGAGGTCGTCGCGGATCGCTGTCGAAGGCTGAGCCGGTCCTACGGCCTTCGCTACAGCGCCATCGACCTCATCGTCGACGAAGGGGGCAACTACGTCTTCCTGGAGATCAATCCCAATGGTCAGTACGGCTGGCTCGAAGCGAAGACGCCGTTGCGCATATCGCGCGCGATAGCCGAGTGCCTGCATCAACGGGGGGACTCGTGATCATACTCCGATCGAAGGATCACGGGAACATCGGCAGCCGTCGCGTTTACCCGAGCATCCCTCGAGACCGCGGCTGCGCACGCGGCTGCGGCCCCGACCACGAGGTCGACGAGCCCGCGACTCCGCCACCCCGACCATGATTGGGCGCTTCTACAAGCCGTACGCCGGCGGCTGGACGCGAATGACTGACAGGCGGGCACCCTTTCCAGGTCAATGCCAGTCGTGGTCCGGCAAGCGCGAGCGACGGTCCGCCTCGCCCAGCGACCGAGAGCCGCCTGTTCGGCCACAAAGTCGAGAAAACCGGTTGACCCATCTCAGTTCGCACTTAGTGCGGCGTCACCAGAATTCGAAGATTTCGAATATCTGCATCGATACATGCCGCGACTTGGTTCGATCTCCCGCTGACAACGCCCGTTCTCGATGTTGAATCTTAGCTTTAAACATCGAGGTGAGCATCCAGTATTTCCATACGCCACCGTCATGCCGCGGCAAGAGCCTGGCTCAGCTCCGTTGCTCACGAGCGGGGCGGGCTGGATGCGGATCGTCATCCGTGCTAGAGCGCTTGCAGGAACACGTGGAGATCCGAGTTGGACACCAGAGAGGCAGTCAGCGAGCGTGCCGGATACGAAGGGGAGCGTTTGGAGGTCGACAGCGCCGTCCTTTCGCGGCTCATCGAGGAGGTGAGGAATGGCGCGACAGGAGCGCCGACTGCGTACAACCGGATGCACAACCGGCATAATCGCTAGATCACGCGATTGGGTGCGGCATGATCTCGATCGACACCGTCCTCGTGAAGCTGGCGAGCCGCTGCAATCTGGATTGCGACTACTGCTACGTCTACCGCATGGGCGATGATGCCTGGAAGCTGCAGCCTAAACTGATCTCGCGTGACACGGTACAGGCTCTCGGGCGCAACCTCGCGCGGCTAGTTTCGAGCCAGGGGCGCCCGCTCAGCATCGTGTTCCATGGAGGTGAACCGCTCCTCATCGGTGCCCGGCGCTTCGAGGAGATCTGTGCCGATCTAAGGCGCGAGCTCCCCTCGCCCGTGGGTCTCCACGTGCAGACCAATGGCCTGCTGCTGACCGACGCCGTGATCGACATCTGCGCCCGTCACGATGTCGGCATCAGCATCAGTCTCGACGGTCCAGCATCGATCCACGATCGGCACCGCCTGGATCGGCGAGGGCGGGCTTCGCATCACGCCGTGATGGCGGCCATCGCACGTGTACTGTCGCACCCCAAGGGTGACTCGCTCCTGACGGGCCTTCTCTGCGTGATCGATCTGAACGTCGACCCAAGAGACGTCTACGCCTTCTTCAAGACCACCGGCACCGCCAGCGTCGACTTCCTATACCGCGACGGCAATCACGACGTCCTTCCCGTCGGCAAGTCGAGCATCCTCTCGACGGAGTATGGCGATTGGATGGTGCGGCTCCTCGACACCTACCTCGTCGATGCCTCACCGATCCGCATTCGTCTTCTCGATGACATGCTGAGGCTGATTCTCGGAGGGCGCGCAGTGAAGGAGGGCGTTGGAGACGACGAGTACGGCATCCTCGTGGTCGAGACCGACGGTTCCATCACCAAGAACGACACGCTCAAGTCGGCAGGCGGAACGGACAGGTTCGACGGAGCATGGAGTGTGCACGACGATATCGTCGATCTGGTCACGTCATCCTCCTTCGAGACGTACCATCGCGAGCAGCGGCCATCCTCACCCACATGCCTCTCCTGTCCGGATCTCACGATCTGCGGTGGTGGAATGCCGGCGCATCGTTGGAGCGCCGCCAACGGGCTTGATAACCCCAGTGTGTTCTGCGCCGACCAGAAGCGGCTTATCGAGCGGATGCGAACGCACCTGTCCCTCGGCAGGGCGGCGTGATGCTGCCCGATTTCACCCGGAGCGATCGGAAGGCGACCCCCTTCCCCCACTTCATCACCTCCGGCCTGCTCCCTGGCGATGTGGCGGATGCCCTTCTGCGATGGCTGGAGGAGGACGCGCCCTGGCAATTGCGGATCGCGGACTTCTATGAGCAGAACGAGTTCTCGCTCCTGGCCGTCACTCCACCGCCGGCTGCAGGCGTCGTGATCGCGCCCGAGTTCATCGAGGCGGTCGCCGCGGAACTCTCCAGTCGCCTCTCCTCGGGTTCTCTCGAGCTAGTCGACGTATGCGCACATCGCATGGAAGCCGGACAGACGATCCGCATCCACAACGACCATCTTGGCGATGGGCAGGAGACGCACCGCCTGGTCGTCCAGCTCAACAGGGGATGGTCGGTGGGGAACGGCGGCCTTCTCATGCTCTTCGCATCGGATGACCCGCGCAGCGTCACGGATGTCATCCTTCCCGTACACCGCAGCGCCTTCGGGTTCGAGATCTCCGACAACTCGCATCACGCGGTCTCCACCATCTCCATGGGCAGTCGCCTGTCGATCGTCTACACCTTCCGGAACGCTCGTTGACCAGGCTGCACGATCGCATCAGGCGGTCGCTGTCCGAACCCGCGTCGCGGTGGTACGACGGTTTGGCCGAGCCGCTTTCCGAGCTTGCGTGGCAGTCGCTGGCCCGACACGACATCGACACGTCGAACTATGGTACGGCGCGCGTCCTGGCGCTCTCCTCCCAGGCTCCTCGAAGGGGCTCCGTCATGCGCGATGCGGGCATGCAACGCGCGATCCCACTCGAACTGTACGACGTCGCCATGCTATCTCGCTATGGCACCATCGGCTTACGTGAACCAAGGAGTGACCTGGACACCCGGCACTTCGAACAGTCTCTCAGAGAAGCCATGGCGTGGATCGACATGGCTCCTGGTGCTGCGAGGGCCGTGCGAGCGCTTGTCTGGTCCGTGACCCCGGTCGATGTGGAGGGTCCCGAGTACGACACCGGCTACAGCGATCCCGGAGTTCCGTTCTCAATCTTCGTAGGGGCGCACAAGGCAAACCACGAAGTACCCGCCATCCGGCTCGCCGAAGGCGTCCTGCACGAGGCGATGCACCTGCAGTTGAGCCTGATCGAGGACCTCGTGCCGCTCGTTGCCGGCGAGGCGGAGTATCGACACTCACCGTGGCAGAGCCGACTCCGCCCCACGCAAGGGGTGCTGCATGGGCTCTACGTGTTCAAGGCGGTTCAGGACTGGTTGACCGTCGTCAGCGCCGGCACGCATGTCGATGCGGCAACCCTCGTCCACTGCCGTAAGCGAATGGTCGAGATCGCCGCCGAGTGCGCGCAGTTGCAGGATCTTACGGCGAGCCAGGACCTCACATCGGACGGCCGCCTACTGGCAACCGCCCTCCTGAAGTGAGATCGTTTTTCTGCAGCGGGTCCATGACCTTGATGATGAGAAATCGACGATCGAGCGCAGGACATTATCAAGCCGCCCTTGAGTACCTGGGTGCATTCTAGATCGAAGTGCGAAAACCTAGCTTAAGTGCGGGTTCCACCCGGCTGAGGGTTGCGCATGGGCCGCTACTGTCGTTGCCCCCTAAATGCCTGACGGGGCCTCGCGGGTTTGCGCGATGTACTCGCGGGGTGATCAGTAGCCCAGCGCCTTGTGCGGGTGCACCTCGTTGTAGTGGGTCAGCCAGGCCGGCAGCTGCTCCATGACGGTGCGTACATCGGGTTTGGGGTTCACGCGGACATAGTCGCTCTTGAGGGTGCGGACGAAGGCCTCTGCCATGCCGTTCGACTGCGGGCTGCTGACGGGTGTGGTGCGCGGGATCAGGCCGATGTCACGCGCGAAGCGTCTGGTGTCGCCGGCGACTTAGGGGCTGCCGTTGTCGGTGAGCCACTCGATGGGCACGGTCAGGCGGTTCACGGGGCCGAAGCGGTGCTCGACGGTGGCGACCATCAGGTCGCGGACGTCCTCGGCGGTGATGCCACCGGTAGTGGCGACGTGCCCCATCGCTTCCCGGTCACAGCAGTCGAGCGCAAAGGCGACGCGGACCTTCTCGCCGTTGTCGCAGCCGATCTCGAGCGCGTCGGAGCACCAGCGGGTGTTGCGCCGGTCGACCGAGACACGGCCGTCGTGGCGCCGCTCCTCGCTTTTGCCGCTATGGGGTTGGAGCAACAGGCCGTGAACCTTCATGACGCGGTAGACGCGCTTTGGATTGGGCGCTGCGCGCCCGGTCTGCTGGGCTTGGCGGCGCAGCAAAGCGTGCACGCGGCGGTATCCGTAGGTCGGTAGATCAGCAACAAGGGCGCGGATGTCGGCGATCAGCTCGGCGTCGGGCAGCGGCGGTCGTCCTCGCCGCTTGGGCGGTGGTCGGTTGCGCATGGCCGACAGGTGCTGGCGGCTGATACCGATAGCGTCGGCCACCGCGGTCACTGACTGTCCCCCGGCAACGAGGTCGAGCGCAACAGCAGTTTATGGGATGGCCCGCCCCTTATCATCCGGCACACTCCGTCGGCAGATCAAGAGGAGAGGACCGATGGCGAAGACACCAATTGCTACGCTCGGGATCGACCTGGGTAAGAACAGCTGCAGCTTGGCGGGAATGGACGCGAGCGGATCCGTGGTGTTGCGCAAGCGGATGACGCGGGAAGGGCTGATCAAATTCACTGGCGAACTGCCGGCTTGTGTCGTGGCGATGGAAGCGTGCTGTGGTGCTCATTATCTCGGGCGCACCTTCGAAACGCAGGGCCACACGGTGCGGTTGATGTCGCCGGAGTACGTGGCACCCTACGTGAAGGCGCAGAAGACCGACGACCGTGATGCGGAAGCGATCGCCGAGGCGGCCACTCGACCGACGATGCGCCTCGTCACGCTTAAGACCGAGGCACAGCTCGATCTGCAGGTTCTGCACCGAGCACGCGAGCGCCTCGTTGCAGGCCGGACGCGGCTGACCAACCAGCTTCGAGCCGTGCTGATCGAGCGAGGCGTGATCCTGCCCAAGCGTCGTTCGTGCTTGGCCAAGCGGCTCGACGAGATGATGAAGGACAAAGAGCTGGCGGTCAGTCCTCGCGCGCTTCGGTTAGTGCAGGATCTGCTCGAGGAATGGGCCAGCTTGGACCGGCGCATCGGCGCCTACAATGACGAACTCGCCGCGCTGACCCGCGAGGACGATATGGCGAGGCGGTTGGCGACAATCCCCGGGATTGGCACCATCAACGCCACGGCGCTTGTGGCGGCAGTCGGCGATGCATCTGCGTTCGCGAAGGGGCGCGATTTGGCAGCCTGGCTCGGGCTCACTCCGCGACAGCACTCGACCGGGGGCAAGACCAGGCTGATGGGCATCAGCAAGCGCGGCAACAAATACCTGCGGACACAACTGATCCATGGCGCGCGAGCCGCTTTGGCCCATTTCACGAAGAAGCCGACGCCAGTCGGTGCCTGGGTTAGTCGGATGCTCACCCGCGCTCATCCAAACGTCGTGGTCGTTGCACTCGCCGCCAAGCTCGCGCGCATTGTTTGGGCGGTGTTGCGACACGGCCGTGATTACCAACATGGGCCTGCGGTGGCCTGATGTAGAGATCGCGGCTGGCTTCCGGCTTGCCGCGCACGATGTCTGTGGAGGTGGAAGATAGATGGCTTAACGGTCGATTCGGCGGCCCGGCAGCCTGGCTAAGAATGTGGTGCTCGACACCGCGTAGTTTATGAGGCCCGGAGCGCGCGGAACCCATCTTGGCCAAGGCTGGACCTTGAGACCGGATACGTTGATGCAGACCCAGGAAGCTGTCGAACAATCACCCTTGCAGACGGGGCGGGCCATACGTTTTTTGGGCCTGCGGCCGGGGACACGGCCTCGCGGAGGATCTCCGCTTCCATGGTCTTCTTGCCGAGCAGGCGCTGGAGCTCGCTCACCTGGGCCTGCAACGCTCGGTACTCGGACGCGGGCACGACCTCCTCGCCGGCACCAGCTGCGGTCAGCGCGCCCTGCGCCATCAGCCGCCGCCAGGTGAAGAGCTGGCCAGCGCCGATGCCGTGCCGGCGGGCGACCAGCGACACGCTCATGCCCGGCAGGTATGTCTCCTCGACGATCCGGACCTTCCCCTCCAGGGTCCAGCGCCTCCGGCGCTGAACCCCGGAGAGGACCTCACCGTCGTTGTAACGCCTGGTCGTATGCTCCGTCATATGCCTCACTCTTATCCAAGAGCGAGGCCCTGTCAGGTCAATTAGGGGGCCACATCAATAGGACGATCGAGGCGTTGGAAGCGCAGTGCCGCAATCGGCGCGAGCGTTGTTCTGAAGCGAGGCAGGCACAGCTTTGGCTGGAGCGACAGACGGATGACCACTAGGGTGCGCGTCTAGCAGGCTAAACATTCGCTTGCCCCCCCCAAACCTTGCCCATTCGACCGTGGCGCCAGCCGGGCGCACATCGAACGTCTGAGATTGGCAGGAAAGCGACGGGCGGCTCTCCAGATGATAGGAGCGGAAGCGGACCGTTCAGGTTGCGTGGAGGGTCACCGGACCACTGTTAAGTCTTGGTCGGCCGGTCAGAGCATGGTATTTTCCTTGCTTGGCCCGGCATATCCCACAGCATGACCTTCCTGGTCCCCGGAAAGACCTAGGCGCACCGCCTGAGCGGCCTCCCTCGCGAAAAAGCATCCTAAGGTTCCACAACGCCTTGAAGGAGCGACTGTTTAGGAGCGGAGGTGGGTAGCCCGACCCTCAGTCTGCCGATAAGCCAGCCCCCACGTCTCCGATGACAGGTGGAGCAGCGGCAACGCCCGAAGAGTAGCAGATGGCTTGCCACGAGCGCGCCATGGCGTCGAGCGCTAGAATGATCATGTCGGGGCCAATTACGATCCGTAACTAAGAACGTAATTTGACCTCTGACAGGCCGAGTTTGGCAGGTAAGGAGACAGTCCGCTTTCCCGACGGGCGCATCGGTTATAGGCTCGACGTGAGACGAGCTATTGGGAGGGGCAGGATGTTGACGCTGCTGATGGCTTTGGCTGCCGCGACCGGCACCGGAGACCAGATCATCCTGAGCGAGGTGTGCGCGGTTGGTCGTGTTGCCCTTCGAGACCTTCCCGGCTTCAACGCCAACCACGATTTCCGTAGCTACTATGCAAAGCCAGGCGGAAGCCAGCAGGATCTTCTAGACGTTTGCCCATCACTACGCCCGCTCGTTACTCGGCTCTACCCACTGGCCGATAATAGGGCACGCGCCGAAGCTAGCATACACGCTCCCGTTGCAGGGCGAGCCGACTTAACCTCCACTCAGATCTTCTCGATTGCTCCTCCAATCATTTCTCCCGATGGCAAGAGCGCGGTGGTCACGATGCGCTATGAATGCTCTGGTCTTTGCGGAGGTTACACCGAGTTTTCGTACGTCCGAACGCCTGCGGGTTGGCGTCAAGAGAAGGCCAGAGTCACCGCAGTTTCCTAGTCGCATCTACGCACATAGCTGTCCTCTGAACGTCTGATCCTGGCAGGTAAGCGGACCGGCAGGTTTGGAGGCGACGGACGGTGATAAGCCCCTTCGCTACACTCTGTCGCGTTCCGGTGATGGTTCGGAGGAACCAACCGCGAGGCGACCTCGATGGAAACTGCGAAAGTGCTGAGTCGCTCGAGAGTGCGGCCCCGCTCAGCGTCAGCGCGATCCCGCGCGCTTCGCCTTTTACCGCGCAAAAGATGAATATTGGTCCAAAACGGATCCAGCGCCTTGACCGAGTGGATACATGTAGTCAGCATTCCCTATGCTCTCGTTGATTAGCAACGTACGGGTGGCCATTGCGCATTGGAAAGCTGATACACTTACTGGCGGTGCTATCGCTCGCTTTGAGCTGCGTCGTCGCTGTAGCCTATCTGATAAGGAAGGATGAAAGCGGCGATTCGCTCGACGTGCGAGTTGTCGCGGGCTCCACAAGCTCGACAGGGCTTCAGCCTTCAACTGAAAAGGCCGTCGAGTGGGCCGGCTTGGCTTCATCGTTGAGTGTGCACTCCCTGCTAGCTCCACAGGAAAAGGTTTCGCGGGCTAGTTCAGCGCAGATAACCCAATCGGTAGAAGAGGTTTTAAACCGCTTTGTATCGCAATCGGGCCTTCCTCTTGAGTTGGACGCTGCGTCATGTAGTCAATATACCTGTCGCGTAGCCCTAAGAAGTAAGACTAGAATGATTGCTCATGGTGAGCCCTTCTACGCCATCGGAGAAATACCGTACGGCCTCTCAAAGCAGGGCTTACACATCACGAGCGTCGAAACAATATATTCAGAAGGTTTAGAGACCTTCATCCTCAATATAAACCGGAGTTAGTTTATGAACGCTATTGGTTTTGGCTTTGCGGTACTTGCCTTGGTAGGCTTTTCTGCAAATGCGTCGGCCCAACAGGGGTACTCGCCGCCAAACACGTACTTCACGGGAACGGGAAGTATCAACATGAGCAAGAAAGAGCCTGGTAGCATCGCGCAGTACTGGGCGTGCTCGCTTACGATCACGGCTCATACCGGCACTGCATTGAATGGAAAGCCTGATCGCAGTGGTACGATTTTTATCGATAGCCTAAGCACTGCGAATAATAATCCACAAAACTCTTGTGCCGGCGTTCGCTTTGAACCAACCACAATTTCAGCGAAAGATCCTCGCTGTGTCGCTGGTGGCGTCTGCGAACCGTACAAGTCAGGCGTCTTAAATGGACTAGTCGCGTACGTTCCAAACACAAAGTATGGAGGCGAGAGCCAATTCTGCGGCCCCTCGAGTGACAAGGCAACGGTCGAGTTTGAGAATAATGGAACATCGCCATCACGTATCGGCATGTATGGACCATTGCCGACGTGGGGCTGTTACATCCAGATTGTAGTCACTGTTTCTCCAGATATTAACTTTGTTCAGTAATTGACAATTAAGATAAAAGTTGCCTAGCCTCTACAGAGGCAAGAGACTGTTGTGCGATTGCTGCGGCTTCGCGGCGAGGGTGATCATTGACAATTTCAGCCGAAAGCGGTACACGACCTCCATGGTGTTGAGCAACCTACTGTCGGTCACCCTAATTGCGTCCGTTCAGGTCGCCGGGTGGAACACGAATCAACATGACGGTGGAACGAAGGCGCAGGCTGCTGCTCATGCGCCTTCGTTCCCTTACCCGGTTCTACTCCTCCCTGTCGAACGGGACACGCGTAGTCCCCGTGAGCGGTGTGTCGAGATTGAGGAAGCGCGAGCGGGGACGCCGGTAACGGACCTTGCGAAGAACGCCATCGATCTTAAGTGCAGTCAGCGATAGGTAGGCACCAGGTCAAGTAAATTATCTGGGACGAGCTTCTCAGCCCTGCGATCTCGACCGCACTTCTAGTAAGTTGTGATTAGTGGTTGTTTGAACCGCGCCGCCCTCGGTGTAGCGATGCCCTCCCGATCGCTCCTTTTAACCTCGCGCTTCCATTAACGGCAGACGGCAAGCGACATCTTCCAGAAAGACTGTCGCAGGTATTGCACCTCCTGCGCTGATTGCCTCGCCGGTTTAAACGTTGCTCTACAACGTTGAGCCCTTTGAGGCGGCTGGCCAAATACTGCGTCTCCGACTTACATCAGGAACATCGATTGGCCGGTAGTCTGGGCCGGTGAACAGACGTCCGCAATTGGACTCGGGCTTTTGTGCGGGAAGGTGCCATTTTTGGGCGTTTCGGCCCCCTGCCCTCTCGTGCCGAGGACCCAATACCGGTCATCCAGAAGCCCCTGCTCCCTTCTGAACTCCAGCCGCTCGTTCACCTCGCCGCTCAGGCCTTTCGCGCGTTCCGCCCAGCTGTCCGGCTGGCCTGGTTGGCAGGTTAGCGGACGTTGCGCCAAGTGCCCCCTAAGGTAGTCTATACGCATGGATATGGACGAGCTGCGCAGCCGCTTGGCGGCAATCTTAGCCGTTGAGGAAGCAGAGCCTACGGACTGGTTGGAAGTCGAACGGTTGGCGAGCCAGCTTCAACGTGAACTGCCAATCGACGCCACGCCGGAGGCGGTGCATCGCTACCTGGATGATGCCGACATTCGCTCTCGCGACAACTCATACGGGGCGAGGCAGCGACAAGATGTTCGCAGGTATGTCGATCATGGGGAATATGACGACGGCATCCCTGTTCCGTGGTGGGGATGCGCCCTTGTCCTTTTGGGTGCCGCGGGCATCGTTAAGTGGCTGCTGATGTAGCTGCGCAATTGTCCGTGTGTGGACGCCCCGTCGGATACAAGGGGGTGTTCGGAAGATTGGATCGCGCAGGTTCAGGTGCTTCCGTGTGTCCGGCCTGTTGATGCAGCCATCATCACGGCTGCTGGCCTGTATGGAGATCGCGGATCGGGTCCACACCGCTTTTGCGCGCTCGAGGCGCACGGACATTTCACTGGTTTTCCCGACCCCGTCTTCTGACCGTTGCGCCATACCTCTCTACTGACCTTCCTTGCGTCCCTGACGCCTCAAGCCTTGGCGGTCATACCGCCACGGCCGGAGCTCTGTACGATCCGCCGTGCGCCATCAGCGCCCAAACGGTCCTCGCCATTTTGTTCGCGAGCGCGACGGTGATCAGCATGCGTGGCTTGCGAGCCAGCATGCCGGCCAGCCATGCGCCGGCTTTATCAGGACTGCGCGCCGCAACCTTCGTCACCGAACTCGCGCCGATGATCAGAAGCCTGCGCAAGCTACGCTCGCCCATCTTCGTTGTCCGCCCGAGGCGCTCCTTGCCGCCGCTGGAGTGCTGTCGGGGTACGAGGCCGAGCCAAGCCGCGAAGTCACGCCCGCGACGGAAGGTGCTGGCAGCTGGTGCCAGCGCCACCAGCGCCGTTGCAATCACCGGGCCGACACCGGGGATCGTCATCAGCCGCTTTGCCACGGGATCAGCTTTAGCACGGCTCGCGATCTCGCGGTCGAGCAGGGCGATCTGCGTCTGCAGCGCTTCCAGCCCTTGCGCGATCACAACCAGCACGGGTCGCGCTTGAGCCGGGATGTCGGAGGTGGAGTCGCTGACCATCTCGATCAGCTTGCCGACGTGCCCGACCCCCTGACGCACGGTGTAACCGAACTCGGTGAGGTGGCCGCGCAGGGCGTTGATCAGTTGGGTACGTTGACGCACGAGCAGGTCGCGGGTCCGGAACACCACCGCCGATGCCTGTGCCTCCGCGCTCTTGCCTTGGACAAAGCGCATCGTCGGGCGCTGTGCTGCCTCACAGATCGCCTCCGCATCAGCCATGTCGTTCTTCTGCCGTTTGACGAACGGCTTCACGTACGCCGGTGGGATCAGCTTCGTGTCATGCCCAAACGCGGCGATCTCGCGAGCCCAATGATGAGCGCTCGCACATGCCTCCATCGCCACCACGCATCGCGGTAACATCGAGAAGAACGCTAGGACCTGGTCCCGCCGCAGCTTCTTACGGAACACGACCGCTCCGCTCGCATCAGCTCCGTGAACCTGGAAAACCGACTTGGCCAGATCAATGCCGACTGTGCTAACCTCTTCCATGGACGCCTCCTGCAGTGGTGCTTCAACACCTCCACTCTGGCACATCGATGCCGTCAGGGGGCGTCCACCCCAACGCTTTTGGGCGCCTTGTAGCTCCTGCCCTCTCGTGCCCGAGGACCCACTTGCGGTCATTCAGAACCATCTGCTCGCCGCCCAACTCCCGCCGTCCGTTCATCCCGGCGCTCGAGCCCTTCGGGTACTTCCACGCAATAGCGGGCGCCTTTACCCGGATGAACGCGGCGCGCAGCACGCCACCACCTGGCTGCGTGAACGTCTCGGTCAGCCGGGAGCCGCGAGACTCAAGTAAGAGCTGATGGGCGCCCCCCACCCTTCCGACCGATTTGGAAAGGTCGCGCCCTCCACTTAGTTGCCGGAGGATATGCCGTGGCGTCAGTCCTTGCCTCGCCGCTGAACAGCCGCGACACTGCGCCATGGACAAGGCGAAACGCGCGACACTTGCGGGCCTGACGGCAACGGCCGTGGTCGCTCCGGCGCGGCCGGGTGCAGGCGCCGAGCGCCGGAAAGACGATGTCGATCCGCTCGATCGACGCATGGCCGGCTATGATCCCGTGTGGCGCAGCGCCAGCCGCGACGCCGGCGAGTCAATGCCCTGCGGGGCGGGCGATATCGGGCTGAACGTGTGGGTCGAGGGTGACGACGTATTGTTCTACGTCGCCCGCAGTGGCGCTTTCGACGAGACCAACAGCTATCTGAAGCTCGGCCGCGCGCGGCTCCGCTTCGATCCGTCGCCGTTCGGCCGCGGCGCCTCCTTCGAGCAGCGCCTCAGCCTCGTGACGGGCGAGATGGTGGTGACCTGCGGCAATCTCGTCGTCACGCTGTGGGCGGACGTCGCTTCACCAATCGTCCGCGTCGCGGTCGAGAGCAGCGCCGCCGTCGCGATGACGGCCACCTGGGAAAGCTGGCGAACCCACGACCGCGACTATCTGCCGGCCGAGATGTCGATGCACCGCGCCTACGATGGCGCGCCCGTCACCCCACGCCAATATGGCGATGAGGTCGGCTTCGCGGAGGGTGGTGTGCTCAGCCTCCACCACAATCGAGACAACAGCGTCTTCGATTTGCTGGTTGAGCAGCAGGGGCTGGATGAGGTGAAGGATCAGCTGTGGAACCCGCTCGCCGGGCTCGGCTTCGGCGCCTTGTTGCGCGGCGATGGGTTCGTTCCTGCAGGCACGGTGGAGGGACGATATGCCAGCACCGCCTTCATCGGCTGGACGCTCGGCAGCCGCTGCCCGCAGCGCCGGCACGCGCTTCGCCTCTTCTGCCACGTCGCCCAGGCGCCGACGCGCGATGAGTGGGTCGCGGGCCTGCGCCGGCTGGCTATGTCGGATCCGGGCGCGGCAGTGTCTCGCCGGCGCAGCCGGCGATGGTGGCGATCCTTCTGGGAGCGCAGCTGGATCGTGGTCGAGCCCGGCGCCGCTCGGCCAAACAGCCAGCCATGGCGCATTGGGCGCAACTACCAGCTCTTCCGCCACCAGCTTGGCACCAACGCGCGCGGCACGTGGCCGACCAAGTTCAATGGTGGCAATTTCACGGTCGATCCCGAGTTTACCCAGCCCGAGCTGCGCCTCTCGCCCGATTATCGCGCCTGGGGCGGCGGCGAGTTCACCGCGCAGAACCAGCGGCTGGTCCATTGGCCGATGCTGAAGAGCGGCGACGCCGACCTCATGCGACCGCAACTCGACTTCTACCGCCGGCTCCGTCGCACAGCGGAGCTGCGGACGCAGCGTTATTGGGGACACAAGGGCGCATGCTTCGTCGAGCAGATCGAGAATTTCGGCCTCTGCTGCGGGCAGGAGTGGGGCTGGCAGCGGACCTGGAACAAGCCCGCCACGCGCACGCCCGGGGTCGAGGACAGCGCCTTTGTCGATTATCTCTGGGACACCGTCCTCGAATTCTGCCTGATGATGCTCGAGGTCGGCCGTTTCACCGGCGTAGATGTGTCGGGCGACCTCGCGTTCGTCGACAGCTGCCTCACCTTCTTCGACGAGCATTATCGGCGGGAGCACGCGCGCATCACCGGGTCCGAGCTGAGCGCCGACGGCAAACTGGTCCTTTTTCCGGGCACCGCGTGCGAGACCTACAAGAACACGCTGAATTCGACGGTCACCATCGCCGGCCTGGACGCGGTTCTGGCCGCCCTGCTCGCCTTGCCCGAGCGGATGCTCGGCACGGCGATTCGCGCGCGCTACGCTGCCCTGCGCGCGACCTTGCCGAAGCTCCCGACCCGCCGCATGAGTGGCCGTCAGGTGATCGCGCCCGCTGCGCTATGGGACCGTATTCAGAACGTCGAAATCCCGCAGCTGTACCCGGTTTTCCCATACCATCGCTTCGGCGTCGGCCTGCCCAACCTTCAACTCGCGGTCGACACCTGGCACCATGGCGTCGACACGGCTGCGCAGAAGGACATCAAGAGCTGGCACCAGGACGCGATCTTCTGCGCCCGCCTTGGCCTGACCGACGAGGCCGCCAAGCTCACCGCGCGCAAGATGGAGGATTCCGGCCGCCGCTATTCGACCTTCTGGGGTCCCGGTCACGACTGGGCGCCGGATCATAACTGGGGTGGGTCGGGGATGATCGGTCTACAGGAGATGCTGATGCAGACGCCTGGCGACTCGATCCACCTCTTCCCCGCCTGGCCACGCGAGTGGGACGTCGACTTTCGCCTTCACGCGCCGCACGGCACCCGCGTCGATGCCACCCTGCAAGCGGGCCGGTTGGTCGCGCTGTTGGTTGAACCCCCTGCCGCCCAGTCGCGAGTGGTGCTGCCGGCATGGGCGAACGGACTTGAGCTTAGCTAAGCGCAGCTATGCGGCTGGCTTGATCGGGCAGGTTTGCGGACCGGCCGCTTTCGAGTGAGGCAGCGCTCATAGCTAACGTTGGCTTACGCCGCCCACCGTCTCGATTGGCATGGTGATTTGGGATGCTTCGGCAGGGGGCGAGCCGAACAATCGCGAAGCCGACCGGCAAACCTGCTACCGGTCGCTGCCAGATTGGATTGCCACATCAGGAGCATGAAACGGTGTTCTTCATTCCCTTCTTTGCCGCAGCTGCCGCCACGTCAGTCTGTAGCCCAGTCCTCGGATTTGAAGATGCTGTTGCAGCAACGCGAGCCAAATGGGTCGTGTCGGGGGAGACGCACGGCACAAATGAGATGCCGGCCATGTTCGCGAACCTCGTTTGCCTGGCGTCCCGTTCCGCTCCCGTGATTGTCGCTGTCGAGCAGCCTGAGGAAGATCAAACCGCGATTGACACTTATTTCAGCTCAAACGGCGGCAAAGAAGCTGAAGCGGCGTTTCTGCATGCAACGATGTGGCGCTCGGGCCAGCCGGACAGTGTTCTCGACGGGCGATCAAGCCAGGCGATGTTCAACCTGTTCCGAACTTTGTGGAAACTGCATAAGCAAGGTCGCATTCAGCGCGTGATCGCATTCCAGGCAAGCCTTGAGTTCAAGGACGGCGCGTTCCGGATGCCATGGCTGGACCACAAGCCGATCGATCAGGTTGAGTACGAGAAACGCATGGCCGCATTGATCCGGGGGGGTGGTGAGGACGCAAGCAGAGTGCTTGTCCTAACCGGCTCCGCCCATGCTCGCCTAAAACCAATGGAGCAGTTTCAGACGCTTCAGCCAATGGCATCGTTTTTGCCGCGACGTGAAATCCTGACACTTCTCCTGACCTCGACCGGCAGGGGTAACGCCTGGAACTGCACGGAGGCTGGTTGCGGAGTGCATGAGATTGAAGAGGCAACTCAGCCGAAACGCGAGGTTATTTTGCAGAACGATCCAAGCCAGCCCTACTCAGGAACTTTGTTCCTTGGGGGCCCGCTCACAGCTTCGCTACCTCAACGGACTGCCCAGTAGCTCCCTCATCGCGCAGACGAGGCGCCCGAGGCATTCCGATTGGGATCGGAAATCGGGAATGCGGCGACCTTCTCAATAGCCGTATTACGGGGACGCCGGAGCGGTGGAAGCACCCGGCATCACGGCTGAAGCTCGCCTATGATGGGGTCGGCTCCGACTGAGGGCGAGATGACACCCTAAGCGTCGGCGTCTTTCGGCCAGAGGTATTCGCCGGTGAGCAGGATATGCGCCCACCCGAGGGGCGAGCAGGTGGTCCGGCGTATCCAGCCCCTCAGAGATATGCCAGACAAATGATGCGCCCGGTCATGCCGGTGAGCCGTCTGAACGTAAAGCATCCTCGATAATGGGCAGGTAACGCTCGACCTGCTCCCTGTCGCTTTCCTGCTCGTCGGAGGAAAGATCGGCATAGTCGGTTGCAATCTGCTTTTCCCAGCGCGCGACGAGGTCGGCGGGGATCAGCAGCGAGCCATCTTCCTGCCTGGCTGCCTTGCCGTGCATATAACGCTGCCAGTGCGACCACCGCTCATGCTCGATTGCGGCGAGACGATCGACCAAGGTTTTGCGAGTATCGGCGTCGAAGGGATTGGTCATGTTAGATCAGCCCGCTTTCAACGAGACTCCGATAATGCTGTCCCAATACGGTCAGCTCGCACGCTTTGCTGCCCATCGCGGCATGCCACATATGCGGGGCGTCGACGGGGCGAACGAGATTTACCTTAACGTAGCGCTGAAGGACCGCGAAGACGGCGGTCTTCTCCGGGTCGGGCGGCGGAAGGGACGCATCCTTCTTCTGCTCCTCAGAACGCTCGGGCTCGAACGTCGGATTGAGGGGGAGTTGATAGGTTGCGGTCGGGAAGTGCTTGGCGATCGCCTGAAGATCGGTCAGCGCGATGGGCGGCGCCGCCTTGCGCAGCGATACGAAGGTCTTGACGTTCGTCTTGAACACCGGACGCTGCTTCCACGGCCCAAGTGACTGATCAATGTGCGCGTAAACGCTGCCGGGGGTAACATCACCCAGCAGGTTGGCAGCCGCACCGCCGAGCGCATCGACGAACAAGCTAGTGAACACGCCGGCACCGCCGCCTTCGACCTCCATCGCGTATTGCTCGGCGGTCGAAGCAGTCAGGATTGTCATCCCATCGCGGATTTCGGCGGCCGGATGGGTGGGGCGCTCCCCGGCCGCGCCGCTGTGGCAGCTATCGAGGATGATGATCTTGTTCTTCGCGGCGGACTTTGCAGCGAGCGTCATGATATCTGAAAGCGGAACACCATCATCGCCGCTACGGCTATCACTGGTGCAGAGATAGCCGCCAGTGTCCTCGATGAAGCCATGCCCGGCGAAATAGAACAGGGCGATGTCTGCATCGTCGGCGTAAAGCTCGCGCACGGCTGCCTTCAGCTCGTCCCGATCGACCAGATCGCTTGGGCCGGTTCCGGTCAGGAGCTTGGGTGTTGCGAAGTTGACGGTGCCATCGGCGTGGCGTTCCAACATGGTCTTCACCGAATGCGCATCGTTGACGCATCCGTTGAGGTTACTGATCTTCTCGTAATGGTCGATGCCGACGATTAGGGCCTTGCGCACCGTCGCCTCCGGCTCAGAGTGAATCGATGAAGCTGGTGATGTTGGCGTCGCTCCATACGACCGTCGCCACGCCATCGATCGACGAACGATCATCCTTGTAGGCGTAGATGCCGCGGATCGGCTTCTTCTCTTCCTTGGCGCAGGAGATTTCCCACTTCTGGCCGGTGGACGCCGCCGAGTTCTTGCTGACCAGCACGATCACGCCATCGGACCGCTTGATCCGGGTGCGGACGCGATCCTTCCAGTCCTTGTCGTAGGGCTCCTTCACCGACATATCGATAAACTCGAAAGGCTGGCGGGAGTGAAGCGACTGACCCTTGAGGAAGTCACGCTGGCGTTCGTCCTCGATAGCGAACGCTATGAAGAGTACCTTCTTGTCGGCCATTTCGAATATCCTCCATTATGGTTCTAAATCTTCAATGAATCAGCGCTCGCCAGATGATGTGAAACATGAGCTGCAAGCTCTGGATCAAGCACACGCTCAGAACGAAGCAGCTCGCGACAGCTTTGTAGCGCTTGCGCACACGGCCTTGTTTGCTGCGTCTGTCTCATTTGTAGGGAGCGCGGTGCCACTTTCCAAGGCGGTCTGGATCAGTGCGTTGATCGCTGGATGGACCCTCGACGTCGTAGGGCTGCTCGCGCTTACGATCAGTTTCGTGACAGCGCGAAAGGCGATCGACTCGCGCCGGGCCGCGCTCTATGCCGAAACGCCACCAATTGCCGTTTGGTCCGATCGGCTGAACAGCCTTGCGCTCTGGTCATTCCCCGCCGCCCTTCTATGTTTGTTCTCATTCGTTACGGCAAATGTGATCCACACAAATGAGCAACCGCCCAAGTCCTCCTCCTCCGCCAAGCCCGTCAAGCGGGTCGAGGGGCATATCGCCCCCGCCGCGCGCGCCCTTGCCCCCCGGCGGGGCGTCACAGCCGCAAACCGGGGTGGTCCCGGCACCGCGAGCACCGGTTGCTCCGCCCCCGCCCCCGCCGCCGCCGGAACCCACGAGGAAATAGGGCAGGGAGACCTACGCAGAGATGTGCCAAGCGGCACACCCGGTCAGCACTCACCAACCCGGGCGGCTGACAGCCCAAAGATCATGCAGTCCGCTTCGGGTGTCATTCCGCCCTCAGCCGGAACCGACCCCACCCCACAGAGGAACGACCAGTGAGACGGCCGGGGCTTTCCCATTGGGATGGTATTTCGGGATTATGGAAGTAGATCGGTTAGCCGGTTCCACCTGAGACATCAGGAGCCACTTTGGGGTCCGGGTCCTGCGCCTTGCCGGTCGCGGGTGCCACCTTCTGGCTCGGCATAGCGGTGAGATAAGCAACGATCGCATCGACGTCCTTCTCGGCCACTGGCGCCTTATACACCTCACGCATCTTGGTGACGGTCGCCTTCCACTGATCCGCCGATAGCGCAGGCTGGGTCAGCGCCATGCTGGCTGAGTGGCACGAGGTGCAATTGGCATTGATGACGTCGGCGTGCGGACCGTCGGGGTAGGTCGCGTCGTCGGCCGGCAGGTCGACGCTGGTCGAGGCAAGCGAGAAGCCGCGCGCTGACACGCTGGCGGCCGGTGCCGGCTCAGACATCTCGGAGATCGGAACGGGCGCCTTGCGGCTGCTCGGCGCGCCGATCGAGACGAGGATGATGCCGGTCAGGCCGATCAGGCCAGCAGCCATCACGCCGGGAGACGGAGTCTTCATGATTTGCTCGCTCCTCAGGCCGCGATGATGGTGGTGGTTTCAATGTTGCCGCGCATGAACCCGCCGGGATTCCAGATCGGCTTCATCGGCTGAGCGACACCGTTGGTGTTCCAGCAGCGCACCATGATGGGGTTAGGCCCGCGTCTCAGCGGCACCCGCCCGTCCCAGCGCCGGAAGCTGTACCTGCCCTCGTCCGCTCCGAGCGTCGTCCTGTACCAGGTGCGGCCACCGTCCGACGACACATCGACCTTGGCGACGCCGCAATCGCCGCCCATTGCGATGCCGCCGACCGGGATCGACGCTTCATAGGCGATCGCCTGACCATCGGGCAGGCTGGTCATCCAGCTACGCGGGATCATGCGATTGATCGGTACGGTCGGGAAGTCCTTGGCACCGGG
>NZ_JAHXZL010000019.1 GCF_019429525.1 Sphingomonas folli | reverse complement strand
CTCCATACAGGCCAGCAGCCGTGATGATGGCTGCATCACAGGCCGGACACACGGAAGCACCTGAACCCGCGCGATCAAATCTCCCGAACACCCCCTTGTATCCGGTGGGGCGTCCACACACGGACGCCCATTCATCTCCACGGCCGACATGCGTGATGCGCCGCAAAGCCATGGGCCTGGTCGGGTTTTGGCAGGTAAGCAGACTTTTGAGCGGCCGTCAGCCGCCGCTACCAAAGAAGATGATCGGTGATGACGCCGAACCTGACGAGGAGGCCAAGCGCCGCGCCGATGAGAAGTAGAAGGCCGTATACGGCCATCGCTTGTATCCGGCTTCGACGATCCGTCTGATAGCTCATGTCTGATCGCCTTGTAGCTTGTGGGGCGTCAAAGTTGAACGATCGAACAGATGTCTGCAAGTGGGCGCTTGCGGCCCCCTGCCCCCTCGTGCCGAGGACCCAAAAACCGTCACTCCGCGAGCCACAAGCGATCCTAAACTCCGGTCACTCGTTCATGTCAAAGGCAGTCAGCGTCCAAGCCAGTGCGCACCAGCGTGTGCGTCCCCTCACAGCCTGGGGCGGTGGACGCCGCGCGTATCAGCTGCCCGCACGCTGCGCTGACGCCTCGAGCTAATCGAACAGCCACGAGCTGATTCAATGTAACAATCTTTTGCTGCGCGGCTAATCGGCTGCAGAACTGATTAACACACGTTTGTAAAAGGCATCCGACGAGCCGGAGTTTCGTACCTCCGCATAGGTGTCCCAGTGGCGCTACGGACGGAGATCGCAGAGTGCATCAATCTACAATGCTTCGCACTTGGTTTGTTGTAGAGGTGTGTTTGTACACGGCGAGTGTCGCGGCGTCGAGGACTGGTGGGCTGGACAGCGAGCTATGAGCATAGACCATCAGGTTGAGGGTACGATGGCATACGCGCAACGCGCTGCCATACAGTCGGCTCTACGTCTGTCGAGCTATAATCTGAGCGCAGCGGCCGAGCGCCTGCGAATAGGAAGAACAACACTGTACCGTCTCATCGACCAGTATGACATCAAGTTCGATGAGGAGGCTCGCCGGTCCGGTGCTACTCGCCGAAGGCGTTCGGCCGGAAACTCTCAGCCACGAGTGACGCTGGTCGATGGCAACTGGTACTTGGAACAGCGAGGAAACGCCGCGAGACGAGCGTAACCGACACAAGGCGACCGTCGCTCTAAGGCCATCCCATTCCCACTCGAGGTCGCAAGGCGCCGAAAATGGAGGTGCGCACCCCCTCCTCTACCGTGTCAAGACCCATACCCGGCCGTCCAAATTGCCTGTGCCGTTCACCAGCTTCGGTCGTTCGTTCAGCTTACAGTTGTCGGCTTGGTGCAGTGGCGAGGCCGATGTGAGATACGCCAACGCGGGGAAACTAGATTACACAGAGGAAGGTTTGCGCCCGTTCTGCTCGCGGGGGCGTTGAGGCTTTTCAGTCGCTTTTCCGATCCTGGCGGAGCTCCTGCTCACACGGAGAAGAAACATGCGCGCACTTTGCTGGCACGGTAAGGGAGACGTCCGCGTCGACACCGTCGCGGATCCCGAGATCAAGCACCCGCGCGACGCGATCATCAAGGTCACCGCCTGCGCGATCTGCGGATCGGACCTGCACCTGCTCGACGGCTACCAGCCCACCATGGAGGCCGGTGACATCCTCGGTCACGAGAACATGGGCGAGGTCGTGGCGCTCGGCTCCGAAGTCACTAACCTGAAGATCGGCGACCGTGTGGTGGTGCCGTTCACGATCAGCTGCGGCGACTGCTGGTTCTGTCGCAAGGGCCTGTTCGCGGCCTGCAACCGGACCAACCCGAATGCCGAAATGGCCGCCAAGGCGATGGGGCACTCGCCCGCCGGTCTGTTCGGCTTCAGCCACATGCTGGGCGGCTATTGCGGCGGTCAGGCCGAGTATCTCCGCGTGCCGATGGCGGACATCGGGCCCATCAAGATCCCCGACAGCGTCACCGACGATCAGGCGCTGTTCCTGTCGGACATCTTCCCGACCGGCTACATGGCCGCCGAGAACGCGCAGATCGAACCGGGTGATACGGTCGCGATCTGGGGCTGCGGACCGGTCGGCCAGTTCGCCATCCGCTCCGCGCTGATGATGGGTGCCGGCCGCGTGATCGCGATCGACGAGGTGCCCGAGCGGCTCGTGATGGCGGAAGCCGGCGGTGCCGAGACGATCAACTTTGCCGAGACGGACGTGTTTGACGAACTTCAGGCCCGTACCAAGGGACGCGGACCCGACAGCTGCATCGACGCGGTGGGTTGCGAGGCCGCGGGCCATGGTGCGGCGGACGCCGTTATGGATAAGGTCAAGGCGTCGATGTTCCTCGCTACCGACCGCGTCCACGTGCTGCGCCAGGCGATCATGAGCTGTCGCAAGGGCGGCACGGTGTCGGTACCCGGTGTCTATGTCGGCATGGGCGACAAGCTGCCGATCGGCGCGGCGATGAACAAGGGACTGACGATCAAGCTCGGCCAGACCCATGTGCAGCGTTACACCAAGCCGCTGTTGGAGAAGATCGTGGCCGGGAAGATCGACCCCAGCTTCGTCATCACGCACCCTTCCAGCCTTGAGGACGCGCCGGAGATGTACGCCAGGTTCCGCGACAAGGAGGACGGCGTCATCAAGGTGGTCATGCGTCCGCACGGCTAAGCTGCGCATCGCTCATCGTCGTGGCGGCGTACGATCCCTTTTTGAAGATCGAGCGCCGCGACGACCGGCGCACGGCAGCTCGCAGATCAACTGGTGCCATGCACGGACGGTGCTCGTTGAGCCGTCTCAGATAACCGAAATGGAACGAGATGCACGATATCAACCGCGGCTCTGGCCGCAAACTGCTGCTTGTCCACGGTCTGGGCGGAAGCTCACGGTCATGGAGCCCCATTCTAGACTCGCTCAGCGCCAGTCGAGCGGTGATCGCGATCGACCTGCCCGGCCACGGCGCGACCCCGGCGGAGCACGATAGCGGGACGTTCGACGGTCTGGTCGGGAGCGTCCAGCGCTATATCGAGAAACACGAGCTGACCGGAATTGACGTCGTCGGCAGCTCGATGGGTGCACGGATAGTGCTCGAACTTGCCAGGCGCGGCGTCGTCGGCAACGTCGTCGCGCTTGACCCGGGTGGGTTCTGGCGTGGTTGGGAGCGCACCTTCTTCAAGACCACGATCGGCATCTCGGGCCGCTTGTTGCGGGCGATCCGACCCGCCCTACCGACGCTGAGCGGTAACGCGGCCTCGCGCACTGCCTTGCTCGCCCAATTGTCCGCTCATCCATGGGCGCTTGATCCGCAGATGGTGGCGACCGAGTTGACCGGTCTCAGTACGACACAGACGTTCGATGCGCTGGTCCATGACCTTGCGACCGGGCCGGAGCAGACCGGTCCTGCTGCCGAGTGCACTGGCCGGATCATCATCGGATGGGGCAGGCACGACAGGCTCTGCCTGCCGGGTCAGGCGGCGCGCGCAAAAGCTGCGTTCCCGTCCGCAGAGCTGCACTGGTTCGAGGCCAGCGGTCATTTTCCGATGTGGGACATGCCGGAAGAGACGGTCGAGGTCATCCTCAGAGCTACGCTGTGAATTCAGCAGGGTGTACGCAGACCCAGAAGCTGCCATTCTCGCCACCCTGCCAGCTTCCGAACTCCCGTCATTCGTTCATGTCGGCGTGCGACGCATTCGGCCACTCGGCGCAGCTGTCTGACTGGCTCAATCTGGCAGGTTTGCGGAACGGCGGTTGTCGAGCGCGGAGATGTCGTGACTAGCCGCGGCAGCCCCGCTAATCGACAAATCAGCCGATGGGACAGCCCAGTTAAGCGGAGACATAGAAATGGACCGGAAGCGACTGCGTGGCGCCTGCCTCTGCGGTTTGGTCACGTATGAGGTAGCGGACGCATTCGAATACGCTCTCATATGTCACTGCTCACAATGCAGAAGGGCCACGGGCGCCTCTTCCAAACCCTTCGCCGGCATTCCAATGGCCGAGCTAACGATCCACAATCGAAGTGCCATCAAACCTTATGGTGATGAGCACGGCTTCGATGCACGCTGCGAGCGGTGCGGTTCTCTTTTATTTTCAAGCGTACGCGGCGGAGCCTACGCACACGTAACTTTGGGCACCCTGGTAGATGACCCGTCGATCCGTCCTACTGCGCACATATTCGCGGACTCCAAAGCGCTTTGGGAGACGATAGGCGATAATCTTCCGCAATTTGCTGAACTGCCCGACTGAGAGCGAGCCACCCGTGCCAGAAAGAACCCGAGTACATGCTGAACGATCGACCGCTTTCAAGCGCAGCGCGAAGCCGCTGAACGGCAGGCTCTGGGCGTTAGCGGCCTCCTGCCCTCTCGTGCCGAGGACCCAAAACCGGCCATTTGGAAGGTCCAAGGCGCTTCCCAACTTCGTTGGGGTGGACGCCCCCTGACGGCATCGATGTGCCAGAGTGGAGGTGTTGAAACACCACTGTAGGAGGCGTCCGTGAGTGAGGTTAGCACAGTCGGCATCGATCTGGCCAAGTCGGTT
>NZ_JAHXZL010000017.1 GCF_019429525.1 Sphingomonas folli | reverse complement strand
GCGGGCGACGGTACCCGGCCCGACGGCAGCGCCGCGCGCGGCGGCGACGGCACGCCGCCTCCCGGTGGGACGGGGGCGGCGCCGGGCGGCCAGGGTGGCGCGGGGGCCGGCGGCGGTCCGGGCGGCGGCGGTCCGGGCGGCGGCGGCGGGGGCTTCGGCCGGTTCGGGCGCGGCGGCGGCGCGCAGGCGGGCGGCCGGCTCCAGTTCGCGCTCTACCACACCTGGCATCTCACCGAGCGGGTCACCGTCGCCGACAGCGGGCCGGTGCTCGACCTGCTCCGGGGCGACGCGATCGGCAGCGCGGGCGGCCAGCCGCGCCACGAGCTCGAGGGCCAGGCCGGCTACACCAACAACGGGCTCGGCGCGCGGATCTCGGTCAATTACCAGAGCGCGACGCGGGTCAGCGGCGGCACCGCGGCGGCGCCCGAGACGCTCGACTTCGGCAGCCTCGCCACCGCCAACCTGCGCCTGTTCGCCGACCTGGGCGGTCGCGTCGACTGGGTCCGCGCGCACCCGTGGATGCGCGGCGCGCGGGTGAGCCTCCAGCTCGACAATCTGTTCAACACGCGCCAGCGCGTCACCGACCAGGCGGGCGAGGTGCCGATCGGTTTCCAGCCGGGCTATCTCGACCCGATCGGGCGCACCGTGCGGCTGTCGCTGCGGAAACTGTTCTACTGAGGCGGCGTCGTCGCGGGCGGCGGCGTTCGCTCGTTCGACGTCGTCGAGAAGCGTCCGTACGATCGGTAGGGGTAGTTTGAGCCACCACGGTGATCCTCCCTGAGAGGATTCTCCTGCGGACCTCTGGACCGCCGTTCACCTTCCGTCATCCCGGACGTGGTCCGGGATCCACCCTCCCGCGAAAACAACGCTTTGACGTTATGCGGCACAGTGGATCCCGGACCAAGTCCGGGATGACGGAGCAGTTTCGCAGGAGGATCCCATCGGGGTAGGATCGTAGGCGCCTCAGAACGACGACCAGTCGTCCTCCGCCATAGCGACCGCCGCGCCGCCGCGCCGCGCGACCGGCGCGGGCCGCCGTGTCGGCGCCGGCGCCGGGCTCGCCGCGCGCTTGGGCAGCGCGCGGACGGTCCCGCGCGGCGCCGCGACCGATGCGCCGCCGAGCGTGAAGCGCGCGATCTCGGCCGCGAGCGTGTCCGCCTCGCCCGCCAGGTTGCGCGCCGCCGCGGTCGCTTCCTCCACCATCGCGGCGTTGCGCTGGGTCACGCCGTCCATCTCGCCGACCGCGGTGTTGACCTGCTGCAGCCCCTGCGACTGCTGCTCGGCCGAGCCCGAGATGTCCGACACCAGCGCGCTGATCTCGCCGATCCGCCCGATGATCCGCTCGAGCGAGCGACCGGTCTCGCTCACCAGCGCGACGCCGGCGTCGACCGTCTCGACCGAGGCGGTGATGCGCTGCTTGACGTCCTTTGCCGCGTCGGCCGAGCGCTGCGCCAGCGCGCGCACCTCGCTCGCCACCACCGCGAAGCCCTTGCCCGCGTCCCCGGCGCGCGCCGCTTCCACGCCCGCGTTGAGCGCGAGCAGGTTGGTCTGGAAGGCGATTGCGTCGATCACCGCGATGATGTCCGATATCTCCGCAGAGGTGCGCTCGATCCCCGCCATCGCCTCGATCGCGCGGCGCACCACCGCGCCCGATTCCTCCGCCTCGCCGCGCGCGACGCCGACGATCTGGTTGGCGCGGCCTGCCCCCGACGCGGTCTCGCGCACCGTGGCGGTGATCTGCTCCATCGCCGCCGCGGTCTCTTCCAGGCTCGCGGCCTGCTGCTCGGTGCGCTGCGACAGATCGTCCGACGCGGTGCTGATCTCGCCGGCGCCGCGGTGGATCCCCTCGGAGACGCGCGCGACCGACGTCATCGTCGCCTGGAGCGCGGTCACCGCGTCGTTGAAATCGTGCTTGAGCGTCAGGAAGGGCCCGGTCAGCTCGGCCTCGATCCGCGCGGTGAGGTCGCCCGCGGCGAGGCGGCCGAGCCCCTCGCCCATCGCCAGCGCCATCTGGCGCTGCGTGTCGCACTCGCGCGCGGCGAGCGAGCTCTCGCGGAAGATCGCCATCGCCTTCGTCATGCGGCCGACGCAGTCGCGGTTGGCGGTGTGGCGCACCGCGCTGTCGAGGTCGCCGGCGGCGAGCCCCTCCATCCGCACGACGGTCTCGACGTAAGGGGTGCAGATCAGCCGTGCGGCGATCATCGTCACCGCGACGATCGCGGCGACGCCGGCGAGCGCGCCGCCGATCACGAGCCGCGGGTCGGCCGCGGCGCCGGCGAGCACGCCATAGGTCGCGCAACCGGCGATCGCGCCGGAGAGTGCCAGGTACACCAAGGTGAGCACCTTGAACTTCACGCGTATCGGCGCGTGCCGACCGAACCACTCGACCATCCGGGCCGCCTCTGCTGACGACCAAGCGGGATGCCCGGCCGAGGCACTGGTCATGCCCCTGCCACGGCTAAGAAACCGCTAACTTCATTGGGTTAGACTAAAGTCGAAGGCGGTGCCCGGCCGCTTCAGGCGGCCGGCACGGCGGCGACCAGCGGCGCGAAGCGCGCCACCTGGCGGCCGATCAGCCGGAGCTGGTCGCGCACCGCCGGGTCGCTGACCCCGCCGGAATCGTCGAACTTGGTGAGCTGGGTGTTGATCGCGGCGGCGAAGGGCGTCGGCCAGCCGCGCAGCGCGTGGACGATCGAGCGCAGCGCCGCGATCGTCGAGCCGGTCGCCTGCCAGCCATAAGCGGTGGCGATCAGCCCGACCGGCAGGTCGGCCAGATAGGGCCGCCGGTCGCGCGCGGTCTCCTCGAGCAGGTCGAGCGCGTTCTTCACCACGCCCGAGATGCTGCCGTGATAGCCCGGGCTGGCGATGATCACCGCCGAGGCCTGGCGCACCGACTCGACGAAGGCCTGCTCCTCGGGCGTGCGGCTGGTGGCGCGCGGGTCGTAGAGCGGCAGCCGCGCCATGTCCTCGCCGCCGAACAGCCGCGTGCGGAAACCTTCCTCGCGCGCCGCGTCGAGCGCGACGCGCAGCGCGCGCTCGGTCGAGGAGATCCCCCCGATCGTCCCGCCGATCCCGACCACCAGCGGCGCGCCCGCGCCTTTCGCTTCCTCGCTCATGCGACTATCCTCATGGCACGCGGTCGCGGCTTGCGACAACTGTCATATCGATGTAAGACACTCCGCAGCATGCGCCCCCCCTATGAACCCGGCCGCGTCCGCTACCATCACGCGCGCGGCGACTCGCCCGACGCGGCGAACGATCAGCGCGGCGCCCCGCTCCCCTCGTTCGATCCGTGGCGCGACGACGCCGCCGCGCCGCCACCCCCGCCGCCCCCGCGCGACGAGCGGCCGTGGGACGAGCGCGGCGGCGATGACGGCAGTTTCTGGCAGCAGGAGCGGCGGCGCTGGCCCGACCCGCTGCCGCCGCCGCGCGCGTGGTGGCGGCGCGTGCGCTGGGGCCGCTGGCTGGTGCGCGGCGCCGCGGCCTTCATCGTGCTGTTCGTCGTCGCGGTGCTCTGGCTGGCGGTGACCGCGCCGCTGTCGCGCTCGCTCAAGCCGCCGACGCCGCCCTCGATCACGCTCACCGCGGCGGACGGCACGCCGATCGCGCGGCGCGGCGCGATCATCGGCGCCCCCGTCGACGCGGCCAAGCTGCCCGCGCACGTGCGCGAGGCGTTCCTGGCGATCGAGGACCGCCGCTTCTACTCGCACTGGGGCGTCGACCCGCGCGGCATCGCGCGCGCGGCCTGGGCCAATCTCGGCTCGGGCGGGGTGCGCCAGGGCGGCTCGACGATCACGCAGCAGCTCGCCAAGAACGCCTTCCTCGACTCGGACCGTACCGCTGCGCGCAAGCTGCGCGAGGCGATGATCGCCTTCTGGCTGGAGGCGTGGCTGAGCAAGGACGAGATCCTCTCGCGCTATCTCTCCAACGTCTATTTCGGCGACAACGTCTACGGCATCACCGCGGCCTCCAGGCATTATTTCGGGCGCACCCCGATGCAGCTCAACGTCGGCCAGGCGGCCATGCTGGCCGGGCTGGTGAAGGCGCCGTCGCGGCTGGCGCCGACCGGCAACCTCAAGGGCGCGCGCGCGCGCCAGGCGGTGGTGGTCGGCGCGATGGTCGACGCCGGCTTCCTGTCGAGGGACGAAGCGGCGCGGGTGCAGCCGCAGCGCGTGCTCGCCGAGCGCGCCGAGACGCTGCCGACCGGCACCTATTTCGCCGACTGGGTGCTCCCCTCGGCGCGCGAGGTGGCGGGCGAGTCGGGCACCGAGGCGACGGTGCGCACCACGCTCGACCGCGGCTTCCAGCGCACCGCCGAGCGGGTCGTGCGCCAGGCCTCGCTGGGGGGCATGCAGGCGGCGCTGGTGGCGATGAAGCCCGACGGCACCGTGGTGGCGATGGTCGGCGGGAAGGACTATGGCGCCAGCGCGTTCAACCGCGCGGTCCAGGCCAGGCGCCAGCCGGGCTCGACCTTCAAGCTGTTCGTCTATCTCGCCGCGATGCGATCGGGGCTGACCCCGGCGACGGTGATGGACGACACGCCCGTCGAGATCGCGGGATGGAAGCCGCGCAACGACGACGGGCGCTATCTCGGCCCGATCACGCTGCAGCGCGCCTTCGCGCGCTCGTCCAACGTGGTGGCGGCGCGGCTGACGCAGCAGGTCGGCGTGCGCAACGTGATCCGCGCCGCGCGCGACCTCGGCATCACCACGCCGATCGCCAACGAGGCGACGATCGGGCTGGGCACCTCCGAGGTGTCGCTGCTCGAGCTCACCGGCGCCTATGCCGCGGTGGCGAGCGGGCGCTACCCCGTGGTGGCGCGCGGGGTCGAGGGCGGCCGCGGCGCGAGCTGGTACGAGGCCATCGCGGGGCGCGACACCGCGATGCCCGACAGGATCCGCGACGAGATGCGCACGTTGCTCGGCTCGTCGATCCGCGGCACCGGGCGCGGCGCCAATCTGCCGGTGAGCGCCTTCGGCAAGACCGGCACCAGCCAGAGCGGCCGGGACGGCTGGTTCATCGGCTTCGCGGGCAACCTGGTGGTGGGCGTGTGGGTCGGGCGCGACGACAGCGCGCCCAACCCGGGGCTGCACGGCGGCGGCGTCCCGGCGCAGATCTGGCGCCAGTTCATGATGTCCGCGCTCCACATCCCGGTCGCGGTGGCGCCGGTGGAGGACGCCGTGGCGGCGCCGATCGACCCGGCCAACATGCTCGACCAGATGGGCGTCGACCTCGGCGGCGAGGTCGGCCGCGCGGTGGACGAGGCGCAGCCGCGGATCGAGGACGCGCTCGACCGCCTGCGCGAGATGGGGATCGAGCTGCCCCAGCCGCCCGCCCCGCGCGAGCGCGTGCCCGAGCGCCGCCGGCCCGACGAGGGGCGCGGCGAGGGCGGCGGTGACGGCTTCGAGGACGGCGGGCCGGGTGGGTTCTGACGAAACGGCGATGAAGGGTCACGCGGAGGCGCGGAGGCGCTGAGAGGCCGTTCGCCGCGTCTGCGGATCTCCAGCTTCTTGTTCACGCGAAGACGCGAAGAGGGGCTCGCGCGGATGGGGCAGGGCTCTTGCGCGCGCCGCGGCCATCACTCGAGGGTGAAGAGGGGGCAGCCGCGCGCTCTGCGCCCCCGCGCCTCCGCGTGAACCGATCTATCCCGCGTCGTCGCGTGAACCACCCCCACGCGCCCGACAGAGCGCGCGCGCGGGGGTCGGCCGTCACGCCTCAGAAGTGCGCGATCACGCCCACCATCGGGCGCACCGTCTCGAAGTCGCCCCGCGTCGAGATCTCGGCGCGGAAGCGGACTCCCTCCTTCTTCACCAACCCGTCGAGGCCGATCGCCGAGGGGCCGAACTCGCCGCCGATGCCGTAGGACATGCGGCCGTAATCACCGCTGTTCGAGCCGTAGCGGTCGAAATTGACCCACTGGTAGCCGACCTTGCCGTAGACCAGCCCGGTCTCGCCCGCGCGCACGCCGGCGCGGCCGTGGACGCCATATTCCCAGTCGATGTCGCCGGTGAAGCCCTTGGCGGCATTGCCCTCGACGCCGACGAAGAAGGCGCCGAGCGGCACGTTGACGCCCGCCACGCCCTCGACCAGCCCGCCCTTCAGGCGGTTGCCCGGCGCGTTATAGGGGATACCGTGGCCGGGATCGCTCTCGAACCCCTCGTAGCCGCCCATCACGCCGACATAGGGGTCGATGCCGAACTTGCGCGACCCGTCGCTGGTGGTGTCCTGCGCCTGAGCGGCGGCGGGAACGAGGAAAGCGGCAGCAACGGCTGCCAGAAGCAACGTCTTCATGTCATACCTTCGTGAGAGAGGCGCGATACGTCGGCGCCTCACCGATCGAACGGGTCGGCGGCGCGGCAGGTCCGGCGAAATTGGAAAAAACCACCGCTGTGGCACCGGCGCAACAGCCGCGTGGCGGAGCGCCTAGCCCGCGACGAGCGCGACCCCGGCGACCAGCAGTGCCGCCACCGAGGGGTAGAAGCTCAGCCCGAAGCCCAGCGCGCGGGCGCGCGCGCCATGTCGATAGCCGAGCCAGAAGAGCAGCCGCCCGAGCGCGAACAGCGCCGCGAGCGCGACGCTCAGCCGGGCCGAGCGCGCGATCGTCGCGGCGACGATCGCCTGTGCCGCGCTGGCCAGCACCACCTGCTCGAGCGTGTTCTGCAGGATCGCGCGCGCGCGCGCCACCGCGGGGGTCTCGTCCCCGCCGCCGCCGGCGATGTCGCGCGCGGAGAAGAAGCGGCGCCGGGCGACGTCGGCGATCGCCGCGGCGAGCCACGCGACCACGGGCAGCTCGGCGCGCAGCGCGTGGGCGAGCCGGTCGGCGAGGTCGCGCGGCGGCGCGGCGTGATCGAGCGCGAGCGCGACGCCGACCACCGTCACGGTCGTCGCGAGCGCGCCGGCCATGCCGAGCACCACGCCGCGCTGCTCCCGCTCGAAGGATCGCATCCTGGCCTCCGCGCGCGGTTGTGCCACGGTGGCGGCGCCGACGCCATGCACCTCGGCGCCCCCGCGCGTCCGCCCCGACGACGCCGCCTCGACCCGCCCCGACATGGTGTCCGCGTGGGAGACGGATCGAGCCGCCCGGCGTGATCCGTCCGCTCGCCTCGCGCCGCCGCTGTCCTACCACCGCGCTCCTGTGCCATCCTGCGCCTGATGCTATGCCCCGGGCTCCACCGTCACCGCGCCCCGCGCCGTCCCGGCCGACCGCCCCGCCCGCTCGCGCGTCGCGCGACACGCGCCGGCGACTCAACATTCGCAACATTCGCGCCCGGCGGGATCACCTTGACCGCCCCGCGTGCCTGACCGAAGGCGTCGACCATGCGCTTCTTCTCCGACAATGCCGCGCCCGTTCACCCCGCCGTGCTGCGCGCGCTCGCCGACGCCGACCGGCTCGACACCGCCTATGACGGCGACCGCTGGTCCAAGGCGCTCGACGCGCGCTTCGCCGCCTTGTTCGAGACCGAGGCGCTCCGCGTGCTGTGGGTGCCGAGCGGCACCGCGGCCAACTGCCTCGCGCTCGCGGCGCTGTGCCCGCCGCACGGCGCGGTGCTGTGCCACCGCGACTCGCACATCCAGAACGACGAGTGCGGCGCGCCGGAGTTCTACACCCACGGCGCCAAACTGCTGCTCGCCGAGGGCGCGGGCGCCAAGCTGACGCCGGAGACCGCCGCCGCGGTGCTCGACCTGCAGCGCTACGACGTCCACCAGCAGCGCCCGCACGCGCTCTCGATCACCAACGCGACCGAATATGGCCGGGTCTACGCGCCCGGCGAGGTCGCCGCGCTGGGCGCGCTGGCCAGGGCGCGCGGGCTCGGCTTCCACATGGACGGCGCGCGCTTCGCCAACGCGGTGGTCTCGACCGGCGCCTCCCCCGCCGACCTCACCTGGCGCGCCGGCGTCGACGCGCTGAGCTTCGGCTTCGTCAAGAACGGGGGGATGAACGCCGAGGCGCTGGTGTTCTTCCGCCCCGAGCTGGCGGAGGACACGCTGTTCCGCCGCAAGCGCGCCGGGCACCTGCTGAGCAAGGGGCGCTATCTCGCCGCGCAGCTGCTGGCCATGCTCGAGGGCGACGTCTGGCTCGACTGCGCGCGCGCGAGCAACGCGGGCGCGGCGCTGCTCGCCGCCGCGGCGGGCGATCGGCTGATCCACCCGGTCGAGGCCAATGAGGTGTTCCTGCGCGTCACCCCCGACGAGGCGGCGCGGCTGCGCGCGCTCGGCTTCGACTTCTACGACTGGGGGCCCGGCGAGGCGCGGCTGGTGATCAGCTGGGACCAGCGCGAGGAGGACATCCGCCCGCTCGCCGAGGCGATCGCGGCGCTGTGAAGGGCGGTGGACGATCCTCTCCCCCGGTGATCGCGGACCTGATGATCCTCCCCTGCAAGGGGAGGCGTCAGCGCGAAGCGCTGACGGAGGGGTGTCGCGGGTGGTGAGTGTCGCGACCGGCACCGGCGGGGACACCCCTCCGTCAGGCCTGCGGCCTGCCACCTCCCCTCGCCGGGGAGGATCTAGCCCGCGATCCGACCGATGACCCCCCGCCCCAACAGCACGCGCGCCACGGTGCTGGTGCCGTTCGCGATCGTCACGCTGATCTGGGGCTCGACCTGGATCGTGATCCGCGACCAGCTCGCCGGCGCCGGCGTGCCGCCGAGCTGGTCGGTGAGCTACCGCTTCCTCGTCGCCGGGCTGACGCTCACCGCGGTCGCCGGATGGCGCGGCGAGCTCGGCGGCGCGCACCGGCGCGATCCCGGCTTCTGGCGCTTCGCCGCGCTGGTCGGGCTGCTCCAGTTCGTGATGAACTTCAACTTCGTCTACCGCGCCGAGCAGCATATCACCTCGGGGCTGGTGGCGGTCACCTTCGCGCTGCTGCTGGTGCCCAACGCGCTGTTCGGGCGAGTCTTCCTCGGGCAGCGGCTGGGGCGGCAGCTGCTGCTCGGCTCGGGCATCGCGATAGCGGGGGTGGCGCTGCTGTTCGTGCGCGAGGCGCGCGGCGACCCCAACGGCGCGCACGAGACGGTGCGGGGGATCGCGCTCACCCTGGTGGCGATCCTCTCGGCCTCGGTGTCGAACGTGATGCAGGCGACCGAGCGCGCGCGGCGCTACCCGATGCTGCCGATGCTCGCCGCGGCGATGCTGATCGGCGCGGGCATGGACGCTGGCTGGGCCTGGCTCACCACCGGCCCGCCGGTGTTCGACCCGCGGCCCAGCTATGTCGCGGGCGTGCTGTATCTCGGGATCGCCGCCTCGGCGCTGGCCTTCACGCTCTACTTCCGCCTCATCCGCACGATCGGCCCGGCCAAGGCGGCCTACAACAGCGTGATCGTGCCGGTGATCGCGATGCTGCTGTCGACGCTGTACGAGGGCTATCGCTGGACCCCGCTGTCGGTGGCGGGGGCGGCGCTCGCCGGGGTCGGGCTGGTGGTGGCGCTCAGCGCGCGCAGGCCGGCGCGATAGTCGGGGTAGCGCAGGCGCCAGCCGAGCACGCGCCTGGCCCTGGCGTTGGCGACGCGGCGGTTCTCGGCGTGGAAGGCGCGCGCCGCCGGGCTGAGCGCTTCCACCGGCACCAGCGGGGGCGCGGGCAGGCCGAGCAGCCGCGCGGCGTGCTCGAGCACCGCGTCCTGCGGCGCGGGCACGTCGTCGGCGAGGTTGTAGGCGCCCGCGGGCGCGTCGAGGCCGGCGACGACCCCGCGCGCGAGGTCGGCGACATGGACTCGGCTGAACACCTGCCCCGCCGCGCCGGTGCGCCGCGCCTCGCCGGCCGCGACGCGGTCGAGCGGCGAGCGGCCCGGGCCGTAGATGCCGGGCAGGCGGAAGACGCGCGCGCCGAGCGCCAGCCAGGCGGCGTCGGCGCGGTTGCGTCCCGCGCGGCGGCCGCGGTCGGCGGGGGCGCTCTCGTCGACCCAGGCGCCCGCGGTGTCGCCGTAGACGCCGGTGGAGGAGAGATAGCCGAGCCAGTGGCGACCGAGCAGCGCGCCGTAGCGGGCGAGCACCGGGTCGTCGCCGGCGCCGTCGGCGTCGGGCGGGACCGAGGAGAGCACGTGGGTCGAGGCGGCGAGCGCCGCGCGCACCGCCTCGGCGTCGTCGAAGCGGATCGTGCCGTCGCGGCCGTCGCGCGTGGTGGCGAGCAGCGGCGCGCCGGCCGCGTCGGCGATGGCGCGCGCGGCATAGCCGAGGCCGAAGACGAACAGCCGCATGTCGTGGTGCCCCCTCGATCTGACCCACCGGGGAGACGAGCGGGGGCGGGCACGGTTCCGCCGATCCGTCAGCGCCTCGCGGGAACGCCTTGCGTCGTGGCGGAGCCGCCCGAGACATAGATGGCGTTGCCGATCAGCAGCGGCACGCCGTCGCGCTCCACGGTGGCGGCGATCCAGCGCCGCGCCGCGCCCGCGGGCAGGTCGAGCGCCACCACCGCCGTCTCGCCCGCGACCGGGCGCTGTGCCAGCACGCCGCGCTCGCCCCACAGCCGCAGCGTCGCGCCGTCCGCCCCGATCACGCGCGCGCTCACGCGCAGCGGCACGCCGGCCGGCAGCGTCCCGCCCATCGCCGCGGTGGCGGCGCCCGCGGTCGCGCTCAGCTCGAGCCGCCGCCCCGCCCCCGCCACGTCGACGTAGACCCGGCCGGCGCGGATGCCGTCGAGGATCGCCACGGTGGAGAGCTCGCCCGCCTCCACCACCGTGGTCGGGCGCCCGACCGGCGACTGGCCCGCGGGCGCGTCGGGGTCGTGGTTGTCGCTCCCCGCCACCGCGGTCACGCGGTCGCCCGCGCTCAGCCGCGCGCGCCACAGCGCCAGGCCGGTGAGCGGGCCGGTCGTCGTGGCGCCGTTGATCACCTCGATCGAGTCGACCTGCCCCCAGTCGGTGGCGGGCCAGCTCCAGCCGCAGCCCATGCAGCGCTCGCCCGACGGCAGGCCGGGGTGGTTGAGCGAGAACAGCGCGCCGGCGGCGTGCGCGTCGCGCTGCAGCGCCGCCACGCCCTCGCGCCCCGCCGGCCGGAAGTCGACGAAGCGCGACGGCGCGAGGATGTTGGCGTGGCCGTGGAAGGTGGTGAGCTCGACGCCGGGGATCAGCAGCAGCGGCGCGACCCAGGGCTGGAGCTCGCGCAGCGCGGCGAAATGCGCGACGGTGTTGTGGTCGGTCACGGCGACGAAATCGAGCCCCGCCGCGGCGGCCGCGAGCACGGTGCGGAACAGCGGGCAGGGCACGCGCGCGGGGGTCGCCGCCGCGGCGGTGGCGCGGGTGGCGCAGGAGCCGTCGCTGTTGGCGTCGTGGAGGTGGAGGTCGCCGCGGTACCAGGCGCGGCCGGTGCGCAGCGGCGCCCCCGCGGCCTGGGCAGTGGCGGCACGCGCGCCGGCGCGGTCGAACCAGACCTGCACGCGGTAGCGGCTGCGCGCGCCGACGCGGATGTTGGGCACGCCGAGCGTCACCTGCCACGTCCCGGCGGGGAGCGGCCCGGCGAGATAGCCCGGCGTCGCGTCGGTGGCGGCGACCGTCACGCGGTCGCGCGCGCCGCCGCTCCAGCCGCGGAAGCGCGACGGGTCCCACAGGCCGAGGTCGACGACGGTGTGCTCGGCTCTGTCGTAGCTGAGCGCGAGCGTGATGCGCTCGACGCCGGCGGGCACGGTGACGGGGACGGCGCGATAGGTCTCGTGGTCGGCGCGGGTGAGCTCGCCGGTGAGGGTGACGTCCTGCGCGAGCGCGGCGTGGGGGGTGAGGAGGAGGGTCGCGAGAGCAAGGAGAAGGCGGCGCGGGTGGCCACCCTCACCCTTCCCATCGCCTGCGGCGACGGGCCCCTTCCCTCTCCCGCTGGGAGAGGGAGGGAGGCGCGCAGCGCCGGAAGGGTGAGGGTGACCGCGCACGAAGCTCCCCTCAGAACCGCACGTCCACCGCGAAGCGCACGTTGCGGCCGAGGATCGGGCGACCGATGAACAGCGAGTCGGTCGCCTGGCCGCTGGTCAGCTCGCCCGCGCGCGGGTTGCCCTCGGTCAGGCCGAGCGCGTCGGTGAGATTGTCGCCATAGGCCCAGAGCGACACGCGGTCGGTCAGCGCGAAACGCGCGCTGGCGTTGAGCACGGTATAGGCCGGCAGCTCGGAGGTGTTGGCCGCGTCGGCGTAGCGCCTGGTGTAATGCTCGACGTCGCCCTGCACGCGCAGCCGCTCGCCGAGCAGCGTCACCGCCGGGGTCGCGCGCAGCGCCAGCTTGGGCACGCGGAGCAGCTGGTTGCCCGAATAGTCACGCGGCGTCAGCGTCGTGCCCGAGAGCTCGTTGTAGCGCAGGTCGCGGAAGGTCGGGTCCTGCGCGGTGGCGTTGAGCGTGAAGTCGAACCAGCGCACCGGCCGCACCGTCGCCTCGAACTCCAGGCCATAGGCGCGCGTGTTGGTGTAGATCGTCTGCTGGGTATAGCCGCCGGTGGCGGCGTCGAACTGGAAGTTGCCGATCGAATAGGCGTCGAAGTCGGTCAGGAAGGCCGTCGCATAGGCACTCAGCAGCGGGTCGGAGTATTTCAGCCCCGCCTCGTACAGGCGGATGCCCTGCGTGCGCGGCTGCGCGGTGGCGCTGGTGATGAAGCTGCCCACGCTCGGCAGGCGGAAGGCCGAGGTGTAGCGCGCGAACGCGCCCGCCGCCCCGGCGAACTGCCAGTCGACGCCGATCGTCGCCCCGACCCGGTCGAAGCTGCGGTCGAACGCGAGGAACTGCCCGTTGCCGGTGAGGACGTTGTTGTCCGCGAGCGTCGCCGCGTCGCCGAGGTTGACGCTGGTCGACCCCTCCTGCGCGCCGTCGGTCTGCACATGCTCGTAGCGCAGGCCGCCGTCGACCCGCACGCTCGGCAGCAGCTGCCACTCGTCCGAGCCATAGACCGCCCAGGTGGTCTGCTGCCCGCTGCCGTTCGCGAACTCGGAGCCGTAGCGCGACACGCCGTTCTGCGTCGCCGCCCCGACCACCTGCCCGGCCGCGTTCACCGCGACGAAGTCGAGCAGGCGCGAGTTGTCGGAGACGTCCTGCAGCGTCGTCGCCGAGTAGCGCCGGAAGGTCTCCTTCACCCGCGCGAGATAGCCGCCGATCGCGACGTCGTGGCTCTGCCCGAACAGCTCGAAGCGGCGGCTCAGCCGCAGGTCGTCGAGGAACTCGCTCTCGATCACCGTCACCGGGCGCGCGCTGTTCTCGAACACCAGTCCGTTGCCGTTCTGCGCGGCGAGGTCGAACGTCTCGCCCGTGTCGGTGTAGCGCAGCCGCACGTCGCTCGCGCCCGGGTACGCGGTGAGCAGCGCGGTGCGGCGGGAGGCGACGTAGCTCGCCGCGGTCGCGATCGAGGCGGGGTAGACGCCGTTGCGCACCGTGTTCGAGGAACGATAGCGCGCGTTGTTGGTCAGCTTGAAGCCGTCGCCGACGTCCCACCCCGCCAGCACCGAGAATTGGTCGAGCCGGATGCTCGTGCCCTGGGTGTTGTCGAAGTTCACCGGCCCGTTCGCGCTGCGCAGCGTGAGATAGGCCGAGGCGCGGCTCGCGGTGGTGCCGTAATGCGGGTCGAAGCCGGGGATGCCGGTGACCTTGCCGTCGCGGTCCTTGGTCAGCGGGATGCCGGTGTAGAAGATCGCGTTGTCGTCGAGGTGCTTGTAGCTGAGCGTCAGCTGCGCGTCGCCGAAATCCTTGGCGAGATCGGCGCGCACCTGCCCGCCCTTGTTGCCGGTATAGCCGGGATCGCGAACGCCCTGCTCGTTGCGGTAGAAGCCGCCGACGCCGAGCGTCCAGCCGTCCGCCAGCGGCGTGCCGACCCAGCCGTCGAAGCGGAACAGCTCGGCGGTGGGGCCGTACAGGATCCGCGCGTTGGCGCTGAGCGTGTCGCCGGGCTTGCGCGTGATGTAATTCACCACGCCGCCGGGCGCGTTGGAGTAGAAGATCGAGGACGGGCCGCCGCGCACCACCTCGATGCGCTGGACCGACTCGTCGATGCGATAGGCCTGGTCGGCGTTGAGATAGCCGAGCGCGGGATCGTGCTGCACCGGCAGCCCGTCCTCGAGCAGGTTGATCGAGCCGAAGCCGTCGACCGGGATGCCGCGCGCGCGCACGTTGCCGCTGCCCTCGCCGCCCGAGGCCTCGACCCAGAAGCCGGGCACCGACTTCAGCGTCTCGGTCACGCTCGAGGGCGCGCGCGAGCGGATCGCGGCGTCGTCGAGCGTGGTGACCGAGTAGCTGGTCTCCAGCTTGGTGCGCTGGCCGCTGCCGGCGCGGCCGGTGACGACGATCTCCTCGCCGGTCGGCGCCGCGGGATCCGCGGTGGCGCTGCCGGCGGCGGGCGCCTCGGCGGGCGCGGCGGTCTGGGCGGCGGTCTGGGCGACGGCCGGCATCGGCAGCAGCGCGAGCAGCGCGACCGGGGCCGCGCCGAGCGTGAAAGGTGACATGATCCGTTTCCCCCGCGACGTTCGTCGGTGGGTGGGGCCTAGGGATCAACCATGACTCGCGCAGGTCAGATATGTGGCAGCGCGGTTACCCCGAGCGCGCGCGCCGGCGCCGATCGGAACGAGGACGCGACGCTGCGGCGACGGCACCATGTCCCGGCCGCCCGCGCCATCCAGTATACCGTCATGGCCCAGCAGCCGCGGCCCGTGGCGCCGCCGACGCGACGACGGTGGCGCGCGCGGGAACACCGCGCGATCCCGGCGGCCACACCTAACCCGCTCGCTTCATGTAAATTATCCTGACGCCGACGCCCGCCCGGCACACCGCGCCGGGACGCGCGTTCTCCGGCCATGCTGCTCCCTGCCGTCCCGCCCCCGTCGCTGCACCGCGGGGCGCCCTCGACCCGGATCCGCGTCGCCGACGCGGCGCTCCGCCGGCTGTGGGCGGCGGGCTGGGCCGAGATGCCGAGCCTCGACCCGGCGGTCCTGGTCGCCAAGGCGTCGCGTCGCGCCGGCGTGGCCCCCGACGAGGATCGCGTCGGCTGGCGGCGCCGCCTCACGCTGCTGTGCGACGACCTCGAGGGGTCCGCGCGGCTCAGCGGGCTCGGGCGAACGATCGCGCACGGCCAGCTCGTCGGCGCGCTCGCGACCCGCTTCCGCGCCCATGCGCTGTGGCAGCGCCACCCCGAGATCGCGGCGCAGCCGATCGCCGCGCCGGTGATCGTCGTCGGCCAGATGCGCTCGGGCAGCACGCGCGTGCAGCGGCTGCTGGCCTGCGACCCGCGGCTGACCTACACGCGCTTCTACGAGGGTTGGCACCCGGTCGGCACCTACGCCGCGCGGATCGACTCGCGCCGGCTCAAAGGCCGAGTCGGGCTCGCCTGCGCGCACGCGCTCAACCCCGATTTCGCCGCGATCCATCCCACCAGCCTCGACGCCGCCGACGAGGAGATCGGGCTCCACAACGTCTCGATCTTCGGCGCCGCCTTCGAGGCGCAGTGGCGCGTCCCCAGCTTCACCACCGCGGTGGAGCGGGACGATCCCGCGCCGGTCTACGCCGAGTTTCGCCGGCTGCTCCAGACGATCCGGTGGCAGCGGCGCGAGCCGTGCGCGCGCCCGTGGATCCTCAAGGTGCCGCAGTTCGCGCAGGACCTGCCGAGCCTGCTCGGCGCCTTCCCCGACGCGCGGCTGATCCACCTCCACCGCGATGCCGCCGCGGTGGTGGCCTCCTCTGCCGCGCTGGTGTGCAACCAGATGCGGCTGCAGTCGGACCACGTCGACCCGATCTGGATCGGCGCGGAGTGGCGCCGCAAGGTCGCGCTGCGCGCCGCGCGCACCGCCGCGGCGCGGGCGCGTGCCGACGTGCCGCAGCTCGACCTCGCCTATGACGACGTCGGAGCCGACTGGCTCGGCGAGATGCGCCGCGTCTATCGCCTGCTCGACCTGCCGCTCACGCCCAGGGTGAGCGCGGCGATGCGCGCCTATGTCGCCGCGAGCGCGCCGGCGCGGCGCGCGCCTCACCGCTACGACCCGCTCGCTTATGGGCTGGCGCCCGCGGCGGCGCTATCGGGCGAGGCGGCGGTCGCGGCATGACGCGCGGACCGGAACGCGACCCCGCACGTTCGGGCGGGACGAACCCGAGGCGAGGCACTCCCATGGACTATCGGAAACTCGGCACCACCGGCCTTGACGTGTCGCCGCTGTGCCTGGGCTGCATGACCTTCGGCGTGCCCGACCGCGGCAATCACAGCTGGACGCTCGACGAGGAGGCCAGCCGCCCGATCCTGCGACGGGCGTTCGAGGCGGGGATCAACTTCTTCGACACCGCCAACGTCTATTCGGACGGCACCTCGGAGGAGATCGTCGGCCGCGCGCTGAAGGAGTTCGGCCGGCGCGACGAGCTGGTGATCGCCACCAAGGTGCACGGCCGCATGCGCCCCGGCCCCAACGGCGGCGGGCTCAGCCGCAAGGCGATCATGGGCGAGATCGACGCCAGCCTGCGCCGGCTCGGCACCGATTACGTCGACCTCTACCAGATCCACCGCTTCGACTTCGACGTGCCGATCGAGGAGACGCTCGAGGCGCTGCACGACGTGGTCAAGGCGGGCAAGGCGCGCTACATCGGGGCGTCGTCGATGGCGGCGTGGCAGTTCGCCACGATGCTGCACGTCGCCGACGCCGAGGGCTGGACCCGCTTCGCGACGATGCAGAACTATCTCAACCTGCTGTACCGCGAGGAGGAGCGCGAGATGCTGCCGCTCTGCGCCGCGGAAGGCGTCGGCGTGATCCCGTGGAGCCCGCTCGCGCGCGGGCGGCTGACCCGCGACTGGGACGAGGCGACCGAGCGCTCGCGCACCGACGCGTTCGGCACGACGCTGTACGAGCACACGGCCGACGCCGACCGCCGCGTCGTCGCCGCGGTCGCCGCGGTCGCGGCCGAGCGCGGCGTGCCGCGCGCGCAGGTGGCGCTGGCCTGGGTGCTCGCCAAGCCCGAGGTGTCGGCGCCGATCGTCGGCGCCTCCAGGCTCGCCCACCTCGACGACGCGCTCGCCGCGCTCACGCTGGGGCTCAGTGAGGCCGAGATCGCGCGGCTCGAGGAAGCCTATGTGCCGCACGCGGTGGTCGGTCACTCGACCCAAGGGTTCCTGTGAGCACGGGGCGGGCGGCGTGACTCCGCTGCTGCTCCTCGCCGCGGCGGCGGCGCCCATGCCGGGCACGGTGGCGGTGGTGATGCGCGACGGCGAGACAGTGCCCGCGGCGGGTCGCTACGTCGAGGCGGCGACGGCGGCGCTGGCCCGCGCCGACTTCACCCCTCTGCCCGACGCCGGCCACAGCCGCTACGTCGCCGAGCTGGCGGTGAGCGCGACCGAGAACGGCGTGGTGGCGTCGCGCGGCGCCGAGGTGGCGCCGCCGGTGTACCACGGCGGCGGCTTCTCGGTCGGCCTGCCCTCGCGCAAGGAGCAGCTCCACGCGTTGGTGGTGACGAAGCTGCGCGTCACCGTCTCGCTACGCGCCGACTCGCAGGTGGTCTGGACGGCGGAGGCGAGCACCGCGCGCGCCGCGGGCACCGCGGGCGGCACGCCCGAGGCGGTGGCGACCGCGCTGTGCGACGCGCTGCTGCGCTGGTTCCCGCGGCCGCTGCCGGGCCCGCTCTCGGTGCCGTGAACGCGTTGGCGGGGCGTTAACCTCCCGGGGCTAAGCCGGCAGCGAACAGGCCCGCTCCCGCGGGCGCCGAGGATGAGCTGCCATGTTCCGACGCTTATGGGGTAACCGCCGCGGCGCCACCGCGATCGAATATGGGCTGATCGCCGCGCTGGTCGCCGTCGCCGCGATCGCGGCGATGAAGGGGCTCGGCAACCAGCTCAGCAACAGCTATCGCGGCACGACCGCCAAGATCACCGCGGCCGGGGCGTGAGCGCGCTGGCGCTCGTCTGGGCGCTGGCGCAGCTGCTCGCCGCGGGGGCGATCGTGGCGGCGGCGCTGGGCGTCGGCGTCGCGATGGCGGCGAGCGGCGAGCGGCGCCGCCTCGGCGCGCGGGCGTATGCGGCGCCGCGCGGCCGGCTCTCGGCGCAGACGCTCACGCTGTTGGAGCGCGGCGCGGACTGAGCGGCGCGCTCGTCGAAGCGCCGGGCAGCCGCCGCGGCGTCGCGCTCGGCGACCGTATCGTCGTCAATCCTCGCCATGGCTCCAGGCGGTCGGGTCGGCCTCGCGCCCGATCAGCGCGAGCCCGTGCGCGATCGAGGTGAGCTCGCCGCCGGAGGCGATCCGCTCCGCGCCGAAGCGCGCCTCGAACGGCGCGCGCACCGCGGGCACCAGCGAGGTGCCGCCGGTGAGGAACACGCGGTCGATCGCGCTCGCGGGGAGCCCGGCGTGCGCCAGTGCGCGGTCGAGCGCCGCGGTGATGCGTGCGACGTCCGCGGCGATCCAGGCCTCGAAATCGGCGCGGCGCACCTCGGCGTCGATCGCGATCCCCTCGCCCGCGAACCGGAAGCGCGCGCGCTCCGCGGTGCTCAGCGCGCGCTTGAGCTGCCCGACCGCGTCGTACAGCGCATAGCCCTGCTCATGCTCGATCAGCGCGATCATCCGCGCCACCGCCTCGGGGTCGAGCGCGCTGCGCCGCAGTCTGTCCAGCTCGGCGAGCGTGCGGCGATTGCGCATCAGCGCGAGCCGCGACCAGTCGGCGACGTCGGCGAACCAGCCGGCGGGGATGTCGAGCACCTTGTCGAACGAGCGATAGCGGCCGCCCTTCCCGAGCTGGGGTAGCACGAGCTGGTCGACGATGCGCGCGTCGAACCGGTCGCCGGCGACGCCGACGCCGGCGTGCGCGAGCGGGATGCAACGCCCCGCGGCACCCGGTTCGGCCACCTGCACCACCGAGAAGTCGCTGGTCCCACCGCCGAAGTCCGCGACCAGCAGCGTCGCGGGCCGGTCGAGCGCGCTCGCGTCGGCGAAGGCGGCGGCGAGCGGCTCGTAGACATAGTGGATCTCGCGCGCCGCGCCCGCGAACATCGCGTCGTAGCGGCGCCGCGCCAGCGCCGCGTCGGGACGCGCGCCCGCGTAGGTGACGGGGCGGCCGACCACCAGCCGGTCGACTCGGTCGAGCGCGCCGCCCGCGGCGCGGCCGAGCTCGGCGAGGAACAGCTGGCCGAGCTGCTCGAAACTGTAGCGCTTCTCGAAGACGGGCGCGGTGTCGAACGAGGCGGTTGCCGCGACCGACTTGAACGACTGGAGGAAGCGGCTCTCGGCAGGGAAGGCGAGATACTCGCCGATCGCGGCGGGGCCGGCGGCGACGGCGAGCCCGTCGCGCGCGCCCGCCTCGTGCCAGAAGCAGAGGGCGGTGCGATAGACCGCGGACTCGCCGTCGAGTGCCACGAGCGTCGGCGCGGCGGCGTCGGCGCGGGAGCGCGCGAGGACGGTGTTGGTGGTGCCGAAGTCGAGGCCGAGCGCGGTCATCCGGGTCTCCCGTGGGCGGGGAGCCGCCGTAGCGTCGCGCGGCCTCCGCGGCCAGCCCGGCGCGGGCGATCGCACCGCGACGGCGCGCGCGCGAACAGGCCCCGCCGCGCGCGCCTGGACGCTTCTCGGCGCTGCCCAGCTTGTGCGACGTTTGCGATGGTGTTGTCTTGGTGTGGTTGCGGGGACAGGATTTGAACCTGTGACCTTCAGGTTATGAGCCTGACGAGCTACCGGGCTGCTCCACCCCGCGTCACGCTCTCCGTGGGGAGAGCGGTGTGTGTGTGTGAATGGGTTCTTGAGGGATGGGATGATGTGAGCGCGCGGGCTTCAATGCCTGGCGGCGACCTACTCTTCCACTGCTTAGGCAGTAGTACCATTGGCGCGGTCGGGTTTCACGTCCGA
>NZ_JAHXZL010000016.1 GCF_019429525.1 Sphingomonas folli | reverse complement strand
CCAGCGTTCGTTCTGAGCCAGGATCAAACTCTCAAGTTTGATGCTCGATACACACCCGGCGGAATAACCAGATATGCACCGCTCACTTCAAGGAGCCGTTCCTGCACTTCACATATGGATACGTGAAGGACACATGAAACGGCTTAAACTCTGACGACCCCAACGCACCTTGAATGCGCCAGACCCGCAGACCACCGTCCACATGTCCCTTCATCTATAACCTACAATGTCAAAGAGCCGCGAAAAACCGGCGCCCCGTCCAACTCCCTTTTACCGGAGTGACGCTGGCACCTGGTCTAGCGCTGATCGATGAGGCGTTCCAGCGAGTGGCCCGCCCCGTCGAGAAGCCGGCATATACGGGGGCTCCAACATGCCGTCAACGGGAAAATGCGAGAAATCTCACCCGCGAGGGAACCACCCCGCTGTCACGCCGAAGACGCGGTTCCGTCACCCGCACGTCATCACTCCGACCTAGCTCCCGTCGCAGCGGCCGAGCCGTGACAAACCAACATCATCGGGGAACCATCGTGAGAAAGCACGTGCTCGTCTGCACGGCCGCTTCGGCCATCTGTCTCTGCGCCCCTGGCGCGCTGGCCCAGCAGGCCGCGTCACCCGCGACCGCGGCCGAATCGCCGGCCGCTCCCTCGGGAGAGGACGGCACCGCCGCCGACGACATCATCGTCACGGGCTCGACCCGCGCCGAGCGCCGCTTCGACGTGTCCTACGCCATCAACTCGGTGTCGCAGGACGAGATCCAGCGCATCGCCCCGCTCAACACCGCCGACCTGATCGGCCAGCTGCCCGGCTTCCAGACCGAATCGACCGGCGGCGAGGTGCAGAACATCTATCGCATCCGCGGCCTGCCCAACGACGGCGGGTTCGTCAGCTTCCAGCAGGACGGGCTCCCGCTGTTCCACGAGAACGACGGCTTCTTCTTCCGCGGCGACGCGCTGCTCCGCCCCGATCTCATGACCGAGCGACTCGAGGTGGTGCGCGGCGGCCCTGCCCCGGTCTATGCCAGCTACTCGGGCGCGATCGTCAACGCGGTGACCGTGACCGGCCGCGACGAGCCGCGCGGCAAGGCGCGCGTCACGCTCGGCGACACCGGGCTGTACCGGCTCGACGCGGTCCAGTCGGGCCGGCTGAGCGACGACACGCATTACGCGGTCGGCGGCTTCCTGCGCTACCACGAGGGCTATCGCGACAACGGCTTCCCGAACGATCGCGGCGGCCAGATCCGCGCCAACCTGACGCACGACACCGGCGCCGGCACGCTCAGGGTCAGCGCCAACTATGTCAACGACCACAACGTCTTCTACCTGCCGATCCCGACCGCCGACCCGCGCGACCCGAGCCGCTCGCTCGACCGCTACATCGACTATTTCAGCGGCACGATGAACTCGCCCGCGCTGCGCGACGTGAGCCTGAAGTATCGCGACGGCGCCGGCGTGATCCAGGGTCGATCGAGCGACCTGGCCACCGGGCGGCACATGCAGATGGTCAACGCCGGCGTGCAATATGACGCGGACCTCGGCGACTGGCTGGTCTCCGCCAAGGCGGGCTTCACCAAGGGGCGGCTCGACTTCACCGCTTTCTACTCGACCACCAACCCGAGCGACGGCACCAGCTTCGCCAACTCCTATCTCGCCGCCTCGCGCGCCGCCTTCGGGCCGGTCGCGTCGATGGGCTACGTGCTCGCCGGCACCAGCACCGTCTACGACCCCTATGCCGCCTCCGGGCTGGTGGTGCAGGGCCAGTACCGCGACATCCACTCGCGCTTCTACTCGGCGCAGGGCGACCTCAGCGTCGCGCGCGCGTTCGACACCGCGATCGGGCGCCACGACCTAAAGGTCGGCGTCTACGCCAGCGCTTATGGTGCCAGCGCCGAATCGATCTACCAGAACTATCTCATCGAGGTGGCGGGCAAGCCGCGCACGCTCGACCTGGTCGCTTACTCCGCCGCGGGCGCGGTGCTCGGCCGCGTGACCGACAATGGCGCGCTCAACTATGCCGCGACGCTGACCAAGGGCGACGCCGACGCCAAGATGGTCGCGCTCTACGCCAACGACACCTGGGAGATCGTGCGCGGGCTGCGCGTCGACGCGGGCATCCGCCACGAGCGCTACGATTACGCGGGCTATGCCGCGAACACCGCGCAGTACAATCTGGGCGACGCGACCACCCTGGCGGACAATGCCACGCGCGGCTTCACCGGCACGATCACGAACCGCGAGCTCAACCCCAACATCACCAACTGGACCGCGGGGGTGAACTACGACTTCACGCCTCACTTCGGCCTCTACGCGCGCGCCTCGCACCTCGAGACGCCGCCGTCGATGCAGGTGACCTACACGATCAACCCGACGATCATCACCACCAAGGCCGACCAATATGAGGTAGGCGTCAAGCTGCAGTCGGGCGGCTCGTACCTCTACGCCACGGGCTTCTACACCAACTTCGACCCGCTCAACGCCTCCTTCCTGGCGTTCGACCCCACCACAGGGCGCAACGACGTCAACGTGCCCTTCATCGGCGAGGCGCAGATCAAGGGCATCGAGCTCGACGGCCTGCTCAAAGCGACGGACTGGTTCCAGCTCAACGCCGCGCTGACCGTCAGCAGCCCGGAGTATCGCAACTTCCGCAGCAGCACCGGCGCCGACCCGGCGGCGGCCGAGGGCAAGCAGATCGTGCGCGAGCCCAAGGTCTACGGCAACCTGCGCCCGACCTTCCGGCTCACCGCCGGCGACACCGACGTCGACCTCTACGGCCGATGGAATTACATGGGGAAGCGCTACGTCGACATCTACAACAACACCGCGCTGCCGTCCTATTCCACCTTCGGCGCGGGCGTGACCGCGACGCGGGGCAACTGGCAGGTGCAGGTGGTCGGCGACAATCTCACCGATGCCAAGGGGCTGACCGAGGGCAACACGCGCACCGACAACCTGAGCGGCCAGGGCACCGCCAACGCGATCTACGGCCGACCGATCTTCGGCCGCAACGTGCGGCTGACGGTGACCCGCTCGTGGTGAGCCGGCGCGCGGTCGCGCTCCTGCTCGCGGCGGCGGTACCGCTCGCCGCGGGCGTGCCGGTGGCGGTCGCCGCCGCGCCCGTGCGCGACCGCGCGAGCGAGGCGCTCGCCGCGCGGCTGTTCCCGCTGCTCGCGCGGCTCGGCCCGACGGCGGTGCCCGAGCCGCTGCGCCGCGCGCGCGCCGCGCGGGCGAGCGCGTGCGGCGAGGATGCCGCCTGCGTCGCGCGCGCCTCGCGGTGGGAGGCGGCGGAGATCGGCTCGGTCGTCGCCGTCACGCGCGGCGCCGCCCTCACGGGGCTCCCCGACGACGACGCGGCCGCGCAGCTCGGGCGCGAGCTGCGCGGCCTCACCGCGATCCTCGACAGCTACGCGCTCGGCGCCGCGCCGCGCTATCCCGCGATCGACGGCCCCGAGGTGGCGCCCGATAGCACCGAGGCACGCACGCGGCTGCGCGCCGCGGTGGCGATCGCCGCCACCGCGCGCGAGGGGGCGCTCGACCCGAGCGTGGAGCTCGCGCTGGCGCTGCTCCAGGTCAACGACCGGACCGACGCGGTCCGCGCGGACACCGGGCTCGACGCCCCCGCGCGGCGGCGGGCGCCCGCGCTGGACTGGTCGCGCTACCGCTACACCGCGCTGATCGTCACCGGGGTGGGTCCCGAGGTGCCCGACATGCCGCTGAGCCCCGGCGGCCTCTATCATGTCCGGCTCGCCGCCGAGCGCTATGCCGCGGGCGACGCCGCGCTGATCATCGTCACCGGCGGTCGCGCCCACCCGCGCGCGACCCGCTTCACCGAGGCGGTCGAGATGCGCCGCGCGCTGATCGAGCGCTACGGCGTGCCCGCCGAGGCGATCGTGCTCGAACCGTATGCGCGCCACACCACCACCAACCTGCGCAACGCCACGCGCGTGCTCGCCGGGCTGGGCGCCCCCCTCGATCGACCCGCGTTGATCGTGTGCAACCCCGAGCAGAGCCGCTACATCGAGGACGCCCCCTTCGCCGAACGCAACCGGCGCGAGCTGGGCTATCTGCCCGGCGCGATCGGCGCGCGACGCTCGCCGACCGAGCTCGAGTTCCGTCCGGCGCGCGAGTCGCTCCGGGTGGACCCGCTCGACCCACTCGATCCCTGATCCGAGACCCCGCCGACGCGCCTCCGAGTCCCGCTCGCCGCGGCGCTGCTGTCGCCCCCGCCCCCGCGCTCGCCCGGGGCCATCGCGCGCACGCCGGAGGCGAGCTGTTCGCTGCGGTGCTGGCCTATCTCGACGCGGCCGCCAGCTGGGCAGGGCTGACCTGCCAGCTCGAGGATCGCGACACGCCGCCCCTCACCCCGCCTTGATCATCCCGTGCATCGTCAGCCAGCGCGTGAAGGCGTCGAACCAGCCGGTGCTGGTCGTCGTCTTGGGGTACATGCCGAAGCCGTGCCCGCCCTGTTCGTAGAGGTGGAACTCGACCGGCCGCTTGGCCTCGCGCCAGCGCTCGATCAGCCCGAAACCCGCGTTGGCGAAGAAGGGATCGTCCGCCGCCAAGGCGACGAACAGCGGCGGCGCCTCGGCCGGCACCGTCACTCCCGTGAGCGGGCCGTAGATCGTGCCGATGAAGGCAGGCCTGGCATCACCCGGCGTCAGCGTCGTCGCCAGCGTCAGCATCGCGCCTGCCGAGAATCCGACCATGCCGATCTTGGCCGGGTCGACGTGCCACTCGGCGGCGCGGCGGCGCACCAGCGCGAAGGCGGCGCGCGAGTCGGCGAGCTGCGGCGCCAGCTGGGTCGCCATCGTCGCCGCGTCCGGGCGCGGCGGTCGCGCCGCGGTGCCCGAGAACATCGCGCGCATCGACTCGGCGAAGGCGGTCATCTCGCCCGGCGTCTGGTTGAGCCGGTATTTGAGCACGAACGCGGCCACGCCGCGTGCGGCGAGCGCGCGCGCCACGTCATAGCCCTCATTCTCCATCGACAGCGTGCGGAACCCGCCGCCCGGCGCGACGATCACCGCCGCGCCGCTCGCGCGCGCCGGGTCTGGCAGGAACGGCGTCAGCGTCGCCTCGGTGACGTTGCGCGTGAACACACTGCCATATTGGCGGAACCACGATTCCTTGACGCTCGCGCCGGGCAACGCGCCGGTGCCGAGCGGTAGCGCGGTCGGCTGGGCCGGCGTGGCGATCGGGGTCATCGCGTCGTTCTGCGCCGCGGCGGCCATGGGCGACGCGGCGAGCGCGCCGGCGACGAGGCGTAGGCACAAGCGACGCACATGTGCCGCGGTAGAAGCGCGCATGTCACTCTCCCATGTTATCGTTAACACCGAGCGTATGCGGAGGTCGTGCCGGAGTCCAGTGGCACCCGTCCGGCGACTGATGGCCAGACGCGATCGGCGGCGGGAGCGTGCGCTGGCCGTCCCGCTCGCCGTGTCGATGGGCGAAATCGACGCCGCCGCGCCGAACGGCACTTGCACGTCGCGGCGATCGGGGTCTTTGCTTCGCGCGGGGCGCGCGAACGCGGGAGAGGGGTTGATGGGCGACTGGCTGGAGAGTCTGCGGACGGTGACGGCGAACGTGCTCGCGCCGCACGGGCCCGCCACCGCCGCGGCGGCGCACAGCTACGCGCCCGGCGACTTCTCGATCCACTTCTTCCTCCAGCTCGCGGTGATCCTGGTGGCATGCCGTGTCGTCGGCTGGCTCGGCCAGAAGCTGCTCGGCCAGCCGCAGGTGGTGGGCGAGATGATCGCGGGCGTGGTGCTCGGGCCGTCGCTGCTCGGGCTGCTGTTCCCCGCGCTGCAGGGCGCGATCTTCCCCAAGGAGACCAAGAACGTGCTCTACGCGGGCGCGCAGCTGGGCGTGGGGCTCTACATGTTCCTGGTCGGCACCACGCTGCGGCTCGACCATTTCCGCACCAAGGCACGGAGCGCCTCCCTCGTATCGATGGCGGGGATCGCCGCGCCGTTCCTGATCGCGGTGCTGATCACCCCGTTCCTCCTCGACGTTCCCGGTCTGTTCGCGCCGGGGATCAGCCAGGCGAACGCGACCCTGTTCCTCGGTGCCTGCATCGCGCTCACGGCGTTCCCGATGCTCGCGCGGATCATCAACGAGCGCGGGCTGGCGGACAGCGCGCTCGGCACGCTGTCGCTCACCGCGGGCGCGTTCGACGACGCCTGCTCATGGTGCGTGCTGGCGCTGGTGCTCGCGACCTTCGGCGGCGGCCCGGGCGTGGCGATCCTGGCGATCGGGGGCGGGCTGCTGTGGGCGCTGTTCGTCGTCCTCGCCGGACCGCGGCTGCTCGCGCCACTGGCGCGCAAGGTCGAACGGGAGGGCGAGATGAGCCTCGCCAGCTTCGCCGCCGTGATGATCGCCTTCTGCCTGTCCGCCTTCCTGATGGACGTGGTGGGTATCCACGCGATCTTCGGCGGCTTCATCCTGGGCGCGGTGATGCCGCGCGGGCTGCTCACCGCCGAGATCAAGCGCAAGCTCGAGCCGCTGACGGTGGTGCTGCTGCTGCCGATGTTCTTCACCTACTCGGGGCTGAACACGCGGATGGACATGGTCAACTCGGCCGAGCTGCTGCTGATCGCGCTGGGCGTGCTGGTGGCCTCTGTGCTCGCCAAGGGCGGCGCCTGCTATCTCGCCGCGCGGCTGTCGGGCGAGGACAATCGCACCGCGCTGGGGATCGGCGCGCTGATGAACTCGCGCGGGCTGATGGAGCTGATCATCATCAACATCGGCCTGCAGAAAGGGATCATCGGGCCGACGCTCTTCGCGATGTTGGTGCTGATGGCGATCGTGACGACGATGATGGCGAGCCCGCTGTTCGAGCTCTTCTACGGGCGGCGGGGTCGCGAGAGCGGCGAGCTGGAGCGACTCGACCGCACGCTGGCGGAGGCGCGCTGAGCCCGCGCGGGCGCGGCGTTCGCCGCGCTGGGTCAGCCGGCCGCGAGGCAGAAGGCGCGACGGCGCAACGGACTAGCCCGCAGCGCCGCGAGGCGGTTCACGGCTAGCGCGGCCTTAATCTTGAAGCATGCGGGCGGCGCGGCGACACCGCCGCCATGCTCCGCCCCGCCCTCTGCTCCGCCCGGTCCACCCGGCCCGCCACCGCCGCGAGCCACTCGTGGTGAGGGGTGTCGCGCGCAAGTCGCGCCGCTTGCTCCACTGGGTCGCGCCGATCGCGGCAGGCCTGCCGATCCTCTTCTACGTCGGCGGACTGCTGCTCAGCCTCGGCGCGTTCGCGCCCGCGGGCGTCGAGGGGCTCGGCGCCTTCGACCTCTCGGAGGTGGCGGGCGCAGGATGGCTCAACCTCGGATCGACGCTGCTGCTCCTCGCCGCCGTGTGGGTGGTCGCGGCATTCTCGGTCTGGCCGATCTCCGAGCTGCTTGCCCGCGCGCTGGTCGAGCGCGCACCGCGATCGAGCGTCTTCGCGGCGGGGATCCTCGGCATCGCGCTCTGCGCCTATGCCATCGCCACGGTCGACGGCGTGTTCCAGCCGCTGATCGCGGTGTTCGCGCTGCTGATCATCGTCGCGCTGGTGGCGGCGCAGCTCACCCGCGGCAAGGCGGTGATGCAGGCGCGTGTCCGGCCGCTCGGCTGGTTCCTGCTGTGCGTGAGCCTCACGATCGGGCTCGTCGCGCTCGGCGAGGCGGCGTCGCCCTTCGGCGCCAGCGCCAGGCCGCGCGCGGCGGCGCTGCTCGCCACGCCATTCGGCCAGCGCTGCGTCTATCCGGTGCTGATCGGCCGTGCCCGGCTGCTCTACGCCGACGGCGCCCGGCTCTTCCTCTCCGACTATGAGAGCCGCAGCGTGATCGAGGTCGGTCGCCTACCCGCCGGCATCGCGCTCCGCCGCCGCGCGCCCGACTGCGCGCGGCTCGGCCCGGTCATCCCTGCGCGCTGACCGGCACTCCGTCGCGCACGAGCACGTCGGGCCCGATGGCGGCGACGTTCGTGCAGCCGGTGAGCGCCATCGCCACGCGCATCTCGGCCTCTACCAGCGCCAGCATCCGCGCCACTCCCGCCTCACCGCCCGCGGCGAGCGCATAGGCCCAGGCGCGCCCCAGCAGCACGCCGCGCGCGCCGAGCGCGAGCATCCGCACCACGTCGAGCCCGGTGCGCACCCCGCCGTCGGCGAGCACGGTCAGCCGGTCGCCCACCGCCGCGGCGATCGCGGGCAGCGCGCGCGCGGTGGAGGGCGTGCCGTCGAGCTGGCGGCCACCGTGGTTCGACACCACCAGCCCGTCCGCGCCCAGCGCCGCCGCCTCGCGCGCGTCCTCGGCGTCGAGCACGCCCTTGAGGATCAGCGGCCCGTCCCACTCCTGCCGGACCCAGTCGAGGTCGCGCCACGTCACCGTCGGGTCGAAATTGTCGCGCATCCAGCCGAGGAAATCCTCCAACCCGCTCGAATTGCCCAGTACCGGCGCGACGTTGCCGAGCTGGTGCGGGCGCCCATGCACGCCGACGTCCCACGCCCAGCGCGGGTGGCGCAGCGCCTGGCCGAAGCGCCGCGCCGCGCCGCGCCAGCCGCTCGCCCCCGCCAGCCCCGAGCGATAGTCGCGGTAGCGCGATCCCGGCACCGGCATGTCCACGGTGAACACCAGCGCGCTGCACCGCGCCGCGCGCGCCTGGGCGAGCAGGTCGCGCATGAAGCCGCGGTCGCGGATCATGTAGAGCTGGAACCAGAAGGGCCGCGTGGTGCCGCGCGCCACCTCGTCGATCGGGCACGCCGAGACGGTGGAGAGGCAGAACGGCACCCCCGCCTTCTCCGCCGCCCGCGCCGCCTGCACCTCGCCGCGGCGCGCGTTCATCCCCGCCAGCCCGATCGGCGCGAGCGCGACCGGCAGCGCCATGCGCTGGCCGAACAGCTCGGTGGAGGGATCGAGCGTGCCGATGTCGCGCAGCACGCGCTGGCGCAGCGCGATCGTCTCGAGGTCGGCGACGTTCCGCCGCAGCGTCGTCTCGCTGTACGACCCGCCGTCGATATATTCGAACAGGAAGGGCGGCAGCCGGCGCCGCGCGAGCTCGCGGAAATCGAGGGTGGAAGCGACGATTGTCATGGGGTTCGGGTTCACGAAGGCGGTGGCGCGCTGTAGCGCATAGGTGCAACCTGCATCCACTGGCGTCGGATGGCAACGTCCGCGCGCCTCACCGCTCTCTCCAGCCCTCGAGGTGATCACGATGAAACTCTGCCGCTACGGTGCGAAGGGCGCCGAGAAGCCCGCGCTGGTCGACGCCGACGGCGCGCTGCGCGACCTGTCGGGGGTGATCGCCGATCTCACCGGCGCCGAGCTCGCGCCCGGCTCGCTCGCGCGCCTCGCCGCGCTCGATCCCGCGACGCTGCCGCTGGTCGAGGGCGCGCCGCGCTACGGCGTGCCGGTCGCGGGGACGCAGAAGTTCGTCGCGATCGGGCTCAACTATGCCGACCACGCCGCCGAGTCGAACCTGCCGATCCCGTCCGAGCCGGTGGTCTTCAACAAATGGGTCAACTGCCTCCAGGGCGCCAACGACCCGGTCGTGATCCCGCGCGACAGCGCCAAGACCGACTGGGAGGTCGAGCTCGGCGTGGTGATCGGCACGCGCGCCAGCTGCGTCGAGGAGTCCGACGCGCTCGACCATGTCGCCGGCTACCTCGTCGTCAACGACGTGTCCGAGCGCCACTGGCAGCAGGAGCGCGGACCGACCTGGGACAAGGGCAAGGGCTTTCCCACCTTCGGCCCGGTCGGGCCGTGGCTGGTCACCGCCGACGAGGTGGGCGACCCGCAGCGGCTCGGCATGTGGCTGTCGGTCAACGGCCGGCGCGTGCAGGACGGGTCCACCTCGACGATGATCTTCACCGTCGCGCAGCTGGTGGCCTATTGCTCGCAGTTCATGACGCTGGAGCCCGGCGACATCATCACCACGGGCACACCGCCCGGCGTCGGCCTGGGCCAGAAGCCCGCGCCCTGGTATCTCAAGCCCGGCGACGTGGTGGAGCTGGGGATCGAGAAGCTCGGCGAGCAGCGGCAGGAGTTCGTCGCCTGGTCGCGCGAGGCGCTCGCCGCCGGATGAGCCGCACGGTCCCCTGCCGCGGCGGTCGCGGCAGGGGAACCGCCGCACGCGACGCTCAGTCGCCGACGACGCCGCGCCCGGCCACTTTCTCATAGCCCGACAGTTCGTCGCCGACCGCCACCTTGGCGGCGAGATCGTCGGCGCGCGCCCGATCCTTCGCGGCGCGCTTGGGGTCGTCCTTGTCCGCGTCCGGGTCGGCGGCGCCGACGTTCGGGCTGTCGGGCACGTACAGGACCGGCCGTTCCTCGTGTTCGTCTGCCATCATCGTCTCCTTCGCCCGCACCAACGCCCTGTGCGCCGGCGGGTGCCGATAGGATCGGACCGGCCGCGCCTAGCGCGCCATGAGCCGCTCGGCGCGGCGCGCGAGATGGGTCAGGTCGTAGACGTCGAACAGGCCGAGGCGCGGCCGCGTGTCGGCGACGCACAGCGCCCCCAGCGCGAAGCCGGCGTGATCGACCAGCGGCACCCCCGCGTAGAAGCGGATGTGCGGGTGGCCCAGCACCGAGGGGTTGGCGAGGAAGCGGCGGTCGCCGCGCGCGTCGGCGACGATCATCGGCTCGCCGGGGCGCAGGATGGTATGGCCGCAGAAGGACTCGGCGCGCGGCCCCTCGTCGCCGTCGATGCCCACGCGGGCGGCGAGCCACTGGCGCGCGCGATCGACCACCGAGATCGCCGCGATCGGCGCGCGCGCGAGCCGCGCCGCCTCCTCGACGATGCGCTGCAGCTCGGGGTTGCGCGGGCGCGCGACGATCCCGCAGGCGTCGACCGCGCGCTGGCGCAGCGACTCGGCGGCGGGATGAGGGGCAGCGACGGTCATCAGATCACCACGTCGGCGCTGGGGCGCGGCGGGAAGCGCAGCTTGGCCTCCACCTCGCGCATGTAGCGCTCCACCTCCTGCGCCGCGCGTATGTCGGTCAGCGAGCCCGCGACGCGTGCTGCCACTTCCAGCTCGTTCTTGAGCTTGCGCGGATCGTCCACGACAGCTCTCCTATCGCTGTGATTGTGACAGACGATCTGTCATAAAAGTCCTAACGGAACGTTAAGAACACGCTTAACGCAGCGCTAACCAAAGCTTTAAGCCCCTCAGACCTGGGTAAATTGCCCACTGCCCCTCGATCCGACGGCGAGCCTGGTTGACGCGGAGGCGGGGGCGAGGAAGGTATGGGCCGCGCACGATGTCGACCGGGCACGGCCGCCAAGGGGAGGAAGACGGATGACCATGCCGATCGCCGCGGCGCTGGCCGCCCTGGTCACCGCCGCGCCCGCGCTGGCGCAGCCTAGCACGATCGTCCGCACCGACGCGGGGCCGGTGCGCGGCGCGGTGAGCGATGGCGTCGCGAGCTGGAAGGGCATCCCCTTCGCCGCGCCGCCGGTCGGCGCCCTCCGCTGGCGCGCGCCGCAGCCGGTCGCGCGCTGGACGACGGCACGTGACGCCACGCGCTACGCCGCCGACTGCATGCAGCTGCCCTTCCCCAGCGACGCCGCGCCGCTCGGCACCACGCCGGCCGAGGACTGCCTCTACGTCAATCTGTGGAAGCCCACCGCGGCCAAGGGCAAGCTGCCGGTCCTCGTCTGGATCTACGGCGGCGGCTTCGTCAACGGCGGTGCCTCGCCGCCGACCTATGCCGGCGCGAACATGGCGAGGCGCGGCATCCTGTTCGTCAGCTTCAACTATCGGCTCGGCCGCTTCGGCAGCTTCGCGCTGCCGCAGCTCAGCCAGTCCGACCCCGACGGCGGGCGCCTCGGCAATTACGGCACGATGGACCAGATCGCGGCGCTGCACTGGGTCCAGCGCAATATCGCTTCCTTCGGGGGCGATCCGGGCAGGGTGACGATCGTCGGGGAAAGCGCGGGCGGCATGTCGGTGCACCAGCTCGTCACCTCGCCGCTGGCGCGCGGGCTGTTCCACCAGGCCTTCGCCATGTCGGGCGGCGACGGCCATCCCGACCCGCGCGGCAAGGCGCTCGCCGACGCCGAGCGGATCGGCGCCGATTTCGCACGCGCCAAGGGCATCGATCCGTCCGCCTCCGACGCGCTCGACCGGCTGCGCGCGCTCCCCGGCGAGCAGGTGGTGGACGGGCTCAACCTCGCGTCGATGGCGCCGCGCGATCCCGCCGCGCCGACCTATTCGGGGCCGTTCATCGACGGCAAGGTGGTGGTCGACATGGGCGCGGCCTATGATCAGGACCGGTTCGCGCGCGTGCCGATGCTGATCGGCGCCACCAGCGCCGATATCGGCGGCCGCACCGGCTACATGGTCGCGGGCGCGCGCGACGCCGCGGCGCGGCTCGCCGCCAAGGGCGTGCCGGTGTGGGAATATCGCTTCTCCTACGTCGCCAGCTCGGTCGGCAAGCCGGGCGCGCAGCACGCCACGGACATCCCGTTCTTCCTCGACAATGCCGCGATCAAATATGGCGCGCAGACCAGCCCGCGCGACGCCGCGATGGGGCATGCGATGGGGCAGTATCTCGCCAATTTCGTGAAGACCGGCGATCCCAACGGCACCGGCCTGCCGCGCTGGCCGCGCTACGACCGCGCGGGCGACACGATCGCCGACTTCACCGCCGAGGGGACGACCGTGGTGCGCCGAGACCCATGGGGCGCCGAGATCGACCAGGCGCGCGCGGCCGCGACGCCGGCACGATGACATACAGCACAGGAGGAATGGGATGCGACTGATCGCGATGCTCGGGGCGCTGGCGCTGGCGCAGGCCGCGCCCGACCCGCATTTGCCGACGCCGACGCTCGACACGACCCCGCCGACGCTGCCCGCCGGGATCGAGCGCGGCGTGCTGATCGTGTCCAAGACCAACGGCTGGCGCCACTTCGAGCACATCCCGCACTCGAACGAGGTGCTCGCCGACATCGCGCGCGGGCTCGGCCGCAAGAGCTTCCAGACCGAGAACGGCGCGGTCTTCAACGACGCGATGCTCAAGCATTTCTCGGTGGTGGTGCTCAACAGCGCGTCGGGCGAGTTCCTGACTCCCGAGCAGCAGGCCGCGTTCGAGCGCTTCGTCGCGCGCGGCGGCGGCGTGGTCGCGCTCCACGCCGCGGGGGACAACAGCCACAAGTCGCCCTGGTACGTCGACACGATCATCGGCACCGAGTTCATCGGCCATCCCAACGGCGACGACCATATCCAGCGCGCGACGATCCTGGTCGACCAGCCGCGCCACCCGGTGATGGCGGGGGTGAAGCTGCCCTGGACGTCGAGCGACGAATGGTATTCGTTCAGCGGGGATCCCAGCCAGCACGGCATGACCGTGCTCGCGCGCGTCGACGAGGCGACCTACCGCACCGGCGACAAGCTGCGCATGGGCAAGCACCCGATCATGTGGGTCAACCCGCGCGCCAAGGGGCATGTCTTCTTCTCGGCGCTGGGCCATGACGCGGCCAACTACGACGATCCCAACTACCGCCGCGTGCTGACCAACGCGATCCGCTGGGCGGCGAAGTAGCGGGCAGAGTGCGGGAGAGGCACCCGCGACATCCCAGTCCGGTGCCCTAGGGTCTGATCCACCTCGATCGATCCGTGCTCCGGCGGACGCCGGAGCCAGGGCGGCAGGCGTGACGCTCGTGGCTCTGGACTCCCGCGTCAGCAGGAGGACCCCGCTGGTTCGCACCCGATGGATCAGCCCCTCGCGGACGACGGGGCCCACGGTTGGCAGGCCTGACGCCCGTTAGCCTGGATGCCCGCGGTCGCGGGAACCCAGGTTAACGGAGAGGTCGGCGCTTCACTGCGCGCCCGCGCCCCTAATCCTCCCCTACTCCCCGGTCGCGCAGCAGCATGCGCGCCGCCAGCTCGCGCGCGCGGCCGGGCGGCAGCTCCAGCGCGCGCGCCATCGCCGCGCCGAGCAGCGCGTCGCCGAGCGCCGCCAGCACCAGCTGGAGCGTCTCGTCGCGGATCGGTGCGTCGGGGCGCTCCTCGTCGCGCGCCAGCTCCTCGACCAGGTCGTGGATCGCGGTGAACACCGGGTCGAGCGCGTCGCGGTTGCCGGTGAGGATCATCCAGCTCGCCAGCGCCCCCGCCCCGCCGGCACCGAAGGCGTCGAACACCACGTCGACCAGCGCGGCCGGGTCGCGCTCGGCGCGCGAGCGGCGCACCGCCTGGCGGATCGTCGCGACGATCGCCGCCGCCATCCGCTCGATCAGCGCCCGCTGCAGCCCGTCGGCCGAGCCGAAATGGTGGAGCAGGTTGGCGTGCGTCCGCCCCACCCGCGCGGCCACCGCCTTGAGAGTCACCGCCTGCGGCCCGTCCTCGAGGAGCAGTGCGCGCGCTGCCTCCAGCGCCGCGTCGCGCGACGCCTCGGGCGACAGCCGCCGGCGGGGAAGGACAGCGGTCGCCCGCGTCATCGGATCGTGACCTGTCGAGGTTGCGGGATGTTGCTGCCCTTGTGGCGGGTTCAGCGCCGAAAGCAACCGACGATCAGGCCGCGATCGGCATCGCTCGCTCGGGATCGGCGGCGAGATCGAGCGTATACTCGACGCACTCCACGTCGGTGTCATGCGCCAGCGCGTAGCGGCGCGATCGCCCGCACTCGACGAAGCCCAGCTTGCGCAGCACCCGCCCCGAGGCCGGATTGTCGGCGTGATGGTGCGAGTCGACCCGCGCGAGCCCGAGCGCGTGGCGCGCGATGTCGAGCACCGCGCGGCCGGCCTCGGTGGCATAACCGCGGCCCCAGGCATCGGGCGTGAGCCAATAGCCCAGCTCGACCCCGCCCCGCTCGCCGCGGTGCAGCCCGACGCCGCCGACCAGCCGATAGTCGCCGGCGCGCTCCGCGATCAGGAAGCGCGGCTCGCGCGGGTGCGGCGGCAGCGACAGGAAGGCGGCGGCGTCCTCCTCGGCATAGGGCCAGGGGGCGCGCGCCAGCCGCGACACCACCGTCTCGTGCGCGATCGCGCGCGCCAGCGCGGGGGCGTCCTCGAGCCAGCCCGGTCTGAGCGTGAGTCTCGGCGTCAACGCGAACATGCTCCGTCTCCTTGTTCGGGCCGCTGCCACACCTCGATGACGGTGGCGCGACACGCTGGGGCGAGGGAGCATGAAAAAAGGGAGCCGGGGCGACCCGTCTCCCTTGGTGGCTGGGTTCCGTGCTGCGGAACCCCGGGTCGCCCTGGTGGGCAACCCGGTGTGGTTGCCCGATGTTACTCGGCCGCGGCCGCCATAATATCGACCGAGCAGAATTTGCGGCCCAGCTTGCCCTCGTGGAACACCACGCGGCCGTCGACGAGCGCGAAGAGGGTATGGTCCTTGCCGATCCCGACGTTGCGGCCCGGGTAGAACTTGGTGCCGCGCTGGCGCACGAGGATGTTGCCCGCGATCGCTTCCTGACCGCCGAACTTCTTCACGCCGAGACGACGGCCGGCCGAGTCACGACCGTTGCGCGACGAACCGCCTGCTTTCTTATGTGCCATTGCTCTTGCTCCTGCGCGCTACGGGATCAGCCGACCGACACGATCTTGAGGATCGTGTGGTTCTGGCGATGGCCGTTGCGACGACGATAATTGTGGCGGCGACGCTTCTTGAAGACGATCACCTTCTCGCCCTTGGCCTGGGCGACGATCTCCGCCGCAACGGTGAGGCCGTCGACCGACTTGAGCTCCGCGCCCTCGCCCGCGAGCAGCACGTCACCCAGCGTCACCGACGCGCCGGCCTCGCCCTCGATCTTCTCGACGACGATCTTGTCTCCGGCGGCGACGCGATACTGCTTGCCGCCCGTGCGCACGACTGCGAACATGGCTCTTGTCACTTCCCAAATTTCATAGCTCGCGAGGGCGTACCCTGCGAGAGAAGCGTGCGAGCTATGCGAAGCCTCCCGGCCTGTCAACCGATTCCGTGATCGATCGACGAGCGCGGCGATCAGTGGCGATGCTGGCGCTTCAGCCCGTAGCGGCCGTCGTCCAGCCGGTCGAACAGGCCGGCGATCGCGGGATGGTCGATCGGCTCGTCGCTGTCGTCGTGGACCAGGTTCTGCTGGCTGACATAGGCGACGTAGCTCGACTCCATGTTCTCGGCGAGCAGATGGTAGAAGGGCTGGTCCTTGCTCGGCCGGAAGTCCTCGGGGATCGAGTTGTACCATTCCTCGCTGTTGGCGAAGACGGGGTCGACGTCGAAGATCACGCCGCGGAAATCGAGCATGCGATGGCGCACCACGTCGCCGATCGAGAAGCGCGCGTGCGCGATCGGCGGCGCGACCGGCGCCTCGGCCTTGGCGGTCATCGTGTGTTCGCGGGTCATTCCCCCAATCTAGTGCGGAAATCGTCGCGCACAACAACAGACACGCTTGCGTCCGCGTCGGGACCGGGCTAGGGGCGCCGCTCGATCGCCGCCGGGCAGCTCTCTCGCAGACCCCGGCGTCCTCCGCGGAGAGGTGCCAGAGTGGTCGATTGGGACGGTCTCGAAAACCGTTGTGCCCTCACGGGTACCGTGGGTTCGAATCCCACCCTCTCCGCCACCTTCGCCCGAACATCGTCGCGCCGCTCAGCCGATCGGCAGTTCCGCCAGCGCGGCGGGCAGGTCGGCCACGCTCTCGATCACCGCATGGGCGCCCGCGGCACGCAGCGTCGCTGCCGCCGCCGCGATCCGCGCGGTGCGGTCCGATAGGTCGAGCGCGGCGAGCTCGGCCTCGTCGAGCCCGAGCGCGTTGCCCGTCGCCGCGACGCCGATCGTCCAGGCGCCCGCGGCGCGCCCCTCGGCGACGCCGACCGCCGCGTCGTCCACCTTGACGCAGGCGCTCGCCGGCCAGGCGTCGAGCGCGATCAGATTGTGCCACAGCATCAGCGGCGAGGGCCGCCCGCTCGGGGTCTCCCCGGCGCAGACGAGATGGTCGGGGACATAACCCTGCGCCGCCGCGGCGGGCAGGATGTCGGCCATCATCTCGCGGGTGTAGCCGGTGCAGGAGCCGATCCGCACCCCGGCGGCGCGCAGCCCCGCCACCACCTCCGCCGCGCCCGGTATCAGCCGCGCGGTGCGACGCGCCGCCTCGCGCATCGCGGGCGTGAGCGCGGCGAGCAGCGCGACCGCGTCGCTTTCCCCCGGCGCCGCGCCGTGCGTCGCGCGCCACGCCGCCGCGACCCGCGGCGCGCGGAGGATCGCGCGGATATGGTCGCCCTTGGCGAGCCCCATGTCGGCGCGCGCCTCGGCCTCCTCGATCGCCACGCCCGCCGCGGCGAAGGTGCGACGGAGCGCGATCACCGGCGCGCGGCTACCGAAATCGACCATCGTCCCGGCCCAGTCGAACACCACCGCCTTCAGCGCGCCCATCGCAGATGCCCCTCGCCCACCAGACCCGCGATCACCTCCTCCGCCAGCCCGAAGGCGGTGGAGGCACCGGTGCCGCTCGTCACCACCACCAGCCGCACGCCCGGGAACGGCGCCTCGACCAGGCTGTGCCGCCCCGCCACCGAGGCGTAGCTGCCGGTCCAGCGCTCCACCACGCGCGGCGGCGTGCCGAACAGCGCGCTCCACTGCGCCAGGATCGCGTCGTCCACCGCGGCGCGCGCGAAGGGCTCGACCGAGTCGCCGTAGACGTGGCTGTCGCCCACCACCATCGTGCCGTCGGCCGACTGGACCGCGATGAGGTGGATGCCGTGCGCCAGCGCCTCGCGCTCCTCGCGCGCCAGCCGCTCGGCGAGCGCGGCGGCGGGGGGCAGCGCGGCATAGCCCTCGTAGCGCACCAGGCTGAGGTCGCTCATCACCGGGCTGGCGTGACGGTCGCCCGGCGCGGCGAGCCGCAGCATCTGGAGCGTGCAGCGCCGCACCCCGGCGGCGGCGAAGGCGGCGGGGAAGAGCGCCGCCCCCTCGTCACCCGGGCAGGCGATCACGACCGGGGCGGTGTAGCTGCGCTCGGCGGTGATCACCCCGCCCTCGACCACCTCGGTGACGGCGACGCCGCGCCGGATCGCGACGCCGTGCGCCGTCTCCAGCCACGCCGCCAGCCGCGGGATCGCGTCGCGCGACTCGACGCGCAGGTCGGCGCTGCTCTGCAGCGCCACCACCGCGGTGCCGGGCCGGAGCGCGGGCAGGCGGCGCGCCAGCTCGGCGGGGTCGAGCAGGCGGCAGCCCTCGGCCATCTCGGTCGCCATGAAGGCGTCGAGCACCGCCGCCGCCTCGGGCCGCCGCGCGACCAGCGTGAGCCCCTCCTGCACGATCGCGATCCCCGCGGGCGCGGCGACCTCGCGCCACACCGAAGCGCTGCGCCGCGCGCGCTGCCACCCCGCGCCGCGCGCCTGGCCGGTGACGGTGACGAAGCCGAAATTGCGCACCGAGGCGCCGACCGCGCGCGCGTCGCGGTCGAGCACCAGCACGCGCGCGCCGGCCCGCGCCGCGGCGAGCGCGTGCGCGAGGCCGACGATGCCGGCGCCGACCACGATCACGTCGTACATCATGCCGTCTCCCGGCCCGCCGCGCGCCGGAAATGCAGGGCCGACAGCGTGGTGAGCAGCGCCACCGCGGCGGCGGTGACGTAGCAGGCGGCGGTGAAGAAGGAGAGCCAGTCGCGCGCGCCCGCGCCGAGACTGCGGTAGAGCAGCAATGCGACGCTGCCGGCATAGCCCGAGGTATCGGCGACGTAGATCAGGAAGCCGGCGTTGGCCGCCTGCCCCACCGCCGCCACCATCCGGTCGAACAGCATCGCGTTATAAGGCGTGTAGGCGAGGTACAGGCCGGCGCCGCCGAGGATCATCCAGCCGAGCGGACCGATCAGCCCGAGCTGGAACGCCGCGGTGCTGCCGGCGATCAGCAGCGCGCCGCCGAGGATGATCGCGTGCATCGCCAGCACGGCGCGGCGATTGTCGCGCACCGCCATCAGCGCGGCCAGGCCCGTCAGCGCGAGCACCGCGACCGGGATCTCGCTCTGCGAGAACACCGCGGCGTTCCCGCCGGCGCCGAGCGCGGTCCACAGTTCGGCGGCGAAATTGTCGCGGAAGTCACGCAGCGCGGTGAGCAGCACATAGCCCGCGATCAGCAGCGCCAGCGCGGCGCCGTGCGCGCGCAGGAAGGCGCGCCGCGCCGCGGTCGGCATCGGCGCGCGCTCGCGCCGCTCGGCGACGTCGCGCGCGTCGGGCGGCGGCATGCGCTCGAGCAGCAGCACGCAGCCGAGCAGCAGCGGCGCGAACGGCAGCGCGGTGAGCGCGGGCATCCAGCCCGGCGCGATCCCCGCGTTGAGCACCAGCGTCGCCGCGGTCTTGACCACGCCGGAGGAGACGATGAAGCTGGCGCACAGGATCGCGCCGATCAGCTCGGAGGTGCGCCGCCCCTCGACATAGCTGAACACCAGCCCCCAGATCAGGCCGAGCGGCAGGCCGTTGAGGAAGAGGAAGCCGATGTTCCACGGCGCCGGCGTCAGCGCGAACAGCAGCAGCGCCACCCAGGACGCCGCGACCAGCGCCAGGATCGCGGCGCCGCGCCCGCTCCGCCCGAACTCGGCGATCACGCGGATGCCGATCAGCTTGGACAGCGCGTAGCCGATCACCTGCGCGATCAGCAGCGCGCTCTTATAGTCGAGCGCGTGGTGCCATCCGGCGACCTGGTCGTAGGTCGCGGCGGCGAAGGGCTTGCGGAAGGCGTACATCGAGAAATAGGCGCCGAACGCGGCGGCACCATAGCCGAGCGGCGCGAGCGAGCCGGCGACGCCGCGCAGCGGGGGAGCGAGTCGGCGCGATCCTTCCATCCCCACCGTCTCGCGCCACATCAAGTCAGGCGGATGACAGACTTCCAGACGCGGTGAGCTAGACGCTGGTCCATCTGACGTGCCCCTGCGGACGCAGGAGCCCAGAGCCAGTGGCGTCACGCGAGCGGCGCCGGGCTCCGGCGTTCGCCGGCGCGCGGATCGATGGAGGCGGATCAGGCTTCACGGGGAAAGCGTCCCGCATCTGCCTAGGGTCACCCTCGCCGTTCCGACTGCCTATGGCAGCGGCCCCCTTCCCTCTCCTTCCGAGAGAGGAGGGAACGGCGAAGCCGCGGAGGGGCGAGGGTGAGAATGACCTCACCGCGGCGCGACCGCCGCGCTCAGATCACCGTCGCGGGTACCAACGGCCCCGCGCCGCCCAGCGCGGGGTCCGAGAAGGTGTCGCGCCCATCGCCAACATGGCCCGCCATGCGCCACGCCTGCGCGCCGGCGACGAGCGCGCGGTCGTACCAGCCGTGGCTCGCGGCGAGGTCGAGCGCGACGCGCCGGGTCTCGCGCGCGCCCAGCGCGAGCGTGGCGGCCGCGGCGCCGTAGGCGCGGTCGGTCACCTCGACGGTCAGCGCCGCGTCGGTGCGGTTCTCGACCAGCAGCGCGGGCGCGGCGCCGCGCGTGAGGCGCACGCCGAACAGGTCGCCGCGGCCGACCAGCCGGCGGTGGAAACCGTCGGGGCCGAGCACGAACAGGTCGGCATCGTCCGCGGGCAGCGGGTGCGGCAGCGTGCCGCCCGCCGCGACGGTGTATCGCGCCGGCGCCGCCTCGAGCCGCGCCATGTCGTAGACGTGGAACACCGCGGCGCGCTCGCGCGAGCGGTTCACCAGCAGCAGGGCGGGCGAGTCGCCGCGGCGCAGCTCGGCGTCGAGCGCGTAGGACGTGGCGCGACGCCGGCGCAGCCCGCGCTCCTGCTCGGGCGGCTCGACCGTCGCGGGGAGCGGCGGCGCGATGCCCTTCAGCCCCGCGGCGCGCGCCGACGGCGCCGCGGTCTCCGGCAGGCCCGCCATGAAGGCGACGGTGTCGGGCGCGGCGAAGTCGAAGCAGGAGGTCAGGTCGCCGCATACCGCGCGCCGCCACGCGCTGATATTGGGCTCGCGCACGCCGAAGCGCGCCTCCAGGAAGCGCAGCACGCTGGTGTGGTCGAACACCTCGGAGGCGACATAGCCGCCGCGGCTCCACGGCGAGACCACGTACAGCGGCACGCGCATGCCCAGGCCGTAGGGCCGGTCGCGATAGGCGGCGTCCTCGGGGGTGCGGCAGTGGCGGTGATATTCGTCCTCGGCGGGCACGTCGGTGGCGCCCGCCAGGCGCCCTCCCTCGCGCGCCGGCGGCGCGGGCGGCGGGACATGGTCGAACAGCCCGTCATTCTCGTCGAAATTGATCAGCAGCACGGTGCGCGCCCACACGTCCGGGTTGGCGGTGAGCGCGTCGAGCACGCGCGCGCTATAGTCGCCGCCCTGTAGCGGGGTGGAGACGCTGGGATGCTCCGACGCCGCCTCGGGCGCGATGATCCAGGACACCTCGGGCAGGCGGTCGTCCAGCACGTCCTGGCGCAGGTCATCGAGCGTGCGGGTCGTGGTGGTGCGCCGCGCCAACAGCGCCGCGGCGGCGTCGACCGGCCGCTGCGCGCGGCGATAGGCATGGAAGCCGACCAGAGGGTTGTCGGTGAAATTGTCGGCCATGTCCTGGTAGATCTGGAAGCCGATCCCCGCCGCCATCAGCCGCTCGGGATAGGTGGTCCAGCGGTAGCCGCCGTGGTTCAGCGGGTCGGCGTCGATACTGTCATAGCCGTTGTCGATCGCCGGGCCGCCGGCGCGCGCGAGCGGGTCGTGCGTCCCCGTCCAGATGTACAGCCGGTTGGGGTTGGTGCTGAGGTGCATCGCGCAGTGGTAGGCGTCGCACAGGGTGAAGGCCTCGGCGAGCGCATATTGGAACGGCAGGTCCGCGCGCGTGAAATGCGCCATGGCGTGGTTGTGCTTGGCGTGCGTCCAGGCGCCCATCCGGCCGTTGTCCCACGCCGCCTGGCTGTCGGCGAAGCCGTGCGGCGTGCCGAGCGGGCGGTAGAGGCGGAAGTCGGTGGCGGTGTCGAGCCGGAACGGGGCGAGCGTCGCCGGCGCGGCACCGGGATGCTCGTTGGGCTGGAGCAGCACGGTGCGGTGCGGCGCGCCCGGCATGGGCGGGGCCGGCGCGGCGAAGCGGTCGCCGAAGCCGCGCACGCCGCGCATCGCCCCGAAATAATGGTCGAAGGCGCGATTCTCCTGGGTGAGGATCACGACATGGCCGACGTCGCGCAGCGTGCCGGTGCGGTGCCGCCCGGGCAGCTCGAGCGCGCGCGCGATCGACGGGGTCAGCGACGCCGCGGCGCCGGCCGAGGCCATCATGCCGCGGATGAAGCTGCGGCGATCCTGCATCGGCGGCATGGCTTGCTCCTTCGTCTCAGGGACGGGCCGGTGCGCGGGCCGTTTTCATATACCCCGGTCGGCGCGCCGTGTTCCCGCGCGCGCGCGAACCCAAAGCCGCGAACGCGATGAGCGCGGCGCCGGGCTCCCGCCTTCGCAGGAGCACGCCGCCGAACGCACGCCCGCGCTTAGCCGCGGACTGCGGCAGCGCGATGACAGCGCCGCTCAGCTCGTCGTCACGCCCCCGCCCAGCGCGCGGATCAGGTCGGTCGCGGTCTGGAGCTGCTGGCTCCGCACCGTCAGCAGCGCGCGCTCGGCGTCGAGCGCGGCGGTCTGCGCGGTGACCACCTCGAGATAGTCCGCCGCCCCGTCGCGGTAGCGGATCAACGCCAGCTCGCGCGTGTGCTCCGCCGCCTCGGCCGCGGTGCGCTGGTCGCGCTCCTGCGCGGCGAGCAGCCGCTGGCTCGCGAGCGCGTCCTCCACCTCGCGGAAGGCGGTGAGCACGGTCTGACGATAGGACGCCGCGGCCTCGTCATACTCGCCACGCGCGCGCTGCACCCCGGCACGGCGGCGACCGCCGTCGAAGATCGCCAGCGCCGCGGACAGCGGCCCGAGCGCCCAGAAGCCGTTGGAGGCGCTCAGCAGCGAGCCGCGCGCCGCCTCGAAACCGCCCGCCGCGCCGAGCGTGACGCTGGGGAACAGCGCCGAGCGCGCCACGCCGATCCGCGCGTTGGCGGCGGCGACGCGGCGCTCCGCGGCGGCGATATCGGGGCGGCGCTCGAGCAAGGTCGAGGGCAGGCCGGCAGGGATCGCGGGCGGCGCGAGCTGGCGATCCTCGACCGCCAGCGTGAAGCCCGCCGGCACCTCCCCGAGCAGCACCGCGATGGCGTGCTCGTCGCGCTGGCGCGCCACGCCCACCGCGGAGAGCTCGGCGCGCGCGCTGGAGAGCAGGTTCTGCGCGCGGCTGACGTCGATGCCCGAGGCGATGCCCCCGCTGTGCCGCGTGTCGGTGAGCTGATAGGCGCGCGCGTTCGCCTCGACCGTCTGGCGTAGCAGCACGATGCGCGCGTCAAGCCCGCGCATGTCGAAATAGATGCTGGCGAGCTGCGCCTGCAGCCCGAGCGTCACCGCGGCGACGTCGGCCGCGCTCGCGGCGGCGTCGGCGCGGCTGGCGCGCACCGAGTTCCGCACGCGGCCGAACAGGTCGAGCTCATAGGCGAGCGAGGCGCCGACGGTGCCGACCGTGTAGGGCGCGGCGCTGCCGAGCGCGAGCGGTCGGCCGGCGGAGACGCGGTCGCGGCTGACGTCGGCGGAGACGCCGACCTCGGGGAACAGGTCGGCGCGCGCCTGGCGCGCGACCGCGCGCGCCTGGTCGTAGCGCGCGACCGCGGCGGCGAGGTCCTGGTTGCCGGCGACGACGCGCTCCTCCAGGCCCGAGAGGACCGGGTCGGCGAACGCCTCCCACCACCGGCCCGGCGGGGCGACGGCCGTCCCCGCCGCCTGCCAGCCCTCCGCCTCCTTGTAGGCCGCGGGTGCGGGGGTGGCGGGGCGGACATAGTCGGGCGCGACGGAGCAGGCCGCGGTGGCGAGCAGCGCGGCGAGTGCGGCGAGGCGCGCCACGGTAAGAGCGTGACGGACACGCGTCCCACCATCGTCATCCCGGCCTTCGTCCGGGATCCACCCGGCGGCAGCCTCCACGGTCGTTGGACGAGCGGAACGGTGACTCCTGGAACATGTCCGGGGCGACGCGAAGGCGTGGGGCGACGCTGCGCTTCCCGAGCCGCACGACCACGGACGTACCACCTCGTCGCCCTGGGTTCCTGCGTTCGCAGGAACACGGCCGCCCCTTACGGTCCCTCCCCGCGCTCCTGCGGACGCAGGGGCCCAGGGCCGCGAACGCAGCGTCCTTCCCCTCACCGCCCCGCCGCCTTCTGCACCCGCACCGCATCGCCGTCGGCGAGCGAGTCGGGCGGGTTGTCGATCACGCGGTCGCGCGGGGTGACGCCCGCGCTGACCTCCACGGTGTTGCCGTGATCCTGGCCAATGCGGATCGTCCGCAGGTGCGCCTTGCCGTCGGCGCCGACCAGCGCGACCTGGGTACCGCTCTCGCCGACGATCAGCGCGCTCGCGGGCAGCGCCACCGCGCCGCTCGCGCCCGCTACCGGGAAGCTCGCCTGGGCATAGGCGCCGGGCTTGAGCGCGCGGTCGGGGTTGGGCGCCTCGACCTGCACCAGCACCGTGCCCGACGACTGCTCCACCGCCCCCGCGGTGCGGGTCAGCGTCGCGTCGAAGGTGCGGCCGGGATACTCGGGCAGCGTCAGCGTCACGTGCATGCCCGGGTGGATCTGCGCCGAGAAGTTCTGCGGCACGCGGATATAGGCGCGCATCCGCCGCACGTCGGAGACGGTGAAGAGCGGGGTCGACGCCGCCGTCCCCGCGGTCACCAGCGCGCCGATGTCGGTCGAGCGGCTGGTGACGGTGCCGGCGAACGGCGCGACCAGCCGGGTGAAGCCCTGTGTATACGTCAGCCGCGAGACGTTGGCGCGCGCGGCGTTGGTCACCGCTGTCTTGGCGGCGAGGTCGCCGACCTTCTCGTCGGTCTCCTGCTTCGACACCGCGTCCTTCGCCAGCATGTTGCGCCAGCGCGTCGCGGTCGAGGCGGCGAGCTGCTGGTTGGCGCGCGCGGTCTCGAGGTCGGCGCGCGCGGCGACCAGCTGCTGGTCGATCTCGGGCGCGTCGAGCACCGCCAGCGTCTGGCCGGCACGGACGGGGTCGCCGATGTCGACGTACCATTTGCGCACGTAACCGCTGGTGCGCGCGAAGATCGGTGCGCTGTTGATCGCCTGGAGGTTGGCGGGCAGCGTGAGCGCCCCGGTCGCCGCGGCGGGCTTGGCGTGGATCACCGCGACGCTGGGAGTCGACTGCGCCGCGGTCCAGTCCGCGAGCTTGCTCTCGGTGCGCGACCGCGCGGCGATGCCCGCGCCCACGACGCCGACCGCGATCACCGCCGCGGCGATGCCCGCCGTGCGCAGCGACCGCGACGGCGGCCGGGGTGACGTCTCGACCGACGCCTCAGACATGGGCTTGCTCCAGATGGTGGGCCTCGCGCGTCGGCGCGGTCGCGGCGCGGCGGCGGTGGACGAGGCTGAAGATGACAGGGACGAACATCAGCGTGGCGAAGGTGGCGACCAGCAGCCCCCCGATCACCGCGCGGCCGAGCGGGGCGTTCTGCTCGCCGCCCTCGCCCAGCGCCAGCGCCATCGGCAGCATGCCGATGATCATCGCCAGCGCGGTCATCAGCACCGGGCGGAAGCGGGTCATCCCCGCCTCCAGCGCGGCGGCAGTGGCGTCGCCCAGCTCGGCGAGGCGCTCGCGCGCGAAGCTCACCACCAGGATCGCGTTGGCGGTGGCCACGCCCATGCACATGATCGCGCCGGTGAGCGCGGGCACCGACAAGGTCGTGCCGGTGACGAACAGCATCCAGATGATCCCCGCCAGCGCGCCGGGCAGCGCGGTGATGATCACGAACGGGTCGAGCCAGCTCTGGAAGTTCACCACGATCAGCAGGTAGATCAGCACGATCGCGCCGAGCAGCCCGTAGCCCAGGCCCGAGAAGGCGCTGTTCATCGTGGCGTACTGGCCGCGCAGCGTGACGGTCGCGCCCTTCGGCGCCCCGGCCTTGAGCTCGTCGAGCACCTGGCGGATATCGCCCGCCACCGCGCCCAGGTCACGCCCCGCCGGCGTGGCGAAGATGTCGACAACCGGCGCGATATTATAGTGCGACACCACCGCGGGCGCGTTGGCGCGGACGATCGTGCCGAGACCCCCCAGCACCTGCGAGCGCCCGTTCGTGCCGGTCACGGGGATGCTCGACAGGTCGCTCATCGAGCCGACGCGATACTCGGGCGCCTGCGCCACCACCGGGTAGGACACGCCGTTGTCGGGGTTGAGGAAGAACACGGGCGCGGTCTGCGCGGTGCCCGCCAGCGAGCTCGCCAGGCTGGTGGTGACGTCGCGCTCGGTCAGGCCATATTGGCCGATCCGGCTGCGATCGACCGCCACGTTGAGCTGCGGGTAGCGCGCCGACTGCTGGATGCGCGCGTCGGCCAGGCCGGGGATCTTGGCGATCCGGCGCATGATCTTCTGCGCATAGGCAGCGTTGGCGTCGGCGTCCTTGCCCGCGATCTGGATGTCGATCGGGGCGGGCGCGCCGAAGTTGAGGATCTGGCTGGTGATGTCCGCCGGCAGGAAGGAGAAGGTGGCGCCGGGGAAGTCGCGCGGCAGCTGCTCGCGCAGCCGGCGGACATAGTCCGCGGTCGGCGCATGGTCCTCCGACAGCTGGATCAGCACGTCGCCGTCCTGCGGGCCGACCGTGCCCGAATTGTTGTAGGTCGTGTTGATCGAGCTGACCGGCAGGCCGATGTTGTCGACCACCGAGACCAGCTCGTCGGCCGGGATGATCTGGCGGATGCGACGCTGGATGCGGTCGAACTCGGCCGAGGTCTCCTCGATCCGGCTCCCTACGGGGGCGCGCACGTGCATCGCGATCTGCCCCGCGTCGACCGAGGGGAAGAAGTTCTGCCCCAGGAAGGGCACCAGCCCGAACGACAGCAGCACCACCGCGAGGAAGCCGATCACGAAGCCCTTGGGCGCGGCGAGCACGCGCTCGAGCATCCCGCCATAGCCGGTGCGGATCCGCTCGAACCGCGCCTCGAAGCCGCGCTGAAACCGCACCAGGGGGTTGCGCGACGCGGGCGCGCCGGCGCTCTGCTGGTCATGGTCGTCACCCGCGCCGTGCGGCTTGAGCAGGTACATCGCCATGGTCGGCACCAGCGTGCGCGACAGGATGAACGAGGCGATCATCGCGAACACCACCGCCAGCGCCAGCGGCACGAACAGGAAGCCCGCCACGCCCGGCAGGAAGAACATCGGCACGAACACGATGCAGATGCACAGCAGCGAGACGAAGGCGGGCGTCACGATCTGCGCCGCGCCGTCGAGGATCGCGCGGTGGACCGGCTTGCCCTGTTCCAGATGCCAGTTGATGTTCTCGATCGTCACCGTCGCGTCGTCGACCAGGATGCCGACCGCGAGGCTGAGGCCGCCGAGCGTCATGGTGTTGAGCGTGTTGCCCGTCACCGCCAGGCCGATGATCGCCGACAGGATCGCCAGCGGGATCGAGATGGCGATGATCACGGTCGAGCGCCACGATCCCAGGAACAGCAGGATCATCAGGCTGGTCAGCGCCGCCGCGATCGCGCCCTCCTTCACCACGCCCTCCACCGCGGCGCGGACGAACAGCGACTGGTCACCGATCGGCACGATCTTGAGCGTGCTCGGCAGCGTCTCCTGGATCTTGGGCAGCGCGTCCTTGATCCCCTGCACGATCGCCAGCGTCGAGGTGGCGCCGTTCTTGAGCACCGTCATGATCACCGAGCGAGCGCCGTCGACGTGGACGACGTTGGTCTGCGGCGCCGAGCCGTCGCGCACGTGCGCCACGTCGCGCATGTAGATGGTGGCGCCGCCCACGACCTTCACCGGGATGCTGTTGAGCTCCTCGATCGATCCGGGCGCGTTGTTGAGGCGGACGCTGTACTGGAAGCCGCCGATCTTGGCGAAGCCCGCCGGGTTGATCTGGTTCTGCGCCGCGATCGCGTTGCCGACGTCCTGCGCCGACAGTCCCTTGGACTGGAGCGCGTCGGGGTCGAGGTCGATCTGGATCTGGCGCTGGCGCCCGCCCGAGGGATAGGGGATCGCCGCGCCCGGCACGGTGACCAGCCCGGGGCGCACCTGGTTGCTGGCGAGATCGAACATCTGCCCCTCGGACAGGCCCTTGCCCGAGAGCGCGAGCTGGACGATCGGCACGGTCGAGGCGCTGTAGTTGAGCACCAGCGGCGGGGTGATGCCCGGCGGCAGCTGCTTGAGCACGGTCTGCGACACCGAGGTGACCTGCGCGGTGGCGGTGCGGATGTCGGCGCCGGGCTGGAAGTAGATCTTCACGACGCCGATGCCGGGCAGCGACTGGCTCTCGATATGGTCGATGTCGTTGACCGTGGTGGTCAGCACGCGCTCGAACGGAGTGATGATCCGCCCCGACATCTCGTCGGGCGATAGGCCGGCGTACTGCCAGGCGGTGGCGATCACCGGCACGCGGATGTCGGGGAAGATGTCGACCGGGGTACGGATCGCGGCGAGCACGCCGACGATCGCGATCAGGATCGCCATGACGATGAACGTCAGCGGCCGCGCCAGCGCTATGCGTACGATGCCGATCATGGGCACAGCTTCCCGTTGGTGGCGCCCGCCCCGGTGAGCGGCGTCGCGCGCCAGCCTAGCGCGGGCAGCGACGGACGACCAGGAAAGGACGGCGGCGCAGTGAGATGCCGCGGTGCAGCGGATGAGCGCAGGTTAACGCTTTGTCTAATATTGTTTCCGCCGCGATTGATACGTACAGGCTATCAATCATGGAGCTGCGCCACTTGCGCTATTTTGTCCAAGTCGCCGAGGACCTGCATTTCGCGCGCGCGGCGGCGCGGCTCGGCATCTCGCAGCCCCCGCTCAGCCAGCAGATCCGCCAGCTCGAGGACGAACTGGGCGTGCGCCTGCTCGATCGCACCAGCCGGCGGGTCACCCTGACCTACGCGGGCGCGATGTTCCTCGAGGCGGCGCGGCGCACGCTGGCGGAGGCGGAGAAGGCGGCGACGGTGGCGCGCCGCGCCGCCAGCGGCGAGCTGGGCGAGCTGCGCGTCGGCTTCAACGCCTCCGCTCCCTTCATCCCGCAGGTCGCCGCCGCGATCCACGCCTATCGGCTGCGCTACCCCGACGTCCAGCTCGCCCTGTCCGAGGTCGCCGGGCCGGCGCAGGTCGGCGCGATCCTCGGCGACGCGCTCGACGTCGGCTTTCTCCGAAGCGCCGCGCCGCCGTCGCTGCCGCCCGAGCTGACCGCGACCCGGATCCTGCGCGAGCGGCTGGTGGTGGCGACCCGTCCCGACCACCCGCTCGCCGGTCGCGCCGAGCTGCGGCTGGCCGACGCCGCGGCGCACCCGCTGGTGGTCTATGCCAGCGATCGCAGCGGCGGCTTCACCGAGGAACTGTTCGCACTGATGCGCGCGGCCGGCGCCGAGCCGCGCGTCGCTCAGGCCGTGCGCGAGGTGTCGACCCTGCTCGGCCTGGTCGCGGCCGGCGTGGGGATCACCGTGGTGGCGGAGTCGCTGTGCGCGCTCCAGTCGGCCGGGCTGGTCTATACCGCGCTCGCGGACGACAGCGCGGTCAGCGCGATGTGGCTCGTCCACGCCAGCGCGAGCCCCCCCGTTGCCGCCAACTTCGTGGCGATCGTGACCGCGGGGGCGGGCTGATCGCCGCTCGGGGCGCCGAGCCTCGATCCATCCGGCCCGACCCGTGCCCCCGCGTGCGCAGGAGCACGCTCTCGCTTCGACTGAGGTAACTTCGACCTCAGTACATATGTTGGCCGCCGTTGATGCTCAGCGTCGAGCCGGTGACGAAACCGGCCTCCTCCGAGCACAGGAAGGCGACGCCGCGCGCGATCTCCTGCGCCTGGCCGAGCCGGCCGACCGGGATCTTGGCGACGATCTTCTCCAGCACCTCGCCCGGGACCGCGGCGACCATGTCGGTGTCGATATAGCCCGGCGCGATCGCGTTGACGGTGACGCCGGCGCGCGCGCCCTCCTGCGACAGCGCCTTGGTGAAGCCGTGGATGCCGCTCTTCGCCGCGGCGTAATTGACCTGGCCGTACTGCCCGGCCTGGCCGTTGATGGAGCCGATGTTGACGATCCGGCCCCATTTGCGCTCGCGCATGCCGGGGAACACCGCCTTGGCCATGTTGAAACAGCCGCCCAGGTTGGTGTCCATGACCTCCTTCCACATCGCGTAGGTCATCTTCAGGATCGTGCCGTCGCGCGTGATCCCCGCGTTGTTCACCAGCACGTCGACCGGCCCCAGCTCGGCGGCGACCTTGGCGCAGCCGTCCTGGCAGGCGTCATGGTCCGCCACGTCCCACTTGTACGCGGCGACGCCGGTGCGCGCGGTGAAATCGCGCGCGCGCTCGTCGTTGCCGGCGTAATTGGCGGCGACGGTCATGCCCAGGTCGCGCAACGCGACGCTGATCGCCTCGCCGATGCCCCGTGTGCCGCCGGTGACGATCGCGACCCTTGCCATGCCTGCCTCTCCCTTAACCTTGGTGAGAGGCTAGCCGCGCGCCACCCAGCCTTCAAGCTCGCGCGAGAGGATCGTGCGCAGCATGGCGACACCCTGCGGCGAGTCGTTGAGGCAGGGCAGGTAGGCGAAATGCGTCCCGCCCGCGGCGATGAAGCTCTCGCGCCCGCGGATCGCCAGCTCCTCCAGCGTCTCCAGACAGTCGGCGGAGAAGCCCGGCGCCACCACCGCGACCTTGCGCATGCCCTGCCCCGGCATCGCCTCCAGCGTGGTGTCGGTGGCGGGGCCGAGCCACTTGGCGCTGCCGAAGCGCGACTGGAACGCCACCGTCAGCGGCCGGCCGGCGAGCCGCTCGCGCAGCGCCTCGCCGAGCAGCCGCGCGGTCTTCTGGCAGTGGCAGTGATAGGGGTCGCCGCGCTCCAGCGTGCGCTGCGGCATGCCGTGGAAGCTGGCGATCAGCGCGTCGGGGGCGAAGTCGAGCGCGTCGAGTCCCTCGCCGACGCGCGCGGCCAGCGCCGCGACATAAGCGGGATCGTCGTGATAGGGCGGCAGCGTGCGGATCGCCGGCTGCCAGCGCCATTGCGCCAGCGCGGCGAAGGCCTTGTCGTTGGCGGTGGCGGTCGTCGCGGCGCAATATTGCGGGTAGAGCGGCGCGAGCAGGATGCGCTCGCACCCCGCCGCCTTCATCGCCGCCAGTCGGTCGGCGATCGCTGGATTGCCGTAGCGCATCGCCCAGTCGACCAGCACGCCCGCGCCGAACGCGTCCTTCAGCGCCTCCGCCTGCGCGCGCGTCACCGCGGCGAGCGGCGAGCCCGCCTCGCTCCACACCTGCTGATAGGCGTGCGCGGACTTCCTCGGACGCGTCGTCAGCACGATGCCGCGCAGGATCGGCTGCCACGCGATCCGGGGCAGCTCGACCACGCGCCGGTCCGACAGGAACTCGGCGAGGTAGCGGCGCACCGCGCGCGTGTCGGCGGAGTCGGGCGTGCCGAGGTTGATCAGCAGCACGCCGACGCGCGGCGCCGGTATCGTCGGATGGTCGGCGGGCAGCATCTACGATCTCCTGAGCGGCAGCGCGCGCCGCCGCGTGCCGGTGGCGGCGAACAGCGCGTTGGCGATGGCGGGGGCGACCGCGGGCACGCCGAGGTCGCTGATCCCACCGCAATCCGCGCCGCTGGCGATCAGTTCCACGCTGATCTCGGGCGCGGTGGCGAGCGTCGGCAGGTCGAGCGCGCCGAGGTGGCGGACGGTGGCGAGGTCCTCCTCATAGCCCGCCGCGGTGCCGGTGGCGGCCGCGACGCCGAACACCAGCCCGCCCTCGATCTGCTGGCGCACCACGTCGGGGTTGATCGCGCGCCCGCCGTCGACCGCGGCGACCAGGCGGGTGACGCGCGCGTCGCCCCCGTCGCCCACGTCGGCCTCGGCGAGCACCGCGATGGCACTGCCGGCCATGCGATGGCAGGCGATCCCCTGCCCGCTCCCCGGCACGCCGCCCGACCAGCCGCCGAGCTCGGCCGCGGTGGTGAGGCAGCGCGCCAGCCGCGCGTCGCCGCCGAGCAGCCCGACGCGATAGGACATCGGCTCGCTGCCCGCCGCGCGCGCCAGCTCGTCGATGAAACACTCGGTGAAGAAGGCGGTGTAGCCGTCGGCCCCGCCGCGCAGGTGGCCGGTCGGCAGGTCGAGCGCGACCGGGTGGTGATCGACCGCGAGCGCCGGGAGCCGATAGGGCGGCACCGCGCCCGAGGTGGCGTAGCGGTCGGCACCCGCGGGCAGCGCGGCGGCGACGCGGCGGAGCGGGTCGCCCGCGAGCAGCCGCTCGCCCAGCGCGCGCCCGGTCGACGGCGCGGCGATGGCGGCGTGCCACGCCAGGATCGCGCCGCGCGGGCCGAGCCGCGCGCGCATCCGCGCCTTGGCGGGCGCGCGGACGCGATCGTGCAGTAGCGCCTCGCCGCGCGACCAGCAGAGCTGCACCGGCCGCCGCAGCGCGCGCGCGAGTACCGCCGCCTGCGCCGCGACGTCATGCTCCAGCGCCTCGCCGAACGAGCCGCCGACCTGCATCGCGTGGACGATCACGTCACGCTCGGACAATTGGACCGCGCGCGCCGCCGCGGCACGCGCCAGCGTCGGCGCCTGGGTGGCGAGCCACAGCTCCAGCCGGCCGTCGCGCCAGTGCGCGGTCGCGGCGGGAGTCTCGATCGCGGCGTGGAGCGCGGGGCCGACGCTATACTCGGCCTCGATCACGCCGCCGCCGCGCAGCGCCGCCGCGGCGTCGCCGACGCGCGCCACCGACTCGCCGGCGCGATCGAGCGCGGCGTCGAGCGCGCGCTGGATCGCGATGTCGTCCACCATGGTGCCGTCGCGCTCGAAGCGCGGCGCCAGCGCGGCGACGCCCCGGTTGGCGGCCCACCAGTTGTTCGCCACCGCGGCGACCCAGTGATCGGTCGTGACCACCGACAGCATGCCGCGCACGCGCTCGGCCGCCGTCCGGTCGCAGGAGCGCAGCCGCGCGCCCGGCTGCGGCCCCTGGCGGACGCTGGCGAAGACCATGTCGGGCAGCCGCACGTCGGCGACGAAATTGGCCGAGCCGTCGACCTTGGCGGGCGAGTCGAGCCGCGGCACCGACTCGCCGCTCAGCCGCCCCTCGTCGCCGAGCCGCAGCGGCAGCTCGTCGGGCACGCGCCCGCCCGCCGCCGCCTCGGCCAGCTCGGCGAAGCGGAGGCGGCGGTCGCCCAGCGTGACGAAGCCGGCGCGCGTGTCGCACTGCTGCCAGTCGGCGTCCCATCGCTTCGCCGCGGCCTGGCACAGCAGCACGCGCGCCGCCGCCCCCGCCTCGCGCAGCGGCTGTTCGAACCGGCGCACCGAGCTGGAGCCGGCGGTGACCAGGAGCGAGTCGCGCGTCCAGATCTCGTCGCGGACGCGCTCGGGCACGTGCGCCGCGGCGTCCGCGAACAGCGCGGCGGCGCCGAGCGGGTTGGCGTAGCGCGGGGCGAGCGGCGCGGCCTCCACGCCGACGGTGCGCCAGTCGGCACCGAGCTCGTCCGCGACGATCTGCGCCAGCACGGTGTAGACGCCCTGGCCGTGCTCGCATTGCGGCACCGCGACGATCACCTGGCCGTCGCGCGCGATCTTGAGGAAGGCACCGAACGCCGCCTCGCCGGGCGCGGTCGGCAGCGAGACGCCATAGTGGCGCGGCCACAGCGCCCAGGCGACCACCAGCCCGACGCCCGCGCCCCCGGAGATCAGCAGCTTGCGACGGGTCAGCGCGGCCATGTCGCGGCGGTAGCGGCGCGGCGCGCGGCGGGGAAGCGCGAAAGCTCGCTCAGAGTGAGCGGGTGAGGGGCGGACGCGCCGCAGGCTCTTCGGTTGGCAGCGAGACGAGCGCATCGCCGCTCACGCACTCTCCCCGCGCCTCCGCGCGAGATCGTTCACGCGAAGACGCGAGGGCGCGAAGCTGTCGCTCCTGCGGCGGCGGTGCCGCGTCTCCATGCTTCGCGTCTTCGCGGCTTCGCGTGAGCCATCATGTTCACGCGGAGGCGCGGAGGGCGCGCTCGCCTCGGGCGCCGTCGCGTGAGACGGCACGGCCCTCTCCTCCCGCCGTCATCCTGGGCTCGTCTCAGGATCCACCGTGCCGCGGGACCAGCGGCCGCGGCGGCTGCGGCACGGCGGATCCTGAGGCAAGCGCAGGATGACGCCAGTGGAGGATGGTGCCAGCCGGCACGC
>NZ_JAHXZL010000015.1 GCF_019429525.1 Sphingomonas folli | reverse complement strand
GGCCGCCCGGCCGCTGCGGGAGACGCCCGCGCGGGCGCCCCCGCGCTGGCGGCCGCCGCTCCGCGCGCCCCCGCGCCGCCGCCTCATCTGACCCGCCGCCGGCGTGCCACGCGCGCCGGTGACCGTCCCCGCCGCGCGCGTGCCGCACCGCCGCGCGTCGGCGTGCCCGAGGATCGCCGCGATGACGCTCCCGTCCCCCGCGCGCTCAGATGAGCGCGTTATTAACCATCCCTCCGCTACGCCGCCCCGAGGCTCGGGAGCGGTGACGATGGCGGACCTGTATCGCGCGGTATGGCGCTGGCACTTCTTCGCCGGCCTGCTGACGCTGCCCTTCCTGCTGTGGCTCGCGGTGACGGGGTCGCTGTACCTCTACAAGCCCGAGCTGGAGCGCGTCGTCTACGGCGACTGGCTCCGCGCGCGCGCCCACGGCCCCGCGCTGCCCGCCGCCGCGCTGGCGACGCGGGTCGAGCGCCAGACCGGCGGCCGCGTCGTCCAGCTGCTCCGCCCCGCGCGCGACGACGAGGCGTGGCGCGCCACCTACGAGCTGGGCGATGGCGAGCGGCGCATGGCCTTCGTCGACCCGAGCAGCGCGCGCGTGACCGGGACCACCATGGCCGGCGGGGTGATGCAGGTGGTGAAGCACCTCCACAGCCTCGCGCTGGCGGGCTGGGTGGGCAATTGGCTGATCGAGATCGCCGCTGGCTGGTCGATCGTGCTGGTGCTGAGCGGGCTGTACCTGTGGTGGAAGCGCGGCCGCGCGCCCGCGCTCGGCGTCCGCGGCTCTCCCCGCAAACGGCTGTTCTGGCGCGACCTCCACGCCTCGACCGGGCTGGTCGCCGGGGCGGTGATCCTGTTCCTCTCGCTCAGCGGGCTGCCGTGGAGCGCGGTCTGGGGCCGGAACGTCCAGGCCGCGGTGGCGGGCGCGGGCTGGGGCCGCCCGCCCGCGCCGGTCGCCCCCGCGCTCGACCACGCGCAGCATGAGCTGCCCTGGTCGCTCCAGCAGCGGCCGATCCCGCACGACAAGGCGGCGCATGCCGGGCGGGGGATCACCGCCGACCAGGCGCTCGCCGCCGCGGCGCGGCGCGGCGTGTCGCGCGACTATACGCTGAGCTGGCCCGCGGCGCCGGGCGCCCCGTGGCTGGTCAGCGCCGAGCTCGGCTCGGCGCAGGCGGCGCACGTGATCTACGTCGACGCGGGCGACGGGCACGTGCTGCAGGACGCGCGCTTCGATGACTTCGGCCGCGCCGCGCGCGTGATCGAGTGGAGCGCGGCGGTCCACCAGGGCAAGCAATATGGCGAGCCCAACCGGTTGGTGATGCTCGCCGCCTGCGTCGCGCTGGCGCTGCTGTGCGTCTCCGCGCCGGTGATGTGGTGGAAGCGTCGCCCGCGCGGCCGGATCGGCGCGCCGCCGGGGCAGAGCGGCGCGGGGCTGGTGGCGATCATGGGCGTCGCGGGGCTGCTGTTCCCGCTCACCGGGCTGACGATGGTGGCGGCGCTGCTCGGGCAGGCGGCATGGCGCCGGGTCGAGCGGGCGCACGGCCGGGCGCCGGTGGCGGCGGAATAGCGCCGGCCGGTCGGCCCTCAGCCCCGCGCCGGCTCGGCATAGGGCATCACCAGCGTCCCGTCGGGGGCGGCGGTGTAGGTGGTCTGCGTCGGATAGGCGATGCCGATCCTCTCGGCGGCGAAGCGCCGCATGATCGCCACCATCAGCCGGTCGCGGGTGGCGTGCGCGGTGGCCCAGTCGTCGCCGGGCGTGTCGACCTGGAGCGCATAGTCGAGGCTCGACGCGCCGAACGTCTCGAACCCGCAGCGCGCCACCTTGGCGCCCTCCGCCTCGACCAGCTCGGTCAGGATCGCGGGCACGCGCGCGAGCGTGTCGGGCGCGGTCTCGTAGGTGACGCCGATCGTGTAGGACACCCGGATATGATCGCGCACCGAGGTGTTCTGGATCTCCTTGTCGAGCAGGTTGCGGTTGGAGATGATCCGCAGCTCGCCGGTGAAGGCGCGGATCCGCGTCGACTTCAGCCCGATCGACTCGATCACGCCGCTGGTCGAATCGTAGCTGACCTTGTCGCCGCGGCGGAACGGGCGGTCGAAGATGATCGCCAGCGCGGCGAACAGGTCGGCGAAGATGCCCTGCGCGGCGAGGCCGATCGCGATGCCGCCGACGCCCAGACCCGCGACCAGTCCGGTGACGTTGACCCCGAGATTGTCGAGCACCACCACCAGCGCGATCGCGAACACCGCGAAGCTGACGAGCAGGCGGATCAGCCCCATCGCGCTCATCAGCGCCTCGCCGGTGTAATGTTCGTCGCGCGTGCGATGCTCGATCGCGCCGAGGATCAGCTCGCGCGCCCAGATCGCGCATTGGAAGGTGGCGGCGACCGTGAAGAGGAAGACGATCGTGGTGTTGAGCTCGGGCGGGGTGGCGGCATAGCCGCTCACCAGCTTGGCCGAGAGCATCACGATGAAGAAGGCGTTGGTGCGCTCCACCGCGCGCCCCAGCACCGCCGCCCAGCCCTTGCCCGAGGTGCTGCGCCGCACCAGCCGCGGGCCGAGGCCGCGCAGCCAGAACAGCAGCAGCGCGATCGCCACGCCGATGCCGAGCGCCACCAGGATCTGCAGCCAATGTTCCTGGAGCCACACCAGGCTGGAGCGGACCAGCGCCTGCGCCTGCGCGCCGACGCGATCGGCGTCGATCGCGGCGGTCTGCGTGGCCGCCGCGGCCTTGTTGCCACTCATCTCAGGCCGCCTTCAGCTCGCACGCGCCGCTCTGCTCGAGGAAGGCGATCAGCCCGCGCTCGGTGCGGCTGAGATACTGGCTGGCGCGGGGCAGCCGCAGCGCCTGGCGGAACGTCGCCTGCGCCGCTTTGTCCTTGCCCAGCGCGATCAGCGCGGGGTGGACATAGGATTTGCGCGCGATCGCCGGGGTGTTGCCGAGCCGCTCGACCACGGGCTCGAGCATCGTCTTGAGCCCGATCGGCGCGGGCGCCGCGACCAGCGCCTCGAACGCGACGACGCTGGCGCCCCAGGTGCGGAAATGCTTGGCGGTGAAGCCGTCGCCCATCGCCTCGCGGAGATAGGCGTTGACGTCGGACGAGGTCACCGCGTGCGGCGCACCGTCGTCACCGACGTACTGGAACAGCTTCTGCCCCGGCAGGTCCTGGCATTTCTTGACGAAACGCGCGAGGCTGCCGTCGGTGATGCGCAGCTTGCGGACCTTGCCTGACTTGGCCTTGTACTGGAGCGACAGGGTGCTGCCCTTGATCTGCGCGTGGCGGTCGCGCAGCGTGGTCAGGCCGTAGCTCTTGTTGGTCTTGGCATAGGTCTCGTTGCCGATGCGCAGCGCCGCCATGTCGAGCAGCTTCACGATCGCGGCGACGGTCCGCTCCTTGCTGTGCCGACGCTTCTCCAGGTCGGCCTCGACGCGCGCGCGCAGCTTGGTGAGCGCGCGGCCGAACGGCGCGCACAGGTCGTATTTCGCCGCCTCCTGCTGCGCGCGATAGTCGAGGTGGTAGCGATACTGCTTGCGGCCCTTCTCGTCCCAGCCGACCGCCTGGATATGGCCGCTCGGGTCGGGGCAGAACCAGGCGTCGGTGTAGGCGGGGGGCAGGCCGATCGCGTTGAGCCGGTCGATCTCGTCGCGGTCGGTGATCCGCTTGCCCTCGGCGTCGTGATAGGCCCAGGCGCCGTGGCGCGTCCGCTTGCGCGTGATGCCGGCCTCGCCGTCGTCGAAGAAGACGATGTGGCAGCCGTTTCCGGTGGTTCGCTCCGCTGGTCCGGTCATGTCGCGGGAAATGCGCGGGCTGGCGCATCGTTCCGGAACGGGCGCCGTGCGACGGGGTTGGGAACGCGTCGTACCGACACCTATTCAGGAGATTTCCCATGGCCGACCTGTCGCAGGCCCGCGTGCTGATGCTCGCCGCCGATGGCTTCGAGACGGTGGAGCTGTTCGAGCCGCGCAAGGCGCTGGAAGCCGCCGGCGCCACCGTCACGCTCGCGTCGATCAAGCGCGATCCGATCCAAGGGATGAAGCAGGACATCAACCAGGCCGAGACCGCCACGCCCGACCTGACGCTCGACGAGGTCGAGGTGGACGACTATGACGCGCTGGTGCTGCCGGGCGGGGTCGCCAACCCGGACAAGCTGCGCGTCGAGGCCAAGGCGGTGCAGATCGTCCAGGACTTCATGGACGAGGACAAGATCGTCGCCGCGATCTGCCACGCGCCCTGGCTGCTCGCCGAGGCCGACGTGATCGACGGTCGCCGGCTCACCGGCTTCGTCTCGATCCGCACCGACCTGGAGAATGCCGGCGGCGAGGTGGTCGACGAGGAGGTCGTGATCGACGACAATCTCATCACCAGCCGCAAGCCCGACGACATCCCCGCCTTCAACCAGGCGATCATCGCCGCGCTGACCGAGGAGCTCGGCGCCGACGAGGAAGAGGAAGAGGAGGCCTGAGCTAGGCCCCTCCCATGCGAGGGCGGGCGGCAGCGCGTCAGCGCTGACGCGAGGGTGGCGCCGGTGGCGGGTCGTTGGACTGCCACCGGCCGGATGACCCCTCCTTCAGAAGCGCGACCCGTCACCCTCCGCCCGTTGGGGCGGACCGTCGGCTACGCGCCGACCGCCGCGCCCACGTTCGCGAAGCCGTCGCGCGCGAGGCACGCCGCCAGCTCCGCAACGATGCGGCGCGGCAGCCCCGGCCCGTCGTAGATCAGCGCGGTATAGACCTGCACCAGGCTCGCCCCCGCTCGGATCCGCGCATAGGCCTCTTCGCCGCCGTCGATCCCGCCCACCGCGATCAGCGGCAGCGCGCCGCCCGTCGCGCGCCGGAAGTCGGCGAGCCGGTCGGCCGCGAGCGAGCGCAGCGGCGCACCCGACAGGCCCCCCGTCTCGCCCGCGTGCGCGCTGCGCAGCGGCGGTCGGCTCACGGTGGTGTTGCTCACGATCAGCGCGTCCACGCTCGTATCGAGCGCGGCGCGCGCGATCGAATCGACCAGCGCGGGCTCGAGGTCGGGCGCGACCTTGAGGAACAGCGGCGTGGTCCCGCGCGCGGCGGCGCAGGCGGCGAGCAGCTCCGCCAGCGCGGCGCCGTGCTGCAGGTCGCGCAGTCCCGGCGTGTTGGGCGAGCTGACGTTGATCGTGACATAGTCCGCCACCGGCGCCGCCGCGCTCACCCCCGCGACATAGTCGGCGACACGGTCCTTCGCGTCCTTGTTGGCGCCGACGTTGATGCCCAGCACCCCGCCGTAGCGCCTCGCCGCCGCGGCGCGCGCCACGCCCGCGGCGAGCCCGCCGTTGTTGAAGCCCATGCGGTTGATGATCGCGCGGTCCTCGGCGAGCCGGAACAGCCGCGGCCGCGGGTTGCCCGGCTGCGCGCGCGGCGTGAGCGTGCCGACCTCGACCGAGCCGAAGCCGAGCCGCGTCAGCCCCGCGACCGCGCGCGCGTCCTTGTCGAGCCCGGCGGCCAGCCCGACCGGGTTGGGGAAGTCGATCCCCGCGACTCGGCTCTCCAGACGCGGCATCGCGCCCCCGAGCGGCGCGCCCAGCGAGCCCCAGCGGGCGAGCGCGCCGAGCGCCACGTCGTGCGCGCGCTCGGGTGGCAGCGCCAGCGCCGCACGGTGGAGGAGGGAGGAGATCGCCATATCGCGTCTGTCGTCGTGTCCCGAACCGAGATCAAGTCGCGCGCGCTGTAAAAAAACGTCTTCGCCGCGCTGAATCCATCCAATCCTTCCGCGACGAGTCGTGCGCATAACGCGACTGCGACCCGAAGGGCTTCCGAACGGAAGTTCTTTCCTCGAGGGCCCGGCAGCCTCTGCCGGGCCCTTTTTTTGTCCCCATCGCGGTTGATTTCGCCCCGTCGCGCGGCCACATGGCAATCGGAACGATCTACTCCGATTTGAGAGTCGATCGCAACTGCCTAGCTGGGAACGATGCGACTCTCGAGCCTGACCGATTATGCCGTGGTGCTGCTCACCGCCGCCGCGCGCCACTGCGGCGGGCTGGCGCGGATGAACGCCACGCTGCTCGCCGAGGAGACCGGCGTGCCGCTGCCGACCGCGCAGAAGCTGGTCAGCCGGCTGGCGGCGGCGGGGCTGATCGACAGCACGCGCGGCACCGGCGGCGGGATCCGGCTGGCGCGCCCGCCCGCGACGATCACGCTGGCGGACGTGGTCGAGGCGGTAGAGGGGCCGATCGCGCTCACCGCCTGCGTCGACGCCGCCGAGCACGACTGCGCGATCGAGGGCAATTGCCGCGTCAAGCCGCACTGGAACGCGGTCAATCAGGCGGTGCGCGGCGCGCTGGCGGGGGTGACGCTGGCGTCGCTCGCCGCCGCGCCGGCCCCGGAACAGATGAAGGTTGAGGCATAACATGGCCACCAAGAACGCCGAGGCCCATGCGGCCGTCGCCAAGAAGTACGAGTGGGGCTTCGCCACCGACATCGAGCAGGACTTCGCGCCCAAGGGGCTGAGCGAGGACACCGTGCGCTACATCAGCGCCAAGAAGAACGAGCCCGAGTGGATGCTCGACTGGCGGCTCAAGGCGTTCCGGCTGTGGCAGACGATGCAGGCGCCCGACTGGGCCAAGCTCAACGTGCCCCCGATCGACTATCAGGACGCCTATTACTACGCCGAGCCCAAGCAGAAGAAGACGATCGCCTCGCTCGACGAGCTCGACCCCGAGATCCGTCGCACCTACGAGAAGCTCGGCATCCCGATCAAGGAGCAGGAGGTGCTCGCGGGCGTCGAGGGCGCGCGCAAGGTCGCGGTCGACGCGGTGTTCGACTCGGTCTCGGTCGCGACCACCTTCCGCGAAGAGCTCAAGGCCGCGGGCGTGATCTTCCTCTCGATCAGCGAGGCGATCCGCGAATATCCCGACCTGGTCCGCAAGTGGCTGGGCAAGGTGGTGCCGCAGCGCGACAATTATTTCGCCACGCTCAACTCGGCGGTCTTCTCCGACGGCACCTTCGTCTACGTGCCCGAGGGCGTGCGCTGCCCGATGGAGCTCTCCACCTATTTCCGCATCAACGCCGAGAACACCGGGCAGTTCGAGCGCACGCTGATCGTCGCCGACAAGGGCGCGTACGTGTCCTATCTCGAGGGCTGCACCGCGCCGATGCGCGACGAGAACCAGCTCCACGCCGCGGTGGTCGAGCTGGTCGCGCTCGACGACGCCGAGATCAAATATTCCACCGTGCAGAACTGGTACCCGGGCGACGAGAACGGCATCGGCGGCATCTACAATTTCGTCACCAAGCGCGCGCTGTGCCAGGGCCGCAACAGCAAGGTGAGCTGGACCCAGGTCGAGACCGGCTCGGCGATCACCTGGAAATATCCGAGCTGCGTGCTGGCGGGCGAGAACAGCGTCGGCGAGTTCTACTCGGTGGCGGTGACCAACAACCGCCAGCAGGCCGACACCGGCACCAAGATGATCCACCTCGGCAAGGGCTCGCGCTCGACGATCGTGTCGAAGGGCATCTCGGCCGGCCGGTCGGACAACACCTATCGCGGGCTGGTGCGCGTCGCGCCGACCGCGGAGGGCGTGCGCAACTTCACCCAGTGCGACTCGCTGCTGCTGTCGGACCAGTGCGGCGCGCACACCGTGCCCTATATCGAGGTGCGCAACCCCTCGGCGCAGATCGAGCACGAGGCGACCACCTCGAAGATCAGCGAGGACCAATTGTTCTACGCGATGTCGCGCGGGCTCGACGCCGAGGCGGCGGTGGCGCTGATCGTCAACGGCTTCGCGCGCGAGGTGCTGCAGCAGCTGCCGATGGAGTTCGCGGTCGAGGCGCAGAAATTGCTCGGGATCTCGCTCGAGGGGAGCGTGGGGTGACGTTTCGTCCTTCCGTCACCCCGGACCTGTTCTGGGGGTCAGCCGTCGGCGCGCCTGACGGTCGGTAGGTTTGCGGAAGGGTCGATCCCGGAACACGTCCGGGTTGACGATGGAATAGGCAACGGCCTCCCTGCAGGGGAGGGGCTTCAGGAATGACGATGCTCACGATTGACAACCTTCACGCCGAGATCGACGGCAAGCCGATCCTCAAGGGCCTCACGCTCCAGGTGAACGCGGGCGAGATCCACGCGATCATGGGCCCCAACGGCGCGGGAAAGTCGACGCTCGGCTACGTGCTGGGCGGGCGCCCCGGCTATGAGGTGACCGAGGGATCGGTCACGTTCGACGGCGAGGACCTGCTCGACAAGGAGCCGCACGAGCGCGCCGCCGCGGGCGTGTTCCTCGGCTTCCAATATCCGGTCGAGATCCCGGGCGTGTCCAACGTCCAGTTCCTGCGCGAGAGCCTCAACGCGCAGCGCGCGGTCCGCGGCGAGAAGCCGCTGTCGGGAGCGGAGTTCCTCAAGGTGGCGCGCGCCCAGGCCGACGCGCTCGGGCTCCAGCAGGACATGCTCAAGCGGCCGGTCAACGTCGGCTTCTCGGGCGGCGAGAAGAAGCGCAACGAGATGGTGCAGATGGGCATCATCGATCCCAAGTTCGCGATCCTCGACGAGACCGACTCGGGCCTCGACATCGACGCGCTGCGCGTGGTCGGCGACGGCATCAACCGCATCATGCGCCGGCCCGACAAGGCGGTGCTGCTGATCACCCATTACCAGCGGCTGCTCGACTATGTCCGCCCAGACCGCGTCCACGTGCTGGCGGACGGGCGCATCACGCGCTCGGGCGGGGCGGAGCTGGCGCACCAGCTCGAGCGCGAGGGCTATGCCGAGGTGGCGGCGTGATGTCGGGGTTCACGCGACGCCGCGACGACGCGAAGACGATGGTTCACGCGGAGGCGCGGAGACGCGGAGGGGGTACGCGGGCGGCAGCGCGCTCTCATCCTCTCACGCCATATCATGAGGCGCCGCTGGCGCGGCGGGGTGCAACGCCTCCGCGTCTCCGCGCCTCCGCGTGCGAACCTCTTCGCGTCTTCGCGTCCTCGCGTGAACCAACATGGCAGGGAGCCGCCGCATGAGCGTGCTCGACCTCCCCTCCAACCGCGAGGAAGCGTGGCGCTGGGCCGATCTCGGCGGGATCGCCGCGGCCGCCGCGCTCGCGCCGGTCGCGCGTTCCGAGGCACAGTTCCTCGACCTGCCCGGCGCCAAGCTCCTGTTCGTCGACGGCGAGCTGGACCAGGGCGCGAGCGAGCTCCACCGCGTCAGCGTCGGCGCGATCGCGCCCGGTGACCACCCCCTCGGCCGCCGCGCCGCGCGCGGCTGGACGCTGCGGCTCGACGCCCGGGCGGTCGCCGACCCGGTCCAGATCGTCCATGTCGCCACCGGCGCGGAGAACCATCTCGGCGCCGCGATCGAGCTGGGCGACGATTCGGTCGCGCAGGTGATCGAGGGCTTCGTCGGCGCGGGCTGGTCGAACCGCTCCACCAGCGTCCGGCTCGGCCGCGGGGCGCGGCTGTCGCGCGCGGTGCGGCTGACCCAGGCGGCGGGCTTCGTCTCGCTGCGCGACGAGATCGTGCTGGGCGAGGCGGCGAGCTTCGTCGGCACCGTGCTCGCGGCGGGCGACCAGGGCGCGCGCGTCGACGCCGCGCTGACGCTGGCGGGCGAGGGCGGCTACGCCGAGTTCGGCGGCGCGCTGCTGACGCGCGACCGGCTCAAGCAGGAATGCGCGGTGCGCGTGCGCCATGCCGAGCCCAACGGCCAGTCGCACCAATTGTGGCGCGCGGTCGCCGCCGGCCAGTCGCAGGCGAGCCTCGCCGCCGCGGTGGAGGTGGCGCGCCACGCGCAGAAGACCGACGGCGAGCAGTCGCTGCGCGGGCTGCTGCTCGACCGCACCGCGACGGTGAACCTCAAGCCCGAGCTGGAGATCTTCGCCGACGACGTCAAATGCGCGCACGGCGCGACCGTGGGTGAGCTGGACGCGCGCGCACTGTTCTACATGCAGAGCCGCGGCATCCCGGCGGCGCGCGCCAGGGCGCTGCTGACCCACGCCTTCGTCGCCGACGCGCTCGACCGCATCGCCGACGAGACGGTGCGCGCGGCGTTCGCGGCCGACGCCGCGGCGTGGCTGGAGCGCGCGCTGTGACGCTGTCCTACGCGCGGGTTCGGTGCGAGAGGGCGGGGGTGACGACGCCCCGGTCCCCGAGCATCGACGCGCGCGTGGGGCGCGAGCCACTCAACATTCGCAACATTCGCGGGGACTGGGGTGATGATCGCGGTTCTCGTCGTGATCCGCGACGTGATCCGGGCCTCATGGGTCCGGACGCGCGAGCCTGCGCGCCGACGTCGTGCTCGGTCCTGAAACGAGGTGACATGGCGGTGCCTCCCCTTTGCTTCAGGGGAGGGGCCGGGGCTGGGGCGCCTCCGCGAGCGCCGCGCTGGTGGATGGGCCCCACCCCAACCCAGCTCGAGGTGAACAGCGCCCCGCGCTGTTCAGGCCATGCCGGGGGCATGGCCGCCCTCGTGCTCCTGAAGGGGAGGGGCTCGGCGCCGCACGCCCACCACTCCACACCCTCCTCCCGGCTCAACATTCGCAACATTGGGGAGCGCGCATGACCGTCCTGATCGCCGATCCCGCCGCGCGCCCGCTCGACGTAGTCGCGGATTTCCCCGCCATCCCCGCCGGCTGGGCCTATCTCGACACCGCCGCGACGGCGCAGAAGCCGCGCGCCGTGATCGACGCGATCACGCGCGGCTACGACACCGACTATGCCACCGTCCACCGCGGCGTGTACCAGCGCTCCGCGGACATGACGCTCGCCTATGAGGCGGCGCGCGAGACCGCCGCGCGCTTCGTCAACGCCGCCTCGGACGAGATCGTCTTCGTCCGCGGCGCGACCGAGGCGATCAACCTCGTCGCCCAGTCATTCGCGGGCACGCGCCTCCAGGCCGGCGATCGCATCCTGCTCTCCACGCTCGAGCACCACAGCAACATCGTGCCGTGGCAGATGGTGGCCGAGCGCGTCGGTGCCGCGATCGACGTGGTGCCGCTCACCGCCGACCAGCGCATCGACCTCGACGCCATGGCGCGGATGCTCCGCCCCGAGCACAAGCTCGTCGCGCTCGCGCATGTCTCGAACGTGCTCGGCTCCACGCTCGACGTGCGCCGCGCGAGCGAGCTCGCGCACGCGGTCGGCGCGACGATCCTGATCGACGGCTGCCAGGCGGTGGCGCGGCTGCCAGTCGACGTGCGCGCGCTCGGCTGCGACTTCTACGTCTTCTCGGGCCACAAGCTGTACGGCCCGACCGGGATCGGCGTGCTGTGGGGCCGGCGCGACCTGCTCGACGCGATGCCGCCGTACCAGGGGGGCGGCTCGATGATCGACCGCGTCTCGTTCGAGCGCACCACCTACGCCCCCGCGCCGACGCGGTTCGAGGCGGGGACGCCGCATATCGTCGGCGCGCTCGGGCTCGCCGCCGCGATCGACTATGTCCAGGCGATCGGGCTGGAGCGGATCCACGCGCACGAGACCGCGCTTGTGGCGCAGGCGCGCGAGGCGCTCGGGCGGATCAACTCGGTGCGCGTGCTCGGGCCGGCGGACAGCGCCGGGATCGTCTCCTTCGCGATGGAGGGGGTGCATCCGCACGACATCGGCACCATCTTGGACGAGTCGAAGGTGGCGATCCGCGCCGGCCATCACTGCGCGCAGCCGCTGATGGCGGCGCTGGGCGTCGAGGCGACCGCGCGCGCCAGCTTCGGCGTGTACAACGGCCCCGACGACGTCGCCGCGCTGGCGGCGGGGATCGAGCGCGTGGCCCGGATATTCGGATGACGGTTTTGGATAGGGACGAGGGACGATGAGCGACCCGATCAAGGTCGAGGAAGTCGAGACGGTGCAGGCGCCGCCGCGCGCGAAAGTGTCCGACGCGGTCGAGCCCGCGGGCGGCGAGACCGGCGAGGGCGGCGGGGGCGGTCGCCAGCGCGACTATCTGTCCGGCTTCCTGGCGCAGCGGCCGGCCGCGGGCGAGGCGGCGCACGAGCCCGGCGGCGCGCTGTACGAGGGCGTGATCGACGCGCTCAAGGAGATCTACGACCCCGAGATCCCGGTCAACATCTACGACCTGGGGTTGATCTACGCGGTCGAGGTGACCGACGCGGGCCAGGCCAACGTGACGATGACGCTGACGACGCCGCACTGCCCCGTCGCCGAGTCGATGCCGGGCGAGGTCGAGATGCGCGTCGCCGCGGTGCCCGGGATCGCCTTCGCCGACGTCAACCTGGTGTGGGACCCGCCGTGGGACCCGCAGAAGATGTCGGACGACGCCAAGCTCGAACTGGGGATGCTGTGATGGCCACCACCCTGCGCGCGCGCCCCGCCGCGCTCAACCTCACGGCGAGCGCCGAGGCGCGCATCGCCGACCTCATGCGCAAGGCGCCCGACGGGGCGATCGGGGTGAAGCTGTCGACGCCGCGGCGCGGCTGCTCGGGGCTGGCCTATTCGGTCGACTATGTCGAGGCGGCGAGCGCGATGGACGAGCGGATCGAGACCCCGGGCGGGGTGCTGTTCGTCGACGGCGCGTCGTTGCTGTACCTGATCGGCTCGACGATGGACTGGGTGGAGGACGATTTCACCGCGGGCTTCGTGTTCGCGAACCCCAACGCCAAGGGCGCGTGCGGCTGCGGCGAGAGCTTCACGGTGTGAGGGGAGGGTGGGAGTGGTTCGATCCGCTCTCCTCCCGTCATCCCCGCGAAGGCGGGAATCCAGACGCGCTGACGTCTGGTCATGAGGCGCGACGGTAGCGCGTCTGGATCCCCGCCTTCGCGGGGATGACGTGCAGGGGAGGGGAGGCGCGTAGGGGCGCCATCGTGTGCGGTCTGCGGGAGACCGGCGCGACCGGACAAGGGCCACCCACCAGCTCCTTCACGCCGCGCAACATTTCACCACGGACCCTCCGCCATGCTGCCGCGTTGGCCGGGATAATGCGAGTCGACCTCTCCTCCGCCGACCTGTGGCGCTCCTTCCGCGCCGACTGGTGGGGCCAGCTGAAGCGTGCCTACACCGCCTCCAACGAGGACAATCTCGGGCTGATCGCGGCCGGCGCGGCCTTCTACATCATCTCCTCGATCGCGCCGATCCTGGCGGTGACGGTGCTGGGCTACGGCCTGTTCGCCGACGCGCAGACGGTGCAGGAGGACATCCGCGCTCTGTTCGCCGCCTTCCCGCGCGACGTCGCGGTGCTGATCGGCCAGCAGCTCGACACCGTCGTCTCGGGCTCGCAGGGCAAGAAGGGGCTGGGCATCATCCTGGCGCTCGCGATCGCGCTGTACGGCGGCAGCAAGGCCGCCACCTCGATGATGACCGCGCTCAACGTCGCCTATGAGGTCAAGGACAAGCGCAGCTTCGTCACCTGGACGCTCACCTCCTTCGCGATCGTGCTCGCCGGCGTGGTGCTGGTGCTGACCGGAATCGCCGCGAGCGCGCTGGCCGCGTTCATCGGTACGCTCATCCCCTGGTTCCCCGCGACGGTGCTGGTGGTGATCCGCGTCGCCACCTATCTCGCGCTCGCGCTGCTGGTGGTGACCGGCGCGTCGCTGCTGTTCCGCTTCGGCCCCTATCGCCCGCGCGCGCGGCTGCGCTGGGCGACGCCGGGGACGGTGCTGGCGACCGCGGTGTGGCTGCTCGCCAACGTCGGGTTCAGCCTCTACGTCGCGAACTTCGGCAATTACGGTGCGACCTATGGGTCGCTGAGCGCGATCATCGTGGTGCTCACCTGGCTGTGGATCAGCGTCTACGCCTTCCTGCTCGGCGCGGCGGTCGACGTTCAGGCCTATCGCGGCCGGCCCGACCATGCCGCCATCTCGGACGTAGCCACCGCGGCGCCGCGCGGTTAGGGTCCGCACCGACATCATCGCCCGGGGGCCAGACACTTGACCGCGACCACCGACGTCAGCGAGCGCGGCCCGCTCGCGCTCGCCATCATCGACACGCTTGTCCACCGCATCGGCAAGGACGAGCGCGCCGCGCGCCCGCACGACTGGCTCGAGGCGGCGATCCTGACGCTGCGCAACGAGATCGTCGAGCGCTGGATGGCCTCCACCAAGCAGGCGCACGCCGCCGGCGCCAAGCGGGTCTATTATCTCAGCCTCGAGTTCCTGATCGGCCGGCTGCTGCGCGACACGCTCCACAACCTGCGCCAGAGCGACGAGATGGGCGAGGCGCTGCGCCAGCTGGGCGTCGACCTCTCCGCTCTCGAGGAGCTGGAGCCCGACGCCGCGCTCGGCAACGGCGGCCTGGGGCGGCTGGCGGCGTGCTTCATGGAGAGCCTGGCGACGCTCGACCTGCCCGCCTACGGCTACGGCATCCGCTACGTGAACGGCATGTTCCGCCAGCGCATCGACGACGGCTGGCAGGTCGAGCTGCCCGAGACCTGGCTGGCGCACGGCAACCCGTGGGAGTTCGAGCGCCGCGAGAGCGCCTATTTCGTCGGCTTCGGCGGCGAGGTGACCGGCGACGAGGCGGGGCGGGTCCACTGGAGACCGGGCGAGGCGGTCGAGGCGGTGGCGGTCGACACGCCCGTGGTCGGGTGGCGCGGCCGGCGCGTCAACACGCTGCGGCTGTGGACCGCGCGCAGCCTCGACCCGTTCAAGCTCGACGCCTTCAACCGCGGCGACTTCGAGGGGGCGATGGCGGACCAGCTCCGCGCCGAGAGCCTGGTGCGCGTGCTCTATCCCAACGACTCGACTGCGGCGGGGCAGGAGCTGCGGCTGCGGCAGGAATATTTCTTCTCCTCGGCGTCGATCCAGGACATCGTCCGCCGCCACGTGCAATATTTCGGCGACGTGCGGACGCTGCCCGATCGCGCCGCGATCCAGCTCAACGACACCCATCCCGCGGTGGCGGTGGCCGAGCTGATGCGGCTGCTGGTCGACCATCACGAGCTCGACATGGACTCGGCCTGGGCGATCACGCGCGCGACCTTCGGCTATACCAACCACACGCTGCTGCCCGAGGCGCTGGAGAGCTGGCCGCTGGCGCTGTTCGAGCGGCTGCTGCCGCGCCACATGCAGCTGGTCTACGCCATCAACGCCAGGCTGCTGCGCGAGGCGCGCGCCGCCGAGGGGATCGACGACCGCGCCATCGCCGCGATCAGCCTGATCGACGAGGGCGGCGAGCGCCGCGTGCGCATGGCCAACCTCGCCTTCGCGGGCGCGCACAGCGTCAACGGCGTGGCGGCGCTCCACACCCAGCTGATGAAGACCACCGTCTTCGCCGACCTTCACCGCCTCTACCCCGATCGGATCAACAACAAGACCAACGGCATCACCCCGCGGCGCTGGCTACAGGGCTGCAACCCGGGGCTGACCGCGCTGATCGCCGAGGCGATCGGGCCCGACTTCGCCGACGACGCGCAGAAGCTGCCCGCGCTCGCGCCCTTCGCCGAGGACGCCGGCTTCCGCGAGAGGTTCGCCGCGGTGAAGCGCGCCAACAAGGTCGCGCTGGCCGATCACGTCCGCGACACGATCGGGCTGCGGCTCGATCCCGACGCGATCTTCGACGTCCAGATCAAGCGCATCCACGAGTATAAGCGCCAGCTGCTCAACCTGATCGAGACGGTGGCGCTGTACGACCAGATCCGCAGCCATCCCGAGCGCGACTGGACGCCGCGCGTGAGACTGTTCGCCGGCAAGGCGGCGTCGAGCTACGTCAACGCCAAGCTGATCATCAAGCTGGCCAACGACGTGGCCCGCCGGATCAACGGCGACCCGACGATCGGCGGGCTGCTCAAGGTGGCGTTCCTGCCCAATTACAACGTCAGCCTCGCCGAGCGGATGGTGCCCGCGGCCGACCTCTCCGAGCAGATCTCGACCGCGGGCATGGAGGCGTCGGGCACCGGCAACATGAAGTTCGCGCTCAACGGCGCGCTGACGATCGGCACGCTCGACGGCGCCAACATCGAGATCCGCGACCATGTCGGCGCCGACCATATCGTGATCTTCGGGATGACCGCGGAGGAGGTAGCCACCCGGCGCGCCGGGGGCTATTCGCCCCGCACGGTCATCGAAAATTCGGCGGAGCTGGCCCAGGCGGTGAACGCGATCGCGTCTGGGGTGTTCTCCCCGGATGACCCGAACCGCTATCGCGACCTCATGAACGGCCTGTACGACCATGACTGGTTCATGGTCGCCGCCGACTTCGACGCGTATGCCGCCGCGCAGCGCGACGTCGACCGGCGCTGGGGCGATCGCGACGGCTGGCAGCGCAGCGCGATCCTCAACACCGCCAACATGGGCTGGTTCTCGTCCGACCGCACGATCGGCGAATATGCGCGCGAGATCTGGGGCGTGCTGTGAGGCCGCCGGCGGCAGCGATCGACGCGCTGCTCGACGGCACCAGCGCCGATCCCTTCGCGCTGCTCGGCGCGCACGCCGGCCCCGAGGGTACCTTCGCGCGCGCCTGGATCCCGGGGGCGGAGAGCGCCGAGCCGCATACCCTCGCGGGCGCGCCGCTGGGTGAACTCGAGCGCGTCGACGGCCGCGGTCTCTTCGAGGGCGTGATCGACGGCGATCCGCAGCCGCTGCGCTACCGCGCGCGCGGCGGCGGGGCGGAATGGTGGGTGACCGACCCGTACAGCTTCGGTCCCGTGCTCGGCCCGGTCGACGACCTGCTGATGAACGAGGGAACGCATTTCCGCCTCTACGACAAGCTCGGCGCGCACCTGCTCCACCACGAGGGCGCCGAGGGCGTGCATTTCGCGGTCTGGGCACCCAACGCGCACCGCGTCGCGGTGGTCGGCGACTTCAACGACTGGGACCCCCGCCGCCATGGGATGCGGCGGCGCGCGGACACCGGCGTGTGGGAGATCTTCCTCCCCGACATCGGCGCCGGGCGCGCCTACAAATATGCCATCACCGGCCCGGACGGCGCGATGCAGCCGCTCAAGGCCGACCCCTATGCCTTCGCCGCCGAGCTGCGTCCCAAGACCGCCTCGCTGACCACCGCGCCGCCGACGCACGAGTGGGGCGACGCGGCGCACCGCGACGCATGGGCCTCGGTCGACCCGAGGCGCGTGCCGATCAGCATCTACGAGGTCCATGCCGGCAGCTGGGACCGCGACGAGAACGGCTGGTATCTCAGCTGGGACCAGCTCGCCGAGCGGCTGATCCCCTACGCCGTGGCGATGGGCTTCACGCACATCGAGTTCATGCCGATCTCGGAACATCCCTATGATCCGAGCTGGGGCTATCAGACCACCGGCCTGTTCGCGCCGAGCGCGCGCTTCGGCGATCACGAGGGATTCGCGCGTTTCGTGGACGGCGCGCACCGTGCTGGGCTGGGCGTGCTGCTCGACTGGGTGCCCGCGCACTTCCCGACCGACGCCCACGGGCTCGCGCACTTCGACGGCACCGCTCTGTACGAGCATCAGGACCCGCGGCTCGGCTACCACCCCGACTGGAACACCGCCATCTACAATTTCGGCCGGCGCGAGGTGTCGGCCTTCCTCGTCAACAACGCGATCTTCTGGGCCGAGCGCTACCATGTCGACGGGCTGCGCGTCGACGCGGTGGCGTCGATGCTGTACCGCGATTACTCGCGCAAGGCCGGCGAGTGGATCCCCAACACCGACGGCGGGCGCGAGAATTGGGAGGCGGTGGAGTTCCTCCGCGCCACCAACCGCGCGGTCTACGCGCGCCACCCCGGCGTGTTCACGGTGGCGGAGGAATCGACCAGCTGGCCCGGCGTCACCACCCCCGCCTATGACGAGGGTGCCCCCAGCGCGCTGGGCTTCGGCTTCAAGTGGAACATGGGCTGGATGCACGACACGCTCCAGTACATGGCGCGCGACCCGGTGCACCGGAAGCACCACCATCACAACATGACCTTCGGCCTGGTCTACGCCTTCACCGAGAATTTCGTGCTGCCGCTCAGCCACGACGAGGTGGTGCACGGCAAGGGCTCGCTGCTGACCAAGATGGCCGGCGACGACTGGCAGAAGTTCGCCAACCTACGCGCCTATTACGCGATGATGTGGGGCTATCCCGGCAAGAAGCTGCTGTTCATGGGGCAGGAGTTCGCGCAGCGGCAGGAATGGAGCGAGGCGCGCGCGCTCGACTGGGGGCTGCTCAACTCCTCCGCGCACGATGGCGTGCGCAAGCTCGTGCGCGACCTCAACAAGGTCTATCGCGAGAAGCGCGCGCTGCACGCGCGCGACTGCGAGCCGGAGGGGTTCGAGTGGCTGATCTCGGACGATGCCGAGCATTCGGTGTTCGCCTGGCTGCGGCGCGCGCCCGGCGCGCCGCCGGTGGCGGTGATCGTGAACATGACGCCGGTGGCGCGGATGCCGTATCGCGTGCCGCTGCCGCTCGAGGGGCGCTGGCGCGAGCTGATCAACTCGGACGCGCACGATTATTGGGGGTCGGGACTCGGCAATCTCGGTGGCGTCGTCGCGGCGGCGGGTTATGCTGACGTTACCCTGCCGCCGCTGGCGACCGTCATGCTGGAGTTCGACGAGTGAGCCGCGGTCAGAAGAGCCGCGTGAGCACCGCGATGATCATGGCCCAGGCCAGGATCGAGGGAATAATGGCCGTCATCAACCCGCGGATCAGACCGTCGGGCGAACGATACGGATATGCGCGATCCATTGCAGATCCTCTCTTATCATTGTCGTTCCTTGATACGCCATCACTGACTGAGCAACGCGGAATCTGCTCGAGCGTTCCGAACCTAACCGGCGCGCGCGCGACAGTAAAGACGATACAGAGAGGAGTCTGACGTGGACGAACGCAGAGGTCAGCCGCTGGCACGCGACGCGATGGCCTATGTTCTGGCCGGCGGCCGCGGCAGCCGGCTCAAGGAACTCACCGACACGCGCGCGAAGCCGGCGGTGTATTTCGGGGGCAAGAGCCGCATCATCGATTTCGCGCTGTCGAACGCGCTCAACTCGGGCATCCGGCGCATCGGTGTTGCAACGCAATATAAAGCGCACTCGCTGATCCGCCACCTCCAGCGCGGCTGGAACTTCCTCCGCCCCGAGCGCAACGAGAGCTTCGACATCCTGCCCGCCTCGCAGCGCATCAGCGAGTTCCAATGGTATGAAGGCACCGCCGACGCGGTCTACCAGAACATCGACATCATTCAGGACATCGCGCCCGAGTTCATGGTGATCCTGGCGGGCGACCATATCTACAAGATGGATTACGAGATCATGCTGCGGCAGCACTGCGACAGCGGTGCCGACGTGACCGTGGCCTGCCTCGAGGTGCCTCGCGCGGACGCGAGCGCGTTCGGCGTGATGCACGTCGACGAGCAGGATCGGATCATCGACTTCGTCGAGAAGCCCGCCGACCCGCCCTCGATCCCGGGCCAGCCCGATCTCGCGCTCGCCAGCCTCGGCATCTACGTCTTCCACACGCGGCTGCTGATCGACCAGCTGCGCCGCGACGCCGCGACGGAAGGGTCGGCGCGCGACTTCGGCAAGGACATCATCCCGTACCTGGTCAAGAACGGGAACGCCTATGCGCACCGCTTCTCGGCGAGCTGCGTCCGCTCGCCCGAGGAGCCCGCGGCCTATTGGCGCGACGTCGGCACGGTCGACGCTTATTGGGAGGCCAGCATCGACCTCACCGACGTGGTGCCGCAGCTCGACCTGTACGACCGCGAGTGGCCGCTCTGGACCTATTCCGAGCTGACCCCGCCCGCCAAGTTCGTCCATGATATCGAGGGGCGGCGCGGCCAGGCGGTGTCGAGCCTGATCGCGGGCGACACGATCATCTCGGGCTCGAACGTCCACCGCAGCCTCGTCTCGACCGGCGTTCGCGCGCACAGCTTTTCCTCGCTCGACGAGGCGGTGGTGCTGCCCTATTGCCACATCGGCCGCGGCGCGCGGCTGAGCAAGGTGGTGCTCGACCGGGGCGTGATCATCCCGGACGGGCTCGTCGTCGGCGAGGATCCGGAGCTCGACGGCAGCCGCTTCCGCCGCACCGACAAGGGCGTGTGCCTGATCACCCAGCCGATGATCGATCGCCTCGGCTGAGATGGCGCTCTCGGTCCTCTCGGTCGCGTCCGAGGCCTATCCGCTGGTGAAGACGGGCGGGCTGGGCGACGTCGTCGGCGCGCTGCCCGCGGCGCTGGCGCCGCACGGCGTCGACGTGACCACCTTCCTGCCCGGCTACCCGCGCGTCCTCGCCGCGCTCGAGGACTCGGGCGCGCCGCTCCACCGCTGGCCCGACCTGCTCGGCGCGCCGGCGCAGCTGCTGGAAGGCGAGCTCGCCGGCCACCGCCTGCTCGTGCTCGACGCGCCCGGCTATTTCGCGCGCGAGGGCGGCCCCTATGGCGACCCGGCAGGGCGCGACTGGGACGACAATTGGCGCCGCTTCGCCGCCTTCGCGCGCGCCGCGGCGGACGTGGCCGGCGGCGCGGTGGCGGGCGAGCGACACGACGTGCTCCACGCGCACGACTGGCAGTCGGGGCTGGCGCCGGCCTATCTCCGCTTCGCGCCGCCCGCCGAGGACGCGCCGCGCACCGTCATGACGATCCACAACATCGCCTTCCAGGGCCGCTACGACGTGGGCATCTTCGCCTCGCTGGCGCTGCCCGCGCACGCCTTCGCGGTCGACGGCGTCGAATATTACGGCGGGGTCGGCTACCTCAAGGCGGGGCTCGAGTCCGCCGACGCGATCACCACCGTCAGCCCGACCTACGCGCGCGAGATCCTCTCGCCCGACTTCGGCATGGGGTTGGAAGGGCTGATCCGCACGCGCCAGCGCCGCGTCAGCGGGATCGTCAACGGCATCGACACCGCGGTGTGGTCGCCCGCCGCCGACACGTCGCTCCCGGCGCGCTACGACGCCACCACGCTCGGCCGCCGCGCCGCCAACAAGCGCGCCGTGGAGCAGGCCTTCGCGCTCGATCCCGGCGATGGCCCGATCTTCTGCGTCGTCAGCCGGCTGACGTGGCAGAAGGGGATGGACGTGCTCGCCGACGCGATCCCCGCGCTGGTCGAGCGCGGCGGGCGGCTGGCGCTGCTCGGCTCGGGCGACGCCTGGCTGGAACAGGCCTTCCGCGACGCCGCCGAGCGCTTCCCCGGCCAGGTCGGCGTGCGGCTCGGCTATGACGAGGCGCTGTCGCACCTGCTCCAGGCGGGCAGCGACGCGATCCTGATCCCGTCGCGCTTCGAGCCGTGCGGCCTGACCCAGCTCTACGGGCTCGCCTACGGCTGCGTGCCCGTGGTGGCGCGCACCGGCGGCCTCGCCGACACCGTGATCCACGCCAATGCCGCCGCGCTGGCGGCGGGGGTTGCCACCGGTATTCAGTTCGATACCGTCACGTACGAGTCACTGGCGGGTGCGATCGCGCTGGCGACCGACCTCTACGCCGATGCCGCGCGCTGGGAGCAGATCCAGCGCGCCGGCATGGCGGCCGATTTCTCATGGGCGACGAGCGGTCGCCGCTACGCGCAATTGTACAGGGAGCTGCTCGCCGCATGATCGTCACCGAAGCCACCACGCCGTTCGACGACCAGAAGCCCGGCACCTCGGGGCTGCGCAAGAAGGTGCGCGTGTTCGAGCAGCCCAACTACGCCGAGAACTTCATCCAGTCGGTGTTCGATGTGGTCGACGGCAAGGAGGGCGCCACGCTCGTGATCGGCGGCGACGGCCGCTACCTCAACCGCGCCGTGATCCAGAAGGCGATCCGCATGGCCGCGGCCGCTGGCTTCGCGCGCGCGGTGGTGGGGCAGGGCGGCATCCTCTCGACCCCGGCGGCGTCGAACGTGATCCGCCGGCGCGGCGCGCTCGGGGGGCTGGTGCTGTCGGCGAGCCACAATCCCGGCGGCCCCGACGAGGACTTCGGGATCAAGTACAATGTCGCGAACGGCGGCCCCGCGCCCGAGAAGGTGACCGAGGCGATCCACGCGCGCACCCTGTCACTCAGCGAGTGGCACGCCGCCGACAGCGCCGACGTCGACCTGGACGCGCTCGGCGAGGTGACGGTGGAGGGCATGACGGTCGAGGTGATCGACCCCGTCGCCGATTATGCCGCGCTGATGGAGCAGCTGTTCGACTTCGCCGCGATCCGCGCCGCCGGTCTGACCGTGGCGTTCGACGCGATGAGCGCGGTGACCGGGCCGTACGCGACCGAGATCCTCGAGCGTCGGCTCGGCTTCGCGCCGGGCACGGTGCGCAACGGCACGCCGCTGGAGGATTTCGGCGGGCACCATCCCGATCCCAACCTCGTCCACGCGCGCGCGCTGTACGAGCTGATGATGTCCGCCGACGCGCCCGACTTCGGCGCCGCCTCGGACGGCGACGGCGACCGCAACCTGATCATCGGGCGGAACCGCTTCGTCACCCCCTCGGACAGTCTCGCGATGCTCGCCGCCAACGCGCATCTCGCGCCGGGGTACAAGAGCGGGCTCAAGGGCATCGCGCGCTCGATGCCGACCAGCGCCGCGGCCGACCGCGTCGCCGAGAAGCTCGGCATCCCGGCCTATGAGACGCCGACCGGCTGGAAGTTCTTCGGCAATTTGCTCGACGCCGGCATGGCGACCATCTGCGGCGAGGAGAGCGCGGGCACCGGCAGCGACCATGTCCGCGAGAAGGACGGGCTGTGGGCGGTGTTGCTGTGGCTCAACATCCTCGCGGCGACGGGCAAGAGCGTCGATCAGATCGCGCGCGAACATTGGGCCACCTACGGCCGCAACTATTACGCGCGCCACGATTACGAGGGCGTCGACAGCGCCGCGGCGGACACGCTGATGCGCGCGCTGCGCGGCCAGCTGGCGTCGCTGCCGGGCACCGAGGTCACCGGGCTGACGATCGCGGCGGCCGACGATTTCGCCTATGAGGACCCGACCGACGCGTCGGTCAGCCGCCACCAGGGGGTGCGCGTGCTGTTCGAGGGCGGCAGCCGCGTCGTCTTCCGCCTCTCGGGCACCGGCACCAGCGGCGCGACGCTGCGCGTGTACCTCGAGCGCTACGAGCCCGCGGGCGGTCAGCTCGACGCCGAGACCGGCGACATGCTCGCCGACATCGTCGCCGCGGCCGAGCAGCTCGCCGCGATCCGCCAGCACACCGGCCGCGAGCGCCCCGATGTCGTGACGTGACCGCGACGGTCGAGGCGGGGGGCGTCGCCTTCGCGGTGCGCGCCCCCGCCGCGACGGCGCTGTGGCTCTGCTTGTTCGACGGCGAGGCGGAGCGTCGCGTCGCGATGGTGCGCGACGGCGACGACTGGCGCGCCCATGTCGCCGGCGCGCGCGAGGGCGCTCGCTACGGCTTCCGCGCCGAGGGCGAGGCGCCGTTCGATCCGGCCAAGCTGCTCGTCGACCCGCAAGCGACCGAGCTCGACCGACCCTTCGTCTATGACCCGCGGCTGGCCGAACGTGGCGCCGACACCGCCGCGCAGGTGCCCAAGGCGATCGTGCGCGCGCCGCTGCCGCCGCTCGACCTGCCGCCGCTCACGCGCGCGGGCGGGCTGATCTACGAGCTCAACGTCCGCGGTTTCACCATGCTGCACCCCGACGTGCCCGCGGCGCAGCGCGGCACCGTCGCGGCGCTGGCGCACCCCGCGGTGATCGCGCACCTGCGCAAGGTCGGCGTCGGGGCGGTCGAGCTGATGCCGATCGTCGCCTGGGTCGACGAGCGCCACCTGCCGCCGCTCGGCCTGCGCAACGCCTGGGGCTACAACCCGGTGGTGCCGATGGCGCTCGACCCGCGGCTGGTGCCCGGCGGGATGCGCGAGCTGCGCGACACCGTCGCGGCGCTGCGCGCGGCGGGGATCGGCACGATCCTCGACCTCGTCTTCAACCATAGCGGCGAGAGTGACACGCTCGGCCCGACGCTGTCGCTGCGCGGGCTCGACGACACCGCCTACGCGCGCGCGCCCGACGGCACGCTGATCAACGACACGGGGACGGGCAACACGCTCGATGTCGCGCAGCCCTGGGTGCGCGCGCTGGTGCTCGACTCCTTGCGCCACTTCGTCGCGCGCGCGGGCGTCGACGGCTTCCGCTTCGATCTCGCCACGGTGATGGCGCGCGGCCCCGGCTTCGCCGCCGACGCGCCGATCTTCGCCGCGATCGCCGCCGACCCGCTGCTGCGCGACCGCGTGATGATCGCCGAGCCGTGGGACACGGGGCCGGGCGGCTACCAGCTCGGCGCCTTCCCGGAGAGCTGGTGGGAGTGGAACGACCGCTACCGCGACGACGTCCGCCGCTTCTGGCGCGGCGACGGGAGCGCGGGCGCGCTGGCGACGCGGCTGTCGGGCTCGAGCGACGTGTTCGGGGCCGAGCGCACGCGCGGGGTCAGCTTCGTCGCCGCGCACGACGGCTTCGCGCTCGCCGATCTCGTCGCGCACGGGGAGCGCCACAACCACGCCAACGGCGAGGGCAATCGCGACGGCCACGCGGGCGAGATCGCCTGGAACAACGGCGTCGAGGGAGAGAGCGACGATGCCGCGGTGCTGCAACGTCGCGGCGCCGACGCGCGCGCGCTGCTCGCGACGCTGTTCGCCACGCGCGGCACGATCCTGCTCACCGCCGGCGACGAGTTCGGCCGCACCCAGCGCGGCAACAACAACGCGTACGCGCAGGACAATGCCACCACCTGGCTCGACTGGACGGGGCGCGACGTCGCGCTGGAGGATGCCGTCGCCGAGCTGGCGGCCCGGCGCCGCGCGATACCCGCGCTCACCGATCCGACGCTGCGCCACGACGCGCGCTGGTATCGGCTCGACGGGGCGCCGATGCGCGACGGCGACTGGGCCAAGGCGGAGGGGTTCGAGCTGCGGCTGCCCGAGTTCACGCTGCGGGTCGACCGCGTCGCGCGCTCCGTGGCGCTGACCCCGGTCGCGCCGCTCAGCCGCTGATCGCGACCGGCGCGGCGTTGCTGCTCGCCTCGACGACGCGGCGCAGCTCGTGCGAGTTGAGCGTCTTCATGAACTCGCAGCCGAACACGTCGCCGTCGTGCCAGGCGATCCGCGCGTGGTGTTCGCTGCCCCCCGGCAGCGAGAATTTGAGCAGCGTGCCGACCGCGAGCGGCAGCGAGATGCGCGCGCGCAGGCCGTTGGCCGAGACGTCGAGGATGGTCACCGAGATCGCGACTCGCGCCATCGCGCGACACTCGGTGTTGAAGCGCGGGTCGCGCCGGTGATCGATATCAGGCTGCGAGGCCACGCGGAACATCCCCCCCTTGGTGTCGGGACGGATCTTAGCACGCGCTGGTTAACGATCGGTAAGGCGGGATGAACGCGGGGGGGGTGTGGAGCGGGTGAAGGGAATCGAACCCTCGTCGTAAGCTTGGGAAGCTTCTGCTCTACCATTGAGCTACACCCGCGTCCCGGTGCGCCGGGAGGCCCAGCGCGCGTAACCGATTCGCGTCGCATGGGCAAGCGTCATCCCCGCCGCGACGTGACCGCGCCGCCGCGCCGCTGGACAGCGCCGTCGCGCGAGGGCAGGCAGCGCGGCATGACCGAGATCCTCGCCGGCCCCGATTGTACCAACATGGCGGAGGTGCGCGCGGGCGTCGACGCGCTCGACCGCGAGCTGGTCACGCTGCTGCGCCGTCGCTTCGACTATATGGACGCCGCCGCGCGCATCAAGCCCGAGCGCGGACATGTGCGCGACGAGGCACGCAAGGCGCAGGTGATCGCGCAGGCGCGCGCCGCCGCCGAGGCGCAAGACCTGCCCGGCGACGCGATCGCGGCGCTGTGGGAGCATCTGGTCGAGGCGTCGATCGCCTATGAGCTGGCGGCGTTCGACCGCCGCCGCTGACGCGTCACACCTTCGCGGCGTAGATCATCCGGCCCGGCCCGAGCCGCTCGAACACCTCGGTCAACTCGCTCTCGCCGACCGCGAAACAGCCCTGGCTGCGCCCGAGCATGCCGCGCTGCCGGATCATCTCCGGGTTGGCATACCAGGCGGCATGGACCACGATCGCGCGCGACAGAGCGTTGTCGTTGGTGCGGTCCAGACCGATCAGCCGCTGCGACTTGCCGTGCTTGCCGACGTAATAGTCGGCCGCGAGGAAGGCGCCCTCGCACGAGGCGTTCGAGCCGTCGGTGTTCGAGAAGCGCTGGAGATAGCCGGTATGCGTCGGGTCCGAGCCGCTGCCGTGCGCGACCAGTTTCGACACGGTGCGCCCGCTCTCGAGGTTGATCAGGTGGAAGCGCGGCTCGCTCGAGCCGGCGCTGAAGTCCGCCACCGCGATGCGGTCGCGCTGCGCGACGCGATCGCCGTGACGCTCCAGCGCGGCCAGCGCGCGCTGCAGCAGCCGCGGGTTGACCCCCGGGGCCGAGATCGCGGCCGGCCGCGCCGGCGCCGCCAGCACGGGGCGCGGCGCGGGGGCGTGCGGCGTCTCGAAGAAGTCGTGCGGCACCAGGCTCTCGGGCGCGCCGCGCGCGCGATCGCGCATCCCGGCCGACACCGCCCCCGGGATCATCAGAGCACCCGCGAACAGTCCGCCGGTCTTCAACAAAGCACGGCGCGAATGCACCCGGTCGTGCGTGTCCATCATCACTTCGGCTAATCCCCGCTCCATTGCCTTGGATATAGCATGGACCTGGTTAACGATCGTCAACGTTTGCGGCGTGCCGTGCGCTCGTTCCGATCACTTGCCGCGAAAGCGCAACGCTTCGTCGCTGGCACCAAAAGGCTAATGGCGCGTTTGTTGCAGTGACTGACCCGGACGCGATCACGCGGCGGGCGGATATACGACCGTGATGGAGGACTGGATGCGGCGATTCGCTGCTCGTGGAGTCGTGCGTTCCGTGGCGTCCGCGATCGCGGCGCTCGCCCTGGTGGCGGTCGTGGCGCCGGCCGCGGCCGAGGCGATGGACGATCTCGCGATCACCGAGGCGGCCGCCGTGATGCCGCCGGGGCGCTTCCTCTGGGCCGACGATCCCGCCGCCTCGGGGCCGGTGAGCGTGCTGATCTCGCTGCCCGACCAGCGCGCCTATGTGTTTCGCGGGAGCAAGATGATCGCGGCATCGTCGGTATCGACGGGCTCCGACGAGAAGCCAACCCCGCTCGGGCGCTTCACCGTCCTCGAGAAGAAGGCGATGCACCGCTCCAACCTCTACGACGACGCGCCGATGCCGTTCATGCAGCGGCTGACCTGGGACGGCGTCGCGCTGCACGCCGGGCGCAACCCGGGCTTTCCCGCCTCGCACGGCTGCGTGCGGCTGCCCGCGGCCTTCGCCAAGAAGCTGTTCGCGGCCACCGCGCTGGGGGCGACGGTCGAGGTGACCGACGAGGCCTATGTCGCGGGCGCGATGATGGAGCCGGCCGGCGGGCGCGAACTGGCGCGGCGCTGAGGCCGGTCGGCGCGGGTCAGCGTCCCGTCGGCTCGGCCTCGATCACCCACTCGTGGTTCTCCAGGATCCACGCCGGCACCGCCCGCCCGGACGCGTCGCGCGACGGGTCGTAGCGGAAACGGCGCTGGATCAGCCGGCAGGTCGTCGCATCGAGCGAGTCGCTGCCGCTCGAGCGCATCACCTCGCAGTCGCGCACGCGGCCGTCGGTCCACACCAGGAACTTGACCGTCACCGTGCCCTGGAAGCCGGCCTCGCCGACCTCGGGCGGGTAGTCGGCGTCGGTCAGCTGGCCGCGCTTCCACACCGGTGCGCTGTCGCCCCCACCGCCGCCGTCGCCGTCGCCCCAGCCACCGCTGCCGGTGCCGTCGCCGGCCCCCCCGGCGCCCGTCCCGGGGCCGACCCGCTCGGTCGCGCCCTGGGTCGGCGCGCTGCCGGCGAAGGGCTTGAGCGCGACGGTGATCGGCGGCGGCGGGACCGGCACGACCACGATCGGACGCGGCGCGGCCACCTGAGTCGCCTGGCTGCGGATATTGGCGGGCGCGGCGCGCCCGGAGCGGCGCGGACTCGCCGCGCGCAGCGGCGCCACCTTCGTCTCGGGTCGCGGCGGCGGGGGCGTGACCCGGAACAGCGCGAGGCCCTGGTCGACCCGCGCGCGCACGGCCCCGCCCGCGAGCCCGGTCAGCAGCGCCCAGCCGAGCAGCGCCGTCAGCGCCGCCGAGGCGAGCGCCGCCCCGTACCGATCCTGCCGAGCTGCCGCGTACATGGGCCCTATATGGGGGAGGCGCGATGAATTGCGCGTGAGCGGAGCGAGGTGGCCGGGTGGCGTCTCGCCGACGCCGATCGCGGATCCGCCACCGTCGTCGAGAAGGTCATCGCGAACACGTCCCTGGATCCGCGGTGCGGGTTTGTCCTCGGCCGGTGCGCGCCGGGACGAGTGGATCGTTACACGTTTCCAGGGTGACCCGCGATCGGCGAAGCCGCGCGATCGCGTGATGTCCCGTCCCGCGCCCGCGTCACCGCCGGATCGAGAAGGTGTAGGTCAGCGCGATCCCGGCCGAGAGCTGGTCCTGCGAGTTCACCCGGCGGATCACCGGCGAGCGCGCGGCGTCGTCGATCAGCCGCTGGTACACCGCCTGCGCCTGCACCCCCCAGCGCGGCGTCAGCGCGTAGAGCACGCGGCTGGTCGCGCCGAGCGACTGGATCCCGCCGCCGGGCGAATAGGCCGCCAGCCCAGTGCGCGCCGCCGCCTCGGGCGAGACGCCGAACCAGGCGCGCTGGTAGCGCGAGTCGGTCACCACCACGCGCGGGCCGAGCGAGACCAGCCAGGCGTCGCGGTCGCGGCGGACATAGTCGACGCCGAGCTGGCTGATCCAACCCTCGTGGCCGCCCAGCCCCTTGCGCAGCTCGCCGTGCCAGCGCCAGCGGTCCTCGGTCCAGGTCTGCGCGTAGCCGCCCAGCTCGACCGTGCGCCCGACCGCCGGCAGGCCGGGGACGATGTCGTCGGTGCGGCGCCGGCCCTGCAACTCCACCGTCGGGCCGAACTCGGTGCGGCCGCGGCGGATCAGCGCGATCGTCGTACCGTCGTCGGGCGCGCCATAGCCGAACGGCGTGTCACCGCGCGCGCGCGCCACGCTGATCATCGGGGTGAGCCGCAGCGCGTCGTTGCCGGGGAAGCCGGGGACCAGCTGCGGCCCGAGCCCGACTCGCACGCGCAGCGGCTCGCGCCGCTTCGCCTGCCCCGGTTCGGTCGGGATCAGCGGCTGGTCCGCCAGCACGTCGGGCTCGGCGCCCGTGGGCGCGGTCGCGTCGGGCGGTCCGGCGCGCTGCTGCGCGGACGCGGGCGATGCGGCCAGCGCCCCGGTGATGAAGGTGATCGAGGCGATCGCGAGCGCGCCCAGGATGCGATACGACATGCGACTCCCCTCCGCGCCGCGGCAGACAGGGTTCAACGCCCGACCCGCGCCGCGGGGTCCGACGCGCTACGCCGCACCCCATCATAGAGGATTTCCCCCGCCCGCCAGGGCGCTCTACAAGCCGCGCGCATGAAGCCCGTCATCTTCGGCCTGTCCGGCCTCGAGCTCAGCGCGTCCGAGCGCGACTTCTTCCGTGCCGCGCGGCCCGCCGGCTATATCCTGTTCAAGCGCAACGTCGCCGATCGCGCCCAGCTGCGAAGGCTGACCGACTCGCTGCGCGCGCTGGAGGGGCGCGACGACGTGCCCATCCTGGTCGACCAGGAGGGCGGCCGCGTCGCGCGGCTCGGGCCGCCCGAGTGGCCGGCGTTCCCGGCTGGGCCGGCGTTCGACCGGCTGTACGAGCTGGCGCCGGTGTCGGCGATCGAGGCGGCACGCGCCAACGCGCACGCGCTGGGCCTGATGCTGGCCGAGATGGGGATCACGGTCGACTGCCACCCGATCCTCGACGTGGCGCGGGCGGACACGACCGAGGCGATCGCGTCGCGCGCCTTCGGCGGCGAGCCGATGCGCGTCGCCGCGCTGGGCCGCGCCACGCTGGAGGGGCTGGCGGCGGGCGGGGTGGTCGGAGTCGTCAAGCATATGCCCGGGCACGGCCGCGCGGTGGTGGACACGCACTATCACCTCCCCACCGTCACCGCCTCGGCGGAGGAACTGGAGGACGATCTGGCGCCGTTCCGCGCGCTGGCGCACGCGCCGATGGGGATGACGAGCCACATCGTCTTCGAGGCGTGGGACCGCGAGCGCCCCGCGACGCTGTCGCCGGTGCTGATCGAGCAGGTGATCCGCGGCGCGATCGGCTTCGACGGGCTGCTGATGACCGACGACATCGACATGAAGGCGCTCTCGGGCACCGCGGGCGAGAAGGCCGCGGGGGCGATCGCGGCCGGGTGCGACCTGGTGCTCGACTGCTGGGCGCGCATGCCCGAGATGGAGGAGATCGTCGCGCGGCTGGACGATATCGCGCCGGTGTCGCTGGCACGACTGGCGCGCGCGATGGCGACGCTGACCCCGCCCGCGGGCGACATGGCCGCGCTGCTCGACACGCGCGACCGGCTGCTGGCGCTGGTGTAGGCTTCGATAGTAGCGTGAGCCGCTTGCCCTGAGCTGTTCCCCGGCGGAGGCCGGGGGCCAGTCTGGAAAGGCTGTCCTGGGTCCCACCGTCGCCCCCACCTGGCCCCGGCGTTCGCCGGGGAACAGCTTGTCGTTAGGGCGGCCGGAGCCACCGCCACCCCTAGCCGCACCGGGCGCCACGTGCCACGGTACCGCCCATGTGCCGCGTCAGCGCCTTGCCCCCACGTCCCGGTGCCGCGCGGTGAGCGACGTGCCCGAGCAGCTGACGCTCGACCTCGACGGCTGGGAGGGCCCGCTCGACCTGCTGTTGTCGCTCGCGCGCGCGCAGAAGGTCGACCTGCGCGAGATCTCGATCCTCGCGCTGGTCGAGCAATATCTCCGCTACGTCGAGCGCGCGCGCGTGCTCCAGCTCGAGCTCGCCGCCGACTATCTCGTGATGGCGGCGTGGCTGGCCTATCTCAAGTCGGCGCTGCTGCTGCCGCGCGACCCCGAGGTGGAGCCCGACGCCGACGAGCTGGCGACGCGGCTGCAGCTGCGGCTGGAGCGGCTCGACGCGATGCGCGACGCCGGCGCGCGGCTGATGGCGCGCGACCGGCTCGGCCGCGACGTCTTCCGCCGTGCCGCGCCGGAGGGCCTGCGCACCGTGCGCCGCGCGCAGTGGACCGCCGACCTGTACGAGCTGATGACCGCCTACGGCCGCGTCTCGGCGCGCTCGCGCCCGGTGATGCACGTGGTCCACGATCGCGAGGTGATGACGCTGGAGGCGGCGATCGCGCGGGTCGCGGCGCTGGTGGGCAGCGCGGTCGACTGGCGCGCGATCGAGGCGTTCCTGCCCGAGCAGGCCAGCGTCGCCCTGCGCCGCTCGGCGCTGGCGTCGAGCTTCCTCGCCGCGCTCGAGCTGGCGCGGCAGGGGCGGGTGGAGCTGCGCCAGGAGGCGCCGTTCGCGCCGCTCTACCTGCGCCGGCCCGCGGCGTGAGCGCCGCGATCGAGCGCGCGGTCGAGGCGGTGCTGTTCGCCAGCGCCGAGCCGCTCTCGCTCGACTCGCTGCGTGCCTATGTCGGCGACGGCGACGGCAGCAGCGACCTGCGGGCCGCGCTCGCCGCGGTGGCCGAGCGGTATCGCGGGCGCGGCGTCGAGCTGGTCGAGCGCGGCGGGCGCTGGCACTTCCAGACCGCGCCCGACCTCGCGCACCTGCTGCGCCGCGACCGCGAGGAGGTGCGCCGGCTCAGCCGCGCGGGGATCGAGACCCTCGCGATCATCGCCTATCACGAGCCGGTCAGCCGCGCCGAGATCGAGGCGATCCGCGGCGTCCAGGTCGCCAAGGGGACGCTCGACGTGCTGATGGAGGCGGGCTGGGTCCGACCCGCCGGGCGGCGCGAGGTGCCGGGGCGCCCGCTCACCTACGCCACGACCCCGGAGTTCCTGTCTCATTTCGGGCTCGCCAGCCGGCGCGACCTCCCCGGGCTCGACGATCTGCGCGCCGCGGGGCTGCTCGATCCGGTCGATCTCGCCTTCGAGCAACTCGCGGTAGAAAAAGACGCCGACGAGGACTAGATGACACTCAATTAGGAGATTCCGTGATGGGCAGCTTCAGTCTTCCGCATATCCTCATCCTCGCGATCGTGGCGGTCCTGCTGCTCGGCGGCGGGCGTTTCTCGAACCTGATGGGGGACGTCGCCAAGGGTGTGAAGAACTTCAAGAAGGGCATGGCCGAGGAGGACGCGGAGGATCGCGCCCCCAAGCCTCGGATCGAGGCGCAGTCGAGCGCCGAGCCGGCCTTCGACCGCGACGCCGACCGAGTCCGCGAGGAGCGGCGCTGATCCCTCGCATCCGGCCGGCACGCTGAATGTTCAACATCGATTCGTCCGAGTTCCTGCTGGTCGCGCTGGTCGCGCTGGTGGTGATCGGCCCCAAGGACCTGCCCAAGGCGATGCGGGTGGTCGGCTATTGGGTCGGCCGCGCGCGCGCGGTGGGGCGTCAGTTCCGCGCCGGCTTCGACGAGATGGTGCGTGAGGCCGAGCTGGAGGAGATGGAGAAGAAGTGGAAGGCGGAGAATGAGCGGATCATGCGCGAGCACCCGATGATCCCGCCGCCCCCGCCCGAGCCGGCCGAGCACGCCCCCGCGCAGATCGGGCACGCGCCCGCCGACGCGGCGGCACCCGCCGTTCCGCAGGAGGCGCCGCCCGAGGACCATCCGCCGGTGATGGTGGAGCAGCCGCACGTCGTGCCGGGCGCGCCCCATGAATCCCCCGCGGCCGACAGCAAGGCACCGTCGTGAGCGAGGTCGTCGACGAGCTCGAAGACAGCCGCGCGCCGCTGCTCGACCATCTGCTCGAGCTGCGCCGCCGCCTGCTCTACTGCATCGCCGCGGTGGTGCTGTCGTTCGCGGTGTGCTGGTATTTCGCCGAGGACATCTTCGCCTTCCTCGTCCAGCCGCTGCTGGGCGCGGGGCAGAAGACGCTGATCTACACGCAGCTGTTCGAGGCCTTCTTCGTCCAGGTGAAGGTGGCGTTCTTCGCCGCGACGATGATCTCCTTCCCGGTGATCGCGATGCAGCTGTGGCAGTTCATCGCGCCCGGCCTGTACCGCAAGGAGAAGCGCGCGCTGCTGCCGTTCCTGCTGGCGACGCCGGTGCTGTTCCTGCTCGGCGCGTCGATGGCCTATTACGTCGCCATCCCGATGGCGCTGCACTTCCTGCTCGGCTTCTCCGGCGACGTCGGCGGGGTGCACCAGCAGGCGCTGCCGGCGATGGGCTATTATCTCAGCTTCGTCATGCAGTTCCTGTTCGGCTTCGGTGCCGCCTTCCTGCTGCCGGTGCTGCTGATGCTGCTCGAGCGCGCCGGGATCGTGACGCGCAAGCAGCTGATCGGCGCGCGGCGCTACGCCATCGTCGGCGCCTTCGCGATCGCGGCGGTGCTGACGCCGCCCGACGTCGGCTCGCAGCTGCTGCTCGCGATCCCGCTGGTGATCCTCTACGAGTTGGCGATCGTCGGCATCTGGTTCACCGAGCGCAAGCGCGCGCGCGAGACCGCCGCGGCGGTCGAGGCGGAATAGCGCCGCTCGCCCGCCGCCCCGCCCGGGCGCGGTACCCGCCGGGGAGGGAGGCGTAGGGGACCGCGACACCGCGGTGACCCACGTCGCCGCCAAGCGGGGTTCCCACCCCCCGGCGCATCGGTTACCAGCCCTAGCCATGACGGCGGGCGGCCAGGATCAGCCAGCGGAGGGGCGGTTCGCGGGGAGGGTGCACCTCTTCCCGCTGCGCGTCTATTTCGAGGACACGGATCTGTCGGGCGTCGTCTATCACGCCAACTACCTGCGCTACATGGAGCGCGCCCGCTCGGACATGCTAAGGGCGGCGGGGATCGACCAGCGCGCGCACTTCGAGGCGGGCGGCGGCGCCTATGCCATCGCCGACCTGCGCATCCGCTACGCCGCGCCGGCGCGGCTCGGCGACGCGCTGCTGGTCGAGAGCATTGTCGCGCAGGCGCGCGCCGCCAGCGTGGTCATTCATCAGACAGTCAGGCGCGGCACGGAAATGCTGGCGCGGGCGGAGGTCACCGCGGCACTGGTCGGCACCGACGGTCGGCCGCGGCGCCAGCCGGCGGCCTGGCTCGAGCAGTTCCGCCGCCTCGCCGCCACCGCCGCGGCGGACACCACAGGGGAAGAGACGCCTTGAATCCGATCTTGCAGACCGACGCCGCGACGCTGTCGCCGATCGCGCTGTTCCTCCAGGCCGATTGGGTGGTGAAGGGCGTGATGCTGGGCCTGCTGCTCGCCAGCGTGTGGACCTGGGCGATCATCATCGGCTTCTGGCTCAAGCTGGGCCGCACCAAGAGGAAGAGCGCGCAATTCGAGCGCGACTTCTGGAAGGCCGACGACATCGACGCCTTCTACAAGGCCAACGGCCAGACCAACCTGCCCTCGGCGCGCGTGCTCGCCGCGGGCGTCACCGAGTGGCGCCGCTCGACCAACGGCAACGCGATCGACCGCGACGGCACGCGCGAGCGGCTGGGCACCGTGATGGGCGCCGCGGTGGCCAAGGAGATCGACGACATCTCGGACCGGCTCAACGTGCTCGCCACGGTCGGCGCGGTGGCGCCGTTCGTCGGGCTGTTCGGCACGGTGTGGGGCATCATGCGCAGCTTCACCGCGATCGCCAGCCAGCAGAACACCAGCCTCTCGGTGGTGGCGCCGGGCATCGCCGAGGCCTTGTTCGCCACCGCGATCGGGCTGTTCGCGGCGATCCCCGCGGTGATCGCGTACAACCGCTTCGGCCACGCGATCAACCGCATCGAGGCGCGGCTCAACCGCTTCGCCGACGGCTTCCACGCCACGCTGTCGCGCCAGCTCGACGGCGAGCGCTGAGGGCCGCGCCGTGGCGATGAACCTCCCCTCCACGCGCGGCAGGGGCCGCAAGGCGCCGATGGCGGAGATCAACGTGACGCCGCTGGTCGACGTCATGCTGGTGCTGCTGATCATCTTCATGGTCACCGCGCCGCTGCTCACCCAGGGCGTGCCGGTGAACCTGCCCGACAGCCGCGCCAAGCCGCTCGACCAGGACCAGCAGCCGACCGAGATCTCGCTCGACGAGCAGGGCCGCATCTTCGTCGCCAAGGAGGAGGTGCCCGCCGACGCGCTGCCGTCGCGGCTCGCCGCGATCGCGGCGACGGGGAAGGACGGCCAGCCGCCCCAGGTGTTCCTGCGCGCCGACCGCGGGCTCGACTATGGCCGCGTGATGCGCGTGATGGGCGAGCTGAACCGCGCCGGGCTCAACCGCGTCGCGCTCGTCACGGTCGGTGAGGACTGACGCGGACGTGGAGCGCGCCGAGAAGATCGGGCTGGGAGTCGCGGCGGCCGGGCACATCCTGCTCTTCGGCCTGCTGTCGGTCGGCTTCCTCGACACGCCCAACCCGATCAAGCTGAAGCAGAACCCGGTCGAGGTGAGCCTCGTGCAGGACGTCGCGCTCGAGGCCGCCGCGCCCGCGGCGACCGAGCCGCCGTCGCAGCGCGTGTCGCCCGAGGCGGGCGAGCCGGTCGACTCGCCCCCGCCCGCCGCGGCGCCGCCCGCGCCGGTGCCCGCGCCCGCGCCGGTCCCCGAGCCGCGTCCCGAACCCAGGCCGGAGCCGAAGCCCGCGCCGCCCAAGCCCGCCCCGCCCAAACCAGCGCCGCCCAAGCCGGCGCCCGCGCCCCGGCCCGAGCCGAGGCCGCAGCCCAGGCCCAAGCCCGCCCCGGCCGCGGAGAAGGCGCCGAGCAAGGCCGCGCCGACCAAGCAGCAGAGCGCCGCGAGCGCGCCGAGCAAGGCTAAGGCGCCCGCCGCCGCGGCCAAGGGCGAGGGCAAGACCGAGACCGCCAAGGCCGAGCGCGCCAAGGGCGGCCGGCTCGGCAGCGACTTCCTCAAGGGCCTCACCGCGGAGAAGAGCAGCGCCAGGGAGAGCGACGCGCCGCCCTCCGCGGCGCGGGTCGACGCGCGCGCGCTGGCGGGGATCCAGCAGGCGATCGCGCGCCAGATCCAGCCCTGCGCCGACCGCCAGGTGGATCCCGGCCCCGGCGCCAACCAGATCGTCACCACGCTCAACCTGCGGCTCAACCGCGACGGCACGCTGGCGGCGGTGCCGACGGTGGTGAAGCAGACCGGGGTGGACGGCGACAACCAGCGCTACGCGCGGCGCGTGGTCGATCTCGGCGTCGCCGCGTTCAAGGGCTGTTCGCCGCTCAAGCTGCCGGCCGAATATTACGCCACCGCCAACGGGGGGTGGAGCAACATCAACTACAATTGGAAGCTGCGGTGATGCGAATCCGACTCTGCGGTACCTCGGCACTGGGCTTCGGCCCGGTGACCTCCTCTTCGGCCGTCACCTCGCCAGGTGTGGTCCCCGAAGGCTCCACCCCGGCGGACGCCGGGGTCCAGTTGGGGGACGTCTCGCGAGGATCACGAGGGCCTTCCCACCTGGACCCCGGCGTTCGCCGGGGTGGCAGTGAGGGTCGACTGAGCTCGCGCGCCGCCGCCCGCGCCAGCCTCACCGCGCTCCTCGCCTCCGCGCTCACCCTCCTCGCCACCCCCGCCGCGGCGCAGCTCGTCCCGCCCGCCGGCACCCCCGCGGCACCAGCGCCCGCGCAGCAGCCCGGCGCCGCGCCCGCGGGCCAGACCCCGCCGCCGCTCGAGGTGGACGTCACCGGCGGCATCTCGGCGCCGATGCCGATCGCGATCCCGCCGATGCCGACCCAGTCGGTGGTGCAGACTCCCGCCGGCCCGACCGACCGGCTCGGCCGCCAGCTCAGCGAGATCGTCGCCAACGACCTGCGCAACTCGGGGCTGTTCAACCCGCTGGCGTCGGGCGCCACGCGCGCGATCGCCTTCCCCGAGGTGACCGCGCCCGCCTATGACTATTGGGGCGGCTCGGGCGCGCAGGCACTGGTGCAGGGCTATATCCGCGCCAACGGGGACGGCACGCTGACGGTCGGCTGCTACCTCTACGACGTCTCGGCGCGCACCGAGCTGACGCGCCAGGGCTTCGTCGTGCCGCCGTCGGACTGGCGCCGCGCCGCGCACAAATGCGCCGACATGGTCTACACCCGCCTCACCGGGGAGGGCGCCTATTTCGACAGCCGCGTCGTCTATGTCAGCGAGACCGGGCCCAAGGCCAACCGCATCAAGCGGCTCGCGATCATGGACCAGGACGGCGCCAACAGCCGCTTCCTCACCGCGGGCTCCTCGATCGTGCTGACGCCGCGCTTCGCGCCCAACCAGCAGTCGATCGTCTATATGAGCTACGTGGGGAGGACGCCCGCCATCTACATCTACGAGCTCGGCTCGGGGCGGCAGCGGCTGGTGGTGCAGAACGTCGCCACCACCTTCGCGCCGCGCTTCTCGCCGGACGGGCGCTACATCCTGTTCTCGATGGCGCAGGCGGGCAACACCGACCTGTACCGCGTCTCGGCGGCGGGCGGCACGCCGCAGCGGCTGACCAACGCGCCGGGCATCGACACCGGCGGCAGCTACTCGCCCGACGGGTCGAGGATCGTGTTCGAGAGCGACCGCTCGGGCGGGCAGCAGATCTACGTGATGAACGCGGACGGATCGAACCAGCAGCGCATCAGCTTCGGCGGCGGGCGCTACGCCACGCCGGTGTGGAGCCCGCGCGGCGACCTGATCGCCTTCACCAAGATCCAGGGCGCGTTCCGCATCGGCATCATGAGCCCGAGCGGATCGGGCGAGAAGCTGCTGACCAACAGCTGGCAGGACGAGGGCCCGTCGTGGAGCCCCAACGGCCGCGTGCTGATGTTCTTCCGCCAGGGCCGCGGCAACGCGGGCAAGGCCGACCTGTGGTCGGTCGACCTGACGGGCGTCAACGAGCGCCGCGTGCCCACCCCGCTCGACGGCTCGGACCCCGCCTGGGGGCCATTGCGCCCGTGAGCGGAAGCGGCGACACTCGTCGCTGAGACACGACAACCACGATATCGGCGAACACGGGAGAACATGCGATGGCACGACTGACGACCACCCTGTTGATGGCGACCGCGCTGGTCGCCACCGCGGCCTGCTCGAAGAAGCGCCCCGACGTGCTGCCGCCCGCGCCCGGCGGCGCGCCCGAGGCGCCGCCGTCGACCGGCGCGACCGATCCCAACGGCGGGATCACGCCGGGCTCGGCGGCCGATTTCAAGCGCTCGGCGCAGAGCGACACGGTGCTGTTCGGGCTCGACATGTATGACATCGACGGCACCGCGCGCGGCATCCTCGACAGCCAGGCGGCGTGGCTGACGCGTTATCCCAACGTGCGCATCACGGTGGAGGGCCATGCCGACGAGCGCGGCACGCGCGAGTATAATCTCGCGCTGGGCGACCGCCGCGCCAACGCGGCGAAGAACTATCTCGTCGCGCGCGGCATCGCGCCGGGGCGGATCACCACGATCAGCTACGGCAAGGAGCGCCCGGTCGCGCTCGGCTCGGACGAGGAGAGCTGGGCGCAGAACCGCCGCGCGGTCACCGTCGTGGTGGGCTGAGCGGGGCGGGGGTGACCCGTCGTGGTGAGCGCGAGCGCGTGATCACCGCAATGTGTCACCCAATGCGGTGAGCCTACCGGCGCCCTGCCGGTAAGTTACTGAGAAGTCTAACGCCGTGATTCTGTTGCTTCCGGGTAACAGAGTTGCGGCGTTTTTATTGCACGTCGCAGTCTCGCTCTCCGGCCGATGGCGGCCGCACGAGGGGGCGAGGCATGAGGAGAGTGACGTTACTGGCCGCGACCGCGCTGGTGGGCGGCGCGATGGTACCGGCGATCGCGCGGGCGCAGGCCGCGCCCGACACGCCCGCGGTGGACGAGCCCGCCAGGGACGTGGTGGTCACCGGCTCGCGCATCGTCCGGCCCGCCTATGAGGGCGTGATCCCGGGCGCGCAGGTCAGCGGCGAGCAGATCCAGCGCCGCGCCTTCACCAACGTGCTCGACGCGCTCACCGACGTGCCGCTGATCGAGGCCGGTGCCTCGCCTTATGGCACCAACGGTGGCCAGCCCTCGAGCCTCGGCCAGTCGTACGTCGACCTGCTCGGGCTCGGCTCGAACCGCACGCTGACGCTGCTCAACGGCCGCCGCTACGTCTCGGGCAACGCCGCGACGCTGTTCGTCGCCGGCAATATCACCGGCTCGCAGGTCGATCTCGGCGCGCTGCCCGCCGCGCTGATCGAGCGCACCGACGTGGTCACCGTCGGCGGCGCGGTCGCTTACGGCTCGGACGCGGTCGCCGGCGTGGTCAACATCGTGCTCAAGGACCATTTCCAGAGCATCAGCGCCGGTGCGCTGAGCGGGTTGACCGCGCGCGGCGACGGTGCGCGCCAGCGGCTCAGCCTCGTGGCGGGGCGCGATCTCGCCGGCGGCCGCGGCAACGTCACGCTGGCAGTGGAATATGATCACGACGACGCGCTCACCGGCGACCGCCGCGCCGGCCGTCGCGCGGGCTATTTCGCGCCGACCTCGTTCCGCAACGGGGGCAGGCGCGACACGGCGTACCAGCCCTCGCTCGATGGCGGCGGCGGGAGCGCGTTCTTCGCGGCCAACGCCGACGGCGTGCCCAACAACATCGCGGGCGCGGGCTATCTCGGCGGGTCGCTGCTCGAGTCCTTCCCCGGCGCGGTGTTCAGCTTCGCCGCGCCAGGCTATCTCGGCGACTATCTCCCCGCCGCCTATCAGGGGCCTACCACCACCGATCCGAACGATCTCGACGTGTCGCCGCATTATCGCCCGCAGGCCCTGTGGTCGATCGCGGGCAACCTGAACATCGTCCCCGGCCGTCCGGTCGGCATCGGCAGCGGCTGTCGCGTGACCGATCTCAGCGGCTTCTGCGCCTTCGCCCCGGCGTCGCTGCCGGGCACGCGCGCGAGCGATGCCGGCGCGACGGCGCGCGACGCCTTCGACGCGGCGGTGATCGCGCGCTTCGCTCCCGCGCTGGCCGGGGCGGGCGGCAGCGCGGCGCAGCGCGACTCGCTCGCGCTCAACCTGCTCCAGGCCCATCTGCCGACGCCGCGCGAGTATCTCGCGCAGCATCCCGGCGCCGACATCAACGCCTTCCTCGGGACGTTCACGCGCGGCTTCCTGACGAAGACGAACACGGACGCGGCGACGCGCGGGGCACTGCCCCGGGTGGCGGTCCCGCTACGCTTCGACGCCGCCGGCGGCCTCTCGCCGATCCTGCCGGCGGTGATCAGCGACGCGGCGGTGACGCCGAGCACCACCGGCGGCGCGATCGGCGGCGACGCGGTCGCGCTCGGCGACACGTCGAGATACGTCACGCTCCACGTCCAGCAGGATCGCGCCCTCGCCACGCTGCTGGGCCATTATGACGTGGGCACGGGACTGACGCTCTATACCGAGAACCAATATGCGCACCTGCGCTCGATCGCGCCGCGCAACGGGGCCAACGTCAACAGCATCGCGGCCTCCACCGCCGAATATACCGTGCTGACGATGCAGCTCGCCAACCCGTTCCTCAGCGACCAGGCGCGCGACCAGCTCCGCGCCGCGGGGGTGACCGACCGGTTCCTGCTGTCGCGGCGCAACCAGGATCTGGTGGGTGACAGTCCGGTCACGTCGGTCAGCGACGTCTATCGCACCGTCATCGGCGCGCGCGGTACCTTCCCCGCCTTCGGTAGGACGACACATTATGATGCCTCGCTGAGCTACGGCCGCGACGATCTGACGGTGCGGCAGTACAGCCTGCTCGACGTGGAATATGCGCTCGCCGCCGACGCGGTGCGCGACGCCAGTGGCAGGATCGTCTGCCGCGCGCAGACCGCCGGGGCGGACGCGGTCGGGCGGACGCCGCGCGGCGTGGTCGGCGAGGAGATCGTGCGCGAGAAAGGCGCGGACGGCCGCTACGTCGAGCGACGGCTGCGGCGCGTCGCCACCGCCGCGCAGGTGGCCGCGTGCCAGCCGCTCGATCTCTTCGGCTATGGCCGGATGTCGGCCGCGGCACGCGGCTATGTCGCCGCGCCGATGACGATGCACAATCGCTCGGAGATGGTCTTTGGCCAGGCCACGCTGTCGGGGGCAGTGGCCGACCTGCCCGGCGGCGCGCTGCGCTACGCGCTGTTCGGCGAATATCGCCGCGAGGGGCTCGACTATCGTACCGACCGGCGTTCGCACGACGGGGCGCTGCGATGGGCGCCGCTGGCGCCGACGGAGGGACATATCCAGTCGGTCGAGTTCGGCGGCGAGACCAGCGTCCCGCTGCTGGGCCAGGATGTCGGCGCACCGCTGTTGCGCGGTCTGACGCTCAATCCCGGGATCCGCTTCGTCCGCCAGAGCGGTGCCGCGCCCGACGTCAGCCTGCTCGACGGCGGCACGCTGGTGCAGCACCAGCAGGGCAAGTGGAACCGGGTCTGGTCGTTGGCGGGGACGTGGACGCCGTTCGACGGCCTGCTGTTCCGCGGCAACATCACGCGATCGATCCGCCAGCCCAATATCAGCGAGCTGTTCCTCGGGGGTCAGTCGGCCTTCACTACCCCGACCGATCCCTGCGCCTCGAACCAGATCGGGCAGGGCACGCGTCCCGCGCTGCGGCTCGCCAACTGCCGCAAGGCGGTCATCGACGCCGGCCTGGCCAGCGACACCGCCGGCGCGGACCGCTTCCTCAACGATTACGTCCCCTCCGGCGCGACCATCACCGGCGTGTACGACGGCACGCCCGGGCTCCGCCCCGAACGCGGCCGCAGCTGGACGGTGGGAGCGATCCTGACGCCGGCGGTGCTGCCACGGCTGCGGCTGGGCGTCGACTATCTGCGCGTCCGCTTGGTCGATCAGATCGCGCCGGGCGACATCGACACGGCGATGCAGCTCTGCCTCGACAGCCCGGGCTATCCGAACAACCGCCGCGAGATCGGGGCGAACACCTGCGACTTCTTCAGGCGGATCCCGGCTGGCAGGGAGCGCGCCTTCGAGGTCGACAACGGCTTCACCACCGGCTTCATCAACCTCGGCAAGCTGCAGGTCGAGGCCGCGAACGCCACGCTCGACTATCGCGTGCCGCTGGGGGAAGGGGCCCTCGCCCTGTACGGCAACGTCTACCGGCTGTTCCACTATCTCTCCGCGCCCGACAACGATCTCGCGCTGGCGCAGGAGAGCGCGGGCAGCATCGGCGTCAGCAAGTGGCGGACGCAGCTGCGTCCGTCCGTCGAGCGCGGCGGCTTCTTCGCGCAATGGGTGTGGAACTGGTACGAGGGGACGCGCTATTTCTCGAGCGGCGCGCCGGTCGCGGGCACCGACGCGCGGAACGAGGTGCGCGACTTCATCCGCGTGCCGGCCTACAGCCTGCACGATGCCTCGATCGGCTACAGCTTCGGTGAGCAGCGGCGCTTCGGCGTGACGTTCAACGTCCGCAACGTCTTCGACAAAATGACGGCGGGGACGATGGCGCAGTCGTACGCCTTCGGCAGCGGGATCGTCGACGACTTCGGTCGCCGCCTCACGCTGAGCGTCGACGTGACATGGTGAGGCGACTGGGCCCCGCCGTCGCGACTCACGCCGCGTCGCCCGCTCGTCCCTCGCAGGACCGAGGCCCTCACCGCGTCTTCAGCGCCCAGCGCAGCACGCGGCTCATGCCGTCGGCGCCGGCGCGGATCGCGGGGCGCGCGGCGGCGCTCGGCAGGCGGCCGTGCAGCGCCGCCGCCCAGCCCGGGAGCAGGTCCACCGCCGCCGCCCCCGCCAGCGCTAGCGCCGCCGCGCCCGCCGCGTCGTCGCCCGGCGCGAGCAGCGCCGCGGCCACCTCGCGCGTGCGATGGTCGGCGCGCAGCGCGGGCAGCACGCGCGCGTAATAGTCCGCCACCGCGGCGCGCGAGCGCGGCACCTCGGTCGCACCGAGCTTCTCCGCCACCACCGCGGTGTCGGCGAGGTAGCGGTCCTGCGCGGCGGCGCTTAGCGAGGGGTCGCGATAGCGCAGATAGGCGCGCAGGAAGCTGTCCACCTCGGCGACGTGGATCCAGGTGAGCAGCGCCGGGTCGTCGGCGCGATAGGGCGTGCCGTCGGGCAGCGTGCCGGTGACATGCTCGTGGACGCGGCGCACCTGCGCGATCGCGCGCGCGGCGGTGTCGCTCGCGCCGAAGGTGGTGACCGCGATGAAGCTCGCGGTGCGGCGCAGCCGGCCGAGCCGGTCGTCGCGGAAGCCGCTATGGTCCCAGACGCCGGCGAGCGCGCGCGGGTGAAGCATCTGGAGCAGCAGGGCGGAGATGCCGCCGATCATCATGGCGGCGAAATCGGCGTGCACCGCCCAGGCGGGCGAGTCGCGCGCGATCAGCCCGGGATCGCCGGGGGGGCGCGCCAGGTCGAGCCGCTCGCTCGCCACCAGCGCGCGCAGCCGGTCACCGAGCGCGCCGCGCGCGCGCTCGACCAGCCCGGTGGCGGGGGCGTCGGTCACGCCGTCGACCCCGCCGGATCGGGCCGGGCTCAGGCCTCGGCCGGGGCCGACTTGCGGCGGCCGCGCGGCGCGGGGGCCGGCGTCGCCTCTTCCTCGGCGGCGCGGCGCGCGCCGGGCTTGCGGCCGAGGCCGATCTTCTTCGCCATGTCGCGGCGCGCCTGCGAGTAATTCTCGGCGACCATCGGATAGTCCGACTTCAGGCCGAAGCGCTGGCGATAGTCGTCGGGCGTCAGGCCGTGGCCGGCGAGATGGCGGCGCAGCGTCTTGTACGGCTTGCCGTCGATCAGCGAGATCAGATGATCCTTCGACGCCAGCGACTTACGCACCGACACCGCGGGGGTATAGTCGCTCGCCGGTTCCTCCGACGCGGCCACCGAAGTGCTCGACGACAGGTTCGACACCGCGTCGTGCATCGTGCGCAGAAACGCCGGGACGTCCTCGCCCGAGGCGCGCGTGTTGGGATTGGACAGCCAGGCGATCGTCAGTTCGGTCGCGAGCTCGACCACATTGGTGCTGGCGGTCTCGTCGTTCATCGTAACACTCCTCGAAATGATGATGTGGCGTCTATACAGCGGCAGAGAGGCCGTCAACGCGCCCATGTCAATAGTTCTAACATGAGTTCGGTAGAAGAGACAGTTGAAGTCTTGCCATGGCAGATGTCGCGTCCCGCCGTCCCATATTCGCACGGAGCTTGACCGCCGCGCTCCCCCCGTTCCATGATCCCGGAGAGGGTAGAGCATAACAAAAGGGGTTAACGCATGAAGCTCGGTCGAGGGCGCGGCGCGCTGTGGGGCGCGGTCGCGATCGCGCTGCCGCTCGCCGCCTGCGCGAGTGACGGGAAGGATCGCCCCAGGAGCGCCGCGGCCAAGGCGCCGCCGGTCAAATACGCGCGCGATCCTTACCCCTCGACCTATCACGCTTATCCCGGCGTGCCGACGCTCGTCCGCAACGTCACCGTGTTCGACGGCGAGGGCGGCCGGATCGATCGCGGTGCGGTGCTGCTCGGCGACGGCAAGGTGGTCGCGGTGGGCCAGTCGCTCGACGCGCCCGCGGGCGCGACCGTGATCGACGGGACCGGCAAGTATATCACGCCCGGCATCGTCGACATCCACAGTCACCTCGGCGACTATCCCAGCCCGCAGGTGCAGGCCCTGTCCGACGGCAACGAGGCGACCGCGCCGATCACCGCCGACGTCTGGGCCGAGCACAGCGTGTGGCCGCAGGACCCCGGCTTCGGCCGCGCGCTCGCCAACGGCGGCGTCACGACGCTGCAGATCCTGCCCGGCTCGGCCAACCTGATGGGCGGGCGCAGCGTGGTGCTCAAGAACGTCTACGCCCGCACCATGCAGGCGATGAAGTTCCCCGGCGCGCCCTACGGCCTGAAGATGGCGTGCGGCGAGAATCCCAAGCGGGTCTACGGCAGCAAGAACCGCGAGCCGTCGACGCGGATGGGCAACGTCGCGGTCGACCGCCAGACCTGGGCCAAGGCGGTGGCGTACAAGCGCAAGTGGGACAAGTACGAGAAGGAGGGCGGCGACCCGCCCGACCGCGACATCGCGATGGACACGCTGCGCGGCGTGCTCGCGGGCGAGATCCTGGTGCAGAACCACTGCTACCGCGCCGACGAGATGGCCATCGTGCTCGATATGGCCAAGGAGTTCGGCTATCACGTCACCGCCTTCCACCACGCGGTCGAGGCGTACAAGATCGCCGACCTGCTCAAGGCCAGCGGCACCTGCGCCGCGGTCTGGGCCGATTGGTACGGCTTCAAGATGGAGAGCTACGACGGGATCGGCGAGAATCTCGCGATCCTCGACAAGTCGGGCGCGTGCGCGATGATCCACTCGGACGACGAGAACGGCATCCAGCGGCTCAACCAGGAGGTCGCCAAGGTGCTCTCTTCCGCGCGCCACGCCGGGATCCAGGTGAGCGACGAGGCGGCGTGGAAGTGGCTCTCGCTCGGGCCGGCCAAGGCGCTCGGCATCGATCAGCAGACCGGCAGCCTGCGCCCCGGCAAGATGGGCGACGCGGTGCTGTGGAACGGCAATCCCTTCAGCGTCTACACCCGGCCGGAGAAGGTCTGGGTCGACGGCGCGCTGCTCTATGATTCGAGCGACCCGAAGCGCCGCCCGGTGAGCGACTTCGAGCTCGGCCAGCCCGGTTCGGGAGACGTCAAGTGACGCGCGCGCTGCTCCTCTCCCCCTCCGTCTCCCTCGCGCTCCTCGCCGGCCTGCTGGCGCCGCCCGCCGCTTCGCAGACGATCGCGATCACCGGCGGCACCGTCGCGATCGGCGACGGCTCGGCGCCCATCGAGCGCGGCACCTTGGTGATCGCGAACGGCCGGGTCGTCGCCGCGGGCGCCGGGGTCGCGGTGCCGGCGGGCGCCGAGGTGGTCGACGCGACGGGCAGATGGGTGACGCCGGGCGTGGTCTCGGCGATGACCGATCTGTCGCTGGTCGACGCCGACGGCGTGTCCGAGAGCAACGACGCGGGCGCGCGCGGCTCGCCGTACAAGGCCTCGATCGACGTGTCGGTCGCGATCAACCCGGCGGGGGTGAAGATCGCCAACGAGCGGCTCGGCGGCGTGACGCGCGCGATCGTCGCGCCCGCGGCGGGCGGGTCGATCTTCGCGGGGCAGGGCGCGGTGATCGACCTCGGCAGCGACCCCGACGCGCTGACCCGCGCGCGCGCGTTCGAATATGTCGAGCTCGGCGAGGACGGCGGCAAGCTCGCCGGCGGCAGCCGCCCCGCGGCCTGGGCGCTGCTGCGCGACGCCTTCCGGCAGGCGCAGGACTATCGCCGCGATCCCAAGGCGTTCGACGGGCGCTCGCGCGACTCGCTGGTGACCCGCGCCGATGCCGAGACGCTGGGGCGCGTGCTCGACGGGCAGCTGCCGCTGCTGGTCCATGTCGAGCGCGCCGCGGATATCCGCCAGGTGCTCGGGATGACGCGCGATTATCCCAAGGTGAAGCTGGTATTGGTCGGCGTCGCCGAGGGCTGGCTGGTGGCGCGCGAGATCGCCGCGGCGCGCGTGCCGGTGATCGCGCACGCGCTCGCCGACCTGCCCGCCAGCTTCGAGAGCCTGGCCGCGACCGAGTCGAACGTCGGGCGGATGCGCGCGGCGGGGGTGCAGGTGGCGCTGGCCTCGACCGGGGCGTCGGGCGGCGACCATGTGCTGCGCCAGTTCGCGGGCAACCTGGTGGCGATCACGCGCGTGCCGGGCGCGACCGGGCTCGACTGGGGCCAGGCCTGGGCCTCGATCACCAGCGGGCCGGCCGAGGCGATCGGGCTGGGCGGCGAGATCGGCTCGCTGCGACCGGGCCGCCGCGCCGACGTCGTGCTGTGGGACGGCGACCCGCTCGAGCTGTCGTCGGTGCCGGTGGCGACCTGGGTCGACGGTCGCGCGCAGCCGATGCGCTCGCGCCAGACCGAGCTGCGCGACCGCTACCTGACGCCGACCGAGGGCGCGCTGCCCAAGGCCTATGAGCGGCCATAAGGGGCAGAGCCGATCCGGCGCCGGACGGTGACCGGAACGACGACCGGAAGGTGACGGCGCCGTCGGCGCGGTGCCATCACCTCCGCGCGGGCGGGGCGCGTCACCCCGTCACCACCGTCACTCCTTCCAGCCGCGCGCGCGTCGCCCGCGCGTCGCTGTCGCGCGCCACCACGCGCAGGTCCGCCAGCACGTGCCCCGGCAGCGCGACCGAGTCGGCGTCGAGCGCGTCGAGCCAGGCGTCGAGCCGTGGGTCACTGCGCCCCTCCAGCACCAGCTCGTGCCGGTCGCCCGCGAAGGTGGCGCTGTGCCACGCCACCGCGCGGTGGCGCTCGATCGCCACCGACGCGCCCGCGCGCGCCGCGGAGCGCGCCAGCGCGCGCTGCAGCCGCCGCGCGCTCATCGCACACCCGCGCGCAGCACCGCCTCGATCCGCCGCCGCGTCCGCTCGCCCGGTACGCGCCCGCGGCGCAGGTCGCCGACCAGCCGCGGGTCGTTGATCGCGCGCCGCCCGAAGGTCGTCGCCGCGATCCCGGTCCGGCGCAGATAGCGCTCGATCTCCATCAACAGACTCATCGATACTCTCCCTCGACTCACCTGTTCTTCATCTGTTCTCACTTTTCCAACTTGTCGAGGAAAAATCCTCAGTCTAGGGTCGTGCATGGTCGAGACCCCGCAGCAGGCGCTCACGCGTGCCGCCGCCGAGCGCGGCGTGGCCCTCTCCGCGCTGTCGCGGATGATCGGCCGCAACCAGGCCTATCTCAGCCAGTTCGTGCTGCGCGGCTCGCCGCGGCGGCTGCCCGAGCGCGAGCGGCGGCTACTCGCCGACTTCCTCGCGCTCGACGAGGCGGCACTCGGCGCCGCGCCGCGCGAGGACGACGTGGCGGTGCCATGGCTGGCGGTGCGCGCCGCGGCGGGCCAGGGCCATGTCGCGGAAGAGCGCGTGCTCCGCGCCGAGGCGGTGCCGCGCGCGCTGCTTCGCGCCGCCGGGATCACGCCCGCCGCCGCCTCGCTGATCACGGTGGCGGGCGAGTCGATGGCGCCCACCTTGTGCGACGGCGATCGGCTGCTGGTCGACACCGCCGACCGCCGGCCACCGGCGGGCGGCGCGATCTACGTCATCCGCCGCGACGAGGGGCTCGCGGTCAAGCGGCTGGTGCCCGAGGGCGCGACCGTCGCGGTGCGAAGCGACAACCCCGACTGGCCGACGCAGCGGGTCGCCGCGCGCGCGCTCGTCGTGGTCGGGCGCGCGCGGCTGCTCACCCGCGCGTTGTGACGCGATCCTCCGCGACGCTGACTTAAATCAGTGCCGATGCGGATATTTCAAACGATTGCTGGGTTAGGTGCCGGGCGATCCGGAGGCGGCGATGGCGACGGCAGCAGGCGCGATATCCTCGACGACCCCGGGCGGCGACGCCGACCGCACGCGCGCCACCCGCGCGCTCCAGGCACTCAACTTCTTCATGGCGGACATGCAGGCCGGTATCGGCCCGTTCCTCGGCGTGTTCCTGCAACAGCGCGGCTGGACCGCGGGCCCGATCGGCACGGTGATGACGGTCGGCGGGGTCGCCGGCATGGTGATGACGGTGCCCGCGGGCGCGGTGATCGACCACAGCGAGAAGAAGCGGCTGATCGTGATCGTCACCGGCATCTGCACGGTGATGGCCTCGTTCCTGATCCTGCTGTCGCAGTCGGCCTGGGTGGTGACGGTCAGCCAGGTCGCCACCGCGATCGCGGGTGCGGCGATCGGGCCCGCGGTGACGGGCATGACGCTCGGCATCGTGCGCCAGCGCGGCTTCAACGCGCAGAACGGCCGCAACCAGGCGTGGAACCACGCCGGCAACATGGTCGGCGCGGGGCTGTCGGGCTGGCTCGGCTGGAAGTTCGGCATGCCCGCGATCTTCTACCTCGCCGCCGCGTTCGGCGTGCTCGCGATCCTGTGCGTGCTGAGCATCCCCGAGCGCGCGATCGACCATGACGCCGCGCGCGGGCTGGAGAAGAAGGACGGTGTCGACGAACCGGGCGGCGCCGCGCAGGGCTTCCGCGCGCTGCTCGAGAACCGACCGATGCTGATCCTCGCCGCCGCGCTCGCCTGCTTCCACCTCGGCAACGGCGCGATGCTGCCGCTGTACGGGCTGGCGGTGGTCGGCGCCGGCAAGGGCAACCCGGCGCTGTTCACTGCCACGACCGTGATGGTGGCGCAGGGCGTGATGGTGATCACCTCGCTGCTGGCGATGCGGATGGCGGCGGGGCGCGGCTATTGGTTGGTGCTGCTGATCTCCTTCGCCGCGCTGCCGCTGCGCGGCGCGCTGGCGGGCACCTTCATCGAACATTGGGGCGTGTGGCCGGTCCAGGCGCTCGACGGCATCGGGGCCGGCCTGCAGAGCGTCGCGGTGCCGGGGCTGGTCGCCTGCCTGCTCGACGGTACCGGTCGGGTCAACGTCGGCCAGGGCGCGGTGATGACGGTGCAGGGCGTCGGCGCCTCGCTCAGCCCCGCGATCGGCGGGTGGCTGGCGCAGGCGCTGGGCTACCGGGTCGCCTTCTACGTGCTCGGCGGTTTCGCGCTGGCCAGCCTGGCGCTGTGGATCGGCTTCGCCGCGGTGCTGCGCCCGGCCTGCGCCGGCGCGCGCGGGGGGCAGGCGGCGTGACCAGCAGCATCACCTGGGTCCATGTCGGCGACGTCCACGCCGACGCCGCGGACGGTTGGCAGGGGATCGATCGGCTGGAACAGGTCGTCGCGCGACTGGTCGACGTGCCCGAGGGCATCGACTTCCTGTTCCTGCCCGGCGACAACGCCAACCATGCGACGCCAGAGCAATATACCGAGATCCGCGCCGCCCTCGCGGGGGCACGCGTGCCTGTGCTGACGATCCCCGGCGACCATGACTTCGAGGACGGCACGCTGGCGGCCTATCGCGCCGGCACGCCGCCGGACTGGCGCCCGTTCAGCCGAGTCATCGCCGGGCATCGCTGCCTGTTCCTCGACGTGGTCAGCGCGGGCGCCGGCGGGCCCGACTTCCGCCTCGGCGCGGGCCAGCGCGACCGGCTGGCGCGCGCGCTGGCGGAGAGCGACGACGACGCGGCGCTCACCCCGCTGGTGTTCATGCACGCTTTCCCGTCCGACCATGCCGACGGCGGCGAGGCGCTCGCGACCCTGTTCGCCGACGCGGGCGTCGCTTTCGTCGACACCGGGCACACGCATTACAACGAACTGCTCAACGACGGCCGCACCGTCTACGGCGCGACGCGGTCGAGCGCGCAGATCGAGGAGGAGGGCGGCGCGCCGGGCTATTCGGTGGTGAGCGTCCACGGCGGCGTGCCGAGCTGGACCTTCCGTCCGCTCGACGCCGGCTGGCCGCACGTCCAGATCCTCTCCCCCGCCGACGTGCGGCTGATCACGCGGCCCTATCATCCCTGCCATGTCCCGGCGCCGGGCGAGGTGGAGGTGGTCGCGCGCGTGCTCGGTCAGGGCGCGCCCGCGCCGACGGTAGCGTTCGGCGGGGAGGCGTGGCCGATGCAGCGGGACGCCGCGCATGCCGCGAACTGGTGCGCGACGATCACGGTGCCGCGCGCGGGGCTCCACCGCCTCACCGTGGCGAGCGGTGACTCGCGGGACACGATCGAACTGCTCGTGCGCGAGCGGAAGGACGCGCCCAAGCGCGGTCGCCCGGTGGCGCCGGGCAACGCCATCCACTCGATCGGGGCGTGGGAGTCGCGCCACCTGTTCGGCACGCGGCTCGGCCCCAACGCCAACGGTCGGCCCTGGTGATCCTCGGCGCGGGAGCGACCTGGGGGATCTGCGCCGCCGCCACCGCCGCGGTGATCGCGCGCCCGTTCCGCTGGCCCGAGGCGATCTGGGCGGTGGCGGGCGCGGCGCTGCTGCTGCTGCTCGGGCTGATGCCGTGGCCGGCGGCGCTGGGCGCGGTGGCGAAGGGCGGCGACGTCTATCTGTTCCTGATCGGCATGATGCTGCTGAGCGAGACCGCGCGCGAGCAGGGGCTGTTCGACTGGGTCGCGGCGGCGGCGGCGGCGCACGCGCGCGGCTCGCCGCGGCGGCTGTTCGCGCTGGTCTATGCCACGGGCGTCGTCACCACCACGTTCCTCTCCAACGACGCCACCGCGGTGGTGCTGACCCCGGCGGTCTATGCCGCGGCGCGCAAGGCGAGGGCGGACCCGCTGCCGCTGCTGTTCGCCTGCGCGCTGATCGCCAACGCGGCCAGCTTCGTGCTGCCGATCTCCAACCCCGCCAACCTGGTGCTGTACGGCGGGCGGATGCCGCCGCTGGGCGAGTGGTTCGGCTCGTTCGCGCTACCCTCCGTGGCGGCGATCGGCGTGACCTTCGTCGCGCTGCGCTGGGCCGAGCGCGCGCGGCTGGCGGGCCGCTGCGCCACCGACGTCGCGCCGACGACGCTCCCCGCCGGCGGGCGTGCCGCGCTGGCCGGGATCGCGGCGACCGCGCTGCTGCTGCTGGTGATGTCGGCGCGTGACCTGCCGCTGGGGCTGCCGACCTGCGTCGCCGGCGTGGTCACGACGCTGCTGGTGTGCGCGCTGGCGCGGCGGTCGCCGCTGGGGCTGGCGCGCCAGGTGTCGTGGAGCGTGCTGCCGCTGGTGGCGGGGCTGTTCGTGCTGGTGGAGGCGCTCGACCGCACCGGCGTGATCGCGCAGGTCGCCGCGGCGCTGCGCACCACCGCGGCCGAGCCGGTGCGCGGCGCGGCGGCGGCGGGGACGCTGCTGGCGTTCGTCTCCAACCTGATGAACAACCTGCCCGCCGGACTGATTGCCAGCACCGCGGTGGCGCAGGCGCACCCGCCGCGGCTGGTGGTGGACGCGCTGCTGATCGGGGTCGACCTCGGCCCCAACCTCTCGATCACGGGCAGCCTGGCGACGATCCTGTGGCTGCAGGCGATCCGGCGCGAGGGCGAGGACATCGGCTTCTGGCGCTTCCTCAAGGTGGGCGCGGTGACGATGATCCCCGCGCTGGCGGCGGCGCTCGGCGCGCGGCTGCTGATCGGGTAGGGCGGGGCGGCGCCTGGCGTTGCCGTGGGGGGCGGCGTCTCGATCGCCTGATGCTACTTCATCCTCCCCTGCGAGGGGAGGTGTGCGCAGCGCGTCGGAGGGGTGTCGCCGACAGCGAGTGTCACGACCAACGCCGACCGGGTCACCCCTCCTTATCCCTGCGACAGCGCGTCGCGCAGGAGCGGGTCCTCGAGCGCGAGGCCCGCGCCGACCGCGACGCACAGCAGCGGCGAGTCGGCCACCACCACCGGCAGCCCCGTCGCGGCGCTGAGCACCTCGTCGAGCCGGGCCAGCATCGCGCCGCCGCCGGTCATGACGATGCCCTGCTCGACCACGTCGGCGGCGAGCTCGGGCTTGATATGGCTGAGCGTGCGCAGCACCGCCTCGACGATCTGGCCGACCAGGTCGGCGAGCGCGTCGGCGATCTCGCCCTCGGTGATGCTGATCTCCTTGGGGATGCCGTTGACGAGGTCGCGCCCCTTCACCCGCATCGCCCGGTCGGCCTCGGTGGACGGGCGGCTGGCGGAGCCGATCGTCAGCTTGATCCGCTCGGCGGTCGCCTCGCCGATCATGAGATTGTGGCGGCGGCGCACGTGCGAGGCGATCGCGTCGTCCAGCTTGTCGCCGCCGACTCGGACCGAGCTGCTATAGGCCAGGCCGCTGAGCGAGAGCACCGCCACCTCGGTGGTGCCGCCGCCGATGTCGACGACCATCGACCCCGTCGGCGCGGTGATCGGCAGCCCGGCGCCGAGCGCGGCGGCGAGCGCCTCCTCGATCAGCCGCACCTCGGAGGCGCCCGCGCTCAGCGCCGCCTGGCGGATCGCGCGGCGCTCGACCTGGGTCGAGCCGGTCGGGATCGAGATCACCATCCGCGGCCGGCGCTGGAAGCGGCTCTGCCCGCCGTGCACCTTGTCGATGAAGTGCTTGATCATCTGCTCGGCGACGTCGAGGTCGGCGATCACGCCGTCGCGCAGCGGGCGGATCGTGCGGATATGCTCGGGCGTCTTGCCCATCATCAGCTTGGCGTCGGCGCCGACCGCGAGCACGCGCGTCACGCCGTCGCGCTCCTCCACCGCCACGACCGAGGGCTCGTCGATGACGATGCCGCGCCCGGCGACGTGCACCAGCGTGTTGACGGTGCCGAGGTCGATCGCGATGTCGTGCGAGCGGAGCCCGAGGATCGATGTTAGACGCACAACCAACGCTCTCTCGATGATGTCAGCGGCGCGCTGCCAACAGGGGGCCACAAGGATCTGGCGCGGCTCGCGCCTTCCGACCGGCGCGTCAATCGGCTTGCGATCAGCGGCGGGTGGCGAACGGCCGGACGCGCGCGCTCGCGGTCAGCGCGTGGCGAGCCAGATGGTGTGCGGCGGCGCCTCGCCGCGACCGTCGGGGTCGACGGTGGCGAGGTCGACCGCGAAGCCGGCGGCCCGCAGCCGATCGGTGAAGTCGGCGTCGGCGAAGGCCGACCACACCGCCAGCGTGCCGCCCGGCCGGAGCGCGGCGCGCGCGGCGCGCAGCCCCCAGCCGCAGTAGAGCCGCTCGTTGGCGAGATGGATCAGGCCCTCGGGGCCGTTGTCGACGTCGAGCAGGATCGCGTCGAAGCGCGCCTCCTGCGCCGCGATGACGTCGTGCACGTCGCCGACGATGAGCGACACGCGGTGGTCCGCGAGCGACTCGCCGTGGATATGGCGCAGCGGTCCGGTCGCCCAGGCGACCACCTCGGGCACGAGCTCCGCGACCACGATCGTCGCGTCGGCGGGCAGCGCGGCGCGCGCCGCCGCCAGCGTGAAGCCCATGCCGAGCCCGCCGATCAGCACGCGCGGCGCGGCGCCCAGCCGGCGCAGCGCCAGCGTGGCGAGCGCCTCCTCCGAGCGGACCGCCCAGCTGCCCATCAGCTGCTCGTCGCCGAACAGGATCTCGTAATCCTGTTCGTGGCGGCGAAGATGGAGTTGCCCCCCGTCGGGAAGGTCCGCGGTGTCGACGAGCACGCCCCAGGGGCCGTCCGCGCCGACGTCACGCGTGCTGAGGGCCGCCTCGGCCACCGCCATGCGCGGCTCAGGCCGTCTGGAGGTTGACGGCCGACGTCTTGCCGCGCCGGTCGGTCTCCAGCTCGTAGGTGAGCCGCTGGTCCTTATCGAGCGTGCGCAGGCCGGCGCGCTCGACCGCGCTGATGTGGACGAACGCGTCGCCGCTGCCGTCCTCCGGCGCGATGAAGCCATAGCCCTTGTCGGCGTTGAAGAATTTGACGGTGCCGGTGATCATGGGGGCGTCCTTCATCCCAGGTGACGGGCCTGCCGCGAGGGGACAGCCCGGCTTCGTTTAGCTTGAAAGGGATATGGGGCGGAGCGGCCCGAGATCCGTCGCATACGACGTCGCCGGGACGCGATAGGGCGGCGGCGCGCGAAAAGATAGCCGCAATCGGTCGGGCGGGCGCGGCGGTGCGGCGCCCGGCGGTGTCGGCGGCAGGCGCATCCGCCCCTCGCCGGCGTCCTCCGCTGATCCATCGCGTGCTCCCGCCCACGCTGGAAGACGCCTGGCGACGGGGGTGGGCGACGATGGCGCGGAGGAGATCCTGCCAGCGGAGGACACGCGACCGTCGAGACCTCGCCCTGCTGCCGTCACCTCCGCCCGCCGTCACCCCCGCCTGCCGTCACCCCCGCGCGGCGCGGCCCGCCGCCACCGCGGCGTCGCTGGCGAGCCGATCGGCGCGCTCGTTCTCGGGGTGGCCGGCGTGGCCCTTGACCCATTCCCACTCGACGCGGTGCGGCTCGGCCGCGGCGAGCAAAGCCTGCCACAGCTCGGCGTTCTTCACCGGCTTCTTGTCGGCGGTCTTCCAGCCGTTCTTGCGCCAGCCGTGGATCCATTTGGTCAGCCCGTCCATGACGTAGCGGCTGTCGGTCATCAGCTTGACGCGGCACGGGCGGGTCAGCGCGTTCAATCCCTCGATCGCGGCGGTCAGCTCCATGCGGTTGTTGGTGGTGACCGCGTCGCCGCCGGAGAGCTCCTTCTCGTGCGCGCCGCTGCGGATCACCACGCCCCAGCCGCCGGGGCCGGGATTGCCCTTGCAGGCGCCGTCGGTGAACATCTCGACGAGGGTGAGTTCGGTCATGAAAAACAGTCCGGATGGGCCTCGTACCAGGCGAGGCGGTGGAGGTAGGCGAGCGGGTCCTTGCGCGTCACCAGCGCGTCGGCGGGCGTGTGCAGCCAGTCCCACGCGCGGCTCAGCAGAAAGCGGACGCAGGCGCCGCGCGCGAGCAGCGGCAGCGCGGCGCGCTCGGCGGCGGCGAGCGGCGCGGCCTCGGCATAGCCCGCGAGCAGCGCCGCGCCCACCGCCGGATCGGCCGGCGCGCCGGCGGCATCGAAGGCCCAGGCCGAGTGCATCACCGCCAGGTCATAGGCGGTGAGGTCGGTGCAGGCGAAGTAGAAGTCGATCAGGCCGGTGACCGCGTCGCCGAGCATCAGCACGTTGTCGGGGAAGAGGTCGGCGTGGATCGCGCCGCTCGGCAGGTCGCGCGGCCAGTCGCGCTCGATGCCGTCGAGCGCGCGCGCGACGCGGTCGAACAGGCCGGGTTGGATCGTGTTCATGTCCTGCCCGCAGCGGTCGAGCAGCGGGCGCCAGGTCGCCACGCCCATCGAGTTCGCGCGGGTCGGTGCGAAGTCGGCGAGCGCGACGTGCATCTCGCCCAGCGCGCGCGCGGCGGCGCGCGCCTGCGCCGGCGTGGGGTGCGACACCGACACGCCGGGGAGGAAGCGGATCAGGCAGGCGGGCCGCTCAGCGAGCCGCTGGATCGCGACGCCGTCGCGGTCGGCGACGGCGGGCGGCACCGGCAGGCCGCGGGCGGCGAGATGGTCGAGCAGCGCGAGGAAGAACGGGAGATCGTCGGCGGCGACACGCTTCTCGTAGAGCGTGAGGATGAAGCGCGCCTCGGTGGTGTCGACGAGATAGTTGGAATTCTCCACGCCCTCGGCGATGCCCTTGGCCGAGACCAGGGCGCCGGCGTCGTAGCGCGCGAGGAAGGCGGCGAGCGCCTCGGCGGATACCTGCGTGTAGACTGCCACTTGTCGCCCCCTCGTGGCGGCCGTCCGAGCGCCCGCGGGGGGCTCGTTCGCGGAAGAGGGGATGCCGGGTCAAGTCCGGGCTGAGCGAAAGGGCGAAGTGTGTCCCCGCCGCCGCGGGGCGTCCGAACCGGACCGTATCGGCTCATTGGCCCCATCAGCGATCCTTCCCTTCCAGGGGAGGATGAGCTGGGCTCCACCCCGATCCGCTACGCCGCCTCCGCCTCCAGCCCGCGCGGCAGCTTGAAGGCGATCGTCTCGCGCGTGGTCTCTTCCTCGCGCTCGGTCACGTCGAAGCGGGTCGAGAGCAGGTCGACCAGCTCGCGCACCAGCAGCTCGGGCGCCGAGGCACCCGCGGTGACCCCCAGCGTGCCCACGCCGTCGAGGAAGGCCCAGTCGAGCTCGGCGGCGCGCTGGATCAGCGCCGAGCGGATGCCGTGGCGCTCCGCCACCTCCACCAGCCGCAGCGAGTTGGACGAGTTGGGCGCGCCGATCACCAGCACCGCGTCGCACGCCCCGGCGATCGCCTTCACCGCCGCCTGGCGGTTCGAGGTGGCGTAGCAGATGTCCTCGCCGTGCGGCGCCTGGATCGCGGGGAAACGCGCGTGCAGCGCGGCGACCACCGCGGCGGTGTCGTCGACCGACAGGGTCGTCTGGGTGAGGAAGGCGAGGTTGGCGGGATCGCCCGGCGCCAGCCGCGCGACGTCCTCCACCGTCTCGATCAGCGTCATCGCGCCGGCGGGGACCTGGCCGAAGGTGCCGATCACCTCGGGGTGGCCGGCGTGGCCGATGAACAGGATGTGCCGCCCCGCCGCGACCAGCCGCTCGGCCTGGCGGTGGACCTTGGAGACCAGCGGGCAGGTGGCGTCGAGATAGTCGAGCCCGCGATCTTGCGCCGCCGCGGGCACCGACTTGGGCACGCCGTGCGCCGAGAAGACGACGGGCGCGCCGTCGGGCACCTCGTCCAGCTCCTCGACGAACACCGCGCCCTTGGCCTTGAGCGAGTCGACCACGAACTTGTTGTGGACGATCTCGTGGCGGACGTAGACGGGCGCGCCGTGCTTCTCGATCGCCAGCTCGACGATGCGGATCGCGCGGTCGACGCCGGCGCAGAAGCCGCGCGGCGCGGCGATCAGCAGCTCGAGCGGGCGGCGGGCGGGAACGGGTTCGGCCATGCGCCCGCGTCTACGCCAATGCTTGCTCCGGCGATAGTCGGTTCCTATGCTGCGGGCGTGACCGGGGCCGTTCGCGCGGCCCCGTTGTCGCATGTGCTGATTGTCGGGATTGCCCTGTGAACCCTGCCCGCGTGACTTCCTACCGCCCGCTCGCCGCCGCGCTGATCCTCCTGCTCGCGGCGGGCTGCGCGCGCACCGGCGAGATCGACGTCTCGCGCGGCGGCGCGGGCATCACCGCGGTGCGATCGGTCTGCCCGACCGTGGCGGTGCCCGCGGGCACGGGCGACGTCACCTTGTTCGACCCGCCGGCCAGCCGCACCGCCAGCGCGATCGACACGGTGGCGACGATCAGCAACGTGCGCTCGACCTGCGACGACCAGGGCAGCGACGTGATCACGCGCGTCACCTTCGACGTGCGCGCGCGTCGCGTCCGCGCCGACGCGCCGCGCGACGTGACGCTGCCCTATTTCATCGCGATCACGCGCGGCGGCAGCTCGGTGGTGGCCAAGCGCCTCGGCCAGGTCGCGCTCCACTTCGACGCGGGCCAGCCGGTCGCCACCGCGACGGGCGAGGCGACCAGCGCGGTGGCACGCTCGGCGGCGACGCTGCCGTCCGAGGTGCGCGACCGGCTGACCAAGAAGCGCAAGGCGGGCGACGAGGACGCCGCGCTCGACCCGCTCGCCGACCCGCAGGTGCGCACCGCGGTGGCCTCGGCCAGCTTCGAGGCGCTGGTCGGCTTCCAGCTCACGCCGGATCAGCTGAAATATAACGCAACTCGCTGATGACGCTGTATTTTCGCCGGTTCTGCGACGGAATGAGTCGGGCGGGCGGCGAGCCGGTCACCTTTGAGCAACCATTGTCGGCCTAATCCTTTGGCCGAAGGCGCCGACGGCGGCGCCGGGAGTTCTCCGTGACCGCATTGACGCCGCTGCTGTCCTCCTCGTCGCTGGCCCCCGCGGCCGCGCCGGCGGCGCGCGCGGCGACGCCGGCGGCGGCCGCGCCCGCCGCGGCGCCGGCGCAGGATCGCACGATCGGCGCGCGGGTCGACTCGCAGGTGACGGGCGGCGCGCTCAGCGCGGCCGCGGGCGCCTCGCTCAAGGACTTCTTCGGCGAGAGCGACACGACCGTCTCGACCGGCAGCCTGATCCGTCGTGCCGGCGCGCAGCTCGACCAGTTCGATCGCGTGCTCGACAAATTGCGCGCCAGCCTCGGCGGCGGCACCACCTACGGCAGCCCCGCGCCGGGCAGCAGCGGGATGGTGGTCGACCGGCTGGCGTGAGCGCCGCGGGGTGCTGGCACCGTCGGGTACGGGTGACGGCCCTGCGTCTGGGTCGATACGATCACGCCATTCCCTCCCCCGCCATTCCCTCCCCCGTCATCCCCGCGCAGGCGGGGATCCAGACGCGCTGACGCCGCGGCGCTCTCCCTGACCTGAGCCGCGGCCGTGTCTCAGCGTCGGAAGGATAGACGATCCCGCGGTCGTCGCGCTCCTGCCGCCGGCTCCGCGCGTCTGGGTCCCCGCCTGCGCGGGGATGACGAACATGGGGCAGGTGGCGTGCCCACGACGACGGCCCTGAGACACCCACCGGGGCTTTGCCCGCGCGCCGGCGCGCGCTACGGAACGAAGCGTGACCGACGCCGACCGCCTGATCTCATCCACGCGCCGCGTCGAGGACGTCGACGCCGCGCTGCGCCCCAAGACGCTCGACGATTTCGTCGGCCAGAAGGCCGCGCGCGAGAACCTGCGCGTCTTCATCGACGCGGCACGCTCGCGCGGCGACGCGCTCGACCACGTCCTGTTCTTCGGCCCGCCCGGGCTCGGCAAGACCACGCTGGCGCAGATCATCGCGCGCGAGATGGGGGTGGGCTTCCGCGCCACCTCGGGGCCGGTGATCGCCAAGTCGGGCGACCTCGCCGCGCTGCTCACCAACCTCGAGGACGGCGACGTGCTGTTCATCGACGAGATCCACCGGCTCCAGCCCGCGGTCGAGGAGGTGCTCTACCCCGCGATGGAGGACCGCGCGCTCGACCTGATGATCGGCGAGGGGCCGTCGGCGCGCTCGGTGCGGATCGACCTGCCGCGCTTCACGCTGGTGGGCGCGACGACGCGGCAGGGGCTGCTCACCACGCCGCTGCGCGACCGGTTCGGCATCCCGGTGCGGCTGCAATTCTACTCCGTGGAGGAGCTGACCCGCGTGGTGGCGCGCGCGGCGGGGCTGCTCGACCTCGGCATCGCCCCCGACGGCGCCGCCGAGATCGCGCGGCGCGCGCGCGGCACGCCGCGGATCGCGGGGCGGCTGCTGCGGCGCGTGCGCGACTTCGCCAATGTCGCGGGCGCGACGACGGTTGATTCGGGCGTGGCCGACCGCGCGCTCAACCGGCTCGAGGTGGACTCGCTCGGCCTGGACGCGATGGACCGGCGCTACCTCACGATGATCGCGGACGTGTACCGCGGCGGTCCGGTCGGGGTAGAGACGCTGGCCGCCGGGCTGAGCGAGCCGCGCGATACGATCGAGGAAGTGATCGAGCCCTATCTGATCCAGCTCGGGCTGGTGGCGCGCACCGCGCGCGGGCGCGTGCTCAACGCCGGCGGGTGGAAGCACCTCGGGTTGAACCCCCCGGCGGGGAGCCAGGACGGGCTGTTCGACTGACGGGCCGAGATCCTCCCCGCGGGCCGGTGATGGAGGGGGCTCGCCGCGCCGCGCGGCGCGCGTCGGCTCGAACCCGCTGACTTGAAGCCGGACAGGCCGTTCGATCGGCCGGCAGGGATCCTCCCCGCATGGCGGGGAGGGGGACCGCCGCAAGTCAGCGCGGTGGTGGAGGGGGTTCGCCACGCGGCGCGGCGCGCGTCGGCTCGAACCCGCTGGCCGGGAGCCGGGCAGGCCGTTCGATCAGCCGGCAGGGATCCTCCCCGCTCGGCGGGGAGGGGGACCGCCGCGCGTCAGCGCGGTGGTGGAGGGGATTCGCCACGCGGCGCGGCGCTCGCGGAAGTCCCCCTCCACCATGCTGCGCATGGTCCCCCTCCCCGTGCCGGGGAGGATCGGCGCGGGGCGCGCGCTGTCCTACCTCCCGCCCGTCCTGCTATCCCGCACGCGTGACCGCTCCCGCGACATCCGCCGCCGCCCGCGCCGGCGCCTCGGCATCCGCTCTCGTCGCCCGCCCCCGCAAGGGTGACTCAACGTTCGCCCCGACACGCGCCAGTGACTCAACATTCGCAACATTCGCGCCCCGGACGCCACCCGCCGCGCGCCCGGTTGAGCCCGCGCGCGCCGCCGCCTACATTGCGACGGTGACGCCCTCCCCCCCGATCGCCGAGCTGACCGACCGCGCGCGCGACATCTTCCGCCGCGTCGTCGACGGCTATCTCCACAGCGGCCAGCCGGTCGGCTCCAAGGCGCTGGCGCAGGCGGGGCTCAACCTCTCGCCCGCGTCGATCCGCAACGTGCTCGCGCAGCTCGAGCTGGCGGGGCTGTTGGCGGCGCCGCACACCTCGGCGGGGCGGATGCCGACCGAGCGCGGCCTCCGCCTCTTCGTCGACGGCATGATGCAGGCGCGCGAGCCCTCGCTCGAGGAGCGCGCGCAGATCGAGGCGCGCGCCGCCGCGGCCGGGCCGGTCGAGGAGGCGCTCGCCGCCACCACCGCGGCGCTCTCGGGCCTGTCGGCCTGCGCCGGGCTGGTGATGGTGCCCAAGCGCGAGGCGGTGCTGCGCTCGATCGGCTTCGTCCCGCTCGGCCCCGCCCAGGCGCTGGCGGTGCTGGTCGGCGAGGACGGTGCGGTGGAGAATCGCGTCATCGACCTGCCCGCCGCGCTCGATCCGTCGGCGCTGGTCGAGGCGGGCAATTACATGACCGCGACGCTGGGCGGCCTCACGCTCGCCGAGGCGCGCCAGCGGCTCGAGCGCGAGCTGGCCGACGGGCGCAGCGCGCTCGACGCCGCCGCGCGCGCGCTGGTGGAGCGCGGGCTGGCGGTGTGGAGCGAGGACGGCGCGCGCCGCCCGGTGCTGATCGTGCGCGGCCACGGGCGGCTGCTCGACGACGCCGCCACCGCCGACCTGGAGCGCGTCCGCGGGCTGCTCGACGATCTCGAGGGCAAGCAGGAGATCGCCGCGCTGCTCGACTCGGCGCGCGCCGGCGACGCGACGCGGATCTTCATCGGCGCGGAGAACAAGCTGTTCGCTCTGTCGGGATCCTCGGTGATCGCGAAGCCGTTCCGCGGGCACGACGGGCGCGTGGTCGGCGTGGTCGGGGTGATCGGGCCGACGCGGTTGAACTATGCGCGGGTCGTGCCCATGGTGGATTTCACCGCCGCGACGCTCGCCCGCCTGCTCGGGTGACGCGCGTGCACGCCGTTCGAGACGCTTAGTGAGACAGGGATAGAATGAGCGACCAACCGACTTCCGCCGATGACCTGCGCGAGGCCACCGCCGAGGCCGCGCCCGAGGTGGCCGAGCACGACACCCAGGCGCAGCGCATCGCCGAGCTGGAGGACCAGCTCGCCGCGGCGCGCCAGGAGACGCTGTACGCCCAGGCCGACATCCAGAACGTGCGCCGCCGCGCCGAGAAGGACGCCGCCGACGCGCGCGCCTATGCCGCCACGAATTTCGCGCGCGACGTGCTCTCGGTGAACGACAATCTCGAGCGCGCCCTGGCCGCGATCCCGGCCGAGCTGCGCGCCGACGACAAGTTCAAGGGGCTGGTCACCGGGCTGGAGGCGACCGGGCGCGAGCTGACCAACGTCTTCTCGCGCCACGGACTGACGAAGATCGAGGCGATGGGCCAGCCGCTCGACCCCAACCGTCACCAGGCGATGGTCGAGCTGCCGAGCGACGCCGAGCCGGGCACGGTGGTGCAGGAGATGCAGTCGGGCTGGATGATCAAGGACCGGCTGCTGCGCCCGGCGCTGGTCGGGGTGGCGAAGAAGCCGGAGTGAGGCGAGGGGGGGCGGCGCGATCGGCGCGGTCCGCCGCCGCTCAGGGCCGGGCGGCGCGGAGCACCGCCGCGATCCGCGCGTCCCAGCCTTCGCCGATGGCGCGTTACGTGTCGACCACGTCGCGGGGGAGCGGAACCATGACCATGGTGTCATTCGGCGCATGCGTCGCGGAACGGGGGAAAGCGGCCGCGAAGGGCAACTCCTCGACCGGGCGGGCGCGCGCGAAATCGGCTTCGGTCCACTCCGGATTGTCGTCGTCGAACACGACGTCGTCGATCTCAGGTCGGTCGGACATAGCGCCGATACTCCTTGGCGCGGGCGCGCCGCAGGCTGATGATCCGCAGGCGCCGGTCGCGCCAGGTCACGGCCGCGCGATACGGCATGCCATCGATCAAACCGTAGAGCCGATAGCGCGGCTCGTCGAAGCGAGGGTCGGCGATCGCCACGGTCTGCTCCATCTCCGCCGCCCGTCCCAGCGCGATCCCGTGCTTGGCCCGGTTGGCCGCATCCTTGGCCACGTCATACTCGATCTCCACCGTCCATTGTAGCGGCAGAACACGTCGCCCCGGTGGACGCCGCGGCACCACCCGCTAAGGCTAGAGGCATGAACGACAATCTCACCGCCGACCGCGCCACCTTCGTGACTCATCTGGAGTGTTCGCTGACCGGCGAGCGCTACGCGGCGGACCAGCTCCACAACCTCTCGCGTGCCGGACGGCCGCTGCTGGTGCGCTACGACCTCGACTCGGTCCGCGCCGCGCTGCCGCGCGAGACGCTGGCGGCGCGCGCGACCGACCTGTGGCGCTGGCGCGAGCTGCTGCCGGTGCGGCACACCGCGAACGTCGTCAGCCTCGGCGAGATCGAGACGCCGCTGGTGCCGATCCCGGCGAGCGGGGGCGCCAACGTCTGGGTCAAGGACGAGGGGCGGCTGCCGACCGGCAGCTTCAAGGCGCGCGGACTGGTGATGGCGGTGGCGATGGCGAAGGAGCTGGGCGTCACCCGCATCGCCATGCCGACCAACGGCAACGCCGGCGCCGCGCTGGCGGCCTATGCCAGTCGGGTGGGGATCGAGACGATCGTCTTCTGCCCCGAGGACACGCCCGAGGTGAACGTGCGCGAGATCGCGGCGCAGGGCGCGCGCGTGTGGCGGGTCAACGGGCTGATCGACGATTGCGGCGCGATCGTCGGCAAGGGTGCCGCCGAGGGCCGCTGGTTCGACTTCTCGACGCTCAAGGAGCCGTATCGGATCGAGGGCAAGAAGACGATGGGGCTGGAGCTCGCCGCGCAGCTCGGCTGGCGGCTGCCCAAGGCGATCTTCTACCCGACCGGCGGCGGCACCGGGCTGATCGGCATGTGGAAGGCGTTCGACGAGCTCGAGCGGCTCGGCTGGATCGGCGGCGAGCGACCGCGCATGTACGCGGTGCAGGCCTCGGGCTGCGCGCCGATCGTCCGCGCCTTCGAGGCGGGCGAGGAACATGCCGAGCGCTGGGAGGACGCGCACACCGTCGCCGCCGGGATCCGCGTGCCGCGCGCGGTGGGCGACTTCCTCATCCTGCGCGCGGTGCGCGAGAGCGGCGGCAAGGCGCTGGCGGTGGGCGACCCCGCGATCCTCGCCGCGGTCGATGCCTGCGCGCGGCGCGACGGGCTGCTGCTGTGCCCCGAGGGCGGCGCGACGCTGGCGGCCTATCACCAGGCGCTGCGCGACGGCGAGGTCGACGAGGACGAGGAGGTGGTGCTGTTCAACTGCGCGACCGGGCTGAAATACCCGCTGCCCCCCGCCGAGCAGCGGCTCGACCGCCACGGCGAGATCGACTTCGACCGGCTGTGAGCGTCGCGGTCGCGCTCAGGTCCCCGCGGCGAGCGCGGCCGTGCCGACGCGATCCGGTGCGGCTCGGCCGGGCTCCGAGCCCGCGGCCCAGAGCTCACCCTGCATGGTCCCGGGCGCCGGCGCTCGCTGGGGCACGGCCAGGTCGCGTCAGTCGATCGCCCACCACGCCGGACGGAGGGCGTCGCCCAGCGCCTCGACGCGGCGCAGCGCCACCATCAGCCCCAGCTCGGGGTAGAGCGCGCGTCCCTTGGGCTCGTCGGCGGCCAGCGGCGCCACCACCAGGCGGCGGTTGACCTTGCTGCGGTGGTGCATCCGCGCGGTATTCTCCTGGCCGACGTAGCAGCCCTTGGTGAAACTCACCCCGCCCAGCTCGCGCGCGTTCGCCTCGAGCCACAGCGTCTCACCGTCGCCGAGCTCGGCGCGGCCCTCCGCCACGCCGAGCGACAGGCGATGCGCGCGCCACCCCGCCGAGGCGTCGCCGTCGTCGGGGGGCGCGAGCCAGCGCCAGCCGAGCGCCGCGAGCCGCGGGTCGCGCACCGCCTCGCCCCCCGCCGGCGCCTCCGTCGACCAGTGGACCGCGAGGGCGTCGTCGGGCGCGACCGTGATCGCGCGGCGCAGCCGGTACATCGTCAGCCGCCGCGCCAGCCCCTCGCGCGCGTCGCGCTCCACGTCGATCAGCAGGTCGTCGCCCTCGGCCCACACCAGGAAGTCGAACAGGGCCTTGCCCTGCGGCGACAGCAGCCCCGCCCAGCACGGCAGCGCGCCGCCCGTGTCGTTGGTGACGAGCCCCTGGAGGAAGCCGCGCGGGTCGTCGCCGGAGAGCCGCAGCAGCGCGCGGTCGGCGAGCGTGGTGGCCGGTCTGGTGTCGCTCATGCGGGCAAGGTAGGGAGGCGGCACACGCGGTGAAAGACCCGGAAAGGACGGACGATGGCGAGCTACGATCTCCTGCTGAGCGGCGGCACCGTCCACACGCCCGGCGGCCCGGTCACCGCCGATGTCGGGGTGAGCGACGGGCGCATCGTCGGGATCGGGGCGAGCGGCGACGCGGCGCGGCGGATCGACTGCACCGGGCTCGACATCCTGCCCGGCGTGATCGACACCCAGGTGCATTTCCGCGAGCCCGGGCTGGAGCATAAGGAGGATCTCGCGAGCGGCAGCGAGGCCGCGGTGCGCGGCGGCGTGGTGGCGGTGTTCGAGATGCCCAACACGAAGCCCAACACCGACTCGGCCGACGCGATCGCGGACAAGCTGGCGCGCGCCGCGGGGCGGATGTGGTGCGACCATGCCTTCTACGTCGGCGCCACCAACCATAACGCGCGCGAGCTGGCCGAGCTGGAGCGGCTGCCCGGCACCGCGGGGGTGAAGATCTTCATGGGCGCCTCGACCGGCGACCTGCTGGTGAGCGAGGATTCGCGCCTCGCCGAGGTGCTGGCGCACGGCGTCCGCCGCGTCGCGATCCACGCCGAGGACGAGGACCGGATGAACGCGCGCGCCGACCAGCGTGTCGCGGGCGACGCGTCGTCGCACCCGGTGTGGCGCGACGACGAGAGCGCGATGCTGGCGACGACGCGGATCCTGCGGCTGGCGCGCGCGGCGCGGCGACGCATCCACGTGCTCCACGTGACCACGCCCGCCGAGCTGGAGCTACTCGGGCGCAACAAGGACATCGCCACCTGCGAGGTGACGCCGCAGCATCTCACGCTGGCGGGCGAGGAGGCCTATCCGCGGCTCGGCACGCTGGCGCAGATGAACCCGCCGATCCGCTCGGGCGCGCACCGCGACGGGCTGTGGCACTGGCTCAACCAGGGCGTGCCCGACGTGATCGGCTCGGACCACGCGCCGCACACGCTCGAGGAGAAGCGCCAGGACTATCCGGCGAGCCCGAGCGGCATGCCGGGGGTCCAGACGCTGCTGCCGCTGCTGCTCGACCATGCCGCCAACGGCCGGCTGTCGCTGCAGCGCGTGATCGAGTTGACCAGCGCGGGCGCGCAGCGGATCTTCGGGCTGGTCGGCAAGGGCCGGATCGCGCGCGGCTACGACGCCGACTTCACCGTGGTGGACCTGCGCAAGCGCTGGACGATCGAGGAGAGCTGGCTGGCGTCGCGCGCGGGCTGGTCGCCGTTCACGGGCATGGCGCTGACGGGCAAGCCGATCGGCACGATCATCCGGGGTGAGGTGGCGATGTGGGAGGACGAGCTCGGCGCCGTGCCGCAGGGGCAGCCGCTGCGCTTCGAGGCGACGCAGTTCCCCGGCGCGCGATGAGGGCGAGCGCGGCGCGGCCGCGGTGAGACGCCGTGGCGGGCGAGTCCGTGGCCGCCCGTTCGGGCATCGGTGCGATCTCGGTCCGAGCCTGGGCCACGCGGGGGCTGCCGCCGGGCGCGGCGGTCCCGGACCTGGCGGCGGCTCGGGCTCGCCGATCGCCGAGGCACTCGCCCGTCACTTCCTCACGGTCCGCTGATCGGCCGCACCCCGGTGTCGCTCGGCGCCGACGTGCGGCCGCGTATCCGGCACGTATGGGCCTCCATGCACCGGGCGGGTACCGCGACCGAGGCGGCGACGACGATCACGGGGGCGATGCCGCCTGAGCCCCGCGCGGCCGATCGGACGGGCGAGCCGGGGCGGTGGGGCGCCCGCTCACCCGATCAGAACGGCAGCCATTTCGACGTCTCGCTGAACTTCATGTAGCCGACGTTGACGCCGGCGCGCCAGCCGACGCCGAGCCGCACCGGGATCAGCACGACGTTGCCGCTGCGCAGATAGGTCGCCGCGAAGCCGCCGATGAAGTACAGCCGCCCCTCCGCGCCGGGGAAGCGCTTGAACAGGTCGTGCGTGTCGTAGAGGTTGTAGACCAGCACGAACACCTTGTTGGCGTCGCCGCCGACGTCGAAGCCGACCGACGGCCCGGTCCAATAGACCGGGCGCTGTCCCTCGACCTTGTGCGTCATGATCCCCGAGCCGTAGCGAAGCCCGACGACGAACGCGCCCGAGGCCTCGCGACCGGCGATATAGGCGTTGGGCTCGCCCTGGTCCTTGAGGATCTTCTCGATGATCTGCGCGAAGCCCTCGGCGCCCTTGCCGAACACGCCCTCGCCCGCCGCGATCAGGTCGTCGCGCTTGTAGGTCTCCGCCGCGGTCGTGGTGGCGTTGGCGCGAGCGTCGCCGGGAGCCTGGCCCTGGACCTGCCCCTGCGCCGGCGGGGTGGCGGGCAGCGGCGGCGTCTCCGGCATCGGCTCGTCGTCGCGCGATGCCGGCTCGGGCGCGGGCGTGGTCTGCGGCGCGCGGGGCGTGCGCACCGCTGGCTGGCCGCCGACGTCCTGGTCGATCGCGGCGTTCGGATCGATCGTGCGCACCTGCGCGCCCACCACACCCGGTCCGGCGAGCGTCAGCCCGGCCACCATCATCGCGCCTCGAGCGCCGCGCCATATCGTCCGCATCGTCACTGTCCCCACACCGGTGCCGTAGCATAGCGACAGCGGTGCTGTCGGGGCAATGAACACCGCGACGACCCGACTCCGCGGCGCGGCGCACCGAATCGCCGCGCGGCCATTGATCACGTCGGCGACGCTCGCTATAGCCGCGCCTCACGCCGGCCCGGAGACGTGGGTGAGTGGCTGAAACCAACGCTTTGCTAAAGCGTCATACGGGAAACCGTATCGAGGGTTCGAATCCCTCCGTCTCCGCCACCCAGTCTCCTCCTTTTAGAGGAGCGCCGGCTCCTCCCCGATCGGCACTGCGAAAACCGCGTGTTTCCGCGCCATTCAGACGCATGATCCTCTGGATGTCCGTACCGCAGAGACGGTAGCGGAGCGCTCCGAGCGCCATCAAACTTGCGCGTTTCTCCGATCACATGGGCTGCAGTACGGTTGCGCGTCACACCCTCGCCGACGGAAGCGCCGGGCATCAAATACAGGGCAAAACAGGGTCAATCGCGATCATCGGACGTGCCGGCGATCCGAGAAAGCGCTGCCTGCTCATCGTGAGAGGCGGCTTGGCGCTGGTGACGCCGCTCACCCGAACAGGGCGGCATAAAGCGGCTTTCAGTGAGAAATCGGACGGCGCGCCATTGAAACGACAAAGTCACTGCTTAGCTTTGTAGCATCTGAGATAACGATGGTGAGCCTATGCGGTGAGGGGTGCGGGACCTGAATCGGGTCCATGTCCAAAAACGTCTGTCACATGCGATCAATTTGCAGTGAACGGGCACCCACTTGCCGCCATCGACGTCAGACAAGTCAGGTCTACTGCTTTCTACGTCAACCGGGATCATCATCATGACTTTGCATTCGCCTGAGGCGAAGGCGGCGCAGCACGACGTGCTGGCCGGCCTTTCGCGCCAAATTCGCCTGGTTTCACCGTGATCGCTGAGCGCCGTCGGCCGCAAGGCACGTACCCACTCGCGCGACCAGATCAGCAAGATCGCCAAAAGCATCAATGCCTTCGGCTTCTCGGTGCCGGTGCTCGTCGACGAGAACGACAAGATCATCGCCGGCAACGCACGGGTTGAGGCTGCCATCCAGCTTGGCCTTGCCGAAGTGCCCGTCATTACGCTCTCGCACCTCGATGCGGCGCAGAAGCGAGCCTTTGTGCTGGCGGAGAACAAGCTCGCGACGCTCAGCGGCTTTGACCGCGATGTGCTCAAGCTCGAGTTCAGCGAGCTCCTGGAGCTCGACCTCGACTTCAGCCTGGAGCTGACCGGCTTCGTTGAGCCTGAGATCGACGCTATCGTTTTCTCGTCGGCCGTCAGCGAAAAGCCAGTTCCCGTCGTTGCAGAGGCGCCGACCAGCCGTCGCGGTGACCTGTGGTTGCTAGGTCAGCATCGTTTGCTGTGCGATGATGCAACTAACGCTGAGGCAGTATCAAGGCTGATGAACGGTCAGAAAGCTAGGACAGCTTTCGAGGATTCGCCGTACAACGTAAAAGTCGGTGGACACGTCAGTGGATCTGGGAAGCACGGCGAGTTCGTTATGGCTTCAGGTGAAATGTCGGATGACGAGTTCACCAAGTTCCTGACGAAAACTATGCTAATAACGGCTGAAAGCCTGATCGACGGCGGGCTTGTGTACTTTTGCATGGATTTCCGGCACATGCGCCACGTCCTTGATGCTGCGGAAAAAAGTGAGCTCAAATTGCTCAATCTCATCATTTGGGATAAAGGATCGGGAGGTCTCGGCAGCTTTTACCGCTCACGGCACGAGCTCATCTTCCTGCTCGCCAAAGCAGGTAGTGCTCACCTGAACCAGGTTCAACTGGGCAAGCACGGTCGCGACCGACATAATGTCTGGTGCTATCCGGGCATGCACGGCGCAGGCGAAGACCGCGTGCGCGCACGCGAGCTGCACCCGACGGTCAAGCCGCTGGCGCTGGTGCGCGATGCCATCCTCGACTCGACCAGGCGCGGGGACATCGTGCTCGACCTCTTCTCCGGCAGCGGGACGACCATCGTCGCTGCCCACGACAGCGGTCGGATCGGCTACGCGACGGAGCTTGATCCCGTATACGCCGACACCGGCATCATGCGGTGGCAGGACTTCTCCGGCGAAGAGGCGCGGCTTGAAGCTACTGGACAGACCTTTCGCGAGGTCCGCGCCGAGCGCAGCGGTGTGCCGTCGGCTGCACCTGTCCTTCCGGTCGCGCGTGCTCGCACGCGCCGTGCGGCGTGAGGAGGGTGGCATGTCAGAGTAACAGCATGGCGGGCACAGCCTAGAGCCCGCACCCCATCGGCCAACGCGCGGCGATCCGCCGCGTGAATATCGTTTCAAGTCCGGCGAATCAGGTAACCCGCGTGGGCGTCCGAAGGGGTCTAAGAACTTCGCAACGCTCATACGTCGAGAGCTTGACAGTAAGGTGACGGGCACTTCTGACGGACGCACGGTAACGATGACCAAGCGCGAAGCAATGGCAAAGCGTGTGGTCAACGAAGCCGTCAAAGGAGACCTGAAGTTCATCGAGGCGGCGCTGCGTTACAGCGGCGAGCGGGACATTGTGCCCGACGTGCTCCCGCCGATGGATGCGGAGCACAGCCGTGACCGCGAGATCCTGGCGGCCTTTACCCAGCGCATGGCCGAAGGAGGCGGATATGCAGGCACCGCCTGACATAGCGAGCGCGGTCACCGCGCTGTGCCGGACGGATCTGCAGGTCTTCATCGAGCGTGTGTTCGCCACGCTCGACCCGGCCGCCACGCTGGAGCGCAGCGACTATCTGACCATCCTCAGCGACTATCTCGAGCGTGTCGAGCGCGGCGAGTGCCGTCGTCTGCTCATCACCATCCCGCCGCGGCACCTCAAGTGCATCGCCACCACCATCGCGCTGCCGGCGTGGATGCTGGGGCGTAACCCGTCGCGCCGGATCATGGCGGTGAGCTACGCCGAGGACCTCACCCGCGAGCACTCGCGCAACTTCCAGAAGATCGTGCGGTCAGGCTGGTATGCTCACGTCTTTCCCGAGACGGCGCGCAGCATCGAGCGCAACACGGTCGCTGAGGTGCGCACACGGCAGAACGGCTTCAGGCGCGGGGCCTCGCGTGGCGGCTCCCTGACCGGCTTCGGCGCGGACACCATCATCGTCGACGACTTGATGAAGGCCGACGACGCGCGCTCGCCGCTGCTGCGCGAGAAGGTGCACACCTTCTACGGCAACACGTTGGTGAACCGCCTCAACGACAAGTCGGTGGGGACGATCATCGCGGTGCAGCAGCGCCTGCACGAGGACGACCTGGCCGCACGCATGATCGACATGGGCTTCGAGCATCTGAACCTCCCTGCCATCGCGGAGACGTCGCAGGTGTTCGCGCTGTCGAGCGGGCAGGTGATCACGCGCGAGCCCGGCGACCTGCTCAAGCCGCGCACGGAGCCTCGGCCGATCTTGGACGAGTTCCGGCTGGCGATGGGCGGGCCGGACTTCGAGGCGCAGTACCAGCAGAACCCGACGCCGCCCGAAAGCGCGCTTCTCGAGTGGAACCGCATCGCGACCTACCGTGACGCACCGCCCCGCGAGCGGCTGCTCCACGTCGTCCAGAGCTGGGATACCGCGCTTCACGACGGGCGGCGCTCGGATTAGTCGGTGGGGACGACCTGGGGCTATCACAACGACAGCTGGTTGCTCCTCGAGGTGGTTCGACAGCGCCTCAGCTACCCGGACCTGCTCGCCCGTGTGCGTCACGAGCGCGAGCGGTGGAAGACGGACACGGTCATCGTCGAACACGCAGGCACCGGGATCGCCCTTCAGCACGAGCTGGTGCGGGACTGGCGCTGTTTGGGCGCGCCAGAGCATCACGCCGCTACGTGTGAGGTGCACGGCTACACGCCCAAGATCGGCAAGCAGGAACGGCTTACGACGAGCTCGGAGCGGCTCTACTCAGGCCAGGTGCGCTTTCCGGAGGCCGCGCCGTGGCTGGAGGTGCTTCGGCGGGAGATGATGGGCTTCCCCAACCTGGTCCACGACGATCAGGTCGATAGCGTCACACAGTTCGTCCACTGGGTCGCCGGGCGCCGCGGGCGCAGCGCTGCGAGCAACGAGCGCCATCGCCGACCCACGGGTGGGCCGCGGAGGCGCTGAGGGCCGGCTGAGGTACGAAGAGGAGAGGCGGGTAGCGCGGCCTGCCCGCCCGACAAGCCTCACCTCTTCGAGGCTCTGTCACGAGGTTGTGGGGCTACCCGGCGGTGTCTGGCGAGGGGCCGCGTCAGCACACCGCATCACCGCCTGATACTGGAGGATGTGGGTGCCGAGCTTGTTGTCGGCGCGCCGGGTGGTGAGCGAGGCGAACTCGAGACCGTGCGGGCAGCGCATGCGATCGGTGAGGCGCCGGCGTACCTCGTCCTCGCTGTCGGTCTTCATGAACCCGGTCATCGACACGCCCTGCTTGTCGCCGATCATGGTCGGGACCGGAAAGTCCCACGGCGTCGCCGCACAGCCGCTCAGGACCGCGCCAAGCACGAGGGCGGCGGCTCGATGCCACCTCATGCCGTCGCCTCCGTGTCGCTGCGGCGTAGATGCCGCACGAGCGCCGTCACACCGACGATGAGCGCTAGAAGCACGGCGCTGCCGACCAGCCCCAGGCCGATGCAGAGCGGCACGAGCAGCAGGACGATCACGACGGTGGCGAGCTGCTTGCGCAGCTGGCCGGGCGTGTACGTCTGGACGGCGGCGACCTGGCGCCGCAGCGCCGGGTAGTGGCGCTGGTGCACCACGCCCTTGCGGGTCGTACCATCGCGTAGCACGAACTCGAACACGACCTTTGGCCCCTTGCCGAGCAACACACCCGCCGCCGCGCCGACGGGACCGAGCAGGAGGAAGCCGCCGGCGGCGCGCTTGCCCGCGCCGGCCTCGGCCGTCACCTCGAGCGGGCGAACCTCGACCGGTACGAACTGGATCGGCTTCCACTCGTAGAAGGCGGTCACGTCGCGGCGGGTGACCCGCGCCTTGGTGAACTCGGCACCGACATCGTCGATGAAAAGGATGAACTGGGTCATGACACTCCCTGCTGTCGCCGACCTGTGTGTCGACGATCAGTGACTGACGTCATGCTCGACACGGGCGTCAAATCAACTGGAATGTCTCTCATCGTCTGTAGATCGTTCGTCGACATCGCGCTCTTCAGCACGACGTGGACGTTCGCCAGCGCCTCTCCGCCAATCTGCGCCGCCTCCGGCTCGAACAGGGTTGGAGCCAGGAGGATTATGCTGACCGTGCCGGTGTCCACCGCACCTATGTAAGCGACATCGAGCGCGGCTCGCGCAATCCGACGATCACGGTCGTCGAGAAGCTCGCTGCGCCCTTCGCGCTCACGGCGAGCGATCTGCTCGGCTGATCGTCGCGGCCGAAAGCTGCAGCTCGACTTCTGCGTGCGCGCACGGCTCTGTCGTGCCCGAGGAGGGCGCGCGTGAACGACGATCTGATCCGCAGCTATATGACGGCTGCCGGCATGCTGATGGAGGACGTTTCGGCCAAGGTCGTGATCGATCCCCTGGCCCCGGAGCGCGTCGGCGACCTGCGCCGCCTAGTAAATGAACTCACGACCATCGCGGATGTTGTAGACGCGGTCAGGCGCAGTGATGGTTAACACTCGCTCCTGATCTGATACGGCCTTGGTGCAAGCTGGCCCAAGTTGCCCGTGACCGACCAGCAGTGCGCGTGCTACGACGAAGGAATGGCGATGAGTTCGGATAACGAGATGAGCGGCGAAGAACAGAATGACACCGTCGGCTTGGCCGCCGCGGTGACGATGGCGTGGCTCGCCAACCCGCACACGCGCGTGAGCGCCAGCGACGTGCCGGCTATTCTACAGTCGATGCATGAGGCAGTCCTGTCGCTGACGGCGCCGACATCTGAGCAGGCCGTGCCGGCGACGTCCGAGCACACACCAGCGGTGTCGGTACGAAAGTCGCTCGCCAACCGCGACCGCATCATCAGCATGATCGACGGCAAGCCTTACGCCAGCTTGAAGCGCCACCTCACCGCTCACGGGCTCACGCCGGACGAATACCGCGCGCGCTTCGGCCTCAAGGCCGACTATCCGATGGTGGCGCCGGGCTATAGCGAGGGCCGCCGCGCGCTCGCCAAGCAGATCGGTCTCGGTCGCAAGGCGGTGACCGCTGTTGAGGAGGCGGGCGCCGCCGTCGAGCAGGCGGCCGAGGCAGTCGTCGCCAAGGCGGGGAAGCGTGGCAAGGCCGCGCTGGCGTCGGCGCGCAAGACGCTCGGGATCCGCTCCTAGGCTCGCCGCCTGCCGGCGCCTGTTGGCGTCGGCAGCAGCCGCGCCTCCTGCGCGCTCCAGCTGGCATCCACGCCGCCGGTCGCGGTGAGTGTCGCCGCGCTGACGCCGGCGCGCAGCCGCCCGGCGAGGATCGCCTGGGTGACGCTGGGCGCCAGGAAGGCGAGCCGCAGCACCCGCGTGACATAGGAGGCGGTCAGGCCTTCGCGGGCGGCCAGTCGCGTGACGTCGATCTCGCCGCCGCGCAGCTCCTTCCACCAGGTGCGCGCGAGCAGCAGCTGGCGTGTCAGCGAGGCGTCCACCGGAACGGTGCTGGCGCTGCCGTCGCGCTGCACCAGGCGCATCGCGGTGCCCGAGCGGGTGAGGCGTACCTCGGCGGTCAGCGTCAGCAGGGCCGGAGCGTCCTCGTGCTGCTCGCAGCCTAGTAGCGTGGCGACCGCGTCCATGCGGCAGTCGACGTGCACTCGCGCATCCGCGATGCGCACTTGCGCGACCAGCGCTTCGATGCTGCTCGGACACAGGCGGCGCAATTTGGCGGCGATGTCACCGCAACGCTCGTGCAGGCTCGCGAAGCGGTTGGCCGGTACGTCGAGCCAGGCTGCCGCGGTGAGCGCGAGTGGATCGTCGAACTGCGTCGCCAGTCGGTCGGCCACCACGCGCTCGATCTCGCGTGCGGGCACACGCAGGCCGGTGCTGCTGGCGCCGGCGTGAAGCGCGCGGCTGACGTAATAGCGGTAGCGTGCCTTCCCCTTGGTGGCGTGCGTCGCCACCAGCGGCTCACCAGCGTCGTCAACGATGCTGCCGGCGAGCAGGCTCGGGTTGCTGGCGCGTGGTGAGGTGCGGGTGCCCTGTACGTGCTCGGAGAGCATGGCCTGCACCCGCGCGAAGGTGTCAGCGGGGATGATGGCAGGATGCGTGCCCGAGTAGCTCTTGTCGCCGTGCGCGATGCGGCAGTCATAGGTGACCCGCCGCAGCATCAGGTAAAGCGCGCCGCGCGAGAACCAGCCACCGCCGAGCGGTTTTCCGCCGGCGGTCGTGCGCTCAGGCACACGGATGCCGTGCTGCTTCAGCTCGGCCTCGAGCAGCCGCACGGTGCCAAGGGCGAGGTAGCGCGTAAAGATGTGGCGCACGAGCGCGGCATGCTCCTCCACCACCGCCAGGCTGCGGCGGTCAGAGCGGTAGCCGAGCGGCGGTGTGCCGCCCATCCACATGCCGCGTGCCTTGCTGGCCGCGATCTTGTCGCGGATGCGCTCGGCGGTGACCTCGCGCTCGAACTGCGCGAACGACAGCAGCATGTTAAGCGTGAGCCGGCCCATGCTGGTGGTGGTGTTGAACGACTGCGTCACCGACACGAAGCTGGTGTTAGCGCGGTCGAACGCCTCCACCAGCTTGGCAAAGTCGAGCAGCGAACGGGTGAGCCGGTCGACCTTGTAGACAACGATGATGTCGATGCGACCCGCGGCGACGTCGGCGAGCAGACGCTGCAGCGCGGGGCGCTCGAGCGTACCGCCGGAGAGCCCGCCGTCGTCGTAGCGCGTCTCGACCTCACACCAGCCGTGTGAGGCCTGTGAGAGGATGTAGGCCGAGCACGCCTCATGCTGCGCGTCGAGGCTGTTGAAGCTCTGCTCCAGCCCCTCGTCGCTCGACTTGCGGGTGTAGATGGCACAACGCAGCGTTGTCATGCCGCCACCTTCTTTTTCAGCCCGAAGAACGCGGGTCCCGACCAGCGCGTGCCGGTGATCGCACGCGCGACTTCGCTCAGCGAACGCCACTCGCGATTGTCCCAGCGCACCACCTGATCCTCGTCGACGGTGACGACGTGCAGGCGGCCCTGCCACTCGCGCGCCAGCCGCATGCCAGCCGACGGCCGCGCTGTCTTGGTGTGTCCGCGGCTGCGCTGGTCGAGCTCGCGTGTCGTCTCGCGCGAGAGGCCGCCGTGTGCTCGCGCCTGCAGCTCCCAAGCGAGCGCGAGGCGCAGCAGGTTGGGGCTGACCTTTGGCACCGCGCTGCCCGTGACTTCGCTCCAGCCCTGGCGCAGCTCGCTGGAGGACAGTGCCTCCAGCGCTGTGATCTGATCGTCTGCCATAGTCAGGCGCTCCGCACGATGCGGTAGTAGGTGAGCTCGTCGCGGCGGGTGCGCTCGATAGCGTGGCCCCTCTTGCGCAAACTCGTCAGCGCGGCGCGGGTGGTGTGCGGCAGCTAGCCGGTGGCTGCTATGAGGTCCGGCAGCGTCGCGCCTTCGTCGCGCTCGAGCAGCGCCACCACCGTCGACACCTTCGTGCGCGGCGTGGCGGCATCGGCGTCGCTCGCAACGTCGCTGACTGCGGCGCCGTCACCATCGTTGGCGTTGATGGCGGTGAGGCCCGCTGGCGTGATGAAGACGCCGACGCGGCGATCGTCATCCTGGCGCGCGATCTCGGCGGCGACACGCGTCTCCTGCTCGGCAACGAGGCCCTGGCGTAGCAGCGATGCGATGGCCTTGATCGCCCGCGCCGTGCCGGCGAGCGCCTCCGGGAGGGGAAACAGGCTGCCGCTATGGCGCTGTGCGGCATGGGCGAGCAGGAGCGTGTGGGTGTCGGTGAGCTTAGGCATGGTGGGTCCTCGTTCTCGAGGAGAGCGGCGCCAGTGCCGCTCCCACCACCCACAGCCCCGGCGATCGTGTCGGCGGGGCAGCGACCCGGCCGCACCAGCGCCTGAGACGAGCTGTGCTGTCGCTCTGGGTGCAGGTGAAGTCCAGCGGTTCGCGTGCTTTAATTGAACATCGACATCGATAGTTTGTCCGCTGAATCAACCGGAGCACAGTCATTGTGGTCGGGCCATCGGCAGGCCTACATCGTCACGCTTGATTGGGAGGCTTACATGCGCGCCTTAGCCGTCGCCGCGCTCTTGTCCTGCATCGCCGGTATTGCGCCCGGCCAGGTAGCGGCTGCTCCGGAGAAGCCTGCTGACGGGCGCTTTGATGTCGGTAACCGATCAATCCGGCTCTCCTGTAAGGGCACGGGAGCACCGACGGTGGTGATCGATGGCGGAATGGGGACCGCGCCGGTCGAGGACCCAGGTTGGCAGGCGATCGCTGCGCAGGTGGGGTCGGTGACTCGCGTCTGCTTGTATGATCGGGCGGGCCTCGGGGCGAGCGATCCGGCCCCGGCTGGTCCACGCTCCAGCTCAGACGCCGCTCACGACCTGCATGCCGCATTGTCAGCAGCAGAGGTGAAGGGCCCGTACCTTCTTGTCGGCCATTCGATCGGCGGGCTCCATGCTCAGGTATTCGCTGCGCAATACCCTGCTGAAACGGCCGGTCTCGTGTTGGTGTCCTCGACGCATCCCGATCAGGTCACGACATGGCTCGCGCTCTTGCCTCCTCCGGCGCCGGGCGAGGAAAAGGCGGTCACGGAGGCTCGTTCGTTCCTCACCAGCATGCAAACGGATCCGAGCAAGAACGAGGAGCGACTGGACATGCGAACGAGCGCCCGCGAGGCGCGCCAGCTGACTTCGCTGGGTAAGAAGCCCGTGATCGTGCTGACCCATAGTCCGCGCTTTCGCATGGTGCCTGGATTGTCGGAGCCGATCGCTGTCCGGTTGGAAGACGCGACCCAGCGCATGCAGCGGCAGTTCCTCGCGCTGTCGACGAACGCGCGCCAGAACGTTGCTGCGCGAGCTGGGCATGGGCTACCGCATGAAGCACCGGCCTTTGTCGTCGATGGCATCCTGGAGGGCGTCGCTGCTGTTCGTGGACATCAGCTTCGAAACTGAAGGCGGCGGTTTCGGGTGGATTGCTGCCTGTCCGCTATCGAGCAGCCGGATGAGAAAACCAGACATTCGTTCAGCGGGTCGGGAAGGGGCTTGAGCACGTTCCGGCGTCGAATGCGGAACGAAGGCGCTTCCGCGCGGCAGATGAGCAAGGATTGGAGAGATAAGTGGCACGCTTTGAAGCGAAGGTTTCGCTGGTTTGCGACCATAACCCCACTTTCGAAAGCTTGCGTAGGGTGTGCTGTCAATTCAGCACATAGTACGCGCGGATAAGGCTGGCGTACAAAGCGTCGAACACGTCCTGATTATCGCGTTTCCGCAAAGACTTAGGCGCGCGGGACAGCGCGCCTCAATGCCGCTCCAAATCGCTCTCCAACGCGGCCCGTTCGCTCTTTGGCCCGCTTTGGGGATCAAATAGCCATCACCAGGATCCGATCCACTTGCGATCGCCTGGGACACCGTAAACCCAGGTTGCTTCGCTGCTACTCCATCCGCCACTGGCAGTACCCGACCGCCTTCGAGTCCTTTGATGAAGCGATTGGCCCACGTGCGCGGCTGTGGAAGCTGCAACTAGAAGCTAGCTTGAGGGCTAGACCGGCACGCGCGAGCGACGCCCTCTGAAGTCGGCTTTGTCGCGACAGGCGAGCGCATTTTGGCAAGCGACGACGTTTGTGAAACCGAGATACAGAGAACGCGAAACTCGCCCGCACCTTGTCGGGCTTTGAACCGCTTCTGGCGACGGCGGCTTCCGCTTGGCGTTCAAGATTAGATGCGGAGAGCCGTTTCAAGCGACTGGATGCCAGGCGGTCTGCCGCCCGACGGTTAGCCATCCTGATATCATCAGCGTAGCGGATCGACCGTCCGTTTTCTGCAGGATCAAAGATCGCTGGCGGCCCCGCTTCGGCCCCATGTTCTTTGGATCAGCGATCGTGTCAGAGGAAGGCCTGCGTGGCCCAGAAATTACTATCCGGCGGGCACATGTTGGACGCTGCGACGAGCTTGGCGTTTGCCTCCAAGTTGGATGCAACGGAGAACGACGCGGACCCGATCTTTGCGTAAGAATTCGGGCTACGATCTCCGTCAGCGAGCGCGAACCCGGCCGCGGTGGACGGTCGTTGTGGGGGGGCAGATGGACGTCGCTGCGCACTCATTGGCGAAGGACTTTGACCCATGGGACTGCTGGATCGCATCACCTCGTTGTTCGACGATTGGCATGCCTCGCCAAGCCTCTCGGCGACCATTGAGCCTGCTTTAAACCCCGCTAATGGCCTGCCCATGACCGGTGGCATCGGCGGCGTTGATGTGCTCGGCAATCCCTTCGGCACCGACCTGACTGCGCACCGTCATGACGACTGGCATTTCGCAAGCTCCGGTGCGTCCTCATGCCATTACGACAGCTCGTCGCAGTGGCACGATAGCGGCTCATGGAACAGCATCGGAGGCGGACATGATCCCTGGCGCGACTGACACCGTGACCGCGGCCGACCGGGCGCTCGCCGCATGGGAGGTAGGGTCACTCAGCGGCATGCCGGGGATCATCCATCTGCCAGTCTCCGGCATGATGCTGATAGCCTCGCTGACGGTCACCTTCTTCGGCGATAAGGCGTCGGCGCTCGTACTGCTTGTAGCGCTCGCAGGATGGTTGGTGCTTGCGGTGGCCGATCTCGCACGAGGTTTGTGGATACGGCGACATCCTTACGCTTCGGCACGGTGGCTGGCTGGCGTGCGGAGGGCAGTCGGAGACGAGACCTTCGGCAGAGCGCTTGAGCACCTGAAGACGTGCTTTGGTCCAGACGAGGCCTATGTCGTGCGCCGAGCCGATATGGCTCTCGGGATCAGCATCGTCCGAGCGAATCAACGCGACAGTCGGCGACGCGCAGAAGGCAACATGCTCGCGACCATCACGGGGCCTTGAACGAGCTTGCATAAACGAGGCCGGATAACCGGAGGACTACCACCGATGCCGAGTGCGGCGGGCAGTCGGTTCGCGCAATCGCGTAGCCGGTGGCCGGCGCCCACTGTCCGGGCCGGCAATGCTAGTAGCCGCAGCGTACGCTGAGGAGCTTCTGCTCAGATCGCCTTAGTCCGGCGACAACGCAAAATAGACCGTGCATCCTCAAAAACTCGACGCCTAAATTCCCGCCCTTCGTCGCGTTCCCGTTGACCATGCGGCCGTCGCGCGTCCTGCGAGTCCCTCAGCCCCTGCACGAGGTCGTCGACCTGTTCGATGCTCAGCGGGTCGGTGAAGGCGGGTCGGTGGAAGGCGGTCGCGGCCATCTCGAGTATCAGCCGGTCCTGGCCGCGCGCGCTCCTCAGGTTTATGACTTCCGAGTAGTACCACCGCTGGAGGTCCGAGTGGCTGTTCAGCGCGGATATTCGTCCCAGAACCACAGGTGGACGGCGAAGCTGCCGATGCCCTCGCGTTCTTCATCGAGTTCCCGAGCGAACCGCTGAATGTGGGCGTCGCGCTTAGCGGTAGTCGCTAAGATCGATAGGTCTAGGCGCGGCGTGAACGCCTCCGCTTGCCGGACCTCCGCCAGCAGGACGGACCGGGTCACGGCCCCGCTCGGCAGCGGGTCGTCGTTCTCGTCCAGATCGTCGCGCCGCTTGCACTGCACGCCGACGCGGCCGACCCGAGCTCTCGCGGCGTGAACGTCTACCCCCTTCTGCGCCTGACCAGGACGACCGATCCTGTTCGCCTGGGCCACGCCGTAGACGGCTTCGACCACGCCCGCGGTCAGGTCCTCTAAGTGCTGCCAGTAGAGTGGTGGCTGGGAGGATTGTACGACCTGAGCCAAGCGTTTATCCCATTGCACGGGAACTTAGACGGTCAAGGTCCACCTGGTTCTCGCGGCCGGCGAACACCGTTGCCGGGGGACCAGGATCGCTGACGATCTGAGCAACGCTAGTCGACTCACCTCCCGGAATGGCGCGTCGTAACGCCACAGGAACAGGTCTGGATGCGAGCGCCGCGGCATTTTCGATCTTTGGCCCTACCATATCGCCAACGCTGTTGCAGGTGCGCGCCCGCCGAGCGTACTGTGGTCGGCAACGAAAGCGGGGTCATCCGATGTACATGTCTGAGCTGCAGGTCGCGGAGGTGTCGGTAGCGAACATCTTCCTCGATCCGAACAACCCGCGCTTCTGGTCTGAGCACAACGTCCGCGAGGTGCCGGATCGACGCATCCCAGACGAACGCATCCAGGCATCCGCCCGCACGAACATCGACAAGCACGGAATCGACGACCTCTACAACAGCATCCTTCGGAATGGTTTTCTGCTGCTGGATCGGATAGTCGTCCGTCCGATCGAAGGGCACGACGGCAAGTTCGTCGTCGTCGAGGGAAACCGCCGGTTCCGCTCGCTCACGAAGCTGCGCGCCGCGATCGAGGACGAGGCAGTCGCTGAGGAGGGCATCGACGACGACTACTTGCAGAGACTGCTCGAGCAGACTGCTACGATCCAGGTGCTCATCTACGGGGGCACCGGCTCAGAGGACATCTCGTGGATGCTGCAGGGCATTCGACACATCAGCGGTGTCCGCGACTGGGAACCGGCGCAGCGGGCGAAGCTGGTCGCCCAGCAGATCGATCAGGACGGCAAGGGCTTCCGTGCGACCGGGCAGCAGTTCGGCCTGTCGCCCCAGGCGGTGGGGCGCCTCTATCGAACGTACAAGGCGCTCGAGCAGATGCGGGCTGACGACGAGTTCGGCGCTAAGGCCCGCAACGACTACTTTTCGCTCTTCGAGGAGGCGTACCGCAACAGCACTCTGCGGGAATGGTTCGGCTGGGATGAGGATCATAAGCGCTTCACTAACACGGATCGGATCAAACGATTTTATGCCTGGATATCGCCCGACGACGAACATCAGGATCGATCTCGACGCATCCACAATCCCAAGCAGATCAAGGAACTCGCCTACCTCATCAGCAACGACAAGGCGTCGTTGATCTCGGATTTTGAAAACCATGAGATCGGCATTTCGGAAGCCTACGGTCGGGCGACGGGCGAGACGAAGACCGCGGACTGGCGCAGGACGGTTGAGCGCGCCCGCACCTTGATCGGCGACCTGCCGCAGTCCGCGATCTACGACGAGACCAGGGACTTCATCACGGAGCTGGAACGCTTCAAGCAGGAGATCGACAGGCGGCTGGAGAGCGCGCGGGCGGAGCTGCATGACTGATATGCGGTTCGGTGCGCTCGGGGACGCGAGGCGCGCCGTCAGAAGCTTCGTGCAGGACCGGCTTGCCTTGATCGTGACCGCCGTCGATGGCGAACGCGTGGTCGATTTAGAGGTCAGCTTCACCCGCTTCCTCGCCGACCATGGTATCGAGGAGAACCTCGCGTCCGAGCTATCGACTGAGCAGTACCCGGCGGTGCGGCACAAGGTTGCGGACCACATCGTCCGTTGGAGTGACCAGGGTCTGTCGCCTCCGTTCGGCTTCCACGTCGAGCAGGAAGGCAAGGTGGTGACTTGGCGCCACGACCGCTTCGAGGAGCTCACGGGCCATCCGGCGCCAACCACATCGCAGTTTGAAGTGCAGGCCTGGGTCGCTGCACTGCTGAACCGCGATTTCCTGCTGCCGTGCGCGTGCTACCTGCGCGCGCTGGGTTGCGACCCGGTCCTGATCACCGACGGCTCGCGAGACGAGGGCATCGACCTGATTGGCCTACTTAAGTCGGGGCCGCTCCGTTCTACCGTAGTCTACGTACAGGCTAAGTCGCAGGCGAGGCTTTCGGGCGACGAACTGCTACGGGAGTTCGGCAAGTTTGCCGGCCTTCCCCAGACTGAAAAGCATCGGCAGTACCTCGAGGCGCTAGGCTTTTCGCGACTTAGGGATGGTGCGAGCGCCCTATACCTTTGCATGGTGAACGGCGACTTCGAGTTCGCCGCGGAAAACCACGCGCGCAACGTCGGAGCTTTGCTGCGATCGCGACGACAGATGGCCGATCAGCTCGCGCGTGTGTATTCCCGGCAGAGACTCGACGAACTTCGAGCGGCCGTAGCCATCCCGCCAGGAGCAGATCTGGGCCGCAACTTGGCACCCCTGCTTCATCCATAATGACAGCTGGGTGGGACTCGCCCCTACGTTTAGCTTGGCCAACACGATCACGACCCGGTTATGCGGCTACGTTGTCGAAGTAAATATAAGTACGGGAATGGCGCTGGTTTGACGAACGTGGGTAAAGAAATGTCGAAAGTCATAGGAAGACCAGAACGACATCGGCAGCGCCTAGTCCGGCAATTTGCTCATTACCTAGATCATGATGAGTCTATTCAACTCGACCGCCCCGTCCGACCTGCCTTGGGCCCGAGCTGATGGTCGAAATGAGGAAGCAAAAACTGCTCACCCGCGGCAGCGTAGCGACCCGCATCGCCACTGCAGCGAAGCCGCAGAAATTCGTTCAGGCCGTCCTGCAGCTGAAAGAAGCGAGGCAGTATGAGCACACGTTCTCTTTGTCCTAGCGACGAGTGAAGTACTGGAACATCTGAAGGGAGAATTTGTAGCTTTTAGACGTTCTCTTCCAAAGCTCTCTTTGTGGCAACTCATCATTGTCGCCGAACACACATCCGACAAGACGACGCGCCATGCGCTTCATACTTTGCCTTCCGCTCAGCCCAACAAAACGGTTGCGGAAAGTGTGCGTCGAATACATGATCTAGCCGGTCACGCTTACGACCTGCAGTTCACATTGCTGCGCGCGCTCAACGACTCGGCGTCGGCCCTCGGGCCGCGAGACCTGAAGCGCCCGGACGCGATCGCTGCGGCGAAGTCGGTCTTCGAGCGCCTGACGGCGATCGCGATGAGTCTTAACAGCCTTGATAACGCTTTAGACGGAGCGAGCTTCGGCGAGTTCCTCGTGATCGTACGTTGCTCGCGCCAATAATGGTGTCCCACGAGGCCAGGCCGCGTTTAAGAAGTTTAGCTCGGTCTCTGGAAGGCTGAGGCCGCGTGCTCCGCGACACTCGTGCGCCACGTGAAGCTCGGCACATGGCGCAGATCGTTCTTTTGGGGCATCACCGGAGCATCACAATTCGATCCGACGCGGATCCGCGGCGGATGAGGACCGCCGCCATGCCGATGCCCAACAAGATGGATCTGACCCTCCCGCTGCTCAAGCTCGTGTCCGAGCGCCAGATCGGCATCCAAGAGGCGACGTCGCAGCTGTCGAGCGTGTTCAAGCTCTCGACCTCGGAACGGGAGGAGGTGCTCGCGTCCGGCAAGGGCCGCTTCTACGACCGGGTCGGCTGGGCGCGCGTCTATCTCCGGCAGGCTGGCCTCGTAGACCTGCCGAAGCGTGGCCAGCTGCGCATCACCAAGCTCGGACGCGAACTCCTCGCCGAGAACCCCGCCCGGATCGATATGAAGACGCTGGAACGTTACCCGGCTTTCCTTTCGTTCATGGAGCGCAGCGCCAAGAGCGGACGCTACGTTAGCCGCAATATCGGCGTGGTGACAGTCCCGACATCGGAGTCGGATAGCGCCATCGCCGAAGCCACGCTGCACACTGAAATCCAGTACCGCCTGCTCAAGCTGGGTTCGGATCTCGGGCTGTCGGTCTGGGTTGCGCGAAACGACCGGAGCCGGTCGTTCGGCAAGGAAAAGTTCGCCGAGATGCCGCGCCTCCTGTCGGAGGTGCCACTGCAGTTCGATATGGTGACAAACCGCATTATCGAGCTGATCGATGTGCTCTGGATCAAGGGCCGGTCGATCGTCGCCGCCTTCGAGATCGAGAGCACGACCTCGATCTACTCGGGCCTGCTCCGGATGTCCGATCTCGCCGCGATGCAGCCCAACATCAAGATTAAGCTCTTCCTTGTCGCGCCCGAGGCGAGGCGGGCGAAGGTGATGCAGGAGATTAACCGGCCCACCTTCTCTAGTTTCTCGCCCGCGGTGAACGAGATCTGCCGCTACATCTCGTTCGAGAGGCTGAGCGCGGCGATCGCGGCCGCCGAGGATTACATACCGCACCTCAAGCCCGGCTTCATCGATGGCGTTGCGGAGTCCTGCGGTTCATCGGACGACGACTAGTGGGGACGTGCCAATGGCCTACAGGCAATCCGTTGTAACGTTCGTCGACATCCTTGGCTTCAGCAAGATAGTCGAGAAGGGGCCGTTCGCTCAGATCGACGAGATGCTTGACGCGATGGGCAAGACGGCCGCCCAGCCGGTCGGCGAGGTCGGCAAGCTCACCTCGATCCTCTCCTTCTCTGACAGCGTCATCCGCGCGAGATCGTTGGAGGGCGAGACCGTCTACGACGCGTTGCTGCAGGAGGTGCAGGATCTCGCCACCGCGCAGTGGACGCTGGTCGAGTTCGGCATGCTCATCCGCGGCGGGACCACGGTCGGGGACATCCACATGGATGAGAGACGGGCGTTCGGACCGGCCTTCATCCGCGCGTATACTTTGGAGTCGTCGCTCGCCGGTGCGCCTAGGATCGTGATTGATCCCGCAGTGGTAGAGCGGATCCGGGAGCACCTTCACTCCGTAGGCTCGCGCGCCAAGAAGCGCACTTTGATCGAGGACCTGAAGAGTCACCTGCACCTAGGTGACGACGGGATCTGGTTCATCGACTACATTAAGAGCGTCTCGTTGCTGAACGATGCCGACTACGTTCGCGAAACGCTATTCTTGATGCGGGAGTTCATCATCGAGAGCGCTTTGCGGGAACAGTCTGATTCCCTGATCCTCCCGAAATACCTTTGGCTCATCCGCTACCACAACCTGTCCGTCGGCCGGCTATTCGACGGCGAGCGCGGCCTCAGGATCACGTCGGCGGACGTGCCGGCCGCGGACGAGCTCCTCAAGCCGCTGCTTCTGAAGGTGCGGGCACGTCCCACCAAGCGGGCCAGCGCACCGTGAAGGCTCTCGCATGGCTTCATCGCAAAGCAGCCGTGCTGATCGCTAAGCTGGCCGTCGAGACCTGCGGGGCTCTATGCAGTCCTCTAATCATCATACATGCGACACGGACACGACAGACCAGGATGGAAAAGCATTTCGTGGATCAGGCCGAAGAACATCTCGGACGCGCGTTCACGCAAGCCCTCGGCAAATGAAGGCGTGATTCCGCCGATATTCATGCTGCTTCGCGCTGGCAGAGGGTCCGTCGTTCCTCGATGCCACCGAAGTGGATCGAATACCGGTCCTTTTATCGCGTCCGCTCAGACGTTTGTTCGGTCTCGGCGAGCTAAGGTCGACGCGGAGCCGTAGACAGGCGCGGCGGCTGGCGGCAGACTTGGCCGGACGGGGGTAGCATGCCATTTTCAGCGCAAGTCATAGAGGGTGCGGCTGCGCGTTACGAACGCGAGCGCGACCGATATATCAAGCTGGCCGGGCGCGTGGCCGACATCTGCCAGGCCAGCATCATTGAGGGCGATGCGGTTCGCGCCCAGGTCACCTCGAGGACCAAGACCCCTCAGAGCTTCCGCGGCAAGCTGGACCGTTTTTCCCGCCGCGCCGACCGCAACTACGCGAACGTCGACGAGGTCTTCGACGGTATCGGCGACTTCGCCGGCGTCCGAATCGCCACCTACCGCCCCGAGGACGAGGACCGCGTGCGCCAGCGGGTCTGCGAGCTGTTCTGCGGTCCCGACGGCGAAGCGGTCAACGTCGATCCGAAGAACAAGCTCGATCCCGGCGAGGCTCAATTCTACCGCGCCACGCACTGCCAGGTCTTTCTCCGCGAGGAGGACTTGGCTGGCATCTACGACAATCTTCGCGGCGCCAGCTGCGAGTTGCAGATCTGCTCGATGATGGCGCACGTGTGGAACGAGATCGAGCATGACATCGGCTACAAGCCCGATGGGGGGGGGCCCGATCCGGCCGAACGGGGTCTCCTTGAGGCGCTCGGTCACCTCACTCGCTCCGGGGACGCGACGATCACGCGGTTGCTCGAGGCGAACCAGCAGCGGCTCCGCAGCCGACAGGGCGAGTTCAGTGACGTCCACGACTTCGTCGCGCGGCTGCGCGACCGTTTCCCCCGAGCCGATCTGTCCGTAAACGCAGGCCAGGCCTACGACGCGGCGCAGCGCCTTGGCCTCAAGTCGCCCGACGCGATCGAACAGATGGTTGGAGGATTGGCCGAGGCCGGCGCGCGCGGGTCGATCGAAAGATACAACAAGTTCGCCCGCGACACCGGTCGGTCGGACGCCACCCTGAACGCTGCGTCTGCAGATCTCGTGACGGTCACGCTGTTGCCGCACCTGATCGGGCGCAGCTCGACCGACCGATCCGATGGCCGGATCAAGTCGGGTAGGCTGTCGCTGCTGGTCGACGTGTGGCGCGAGCACGAGTCGGCGCCGGGCGCCCAGCCGGCTGGGGCTTGAGCTTGGCATCGCAGCAGCCCGGCCCTGCCGTCGAGATGGACCTGTACGAGTTCGCGCGCGGGCAGAACGGATCGGCGCGCCTGCGCAACTCGCTCGAGGCGGCCGCGCTTGGCGGCCAGCTGCCGTTCGCGACTGTGGCGGAGTACCTCGCCTCACCCGCGCCCGTCGAGACGATGATGTTTCGAGTCGGTGGCTTAGGCCGGAAGACCGCCCTTGAACTCGACCAGCTCGTCCGGACAACCGTCCCGGTCGATGGGTCCGATTCTGAGACTGAGATGCCGACCGATCAGGAGATTTCGGAAGGGCGCGCGACCATCTGCGGTGAGCTCGCCAAGATATCACTCCGTGACCTCGTCGGACGGGCGTCACCCGGAACGCGGCTGGAACGCGCCTTAAGACACGCGGTCGGCGATCGACCCGCCCTTGACGCCCTCGACGACGCTGACGCCTTGCGGAGCGACCTGCTCTGCGCAAAGACCGCAGGAGCCGTCACGGCGGACGAGCTCTGCGCGAAGGTACACCTGGCGACGTCGCGGTTGCTTCGTGAGACGGGCGGCTCCCCTTCGATGCACGACGCGGTGCTGACCGCCTTGTTCGGTAAAGGCGCCGGTCCAATCTGGCCGCGCGAGGCGCGGCTGCAGCTGGCGGACGAGGAGGCACACAGGCTCCTCCAGAAGGTCCTTGGGGACGCCGTGTGCGCGTCCGCATTCGAGGACGCGATCGTACCGGTGAGGCTGACCCGCCTGGTCTGCGCCAGGAACATCGGCGACCGGCCGATCGCCGATGCGCTCGTTGATAGGACCCGTTTTGGCTGGGAGCTGGGACGCGTGCAGGCGGTCGGGCGCAAGACGATCTCAGAGTTCTGGGAGGTGCTGTGGCGCCGGCTCGCCGTCCAGCTCGCGCGCGCCGAGGCTGGCAGCACCGAGCGCAGCAATCTCGCCCGTTTCCTTGAGGTGGAGCTCACCCGACTTGACCCGGATCCGGAGGACATGGCCGAGCATGCGCCGCTGGTGCCGTCGTCCGGGGACGTAGCTGACCGTGTGCTCATCCCACGCGGTCTGGACGAACTCCTCGCGTTTATGCTCGAGCGGATCAAGCCGCAGGATGCGCCTATCGTCCGGCGTCGGTTCGGGCTGGATGGCTCACCCGAGACGCTTGAGGAGATCGGCGTCAGCTTAAATGTCACGCGCGAACGCATCCGCCAAATCGAGAAGCGCGGGCTCGGCGAGCTTAAGGTACTCGCCCGCAAGGTTTCGCTGCGGCAGGCACTGGACGAGAGGTGGGGATCGGCCTGGGACGCGCTCGCCGACGGCGACGACCTGATCACCGATCTCGAGATCACCACGTTCAGGAAGATGGTCCCAGGCGCGATCATCCTGGGGCTCGAACTGCTAGGATTGGACCTGGCCGGCTGGCTGACCGAGGTCGCGCATCGCTATCCCCACGGCTGGCTCGCACCCAGTCGCGAGCGCGCTCCCGTCGATGCCGCGCTCGGTGCGCTGCGGGACGTCACGACAGGCCCGCCGCTGCCTCGGGCGCTCGGCGAGCTGGGGCTACCCGGCGCGCCGCTGGACGTTGAGGCGGCCGTCCTGATCGGCGCCGGATTCCGCACCCTGCATGGCTATGTTGTCGAAGGTCGCATCGGCACGCGGCAGAAGAGGTCGCTGGTCGCCCACGCGGTCCTGGCCGGGTTCGGCAAGCCCATGACGCTGTCCGACCTGCAGCGGGCATACCGCCAGGCGGCACCGGCCGACCAATGTTCGACGCGCGACCTCACCATCGTGATGAGCGACGCCCCGCACCTCTTCCTTGAGGTCTCGGAATGGCGCTGGACCGCCGTCGGCGGCGCGGGGGAAATCCCGCCGGGCGGCCGGCGCCGCGACGTGGACGAAGGTGATGAGAGTCCCGGCGAGGGCGACCTGACGGTCGCGTCGGCGATCCGTGACGAACTTGAGCGCGCTGGTCCTCAGCCCCTGTCCGCGCTCACCAACAACCCGCGTCGCTACCTTCCGCCGGACCGGTCCCACAACAGCGTCCAACCGACGTTGCTCACGAGGCCAGACCTGTTCGCCCGGCTGCTGCCGGGCGTCTATTCGCTATGGTCCCAGGTCCCGACACGCGAAGTCATCCTCTCCGGTGAGATGCCGTATCTGCTGGACGAGCAACAGGCCAAGATCTTCGCCATGGCAAGGCGGGCGGACGAACCTTGGGGGACGTTCCCGCTGTGGAGCCCCGACGCCGAGTACAGGCTCTGCCGCTGGGCCATCCGCCAAGGATCGGGTGAGGTGCGTCGCAGCCTTCTCGCCACCGCGACCGTCGACGCCTGGCCGGTGGAAATCGAGGAAAGAGACGAATGGCGTGCGGTCTGCGCGCGTGAGGGTCGCTACGATTTAGTCGCGAACGTGCGGCCAAACGTATTCACGGTCAGGCCGGACCTCGACCGACTTCTGGCCGCGCTGATCGATCTGGAGGCGGCGGGACGGACCAGCTGGATGGCGCTGAACCGCGTCGACGGCCGGCATGTCGCCTCTCAGATGGGATGCGGCCTGCTGGCGGTGCTGCTCCTGAGTGGCGCACTTACACCTCTTGGCCAGGACGCCGAGAGCGCCTGGCAGCTCACGCATGCGATAGAGTCCGCCGCCGCCGCAGAGATGCGCGGCGAACTCGCCGCCGAGCTGCACGAGCGTGGACGTCTCGAATGGGCTTCCGAGGTCGGTGCGCGGATCGCAGGGCGCATCGTCGATGGCGAGAAGCGTGCCGCTCAGTGGATCCCGTTCCGCCGCTTTTCCGCGCTCTTCCGCGACCTCGCCACCGCACCGTCCGAGCCAATCGAGATCACGCCGGAGGTCGCAAGCGACGTCGGCCGGGCACTGCTCGCCGAACGCCGGAAGTCGGACCTGCTCGCATGGCTGGACGAGAATTGAACGACGTGGCCAGGACGCCTAGCCCGATCCGGCCGCAGGTGCGCGACCATTACCGCAGCGGCGGCGACGTCCTCGTCGAGGACTTCTTCGGCCCGGTGCTGGGGCAGGCCACGCTTTACCGCCGTTCCGTTGGATACTTCTCGACCAGCGCGCTGCTGGGCTGGGCCGACGCGATGCTTCGCATGGCCTCCAGCGATCTAGAGGTCAGGCTGATCGCCTCCCCGGAGCTACAGCCACTGGATCTCGCCGTCCTCCGGGATATTCAGGATCAGGACGAGATCGACCGCCATCGTGCCACGCTTGTCGATCACATCCTCGAGGACATCCTGCAGCTGATGGACAATCCCGGCGACGTCGCGCGTCGCGCCCGCGTCTTCGCGTGGATGGTCGCCAACGGACGCCTGAAGCTGAAGTTCGCCTTTGCGGAGCACGTCGACGACGCCAGGCTCTATCACGAAAAGATCGGCATCGTGACGCTCGAGGGTGGCGACCAGCTGGCCTTCACCGGGTCGGCCAACGAGACGGACTCGGGACAGCGCCGCAACTACGAAAGCATCGACGTCTTCCGCGGCTGGCTCCCGGACGAACGGCGCCGCGTCGAGGTCAAGGGCACCCAGTTCGAGGAGGCATGGAGTGATGCCGCGAATGGTCTACGGGTCCTCGAGCCGACACCGGCCGTCATCGAGCGGCTGCGCGCGCGGGTGGCGAGGAATCGGGGGTCGGTGAAGGAGGATGCGGCCGTGGAGGCGCCTCCCACGCCGTCGATGTGGCGCCATCAGGACGAGGCGGTCGCGGCGTTCATGGAGACCGGCGCCGGCGTCCTCGAAATGGCGACCGGCACGGGTAAGACGCGAACGGCCTTACGCATCCTCACCGACCTCGCCGTCGCTGGCGACGTGGTCTCGGCGATCGTGACGATGGACGGTACCGATCTACTGGACCAGTGGACCCTTGAGTTGGAGGAGTGGGTCGCCAAGTCTGAGCAGCGCTGGGTCATCTACCGCCAGTATGAACGCCACCACGATCTGGACGAGTACCTGCTTGATCCGGCGTCCTCGCTCATGGTGATCTCACGCGGGCAGCTGCCGCGCCTCATGCGGGGGTTGAGCAAGGGCAATGCGGCCAAGGCGATAATCATCCACGACGAGGTTCACGGGCTGGGCACGCCGTCTTCCGTGCGCGATCTTGATGGCACGCATGACCGCTTCCGCTGGCGGCTCGGTCTCAGCGCCACGCCGGACAGGGCCTACGACGCAAAGGGCAACCACTTCCTCGAGAGCGAGATCGGTCCTGTGCTCTACCGCTTCCCGCTGGAGGCGGCGATCGCGAGGGGTGTGCTTAGCGAGTTCGACTACGAGCCGCTGCACTACAACCTAACGGACGGCGACCGTCAGCGCCTGCGCCAGGTCTACACCAAGCAGGCGAGCCGAGCCCGCGAGGGGCGTCCGATGAGCCAGGAGGAGATCTGGACTGAGATCGCTCGGGTCTACAAGACGGCGGAGCGCAAGCCGGACGTGTTCGCCGACCGTCTGGCCGAGGACCCGACCATCGTAGATCGCTGCATCGTCTTCGTGGAAACGCGGGAATATGGCCAGCGCATCCTGGAAATCGTGGACCGCTACACGCACCGCTACCGGACGTATTACGCGGATGACGACCGGGCACATCTCGTGGCGTTCGCCAACGGCGAGATCGACTGCCTAATCACGTGCCACCGCATCTCGCAGGGGATCGACATCCGGTCTTTGAAAACCGTGGTGCTGTTCGCGTCCGCGAGGGCTCGGCTGGAGACTATCCAGCGTATCGGCCGGTGCCTTCGCGCGGATCCCGGCAACGCACACAAGCGCGCGCGTGTCATAGATTTCGTCAGGCCGTCGCAGCCGGGTGACAAGGAGCTAAATGCCGACCAGGATCGGTGCCAATGGCTGACCGGTCTGTCGGAGATCACGAGGGAGGAAGAGATTGCCACTTGATCCAGCGGTGACGCGCTCGTTGCGCGAGGCGGTCGCTGAGGAGGGTCAGCCTCCCGAGGTCGCCAAGCAGTTACAGGCCTGGCTGCTCGCGTTGAGCGAGGGCGATGCCAGCGTCGACGCGCAGATGCAGATCTACGACGTCATAAGGAATCAGCTCGACTTCGGTGAAACCGATGCGGATTAGCCTCCTCGGCTGGTCCAGCGACGGCATGCGCTGCCCGGATGTGAAGGTCGATCTGGCGGACGGGATGGAGCCGTCCGCCGTGTCGTTGATCCAGATGCCCAACGGCACCGGCAAGACGACCACGTTGTCGCTACTTGAGGCGGCGATGAACGGGTCGGCCACCAACTGGTCGGAAACGGAGGTACGGGACTTCCGCCGCCCCGGCTCGCCGACCGAGAAGGGTGTCTTCGTCGTCCGGCTAGCGGTGGACGGCAAGCCGCTAACGTTCGAGCTCACGCTCGACTTCGGCCGCGGCACCGCGGTCTACCGGACCACCAATCCAGGTAGCGGCGGCGTCCAGCCAAACTGGGTTCCGCTGCCGTCGGTCCGTCGGTTCCTGAAGCCCGAGTTCCTCAACCTCTTCATCTTCGATGGCGAGTTCGCTGGAAAGCTGTTCGACCAGCGGCAGCTCGAGGCGGAGTACGCGATTGAGGCGCTGTGCCAGCTATACGTACTCGACGACGTCGCCGGCTTCGCGGAGGAGGCCTGGAACCGGAAGGCCAAGCAGGCACCCGTGAAGACGGAGGCCGGACTGGCGAAGCTGCAGGAGAGCCATCGTGCGCTCCTCAAACGCAAGGCCGAGGTCGCGCGCTACCGGGAGAACGCGCAGGTGGGTGCCAACAAGCTGGCCCTCGAGATCGAGGAGCTCGATCGACGCATAAAGGCCAAGCTGAGCGGCGGGGCGCAGACGCGCGAGCGCTTCGACGCGGCTCAGGAGACGCTCGCTTCCGCCGCCAACAAGCTGACGCGCGTCTCCGGCGACGCGATGCAGGCGCTGCGCATGCCGATCGCGCTGCACACCGCGTTCGGCCGAGACCTGGTGCAGCTCAAGGAGGGTCTGGACAAGCTGCGGCTGCCTGAGAACTCCTCGGCGCAGTTCTTCCAAGAGCTGCTCGAGGAGGTCGACTGCATCTGCGGACGCGAGATGACGGAAGGTGCGAGGGAGGAGATACGCGCGCGGTCCGAGCGATACCTCGACGCCGCCGACGCGGGCACGATCAACGCGCTCAAGGCCGACATCGAGGGCGTCGGCGAAATCGAGGGCGAAGGCTCGCCTAACGCCATGTTCGCGGCGCTGGTGGCCGAGCTCGCCACCGCGCGAAAGGAGCAGCGGCTCGCGACGCAGGAAGTGGACACCCTCAAGAAGCAGCTGAAGGACGCTGGCGAGACCGACATCGACGCCTGGGAGGCGGAGCAGGTCCTGGCGATGGAGAAGTACGAGGGCTGCAAGAAGCTGCTTGAGGACATCGACGCAGCGGGCGAGGAGCTCGACGAGGATGAGGTCGATGTCGAGACATGGTCGATGGCCTCGCTAGAGCGCCAGATCAGGGCGATCGGCAGCCGAATCGCGAAGCTCACCGACACGCTGACGGTGCGCCGCCAAACCGAGCTGATCGTTCGCATCCTCAAGCGCACGGGCGAGCTGGCCAGGGCGGAGATCAAGCGCGAGCTGATCGATGCCTGCAACGAAACGATCGCGAAGGTGCTGGTCAACGATCCGCTGAGGATCGCCGGCATCGACCGCTCGCTCCGGCTTTCGGGCCAGTCCGGCGCCAGCGTTGGCCAGACGCTTTCGGTGGGCTACGTGTTTCTTATGACGGTGCTCAACCGCGGCAACAACGACCTGCCGCTCGTCGTCGACAGTCCCGCCAACCCGATCGACGCCGGCGTCAGGCGGCGGATCGGCACGCTGATACCCAAGCTCACCAAACAGTTCGTCGGCTTAACGATCAACACCGAGCGGGAGGGCTTCGTACCCGCCCTTCAGGCGGCGTCCTCGGACGTGCGCTACCTGACGATGTTCCGTCGGACCCCCGGAACGCTACCGCTCATGGCGCAGGTGCCGGCGGACCGCGCGACGGTGACCGAGAGCTCCGTGCTCGTGCACGACCAAGCCTTCTTCGAGGGCTTCGATATCGAGGAGGAGGTTTGATGGCGTACTTCAGGTTGCGCAAGGACGCCGAGAAGTGGTTCCGCGAGATCGGCGACGCACCGCCGTTCAAGGTCAAGTGGGACGTCTACTACCTTTGCCTGATGGCGGGCTTCGCGTCGGGTCGGTCGAGCGAGTCTACCGCCGCCACCGACCTCACCGAGCGCTTCGTTGAGGAATACCGTCCGGCACGGCACTTCATCATCGGGCTGCTGGTAATCGCCGAGCTGAAGTTCACTGGCGTCAACCGCACCGACAAGGCGCAGGTCCGCGAGCTGTTCAAGAAGCTGGTCCACCCCAACGGAACGAACGACCTAACCGACTTCGGCATGCGCCGGATGAATGCCTACGCGAGCGGCGGGTATGAGTATCTGGCCGAGAACCGTGAGCAGCGTCCTTTCCACGTGGAGGAGTTTCTTCAGAGCTACCCGGCGCTGATCGCCAAGGCGATCGATGCAGGGTGACCGGACAGAATTGAGCTGCAACGGCCGGCGAACCCTTCCCGGCGTAGGTAGATAGCTGCCTGCCATGTGGATCGACGACGCCGTTGGTGGGTCTTGGACAAGCCTATGGGCGGGGTATGTCGTCTGTGGCCATGACTGTCGCGGGATTCGGCACATCGAGACGCCGTGCCCGGCCTGCGGTGGACCTCCCTACGACCTAACGCCAGAGACTTCCTCCGACGGCGAGGTCGAGTTCACCGTGCCTCGTGCGTTCATGGGCGCTGAGGGGCGATACGAGGATTACGTCTATTTGGAGATGCTTCAGCGCGAGTGGGAGCGTCCCGCAGAGGAGTTCGGACGCCTCGTCCATTTCCCAGACGGCGGGCGGCCATCACCACGCGCTGCGCTGGTCCTGTTGTTCTGGACGTATTTCGAGACCCGTATCGAGCGGCTTCACCGCACGGCCATGCGGTCGCTGCCCAAGCGCGTCCTTGCGGACCAGCTCCGCCGGTATTCCGGCATCGGCAGCCGAGTCTTCGATCTCTACAGGATCAATTTCAACACAACCTACTTCGACGACCTCGCCGCGCATGGCTTCGAGCGGGTGTCTGAGATGATGAAAGACATCCACCACAAGCGCAACGACTTCGCCCACGGGAAACCCCAGGCGATCGACGATGCGACCGTCCAAAGGCTCGTGGAGCACCTTAAGGACGAGCATGAGGCATGGATCGCAGTGTTCAACGCGCGCGTGCGAAGCGGCTTGGGCGAAACCTGACCGTGATCAGGCCGCGAACCTCCTGAGCTCGCCGGCAACGTCGATGACAGCAGTCGCGAACGCGTCCAGGTCCTCGGCCGTCGTGCCGTGACCAGGCGACACCCGGAACGACTGCCGGGCACGTGGGGTGTCGCCGAACATCGCGATCAGCACGTCGCTTGTCTTGACCTTGTCGGTAGCGCAGGCGCTGGACGCCGAGAAGCTGGCGACCTCGTTGAGCCGGTGCATAAGCGCCAGCGGCTCGACGCCGTCGATCGACAGCGAGACGTTGCCTGGTATGCGCTCCGTCGGGTGGCCGTTGAGCTTGACGCCATCCACCGCCCTTGTGACGCGGGCGATGAGTGCGTCGCACATCGTCCGTAGCCGCACGCCTTCCCGCTCACCCTCGCGTCCGGCGATCTCCAGGGCGGCGCCGATGCCGACGATCAGCGGCGTCGCGAGCGTGCCTGAACGTAGACCGCGCTCCTGGCCGCCACCCCACACGGTCTGCTCCAGCCGGGCGCGGGGCGAGCGCGATCGCACGTAGAGTGCGCCCACGCCCTTCGGCCCATAAGCCTTGTGGCCCGACACGCTTGCCAGGTGGATGTGTTCGTCCTGCACGTTGACCCGACGGTGGGCGAGCAGCTGGGCGAGATCGGTGTGGAACAGGACGCCCAGCGCCTCGCAGGCGGCACCGATTTCGCCGAACGGCTGGATGGTGCCGACCTCGTTGTTGGCCGCCATGATCGACACGAGCGCCGTGTCGTCTCGCAGTGCAGCCGCGACCTCGCCGGCGTCGACGCGGCCGAACTCGTCGACGCCGATCACGGTGAGCTCAAAGCCCTCGCGCTCGAGCTGCCGCATCGGCTCCATGACGGCGGGATGCTCGACGGCGGAGGTGACCACGTGACGGCGGCCCGCCTGCGCGCGTGCGGCGCCCAGGATGGCGATGTTGCTGGCTTCGGTGCAGCTGCCCGTGAACACGATCTCGTTCTCGCGCGCGCCAAGATGCGCGGCCACCTGCGCGCGGGCCTTCGTGACCGCGGCCTGCGCGCGGTTGCCGTGGACGTGCTCGACGCTGGACGGGTTGCCGAACACCTCAGTGAAAAACGGCAGCATCGCTTCCAGAACGCGCCGGTCGACGGGGGTGGTCGCGTTGTGGTCGAGGTAGAGCGGCGCGTCCGCCGCAGTCGTCATGCAGCCGCCGCGAGCAGCGCAACGTCCGCCGGCGCCTTCGCCCTGACGGAGAGCGTGCCGACGCCGCGGTGGATATGCGCGCGAAGCCGGGCGAGCAGCTCGTCATCCGCCACGCGGCCCCCCGCCTGCTCCTCCTCTACCAGCCGCAGCATGGCGAAGATCAGCCGGTTGTGGTCGCCGGTGAGCGTGTAGGCGTTGAACTCGCTCCCGCCCTCGTCGGTGTCCGTGCCGGAACCGACCGGTCCCTCCTCGAGGGACAGCATAATTGCCATCCGGCACAGCAGGTTCGGCGTGAGGCCGGTCCGCTGGCGGAGCGACCGCAGCCGGCTCTCGGCATCGGCCGAGATTTTAAGTTTGGTGAAGCGCATGGGGTGCTTCCTCCTCGTCGTCGAAGTAGCCGGGACGGGCCGACGTCGACCTTTGGTCAGGGTTGTAGTCGAGCCGGTAGGTGTGGCTGACGGCCGGCATGAGCCGCTTCAGTAGCTTGTCGTCCACCTCCGTATCAGTGGAGAGAACGATTACCTGGTGGCTTGCCTCCGGGAAGTAACGCTCGACGAGCGTCGTACGGTGCTCGGAATCCAGTCGGGCGAGCGGCGTGTCGATGATCATCGGCAGCGCGCGGCCACTCGTGTGAGCGAGCGCCCACAGCATAGCGATCGCGTAGATCTGCTTCTCGCCGGCGGAAAGCGCGGATTTCGTAATCTCGTTGCCGTCGCGGTCGATCAGCGTGGTCTCGAACGTCGCCCGGTCGATCTGCGCGTCGGCCACGAAGCCGCCCTTGCGCGCGAGGTGATTGAAGCGTTGCACGAACTCGGACTGCAGCCTGCTCAGCTTGGCTTCCAGCAGTCGGTCCTCGTACTGCTGCAGGGCGACGCCGATGCGCCCCGCCAATGCGGCGCGGCCCTCCGCCGCGGCAGCTTCCGACTGCGCCTTGAGCAGGCGCTCGCGCTCGCGTCGGAGCGTCGTGCGGCGGAACAGGAGCGTCTTGAGCTCCTCCTCGCGCGCCTTCAGCTCGGCTTCGATCGCGCCGACCTGCTGCTCGGCGAGCACGAGCTCATCGAGCACCACGCCGGCGCCTTCGCCGGAGGCGCGGACGAGGTTCGCCTCGATGTCCTTTAGGCGGCCGTTGAGGCGGTGCAATTCGGACGAGATCAGCGCCGACCGGGCGACGGTAATCTCGCGGACCTCGCGCAGCTGATGCAGCAGCACCGCACGCTCGCCTGACTCCAAATCCGCCAGCGGTTCGTCCAACGACGCGGCCGGCGACAGCGCCTCGGCCGTGAGGAAGCTGTCCAGGTCGCGCCAGTGGCTTTCCTTCCACGCGGCGTTCCGCGGGGGATGCCCGCTCGCGCGCCACGACAGCAGGCGCTCACGCAGCGCTGCCGCCTCGGCCCCGCTGCCGCCGGTCGACTTCGACAAAACCTGCATTAGGCGTTCGCCCACCCGGGGCGCCATCGCGAACGGCAGCAGGCCGCCCGCGAGTTCGCGCAGCTCGGTCTCGCGGCGGCCCAGCTGATGCCGGGTCTCGTCGCGCGCCGCTTCGAGCGTGGCGCGCTGATTGGCCGCGTCGCCGCCTTCTGCCGTGAACCGTTGGCGCGCAGTCGCGGCTAGGCGCGCTTGGCCCGCGCGGCGGGAGATCAGCTCGGCGACGGTGTCCTGCATCGCCGTGATGCAGACTTCGAGCTTCTCGTCCTCGCGCACCACCTCCTCGAGCTTGGCTGCGGTAACCGCGTCGCCGCTTTTGGATCGCCGAGCCATGAACAGCCCCAGGTCGGTCCGGAGGCGGCCGACCAGCTCAATCCCAAGCAAGCCGCGGACCGCGTCCGCCAGGCCCTCGTCGATCTCGTCGTTGGCGATGTCGGCGATCTTCTCGCCGTCGAAGAAGAAGAGCTGCGAGACGCCGGGCGGGATAAGCTCTTGCAGGAAGTGGTGCCACTCCTCGCGCGGCACGGACTCGACCGGCTTGCCGTCCTTCTCGAGGACGAGCGTCTCCACGATACCGGCGCCCTTCGCAGTCCAGCGGCGCGTGACGCGGTAGCGCTGTATCCGGCCGCCCTCGGAATAGTCGAACTCCAGGCCAACCGATGCCGAGCCTGCGACCCGTCCGCCGGGTCCGATGTGCATGCGGCCGCGCAGGTGCCTCTCGTATTCCGCCTGTCCGACGCGGTGACCGAGCGCTAGGCGGCCGTACAGCGCGAGCCGGACCGCCTCGAGCAGCGTGGTCTTGCCGGCGCCGTTTCGCCCGCCGAACAGCACGACCGGCGTGTCGCGGCCTGCGCGCTTCCTTGGGACCAGATCGAGCACCTGCCGACCCGAATAGAGGCCAAAGTTCTCCATCTCGATGTTGCGGAGGATCATCGCGCGTCCTCCTCTGCGTCGAAGGGCAGTTCGGCATCGTCGTCGATCGCAGCTTCAGACACCGACGGCGCGCCGATGCCCAGCTTCTCGCGCCGCTCGGCGACTACAAGGTCGATCTCGCGCCAATCCAGTTTGAACGCCTCCTCGATGCGGGTGTGCACGGCGTGCCGGCGCTTGAGGCCGTGCGACGCGCGTTCGACGTCCAGCAGCTTCATCACGAGTTCAAGCGGAACGTCGTTGTCCGCGCAGATCGAGCCCAGCAGTTCGCCGTCCTCGGCGGTGAAGGCGACCGAGTCCTCGGCGACCCAGTCCGGCTCGACGAATCCGGCTTCCTTGCCCAGTGTCTCGCGTACGATGCGTGGGACGGAGTCCTGCCAATCCCCTCGCTCTGTGCGCCAGAGCCGCCGGATCTCGTGCAGCTCCGCCTCGTGGATCAGGATCGGCGCTTCGCCAGCAGGTGCCTCGTCGGCGACCTGGCGCTGGGTCTCGAGCAGACCCTTCAAGAGCTCGCGGCGGAACTCCATCGTGTAGGGCCCCGGCATCACACGGTCCGTGTCGCCGATGAAGGACACGTTGCCGGTCCGGCGCCTGTGGTCGCGGAACTCGAGCTTGCGCGCGGGATCCTGCGTGTCCGACAGCTTGTCGCGAAATTCGAGCAGAGGCGTCAGCCACTCCTCACCGGAATCGATCATTGCCTCCATCGCCTTGTCCCGCTCGACGACGGTGCACACCCAGCAGCCGAAGCGCGAATTTCCGCACGAGGGCGTCGAGGTGTCAACGACGAGCGGGCATTCGCCGGACGCGGCGTTACGGTACATCGCGACGAGGTCGCGGTTGTCGTTGCCCCATGGCGACTGGTTCTGGAGCAGGTAGGTCCAGACGTCGTCGGTCGAGAAGTCGGCAATCGGCGCGTAGACAAAGGCGTTCAGGAGAGACGAGTGCTTTGATAGGCGGGAGCCCTCGATGCTGTGCAGCGACATGACCTGGGCGCGGGTGGCGGACTCCTGGCGCCGCACGCCGAGCACCATAACGACTTCGCCGAACTCCGCCACGCGGCTCTTGATGAAGTCGTTGGCGGGCTCGATCTTGAGCCGCTCGGTGCACCACCGGAAGCGGCGCGACGGCGCGGGGTATCCTCGGCCGATCAGGTTCACCCAGAAACTCTTGTCGACCTCCGGCACCACCTTGTGCGTGACGATCGGCATCCCCTGCTCGACCGCGGCCTCCGCGATCCGCTTAAGAGACACGTCGATGTAGTTGGACACGACTGGCGTCTCGACCAGCGTGTCGGAGCTGATGACGTAGATCTTCTTGGTGCGCTTTTCCGGGGGGAGCGCGGAGATCGCGCTCCAGATGAGTTGCAGCGCGGTGGTGGAATCCTTGCCGCCGGAATAACCCACGACCCACGGACGGCTGTCCGCGAGGTATATCTCGCGAACGTCGTCGTGCATGCGCGTCAAACGCGCAACGCCCTCTTTTTCAACGATCTTCTTCATAACTAACCCGCCTCATCCGGAATCCTAGACGATCGTCCCGCCCCCGTCAGCTTGTTTGTGCGCTATCGAGCGGGAAATGAGTTCAGCCGTGAGCAGCACGCTCGTCCGCGACCGGTTGACCCGACCGTTCACCAGCGCGCGACCCTCCCAGAGGTCCGAGTTGGCGCGGGACCAGTCGATGTCCCGGAGCGCGGCAAGGCCGTCGCGCCAGTCGTCGGGCCGGTGCGCCAGCAGCCGCGCACCGGCGATGGCGATCGCCTCCAACGCGATGCCGTGCGCGTGGACTGTGTCCCTTCGAAGGTCGGACGGGGAAGCCTCGCGACGACCCACGGCAAGCCAGTCCGGCATGTTGTCGATGACCGTCTGCCAGAACTCGATCGCCGCGGCCGGCTCGTCGGCGGTCGCGCCCAGCGCCGCGTCCGCTACGAGCGTGGCCGTCGCCGTATGAAGGCTGCTGAACGCGAAGAGCTTGCGCGACCAAGCGGGCAGGTTGGAGCGCGTGAAATCGGTCAGGTCGCGCAGCAGCGGGATCGCCACCGTGACCGCCTTCGTCAGCTGTGCCGCGTCGTCGCGACCGTCATAGTAGAGACGGAGCGAGCGGGCCGGCTTAACGCCATGCTGGTTGAGGTCCACAAACATCTGCTGCGAGCGTTCGAGCCCTTCGTCGGGGAACAGCGTCACGGCGATCGTCTCGTCGCCAAGCGACGGACGCTCCCGCAACGCCTCGACGATGCCGGCGCGGCGGTGCTGGCCGTCGTTGATGAGGATCGTGGCGGCCATGTCGACGCAAAGCGTGCCAACCGAGCGCTGCCCGGGAAACGGTTCGAAGCGGAACGCCCCGCCGATGGATGCCGACAGCGCCGACAGCACGTATTCGTTGGGGTTCGCGTTGATGTACCGGGCGATGGAGGGGATGCGCGTCCGGTTTAGCTCGCGCTGGGCGCGCAGGCCGGGCGGCAGCTCCTCATCATCAAACTGGAACAGCCGCTGCAGCGTCTTCATCGGCACCATCGCGACGTAGTAGGCGCGGTTAGCTTGAACGCCGCGGATGGCTGCGAAGCTATACGAGTTATCCAATCTCTCCTCCTTTGTCGGGTTCATGACAGCGAAGTTCGATTAAGACCTAGAAAATCGAAACGTGGGTCGCGGCATCTTGAAAGGCTCTCTCCCGTTGGGGCGTCCATGCGGCGAGGTTCGCAACCGACGATTATGCCCCTTGGATAGCAGCCCTGCGCTCCGACACCGTGTTCATCTAACCAACGCTTTGACTTGTTCAGAAATGGCGTCCGTGCAAACACCTGTTCGCACAAACGCAAGGCTTTTGCAAACGCATGTTTGCAAACTGGGGGCGAACAAGTGAAACGCGTACAGGGGACATCTCGGTCGCAAGCGGCGAAGGACCGCATCGTTGCGGCGGCGCGATCCGTGTTTGCGGAAGTTGGCTACGAACGAGCTACCGTTAGACAAATCGCCGAGCGCGCTAGCGTCGTCCCGGCCATGCTAGTCCGATATTTTGGTGGAAAGGCAGGTGTATTTGCCGCAGCGATCCAGTTCGATCTTGTCCTTCCGTCATTTGAGGGAATGGATTACAAAGCTGCCAGTGAAATCCTGGTAACCCATGTTACAAGAGACTGGGACACGAGTGGGAGCGGCGGAGACCTTGTTGCGTTGCTGCGAGCCAGCCTCGATCATACGGAAGCAAAGGAGAGACTTGTCTCAATCTTTTACGAGCAGCTGAACGCTACTGTAAAAATCGTCACCGGTGTAAAAGGTGAAAGGGCAGCTGCGTTGATCGCCTCGCAATTGCTCGGCCTAGTATTTTGCCGCTACGTTCTTGAAATACCGGCGTTGCATGCGACGCCGCGCGACAAGATTATCAGTAGCGTCGGCGACGCCATCGAAAGCTATTTAGCGAAGAGCTCTTCAGACAACGAAAGGATCTGGAAGTAACCTTTGATCCAGTGACGACCGGCTTGGAATTCAATCAACGAGATTGATACGGACGCAACACTCCAACGGCAAACTCTTTGCCGATAAGCGTGAGATTCGGGATAAAGGACAGGCGATCGGACGTTAACCGGCGGTGCAGAGCGACAGCGACGCCGCCTCGCCGCGGTTCCTTGGAGTCCGTGATGACGGCGGGAACATTCTCGAGGTCGGCGCCATGGGCGAGGGAACCACCGACCAGCTGTTTCCTCGTTTTGCGCCTGGCCGCCGTCGAGCCGTCTGTCGCAGCGGGCGTGCGCCTGCCGTTCCTAGCCGGCGATCTCTTCGTCAACTTCGACGACGACCGTTCCGAAGCGGGTTCTCGAGTGCTGGCGGAGCTCGCGAGGTTGACGCAGGTCCTCTTCTTCACCCACCATCCCCATCTAGCGTCGATCGCGCGATCGGTGGTTGGGCCGACATCCACTCGGAATGTACTCTGGGTTGAGACCCGAGCCGCTAGGCTTCTTCCGGTGTTCAGGTCGAACCGGGCAGCCGCGCAGGCTCTTCGCTACACCAAGAATGGTCGATTTCAGCGCTACCGGTCGTTCTCAGCGAAGGGGGCAATCGATAGCTTTGTCCGACTTTTCGTCGATCCGCGTCCTCGGTACGTCACTTCCGGCGAGCGGATAAGTCTACATGAATGAACGACCGAAGCTGGGAAGCGAGCACGGCGGCCTGAACGTCCACTTGTGGGTCGTCGGTCAGTCAGTGCCTACTCGTCTGCCTGCGGCTGCTCGGCCAGTACATACGCCGCCACAAAATCCATCAGCGCCCGGACAGGGGCCGAGTGTCGGCGTCGCTCATGCGTGATGATCCACAGTTCGAACACGGGCAGCGGCAGCACGATTGGCGCGTGGACGAGGTCCGCTTCGCGGTCGACGACGAAGCGCGGCAATATGCCGAGGCCAAGGCCACCCCGCACGGCCGCTACAACCGCTGTCATCGTATTTGGACGCAGGACAACGGCTTCGTCGGGAAAGCACGCCACGAGCTGATCGAGCAGGGGGGTAGGGGCGCCGGGAGGATCGAAACGAATGAGCGGATGGTCTCTCAGGTCAGCGAGTGATTGCGGCAGACCTGCAGCATCCGCATAGGCTCTGCTCGCCGCTACGACGGAGCGGTCATAGGTTAGGCGTCGTCCAAATAACGAAGGATCTGTTGGAGCCAAGCCGCCCCGCAACGCCACGTCCGCTTCGCCACTTGCGAGGTCGACCCTGCGATCAGTAGCGACGAGCTCGAGCTTTACCGCTGGATAGAGCGCGCGAAAGCGACCGATCACGGGCGGCAGAACGTGCGCGAGGACAATCTCGGGCGCAGACAGTCGCACCGTGCCTGCGACGCTGCGCTGACGTTCCGCTGCAACGCGCGACAGGTGCTCAACATTCGCGGCGATCTGCGCAGCTATGGGGAGTAAGGCGGCGCCGTCCTCGGTGAGAGTGTAGCCGCTTGATCGCCGCTCGAACAAGGACAGACCAAGCGCGGCCTCCAGCGCGGCGATCCGACGGAATATGGTGCTCTGGCTGACCCGCGACGCTCGTGCCGCGGCCAACGTGCTGCCATGTTCCGCCACAGCGAGGAACCAGCGGATATCATCCCAATCGTCCACGCCTATTCACTGCCGCATAGCGCTCGGTCAGGAAAGGGGTTTGAGCCATTCCTGAGGGGCACGTATCTCCGCGGTAAGAAAGGGGCGCCACGATGAAGCTCTACTACGATCCGATCTCGACAACATCACGCCCGGTCACGTTCTTCGCGGCCGAAGCAGGTTTCGCGTTGCAGCTCGAGTTGGTTGACCTTCTGGCAGGCGAGACGCGTGCGCCGGCGTTCCTGGCGGTCAATCCGATGGGACACGTCCCAGTGCTGGTCGATGGTGACTTCGTGCTGACCGAGGCAGCTGCCATTCTCCGCTATCTCGCGAGAAGGCTGGCGCCGGACTATTTGGGCCGTGACGATCAAGAACAGGCTCGCGTCGATGAGGCGATGAGTTGGGCTAGCACGGACGTGAGGATCTGGCTCGATGTGTTCTCGGTCTACCCCGCAGCGCTTGGCGTGCCCGCAGGCCTGTCGGCCGCGAGTGTAGCCGAGATGCAGCAGGTTGCGGCGCCGGCCGTTCGCCAGATCATGTCGGTCCTCGACGAACGCCTGCGCGACGGCTTCATAGCGGGTTGTTCAATCACGATCGCCGACTTCCTCGCCTTCTCGTACATCACGTTGTCAGAACTGATCGTGTTCGACTTCGACGAATGTCCGAACGTCGTCGCGTGGCTGCGGCGCATGAAGGCCATGCCTGGCTATGGCTCAACCTACGCTGCATTCCTTGGGCTTGTGAGCGCCAAAGCTTCTCAAGGAAGCTAGGCGCAGCTGCATCAGTCCCGCTGCAGCCCGGCAGCGGATCAACCGAAAATAAAAGGCGCTCGTCCGGGTGTGATGACGCGCGTCTGGCAAACAGAGGGAGTGCATCATGCTTCGGATTACCCCATTACTCATCGCCAGCGTTTTGGCAGCGGCCGCAACGCCAGCCAGTGCGGCAACCATCTTCTCGCAGGATTTCTCCAGCGGCCTTGGCGCAAAGGAGAGCGTCGTCTCCAACGTCGCCGGCAGCTGGGGAGTTCACAACGGCTTCCTCGGGCACAGCGCAGAGTACTCGCCGAACGAGCGCAGCCTTTACATCGCTGATCTCGGGCTGAACGCATACGAGAACATCGACTTCACCTTCGACCTCACCGAGTACACGGAGCGCTCCTACGATTACGTGACCTGGTTTACCGGCCATTATGATGCGGCGGGTGCCCTAGTTTTCAATACCTTCGGGCAGATCACGCAAGGTTACGGCACGGGGAGCGGATCCTACAAATTCAACCTTGCGGCGCTGGAACGCGATCAGCTGTTCGGCTTCCGTTTTACCTCGGATCACGCGATCCAGTATGCCGGCGTTCAGATCGACAACCTGCAGATCAACGGCATCCGCTCCGGGCCGCCGATCGACCTGCCAAGCACTCCAGCTGTGCCCGAGCCTGCCACCTGGGCGATGATGATCGTCGGTTTCGCGCTGGTCGGCGGCGTGGTGCGTCGGCGCAGCGGCTCGGCCGACTGCGTCACAGCCTGATGAGCGCGCGACGCTGGGGCCGATTAGCCCCTGTGATCATGGCTGCGGCGCTTCTCGCCGCAGCCAGCGCCATCACGGCAGCCCCGCTCACTCTGGCATCGAGCGGGCACCTCGTCGCGCCGGTATCGATCAACGGACAGAAGGCTGCGGCCTTCATCGTCGACACCGGGGCGGAGGGGACCGCGGTCTATCGTGGATTCGCTCACAAGAGTGCTCTGCCCAATGCAGGGGAGGAGCGACTCGTGGGCCAGACGGGCTCCACCACGCTGCCGCTCCGCACCGTCCGCACGTTGGCGATCGATGCTGTTCGGCATGGCCCGCTAACCGTCGTCGAGCTCGCGGACCAGCCGGACCGACCGGATGTGGCGGGCATCGTCGGTCTGGACGTGATGCGAGGCTATCTCGTCGAGTTCGACTTCGCACGCGGACGTGCGCTGTTCCATGATCGCGCAGCGGCAGGTCGGCTCAGGCGATCCCTGGGCAGACCCGTGCGAGCGGCAAAGGTCACGGGAGGGCTGCTTGCCATCCCCGTCGTCCTCGACGGTGTCGCGGGCCAAGCCATCATCGACACTGGGGCCCGCGAGAGCCGCGCCAACGAGGCTTTTGCGAAACAGGCCAGGCTGACGGCGATCGCTGCTCCGCTGCGATCGATCAGAGGTGCGAACGATAAGGCGACAACGCTTCGTACAGCTAGCGTCGCCTCGATGCGGCTGCCCGGTCATGATTTGGGCGCGACGACGATCAAGGTTGCGGATCTCAGCGTCTTCCAGACGTTCGGCTGGAGTGATCGTCCAGCCATGCTGCTCGGCCTCGATCACATCCGCCGCTTTCGCTTGATCGTCAACGCTCAAACGGGGGACGTCTGGTTCATCGAGCCTTCGCATGCGTGACGTAGGGCGACCTCCCGCCAATCGGTCAGCACCAAGCGCCGCCGGTCCGGCCGTGGCTGCCTATGGCCGTCCGCTCCGTCCTTCATTGATCCAGCGGCTTACCGTCTCGCGCTCGAAGATCAGCCAGCAATACGCGGATGGCCCAGCCGGTCACGCGCGCGATCTGCTCACCGTCCAGGTCCCAGTGATCCCGCATCTCGAGCCACGGCGTCGTATGCAACACCTGCAGCATCGCGGTCGCGAGAGTGCGGTCGGGCTCCGGGAGCTTCCGCACCGCGTCAGCCGTCGCGGCGCGGTAGCTCTGCTGGCGATCTGCCTTCTGCGCCATGCGCATGGCGCGACCCTGCGGCGTCGAGCGGACGAGCGTGGCGATCGGCGCGATGCGGTCCAGGCCTAGGTAGATGGAGCGCGTGTCGCGAAGATCCTCCTCGTTGTCAGGAAAGATCACGCGACTGCCAGCGAGCTCCCGGACGCGCGTGCTGGCCGCGGCGAGCAGCTGCTCGCGATCGGCGTAATAGCGGTACACCGTGCGGCGACTGATACCTGTCACCTCGGCGACGACATCGTGATTCAGGTCCGTCCGACCGTCGGCCATCAGCTGAATGACCGCGTCAGCGATGCGGTTGCGAGCCACCTCCTTCTTGCGATTGCGCGGCGATGGGATGGCGGAGGAGGGTACGTCGACGGCGTGGTCAGGCATGTGGGCGATCTAATTATCGGCACAGGCTGTGTCAAATTCATGTTGACACAATCTGTGCCACTAAGCTAATCCGCTCAGGACAAAGAGGGGGATCTCACCATGCTGTTCCATGTTTCCATCGCTGCGCACGATCCGCGTCACGTTGCCGAGGTGCTTGCTGAGCTATGGGCAGGCGACGCGCTGTTTTTTCCGCCGGTCTCCGACAATGGCTGGATCGTTCTCGCCAGGGATGAGCACCGCAGCGCGCTCGAGGTCTATCCCATCGACACGGTTCTGCGGGAAGCCGAAGGTGATGCCGACGCGGTAGGGGAAGCGACCGGACGTGAGCCGTTCACGGCGACGCATGCGGCGATCGGCACGTCGCTCAGCCAGCAGGAGGTGATGTCGATCGCGGCGCGCGAGGGATGGCCGGCGAAATATCGCAAGCGTGGCGGCATGTTCGGCGTCGTCGAGATCTGGATCGAGGGACGCCAGATGATCGAGGTGCTCACGCCAGAGATGCAGGACGAGTACAAGGCGACGATGTCGGCCGACAACTGGCGTGCCATGTTGCGCTCCTTCGGCGCTGCGGCATCGCTCGCCTGAGAGGCGCCACGCGGCGTTGGCGGAAGGCTCGAGGCGGACCAAAGGGGAATCTGTCATGATCGAGATGATGCAGGGTCTGTCGCAGCGAGCGCTGCGACGGGCATCCAATCAGTCACGTCCCGCTGCCACGCGGATGCGGCATGTCGCGCCGACGCGAGGCAGGTCCTTGCGTGAGGGGTCGGCAGCCTTCCTCGTCACAGTCACGATCCTGGCGCTGGCGCAGCAACCAGCGGTGCTTGGGCCCTGGCTCGACGCCGCCGCGCGGAGCGCGCTGGCGTGATGTGCGCCCTCTCTCGCCGGAAGGGCTGCCAGCGGACCACCCGGCTAGCCGCGATGAACGGCCGACATCTTGTTGCCACTCGGGTCGCGCACATAGGCGGCGTAGACGCCCGGTCCGTAGCGCGCGCGCTCGCCCGGCGCGCCGGCGCAGGTGCCGCCGGCTGCCAACGCCGCCGCGTGGAACAAATCGACCTGCTCGCGTGAGGGACTGATGAAGCCGATCATCAGACCATTGCCGGCGCTCGGCTTCGCGCCGTCGAAGGGCGCACCGACGAACAGCACGATGCCGCCCCCCGTGCCCCCCTGCGAGTAGCAGGACCAACCAGCGACGTCCGCGTGGCGCGCCCAGCCAATCGCCCCCAGCGCAGCGTCGTAGAAGGCGACCGACGCGGCCTGATCGCGCGCGCCCACGGTCATGTAGTGGTCCATCGTCACCTCAACGAGCCGTCAACTTCAGTGCTTCCGCGACCTCGTCCATGTACAGCGGCCCGACCTGCACCGAGCTGTCATCAGCCAGCCGCAGCCGGAGAATGCCACGGCCCGGCCGCTCGACTGCCGTCACCGTGGCGAGCCGTACGATGTACGAACGATGCACCCGCAGCAGGACCCTTGGATCGAGGCGCTGCTCGAGCTCGCTCATTTTGGCGCGAAGGATATGCGCCTTGAGGTCGGTGTGGAGCAGCACATAGTCTTTCGCGGCCTCGATCAGGTTGATCGTCTCAATCGGCAGCAGCACGCTGCCCTGCTTCACCGGGACCCACAGTGCATTGTCGTAGCTGCCGACCGGTATAGCGGCTGACGTCACCTGGGTTACGTCGCCGGCGTCCACGGCGCGGGCGCGGCGCCGACGCAGTGCGCGTGCCACGCTCATGCGCAGTCGCTCAGCGCCTACGGGTTTGAGCAGGTAGTCGGCCGCTTCAATGTCGAAGGCCTGAGCCGCATATTGATCGAACGCGGTGACGAACACGATCTCGGGTGAGGTGGCCTGCTCCATCAGCTGCTCGGCCAGGGCGATGCCGCTCATGCCAGGCATATTGATGTCGAGGAAGACGAGGTCTGGACGCAGCTGCTCGATTAGCGACAATCCCTCCGACGCTCCGGTCGCGGTGGCAACCACCGTGACCTCGGGGATCGCCGCCAGTCCGGTCGCGAGGCGCTCGATCGCCAATGCCTCGTCGTCGATCAGGATTGCCCGCATGACACTCACCTCGGTACCGCTGCATACCAGCGCCGGCGTCAACTTAGCACCCTTGGCCACGCGCACGAGCGGCCCCGTCGCACCCTTGTCCACTTTGGTCGCAGGCTGAGCCCGCGACGGGATTGCTGCTTGGGTAAGCGCCGGGCAGGATCGCGCCTATGGGAATGCTGCGCCGCGACATCTGGACCACGCCGGAGGGGCGCCAGGTCGTCTGGATGACGCTGACGAGTTGGCTCCTCGTGCTCGGCGTTTACCAGCTCACCGAGACGCTCAGCGGTCGCCTCGGCTGGCTGTACGACATACCGATGGACGTGCCGGCGGTCGTACTGGTCGCTTTACTCGTTCTTCCTGCCTACCCGCTCGTGCTGGCACTCCACGAGGCGACGCCGTGGCAAAAATGGCTCATTTTCTTCGTCGTCGCGCTCGTGATCGCGTCCCTGCAGAGCATGGTCAATCTGGCCGAGAACCGTCTGCTCGGCGTCATCCCGCGCTTCGACGCCGCTCATGCCGACATCATTCGCGAGCGTTTCGCGCGCGTGATGCAGGGGCATTTCTACAAGACCTTCGCGAACATCACCCTTATCGCCTTCACGGTGCAGGTACGTGACCGCGCTGCCGACCGCATGGCATTGCTCGAGGTCAGCGCACGTGCGGACCGAGCGCGACTGGCGGCGCTCAGACTGCAGCTCAATCCTCATTTCCTCTTCAACACGCTCAATGCCATCTCCTCGCTCGTCGGTGCGGGACGCGCGCGCGAGGCGGACGAGATGATCGAGCGCTTGTCGGATTTCCTGCGCCAGACGCTGGAGGAGGATGTCGATGCGATCGTTCCGCTCGGTCAGGAACTCGCCGCACTCGACAGCTATGTCGCAATCGAGCGGATCCGGTTCGGCGAGCGGCTCAACATCGAGCTCAACGTCGATCGTCTCCTTCGCGCGCGTATCCTGATGCCGAGCCTAATCCTGCAGCCGCTCGTCGAGAACGCGATCAAATACGCCGTCGCGCCGGCGCGGCAGCCGGTCACGATCGCCTTGTCGGCGTGGGAAGAGGACGGTTTAGCGGTGATCGAGGTTCGGGACGGCGGCGCCGGTGTTGCCGTCGATTGCGGCAGCATCACGAGCACCGGACTGGGCCTCGCCAACGTGCGGCAGCGTCTCGAAACGCTGTACGGTGATGCTGCGGCGTTGGAAGCGGGGCCGGACGCGAATGGTGGCTGGCGCGTGCGCCTGCGCTTCCCACCGGCTATTACCAGCCTTTCATAGCGAAGCCGTCTTGGTCGCAGCGGGATCGGTTTCCGTCGCGCCGTCGCTGCGCACGTAAAACGTCGAGCGCATTGCGCCGCGGAGGGGAGCCGCTCCGAGTTTCGGTTCGGGCTCCTAACGTGGCGCGCTCCTCGATCTGGGCTCGCCCAGCTCGAGAAGGGACACCGCCATGAAGAAGATACCGTCGCTGGTCGGCGCAACGATCATCGCCGCGCTGACGCTCGCTCAACCGGCTGTCTCATGGGCCTCGACCCAAGAGGCAGACAGCAAGCAGGCGCTCGCCTCGGGTAGCGAGCTCAACGTCGACGAGCAGCCGCTTACCTGCGAGATGATCTCTGCTGAGCTCGGCGTTCTCCAGGAGGCGGCCACCGCGCGCGCGGTCAAGGCGCAGCGAGCGGCGAAAACGAAGCGAGGCTTGTTCGGCTTTGCCAAGACGATGGCGTCGGTCATGGTTCCTGGCGTGGCAATGGTGGCGGGCGGCGGCTCGGCACTCGGATCGCTTGCTGCGCAGGGAGTGGGGCAATCGGCTGCCGAGGCGTTGGCGCGATCGAATGTGTCCGTGGCTGCACCGGCCGCGCCTCAATACAGCGCGGCAGAGCAGGAGCGACTTGGGCGTCTGGCGACGCTCGCGTCTGAGCGGCAGTGCGGAGCATGAGGCTCGCGCTCGCCATCGTCGGCTTCTGCGCCAGGTTGAGTGGAAGCCTCGCTTGCGGGGCGGTCAGTGCCGCAAGCCCGTCGGGCGCGCCGACCCCCGGCACCTACCGCGTCACCTCCACGGTCAAAGGTGCGCCGCTAAAGGTCAGTAGCGAATGTATGAGCGCCGACGACATCGCCCAATTGTTCGCGCTCCGGCCGATGCCGGGAGACTGTGTCATAACGCGCGATCAGATCGGCGGAGGGCGAATCGAACTCGCGCACTCCTGCCGCATTGGCGCGCAGGTCCGCTCGGCATCAATCAGCGCAAGTTACTCGCTCACCGCGTTCGATGCGACAACGTCCTCGCGCCTGCCCGAGCTACCGGTACCGCTGGAGATCCGGCTGAAAGGGCAGCGTACCGGCGACTGTGAGGCAGACTGAGGCTGGGTAACTAGCGGGGCGCGGAGCCGTGGACACCGATGTCGGCTTCGTCGCTGCGGCGTCTTGTTTCGTCGCGACACGGATGAGCGTTGCATCCTTGCGGTATAGTAAACGAGGCGGCGGCGACCGGCGAAACGCTCAGCCGCCGACATTCCAATGACCATCCAAGAAGCTCGCGGCTGACTCTCGCCGCATCGCTGCTGCTATAAGAAAGGGAGATACAATGAACAAGATGATCATGCCTCTGCTGACGGCTGCCTTCGCTGTGCTCACCTCCATGCCGGCCGAGGCGGCGGTGCAGATGCTGGATTTTACGCAGGGCAACTACTGCAACGGTGGGGAACTGTGCACCAATAACGCCGCCATCGACCAAGGGCACGGGAGTACGGCGCAGGTTTCGGTCAATTTCGGCAGCACCTACGATAATTATCCCAGCGGCCCGCTTTATTACTACGAGCGCGGTTACGGCGATCTCGTCGGTGTGGCGTACAGCAACAAGGGCTCGACCGATTTCCGTACCCGCGCCCGCATCACGTTGAGCGCCGCTGCTGGCTATGAGATCACGCTCAAGTCATTCGATCTCGGCTGCTTTGTCAATCTGGCGAACTGCCAGACGGCGACCTACAACGTCAACCCCGGCGCAGGCGGGTACCAGACCGGTTCGCTCGGCACCGGTTACCCCACCCACCAGAACGTCACGTTCAACGCCGGTTATGGCAATGTCGTCGATCTCTGGTTCGGCGCAGGGGAGAATGTCGGCATCGACAACATCAAGTGGTATGTGCGCGCGATCGGCGCCGGCGCGGTGCCCGAGCCGGCGACCTGGGCGATGATGATCCTGGGCTTCGGCCTCGTCGGTACGTCGCTCCGTCGACGTGCGCCCGCGCTTCGGCGGCAGCTGGTCTGATCAAGGGCGAGCCCTGCGTGAGGGGCTCGCCCGTTCCACAAGGTTGAACTCATGAAGATAAGGGAGGAGGGCGCCGTGTCGTGGCGCTGTGTTCTGCTCGGCGCACCTGTGCTGTGGTGCGGCGGCCCGCCCGCCGCCACTCCGCGGCTCTACCACATCGGCGGCATAATGGTGCGACGACGGAAGGGATATGGCGATCGCGATCAGCTGTGCAAACGACTGCGGCTTGCGTTCGAGCTCGCCATCGCCGACCACGAACCCTCGCTACCGACCGCGATGTTGCGGATCGTCATTGATGAGGCGGCGACCAGCTCCCCTTCGCCAGCACCAGCCCCACGGCTGCCTTTGATCGGCTCGCTGTTCCCGACGACCAAGCGGATCCGCGCCGAGGTTGAACTCGTCGATCCATTCTCGGGCACTACGCTCGACCTCTTCATGATCGATGCCGCTAATTCGAGACGAATGTCCATCATCGGCAAGGATTGCGCCCCCCGCTCGTTACAAAGAAATTTAGCGCCTGCTTCGAAGTCGTGCACGCGGCATTTGTCACACCTCACACAAGAGTGGCTGATCGAACGTTTCGTGACGCTCACCTTCGGCAGGCTCTACGGCGCCACGGCCCGAAGTCACGATGATCCTCGCCCGCCGAGCAACGCGCCGAGCTGCTCTGCCGAGCCATCAAGATCCGCTACCGTCACGATCGGTCGGGTCGGGCGCCTGATGTGATGAACAGAGCACTGTTGGTCTTCGTCTTGGCGCTGGCGTTGCTGTTCCCCGGCTTCTCCGCGACCCGAAGGATCTCGTAGGCTCTGCGTATGGGCGACGGAGCCGGCATGGCTCGCCCTCGAACCTGTGCGGCATCTCCACCGCGCCAGAGTCCACTTTCGTCGCGAACATCGTGCGAGGTTGGGCATCTACGCTAGGTGTGTTGCATGGGTAAGCCACCCGTGCCACTTATCTAGGTCGTTTGGAACTGAGCGCCGGACGCGGAGCCGCTCGGCCTTGGCTCACAACGCAGTGATGATCGGGAACCGCTGACGAGCAAAGAGGGGAGAGGTCTTAATGAAACTCACACGTAAGATCCTGCTGCACCTGCTGCTCGCCACGGTGGCGACCGAAGGTTTGGCGCAGCGACCGGCCGGTCCGGTCACGCTCATTCATGCCGGCCATTTCTGGGATGCGGAGAGCGGGAAAATGCTTCCGGGCCGCGACATCCTAATCCGTGGCGACCGCATCGCGGAGGTCGCTCCTAGCATCGCGCTTCCGGCGGGTGCGAGTGAGATCGACGCGCGCGGCTGCAGTGTGCTGCCAGGTCTCATCGACGCGCACACCCACATTCTGGCAGAACAGAAATTCGGTGAGCCGCTGAGTCAATCCATTGACCGTGACAACACGCATGGTGGCGCTGTCGGGCGGACCCTCACCGGCATACCCCGGTCACGGCAATATCTCGATGCCGGCGTAACGACGATCCGTGACCTTAGTAACTCCGGCCAATTTCTCGATCTCGTGTTAGGGCAGGCGATCGCCAACGGCACGGTGAGCGGCCCGCGCATCTTCGGTTCCGGTCCCGGTCTCGCTCCGGCCGGCGGACAGTTCGAGCCTTTGCCGATGGACCCACATGGGCTCGTCTCGGGCGAGTATCGGGTCATCAATGGCGCCGACGATGCGCGCGCTGCCGTTCGCGACGCGATTGCCCGCGGCGCTGATGTCATCAAGATGTACCCTGAAGCGTCACCTCAGCGTACCAGGCTGACCGTCGCTGAAATGCAGGCGATCGTCAGCGAAGCCGGGCGGCACAACATTCCGGTTGCGGCACATGCAACCTTCGATGCCGCGATCCGCGAGGCAGTCGAGGCAGGCGTGTCGTCGATCGAACATGGCTACGAGATATCCGATGCGACATTGAAGCTGATGGCCGCCAAGGGCGTGTGGATCGTCCCAACCGATCCTTCGATCGAGATGGTGACAGAGTTCTCGATGTCGTGGAAGCGACAGCCTCCGCCCGGTGAGATTGAGCAGCAGTTGAAGATGTTCCAAGACCGCTGATGCGCGCCCACAAGGCAGGCGTACGGATCGCGCTCGGCTCGGATCTCTATTTCCCGTACGCGCCTGGTCGAGGGGCCGGCACGCGCGGAACGCTCGAGGGTTATGTCGACGCGGGGCTGACGCCAGCGCAGGCACTACGCACCGCGACATGGGAAGCAGGCCGGCTGTTGCGCGACGATGGACTCGGCGTCCTTCGGCCCGGCGCACACGCCGACCTGCTCGCTGTCGCTGGCGATCCGTCGCAGGACATCAGGGCGTTGCGAGGCATTCGGTTCGTGATGAAGGACGGAGCTGCCGTTGTGCCGTTCGCAGGATGTCGCTGACATCACGCTTGAGAAATACAGTCACTTAATCCCACCTAGTCGACCATGGCGACCGATTGCAGCGCCAGCTGCGGCCTCTCAACAGAGCGCAGAGAGCGAAAGGTGCTTGGTGATCGACCGTTCAGAGAGGCCGCCTCTCAGTGGCTTCGTCTCGCCACGTCAACGGCAGCTTGAAGGTGAATGAATGTCCGTGTGTGGACGCCCCACCGGATACAAGGGGGTGTTCGGGAGATTTGATCGCGCGGGTTCAGGTGCTTCCGTGTGTCCGGCCTGTGATGCAGCCATCATCACGGCTGCTGGCCTGTATGGAGAT
>NZ_JAHXZL010000014.1 GCF_019429525.1 Sphingomonas folli | reverse complement strand
GCAGACGCCGTGGCAGGAGCTGCAGCGCGCGGTGGTGGGGCAGATGAACACCGGCGCGATCCTGGAGGGCGCGGAGAAATACCAGCGCATCGCCCAGACCATGGGCCTGCCGCGCGACAACCACTGAGGGGGCGGCGTGGCGGGGGCTGGCGGCGCTCGGCCGCCAGCGCCGTGCGTGCCGGCTGGCACCATCCTCCACTGGCGTCATCCTGCGCTTGCCTCAGGATCCGCCGTGCCGCAGCCGCCGCGGCCGCTGGTCCCGCGGCACGGTGGATCCTGAGACGAGCCCAGGATGACGGCAGGAGGTGAGGGCGCCGGGCCGTCTCACGCGACAGCGCGCGGGGCGAGCGCGCCCTCTTCGCCTTCGCGCCTCCGCGTGAACATGATGGCTCACGCGAAGCCGCGAAGACGCGAAGCATGGAGACGCGGCACCGCCGCCGCAGGAGCAACAGCTTCGCGCCCTCGCGTCTTCGCGTGGGATGATCTCGCGAAGGCGCGGAGAGGGTCGTCTCGGGCCCGCGGCGTGCTGGTCACTCGCGAGGTGAGAGCGCCTAGAACGCGGGTGCTTCTCTCCTCCGCACCCGCCACCCACGAGAAGGGCGGCCGCGCAGGGCGGCCCTCCCACGTCTCAGCTCGATCCACGGCTTACCGCGGCGACGCCTCGCGCTTGCCGTCCAACCGGCGCGCCACACCCCAGGGGTTGGCGTCCGCGAGCGCCTCGGGCAGCAGCGACGCGGGCAGGTTCTGCAGGCTCACCGGGCGCAGGAAGCGGTAGATCGCCGCGCTGCCCACCGACGTGGAGCGGCCGTCGCTCGTCGCCGGGAAGGGGCCGCCGTGCACCATCGCGTGGCTCACCTCGACCCCGGTCGGCCAGCCGTTGACCAGGATGCGGCCGACGCGGTCGGCGAGCACCGGGATCAGCGTCCTGGCCTCGGCCTCGTCCGCGGCGTCGAGGTGGAGCGTCGCGGTGAGCTGGCCCTCGAGGCCGGCGATCACCTGGCGCACCTCGTCCATGTCGCGGCACGCCACCACGATCGAGGACGAGCCGAACACCTCATGCCCCAGCGCGCGGTCGGCGAGGAAGCTCGCCGCGTCGGCGCGGAACAGCGCGCCGACCGCCTGGTTGACCCCTTCGCCCACCTTGCCGCGGGCCACCGTCGTCACCGCATTGTGGCGTGCCAGCGCCTCGACACCCTGCTCGAAGCTGGCGTGGATCCCCGGCGACAGCATCGTCGCGGGCGCGCTCTCGGTCAGCGCGCGGCCTGCCGCGGCCACGAACGCGTCGAGCGCCTCGCCGGCGATCGCGAGCACGAGACCGGGGTTGGTGCAGAACTGGCCCGCGCCCATGGTCAGCGACTGGACATAGGCCGGCGCCAGCGCCTCACCCCGCGCTTCGAGCGCGTGCGGCATGATCACGACCGGGTTGATGCTCGACATCTCGGCGTAGACCGGGATCGGCTCGGCGCGGTCCGCCGCGATCTTCACCAGCGCCAGCCCGCCGCCGCGCGACCCGGTGAAGCCCACCGCTCTGATGCGGCGGTCGGCGACCAGCGCCTCGCCCAGCCGGTTGGTCTCGCCGGGCAGATAGGAGAAGACGCCCGCGGGCAGCCCGGCCTTGTCGACCGCCGCGCGGATCGCGCGCGCGACCAGCTCGCCCGTGCCGGGATGCGCCGGGTGGCCCTTGACCACCACCGGGCAGCCCGCGGCGAGCGCCGAGGCGGTGTCGCCGCCCGCGACCGAGAAAGCGAGCGGGAAGTTGGAGGCGCCGAACACCGCGACCGGGCCGACAGGGACGTTCATGCGGCGCAGGTCGGGGCGCGGCAGCGGCTGGCGGTCGGGCAGCGCGGGGTCGATCGTGGCGTCGAGCCAGTCGCCCTGGCGCACCACCTGCGCGAACAGCTTGAGCTGGCCGACGGTGCGGCCGCGCTCGCCCTCGAGACGCGCGCGCGGCAGCCCGCTCTCCTGCTGCGCGCGCTCGATCAGCTGATCGCCGAGCGCGACGATCTCCTCGGCGATGGCCTCGAGGAAGGCGGCGCGGTCCTCCGGCGCCGTCGCGGCATAGGACGGGAAGGCGGCGGCGGCGAGCTCGCACGCCTCGGCGACCGCGTCGGGGCCGGCCGAGGAGAAGGTCGGGGTGAGGGGGCTGCCCGCGGCCGGGTCGACCGCGGTGAACCGCGCCTCGGCCTGGCGCAGCTCGGCACCGATCAGCATCGCTCCGTCGATCATGGATATCCTCGGCTCTGGGGAATTAGTCGGACATATTTAGGCGGGGCGGGGAAGGGGCGCAACCCTGGTGGGTCCGCTGCCCTCCCCGCAGACCTTGTCCCCCGGCGAAAGCCGGGGCCTGGGCGGGGCGCTTTTTAGTCCCACCACGGCCTTCCCAGCTATTCCCCGGCCTCCGCCGGGGAACAGCTTGCTGGGGCAGCGGAGTCATCCCACCACGATGGTGGAGGAGCGAGGCAGCGCCTCCGCTTCAACCCCTCAGATGAAGCGGTTGAGCAGGTTCTCGATCCGCTCCTGCTGGCCCGAGCGCGGGCGCGGGTCGACGTTCTCGCGCTCGGCGAGGTCGGCGATCCCGGCGAGGTCGAGCGACGCCACCTGCTGGCCGAAGGCGCCGTCCCAGCCGGCGTAGCGGTCGCGCTTGATCGTGTCGAGCCGGCCGTCCTCGATCAGCTTGGCCGCGTTGAGCAGCCCCCGCGCCACGGTGTCGATGCCGCCGACATGGCCGTAGAACAGGTCGGCCGCGTCGATCGACTGACGCCGCACCTTGGCATCGAAGTTGAACCCGCCGGTGGTGAAGCCGCCGGCGCGCAGGATCTCGAGCATCGCCAGCGTCAGTTCCTCGACCGAGTTGGGGAATTGGTCGGTGTCCCAGCCGTTCTGCGGGTCGCCGCGGTTGGCGTCGATCGAGCCGAAGATGCCGAGCGCCGCGGCGGTGGCGATCTCATGCTCGAAGGTGTGGCCGGCCAGCGTGGCGTGGTTCGCCTCGATGTTGACCTTGACCTCGTTCTCGAGCCCGTAGCGCTTGAGGAAGCCGTACACCGTGGCGGTATCGAAGTCATATTGGTGCTTGGTCGGCTCGTGCGGCTTCGGCTCGATCAGGATCGTGCCCTGGAAGCCGATCTTGTGCTTGTGCTCGACGACGAGGCTGAGGAAGCGCCCGAGATTGTCGAGCTCGCGCTTGAGGTCGGTGTTGTGGAGCGACTCATAGCCCTCGCGCCCGCCCCACAGCACGTAGTTCTGGCCGCCGAGCCGATGCGTCGCCTCGAGCGCGTCGCGCACCTGCACCGCGCCGAAGGCGAAGACCTCGGGGTCGGGGTTGCTCGCGCCGCCCGCGGCAAAGCGCGGGTGGCTGAACAGGTTGGCGGTGCCCCACAGCAGCTTGCGGCCCGACGCGGCCTGGAGCTGCTCGAGATGGTCGACCGCCTCCGCGAAGAAGCGGCGATGCTCGGCGACCCCGTGCGCGTCCGCCATCACGTCGACGTCATGGAAGCAATAATACGGCACGTCGAGCTTGCCGAAGAAGTCGAACGCCACCTCGCGCTTCTGCGCCGCGGCGGCGCTGTCGTTGGCACCGGCGTGCCACGGGCGGCCGAAGGTGCCGCCGCCGAACACGTCCGAGCCGGGCCAGCAGAAGGTGTGCCAGAAGCAGGCGGCGAAGCGGAGATGGTCCTCCATCCGCTTGCCCAGCACGACCCGGTCCTTGTCGTAGAAACGATAGGCGAGCTCGTTGTCGCTGTCCGGCCCCTCATACTTGATCTGGGGGATGTCGGCGAAGAAGTCGGTGGCCATCGATAGCTCCTCTGGGGGGATATGAGAGTTCAGGGTCTGATGCGGGGATAAGCGTCGCGGAAGGCGGCGCGCTTGGGAGCGAGCCGGTCGACCAGCGCCGGGTCGGGTGCGACGACGTGGCTGACCGGCGGCGCGACGCAGATCTCGGCGGGCGTGCCGCCATCGACCGCGAGCTGCGCCAGCCGCGCCGCGCCCATCGCCGGGCCGACCTCGCCGCCCTTGAGATAGGCGAGCTCGACCTCGAGCGCGGCGGCGAGCGTCTCGCCCCAGTAGCGCGAGCGCGCCCCGCCGCCGATCACCGACAGCCGCTCGACCGCGGTGCCCGACTCGCGCAGCACGCGCACGCCGTCGGCCAGCGCGAAGGCGACGCCCTCGAGCACCGCCTGTGCCAGCCGCTCGGGCGTGGTGTCATGGTCGAGCCGCAGGAAGCCGCCGCGCACCTGCGCGTCATTGTGCGGTGTGCGCTCGCCCGAGAGATAGGGGAGGAACAGCTCGGGGCCGCTGCCGACGCCGGCCGATTCGGCGCGCGCGAACAGCTCGGCCGCCCCCGCGGCGCCGATCAGCCGCGCCGCCCAATCGACGCAGACCGCGGCGGAGAGATGCACCGCCATCTGGTGCCACAGGTCGGGCAGGCAGTGACAGAAGGCGTGGACCGCGGCCGCCGGGTTGGCGCGCAGCTCGGCGGTGGCGACGAAGATCACGCCGGAGGTGCCGAGCGACAGCAGCGCGTCGCCGTCCTTGACCACGCCGACGCCCGCCGCGCCCGCGGCATTGTCGCCGCCGCCGCCCGCCACCGGCACCTGATCCATGCCCCAGCGCTCGGCGATCTCGGCGCGCAGCGTGCCCGCGACGTCGCTGCCCTCGACTGCGCGCGGCATCTGCTCGCGGCTGAGCCCGGTCGCGGCGAGCAGGTCGTCGCTCCAGTCGCGCCTCGCCACGTCGAGCCACAGCGTGCCGGCGGCGTCGGACACGTCGCTCGCCTTCTCGCCGGTCATGCGCAGCCGGACATGGTCCTTCGGCAGCAGTACGGTGCGGATGGCGGCGAACACCTCGGGCTCGTGGTGCGCGACCCAGAGGAGCTTGGGCGCGGTGAAGCCGGGCATGGCGAGGTTGGCGGCGACCTCGTGCAGCGCGGGCGCCTTGGCCTCCAGCTCGGCGCACTCGGCGAAGGAGCGGCCGTCGTTCCACAGGATGGCGGGGCGCAGCGGGCGGTCGTCCGCGCCGAGCAAGGTCGCGCCGTGCATCTGGCCGGCGAGCCCGATGCCACGCACCGAGCGGCGCACCTCGGCGGGCAGCGCGCGGACCGCCGCCTCGGTCGCCTGCCACCAGGCCTCGGGGTCCTGCTCGGACCAGAGCGGGTGCGGGCGCTGCACGGTGAGCGCGGCGGTGCCCTGCGCGACGATCGCGCCCGCGGGGTCGATGACGACCGCCTTCACGCCCGAGGTGCCGATGTCGATGCCGAGGAACATGTTTCGCTTTCTGCCAGGTCGGATCGGTGAAGAGGATTACGCTTGCCCGTTCCACCTGCCACCCCGGCGAACGCCGGGGTCCAGGTGCGGGTCGGGCGTGGGATGCGGCGACGTCTCCCAACTGGACCCCGGCCTCCGCCGGGGTGGTGCTGGTGGTGCGCCGAGGGGGAGCACCGACTCACGCGCGCCGCCGCGCCTCACTTCACGAACGGGTCGATCGTCGGGATCGTGCCGTCGGGATTGAACTTGAGCTCGGTCATCTTGACGTTGCGCAGGTGGTTCTTCCCCGACAGCTGGGTGTCGGCGTAGAACAGCCACCACTTGCCCTTCCACTCGACGATCGAGTGGTGCGTGGTCCAACCCTGCACCGGCTCGAGGATGTGGCCCTTGTACGTGAACGGGCCGTAGGGCGTCTTGCCGATCGCGTAGTTGAGGAAGTGCGTGTCGCCGGTCGAGTAGGTGTAATAATATTGCCCGCCGCGCTTGAAGACCCAGGACGCCTCGAAGAAGCGCCGGTCGTGGTCGCCGCCCAGCACGGGCTTGCCCTTCTCGTCGAGGATCACCGCGTCGCGCGGAGTCTCGGCGAAGCTCTTCATGTCGGCGTTGAGCTTGGCGACCTTGCCGGTGAGCGCGGGCCGGTCGTCCTGCTTGAGGTCGGTGTCGCTGCCGTTGGGGTCGTATTTGCCGTCCTTCCAGCGCTGGAGCTGGCCGCCCCAGATGCCGCCGAAATACATGTACGCGGTGCCGTCGGTGTCGGTGAACACCGCCGGGTCCATCGAGTAGCTGCCCTTGATCGCCTCGGGCTCGGCCTTGAACGGCCCCATCGGGTTGGTCGAGGTGGCGACGCCGATGCGGAACGCGCCCAGGCCGTTGCGATCCTTGGTGCGGTCGCGCGCGGGGAAATAGAGGTAATAGGTGCCGTCCTTGAAGGCGGCGTCGGGGGCCCACATCTGCTGCGACGCCCAGGGTACGTCCTTCACGTCGAGCGCGACCGGGCCGACCGTGACCTTGCCGCCGGGCGCATCGAGCCGCAGCACCCGATAGTCGCGCATCGCATATTGGTTGCCGAGATCATCGTCCTTGGTCTCGGTCGGGATGTCGTGACTGGGATAGACGTACAGCTTGCCGTCACCCCAGACGTGCGCCGAGGGATCGGCGGTGTAGATCTCGCGCACCAGCGGCTGCGACAGATAGTGTCGCCCATCCGGCGCACGCTCCTGGTCCCAGCCGGCGGTCTCGGCGGTGGCGTTGTTGCCCGCGGCGGTGCTCTCACGCGACGAGCAGGCGATCAGCGGCAGCGGCGCGAGTGCGGCGAGCAGCAGCCGGCGGGCGAAGGGTAGGGGGCGGCGCATTCGGCAGGTCTCCTCTCGGTTCGCGACGGATCTTCGCCCGTGTCTCGGCAAGAGTTAGCGCTACCATGCGGCGGGCGCAACAGCTTTGATCGGGCGGTGTCATGATGATCGATCGGGCCGATGTCGATCCCCGCCGTGCAGTCCGCCGCGGCCGTCAGATGCCCGCGGCGTCGGAGAGCATGAGCCCGGCCGCGACGCCGCCCCGATCGACGCGGCGTCGCCGTCGACGAGGCGCCACCTTCGTCGTGTCAGCTCGCGGACGGTCAGGCCGCTCTTGCCGAACAGGCGCGCCCGGCCCGATAGGCGCGGGGTCGTCGGTGCGGCGGCGTGGCATAGGGGCGGACGCGATGGTAGCCGAGATCGGTGACGGGATGATCGGCAAGGGCGTGATGAGATTGGAGCACCTTCGCGACATCGCGCCGGCGGCGGGTGCGCGCGGCTCGGTCACTTCGACCGACGTCGCCGCCGAGACCGGCGCGCGCGACCATCGGGCCGCCGCGACGCGGGAGGGGGGGCTGTGAGCCTGGTCCAGCCCGGCGACCATGTCGCGATCGTCGGCGGCGGCTTCTCGGGGACGTTGCTCGCGATCAACCTCGTGCGCCACGACGGCCCGCGCGCGACGCTGATCGAGCGCCGTCCCGCGCAGGTGGCGCGCGGCGTCGCCTATAGTGCGGCGCACGACGAGCATCTGCTCAACGTCCGCGCCGGCAACATGAGCGCGCTGCCGGACGACCCCGACCATTTCGTGCGCTGGATGGAGCGCGCGGGCCTGGGCGACCGCACCACCTTCGTGCCGCGCAAGACCTACGGCCGATACCTGCGCGCCATGCTGGAGGAAGCGGCCGCCGCCAACCCCGAACGGCTGACCCTGGTGACGGGCGAGGTCAGCGCGCTCGACCGCGACGCCGACGGCTTCGCGCTGACGCTGGCCGATGGCGCGCGGATCGCGGCCGATGTCGCGGTGCTCGCACTCGGCAACCTGCCGCCGCACACGCCGCCGGGGCTCGACCCGGCGGCGCTGCCGGCGGGCTGCTACCGCGCCGACCCCTGGGCGGGGGACATCGCCGAGGGGCTGGGCGACGACGACGAGGTGGTGTTGGTCGGCACCGGGCTGACCGCGGTCGACGCCGCGCTGCTGCTCGACTCGGCGGGGTTCCGCGGTCGCATCCTCGCGCTGTCGCGGCGCGGGTTGGTGCCGCGTCCTCACGCCGACGGGGCGCCGCGCCCCGGGCTCAGCGAGCGACCCGGGGCGACGCTCTCGGCGTTGGTGCGCGCGGTGCGCGACCGCGCCGAGGGGATCGGATGGCGCGCCGCGGTCGACGAGCTGCGCCCGGTGACCCAGATGATGTGGGGCAGCGCCGACGTGGCGACGCGCGCGCGCTTCCTGCGCCACCTCCGGCCTTACTGGGACGTCCACCGCCACCGCCTCGCGCCCGCGGTCGCCGGGCGGATCGACGCGCTCGTCGCGGCGGGGCTTCTGCGCTTCGCCGCGGGTAAGCTCGCCGGCGCCGAGGCGGACGGCGGCCGCGCGCTGCTGCGCTGGCGCGCGCGGGGCGGCGATGCCGTGACGACGACGCGCGCGGCGCGGATCGTCAACTGCACCGGACCGCAGGGCGACCTGCTGCGATCGCGCGAGCCGCTGATCCGCCAGCTGCTCGCGGCGGGCATGATCCGCCCCGACGGCCTGCGCATCGGACTCGACGTCGACCGCCAGTCGCGGGTCCTCTCGGCCGACGGCACGATCGACGACCGACTCTATTGCATCGGGCCGATGACCCGCGGCGAGCTGTGGGAGGTGGTCGCAGTACCCGACATCCGCCAGCAGAACTGGACGCTCGCGCGCCGCCTCGCCAACGCGCAGTGGGTGGGCGGAGAGGGGCTGTGAGCGAGGCGGCCGTGCTCCCCGTGGGCCGGCGCGCAGGGTCGTGAGCGGGTCGCTCGATGTCCTGGGCTCCCGCCTCCGCGCGAGCATTGAGCCATACCCGCACGGCGCGGGTCGGCGAGCGCATTGTGCGGCGCGGCGGGATCACTTAGGCTGGCCGCTCGCCACCGGAAGACCGACTCATGACCGCGCACGCGCACGAATATCCCGTCCATGTCGCGGACGAGGACATCGACTTCATGGGCCACGTCAACAACGCGGTCTATCTCAAGTGGGTTCAGGCCGCGGTGATGGACTATTGGGAGCGCGTCGCGCCGCCCGAGGCGGTGGCACAGCACCTCTGGGTCGCGCTCAAGCATGAGATCACCTACCGCCGCCCGACCTTTCTCGAGGACGGGATCGTCGCCGAGGTGATCGCGGAGAAGGCGCAGGGCGCGCGCACCTTCTTCAGCACCCTGTTCAAGCGCGGCGAGGAGATCGTCGCCGAGGTGAGTAGCGTGTGGTGTTGCCTCGACGCCGCCACGCAGCGCCCGGCACGGCTCGCCAAGGACGTGATCGCTCGTTTCGTCGCGGAGCCCGGCGCCGCGCGCGGTTGACGCCGCCGCCCCCAGCCGCGACACACGGCGGCGACACGGGGGAGAGGAGAGCCATGGGCAGGCTGCTGGCGTTCGGCGAGGTGATGCTGCGGCTGTCGCCGCCCGGCCGCGAGCTGCTGCTCCAGTCGCCGCGGCTGGACGTGTGGGTCGCGGGCGCCGAGGCGAACGTCGTCACCCAGCTCGCCTGTCTCGGCCACGACGTCGCGTTCGCCAGCCGCGTGCCCGACAACGACCTGGGCCGCGCCGCGCTGCGCACCTTGCGCGCGCACGGCGTCGACGTGTCGCGAGTCACGCTCGGTGGGGAGCGGATCGGCCTCTATTTCGCCACGACCGGCGCGGGCCTGCGCGCGACCGAGGTGGTGTACGACCGCGCTTACTCGGCCTTCGCCGAGGCGCCGGCGGAGGCGTGGGACTGGGACTCGCTGCTCGCCGGCGTCGACCGGCTGCACCTCTCGGGCATCACTCCGGCGCTCGGCCCGGTGCCGGCGCGAAGCGCGGTGGCGGCTGCCGAGGCCGCGGCGATGCGCGGGATCGCGGTGTCGTTCGACGGCAACTGGCGCGGCAAGCTGTGGGCGCGTTGGGACGGCGAGCCGCGCGCGATCCTCGGCGAGATCGTCCGCCACGCCGACCTGATGTTCGGCAACCATCGTGACGTGGCGCTGCTGCTCGGCCGCGACGACCTCGCCGGCGATCCGCGCCGTGCTGCCGAGGCGGCGTTCGCGGCCTTCCCGTCGCTCCGGACGATCGCCTCGACCGCGCGCCACGTCGAGCACGTCGACCTCAACCGCCTATCGGCGCGGATCGACACGCGCGAGGGCGCGGTGGAGAGCGAGGAAGTGGTGCTTGCCGGCATCGTCGACCGGATCGGCGGCGGCGACGCCTTCGCCGCGGGCGTGCTCCACGCGCTGCGGCGGGGCGAGGGAGTGGAGGCGGCGGCGCGCAGCGGGCTGGCGCTCGCGGCGCTCAAACACTCGCTGCCGGGCGACGCCGGACTGTTCCGCCAGGCCGACCTCGACGCGTTCCTGGGCGGCGAGCTCGACGTGCGGCGGTGAGAGGATCCGTGCTCCTGCCTGTGCAGGGGCGCGGGCAGAGCGCCCACTCCTACCGGGGTCCTGGCGCCTTCTACCCTTGCCGCCGCCCGATCAGCGCCTCGGCGCGCGCCACCTCATGCGCGGCGACCTGGTGCGTCACGCGGAGGAACAATCGCTGGGCCTGCTGCCACGCGCCGCGCTCGTCCGCGACGCTGCGCGCTCGCCGTCCCGCGACGAGCGTGCTGCCCCAGGCGTCGAGCGTCGCGCGGATGGCGGCCTCGTCGTGCTGCGGCTGGATCACCACCGAGGGGAAGGGCAGCGGCGTGCCCGGCGAGGCGAACAGGCCGGGATCGCCGTCTGCCCCCGTCTCCTCGCCGCGCGGCGCGAACAGCAGCGCACCCGCGACTCGAGAGACATAGTCGGCGGGGGAGAGCCGCCCCCACCAGGCGCTGGCGGCACAGCCGAGCCCGTCGGCGATCAGCAGCACCGGCCGCTGCGTCGCGCACACCGCCTGGTCGACCTTGGCCGCCCAGATCTTGCGCTCGGCACGCGAGCGCACCGCCAGCGGCAGCGCGCGCGGGTCGTCGGCGGGCCAGCCGAACATCGTCTTCCAGGTCGGCACCGGGCGGGCCGAATCACGGATCGCGAGCACGGCGAAGGGGCCCGAGTCGGCGATGGCGAACATGATCGTCTCCCAGGATCGGTGTCCGCAGGCTAGGCTATCTGATCGGTGGCGCGAGTCCAGATGCGCTTGGCATCGCAGCAGTTCTTCTATCATCGCTCCCCTGCGTCACGATCCGCGCTTGAGCCATGATTGACGTTGACGTAAGCGGCATCCAACGAAGTCGGACTCGAGAGGAATGAGATGAGCAACGTCGTGATCGCCGGCTATGCCCGGTCGCCCTTCCAGCTCGCGGGCAAGGGCGAGCTGGCGCGGGTCCGTCCGGACGATCTCGCCGCGCAGGTGATCCGCGGGCTGCTGGCGAAGACCGAGGTTGACCCCGCCGCGATCGAGGACATCATCCTGGGCTGCGCCTTCCCCGAGGGCGAGCAGGGGCTCAACGTCGCGCGGCTGGTCGGGCTGCTCGCCGACCTGCCGTTGACGGTCGGCGGGATGACGGTGAACCGCTTCTGCGGCTCGTCGATGAGCGCGATCCACATCGCCATGGGGCAGATCCAGATCGGCGCGGGCGAGGCGTTCATCTGCGCCGGGCTCGAGTCGATGAGCCGCATCCCGATGGGCGGCTACAATCCGCTGCCCAGCCCCGAGCTCGCCGCCAAGAGCCCGGGCGCGTACATGGGGATGGGCCAGACCGCCGAGAACGTCGCGCAGCAATATCAGATCACCCGCGCCGAGCAGGAGGCGTTCGCGGTGAAGAGCCAGCGCAAGGCCGCCGCGGCGCGCGCCGAGGGCCGGCTCGCCGAGGAGATCGTGCCGATCCGCACGAAGAAGGGCGAGGTAACGCAGGACGGCATCATCCGCCCCGAGACCACCGCCGAGGTGCTCGCCGGGCTCAAGCCCGCCTTCAGCGCCGACGGCTCGGTGACCGCGGGGACCTCCTCGCCGCTCACCGACGGCGCCAGCGCGGTGCTGGTCACCTCGGAGGAGTTCGCCACCAAGCACGGGCTCAAGGTGCTGGCGCGGATCGTGTCGGTCGGTGTCGCGGGCTGCGCGCCCGAGACGATGGGGCTGGGGCCGATCGGCGCCTCGAAGAAGGCGCTGGAGCGCGCCGGCATCGCCGCGGGCGACCTCGACGTGGTCGAGATCAACGAGGCTTTCGCCAGCCAGGCGATCGCCTGCATCCGCGACATGGGGCTCAAAGAAGAGACGATCAACCTCGACGGCGGCGCGATCGCGATCGGCCACCCGCTCGGCGCGACGGGCGCGCGCATCGTCGGCAAGGCGGCGGCGCTGCTCGAGCGCGAGGGCGGCCGCTACGCGCTGGCGACGCAATGTATCGGCGGCGGGCAGGGCATCGCCACGGTGCTGGAGCGCGCGTGACATGAGCGAGGCTGTGAAGAAGGTCTGCGTGATCGGCGCGGGCGTGATGGGCGCGGGCATCGCCGCGCAGGTCGCCAACGCGGGCGTGCCCGTGCTGCTGCTCGACATCGTGCCGAGGGACGCGACCGACCGCGACGCGGTCGCCAAGGGCGCGGTGGCGAAGATGCTCAAGACCGAGCCCGCGGCGTTCATGTCCGCGGCCGCGGCGCGGCTGGTCGAGACCGGCAACATCGACGACCATCTCGACCGCGTCGCCGAATGCGACTGGATCGTCGAGGCGATCGTCGAGCGGCTCGACATCAAGCAGGCGCTCTACGCGCGGCTCGAGCAGCTCAAGCGCCCGGGCACCGCGATGTCGTCGAACACCTCGACGATCCCGCTCGGCCATCTCGTCGAGGGACGCTCCGAGCAGTTCCAGCGCGACTTCCTCATCACCCATTTCTTCAACCCGCCGCGCTACATGCGGCTGGTCGAGATCGTCCGCGGCGAGCACACCGACGCGGCGGTGGCGGAGAAGGTCGAGGCGTTCGTCGACCGCTTCATGGGCAAGCGCATCGTCCGCGCCAAGGACACGCCGGGCTTCATCGCCAACCGCATCGGCACCTATTGGCTCGCGGTCGCGGTGAACGCCGCGCTCGACCAGGGGCTGACGGTGGAGGAGGCGGACCGGATCGGCGGGCGCCCGATGGGCGTGCCCAAGACCGGCATCTTCGGCTTGATCGACCTGGTCGGGATCGACCTGATGCCGCTGCTGTCGAAGAGCCTGTCGGCCACCTTGCCTGCGGGCGACGCGTATTTCGCGACGGTGCGCGAGCTGCCGCTGGTCGATCGCATGATCGCGGAGGGGTATACCGGTCGCAAGGGCAAGGGCGGCTTCTACCGGCTCGACAAGCGGCCCGACGGCAGCCGCGCCAAGCTGGCGATCGATCTCGCCTCGGGCGAGTACCGCGCCGAGCAGAAGCCCGCGGCACTGCCGCCCGCGGCGGAGAAGGACCTCGCCGCGCTCGTCGCGGTGCCGGGCAAGGTCGGCGACTATGCCTGGACGATCCTCGGCAGCGTGCTGAGCTACGCGGCGATGCTGGTCGGCGAGGCGGCCGACGACGTCGTCGCGATCGATGACGCGATGAAGCTCGGCTACAATTGGAAGTTCGGCCCGTTCGAGCTGATCGATCGGCTCGGGCCGGGCGAGCTGGCGGAGCGGCTGCGCGCCGAGGGCCGCGCCGTGCCCGCCATCCTCGACACCGCGGGCGAGCGGCCGTTCTACCGCGTCGAGGACGGGGTGCGGCAGTATCTCGGCACCGACGGCGCGTACCACGACGTGGTGCGCGGCGAGGGCGTGCTGCTGCTCGAGGACGTCAAGCGCCGCTCGGCGCCGGTCGCGACCAGCGCCTCGGCCGCCCTGTGGGACGTCGGCGACGGCGTGCTGTGCCTCGAGTTCACCGCCAAGATGAACGCGCTCGACGGCGAGGTCGCCGCACTGATCGAGCAGGCGGTGGCGCTGGTGCCGGGGCGCTTCAAGGCGCTGGTGATCTACAACGAGGGCAGCAACTTCTCGGCCGGCGCCAATCTCGGCCTCGCCCTGTTCGCGGTGAAGGCGGGTGCCTGGGGCGAGGTGGAGAAGCTGGTGGCCGCCGGGCAGCGCGCGTTCAAGGCGCTGAAATACGCGCCCTTCCCGGTGGTGAGCGCGCCCTCCGGGCTGGCGCTGGGGGGCGGCTGCGAGGTGCTGCTCCACTCGGACGCGGTGCAGGCGCATGCCGAGAGCTATGTCGGGCTGGTCGAGTGCGGCGTCGGGCTGGTGCCGGGCTGGGGCGGGCACGGGGAACTGCTCGACCGGCTCGCCAAGCTGCCGACGATGCCGAGGGGACCGATGCCCGCGGTGACGAGGGCGTTCGAGCTGATCTCGACCGCGCAGGTCTCCAAGTCCGCGGCGCAGGCCAAGGAGATGGGCTTCCTGCGCGCGAGCGACGGCGTGACGATGAACCGCGACCGGCTGCTCGCCGACGCCAAGGCGCGCGCGTTGGCGCTGGTCGACGGCTATCGGCCACCCGAGCCGCCGGTCTACCGCCTGCCGGGCGAGAGCGGGCGCGTCGGCATCGCGGGCGCGGTCGCCGACTTCCACCGCAAGGGCGTGGCCACCGACTATGACGTGGTGGTGGCGGGCCGGCTCGCCGAGGTGCTCACCGGGGGCGACGCCGACCTGGTCGACACCGTCACCGAGGAGCAGCTGCTGACGCTCGAGCGCGCGGCGTTCCTGGCCAGCGCGCGCGACGAGCGCACCCACGCCCGGGTGGAGTCGATGCTGATGACCGGCAAGCCGCTGCGGAATTAGCTCGGGCGGGCGAGACGTTCTCCCGCTTGGCTCTGGGTTCCCGCATGGGCGGGAACACGGCGGCTCGTCGCCGGAGTCCGGCTGCCCGAGCAGACACTTGCCTTCATCCCGCGTTCAGTCGCGCGGGCCGCAGGCAGATCACAGAAACGTCACATAAGAGAGGTCGCACATGTCTCCGTCCCAGAAGATCGCTCTGTCGCTCACCGTCGTCGCGGGCGGTCTGGCGAGCGCCGGCGCCGCGCGCGCCCAGGCCTTCTACCTGCAGGAGCAGGCCGCGCGCGCCGCGGGCCGCGCCTTCTCGGGCGAGGCGGCGGACACCGGTGCGGCGTCGCTATGGTGGAACCCGGCGGCGATCGGCGGGCAGGAGCGCGCCGAGGCCACCGTCAGCGCCTCGGTGATCCTGCCAAAGGGCAAGGTGACCGACAGCAGCACGCTGATCCGCCGACCCGGAGGCACCTTCGCGCCGGTCGGCGGCGACTCCACCTCCGAGGACCCGATCAACAACGGCGTGCTGCCCTCGGGCGCGGTCGCGGTGCCGCTGACGGACCGGATCGCGGTCGGCCTCGCGGTGACCTCGCCCTACAGCTTCACCACCGACTACAGCGGCGACAGCTGGGCGCGCTACAGCGCCGACCGCACCTATCTGCGCACCTTCGACATCCAGCCTTCGGTCGCGGTCGCGGTGACCGACTGGCTGCGGGTGGGCGGCGCCGCCAACGTCGAGCACGCCGAGGCGAGCCTCACCAACGCTTTGCCCAATCTCGCCGCGGCGCTGCCCGACGGCAGCCAGAAGCTCGCCGGCGGCGGCTGGGACGTGGGTTGGAGCGCGGGCTTCCAGATGCACAACGACTGGGCGACCGTCGGCGTCAGCTACAAGTCGTCGATCAAGCACAATCTCAAGGGCGACCTGACCGTCAGCGGCCTGCTCGGCCCGCTCGCGGCGAACAACCGCGAGATCAACGGCGTCGACGCCAGCTTCTCCACGCCCGCGCAGGTGATCGTCGGCGGTCGCTTCCGCGTGACCCCGGCGCTGACGCTCAACGCGCAGACGATCCGCTACACCTGGGAGAAGTTCGACGCGATCCGGCTCGGCGCGCCGGTGAACGCCGCGCTCCCCGAGAATTACCGCAACACGTGGAGCTACGCCGGCGGCGTCGACTATGCGGTGTCGCCGCGGCTGACGCTGCGCGGCGGCGTGCAGCGCGCGCTGACCCCGACGCGCGACGGCGAGCGCGACGCGCGCGTGCCCGATTCGAACCGCTGGAACTACGCGCTGGGCGCCTCCTTCGACGTGACGCCGAGCTTCTCGCTCGACCTCGCGGGCAATTACGTCGACTTCGCCGACACCACGATCGACCGCACGACGGCCGCCTATGCCGGGACGGCGGCGCAGACGCCGGTGTTGGTCAACGGCACGCTCACCGACGCGCGCGCGCTGGTGTTCTCGGCGGGCGGGCGCGTGCGGTTCTGAGGGGAGGGGGGAGGCGGCGGTCAGACCGGCGCCAATCCCGCCACCCTTTCGTCATCCCCGCGAAGGCGGGGATCCAGACACGCCGTTGTTGCGCCTCGAGCCTCAAGGACAGCGTGTCTGGATTCCCGCCTCCGCGGGAATGACCGGTATGGGGCGGGGGTGGGGAAGGAGGCGGAGGCCGTTGGGCCACTCGCGAGACGAGTTGGCGCACCGCAGGCTCCCCTCACTCCCCCGCCAGCGCCCGCAACAATGCCCCCGCGCGCTCCAGCCGCGCGCGCGGGTCGTCGATCCGCTCGCGCAGCAGCAGCCGTCGCTCCTTCGCTTCCAGCCCGTGCGCGGCGGCGTCCACCTCCACGCCCGGGCACGGCGTCAGCGCGATCGCCGCCGGGCCGGCGGCCACCGCAGCGATCCCCGCCGCGCGCGCGTCGACTCGCAGCCGCGCCACCGCCAGCAGCGTCCGCGCCTCGTCGGGCAGCGCGCCGAACCGGTCCTCCAACTCCTCCTCCAGCGCGTCGAGCGTCTCGGCCTCGTCGATCCGCGCCAGCCGCGCGTAGATCGTCACGCGGATCTCCTCGTCGCGGATCCAGCTCTCCGGTAGCCGACCGCCCACCTCCAGCTGCAGCTCGGGCGTCCAGCGCTCCACCTCCTCGCCGCGGGCGCGGCGCAGCGCTCCCTCGAGCAATTGCTGATAGAGATCGATCCCGATGAGCTTCATGTGCCCGGCCTGGGTATCGCCGAGCAGGTCGCCCGCGCCGCGCATGTCGAGGTCGCGCGCGCTGATCGCAAAGCCGGCGCCGAGCCGGTCGAACGCCTCCAGCGTGCGCAGTCGCTTCAACGTGCGCGGCGCGATCTCATGCTCGGGGTCGGTGACGAGCAGCACGTGCCCGCGTCGCGTCCCGCGCCCGACCCGCCCGCGCAGCTGGTGGAGCTGCGACAGGCCGAAGCGATCGGCGCGCCAGATCACCATGGTGTTGGCGCGCGGCACGTCCAGCCCCGCCTCGATGATGTTGGTGGCGAGCAGCACGTCGCCGTCCCCGCCGGCGAAGCGCACCATCGCCTCGTCGATCTCGGCGGCGGGCATCTTCCCATGCGCCTGCACGAGCGACAGCTCGGGGACGAGCCGCTCGAGCCGGTCGGCGATCCCGGCCATGTCCTCGATCCGGGGCACCACGACGAAGCTCTGCCCACCGCGCGCTCGCTCGCGCAGCAGCGCCGCGCGCAGCGTCTCGGCGTCGAAATCGCCGACCGCGGTGCGGATCGGCTGGCGCCGCGCCGGCGGCGTGGCGATGATCGAGAGCTGCTGCAGCCCGACCAGCGCGCTCTGCAGGGTGCGTGGGATCGGTGTCGCGCTCAGCGTCAGCACGTGGCCCGCGGAGAGCGCGCGCAGCTTCTCCTTGTCCGCGGCGCCGAAGCGTTGCTCCTCGTCGATCACCACCAGCGCGAGTTCCGCATAGGTCACGCCCTTGCCCGCGATCGCGCCGGTGCCGATCACCACGCGGATCGAGCCGTCGGCGAGCCCCGCCTTGACGCGCTTCTTCTCCGCCGCCCCGCTGAGCCGCGACAGGCCCGCGACCGCGATCCCGAGCGGCTCGAAGCGACGCGCGAAGCTCTCCAGATGCTGGCGCGCGAGCACCGTCGTCGGCGCCGCGACCGCGACCTGCTTGCCCGCGAGCGCGGCGATCGCGGCGGCGCGCAGCGCCACCTCGGTCTTGCCGTAGCCGACGTCGCCGATGACCAGCCGATCCATCGGCTTGCCCGAGGCGAGATCGTGGCGCACCGCCTCGATCGCGCGCGCCTGGTCGGCGGTCTCGGTGAAGGCGAAGCCGGCGGCGAAGCGCTCATAGGCGGCGGCGTCGGCCTCGAGCACCGGTGCGTCGCGCGCCTCGCGCTCGCGCGCCACCGCGGTGAGCTGGCGCGCGCTCTCGGCGATCGTCGCGTCGATCTCGCCGCGGCGCTTCTGCCAGCTCGACCCGTCGAGCCGGTCGAGTGTCACGGCGTCGGCGTCGGCGCCGTAGCGCCAGATCCGGTCGGCCTCGGCGATCGGAACCAGTCGCACCCCGTCGGCGGCATAGCCGAGCTTGATCGCGTCGCCGTCCTCCTCACCGGGCAGGCGCTCGAGACCGAGCACCACGCCGATGCCGTGATCCTCGTGGACCACGACGTCGCCGACGCGGATCTCGCCGGTCTCGAACAGCGCGAGGTCGGCGGGGGCGGTGGCGAGGCTCTCGCGCTCGGCGCGGCTGCCGAGCAGGTCGGCGGCGGCGACCGCGACCACGCCCTCGCGGCGGAACCCGCGGTCGGCGGGCAGCGCGAGCGCGACCAGCGCGCCTTCCTTCGCCTCGGTGACCCCGTGCCAGGAGTCCACGGGCGCGATCTCGTCCTTGAGCGCCTTGGCGACGCGGCGGCGCAGGAAGCGCAGGTCGCGCTCGCTGCCGAGCAGCGCGACGCGATCACCCTCGTCGCGCGCGGCACGGGCGAGCTTGGCGAAGGCGCGGAGCGGTGCCTTCGCCTCGACGAAGCGCGGCGGCGGGTCGCCGGCGCGATCGACGCTGGCCTGGTCGCGCGCGGCGAGCGCCTCGTCCCACGTTGCCTCGTCGATCACGTCGGCGAGCGTGCGGTGCGGCGAGCGCCTCGCGGTGTCGGCGGCGAGCGCGAGGAAGCGGCGACGCCGCTCCTCCGCCGCCGGCCCGATCACGACCAGTGCGCCGGGGAGATGATCGAGCAGGGTGGTAGACGCGGGGGAGGGAGGTTTCCCCGCCTCGCCGCCGTGCTCCTGGGTCCGGAGGCGCATCGCGCCGACTTCCGGCTCTGCTACCCGCCCCAGCTCGCGCTCGTCCAGCTCCTCGGTCGTGCGCTGGTCCGCAGGGTCGTAGCTGCGCAGCCCGACGATCGTCCCGTCAGCCACCTCGATCCGCAGCGGCTGCGGCGCGTCGGCGGGAAAGACGTCGAGCACGTGACCGCGCAGCGCCACCTCCCCGGGCTCGTCGACGCGCTCGTCGGCGACATAGCCGATCGCGATCAGCTCGTCGTAGAGCGCGGCAAGGTCGAGCTCGGCGCCGCGCCTCACCGTCGGCGGCTCGGCCTCGAACGCCGCGGGGGTCGGGTAGGCGCGCGCCAGCGCCTCGCCGGTCGTCACGCACGCCACCCGCGGTCGCTTGCCCTTTGCCTTGGTGAGCAGCCGAAGCCGACGCAGCGCCGAGACGCGCTGGCCGACGTTGGCGGGAGAGGCGGCGGCCTTCTCGCCGGGCAGTGCGTCGCTGCCGGGGCAGAAGATCACGCAGGCGTCCGGCATGGCGGCGGCCAGAACGTGCGCGAGCGACAGCCCGCGCGCCTCATCGACGGTGGCCACGAACAGGTCGCGCTCTCCGAGCAGCTCGGCCAGCGCGGCGGCACTCTCGGCCGCGCCGAGCTGCGGCGTCGGCAACGGGTCGGTCAGCGCCGTGAGCGCCGCCGCCTCTGTCTCGGTCATTCGGCTAAACCCCTGAAGTTAGGGGGCGGAACGAGCCTGATAGGGCGGCGTTCCCACGAGGTGGTGATCGCGATGACGCGTGAGGTGTGACGATGCTGAAGGCAGGCGTGGCGATCGCGATGGTGGCGCTGCTCGCGGCGGCGCCGGCGACGGCGAAGCGCAAGACCCCCGACGCCGAACTGGCGGAGTTGCTCAAGGGCCGCATCGCCGAGCCGGCGGTGCGCTGCATCACGCCGACGACCAACGATTCGCAGCGGATCATCTCGGGCAAGGCGATCGTGTACGGCAACGGGCGACGCATCTGGGTCAACGTGCCGATCGGCCGGCTCGACACGATGCGCTGGGACGACGTGCTGGTCACCGAGCGGTTCGGCGGCCAGTTGTGCCGCAACGACCAGATCCGCGTCGTGGACCGTTTCTCGCGCGTGCCGCGGCCGATCCTGCGGCTGGGTGACTTCGTGCCCTATGTGAAGGGGCCGGCGCGACGGTGAGCGGGCCGGCGCCACCTCACCCGGGAACGGGAGGATGACGCCGCTCCGATCGCCAGCCTCGGCTCACCCCGCCTCGATCACCTGCACCCGGTGCTCCCGGCACGCGCGTCGCAGCTCCTCCGGCAGTGGCTGGTCGGTCACCAGATAGTCCACCATGTCGAGCTTCCCCACGCGCACCGGCGCGGCGCGGCCCATCTTGGAGGCGTCGATCACCAGGATCACCTGGCGCGCGTTGCGCGCGATCGTCTGAGTGACCTGCACCTCGTCCGCGGCGAAGTCGAGCAGGCTGCCGTCGGGATCCAGCGCGGAGGCGCCGATCAGCGCGACATCGACCTTGAAGCTCTCGATGAAGCGCATCGCCAGCGCGCCCACCACCGCGCGGTCGCCGCGCCTGACCTGACCGCCGACCACCACCAGCTCGATCCCGTCATGCCCGTCGAGCAGGTCGATCACGTTGAGGTTGTTCGAGATCACCAGCAGATCGCGATGCGCGACCAACTGCCCCGCGACCGCCTCGGTGGTGGTGCCGATGTTGATGAAGAGCGAGGCGCCGTCGGGGATCAGCGCGGCCGCGGCAGCGCCGATCGCGGCCTTGGCGCCGGTCGCGACGCCGCGCCGCTTGGCATAAGCGAGATTGTCGACGCCCGAGGTGACGATCGCCCCGCCATGGACCCGCGACAGCAGCGCGCGCCGCGCGAGGACGTTGAGGTCGCGCCGGATCGTCTGCGGGGTGACCTCGAAGCGCGCGGCGAGCTCGTCGACCTCCACGCGGCCCGCGCCGCGCGCCAGCGCGAGGATCCGGCGGTGGCGCTCGGCGGCGGGGTCGCCGCCGTCGGGCGCGTCCGTGCTCACGCCGGCGCCGCGGCGCGCGCGAGATAGGCGTCGACGCGCTCGGCGGTGCCCGGCGGGACGTGGAGCCCCAGCTTGCTGCGACGGTAGAGCACGTCCTCGGCGGTGCGCGCCCACTCGGTCGCGGCGAGATAGTCGAGCTCGCGCGCGGTCAGCCCGGCGCCGAAATCCTCGCCGAGGTCCTCGGCGGCCCGCGCGTCGCCCAGCAGCGCGCGCGCGCGCGTCCCGTAGGCGCGCGCCAGCCGGCGCAGCAGCGCGCGGTCGAGCGCCGGATAGTCGCGCGTCAGCGAGTCGACGAGCGTCTCGAACCCTTCGGCGGGGAAGTCGCCCCCGGGCAGCGTCGCGCCCGCGGTCCAGGCGCCGTGCGCCCGAGGGAAGAAGCGCGCCAGCTCGCCCATGGCGTGCTCGGCGAGCTTGCGATAGGTCGTGATCTTGCCGCCGAAGATGCTCAGCATCGGCGCGTTCTCGTTGGCACCCGCGGGGCCGCAGTCGAGGTCGAGAACATAGTCGCGGGTCACCGCCGAGGCGTCGGCCGCCTTGTCGTCGTACAAGGGGCGGATGCCGGCATAGCTCCACACGATCTGCCCGCGTGCCACCGGCGCGGCGAAGTAGCGCGCGATCGTCTCGAGCAGATAGTCGGTCTCGTGCGGGTCGATGGCGGCGCGGCCGGGCGCGCCCGCCCACGGCTCGTCCGTGGTCCCCACCAGGGTGAACGCGCCCTCATAGGGGATGGCGAAGACGATGCGTCGGTCGGGGTTCTGCAGCATGAAGGCGTGGTCGCCCTCGTACAGTCGCGGCACGACGATATGGCTGCCCTTGACCAGCCGCACCCCGCGGTCGTCGCGCGCGTGCGGCACGCGTGAGAGGATGTCGGCCACCCACGGCCCCGCGGCGTTGACCAGCGCGCGCGCGGTGACGATGCGCTCACCGTCCGTGCCGGCGACGGTCGCGCGCCAGCCGCCGCCCGCGCGCTCGGCGTCGACGAGCCGGGTGCGCGTGAGCACGGTGGCGCCGCGATCGGCGGCGTCGCGCGCGTTGAGCACCACCAGGCGGCTGTCCTCGACCCAGCAGTCCGAGTAGACGAAGGCGCGGCCGCGCTGGCGCAGGCCCTCACCGCGCGGGTCCTCCGCCAGCCGGATCGTCTCGGTCGCGGGCAGGCGCTCGCGCCCGCCGAGATGGTCGTAGAGGAACAGCCCCGCGCGCACCATCCAGGCCGGCCGCGGCGAGTTCGTCTGCGGCAGCACGAAGCGCAGCGGCCAGATGATGTGCGGCGCCATCGCCCACAGCCGCTCGCGCTCGATCAGCGCCTCGCGCACCAGCCGCACCTCGCCATATTCGAGGTAGCGAAGCCCGCCGTGGATCAGCTTGGTCGAGGCCGAGGAGGTGTGCGCGGCGAGGTCGTCCTGCTCGACCAAGGTCACACTCAGGCCGCGGCCGACGGCGTCCCGCGCGATCCCGGTGCCGTTGATCCCGCCGCCGACCACCAGCAGGTCCGTGTCGAACCCGTCGCGCCTCTCGTTCCCGCTCGCCATCGCGCGAATATGAGCCGAGCGCCCCGAGACTTCAAACGAAGATGTTGACGTTCGTTCGAACCCGGCGGACAAACGTCACGAGGGGCCGACAGGGCCCGGGGAGAGGGTTATGGCGGAGGAGGCGGCGCCGGGCGTAAGCACGCTGCGCGGCGAGCTGATCTCGGAGATGCTCGCGGTGGCGATCATCATCACGCTGGGCGACTCGGCCGCGGCGATGATCACGCTCTATGACCCCAGCCCCTATGCCACCGCTTACTGGGGCGTGTGCATCGCCTGGGGTTTGGCGGTGACGATCGCGATCTACGTCACCGGCGCGGTCTCGGGCACGCACGCTAACCCGGCGGTGACGCTCGCACTGACGCTGTTCCGCGACTTCCCGCGCCGCAAGGTGCTGCCGTACGTGGCGGCACAGGTGGCGGGCGCGATGATCGGCGCGGCGCTGGTCTACCAGCTCTTCGGCCCGGTGATCGACGCCTATAACGCCAGTCACGCGCTCACCCGCGCGCAGGGGGGCGCGGCCGGGGTGTTCTTCACCGCGCCGGGGCTCCACATCACCGCGGTCCACGCCTTCTGGGACGAGGTGGTGCTCACCGCCATCCTGCTGCTCGGCATCTTCGCGATCACCGACGAGTTCAACACCTCCGCCCCGATGGCCAACGCCAGCGCTCTGATCATCGGCCTGCTGGTGGCGTGCATCGGCGCCTCGGCGGGCTTCCTCGAGGGTTGGCCGATCAACCCCGCGCGCGACCTCGGCCCGCGGCTGTTCTGCTGGCTGCTCGGCTGGGGCGGATCGGCCTTCCCGGGGCCGGACCATTATTGGTGGGTGCCGATCGCGGGGCCGCTGGTGGGTGGCGTCGTCGGCGCGGGGCTCTATCAGTTCCTGGTCAAGCCGTACCTGCCGCGGCGCCGCTGAGGAGAGGAACCATGGCCGATACCAAGATCCACGTGCTGGCGATCGACCAGGGCACCACCTCGACTCGCGCGATCGTGTTCGACCGCGACGCGCGTCCCGTCGCCACCGCGCAGACCGAGTTCGCGCAGCATTATCCCGAGGGCGGCTGGGTCGAGCACGACCCCGAGGACATCTGGCGCGACACGCTCCAGGTCGCGCGCGACGCGGTCGCGCAGAGCGGCGTCGGCGCCCACGGCATCGCCGCGATCGGCATCACCAACCAGCGCGAGACCGTGGTGGTCTGGGACCGCGCCAGCGGCGCGCCGATCCACCGTGCCATCGTCTGGCAGGACCGACGCACCGCCAAGCTCTGCGCCGAGCTCAAGGCGGCGGGGCATGAACCCGCGGTGCGCGCCAAGACCGGGCTGCTGATCGACCCCTATTTCTCCGCCACCAAGCTCGCCTGGATCCTGGACCATGTCGAGGGCGCGCGCGCGCGGGCGGAGCGCGGCGAGCTGGCCTTCGGCACGATCGACAGCTTCCTGCTGTGGCGACTGACCGGCGGCCAGGTCCATGCCACCGACGTCACCAACGCCGGCCGCACGCTCCTCTACGACATCCGCGCGGAGCGCTGGGACGAGGAGCTGTGCCGGCTCTTCGATGTGCCGATGGCGCTGCTGCCCGAGGTGCACGACAACAGCCGGATCTTCGGCCACACCGCCGAGGGACTGTTCGACGTCGCGATCCCGATCGCGGGTATCGCGGGCGACCAGCAGGCGGCGCTGATCGGCCAGGCCTGTTTCGACACCGGCATGGCCAAGTCGACCTACGGCACCGGCTGCTTCCTGCTGCTCAACACCGGCGCGGAGGCGATCGAGTCGGAGCATCGGCTGCTCACCACCCCGGCCTATCGGCTGGACGGGCGGATGACCTACGCGCTGGAGGGCTCGATCTTCGTCGCCGGCGCGGCGGTGAAGTGGCTGCGCGACGGCATCGGCGTGATCACCCACGCGCGCGAGACCAACGACATGGCGACGCAGGTGCCCGACAGCCACGGCGTCTACATGGTCCCGGCGTTCGTCGGCCTGGGCGCGCCGCACTGGGACCCGGACGCGCGCGGCGCGATCTTCGGGCTGACGCTCGGCGCCACCCAGGCGCATCTCGCCCGCGCCGCGCTGGAGGCGGTCGGCTATCAGACGATGGACCTCACCGCGGCGATGATCGCCGACGGCGGCGCCGCGCCCGCGACGATCCGCGTCGACGGCGGCATGGCGGCGAACGACTGGCTGTGCCAGTTCCTCGCCGACCTGCTCGAGGTCGCGGTGGAGCGGCCGGTCCACCTCGAGACCACCGCGCTGGGCGCCGCCTTCCTCGCGGGGCTGGCGACGGGCGTGTGGGCCGACCTCGACGCGGTCCGCGCCACCTGGGCGCGGCGCGACTGTTTCGAGCCGCGGATGGCCGCGGCCGACCGCGAGCGGCTGGTGGCGGGCTGGCGCGTCGCGGTGGCCAAGACGCTGACGACGGGGTGAGCGGACGAAGGCCCTTCTCGCCTCAGAACAAGAGCGTCAGCGCATAGACCAGCGCGCCCACCGCGGCGGAGGCGGGGATGGTGATCACCCAGGCGATCACCACGTTCTTCGCCACGCCCCAGCGCACCGCTGACGCCCGGCGCGCCACGCCCGCGCCGATGATCGAGCCCGTGATCGTGTGGGTCGTCGATACCGGTATCCCCAGGGTCGACGCGCCGAACAGCACGATTGAGCCCGCCAATGACGCGCTGAAGCCCTGGTGCTGTGACAGCCGCGTGATGCGCGACCCCATCGTCTCGATGATCCGCCACCCGCCCGTCATCGTGCCGAGCCCGATCGCGATGTAGCAGCTGATCGCGACCCAGTGCGGCACCGCGAACGGCCCGGTGAGATGGCCGGTCGAGTAGAGCAGGACGGTGATGATCCCCATCGTCTTCTGCGCGTCGTTGAGCCCGTGGCTGAGCGAATAGGCCGCCGAGGAGAGGAGGTGCAGCGCGCGGAACGAGCGTTCCGCCTGGCGCGCGGTGCTGCGCCGCAGCGCCCAGCTCGACAGCAGCATCACCAGCATCGCCAGCATCATGCCGATCAGCGGCGACAGCACGATCGCGAGCAGGGTCTTGTTGAGCCCGCCCCATTGCACGCCGGTCAGCCCGGCATGCGCCACGCCCGCGCCGATCAGCCCGCCCACCAGCGCGTGGCTGCTCGACGAGGGGATGCCCTTCAGCCAGGTGACGACGTTCCACGTCATCGCCCCGCCCAGCGCGCCGAAGATCACCGCCGGCGTCACCACCTCCTGCGCGATCAGCCCCTTGCCGATCGTCTCGGCCACGGCATGGAGGCTCGGCACCGCCAGCGTCAGGAAATAGGCCGCGAAGTTGAAGAAGGCGGCGAAGATCACCGCCTGCACCGGTGACAGCAGCCGGGTGGCGACGACCGTGGCGATCGAGTTGGCGGCGTCGTGCAGCCCGTTCAGATAATCGAACGCCAGCGCGACCAGGATGAGGCCGACCAGCAGCGGAAAGGCGAGCTCGTGCATGACCGCGGCTCAGGCGTGATCGATGACGATGCCATCGATCTCGTCGGCGACGTCCTCGAAGGCGTCGAGCACGCGCTCGAGATGCTTGTACAATTCGCGCTCCACCACGAAGCGCAGCGTGTCGGTGCGGCCGAACGCGCCCAGCGAGCGCTTCAGCCCGGCGGCGTGCATCTCGTCGGCGCGGCCCTCGATCCGGACCAGCTGCTCGGTGAAGTCGTGCAGCTTCTGCCCGTTGCGGCTGACGTCGCGCAGCAGCGGCATCGCCGCCGCGGCGAGCTCGGCGGCCTCGACCGCGGCGGCGGCCATCGCGCGCATCTCGGGGGCGAAGTCGCGCACCTGGTAGAGGTCGATCGCGGCGGCGGCGGCGTGCATCTCGTCGACCGTGTCGTCGAGCGCGCCGATCAGCGCGGCGATCGCGCTGCGATCGAACGGGGTGAGGAAGGTCGAGCGCACCGTCTTGAGCACGTCGCGGGTGATGTCGTCGGCGGCATGCTCGTGCGCGGCGATCTTGGCGATCATCGCGGTCGCGTCGCTCGCGCCGTCGACCAGCTGGGCGAGCGCGCGCGCGCCCGCCAGGTCGATCGCGGCGTGCGCCTCGAACAGCTCGAAGAAATTACCCGTCCTCGGCAGAAGACGCTGGAACCAAGCGAACATCGAACTCCCATCCCCACCCGTAGGTGCTCATATCCCGGTAGCCCGAAGCACGAGTTGCGCGCGGCGCCAAGCGAAACCGAGCCGGGCCATGGCCGAGTCGTGTGACACTTGGGTTGCAGCAGCTCGCGCCGGTCGTCGGCCAAAGCCTGTGATCTGCGGCGAAGTCACTGTTGGCAAAGGAACATCTGTGATTGTGCCGGCCTGGTCGGGGCTGCGGCGGGAGGCGGGTGGCGCGCTGTCTCGATGACGTGGCGGGGTCGACATCGGTGGCCGCGCGCGCGATCGGGCACGGAGTCGAGCACCGGGCGTCGGGGCGGACCGCCGCACTCGGCGAGGCGCCGGCGGCGGCGGCCCGCCTCGACGGGGGAAGGCCGAGGCGGCGCTGAGATCGCCCGCGCGCCGTGTGGAAGAGGGTGCGACGGTGGGATCCCCATGAATCAACATCGGCGCCGCGCCGCCGTGTTCGACTAAGTGGCTGCTTTTAGGATATTTCGCCGTCTCGGGTCGAGCGGCCTACGGCGCGAATGTTGCGAATGTTGAGTCGCTGGCGCGGTTCGCGGGAACGTTGAGTCCGTCGCGGCCGGCTGGACGAGCGTGCGTGATGGGCGTCGCCGCACGCGATCGCGGCCGGCGACGATGAGACAGAGCCGGCGAGAGTGTGGCAGACCGTCGCGGTGTAGGACATCGCCGCAGTCGGGATATCGCCGCCGCCCGCAGATCCTCCCCGGCACGGGGAGGGGACCGCCGGTGGAGGACCGGTGGTGGAGGGGGGGATCCACGACGTGTATCGCTCTCGGAAGCCCCCCTCCACCAGCCTGCGGCTGGTCCCCCTCCCCGCGAGCGGGGAGGATCTGGGGTGAGATCTCTCGGAGCTGAACGGTGCTCCGGCGGACGCCGGAGCCCAGGGCCGCGGGCGTGACGCTCGTGGCTCCCTGCTCCTGCGCCCGCGCGAGCACCCCGCTGCTCCACCTCAGATGGATCAGCCTCTAGGTCCAGCGGGGGAAGCGTCGGCGACGGCCCTCAAACCACCGCGACCGACACCGGCCCCGCCGCGAGCAGCGCACTCGCCGCGATCTCCTCGCCCGAGGCGAAGCGGACCCGCGTGTCGCCCCAGTCCCGCGCACCGTGCAGCGCTGCCGCGCAGCGCAGCGTGCGCCCGTCGCCGCGCCGCTCGAACGCGAGCAGGTGCGACGCGCCCGTGCCGCTCACCTCGGCCGCGGCATAGTCGCCGTCGCGGAACAGCGCGGGATGCGCGCGCCGTAGCGCCAGCAGCTCGGCGATCAGCCGCAGCTTGGCGGGCGTCCCGGCCGCCAGCAGCCGCGCGCGCGCGTCATAGTCGACCGGGCGGCGATTGTCGGGGTCGACCAGCGAGAGGTCGGCCAGCTCGGTGCCCTGGTAGAGGTCGGGGACGCCCGGGACGGTGTAGCGCAGCAGCACCTGGGCCAGCGCGTTCGCCTCGGCGATCGGGCGCAGCTCGGCGAGCAGCGCCTCCGCCGCGGACACGAACGCCGCGTCGGCGAGCCAGCGGTCGAGCAGCGCGTCGGCGGCGGCCTCATAGGTCTCGTCGGGCGCCTCCCACGACGAGCGCAGCTTGGCCTCGCGCAGCGCCTTCTGCTGCCAGCCCTTCACGCGCTCGGCGAAGTCGCCGCCGGGGCCGTCGTCGGGCCAGGCGCCGACCAGCGTCTGGAGCAGCATATAGGCGTCGGCCGGGTCGACCGCCTCGTCCTCGGCCACCCAGCGCAGCGCGAAGGCACGCCACGCCTGAGGGCGCGCGCTGATCGCGGCCAGCCGCGCGCGCACGTCCTCGCCGCGCTTGTGGTCGTGCGTCGCGGTGGTGAGCATCGCGTGCGGCACCGCGCGCGCGCGCTCGGCCATCGCGGCGTGGAAGGCCGCGGGGGGCAGCGCGAAGGTCTCGGCGTCGAAGCCGACGTCGTTGCGCGAGAGCAGCCGGCCGTAGCGGTAGAAGGCCGTGTCCTCGACCGCTTTGGCCGCGATCGGCGCGGAGAGCTGCTGGAAGCGCCGCACCGCCTCGGCGGCGAGCGCCGCGTCGCCGAGCCCGTCGCCGGCGAGCCATGCCAGGACCATGTCGGTGATCGGCGCCTCGCCCGGCGGGATCAGCTCGGCGACGCGGCCGCGCACGCGCTCGCGCACCGCGGCATCGGCCGCAGGGGCGGCGTCGCCGGTGCCGTAGGTGCGATAGACCGGGAAGACCCACAATAATCGCTCGATCGCGCGGCGCAGCGCGGCGGGAGTGACGCCGTCGCCGCCGGGCGCGCTCGCGGCGAGCGCGGCGAAGGCGGCGACGCAGCCGTCGAGCTGGCCGGCGAACTGCCAGGAGAGCAGGTCCTGCCGCGCCTGGAACTCCTCGGGCTCGAAGGTCGCGCTGCGCCCGCTGATCTCCTCCCACAGCGCGCCGAGCGGTTCCTCGCCGGTGGGATCGTGGAGCAGCGCGGCGACCTGTTCCATGAAGTCGTAGCCGCTGGTGCCGTCGATCGCCCAGCCGTGCGGCTGCGGCTCGCCCGCGCCGAGGATTTTCTCGACGATGATCCAGGCCTGATCGCCGAGCCGCTCGCGCAGCCGGTGGCAGTAGCCGATCGGGTCGGTCAGCCCGTCGACATGGTCGACGCGGACGCCGTCGATCAGCCCCTCGTCGTGGAGGCGGAAGTAGAGCGCGTGGGTCGCCTCGAACACCGCGGGATCCTCGGCGCGCACGCCGGCGAGCTCGTTGATCGTGAAGAAGCGGCGCCAGTTGAGCTGGTCGTTGGCGGTGCGCCAGTAAGCGAGGCGATAATGCTGGCGCTCGAGCAGCTGGGCGAGCGGGGTCGCATCGGCGCCGTCCTGGTCCTCGTCGCGGATCGGGAAGCGATGCTCGCCATAGGCTACCACCTCCCAGCGGTCGCCGTCGCGCTCGACCGCGATGTCGCCGTCGGCGAGTGCCTGAGACAGCGGCGCGCCGAGCACGGGCAGGACGATCCGCTCGCGCCAGTCGACGTCGAAGACGCGCGCGTGCGGGCTGTCGGGGCCGCGCCGGAGGACGTCGCTCCACCACGCGTTGTGGCCGCCGGCCACGCCCATATGGTTGGGGACGATGTCGATGATCACGCCCATGTCGCGCGCGCGCAGCGCCGCGACCAGCGCGCGGAAGCCGTCCTCGCCGCCCAGCTCGGGGCTGATCCGCGTCGGGTCGGTGACGTCATAGCCGTGGGTCGAGCCCGGCGTCGCGACCGTGATCGGCGAGGCATAGACGTGGCTGATTCCCAGCCGGTCGAGATAGGGCACCAGCGCCTCGGCGTCGGCGAAGGTGAAGGCCTCGTGGAACTGGAGGCGATAGGTGGCGCGGGGGGTCATCCGTGTCTCTCGGCGGTGAGCAGGTCGGTGCGGCGCGCGACGTCGCGACGGGCGAGCAGCTGCTCGGTGGGGGCGGGGAGGCGACGGCGCCAGTTGGGGTGCTCGTCGACCGTGCCGGGCAGGTTGGGCTGCTCCTCCTCGCCGAGCAGGTCCTCGACCGGCACGATGGCGAGCGGCGCGGGCGCGGCGGCGACGTGCGCGAGCACGCGGTCGAGCGGCGGCTCCGCCGGCGGCGCGCCGGTCTCGCCCATCGCCTGCCACAAAGCGGCGCGTTCCTCGTCGCGGTGCGACTTGTCCGCGGCGATGTCGGCGTGGCGCGAGCGGCGGCCGAGCCGCCACGCCCAGTCGATGTCGCGGCCCTTCCACCAGCCCGCCACGGTGGGCGTGTCGTGCGTCCCGGTCATCGCCACCGCGGTCTCGTCCCAGCCGGCGGGGTCGGTGAAGCCGCCCGCGGCGTCGCGCTCGAACGGCAGCACGCGCATGCCGAGCATGCGGCGCCGCGCGAGCTCGTCGCGGAAGCCGGGCGGCACGGTGCCGAGATCCTCCGCGATCACCAGCGCGCCGGCGCGCTGCGCCTCGATCGCGACGATGCGGCGGAGGTGGTCGCCGGGCATATTGAGATAGGCGCCGCGGTCGGCGCTCTCGCCCTCCGGGATCACCCAGAGCCGCTGGAGCCCGAGCGCGTGGTCGATGCGGATGCCGCCGGCATGCGCCAGCGTCGCGCGCAGCGTCTCGATGAAGGGGCGGAAGCCGGTGCGCTCGAGCGCGAAGGGGTCGAGCGCGGTGATCCCCCAGTTCTGCCCGTCAGGGCCGAGCGGGTCGGGCGGCGCGCCGACGGTGAGGCCGGTGAGCAGCTCGTCGCGCGCGCCCCAGGCGTGGCTGCCGCCCGCGTCCATCCCGACCGCGAGGTCGGCGATCAGCCCGACGCGCATCCGCTCGCGCGCGGCGCGCTGCGCGGCGGCGAGGCCGAGGTCGGCGAGCCACTGGAGGAAGGCGTAGAAGGCGACGTCGTCGGCCTGCTCGGCGGCGAAGCGGATCACCGCCTCGGACGTCGGATCCTGATAGTCGGCTGGCCAGTCCTGCCAGCCGCGGCCGCCGAGACGCGCGTGCAGCGCGTCGAAACGCGCGTGCGCCTCGAGCGCGGCGCCGCGCTGGCGGCGGAAGGCGAGCGCGGCCGAGCGCGCCGCCTCGCCGGCGAGGTCGTAGGCGGCGCGTAGCTGCTGAAGCCGCTCTCGCGCGGCGCTCTCCCACTCGATCAGCGTCGGCGCGGGGGCGGGGGGCAGCGGCACGCCGACGAGGCCGGGATCGGCGAGCAGCACGTTGTGGAAAAGCCGCGTCGACGGGGAATATGGGCTGAACCGCGTGGGGTCGGCGGGGAAGAGCGCGTGGGTCGGGCTGATCGCGAGCGCGTGCGCGCCGGCGCGGCCGAACGCCTCGGCCGCCTCGGCGAGCGCGCCGGCGTCGCCGAAGGCGCGCGGCGCGCGCGACTGGAGCGCGGGGATCTGCACCGCGACGCCCCAGTCGCGCGGTGGCGGCGCGGGGCAGCGGCTCGGGGCGAGCGCGAGCGTGTAGGCGCGCTCGCCGACCAGCAGGCGGTGGTAGCCGGGTCGGTCGAGCGGGGGCAGGCGGCCGCGCGAGTCGCGCGCCGGGGCGGCGCGGCCGCCGTCCTCGAAGTGGAGCTCGACCGCGCCGGCGGCGTCGGCGGGGAGGTCGATCGGCGCGCCCGCGTCGGCGGAGAGGAACGGGGTCTCTGGCGGCGTCGGGTCGAGCCGGCCGAGGATCGCGGCGAGCACGTCGTCGGGCACGCGCTGGGCGTTGCCGTCGGCGTCCTCCCAGTCGCGGACGAGTCCGGCGGCGGCGGCGCGGGCGGCGGGCTCGCTCATTCCTCCACCCAGGCCACGAGGCGCTCGCCCTCGCGCCACAGCACGCGCTCGGGTGTCGGCAGCGGCGCGGGCGCGTCGCCGAGGTCGAGCGCGATCGCCAGCGTGGTGCCGTCGCCGAGCCGCCAGCGCGCCTCCACCGCCGCCGCGCCCGTGGCGCGCGCGCCGAGCGCGACCGCCGCCTCCAGCCCGGGCACGATCCGTTCGGCGCGCAGCGCGAGCAGGTCGGCGTAGAGCGCGCGCCACGCCGCCGCGTGCGGCCCCGGCGCGGGGCGCGAGCGCTCGAACGTGCTCGCCGCGTTGGGATCGGGGATGCGCGCGCGCGCCGCCGCGTCGGCGAAGGCGTCGAACTTGGCGAACTCCTTGCGCCGGCCCTCGCGCACCGCGTCGGCGAGCTCGTCGTGGAAGTCGGTGAAGAACAGGAAGGGCGTCTCGCTGCCGTCCAGGTCGCCCATGAACAGCAGCGGCACCTGCGGGCACAGCAGCAGCAGCGCGGTCGCCGCGCGCAGTTTATCGGGCGCGGTCAGCGACGTCAGCCGCTCGCCCAGCGCGCGGTTGCCGACCTGGTCGTGGTTCTGGAGGAAGGCGACGAAGCGGGTTGGCGGCAGGCCCCGGCTCGGCGTGCCGCGAGGCTTGCCGTCGTGGTTCTGCGACGGCTCGCCCTGGTAGATGAAGCCCTCGGCGAGGCAGCGCGCCAGCCGCTCGGCGGGGCGATCGGCGAAGTCGCCGTAATAGGCGCTGCTCTCGCCGGTGAGCAGCACGTGGAGGACGTTGTGGAAATCGTCGTTCCACTGCGCGTCATAGCCGCCCTCGCCGAGCCGCGCGGCGTCGTTGCGCTCGTTCTCGAGCACGAGGTGGACGTGGCGCCCCGGCAGCGTGGCGCGCAGCTCGGCCGCCATGGCGTCGAGGAAATCGTCGTCGGCGATGGCGTGGACGGCGTCGAAGCGCAGCCCGTCGACGCGATAGTCGCGCAGCCACATCAGCGCGTTGTCGACGAAATAGCAGGCCACCGGCGGTGCCGACACGTTCACCGCGCCGCCCCAGGGGGTGTGGACGGCTTCGTCGAAGAAGCTCTTGGCGTAGAGCCCGAGGTAGTTCCCGTCGGGGCCGAAGTGATTGTAGACCACGTCGACGAAGACGCTCAGCCCGAGCCCGTGCGCGGCGTCGACCAGCGTGCGCAGCTCGTCGGGGGTGCCATAGGCCTCGTGCAGCGCGTAGGGCAGCACCCCGTCATAGCCCCAGCCGCGCTCCCCGCCATAGGCGCCCAGCGGCATCAGCTCGATCGCGGTGGCGCCGCTCGCGGCGATGGCGGCGAGCCGCTCGGTCACGCCGGCGAGGCCGCCGAGCGCGCCGGCGTGGAGCTCGACGATCACCATCTCGTGCCATGGGCGCCCGCGCCAGTGCGGGTGCTGCCAGTCGAAGCGGGTGTCGGTGACCACGCTCCAGCCGTGTACGCCGCCGTCCTGGCGCCGCGACGCCGGATCGGGCACCGCCTGGTCGCCGACGCGGAAGCGGTAGCGCGCGCCCGCGCCGACCGGCGCCTCGGCGGCGTACCAACCGTCCTCGCCCGCGATCATCTCGACCGGCGCACCGTCGGCGAGCTCGAGCGTCACCGCCGCGGCGTCGGGCGCCCACAGGCGGAAGCGCGTGCCGCCCTCGATCGGCTCGGGACCCCAGGCCATCATGACGGGAACGCGCTCCGCCAGGTGATCAGAACCGCACCCTGCGGTGCGACCTCGTAGCGGTCGCCGATCTCCAGCTCGCCCTGCTCGGGCTTGGCACTGTCGAGCAGCACCACGCGCTGCACCTGCGGCGCGGGCAGCTGGAAGGTGATCGCGTCGGCGCTGGCATTGAGCAGCAGCGACACCGCCTCGACCTCGTCGTCCTCGGTGCGCGAGGCGCGGCGCATCATCAGCGCGCGACCCTCGGGATTGTCCCAATCCTCGGGAGTCATGCGCTCGCCGCGCTCGTTCCACCACTCGACGTCGTTGACGCCCTCGCCGGGCGAGTCCTGGCCGTAGAGGAACGCCGCCGCGCGCAGCACGGGGTAGCGCCGGCGCAACTCGGTGAGCCGCGCGGTGAAGTCGATCTGGCGCTGACCGTCCTCGCTCGCCGCCGCCTTCCAGTCGAGCCAGCTGATCTCATTGTCCTGGCAATAGGCGTTGTTGTTGCCGCCCTGCGTGCGCCCGAACTCGTCGCCCGCGACCAGCATCGGCGTGCCGAGCGAGGCGAGCAGCGTCGTCAGCATCGAGCGCATCACGCGGCCGCGCGCGTCGTTGATCGACGCATCCTCGGTCGGCCCCTCGGCGCCCCAGTTGCGCGAGTAATTCTCCGAGTGGCCGTCGCGATTGTCCTCGCCGTTGGCCTCGTTGTGGCGGCCCTCGTACATCACCGTGTCGGCCAGCGTGTAGCCGTCGTGCGCGGAGAGCAGGTTGACGGTCGCCCAGGGCCGCCGCGCGCGCCGGTCGAACAGGTCTCCCGAGCCGGACAGCCGCGCCGCGAGGTCGCCGCGCTGCGACGGGTCGCCGCGCCAGTATTTCCGCACCGTGTCGCGATATTTGTCGTTCCACTCGGCGAAACCCGGCGGGAAGTTGCCGAGCTGGTAGCCGCCGGGGCCGATATCCCACGGCTCGGCGATCAGCTTGAGCCGGCCGAGCACCGGGTCCTGTCGGAGCACGTCGAAGAAGGCCGCGCCGGGATCGAAGCCATAGTCCTCGCGCCCCAGCGTGAGGCCGAGGTCGAAGCGGAAGCCGTCGACGCCGAAGCTCGTCGCCCAGTAGCGCAGCGAGTCGGCGACCATCTGGATCACGCGCGCCTTGCTCATGTTGAGCGTGTTGCCGGTGCCGGTGTCGTTGATCGTGTAGCGCGGGTTGTCCTTGACCAGCCGATAGTAGCTGGCGTTGTCGAGCCCGCGCCACGACAGGGTCGGGCCGCGCTCGGAGCCCTCGCAGGTGTGGTTGTAGACGACGTCGAGGATCACCTCGATCCCGGCCTTGTGGAGCCGGTGGACCGCGCGGCGCAGCTCGTCCTGATGATCGGATGCCATGTAGGACTGTTCGGGCGCGAAGAAGCCGAGCGTGTTATAGCCCCAATAGTTGCGCAGCCCCTTCTCCTGCAGGAAGCGGTCCTGGGTGAAACTGTGGATCGGCAGCAGCTCGATCGCGGTGACGCCGATCCGCTGGAGATGCCTGATCACCGCGGGATGGCCGAGCGCGGCGTAGCTGCCGCGCTCGCGCGCGGGGACCAGCTCCATCAGCTTGGTCAGGCCCTTGACGTGTGCCTCGTAGATCACCGTCTCGGACCAGGGCGTGTTGGGCCGGCGATCGCGCGACCAGTCCCAGTGATCGTCCACCACCATCGCCTTGGGCATGGCGGGGGCGCTGTCGCGCCGGTCGAACGACAGGTCCTCGCGGCGATGGCCGATGCGATAGCCGTGGAGCGCGTCGGTCCATTTGATCTGCCCCTGGATCCGGCGCGCATAGGGGTCGAGCAGCAGCTTGTTGGGGTTGAAGCGGTGGCCTTCCTCGGGTGCGTAGCGGCCGTGCGCGCGATAGCCGTAGACCAGTCCCGGCCCGACATCGGGGAGATAGCCGTGCCATACCTCGTCGGTGCACTCGGGCAGCATCAGCTTGCGGAGCTCGCGCTTGCCCGCGGGATCGAACACGCAGAGCTCGATCGCGTCGGCATTGGCGGAGAAGACCGCGAAATTGACGCCCTCCCCGTCGAACGTGGCGCCGAGCGGATAGGGCGATCCCGGCAGCAGCCGGTCCGGCAAGTCGTTCAATGTCGTGCTCCCGACAGGAGAGGGGCCGCGCCCGGGCGGCCGGTCAGATAGGATGTCTCGCGCCGGGGAGGGGCGCCGCGGCGCGCCTCAGGCGCGCTTGGTGCGGGGCCCCGGACGCTTGGATGCGGTCTCGCCGCCCGGCGCCTTGGCCTCGGCGGACTTGCCGGAGCGCGCGCGCGGCGCCTTGCTCGGGGCGGCGGCGGTGCCGCCCGTCTCGGGGCTGCCCGAGGGGATGGTGGTGGCGGGCGAGTCCGCGGGCTCGTTGGCGAGCGGCTTGGTCAGCGCGGCGCCGGTGGTCTCGTCACCCGAGGTGGCGGCGGGCGTGTCGCTGCCGTCCTGCGGCTCGGCGGTGTCGGCGGGCTGTTCGCCCGGGAATTCCTGCTGCGCGCGGTGCCAATGCTCGTCGTGCTTGCCGTGCGGCTCGCCCTCGTCCTGCCAGAGGCGATAAGCGCGCTCGCGGATCCGTCCCTCGCGATCGTCCGACATGCCCGTTCCCTTTTTCCCGGTTTTCCGCGCCTGTAACTCCCGAACCGCTGGTTTGTCTCAGGAGCGCGCAGAAAATCGTTGGGGGAAAGAGGTAATCCTCCCCGCATGACGGGGAGGGGGACCAGCCGTAGGCTGGTGGAGGGGGCTCTCCACCGGCGCTCCGCTGCGTGGAGAGCCCCCTCCACCACCGGCCTGCGGCCGGCGGTCCCCCTCCCCGTGCCGGGGAGGATCCTAACCGTTACGCCTCGGCCAGCGTGGCGTTGTCGATCACGAAGCGGTATTTCACGTCGCTGCGCTGCATGCGGTCATAGGCCTCGTCGATCTGCTGCATGCGGATCATCTCGATGTCGGCGGTGACTCCCTTCTCGGCGCAGAAGTCGAGCATCTCCTGGGTCTCGGCGATGCCGCCGATCAGCGAGCCCGCGATCGAGCGACGGCCGAAGATCAGCGTGCCGACGCTCGGCGAGGGGTGCGGATGCTCGGGGACGCCGACCAGCACCAACGTGCCGTCGCGCTTGAGCAGCCCGGTGAAGGCGTCGAGGTCGTGGCTCGCCGCGACGGTGTTGAGGATCATGTCGAAGCTGCCCGCGTGCGCCTCCATCTCCTCGCTCTCGCGCGAGTTGATCACCTCGTCGGCGCCGAGCGCCCTGGCGTCCGCGCGCTTCGACTCCGAGGTGGTGAAGGCGATCACGTGCGCGCCCATCGCGTGCGCGATCTTGACGCCCATGTGGCCCAGCCCGCCGATCCCGACGATGCCGACCTTCTTGCCCGGCCCGACGCCCCAGTGGCGCAGCGGCGAGTAGGTGGTGATGCCCGCGCATAGCAGCGGCGCGACGGCCGCGAGCTGCTCCTCGGGGTGCGAGATCTTGAGGACGAACTTGTCCGAGACGGTGATCCGCTGCGAGTAGCCGCCGAGCGTGTGGCCGGGCGCGTCGGCGGTCGGGCCGTTATAGGTGCCGACGAAGCCGCCGCCGGTGCAATATTGCTCCAGCCCCTCGTCGCACGAGGCGCAATGCTGGCAGCTGTCGACCATGCAGCCGACCCCGACGGTGTCGCCGACTTTGAACTTGCTCACCTCGGCGCCGACCGCGGTGACGTGGCCGACGATCTCGTGGCCGGGGACGCAGGGGTAGAGCGTGCCGCCCCACTCGCCGCGCACCTGGTGGAGGTCGGAGTGGCAGACGCCGCAATAAGCGATGTCGATCTGGACGTCGTGCGCGCCGGGCTCGCGCCGCGTGATCTCCATCGGCTCGAGCGGCTTGTCGCCCGCGGTCGCGCCATAGGCTTTGGTGGCCATGCATGTTCCCCTTGGCAGATGTGGGCACGCCGATCGGCGTGCGTGCCACAGATAGGCGCGGGGCCGGGCGGGCGCAGGTCGGGGTGGCCTCAACGCGGTGATGAAGGAACTTCAGTGCTCGACCGCGAAGGCGCGCATCGTGGCGGCAGGGCGGGCGCATGCGGGTACGGCGGCCGCGGGGTGCCCCGCGACCGCCTATCCCTACATGCGCCGCGCGGGGCGGCGACGAGATCAGACGATGCGGCGGTCCGTCGGATGCGCCGGCGCCGCCGAGGAACGCGGTACCACGCCTTCGGCGCGGAGGTCCCGGTCGTCGCGATAGTCGCGCTCGTCACGTGCCCCGCGCTCGTCGTAGGGCGCCCGGTCGTCCAGGATCGGGCGCTCGTTGTGGAGCCGCTCGGCCACGACCGGTGGTGCCGCGCGCAGCCGCTCGTTCTCGCGCTCGAGTTCGGCGATGCGCGCGTTCTCGCGCTCCAGGTCGCCGATCCGCGCGTTGTCACGCTCCAGCTCGGCCAGGCGGCCGTGGTCGCGCTCCAGCTCGGCCACGCGCTTGGCCGTGGCGGCGTGCGCGTCGCGCTCGGCGGTGTAGCGCGCCTTCCACTTGCGCCCGCCCGGATGGCTCGCCAGCCCGAACAGCCAGCCCGCGATCAGCGCGACCGCGAGCGCGATATATTGCGTCGACGTCGTGAAGAGCATGGCATCCTCCCTGCCGCCAGAGACGCCCTCGGCGCCTCCATAACGTCATAGCAACGACCGGCGTCGACGCGGTGTTCCGGCGCGACGAACCGCGCCCGAACACCGCGCCGGATCACTTGGCGTTGATGAAGGAGTCGTTGAGCGAGCAGGCCGCCGGCCCGAGGATCACGACGAACAGCACCGGCAGGATGAAGAGGATCAGCGGCACCGTCATGATCGCGGGCAGGCGCGCGGCTTTCTCCTCGGCGCGCATCATCCGCTCGTTGCGGAACTCGGCCGAGAGCACGCGCAGCGCGCTCGCCAACGGGGTGCCGTATTTCTCGGTCTGGATCATCGTCGTCACCACGCCGCGCACCGCGTCGAGGTCGACCCGCATCGCCAGATTCTCGAACGCCTGGCGGCGATCGGTGAGGAAGCCCAGCTCGATCGCGGTGAGCGCGAACTCCTCGCCCAGCTCGGGATAGGCCTTGCCGAGCTCGCGCGAGACGCGGTGGAAGGCGGCGTCGACGGTCAGGCCCGCCTCGGCGCAGATCACCAGCAGGTCGAGCGCGTCGGGCAGCCCCTTGCGGATCGCGTCGCTGCGCTTGTTGATCTTGTTCTTCAGGAACAGGTCGGGGGCCTTGTAGGCGAGCACCAGGGTCGAGGCGACCAGGCCGTAGCGCTTGAGCGGGCTCCAGTCGGGGAAGGAGTCGAGCAGGTAGACGTAGACGATCATCAGCCCGCCGAAGACGATCGGCAGCACCAGGCGGCCGAAGATCACCGCGACCGCCCATTCCTTCTTGCGGATGCCGGCCTGCATCAACTTGTGCTGCGCGACCTTGAGCTGCTCGTCCTGGAGCACGCGGAGCGACGACAGGAAGGCGCGCAGCCGGTCGGCGGTCTCGTTCTTCTGCACCAGCTTGGCGCGGCGCTTGCTGGTGGAGGCGGTGATGCCCGCCTTGAGCTGCTCGCGCCGATCGTTGAGCGCGCGGACGCGCTTGCTCATCGGGTCGCGCACGCCGAGCGCGGCGTAGATCGCGACGAACACCGCCGCGGCGGCGATGCCGGAGAGCAAGGTCGCGGCCCAGACCACGTCGATGCCGAGGAAGGTGGCGTGCGCAGGTTCCATGTCAGATCTCGAAGCTCACCATCTTGGCCATGATGAAGGCGCCGATCCCCATCCAGATCAGCCCGCCGCCGCCCGCCACCATCAGCCGCGGGTCGGCGAAGAAGTTCAGCATGTACGGCGCGTTGATCGTGTAGATCACGCCGAAGACGATGAAGGGCAGCGATCCGACGATATAGGCCGAGGCCTTGGACTCGGACGACATCGCCTTGATCTTCAGCTTCATCTGGCCGCGCTGGCGCAGCACCGTGGCGAGGTTCTGCAGCGTCTCGGCGAGGTTGCCGCCGGTCTCGCGCTGGATCGCGATGGTGATGACGAAGAACTGGAACTCGGGCGTGCCGAGCCGGTCGGCGGTCTCCTGCAGTGCGACGTCCATCGAGCGGCCGATCTTCATCTTGTCGGAGACCGAGCGGAACTCGTCGCCGACGGGGCCGGGCACCTCGGCGCCGACCACCTGCATCGTCTCCGAGATCGGCAGGCCCGAGCGCAGGCCGCGCACCAGCAGCTCGATCGCGTCGGGGAATTTGGCGGTGAAGGCGGCGATGCGGCGCTTGATCAGGAAGCCGACCGCGAGATGCGGCACCAGCCCGCCGAGACCGACGCCGAGGAACAGCGCCAGCAGCAGCGGCATGCCCTTGAGCAGCAGCAGCAGCGCGACGACCAGCGCGACTCCCACCGTGGCGCCGCCGTAATGGCCGACCGTCCAGCTCTTGCCCGTCATCGACAGCCGCTTCTGCAGCTGCGCCACGTTGGGCAGCAGCCGCATCGCCGCGAGGTCGGCGCGGGTCGCGCTCTTGCCGGTGATGCGGCGCATCTGCGCCTCGATCGCGTTGGTCGGCGAGGCGGTGTGGCGCTCGCGCAGCGCGGCGAGGCGGCGCGTCGTCGCCTTGCTCGTCGACGGTCCGGCGAGCGCGGTGACGAGCAGCAGCAGCGTCAGCGCGGCGCCGGCGAAGAGCAGGATCAGCGGCAGGATCGGCATGGCGGCTCCGGGGCGATCGGGCGGGCGGTCACTTCGCCTTGGCCGGCTTCTTGGGGATCAGCCCCTTGAGGTCGGCGAACTTCGACAGCAGTGAGCCGCCGCGCGACTTGCCGGCGGGCATCTCGCCGTCGTCGGCGCTGCGCAGCAGCTGGTCGGCCAGCTCGGTGAGCGGCGCGATCGTCTTGCTCGCCTTGCCCGCCTCGGCGAGCGGCTTGCCCAGCTTGGCCGCCTGCGCCGCCAGCTTCTGGTCGAACGGCACGATCAGGTCGATCTTGCGCTCGATCGAGCCCTCGAAGTCCTTGCGCGAGATCTCCGGCTGCGCGCCGGCGTGGACGCGGTTGGCCAGCACGGTGACCTGCACCTGCGGCGCGTTGCTGCGCAGGTAGGATAGCAGCCGGATCGAGTCGCGCGCCGAGGCGAGCGTCAGCTCGGTCACCAGCACCGCGGCGTTGACGTCGGCGAGCAGGTGCGGGTGCTGCACCAGCATCGACCGCGGCAGGTCGATCACGGTCGCCTCGAAGGCGGCGCGCATCTCCTCCTGCAGCTGGTAGAAGGCCGCGCCATCGGTGATCACCGGCGCGCTGATCGGCGCCTCGGCCGACAGCACCGACAGCTTGTCCGACGCGCGCACCATCGCGCGCTCGATGAACAGCCCGTCGATGCGGCTCGGATTCTCGATCGCGTCGGTGAGGCCGCGGCCGGGCTCGAGGTCGAGCGCGAGCGCGCCCGTGCCGAAATGCACGTCGAGGTCGAGCAGAGCGGCGGCGCGCTGGCCGCGCTCGCTCATCAGCCACGCCAGCGAGGTGGCGATGGTGGAGGCGCCCGCGCCGCCGCGGCTGCCGATCACCGCCACCGAGCAGTGCGGGCGATCGAGCGACGCCTCGACCGGCTTGGGCGCGTTGAGCATCGCCTGGGCCTGGCCGAGCGCGTCGCGCACCGCGTCGGGATGGAGCGGCTTGAGCAGATAGTCCTGGATCCCGCTGGCGAGCAGGTCGCGGTACAGCCGCACGTCGTTGACCTGGCCCGCCGCGATCACGATCGTGCCCGGCTCGCACACCTCGGCGAGGCCGTTGATGTCGCCCAGCGGGTCGCTCGACTCGGCGAGGTCGACGAACAGCACGTGCGGGCTCGACGTCACCGACAGCGTCTGCACCGCGTTGCGCAGGCCGCCCTTGTAGACGTTCTCGGTCGGCCAGCCGAGCTCGGCCGCGATCGGGCGCAGCGCCTCGACCGAGCCGTCGTCGCAGGCGAAGGCGAGGAAGGGCGCGCGGCTGCCGGCGACGCCGGGTTTCCAGGGTGCGTTCATCTCACTTGCCTCCCGTCGACTCGGATTTCACCGCGGCGCCACCGCCCCCGGTGAGGGCGGCGCGGCGGCGCGCCGCGACGGCCTTGACGCCGGTCGCACTGTCATAGTTGCCGTCGCTCGCGACGCCGCGCACGAGGTCGGTCGGGTTCGCCACCATCGCGGCGAGGTTGCCGTTGACCGCGCAGCCGTAGTCGCCGCTGGTATGCTCGTCGAAGTTGAAGAGGCCGCGATTGCTCTGCGCGGTGCAGCTGGTCACCGCGGCGGTCGTCCGGCTCACCGTCACGCGGGCGGTACCCGGCGCGATCGCGGCGCCCACGATCGGCGCCGCCTCGGCGAGCCGCAGCCCGTAGCGGCCGGTGATCGCGGCGACGTCGGCGCGCGCGCCGGCGCTCTCGCTGTCGCCCTGATCGAGCGCGACGGTGTCACCATAAGCGAGGTGCAGCGCGTCGAGCCAGCCGCGCAGCCGCTGCGGCTCGCCGGGGGCGAGACCGTCGGGGGTGGTCTGGACGTCGAGCGCATAGTCGCTGCGCGACACCACCGGCTGGTGGATCGACTCGACGCCGCGATAGCTGTTGCAGCCGGTGAGCGGCACCGTCAGCGCGAGCGCGGCGAGGAGGAGCGGGCGGTTGGGCATCGTCTGTGACCTCAGTTGATCGAGAAGCCGGGCGCGGGCGCCGCGGCCTTGCGGTTCGACGGCTTGACCGCCTTGCGGTCGGTGGGCGCCTCGGCCGGGGCCGGCGCGGCAGGGGCTGGGGCCGGGGCGACCGGGGCGGGCGCGACCGCGCCCACCGCCGGCGCCGCCGACGGCGCCGGGGTCTGCATCACCGGCTTAGGACGGTCGGCGGCGCGGTTGCCGCCCTCCAGCGAGCCGACGAAGATCCGCTCGAGGTCGCTCGGCGCGCGATAGCTGTCGGTCGGCAGCTTGATGTCGTTGCCGTTGACCGGCTTCACCAGATAGGGCGTGATCACGATCACCAGCTCGGTCTCGTTGCGCTGGAAGCCGTTCGACTTGAACAGCGCGCCGATCACCGGGAGGTCGGCGACGCCGGGCGTCTTGTCGTACGTGTTGTTGTGCGTGTTCTGCATCAGCCCGGCGATCATGAAGCTCTGGCCCGAGCCGAGCTCCACCGTCGTCTCGGCGCGGCGCGTGGTGAGCGCCGGCACGCGCCCGCTGCCCACCGTGACCGCGTTGGCATAGTCGAGCTGGGACACCTCGGGGCGGACGCGCAGCGAGATGCGGCCGTCGGACATCACCGTCGGCGTGTAGGCGAGGCTGACGCCGAACTGCTTGTACTCGATCGTGGTGGTGCCGAGCGCCTGGCTGACCGGGATCGGGATCTCGCCGCCGGCGAGGAAGGTGCCCGTCTCGCCCGACAGCGCGGTGAGGTTCGGGTTGGCGAGCGTCGTCACCTGGCCCATCGTCTCGCCGAGGTCGATCGCGGACAGCACGTCCATGCCGAGCAGCCGGCCGGCGAGGCCGAGCGTCGTGCGCGTGCCGCTATTGTCCTTGGTCGTGGTGAACTGCGTGCCGCCCGTGACGAACTGGCGCTTGACCGGGTCGAACGGGAGCGAGATCGAGCCGGCCGGCAGACCGTAGAGCGAGGAGGCGTCGAGCGTCGGCAGCTTGGACGTGTCCAGGTCGGCGATGGTGCCCGGGTTGCGACCCGACTGGCCGACGAAGGTAAAACCGCCGCTGTTGTCGCGGTTGATGAAATTGTTGCCGATATTCTTGAGGAACGAGCGGCTCACCTCGGCGAACTTGACCTGCAGGTTGACCTGCAGCGGCGTCGCGGTGCGCAGACGGTTGACCACGCCGACCTTGAGCACGGCATTGTCGGCACTGGCGTCGACCCCGGGGTTGAGCAGCGACACAACCAGCCGCTGCGCCTGCTCGGCGTCCGCGGGTGAGTCGACGGTGCCGTTGAGCACCGCGATCTGGCCGACCTGGGTGACGTGGATGTCCGCGCCCGGCATCGCCGCCTTCATCATGCGGTCGATCGAGGTCGAGTTCTGCGCGACGTGCACGCTCGCCGCGAAGACCACCGCGCCGCTGCGATCGGTGGCGAACACGGTCGACTCGCCGGATGCCTTGCCGAACAGGTGGATCTGGCGCGGGTTGGCAACATAGACGTCGGCCGTCTCGGGGTTGGAGGTCCACACCTCGCTGACGGTCGAGGGCAGCGTGATCAGCTCGCCCTCGCCGATCGAGAACCACTTCTCGATCGTCGGCTTGGTGACGCCGACCGGCGGCAGGCCGGTCCGCGCGGTGCGGGCGGTCGCCGGGGCGGCGGCGTTGCGGCGGGTCGCGGGGGCGGCACCCGCCGGGGGCAGCGCGACACCGGCCAGCGCGGCCAGCGCGACGCCGCGCGCGAGGAGGGAGTGGAGGCGCATCTCAGTTCTTCCCTGCGACGGAGACTTCGGTGACGTTGTTGCCGCGCGCGATCCGCACCATCGGCGTGGCGGGCGTCGGCGCGACGCCGGCGACGACAGGGGCGCCCGGAACGACCGGTCCGGCGGGCGCGGTCGACTTGGCGGGCATGGTGCGACGCTGGAAGCGCGACACGTCGGCGCCGACGGCATAGGTGCTGTCGCCCGCCTGCGGCGTGTTGGCGAGGCGGCTGAGCATCGCCTCCTCGGCCTTGGGGTCCTTGGCGTCGCCGGGGCTGATCGCGCCCGAGGCGATCGCCTGGTCCAGCTCCGAGGCATTGTCCGCGATCGAGCGCAGCGAGAGCGACAGCGTGCCGATCGTCTGGGCCACCGCGATCTGCTCGGCGATCTTGGGGGTGGCTTCGACCGTGACGTTCGAGAAGGTCTGGACGATCGTGTTGCCGTGCTCGTCCTTCTGGTCGCCGGTGCGCTGGTCGGTGGCGAGCACGCGCAGGTTGCGGATCACCGTCTCGCTCGCCTTGAGCGGGGGACCGTCGCCGCCGCCGTCGACCGACTGGGTGAGGATCAGGTCGATATGGTCGCCCGGGAAGACGAAGCCCGCGACCGAGGTCTGTGCCGACACGGGCACGGTGACCGCGCGCATGCCCGCGCCCAGCGCGGCGGCGAGGAAGCCGCGGTCGCCGGGCTTGACCAGCTGGCCCTGCGTCACCGGCTGGCCTGCGGTGACCGGCAGCCGCACGACGGTGCCGATCAGCTTGGCCAGATCGGTCTGGTCCTTTTGGAAATAGGCGTTCTCGACCAGCTCCTTGGGCCAGGGCTGGAACTTCAGCGCGGTGGCATCGAGGATGGTGCCGACGGGCAGGGAGCGGGTGGCGACCAGCACCTCGGGGCCGTCGACCACGGGCGCGGCCGGCGCGGCGACCGCGGCCGCCTCGGGCGCCGCGGCGCCGGCGACCAGCGTCCGCGCGGCGACCGCGGTCACCACCGCGACCACCAGCGCGCCGACCAGCATGATGAGCTTGCGACTGTCCATCGGGGAGAGCATCCTCTGAGTGCGCCAGCCGGCGCCAACTTGACGTAAATTATGGGCGGAATTGGTTAAGAAGCGGTTCGGCTAACGTGATCAGCCCGGCCACCGCGATGGCGACGCCGTAGGGCACCTCGACCGCGGCCTCGCTCGGCTTCCAGCGCCGCTCGATCACGAAGAGGAGCGTGAGCACGCCGCCCAGCACCGACATCACCAGCAGCGTGTCGAGCAGGCGCATCGGCGGCAGCCACAATGCCAGCGCGCCGATCAGCTTGACGTCGCCGCCGCCCATCTGCCCGATCGCGAAGGCGCCGACGAACAGCGCGAACACCGCGAGCGCGACGCCGAGCTGCAGCGCCATCTCGGGCCAGGGCGACAGGCCGATCGCACACCACCATACCGGCGCGAGCAGCGCGATCGCCGCGTTCTTCCAGTTGGCGATCTCGCGCGTGCGCGCGTCCTCGACGCCGGCAGAGACGAGCAGCGCCCCCATGATCGCGGGGAGCAGCCAGGCGAGGAGAGAATGACCCATATCGGCGGTGCTAGACGACAGGGTTTGAGAAACCGTAACCATGATCGGGATGATGCTGGACCCCGTGAACCGCCGCCTGATCCCCGCCGCGGCGCGAGTCGCCACCGCGCCCGCGGCGGACGGCTGGCCGCTGCGCCGCCTCGAGTGGCCGGGCGGCGGGCGCGGCACGATCCTGTTCCAGACCGGGCGCGCCGACGTGTTCGAGAAATATCTCGAGTCGTTCGCGCACTGGCATGCCGCGGGGTGGAGTGTCGCGGCGTTCGACTGGCGCGGGCAGGGGGGCTCGGGGCGGCTGTGCGCCGACGCGCAGGTCGGCCATAGCGACGATTTCGCGCCGTGGCTGAGCGATCTCGCCGAGCAGTGGCGCGACTGGGTCGCGGCGATGCCCGGGCCGCACGTGATCGTCGGCCACTCCATGGGGGGCTATCTCGCGCTGCGCGCCCTGCTCGACGGCGCGGTGCGGCCGCGCGCGGCGGTGCTGGTGGCGCCGATGCTCGGGCTGGCCTCGCCGGTCGGCGCCTGGCTGGGCGGCCGGGTCGCGCGCCTGATGCGGCGGCTGGGCGACCCCGCGCGCGCGGCGTGGAAGAGCGAGCGGCCGGGGTTCGCCGAGCGCCAGACGCTCCTCACCGGCGACGCGGCGCGCTACGCCGACGAGGCCTGGTGGTACGAGCAGGACCCGACGCTGCGGCTCGGCCCGCCGAGCTGGGCGTGGCTCGACGAGGCCTTCGCCGCGACCGCGCGGCTCCGGCGCGACCCTGCGCTGGGACGGCTCGACGTGCCGGTGCTGCTGCTGGTGGCGGACGGCGACCGGCTGGTCGACCCGCGCGCGGCCGTGCGCGTGGCAGGGCGGCTGAAGCGCGCCACGCTGGTGCGCTTCGGCGACGGCGCGGCGCACGAGCTGCTGCGCGAGCGCGACGCGGTGCGCGACCGCGCGCTCGCCGCGATCGACTCCTTCCTCGCCGAGCAGGCGGCGTGAGCGTCGCCGCGCTCACCGCCGACATCGCCGTCGTCGGCGCGGGTATCGCGGGGGCGAGCCTCGCCGCGGCGATCGGCGAGCGCGCGCGCGTGCTGCTGCTGGAGGGCGAGGACCTGCCGGGCTATCACGCCACCGGCCGCTCCGCGGCTTTCTGGTCGGAGACCTACGGCGGCCCGCTCATCCAGCCGCTCACCACCGGGTCGGAGGCGGCGCTGCGCGCGGGCGGCTACCTCGACCCGCTCGGCGCGGTCCATGTCGGGCGCGCCGAGGACGCGCGCGCGATCGACGCTCTGCTCGCCGAGTTCGCGGGGAGCAGCGTCGCGCTCACCGCGGTCGACCCGCGCCCGCTGGTGCCGGGGCTGCGCGACGACTGGTCGCTCGGCGTGCGCGAGCCGAGCTGCGCCTATATCGACGTCGCGCGGCTCCACGCCGACTATCTCGGCGCGGCGCGGCGCGCGGGCGCGACGCTGATGACCGCGGCCCGGCTCGCCGCGGCCGAGCGCGTCGGCGGCGGCTGGCGACTCACGCTGGCGGACGGGCGCGCGGTCCGCGCCGCGGTGCTGGTCGACGCCGCGGGCGCCTGGGCCGACCCGGTCGCGGGGCTGGCGGGCGCGCGGCCGCTCGGCATCCGGCCGTATCGCCGCACCGTCGCGCAGCTCGCCATCGACCCGCCGGTGCCCGCGACGACGCCCTTCGTGATCCACGCCGGCGGCGGTTTCTACTTCAAGCCCGAGGCGGGCGGCAGGCTGTGGCTGAGCCCGCACGACGAGCATCCGGTGGTGCCGCACGACGTCGCCGCGGAGGAGCTCGACGTGGCGGTGGCGATCGACCGCTTCGAGGCGGCGGTCGACTGGCGCGTGCGCCGCGTCGAGCGCAGCTGGGCGGGGCTGCGCTCGTTCGCGCCCGACCGGCTGCCGGTGTACGGCTTCGCCGAGCCGGGCTTCTTCTGGTTCGCGGGGCAGGGCGGCTTCGGCATCCAGACCGCGCCGGCGGCGGCAGCGGTCGGCGCCGCGCTGCTGCTCGGTGACACGCCCCCGTCAACGATCGACGCGGCGCGCTACGCGCCGGGGCGGTTCGCGCGATGAGCGGGGCGTGGCGGCAGACGCGGATTATCTGGCGTGGCTGGTAGCGGCGGTGGGGTGATGCGGCCTTCGAGCTTGCCGAAACACTGATACTGAGCGTCATCCTGCCCCCGTCCCAGGATCCACTTCACCGCAGGCGCCGCACGTCTCGAGCGTGAGCCACGATGGATCCTGAGACGAGTCCGGGATGACGCCGGCGGGAGGAGCAGGGCGCCCGCCCGCCCCGAACCTCACCCCGCCGGGCAGGTGTCCGCCGCGCCGGCGTCGAGGTCGAGGCAGCGGCCGTCGAGCCCGCTCACCCTCAGCCCGATCGTGGCCGCCAGCGTCGGCGCGATGTCGACCGTCTCCACCGACAGCGGCTGCTCGAAGCCGGCCAGCCCCTTGCGCCAGAACAGGATCGGCACGCGGCGGTCATAGTCCCACGGGCTGCCGTGGGTCTCGACATAGCCTGGGGCCGGCGCCGCGACGGTGGTGACGCGCGGGCGCAGCAGCACGATGAGGTCGCCCGACCGCTCCGGGTCGAACGAGGCGCGCGCGCGCTCGATCAGCGTCCACGTCTCGGGCGGGGTGGTCGCCATGCGGGTGGCGGCGAGCTCGTCGCGGGTGAAGGCGGCGGCGACCTGCGGCTGCGCGGTGAAGCGCCTCTTCGCCTCGGTCAGCACCTGCGCGCGCCTCGCCGCGGGCACCGAGTCGGCGAGATAGACGTCGGTCTCGGGCCCGAGCAGCACCGGGCCGGCGATGCCGAGGTCGTGCCCGATCGCGGCGCCGATGATCTTCGCGGTGGCCGCGGGCGCGACATGCTGCTCCATCGGCATCGCGCGCTGCTGCTGGCGCTCGGTCATGTCGTGCGCGCCGTGATCGGCGGTGAGCATCACCTCATAGTCGATCCCGGTGCGGTCGAGCTCGGCGAGGAAGCCGCCGAGCGACTCGTCGAGCTGCGCCATCTGGATGCACATCTCCGATCCCTGCGTGCCATCGGCGTGGCCGACATAGTCGGTCGCCGAGGCGCCGACCGCGATCAGGTCGGTGGCGGGGCCGCGGCCGAGCTTCATGTCCTCGATCATCGCCGCCGCGAGCGCGAATACCGCGCCGTCCAGCGCGGGCGAGGCGCGGAACGCCTTGGCGTCGCCCGCGGCGCGCTCGAACCGCCCGGTGCCGAGCGTCTGCTCGCCCACCGCGATCGGGCGCGACAGCGCCGTGCAATAGCCCGGCAGCGGCAGCGCCTCCTGCGGACGGGCGAGCAGCGCGCCCACCGCGGCATTGGCGCGGGTGACCACCGCGGGCTCCTGCCGCGCCGCGAGCGAGATGAAGTTCTGCCCGCCCCAGAACCAGATCTGGTCGGTGGTGTGGCCACCCATCATGATCGCGGCGCGATCCTTGCCCGCCACCGCGACGACGCGCGACCGCGGGTCGGCGCGCTTCATCATGTCGCCGAGCGTCGGCACCTTCAGGTGGAGGTCCGAGGGCGTGTAATGCTCGTGGTCGCCGCCGGCGCGCTCGTCCTCGGCGCAATAGACCGTCTTGTCCGCGCGGCCGACCTTCTGGTCGAGCCAGTTGTTGGCGATGATCCCGGTATGCGCCGGCCGCATGCCGGTCAGGATGGTGGAGTGGCCCGGGCAGGTCTCGGTCGCGGCGTGGCTCTGATAGCCCGAGGGGAACACCACGCCAGTCAGCAGCCGCGCCATGCCGTCGGTGAAATGGTTGCGATATTGCGCGAACAGGTCGGCGGAGAACTGATCGACCGAGATCGCCACGACCAGCTTGGGCGGCGTGCGCGGTGCGGCGGCGGGCGTCGCCGGGGCGGGCGTCGCGGTCTGCGCGGCCGCTGGCACGGCGGCGGCGGTGGCGAGCAGGGCGAGGAGGAGCGATTTCATGGCCAACCTTGATGCATGCGGGAGCGACCGCGGCTATGGTCCGCGTCCGATGGTCAGGCAAGCAGTGCGCGCGGCGCTTTTCATCCTCGTGACACTGCTGGCCGCGGGCGGCGCGCTCGCGCAGCCCGCGCGCCACGTCGCGCTGACGCTGGTGGCGGAGAGCGACCGGCCCGCCGCGGGGAGCGACGTGGCGCTGGCGTTCCGCGCGGTGCCGCAGCCGGGATGGCACGGTTATTGGCGCAACCCCGGCGACGCGGGCGTGCCGAGCCGCGTGACCTGGACGCTGCCCGCCGGCGCGCGCGCGGGCGGGCTCGACTATCCGGTGCCGTCGCGGCTGCTGATCGCGGGGCTGATGAACTATGTCTACGAGAAGCCTTGGGCGCTGCTGACGACGCTGCGCGTGCCCGCGGGACTGGCGCCGGGGACGCGGCTGCCGCTCGTCGCCAAGCTCGACTATCTCGTCTGCACCGCGGAGATCTGCGTCCCCGAGACGCAGACGCTGACGCTCGACCTCACCGTCGGCGACGGCGCGATCGATCCCGCGCGGCGCGCCGCGTTCGACGGCTGGCGTCGCGCGCTGCCGCGCCCGCTGTCGACGCGCGCGACCTGGCAGCGCGCGGGCGACCGTTTCCGGCTCGCGGTGCCGTATCCCGCCGACGCGTCCCTGGGCGAAGCGTGGTTCTACCCGGCCGCCGGCGGCGCGATCGACTATGCCGCGCCGCAGACGGTCACGCGCGACGGCGACACGCTGGTGATCGAGACCAAGGCGGCGGCGGAGCCCGCCGCGGGGGAGGTCGCGGGCGTGCTCGCCACCGGCGGCGGTACCGGGCTGGCGCTCACCGCGCGGCCGGGCGACGTCGCCGCGCCGCGCGGCGCCGAGGGGGTGCTCGCCACCGCGCTCGCGGCGTTCGCGGGCGCGGTGCTGGGCGGGCTGCTGCTCAACATCATGCCGTGCGTCTTCCCGATCCTGAGCCTCAAGGCGTTGGGGCTGGCGCGGTCGGGCGAGAGCGCCGCGCACGCGCGGCGCGAGGCGCTGGCCTATACCGCGGGGGTGATGCTGGTGTGCGTCGGGCTCGGCGCGGGGCTGCTGGCGTTGCGCGCGGCAGGGTCGAGCGCGGGCTGGGCGTTCCAGCTGCAGGACCCGCGCGTGATCGGCGCGCTGCTGCTGCTCGTCACCGCGATCGCGCTCAACCTCGCCGGGCTGTTCGAGCTGCCGACCCCGCAGTTCGCCGCGCGGGGCGGGGCGGCAGGGGCGTTCGCGACCGGCGCGCTGGCGGCGTTCGTGGCGACGCCGTGCACCGGACCGTTCATGGGCGCGGCGCTCGGCGCGGCGCTGGTGCTGCCCGCCGCGGCGGCGCTGGCGGTGTTCGCGGGGCTCGGCCTGGGGATCGCGCTGCCTTTCCTGCTGATCGGCTTCGTGCCGGCGCTGCGCGCGCGGCTCCCGCGGCCGGGGGCCTGGATGGATCGGCTGCGGCGGATCCTGTCGCTGCCGATGTGGCTGACCGCGCTCGCGCTCGCCTGGGTGCTCGGGCGCCAGGCCGGCGTCGACGGGATGACGCTCGGCCTCGCCGCGACGCTGTTCGCAGCGGTCGGGCTGTGGTGGACCGGGCTGCGCCAGCACGCCGGGCGCGGCGCGGCGTGGTGGCCGGCGGGGATCGCGCTGCTGGTCGCGCTCGGCGGCGTCGCGCTGGTGCGCCCGGCGCCGAGCGGCGCGGCGAGTGCGGTGGCGGGGCTGCCCGGCGCCGAGCCGTTCAGCGAGGCGCGGCTCGCCGCGCTGCGCGCCGAGGGGCGGCCGGTCTTCGCCTATTTCACCGCCGACTGGTGCCTCACCTGCAAGGTCAACGAGAAGGCCGCGATCGAGACCGCCACCACCGCCGCCGCGTTCAAGCAGGGCAAGGTGGCGGTGCTGGTAGGCGACTGGACCGACGGCGACCCGGTGCTGGGCCGTTTCATCGAGGCGCACAACCGCGCCGGCGTGCCGCTCTACCTCTGGTACACGCCCCGCGCGGCAGAACCGCGCGTGCTGCCACAGGTGCTCACGAGCGGGATGCTCGCCGCGCTGCCCGGCGAGCGCTGACGCGCCTCGAACCGCCGCCGTGTGCCCGCGGACGCGGAACCCAGCGTCGCGTAGGACGTCGCCCGCGGCACTGGGCTCCCGCGCTCGAACGAGCGCGACACATGTCGATCGAAAATCGCGCTGACCGCTTGTGCACCGCAACCAACTTCGCCAGCATGGGTCGAATTCTTCGCTCATGAGTTGACGGGGGTCGATGGGGATAGCGGCGTTCGACGAGATCATGGGGGCGGCCGATCGCGACGGTGCCCGCCCCGAGCTGGCGGACCTGTGTCGCTGGCTCGACGAGACGCCGTCCGACGAGCTGCGTCGCCGCCAGCGCTCCGCCGAGGTCACCTTCCGCCAGCTCGGCATCACCTTCGCGGTCTACGGCGAGAGCGAGGCGAGCGAGCGCATCATCCCGTTCGACATCGTCCCGCGCGTCTTCCTCGCCGACGAGTGGGCGCGGCTCTCCGAGGGGCTGGTGCAGCGAGTCGAGGCGATCAACGCCTTCCTCGTCGACATCTACGGCGAGCGCCGCATTCTGAAGGAGGGCGTGCTGCCCGCCGACCTGATCCTCGGCAACCCGCAGTTCCGCCCCGAGATCGCGGGGATCCGCCCGCCGCACGACGTCTGGGCGCATATCTGCGGGATCGACCTGGTGCGCACCGGGCCCGACCAGTTCTACGTGCTGGAGGACAATGCGCGGACGCCCTCGGGGGTGAGCTACATGCTCGAGAATCGCGAGGCGATGGTGCGGCTGTGCCCGGAGCTGTTCGCCAAGTTCCGAGTCGCCGCGGTCGACAGCTACCCCGACATGCTGCTCGAGACGATGAAGTCGGTGGCGCCGCGCGGCAGCGGGCAGCATCCCAACTGCGTGCTGCTGACGCCGGGCCATTATAACTCGGCCTATTACGAGCACAGCTTCCTCGCCGACTCGATGGGGATCGAGCTGGTCGAGGCGGCCGACCTCGTCGTCGACGACGACCTCGTCTACATGCGCACGATCGCGGGTCGGGTGAAGGTGGACGTGATCTACCGCCGCGTCGACGACGATTTCCTCGACCCTCTGGTGTTCCGTCCCGAGTCGCTGCTCGGCGTGCCCGGGCTGATCGCCGCTTATGCCGCGGGCAACGTCGCGATCATCAACGCGCCCGGCAACGGCATCGCCGACGACAAGGCGATCTACAGCTACATGCCCGAGATCGTGCGCTTCTACTCGGGCGGGGAGGCCAAGCTGCCGATCGTCGAGACATGGCGCTGCCGCGAGCCCGCGGCACTGCGCTACGTGCTCGACCATCTCGACGAGCTGGTGGTCAAGCTGGTCGACGGCTCGGGCGGCTACGGCATGCTGGTCGGCCCGACCGCCTCCACGGCAGAGATCGAGCGTTTCCGCGCCGCGCTGGTGGCCGAGCCGCACCGCTATATCGCGCAGCCGACCCTGGCGCTCTCCACGGTGCCCACCTTGGTGGAGCAGGGGGTCGCGCCGCGCCACGTCGACTTCCGCCCGTTCGTCCTGAGCGGCGCGCGCGGGGTGCAGGTGGTGCCGGGCGGGCTCACCCGCGTCGCGCTGCGCGAGGGCTCGCTGGTGGTCAACTCGTCGCAGGGCGGCGGCACCAAGGACAGTTTCGTGCTGATGCCCGGCGCGCCGGCCATGTCCCAGACGATGGGGACCCAGGCGTCGGTCGGCATGACGCAGACGCTCGGCGGCATGAGCCAGACGCTGGGGGGTGCCTGATGCTCAGCCGCACCGCCGCCTCGCTCTACTGGCTCGGCCGCTACGTCGAGCGCGCCGACTTCGTCGCGCGGCTGGTGGAGGCGACGCTGCGGCTCGACGTCCTCTCCACCCGCCCCGCGGGGGAGGACGCGTGGCGCTCGGCGCTGGCGGTGACCGAGACCGAGCCCGCCTTCACCGCGGCTGGCGGCGAGCTGACCCGTGAGGAGGTGGCGCGCTTCCTGCTGGCCGACGCGGGCCACCGCGGCTCGATCCTGCGCTGCGTCGGCATGGCGCGCGACAACGCGCGCGCGGTCCGCACCGCGCTGAGCCGCGAGGCGTGGCAGGCGATCAACGGCGCCTGGCTGCTGTTCGACCAGCGGGTCGCGCGGCTCGACCCCGGCACGACGCTGGCGCTGGTCGATTCGGTCAAGGCGGAGACGCGCGGTTTCGAGGGCGCGGTGCATCGCATGCTGCGCAACCAGACCACGCTGTTCATCCGGCTCGGCCAGGCGGTGGAGCGGACCGACAACACCGCGCGGCTGCTCGACGTGAAATACCACCTGCTGCTGCCCGCGGGCGAGTCGGTCGGCGGCACGGTCGACCGCGACCAGTGGACCACGATCCTCCAGACCGTCTCGGCGGTGACCGCCTATCGCTGGCTCTACAGCGACGGGCTGGCGCCGGCCAACGTGATCGACCTGCTGCTCAGCCGCGGCGAGCTGCCGCGCAGCGTCGCCGCCGCGACGGAGGAGACCGTCACCGCGCTCACCGGGCTGGCGCGGTCGAGCGGGACCCAGGGGGAGGCCGATCGCATGGCGCGCACCCGCCAGGCGCGGATCGCGCGCACCCGCACCGGCGACGTGATCGCCGCCGGGCTGCACCAGCATCTCCAGGCCGTGATCGCCGAGAACGCGCATTTGCACGTCGCGATCGGCCGGCAGTTCAAGTTCGCCTGATGCGCCTCTCGATCGAACATCGCACGAGCTATCGCTTCACCGCCCCGCAGGCGCGGATCGTCCAGCTGCTGCGGATGACGCCGCGCAACAGCCACGACCAGACCGTGGCGGAATGGCATATCGCGGTGGACTGCGACGCGCGGCTGCGCGAGCATCGCGACGGCTTCGGCAATCGCACCACGATGCTCTACGCCGAGGGGCCACTCGACGGGATCGAGATCGCGGTGTCGGGCGAGGTGGTGACGAGCACGTCGCGCGGGGTGCTCCACGGCACGTTCGAGCCGCTGCCGCCGGCGCTCTACCTGCGCGCGACGCCGACCACCGTGGCCGACGCCGCGATCGAGGATTTCGCCCGCGCGGCGGTGGGCGACGCCGCACCGATCGGGGCGCTGCACGCGCTCAACCGCGCGCTCCACGAGCGGTTCGCGGTCGCGGTCGAGCGCCCCGACCCGAGCCTGGCGGCCGCGGACGCCTTCGCGCGCGCGACCGCGACGCCGCGCGACCTCGCGCAGCTGTTCGTCGCCGCGGCGCGCGCGCTGGCGGTGCCCGCGCGCTACGTCACCGGCTATTGCGATCTGCAGGACGGCCGCAGTGCCACGCCGCACGGCTGGGCCGAGGCCTGGGTGGACGATCTCGGCTGGGTCGGCTTCGACCCCACGCTGGGCGAGTCGCCCGAGGAGCATCACGTCCGCGTCGCGGTGGCGCTCGACGCGACCGGCTCGTCGCCGGTCGCGGGCTCGCGGCTGGGGGAGGGGCGCGAGTGCCTCGAGGTCGAGGTGCAGGTCAGCGCGCAGGAGTGAGGCGCGCGCTCAGGCGCGGTGCAGGCGGGTGCCGGCGCGCGCCGCGGCGGTGACGATCGGGTCGGGTATGGCGCCGTCCGCGACGAGATCGGCGACTTGGGCAAAGTCGGCGACGTGGATGGTACCGGCGCGCACGAACTTGGATGAGTCCGCGACCACGACGACCCGGCGCGCGACGTCGAGCAGCGCGCGCTTGAAGCCGGCCTCGTCCGGGTCGAAGTCGAGGAAGCCGCGCGCGGCGTCGATCGCGCCCATCGACAGGATCGTCGCGTCCGGCGCGAAGCCGCGCGCGTAGCGCACCGCCTCGCGGTCGAAGGCGGCGCGATAGTCGGCGTTGAGCGCGCCGCCGGCGAGGTGCACGCGCACGCCGGCCTGGTTCAGCAGCGCGCCCGCGACCTCCAGGCTGTTGGTGACCACGGTGAGCCGGCTGAAGCCGGTGAGCGCCCGCGCCAACCAGCACGAGGTGGTGCCCGAGTCGATCAGGACCGTCATGCCGTCCTCGATCAGGCTGGCGGCGCGGTGCGCCACCGCACGCTTCGCCTCGGCCTGCTCGCGCATCCGCACCAGGACCGGTGTCTCGCGCCGCCCGTCGGGCAGCGTCACGCCGCCGTGCACCTTGAAGGCGCGTCCCTCGGCCTCGAGGAGGCGCACGTCGCGGCGGATGGTCTCCTCGGAGACCGCGAAATGAGTCGCCAGCTCCGTGATCGCACAGGATCCCTGTCGCTCGAGCAGCGCGACGAGTCGGGCGATCCGGTCGAACTGCGTCACGCGCTTCCTCCCCGCGCGCGCGGCGAGTGCCGGGCCGGCGCGCCATCGGCACAAACCACATAAACGAACGAAAAGCCACATCATGTCACACGCGCGTCATCGCGCTCGGCGAGAGCGCCGCGACGACGAGACCGCGGCGGCACGCGGTCCGCTCAGGGAGACCGACAGTGACGAAGTGGATGATGGGCGCGGCGATCCTCGCGATCGCGGCGGTGACGACTCACGCCGGTGCGCAGACCGCGCCGGCCGGGGCCGATGCGGGCACCGCCGGACCGTCGCGCGACGACGACATCGTCGTCACCGGACAGGCGACAGCCTTCGCCAACACCCGCGTCACCGCGCCGATGATCGAGCGGCAGTCGGCGCTCGCCAGCGTCAACGACGTGATCAACGAGCTGCCCGGCGTCTTTGTCTCGGAGGGCGACGCCTTCGGCTCGTCCGACTGGGCGACCTCGATCAGCATCCGCGGCTTCAACAGCGGCGGCGGGGGCGGGCAGCAGATCGGCTCGACCATCGACGGCCTGCCCAACGGCGGCTCGGGCTACGGCGGCGGCTCGCGCGCCAACCGCTACATCGACGTGCTCGATCTCGAGACGGTGCGGGTCTCGCAGGGCACCGCCGACATCTCGTCGCGCTCGAACGAGGCGCTGGGCGCGACGCTCGACTATGTGACCTCGGACCCGCTGCGCGAGGCGCGGCTGCGCGCCTCGGCCGCGGGCGGCGATTATAGCGCGCGCAAATTCTACGTCCGCGGCGACACCGGTGAGTTCGCCCCCGACACCCGCGCCTATGTCAGCGCCTCCAGCTCGCGCGTGCGCGACTGGATCGGCGGCTCGGGCGAGACGACGCGCGACCATGTCGACGCCAAGCTGCTCGGCCGCGCCGGTACCGTCGATCTCACCGCCTTCGGTTCCTACGACGATGCCGACGAATCGGAGTTCGGGTCGGTCTCGCCCGCGCAGTTCGCGCGCGACCCGAACCACGACGCCTACACCGATCGCTGGACCGGGCTGCCCTATGTCGACCAAGCCTATCGCCCGACCTCGCGCGCGCTGCGCAAGAACCTGTTCGGCTATCTGAAGGCGCGCACCGAGCTGGGCGAGGTCAAGCTCCAGCTCGCCGGCTATTACCACCGCATGCGCGGCCGCGGCGACTTCGCGCCGCCCTATATCGTGGACGTGCGGGACGACGGCGTGGGCCAGCCCGAGAGCGAGCTGAGCGACGCGGCACCCGTGCGCGGCGGGGACTCGATCGGCAAGGTCTTCTTCGTCACGCCGACCGGCGCGGCCGCGACCCAGATCGCCGGCTGCACCGGCACAACCGGCGTGCCCGCCGAGTCGTCGCCCGCCTGCTATGCCGCGAACGCTACCCCGGTGATGTCCTACCGGCACACCCATTATAAGAACGATCGCTTCGGCACGACCGCGGACGTCGACTGGCAGCATGACTTCGGGGTCGTGCAGAACCAGCTGCGGATCGGCTTCTGGTTCGAGCACGATCGCGCCAATCAGTTGCGCGACTGGCACAAGGTGACGAACGCGCTGGTCGGTCCGGCCTTCGACGACAACCCCTATTACGTCCAGTTCAGCACCGACTATGGCACCGACGAGGTGATGTATTATGCCGAGGACGCGCTGACCTACGGCCCCGTCACCGCGCGGTTCGGCGTCAAGCAGTTCTTCCTCGACCAGAGCCGCACCGAGCTGCTCGGCGCGCGCAGCGCGACCGCGATCCACTCGCAGTCGGACCCGCTGATCAACGCCGGCGTCACCTATGCCGCGCCGCTCAACGGGCTGGAGCTGTTCGCGGGATACTCGCAGAACTTCGCCGCGATCGGCAACGGCCCGCTGGGCCAGCCCGCCGCGGCGATCCGCAACCTGCGCCCCGAGACGGCGAACAACGTCGAGGTCGGCGCGCGCTACAGCACCGGCCGGGTGCAGGCGTCGCTGACCGGCTACGACATCCGCTTCAAGAACCAGATCGTCTCGATCACCTCGAACCTGGTCACCGGCATCGACTATCTCGAGGAACAGTCGAGCGTGTACCTCAACGTCGGCGGCGTGAAGAGCCGCGGCGTCGAGGCGGCGCTGGCCTATCGCGTGCTGCCGCCGCTGACGCTGTCGAGCAGCTACACCTACAATCACGCGACCTATCTCGGCACCGGCAACCCCGCGCAGGACGCCGACGTCGGGGTCACGCCGGGGCGGCAGGTGATCAACTCGCCGCGCGACATGTGGGTGCTGTCGGCCGACTATAAGCGCGCCGTGGTGAAGGCCGGTGTCGCCGCGAAGTTCGTCGGCGACCGCAACATCGACACGCGGGGCGAGGCGGTGGCGGGCAGCTTCACGCTGCTGAGCGGCTATGTCGGCGCCGACCTGGGGGCGGTGTCGGAGCAGCTCAGGGGGGTGTCGTTCACGGTCCAGGGCACCAACCTGACCGACGAGCGCTATCTCGCCGGGGCGGACGGGGGCTCGGCCTTCCTCGGCACGGCGCGGACGGTGACCGCATCGCTGACGCTCGACTTCTAACCGGGAGCCAGCGGCCAGCGCGCCACCGCCTCGTAGCGCGCGCCCGCGGCGGTGAGGTGGCTCTCGTAGAGCAGCAGGTGCTCGAGCCGAAAGTCGGGGGTAGTGAGCGCGGCATGGGCCTCGGTCCAGCGCGCCACCGCCGCCGGGTCGGCGCCGCGCCGCGCCAGCCGCGCCAGCGTGATGTGCGGGAGGTAGCGGCGCTGATCGGGTGCCACCGCGGCGCGGGTCAGCGCCTGGTCGACCTTGCGGTGGAGCGCGGCGAGCGGCTCCGCGGGCACCACCCGCGCCCAGAGCGTGTCGACGCGCCCGCGCTGGTCGAAGGCGCCGACCCCCGCCACCCGCACCGTCGGCGCCGGCGCGGCGACGCCCGCGAGCGCGGCGGCGACGTCCTCCGCCTGGGTGCGCTCGACCTCGCCGACGAAGCGCAGCGTGAGGTGGAGCTGCTCGTCGTCCTGCCACCGCGCCCCCGCGACGCCCTCGCCCGCGGCGGCGAGCAGCGTGGCGCGGATCGTGGGGGGCGGGCGCAGGGCGACGAACAGGCGGTGCATGAAATCTCTGTAACGAACGGTTGCTGTCGTCGGAACGGGGAGCACCTTCCTTGAAAAGGAAACGACGCGCGGCGATATTCGTGGCAACCGGCATGAGTGCCGGCCGAAGGAGTTTTGAGACAATGGCCAACTGGTCCGATCCCCGGCCCTCCGCCGCCGCGTTCGGCGGAACCGCTTCGGGCACCCGCGACGCGGCGTTCGACGCCGGGCTGCGGTCGTACATGCTGTCCGTCTACAATTACATGGCCTCGGGCGTGCTGCTCACCGGCATGGTCGCGCTGGCGTTCGCGCTATCGGGCTATGCCCAGGCCGCGTTCCAGTCACCGCTGCGCTGGGTGATCGCGCTGCTGCCGCTCGGCTTCGTCTTCGCGATGAGCTTCGGTCAGGGCAAGTTCTCCACGTCGACGCTCAAGGCGATGTTCTGGGGCTTCGCGGTGGCGATGGGCCTTTCGCTATCGTCGATCTTTTTCGTCTACTCGCCGGTCGCGATCGCCCAGGCGTTCGCCGCGACCGCGGCGGGCTTCGCCGCGCTGAGCCTCTACGGCTACACCACCAAGCGTGACCTGTCGGCGTTCGGCGCGTTCCTGATCATCGGCCTCGTCGGCCTCATCGTCGCCAGCCTGATCAACCTGTTCGTGAACTCGGGCCCGCTCGGCCTGGTGATCTCGATCGTCGGCGTGCTGCTGTTCGCGGGCCTCACCGCTTATGACACGCAGCGCACCAAGAGCCTGTACTTCCAGGTCGCGGGTTATGGCCCCGAGATGGTCGGCAAGGCGGTGGTGATGTCGGCGCTGAGCCTCTACCTCGACTTCATCAACATGTTCCTCTTCATCCTGCGGCTGTTCGGCGGCAATCGCGACTGAGCCGCGTAGCCGATCGGCGATCGGCGGCGTTACGGAGGGGCTCGGCGGGTGACCGCCGGGCCCCTTCTCTCTTGCGGGTTCGCGGTAGCGGACCGGAGACCCGTGCATGCGCCTCTCGATCCACGTCCTGCTCGACTACGGATTTCCCGAGCCCGCTGACGTGCTGCTCCAGATCGAGGCGGCGGCGCTCCCCGCGCAGCGGCTGGAGCGTCAGTCGCTGATGATCGAGTCGAACCATCCGATCCGCGCGGTCGCGGGCGAGGAGGGGGTGGGGCAACGCTGCTGGGCGCGCGGCGAGGGTCGGCTGGTGGCGCGCTACGAGGCCGTGGTCGCGGTCGACCGCGCCACGCTCGACCTCGCCGCGCTGCCGGCCACGCCGGTCACCGCGCTGCCGGCGACGACCATCCCCTACCTGCTGCCGAGCCGCTACTGCGAGTCGGACCGATTCGAGCATCTCGTCCGCCGTCGCTTCGCCGGGCTGAGCGGTGGCGCGCTGGCGCTCGCGCTCGCCGACTTCGTGCGCGGCCATCTCCGCTACGACGGCAGCGACACCGACTCGCGCACCACCGCGATGGAGACCTTCGCGCAGGGGAGGGGCGTGTGCCGCGACTATGCGCATCTGCTCGTCGCGATGGCCCGCGCGGTGGAGATCCCTGCGCGCTGCGTCGCCGTCTATGCCCCCGGCGTCGACCCGCCCGACTTCCACGCGGTGGCCGAACTGTGGCTCGACGGCAGCTGGCACCTGGTCGACGCCACCGGCATGGCACGCGCCGACGAGATGGCGGTGGTGACGGTCGGGCGCGACGCCACCGACATCGCCTTCATGACCGTGTTCGGCACCGCCAACCTGTGGACGCAGACCGTCCGCGTCGAGCGGCTGGCGGATTGATCGCGCAGGAACGCGCGCCGGTGGCGCGGCGTTGGACGTATCAGACTGTTGCCAGCATCGCAGGAGAGAGACATGACCGACCAGAGCCCGATCGACGACCGCGCGCTCGACAGCCTCTCGGTGGCGCCCGACGCCGGCAACGCCGGTGGTTCGAAGGACCCGCGCCAGGACGCCGGTCAGGACCGCTCGATCGAGAAGAGGTTGCAGAAGCACCCCGACAGCGCGGACGCCAAGGTCGACCAGGGATTGGACGAGTCGATGGACGCCTCGGACCCGGTCTCGGCGACCCAGCCGGGGCGCGACGATCCGGCGCCCTCGTCCGGCTATGACGAGGCCGAGGAGGCGGAACGCCAGCGCGACGCCTGACGACAGAGAGGCTTGGTCGCCTCTCCCACCGCAGCATGACTCCGGCCAGGGCTGGGCCGAGGCGGGATAGCGCTCGTTCGAGATAGGAGCGCGTCCCATGTGGCTTCGGGCCTGGACCAGGTTCTACGACGTGGCTCGCCGCATGCGCCTGGTCGCTGCCGCCGATCCGGGTAACCACGGCACCCGATCGAATGTTGCTCAAAAGCCGCGCCGCCCTCGTGTTTTCCACCATGATACAACCGCTGGTCGCATCCATGTTGCGGTGCGGCAGGGATCGTGATGGATTGATGACAGCCGGGAGGCACGCGCGTTAAGGGCTGCGTTAACCCTTTTCGCGCATGATCCTCCCGGTTGAAACGCTGGGGCGGGGTACGGATCATGGGTGCCAGAAGGAAGCCGGCCGAGGGCGCGATGACATTGGCCGAGATGAAGGAGTTCGCCGGGTTCGCGGCGGCGACGCAGCGCTACGTGCGGCGCAGCCTCGACGTCGGGCTCGACCGGGACGACGCGATGACCCGTTGGTCGCGCGACGTCGTCGAGGCGGCGAGCATCCGCGCGCAGGCGCATCATTACCGTCGCCTGCCCGCGATCCGCGCGCTGGTGCCCGACGACAGCGGGCTCGAGGCCGCCGAGCAGCTGCTCGCGCCGCTGATCACGCTCTCCGCCTTCGACCTGGGGCAGGGGCGGATCACCACCTTCTCGGCCTATCGCTTCCTTTACGAGCGGCTGGTCGGCGCGCAGGTGCGGCCGTGGCTGCCCTCGGCCTTCTGCGCCGCCGCGGCGATGCCGCATCTCCACCCGGAACTGCGCCGCGCGCTGCTCCAGTCGATCAGCGAGGCGGCGGCGACCGCCTCGGGCTGGTCCTCGCGCCAGCCCGCGTTCTTCCCGGCCTGGGTCGAGAAGGTCGACGTCACCGCGCTGCCGAACTGAGCCGCGCTACCGTGCCGGTCGCGTCGGGGGGCGCGGCCGCGCGGGCGTGACGCGCAGCTCCACCCGCTCGCCCAGCGCGGCGGACGCGTCGGCGAAGACCTCGCGCACGCGCGTCAGATAGGCCACCAGCGCGGCCGGGCAGGACGCCGCGCCCACGATCTCCACCACGACCGGCGGGCGCACGCGGTTGAGCGCCGCGACCATCGAGTCGTACAATGCGTCGAGGCTGTCGCCGTGCCACGCGGGCGCGCCGAGCGCGTCGAGCAAGGCGCGCCACATCGCCTCGCGCGAGTCCCAGCCGCGCGCGTCGAGGCGGATCGTGAGCGGAGGGAGCGGCGCCGATCGGTGCCGTCGGCCCGTTCCCCCCATAGGTTCATCCCCGCCTGGAGCATCGGTCGCCTGCTTCACCGGCACGCGCGCCAGCCCGTCGCGCCGCGCGCGGCCTGGTCGAGGTGGAGGTGATCGCGGTGCGCCGCATTATAGTCCGGCGAGAGTACGGTGGCGAACACCGTGCAGGCGCCGTCGCGCACGTCGCGGAGGAACGCCGCCTTGGCGCCGTCGCCGCGCCAGTCGCGCAGCACGCTGACTCGAGTGCCGTCGTCGAGCCGGAAGCCCGCGACGTCGAGCGCGTTGGCGGTGGCATGCTCGCTCCAGCCGCCGCCGCTGCGCCCGTACAGGCGCCGGCAGGAATAGCTGCCGAGATGCTCGATCCGGCTGACCCGCGCGCCGAGATGGCGCTGCGCCGCGGGCGCGACCACGTCCCACTCCCACACCGCCAGCGCCGCGGCGACGGGGCAGGCGACCGCGACGCTGGCGGGCGCGAGCGCGATCCGCCGCGCGCCCCCGTCCTCGAGCCGTACCGCCGAATCATAGCCGCACCGCGACTCAGGCGGGCGCCGCGCCGGCACCGCTTCGTAGCGCACGCCCGCCTGGGCGAGCAGCACCGCGCAGCGCGCGGGCGCGTCGGCCAGCGCGGCGAGCTTGCGCCCGGTGAACAGGCCGACCGGCTGGCCGAGGTCGAGCGGCGCCCAGGGCAGGTCCTGGGGGCGCCCGCGCAGGTAGCTCCACGCCAGCAGCGCCGCCGCGGCGAGCGCCGTCAGCACCAGCGCCGTCGCGAGCGCGCGCCGCGTGCCGCGCAGCAGGCGCGCGCCCGCGCTCAGCCGCGCCGCGCGCGCGCCACCGGCTCGGCGGTGACCGGATAGCCGAGATCGTCGGGGATGCAGAGGTGGTCGACTCCGTCGCGCCGCTCGATCCACGGCGTGATCCGCCGCAGCGGCGTGGCGCGCGCGTGCGCCACCGCCTCGTCGTAGCTGGCAAACTGCGCCAGCCGCTCGAGGTTGCGCCGGGTCGGGAAGATCAGCGTGCGCTCGCCCCGCGCGGCCGCGTCGAGCGTGTCGCGCGCGCCGGCCCAGTCGAGCCGCACGTTCTCGGTCGAGTCGACCCGCGCGGGCGGCGCGCCGGCAGGCAGTCGCGCGAGATAGAAGCGCGTGTCGAACACCCGCGCGTGGCGTTCGCCCGGGCGCCAGTGCGCGAAGGGCACCAGCAGGTCGAGGTCGAGCGCCGCGCCGTCCAGCGCGTCGCCGAGCGCCGTGCCCCGCCCGAGCGCGGCGCGGATCGCGTCGCCGCACGTCGGGTCGGCGAGGCCGATCGCGACGCCGGTCTCCTCGATCGTCTCGCGCATCGCGGCGAGGCGCGCGGCGGCGTCCGCGGGAGCCGCGGGGCCGAGCGTCGCGGCGAGCGCCGCGTCGCCGGGATCGATCCGGCCGCCGGGGAAGACGGTGGCGCCGGGCGCGAAGGCGAGGCGGGGCGAGCGCTCGACGAGCAGCAGCTCGGGCGGCAGGCCGGCGCGGTCGCGGAACACGATCAGCGTCGCCGCGGGTATCGCGGGCGGCAGCGTCGCGTCGATGTCAGGATCGGTCATGGGAGCTCCCGCGGGAGAGGCATCGGCGGGGGCGCGGGAAGGTGATCGGGCGGGTGGTGGAGCTGAGGGGAATCGAACCCCTGACCTCTGCAGTGCGATTGCAGCGCTCTCCCATCTGAGCTACAGCCCCGCCCGCTTCCCCGGCATCGCCGGGGAGCGCCGCCCTTAGCCGGCGCACCCCCGCCATGCAACACGGAATCGTCGGTTCCTCCGAAATCCTGCCGCCCTGGCGAGGCGTTGGCCGATCGCGACGAGGCGCCGTTGCGCGCGCGCAACGGTAGGAACGAACCGCTCCGTTGATCCTTGTCAGTGTGCCCGCTCGCGACGACGCAACGCGCCGCGCGACGTGTCACGTAGGAGAACCACCATGGGTTACGAACGCTATCCGCGCGGTACCAATCCCCAGGGCGATTATTACGGCCGCAGCGAGACTCAGGACTATGGCCGCGACTATGGCTCGGGGCGCGACCAGAGCTATTCCAGCGCCCGCGACTATCAGGCCGCCGGCAGCTTCGATCGCGACGACGACGGCCGCGGATCCTACGGTCGCCGCGAATATGGGAACGCCGGCTATGCCCGCGGCGGTCGGGACGAGAACCGCGGTGACCGGGGCTACGGCGATCGCGGCTACGGCGAGAGCGGGTTCAGCGGCGGTGACCGCGGCCGCTACGGCGCGCAGCAATACGGCCAGTCGGGCCAAGGTCAGGACCGCGAGCGCTTCCAGCGCCAGGACTATGGCAACCAGAATTACGGCGGCCGCGACTATGGACAGCAGGGCTACGGCGCGCAGGGTCGCGGCTACGGCCAGCAGGGGCAGGGCGGCAGCGAGTATCACGGCAGCTACGCGTCGGACGGTCGTCGCTTCGAGGACGTCGGCGCGCGTCGCCACGCGGACGACGATTCGTATCGCGGGCGCCAGCAGGGCGGACGTGACTATGGCCGCCAGCCGCAGGGCTATGACTACGACGAGCGCGGTTTCCTCGCCCGTGCGGGCGACGAGGTCCGTAGCTGGTTCGGCGACGAGGACGCCGAGCGCCGCCGCGAGGCCGACAGCCGCTACGACGAGCGCTACGAGGGCCAGCGCGAACAGGGCCAGCGCGACGGCGATTACCACAGCTGGCGCTCGAGCCAGATCGCGTCGTTCGACCGCGACTATGACGAATATCGTCAGGAGAACCGCACCAAGTTCCACAATGAGTTCGCCTCGTGGCGCACCGAGCGCCAGGGACAGCGCGACTCGCTCGACAAGGTGCAGGAGCATGACGAGGTGGTCGGCTCGGACGGCAGCCATGTCGGCACCGTCGACAAGGTGCGCGGCGATCGCATCCTGCTGACCAAGAACGACGTCGACGCGGGCGGCCAGCACCACTCGATCCCGTCGCGCTGGATCAAGTCGGTCGAGGACAAGAAGGTCACGCTGACCAAGAGCGCGGACGAGGCCAAGCAGCACTGGCGCACCGAGGAGAAGAACCAGGCGATGTTCGGCTACGGTGACCGCGGCAGCGACGGCGATCGCCAGCGCGGCGGCACGACGACCGCCACGAGCGCGACCGCGGGCAGCAGCGCGGCGGGGGCGACCTCCGGGTCGACGACCGGGGCGTCGAGCACCGGCGACGACACCGGCTCGACGAACCTCAATCGCAGCTTCTCGGGCACCTACTGAGCCGAGACTGCCACCGTCGCAGGTCACTGACCTGCGCGAGAAGAAGACCCCGGGTGGCGACACCCGGGGTTTTTTCTCGTCGGTCGCACGACCTTACTGCATCGCCTTGGCGTCGATCGTCACCTGCTTGCCGAGCGCGCTGCCCAGCGGCCGCTGCTTGGTGATGTCGTCGAACACCTGTCTCGGCGTCGGCAGCGCGGTGAAGGACGGGAAGGTCATCGTGCGCCCGTCGACGTCGCTCAGCGTCACCGCGTAGCTCGGCGCCTTGACCAGTCGCTCGCCCTCGCGCTGCTGCGCGGCGAGCTGCGAGGCCGTGCTGAGCCGCGCCCAGGCGACGCGCCCCGCATCCTGGATCGCGACGCCATAGCCGTCGCTCTCGTCCTCGCGGCGGTAGGCGGCGTAGCCCGCGCCGGGCTCACCCTCGCGGCACCAGGGGCGCGAGGAGGCGGGCACGGGCTCGGCCTCCTTCTCCTGCGCCGCCATCGCGCCGAGGAACGACAGCAGCAGGTCGGTCGTCTCGGGCTTGACCATCTTCGCCCTGCCGTAAGCGAGCACGGCCGGGCAGGCCGCGATCGGCGCGGCGGGGCGTGCCGCGCCGTCCTCGGGCAGGCGGAGCGCCGCGACGAAGTCGGTGAGCTGGCGGTCGAGCGCGGCGCTGTTGCCCCGACCCGTCATCCGCAGCACCACCAGCCACTCGCCGAGCGGCATCACCGCCAGCGCGGTGCTGCGGTTGGGCCCGTCGACGATCGCATAGGTCTGGCGCAGCGCCGCGGGGGTCGTGCCGCTCGCGGCGAAGGCGATCGGCGCCTCGCTCGCCGGCGCGGCGTGGCGGAAGAGGTCGCGCGCCTCGAGCGTGGCGCGGGCGCGGTCGAACCACACCGCCACCTCGGGTAGGGCGGAGTGGAACAGGTACAATGTCGCGAAGGTGGCGTGGTCGGCGCTCTCGAACTGTGCGGTCACGTCGTGCTCGGTTGCGGTCGAGTCGCTCAGCGAGAGGCGCGTGAGACCGGCGACCTGTGGTCGCAGCACGAGGCGGGTCTGCGCGTGCATCCAGCCCTTGTCGGCGGGCACGGCCAGCGTCCGCGGCGCCGCGCGGGCCGGGTCGGTCATCGTCGTCGCCAGCGCCGCCGCCAGCGCCAGACCCAGGATCGTCCGCATCGTGCGCTCCCCCGCGGGTCGATCCCGCCGCGTGGCAGACTAGCGCGGCGCGGCGGCGCGCGTCACCTCGATCCGCTCCGGACCGGGTCAGGCGGCGAGTGCGCGGCGCGGCATCTCGCGGCGGGCCAGCGCGCGGGAGTCCACGACGAAGCGCGACACTTCCTGGGTGAGCGAATCGGCCTCGCTCTCGAGGTTGCGCGACACCGCGGTGATCTCCTCCACCATCGCGGCATTCTGCTGGGTCACGCCGTCGATCTGGTTGAGCGCGACGTCGATCTGGTCGAGCCCGCTCGCCTGCGCGCGCGCCGAGGTCGCGATCTCCGCCACCAGGCCGCCGATCGCGCCGATCTGCCCCGTGATCCGCTCCAGCGCGGCCCCGGTCTCGTTGACGAGGCGGACGCTGGCATCGACCTGCTCGCCGCTCTGCGTGATCCGCTGGCGCACGTCGGTGGCGGCGTCGGCGCAGCGCGCGGCGAGCGCGCGCACCTCGTTGGCGACCACCGCGAAGCCCTTGCCCGCGTCGCCGGCGCGCGCCGCCTCGACCCCGGCGTTGAGCGCCAGCAGGTTGGTCTGGAAGGCGATCGCGTCGATCACCGCGATGATCGCGCCGATCTCGGCCGAGGCCTGCTCCAGCCGCCCCATCGCGGCGACCGCGTCGCGCACCACGCTGCCGCCGCGCTGCGCCTCGTCGTGCACCGTCTCCATCGCCTGATGCGCCTTGGCGGCACCGTCGGCGGCCTGGCGCATCGTGCCGGCGATCTCGCTCATCGCCGCCGAGGTCTCCTCGAGGCTGGCGGCCTGGTGCTCGGTGCGGCGCGAGAGGTCGTCGGACGCCTGGCTCAGCTCGGCGGTGTGGCCGTGCACCGCGGCGCTGCCGTCGCGGATCGCGCCGATCGCGCCGCGAATCTCGTCGAGCGCGTTGTTGTAATCGGCGCGCAGCCGCTCGTAGCTGTCGGGGAAGCCGCCCTCGATCCGCGCGGTGAGCTGCCCCTCGGCGAGCGCGGCGAGGTGGCGCGCGAGCGTCGCGACCACCTCGCGCTGCTCCGCGTCGGCGCGCGCCTTGGCCAACGCGCCCTCGCGCAGCACGCTGACCGACTTGGCCATCGTCCCGATCTCGTCGCCGCGGTCGAGCCCCGGCACGTCGACCTCGAGCTGCCCGCGCGCGAGCTGCTCCATCGCGCCGCGCATCTCACCGAGCGGGCGGAACATGCGCCGCGTGATCGCGAGGCAGACCAGCGCCGCGGCGACGGTGACGACCAGCGCGGCGAGCGCGATGCTGAGCTGCACCTCGTGCAGGTCGGCGAGGAACTGCGCCGCCGGGATGCCGACGTAGAGCACGCCGATCACTTTGCCGCCGGAGTCCTTGATGGGGTCATAGGCGGTGAAGAAGGGGGTGCCGAGGATGTCGGCGCGGCCGCGATAGGGCTTGCCGTCGCGCAGCACCGCGTCGCGCACCGCCTGGCTGGTGAGCGTGGTGCCGACCGCGCGCGTGCCGTCGGGGTTCTTGACGTTGGTGGCGACGCGCGTGTCGCCGCGGAAGATCGTGGCGGTGCCGCCGACCAGCGCCTTGACGTGGTCGACCGCGGCATTGTCGCCGTTGAGCGCGTGCGCGCCCATCACCAGCGTGTCGCCCTCGACGTGGGCGGCGCGACCGTGGCGGTGCAGCACGTCCCAGGCGACGCGCATGTTCGCTTCCTGGCGCTCGGTGGCGCGCCGCTCGGCGTTGGCGCCGAGGATGGTCGCGGTCACGCCGGCGGTGACCAGCGCGAGCAGCCCGAGCGACAGCACGATCAGCACCGTCACCTTGGCGGACAGGCCCCGCCCCGCCAGCGTCTTCGCCACAACTCGCATGTACAGACCCGATCTTCGTTCAGCCGAGGGCGCGTCGAGCGCGCCGATCTTGGCCGTAGGTGACCGGAAATGCTTAAAATGCGGCTACTAACCTAGGTGAGGGGCGGTGTGTCCCGCCCACCCCCATCGACGATAAGCGATCGCCGTCATCGCGACCCTGCTCCGCGATCCACTCCTCCGCGCGAGCGGTACGTCCCGAGCGCGCGCCCCGATGCGTCCCGGGACACGCCCGGGATGACGCCGGGGCGGGGCGATGGCCGATATCAGATCGCCCCCGAGAAGGTGTCGCACTGCGCCGGGTCGCCGCTCTCCATGCCGCGCCGCAGCCAGGTCTGGCGCTGCGCCGAGGTGCCGTGGGTGAAGCTGTCGGGCACGACGCGGCCCTGCGCTTCCTTCTGGAGCGTGTCGTCGCCGATCGCCTGCGCCGCGCGCATGCCCTCCTCGACGTCGCCCGGGTCGAGCCGCTGCCGGTTCTGCGCCGCCCACACGCCGGCGTAGCAGTCGGCCTGGAGCTCGAGCCGCACCGACAGCGCGTTGCCCTCGCGTTCGCCGCCGCGCGCCTGGGCGCGCTGCACCTGGTCGGAGGTGCCGAGCAGCTTCTGGATATGATGGCCGAACTCGTGCGCGATCACGTAATATTGCGCGAAGTCGCCGGGTGCCTTGAAGCGGTTGGTCAGCTCGTCGAAGAACTCGGTGTCGAGATAGATGCCGTTGTCGCTCGGGCAGTAGAAGGGGCCCATCGCCGACATCGCCTGGCCGCAGCCCGATTGGCCGCTGCCGTCGAAGAAGCGCAGCATCGGCGGGCTGAAGCGCTGGCCTTCCTTGGCGAAGATCTGCTCCCAGGTGTTCTGCGCGTTGCTGAAGGCCTGGCAGGTCTCGCGCCGCTGCGGCGAGGCGTCGCAGATCTGGCGGACTCCGCCGCCCTCCGAGGTGCCCACCTGCGCGGTCGGCGCCGAGGTCGTGCCGCCCCCGCCGAGCAGCCCGCCGAGGTTGCCGAGCCCGCCGAAGACCGCGAGCAGGAGCAGCACCACGACGATGCCGCCGCAGCCGAAGCGGCTCCCGATCAGCGGGAGCAGGCCGAGCAGCAGCCCGCCGCCGCCGCCACCGCCCAGGCCACCGCCGCCGCCGCGCGCCTCGCCGACGTTGATGTCGTTGTCATAATCGTCGAGCCGCATCGTTCGGGTCCCCCCAGGCGTTTCGTATCCGTCACGGCATGAATGCGTTCGGGGGCTGGCGGGTTGCAAGCGTGCGCCGCCTCACCGATGGGGACGCGCAGAGGAGACGAGCGGATGGTCCTGACAGGCAAGAGCGCGGTGGTGACCGGGTCGACCTCGGGCATCGGCCTGGCGATCGCGCGCGCGCTCGCCGCCGAGGGTGCCAGCGTGATGCTCAACGGGTTCGGCGAGGAAGGCGCGATCGCCGAGATGCTCGGCGAGCTGTCAGGGGCGAGCGGGGCCGAGGCGCTGCACGACGGTGCCGACATGACGCGCCCCGATCAGATCGCGGCGATGATCGAGCGCGCGCACGCCGCGTGGGGCGGCCCCGACATCCTCGTCAACAACGCCGGCATCCAGCACGTCGCGCCGATCGCGGACTTTCCCGCGGAGAAGTGGGACGCGATCCTCGCGATCAACCTGACCAGCGCCTTCCACACGATGCGCGCCGCGGTGCCGCACATGCGCGCGCGCGGCTGGGGGCGGATCGTGTCGACCGCCTCCGCGCACAGTCTCGTCGCCAGCCCCAACAAGTCCGCCTATGTCGCCGCCAAGCACGGTCTGGTCGGGCTGACCAAGACGGTCGCGCTGGAGACTGCGGCGGACGGCATCACCGCCAACTGCGTCTCGCCCGGCTATGTCTGGACCCCCCTCGTCGAGCGGCAGATCCCCGACACGATGGCGGCGCGCGGGCTGACGCGCGAGCAGGTGATCGACGACGTGCTGCTCGCCGCGCAGCCGACCAAGCAGTTCGTGACGTCGGAGCAGGTCGCCGCACTCGTCCTCTTCCTCTGCGGCGAGGCGGCGAGCGCGATCACCGGCGCCAACCTGTCGGTCGACGGCGGCTGGACCGCGGCGTGAGGCGCACCACCGCGCTCGCGCTCGCCGCCGCGCTCGCCGGCTGCGGCAACGGCGCGGCGCCGCGGCTGATCCCGCCCGCCGCGGGCAGCGACTGGCGCCGCGTCGCCACACCCTCCGATCGCGAGCGGCTGCGCTCCTGGCGCCAGACCTGGCAGCGCGCGCTCGACGCCGCGCGCCGCGCCGCGCCCGACGCGGTGGCCGCGCAGGGCGCGCTGTTCGACTATGACCGCGCGCTCGACCAGCCGATCCCGCCGGCGGGCCGCTACAGCTGCCGCGTGTACAAGCTTGGCGCGCGCCAGCCGGGGCAGCTCGACTACGTCGACTATCCCGCCTTCGCCTGCCGCGTCGCGGTGGACGGAAACGGCATGCTGCGGCTCGAGAAACTGACCGGCTCGCAGCGGCCCACGGGGGTGATCTTCGCCGACAACGGGCTGCGGGCGGTGTTCCTGGGGGTGATGATCCTAGGCGACGAGGCGCGGCCTTATCCCTATGGCCGGGAGCCCGCGCGCGACCTGGCGGGCTGGGTCGAGCGGATCGGTCCCGCGCGCTGGCGCGTGGCGCTGCCGCAGCCCGCGTTCGAGTCGCTGCTCGACGTGGTGGAGTTGGTGCCGGCGGGGTAGCGCGCCGCTAGCCCGTCTTCTCGCCGTTCTTCCCCGGCAGCGCACCCGGAGTCGATACCGGCGCATCGATCGGCACCGACGCGTCGAGCGGGGGATGCTCGGCCAGGTAGGTCCTGCCGTCCTGCTCGATCACGCGGACCTGCGCCGCGTTCGCCGCCGCCACGGCGTGCAGGAAGCTGGTCGGCTTCTTCATCAGCTTGGGAAAGTCGACCGTCACCAGCCCCGCGCGTCGCGCCGCCTCGCGCACGAAGGTGACGCAGTTGCGCTTGCCGAGATTGTAGGTCGAATCGCCGGTGGCGGCGTCCCACTCGCGCACCAGCGCCAGTACGGCGGCATAGTGCGCGTCGCTCAGCGTCACCGCGAAGCGCACCTTGCTGCCCTGCATGTAGGTGAGCTTGGGCCGCTCGATCTGCCCGGCGACGTTGCCGAACAGGATCGCGGGCGTGACCGAGCGCGCGGTGAAGCCGTAGCTCACGTCGACCGGCGCGCCGCCCGCGTCGAGCGTGCCGCGCAGCTGGAAGAAGGCGTGGGGGAAATAATCGCCGAAGTCGCGGCTCCAGAAGGTCATCGTGACCGCCGCCTGCGCCGGCCACGCCGCGAGTGCGAGCAGCAGCGCCGCCAGAGCGGCGAGAGGGCGCGTGATCACGCGCGCACCTCGGCCGGCGGTGCGGCGGCATCCTCGCGCCGCTCGGGCCGGATATAGATCGACGACAGCCGCGGCTCGGCCGCGCGGAGCTGGTCCTCGATCGCCTCGATCATCCGCTCGCCCTCGCCCATGGTCAGCGTGTCGTCGAAGTCGGCGCTGATCGCGACGAAGATGCTGTCGGGCGCGGTGTGGATCGTGCGGACGTGGTTCACCGCGGTGACGCCGCGCTGGCGCTCCACCAACGCGCGCACCGTCGCCACCACCGCCGGGTCGGCGCGCTCGCCGATCAGCAGCCCCTTGCTCTCGCGCGCCAGCAGCATCGCGACCAGGGCCAGGATCACGCCGATGGCGATCGAGGCGAGGCCGTCGATCCGCGGGTCGGCGAAGGCATGGCTCGCCCAGACGCCGGCGGCGGCGATGACGAGGCCGGCGAGCGCGGCGGAATCCTCGAACAGCACCATGAACCCGGGCGGGTCCTTCGACTCGCGGATCGCGCGCCACCAGCCGCTGTCGCCCTTGGCCGCGGCGAACTCGCGCATCGCGAGGAACCAGGACGTGCCCTCCAAGGCGAAGGCGATCGCCAGCACGATATAGTTGAGCAGCGGATCGGACAGCGGCTCGGGCTCGCGCCAATGCTTCCAGCCCTCGTAGATCGACACGCCCGCGCCCACGGCGAAGATCAGGATCGCGACGACGAAGGACCAGAAATACAGCTCGCGCCCGTAGCCGAACGGATGCGCCGAGTCCGGCGCGCGTCGCGCCTTGTGCTGGCCGTAGAGCAGGAGGATCTGGTTGCCGCTGTCGACGAGCGAGTGGACACCCTCCGTCAGCATCGACGACGAGCCCGAGATCGCGGCGGCGGCGAACTTGGCGATCGCGATCCCGACATTGGCCGCGAGCGCGCCGTAGAGAACGATATTCTCGCGCACCCGCGCGGCGATCGTGGCCATGCAGTCTCCTCGAGCCGGCGCGGGACGCGACGGTGATGCCGCCAACGCGCGAGCGCGACAAGGTGCCGCGTGGCCGCGGCGTACCGCGTGATCCTTGCCGATCCGGAGGCGATGTAAGCGCGTCCTTCATCACTGCCGCGCTACACTGCCCGCTCGGCGGCAACGCAGCAGGATCACATGGGAATCACCGTCTACGAGCCGGCGCCGACGCCGCCCGACGAGCCAGCGCGCGAGCGCCTGGTCGAGGGGTCGGGCGCGCTCACCCTGCGCGACGACGGCGGGCTGCGGTCGCTCGTCGAGGACGTGCGCGAGACGCTGCAGACGCAGGCAGCGGCGGTGTCGATCGTCTACAAGGACTGGCATTACGTCATCGCCGGCGCGGGCTATGCCTCGGGCGCGTACAGCCGCCGCACCTCATTGTGCGGCCACGCCATCCTGTCGCCGAACGAGGTGTTCCACGTCGCCGACATCACCGAGGACACGCGCTTCGCGGGGAACCCGGCGCTGACCGAGCGCGACTCGCTGCGCTTCTACGCCGCGGCGCCGCTGCTCGCCGGCGCCGGGCTGCCGCTCGGCACGCTCTGCGTCTTCGATCGTGTCCCGCGCGTGCACCTCGCGACCAGCGACCGTTCCTATCTCCGCCGTCAGGCCGGGATGGTGGTGGCGCGGCTGGAGCGGCTGCAGGCGCGCTGAGACGGCTCAGCCCTGCTGCGCGGCGCGGTGGTGGCGGATCACCTCGTCGATGATGAAGCGGAGGAACTTCTCGGAGAATTCGGGGTCCAGCTCGGCCTCCTCGCTGAGCCGGCGGAGCCGCGCGATCTGCGCCTCCTCGCGCCCCGGGTCGGCCGCTGGCAGGCCGGCGGTGGCCTTGTGCGCGCCGACCGCCTGGGTGATCTTGAAGCGCTCGGCGAGCAGGCAGACCAGCGCGGCATCGATGTTGTCGATGCTCTTGCGGTAGCGTCTCAGGACGTCGTCGGTCATCGCTGGCTCCCTCGCGTGCGCGGTCTCCTTGCGGATCGCGATGACGAACAGCAAGCCCGCGCTTGCGTTGCGCGCGTGCGAACCCCTAAGGGCGAGGGTAGATGAGCGCCACTCTCCACCGTCTCGCCGGCACGTCGCCGTCGCTCGATCCGATGATCGATCTGGTCGCCGCGGACATGGCGGCGGTCAACCGCGTGATCGTCGACCGCATGCGCTCGGAGATCCCGCTCATCCCCGAGCTGGCCGGGCATCTGATCGCGGGCGGAGGCAAGCGGCTGCGGCCGATGCTGACGCTCGCCGGCGCGCGGCTGCTCGGCTATGGCGGCACGCGCCATCATCTGCTCGCCGCCGCGGTGGAGTTCATCCACACCGCGACGTTGCTGCACGACGACGTGGTCGACGGCTCCGACCTGCGCCGCGGCAAGCGCACCGCCAACATCATCTGGGGCAATCCCGCCAGCGTGCTGGTCGGCGACTTCCTGTTCTCGCGCTCCTTCGAGCTGATGGTCGAGGGCGGCAGCCTGCGCGCGCTCGAGATCCTGTCCAACGCGAGCGCGGTGATCGCCGAGGGCGAGGTCAACCAACTCACCGCGGTGCGGCGGATCGACCTGGGCGAGGAGCGCTACCTCGACATCATCGGTGCCAAGACCGCCGCGCTGTTCGCCGCCGCCTGCCGCATCGCCGCGGTGGTGGCCGATCGCGGCGAGGCGGACGAGGCGGCGCTCGACTCCTACGGCCGCAATCTCGGCATCGCCTTCCAGCTGGTCGACGACGCGATCGACTACACCAGCGACTCGGGCACGATGGGCAAGGACGCCGGCGACGACTTCCGCGAGGGCAAGATGACGCTGCCCGTGATCCTCGCCTACGCGCGCGGCGGCGAGGACGAGCGTGCCTTCTGGCGCGACGCGGTGTCGGGGCGGCGCGCCGGCGACGAGGAGTTCGCGCAGGCGGTCGCGCTGGTGCGCCAGACCCGCGCGGTGGACGACACCTTCGCGCGGGCGCGCCATTATGGCCAACTCGCGATCGACTCGCTCGCGTCCTTCCCCGAGAGCGCGGCCAAGGACGCGATGATCGAGGCGGTCGAGTTCGCGGTGGCGCGGGCGTATTGAGGCGCGGTTCGTAGCCTGGTCAGGCCGAGAGACGGCGCCGGGATCCATTCTCCTCCTGCGACACTCCTCTGCGACGCGGCGCGGTCTCAGGGCGATTTCCCGCGAGCGCGGGAACCCAGGGCCGGGCAGGAGAAACGGCTCGCATCGGTCCGTCCTCTAGAGGCTGATCCGAGTGGTTCGAAACAGTGTGGTGCTCCCGCGCGCGCGCGGGCCCGAAGACGGTTCGGAGCGGCGCCCTGTGCGGGCCTAGAACCCCTCCGGCAGGTCGATCGGGCCGACCACCTCGCGGTAGCGCGCGATCGCGTAGCGGTCGGTCATGCCGGCGATGAAGTCGGCGATGTGGCGCGAGATCGCCGGCTCCGCCGCGGGCAGGCGTCCGCGCCACTCCTCGGGCAGCCGCGCCGGGTCGTCGCGATAGGCCGCGAACAGCCCCGCCACCACCTGCGCCGCCGCTCCCGCCGCGGCGAGCTGGCGCGGGTGGTGGTAGAGGTTGGCGTACATGAAGCGCTTGAGCTCGCGCTCGGCCGTCGCCATCGCCGGCGAGAAGGCGATCAGCGGCTGCCCCGCGGCGCGCACCTCGTCCACGCTCGCCACCCCGGCGGCGTCGATGCGGCGCCGCGACTCGGCGATCAGGTCGTTGACCATCGCGCCGATCTGACTGCGGATCAGCTCTCCGGCGAGGCGCGCGCGCGGCACGTCGGCGAAGCGCGCCGCGACGCGCTCCCAGCCCGCGGCGACCAGCGGGACCGCCATGATCTGGTCGAGCGTCAGCAGGCCGGCGCGCAGCCCGTCGTCGATGTCGTGATTGTCATAGGCGATGTCGTCGGCCAGTGCCGCCACCTGCGCCTCGAGCGAGGCGTGCGTGTCGAGCGCGAGCGCGGCCTCCGCGTCCGCCTCGGCCAGCGCCCAGCCGGGATGGCGCGCCGGGCCGTTGTGCTTGGCCAGCCCCTCGAGCGTCTCCCATGTCAGGTTGAGACCGGGCCAGCGCGGATAGGGGCGCTCGATCCGCATCAGCGTGCGCAGCGTGTGGCCGTTATGGTCGAAGCCGCCGTGCGCGCGCGTCGCCGCGCGGAGCGCGTCCTCGCCGGCGTGGCCGAACGGCGGGTGGCCGATGTCGTGCGCGAGGCACAGCGCCTCGGTGAGGTCCTCGTTGAGCCCGAGCGTGCGCGCGATGGTGCGGCCGATCTGCGCCACCTCCAGGCTGTGGGTGAGCCGCACGCGGAAATGGTCGCCGTCGGGAGCGAGGAAGACCTGGGTTTTATGGCGCAGCCGGCGGAAGCTGATCGAGTGGATGATGCGGTCGCGGTCGCGCTGGAAGGCGTCGCGCGGCCCGCGGTCGCCCGCCTCCTCGGGGTGGAGCCGGCCGCGGCTGCGCGCCGGGTCGGAAGCCCAGGGCGCGCGATGGGGGCCGGCGCTCACTGGTCGAGCCGGGAGACCTTCTGGCCCGCCTCGCTGGTGAAGGTGAAGGCGGAGAGCCCCTGGCTGGCGAGCGTGTTGACCATCGCGCGCGCCTCGGCCTGGGTCTTGAACGGGCCGGTAACGATCCGGTTGGTGGCGCGCAGCGGCGTCGTATAGGCGCGTTTGCCGGCGAGCGCGGGGGCCTTGCCCTGCGCCGCCTTCCACGCCTTGCCGAGATCGCCCGGGTTCGCGCCCCCCGCGACCTGGACCCAGATGCGCGCGGGCTCCTCGCGCTCGGCCTTGGCCGCGGCCCTGGCGGAGGCTCTGGTGGCGCCCTTACCGGTCTTGCCGGCGGGCGCGTCGTCCTCGTCGCCGTCCTTCGAGGTCGCCGGTTTCCGATCGGCCGCCTTCTTCTTGGCGGCGGCGGTCTTCGCGGCCGGCTCGTCCTCCGCCGCCGCGCGACCGCGCGCGCTTTTACGGGTGACGGGTGGCTCGTCCTCCTCGGCGGCAGGGGACCTGCGCTTGTCGGCGGCGGCGAGCTGTTTGCCGCGCGCGCGAGTCGGCGCGACGGGTTCCTCGGCGGCGACGTCGCGCGTGGTCACGCGCTTCGCCGCGGCGAGCCGCTGCCGCTTCTGCTCGTCGGCGGCGGCGTTGCGCTCGGCCGCCTGCGCCGCCTCGTCGAGCGAGGCGCCGGTGGGCGCGGGCGGGGCGGCGACCGCGACGACCCGGTCGGCCCCCGGCATCGGCGCCACCCCGAGCTCGGCGCCGGGCACCGATATGCCCGCGACGATGCGCGCCAGGATCGAGTCCTCGCCGAGCCGCGGCGGCGTGGGGCGCGCGGCGACCATGGCGGGCGAGGGCGCGACGGCGACCGGACGCGCAGGGGCGGGCGCCGGCGTCGGCGCGGGCGCGGGCCGTGAGTAGGTCGGCGCCGCCGCGGCGAGCTGCGTGGCGGCGGCCGGGGCCGGGATGCTAGGCGTCGCAACGGCGGCCGTCACGGTCGCCGGCGCCGCGCCGACGGTGCTGCGCGGGGCCGCGAGCGCGGGGGCGACCGGCGACCGCGCCACGCTGGTGGGCACGGGGGCGGGGGCGGGCGCGGGTGCGGCCGAGGCGAGTCGCGGCGCCGGCGTGCTCGACGCCGCGGTCGTCGGTGCCGGCGCCGCCGTCGCGACCGCAACCGTCGGCGTCGGCGTCACGCTCGGTCGCGCGGCCAGCTGGCGATCGGCCGGCGCGGCGCGCGCGGCGAGCTGACGCTGGCGCTCGGCCTCTCTCAGGCGGCGGCGCTGTTCGCCGCGCGACAGCGGCTTGGTCGCGACCGGCGCCGCCGGCGTCGCCGCGGCGAGCTGCACCGGGCGCGGCGCATAGGGATCGGCGCCGAGCGCGGGCAGCACCGGCACCATGCGTGAGTCGGCGAGCCGCGCCGCCGTCGGCGCCACCTCGCCGAAATGGACCGCGAAGGCGCGGTCGGTGGCGTTCAGCGTCGGCAGCCGCTGGAAGAAGGCGGCGAGCCCCTGCGCCATGCCGGGCGGCATCATTCCCGTGGCGATCCGGTTCGCGCCCGAGACGTCCCCGCCCATCGCCAGGATGAAGGCGCGCGCGCGCCACGCGCCGCGGTCGGAGCGGCGCAGCAGCGCGTCGATCTCGGTCAGTGCCTCCTGCTGCCGCCCGGAGATGCCGAGCGACAGCGCGTAGCGACGGCGGATCTCGTCGACGTCGTCGCCCTGCGCGCCGCCCTGCGCCAGCGCCAGCCGGTAGTCGCGCTGGGCCCGCTCCTGCTCGCCGATCAGGTCGTAGGCGAGGCCCCGGTCGTCGGCGTAGCGCGCCATCACCGCGCCGTAGCGCTGCGCCTCGTCGAAATAGCGCAGCGCCTCGCCGGGCCGCTCGCCGTTGACCAGGATGCGCGCGATCCCGCCCTTCACGCGCGCGTTGCGCGGGTCGATCGCCTCGGCGCGCTTGTACAGCGCGGCGGCGGCGGTCGCGTCACCCAGCTTGAACGACAGCTCGCCGGCCTCGACCAGCGCGGAAAGGTCGCGCGGCGACGCGCCGATGCGGCGGACCAGCTCGGCGAGCCGGTCGGCCTCGGGGTTGGCGGCGGGCATGATCGCCTGCGCGCGCGCGGCGGGGGAGGTCGCGGCGGCGAGCGCGGCGGCGAGCGCCAGCGGCGCGAGCGCGGTGGCGAGCGTGCGTCCCGGTCGCGGGCGAGGGACGTCGGTCATGCGATACTTCTCCCCGCCCGCGACGTGGCCGGCGGAATGTCTGAATACCCGTCGCCGGGCCGGGCCGCCGTCTAGACCGGGTGACGGCTGAACCGGCAATGACGCCGCCCGCGGTGCTGCGATGAAGCGCGCCGGCCCGACGACGAGCCGTGCGACGGGCTCAGATCTTCTCCGCCGCGGCGAGATAGTCCCAGAGCTGCTTGCTGCCCTCGCCGGTCAGCCGCAGCAGCACGCGGCGGCGGTCGACGGGATCGGCCTCGCGGCAGACCAGCCCGCGCTCGACCAGCATGGTGATCTGCCGCAGCGCGGTGGTGAGCGGCGCGCCCGAGGCGACCGCGGCGCTCGTGGTGTAGGTCTGGCGGTTGGACAGTTCCTGGACGAACAGGTCGAGCAGCAGGTCGAACGCTGGCTCGCCGAACATCTCGCCCTCGAAGAACTGCGCGCGCAGTCGTCGCTTCGCCAGGATCCGCTCGGCGGCGACGCGCAACACGCGCCGCTGGTCCTCGACCCGCGGGGTTTCCAGCACCTCGACCGTGGCGAGCTGGCGCCGGTTGGTGCCGGTGTGGAAGAGGCTGACGTGGTTGGTGACCCAGATAGCGCTACCGTCGGCGACGATGTAGCGTTTCGTGATCGAGAAGGGGTCGCCACCGGCGAGCAACGCTTCCGAGCGCTGGCGATTGACGGTGCGGTCGTCCTGGTGCGTGAACTCGAGCACGTTCCGGCCGATCAGCGTGTCGCGCGTGAGACCCAGCATCGCGACATAATCGTCGTCGGCGTCGACGACGCGCAATTGTTCGTCGGTGAGGCAACTCATCAGGCTGCGCGACGCCGCGCGATCCATCGGCTCCATTCCCCTGTCCACGTCGCTCTCGCGGCAAGATGGGTGACGCTACCACGTAAACAGTCGGGAATGGAGCAAAGAAGATTTACTATGGATCAAATTCAGTGACTTGGCTCTTGTTAGCGGCACTGCGGCGCGTGGTCACTGGCGCCGCTGGCCGGGATAAGCGAACAGCAGGTCCGCATCGTTGGAGGCATGGAGCTGCTCGTGCCCGGTGACGGTGACGCACTCGCCCGCCTTCCACTCGACGCCGGCGACCACGCCCTCGCCGCGGATCGGGACGAGCCAGCCGGTCGTGCCCTCGGGCAGCGCGATCTCGCGCGCGCCGCCGGTCCAGCGTTCCAGCACGAACTTGGGCCCCTCGACCAGGATGGTGCGCCCGGGCGCGACCTCGCCGGGCGACGCGTAGGGCACGTACGGCTCGAGATGCGCCACGGCGACGCCGTCGTCGAGGTGCAGCTCGCGCGGGCGGCCGTAATCGAACAGGCGGTAGGTGGTGTCGGAGTTCTGCTGCACCTCGATCACCGTCAGCCCGGCGCCGATGGCATGGATCACGCCCGATTCCGAGTAGAGGAAGTCGCCCGCCTTCACCGGCTTCCAGTCGAGCTTGTGCTCGAGACTGCCGTCCTCGGCGCTGGCGCGGAGCTCCTCGCGCGTGATCGGCTGGAGCGGGCCGAGCGCGATCGTCGAATCGGGCTCGGCGGCGAGGATCGTCCAGCATTCGTCCTTGCCGCGCGGCAGGCCGCGCTTCTGCGCCTCCGCGTCGGAAGGATGGTCCTGCACCGACAGTTTCTCGCTGGTGAAGAGATATTTGATCAGCAGCTCGGACTGTTCCGGGTGCGGCGACTGGAACCAGATCTCGCCGATCGGCTCGGCGTCCGGCGCGGGATCGGGGAAGCCGGGGAACAGGTGATGCCGGCCCCAGGGTTTCTCGACGCGCTTGGTGGCGAGCAGGGTGGCGGGCATGCGGACTCCTTGGGTGCGAGCGAGTGAGCGGCGTCAACGTGTCGTGCGCGCGGCGCGTTGCGTCCGCGTGAAAGCCGTTGTTCGTCGCGACCTCCTTAAGCTAAGAGCCCGGTCGATGCGTACCCCCCTTTTCCGCTCTCCCGTCGTCCGGCCGCTGGCGCTCGGGCTCGTCGCCGCGCTGGCGCTCCCGGTCGCCGGCTGCGCGGGCAACCGCAACCGCGCCGATCTGCCCTATGTCGCGCGCGACGTCGGCACGCTCTACTCGGCCGCCAAGCAGCGGCTCGACCAGGGCCGCTACAAGGAGGCGGCGGCGCTCTTCGACGAGGTCGAGCGACAGCATCCTTACTCGGTATGGGCGCGGCGCGCGCAGCTGATGGGAGCGTTCAGCTATTATCTCAACCGAGACTATACCCAGTCGATCCAGGGGGCGCAGCGCTTCCTCTCGGTCCATCCCGGCAACCGCGACGCGCCCTATGCTTATTACCTCGTCGCGATGAGCTATTACGAGCAGATCAACGACGTCACGCGCGACCAGAAGATCACCTCGCAGGCGCAGGACGCGCTGGGCGAGCTGACGCGACGCTATCCCAACACGCGCTATGCCGCCGACGCGCGGCTGAAGATCGACCTGGTGCGCGACCATCTCGCCGGCAAGGAGATGGAGATCGGCCGCTTCTACGAGCGGCGCCGGCAGTGGCTCTCCGCCACGCTGCGCTTCCGCCGCGTCGTCGACGAATATCAGACCACCACCCACGCGCCCGAGGCGCTGATGCGGCTGACCGAGACCTATCTCGCGCTCGGTGTGCGCGCCGAGGCGGAGAAGGCCGCGGCGGTGCTCGGCGCCAATTATCCGGGCACCGAATGGTACCAGCGCGCGTACAAGCTGATGAAGGACTATCCCGCCAAGCCGATCGCGCCGCTCGCGCCCGGCGAGCTGGTCGTGCCGGTCGCGACTCGCCCCGGCGTGCCGGGCGAGGCGACCGCCCCGCCGCCCCGCGCCGAGGCGCCGGCGCCGACGACGCCGGCCACCACCGGCGGCGACAATCCCTCGGGCAGCACCGCGCCGGGCGCGGTCACCGACACGCCCGCGACCACGCCGACCGGACCGCAGTAAAGCGCGGGGGCGGAACAGAAGGGGTAAACAGGCGCACGATTCGCCGCTAAGGAGCGCAGGCCGATGCTGACCGCGCTATCCATCCGTGACGTCGTGCTGATCGAGGCGCTCGAACTCGACTTCGGTGCGGGCCTCGGTGTGCTCACCGGCGAGACCGGCGCCGGCAAGTCGATCCTGCTCGACGCGCTGGGGCTGGCGCTCGGCCGCCGCGGCGAGAGCGGGCTGGTGCGGGCCGGCGCGACCCAGGCGGTGGTGACCGCCAGCTTCGACGCGTCGGCCGCCGCGGCGGCGCTGCTCGCCGACAACGGCCTGGAACTCGAGCCGGGCGAGCCGTTGATCATCCGCCGCCTCGTCAAGGCCGATGGCGGCAGCCGCGCCTTCGTCAACGATCAGCCCGCCTCGGCGGCGCTGCTGCGCGAACTCGGCGCGCTGCTGGTGGAGATCCACGGCCAGCACGACGACCGCGGGCTGCTCGCCGCGGCGGGGCATCGCGCTCTGCTGGACGCCTATGCGCGCGGCAACACCCGCGCCGTGGCGGAGGCGCATGCGGCGTGGCGCGCCGCCGAGCGCTCGCTGGCGGAGGCGCGCGACGGCATCGCGGCGGCGCAGCGCGACCGCGAGTGGCTCGACCATTCGGTGGCCGAGCTCGTCGCGCTCGCGCCCGAGCCGGGCGAGGAGGAGGCGCTGGCGGAGCGCCGCCGCACGATGCAACGCGCCGAGAAGGTGGCCGACGACCTGGGCGCGGTGACCGACCATCTCGACGGCGGCGACGGCGCGCTGACTCACCTGCGCCAGGCCGCGCGCGTGCTGGAACGGGTCGCCGAGGATCATCCCGCGCTCGCCGACGCGCTCGCGGCGGTCGACCGCGCGCTGATCGAGGGCAGCGCCGCCGAGGAGCGGCTGCGCGAGGCCGCGGCGGCGCTGCTCTACGACCCGCGCCGGCTCGAGGACGACGAGGCGCGGCTGTTCGAGCTGCGCGCGATGGCGCGCAAGCATCGCGTACAGCCTGACGCGCTCGCCGCGCTGGCGGACGATCTGGCGGCCCAGCTCGAGCGGCTCAACGCGGGCGAGGAGGGGCTGGCGAGCCTGGAGCGCGCGGTAGCCGAGGCGCGCGCGCGCTACGAGGCGGCGGCGGCGGCGCTGACCGCCACCCGCACCGCGGCGGCGTCTCGGCTCGACGCCGCGGTGGCGGACGAGCTGGCCCCGCTGAAGCTCGACGCGGCGCGCTTCCGCACCGTGGTCGCACCGCTCGCGGAGAACGACTGGTCGCCGGCGGGGCGCGACCGGGTCGAGTTCGAGATCGCCACGAACCCGGGCGCGCCGTTCGCGGCGCTGGCCAAGATCGCCTCGGGCGGCGAGCTGTCGCGCTTCATCCTGGCGCTCAAGGTGGCGCTGGCGCAGGAGGGCGGCGCCACCACGATGATCTTCGACGAGATCGACAGGGGCGTGGGCGGCGCGGTGGCGAGCGCGATCGGCGAGCGGCTGGCGCGGCTGGCGCAGGCGACCCAGCTGCTGGTGGTGACGCACAGCCCGCAGGTAGCGGCGCGCGGCGCGACGCACTGGCTGATCGCCAAGTCGAGCGACGGGGTGGTGACCCGCACCGGCGTGCGCCCGCTCGACGCCGCCGAGCGCCGCGAGGAGATCGCGCGGATGCTCTCCGGCGCGACCGTCACCGACGAGGCGCGCGCGCAGGCGGAGCGGCTGCTCGAGGCGGGGTGAGGCGGCTCCTCCCCGCTAGCGGGGAAGGGGGAGCGGCGCGCGCAGCGCGGTGGTGAAGGGGGCTTTCCCTATAGCGCGACGTCCGCGGAAGCGCCCCTCCACCACTCGCCTCGCGAGCGGTCCCCCTCCCCGTGCCGAAGAGGATCTTCGTCGCTTCGAGGCAGAGGGTGATCGAGACCACCTCCGCCTCTCGACCGTCGCCCCACGCCACGCCGCTGGCGCCCTCCGCCCGCGCGATGCTAGACGCACCCGCATGGGCCACGGTCACCACCACGCGCACGCGCACCACCAGCACGATCACGACTCGCACGGCCATCATCACCACGCCCTGCCCGAGCGCTGGGACCGCGCCTTCGCGATCGGGATCGGGCTCAACCTCGCCTATGTCGTCGCCGAGGGCGGCGCCGGGCTGGTGCTGGGATCGATGGCGCTGCTCGCGGACGCTGGGCACAATCTCTCCGACGTGCTCGGCCTGGCGGTGGCCTGGGGCGGCGCGACGCTGGCGCGCGCGGCGCCGTCCAAGCGCTTCACCTATGGGCTGAAGGGCTCGACCATCCTGGCCGCGCTCGCCAACGCGCTGCTGCTGCTGGTGGCGATCGGCGCGATCGCGCTGGAGGCGGTGCACCGCTTCGGCACGCCGCAGCCGGTACCGGGGCTCACCGTCTCGATGGTCGCGGGCGCGGGGATCGCGGTCAACGCGGTCACCGCCTGGCTGTTCGCGCGCGGGCGCGACGGCGACGTCAACATCCGCGGCGCCTATCTCCACATGCTCGCCGACGCGGTGGTGTCCGCGGGCGTGGTCGCCGCGGGGATCGCGCTCTACGTCACCGGTTTCGGCTGGATCGACCCGGCGGTGAGCCTCGTCATCGCGGCGGTGATCTTCTGGCAGACCTGGGGCCTGCTGCGCGAGACGGTGGAGATGGCGCTGGCGGCGGTGCCGCGCGGGATCGACTATGACGGCGTGCGCGCCGCGCTGGCGGGGCTGCCGGGGGTGGCCGCGATCCACGACCTGCATATCTGGCCGATGTCGACGACCGAGCCGAGCCTCACCGCGCATCTCTGCATGCCGGGCGGCCACCCGGGCGACGGCTTTCTCCACGCCGCGCAGGAGATGCTGCACGCGCGCTTCGGCATCGGCCACGCGACGCTGCAGGTGGAGACCGGCGCGCCGTGCGGGCTGGCCGACGAGCGGACGGTGTGAGGTAATGGGTTCGACGCTCGGATGAGGTGACCCTCACCCGGCGGCGTCGCCGCTCCGCCCTTCTCCCGCTGGGAGGGGGAGGGGGAGGGGGAGGGTCACCCCCCGGGGCGGTGCTTTACCGCGACCCCGCCCCTCTCGTCGCTCAGTTGGCGACGCCCGCGACGTTGGCCGGCAGGGGCTGCGCGGCGCGGAACGAGACCGGCACGCCGTTGGCCTGGCCCGAGACGCGGTCGCCGTTCACGACGAGGCGGAAGCGACCGCCGCGACCGACCTCGCGGCCCTCGATCACCGTGCGCTGCGAGTCGAGCGCGCTGGTGGTGTAGACATAGGTGTGGCCGTCGCGCGTGAAGCTGCGCTCGGCCGGGGCGGCGGTCGCGGCGGAGGCGGCCAGCGCGGCGGCGGCGGCGGCGGCAGCGAGGATCGTGGCGGTGCGCATGAAGGTTGCTCCAGGCTGGGGGGCGAGTGCCCGTTTGATGCGTCGCAACATGGATGGTGCATCGCAACATGCGCAACTGAGCTGTGCGCAAACGTGATTGCAGCGATTGCAGCTGTGCGGGGGCTCCTCCGCCACGCTTTTGCGTCGCCCCTGCGCATCGGCTAAGGCGCCGCGCCTATGACGCTCTTCACCCGCTTCGCCGCTCATCTCGACGCCGCGCTCGACGCGCTCACCGCCGCCGGCACGCTGCCGGCCGGGCTCGACCGCCGCAACGTCACGGTCGAGCCGCCGCGCGATCCGGCCCACGGGGACCTCGCCACCAACGCCGCCATGGTGCTCGCCAAGCCGGCCGCGACCAACCCGCGCGCGCTCGCCGAGGCGCTGGCAGGCGAGCTGCGCGCGCTGCCCGACGTCGCCGAGGTGAGCGTCGCCGGGCCGGGCTTCATCAACCTGCGGCTGCGCGACGATGTGTGGCGCGGCGAGATCGGCGCGATCCACGCGGCGGCGGCGGATTACGGCCGCTCGACCGGCGGGGCGGGAGTGACGGTCAACATCGAATATGTCTCGGCCAACCCGACCGGCCCGATGCACATGGGTCACTGCCGCGGCGCGGTGGTGGGCGACGCGCTCGCCAGCCTGCTCGAGTTCGCCGGCCACCCGGTGGTGCGCGAATATTATGTCAACGACGCCGGCGGGCAGGTCGACGTCCTCGCGCGCTCGGCGCACCTGCGCTACCGCGAGGCGCTCGGCGAGCAGGTCGGCGCGGTGCCCGAGGGGCTGTACCCCGGCGACTATCTCATCCCAGTCGGCCGCGCGCTCGCCGAGGAGTTCGGCGACCTTTACGCCGCCGCGCCGGAGGGCGAGTGGCTCGCCTTGTTCCGCGCGCGCGCCGTGGCGGCGATGCTGGTGCTGATCCGCGACGACCTCGCGCTGCTCGGCATCCACCACGACCTTTTCTCGTCCGAGGCGGAGCTGCAGGCCGCGGGCAAGCCCGAGGCAGCCGAGGCGTGGCTGCGCGCGCGCGACCTCGTCTACGACGGCGTGCTCGAGGCGCCCAAGGGCGAGACTCCCGACGACTGGGAGCCGGTCGAGCTGCCGCTGTTCCGCTCGAGCCGGTTCGGTGACGACCAGGATCGACCGATCAGGAAGTCGAACGGCAGCTGGACCTATTTCGGCGCCGACCTCGCCTATCACTTCCAGAAGGCGCAGGGCGCCGATCAGCTGATCGATATCTGGGGCGCGGACCATGCCGGCACGGTCAAGCGCATCCAGGCCGCGGTCGCCGCGCTGACCGAGGGGAAGACCCGCTTCGACGTCAAGCTGGTGCAGATGGTGCGGCTGCTGCGCGGCGGCGAGCCGGTCAAGATGTCGAAGCGCGCGGGCAATTTCGTCACGCTCGCCGACGTGGTGCGCGAGGTCGGCAAGGACGTGGTGCGCTTCACCATGCTGACCCGCCGCAGCGACGCGCAGATGGACTTCGACTTCGCCAAGGTGGTCGAGGCGTCGAAGGAGAACCCGGTGTTCTACGTGCAGTACGCGCACGCGCGGGTGCATTCGCTCCACCGTCGCGCGGCCGAGGCGGGGATCAGCGCCGCGGCCGCCGACCTGTCCCGGCTTGATACGGAGGAGCTGGCGCTGGTGAAGCGCGCGGCGCAGTTCCCGCGCGTGGTCGAGACCGCCGCCGCGGCGCGCGAGCCGCACCGGATCGCGTTTTATCTCTATGATTTGGCGGCAGAGTTCCACGCGCTGTGGAACGTCGGCAACGATCGGCCGGAGCGGCGCTTCCTCGTCCCGGAGGACGCTCAGGTCACCGCCGCGCGCTTGTCCTTGGCCAGCGCGATCGGCCAGATTATCCGCAACGGCCTCGCCATCATGGGCGTGGAGGCGGTCACGGAGATGCACTGATGTCGAGGTCTGGGTCGTTCGCGCGCGGCGACGAGGACCGGCTGCCCTGGCTCGAGACGGTCGAGCCCGACGAGCCCGAGGGGGCGCCGGTCGGTCGGGTGGTGCTGCTCGTGCTGCTGGGGCTGGTGGTGCTCGGCGGGGTGCTGTTCGGCCTCTATCACTACCAGCGCGGCGCGGGCGGCGAGGGCGCGCTGATCGCGGCGCCCGCGGGCGACTATAAGATCCGCCCCGACGAGCCCGGCGGGCTCAAGGTGGAGGGCGAGGGCGATTCGGCGATCGCGGCGAGCGCGGGCAGCAACGGCGCGGCGGCGATCGACCTCTCCGCGGTGCCCGAGGCGCCGATCGCGCGCCCGAGCGCGGCGCCGAGCGCGGCACCGAGCGCGGGGCCGACGCCGGGCGGCGGCGCGTCCTCGGTGAGCGCGGCGGTGCCGCAGGCGGCGGCGCCGCTGCGCGCGGCGCGCCCGGTCGCCGCGCCGGTGCCGCGCGTCCCGGGGGCGGGGACGGGCGGCGCGCTGGTGCAGCTCGGCGCCTTCCCGACCGAGGCGGCGGCCAGCGTCGCGTGGAGCGCGATCGCCAAGCGCTTCGGCTATGTCGCCGCGCTGGGCAAGGTGGTGCAGCCGGCGACGGTGAACGGGCGCAGCGTCTACCGGCTGCGAGTCAACGCCGGCAGCGCGGGCGCGGCGGCGGACCTGTGCGGCCGGCTCAAGGTGGCCGGGGAGGCCTGTTTCGTCACGGGGTGAGGCGGCGCTGCGCTTCTTCATCATCCCGGAGCTGTTCCGGGATCCACTCTTCCGCGAGAGCAACGTTCGAAGGATATGCGGCGCGGCGAATCCCGGACCAAGTCCGGGATGACGGAAGGTTCGTTGGTAAGGGGTCGCGCTACGCCGGAGTGACGAGGCCGGCGAGCATCATCGGGGAGGACGGTCTCACCCTCTCACCGAGCGATCCCAGCCGACCTCATCTTTTCCCGAACTTCCGCTGGGTCTTGCCGAACCGCGTCTTGCGCGTCCCCGGCTTGCCCTCGTTCGAGCGGCCCATCAGCGGCGCCTTCTGCTGCTCGACGGGTAGTCCCAGCTCCTCCTGCTCGAGCTGGCGGATCTCGTCGCGCAGCCGCCCCGCCTCCTCGAACTCGAGGTCCGACGCGGCCTTGCGCATCTTCTTCTCGAGCTCCTCGATATAGGCGCGCAGGTTGTGGCCGACCATGTGCGGCCGCTCGTCGTCGATCTCGACCGTGACCTGGTCCTTGGAGGCGACGTGCGCGATGATGTCGCCGATGTTGCGGCGGATCGTCGTCGGCGTGATGCCGTGCTCCAGGTTGTACGCCTCCTGCTTCTCGCGCCGGCGCGCGGTCTCGTTCATCGCGCGCTCCATGCTGCCGGTGATCCGGTCGGCGTAGAGGATCACGCGCCCGTCGACGTTGCGCGCGGCGCGCCCGATCGTCTGGATCAGCGACGTCTCGGAGCGCAGGAACCCCTCCTTATCGGCGTCGAGGATCGCGACCAGCCCGCACTCGGGGATGTCGAGCCCCTCGCGCAGCAGGTTGATGCCGATCAGCACGTCGTACACGCCCAGCCGAAGGTCGCGGATCAGCTCGATGCGCTCCAGCGTCTCGACGTCCGAGTGCATGTAGCGGACCTTGATCCCCGCCTCGTGCATATATTCGGTGAGGTCCTCCGCCATCCGCTTGGTCAGCGTGGTGACGAGCGTGCGATAGCCCTTCTCGGTGGTGGCGCGGCACTCGACGATCAGGTCCTGGACCTGCTCCTCGACCGGCTTGATCTCGACCGGCGGGTCGATCAGCCCGGTGGGACGGATCACCTGCTCGGCGAACACGCCGCTGGCCTGCTCCATCTCCCAGCCGCCCGGGGTCGCGGAGACGCACACGGTCTGCGGGCGCATCGCGTCCCACTCGTTGAAGCGGAGCGGACGGTTGTCGATCGCGGAGGGCAGGCGGAAGCCGTACTCGGCCAGCGTGATCTTGCGACGGTGGTCGCCGCGAGACATGCCGTTGATCTGCCCGATCGTCTGGTGGCTCTCGTCGACGAACAGCAGCGCGTTCTCGGGCAAATATTCGAACAGGGTGGGCGGGGGCTCGCCCGGAAGGCGGCCGGTGAGGAAGCGGCTGTAATTCTCGATGCCGTTGCAGCTGCCCGTCGCCGCGATCATCTCCAGGTCGAAGTTGGTGCGCTGCTCCAGCCGCTGGCGCTCGAGCAGCTTGCCCTCGATCTCCAGCTCCTTGAGCCGCTCGCTGAGCTCGTGGCGAATGGCTTCCGCCGCCTGCTTCATCGTCGGCCCGGGGGTGACATAGTGCGAGTTGGCGTAGATGCGCACCGAGTTGAGCGAGGCGCTCTTCTTGCCGGTGAGCGGGTCGAATTCGACGATCTCCTCGATCTCGTCGCCGAAGAACGAGATGCGCCAGGCGCTGTCCTCATAGTGCGACGGGAAGATCTCGAGCGTGTCGCCCTTCACGCGGAAGTTGCCGCGCTGGAACGCGGCGTCGTTGCGCTTGTATTGCAGCGCGACCAGCTTGCGCACGATCTCGCGCTGGTCGACGCTCTGCCCCCTCTTCAGGTCGAAGATCATCGCGGAATAGGTCTCGACCGAGCCGATGCCGTACAGACACGAGACCGAGGCGACGATGATCACGTCGTCGCGCTCGAGCAGGGAGCGCGTGGCCGAGTGCCGCATCCGGTCGATCGACTCGTTGATCGAGCTCTCTTTCTCGATGTACGTGTCGGAGCGCGGGACATAGGCCTCGGGCTGGTAGTAATCGTAGTAGCTGACGAAATACTCGACCGCGTTCTCGGGAAAGAAGCTCTTGAACTCGCCGTAGAGCTGTGCCGCCAGGATCTTGTTGGGCGCGAGGATCAGCGCGGGGCGCTGCATCTCCTCGATCACCTTGGCCATGGTGAAGGTCTTGCCCGAGCCGGTGACGCCGAGCAGCACCTGGTCGCGCTCGCCCGCCCTGGCGGCGTCGACCAGCTCGCGGATCGCGGTGGGCTGGTCGCCCGAGGGCTGATACTCGCTGACGAGCTTGAAGGGACGGCCGCCCTCGACCTTCTGCGGACGGTTGGGACGGTGCGGGACGAAGTCGTTGCCGGTCTCCGGCTCGGCAAGGGACGTACGGATCTGGATCGCCATGCCGCTGATATGGGCGCGGGAAGGGGCGGGGGGAAGGGTGTGGGACCATGCCGATCCTCCCCGCCGCGCGGTGAGGATCTTGGACACCTAGCCTCTTGCTCTCACACCCGATCGAAGCTACTGCGAGTCAATCGCAAACAGAGGTGTCGATGTACCGTTTCCTCGACCGGCCGCTCGACGAGCTCGACGAGCACCTCCATTTCCTCGTCAGCGCCATGCGCCACTGGACGATGGTGACGCGCGGCGGGCGCTGCGCCTGTCGCGCGCTCGCGCCGGCGTTCGCGTGGCGCGGCGTCAGCGCGGCGCTGCCCGACTTCGCGACGGTGATGGCGGCGCTCGACCGCGAGGGAAAGCGCTGGCTCCGCTTCGGGGCGGCGACCGCGCGCGCGGTGAGCGACGACGAGGCGGTGCTGCTCGCGCTGGTCGAGTCGGCGATGCACGGCGAGCGCGACGCGGCGCGGCGGATCGCGGCGACGCTCGTCACCGAGCCCGCGCTCGCGCGTACCGTCACCGCGATCGAGTGGGTCGCGCTGCGCTTCCTCCAGGCGCCGCTGGCCCAGCGCGACGGCGCGCCGAGACAAGCCTGAGCGCGCCCCGCCCAAGCCCGGCTATCGTTGACCGGGCCGCCCTCGCGTCATAATGCGCCCCATTCGCACGACATTCCCCGTACTCAGACCGGATCGCCGATGACCGACCTCCGCGCGCCAGTGCTCATTCCCGAATCCACCGCCTTCCACAGCGTGGCGGTCACCTGGGTGCGCCACTGGAACGAGCATCTGTTCAGCTTCGCGGTCGAGCGCCCCGCCTCGTTCCGCTTCCGCTCGGGCGAGTTCGTGATGATCGGCCTGCCCGGCGTCGAGGGCGAGGACGGCAAGGCCGCCAAGCCGGTGATGCGCGCCTATTCCATCGCCAGCCCGGCCTGGGCCGAGGAGCTCGAGTTCCTCTCGATCAAGGTGCCCGGCGGCCCGCTGACCGGGCGGCTGCAGCAGATCGAGGCCGGCGACCAAGTCTATCTCGGCAAGAAGCCGACCGGCACCTTGGTGCTCGACGCGCTGCTCGGCGGGCGGCGCCTGTTCCTGCTCTCGACCGGCACCGGGCTGGCGCCCTTCCTCAGCGTCGCGCGCGACCCGGACGTGTACGAGCGCTTCGACGAGGTGGTGGTGGTGCACGGCGTCCGCCGCGTCGACGACCTCGCCTGGCGCGAGACGCTCGAGGCCCGGCTGGCGGACGATCCGCTGGTGTCGGAGCAGGCGGCGACGCAGTTCCGCTACCTGCCGACGGTCACGCGCGAGGACTTCCCGGTCCAGGCGCGCATCCCCGCGCTGATCGAGGACGGGCGGCTGTTCGACGGGCTCGGCGGCGAGGCCAGGTTCGACCCCGAGAACGACCGCGTGATGCTGTGCGGCTCCACCGCGATGATCCGCGAGGTGGCGTCGATGCTCGAGCACCGCGGGCTGGTCGAGGGCTCCAACGCCAACCCGGGGCAGTTCGTGATCGAGCGCGCCTTCGTCGACTGAGGGCTGGGCGGGCGGCCGTTTCTCGTTCCGCGAATGTCCCCCTACTTCGTCATCCCGGAACAAGTCCGGGATGACGAAAGATGAGGAAGGTCGCACCACTTCTGCAAAGGTCCCGCCTTCGCCGGGGTGACGGCTGCGGGAAGAGGGGTCGGATCTATCGGGGCGGCTGCCGTCCTGCTGCTCGCCCAACCGCGCGCTGGCGACTCCGCGGCGCTTCCTCTACGCTCCTCCGAAAATAGGAGGAGAGAGGCGATGGCGACGCTCGCATCCGTGGACACGGCGGCCTATGCGCCCGGCGAGTGGGAGGCGCGGGTCGATCTCGCCGCCGCTTACCGGCTGGTCGCGCTGTACGGCTGGGACGACCTGATCTTCACCCATCTCTCGGCGCGCGTGCCCGGGCCCGAGCACCATTTCCTGATCAACCCGTACGACATGATGTTCGAGGAGATCACCGCCTCGGCGCTGGTCAAGATCGACGTCGACGGCCAGCCGGTCGGCCGCTCGGACCATCCGGTCAACCCCGCGGGCTTCACCATCCACTCCGCGATCCACATGGCGCGCGACGACGCGCACGCGGTGATGCACCTCCACACGCCGCACGGCCAGGCGGTGTCGGCGATGGCGTGTGGGCTGCTGCCGCATACCCAGACCGCGATGATCGCGAGCCACGACGTCGCCTATCACGACTATGAGGGCATCGCGACCGACTTGGACGAGCGCGCTCGGCTGGTCGCCGACCTGGGCACCAGGAACGCGATGATCCTGCGCAACCACGGCACGCTCGCGGTCGGCAACTCGGTCGCGGCCTGTTTCCTGCGGCTCTACTTCCTGGAGCGCGCGTGCCAGGCGCAGGTGCATATGCTGGCGGCCGGCCGCGACGGGCTCAACCCGCCGCCCGAGGGCGTCGAGGAGAAAGTGGCGCACCAGGCGAGCCCGGCGGGGATGGGGATGGTGGCGCAGGCGCTCGCCTGGCCCGCGCTGCTGCGCAAGCTCGACCGTGTGAGCCCGGGGTATCGCGAGTAGCGGCCTGAACTGCGTACAACCACCCCGGCGAACGCCGGGGTTCAATTGGGAAGGCCGGAGCGAGGCCCACTCACGTTCCCCAACTGGGCCCCGGCGTTCGCCGGGGCGACGATGAGGAGGGCGGCTTCCTCACGCCTCGCCCTCGTCCACGTCGGGCGCCTCGTCCGCCGCGGCGCCGCCGCTCGCCAGCGCCGCCTCGTCCGCGGCGAGCGCGTCGGCGTCGGCCGCCGTGATACCGAAGCGCGCCGCCACGTCGGGGGCGTAGCGCAGCAGGTCGGGGCGCAGCTTGAGCAGGCTGATGTCCTTGGCCTTGCCCTCCATCATCACGTCGAACACCAGCCCCGCGGCGGTGCGCATGAAGGTGGCGAACTCGAACGGGTTGGTGAAGTCGGCGTGGCCGGTCCACACCGGCGGCCGCAGCACCGTCTTCACCCGCGCGCCCGCCTTGACCGGCGCTTTGACCAGCTCGCCCGCGCGCACCGTCTTCCCGCTGGCGCGCTGCTTGGCGGTGATCTTCTGCTTCACCTCGCGCATCTCGGTGCGGGGTGAGGAGAAATGGATCTTGGGCCGCACGCCGATGGGCCAGCTCGCCAGGAAGCGCTCCAGCGTGTCACGCAGGTCGAGCCCCTCGGGGTTGAGGCACCAGAAATGCTGATAGTCGAAGATCAGCCGCACGCCGGTGCGCTCGTTGATCCACAGAGCGTCCGCGGCGGAGAAGCGCAGGTCGTCGTTCTCCAGCACCAGCCGACGCCGCACGTGCTCGGGGCAGCGCTCCCACCCGCGCAGCCAGCGCTCGCGGCTGGCGTCATGGTCGTCGTAGACGCCGCCGACGTGCGTCACCATCACGGCCTCGTCGTCGAGGCCCATGCGGTCGAGCATCTCGGCCTGCGACGACAGGTCCCAGATCGACTTGGCGGTGAGCGCCTCGTCGGGGCTGTTGAGCAGCACGTACTGCGACGGGTGGAACGACAGCCTGATGCCGAGCGCGCGCGCCTTGGCGCCGAAGGCGGCCAGCTCGGCGTCGCTCTCGCGCACCATGTCGTGGAACTGCGGCATGTCGGGGTGGGTGGCATAGGGCGCCAGGTCGGACGACAGCCGGTACATGTCGAGCCGCTCGCTGGCGAGATAGTCGAGCACCTTGTCGACCTGCTCGAGCGAGCAGCGCAGGTGCGGACTGGCCTGCCAGCGCCGCGTGTCGCCGCTCTTCAGGCCGGGCTTGCCCATCACCTTGACCGGGAAGCCGAGGCGGAGCGGGTGGTCAGGGGGTGTTGGCATGGCGGGATAACGCCGCGGGACGCGCGCGGGTGCCGTGCTTTCTCAGGCACTTGCGCCTCAGTCTCGGGGACGCGGGGCCGCGAGGTTGACGGCGGCGCGCGCAGCGACCAATCGGGCGGTGAACGGCGGACAGCAGGGCTCGAGGCGCGCGGCCATCGGGTGCGCCGCCGCAACGCGGACGTGACGATGAAGATGACGCCTCACCCCTGCCTCGACGTGGCGGACGAGCGGGAGACGCGCGCGTGACCGCGCTGCTGCCCGAGGGCCTGCGCGACCGCCTGCCGCCGGTGGCCGACGCCGCCGCCGCGCTCGAGGCGCGCGTGCTCGGCGCGATCCGCGCGCACGGCTATGAGCGGGTCGACCCGCCGCTCGCCGAGTTCGCCGAGGGGCTGGGCTCGCGGCTCAAGGCGGGGGCGCTGCAGGACGCGGTGCGGTTCGTCGACCCGGTGTCGCAGCGCACGCTCGCGATCCGGCCCGACCTCACCGCGCAGGTGGCGCGGATCGCGGCGACGCGGATGGGGCACCACCCGCGCCCGGTGCGGCTGAGCTACGCCGGCGCGGTGCTCAAGCTCCGCGCCAGCCAGCTCGCCCCGGCGCGGGAGACGCGGCAGATCGGCGCCGAGTTGTTCGGGCTCGACACGGTCGCGGCGGCGCGGGAGGTGGTGACGGTCGCGATCGAGGCGATCGCCGCGGCGGGCGTGGCGCGCCCCTCGATCGACTTCACCTTGCCCGACCTGGTCGACACGCTCGCCGCGGGCGCGCTGCCGGTCGCGCCCGAGAAGCTCGACGCGCTGCGCCAGCGGCTCGACGCCAAGGACGCGGGCGCGGTCGCCGAGCTGGCGCCCGACTATCTCCCGCTGGTCGCCGCGGCGGGGCCGTTCGACCAGGCGCTGGCGCGGCTGCGCGACTTCGACCGCGACGATGTGCTGGCGTCGCGGCTCGACGCGCTCGCCGCGATCGCGCGCGCGGTCGACGGGCGCGCGCTGCTCACGCTCGACCCGACCGAGCGCCACGGCTTCGAATATCAGAGCTGGCTCGGCTTCTCGCTGTTCGCCGGCGGCGCGACGGCCGAGGTCGGGCGCGGTGGCACCTATACCGTGGTGCACGAGGGCGGCGCGGAGGAGGCGGCCACCGGCTTCTCGCTCTTCGCCGACCGTCTGATCGGCGACCAGCCCGCCGGCGAGCGCCGCCGCCTGTTCCTGCCGTTCGGTACGCCGGCCGAGCAGGGCGCGGCGATGCGCGCGCAGGGTTGGGTGACGGTCGCCGCGCTCGAGCCGGGTGACACGCCCGAGGCGCAGGTGTGCACGCACGTCTACGCGGAGGGGGCGGCGCGCGCGCTCGACTGAGCGCGCCGCCCCGCGCAGCTCATCTCACCGAGCCGCCATCGGGCCCTTGAACAGCAGCCCGAAATAATCGCCCTTGTTCCAGCGCGGCCGGTCGGCGGCGTCGGCGATCCCGCGCGCGATCCGATAGTTGGCGTCGACGAAGCGGACGCCCTGGTCCCACAGGATCGGCTGCGTCAGGTCGTCGCACGGCTTGTGGTAGCAGTTGCCCATGAAGTCGGCGACCGCGGCCTTGCCCGGCCCTTTCTGACCCGGCCACAGGAAGACCGAGGGCACGCCCTTCTGGACGAAGCGGAAATGGTCCGAGCGGACGAAGATCGCCTCTTCGGGCATCGGGTCCGGCGAGAGGCCGACGCCGATGGCACCGACCGCGCGCGCGATGATCGGACCGAGCGACGAGCGGTCGCCGCCGAACGCCACCATGTCCTCGAACTTATAGGTGAGGATCGGCATGTCGAGGTTCACGTCGGCGACGATGTCGGCGATCGGCACGGTCGGGTGGTTGGTGAAATAGTCGCTGCCGACCAGTCCCTTCTCCTCCGCGGTGACGGCGAGGAAGAGCACCGATCGCTTCGGCGGCGCGGCCTGTTTGAAGCGCTTGGCCTCCTCGATCAGGCTGGCGATGCCGATCGCGTCGTCGAGCGCGCCGTTGTAGATCGTGTCGCCCTTCACCGCCTTGCCGACGCCGACATGGTCGAGGTGCGCCGACAGCACCACGGTCTCGCGCCCGACGCTCGGATCGGTGCCCGGGATCATGCCGATGACGTTGCTGCTCGGCAGCGCGCGGAAGCCGGTCGCGCTCTGCACGCTGAGCGTGCCCGCCGCGGCGACGGCGCGAGTGCGCAGCACCTTCTTCTTCGCCGCCCGCGCCATCGCCGCCCAGTCGCGCGCGAAGATCCTGGCCGCGCCGGCGGTGGAGAGCGTGCCGAGCAGCGGCACCGACGGCGTGGCGGTACTGCCGGTGCCGTCGGGCAGCGCCCAGGTCACGCGCTCCGAGTCATATCCTTTCCTGGCCGTGTCGAACCCCGGTGCGCCGCGGCCGGGCGAGCGCAGGTCGGCGATCGCGATCGCCCCCACCGCGCCGTGCGCCGCCGCGGCGGCGAGCCGCGCGGGCGCGCCGCTCAGCGTCGCCGCCACCTCGCTGGGCAGCCCGGCGGGCACCCCGCCGACATAGGCGACGATCTTCCCGCGCACGTCGACGCCGGCGTAATCGTCGATGCCATAGGCGCTCGCCGACAGGCCGTAGCCGACATAGACCAGCGGCGCGGACACGCGCGTCGCTTTGGCGGCCGGGTTGGCGGCGGGCACATAATCGGTGCCGAAGACGAGCGGGCGCGACGTGCCGCCCGCTGGCGTCCAGCTGAAGTCGCCCTGGCCGGCGATCTTGTAGGCGGTGAGCGGCACTTTCTGGAGATAGCCGCCGTCGTCGCCCATCGGCTTGAGCCCGGCGGCATAGAATTGCGCGGCGACATATTGCGCGGCGATGTCATACTCGCCGCTGCCCGCCTCGCGTCCGCGCATCGCGTCCGAGGCGAGGAACATGACGTGCGCCTTCATCGCGGCCTGGTCGGCCGGCAGCGGCGCGGTGAGCGCGGCGTTGCGCGCGGCCGGGGTCGGCAGGGGCGTGGGAGCCTGGGCGGTGGCGACGGTGGCGCAGGTGCAGGCGAGCAGGAGGGCGATACGGCGGTACATCGGCGGCTTTCGAACAATAGGAAAGAATCGCCGTAGCTTAGCTTCGCGCGCCACGCACGCGCCGAGTGGCGGCTGAGGGAGCGCCGAGCCGGTACGTTCGCGCCGGCAGCGCGACTGTCCCGAGGAGCCTCGCATCCTGAGCATGATGCCGGTCGGTGCGGCCGCCGCGGCCGCCGCCGCTTTCCCATGGAACCTGCGCCGCGCCCGATTATAGTCAGGACCATGGACGCACGCCTCACCGCCGCCTCACCGCTCGTCACCTATCGCCGCGACTATCGGCCGCCGGCGTGGCTCGTGCCCGAGGTGGAACTGGACTTCGCGCTCGACCCGACGCTCACCCGGGTCCGCGCGCGGCTCGGCGTGGTACGCCACGGGACGCACGACCAGCCGCTGCGGCTCGACGGCGCGGGGCAGGTGCCGCTGGCGGTGACGGTCGACGGCGCGGCGGCGACCGGCTGGACCCTCGAGGGCGAGCAGTTGGTGATCCCGCTCGACGGCGAGCGCCACGTGATCGAGACCGAGGTGGAGATCGCGCCCGATCGCAACACCCAGCTGATGGGGCTCTACGCCTCGGGCGGGATCCTCTGCACGCAATGCGAGGCCGAGGGCTTTCGTCGTATCACCTATTTCCCAGACCGGCCCGACGTGCTCGCCACCTATCGCGTGCGCATGAGCGCCGACCGGCGCCGCTTCCCGGTGCTGCTCGCCAACGGCGACCCCGTCGCGCGGGGCGAGGGGCAGGACGGCAGTCACTGGGCCGAGTGGCACGACCCTTATCCCAAACCCTCCTACCTCTTCGCGCTGGTGGCGGGTGACCTGGCGGTGAACCGCGACACGTTCACCACCCGCTCGGGGCGCGAGGTGCAGCTCGGCATCTGGGTACGCGCCGCCGACCTGCCCAAGACCGCGCACGCGCTCGACGCGCTCAAGCTCTCGATGGCGTGGGACGAGCGCGTCTACGGTCGTGAATATGACCTCGACGTGTTCAACATCGTCGCGGTCGACGACTTCAACTTCGGCGCGATGGAGAACAAGGGGCTGAACATCTTCAACAGCCGCTACATCCTCGCCGATCCCGACACAGCGACCGACTATGACTATGACGCCATCGCCGCCGTGGTGGCGCACGAGTATTTCCACAATTGGTCAGGCAACCGCGTGACCTGCCGCGACTGGTTCCAGCTGAGCCTCAAGGAAGGCTTCACCGTCTATCGCGACCAGTCGTTCAGCGCCGACCAGGGCTCCGCCGCGGTCAAGCGGATCGAGGACGTGCGCGGCCTGCGCGCGGCGCAGTTCCCCGAGGATTCCGGCCCGCTCGCCCACCCGGTGCGCCCGGAGAGCTACATCGAGATCAGCAACTTCTACACCGCCACCATCTACAACAAGGGCGCCGAGCTGATCCGCATGATGGCGACGATGCTGGGCAACGCCGCCTTCCGCGCGGGCGCCGAGCTGTATTTCGACCGTCACGACGGCACCGCCGCCACCTGCGAGGATTTCGTCCGCTGCATGGAGGAGGCGAGCGGTGTCGACCTCGCGCAGTTCCGCCTGTGGTACAGCCAGGCGGGCACGCCGCGCGTGTCCGCCAGCGTCGGGCACGAGCCCGGCAGCGGCCGCGCGCTGCTCCATCTCGCGCAGAAGGTGCCCGACACGCCCGGCCAGAGCGGCAAGGCGCCCCAGGTGCTGCCGCTGCGCGTGCGGCTGTTCGGCAGCGCCACCGGTGAGCCGCTCGGCGCGGAGCGGCTCGTGGTGCTGCGCGACGCCGCCGAGAGCATCGCCTTCGAGGACGTGCCGGAACGGCCGATCCTCTCGATCAACCGCGGCTTCTCCGCGCCCGTGATCGTGGAGAGCGACCGCACCGCCGCCGATCTCGCCTTCCTCGCGCGCCACGACGACGATCCGTTCGCGCGCTACGAGGCGATGCAGCAGCTGATGCTCGACACGCTGGTGGCGGCGACGGTGGAGGGCGAGGCCGACCATGGCGCGGTGATCGAGGCGGTGGCCGACACGCTCGACGACCCCGGGCTGGACCGCGCCTTCGTCGCCGAGGCGGTGCTGCTGCCGTCGGAGAATTTCATCGGCGATCAGCTCGCCACCGTCGAGCCGGAGGCGGTGTTCGCCGCGCGCGAGGCGCTGCGCCGCGACCTGGCGCGCGCGCTCGACCAGCGTTGGCGCGCCGCCTGCGACCCCGGCGAGCGCGCGCCCTATGCCTACACGCCCGCGGCCAAGGGCGTGCGGCGGCTGCGCAACGTCGCGCTCCACTATCTCCAGGCGGGCGGGGCGGCCGACGCGCCCTCGCTCGCCTGGGCGCAGTTCGACGAGGCGGACAATATGACCGACCGTCAGGGCGCGCTGACCGCGCTGGCGAGCGGCCATTCGGCCGAGCGCGACGCCGCGCTGGCGGCCTTCTACGCGCGCTACGCCGACAACCCGCTGGTGCTCGACAAATGGTTCCAGACCCAGGCGCTGGCCTCGCGCGACGACACGCCCGCGCTGGTCGCCGAGCTGGCGCGCCACCCCGATTTCTCGCTCGCCAACCCCAATCGCGCACGCGCGCTGATCGGTGCCTTCGCGGTCAACCAGCGCGCGTTCCACGTCGCCGGTGGCGCGGGCTATCGCTGGCTGGCCGACCAGCTGCTCGCGCTCGACCCGCTCAACCCGCAGACCTCGGCGCGGCTGCTGCCGCCGCTCGGGCGCTGGCGCCGCTTCGACCCCGCGCGCGCCGCCCTGATGCGCGCCGAGCTGGAGCGGATCGTGGCGACGCCGGGGATCAGCAAGGACCTGTTCGAGCAGGCGTCGAAGAGTTTGGAAGGGTAGGGGGTCGCCGCCGATCGCTCGGAGCGCTGGCGCATGTACGACGTGGGCCGGATCACGCACCCAGGCCTCGTCCCTTCCCCGTCATCCCCGCGCAGGCGGGGATCCAGACGCGCAGGCCCTCGAAGGAGCCGCGACGACAGCGTGTATGGATCCCCGCCTGCGCGGCAATGACGTAGGTCGGAGCCCCCGCGGGGCTGACGAAGGTAGGAAGAGACGACTCGGGCGAGGAACAGGCGCAGGAAGGATGCCTACGACCCTCACCCCGAGTTGCGCAGCGCGGTCGCGATCGCGTTGATCGACAGCAGGATGCCCTGGCGCACGCGCTCGTCGGCCTCGCCCGCGCGATGGCGCTTCATCAGCTCGATCTGGAGCAGGTTGAGCGGCTCGATATAGGGCAGCCGCAGCCGGATCGAGGCGTCGAGCGCGGGGTGGCGCTCCAGCAGGTGCGACTGACCCGTCACGTCGAGCAGCCCGTCATGGGTCTGCCGCCAGCCGTCGCGGATCCGGCCGAACACCGTGTCACGCAGCGCCGCGTCCTCGACCAGCCCGGCGTAGCGCGCGGCGATGCCCATGTCGGACTTGGCGAGCACCATCTCCATGTTCGCCAGCGTCGCGGCGAACAGGGGCCAGCCCTGCGCCATCTCGCGCAGCAGCGCGCGATCCTCGAAGGCGGCGATCGCCTGGCCGACGCCGTACCAGCCCGGCAGCATCACGCGCGCCTGCGCCCAGCTGAACACCCAAGGGATGGCGCGGAGGTCCTCGATCGCGTCGGACTGTTTGCGGCTGGCGGGGCGGCTGCCGATCTTGAGCCCGGCGATCTCGGCGATCGGGGTCATCTGGCGGAAGAAGGTGCGGAAGCCCTCGGTCTCGTAGACCAGCCCGCGATAGGCCCGGAAGGCGGCGTCGGAGAGCCGGTCCATCGCCGCCGCGAAGCTGGCATTGTCGCTGTTCGACAGTGGCGCGGGCTCGAGGCTGGCGAGCAACGTCGCCGAGGCCATCGCCTCCAGGTTGGTCGTGGCGCTCTCGCGCGTGCCGTATTTGCCCGCGATCACCTCGCCCTGCTCCGTGATGCGGATGCGCCCCTGCACCGTGCCCGCGGGCTGCGCGCGGATCGCGGCGAAGCTGGAGCCGCCGCCGCGCCCGACCGCGCCGCCGCGGCCGTGGAACAGCTGCATGCCGACGCCCGCGGCGTCGAACACGGGCTTCAGCGCGGTCGAGGCGCGCGACAGCTGCCAGGTCGAGGTGAGATAGCCACCGTCCTTGTTGCTGTCCGAATAGCCGATCATCACTTCCTGGTGGCCGCGCGCGCGCGCGATGTCGCGCACCTCGGGGATGGCGAACCACTCGGTCATGATCGCGGGCGCGGCCTCGAGGTCCTCGATCGTCTCGAACAGCGGCACCGCCATCACCGCCGCGCTGGCAGGCTCGTCGCCGGAGCCGGGGCGGTACAGCCCGACTTCCTTGAGCAGCAGGTGGACCTCGAGCAGGTCCGAGACCGACTTGGTCATCGACACGATATACTGGCGGATGCAGGTCGCGCCGTAGGTGGCATGCGCCTCGGCCGCGGCCTGGACGATCGCCAGCTCGGACGCGGTCTCGTCCGAGTAACGGCTGAAGCGGCTGGTCAGCGGGCGCGGCGTCGCCAGCTCCTGGCGCAGCAGCATCACGCGCGCGTCCTCGTCGAGGGCGGCGTAATCGGCGCACACGCCGGCCTCGCGCAGCATCTCGGCGACGACCTTCTCGTGCACCGCGCTGTTCTGGCGCAGGTCGAGCGTGGCGAGGTGGAAGCCGAACACCTCCACCGCGCGGATCAGTCGGCCGATCGCGCCCCCCGTGCCGAGCAGCCCAGCGCCCTCGGTCGAGAGCGAGCGCGCGATCGTGACGAGATCGGTCCGCAGCGCGGCGGGATCGGCATAGGGCTCGCCGCGCAGCGTGCCCGGGCGCGGCGCGGGCTCGCCGACCAGCACGCGATAGGTCGCCGCGGTGCGCGCGTAGACGCCGCTGATGGCACGGCGATAGGGCTCGTCGCCGCGGGTCGCCGAGGTGTCGCCGCTCGCCTCCGCCAGCGCGAGCACGCCCTCGTCGACCGCGCCATGGTCGGAGGAGATCGACAGCTCGGCACCCATCGCGTGGAGCTGGTCGAGATAATAACTCAGCACCGCGCGCGCGGCGCGGGCGAGCGCGGCGCGCAGGCTGTCCGCGGTGACGAAGGGGTTGCCGTCGCGGTCGCCGCCGATCCAGCTGCCCGGGCGCAGGAAGGCGGGCACGCGCGCCCCGAGCGCGCGGTCCCAGCGTTGGTAGAGCGCGGGGATCACGGGCAGGAAGACGTCGCGCAGGTAGCTCAGCGCGGTCTCCACCTCGTCGGTGACGTACAGCCGCTCGCGCCGCAGCACGCGCGTCTGCCACAGCAAAGCGACCTGGCGCACGATCGCCTCGTCGACCTGGTCGCCCTCGGGCGTGGTGTCGATCCCGCGGTCGCGCAGCGCCATCAGCTGCGCGATGCGGTTGCGATGGTCGATCATGCTCTTGCGCCGCACCTCGGTGGGGTGGGCGGTGAGCACCGGCGCGATCAGCGCGCGATCGAGCAGCGCGAGCACCTGGTCGCGATCGACCCCCTCCTCGGCGAGCCGCTGGAGCGCGGCGGCGACGTCGGCGCCCTCCTCGGCGGCGATCCCCTGCCGGTCCTCGGCCAGATTGGCGAGCATCGAGAACAGCATGAAGCCGCGCACGAAGTCGAGCGTCTCGTCCAGGTCGAGCGCGCCCAGCCCGACGTCGGGCGAGCCCTGGCCATTGCCGCGGTGGCGCTCGACCGAGGCGGAGCGGATCGCCTCGGTGCGCTCGTAGAGCTTGTCCCCGCCATAAGCGCGGATGACGTCGCCCAGCACGCGGCCGAGATAGCGGACGTCGGGATTGTTGGTGATCGGGGGAAGTGTGGCCATGCCGCGATGCTGCGTCGCGGCGAGAGCGGGGTCAACCGCTTAGGGATGGATTAGGGGGATGGTGCGAGGGCGAGCGCCATGATCCTCCTTCGTCATCCCGGACTTGGTCCGGGATCCACCCATCCACTTATCCAAAGGCCGCTGTTTTCGCGGCGCCGTGGATCCCGGAACAAGTCCGGGATGACGGAAGAGAGAGGAGCGTCAGTCTACCGGAGCGTCTTGCTCCACGCTCAAAGACACGCCTCCAGATACGCCTGGTCGAAGCCGAACTGCTTGGCCTTGTCGAAGGTATACGGACGCAGCCCCATCGAGCGATACTCGCCGATGATCTTGCCGTCGGCGCTCTCGTCGAGATACTCGAACTTGAACAGCTCCTGCGTCACGATCACAGGACCCTCCATCCCGATCACCTCGGTGATGTTGGTGACGCGGCGCGAGCCGTCGCGCAGGCGCTTGACCTGGATGATCATGTCGACCGAGTCGGCGATCTGGCGGCTGATCGCCTCCTTGGGCACCTTGATGTCCGACATCATCACCATGTTCTCCATCCGTGCCAGCGCCTCGCGCGGGCTGTTGGAGTGGAGCGTGCACATCGACCCGTCGTGGCCGGTGTTCATCGCGGCGAGCATGTCGAAACACTCGCTGCCGCGGATCTCGCCCAGGATGATGCGGTCGGGGCGCATGCGCAGCGCGTTCTTGACGAGGTCGCGGATCGAGATCTCGCCCTGGCCCTCGAGGTTGGCGGGGCGGGTCTCCAGCGGCAGCCAGTGCGGCTGCTGGAGGCGGAGCTCGGCGGCGTCCTCGATCGTCAGCACGCGCTCGCCCGGGTCGATCATCTTCGACAAGGCATTGAGCATCGTCGTCTTGCCCGAGCCGGTGCCGCCCGAGATCACGACGTTGAAGCGGCACGCCCCCGCGATCTTCAGCGCGGTGGCCATCTTCTGCGACATGCTGCCGAAGCCCGCCATCATGTCGAGCGTGATCGGCTTGGCGGAGAACTTGCGGATCGAGATGGCGGTGCCGCGCAGGCTGAGCGGCGGCACGATCACGTTGACGCGGCTGCCGTCCTTCAGGCGCGCGTCGGCCAGCGGCGTGGTCTGGTCGACGCGGCGGCCGACCGAGTTGCAGATCCGCTGCGCGATCTGGAACAGATGCTCCTCGTCGCGGAACTGGATGTTGGCCAGCTCCAGCTTGCCCTTGCGCTCGACGAAGGTCTGGTCGGGCCCGTTGACCATGATGTCGCTGATGTCGGCGTCGGCGAGCAGTTCCTCGAGCGGCCCGAGACCGAGCAGCTCGTCGACCAGCACCTTCTCGAGCGCGAACTGCTCGCGGCGGTTGAGCGTCAGCTTGAGCTCGGCGAGCACCTCGCCGATGATCGGGCGGAATTCCTCGGCGAGCTCGTCCTTGCCGAGCGTCGCGGCGGCCTCGGGGTCGACGCGCTCGAGCAGGCGCGGCAGCACCTGCTCCTTGATGCGGTGGATCGAGGCCTCGAAGCCCTCCATCCGGCTCGCCCCGGCGTCGCCGCTGGCGTTCTGGCGGTCGGCGAGCCGCTGCATCGCGTCCACGGTGCCCTGCGGCAGCAGCGAGGCGTCGCCTTCGCCGGGCAGCGCGAGCGCGTCGACGACCGGGAAGGGCTCGGGCTCGGGGCGCGCGAGCGGGTTGGCCTGCATCGGCCGCGCCACGCCGAAGCCGCCGCGCGCGCCAGTCGTCCCCATCCCGCCGTTGCGGCGTCCGAACGCGTTCATCGACCCGGTCATCCTCGAAAGTCCGGGGTCCGAGCTAAGCGACAAGCCTTTATAATCGCCTAACCACGGGCACGACCGGCATCGGCCGGTCGTGCCCGTGCCCCGGCGTAGGCCGGGGCCCAGTCAGCAATACCATCCCCCGCGCGTGACGGCCCGACATGGACGCAGGCGGCTCCTGACGTCGCGCTGCTGAGCGCACCCGGAAGGCCATGCTGCCGGTCACGTACAAGCCACTGCGTTCGCGGACCCATGGATCCCGGCTCAAGGCCGGGATAACGAAGGGGGGAGCGGCGCGGCAGACAACCTAGCTGGAGGTCCTGTTCGCAGGAGCACGAGGATGGGTCAGGCGTCCGCCCGCGCCGTCGCTCGCACCGCCGCGAGGAACAGCGCGCGTCGCTGCGCCCCGGTCAGTGCCGCGTCGCGCGGCACCGCCGCCGCCTCTACCCAGCGCAGCGCGCGCGACCGCTCGCCGGCGTCCGCCGCCACCAGCAGCGCCGCTGGCAGCAGCGCGGCGAGCGCCTCCACCCTCTCGTCCAGACCGACATGGCACAGACCGCGCCCGGTCTGTGCCACCAGCAGCGCGCCGAGCGGCGTCGGCACCACGTACCAGGCGACTCGCTCGCCCGCACCGCCGCTCGCCCAGGCGGCGGGCGCCATGCCGAGCGCGGCAGCGTCGGCGTAGAAGCGGCTCGGCGCGGCATAGCCCGCGGCGTAGATCGCGGCGGTGACGTGACCCTCCTCGCGCAGCGCCGCGGCGGCGCGCGCGGCGCGGCGGTCGCGCGCGTAGGCGGCGGGCGAGAGGCCGGCGACGCGCGTGAACAGCCGCTGGAAATGATGCGGCGCATAGCCGACCGCCGCGGCGAGATCGGCCAGGGACGGCGTCCGCTCGGCGCGGTCGAGCAGCGCGAGCGCGCGGCTCACCGCGGCGGCGTCCCGCGCGACGTCGTCGGGCAGGCAGCGGCGGCACGCGCGGTAGCCCGCCGCGCGCGCGGCGGCGCCGTCGGCGAGGAAACCGACATGCTCGCGCCGCGGACGCCGCGCCGCGCAGCTCGGCCGGCAGTAGATGCGGGTCGAGCTGACCGTCACGACGAAGCGGCCGTCATAGGCGCGGTCGCGGCGCGAGAAGGCGTCCCAGGCGGTCTCGGGATCGATGGACGTGTCATCGCTGGTGCGACCGCTTATGCTCTTCCCGTCATCCCGCGCCTGTCCCGGGATCCGCTGTGCCGCATGCTCGTCGGCCGCCGGGTGCGCGGACGGGTGGATCCCGGACCAAGCCCGGGATGACGGTGAGGAGTGGGCCATGGGCGACAGATCCGGCATCGACCGTCTCACTAGCATGGGTAGCCGCGGCGACCGCCGAGGCGGGCCACGACCATGTCCGCCGACCTATACGCCACCGCACGCGCCACCGCATCCCACGGCTTGCGCCCGAACCGCCGCGCGCGCCCAGGCGCGTTGATCACGTTCAACACCGTGCCGCCCGCTCCGGTTGCATCCCCGGCAACCCTTTGCTACGCGCGCCGCACCCCAAGCGAAGGCGCCGTCGCGCGCCACCCGGTCGCATGGGTTCGGCACCCTTGGGTTTATGCGAGGAAAGTGGATCGCGTGGAGAGTTCCAGCGGTAATCAGGGCAGCAGCATCCAGGCCAGCCTCGGTGGGCGCTACGCGAGCGCGCTGTTCGACCTGGCGGTGGAGGCCAAGTCGGTCGACCAGGTCGAGCGCAGCCTCGCCGCGGTACGCGACGCGCTGGCCGAGTCGGCCGACTTTCGCGCGCTGATCGCCTCGCCCGTGGTGGCGCGGCGCGACGCGGTGCGCGCGGTGGTCGCCGCGGCCGACGCGATCGGGGTGGACTCGACGACGCGCAGCTTCCTCGGCGTGCTCGCGGAGAATCGCCGGCTGCCGCAGCTGCCGCAGATCATCCGCGCCTTCCGCACCTTCGCGGCGCGTCACCGCGGCGAGACCACCGCCGAGGTGACCAGCGCGCATCCGCTCAACCCGGAGCAGGTGGACGAGCTCAAGCAGCAGCTCCGCCGTCGCGTCGGCCGCGAGGTATCGGTCGACCTCGAGGTCGATCCCGCGATCCTCGGCGGGCTGGTCGTCCGCATCGGCTCCCAGATGATCGATTCCTCGATCCGCACCCGTTTGAATGCGCTCGCCAGCGCGATGAAGGGCTAACGTTATGGATATCCGCGCCGCAGAAATCTCGAAGGTCATCAAGGACCAGATCGCCAACTTCGGCACCGAGGCCCAGGTGTCCGAGACCGGCCAGGTGCTCAGCGTCGGTGACGGCATCGCGCGCATCTACGGGCTCGACAACGTCCAGGCTGGCGAGATGGTGGAGTTCGCCAACGGCGTGCAGGGCATGGCGCTCAACCTCGAGGCCGACAATGTCGGCGTCGTGATCTTCGGCTCGGACGCCGAGATCAAGGAGGGCGACACCGTTCGCCGCACCGGCACCATCGTCGACGTGCCGGTGGGCAAGGGCCTGCTCGGCCGCGTGGTCGACGGTCTCGGCAACCCGATCGACGGCAAGGGCCCGATCGTCGCCGAGCAGCGCAGCCGTGTCGAGGTGAAGGCGCCCGGCATCATCCCGCGCAAGTCGGTGCACGAGCCGGTGCAGACCGGGCTCAAGGCGATCGACGCGCTGGTCCCGGTCGGCCGCGGCCAGCGCGAGCTGATCATCGGCGACCGCCAGACCGGCAAGTCGGCGGTGGCGATCGACACGTTCATCAACCAGAAGACCGCCAACGCGGGCACCGACGAGTCGAAGAAGCTCTACTGCATCTACGTCGCGGTCGGTCAGAAGCGCTCCACCGTGGCGCAGCTGGTCCGCACGCTCGAGGAGAACGGCGCGATGGACTATTCCATCGTCGTCGCCGCGACCGCGTCGGACCCCGCGCCGCTGCAGTTCCTCGCGCCCTACACCGGCTGCGCGATGGGCGAGTATTTCCGTGACAACGCGATGCACGCGGTGATCGTGTACGACGACCTCTCCAAGCAGGCGGTGGCCTATCGGCAGATGTCGCTGCTGCTGCGCCGCCCGCCGGGCCGCGAGGCCTACCCGGGCGACGTCTTCTATCTCCACTCGCGCCTGCTCGAGCGCGCGGCGAAGATGAACGACGCCAACGGCAACGGCTCGCTCACCGCGCTGCCGATCATCGAGACCCAGGCGGGCGACGTCTCGGCCTACATCCCGACCAACGTGATCTCGATCACCGACGGCCAGATCTTCCTCGAGACCGACCTGTTCTTCGCGGGCATCCGCCCCGCGATCAACGTCGGCCTCTCGGTCAGCCGCGTCGGCGGCGCGGCGCAGACCAAGGCGATGAAGAAGGTGTCGGGCTCGATCAAGCTGGAGCTGGCGCAGTATCGCGAGATGGCGGCGTTCGCGCAGTTCGGCTCGGACCTCGACGCCTCGACGCAGAAGCTGCTCAACCGCGGCGCGCGGCTGACCGAGCTGCTCAAGCAGCCGCAATTCTCGCCGATGCCGTTCGAGGAGCAGACCGCGTCGATCTACGCCGGCACCAACGGCTATCTCGATCGCGTGCCGGTCGCCGACGTGACCCGCTACGAGGCGGCGATGCTCGCGTTCCTGCGCAACGAGCACGCCGACGTGCTGGGCGCGATCCGCGACACGCGCGAGCTGGGCAAGGACACCGAGGGCAAGCTCAAGGGCGCGCTCGACCAGTTCGCGAAGACGTTCGCCTGATCGCTGACACACGTATGACCGTCACCCCGGCGCAGGCCGGGGTCCAGTGCGACGGTGGAAACTGGATCCCGGCCGTCGCCGGGATGACGGCAAGAGGATAGAATGGCGTCACTCAAGGCCCTCAAGATCCGCATCGGCTCGGTCAAGTCGACGCAGAAGATCACCAAGGCGATGAAGATGGTCGCCACCGCCAAGCTGCGCCGCGCGCAGGAGGCGGCGATCGCCGGCCGCCCCTATGCCGAGCGGCTCGAGGGAGTGGTCGCGAGCCTCGCGCGCAACGTCGGTGTCGGCGCCTCGCCGCTGCTGGCGGGGTCGGGCAAGGACCAGGTGCATCTGCTGGTGGTCGCCACCTCCGAGCGCGGCCTGGCGGGCGCGTTCAACACCAACATCGTCCGCGCCGCGCGCCGCAAGGCCGAGGAGCTGGAAGCGGCGGGTAAGACCGTCATCTTCTATCTCGCCGGCAAGAAGGGGCGCGTGCTGCGCCGCTTCTACCCGCAGGCGATCAAGGTCGACCATGACCTGTCGACGGTGAAGACGGTGGCGTTCGACGACGCCAAGGCGATCGCCGACGACCTGATCGCGCGCTACACCGCGGGCGAGTTCGACGTCGCGCACCTGTTCTACGCCAAGTTCCAGTCGGCGCTGGTCCAGCAGCCGGTCGGCCAGCAGATCATCCCGGTCGCCATCCCCGATCGCGGTGAGCCCAAGCTGGCCAATGCCGGTGACGCGACCGTGGAGTATGAGCCGAGCGAGGAGGCGATCCTGGCCGACCTGCTGCCGCGCAACGTCGCGATCCAGATCTTCCGCGCGATGCTGGAGAATGCCGCGTCCGAGCAGGGCAGCCGCATGACCGCGATGGACAATGCCACGCGCAACGCGGGCGACATGATCAAGCGGCTGAGCATCCAGTACAACCGCGCGCGCCAGGCGGCGATCACCACCGAGCTGGTGGAGATCATCTCGGGCGCCGAGGCGCTGTGAGCCGCGCGGGCACCCTGTTGCTGGCGGCGACGCTGGCGGTGGCAGGCTGCTCCAGGCCCGCCGCCGACCAGGCGCCGGCCAACGACACTGCCGCCGTGACCGAGCCGAGCGGACCCAATCTCGCCGGCGGGAGCTGGGACGGCGTGTTCACCGACCCCGGCGTCGCGCTCGACCGCTTCGGCCGGATCGGGCTGCGCCCTGGCGCCTATGAGAAGCGCGGCAGCGTCTGGCGCTCCGAGGCGGCGCCGACGCCGATGTCGGACCCGCAGGGCAAGCACCCGGTGATGGCCTATTTCACCGCCAGCGGTGCCGCCGACCGGCTCGATCGGATCGAGTATCGCCTCGCCGAGCCGACCGCGGCGAACGACCAGCTCGCGCGCGATTCGTTCGACAAATGGGTCGCGCAGTCGCTCCAGCAGCTCGGCGTCGCCGGCGGCGAGAGCGCGGTCGCGGCGATCCACGGCACCAAGCGCGCGGCGGGCCAGCTCAAGGGCGGGGCCGACTATGCGGTGACCCGCACCACCACCCCGAAGGAGCGGCTGTTGGCCGTGACCTTCACCCGCTCCGCGCCTACATCAGGGCAGACGAACCAAGGAAAGATGTGATGGCAACCCTCGCCGAAGACATTCGCCCGACCAGCGGGAGCACCGGGTCGGGCAGCAACAACGTCGGCCGCATCAGCCAGGTGATCGGCGCGGTGGTCGACGTTCATTTCGACAACAACCTGCCCGCGATCCTGTCGGCGCTGGAGACGAGCAACAACGGCCAGCGGCTGGTGCTCGAGGTGGCGCAGCACCTCGGCGAGAACACCGTCCGCACCATCGCGATGGACTCGACCGAGGGGCTCACCCGCGGCCAGAACGTGACCGACACCGGCAGCCAGATCCGCGTGCCGATCGGGCCCAAGACGCTGGGGCGGATCATGAACGTCATCGGCGAGCCGATCGACGAGCGCGGCCCGGTCGGGGCGGAGCTCAGCGCCCCGATCCACGCCAAGGCACCCGACTTCGTCGACCAGTCGACCGAGAGCGCGATCCTGGTCACCGGGATCAAGGTGATCGACCTGCTCGCCCCCTATGCCAAGGGCGGGAAGATCGGCCTGTTCGGCGGCGCCGGCGTCGGCAAGACGGTGCTGATCCAGGAGCTGATCAACAATATCGCCAAGGGGCATGGCGGCGTGTCGGTGTTCGCCGGCGTCGGTGAGCGCACCCGCGAGGGCAATGATCTGTACCACGAGTTCCTCGACGCGGGCGTGATCGCCAAGGACGCGGACGGCAATGCTGTGAGCGAGGGGTCGAAGGTGGCGCTGGTGTTCGGCCAGATGAACGAGCCGCCCGGCGCGCGCGCGCGGGTCGCGCTGGCGGGCCTGACGATGGCGGAATATTTCCGCGATCAGGAAGGGCAGGACGTGCTGTTCTTCGTCGACAACATCTTCCGCTTCACCCAGGCGGGCGCCGAGGTGTCGGCGCTGCTCGGCCGCATCCCGTCGGCGGTGGGCTATCAGCCGACGCTGTCGACCGACATGGGCGCGCTGCAGGAGCGGATCACCTCGACCAACAAGGGGTCGATCACCTCGGTGCAGGCGGTCTACGTGCCCGCGGACGATCTCACCGATCCGGCGCCGGCCACGTCGTTCGCGCACCTCGACGCGACGACCAACCTGAGCCGCGCGATCTCGGAGCTGGGCATCTACCCGGCGGTCGATCCGCTCGACTCGGTCAGCCGCGTGCTCGAGCCGCGCATCGTCGGTCAGGATCACTATGACACCGCGCGCGCGGTCCAGCAGACGCTGCAGAAGTACAAGTCGCTGCAGGACATCATCGCGATCCTCGGGATGGACGAGCTCTCCGAGGAGGACAAGCTGACGGTCAGCCGCGCGCGCAAGATCCAGCGCTTCCTATCGCAGCCGTTCCACGTCGCCGAGGTGTTCACCAACATCCCGGGCAAGTTCGTACAGCTCGACGACACGATCCGCTCCTTCAAGGCAGTGGTGAACGGCGAGTACGACCATCTTCCCGAAGCGGCCTTCTACATGGTCGGCGGCATCGACGAGGCGGTCGCCAAAGCGGAGAAGCTGGCGCAGGACGCCTGATCGACTCGGTGTCGGTGCTCGGCTACCTCAGGGGGCATGGGCATCGACACGCTCTCGATCGCGAAGGACCTGCGCGCGGCGGCGCTGCCGCAGGACCAGGCCGAGGCCATCGCCGCCGCGATCGGCCGCGCGATGAGCGAGGGGACCGCGACGAAGGCGGACCTGGATCGGCTCGGCGAGCGGATCGACGCTCGGTTCGAGCAGGAGGCCGCCCGGGTCGATGCTCGGTTCGATCGTGAGGCAGCCCGAGTCGACGCGCGGTTCGCGCAGGTCGACGCGCGGTTCGATCAGATCGAGGCGCGCCTCGACGAGGCGGACGTCAAAGTCGATGCGCGCTTCGCTCAGGCCGCCACCGATCTCCGGCTGGTCGAGGAGCGGATGACCGCGCGCATTGAGTCCGCCAAGACGCAGCTGCTGACTTGGCTCGTCGGCGCGATCTTCACCGCCACCGGCGTGCTGGTCGCGGTGCTGAAGCTCTGATCGACTAGTCTCACGACCGCGCCTGTGCGATGTCGCCCTCGCGCCTCGGCCCTAATCTCTATGCCGTCCAGGATCCCAGCCATGCTTCACTTCGAACTCGTCACCCCCGAACGCATCGTCCGCTCGGACGAGGTGCACATGGTCACCGTGCCCGGCACCGACGGCGACTTCGCCGTGCTCGAGGGGCACGCCCCCTTCATGTCGACGATCCGCGACGGCGACGTGCTGGTGCAGAAGGCGCCGGGCGCCGCGCCGGAGACGATCGCGATCCGCGGCGGCTTCGCCGAGGTCAACGCCAAGGGCCTGACCGTCCTGGCCGAACACGCCGGCTAACGCCGCTCGCCGGCCCGACTCAGAGAAAGCTGTACGGGTCGACGTCCACCGCGACCCGCACCTTCGCCGGCCAGTCGAGCGCGCCGAGCCAGGCGCGGATCACGTCCTGCACGTCCAGCGCGCGCCGCGCATGGACCAGCAGCCGGAACCGATGGCGCCCGCGTAGCATCGCCAGCGGCGCGGGTGCGGGGCCGTACACCGCCATCCCTTCCACCTCGGGCGCGTGGCGACCGATCAGCCGCGCCGCCTCGTGCGCCGCCGCCTGGTCCTCGCTCGACACGATGATCGCGGCGTAGCGGCCGAACGGCGGCGCGCCCGCCTCCTGCCGCGCCTCGGTCTCGGCGGCGTAGAAGGCGTCGGCGTCGCCGGTCACCAGCGCCTGCATCACCTGCGCGCGGGGGCTGTGCGTCTGGATGAACACCTGCCCTTTCTTCGCGCCGCGCCCGGCGCGCCCCGAGACCTGGCGGATCTGCTGGAAGGTGCGCTCCGCCGCGCGCAGGTCGCCGCCGTCGAGCCCGAGATCGGCGTCGACCACGCCGACCAGAGTCAGGTTGGGAAAGTGGTAGCCCTTGGTCACCAGCTGGGTGCCGACGACGATGTCGATCGCGCCCTCCTCCATTCGCGCGACGAACTCGGCCGCCTTGGCGGGCGACCAGATCGTGTCCGACGTCACCACCGCGGCGCGCGCCTCGGGGAACAGCGCGGCCACCTCGTCGGCGATCCGCTCCACCCCCGGGCCGCACGCCACCAAAGTGTCCTCGTTGACGCACTCGGGGCAGAGCCGCGGCACCGGCTCGACATGGCCGCAATGGTGACAGGCGAGCCGCCGCGTCAGCCGGTGCTCGACCATCCAGGCGGTGCAGTTCGGACATTGGAAGCGGTGGCCGCAGGTGCGGCACAGGGTCAGCGGGGCATAGCCGCGGCGGTTGAGGAACAGCAGCGACTGCTCACCGCGCGCCAGCGTGTCGCGCAGCGCCTCCACCAGTCGCGGGCTGAGCCAGCGGCCGCGCTCGGGCGGCTCCTCGATGAGGTCGATCGCGGCGATCGCGGGCATCTCGGCGACACCGTAGCGGCCCGGCAGCTTCACCTCGGCATAGGTACCGAGCGCCACCTGGTGGCGGGTCTCGATCGCGGGGGTGGCGGAGGCGAGGATCACCGGGCAGCGCTCGAACAGCCCGCGCATCACCGCGACGTCGCGCGCGTGATAGTGGACGCCGTCCTCCTGCTTGAAGCTCGTCTCGTGCGCCTCGTCGACCACGATCAGCCCGAGCTCGGCATAGGGCAGGAACAGGGCCGAGCGCGCCCCCACGGTCACCCTGGCCTCACCGCTCGCCACCGCGCGCCAGGCCCGCCGCCGCTGGGTCGCGCGCAGGCCCGAGTGCCACGCCACCGGCTCGCAGCCGAAGCGATCGTGGAAGCGCCTGAGGAAGGGCTCGGTCAGCGCGATCTCCGGGAGCAGCACCAACACCTGTCTGCCGCCGCGCAGCGCCGCCGCGACCGCCTCGAAATAGACCTCGGTCTTGCCCGAGCCGGTGACGCCGTCGAGGAGGATCGGGCGGAACGCGGCGGCCTCGATCGCGCCCACCAGCGTCGCGGCGGCCTCCTGCTGCTCGGGGGATAGGGCAGGCGGCGCGTGATCGGGGTCGGGCACCGGATAGGGGCTGTCGATGCCGACCTCGACCGGCTCGATCGCGCCGCTCTTGACCAGCCCGCGGATCACCGCGTCGCTCACCTCGGCGATCGTCGCCAGCTCGCGGATGAGGCCCTGGCGGTCGCCGATCCGCTCGAGCGCCTGCGCGCGCTGCGGCGTGAGGCGGTCGGGCGCATCGCCCGTGGCGCGATACTCGATCGCGCTGCGTGCCCCTTCCAGCGCCGCGCTCGACGACAGCGCCATGCGCGCCACCGCCGCGGGCGGCGCGAGATAATAGTCCGCGGTCCACTCGATCAATCGGCGCAGCGGCGCGCGCAGCGGCGGCACGTCGGCGACCGCGAGCAGGTTGCGTAGCCGGTTGTCGCCGACCTCGGCGTCCGAGGGCATGCGCTCGGGCTCCCACACCACCCCGAGCAGCTGGCGCGGCCCGAGCGGCGCGACCACGATCGTGCCGGGCTCGACCGCCAGCTCGCGCGGCACGCGATAGTCGAGCGGGCCGAGCGCGGAATTGAGGACGAGGACGCGCGCGCGGGAGGACATGCGCGCCATATGGGGCAGCGGGGAGTCGGCGGGAAGCCTCGAGCGATCCGCACTGCCGTCGGCCCGCGATCCCCGGACGAGGCGTTGGCGTCGCAGCGTGTCGGGGCTAGAGCGGCGACGCGACCGGGGTAATGGGACGCGGGGCGCTCGGCACGGCCGCCCCGAGGCGATGAGAGGTGAGTCCATGACAGTGAAGACCGCGATCGTGACGGGCGCCACCTCGGGGATCGGCGCGGCGACCGCGCGCGCGCTGGTGGGCGCGGGCTGGCAGGTGATCGCGACGGGGCGGCGCGCCGAGCGACTCGATGCGCTCGGCACCGATCTCGGCGACTCGCTCCACCCCGCCCTGTTCGACGTGCGCGACGAGGGTGCCGTCGCGGCGGCGCTCGACGCGCTGCCCGATCGCTTCCGCGGTATCGACCTGCTCGTCAACAACGCCGGACTCGCGCTGGGGACAGGGCCGGCGCAGCACGCCGATCTGGCGCAGTGGAAGACGATGATCGACACCAACGTCACCGCGCTGGTGGGGATCACGCACCGGCTGCTGCCCGGGCTGATCGAGCGCAAGGGCGCGATCATCAACCTGGCCTCGGTCGCGGGCAGCTACCCCTATCCCGGCGGCAACGTCTATGGCGGGACCAAGGCGTTCGTGCAGCAGCTCACGCTGATGCTGCGCTCCGACCTGCACGGCACCGGGGTCCGCGTCAGCGCGATCGACCCGGGCATGGTCGAGACCGAGTTCACGCTGGTGCGCACCGGCGGCGATCGGGCCGCCTCCGACACGCTCTACGCCGGTGCCGAGCCGATGACCGCAGAGGATATCGCCGCGACCGTGCTGTGGATCGCGACGCTGCCGCCGCATCTCAACGTCAACCGGCTGGAGCTGATGCCGGTGAGCCAGTCCTTCGCCGGCTTCCAGGTCGCGCGCGACGGCTGACCCGGGGGCCGATCGCGCCGCTACGCCACCCGGCGCGGCGGCGCGAAGCGGTGCCGACCGACGCGTGCGCGCTTGGCCTGGTACAGCAGCACGTCGGCGCGGCGCGCGAGGTCGCGCAGCGAGTGGCAGTCGTCGTCGAAGGCGGCGATGCCGATCGAGCCGGCGCTCGTCATCGTCACGCCGTTCGCCTCCACCGCCACCCGCAGCGCCGCCTCGACTCGCTCGCGCAGCCCGTCGAGATCGGCGATCAGCGCCGGGTCCTCGACGATCAGCGCGAACTCGTCGCCGCCGATCCGCGCCGCCAGCGTGCCGCGCAGCCACGGCTCGGACAAGGCCGCCCCGGTGAGCCGAAGCACGTCGTCGCCGGCACCGTGGCCGAGCGTGTCGTTGATCGCCTTGAAGCCGTCCAGGTCGATCAGCACGAGGTGGAGCGGGGTGTCGTCACGCCGCGCGCGCGCCATCGCATAGTCGAGCGCGCGGTCGAACGCGGCGCGGTTGGCCAATCCGGTGAGCGCGTCCGTGTCGGCGGCGTGGCGTAGCTGCACCTCGAGCGCGTGGCGCTCGGTGATGTCCTGGAACACGCCGACCATGCCGACGACCGCGCCGTCGACGATCTCGGGGTCGCCCATCGAGCGGACGCGCAGGGTGCGCCCGTCGGCGGTGACGAAGTCGCTCTCGAAATCGAAGCGCCTGCCCTCGCGGATCGCGCGCTCCACCGTGGCGGCGACGCCGTCGCGCACCGCGGCGGGGTAGAAGCCGAGCGCGCGCGACAGGTCAGGCTTCTCGCCCAGCGGCAGGCCATGGATGCGATAGACATTGTCCGACCATTCCAGCGACTGATCCTCGACCGACAGCCGCCACGAGCCGATCATCGCGATCTGCTCGGCCTGGCGGAAGATATGGTCCTGCCGCGCGAGCTGGGTGACGAGCAGCTCGCCGGTGGTGGCGATGTGGATGGCCTTCAGCGCGGTGCGGCGCGCCTCGAGCAGCGCCTCGGCGAGCGCGGCGAGGTGGCGCAGCGCGGCACGCGCGGGCTCGTCCAGCGTCCGCGGCGCGACGTCGACCGCGCAGAGCGTGCCGACGGTGTGGCGCACGCCGTCGTGGCCGAGCACGTTGACCGGCGCGCCGGCGTAGAAGCGCAGGCCGTTCTCCACCACCAGCGGGCTGGTGCCGAAGCGCGGGTCGGCGGCGAGGTCCTCGATCACCACCATGTCGCGCTCGGTGACGGTGCGGTCGCAGAAGGCGATGTCGCGCCGCAGCTCGCGCGACGCGGTCGGGCGGGCGCTGGCCTTGATCCACAGACGGTCGCGGTCGACCAGGTTGAGCAGCGCGGTGGGGCAGCCGAGCAGCTGCGCGGCGAGCGCCACGAGCGCGTCGAACTCCTTCTCGGGCTCGCTGTCGAGCAGCGCGAGCGCGTTCAGCGCGGCGAGGCGACTCGACTCGCCCGTCGGGACCGTGAGAGGAGAGGGGGGTGCCATCGCCGACCTTATGGTTGCCTCACGTTAATTTACCTTTTCCACCCGCGCGTAAGCACGCAAAATGCGACGAAAGGAGAAGGCCGACCGCGATGCTGGAGGTGCCGCTGACGCTCGCCGACGACTATGCCATCCATCTCGCGCGCGACCGCCGCCGCTCGGAACATACGGTGCGCGCCTATCGCGCCACCGCGGCGCGGCTGCTCGCCTTCCTCACCGCGCACCGGGGCGAGGAGATCGACCGCGCGGGGCTGGCGCGGGTCGACGCGGCCGACCTGCGCGCCTTCCTCGCGCACCGGCGCGGCGCGGGAACGGGCGCAGGCGCGGGGTTAGGCAATGCCTCGGCGGCGCGCGAGCTCTCCGCGCTGCGCGGCTTCCTCGACTGGGCCGGGGGCAGCGGCGCGGCGCCGCGGCTGCGCGGACCGCGCGTCCGCAAGGGGGTGCCACGCCCGATCGCGCCGCACGAGGCGGTCGCGCTCGCCACCGACGTGTCGGAGGACAGCGACGAGCCGTGGGTGGCGGCGCGCGACTGGGCGGTGCTGCTGCTGCTCTACGGCGCGGGGCTGCGCATCGGGGAGGCGGTGACGCTGCCGGGCGCGGTTCTGCCGCTCGGCGAGACGCTGCGGGTCACCGGCAAGCGTGCCAAGACGCGCGTGGTGCCGCTGCTCGCCGAGGTGCGCGCCGCGGTCGAGCGCTATGTGGCGCTCTGCCCCTGGCCGCTGTCGACCGACGAGTCGCTGTTCCGCGGCGTGAAGGGCGGCGCGTTGTCACCCGGCGTGGTCCGGCTCAAGGTGCGCGGCGCGCGCGCGCGGCTGGGCCTGGGCGATCGTACCACGCCGCACGCGCTGCGCCACAGTTTCGCGACGCATCTGCTGGGCCGCGGCGCCGACCTGCGCGCGCTGCAGGAGCTGCTCGGCCACGCCAGCCTGAGCTCGACCCAGGTCTACACCGCGGTCGATGCGGCGCACCTGCTCGACGTCTACCGCGCCGCGCACCCGCGCGGGTGAGCGAGAGACGCTTCCCCGCGCGGAGGTGCGGTGGTGGTGGGCCGCGGGCGGAACGGCTCAATCGGGTCTCGACGCGACCAGGGCCGCCAGAGTGCGATCCCTCGCAAGCTGAGCCGTACTCCGGCGAGCGCCGAAGCCTAGACGCTGATCCATCTGGTGTGAGTCAGCGGGGTGCTCCTGCCGGCGCAGGGGCCAGAGCCACGAGCGTCACGCCTGCGGCCCTGACACGGATCGATTGAGGTGGGTCAGACCCTCGAACCATGGGACGACGCTCGTCATCCTTGGCTCCCGCGTGCGCGGAAGCATCCCCGGCGAGGCGCAGGGATCATAGCCGGGTCCTACGCCCGGGAGGATCTACTCGCCCCGCGGCGACCAGGTGACGACACGATAGACGTAGTAACCCAGCGCCAGCACCGTCAGCGCGATCCCGACCGGTCCGACGTAGCGGTCGAGCTCGCTGAACCGGCTGCCGAGATAATAGCCGGCGCCCGCCAGCACCGCGTTCCAGATGACGCTGCCGAGGAAGGTCATGGTCAGGAAGCGCCACAGCGGCATCGCCGCCATGCCCGCGGGGAGCGAGATCATCGTGCGGAAGGTCGGCATGAAACGAAACACGAAGATCACCCAGCCGCCGTGACGATGGAAGAAATGCTGTACGCGCTCGACGTCATCCCACTCCATCGTCAGCCAGCGGCCGTGGCGCTCGACGAAGGGGCGGAAGCGCGCATAGCCGACGCGGCGGCCGACCCAGTACCAGAACAGATTGCCCGCGGTGGTGCCGGCAGTGCCCCACAGCAGCAGCGGCACCAGCGCCATCTGCCCGCGCGCCACCGCGATCCCGCCCAGCCCCATGATCACCTCCGAGGGGATGGGGGGAACGATATTCTCCAGCGCCATCAGCAGGAAGATGCCGAGGTAGCCGCCCTTGACGATCCAGCTGACGATGAACTCGGTCACGTCTCCGCCAACGGCGCGGTCAGCGCGTCCGTTCCGCGTGGCGGCGCTCGATCGCGTCCCAGATGAGACCGGCGACGTCGGTGCCGTCGAACCGCTCGATCGCGACGATTCCGGTCGGGGAGGTGACGTTGATCTCGGTCAGCCACTCGCCGCCGATCACGTCGATGCCGACGAAGATCAGCCCGCGACGTCTCAGCTCGGGGCCGAGCGCGGCGCAGATCTCGCGCTCGCGCGGGGTCAGCTCGGTCTTCTCGGCCGAGCCGCCGACCGCGAGGTTGCTGCGGATCTCGCCCGCGCCCGGCAGCCGGTTGATCGCGCCCGCCACCTCGCCGTCGACCAGCACGATGCGCTTGTCGCCCTTGGCGACGTCGGGGAGGAAGGCCTGCACCATGTGCGGCTCGCGCCAGGTCTGGTTGAACACCTCGATCAGCGCGGAGAGATTCTCGCCCTCGGGGCCGACGCGGAAGATCGCCTTCCCGCCGTTGCCGTGGAGCGGCTTGACCACAATCGCGCCGTGCCGCGCGAGGAAGGCGCGCGCCTCGTCGAGCGAGCGGGTCACCAGCGTCGGCGGCATGAAGCGCGCATAGTCGAGCACGAACACCTTCTCGGGCGCGTTGCGCACGCTGGCGGGATCGTTGACCACCAGCGTCCGGTCGGCGACGCGCTCGAGCAGGTGGGTGGCGGTGATGTAGCCGAGGTCGAACGGCGGGTCCTGGCGCATCAGCACCACGTCGACCTCGTCGCCGAGATCGAGCGCGACCGGGGCCTCGACGCTGAAATGATCGCCCGCGACGCGCCGCACCGTCACCGGATGCGCGCTGGTCCACAGCCTGCCGTCCGACCAATTGAGCTGGTCCGCGGTGTAATGGAACAGCCGGTGCCCGCGCGCCTGGCCGGCGAGCATCAGCGCGAAGGTCGAGTCGCCGGCGATGTTGATCTGGTCGAGCGGGTCCATCTGGACCGCGACGGTGAGCGCCATGGACTGTCCCTCTGCGGCGGTGCGATGCGGCGGCAGGTAGGGTGCTGCACCGGCAATGTCACGCCCGCCCTCGCACCGGCGCTCAGCCGATCCAGGCGTTCTCGATGTGGCGCGGGCGCGCGCCGGGGGCGAGCAGCAGCACGTCGACGCGGATGTCGTCCCCCGGCAGCGCGTAGCGCGACATCAGCAGCTCGGCCGCGGCGGCGACGCGCGCGAGCCGGCGCTCGTCGATCGCGGTGTCGAGCTCGGCGGCGGTGCGCCGTGCCTTGACCTCGACGAAGGCGACCAGCGCGCCACGCCGCGCCACCAGGTCGACCTCACCCGCGGGCGTACGCACGCGCCGGTCGAGGATCTGCCAGCCCTGTAGACGCAACCACCAGGCGGCGAGCCGCTCGCCGCGTCGCCCCGCCGCCTCGGCGTCGCGGCGGTCGCGCAGGGAGCGGGGGCGGCGCATCACCGTGGCGTGCGCCAGCCGCGCCGCACCGGCAAGCGTCCGCTGGCCCGGCTCAGCGGGCGCCGACGCGCTGCTGGTAGAGATAGGCGATGAGGTCGGCGCGATCGAGCGGGTCGCGTACCCCGCGGAAGCGCATCGCGGTGCCGGGCGCGACCGCGGCCGGGTCGGCGAGCCAATCGTCCATCGCCTCGTCGGTCCAGCGTCCGCCATGTGCGCGCAGCGCCGCGGTATAGCCGAAGCGCGCGCTCACGCCGGCGACGGGCGCGCCCATCGCGCCCCGCAGGTTGGGCCCGTCGCGGTCGCCCGCGCCGACACCGATCGTGTGGCAGGCGGCGCACTGGCGGAAGAGCCGCGCGCCATGCCGCGCGTCCGCGACGGCGAGCCGCGCCGCCAGCGTCGGGTCGGCGCCCAGCGCCTCGCGCCGAGTGGCCACGTCTGAGTCGCCGCAGCCGGCGAGCAGCGCGACCGCGGCGAGGGCGAGCCGGCGCCGGCTCACTGGTCGAAGTCGCTCGCGCCGGATGTCCCGTGCAGGTCGGACCACAGCCCGCGCGTCCCCGCCTCCTGCGCGCGGTTGACATATTGCGACGCGACCAGCCACCCCTTGATCGGGCGCAGCGGCAGCAGCGTGCCGAGGGTCATCACCGGAACCGAGGTGACGAGATGCACCCAGGCCGGCGGTTCGAAGGCGACCTGGAGCCACACGACGAAGGCGGTCAGCGGCAGCGCGATGACGCACAGCGAGAAGAAGGCGGGGCCGTCGTCGGGCGCGGCGAAGCGATAGTCGAGCCCGCAGTGGCTGCAGCGCGGCACCACCTTGAGCCAGGAGGCGAACATCTTGCCCACGCCGCAGCGCGGGCAGCGGCCGCGCCAGCCCGATCGGATGATCCACCAGAAACGGTCGCGACCGCTCGGCGCGACGGGGGCAGGGGGTGTCGGGTCCATGCTTCGCGATGTAGGCACGTCCGCGGTCGGCTTCGATGGGACAGATCGTCCCACCCGTCGTCGTCGATCCGGCCGACTGCCACGACGTCGCGCTTTCCGTCCGGTTCGGATGGAAAAGTAGCCCACACGATCGCTGGAGGCATCTAGTCTGGTGCGTGCACGACGGGAGAAGGCGATGATCGGCCCCTTTCTGGCAGCGTGGGTCGTCGCGTCGGCACCGGCCGCGGCGACGCAGATCCCCGGCGCGGCGCCCGTCACCGCGTCGCCCCGACCGGAGCCGACCGATGGGCCTGCGGCCGGCGCCGATCCCGTCTCCGCCCCTGTCCCCGCCGCGGAGCAGCGGCTCGGCGACAACGGCGACATCGTCGTCGCCGCGCCGACCCGCGAGGTGATCGGCAGCCAGGTGCGCGCGGCGACGGGGCCGGTATCGCAGAACATGCCGCTGGCCCGTTTCCAGGCGCCGGTGTGCGTCGCGGTCGGCGGGCTCTCGAGCAAGGTGTCGGGCGAGATCGCCCAGCGCATGCTCGAGGACGCCGATCTCGCCGGCATCACACTCGCCGGCGATCGATGCCGCCCCAACACGATGGTGCTGTTCGTCGACGACGCGCACGCCGAGGTGGTGAAGATGGCGCGGTCCAACCATCGCGCGCTGCTGGGGGTCGGCTTCAACGCGCGTCGCGCGCTGCTCAAGGGCCAGGGGCCGGCGTTCGCGTGGCGGCTCACCGAGGTGCGCACGCGCGAGGGCGAGACGAATCTGCCGGGCGACGGACCCCCGACCTTCAGGGTCGCGGTCGCGTCGAGGGTCAACCAGCCGGTGCGACAGGACGTGATCACCGCCGTGCTGATCGTCGAGCGTCGGGCCGTCGTGGGAAAGACGTCGCGTCAGCTCGCCGACTATGCCGCGCTGCGGCTGTTCGCCGGCGCGCGTGAGCTCGCCGGCGGCGGGCTCGACACGATCCTGGCGCTGTTCGGCACGAAGGCCGCGCCGCCCGCGCAGCTCACCGCCTTCGACCGGGGCTATCTGCGCGGCCTGTACACCGGCGGGGCCAACGCCTTCGCCTACACCCAGCGCGGCCGGATGGCGGGCGCGATCGCGCGGGAGAACGAGGCGGGCGCCGCGGCTACCCCTTGAGTGCGAGCGCCCGCGCGTAGAGCGCGCGGCGATCGAGCCCGAGCGCCTTCGCCACCTCGCCCGCCGCCTTGGAGGCGGGCAGGCGGGTGAGCGCCTCCGTCAGCGCCGCGTCGGCGTCGGCCGCGCTCGCCGCGGCGGGCGGGGCAGGGGGGGCGACCACGACGACGATCTCGCCCCTGGGTGGCGCCTCGGCGTAGCGCGCCGCCAGCTCGCCGAGCGTGCCGGTCACCGCCTCCTCGAACTTCTTGGTGATCTCCCGGCACACCGCCGCCTCGCGCTCGCCCAGCAGCTGCGCCAGCGCGGCGAGGCAGGCGCCCAGCCGCGGCCCCGACTCGTACAGCACCAGGGTCGCGCGCACCGCCGCGACCTCGCGGATCGCCTCGGCGCGGGCCTGCTCCTTGGGCGGGAGGAAACCGAGGAACAGGAAGCGGTCGGTCGGCAGGCCGGCCAGAGTCAGCGCGGCCACCGCGGCGCAGGCGCCCGGCACCGTCACGACGTGGCGCCCCGCCGCGCGCGCCTCGCGCACCAGCTTGTAACCGGGATCGGAGATCAGCGGCGTGCCCGCGTCGGAGACGAGCGCGACCACCTCGCCCGCCATCCGCTCGATCAGTCGCGGGCGGACCTCGGCGGCATTGTGGTCGTGATAGGGGGTCATCGGCCGCTTGGCGCCGATGTGGCGCAGCAGCCCGGCGGTGACGCGCGAATCCTCCACCGCGATGACGTCGGCGGCGGCGAGCACCTCCGCCGCGCGCGGCGAGAGATCGCCGAGATTGCCGATCGGGGTGGCGACGATGTAGAGCCCAGGCGGTAGAGAGTTCACGGGAGATGTCATGGCAGAGGCGATCGGGCGGCCGCAATGGTCGAGCGCATGGAGCCGGTTGGTCGCGGTCACCGGCGCGCTGCTGCTCGCGGCCTGCTCGACGGTGGTGCCGCGCGCCCCCGTCGAGGCGCCGCGGCCGCAGACCAGCGCCCAGCCGCCGCGCGACACCGCCCCCGAGGTGGTCACCGGCCTGCCGCACGACGTCGAGCGGCACCGGGTCGCGCTGCTGGTGCCGCTGTCGGGCAGCAACGCGGGCGTGGGGCGCAGCCTCGCCAACGCGACCCAGCTCGCGCTGCTCGACACGCGCAACGCGCAGGTGCGAATCACCAGCTACGATACCGCGACGGGCGCGGCCCAGGCCGCCTCGCGCGCGATCGCCGACGGCGCGCAGCTGATCCTGGGGCCGCTGCTCGCCGAGGACGTGCGCGCGGTGGCGCCGATCGCGCGCGCCGCCAAGGTGCCGGTCCTGTCCTTCTCGAACGACACCGGTGTGGCGGGCAACGGCACCTATGTGCTGGGCTACGCCCCGGCACAGTCGATCGAGCGCGTGGTCGGCTTCGCGCGCGCGCGCGGCATGAACAATTTCGGCGGGCTGGTGCCCAACGCGCTGTACGGCAGCCGCGCCTCCACCGCCTTCCTGCGCGCGGTGGAGCAGGCGGGCGGGCGCGTGGTCTCGCTGCAGACCTATGACCGCGGTCCCGGCGCGCTGGGCGCGGCGGTGCAGCGCATGGCCAAGGACGCGCCGTTCGACGCGATCCTGATCGCCGACAGCGCGGGCTCCGCCACCGCGGCGGTGCCGCTTCTTCGCCGCGACAGCCCGACGACGCAGATCCTCGGCACCGAATTGTGGAACGCGGACAAGGGAGCCAGCGCGCCGGCGCTGAACGGATCGTGGTTCGCTAGCGTGCCCGACGACCTCTACCGCCAATATGCGCGCAACTATCGCACCCGCTTCAACGCCGCGCCGTATCGGCTGTCGAGCCTCGGCTACGACTCGGTGCTGCTGGTGGTGCGGATCGCGCGCGACTGGCGGCCGGGCACCGCTTTCCCCGAGCCGCGGCTGCGCGACGCCGACGGCTTCGCCGGGATCGACGGCGCGTTCCGCTTCGGCCGCGACGGCGTCGCCGAGCGCGCGCTCGAGGTGAAGGAATTGCGCGTCGGCGCCGCGGTGGCGGTGTCGCCCGCGCCGACGGGGTTCGCGGAGAAGTGAGCGCGGCGGCGACGCGGCCGCGCCGCAGCGCCTTGTTCATGCCCGCGTCGAACCCGCGCGCGCTCGCCAAGGCGGTGACGCTCGACTGCGACGCGGTGATCCTCGATCTCGAGGACTCGGTGGCACCGGCGACGAAGCACGAGGCGCGCGCGGCGGCGGTCGCGGCGTTGGAGACCGGCGGCTGGGGCAGGCGTGAGCGCGTCGTGCGGGTCAACGCCGCCGACACCGAATGGGGCCCCGACGACCTCGCCGCGCTGCGCGGCGCGGCGCTCGACGCGGTGCTGCTGCCCAAGGTCGACGACCCTGCCACGCTCCACGCGGCGCGCGCCGCGCTCGGCGAGGGTCCGGCGCTATGGGCCATGATCGAGACCTGCGCCGGCGTCGCGTCGTCGCGCGCGATCGCCGCGGCGGCGCGCGACACCGGTCTCGCCGCACTGGTGGTCGGGCCCAACGACCTCGCACGCGAGCTGCGCTGCGCGCCCGGCGACGATCGCGCGCCGCTGTGGTCGATCCTCACCGAGGTGGTGCTCGCCGCGCGCCTCGCGGGCATCGCCGCGCTCGACGGCGTCACCAACGCGATCGACGATCCCGCCGCGATCGAGCGCGCCTGCGACCAGGGCGCGCGCTGGGGCTTCGACGGCAAGACGCTGATCCACCCCGCGCAGATCGCTGCCGCCAATCGCGCCTTCGCTCCCTCGGTCGAGGCGGTCGCGCGCGCCGAGCGCGTCGTCGCCGCCTTCGCTCTACCCGCTCATGCCGCGCTGGGCGCGATCCGTGTCGAGGGCGAGATGGTGGAGCGGCTTCACCTCGCGCAGGCGGAGCGGCTCATCGCGCTCGATCGCGCGATTCAGTCGCGGCAGTAACCCTCGCCGGCCTTCACCGTCAGACAGTCCTTCTTGCCGTCGAGATATTTCAGCCCGGTCGCGGCGCCGTCGCTCGGTCGCAGCAGCTCGCGCGCGCCCTCGCGCTCGAAGGCGATGCCCTCGGCGGTGACCTCGCCGTCATAGGTCCCTTTGTCGTCGAGGCTCCACTGCATCGCCAATGTGACCGCGTCGCCGTCGCCGGCGCGCGGCGTGACGACGAGGTTGAGCCCCTCCACGCCGCGCCAGCGGCCGAGATAGCGCGCCCGCGACGGGGCGGGCGTGGCGCTCGGGGGTGACGCGCTCGGGTCAGGAGTGACGCTGGCGGCGTCCGGGGCGGCGGTTGCGTTGGCCGCAGCCCCGGACGCGCCGTCGCCTCCCGTCTGCCCGGTCCGGTCGCCGCAGGCGGCGAGCAGGAGGAGGGCGGCGGTGAGGGCGGACGTCTTCATCCCCGCTCAACTCGTGCGACCTGGCGCCGTTCCCCGCGTTTCCGCTCAGCCCTTCGGGGCGGGTTCGTTGAGCAGCGGGATCAGCTCGCGGTTGAGATCGTCGAGGTCGAGCGCGGCGGCCTTGGCGTAGCGCACCACGCCGGCGCGATCGATGATGTAATTGGTCGGAACCGCGGGCATCTCCGCGCTCATGCCCTTGATCCGCCGCACCGCGGGGATCGCCATGGCGGCGAAGACCGGCTTGAGCCGGTGGAGCGGCGCCGAACCGTCGGTCGCCACCGCGAAGACGCTCAGCCCGTGCTGTCTCGCGCGGCGATAATAGCCGTCGAGCAGCGGCAGCTCGGCGCGGCACGGTACGCACCAGGTCGCCCAGAAGTTGAGCAGCACCACCTCGCCCTTGTGATCGGCGAGCGTGGTCTTGCTGCCGTCGACCAGGGTCAGCTCGATCGGCGGCGCGGGCTGGCCGACCTTGAGGTCGCGCGCCGCGGCGGGCGCGGCCAGGAGCGCGCCCGCGAGCGCACAGAGCAATGACAGTCGCATCGTCGATCGATCCCCCCGGGTCGGAGCGTGACCCGGCGCACCGGACTCGGTCAAGGCCGAGACTGGCCCGGAGTGACGCGACCGCGTGCCGGGCTGGCATCGGTTGACCTGCCGCCACCCCGCCGCTACCCGCGCCTCCGACATCGCTGAACCACTCGCGTGCCGAGTCCTGTCGAAGGGCGCGCGGGTTCGCCCGGCAGGCGGAGACCTGTATCCATGGCCAACGTAGCAGTCATCGGCGCGCAATGGGGCGACGAGGGCAAGGGCAAGATCGTCGACTGGCTCGCCGAGCGCGCCGACGTGGTCGTGCGCTTCCAGGGCGGGCACAACGCGGGCCACACGCTGGTGGTGGGCGAATCGGTCTACAAGCTCTCGCTGCTGCCCTCGGGCATCGTGCGCGGCACGCCCTCGGTGATCGGCAACGGCGTAGTGCTCGATCCCTGGGCGCTCAGGGCCGAGATCGAGCGGCTGGCGGCGCAGGGCGTCGTCGCCACGCCCGAGACGCTGCGGATCGCGGACAATTGCGCGCTGATCCTGCCGTTCCACCGCGACCTGGACGCGTTGCGCGAGGACGCCAGCGGCGCGGGCAAGATCGGCACGACGCGGCGCGGCATCGGTCCGGCCTATGAGGACAAGGTCGGCCGCCGCGCGCTGCGCGTCTGCGACCTGGCGCATCTCGACGATCTCGGCCCGCAGCTGGATCGGCTCACCGCGCACCACGACGCGTTGCGCGCCGGTTTCGGCGAGGCACCGATCGACCGCGACGCGCTGGTGGCCGAGCTGCGCGCGATCGCCGGCTTCGTCCTCCCCTTCGCCAAGCCGGTGTGGCGCGACCTCAACCTCGCCAAGGAGGCGGGCAAGAGGATCCTGTTCGAGGGCGCGCAGGGCGTGCTGCTCGACATCGACCATGGCACTTACCCGTTCGTCACCTCGTCGAACACGATCGCGGGGACCGCGGCGGGCGGCTCGGGGTTGGGGCCGGCGGCGGTCGGCTTCGTGCTGGGGATCGCCAAGGCCTATACCACGCGCGTCGGCTCGGGGCCGTTCCCGACGGAGCTGGAGGACGCGGTCGGCGAGCGGCTCGGCACGCGCGGGCACGAGTTCGGCACGGTGACCGGGCGCAAGCGGCGCTGCGGCTGGTTCGACGCGGTGCTGGTGCGACAGTCGGCCGCGGTGGGTGGCATCACCGGCATCGCGCTGACCAAGATCGACGTGCTCGACGGCATGGACGAGGTACGGATCTGCACCGGCTATCGGCTGCGCGGTGACGTCATCGATTACTTCCCGGCGCATGCCGCTGAGCAGGCGCTGGTCGAGCCGGTCTACGAGACGGTCGAGGGCTGGCATGAGTCGACCGCGGGGGCGCGCAGCTGGGCAGAACTGCCGGCGCAGGCGATCAAATATATCAGGCGTATCGAGGAGCTGATCCGCTGCCCCGTCGCGCTGGTGTCGACCAGTCCCGAACGCGCCGACACGATCCTGGTGCGCGACCCGTTCGCCGACTGATCGCGACGCGACCCCCGCGCATCGGCGCGGGGGTCGAGATCGGCGAGGTTATTGCGGCGACTGCGGCGTCGTCGCCATCGGGTCGGCACCGGTCGTGCGCGGGTTGTTCTGCGACATCGGCGCGACCGTCGGATCCGGGTTCATCGTCTGGGTCGACGGATCCGGCGTCGTGCTGGTGCTCGGCTGGCTCATCTTCGAGTGGTTGCGCGACGAGCGACGCGCCTCACGCGTCGACCGCGGCGAGGTCGTCGACATGGTGTCCGACTGCGTGCCCTGGGTGGTCGTGCCGGTGGTGCCGGGCTGCTGCATCGTGCCCATCGAGCCCTGGTCCATGCCGGAGCCCGACTGACCCATGCCACCGCCCATGCTACCGCCGGTTCCACCGGTGGTCTGGGCCGAGGCGACGGCGGGAAGGGCGAGCGCGGCAGCAGCCGCGATAATGAGAATACGCATGGAAACCTCTCCTGTGATGTTAGCCCCCAACGAGCCGCACAGAGCCGGTGTTCCGCTCATTCCTCTGCTAAATTAACCAACTTAGCCACATTGCGCGCGGTGAAGCAAGGCCTGGTCGGCGAGCACCAGCGCGACCATGGCCTCCACGACGGGCACGCCGCGGATGCCGACGCAGGGATCGTGCCGCCCTCTAGTGGCGATCTCGGTCGCCTCGCCCTCGCGCGTGACGGTGGGGACGGGGGTGAGGATCGAGCTGGTCGGCTTGAAGGCGACGCGGACGCGGATCGGCTGGCCGGTCGCGATCCCGCCCGCGATCCCGCCGGCGTGGTTGGCGAGGAAGGCGGGGCCGTCCGCGCCGGGGCGCATCGCGTCCGCATTCTGCTCGCCCGACAGCGCCGCCGCGGCGAAGCCGTCACCGATCTCGACGCCCTTCACCGCGTTGATCGACATGCATGCCGCGGCGAGCTCGCTGTCGAGCTTGGCGTAGAGCGGCGCACCCCAGCCGGCGGGCACGCCGGTCGCCTCGCACGTCACCACCGCGCCGAGCGAGGAGCCGGCCTTGCGCGCGGCGTCGACCTTCTCCTCCCAGCGCGCCGCGGCGACGGCATCGGGGCAGAAGAAGGGGTTGGCGTCGATCGCGGCGTCGTCGAAGGCGGCGGGGTCGATCGCGTCGCCGCCGACCGCCTCGACCCAGGCGCGCACGCGCACCTGCGGCACCACCAGCCGCGCCACCGCGCCCGCGGCGACGCGCGCCGCGGTCTCGCGCGCCGACGATCGTCCGCCGCCGCGATAGTCGCGGAAGCCGTATTTGGCGTCATAGGCGTAGTCGGCGTGACCGGGGCGATAGGCGAGCGCGACCTCGCCATAATCCTTCGAGCGCTGGTCGACGTTCTCGATCATCAGGCTGATCGGCGTGCCGGTGGTGCGCCCCTCGAACACGCCCGAGAGGATGCGGACCTGGTCGGGCTCGCGGCGCTGCGTGGTGAAGCGCGACTGGCCCGGGCGGCGCCGATCGAGCCAGGGCTGGATGTCGGTCTCGGCCAGCGCGATCCCCGGCGGGCAGCCGTCCACCACCGCGCCCAGCGCGGGGCCGTGGCTCTCGCCCCACGTGGTGAAGCGGAACACGCGGCCGAAGGTGTTGTAGCTCATGCGCGAGGGTCCGAATATTGCGAATGTTGAGTCGCCGGCGCGTCGGGACTCAACGTTCGCAGGCGGCCAGCGTGGGACATGGCGCGCGCTGTGCCAGAAGCGCGCGGCTTAGGACAGGGGCGAAGGTAGGGGCTTAGTGCAGCTGTTCCCCGGCGAAGGCCGGGGCCCACTTGGAGGACGCTGGTGAGATCCACGACGGCTTTCCCACCTCGGCCCCGGCCTTCGCCGGGGCACCGCGAGCGTGGCGCCCCGCTCACCCAGCGCCGAGCATCGCGAAGGCATCGGCGTGACGCGCGTCGCCGCGGACGCCGCAGGGCATCAGCCCGCCCTGGAGCGGCAGCGCCAGCAGCGCGTCACCCGCGTAGGGCGACACGAAGTTCCTCGCGTAATCCTCGTGGAAGCCGAAGCGTCGGTAATAGCCCGGGTCGCCCAGCACGAAGCACAGCACCGCGCGCTCGGCCTCGAGCCGGTCGAGCCCCGCCTGTACCAGCGCCTCGCCGACGCCGCGACGACGATAGGCAGCCGACACCGCGAGCGGCGCCAGCGCCACCGCGGGGATCGCGCGGTCGTCGACCGTCACTGCCATGCGGCTGAACGCCACCGCGCCGACGATGGCGCCGGTGGTGCCGTCGAGCGCCACCATCATCAGCACCATGGCACCGTCGACGCACAGCTGCCGCACCAGATCGGCCTCGTCGGCGCGCGCGAAACAGGCGCGCAGCAGCGAGTCGATCCCCGCCACGTCCTCGCCGCGCGCGGGGCGGACGATCAGCTCGGCGGTGTCGCCCGCCTCAGGCAAGCGCGATGTCCGGCGCGTCCTCCGCCTTCATGCCGATCACGTTGTACCCGGCGTCGACGTGGTGGATCTCGCCCGTCACCCCGCTGGCGAGGTCGCTCAGCATATACAGGCCGGCGCCGCCGACATCCTCGATCGTCACGGTGCGGCGCAGCGGCGAGTTGAGCTCGTTCCACTTGAGGATATAGTTGAAGTCGCCGATGCCGCGCGCCGCGAGCGTCTGGATCGGCCCCGCCGAGATCGCGTTGATGCGGATGTTCTCCGGCCCGAGATCGACCGCGAGATATTTCACGCTCGTCTCCAGCGCGGCCTTGGCCACGCCCATCACGTTGTAATGCGGGATCACCTTCTCGGCGCCATAATAAGTGAGCGTCAGGATCGCGCCGCCGTTGGGCATCATCCGGCGCGCGCGCTGCGCCACCGCCACCAGCGAATAGGCCGAGACGTTCATCGTCATCAGGAAATTGTCGAGCGTGGTGTCGTAGTAGCGGCCGCGCAGCTGCGACTTGTCCGAGAAGCCGATGGCGTGGACGACGAAGTCGATCGTCGGCCATTCCCGCGCCAGCGCGGCGAAGGTGTCGTCCAGCGCGGCCATGTCGGCGACGTCGCAGTCGAACAGCCGCGCCACGCCCAGCTGCTCGGCGAGCGGCCGAACGCGCTTCTCCATCGCCGCGCCCTGGTAGGAGAAGGCCAGCTCGGCGCCGGCCTCGCTGAGCTGCTTGGCGATGCCCCAGGCCAGCGACTTGTCGTTGGCGAGCCCCATGATCAGCCCGCGCTTGCCCCCCATCAGTCCGTTCACGCCGTCACCATCATTGTTCATCATTATCGTCGGCCCCCTCTACAACCGCTTCGGGCGGCTCCGCCAGTGCCGCGTTCAGGTGAGCGCCGAACACCAGGCCAAGGCCGATCAGATAGAAGAACAGCAGCATCACCACCACCCCGGCGAGGCTGCCGTAGGTGAGGTCATAGCCACCCAGCTGCGACAAGGCCCAGGGCAGGCCCGCGGTCATGCTCACCCACCATAGGGTAGTGAACAGAGCGCCCGGCCATTTCTTGCTCTCGCTGCGGCGGTATCGCCCCGGCGTGACCGAGTAGAATAGCATGTAGAGCGCGCCGAACATCACCGCGGCGGGGACCAGGCGCGCGAGGTTGAGCCACTCGGCGACGTGCTGCGCCACCGGCAGCAGCCGGTAGATGAACTGCTCGGCCGCGATCAGGATGCCCTGTACCAGGAAGGAGAACAGCGCGATCACGATCGAGCCGACGATCGCGAGGCTGAGCCCCAGCCGCGCGCGCCACAGCGACTGCGACGAGCGCGTGCCATAGGCGCGGCGGAAGATATCGCGGATCGTCTCGGCGAAGCTGCCGACGGTCCACAGACCCACCAGTGCACCGAACCAGAGCAGCGAGCCGGTGCGCGCGTGGAGCACGTTGCTGATCGGCTCGCGCAGGATCGCGCCGACGTCGTGCGGCAGCACCGAGAGGAAGCTGGCGACGCCGCGCTGCACCTCGTCGGTCTGGCCGAACAGAGAGGCCACCGCGGCGGCGACGATGAAGAACGGGAACACCGTCATCAGCGCGAGATAGGCGAGGTTGCCGGCGTGAATGAACCCGTCGGTATAGACGCCGACCGCGGCGCGCTTCAGCACCGACCAGCTGTAGCTGCCGGGGCGGACATGGGCGAGCTGGCGGTCGAGGCGTCGTCGCGCGGCACCGTGGTGGCGCGCGCGATCCTCAGGCGTGAGCGAGGGGGGAGCGTCCGTCACCCACATCAGACGCCCATGTTCGCGCGCGGGTTCCCGCCGCCGGGCCAGCCCGCGACGAAGGACTTCAGCGCGGCGTCGTCGGCGGGCACGTCGATCACCAGCCGGACGAGCTGGTCGCCGCGGCCGCCGGCCTTGCGGTGGAAGCCCTTGCCCTTGAGCCGCAGCGTCTTGCCCGAGCTGGAGCCGGGCGGCACGGTGAGCATCACCGGCTTGTCGACGGTCGGCACCTTCACCGCTGCGCCCTCGACCGCCTCCTTGAGCGTGACGGGCAGGTCGAGCCGGACGTCGTCGCCCTCGCGCGTGAAGAAGCGGTGCGGCTGGATCTCGATGGTCACGATCGCGTCGCCGGGCCCGCCCTGGCCCGGGTCGCCCTTGCCCGAGAGGCGCATCTGCGTGCCGGTGTCGACCCCGGCGGGCAACTTGAGATCGATCGTGCTCCCATCGGCGAGCGTCACGCGCTGCGGCGCGAGCGCGGCGGCGTCGGCGAAGGGCACCTGGAGGCGGTAGGCGACGTTGCCGCCCTTGGGCGGTGGCCCGGCGTTGCGACGGCCGAAGCCGCTGGCGAAACCGCCGCCCCCACCGGCCGCGCGACCGCCGAACAGGCCCTCGAAGATATCGGACATGTCGGGCGCCTCGCCGCCCATGTCGAACTGCTGCGAGCGGAAGCCGCCCGCGCCGCCGGGGCGCGCACCGCCGGCACCATAGCCGAACGGCGCGCTCGGGTTGCCGTCGCCGTCGATCTCGCCGCGATCGTAGCGCGCGCGCTTGTCCTTGTCGGTGAGCAGGTCATACGCCGACGTCACCTTGCCGAAACGCTCCGCCGCCTTGGGATTGTCCTGGTTGCGGTCGGGATGCAGCTCCTTGGCGAGTTTGCGATACGCCTTCTTGATGTCCGCCTCGCTGGCGCCGCGCGCCACGCCCAGCGTCGCATATGGATCGGCCATGGATTCCCCGGTTGGTGTGTTACTTCCCTATGTGGGATAGTCGCGGCACGAGCGCAATCACCGTCGCGGCGCAAGCGCGGTCGCGCGCGGTGTTGACCCGCCGCGGCGGGCCACCGTAGAAGACGGCGCGGGGCGGTCCGGGCGGGCCGCCCTTGTTCTTTCCGAGGAGAAGGCCCCGTGTCGTCCACCCCTGCGCTGATGCCCGTCTACCCGCGGTGCGGCGTGCGCCCGGTGCGAGGCGAGGGCGTCTACCTCTACGGCGAGGACGGCGAGCGCTATCTCGACTTCGCCAGCGGCATCGCGGTCAACGCGCTCGGCCACGGCCATCCGCGGCTGGTCAAGGCGATCGCCGACCAGGCCGCGACGCTGATGCACACCAGCAATCTCTATGGCAGCCCGCAGGGCGAGCATCTCGCGCAGCGGCTGGTCGATCACACCTTCGCTGACACGGTGTTCTTCACCAACTCGGGCGCCGAGGCGGTGGAGTGCGCGATCAAGACCGCGCGGCGCTATCACTATGCCAACGGCAACCCGCAGCGGCACGACCTGATCACCTTCGACACCGCCTTCCACGGGCGGACGCTCGGCGCGATCTCGGCGACCAACCAGGCCAAGATGCGCGACGGCTTCGAGCCGCTGCTCCCCGGCTTCCGATACGCCACGTTCAACGATCTCGCGGGCGCGCTCGCGCTGATCGACGAGCATACCGCGGGCTTCCTGGTCGAGCCGATCCAGGGCGAGGGCGGCATCCGCCCGGCGTCGCAGGAGTTCCTCCGCGGGCTGCGCCAGGCCTGCGACGAGCACGGCCTACTGCTTGTGCTCGACGAGGTGCAGGCGGGCTACGGCCGCACCGGCAAGTTCTTCGCGCACGAGCTGTACGGCATCGTCCCCGACATCATGGCGGTGGCCAAGGGGATCGGCGGCGGCTTCCCGCTCGGCGCCTGCCTCGCCACCGCCGAAGCGGCCAAGGGCATGGTGTTCGGCACGCACGGCTCCACCTACGGCGGCAACCCGCTGGCGATGGCGGCGGGCGAGGCGGTGCTCGACGTGATCCTGGAGGAGGGCTTCCTCGACCAGGTGGCGCGGATGGGCGAGCGGCTGCGCGCCTCGCTCGAGCAGCTGATCCCCAACCACGATCACCTGTTCGACCATGTCCGCGGCCACGGCCTGATGCTGGGGTTGAAGCTGAAGAGCGACAGCCGCCGCTTCGTCGCGCACTGCCGCGACCAGCACGGGCTGCTGCTGGTGGCGGCGGGCGAGAACGTCGTCCGCGTGCTGCCGCCGCTGGTGATCGACGAGAGCCATATCGCCGAGTGCGTGGAGAGATTGAGCGAGGCCGCACGGGTCTACGTGCCGGTGGCCGACGAGTGATGTAAGCTCCTCCCCGCTCGCGGGGAGGGGGACCGCCGCGCGCCAGCGCAGTGGTGGAGGGGGATCTCCGCGAACGCAGCGCTAGTGGAGGCCCCCTCCACCACTCGCTGCGCGAGCGGTCCCCAGTGGCAGGTCGATCATGCCCCCGGCATGATCTCGACTTGCCGGGGGCAAGTCGCCCTGCCACTCCATTCTGGGGAGGATTCAAGTGCGCCATTTCCTGAGCCTCAGCGACGCCGGTGGCGACGCGATCGCCGCCATGCTGGCCGACGCGCTCGAGCGCAAACAGGCGCGCGCGGGCTGGCCCAAGGGGCGCGCCGACGCCGACGCGCCGCTCGCCGGCCGCGTGCTGGCGATGATCTTCGAGAAGAACTCGACCCGCACCCGCGTCAGCTTCGACATGGCGATCCGCCAGCTCGGCGGCCAGTCGATCGTGATGGAGGCGGGGCAGATGCAGCTCGGCCGCGGCGAGACCGTGGCGGACACCGCCCGGGTGCTGTCGGGCTACGTCGACGCGATCATGATCCGCACCGACGACCACGCCAAGCTGGACGAGATGGCCGCGCACGCCAGCGTCCCCGTGATCAACGGCCTCACCGACGAGTCGCACCCGTGCCAGATCATGGCCGACCTGCTCACCATCGTGGAGAGCGGGCGCCAGCTGCCCGGGCTCAAGGTCGCGTGGCTCGGCGACGGCAACAACGTGCTCGCCTCGATCGTCGAGGCGGCGGCGCTGCTCCACTTCGACGTGGTCGCGGCCTGCCCGCAGGGGTTCCAGCCCGGGGAGGAGGCGATCGTCCGCGCCTCGGGCCGCGCGCGCGTCGTCGCCGACCCGCGCGAGGCGGTGGCCGACGCCGACGTCGTCGTCACCGACACCTGGATCTCGATGGGCCAGGCGCAGGCCGAGACCAAGCTGCGCGCGATGATGCCCTATCAGGTCGACGCCGCGCTGATGGCGGCGGCCAAGCCGGGTGCCGCCTTCCTCCACTGCCTCCCCGCGCACCGCGGCGAGGAAGTGACCCCCGAGGTGATCGACGGGCCGCAGTCGCTGATCTGGCAGGAGGCGGAGAACCGGCTCCACGCGCAGAAATCGGTGCTGCGCTGGTGCTTCGGCCAGATCGGTTGATCGGCACGGCGCGGCTTCCCAGATAGTTGGATCAACCGACCGCCTTTCCCCTTCCGTCAGGCCGGGCCCGAGCCGGGATCCATCGTGCCGCACCCCCGACCGGCCGCGGCGCCAGCGGAGCGCTGGACCTCGCGCCAGGCCCGGAGTGACGAGGGGGGCGGTCTCACCGTCCGCCAGCGAGAGGCAGCCTTGACCGATCCCAACGCCCCCGACCTCGACCGCGCGCTCGGCTTCACCATCCCGGCGCAGCACGCGCGCGGGCGCGTGGTGCGGCTCGGGCCGACGCTCGACACGATCCTCGCCGCGCACGCTTATCCGCCCGCGATCGAGAGGTTGCTGGCCGAGGCGCTGACACTCACCGCGCTGATCGGCAGCACGCTCAAGGATCCGCAGGGCCAGCTGACGATGCAGACGCAGACCGAGGCGGGCGTCGTCACGCTGCTGGTGTGCGACTATCGCGCCGGCGAGGTGCGCGGGTACGTCCAGTATGACGCCGAGCGGCTCGCCGACGCGCCGGCGGCGCCGACGCTCTTCGCGCTGTTCGGCAAGGGCTATCTCGCGATCACCTTCGATCTCGCCACCACCGGCGAGCGCTATCAGGGGATCGTCCCGCTCGACGGGGACACGCTGAGCGCGGCGGCGCAGAGCTATTTCTACCAGTCCGAGCAGATCCCGACCCTGGTGCGCGTGGGTCTGCGCAAGGGCGTGGACGGGCGCTGCGTCGCGGGCGGACTGCTGCTCCAGCACCTGCCCGAGGGGGAGGAGGGGCGCGAACGGCTCCACACCAAGCTCGATCACCCCGAGTGGGAGCATGTGGAGGCGCTCGGACGGACCATGGGCAGCGACGAACTCGCCGACGCCGACGTGCCGCTGGAGACCCTGGTCTGGCGGCTGTTCAACGAGGAGGCCGAGGTGCGCGTGCTGGAGGGCCAGGCGCTGGTCAAAGGCTGCCGCTGCGACGTCGACTATATCCGCTCGGTGCTGGCGCGCTTCCCGCTGGAGGAGCGGCTGGCGATGGCGGACGAGAACGGCGTGATCGCGGTCGACTGCGCCTTCTGCTCGACCAGCTTCCCGGTACGCGCCGACGAGCTGGTGGCGTGACGGGCGACCGCGACCTGCGGCGCCCCTGACCTCCGCGGCCGTTAACTCCGAGTGGCCGTCGATCTCGACAGGCGCGATCGCCGCTGGGGCCGGAGGGCTGGGGCGACGTTGGCGATCGTCACCATCGTTAGCCCAATCTTAACCTTCTTCCCCCATAAGCATCCTCGTGCCGTTCATGCGGTGCGCTCTCTCCCTAGCTTGATCTTCAAGCTCCTCATGGGCCGCCCTCGGGCGGCCCTTTTTCTTGCGCTCGGGCGCGCGAGGGCCTAGCTGGCGCCGCATCATGACCGAACTGACCCCCGCCGTCGCGCTCGTCTCGGGCGGGCTCGACTCGCTGGTGTCCGCCGCGCTCGCGCGTGAGGCGGGCCATCCGCTGCTCGCGCTCTCGATCGACTATAACCAGCGCCACCAGGTCGAGCTCGCCGCCGCGCGTCGCATCGCGTCCGCGCTCGGCGCGACGCGCCATGTCGTCCTGCCGATCGATCTCTCGGCGTTCGGCGGCTCGGCGCTGACCGACAATGCCATCGACGTGCCCAAGGACGGGGTCGACGGCACCATCCCCGTCACCTACGTGCCCGCGCGCAACACGATCTTCCTCAGCCTCGCGCTCGGCTGGGCGGAGGCGGCGGGCGCGCGCGACATCTATCTGGGCGTCAACGCGCTCGACTATTCGGGCTATCCCGACTGCCGCCCCGAGTTCATCGCCGCCTATGAGCGGCTCGCCGAGCTCGCCACCAAGGCGGGGGTCGAGGGTGAGCCGTTCCGCTTCCAGGCGCCGCTCCAGCAGATGACCAAGGCCGATATCGTGCGCGAGGGCGCGCGGCTCGGGCTCGACATGGGGATGAGCTGGTCGTGCTACGATCCCGCGCCGGGCGGGCTGCACTGTGGGCGCTGCGACAGCTGCCGGCTGCGCCACAAGGGCTTCGTCGAGGCCGACGTGCCCGATCCGACCGCTTACGCGGTGACCCCGCCGGTCCATTGAGATGAGCTACGCGGTCAAGGAGATGTTCCTGACGCTCCAGGGCGAGGGCGTGCAGGCGGGGCGACGCGCGGTGTTCGTGCGCTTCGCCGGCTGCAACCTGTGGAGCGGGCGCGAGCGGGACCGGGCCACCGCGGTCTGCCGCTTCTGCGACACCGATTTCGTCGGGGTCGACGGCGCGGGCGGCGGCCGCTTCGACGACGCGGCGGCGCTGGTCCGCGCGGCGGAGGGTTTCTGGGGGCCGGGGCGCGCGCGGCGGTTCGTCGTGCTGACCGGGGGCGAACCGATGCTCCAGGTCGACGACGCGGTCGTGGACGCCTTCCATGCGGCGGGGTTCGAGATCGCGATCGAGAGCAACGGCACGCTCGCGGTCCATCCCGGGATCGACTGGGTGTGCATCAGCCCCAAGGCCGGCAGCGAGACGGTGCAGCGCTCGGGCGACGAGCTCAAGCTGGTCTGGCCACAGCCGGGCACCGACCTGACGGCGGTGGAGGCGTGGGACTTCCGCCACTTCCTGCTCCAGCCGCTCGACGACGCGGCGGGCGAGGCGAACGTCGCCGCGGCGATGGCGTTGGTGATGGAGCGGCCGCGCTGGCGATTGTCGCTGCAGACCCACAAGCTGCTGGGGTTGCGCTAGATCGGGTCCGAACGCGCGCCACGCCGGCGAGCGCCGGCGTCCCGCGTTCCGTCAGAGGATCAGACGAGGGACGCTGCGGGCGGCGCGCGAACGAGACCATGGTCGCCCGACCACCCTCTCGGCCCACCGGGGGGGCGCCGAACCTCACACGCCCTCCGGCGCCCAGGAACAGCTGGACGTCGTGACGCGCCAGGTCCTACGCCCGTAGGAGGGCGCCCGGCCGGCGCCCTCGTGCGTCACCTCGCGGCGTAGACCACCGGGGTCAGAGGCGCGCCGCACTTCTGCTCGACGAACAGGCCCTTCTTCCAGCACGCCTCGTCGAAGCGCGGCAGCGTCGCGGGCAGCACCTGGAGCGAGGGGAATTGCTGCTCGCCATAGGGCTTCAGACTGTTGCGCAGCTCGCGCATGCGGGCCATAGCGACGTCGCCGAAGCCGCCGCGCGGGGCGTAGAGCGCGTCGCGGCCGATGCTCGCCGCCGTGGCGCAGAAATTATATTGCGCCGCGACCGTGGCGAAGCCGGCATAAGTGCGTGTGCCGAACTGGTCGAGCGCGGTCTGGCCGTCCTTCTTGGTCTTGGCGACGCGGGAGAAATACTTGCCGAGCGCGTCGAACGAATCCTGCAGCTCGACGCGATGGTCGGCGAGGATCGCGTTATAGGTCTGCACGGTCAGCAACGTCGGCTCGAACTGGCATTGCAGGGCGGCGACGTTGAGCGCGGCGCGCATGTTCCACACCACCCCGGCGCGCAGCTCGGCGGGGGTGGCCCCGGGCAGCGGATGCCCCATGCCGTCCTCGTTCCCGATGATCGGTTCGCCGCGCAGATCCTTCGACTTGAAGAAGAACTGCGCCGAAGCCGGCGTCGTCGCCAGCACCCCAGCCGCCAGCGCCACCCAGGCGCCGACGATCCCCACCTTCAGCATTCCCCAACACTCCTCGTCGCGGCTACGGCCGCGCCGCCCTTTTACGTCAGATTGGGTAAACGGCCCAAGAACATTCTGTCGCGCCAATGATTCATTTCGGCGCGTGGCGCGGCCGCCACGACATTGCTTGTTGACGGCGCGTAACGATACGCGCGCGCGGAGGGCAAAAGAAGAGGCCGCCCGGTCTCCCGGGCGGCCTCCTCAATACAATCGCCGGATCGCGGCAGATTACATCGCGTTCGACATGTTCGACATGTTCGACATCATCATGTCGTTGCCCATCGTGTCGTTCGCCATCATGCCGCCGTTCATGGCGCCGTCGACGGCGGTCATGTTGTCGGTCATGGTATCCATGCCCTCGGTGGCGTTCATGTCGGTGATCATGGTGTTCTCGCTGGTCTCGGTCTTCGAACCGCACGCCGAGACGGCGAGAGCGGCTGCCGCGAGCGCCGAACCGCCGAGGATCTTGGTGATGACTGCACGCATGAATTTGCTCCCTAGACTATGGATTAGGCGACCACCCGGCCGTTTTTTATCCCAAACCGGCGTAGACATTAATCGCAGATGACCGCCCTCTCAAGCCTCGTTTTCACCGACGCAAGTCAGGCTTTGCAGAAAGGCGTCGGCGGTTAACGCCAGCGCCGCGTCGAAAGTTGCAATTTCGTGCGGCGAGCCGAGCGCGGCGGCGCTGGTGACCGGATAGTCGGCGAGACCGCACGGCACGATGCCGCCGAAATGCGCGAGGTCGGGGGCGAGATTGACCGAGAAGCCGTGCAGCGTCACCCAGCGCCGAACGCGAATGCCGATCGCGCCGATCTTGGCCTCGGCGCCGGCGCGGTCTCGCGTCCAGATGCCGATCCGCCCGGGCGCGCGGAAGGCGGCGATGCCCAGCTCGCCCAGCGCCGCGATCAGCCAGCCCTCGAGCGCGTGGACGAAGCAGCGCACGTCGCGGCCGCGCCGGTTGAGATCGAGCATGAGATAGCCGACGCGCTGGCCGGGGCCGTGATAGGTGTAGCGGCCACCCCGACCCGCGGGCACCACGGGGAAGCGCGGGTCGACCAGCTCGCGCGGGTCGGCGCTGGTGCCCGCGGTGTAGATCGGGGGGTGTTCGAGCAGCCATATCAGCTCGCGCGCCTCGCCCGCGGCGATCGCGGCGGCGCGCGCCTCCATCGAGGCGAGCGCCGCGGCATAGTCGGTCAGCCCGGACGACACGCGCCACTCCACCCCGTCGATCATCGTCGCGCGCTGCTGCATGCGCGTCAGATGTGCTCCGTCGGCGCGGTTGGCAAGCTGTCGACGGAGCGCTAGGCCGGCGCGGGAAGGGGACGACGCGATGATCAGGATGGCCACGGTGTGGGAGCGCACGGTCGACGTGCTGCGCGGGCGCGCCGCGATCCTGGCCGGGATCGCCTTCGTCACGCTGTTCCTGCCCTCGGTGCTGGGCGCGGCGGTGACGATCGCGGTCGGCGACGCCGCGGCGGCGCCGGCGGCGCGGTCGCTGGTGGGGCTCGTCTCGGCGGCGCTGATGCTGTTCGGCATGCTCGCGATCACCGCGGTCGCGAGCGACCCGCGCGTCGACCGGGCGGCCGCCTACCGCCGCGCCGCCGAGCGGCTGCCGGCGGCGATCGGCGTCGCGCTGGTACTGGTGATCGCGCTGTCGCTGACCTTCTTGCCGGGCACGCTGGCGCTGATCGCCGCGGGCGCGACCGTGACCGCGGCGGGCGTGGTGATGCAGGGCGCCGCGCCCGGCCCGCTCGCGCTGGCGGGGGGGCTGCTGCTCGTCGCCGCCGCGCTACTGCTGTGGCTGGGGGCGCGGCTGGCACCTCTGTTCGCGGTGGTGGTCAACGAGCGGCTCGGGCTCGGCGCGATCCGCCGCGCCTTCGCGCTGACCCGCGGCGCGGCGGCGCGGCTGATCGGCGTGCTGATCCTCTACGCGATCCTGGTGATGGTGCTCAGCGTCGCGGTGCGCTCGGTGATCGGCGTGGTGCTGCGGCTGCTGCTGGACAGCGACGGCGCGGTGTTCCTCGGCACGTCGGTGGCGCTCGCGGTGGTCAGCGCCGGGGCGACCGTGGTGCAGAACGCCTTCTACGCGCAATATTATGCCGCGGCGCGCGAGCGTGAAGAGGCGGCACCGCTCGCATGAGCCTGACCTTCGCCGGCCTGCTCTCGGTCGCGTGGCGGCTGTTCCGGCGCGATCGCGCGCTGGTGCTGCGGCTCGCCGCTGTCTTCGTCTTCCTGCCCGCCTTCGCCGCGCTGCTGCTGTGCGATCCCCTGCCGCCGCTGCCGCCCGCGCCGCGCGACGAGCTGATGATGCGCGCCTGGCTCGCCGCGGTGGCGAGCTGGGGGCAGAGCAATGCCCTGTTCTACCTGCTCGCCGACCTGCTCGCCGCCTATGGCGTCGCGGCGGTGGCGCTGCTGCTGCTCGACCCGGACCGGCTGACGGTGGGGCAGGCGCTCGGCCAGGCGCTGGCGCGGCTGTGGTCGTTCGTGCTGGTCAGCGTCGCGGTGGCGGTGCCGGTCGGGCTCGGCATGTGGCTGCTGGTGCTGCCCGGGCTCTACGTCCAGGCGCGGCTGATCGCGGCGGTGCCCGCGCTGGCGCGCCACCCGGCGCTGCGCGCGGGGCCGGCGCTCCGGCTGAGCTGGCGGCTGACCAAGGGGCAGGACTGGGCGATCACCGGCGCGCTCGTCACCCTGTTCCTGGCGCAGTGGGTGGCGGTGTCGCCGCTGCTGCAGGCCGACGAGGCGCTGCGCGCGCCCGGCAGCGGCGACCCGGTGCTGCTCGCGCTGGTCGACGCGCTGCTCGCCGCGGTGCCCGTGGCCTATGCGGTGGCGGTGCTGCTGGTCGGCGTGGTCGTCTACCGCGTCGGCGCGAGCAGGGGCAGCTGAGGCGCGGCGTCGGCGGGCAGCGCGCCCGTCACGCGCGGGTCGGTGAAGGTCTCGATCGTGCGGCGCACCGGGGTGAAGCCCTGCGCGCGGTAGAAGTTGAGCGCGGAAGGATGGTCGAGCGTGCAGGTGTGGAGCCACACGCGGTTGACGCCGGCGACCCAGGCGCGCGCGAGCGTCTCCGCCATCAGCCAGCGGCCGTGGCCCTGGCCGGTGAGCTCGGGCACCAGCGCGAAATAGCCGATCTCGCAGGTGCCGGCCGAGCGGAAGTCGAGCTCGACCATGCCCACCTCGATCCCGGCGCGGTCGACCGCGGCATAGACCTGCACCTGCGTGTCGTGGACGATCGCGGTGAGCGCGGCATCGTCCATGACGAGGCGCGAGAACCACAGCCAGCGCGCGCCGACGCGGCGGAACAGCGCACGATACTTGTCGGGCTCCGGCCGCGCCCAGCGCACCAGCCGCAGCGGCGAATCGGGCACCGGGCGCAGCGGCGGGCGGCGTCGCATCTCGAGCGAGGTGACCACCGCGGCGATCTGATCGGCGGGGAGGTGGGTCAGCCCCATGTCGCCACCGGGGGCAGGCTCATCAGGATCGCGTCGACGTTGCCGCCGGTCTTCAGGCCGAAGAGCGTGCCGCGGTCGTAGACGAGGTTGAACTCGGCGTAGCGCCCGCGCCACTCGCGCTGCCGCGCGACGTCCGCGTCGGTGAAGGGCAGGTGCATCCGCCGCCGCACGATCCGCGGGTAGACCTCGAGGAAGGCGCGGCCGACATCCTGGGTGAAGGCGAGGTCGGTCGCGAACGCCCCCTCCAGATGGTCGTAGAAGATGCCGCCGACGCCGCGGTGCACGCCGCGGTGCGGGATGTAGAAATAGTCGTCGGCCCAGGCCTTGAAGCGCGGGTAATGGCCGGCGTCGTGGCGGTCGCAGGCGTCGCGCAGCGCGGCGTGGAAGTCGTCGGTGTCCTCGGCGATCGGCAGCGGCGGGTTGAGGTCGGCGCCGCCGCCGAACCAGCGCCTGGTCGTCGCGAGGAAGCGCGTGTTCATGTGCACCGCGGGGACGTGCGGGTTGGCCATGTGCGCGACCAGGCTGATCCCGGTGGCGAAGAAGCGCGGATCGTCGCCCGCACCGTGGATGGTCCGCGCGAAGTCGCCCTCGAACGTGCCGCCGACGGTCGAGACGTTGACGCCGACCTTCTCGAAGACGCGCCCCTTCATCACGCCGCGCACCCCGCCGCCGCCGGGCGCGCCGCTCGGGTCGGCGCGGTCCCAGGCGATATAGTCGAAGCGCGCGTCGGAGCCCGCCTCGCGCTCGATCGCCTCGAACTCGGCGCAGATCAGGTCGCGCAGCCGCTCGAACCAGGTCCGCGCTTCGCTCTGCTGTTCGTCCAATATCATGGCGATACGCTCTCGCCCGCGGAAGCGTGCCGGGTCAATCGGTCAATCTGTCCCAGCCGCCGGTCTGGCGCAGCGCCTCGCCCAGGATCAGCGCCCCCACCATCGCCACGTTGAGCGAGCGCAGGCCCGCGCGCATCGGCACGCGCACGCGCAGGTCGGCGCGCTCATGGACGTGCGCCGGCACGCCCGAACCCTCGCTGCCGAGCAGCAGCACGTCATGGGTGGCGAAGCGCGCCTGCGGCAGCGGCACCGCACCGGCGGTGGTGGCGAGCACGACGCGCCCCTCGACGGTGGCGAGGAACGCGTCCCAGTCGGCGTGGCGGCGAACGCGGACATGAGCGGCATAGTCCATGGCGGCGCGCGCCAGCGCGCGCTCGCCGAAAGGGAAACCCATCGGCTCGATCAGGTCGACCGCCACGTCGAGGCAGGCGCCGAGCCGCAGCAGCGTGCCGACGTTGCCGGCGATATCGGGTTGGAACAGCGCGATCCGCATCGCCGCCGCTCTACCGCGCTCGTTGCGCCACCGCAAAATGGGATTGGCAAAGCGCGGGGCCCGCGGCTATCACCCCGCCAGACCGCCTCGGGGACGGGCAGGTCGCGCGGGGAGGCGGCATGTCGCGACGGCATCGGATCGACCCGGCGGGAGAATGAACGGGTAGAGGTTTGACGCGAATGGCGACGGTCGAGAACAGCATTCCCCCGGGCGAGGATCCCGCGCCCTATCACGAGCCCGCCCACGACCCGCGCCGCCGCGATTTCATCAATATCGCCGCGGTCTCGTTCGCGGGCGTCGGCGCGGTGGCGATCGTGCTGCCGCTGATCAACCAGATGAACCCCTCGGCCGACGTGCTCGCGCTGTCGACCACCGAGATCGACATCTCGAAGATCGCGCCGGGGCAGGCGATCAAGTCGTCGTTCCGCAAGCAGCCGCTGTTCGTGCGCAACCTGACGCCTAAGGAGATCGGCGAGGCCAATGCGGTCGACGTCGGCTCGCTGCGCGACCCGCAGACGCTCGCCGAGCGCACCAAGCCGGGCAAGGAGAATTGGCTGATCACGCTGGGCGTCTGCACCCATCTCGGCTGCGTGCCGCTGGGCGCGGGCGAGGGCGAGAACAAGGGCCCGTTCGGCGGCTATTTCTGCCCGTGCCACGGCTCGGCCTATGACACCGCCGGCCGGATCCGCCAGGGCCCGGCGCCGCAGAACCTGCACGTGCCCGACTATACGTTCAATTCCGACACCGTCGTGACGGTCGGCTGAGGGAGATAGAGAGATGAGCTTTCCCTGGGCCAAGCATTATGAGCCGAAGCAGCCGCTGATGCGCTGGATGGACGAGAAGCTGCCGCTGCCGCGCCTCGTCTACAACGCCATCGGCGCGGGCTATCCGGTGCCGCGCAACCTCAATTATTTCTGGAACTTCGGCGTGCTCGCCGGGGCCGCGCTGGTGATCCAGATCGTCACCGGCGTGGTGCTGGCGATGCATTATGCCGCCAACGGCGGGGTTGCCTTCGGCTCGGTCGAGAGCATCATGCGCGACGTCAACGCGGGCTGGTTCCTGCGCTACGCGCACGCCAACGGCGCGTCGATGTTCCTCGCCGTGGTGTACATCCACATCGGGCGCGGGCTGTATTACGGCTCGTACAAGGCGCCGCGTGAGATGGTGTGGCTGCTCGGCGTGGTGATCTTCCTGCTGATGATGGCCACCGCCTTCATGGGCTACGTGCTTCCCTGGGGGCAGATGAGCTTCTGGGGCGCGCAGGTGATCACGGGTTTCTTCTCGGCGATCCCGCTGGTGGGCGACACCATCCGCATCTGGCTGCTGGGCGGCTTCGCGCCCGACAATGCCGCGCTGAACCGCTTCTTCTCGCTCCACTATCTGCTGCCCTTCGTGATCGCGGGCGTGATCATCCTGCACATCTGGGCGCTGCACATCCCGGGTTCGAACAACCCGACCGGCGTGGACGTGAAGGGCGAGCAGGACACGGTGCCGTTCCACCCCTACTACACCGCCAAGGACGGCGTGGGCGTGGCGGTGTTCTTCCTGATCTTCGCGACGCTGATCTTCTTCTCGCCCAACCTGCTGGGGCACCCGGACAATTACATCGAGGCCAACCCGCTCTCGACGCCGGCGCACATCGTGCCCGAATGGTATTTCCTGCCCTTCTACGCGATCCTGAAGAGCTTCACCGCGGACTTCATCCTGCCGGCGAAGCTGTGGGGCGTGCTGGCGATGTTCGGCTCGATCCTGCTGCTGTTCTTCCTGCCCTGGCTCGACAGCTCGCCGGTGCGCTCGGCCAACTATCGGCCGACCTACCGATGGTTCCTGATCGTGCTGGTGTTCGACGTGCTGGTGCTCGGCTATGTCGGCGGCGCCGAGGCGAGCGCGCGCAACGTGATGATGGGGCAGATCGCCGCGGGTTATTACTTCGCGCACTTCCTGATCATCCTGCCGCTGGTGTCGGCGGCGGAGCGGCCGCGGCCGCTGCCCAACTCGATCACCGAGGCGGTGCTGTCGAAGCACGGCGGCACCGCGCCCACCAAGACCGCGCTGGCGGGTTGAGAACGAGACGAAGAGGGGATCTGACAGGCAATGGTTCGTCTCATATCACTGGTGATCGGTGCGGGGTTCGTCTTCGTGCTCGCGCTGGCGCTGTTCTTCACCGCCAAGGACGCGATCCAGAACCCGGCGCCGCACACCGCCGAGCATGAGTTCCGCCTGCACCCGGAGGACATCGAGCTGTCCTCCGCGGGCTGGTTCGGCAAGTTCGACCGCCAGCAGCTGCAGCGCGGCTTCCAGGTGTACAAGGAGGTCTGCGCGGCCTGCCACTCGCTGAAATATGTCGCCTTCCGCGACCTGCAGAAGATCGGCTATTCCGAGGCCGAGGTGAAGGCGATCGCGACCCAGTGGGTGATCGAGCAGCCCAGCGTGAACCCGGAGACGGGCGAGGCGGCGACGCGCAAGAACCTGCCGTCGGACCATTTCCCGTCGCCCTTCGCGAACGAGGTCGCGGCGCGTGCGGCCAACGCCAACGCGCTGCCGCCCGATCTCTCGCTGATGACCAAGGCGCGCGAGGACGGCAGCAACTATGTCCACGCGCTGATCACGGGCTATCGTGACCAGCCGGCCGAGCTGCTGCGCAAGTTCCCCGACGCCAAGACGCCGACCGGGCTGCACTACAATCCGTATTTCGCGAACCTCAACATCGCGATGCCGCCGCCGCTGACGTCGGACGGGCAGGTGACCTATTCGGACGGCACCAAGGCGACGCGCGACCAGATGGCGCGCGACGTGGCGGCCTTCCTCACCTGGACCGCCGAGCCCAACCTGGAGGCGCGCCACGCCGCCGGCCTGGCCGCGGTGATCTTCCTGGCGATCTTCATCTACCTGACCTGGGGCGCGTATCAGAACGTCTGGCGCGAGGTGAAGCACTGACCGCGCGGGGCGGGCCCATGGTCCGCCCCGGTGGCCGCCGCCCGCGGCCGTTCGGCGCGACGCGCCGTCACACCGCGGCCTGGGTCGAGCCGGCCGGTGAGCGATTGACCCTCCGGGCGCGAGAACCTACGGGAGGCGAACGGCGCCCCCGTAGCTCAGCAGGATAGAGCGACGGTTTCCTAAACCGCAGGTCGTGAGTTCGAATCTCGCCGGGGGCACCATCCCGCCCGGCGCTTGCGCGATCGCGCGCCCTCCCGCATCATCGTGGGACGGGGAGAGCGAGCCGATGCGCGCGTGGAAACAGGGTCTGGTCGTCGGCGGCCTGGCGTGCGCCGCGCCCGTGGGCGGCGCACCGGAGCACCCGGCCTTCGCCGTGACGATCGAGGTCGACGCCGCGCGCGACGGGGGACCGGTGGCGCAGGAATGGCGCTTCTTCGGCGCCGACGAGCCCAATTACGCGACCATGAAAGACGGCCGCACCACGCTGGCGACGCTCGGGGCGCTCGCGCCCGACCGGGTCTATTTCCGCGCGCACAACCTGCTCACCTCGGGCGACGGCACGCCCGCCCTCAAATGGGGCTCGACGGGCGTCTATCGCGAGGACTCCGCCGGTCGCGCCATCTACGACTGGACGATCGTCGACCGCATCTTCGACACCTATCGCGCGCGCGGCGTGAAACCCTATGTCGAGCTCGGCTTCATGCCCGAGGCGCTGTCGACGAAGCCGCGGCCATACCAGCACGACTGGCGCCCGGGCAGCGGCGAGCTGCGCACCGGCTGGGCCTATCCGCCGCGCGACTATGCGCGCTGGGAGGAGCTGATCCACCGCTGGGTGCAGCATTGCGTCGAGCGCTACGGCCGCGCCGAGGTGGCGAGCTGGTATTTCGAGACGTGGAACGAGGCGAACCTGCCGCGATACTATTGGGGCGGGACGCGCGAGGAGTTCTTCCGTCTCCACGACGCCGCGGTGCGCGGGGTGCGGCGCGCGCTGCCCGAGGCGCGCGTGGGTGGCCCCGACAGCGCGGGTGCGGGCGACGACTTCCTCGCCGCCTTCATGGAGCACGCGCGCGCCGCGGGCACGCCGACCGACTTCCTGTCGTTTCACGCCAAGGGCCAGCCGCGGGTGATCGAGGGGCCGGACGGGAGCCACGTCCGCATGGGGCTCGACACGCACCTCAAGGCCGCGGACCATGAGTTCGCGGCGATCGCGGCCGACCCGGTCTTCCGCACCAGGCCGATCGTGATCGGCGAGTCGGACCCGGAGGGCTGCGCCGCCTGTCAGGGGCCGGCCAACGCCTATCGCAACGGCACGATGTACGCGAGCTACACCGCCGCCTCCTTCCCGCGGCTGCGCGCGCTGGCGCGGCGGCGCGGGCTGACGCTGGAGGGGGTGCTGACCTGGGCGTTCGAGTTCGAGGACCAGGCGCCGTTCGCCGGCTTCCGCCAGCTCACCTCGGGCGGGATCGACCTGCCGGTGATCAACGTCTTCAAGCTCTTCGCGAGGATGGGCGGGCGCTACGTGAGCGCGCGCTCGGACCATGAGGTGGCGCTCGACACCGTGCTGGGCGAGGGCGTGCGCGGCGACGCCGACGTCGGCAGCGTGGCGACGCGCGACGGTGACCGGGTCGCGGTGATGGTGTGGCATTATCACGACGACGACGTTGCCGGACCGCCCGCGGCAGTGCGGCTGCGGCTGCGTGACCTGCCGCGCGCGCTCGCGTCGGGCGCGACGCTGACCCATTATCGCGTCGACGAGAGCCACGCCAACAGCTTCGCGGCGTGGCAGAAGATGGGCGCGCCGCTCGCGCCGAGCGACGCGCAGCGCGCCGCGCTGAAGCAGGCCGCGGCGCTGGTGCCCCTCGCGCCGCCGTCGCGTGTCGCGATGCGGCGCGGGGCGGGCGAGATCGCCTTCACGCTGCCGCGTCAGGGCGTGTCGCTGCTGGTGCTGACTCCGGTGGGCGCGAGCGACGGCGCGCCCTGACATGCGCCGCGGGGGCCCGGCGCGACCTCTCGCCGTCGCGCGGACCTTCGCCCCACGCACCGTCGTCATCCCGGCTTCGGCGGGGGTCCGACGCGCCGCGGACGCCGTCACGTGCGGTACGCGAACAGGTGGATCCCGCGACGAGGCCGAGGAGCCGGGCAGGGCCGGCCGGCGCGCCGCCGGTCGACGACAGCGCGCGCCGCGCGACCTCACCCCTTGTCGGGCAGCTCGCGCACCCAGATGTTGCGGAAGCTGATCGGCTGGCTGGGGTCGCCGTGGTCCTGCAGCTTGATCGGCGCCTTGCCGTGGGGCTTGTAGCTGGGCTTGCCGATATAGACGGTACCGCCGCGCACCTCGGTGTGATCCTGCACCAGCACGCCGTTGACGTAGCCGGTGACATAGGCGGGCCGGGTGACCGAGCCGTCGGCGCCGAAGCGCGGCGCCTCCCAGGTGACGTCGATCGTCTGCCACTCGCCCGGGCGGCGCGCCGGGTTGGCGAGCGGCGGCGTCTGCTTGTAGATCGCGCCGAGTTGGCCGTTGACGTAGGTCGGGTTGTTGTAGCTGTCCATGATCTGGAACTCATAGCCGTCGTCGCCCGGACCAGTGGAGGCGAGGAACAGCCCGCTGTTGCCGCGCGCCTGGCCCTCGCCCGTGATGGTGGCCGGGATGCGGTATTCCAGGTGCAGCTGGTAGCTGCCGAACGACTGCTTGGTCTGGATATTGCCGGTGCCCTTCTTCACCGTCACCGCGCCGTCGGCGACGGTCCAGCCGGCCGCGCCGCCGGTCTTCACCGCGGACCAGCGGTCCAGCCCCTTGCCGTCGAACAGCACCACCGCGTCGGCGGGCGCGGCCCAGCCCGCGAAGGCGCCCGGAGTCACCACCGGCACCGCGGGCGACCATTGCTCGGTCGCTTTGGGGTCACCCTGCTGGCCCTGCGCCACCACCGCGGACGAGGCGAGCAACAGCCCGGCGCCCAGCACGATACGCTTCATAGCTCGCATCCTCTTCGATACTCCCGATCACAATGCGGTTCGCATCCGCGCCGTTGGTAACGCGTCCGCGCGCAACCTCCTAGCCTCGCGTGATCGCTTCCGCCGCGCGAACGCTGCTTGACCGAGATCAGGGCGATCACGCGCGACGGAATGCGACCCACGCTCGTTGTCCGATCGCCGAGGAGTGTCACGATGACGGATCGCGAAGCAGCCGAGCGGACGGTGAGGGCGCTACACGCCGAGGAGGAGCGCGAGAAGGCACTGGCGCGCGACCTGCCGCCCGGCGACGAGCAGGACCAGCACTGGATGCGCGGCGAGCGCCTGTCCGACGAGGCCTGGTCGATCGAGGAACGCTACGACCTCGAGCCCTGGCCGAGCGGGCTCTGGCCCGCCTGATCGGGTGCGGCGAACCGGCGACCGCATCCCCGCCGGCGCGGGGATGCGACGCCGTCGCGCTCAGGCGTTCGCCTGGCTGGTCTTGATCGTGCCGTTCAGACCGGCGGGGAAGAAGCCGCCGGACGAGACCGCCGCCTTGTTCTGGTAGACCACGTTGAGCACCTGCGCGGCGTTGCGGCCGAGCACGAGACCGCCGTCGTTGGTCGGCACCAGGTTGGCGGTGGTGGCGTCGCCGATGTCCTGGTCGTTCTCGGTCGAGCCGTCGAGCCCGTCGCGCGTGTTCGAGATCTGCGTGATTCGCGTGTAGATGCTGGGCACCGTCAGCCCACGGCGCCACAGCTCGGAGCGGATCACGCCGTCGTGGTAGCATTCGGTGGCGAGGATGCCTGCCGAGGCTTCGAGGAAGGTCTTGTTGCTGATCAGCCGCGCCGCGCCGCGATATGCGGTCACGCCGACGTCGGTCAGCAGGTACGAGCCGATCAGGAAATTCTCGTCGTTGAGGAAGGGATCGAAGATCTCGCTCGCGCCGATCACGCCCGCGGCGCGCGCCGCGGCGGTGAAGGCGCCGACCGCGGTCGTCCCCCCGATCGTCACGCTGGCGCTGCCCGACAGGTTGATCGCCGGCTGCGCCACCGCGGCGCTGCCGAGATTGGTGCGGAGGAAGCCGATATGGCCGAGCTCGTCGAACGCGATCTCGCGCGCATATTGCTGCACCACCGGGTCGGAGAAGGTCACCGCGCGCGCGGCACCGTCGCCGCTCCCCGTCACCACCGCACCCTGCGCACCGGCGCCGGTCTGCAGCGCGGCGGCGATGCCCTGGCCCGAGACCGCGTAGGAATAGAAATTGCCCTCGAGATACTCGAGCTGCAGCGCGAAGTTGAGCACGTCGGCGTCGCTCACCGTCGGCGCGGGTGTCGGCGAGACGGTGGGCGCCGGCTCGCCCTCGTTGTCGTCGTTGCAGCCCGACAGCAGCGCGAGGCCGCCGGACATCGCCGCGGCGCCGCCGCACAGCCGGATGAAGTTGCGGCGCGCGCGGCGCTGATGCTCGGCGCGCTCCATGAGGTCGAGAAACTCGGTCTGGTCGCTCATCGCCGCCTCCTCAGTTCGCGCCGGAGCGCCGCAGCGCCGCGTTGGGGTTGTTGGTGCCATTGGGGAAGAAGCCGCCCGCCGTGGCGGCCTGGCGGGTGAGATAGGCGATGTTGTGGACCTGCTCGGCGGTGCGGCTGAACACGATGCCGTTCTGGTCGGTCGGCACGATGTTCGCGGCCAGGCCGAACTGGTTCTGCACCGGGGTGACCCCCTGATCGTCGTCGGCGACGCGCTGCGGCGGCCCGGACGAGACCGTGGTGCCGTCGAGCAGGTCGCGCGCGTCGGAGACCTGGTCGGTGATCGTCCAGATGGCGGGCACCGTCACACCGCGGCGGTAGAGCGCGCCGCGGATGATGCCCGCGTGGAACGCCTCGGCGGCAAGGATGCCCGCGGCGGCGTCGACGATATCGGGGTTGCTGAGCAGCGGCGCGCCGCCCTTGTACGCCGTGACGCCGACGTCCTCGAAGATGTATGCGGCGATCAGGAAGTTGTCGTCGTTGGCATAAGGGTCGAACACCCCGCCGCTGGCGCTGAGATCGACCCCGGCGGCCACCGCCGCTGCGGTGAAGACCGTCGCGGAGAGATCGATCGCGGGCTGCGCGACCGCCGCGGAGGTCAGCGCCTGACGCAGCGAGGCGACATGCGCGATCTCGTCGGACGCGATCTCGCGGGCATATTGGATCACGCCGCGGTCCGTGAGATTGGCCTTGCGCGCGCCGGTCACCGCGCCCTGCGTCTGCGTCCCGGTGAGCTGCGCCGCGGGCAGGCCCTCGCCGCTATAGGCGTAGCTGTAGAATTGCGCCTCGAGATATTCGAGGTTGAGCGCGAAGTTGAGGATGTCGGTGTCGCTCGGCGCGGTCTGCGCCTCGGCGCGGCCGGCGAGCGCGAGCCCGGCACCGCCCAGCGCGACCCCCGCGATCGCGGTCTTGAAGAACTCACGCCTCTGGTGGCGGCGCTCGACGCGCGCGTCCAGGGCATCGATCAGATGCTCACTCCCGGGCATAGACACCTCTCCTGCCCCGATGATCCGCGAGGCGCCGGGCGCCCGCCGTTCCGGCCGCCGCTTCCTGATACGAAGCAGCGATCGAAAAGATGCTCGAGGTTATCCAAGAAAGTTGTTGAAATGCTTGGCGAAGATGCGTCTCAGCCGTCGCCGCGCAGGCGGTAGCCGACGCCCAGCTCGTTGGCGATGACGCTGCCGACGGGGGCGGGCGCCTCCAACTTCTGCCGCAGGTTGCGGACGACGATCCGAAGATACTCGATCCGCGCGTCCTCGTCACCGCCCCAGGCCGCGGCGAGCACGCGCCGGTGGGTAACGACCTTGCCGAGGTGACGCGCCAGCTCGGCCAGCACGTCATATTCCTTCCGGGTGAGATGCACCTCGGCGTCGCCGCGCCGCACCGCGCGCCGGTCGAGGTCGATCGTCAGGTCACCGCGGCGGATCTCGCGCGGCGTCGCGGCACCCGCGGCGCGGTGGCGCAATGCGACGCGTAGTCGCGCGAGCAACTCCTCGCTGTCGAACGGCTTGGTGACGTAATCGTCGGCGCCGAGGTCGAGCGCGCTGACCTTCTCCTCGACCGCGTCGCGTGCGGAGACGACCAGCACCACCGCGTCGCTGCCGTCGCGCAGCAGCGGGATCAGGCTCAGCCCGTCGCGGTCGGGCAGGCCGAGATCGAGCAGCACCGCGTCGGGGTGCGTCGCGGCGCGCTGCTGCAGCGCCTCGCGCGCGCTGCCCGCCTCGACCACGTCATAGCCCGCGCGCGCCAGCGTGTTGCGCAGCAGCCGCCGGATCGCGGGCTCGTCGTCGATCACCAGCACGCGCGCCATCACGCCGCCTCGCCGGTCGGCTGGCGCACGATCAGCGCCGGCGGGACCACCAGCGCGAAAGCGGCGCCGCGCGCGTCCTCGCGGTTGGCGGCGGTGACGCCCATCCCCATCGCCTCGGCGAAGGCCTTGACGATCGCGAGCCCCAGGCCGGTGCCGCCCGCGACGCGGTCCGAGCCCTCCAGCCGGCGGAAGGTCTCGAACACCTCCTCCTCGCGCCCCGCGGGCAGGCCCGGCCCCTCGTCGAGCACGGCGAGGCGCAGCTCGCCGAAGCGATGGCGCCCCTCGATCACCACCGCGCTGCCCGGGTCGCCGTAGCGGCCGGCGTTGTCGAGCAGGTTGAGCAGACAATGGTGGAGCAGCTGCGGGTCGGCGTGCACCAGCGGCAGGTCGGGCGGCACGTCGAGCCGCACCGCATGCCCCTCGAGCGCGCGGCGCGCGTCGTGGGCCGCGCCGGTGACCGCGTCGCTGAGATCGACCGGCTCGACCCGCAGCCGCAGCGCGCCCGCCTCGACCCGCGCCATGTCGAGCAGGTTGGCGACGAAGCGGTTGAGCCGCTCGGCCTCGCTCTCGATCGTGCCGATCAGCTCGGGCGTGGCGCCGTGGTGGAGCTGCGCGGCGGCCGCCATCACCGCGGTGAGTGGGGTGCGCAGGTCGTGGCTGACCGAGGAGAGCAGCGCCGCGCGCAGGCGGTCGCGCGTGCGCACCTCCTCGACGTCGCGCATCTCGGCGGCGAGCCGCAGCCGCTCGAGCACCAGCGCGGCCTGGTCGACCAGGCTGGCGAGCAGCGGCAGCTGGTCGGCGCGGACCGGGTCGCCCCCGGCCGAGCGCGCGATGCCGAGCACCGCCAGCACGCGCTCGCCCGCCTTGAGCGGCACGAACAACCACTCCGACGCCGCGAGCGTGCCCGATCCCTTGCCCGCGGTGGCGCCGGTATCGAACGCCCAGCCGGCGGCGGCGCTGTCCATCGTCTCCAGCCGATAGCCCGGGTCGCTCGCGGCGAGGATGTCGAGCCCGGCCGCGGGGGAGCGGGTGAGCAGCACCACCTGCACGTCGAGCAGCCGCCGCACGTCGTCGCAGATCATCTGCGCGGCACGGTCGCGATCGGTCACGCCGCTGATCTCGCGCAGGAAGCCCGCCAGCGTCGCGTTGGTGCGCGCGCTCGCCGCGGCGAGATCGGCCTGCGCGCGCACCCGCGCCGCGAGATGGCTGGTCGCCACCGCGACGCCGAGCAGCACGATCGCCGAGATCACGTTCTCGGGATTGCTGATGCTCAACGTGCCGACCGGCGGCAGGAAGAAGAAATTGTACGCCAGCGTCGAGGCCACGCCCGCGAACAGCCCGCAGCGCAGCCCGAACAGGCTCGCCGCCGCCATCACCGGCAGCAGGTAGAGCAAGGCGATGTTGCCGAAATCGATGACATGGACCAGCGCGCGGCCGGCCGCGGTGACGCCCGCCACCATCGCCGCCGCGGTAGCATAGCCCGAGGTGGTGCCGGGCGGCGGTGCGGTGCGGCCCGCGCGCGCGTCGCGCGCGGGCGCGGCGGGGACGGGCAGGACGTGGACGGTGACGCCGGGCGTGTCGCGGATCAGCCGGTCGACCACCGAGCCGTGGCGCAGCTCGAACCAGCGCGAGCGCTGCGACTTGCCCATCACCAGCTGGGTCGCGCGCGCGTCGGCGAGGAAGCGCTGGATGCCGTCGACCACGTCGGGCGCGGGCACGGTCGCCACCGCGGCGCCCAGCTGCGTCGCGAGCGTCATCGTCGCGGCGAGCCGCTGGTGCTGCGCCGGGGTGAAGCCGGCCGCGCGCGGCGTCTCGATGAACAAGGCGGTCCATGGGCCGCGCAGCCCGTCCGCCACCCGCTTGGCGGCGCGCACCAGCCCGTCGGCGCCGGGCAGCTCGTTGATCGCGACGACGATCCGCTCGCCGCCCGCCCAGGTGCCGCCGAGCCCGAGCGCGCGCACGTCGTCGAGCATCTGCGCGTCGACCGCCTGCGCGGCGCGGCGCAGCGCCAGCTCGCGCAGCGCCGACAAGTTCGACTTGGAGAAGAAGTGCGACAGCGCGCGCGTCGCCTCCTGCGGCAGGTAGACCTTGCCCGCCTTGAGCCGCTCGATCAGCTCGTCGGGCGGGATGTCGACCACCTCGATCTCGGCGGCCTCGAGCACGCGGTCGGGCACGGTCTCGCGCACGCGCACGCGGGTGAAGCTGGCGACGACGTCGTTGAGACTCTCGACGTGCTGGATGTTGACGGTGCTGTACACGTCGATCCCGGCGGCGAGCAGCTCCTCCACGTCCTGGTAGCGTTTCGGATGGCGGCTGCCGGGGGCGTTGCTGTGCGCCAGCTCGTCGACCAGCGCGAGTCGCGGCGCGCGGGCCAGCACCGCGTCCAGGTCCATCTCGTGCAGCGTGCGTCCCTCATAGGCGACGGCGCGGCGTGGCACGACCTCCTGGCCGCGCACCAGCGCCTCGGTCTCGACCCGGCCGTGCGTCTCGACCACCGCGACGACGACGTCGACGCCGTCGCGTCGCCGCGCCGCCCCCTCGGACAGCATCTCATAGGTCTTGCCCACGCCGGGGGCGGCGCCGAGGAAGATCTTGAGCCGGCCGCGGCCCTCCTGCGCGGCGGCGCGCAGCAGCGCGTCGGGGTCGGGGCGATCGCTGCCCATCGCCGTCAGCGGCGCCCCGCGCGCGCGCCGACGCGGCTCGCCGGGAGGATTGACGACACGACCTCGATCATCGCTTTGGGATAGACCAGAACGGGCGGCAGGGGGAACAGGATCGTCGCGCCTCACGGCAGGGAAGGGGGCGTCTCCTCGAGGCCGCGGCCGCGACCGAGTCCGCCGCGATCTGCCCGCCGGCGCATAGTATTGCCACGGCGATCGTGCGCGAACGCATATAGTCCGCATATGAGAGAAGCGGGCGGCCTTGCGGGTGGCGCCGCCACGCGCCACCTCCTGGCGGGCGCGGCTTGCCAGTCGCGCGCGGGGGTTTAGTAACAGCGTTGACAAGAACCGCGGGCGCACCGCGGCCACACGGGGATCGTACATCTTGGCCAGACCGTTTCGCCTGCTGCTCGCCACCTTGCTCTTCGGCACCAGCGGGCTAGCCCACGCCCAGTCCGACAAGACCGACAAGACGGTCACCAAGGTCGAGAGCAAGAAGGAGGAGGAGGCGGTCAAGCTGCCGCCGCTCCCGGCCGACAAGACGATCGCGCAGACCGCGCGGATCAACGGCCGTGCGATCAGCTACAAAGCGAGCGTGGGCACGATCGCGGTGCGCGACGACAGCGGCAAGGAGATCGGCCAGGTCGTCTACACCGCCTATGTGGTGCCCGGTCGCGACGCCTCGCGCCCGGTCACCTTCGCCTTCAACGGCGGCCCGGGGGCGGCCTCGGTCTATCTCAACATGGGCGCGGTCGGGCCCAAGCGCGTCCAGTTCGGCGCGCAGGGCGACTCCCCCTCGGACGCGCCGGTCGCGCGCGACAATCCCAACAGCTGGCTCGACTTCACCGACCTGGTCTTCATCGATCCGATCGGCACCGGCTTCAGCCGCAGCCTGGTCGACGCCGACGCGACCAAGAAGGCCTTCTACGCCAACGATCCCGACATCCGTTACCTGTCCAAGGTCGTGTACGATTGGCTGGTCAAGGAGGAGCGGTTGCGCTCGCCCAAATATGTCATGGGGGAGAGCTACGGCGGCTATCGCGCGCCGCGCATCGCCTATGAGCTGCAGTCGCAGATCGGCGTCGGGGTCAACGGCCTCATCATGGTCTCGCCCTACCTCGACCCCGCCTCGGGCGACGACGCCACCGCGCTGTCGCCGCTGCCGTGGATGATCGACCTGCCCTCGATGGCGGCGGCCAACCTCGAGCGCCAGGGCAGGCTGACGCCCGCGGCGATGGCCGAGGTCGAGGCCTATACCCGCGGCGACTTCGCGCGCGACCTGCTGCGCGGCCGTTCCGACCCCGAGGCGACCGGGCGCGTCGTGGCGCGCGTGACGCAACTCACCGGGCTCGACCCGGCGCTGGTGCAGAAGCTCGGCGGCCGGGTCGACAGCCGCACCTACCTGCGCGAGGTCCACCGCGGTGAGGGGACGATCGGCAGCGTCTACGATTCGAACGTCACCGCCTTCGATCCCTTTCCCTGGTCGGCGCAGCAGCAGTCGAACGACCCGATCCTCGACGCGCTGATCGCGCCGACCACCAGCGCGATGGTCGATTTCGTCACGCGCGAGGTCGGCTGGAAGACCGACGCGCGCTACAATGCGCTGTCGTACAAGGTGAACGAGGCGTGGGACCGGGGCAAGCCGGCGGACACGCCGGTGACCGACCTGCGCAAGGCGATCGCCAACGATCCCAAGATGAAGGTGATGATCGTGCACGGCTGGGACGACCTGTCCTGCCCGTTCTTCGCGTCGCGGCTGATCGTCGACCAGATGCCCGCCTTCGGCGCGGCCGAGCGCGTGCAGCTGCGTGTCTACCCCGGCGGGCACATGTTCTACTCGCGCGGCGACAGCGGCGCGGCGTTCAAGGCGGACGCGGAGCGGCTGTACGGCGCGGGGTGAGCCGTTTCTCCCGGCGGGCGTCGCCCTCGCGACCTTCGTAGGGTCTGATCCACCTCGATCGATCCGTGCTCCGGCGAACGCCGGAGCCCAGGGCCGCAGACGTGACGCTCGTGGCTCCTGCGTCCGCAGGAGCCCCGCTGGTTCACATCAGATGGATCAGCCTCTAGCCGTCCCCACCCGCCGCCGTCATCCCGGACCTGGTCCGGGATCACGGCTATGAGGGCTCCGATCCCGGTCGCGGCGGCGCCCGCCGCGGCCCGCGTCAGCCGCGCAGCGCCTCGACCCGGCCCATCTCGTCGGGCGGGATCAGCCCTTCGAGCACCGCCCAGAAGCCGCTCACCGCGCCCTGGCCGGCGCGCGAATAGGCGGCCGACAGCTTCTCGCGCAGCGAGTCGTACAGCTCGCTCTCCAGCGCGAGGCCATCGGCGGTGAGCCGCAGCAGCCGCTGGCGGCGGTCGCGCTCGCCCGGACGGGTCTCGACCAGGTTGCGCTCGATCAGCTCGTTGAGCACGCGCCCGAGCGACTGTTTGGTGATCGCCAGCAGCGCCAGCAGCTCGCTCACCGGCATGTCGGGCTTGCGCGCGATGAAGTAGAGCGCGCGATGGTGCGCGCGGCCGAGACCCTGTTTGGCGAGCCCGCGATCGATCGATCGCGTGATGTGGCTGTTGCCGAAATAGAGCAGTTCGATCCCGCGGCGGATCTCGGTCTCGCGCAGGAAGAGCGGCGAGGCGGAATGGGTTGGGGCAGCCATGTTGACCGGCTTTGCCATCGGCCCTAGGCCACCGCAACCCGGCAATGCGATCTCGCGTCGCACGCGCCGCATATCGCCGACCCTGGCCGTTGGGAGCTGATTTCCGTGAACTTCGCGTTCGAGCCGCATCCGTCGCCCGTCCCCGCCAACGAGCGTGCCGCGCGGCTGGTAGACCCGGGCTTCGGGCGCGTCTTCACCGATCACATGGCGATCCTGCATTACTCCGAGGGGCGCGGCTGGCACGACGGGCGGATCGGCGAGCGCGTCGCGCTGACGATGGATCCGGCCTCGTCGGTGCTCCATTACGCGCAGGAGATCTTCGAGGGGCTCAAGGCCTATCGGCTCGAGGACGGCGGCCTGGCGCTGTTCCGTCCCGAGGCCAACGCGCGCCGCTTCAACGCCTCGGCGCGGCGCATGGCGATGCCCGAGCTGCCCGAGGCGCTGTTCCTCGAATCGTGCGAGCGGCTGGTGCTGACCGAGCGCGAGTGGATGCCCTCGGTCGAGGGCGGCTCGCTCTACCTGCGCCCGTTCATGATCGCGTCCGAGGCGTTCCTCGGCGTGAAGCCGTCGGCCGAATATCTCTACATGGTGCTGGCCTCGTCGGTCGGCGCCTATTGGAAGGGCGGCGCGCGCGCGGTGTCGCTGTGGGTCAGCCACGAGTATACCCGCGCCGCGCCGGGCGGCACCGGTGCCGCCAAATGCGGCGGCAATTATGCCACCAGCCTGGTCGCGCAGCAGGAGGCGATCCGGCGCGGTTACGACCAGGTGGTGTTCCTCGACGCCGCCGAGCGGCGCTGGATCGAGGAGCTGGGCGGCATGAACATCTTCTTCGTGTTCGAGGACGGCTCGCTGCAGACCCCGCCGCTGACCGGCACGATCCTGCCCGGCATCACGCGCGATTCGATCCTCCGGCTCGCGCGCGACGAGGGGCTGGCGGTGCGCGAGGAGCCGTATGCGATCGAGCAGTGGCGCGCCGACGCGGCGAGCGGTCGCCTGGTGGAGAGCTTCGCCTGCGGCACCGCCGCGGTGGTGACCCCGATCGGCCGCGCCGCCGGGCCGGACTATGAGTTCACGATCGGCAGCGGCGCGACCGGCCAGCTGACCGCGCGCTTCCTCGATCGGCTGAGTGCGGTGCAGCGCGGGCGCGCGCCCGACCCGCACGGCTGGCTGCGACGTATCGGTTGAGTCTTGCCCCGCGCGCGGCTAAGCGCGCGGGCCTGTTGGGGCGTCGCCAAGCGGTAAGGCACCGGTTTTTGGTACCGGCATGCGCAGGTTCGAATCCTGCCGCCCCAGCCAGCATCTCGCCCTGTCGCCCGTTCGCCCTGTGCGTTCGCCCCGTCGTCGGTGTCGACGATCGGACGCGCGACCGTCGAGGGACCGGGCCTGGCGTCGCCACACGGGCGATTGACATCGTCGCCTCCAGGATGCTTCATCGATCGCATGGGGGCTGCGACCTCCCCATGAGGCGTCAGCCGAAGGATCGCGTCCAGCATCATCCTGCCGAGGACGCACCGTGCCCGCTCATCACGCCATCTCCCCCGACACGCTCGCCCGGCTCGTCGCGCTGCCCGGCGCGCCGGCGATCCTCGACCTGCGCGACGATCCGGCGGCGACCGTCCCCGGCGCGCGCGTGGTCGGCGCGACGACGCGGCCGACCGTCCCCAACGGTCGCGCGGTCGTGGTGGTCGACGAGGCCGGTGGCGCCACGGCGGTCACCGCGGTCGCGCTGCTGCGGAGCGACGGCGTCCGCGCCGAGCGGCTGGAGGGCGGCTTCGCGGCCTGGGCGGCGGCGGGCCTGCCCGCGATGGCGCTGGCGCACCTGCCGCGGCGCCACGACGATGGCCGCACCTGGTGGGTCACGCGCGCCCGGCCGAAGGTGGACCGGATCGCCTGCCCCTGGCTGATCCGGCGCTTCATCGATCCCGACGCACGCTTCCTCTATGTCGCCCCCGCCGAGGTGCTGGCGGTCGCCGCGCGCGAGCGCGCCGAGCCGTTCGACGTCGAGGGTGAAGGGGTCGTATGGACGCACCGCGGCGAGCGCTGCAGCTTCGACGCGCTGCTCGACGGTTTCGGGCTCGCCGGACACGCGCCGCTCGCGCGATTGGCCGCGATCGTGCGCGGCGCGGACACCGATCGGCTCGACCTCGCGCCCGAGGCCGCAGGGCTGCTCGCGGTGTCGCTCGGCCTGTCGCGGCTGTACGACGACGACCACGCGCAGCTCGAGGCGGGGCTCACCCTCTACGACGCGCTCTACCGCTGGTGCCGCGACGCGCGGGGCGAGCGCCACGACGCGCGCTCGCACCGGCCCGCGCGCGCCGCGGTGACGGCGTGAGCGCGCCCGCGCGTCCCCATCCGGTGACGCTGCGCGCCGCGACCCGGGTGTGGTGGCGTATCGCGCTGCTCTCCTTCGGCGGCCCGGCGGGGCAGATCGCGGTGATGCACCGCATCCTGGTCGACGAGGAGCGTTGGATCGGCGAGCAGCGGTTCCTCCACGCGCTCAACTACTGCATGCTCCTGCCCGGCCCCGAGGCGCAGCAGCTCGCCACCTATATCGGCTGGCTGATGCATCGCACGCGCGGCGGCATCGTCGCGGGGGTGCTCTTCGTGCTGCCGGGCGCGGCGGCGATCATGGTGCTGAGCTGGGTCTATGTCCTCTACGGCCGTGTCGGCATCGTCGCCGCCTTGTTCTACGGGCTCAAGGCGGCGGTGCTCGCGGTGGTGCTGCAGGCCGTGGCGCGGATCGGTGGGCGCGCGCTGCGTACCACGCCCGCGCGGCTGCTCGCCGGGCTCGCCTTCGTGCTGATCTTCTTCCTCGGCGCGCCCTTCCCGCTGATCGTGCTGGGCGCAGGGTTGATCGGCTGGTCGTCGGCGCGGCGCGGCGGCACGGCCTTCCGCCCGGGCGGCCACGACTCGGCGGGTGGTGCGGGGGTGGCCGACGTCGACACGCTGCTGGGCGAGGCGTTGCCCGTGCACGCGCTACCCGGCTGGGGCGCGACGCTGCGGACCGCTTCGCTGTGGCTCGCGCTGTGGCTGATGCCGGTGGTGGCGCTGCGCGTCGCGCTGGGCCCCGACGACGTGTTCACGCGCATCGCCACCTTCTTCGCGACGATGGCGACGGTGACCTTCGGCGGCGCCTATGCCGTGCTCGCCTATGTCGCACAGCAGGCGGTCGACCATTACGGCTGGCTCGGTCCGCGCGAGATGCTCGACGGGCTCGGCCTCGCCGAGACCACCCCCGGGCCGCTGATCATGGTGCTCCAGTTCGTCGGCTTCCTCGCCGCCTATCGCGACCCGGGCGGGCTCGCGCCGCTGCTGGCCGCCACGCTCGGCGGATTGCTCGCCACCTGGGTGACGTTCGTGCCGTGTTTCCTGTGGATCTTCCTCGGCGCGCCCTTCATCGAGCGGCTGCGCGGCAACGCCGCGGTGGGCGGCGCGCTGGCGGCGATCACCGCCGCGGTGGTCGGGGTCGTGCTCAACCTGGCGCTATGGTTCGCGCTGCACACGCTGTTCCGCGCCACCGTCGCGGTGCGCGCCGGGCCGCTTCGCTTCGACGCGCCGGTGTTCACGAGCGTCGACCCCTATGCACTCGGACTGGCGCTCGCCGCCGCCCTCGCGTTGTTCCGCACGCGCGCGGGCGTGATCACGACGCTGTCGGCGAGCGCGCTCGGCGGCCTCGCCCTGCATCTTTTCGGGGTGCTGGCATGAGGCCTATCGTGCGCTTCGCCGCGCTCGCCGCCGCGTGCCGGGGAGATGCCCAGGCCTCGGCCGCGGTGATCGCCCCCGGCACCCCTTCAACCATGTGCTGAGCGCGGCCCTGTTCGTCCGGCTCTAGGCCGCCGCGACGGAGAGGGGCCTCGGCATCGTACCGAGACCCCCCGTCAGATCGCCGTCTGGCTCAGCGCGGCGCAGGTGCGGGCGCGGCCGGCGGGGGAGGAGGCGGCGCGCTCCCGTCGGCCACCGGCGCGATCCCGGCGCCCGGGGCCGGCGGCACCGGCGCACCCGCGCCCGGGGGTGGGGGCGGCGGCGCGCCCGCGCCCGGCGGCGGCGGGGGTGCCCCGGCGCCCGACGCGGGGGGCGG
>NZ_JAHXZL010000013.1 GCF_019429525.1 Sphingomonas folli | reverse complement strand
CGCGCCGAGGAGCGCGCGCGGTCGAGCGAGGCGCGCGCCGCCGGGCGCGCCGAGTCGACGGCGGCGCGGCTCGAGGCGCGCGCCGCGGCACGCGCCGCGCAGGCGCAGGAGCGCGAGACGGCGCGCCGGTCGCGCCGCGAGGCCGCCGCGGCGCTGGCCGAGCGCGACCCGCATCGCGCCGCGGCGGAGCGCCATCGCGGCTCCGGCCGGCGCGACGTGGTGCGGCAGGACCGCGACATCAGCGGCTATGCGACGGTGGTCGACGCCGAGCGGATCCGCACGCTCGCGGCGCGGGGCGCCAGCGTGGCGGGGCTGGCGGCGGTGTTCGGCCTGGCGGCGGAGGAGATCGAGCGCGTGCTCGCCGCCGACGGGGCGGCGGCGTGACCGCGCCCCCCGCCTGGGACGCCGCGGCGGTGCGGACCTGGCTCGAGCGCCGAGTCGCGGCGGCGCGCGCCGACCAGGTCACCGCCGAACGCCACGGCCGCGATCGCCACGACGACTGCGACCAGGCCGCGGCCGAGGAGATGGTGTGCGCGGCGCTGCTGCGCGGCGCGGCGAGCGACAGCCCCGAAGCGCTGACCGCGGCGCTCAAGGCGCTGCAGGACAAGGACGAGTTCATCTGGCGCGGCGTCTATGACGACCGCAAGTTCGATCGGCACGCGCGCGGGCAGATCCGCAAGCTGATGCGGATGGCCAAGACCAACGCCGGTTTCGAGCGGCTCGGCCATTATCAGTGAGGCGGCGCGAGCGCCCCCGGACATGACTACGGGTCCGGCACCCGAAGGTACCGGACCCGCGCCCTCCTACTCTACGCGAGGGAACTCGTGGCGGTCGGGACGGCACGGCCGCTCGGCCACGCCCGCCCCTGTAACCGCAAGAAGTTAACGGCAGTACCGCGGGTTGTTCGACTTCTCGATCGCGTTGCCCGCGACCGCGCCGCCGACGCCGCCCAGCACCGTGCCGAGGGTGCGGTCACCGCGCGAGTCGATCACCCGGCCGAGCAGGCCGCCGGCGATCGCCCCGACCACGGTGCCCGTGGTGCCGCCCGAGCAGCGCTGGTTGTAATTGTACCGGCGCGAGTCGCCGCGGCGGTCATAGTCGCGGTAGCTGCTGCGGTCGTAGCGATAGTCGCGATAGTCGCGGTCGTAGCGGCTGCCATGATAACGCTGCGCGTCGGCGGCGGTCGGCGCGATCGCGGCGGTACCCATCGCGAGCGCGGCGCCAGCCAGAGCGAGATTCTTGAACATCTGTCATCTCCCGTTTGCTTGTTCCGGTCGGCGGGGCTCCCCGTCGATGTTGCGGTTATGCTCGAGTCGCGTTGAGCCGACCCTGAATGCGACCGTTATCGAAGGTTCATCCTCCTTTCCCCCGCGGCACGCCTCCCGTAGAGCGCCGCGATGCGCTGGTTCCTCTCCCTGCTGGCGGTGCTGCTGCTGGTGCCGGGCTGGGCCGGGGACGCGCGGCTGCCGCTGATCGCGCCCGACGCGACGCTGCGCGCGCGCGCGATCGTGCCGACGGGGGGATGGCCGCGCCGGATCGGGCCGCTGGCGCCGGTCGGCGCGCTGGCGCTCGAGTCGGACGACCCCGATTTCGGCGGCTTCTCGGCGCTGGCGCTGCGCGGCGACGGGGCGGTGCTGCTCAGCGACGGCGGCCAGTTCCTGCGCCTGAGCGTCGCGGGGCACCGGATCGAGCGGCGCGCGATCGTCTCGCTGCGCGACGGCCCCGGGACGGGCTGGATGAAGCTCGACCGCGACACCGAGTCGCTCGTGCTCGATCGCGCCAGCGGCGTCGCCTGGGTCGGCTACGAGCGGGTCAACGCGATCTGGCGCTACGCCCCCGACCTGGAACATGCCACCGCCACCGTCGCGCCCGCGGCGATGCGGCACTGGGGCGACAATACCGGGCCCGAGTCGCTGGTGCGGCTCGCCGACGGCCGTTTCCTCGTCATCCAGGAAGGCTGGCGCAACATGCGCGAGCCGCGCGGCGCGCTGCTGTTCGACGGCGATCCGACCGCGCCCGGGCGAGTCGGCGCCGCGCTACGCTACCGCCCGCCCGACGGCTTCGCGCCGAGCGACGCCGCGGTGCTGCCCGACGGCGACCTGCTGGTGCTCAACCGGCGCTGGCATTTCCCGCCGCTGCGATTCGACACGGTGCTGGTGCGGATCGCGCGCGACTCGATCCGGCCCGGCGCGCTGCTGAGCGGGCCGGTCGTCGCCGATCTCAGCCCGGCGATGGCGCGGGAGAATGCGGAGGGCCTGGCGGTGACGGTCGAGCGCGGCGCGACGATGCTGTGGGTGGTCACCGACAACGACACCAACCGCTGGCGCCCGACCGTGCTCGCCAAGTTCCGCTGGATCGGCTGAGCCGCGCACGCGAAGCGGCCCGCCGTCACCGGGACGGCGGGCCGCGATCGATCGGATCGGGGAAGCGGATCAGGCCGCGACGGCGGCGGCGCGCTTCTTCACGATGTCGCGCTTGAGCCGGCGCGCCTTGAGCGACAGCTTGTCGTCCGAGGTCTTGACCAGCCAGTTGTCCAGCCCGCCGTTGTGCTCGACCGAGCGCAGCCCGTGAGTCGACACGCGCAGCGACACCGAGCGCTCCAGCGAGTCGGACAGGAGCGTGACGTTCTGCAGGTTCGGCAGGAACGTGCGCTTGGTCTTGTTGTTGGCGTGGGAGACGTTGTGCCCCACCTGCCGGCCCTTGCCGGTCAGCTCGCAGATGCGCGACATGTGATCGATCCTGAATATCGGTTGCCCGGAAAGTGGGGCGCGATAGCCCGACGCGGCGGATCGGTCAAGCGGATGACTCGATCGGCCAAGTCGGGCCAGCGGCAACCTCGTTCGCGACGGCGCGTTGTAGCGACACTGGCGTTGTTGCGCTAACGTACCGATCGGGAGGAAATCACGATGCGCATGTTGCTTGCTCTGGTGGGGATCGCTGCCCTGGTGCTGCTCGCCGCGATGATGCTGGGCTTCGTCAAGTTCGACCAGACGCAGACGGCGCAGCTGCCGCGGCTGGAGGGCGGGCAGGCGCCCAAGTTCGAGGCGGACGTCGCCAAGGTCAGTGTCGGCACCGAGAACAAGACGGTCGAGGTGCCCAAGGTCGAGATCCAGAAGCCCGGCGAGCAGCGCTGAGGCGCCCGGTCGCCGCGCCGCTCGGGCTGGCGGGGCGGCGCGCGGCGGGCTAGGCGCGGCGGCATGTTCCCGCTGCCCCCCGCGATGCACCAGGCGCTCGACGCGGCGCGCGCCGCGGCCGCGCGCGGGGAGGTTCCGGTCGGCGCCGCGGTGGTGCGCGGCGGCGAGGTGATCGCGGTGGCGGCCAACGCGCCGCGCTCCCTGTGCGACCCGACGGCGCACGCGGAGATGCTCGCGATCCGCGCCGCCGCGCGCGCGCTCGGGCACGACCGGCTCGACGACTGTGACCTGTGGGTGACGCTGGAGCCCTGCGCGATGTGCGCCGGCGCGATCGCGCACGCGCGACTGGCACGGCTTTACTACGGCGCGGACGACGCCAAGGGCGGCGCGGTGGAGCACGGTCCCCGCTTCTTCGCGCAGCCGACCTGCCACCATCGCCCCGAGGTGTTCGCCGGCATCGGCGCGAACGAGGCGGGGGCGTTGCTGCGCGACTTCTTCGCGTCGATCCGCGCCGGCTGACAGGTCGCGGGGCGAACGTCTGCTCCACCGCGGCTGGATCGTCAGCATGTGCCGGCGAACCCCCACGCCCGGGCCGCCGACGCCCACGGCTCCCGCGCCGGTCCGCCGCCTATACGCCCGATGAATGCCACATTCCGGCACCGTTCAGCGCGACTCGGTTAACTCCCGCAACAGGCTCGCATCATCCTGCGTTGGACCCATCATGCGAACCGAGTTGAGGAGGTCTTGAGATGTCGGGACTGTGGAAGAAGGCCGGGCTCGCCACCGTGTTGGCGGCGACCGCGCTGACCAGCGCCGCGCCCGCCGAGGCGCAGCGCTACTGGCGGCACCGCGATCGCGGCGGCGACACGGCGGCGGGCGCGCTGATCGGCGGCGTGATCGGGCTGGGGTTGGGCGCGGCGATCGCGTCGAACAACAACCGTGACCGCTACTATGACCGCTACGACCGCGGCTATTACGCGGATCGGGGCTATTACGACCGCGGCTACTACCCGGCACCGCCGCCGCGGGTCTATTATCGGGAATATGCGCCGCCGCCGCGCGCTTATTACTACGAGCCGCGCGGCTATTACCGCGACTATGACCGGCCACGCGGCTATTACGGCTACGGCTACTGACCCATCGGGCGGCGCGGGAGCGATCCCGCGCCGTTTTTTGATGGCCTGCGCGCGCGTTCTGCGGCATGGCGCCGCGCCATGACCGACACGCCCCCCGACCATCTCTCGATCGACCCGTCGAGCCCGCACTTCGACCAGGCCGCGCTCCAGCGCGGCGTCGGCATCCGCTTCAAGGGCGCCGAGCGCCGCGACGTGGAGGAGTACAGCATCTCCGAGGGCTGGATCCGGGTCGCGCTCGGCAAGAAGGTCGACCGTCACGGCCGCCCGCTGACGATCAAGCTCACCGGCCCGGTCGAGGCCTGGTTCGAGCGCGGCGGCGAGAGCGACGCAGCGGAGGGCGAGGCGGAGTGAGCGTCGCCTGAGATCCTCCCCTGCAAGGGGAGGGGGACCGCGCCCGAGGGCGTGTTGGAGAGGTGTCGCCCGCGGTGAACCGAGCGAGACTTACCGACCGGAACACCCCTCCGTCAGGCCTGCGGCCCGCCACCTCCCCTTCCAGGGGAGGATCGACCGCTCCTCAGTTCGCGCTCTCCAGCGTCTCGCTCGCCTCCATCCAGCGCAGCTCGACCGTGTCGAGCACCGCCTGCACGTCGCCGCGCATCCGGCTCAGCTCGCCCATCGGCCTGCCGCGCCAGCGCGGGTCGGCGCCGCCCGGGTCCGCCATCGCGCGCTCGATCCCCGATCGCTCCGCGGTGAGCCGCGCGATCTCCGCCTCCAGCTCGCGCACCGTCTTGCGCAGCGCGGCGTCGCGATCGCGCCGCTCGGCCGCGGCCTTCTTGTCGGCCTTGCGCTCGGCCTTGCTCATCCCCGGCTTGGCGGGATCGCCCTTGAGCACGAAGGCGATATAATCGTCGAGGCTGCCGTCGAACTCGCGCGCGGTGCCGTCGTCGACCAGCACCAGCCGGTCGGCGGTGAGCTCGAGCATGTGGCGATCGTGGCTGACCAGCACCACCGCGCCCGAGTAAGCGTTGAGCGCCTGCACCAGCGCCTCGCGCGCGTCGACGTCGAGGTGGTTGGTCGGCTCGTCGAGGATCAGCAGGTGCGGCGCCTCGCGCGTGATCAGCGCCAGCGCCAGCCGCGCGCGCTCGCCGCCCGAGAGCTTGCCCACCTTGGTGGTCGCCTTGTCGCCCGAGAAGCCGAAGCGGCCGAGCTGCGCGCGCACCGCCGCGGGCGTGGCGCCCTTCATGATCCGAGTCATATGCTCGAGCGGCGTGTCGTCGGTGTCGAGTTCCTCCACCTGATATTGGGTGAAATAGCCGACCTTCATCTTCGGCGTCGCGTTCATCGCGCCCTCCAGCGGGGCGAGCTGCGCCGCGAGCAGCCGCGCCAGCGTGGTCTTGCCGTTGCCGTTGCGCCCGAGCAGCGCGATCCGGTCGTCGGGGTCGAGCCGCAGGTTGAGCCGCTTTAGGATCGGCGTCGCGTTATAGCCGACGCTGGCGAGATCCAGCGTGATCAGCGGCGGGCGCAGCTCGCTCGGGTCGGGGAAGCCGAACGACAGCGTCGGGTCGTTCGCCATCTCCGCGATCGGCTGCATCTTGGCGAGCATCTTCTGCCGGCTCTGCGCCTGCTTGGCGGTGGAGGCGCGGGCCGAGTTCTTGGCGATGTACGACTGCAGTTTCTCGCGCTGCGCCGCCTGGTTGGCGCGCGCCGCCTCGATCTGCGCCATGCGCTCGGCGCGCTGGCGCTCGAACGCGTCATAGCCGCCGGGGTAGAGCGTGATCTTGCCGCCCTGGAGGTGGAGGATATGGTCCACGACGTTGTTGAGGAAGTCGCGCTCGTGGCTGACCACGACGATCGTCGCGGGATAGGCCTTGAGGAAGTCCTCCAGCCACATCACCGCCTCGAGGTCGAGGTGGTTGGAGGGCTCGTCGAGCAGCAGCAGGTCGGGCTGCGAGAAGAGCAGTGCCGCGAGCGCGACTCGCATCTTCCACCCGCCCGAGAAGCTGTCGAGCGGGCGCTGCTGCATGTCCTCGTCGAAGCCGAGCCCGATCAGGATCTGCGCCGCGCGCGCGGGGGCGGTATAGGCGTCGATCGCGATCAGCCGCTCGTAGACGTCGCCGAGCCGGTCGGGGTCCTCGCAGGTCTCGCTCTCGAGCATCAGCGCGGCGCGCTCGAGGTCGGCGGCGATGACGGTGTCGAACGGGGTGGCGTCGCCCGCGGGCGCCTCCTGCGCGATATAGCCGAGCCGCGCGCCTCTGGGCATGTCGGCCGAGCCGTCGTCGGGCTCGAGCTGGCCGGCGATGACTCGCACCAGCGTCGACTTGCCCGCGCCGTTGCGCCCGATCAGGCCGACGCGGCTGCCCGGGGGCAGCGCCGCGGTCGCGCCGTCGAGGATCGTGCGCCCGCCGAGGCGCACGGTGATGCCGTTGAGGTTGAGCATGCGCGCGCGTCTACCGCATCGCGGGCGGGGCGGGAAGGTGGTTGGTGGAGTGGTCACGGCGTGGGTCGCGGCGTACCTCCTCCTTCCGTCATCCCGGCGAAGGCCGGGATCCCCGGTGCCGCGGGCGCCGCCCGCCTCGGGTATGCGGCACGGTGGCTCCCGGCCTGCGCCGGGATGACGGAAAGGGTAGAGGGGCGGAGTGCTCCCGTGCTCCCGCGCACGCGGGAGCCCAGGGCCGCCGGCGCGTCGCTACATCACCCCGGGTTCCGGCGCGCGCGGGAACGCCGCTCAGCCCTCGAACCGCCGCCCGACATGCGCCTCGCCGCGCGCCTCGGCGAGCCGCTGCTGGCGGTGGCGCTCGGCGTAGCCGGCGCGCTGCGCGTCGTCCCGCGCGCCGTGGCAGGCGGGGCAGCTCACCCCCTCGACGTACAGCGGCGAGGCGCGGTCCGCCGCGCTCACCGGCATGCGGCAGGCGTGGCACAGCCGGTGCGTCCCCGGCGCGAGCCCGTGTCCCACCGCGACCCGCTGGTCGAACACGAAACACTCGCCCGACCAGCGGCTCTCCGCCGCGGGCACCTCCTCGAGATAGCGCAGGATGCCGCCGTCGAGGTGGTGGACCTGCTCGATCCCCTCGCGCCGCAGCAGCGCGGTCGACTTCTCGCAGCGGATCCCGCCGGTGCAGAACATCGCCACGCGCGTCTTGCCCGCCAGCAGCGTCGCGCGGTGCGCGCGGAACCAGGCGGGGAAGTCGGCGAAGCTCGCGGTGCCCGGGTCGACCGCGCCGGCGAAGCTGCCGACGCGCACCTCATAGGCGTTGCGCGTGTCGATCACGAGCGTGGCGGGATCGTCGATCAGCGCGTTCCACTCGGCCGGCGCGACATAGCTGCCGGCCTCGGTGAGCGGGTCGACAGGCTCGCCCATCGTCACGATCTCGCGCTTCACCCTCACCTTGAGCCGGTGGAAGGGCGAGGCGTCGGCCCAGCTGTGCTTGAGCGACAGCGCGCCGCCCGGCAGCGCGCGGATCGGCGCGAGCAGCCGGTCGAGCGCCTCGGGCGCGCCCGCCACCGTCCCGTTCACCCCCTCGCCCGCGAGCAGCAGGGTGCCGCGTACGCCGCCCGCGCGCGCGAGCGCCAGCAGCGGGCCACGCAGCGTCTGCGGGTCGTCGAGCCGCGCGAAACGGTAGAGCGCGTCGACGCGGACGGGCGCGTCGCTCAATGGACGAAGCGCGCCACCACGTCGCGGTAGCTGCGGCTCACCTTCACGCTCGCGCCCGAGTCGAGCACCAGGAAACACTCGCCGTTGGTGTGCGGCTTGACCTGCTTGACGAGGTCGAGGTTGACGATCGTCGAGCGGTGGATGCGCTGGAAGCGGCGCGGGTCGAGGCGCTTCTCCAGGTCCTTCATCGTCTCGCGCAGGATCAGCGTGTTGTCGCCGGTGTAGATGCACATATAGTCGCCCGCGGCGTCGATCCGCTCGATCGTGTCGACGTCGACGCGGAAGATCTGGCCGCGATCCTTGATGTTGATCATCTTCTCGAAGCGGCTGGCGTTGACGGGGTCGCCGCCGCCGTCGCCCATCTCGGCCGCCGCCTGCGGCGCGTGCTCGGCGAGCACCTCCTTGAGCTTCTCCGCCTCGCCCACGCTCTGCCGCTCGGACAGGCGCTGGCGCACGCGGTCGAGCGTGTCGGCGAGGCGCGCCTCCTCGACCGGCTTCATCAGATAGTCGGTCGCCTGCGCCTCGAAGGCGCGGATCGCATGGTCGGAATAGGCCGTGACGAACACGAAGAGCGGCGGCTCGACGTCCATCAGCCCCTGCACCACCGAGAAACCGTCGAAGCCCGGCATCTGGATGTCGAGGAAGACGAGGTCGGGCTTGTGGGTCTTGATCGCGCTGATCGCCTCGCGCCCGTTCTGGCACTTGGCGATGATCTCGACGTCGTCGTGCGCCGCGAGGCGGAGCTCGAGCCCCTGGATCGCGAGCGGCTCGTCGTCGACGAGGATGGTACGAATGCTCATCACACCTCTCTATTCGGTACTTCGCGCTGGTACGGGATCTCGATCTCGACCCCGAACCCGCCCGTCGGCATGGCCCGCACGTCGAAGCGGTGGTCAGGCCCGTAAGCCTGTGCCAGCCGCTCCCTGATATTGGCGATGCCGACGCCGGTGGAAAGGCTTGGCCGGGATTTGGTCGGCATCAAGCCCGGACCGGTGTCGGATACGCCGAGCAGCACCCTGTCGCCGACGAGTCGCGCGGTGACGCAGATCTCGGCGCCGTCCTCCTGCGGGGTGACGGCATATTTGATCGCATTCTCGACCAGCGGCTGGAGCAGCAGCGACGGCAGGCGGGCCTTCTCCACCGCGGGATCGACCTCGAATTTCGGCCGCAGCCGTTCCTCGAAGCGCATCTTCTCGATCTCGAGGTACAGTTTCAGCGTCTCCACCTCCTGCGCGACCGTGACGTGCGCGGTCGGCTCGTTGGCCAGCGTGTAGCGCAGGAACGAGGCGAGCCGCGACAGCATCGCGTTGGCGCGCTCGGTCTGCTTGAGCAGCACCAGGGTGGAGATCGAGTTGAGCGTGTTGAACAGGAAATGCGGGTTGAGCTGGTAGCGCAGCATCGCCAGCTGCGCGCTCGAGGCCTGGTTCTCGAGATGCTCCATCTGATCGATCTGGTCCTCGACGATCAGGTAGAAGTTGATCCCGAAGTACAGCGCCGACCAGCCCGCCAGCACGGTGAAGTTGAGGAACAGCGTCGCCAGCAGCACCGACAGGTCGATCCCCGGCGCGGCGAGCTTGATCAGGCTGAACGAGAAGGCGTCGAGCGTGGCGTAGAGGAAGGTTGCCGCCGCGAGCGTGAAGATCGACAGCATGATGCCGGTGACGCGCGGCAGGCGGCGATAGAAGCCGTACAGCGTCGAGAGCAGCAGCGTGATGCAATAGCCGACGATCGACTCGATGATCACCGGCACGATCGACTTGAGCGTGAAGCTGACCGACAGCGACGAGACCGAGCGCAGCAGCATGTAGCCGGTCCAGCCCGCCGCCTGGAGCTTCCAGAAGGCGGCGGCCTTGTCCTCGAAGAAGGGGCGCACGAACAGCTGGCGCGCCGGGGAGGCGACGCTGGTCGGGGGCGGGGCGGGGGCGGTGGGCGCGGGGGGCGCGTGGGTCGCGGAGGTCGCCATCGCGGCCCCCTCTACACCCGCGAACCGCTTGGCGCAAAAGGAAGGCCGCCGCCCCGCTCGGGGGCGGCGGCCTGGTCAGGCGGTCGGTGGCCTCAGAAGCTGAAGCGCGCGCCGATCCGGATCGTGTAGAGCGACTGCGGCGCGTAGATCGTGTCAGTCGGCGTCGCGTTGGGCAGGCTGTAGCGATATTGCGCGCAGGCCTGCGACGTGGTCGCTGCGGTCGTCCCGGCGGTGCCGGTCGGCGTCGCCGCGACGAGGCAGCTCACCCGCGCCGCCGCGATGGTGTAGGGGAACTGATACTCACGAATCTGGCCCCAGTTCTTGTTGAGGAAGTTGGTGAAGTTCTCGACATCCGCGAAGATCTGGATGCGCGAGTTGCCCACGAACGTCGGGATCTCCTGCGCCACGTGCAGGTCGATGCGGGTGAACCACTTCGAGTTGAACGCGTTGCGAGGCGCGATCTTGCCGCGATACTTGGCGAGGCCCGACGACTCGAAGAAGTCGTTGAGCGTCTGCGCGGTGCTGGCCGTGTCATAGGATACGCGCTGATCGTCGATGCCCATCGGCACGTAGATCAGATAGCGCGAGCCCGAGCCGGTGGTGCCGAAGATCGAGCTGCGGCCGCTCGACGTGTCCTGCATCGTGTAGCTGTACGGCCGGCCGATGCGGGTCTCGCCGAAGAGCGCCAGGGTGGTCTTATAGTCGCCGAAGAACGGGTGATCGAAGGTCAGGTCGTACTTGATCGCGTGGCGGACCTCGTCGTTCGACGTGCCGTAAGCGGCTATGTTCGGGTCGAGGAAGGCGCCGTTGGCATAGTTCGAGCCGGCGGTCGACGAGGTCGCCGGGGTCTGGTCCTTGATGTTCTGGTAGGTGTAGCTCACCCCGGCGGTCAGGCCGAAGTCGAACGATTTGTTGATGCGCGCGACCGCGACATAGCTGCGACCCCGGGTCGTGTTGGTCAGCAGGATGTCGTTGAGCGAGTCGTTGAAGGTGGTCAACGAGGCGTAGCGGACACGACCGTCGGGCGTGCGCAGCGCGGTCGGCACCGAGCGGATGTCGGTCCAGGCCACCTGGTTGCGCACGTCCGACCAGAACAGGTCGCCGCCCAGCGTCCAGCCGCCACCCAGCACGTCGGGCGTGAAGTCGACCGACAGCGTGCCGCGCCACTGCGAGGGCAGCTGGAAGTCGCGCGCCACCGCGTTGGTCGCGGCCGCCTGCACGCCGCCGGCCAGATAGGTGTTGGCCGCGGTGGGGATCGTCGCGCCGTTGACGTTGGTCAGGATGCTCGCCGGGTTGAGCCCCGCCGGGAAGGCGCTGTTGCCGACGTAGCTGCCGTCGTTGAGCTGCCGGATGTCGACCGTGTTGGACAGGATGCCCGTGTTGGAGAAGCTGTTCGAGGTGTAGACGTCGGGCGCGCCGCCACCGAAGATGCCGATGCCGCCGCGCAGGCTGACGACGTTGGCTGGTTTCCAGTCGAAGCCGAAGCGCGGCTGGAACAACCCGCGACCCGACAGGAACTCCTGGTTGGTGAAGCCGTAGCGGCTGACGAACGCGGGGTTGAGCGACGGGCGGCTATGGCTGCCGTACAGGTCGTAGCGCATGCCGTAGGCGACGTTGAGCGTGTCGGTGATGCTCCACGTGTCCATCACGCCGAAGGCGTACTGCCAATAGTTGAAACGGGCGGCGGCGCTGTTCGGATTGAGGTCGACGGCATTGGTGTAGCCGAAGCGCTGCGCGTTGCCGTTCTGGAAGTCCTGGATCGAGTCGAAATAATAGGTGCCGGTGGTGCCGCCGCGGGGGTTCGAGTTGCTGAGGAACGCGTTGAACACGTCGACGTGCTGGATGTCGGTGAAGATCCGCAGGTCATGGCCGTTGCGCGTGAGCCGCGCCTGCAGCGTGCCGCCCCACGTCTCGGTGTTGAGCGCGTTGAACTGACGCGACACGTCGGGGCCGAACGAGACCAGCGGCGTGTTGGGCGCGCAGGTTACCGAGGCCGAGGCGCCGGCCGCGCCGGGGTTGCCGCGGTCCGAGGTATCGGCGGCGCAGACGCGGAACTCGGCGAAGCCGCGACCCTGCAGCGGATCCTGGATGCGCGTGTATTTCTTGTAGAAGCCGCGCGCCTCGGTCGAGAAATCGTCCGACCACTGCGAGTTGAGCTGCAGCACGCCGGTGTGCAGCTTGTTACCCGAGAGATAGGCGTTGGAGGCGAGGCCGAGCTGCGGGCTCGACGGGCTCACGCTGGTGTTGTTGGTGATGACGAGCGAGTCCTCGGCGTAGCTGTAGGTCGCGGCGAGGCGCTGCGTGTCCGACAGGTTGGCGTCGATCCGCGCGACCAGGCGATCGTCCTTGTCCTGGTTGCTGTTCACCACCCCGCCGGTGGCATAGCCGTAGCGGTCCTGCGCGATCTGCGAGATACGGTTGACGGTCGATTGCGTCAGGTTGGGCACCGCGTTGCCGGCGTTGTTGTCGGTCGGGCCCTCCGCGATCGGACGCGGCGCGCGCAGCCGCTCGCCCGCGACCATGAAGAACAGCTTGTCCTTGATGATCGGGCCCGACAGCTCGGCGCCGTAGTTCTCATACTTGTAGTTGGGCAGCGTCACCTCGCCGGTGGGCACGCCCGGGCCGGCCTTGGTCTTGGTGCCGGCCAGCTCGTCTGCCGAGTAGGAGTAGAAGCCGGTGCCGTGGAACTCGTTGGTGCCCGACTTGAGGATGACGTTGACCACGCCGCCCTGGAAGTTGCCCTCGCGCACGTCATAGGGCGCGACCTTGGTCTGGAACTGACCGATCGCGTCGAGCGGGATCGGCGAGCGGCGGCTCGGCAGGCCGTCGGGGTTGAGGCCGAAATTGTCGGTGATCGGCACGCCGTCGACGGTGAAGCGGTTGAAGCGCGCGTTCTGGCCCGCGAAGCTGACGGCGCGGCCGCCGCTGGGCGTGTCGTCCAGGCGCGCCAGCGGGTCGCGGCGCATCAGGTCGCGGATGTCGCGGTTCACCGAGGCGATCGTGCCGATCTTGGTGGCGCCCAGCACCGTCGCCGGACCCTGGCTGACCGTGCGCGCGCTGGCGATCGACGAGGCGGTGACGACGATGTCGGTGCCCTCGGCGGCCAGCTCGATCGGCAGCGTGAAGGTCTGCGCGACGATCGTCTGCACGTCGGTGATCGTCGACTCGGCGTAGCCGGTCGCGCGGACGGTGACGGAATAGGGGCCGCCCGGGCGCAGGCCGGTGGCGGTGAATCCACCGTTCGCGTCGGTGGTGAGCGAGGTGCGTGTGCCCGAGGGGACGTTGACGACCTCGACCGTGGCGCCGGCCACCGGGGCGCCGTCGCCCGTCACGGTGCCGCGGATCGTCGAGGTGGTCTCCTGCGCCATGGCGGCGGCGGGCGCGACGAGCGCAACCAGCGCCGCGCCTACGAGAAGGTTGTTTCGCATCGGATGATGTCCCCTATGGCGCATGGCCTGGTGCGCGACGGAATTCGTCGTCGTTGGCCGCGCCGATGGTCCCCGATTGTGTCTGTTGCATGACATAGGCGCCCGCTTTCGCCCCGCCCCGCAACACGGTGATAAGGCGTTGCAAAAAAGCGACAGCGAGGATGCCGTATACGGTGGTGCGGGCGGGCCTCAGCGGCGCGCGAACAGCCGCTTCCACGCGGGGGTCGGGCTGCCCGACTGGAGCACGCCGCGGCGGAACAGCCGAGCGCCGACGGTGATGAAGATCGCCACCCACAGCGCCTGCCACGCCAGCGCCGCGGCGTGCGGCCACAGCGCCGAGTCGCTCGCCGCGCGCCCCGCCATCGCGAAGGGCGAGGAGAGCGGGAACAGCTCGGCCAGAGTCGCCACCCAGCTGCCCGGGTGCGACACCGCCGCCGAGGAGAGCGCGAACATCGCCACCTGGACGATCGTGATCGGCAGCGACAGCATCTGGATCTCGCGCATCGTCGCCGCCTGCGCGCCGACGCCGAGGAAGACCGAGCCGAGCAGCAGATAGGCCATGGTGAAATAGCCGCCGAACAGCAGCGCGAACCAGCCGCCGCCCACCGCGGGCGCGAGCGTGCGCAGCGCGTCGCCGGCGTCGCCGGGCAGCAGCGCGCCGAGCTGGCTGATCACCACGCCCCAGAAGGTGACGAACAGCACCGCCACGCCGAACATGCCGACCAACTTGCCCAGGAACACGCTCTCCAGCGGCACCGCCGCGGCGAGCACCTCGATCACCTTGTTGTTGCGCTCCTCCGCCATCGTCCCCGCGACCTGGCCGGAGAGGAACAGCGTGAGGAAGAAGATGCCGAAGACCGCGAAGAAGCCGGTCGCCTTGCGCACCCCCTGCGACGGCGCGTCGGTCCGCACCGCGGTGAGCGTCGCGTCCGGCGCCGCGGCACCGGCGCGCTCGACCAGCGCGGCGTCGCGCGCGAGCCCGGCGAGATAGCGCGCGCCGCCGCGGTCGCCCGCGGCGTAGAGCACCGCGGGCCGCTCGAGCGTGCCGTACAGCACCGCGGCGACGTCGACCGAGTCATGGCCATGCGCGCCCTCCGCCAGCGTCGCGGCGGCCTGGCGCGCGGCATCGCCGGCGTCGGGGGCGGGGGCGGGGGCGCGCGCCTCGACCCGCGGCTGGCGCGAGTCGCCGGCGAGCAGCGGGCGCCAGCGCGCGTCGGCGTCGAGCACGCGCCGCGCCGCCGCGGCGGGCAGCAGCACCACCAGCCGCGTGCGCGCGGCGGAGCTGTCCGACGCGCTCGCCGCGCCCATCCCGCCGACCGCGCCGAACGACGCCATGATCAGCGGCGCGAACAGGAACAGCAGGAAGATCGGGGTGAAGACGGTGGCGACGAAGTCGCGGCGCGCGATCGTCAGCGTCTGGCGGAGATGACGGCGGAGCTGGGTCACGCGCGCGCCTCCTCCTCGCCGACGACTCGCACGAAGGCCTCGTGCAGCCCGGGGCGCTCGATCGACAGGCCGGCGATGCCGTGACCGGCCGCGATCAGCCGGGTGAGCACCGGCTCGATCCCCTCGGGCGGCAGCGGGAAGCGCCAGCCCTCGCCGTCGCCGCGCGCGTCGGCGGGGAGCAGCGCGGCGATCGCGGGGTCGGCGCGGTGCGGCACGTAATGGACCTGCTGCGGCAGCAGCGCGCGCGCCGCGTCCACGGTGCCCTCGAAGCGGCACTGCCCGCGCGCGATGATCGCGAGCCGGTCGCACAGCCGCTGCGCGTGCTGCATCACATGGGTGGAGAAGAGGATGGTGGCGCCGCGCGCCTGCTCGGCGCGGATCAGCGCCTCCAGCCGCTCCTGGTTGACCGGGTCGAGCCCGGAGAAAGGCTCGTCGAGCACGAGCAGGTCGGGGCGGTGGACGACCGCGCCGAGCAGCTGGACCAGCTGCGCCATGCCCTTGGATAGCTTGCGGATCTTGCCGTCGATCGCGTGGCCCAGCCCGGCCGCCTCGAGCAGCTCGGCGGCGCGTGCGCGCCCGGTGCGCCACTCCAATCCGCGCAGCGCGCCCATGAAGGCGATCGCCTCGCGCGCCGTCATCGACGGGTAGAGCCCGCGCTCCTCGGGGAGATAGCCGACGCGGTCGCCGACGTCGCGCGGGCGCGCGCTGCCGAGCAGGCGGCGCGAGCCGGTGTCGGGCTCGATGATGCCGAGCAGCATGCGCAACGTGGTGGTCTTGCCCGCGCCGTTGGGGCCGAGCACCCCGTAGATCGCGCCCTCGGGCACCGCGAGATCGACGCCGTCGACGACGCGCCGCTCGCCGTAGCGTTTCACCAGCGCCTCGGCGCTGACCGCGATCCCATTCTCTGCCACCCGACGCCCCCTTGTCGCGGCCGAGCCTAGGCGAGCGCGCGCGTCAGGGCCAGCGGAGAGGGGGGAGGAACTGCTCCCACCTCGCTCCTCCCCGCTCCGCGGGGAGGGGGATCGCGCCCGAAGGGCGTGGTGGAGGGGGTTCTCCTCGCAGCGAAGCGCGGGTGGAAGCCCTCCTCTGCCAAGCCCTTCGCGTGCGGACTCCATCCTCGTGCCGGGGGAAATCGCTCACCCCGATCCTCCCCGCTCGGCGGGGAGGGGGACCGCCGCGAAGCGGTGGCGGAGGGGGCTCTCGACGACGGGCAGCGCTCGTGGAAGCCTCCCTCCACCAGCCTTCGGCTGGTCCCCCTCCCCGTGCCGGGGAGGAGTGGATGAGGCTCCCGCAGCAACCCCGATCGTCTGCCCCCGCTATTTCCCCCCGTCGCGCCGCGCCAGCGCGGCGACGCAGCTGGCGCGGTCGATCGAGCGGCCGTCGCGCTGGCGCGAGTCGACCCAGGTCACCTTGGCCTCGCCGCCGCCGCTCGGGGGGTAGAGATAGGCGTCGAGGATGCAGATCGCGCTGGAGAACTGCAGCTTGCGCGCGGTCCCCTCGCGCACGTCCGCGTCGGGCGGGCCGAAGCTGCGCACCAGCGCGGCGGCGTCCTGGCCGATCACGCTCTCCAGCCCCATGCTCGGCAGCGCCGCCGCGACCGGCTGCGGCCGCGCCGCGGTGGTCGGCGCGGTGGCCGTGCAGCCCGCGATCGCGAGCGCGGGGAGCAGCGCGGCGAGACGGCGGGGCGGGATCATCGGCGGGCTCCGTGGTAGAGGTGGGTCGCCATCGCCGCGCCGAGCACGGGGGCGAGGACGTTGAGCAGCGGAACCACGAACAGCGCGGTGCCGGCAAGCCCCAGCACGAAGCGCCGGCCGGCGGTCGCCGCGCGCCAGTCTCGCATCGCCGCGCGCGGCAGGTGGCGCGCCGCCACCATGTCGCCGAGGTCGCGCCCGAGCAGCCAGGCGTTGACCAGGAAGAACAGCGCCGCGGTGCCGACCCCGGTGACGAGCAGCGCCAGATAGAGCGGCAGCAGCAGCAGGTTGACCAGGACGAACCGCGCCGCCGAGCCGAGCCCCATCGCCAGACCGCGCGCCGGCGGCACCTCGCGCGCGCTCGCCGCCGCGCCGGGATAGTGGCGGCGCTCGACCGCCGCGACGATGCGGTCGGCGAACAGCCCGACCACCAGGACCGCGATCGCGCGGAACAGCAGCCAGAAGGCGAGCGCGGTCACCGCCACCGCGGCCAGCCCCGCCATCGCGCCGTGATAGCTCCAGCCCGCCAGCGCGGCGTCCACCAACCACCACAGGCCGAGCGCCAGCGCGGCGAACAGCGTCAGCGTCACCGCCAACGACTGCGCCAGCACGCGCAGCACCGGCGGGTCGCCGAGCTGGGCGATCGAGAGCAGCAGCGCGCGCACCATCGCGGCCAGCGTTGCGCGCTCGCGCGCGGTTGCGCAAGCCGCGGGCGGCGGATAGGCGGGCGCTTTCCCGGACTGCAGGACGCTCCCTTTGACCGAACCCCGCTACGACGTGGTCGCGATCGGCAACGCCATCGTCGACATCCTCTCGCCCGCGAGCGACGCCTTCGTCGCCGACAACGGCATGACCAAGGGGGCGATGGCGCTGGTCTTCTCGCCCGAGGAGGCGGACGCGCTCTACGCCAAGATGGGGCCGGGGCAGGAGGTGTCTGGCGGCTCGGCGGCGAACACGATCGCGGGCATGGCGGCGCTGGGCGCGTCCTGCGCGTTCATCGGCCAGGTCGCCGACGACCAGCTCGGCGACGTCTTCGCGCACGACATCCGCGCCGCGGGCATCCGCTTCGACACGGCCGCGCGCGCCGGCGCGCCCACCACCGGCCGCTGCCTGATCTTCGTCACGCCCGACGGGCAGCGCACGATGAACACCTTCCTCGGCGCCTCGCACTATCTGCCCGAGGCGGCGCTGGACCGCGCGCTGATCGCGGACGCGCGCTACCTCTATCTCGAGGGCTATCTGTGGGACCCGGAGGAGCCGCGCGCGGCGATGCGTGCCGCGATCGACGTCGCGCGCGGGGCGGGGCGCAAGGTGGCCTTCACGCTCTCGGCCGAGTTCGTGATCGACCGCCACCGCGCCGCCTTCCACGCGCTGATCGACGCCGGGCTGATCGACCTGCTGTTCGCCAACGAGGCGGAGCTCCTGTCGCTGACCGAGACAAGCGACGTCGAGGCGGCGATCGCGGCGGTGAAGGCCAAGGTGCCGGTGGTGGTCGTCACGCTGAGCGAGCGCGGCGCCACCGCGATCGCGGGCGACGAGCGCGCGACGGTGCCGGCGCAGCCGATCGACCAGGTGGCCGACACGACTGGCGCGGGCGACCTGTTCGCGGCGGGCTTCCTGTTCGGCCAGGCGCGCGGCAGGTCGCTGGAGGCGTCGCTGACGCTCGGCGCGATCTGCGCCGCCGAGGTGATCCAGCATGTCGGCGCGCGCCCGATCGTCGACCTGAAGGCGATCACCGCGGACGTGTGAGCGCGGCGACGATTCGGACCTAGGTGGCGGGGCAGGATCCAACGCGCCGGATGGAACGGCCCCTTCCTCCTCTCCCTCCTCGCCCGTAGGCGATGGACCTGCCGACCGCGGGGAGGAGCGGTGCGATGACGGCGCCCGTGTCTGGGAGGCGACGCAGGAGATGGAGGGCGCGCTTGCAGCGTGGGGCGAGGTTCTGCGGGCCGTGGTCCTCGCGGTCGCGCGCGGCGTCCCCGGCGAACGCGACGTCGAGGAGCCAGTGGGACCGGTCTCGATCGTCCAGCGGGTTCGAGCGACGTCGAGCATGCGCTCGGGCGCGAGCGGGGTAGAGAGCAGGACGTAGCGCACCGCGGCGGTCACGGGTTGGCCGGCGGGCGGCGGCTCTCGATGCCGGTGGCGGGCACGACCAGCGCGCCGCGGATTTCCCGCCGGTGATGGGCGATCGACGCCGGCCAGACCGCGCTCGCGCGCGGATCGGCCGCGGCGGGGAGCGCCTGCGCCCGCGCTCCGCCCTCCCCGCGAGCGGGGAAGGCCTATCGTCTCAGAACTTCCACCCCAGGGTCGCCTGGACGGTGCGGCGGTTGCCGTACCAGCACCATTGGTAATTGGCGAAACAGGAGGTGAGATAGCTCTTGTCGAACACGTTGGTCGCGTTGACCGCCAGGCTCAGCCCGCGCAGACCCGGCGCGGCGGCGCCGAGGTCGTAGCGCGCCAGCGCGTCATACACCGTATAGCCCGGGCTGTTGCGCGGCCCCGCCGCGGCCTCGCCGAACCCTGGCGTGTAGATACCGGCATAGGCCTCGTCGGCGTGGCGCACCGCGCCGCCCAGCGTCAGCCCGGTGAAGGGGCCGCCCGGCGCGGTCCAGTCGAGGTTGACCGAGGTGCCGCCGCGCCCGACCGTCTCGAGCCCGCGGCCGACGCGCGACGGGTCCTGCGGGTCGCTCGTCACGCGCACGCGCTGGCGGCTGAACGCGCCGCGAACGGTGAAGCCGTGGCCGAGCGGCGCGAAGCCTTCCAGCTCGACGCCGGTGGAGCGGACCTCGCCGGTCTGGCGCGACACGGTGAAATCGGGCGTGGAGGTCAGCACGTTGGTCTGGTCGATGCGGAACCAGGCGGCGCTGAGCAGGATCGGCGTGCCGGGCACGGTGAACTTGGCGCCGGCCTCGATCTGTTTGCCGAGCGAGGGATCGGGCAGGCCGAAGCTGCCGTCGTCGCGCAGCACCTGGCCGCTCTGCGGCTGGAACGAGGTGGAATAGCTCACATAGGGCGCCAGCCCGAACGGCAGCGTGTAGAGCGCGGCGGCGCGCCAGGTGAACTTCTCGTCGCGCTGGGTCGACCCCGCCTGGGTGCGCTCACGCCCGTACGCCCAGTCCTGCCGACCCCCGAGCGTCACGCGCAGCTCGCCGAGCGAGAGCTGGTCCTGCGCGTAGATGCCCTGCTGGCGCTGGCGTGTGTCATAGCTGCCGCCGAACGGGTTGGGCACGGCCGCGGGGGTCCGCGGCGTCGCGATCGTGCCGTAGACCGGCTGGTAGGCGTCGAGCGCGGGCGCGCTGCCGAAGGCGTACAGCTCGGTCGAGTGCGCCACCTGGCGGTCGACGCCGAGCAGCAGCTGGTGCTCGATCGGCCCGGTACGGAAGGCGCCGCTCAGCTGGTTGTCATAGGTCCAATTGTCGAGCGTCTCGTCGGTGGCGTAGGAGGCGCGGTTGTACACGCGCAGCCCCGCGTCCGCGGGCGCGCCGCTGACGTAGATGAGGCCCAGCCGCGCGGTGACATTCTGGTAGCGGCCCGAGGCGCGGAAGCTCCACCCGCCGCCGAAGTCGTGGCGGAAGATATAGGTGCCCGACGCCTGCTCGCGGCGATAGCGGTTGCCCGCCTCGCCGCCGTCGAAGCGCGACGAGAGGCGGCCGTTGGGATTGTCGATCAGCGTGCCCAGCGCGGGGAAGACGCCGTACGCGCCGTTGTGCGGGTCGTGCGAGTAATTGCCCAGCAGCGTCAGCGTGGTCGCGCCGTCCGCGCCGAGCGTCACCGCGCCCGAGATCGTCTGGCGCTCGCGCCGGCTGAAACGCTGCTGCGTGTCGGCGCCGTTGGCGCTGCCGTAGACTCGCCACAGCACGTTCTCGCCGGCGCGCCCGCCGATGTCGGCGTCGACCCGGTACAGGTCGAAGGTGCCGTAGCTCGCGGCGACAGCGCCGTAGAGCGCGGCGTCGACCGGCAGCTTGCTCGACTGCGCCACGAGGCCCCCCGGCGACGACTGGCCGTAGAGCACCGAGGCGGGGCCCTTGAGCACCTCGAAGCGGTCGAGCCGCGACACGTCGACCTGGGGCACGGCATAGCCGGTCGGGCTGCCGAACTGGCGCAGCCCGTCGAGGAACACCGCGGCGTCGAAGCCGCGCAGCTTGAACTGGTCGTACACCTCGGCGCTGGAGCCGCGCGTCTCGGGCGTGACGCCGGCGACGAAGCGCAGCGCCTGGTTGAGGTTCTGCAGCCCCAGCCCGGCGATGTCGGCGGCGGTGACGACGCTGACCGACTGCGGCGTCTGCGCCAGCGGCGCGCTGCCCTTGGTGGCGGAGGAGGCGATGTCGCGCGTCTGCACGCCGGTGACGACCACGTCGTCGCCGACCTGCTGCTGGTCGGGGGCGTCGGCGGCGTCGGCGGCCGGCACCGCGGCATCGGCGACGAGCGGCGAGTCGGTCGCGGCGGCGAGCGCCGGGAGCGGGCAGAGCGCGCTGGCGACGAGCAGCGCGCGGGCGAGACGATGATGCATGTGAGAACCCCTTCCGGCGCGGGCTCTATCGCTTATGCGAACGCCTATCAATAGCTTGTTGGCGCGCGAATGTGTGACACGCGGCGACGGCTTTCTCCACCTGGGTCAGGAAAAGCGACACCGATCCTGCCAGAAAGGTCCGATGCGGACCCTCTTTCCGCGCGACCGAAAGGGTGGTACAAGCGTGCGGGGGCGGGATCGCAGCGATCGCCGCTCTCCCTCGACCAAGGCGTCAGAGTTCACGCAGAAACTGGTCGCGCGTCCTGGCCGATCATCCAGCATCGGAGATCGTCATGAAGCATTATTCGATCGTGATCGCCGCCGTGTGCGCGTTGTTCCCGTCGACCTCCCCGGCACGGCCGCGGCAGGGAGAAGTGACGGTCCGCGGAGATCAACTGTCCCGCGAGCGATGGGTCGCCGCGGTGACCAGGCGGCTCGAGACGGAGCTGCTGCGACAACAGGAGCCGATGTGGTTCGACGGCGCGGGGTCGGGCGGCATCGTGTCGGTTCGGTTCACGTTGGACGAGCGCAACCGTCCCGCCGCGCCCCTGCTCGCGCGATCGTCGCACGACCGTCGGCTGGACCGGGCCGCGCTGCGCGCGATCGGACGGCTGGGCGTGCTCCCCGCCGTCTCCACGGGCGCGGGGGTGGGGCCGACGATCCAGGCCAACATGATCTTCGCCTCCGACTACCTCGACTATCGCGAGAAACTGGGGCTGCTGCGCCGGGAGATCCGGGTCGCGCGCCAGACGGGCGGATCGGAGCGGCTCGCGTCGATCGTGATGATCGGCGCGGCGGCGACCAACTGAGCCGCGCGGGCGACCGCTCCCCGCTCCCCGCATGCCCGGCGCGGCGGGTGGGGAGCGGCGGGGCGGTCGTGACGCCGGCGGCGGCGCCTGCGCTCGCCCCGGCGGGTGGGCGGCGGCGGACGGCTTGTGCCGCTGCCCCCCGCTCGGTATGACGCCGGGCGTCTCCGCGGCGGCGTGTCGGCCTACCGGCACGCGGCGAGTCGGAGCGGCCGGGGGGAAAGCGCCAGCGAGCGGCGCGGTCTCGCGGGTATGCGGGTATAGCACAATGGTAGTGCAGCAGCCTTCCAAGCTGAATACACGGGTTCGATTCCCGTTACCCGCTCCATCGTCTCTCCGCTCACCCCCCTGCATCCGCCGCGCGCCCGCCCGCGTATCTCCTCGACCGAGAGGAGAGCGGCCGATGCCCGATCTCACGCGAGTCGAGCGCAGCATCGCCATCGGCGGCGGGCGGCGAGTCGTGCTCTACGCCCCCGCCGCCGAGGACGAGGCGCGCGCGCGCAACCTCGTCTGCCTCGATCGCGCCGGCCGCGTGGTCTGGCGCGGGGAGCTGCCCGCCGCGGCGGGCCCCGACCGCTTCGTCGCGGTGGAGCGGGACGGCGACACGCTGCTGGTCGACACGCTCAGCGGGCGGCGGCTCGCGCTCAGCACCGGCACCGGGCGCGCGCCCCGCTGAGCGCCAGCCCGCTTGACAGCGCGACGCTGTTTGTGTACAAAACACGAACATCGAGATGATGCGAGTCGGGCCGGGCGTTCGGGAGCGAGCTTCCGCCGCACCGGCCCGCTCGCGTTTCAGCGGGAGATCGGCGATGCGGGGCGAGCGCTCGGAGAGGGCGGCGGGCGCGACCGTCCCGGCTGCCGCGGCGGCGCAGGTCCGCGCGACCGCGCTCGACGCCGCCACCCGCGCGTGCTTCCTCGACCAGCTCGCCATGCTGGGCTGCCCGGCGCGCGCCGCCGCGGCGACGGGGATCGCGCCCGTCTCGGCCTATGCGCTGCGGCGACGCAACGCGCGCTTCGCCGCGGCCTGGCGTGCGGCCCTCGCGATCGGGTACGAGCGGCTCGAGGCCGAGGCGCTGCGCCACCTGCTCGATCGCGAGACGCCGCTGGATCTCGCCGCCGCGCTGGCGCTGCTCGACCGCCACCGCGCCGCCGCTGCCGGAACCGCTGCTGGTACCGCTCCCGGGGCAGACCCGGTCCCGGCGCCGCGCGCGCGGCGCGGGCGACGGGGCGCGCTCGACCCGGCGGGGGCCGAGCTGGCGCGCCGGCTGCAGCTCTACGCCGGCGCCACCCCGCGCGTCCGCCGCACGCCGGTGTCCCCCGCGGCGGCGGCCGAGGTCGACGCGCTCGAGCGCGCCGCCGCGGCGGACTGGGGCGAGGTGGACGATCAACTTTCCGACGGCGACACGGACGCTCGTCCCGGCCCGGGCGCGGCCGAGACTGAGGCTGTAACGGGCTCGGGCATCGCGACGGGCGGCGCGGCGGCGGACCCGGCCGGGCACAGATCGCCCCCGCCCCCGTCCGCGGTCGCCATCGGGGTGGGCTCGCCGGCGGACGACGGCGGGGGCGCGCGACCGATCGCGACGACGCGCGCGGACGATCGCTCCGCCGGCGAGACCCCGCTGGCCGGTCCCGCCGCCGAGGCGCGGCTGGCCGGCGCCGCCGTCGAGACCCCACCCGGCGACGCCGCCGCGGGCCCCGCGCTCGCACCGTCCTGCCCGGGCGACGCGGACCGGCGCCACGCCGCGTGGCACGACCCGCCCGACGCCGCGCCGATCGCGCCCGACCGCCGCGACGGCGCGCCTCGCGCCGCGGGTCGGTTCCCCGCGCCGCCCGGCCGCGCGGCGGGCGCGCCCGCGCTCACCTTCGCACCCGGCGCGCGCCCGCGGGTGTGGGCATGACCCTGCCGCTCACCCGCTCGTTGCGCGCGTTGCGTCGGGCAGATCCCGCCGCCGCGGCGCTTGTGTTCGAGGCGATCGACGAGGGCACGCGCCGCGCGCTCGTCGCCGACTGGGCGGGCTGGGCGCACCCGGGGCAGCTCGCGCCGCCGGGCGACTGGCGCGTGTGGCTGATCCAGGCCGGGCGCGGCTTCGGCAAGACCCGCGCCGGCGCCGAATGGGTCGCCGCGATGGCGCGCGCGCGGCCCGAGGCGCGGATCGCGCTGGTCGGCGCCACCGACGCGGACGCGCGCCGCGTGATGGTGGAGGGGCCGAGCGGGCTGCTCGCCGCGGCGCGGCGCGACGGCGCGGCGGCGTGGCGCCCGAGCCTGGGCGAGCTGCGCTTCGCCGGCGGCGCGGTGGCGCAGGTCTATTCCGCCGCCGCGCCGGAGGGGCTGCGCGGCCCCGAGCACCATCTCGCCTGGGCCGACGAGCTCGGCAAATGGCGCGGCGCCGCGGCGTGGGACAATCTGACGCTCGGGCTCCGCCTCGGCGCGCGGCCCCAGGCGCTGGTGACGACGACGCCGCGCGCGACCGCGCTGCTGCGCGGCATCGCCGCCGCGCCCGACACCGCGGTGACGCGCGGGCGCACGCGCGACAACCCGCATCTGCCCGCCGCCTTCGTGGCGGCGGTCGCGGCGCAGTATGGCGCGACCCGGCTGGGGCGGCAGGAGCTCGACGGCGAGCTGATCGAGGACGTCGCGGGCGCGCTGTGGCCGCGCGCGCTGATCGAGCGCCAGCGCGCCGCCACCGTGCCCGCGCTGCTGCGCGTGGTGGTGGGGGTCGACCCGCCCGCCGGCAGCGGCGGCGACGCCTGCGGCATCGTCGCCGCCGGGCTGGGGCGCGACGGCCACGGCTATGTGCTCGAGGACGCCAGCGTGATCGGCGCGAGCCCCGAGCGCTGGGCGCGCGCGGTCGCCGCCTGCGCCGCGCGCCACGCCGCCGAGCGCGTGGTGGCCGAGGCCAACCAAGGCGGCGACATGGTGGCGCAGGTGCTGCGCGCCGCGGACGCCGCGCTGCCGCTGCGGCTGGTGCATGCCACGCGCGGCAAGTCGGCGCGCGCCGAGCCGGTGGCGGCGCTCTACGAGACCGGTCGGGTGTGGCACGCGCGCGCCTTCCCCGCGCTGGAGGACGAGCTGGCCGGGCTGGTCGCGGGCGGCGGCTACGAGGGGCCGGGGCGCTCGCCCGACCGCGCCGACGCCTGCGTCTGGGCGCTCACGGCGCTGCTGCTCGGTGACGGCGGCGCGGTGCGCGTGCGCGTGCTGTGAGGCGGGCGGGTTCGAGCGCATGCCGCGGGACGCGGCGCGCGCGGGTCGCCTGCTAGGTACGGGTGACCCGGCACGGTCGGCCGGCAGAGGAGATGAGCATGTCCTATCGCGTCCGCGGGCTCGATCCCGCCCCGTTCGCGCACCTGGTCGGGCGCTCCGACGCCGAGCTCGCCGCGGCGGGGGTGCGGCGCCTGGTGGTGGACCGCGCGCCGGGCTTCCCCGACCGCGTCACGGTGAGCGACCTGCCCCCGGGCGAGACCGTGCTGCTGCTCAACTACGAGCATCAGCCCGCGCCGACCCCCTATCGCGCGCGCCACGCGATCTTCGTCGGCGAGCGCCCGCGCGCGGCGCTCGACCTGGTCGGGTCGCTGCCCGCCGCGCTGCTGGCGCGCCCGATCTCGCTGCGCGGCTATGACGCCGCGGGCGAGATGGTCGACGCCGTGCTGGCCGAGGGCGCGGCGCTGCACGGCGCGGTCGAGCGGCTGCTCGGCGACGACGCGTTGGCCTATGTCCACGCGCATTACGCCGCGCGCGGCTGCTACGCCGCGCTGATCGAGCGCGCCTGACGGGCGTGAGGGACCCTCGATCCGCGGCCGAGACGGCGCGGTGGGGAGGCTGCTGAAGCGACGCCGGGCAGGGACACGAAGGTGTCCGCGATCGTCGACGCGAGGGCATCCGCTGCTATGTCGTCAGCCCCGCCCGCGGGGGGCGGTCAGGCTGGGGGGTGACGACCGGGGGCGCTGCCGCACCGGCGGCAGCCGGCGCGGCGCGGCGCGACCGACGCGTCGGGGCCGGCCACGCCGTCCCACACCGGCGAGGGGAGCTCTCCTCCCGCCCCGTCACCCGGGAGAAGCGGTGATCGGGATACGCCGGCAGCCGCGATCCCCGGCGCGGGACGCTCTCCTGGTGGCGTCGCCGTCCGGCGGAGCGGGGATCCAGACGCGACGGCGTCCGCGACGCGGCCGCTCCGGCGGCGTCTCTGGATTAACGCCTTCGCGGGGATGACGGCTTCTCGGGGGAGCCGCCCGTTCCGATCACACGCTCGACCTCGAACGATCCTCCCCCACGTCGCCGCCCACTGAACGCCGTACATCGAGGAGATCGCCTTATGGCCTGGTTCCGCAAGACCGCGCCCGCCCCCGCGGCGGCGCGGCCCGCCCTGGCGCGCGCGTCGGGCATCGCCGCGCCCCCGCCGCCCGTCACTTGGCCGCAGGGCTATGAGGCGCAGGTGCGCGCGGCCTATCTCGGCAACGCCATCGCGCAGCGCGCGGTGCGGCTCGTCGCCGAGAGCGTCGCGAGCGCGCCGCTCGACTGCCCCGACCCGGCGCTGCGCGCGCTCGTCGCCGCGCCTGGGCTGCTCGAGACCGTCGCGGCGCAGCTGCTGCTCCACGGCAACGCCTTCGTCCAGCCGCTGCGCGACGAGCAGGGCGCCCCCGCCGCGCTCTACCCGCTGCGCCCGGAGCGGGTCAGCGTCGAGCTCGGCGCCGACGGCTGGCCCGCGGCCTTCCTCTATCGCGTCGGCGCGCGCGCCAGCCGGCTCGTGCCCGAGGCGGTGATCCACCTGCGCCGCTTCCACCCGCTCGACGACCATTACGGCCTGGGCTGCCTCGGCGCCGCCGCGCCCGCGGTGGCGATCCACAATGCCGCGGCGGCGTGGAGCAAGGCGCTGCTCGACAATGCCGCGCGGCCCTCGGGCGCCTTGGTGTATGACGCGCGCGACGGCGCGACGCTGTCGCCCGACCAGTTCCGCCGCCTCCGCGAGGAGATGGACGCGGGCTTCGCGGGCGCGGTCAACGCCGGGCGGCCGCTGCTGCTCGAGGGCGGGCTGACGTGGCAGCCGCTCAGCCTCACCCCCGCCGACATGGACTTCGCGGGCACCAAGGCGGCGGCGGCGCGCGAGATCGCCTTGGCCTTCGGCGTGCCGTCGATGCTGCTCGGCCTGCCCGGCGACTCGACCCATGCCAATTACGCCGAGGCCAATCGCGCGCTGTGGCGGCTGACCGTGCTGCCGCTCGCCGACGCGATCCTCACCGCGCTCGCCGCCGGGCTGGCGCGCTGGGTGGGGGAGGCGGTGCTGCGCGTCGACCTCGACCGCGTCCCCGCGCTGGCGGAGGACCGCGAGCGGCTGTGGCGGATGGCGGCGGCGGCCGACTTCCTGTCGCCCGAGGAGAAGCGCGCGATGGTGGACTGGCAATGAGCGCGCCGCACGACGAGGGCAGCGCCGCGGTGCTGGCGCACCTGCTCGCGCAGCTCGCCGCCGAGGGCGCCGACCCGGCCGGGCTGCGCGCGGTGGCGGAGCAGGCGGGCGAGCTGGGCGCGACGCGCGCGCTCACGCGGCTGGGGCTGGCCGACGCGGGCGCGGCGGGCGACGTCGCCGCGCTGCGCGAGCTGCTCCAGACGTGGCGCGCGGCCAAGCGCTCGGCGTGGCGCGCGTTGCTCGGCTGGGTGACGCGGACGCTGGGCGCGCTGCTGCTGCTCGGGCTGGCGATGCGGCTCGGCGTCGACCTCGGCGGGGACGGCCAGTGAGGGTCGGGGGCTATGCCGCGCTGTGGGACCGCGTCGACCGCGCCGGGGACGTGCTGCGCGCGGGCGTGTTCGGCGCGGCGCCGCGCGCGGTGCCGCTGCTGTGCCAGCATCGCGGCGCGCCGGTGGGGGCGCTGCTGTCGCTGGCGGACGACGCGCGCGGGCTGCTGGTGGCAGCGCGGGTCGACGACGCGGCGGTGGCGCGCGCGGTGAAGAGCGGCGCGCTGCCGGGCTTCTCGGTCGCCTATCGCGCGCGCGCGGTGCGGCAGGGCGCGCATCGCGCGGTCGTCGCCGCCGAGCTGGTCGAGGTCAGCCTGGTGGCGGTGCCGATGCAGCCCGGCGCGCTGGTCGACTGGTGGGAGGAGCCGCCTCGTCCGGACCCGCACGCGGGAGCGCCGGGATGAGGCTCGCGCGAGGACGCGAGGACGCGAAGCGGTCGCGGCAGAGCGACGGCGCTCCGGATCGTGCCCCGGCGGACGCCGGGGCACCGCGGCGGTTTGAACGAGATGAGGCGCTCACCGGTGCCAGGGTGAGGGTCGCGCCGATGTGCCGAGCCGACGGTGACGCGACGGCGCGGAGCGCCTGAAGATGGTCACGCGGAGGCGCGGAGGCGCGGAGACGCGGGGACGGCGCGCGTCGGGCGACCGTCACGTCCCAACGCCCCGGTGAGACCAAGGGAGCGCCGCCGCGCTCGGGCCCTCTCAGCGCCTCCGCGCCTCCCGCGTGACCGATCCTTCTTCTTCGCGTCGTCGCGTCCTCGCGTGAACCCTCCCTCCGCTCCCAGCACGAGCGTGGCGCCGCCGCCGCCCACCACCGCTTCACACCGAGGAGACCGACCATGACCGACACCGTCGACGCGCGCCCGCTGCTGGAGGGCGCCCGGCCCGAGGGCGACGCCGCCTTCGCGCGCTACATCCGCACCGGCGCGACGCTGGAGACCAAGGCCTTCACCGGCGTTACCGGCGAGCAGGGCGGGGTGGCGATCCCCTCCGAGCTCGATGCCAGGATCGACGCCCAGCTCGTCAGCTTCAGCCCGATCCGCGCCATCGCCAACGTGGTCCAGGTTGGCAGCGCGGGCTATCGCAAGCTGATCACCAGCGGCGGCACGCCCTCTGGCTGGGCGGGCGAGACCGACCCGCGCCCGGTCACCGCGACGCCGATCTTCCACGAGCTGGTCCCGCCCCACGGCGAGCTCTACGCCAACCCCAGCGCGAGCCAGGCGATGCTCGACGACGCGCTGTTCGACAGCGAGGCGTGGCTCGCCGACGAGATCGCGACCGAGTTCGCCAAGGCCGAGGGCGCCGCCTTCGTCACCGGCAGCGGGCTGGGCCGACCGCGCGGTTTCCTCACCGCGCCGGCGAGCGCGGAGGGGGACGGCGCGCGCGCCTTCGGCACGCTGCAATATCTCCCCAGCGGCGCGGCGGGCACCTTCGCGGGCGACCCCGGCGAGCGGCTGATCGACCTCGTCCAGGCGCTGCGCGCGCCCTATCGCCAGGGCGCGTGCTTCGTGATGAACGCGGCCACCGCGGCGCTCGTGCGCAAGGTGAAGACGCGTGACGGCCAGTTCCTGTGGCAGCCCGGGCTGGCGGCGGCGCAGCCCGCGACGCTGCTGGGCTATCCGGTGGTGGAGGCGGGGGACATGCCCGACGTCGCGGCTGGCAGTGCGGCGATCGCGTTCGGCAACTTCCGGCTGGGCTATCTGATCGCCGACCGCGGCGACACCGCGGTGCTGCGCGACCCGTACAGCAACAAGCCCTTCGTCACCTTCTACGCGACGCGCCGGATCGGCGGCTGCGTGAGCGACAGCGACGCGATCAAGCTGCTGAAGTTCGTGGAGAAGTGAGGGGCTAGATCCTCCCCGCCTGGCGGGGAGGGGGCGCCTTGAGGGGCCGGTCGGTCGAGTTCGGCAAACCCAGATCCTCCCCGCAGGGCGGGGAGGGGGACCGGCCGCAGGCTGGTGGAGGGGGCTCTCCCCCCGGCGCACCGGCCCGTTTGCCAAAGCCCCCCTCCGCCACGCCGCTGCGCGGCGCGTGCGGGCTCTGGCGTGCCGGGAAGGATCAAGTTCTACCCACATCAGGAGACCCGTCATGCCGATCCTCAGCGGCGCGCCCGGCACGGTGGCGCTGGGCGAGGGCGATCGCGCCGCCGCGCTCGCCGCGCTGCGCGCCGAGCTGCGCGCCGCCGCCACCGACGACGACCCGCTCGCGCTCGCCATGGTCGAGACCGCGCTCGGCGCCGCCGAATTGTTCCTGGGCGAGGTGCTGATCGCGCGCGCGCTGGTGGCGGCGCTGCCCGCGCGCGCGGGCTGGCAGCCGCTGCCGGCACGCCCGGTACGCCACGTCGAGGCGCCCCTCGCCGCGATGGTCGACATCGACGCGGAGGGCACCGGCTGGGTCCGCACCGCCGCGCCGGTCGAGATCACCTTCACCGCGGGGCGCGCGGGCGACTGGGCCGGCCTGCCGCCCGCGCTGCGCCACGGCGCGGTGCTGCTCGCGGCCTATCTCTTCGCCGACCGCGGCGGCGCCGCGCCGCTGCCCGCGGCGGTGACGGCGCTGTGGCGCCCGCACCGAAGGGTGCGGCTGGTGGCGGAGGCGCGCGCGTGAGCGGCGCGGTGGAGCGCGTCGCGGCACGGCATGTCGCCGCGACGAGCGCGCGGGTGGCGGCGCGGCTGCGCGCGCTGCTGCCGGGCGCGCGCGTCGAGCTGGTGGACGCGGGCGTGGCGGTGAGCGGGCGCGGGCTGGTGCGGCGCTGGCTCGCCGACGCGCGGCTCGGCTGGTGGCGCGCGTGAGCGCGGCGGAGGGCGCGAGCGCGGCGCTGCGCGCGGCGGCGCTGGCGGCGCTGCGCGGCATCGGCGTGACGCGCGTGTTCGACGGCACCGCGCCGCGCGCGGCCGTGCCCTACGCGCTGCTGCGCGAGCTGGCCGCGACCGACTGGGGCTGCACGACCCACGACGGGCGCGAGCTGCGGCTGGGCGTGACGATCCGCGACGAGGGCGAGAGCGGCGCGCGCGCCGAGCGGCTCGCGGCGGCGGCGGAGGCGGCGCTGCTCGCGCTGCCGCCGCTGGCGGCCGCGTGGCAGGTGGTGAGCGTCGCGCCGCTGCGGCTCGCGCTGGTGGCGGAGGCGCCGGCGCGCTGGGCCGCGCTGGTCGACGTCCGCGTGCGGATGCTGCGGGTGTGAGGGGGAGAGGAGCGCCGGCGCCCGGCCGGGTCGGACCGTGCGGGCGGCGTGCGGTCCTCGTGCGGTTCTCGTGCGGCTCTCGTGCGTCCCTCGTGCGTCCCTCGTGCGTCCCTCGTGCGTCCCTCGTGCGTCCCTCGTGCGTCCCTCGTGCGTCCCCGTCCCGTATGACCTCCCCTTCTCCCGTCAAGGGGCCCTCCTCCCGTCGATCGCCATTCTCCCGTTGATCGCCCCTCCTTTCGTCATCCCCGCGCAGGCGGGGATCCACACGCGCGGGTCTCACGATCGAGGAGCGGGGGGAGTGGCTCTGCCTCCTATTCTCCGCGTGCCCGGCGGAGGAGGCTTCGGCGCCGATGTCGCCGCAGGAGCCCTCGCGTCGGCGCGTCTGGATCCCCGCCTGCGCGGGGATGACGGGAGAGGGGCGGGGATGACGGGAGGGAAGGCGGAGACGTCGGCGCGAGACGGCAGCGACACGCGGACGCACACGCCACAGCGAGGCGGCAGCGACACGCGCGCGCTTCCGCCACAGCGAGGCGGCGGCGACACGCGCGCGCTCACACCACAGCGAGGCGGCAGCGACACGCGGACGCTCCCGCCGCGGCGAGTCCGCCGGTCGCGGTCGCGTACCTGACCGACGTCATCGCGCCCGCCGCCCCCGCCCGCCGCGCGCACCCCCGAACGACCCCATCACCATCAACCAGGAGAACCGACATGGCAGCGGAGAGAGGCAGCGCGTTCCTGCTCAAGGTGGCGGACGGCGGCGGCGGCCATCGCACCGTCGCGGGGCTGCGCACCACGCAGCTCAGCGTCAACGGCGAGGCGGTCGCGATCACCAACAAGGACTCGGGCGGCTGGCGCGAACTGCTCTCCGGCGCGGGCGTGCGCTCGGTCAGCGTCGCCGCGGCGGGCATCTTCACCGGCTCCGCCGCCGAGGCGCGGGTGCGCGCCAGCGCGCTGGCGGGCACGCTCGACGACTATAAGCTCACCTTCGAGAGCGGCGAGGCGCTGGCCGGGCGCTTCCTCGTCACCAAGCTCGACTATGCCGGCGACTACAACGGCGAGCGCAGCTACACGCTGGCGCTGGAGAGCTCGGGCGCGGTGGCGGCGGCATGAGCGCCACCGCCAACCCGGCGCGCGGCGAGGCCGCGGTCCGCGTCGCCGGCGAGACATTGGTGCTGCGCCCGAGCTTCGCCGCGCTGGTCGCCGCGGAGCAGGAAGTGGGGCCGCTGTTCGCGCTGGTCGAGCGCGCCGCGGCGGGGCAGCTCGCGCTCGGCGAGCTGGTCGCGCTATTCTGGCACTGCCGGCACGACTGGCCCGCGGCGCTGACGCGCGACGCGCTCGGCGAGGCGCTGGTGGCGGGCGGGCTCGCCGCCGCCACGCCCGTGCTCCACGCGCTCCTGCGCCAGGTGCTCGCGGGACGATGAGTTGGCCTGGGAGCGGGCCTGGGAGCGGGCCCGGGAGCGGGCCTGGCAGCGGGCCTGGGAGCGGAGCGAGCAGCGAGGCTTGGTGCGGGCCCGGGAGCGACGCCACCTTCGCGGGGGCGGCGACTCGGCTCGCCGGCCTCGCCGCGCTCGCGCTCGGCTGGCGCCCCGACGACTTCTGGCGCGCGACCCCGGCCGAGCTCGCCGCCCCCGGCGCCGCGCTCGCGCCCGACCGGCCGCGGCCCCCCGACGCGGCGCTGCGCGCCCGCCTGCAGGAGATGTTCCCCGATGGATGAGGAGATCGAGCGGCTGGTGATCGGCGTGCGCGCCGACACCGCCGGCTTCGCGCGCGACCTGGACACGATGCGCGGCCAGGTCGAGGGCCCGTTCGCGCTCGGCGCGGCGCGCGCGGGGCGCGGGCTGGAGCACGCGCTGCTCGAGGCGGTGCGCAAGGGCAAGCTCGGCATGGACGAGCTGCGCGGCGTCGCGATGGGGGCGATGGACGCGGTGGCGCGCGCCGCGCTGCGCGACGGCGTCGCCGGCGTCACCGGCGGGGGCGGCGCGACCGGGCTGCTCACCGGGCTGCTCGGCGGGCTGTTCGGGCTGGGCCACGGTGGCGGCGGGCGCCAGCGAGGCGCGTCGGCGATGCCGGCCGCGTGGCCCGCGCCGGGGTGGCCTCCGTCCGGTGGGCCAGACGGAACCCCGACCTCCGCGCCGTCGCGACGCGGCGGCCTGCGGCTCGCCATCACGGTCAACGCGCACGCGGGCGAGGCGCCGCGCGCGCTGGAGCGGTCGGCGCGGCAGGTGGCGCGCGCGGTGCGCGCCGCGCTCGAGGAGGCGGAGTGATGCCCTATTGGCTCGCCGACGCGCGCGCGGAGCAGGCGACCGACTGGCTGACGCGCTTCGACCCGCGCTACTGGACGGTCAACTTCCCGCGCCCGATGATGGCGGCGGCGACCAACCCCGCGGCCGACGTGCTGCGCGTCGACGCGGTGTTCTACCGCCGCGACGATCTCGCCGGCATCATCTGGGAGAGCGAGGACCGCCACGACCATCCGCTGCTCGGCTACGACACCGCGCGCGACTATCGCGCCTGTCGGCTGCGCTTCCGCTGGCGTTCCGCCGGGGTGCGCGCGCTCGACCAGGTCGACGGCCCGACGCTGACGATCGAGGGCCGCGACGCCGCCGGCACGCCGCGCGCCTGGTACGTGCGGTTGTGGAACTACGCGCGGGGCACGCCCGAGGACGCCGAGGTGACGCTCGACTTCGCCGCGCTCGACGCGGGCTTCGCGCTGCCCGCGGACCGCGATCCGGTGTGGGCGGGGGACGTGGACCGCCTGTTCGTCTCGCTGGTCGCGCCGGGGTACGACCGCAGCGCCGCCCCGCTCGACGCGCCGGCGGAGGGCTGGGCCGAGCTCAGCGCCATCACCGTCGACGGCGCGGGCGCGGTGCTGGCGATCGGCGACGTGATCGTGCCCGCGCACGACCTGCGAGTGGCGAGCGGCTACGATGACCATTACCACCTCACCCCGGCGCGGCTGCTGCGCAACGCGCTCCAGCTCGGCTATCGCGGCGCGATCGACCAATACGTCGGGATGAGCCACTATTTCCGGCTCGAGGCGGTCGGCGCGGGCGCGGGCACGCGCTGGCTGGTGAGCCGCCGCGGCGGCACGCTCAACGCACCCTGCGCCGCCTGGCACGCCGATCTCGCGCGGCGCGCGGCGCAGCTCGGCTACGACCTGATCTGGTCGCTCTCCTACGAGCTGCTCGACCGCCACTGCTGGGACGATTGGAAGCAGCGCGCCGCCGACGGCACCCCCGCGCTGACCGGCTGGGACCCGCCCTCGACCCTGCTGTCGCCGACCCACGCCGGCGCGATGGACTATCTCCACGCGGTCGCGCGCGCCTTCGTCGCGATCGGCGCGGGCGCGGGGCTGGCGCCGCGCTTCCAGGTCGGCGAGCCGTGGTGGTGGATCACCGCCGACGCGCGACCGTGCCTGTACGACGAGAGCGCGCGCGGCGCGCTCAAGCCGGTCGCGATCCCCTCGCTGCGCGGCGCGCTCGACGCCGCGCAGCTGGCGACGCTCGACCGCGCCGCCGCCGCGCTGGCGCGCTCCACCGCGGCGCTGCTGGCGGCGGTGCGCGGCGACTGGCCGGGGTGCGTGACCTATCTGCTGATCTACCTGCCAACATTGCTCGACCCCGCGATGCCGGGCGCGCGGCGGCTCAACCTGCCGGCGGACTGGGCCGCGCCCGCGTTCGACTGGCTCCAGCTCGAGGACTATGACTGGGTCACCGCGGGCGCGACCGGGGCGAGCGAGCGGGGCGCGGCGCTGGTCGGCGCGACGCTCGGCTATCCCGCGGAGCGGCAGGAGTATCTGTCCGGCTTCGTGCTGCGCGCCGACGACCGCGGCGAATGGGCGCCGATCCTCGACGCCGCAGGAGCGGCGCGGCGGCGCGGCGTGGCGGCGCGCTATCTCTGGGCGCTGCCGCAGGTGCTGCGCGACGGGCTGGTCTATTGGCAGGGGGAGGACGAGATGGACGCGTTCGACGACGTGCTGTTCCCGCTCGCTTTGGGGCGCGAGGCCGAGGTGGCGCCGGGCTTCTCCACCGCGGTGACGACCAGCGCGGGCGGGCACGAGACTCGCACCGTCGCCTGGGCCGAGGCGCGCACGCGCTACGACGTCGGTCCGGGCGTGCGGAGCGAGGCCGATATCGCGCTGCTGCTCGCCTTCTACCGCGCGCGCCAGGGGCCGGCGCGCGGCTTCCGGCTGCGCGACCCGTTCGACTGGCAGGCGCGCGAGGTCGTGCTGGGGCACGGCGACGGCGCGACGCGGCGCTTCGCACTGGTGACTCGCTACGGCGACGCGACGCGGCGGATCACGCGGCCGGTAGCGGGGAGCCTGCGCGTCGCGGTGGCGGGGGCGGCGAGCGCGGCCTTCACGCTCGAGCCGCTCGGCGTGATCGTGATGGACGACGCGCCCGCGGCGGGAGCGGGGGTGACCGCGTCGTTCGACTTCGACGTGCCGGTGCGCTTCGCCGAGGACCGGCTGAGCGTCGCGCGCGCGACCTATCTGGCGGGCAGCGCGCACAGCGTGCCCGTGGTGGAGCTGCGCGAGGCATGAGCGACCGATTGCTGGCGCTGGCTTTGTGCTGGCGGCTCGAGCGGCGCGACGGCGTCACCCTGGCGCTGACCGCGCACGACCGCGACCTCGTGGTCGACGGGCTGGTCTATCGCGCCGCGCCGGGGATGACGCCCTCGGCGGTGGCGCTGGGGAGCGGGCTCGACGCCGACACGATGGCGGCGGAGGGCGCCTTCACCGCCGCCGCGATCACCGCGCGCGACCTCGCCGACGGGCGATGGGACGGCGCGCGCGTGGTGTGTCTCGCGGTCGACTGGAGCGAGGCGCGCGCGGCGCCGCTGCCGCTCGGCGAGGGGCGGATCGGCGCGGTGACCGCGCGCGACCGCGACTTCACCGCCGAGCTGAGCGGCGCGCAGGCGCGGCTCGACCGCCCCGCGGTGGAGCTGACCGCGCCGACCTGCCGCGCCGAGCTGGGCGATCGCCGCTGCCGCGTGATGATGGCGGCGCGGCGGCGCTTCGCGCGCGTGGCGGCGGCGGCGGGGACGGCGGTGACGCTCGACCGAGAGGAGCCGGTCGCGGGCGCCTATGCGGGGGGCGTGCTGCGCTGGTTCGGCGGCGACAACGGCGGGCTGGTGAGCGCGGTGGCGGCATCGGCGGGGGCGGGGGTGACGCTGGAGCAGGCACCGCCGCACGCGGTGGCGGCGGGGACGCTGGTGGAGCTGGTGGAGGGCTGCGACAAGTTGCTCGCGACCTGCGCGGGGCGCTTCGGCAACGCGGTCAACTTCCGCGGCGAGCCCTATGTGCCGGGGAACGACCTGCTGATGCGGTATCCGGGGGCGTGAGCGGCATGGGGGAGTCGGTCGAACCGGTGGGATCGCCGCGATGTCTAAGCTCCCCAGATCCTCCCCGGGACGGGGAGATGGCAGGCCGCAGGCCTGACGGAGCGGGGCTTCCGGCAACGCGGGGCCGCGTGGAGAGCCCCCACGACCACCGCACTACGCTTGATGTGCGGGCTCCGGCCTGCCAGCGGCACGCCGGGATGGGGTCCGGGGGACGGCATCTCGCCCGCACGCCCCCTCCCCGCGAGCGGGGAGGGTTGTACGTCCTCGGCGCCGCGCGCGCGCTGGTCGGCGTGCGCTTCCGCGCGCAGGGGCGTGACCCCTCGCTCGGGCTCGACTGCGTCGGGGTCGTCGCGGTGGCGCTCGCGCGCGCCGGGGCCGAGGTGACGCTGCCGCGCGACTATCGCCTGCGCCGCGGCACGCTGCCGTCGCTCGCGCTGCCGCCGGGGCTGCGCGCGTGCGACGGCGAGCGGCCGGGCGACGTGCTGCTGCTGCGCGTCTCGCCGGCGCAGCTCCACCTGGCGGTGCGCGGCGAGCGCGGCGTGATCCACGCCGACGCGGTCGCCGGCCGCGTGGTGGAGCGACCGGGCGAGGCGCCGTGGCCGCTGGTGGCGGCGTGGCGCTGGCGCGGGTGAGGTCCGAGGGGTGACCCGCGGCCCTCTCGTTCCCCGGCATGGGCCGGGGCCGCGTCGGGAAGCGATGCTGGGAGGCCGAGGCGCTCCGGCGCCCTCATCCTTCCCACCCCGGCGGACGCTGGGGTCCGGTTGGGGAACGTCCGTGAGTCCCGGGCCGGCCTTCCCACCTGGGCCCGGGCGTCCGCCGGGGCGGGGCGTGGGGAGCGTGGCGCCTCGCCCACGATCGGCTCGCGCGGGCGACGTCGCACCGCGCCCATCCCTCGACCGACCACCCCGGCGGAGGCCGGGGTCCAGTCGGGGAACGTCCGTGAGTCCCATGTCGGCCTTCCCACCTGGGCCCCGGCGTCCGCCGGGGCGGGGCGTGGGGAGCGCGGTGTGTCGTCCACGATCGGCTCGCGCGGGCGACGTCGCACCGCGCCCATCCCTCGACCGACCACCCCGGCGGAGGCCGGGGTCCAGTCGGGGAACGTCCGTGAGTCCCACGTCGGCCTTCCCACCTGGGCCCCGGCGTCCGCCGGGGCGGGGCGTGGGGAGCGCGGCGCCTCGCCCACGATCGGCTCGCGCGGGCGACGTCGCACCGCGCCCATCCCTCGAGCGACCACCCCGGCGGGGACGCCGGGATCCCGGTGGGCAACGAAGGTTGATCCCGGGCCCGTCTTCCTCCCGCGTCGCGGTCTCCCCGGGCACGCGCGCGGGCCTGTCGTCGTACCTCACATCCGCGCCGTCTTCGCAGCCCCACGGAGAAGCCCCGCATGGCCACGCTCGTCCTCTCCACGCTCGGCCGCGCGGTGGGCGGGCCGGTCGGCGGCGCGATCGGCGGACTGCTCGGCCACCAGCTCGACCGCGCGCTGTTCGCGCCGCGCCACCGCGCCGGCCCGCGGCTGGCCGAGCCCCGCGTCCAGACCGCCGCCTATGCCACGCCGCTGCCGCTGCTGTTCGGCGTGACGCGGGTGAGCGGCACGTTGCTGTGGTCGACCGAGCCGGCCCCCGCCGCCCAGGCCGCGCACGGCAAGAGCGGGCGCGGCGGCGCCGGCTACACCGCCTCGCTCGCGGTGGCGCTGTCGGCGCGCGCGATCCTCGACGTGCGGCGCATCTGGGCCGACGGCCAGCTGCTGCGCGGCGCCGCGGGCGACTGGAAGAGCGCGACGGGCTTCCGCCTCCACCGCGGCACTGAGGACCAGCTGCCCGACCCGCTGATCGCCGCGCACGCGCCGGACGCGCCGGCGTTCCGCGGGCTGGCCTATGCGGTGTTCGAGCAGCTCCAGCTCGCCGACTTCGGCGGGCGCGTGCCGTCGCTGTCGTTCGAGGTGGTCGCCGACGCCGCGCCGGTGCGGGTCGGCGACGTCGCGCGCGCGATCGGCGCGGGCGCGATCGTCGGTGCCGGGCCCGACGCCACCGTCGACGGCTATGCCGCCGGCGGCGACAGCGTCGCGGGCGCACTCGCGCCGCTGGCGAGCCTCACCGGCGGCTGGTTCGTCGCGGTGCCCGGCGGGGTCGCGCTTGCCGACCGCTGCGCGGTCACGCTGGCGCTCGACGACCCGATCGCGCGCGAGACGCTGCGCCGCCCGGTCGAGACCGCGCCGCGCGCGGTGACGGTGGCGCATTACGACGCCGCGCGCGACTATCAGGTCGGCGCGCAGCATGCGCGGCGCGGCGGCGCGGGCTGGCGCGAGGAGATGGTCGAGCTGCCCGCGACGGTGAGCGCGGCGCGCGCCGCGGCGCTGGCGCGCGACACGCTGCGCCGCGCCGAGCGCGCGCGCGTGTCGCGGACCGTGACGCTCGACGCGCGCGCACTGGCGGCGCGGCCCGGCGCGGCGGTGCGGCTCGACGGCGAGGCGGCGGCGTGGCGGGTCACGCGCGCGCGCTACGAGCAGCACGCGGTGACGCTCGAGCTCGCCGCGCTCGACGACGCGCCCAGCGCGATCGCGCCCGCGGACGCGGGGACGGCGCGGCGCGCGCCCGACGTCGCGATCGGCGCGACCGTGCTCCAGCTCGCCGAGCTGCCCCCGCTCGACGAGGCCGCGCCCGCGGTCGAGGGCGTGACGGTGTTCGCCGCGGGCACCGCGCCGGGCTGGCGCCGCGCCGCGCTGCTGGTGAGCGACGACGCCGGGGCGAGCTGGCAGGCGGCGGGCGACACCGCGCCCGCGGCGGTGATCGGCGCGCTGGCGGCGCCGCTCGCGCGCGCGCCGGGGACGCTGGTGGACCGCCACGGCACGATCGAGCTGCTGCTCGCGCACGACGACATGGTGCTGGAATCCTGCGCGCCGCGTGCGCTCGACCGCGGCGCCAACCTCGCGCTCGTCGGCGACGAGCTGGTGCAGTTCGCCGACGCGCGCCAGCTCGCGCCGCGGCGCTGGCGGCTGTCGACGCTGCTGCGCGCGCGGCGCGGCAGCGCGGCGGCGGCCTGGGGCGTGGGTACGCGCTTCGTCCTGGTGGAGCGCGCGACCCGCGTGACGGTGGCGCCGCCGGGCGCGCGCGCGGGCGACACGCTGCGCGTGCTCGCCGCCGGCGTGGGCGATGCCGCGCCGGTGAGCGCCGAGCTGACACTCGACGGCAGCGCGCTGGCGCCGCCGTCGCCGGTGCACCTGCGCGCGCGCGCCGCCGCGGACGGCGCGACGCTGCTGACCTGGACCCGCCGCAGCCGCCACGGCTGGCGCTGGGACGCGGCACCGGTGCCGCTCGGCGAGGAGCGCGAGCTGTATGTCGTGACCCTCGACGGCGCGCGCCGCGTCACGGTCCAGGAGCCGCGGCTGCTGTTACCGATAGGGCACGGCGCGCGGCGCGTGGCGGTTCGGCAACAGGGGACGCTGGCGCTCTCGCGGCCGACGATGCTGGAGTTGTGAGGGTGCGGCGCACCGCGAGTGAGAGAAGGTCGATCGCGCGGAGACGCGGAGGCGCAGGGAGCGCGGTTGTCCGCGGTAGCCCCCTGTCGCATCTCGTCGGGAGCGGGCGCGAGACGCTGGCCGCACGCGCGACTCCTCCGCGTCTGCGCGCCTCCGCGTGAACCATCTCACCGCGCGCCGACGCGGCGGCGCCGACGGTCCAAGCGAAGACGTTCGTTCACAAGGAAATCGCGGCGAGGGTGCGCGTGCCCCGCCGGTCCGCCGATCGCGCGGAAGCGCTGCCGCGCGGGCTCCCTTCTTCGCGTCCTCGCGTCTTCGCGTGAACCCACCTTCCTCCCCTCGCCCGCCACCAGCAGGAGACATCACCCATGAGCGACGACACGACCGCGCGGCTGGCGCTGCCGCTGCTGGTGAGCGGCCAGGCGCACAAGGAGGAGACGCACAACGAGGCGCTCGCGCTGATCGACCTCGCGCTGTGCGGCGCCGTCGAGGCCAGCGGCGTCGACGCGCCCCCCGAGGCGCCGCTCGCGGGGCAGTGCTGGATCGTCGGCACCGCGCCGCGCGGCGCCTGGGCGGGGCAGGCGGGCGCGCTCGCCGGCTGGACCGGCGCGGGATGGCAGTTCGTCGCGCCGCGCGAGGGGTTGCGCGCCTGGGACCGCGCGCGCCAGCTGGTCGTCGCCCACACCGCCGGCGGCTGGGAGAGCGGCACCGTGCGCGCCGCGCGCGTGCTGGTCGAGGGACAGCAGGTGGTCGGCGCGCGCGCCGCCGCGATCGCCGATCCGGGGCAGGGCGAGGGGGATGCCGCCGCGCGCGCCTGCCTCGCGCAAGTGCTCGCAGCACTGCGCGCGCACGGACTTATCGCGCGCTGAGCGCAGGCGGCGGTGTTGTAATCGCGCAACAGCACCCAGGATTTGTCAGCTTGTTCGGAAACCAACATCCCGATAGTGAGTTTGCGCTGTCCGTAGTGACACCATGGAAAGGGGATTATGATGCGTAAGCTAGCCATGATCATGGCGCTTGCCTCCACCGCCCTCGCCACGCCCGCGCTCGCGCGCGACAAGGCGTGGTACGTAGGCGTGGAAGGCGGCGCGATGATCGTCGAGGATATCGATTGGGATATCACCGGCTCGACGACTTCGCTGACCGGCACCGGTACGACCGACTCCAACTACGGTTGGGACGTCGACGGGATCATCGGTTACGATTTCGGTCCGTTCCGACTGGAGACCGAGGTCGGCTATCGCCGCGCGACGGTCGACAGCTTCCGGACCACGGCCGGTGTGCCGATCAGCGGCACCGCGCAGCTGCCGGCGGGCACCTATGACAATGTCGGCGGCCGTACCTCGGCGCTCAGCTTCATGGTCAACGGTCTGCTCGACTTCGGCGAGGACGACGGCCTGCAGGGCTTCGTCGGCGGCGGCGCCGGCGTGGCGCGGGTCCAGGCCCGCCTGAACCCGACCAACTCGTACACGCTGCTCGACGACTCGGACACGGTGTTCGCCTGGCAGGCGCTCGCGGGTATCCGCGCGCCGCTCAGCGACCACCTCGACGTCTCGCTGAAGTATCGCTTCTTCAACGCGGACAACGTCGAGCTGTTCGACGCGCGCGGCAGCTCGTACGACGGTCGCTTCCGGTCGCACAGCCTGCTCGGCGGCGTGACCTACAACTTCGGCGCACCGGAGGAGGCTGCTCCGCCGCCGCCGCCGCCGCCGCCGCCGCCGCCGCCTCCGCCCCCGCCGCCGCCGCCGCCGCCCGAGGTGGTCTGCTCGCCGGGTCCGTTCATCGTGTTCTTCGAGTGGGACAAGTCGGACATCACCCCGGAGGCCGCGTCGATCCTCGACAACGCCGTCACCCAGTACCAGAACTGCCAGAACGCGCAGGTCATGCTGGCGGGTCACGCCGACCGCTCGGGTTCGGCCAAGTACAACGTGGGGCTGTCGCAGCGCCGCGCGGACTCGGTCAAGGCGTATCTGACCTCGAAGGCGATCCCGGAGAACGTGATCAGCACCGAGGCGTTCGGCGAGAGCCGCCCGCGTGTCGACACCGCCGACGGTGTCCGCGAGGTGCAGAACCGCCGCGTGGAGATCACCTACGGTCCGGGCGCGGGCCAGTAAGGTCGATCGCTTCGGCGAACGAGACGGGGAGGTCGGCGCGAGCCGGCCTCCCTTTCTCGTTGTGGGCGGTGCGGGGAGGGCACGGGCGGTCCGGCGCTCGTCGACCAGGGACAGGCGACGTCGGGGCGACCGCGAGTGCGCGCGCGGCCGGCTGAGCTGCCAGCATGGCTTCCCCGCCGTGCGGCCGGCGCGGCGCTCCGAGACGGTCAGGCTATGATCCTCTGTCGGGACCGGCGGCGTGCTCCGGCGTGAGCGGGCGTGCAGGGGCGCGAGAGCTATTCCCGTGGACCTGGGCTCCGGCGTGCGCCGGAGCACGGTGGGTTCGGAGGACGTAGGCTTCGGCTCATGTCGTCTGGACCAGCGGCGTGCTCCGGGGCGAGCGGGCGTTCAGGGCCACGAGCGCTGTTCCCGCGGCCCTGGGCTCCGGCGTGCGCCGGAGCACGGTGCGACACGGAGGGCGTAGGCTTTGAACCCCGTCGGCTAGATTAGCGGCGTGCTCCTGCGCAAGCAGGAGCCCAGGGCCCCGGGCGCTGTCCCCACCGCCCTGCGACCCGGCGTCCGCCCAAGCACGGTACAGCTTCTACGCGCGCGAGCATGAGACCATGGGCGCTCGGTACGTGGACGGGCGCGCACGGCGGCGTCGACGCCAGGATCAAGCCGCCTCACTGCCCCAGGTGAACGTCGCGCCGCCGATCATCCGCGCGGGCGGGCGCTCCCACGGCGCGTCGAGGCGCGCTCGCGATCCCCGATCGGTCCTTCGCCGAGGCGACCCTCAGCCGCGGTTCGACGCGCGCGACGTCACCGGCCGCCCGCGCCGCTCAATAGGGCGCGCAGGCGCGGCGATGGGCATGGCCCTTGGGCGTGAGCACGAGATGGCCGAGGCGCTCGCGCACGAGGCCCTCGCGCATCATCCAGCCGATCGCGTCGGGGTGCTGGCCGCGCGAGACGATGAGGGTGCTGCCCGCGCTGCGCGCGGTCCAGAGGATCTGTTCGAGCTGCTCGGCCAACGACTGGCCGAGAACGTCCACGTTCATCGTCTCACCCCCACGGGCGCTCGGGCGACTTGCCAATTTATTCTATCGCAAGAAGCCCCTAGTCAGAACCGATTCGCCGATGTTGACGGCGGATCATTAACCCAATTTGACGAAGATAAGGTTAATAGATTCGACAAGAACGCCGCGGGGCGAGTGAGTCGAGCGACGGATCGAGCCGCCGCCGCCGCCCCGCCCCGCGGGGACGGCAAGTCGAGCCCCGATCAGAAGCGGGTCCGCAGCGTCACGCCATAGGTGCGCGGCTCGGCGAGGAACGACGAGAACAGTTGATTGCCGACCCCGCCGAAGCTGCGCACCTGCTCGAGGCTGCCCGCGCCCTGGAACGGCGTGTTGAAGGCGACCTGCTGATAGTCGGTGTCGAGCAGGTTCTGCGCCCAGACCTCGACCGCCCAGCGCTCGTCGCGCCCGCGCAGGCCGAGGCGCGCGTTGACCAGGGTGAAACCGTCCTGGATCTTCTCGGCGAACAGGTCGGAGCCGGTGTTATAGTCGGACGAGGTGCGCTGATCGACGTAGAACAACGCGCTCATCCCGCTGCCACCGATCGGCGGCGTCCAGCTCAGCGAGGTGGTGATCACGTTGCGCGGCGCGTTCGAGATCTGCGCGCCGGAGAGCAGGAACAGCGCCGGGTCGAGCGCGGCGCCCGCGTCCGACCCTACCAGATTGTTGCGATATTTGGTCTCCGCCAGCGTATAGCCCATCGCGAAGGCGAGGTGCTCGACCGGGTAGATCCCCGCCTCGAGCTCGATGCCCTGGCTGCGCACGCCATATTTGACGTCGCCGGTGCAGACGCCGGTGGCCGCGCTGGCGTCGCGGTCGGCGCCGTTCAGGCTGTCCGAGCAGGAACCGATATTCTCGACGACATAGTTGGTGCCGTTGAAGGTGTTGAGCTGGAAGTTCTTGAACTCCGAGCGGAACGCCGCGGCGTTGAAGGTGAACTGCCGGCTCGAATATTTGAAGCCGATCTCATAGGCGTTGACCGTCTCGGGATCGAAGCGCAGACGGCCCGCGTCGATGTTGGCGATCGTCGCGGGGTTGTAGGCGTCGCCGAGGTCGGAGCGGTCGAGGTTGTAGCCGCCCGCCTTGTAGCCGCGCGAGTAGCTGGCGTAGGTCATCAGCCGGTCGCTCGGCTTCCAGCTCAGCACCGCGGTGCCGGTGAACTGGCTCTCGCTGAAATCGTCCGCGATCTGCCTGCCGTTGAGCGCGGCCGAGCTGTTGCCGGTGCAGGCGAGCGTGGCGATGCCGCGGGTCAGCGCGGCGAGCTGCGCGTTGTTGAACAGATTGCCCGCGGGGCCCGCGCCGAGCAATGTCTGGATCTGCGGGCAGACGGTGTTGTTGTTGCCGAAGCTGGCGTCGAACTTCTTGCGCTCGTGGGTCCAGCGCAGGCCGCCGGTGAGCGAGAGCGTGTCGGTCAGCTTGAGGATATTGTGCGTGAAGACCGCGAAGCTCTTGCTGTCCTGGTTATATTCGTCGCGCGTGGTGCCCAGGTCGTTGAGCGTCCCGAGCAGCCGGATGTTGGCGAGCAGCAGCGGCGTCGCCGCGCCGAACGCGGGCGTCGTCCCCGGTACCTGGCCCGACAGGATCGCGCTGCCCGCGGCGCTGAGGCAGCCCGGGTTGGCGGGGTTGCGCAGCGCGGCATTGGGGTTGATCGTCGCGACGATGCGGCACGCCGCGAAGGCGCCATAATCGCGGCCGAACTTGAGGTTGTCGACGACCTGCAGGTCTTCCTTGCTGTAGAAGCCGCCGATCAGCCAGTTGAGCCGGTCGCCGAAGGCCTCGCCGTTGAGCCGCAGCTCCTGGGTGAAGGTGTGGAACTGACGGTAGTTGTTGCCGTCGTTGGGGCGGTAGCCGATGTCGAGCACGTTATAGTCGATGTCGCTCGCGCCGTCCGACTTATACTCGCGATAGGCGGTGATCGAGGTGAGCGAGGCGCCGCCCAGGTTCCAGTCGATCTGGCCCGAGCCGCCGTAATCCTTGGTGACGTTCGAATAGGCGCGGCCCGGGGTGTTGGCGATGCGGCGGCTGTACGGGTCACCGACGCTCGGGAAGACCGAGCCCGCGGGATAGCCGCGCAGCGCGGCGAGCGAGGTCATCACGCTGACGATGCGGTTGCCCGCGGGGTTGATCGCATAGTCGCCGGGTGCGCCCGGCGTGGGATCGATCTTCTCGCGCGTGTCGACATAGACCGCGCCGCAGCATTTCTCGTCGCGCCTCGTGTAGTCACCGATCAGCCGCAACGAGAAATTGGACGAGGGCTCGAGCAGCAGCTGGCCGCGGACGAAATAGCGGTCGCGGTTGTTATAGTCGGTGTCGTTGGCGACGTCCTGGTAGAAGCCGTCGCGCTTCTGCCACACGCCGTCGACCCGGAAGGCGAGCACGTCCTTGATGATCGGCCCGGTCAGCGCACCCGCGGCGCGATAGAAGTCGTAATTGCCGTAGGTGCCCTCGGCATAGCCGCCGAAGTCGAACGACGGCGCCTTGGTGTAGATGTTGATCGCGCCGGCCGAGGAGTTGCGCCCCGACAGCGTGCCCTGCGGGCCGCGCAGCACCTCGATGCGGTCGACCTCGCCGAGATCGTTGAGCCCCGAGCCGGTGCGGCTGCGATAGACGCCGTCGATGAACACCGCGACCGAGCTCTCCAGCCCGGGATTGTCGCCGACGGTGCCGACGCCGCGGACGCGCGCCGAGGCGTTGGCCTCCGAGCCGGTCGAGGAGACGTTGAGCGAGGGGGCGAGCTGCGCCATCTGGCGGATGTCGGTCGCGCCCGAGTTCTGCAGCGCCTGCTGGCTCACCGCGTTGATCGAGATCGGCACGTCGGCGAGCCGCTCGGAACGGCGCGTGGCGGTGACGACGATGTCGTTGGCGTTGAGCTCGCGCGTGTCGCCGGCCTGGTCGGCGGTGGTGTCGCTCTGACCGTCGACCGCGGCGTTGCTGGTCACCGGGCTGGCCTGCTGCTGTGCCAGCGCGGGGGCCGCGACGATCATCGCGGCCGACGACAAGAGGATGTTGCTCAGTCGCATGGCGTCCCTCTCCCAAGGTCCTGTTCTCCCGACCCCCGTTTTCGAAGGTTCGGTATTGGGAAGAGCTTAGCGTACACCCATGCTTCGTCTAGCGCTTTCGTGCCCGACGCGGTGATTTTCAATAACGGGTGTGGAGCGCGCGCAACGCCGGCGCGGCGCGACGCTACGGCAAGCTGGCGGGCCGCGGCGTCGCACCGCGGCCCGAGCGGCTCACTTGGGGGCGAGCACCATCAGCATCTGGCGGCCTTCCATGCGCGGGTAGGCCTCGACCTTGGCGACCTCGGCGACCTGCTCGGCGACGCGCTGGAGCACGTTCATGCCGAGCTGGCCGTGGCTCAGCTCGCGACCGCGGAAGCGCATCGTCACCTTGACCTTGTCGCCCTCCTCGATGAACTCGACCACCTTCTTCATCTTGGTGTCGTAATCGTGGTCGTCGATGTTCGGACGCATCTTGATCTCCTTGATCTCCTGCGTCTTCTGCGACTTGCGCGCGAGGTTGGCCTTTTTCTGCGCCTCGTACTTGAACTTGCCGACGTCGAGGAACTTGGCGACGGGCGGATCGGCGTTGGGGGACACCTCGACCAGGTCGAGCCCCACCTCGCGCGCCTGCTCCATGGCCTCGCGCGTGTACATCACGCCCAGGTTCTCACCCTCGTGGTCGATCACGCGGACCTTGGGGCTCTGAATCCACTCGTTGAAGCGGGGCCCGTTCATCGGTGGCGCCTGCATCGGCCGGCGCATCATGGGGGGACGTATAGGTAAATCTCCGTTGGCTGTGCTGCCGGCCAATATAAGGGAGAATGCGCGCGTTTAGAAGGGGCGCCGGATCATCGCGGCGCGGGCGGCCGCGCCGGCGCGTCGAGGATGCTGCGCGTGGCGCGATCGCGGTTGTCGATCTCGGCGCGCGCCGAGTCGGACAGGCCGCCGGCGCCGGCGTAGCGCTCGGCGATGGCCTCGTTGACGCCCACCTCGGCCTCGGCGCGGCGGGCGTCCCCGCGGGACAGGCGACCGGCGCGGCGCTCGCGCGCGATGCTGTCGCGCGTGGCGGAGAGGTCGGGCGCCACGCCCGAGTCGATGCGCGGCGTCGGCGCGATCGGCGCGGGGCGCTGCGCCGCGGCGGGGGCGGCGAGCGTGAGGGCGGCGAGCGCGGTGAGGACGTGGATCGGTCGCATGGACGCTTCTCCGGCTGGGCGCGGGCCTGTCCGGTCCCTCCTAGCGCACGCGCGACCGCGGCGTAAGCCGCCCCGCCCAGCTCGCTCGCGTACGCTATGTCGCCTGCGGGTGATGCGGCGTGAGGATCAGCGTCCGCCCCTCGACCCGCCACGCGCTCAGCCGCGACAGGAAGTTCATCCCCACCACGTCGATGTCGCCGAACGCGGGCGACACCACCACCGCGAGGTCGCGCGCCACCACGTTGCCGAAGCGCAGCTCCGCCAGCGCGCCCGTGTCGGCGCGGATCGTGCCGTTGGCGGTCTTGAGCAGCAGCGGGAAGGTCGCCGGCCTCACGGCCACTCCCGCCGCCGCGGCGGTGGCAGGCGACAGCGCGGTGATCGTCGCGCCGCTGTCGACCAGCAGCCGCCGCTCCACCGCGGCGCCCGGCGGCCCGAGCCGCGCGCGCACGTAGAAATGGCCGTCGGGGCTCATCTTGACCCGGGTCTCGCTGCCGGAGACCTGCTGGCTCTCGACGTCCAGGGCGGCGGCGACGCGGCCGAGCCAGGGATCGAAGCGCTCGCGCTCCACCATCACGGTATAGAGCAGCACCGCCAGACCGCCCCACACGGCCAGGCTCACCAGGGTGCGCAGCAGCGGCACGCGCCGCGCCACGATCGCCGCCACCAGCAGCGTGCCCAGCAGCAGGTAGAAGTGCGGGTTGGCCGAGACGTCGACGGGCATCGCGCCGATATAGGGACGCGCCGGCCGCGGATAAGCCCGCGCTGGCGCCGCGCCGCGAGCGCCGCTATATCGGCGTGACCATGCGTACGGCACCGCTCACTACTAGCGTCCCGGCGCGGCCCGCGGCCGGCGCGCGCGTCCCTCGCTGACGCGCCCCGCCGCCCGCGCCACGCCGGGCAGGCCCCCTCTTTTCTACGCTCTAGGCGCGCTTTAGGGCGTGCCCCACGGTTCTCGCAGGAAGATACTCATGGACATGCTCTCGATCACGCTGCCCGACGGTTCGGTCCGCGAGGTAGAGCCGGGCACCACGCCCGCGGCGATCGCCGCCGCGATCGGGCCCGGGCTGGCCAAGGCCGCGATCGCCGCGCGCGTCGACGGCGAGCTGCGCGACCTGTCGCGCCCGCTGACGCAAGACTCGACGCTGGCGCTGGTGACGCAGCGCGACGAGGCCGAGGCGCTCGAGCTGGCGCGGCACGATCTCGCCCACGTCCTCGCCGAGGCGGTGCAGCACCTCTTCCCGGGCACGCAGATCACCTTCGGCCCCGCCACCGACGACGGCTTCTACTACGATTTTGCGCCCAAGGACCGGCCGTTCACCGACGAGGACCTGCCCGCGATCGAGGAGGAGATGCGCCGCATCATCGCGCGCAACGAGCCGTTCACGCGCGAGGTGTGGACGCGCGAGCAGCTGATCGAGACGTGGCAGCGGCAGGGCGAGACCTTCAAGGCGGAATGGGCCGCCGAGCTGCCCGACCATGAGGAACTGACGATCTATCGCCAGGGCGAGTGGCTCGACATGTGCCGCGGCCCGCACATGCCGACGACGGGGCGGCTCGACCCGCAGGCGTTCAAGCTGACTCGCGTCTCGGGCGCCTATTGGCGCGGCGACCAGAAGAACGCGATGCTCAGCCGCATCTACGGCACCGGCTGGCTCAACAAGAAGCAGCTGGACGCGCACCTCCACATGCTGGAGGAAGCGGCCAAGCGCGACCATCGCCGCATCGGCCAGGACATGGACCTGTTCCACCTCCAGGCCGAGGCGCAGGGCTCGGTGTTCTGGCATCCCAAGGGGTTCGTGCTGTGGCGCCAGCTCGAGGCCTATATGCGCCGCCGGCTCGACGCCGCCGATTACGCCGAGGTGAAGACGCCGCAGCTGATGGACGCGCGCCAATGGGAGCAGTCGGGCCACTGGGGCAAGTATCGCGAGAACATGTTCGTCGTCCCCGACGAGATCCCGAACACCGAGGACGAGGGCGCGATCGTCACCGGCGAGGGCGACCTGATGGCGCTCAAGCCGATGAACTGCCCGGCGCACGTGCTGATCTTCAAGCAGGGCATCAAGAGCTATCGCGACCTGCCGATCCGCATGGCGGAGTTCGGCTGCTGCCACCGCAACGAGCCGCACGGCGCGCTCCACGGCATCATGCGCGTGCGCCAGTTCACCCAGGACGACGCGCATATCTTCGTGCGCGAGGACCAGTTGGTCGAGGAGGTGCGCCGGTTCTGCGAGCTGCTCGACAGCGTCTACCGCGACCTCGGCTTCGAGGATTATGCGGTGAAGCTGGCGCTGCGCCCCGACAAGCGCTTCGGCGACGACGCGATGTGGGACATGTCGGAGCAGGAGCTGCGCGACGCGGTGCTCGCCTCCGACCTGCCCGAGACGATCAAGGCGAAGTTCGAGGAGCTGCCCGGCGAGGGCGCCTTCTACGCGCCCAAGCTGGAGTTCCACCTCACCGACGCGATCGGGCGGACGTGGCAGGTGGGCACGATCCAGTCGGACCGCGTGCTGCCCGAGCGGCTCGACGCCAGCTACGTCGGCGAGGACGGCCAGCGCCACCGCCCGGTGATGCTCCACCGCGCCATCCTGGGCACGTTCGAGCGCTTCATCGGCATCCTGATCGAGCATCACGCCGGGCGCTTCCCCTTGTGGCTCGCGCCGGTGCAGGCGGTGGTGGCGACGATCGTCTCCGACGCGGACGATTATGCCGCCGAGGTGGCGGCGGCGCTGCGTGCGGCGGGCATCCGGGTGGAGACGGACACGCGCAACGAGAAGATCAACTACAAGGTGCGCGAGCATTCGGTCGCCAAGGTGCCGGTGCTGCTGGTGGTGGGCAAGCGCGAGGCGGAGGAGCGCAAGGTCGCGCTGCGCCGGCTCGGCAGCCAGGCGCAGGAAGCGCTGACGCTCGACGCGGCGGTGGCGATGCTGCGCGAAGAGGCGACCTCGCCCGACCTGCGGTGACGGCGCGGACCGGTCGGCGCGGTACCGCGTCGACCGGCCCGATGCCGCCTCACTCCGCCTCGTATCTGATCTCCAGGTAACGCCGCTTGGTCGCCAGCGCGTCGAGGTCGCCGCGGGCGAGCTCCTCGCTGGTCGCGGCCAGCTCGCGCTCGATCACGCCGAGCCCCTCGACCAGCTGCTGGTCGGGCGTGCGGCCGTTGCGCGCGGTGCCGCGCAGGCCCGGCGGGACGCGGGCATAGTCGCGCACGAAGTCGGGCAGCTGCTCGCCGATCAGCCGGCGCATGTCGGCGGCGGCGGGGCTCGCCTCGTCGAGCGCCGCCAGCTGCACGCCGAGCGTGTCGAGCCGCTGCTCGATCCGGTCGACCACCGCCAGCGCGGGCGCGGGCAGCGACGGCCGCTGCGCGTCGAGCCAGCGCGCGGTCTGCGCCGGCAGCGCCTTGAGCTCGGAGCGCGCCAGTCGCTCGGGGGTCGGCACCGGCGTCGCGGGGGCGAAGGCGATCGCCAGCGTCGCCGCCAGCATCAATGTGATCGTCGCCACGCCGCCGAACAGCCCGACGCCCAGCAGCGCCGCCGCCAGCAGGATCGCGCCGTTCACCGCCGCGATCAGCGCCAGCCGCGCCTTGGCGCCGCCGCGTCCGCGCCGCGGCCGGCGCTGCACCGTCAGCACGCCGCGCCCGCTCACCCGGTCCGCCGCGGCGCGCGCGCCCGCGATCGCGGCGTCGGTGTCGTGGCTCGGCGGCAGCGTCACAGCGCCTCCAGCTTGAACTGCTCGGCCGGGCTGGCGACGCTGTTGCGCGCGGCGCCCTCGGCGCGCGCGATATAGCCGCGGGACTTGTCGACCTCGCGCCCCAGCGTCTCCACCGTGCTCTTCATCGTGTCGAGCGACTTGAGCTTGAACGTGTCGATCGCGTCCATCGTGTCGTAGATGTTCTGGAAGGCGCGCTGCAGCGTCTCCAGCGGGATGGTCGAGGCGGCGGCCTGCTCGTGGATCGCGGCGGTGTTCTGGCGCAGCAGCTTGCCGGTCGAGTCGATCAGCCCCGCGGTGGTGGCGTTGAGCTGGGTGACCTGCTCGAGCACCAGTTTCTGGTTGGTCAGCGCCTGCGCCACCGTCACCGCGGTGCGCAGCGCCGCCACGGTGGTGGTGCTGGCGCGGTCGACGCCCTTGATCAGCTCGACGTTGTTCTTCTTGACCAGGTCGAGCGCGAGATAGCCCTGCACCGTCACCGCCATCTGGGTGAGCAGGTCCTGCGTGCGCTGGCGCGCGTAGAACAGCGCGGTCTCGCGGATCGCCTTGGCCTTGGCGGGATCGGTGGCGTCGAGCTCGTTGGCCTTGTCCTCCAGCCGCGCGTCCATCGCGCGCGCCAGATGGATCATCTGCTCGAGCCGCCCCATCGACGCCCATAGGTTGGCGCGCTCGGTGTCGATCGCGGCATTGTCCATCAGCAGCTCGTCCTTGCCCGAGCCGAGGCTGCGCAGGATCGCGGCGATGTGCGTCTGGCTGCTCTTATAGCCGTCGAAATAGTCGCGCATCTTCGAGCCGAACGGGATCACGCCGAACAGCTTCTGCGGCCTGGAGAGATTGCCGCGGCGGCCGGGGTCGAGCTGCTCGACGGTGCGGCGCAGCTCGGCGAGGTCCTTGCCGACGCCCGCCTCCTTGTCCAACGCGCGCACCGGGCGGTCGAGGAAGCGGTTGGACTGGCCCGCGGCGTCGCGGATCTCCTTCTGCCCCATCGCGGTGATCGCGTCGACGCGCTTGCCGAACTCGGGCGAGTTGACGTCCTCGGCCAGCAACTGGTCGACGAAGGCGTCGACGCGCTTCTCCAGCTCGCCGCGCGTGCCGGGATCGACGGGCACCAGCCCGGCGGCGCGCTCGCTCGGGACCGCGGGGACGGGATCGGGCGGGGTCAGCGTCAGCGCCGGCTCGGTCTCGGTACCGGGGGAGGTCGCCATGCTCGTCTCCTTCGTGCGTCGCGCCTTTGTCCCTCGCCGGCGCGCGATGTTCAACTGTGTTGTTCATGTAATACGCCGTCGCGGCGCTGTCGAGCCGGCGCCGCCACGTATGTGTCACGAAAGGTCGGTAGCGCCGGCCACATACGGGGAAACAGGGGTATCATCATGTCGCGCCAGCTCGGCGGCGGTCTCGCCGCGCTCCTGCTGCTCTCCGTCGCGCCCGCGGCGCTGGCGCAGGCGACCGCCCAGCCCGAGGGGGACGCCGGCGACGACGTGATCGTCACCGCGCAGAAGCGCGAGCAGCGGATCGAGGACGTGCCGCTCACCGTCACCGCGGTGACCGGGCAGCGCATGGCCGATCTCGGGGTCAACTCGCTGAGCGAGATGGCGCTCTACGTGCCGGGGCTGCGCATCCAGGAGCAGAGCGCGAACAACCCCGGCTTCGTGATCCGCGGCATCACCTCGGACTCGGGCTCGGCGCAGCAGGGCGCGCGCGTGACGCTCTATTACAACGGCGTCGACATCTCGCGCTCGCGCGGCGCGTACCAGGACCTGTACGACATCGAGCGGATCGAGGTGGTGAAGGGCCCGCAGGCGACCTTGTTCGGCACCGCCGCGGCGGTGGGCGCGGTGTCGATCGTCTCGGCGCGGCCGCGCCCCGGCACCGAGGCGGGGGTGACCGCCTCCTACGGCAATTACGACCGCACCCAGGTGTCGGGCTATCTCAACCTCGGCGGCGAGACGCTCGCCGGGCGGTTGGCGTTCGCGTACAAATATCGCGACGGCTACGTCCGCAACATCGCGGGCGACCGCGACGTGCCCAACCAGGACCAGGGCCGCGTCGACCAGAACGATCTCAACGGCCAGGACCAGCGCGGCGTGCGCGGCTCGCTGCGCTGGACCCCGTCCGACCGGGTCACCGCCGACCTCGTCCTCACCTATGACGGCCAGCGCAATCCCGGCACCGCTTTCAAGAGTCGCGCCTTCGCGCCGACCGGCGGGCAGACCGGCGACTATGGCGCCGCCGAGCTGTCGGGCTCGCCCTACAGCGCCGAGGTGCTGGGCAAGCGCAAGCTCGGGCTCGACCGCGACGTCTATGACGCCAACCTCAGCGTCTCGGTCGAGCTGGGCGAGGGGGTCAGCTTCACCACGGTCAACGGCTATCGCAGGTTCGACTCGCTCGAGGTGTTCGACGCCGACGGCGGGCCCGCCTGGTACCTCGAGTTCGCCGAGGACGCGCACGGCGACCAGTGGAACCACGAGAGCCGCTTCAATTTCACCGGGGACCGCTACCGCGCCGCGTTCGGCTGGAACGTCTTCCACGAGAACGGGCTGCAGCGCGTGCCCTTCTCGACCGAGGAGGGCACCTATCTCGCCTGCTCGGTGAGCCCGACGCTGGCGCCGGTGCGGCGGCTGATCGCGGCGGCGGGCTTCCCGACCGGCACCGCCTGCGTCGCCGCCGACGGCACCGTGCCGGTGAGCGGCGTGACGCGCGCGTTCACGCGCGGCGCCGCGACCCAGCTGCCCTACGCGTCCGAGTTCACCAATTACGGCAACAACGACGCTTACTCCGTCTTCGCCGACGCCACCTGGCTGCCGACCCCCGCGCTGGAGTTGACCGCGGGCGCGCGCGTGCTGATCGAGGATCGCGAGTCGGGCTACAGCTCGGTCCAGCCCAACTCGGTGCTGCTGGCGTCCGCCGGGACCTTCCTCAGCCTCACCGGGACGGCGAACACCGGCGGGCGCGAGTTCGTCGCGTCGCAGAGCTATGCCGCGATCCTGCCGCGCTTCAACGCGCTGCTGCGCGTCGCCGACGGGCTCAACCTGTACGGCACGATCAGCAAGGGGCGACGCTCGCCGGTGGTCCAGCTCGCCGCGCGCAACGCCGGGACGGGCGCGTCGCCCGACGTCGTCCCCAGCCTCCAGCTCGTGCCCGAGGAGAATGTGTGGAACTACGAGGGCGGGGTGAAGGTGGCGCGCGCCGGGCTGAGCGGCACGCTGTCGGTCTTCTACCAGGCCTATGACGGCTTCCAGGTGACCCAGGCCCAGGCCGACGGGACAAGCCGGACGGTGAGCGCCGGCTCGGCGAAGAACCTCGGGGTCGAGCTGGAGGCGACCTGGGCGCTCAGCCGCGCTGTCTCGCTGTTCGGCAGCTTCGGCTATCTCGACGGCGGCATCGGCGACGACGCCGCCAACGGCGTGTTCGCGGGCAACCGCTTCCGCCTCCAACCGCGGGTGATCGCGGCGGGCGGCGCGACGCTGCGCGTGCCGCTGGGCCAGGGCATGACCTTCTACGCGACCCCCTCGGCGACGTACCAGAGCGAGGTGTATTTCGAGCTGCCCAACCGCGCGGACATCAGCCAGGGGGGCTATACGCTGGTGAACCTGCGCGCCGGGGTGGAGTTCGCCGCGGGGCGCTATCGGCTCGGCGGTTTCGCGCGCAACCTGACCGACCGGCGCTATCTGATCGACGCGGGCAACACCGGCGGCGGCTTCGGCGTGCCGACGTACATCCGCGGCGAGCCGCGCTTCTACGGCGTGGAGCTGGCGGCGCGGTACTGAGGGCGCGGCGCTCGCGTGATGCGAGCGGCGACGGCTGACCCGTCCCGCGCCCACCACCATGCTGCGGGCGCGAAGGCTGGCGCCCGCGCTCACTTTCGGCTATGCGCGCCGGCGACATCGCCCGCGGCCGCCGCGCGCCACCTCAGGAATCCGTATGAACCTGCGCAACATCGCCATCATCGCGCACGTCGATCATGGCAAGACGACCCTCGTCGACCAGCTCTTCCGCCAGTCCGGCACGTTCCGCGACAACCAGCGGATCGAGGAGCGCGCGATGGACTCGAACGACCTCGAGAAGGAGCGGGGGATCACCATCCTCGCCAAGCCGACCTCGATCGTGTGGAACGACACGCGCATCAACATCGTCGACACGCCCGGCCACGCCGACTTCGGCGGCGAGGTGGAGCGGATCCTCTCGATGGTCGATGGCGTGATCCTGCTGGTCGATTCGTCCGAGGGCGCGATGCCGCAGACCAAGTTCGTCACCGGCAAGGCGCTGGCACTCGGCCTGCGCCCGATCGTGGTGGTCAACAAGATCGACCGCGCCGACGAGCGCACCCAGGAGGTGCTCGACGAGGTGTTCGACCTGTTCGTCTCGCTCGAGGCCAACGACGAGCAGCTCGACTTCCCCGTGCTGTTCGCCTCGGGCCGCAACGGCTATGCCTCGACCGACCCTAAGGCGCGCGAGGGCACGCTGACGCCCTTGTTCGAGAAGATCGTCGAGCACGTCCCCGCGCCCAAGGTCGACCTGGAGGCGCCCTTCACCTTCCTGGTGACCTTGCTCGACCGCGACAATTTCCTCGGCCGCATCCTCACCGGGCGCGTCAACTCGGGCGTGGTCAAGCTCAACCAGCCGATCCACGCGCTCGACAACGACGGCAACGTGGTGGAGGCGGGGCGCGCCTCCAAGCTGATGTCGTTCCACGGGCTGGAGCGCGTGCCGGTGGAAGAGGCGCGCGCGGGCGAGATCATCAGCCTCGCCGGCCTCGCCGTCGCCACCGTGGCCAACACGATCGCGGACACGTCGGTGAGCGAGCCGCTCCACGCCCAGCCGATCGATCCGCCGACGCTGTCGATGCGCTTCGCGGTGAACGACTCGCCGATGGCGGGGCGCGAGGGCAGCAAGGTGACCAGCCGGATGATCCGCGATCGCCTGATGCGCGAGGCCGAGTCGAACGTCGCGATCAAGGTGACCGAGGCGGCCGACCGCGACAGCTTCGAGGTGGCCGGCCGCGGCGAGCTCCAGCTCGGCGTGCTGATCGAGACGATGCGCCGCGAGGGTTTCGAGCTCGGCATCAGCCGCCCGCGCGTGCTGTTCGGCGAGGACGAGAGCGGCAAGAAGACCGAGCCCTACGAGACCGTGATCATCGACGTCGACGAGGAATATTCGGGCACGGTCGTCGAGAAGATGAACCTGCGCAAGGCCGAGCTGACCGACATGCGTCCTTCGGGCGGCGGCAAGACGCGCATCACCTTCTCCGCGCCGAGCCGCGGCATGATCGGCTATCACGGCGAGTTCCTGTCGGACACGCGCGGCACCGGCATCATGAACCGGCTGTTCGAGAAGTACGGCCCGCACAAGGGCGCGATCGAGGGCCGCAAGAACGGCGTGCTGATCTCCAACGGCGCGGGCGAGGCGCAGGGCTACGCGCTCGGCCCGCTCGAGGACCGCGGCATTCTCTTCGTCGGCCACGGCGAGGCGCTGTACGAGGGCATGATCATCGGGGAGAACGCCAAGACGGACGACCTCGAGGTCAACCCGATGAAGGCGAAGCAGCTCACCAACTTCCGCGCCAGCGGCGGCAAGGACGACGCGATCCGGCTGACCCCGCCCAAGAAGATGACGCTGGAGCAGGCGATCGCCTATATCGACGACGACGAGATGGTGGAGGTGACCCCCAAGTCGATCCGCCTGCGCAAGCGCTACCTCGACCCGCACGAGCGCAAGCGCGCCAGCCGCGCGAAGGAAGCGGCGTAAGCGGGGCGGGGAGGGTGCGTCGGATCACCCTCCCCGCGGCGGTCATTCCCTTCATCCTCCCCTGCAAGGGGAGGATCGAGGTCGTGACGTCGTCCGTCACGATCCATCACTTCACCTAGGCTTCCCCTCTCTTGCCGCGCCGCCCCCAAAACGGCTACCGCGCTCACATGTCCCATGATTCCGTCCCCTCCGACCCGGCCGACCGCGACGACGTCGATCCCACGGGTCTCGCCGCCGGCAAGCAGGCCGAGGGGACGATGGACACCGGCGCCAACGAGCCGATCGAGCGCAGCGGTCTGCATCACTGGCGCGAGAGCACGATCACCGATCCCGACCTGAACGACCGCGGCGGTGTCTTCTTCGCCGCGATCGAGATGACGCGGATGCCGATGATCCTCACCGACCCGACCCAGGACGACAATCCCATCGTCTTCGCCAACAAGGCGTTCTTCGACCTCACCGGCTATGAGGAGGACGAGGTGCTGGGGCGCAACTGCCGCTTCCTCCAGGGCGCGCAGACCGATCGCAACGCCGTGGCCGAGCTGCGCCACGCGGTCGAGCACAAGTCCGCGGTGGCGCTCGAGCTGCTCAACTATCGTCGCGACGGCACGCCGTTCTGGAACGCGGTGTTCATCGGCCCGGTCTATGACACGGGAGGGACGCTGCGCTATTTCTTCGCCAGCCAGCTCGACGTCACGCGCCGGCGCAATACCGAGCAATCGTACCGCCAGGCGCAGAAGATGGAGTCGATCGGCCAGCTCACCGCGGGCCTGGCGCACGACTTCAACAACCTGCTCCAGGTCGTCAACGGCAACCTCGAGCTGGTCGCCACCGCCAAGGACCCGCAGCGGGCGCAGCGCTACGTCGCCGCGGCCCAGTCGGCCGCCGAGCGCGGCGCCAAGCTGACCCGCCAGCTGCTCGCCTTCGCGCGCAAGACCCGGCTGGAGCCGCGGCCGCTGGACCTCACCCAGCTCGTCTCCGAGTTCAGCGACCTGATCGAGAGCTCGGTCAACAAGCAGGTCGAGATCCATCTCAGCCTGCGCCGCGGGCTCGCGCCGGTGGTGGTCGATCCCGACCAGCTCGAGATGGCGTTGCTCAACATCGTCAACAACGCGCGCGACGCGATGCCCGACGGCGGGCTGGTGACGATCGCGACGCGCCCGCTCAAGCTCGCGCCGAGCGACTCCGAGGGCGGCGCGATCGCGCTGCGCGACGGCGTCGAGCTGGTCGCGGGCGACTATGTCGTGCTCGAGGTGCAGGACGAGGGCCATGGCATGAGCCCCGAGGTGATCGAGCGCGCCACCGAGCCCTTCTTCACCACCAAGGGTGTCGGCAGCGGCACGGGGCTGGGGCTGGCTATGGCGAGCGGCTTCGTGCGCCAGTCGGGCGGGCGGCTCGAGATCGAGAGCCAGCCGGGGCAGGGCACCATCGTGCGCATGCTGTTCCCCAGCGGCCGCGCCGACCGCGGCGAGGTGTCCCAGCCCGAGCCGCACGTCGCCGCCAACGCGATGGTCGACGACGGGCCCGACGGCGCGCGCCACATCCTGGTCGTGGAGGACAGCGACGAGGTGCTCGCGATCGCGCGCGAGATCCTCGAGAGCGCGGGCTATCATGTCTCCACCGCGGTGAACGGCGAGCAGGCGCTGCGCCTGTTCGAGGAAGTCCACCCGCGGGACCGGATCGACCTGCTCTTCACCGACCTGGTGATGCCGGGCGGCATGAACGGGCTGGTGCTGGCCGACGCGGTGGTGGAGCGCGACGCCTCGGTGTCGGTGCTGATGACCACCGGCTACAACGAGGAGCTGGTGATCAACGGCCCGCGCGCGCGCGCCACCGACGTGCTGAGCAAGCCCTATCGCCGCGCCGAGCTGCTCGATCGAGTCAGCCAGGCGCTCAACCGCCGCGGCGAGCGCGGCACGCGGCGGCGGCGCTCGGACTTCGGCGCGGCGCAGGTGTGATCGGCCGCCGGGAACGGTGACGCTGGCCCGCGCGGGGCGACGGCCGCGCGCGCCGGCGCGGCCTGGCCGGAATCTGACACCCACCAGGCCGAACCGGTCTCCGCGCGTGCCGGCAGGTCAGGCGGGACGGACCAGATTCGCGACGTGAGAGCTAATTCTCGCGAATGGAAATGCTGACGTGCGACGATTACCATTGTTGGTTGCCGCTTTCGCAACGCTTTGGCCGATGTAAATTACTCAATTTGAAAAGTTTTTCCCGCCTGTAAAACCCGGCGCTATGGTTTCGTAAGACATCCGTGCGATCAGGTCGTCATGACCGTGGCCTCGCCTTCTGCTGCCGAACGCGAAGATGCGCGCCTCCGTGCGCTGGCGCGGCTGCAGATCCTCGACACCGCGTCCGAGCCGAGCTTCGACCATGTCGCGCGCGTCGCCGCGCTGTCGCTCGGGGCACGGTACAGTGCGGTGTCGCTGATCGACGAGCACCGCGCCTGGTTCAAGTCGCGCGTGGCGATCACCGCCGACCATTGGCCCCGCGATTCCGCCTTCTGCACCCACACGCTCGGCGCGCGCGAGTTGCTCGAGGTGCGCGACCTTGCCGCCGACCCGCGCTTCGCCGCGCACGCGCTCGTCACCGACGGGCCGCGGCTGCGCTTCTACGCCGGCGCGCCGCTGGTCACCTCCGAGGGGCACCAGCTCGGCGCGCTCTGCGTGCTCGACGATCGCACCCGCCCGGAAGGGTTGAGCGCGGACGAGCGCGCGCTGCTCACCGCGCTCGCCGCGATCACGGTCGACCTGATCGAGTCGCGTCGTCGGCGCGACGCCGGCGCGATCGCGGGCGAGGTGATCGACCATCTGCCCGACGCGGTGCTGTGCGCCGACGCCGACGGCCGGGTGCTGTTCGTCAACGCCGCCACCTCGGAGATGCTCGGGTGGCGGGCGGCGGAGATGATCGGCCAGCCCCTGGCGCGGCTGCTGCCCGGGTGGGAGGAGGCGGCCGCGCGCGGGCTGGCGACGGGCCCGGTCGCGCGCGGCATCCTGCTCGACGCCAACCACGCCGACGGCTCCACCGCGGCGGTGGGAACCATGCTGCTGCGCTGCGGTCCCGACGACGAGCCCTGCCTCACATTGGTCCTGCGCGACGACCGCGACCGCCGCGCGCTGGCGCGCGAGAATGCCGAGACCCACGCCTTCCTCGACACCATCATCGATCATCTGCCCGCGATGCTGTTCGTCAAGGACAGCGCGACCGGCCGCTACCTGCTGACCAACCGCGCCGGCGAGCAGCTGATGGGGATGGCGCGCGCCGAGATGATCGGGCGCACCGCGCGCGAGCTCTACCCCCGTTGCGGCGACGGCTTCGAGGAGCAGGACCGCGCCACGCTGGCGAGCCCCGCGTCCGAGCAGCATTTCGAGAATGAGTTCGTCCGCCCCGACGGCACGCGCGTCAGCCTGCGCACCACGCGGATCGTGCTCGACGGTCCGGACCGCCCCGCGCAATATCTGCTCGGTCTTTCCGAGGACGTCACCGAGGTGCGTCGCGCCGAGGCGGAGATCCTGCGGCTGGCGCATTTCGACTCGCTCACCGGGCTGGTCAACCGCCACAGCTACGTCGATCGGCTCGGCGAGCTGATGGCGGCGGGGGCCGAGCTGGCGCTGCTCGCGGTCGACCTCGACCGCTTCAAGTCGGTCAACGACCAGTTCGGCCACGTCGCCGGCGACCTCGTGCTGGCGGCGGTGGGCGAGCGGCTGCAGGCGCTCGTCGAGGCGACCGACCTGGTCGCGCGCGTCGGCGGCGACGAGTTCATCATCCTCATCATCGGCGACTCGCCCGCGGTGCGCGCGCGCGGCGTGGCCGAGGCGGTGATCGCGGCGATGGCGCAGCCCTTCCCGACGCCGATGGGCACCGCGCATCTCGGCGCCAGCCTCGGCATCGTGCTCGCGCCGACCCACGCCGCCTCCACCTCCGATCTGCGCCACTGCGGCGACGTCGCGCTGTACCAGGCGAAGAGCAGCGGGCGCGGCGCGATCTGCTTCTACCACCCGTCGATGGACGCGGCGGCGCGCGACCGGCGCGCGCTCGAGCTGGACCTGCGCCGCGCGATGGAGCGCGGCGAGATCACGTTGCTGTACCAGCCCGTGCTCAAGGTGGACACCGGGGCGATGGCGAGCGCCGAGGCGCTGGCGCGCTGGACCCACCCGACGCGCGGCCCGATCCGGCCCGACCTGTTCATCGCGATCGCCGAGGAGAGCGGGCTGATCGTGCCGCTCGGCCGCATGCTCCTGCGTCAGGCGTGCGTCGATGCCGCGACCTGGCCCGAGCATCTGTCGGTCGCGGTCAACCTGTCGCCGGTGCAGTTCCACGCCGGCGAGGTGTACGACACGGTGACCGACGCGCTGGCCGCGAGCGGGCTGCCGCCGCACCGGCTCAAGCTGGAAGTGACCGAGAACGTGGTGATGCACGACGTCGAGCGCACCTTCGTCGAGCTCGAGCGGCTGCGCGCCGCCGGGATCAAGATCCTGATGGACGATTTCGGCACCGGCTATTCGTCGCTCAGCTATTTCGAGCGCTTCCCGTTCGACAAGGTGAAGATCGACCAGTCCTTCGTCCGCGGGCTCGACAGCTCGCGCGCGGCGGGGGCGATCATCAAGGCGATCGTCGGCCTGGGCGAGGCGCTCGGCATGGCGATCGTCGCCGAGGGGGTGGAGACCTGCGCGCAGCGCGACGCGCTGGTGCTGGCGGGCTGTACCCATCTCCAGGGTTATCTGTTCAGCCGCCCGGTGAGCTCGGCCAGCATCGCCGCGCTGGGCGCGGGCGGGCCGGACGCGCGCGCCATCGCCGCCTGAGCCGAGCGCGACATTTCGTCGCGCGCGCGGCACGCTCCATCGTGCGAGCCTCCTATGATGCGCCCGTGACCCGCCGCGTGGCGGGCGGGGGGTGCGAGTGGACGACTGGATCCGACCGTGGCGGCTGTACGCCGACTTCGACGGACGCGCGACGCGGCGCGATTTTTGGTGCTTCCATCTCGGCGCGGCGGGCGTGCTGGCGGCGGTGGCCGTGCTGTCGCGGCTGGCGGAGGATGCGCTCGCCTGGCTCATCGCGGCGCTCGGCCTGGGCGAGAGCAACGCCGCCGCGCTGTTGCTGTTCGCGATCATGCTCGCGCCGCTGCTGGCGCTGCCGCTCCTGCTGGTGCCGAGCCTGGCGGTGAGCGCGCGCCGGCTGCGCGACCTGCGCCTCTCGCCGCGCTGGCTGCTGCTGCTGGCGCTGCCGTTCGGCGGGGTCGCGCTGGCGGTGCTGCTGGCGCTGGGACGCGGGGCGAGGCGAGCGGGCGATGCGACGTCGTGCGATCGACCGTCGACCGCCCCCGTCGCGTCCGCCGTCGGCGAGGTCGCGATCTACGACCTCACCGAGCATGCGCGACTGCCCGCCTAGGCCGGCCTGAGACACGGGGGATAGAGTGTTACCTGCTCCTATCGCGCGACCGTTTTCCGCCGCTACGCGGACTTTCGCGGGAGATCCACGCGGCGCGAATATTGGACGTTCGCGGCGGTCGCGCTGGCGACGCTGCTGGCCACCGTGGCCGCCGCGGCGGCGATCGCGAGCGTGCTCCGGGTCGACCCGGACGATGCCCGAGTCGTGACCCCCTGCCTGCCCGTGGCGCTCGCGCTCCTGGTGCCGGGGCTCGCGGTCAAGGTGCGGCGGGTCCATGACATCGGTCTGTCCGGCTGGTGGCTGCTCGTCATGATCGTCCCGCTCGTGGGCGCCCTCGTCGACCTGCTGTTCGCGTTGAAGCCGGGTGACGCCGGCCCCAATCGGTTCGGCGCCGATCCGCGCGAGCGCGTCGCGTCCGTCTGAGCGCCCGCCACGGCGGGTCAGACGCGCGCGACGGGCGAGACGCGCGCGACGGGCGAGACGCGCGCGACGGGTCAGGCGCCCGCGTCGGTCAGCCGCCCGAGCTGCTCGGGCGAGAGCGTCAGCGCCATCGCGCCGAGCAGCTCCTCGACCTGCGTCGCCGAGGTGGCGCTCGCGATCGGCGCGGTGACGCCGGGCTGCGCGATCAGCCACGCCAGCGCGACCTGCGCGGGGGTCGCGCCGCTCTCGTCCGCGACCGAGTCGAGCGCCGCGAGGACCGCCGCGCCGCGGCCCTCGAGCCACTCGGCGACGCGCGCGCCGCGCACGCTCTTCGTCAGATCGCCGCGATCGCGGTACTTGCCGGTGAGGAAGCCCGACGCCAGCGCGGAATAGGGCACGACGCCGATATTCTCGGTGACGCAATAGTCCTGCAGCTCGCCCTCGAACCGGTGGCGCGTCACGAGATTATATTCGGGCTGGAGCACCTGATAGTGCGGCAGGCCGGCGGCGCGCGCCGTCTCCACCGCCGATTTCAGCCGGCCCGCGTGGAAGTTGGAGGCGCCGAGCACGCGCACCTTGCCCGCCGCGACCAGCCGCGCGAACGCCTCGGCCACCGCCTCCTGCGGCTGCGCCTCATCGTCGCGATGCGCGAAATAGAGGTCGATCCGGTCGGTGCCGAGCCGGCGCAGCGACGCCTCGCACGCCGCCGCGATCCGCGCGGGGGCGAGCGCCTCGCCTCCCTCGCCGGGCTGCATGCCGACCTTGGTGGCGATCAGCACCTGGTCGCGCCGGCCGCTCGCGCGCAGCCAGTCGCCGATCATCGCCTCCGACTCGCCGCCGTCGTGGCCATCGACCCAGGCGGAATAGACGTCGGCGGTGTCGATCATCGTGCCGCCGCCCGCGACGAAGGCGTCGAGCACCGCGTGGCTGGCGGTCCGGTCGGCGGTCCAGCCGAACACGTTCCCGCCGAGCACGAGCGGCGCGATCTTGAGGTCGGAGGCGCCGAGGCGGCGGAGATCGGTCATGCGCTACATCCCGGACAGGCGACCGCCGCCGCGCGCGTCGGCGCGGCGGCGGGATCGGTCAGGCTCACTTGTCGCGCAGCTTCTCGCCCGCGCGCACCATCGCGTTGCCGGTGGCGTCGGCGGCGCGGTCGCCGGTGTTGCTCAGCGCGTCGCCGGTGCGGTCACCCGCGTTGCTCAGCGCGGCGCCGGTGCGGTCGAGGCTGTTCTCGGCCGAGTTGAGCGCGCGATCGGTCGCGGCGTCGACGTCGTCGACCGCGTTCGACGTGGTGGCGGCGGTGTCGGCGGCCATCGTGTTCGCCGCCGCAGCGGACTGGTCCTGCGCCTTCTGGCTGCAAGCGGCGAGGCCCATCGCGGAGGTGGCGACGAGGGCGGCGATCAGCATACGCTTCATGGATTCTTCTCCCCTGTTCGTTACGCCGGCACAATAGCCGGGGGTTGCTGGCGAACGCGGCAGCGGGGCGAAAGGTTCAAGACGGAGGTGGCGCCTCCCCGATCCCCGCCCCGCGAGGGGAGATGGCAGCCCGGAGGGCTGATGAAGGGGTGCCGCCGGTGGTGGACCTACCGGCACATGCGGCCGGTTGACCCCTCCACCTTTCGGCCGGTCCCCCTCGCCTCGCAGGGGAGGATCGAGGTTCCATACCCGCGATCCATCGTTTGACCTCATATAAAGATATCTTTATATCTACTCGTCCGATGAAGCACGCCCTCGCCATCTTCAGCGCGCTCGCCGACTCGTCGCGGCTGCGCATCGTCGCGCTGCTCGGCGCGATGGAGCTGTCGGTCGGCGAGCTGGCGCAGGTGCTGGGGCAGAGCCAGCCGCGCGTGTCGCGCCACGTCAAGATCCTGTGCGACGCCGGACTGGCCGAGCGGCGCAAGGAGGGCAGCTGGGTGTTCGTCGCGCTCGGCGACCGGCGGCGGCTCGCGCCCGTGCTCGCCGCGCTCGACTCGCTCGGCGTCACCGACGAGGCCGCCGCCGATCTCGCGCGCCTCGCCGCGGTGCGCGCCGACCGCGCCGCCGCGGCCGCGGGCTGGTTCGAGGCCAATGCCGCCCAGTGGGACGCGATCCGTTCGCTCCACGTCGCCGAGGAACAGGTCGAGGCGGCGATGCGCGACGTGCTCGCCGACGCGCCGCTCGGCCGGCTGATCGACATCGGCACCGGCACGGGCCGGATGATCGAGCTGTTCGCGCCGAGCGCCAGCCACGCGCTCGGCATCGACAAGAGCAGCGAGATGCTGCGGCTGGCGCGCGCCAAGCTGGGCGAGCGCGGGCTCGCCAACGCCGAGCTGCGCCAGGCCGATCTGTACGCGCTGCCGCTCGGCGACGGCGCGGCGGACGTGGCGATCCTGCACCATGTGCTGCATTTCGCGCAGCAGCCCGGCGCCGCGATCGGCGAGGCGGCGCGCGTGCTGGCACCGGGCGGGCGGCTGCTGATCGCTGACTTCGCGCCGCACGACCGCGAGGAGCTGCGCGCGCGCGACGCGCACACGCGGCTGGGCTTCGCGGACGCGCAGATCGAGCGCTGGTTCGCCGCGGCGGGGCTGCTGCCGACGCGGATCGAGACGCTCGAGGGCGGCGAGCTGACGGTGAAATTGTGGCTCGGCCGGAAGGCCGGCGAGCCGTGGCGAGAGGTGAAGGCGGCATGACATTCTCGGTCAACCAGCTCGAGGAGGCGCGCCGCGCGCTGGACGCGCCGCTCTACGCCGACGTCGGCGGCGACGTCGACGTCAGCTTCGAGTTCTCGCCGCCCAAGAGCGAGAAGGCGGAGGAGATGCTGTGGCAGTCGATCGAGACGCTCTGCCCGCTCGGGCCGCGCTTCCTCTCGGTCACCTACGGCGCGGGCGGGTCGACGCGCGATCGCACCCACGCCACCGTGGCGCGGATCGCGCGCGAGACCGACGTGCCCGCCGCGGCGCATCTCACCTGCGTCGAGGCGACGCGCGAGGAGATCGACGCGGTCGCGCGGGAATATTGGGCCGCCGGGGTGCGCCACATCGTCGCGCTGCGCGGCGACCCGCCGGCGGGCGCGGCGGACTATGCGCCGCACCCGGGCGGCTATGAGAACGCCGCCGCGCTGGTGGCGGGGCTGCGCCGGCTGCACCCGTTCGAGATCTCGGTGGCGGCCTACCCGGAGTGCCATCCCAGCTCGGCCGATCTCGCGGGTGACCTCGACAATCTCCGGCGCAAGCTCGACGCCGGCGCCCACCGCGCGATCACGCAGTTCTTCTTCGAGGCGGAGACCTTCTTCCGCTACCGCGACGCGGCGGCGGCGGCCGGGATCGACGCCGAGATCGTCCCCGGCATCATGCCGATCGGCAGCTTCGCGGGCGTGCAGCGGATGGCGGCGATGTGCCGCACCGACGTGCCGGGCTGGCTGGTGCGCCTGTTCGAGGGGCTCGACGACCTGCCCGCCGCGCGCCAGCTGGTGGCGGCGACGGTGGCGGCCGAGCTGTGCCGCAAGCTCTACGCCGGCGGGGTCAAGCAGCTCCACTTCTACACGATGAACCGCGCCGAGCTGAGCTACGCGATCTGCCATCTGCTGGGGGTGCGGGCGGCGCCTCGGCGAGCGGCAGCGGCAGCTTGAAATAGATCCTCCCCGCGTGGCGGGGAGGGGGGCCGCTCGCGCAGCGAGTGGTGGAGGGGGCTCTCCTCCGGATGTACCGCTGGTGGAGAGCCCCCTCCACCAGCCCTCGGCTGGTCCCCCTCCCCGCCGTGCGGGGAGGATCGGAGATTGAGATGACCCCACGTGACACCTTCCTCGCCGAGGCGGCGAAGCGGATCCTGATCACCGACGGCGCCTTCGGCACCGAGATCCAGAACTGGAAGCTCTCCGAGGCGGACTATGCCGGCGCGCTGACGCTGGGCCACGACCAGAAGGGCAACAACGACATCCTCGCGCTGACCAAGCCCGAGGTGCCCGAGTCGATCCACCGCGCCTATTTCACGGCGGGCGCGGACATCGCCGAGACCAACACCTTCTCGGCCAACCGTATCAGCCAGGCCGACTATGGCGCCGAGGGGCTGGTGCGCGAGATCAACGTCGAGAGCGCGCGGCTGGCGCGCCGCCTCGCCGACGAGTTCCAGGCGAAGGATGGCCGCCCGCGCTTCGTCGCCGGCGCGATCGGGCCGACCAACAAGACGCTGTCGCTCAGCCCCGACGTCAACGATCCCGGCTATCGCGAGATCGACTTCGACTATCTGAAGGACGTCTACCGCGAGCAGATCGACGCGCTGGTCGAGGGCGGCGCCGACTTCGTGCTGATCGAGACGGTGTTCGACACGCTCAACGCCAAGGCCGGGGTGATGGCGGCGATCGAGGCGGGCGAGGCGCTCGGGCGCGACCTGCCCATCATGCTGTCGATGACGCTGACCGACCTCTCCGGGCGCAACCTCTCGGGGCACACGGTCGAGGCCTTCTGGCACGCGATCCGCCACGCGCGGCCGCTGACGATCGGGCTCAACTGCTCGTTCGGCGCGGAGCAGCTGCGCCCGCACGTGCGCACGCTGAGCGGCATCTGCGACACGCTGATCATGGTCTATCCCAACGCCGGTCTGCCCAACGAGCTCGGTGCCTATGACGAGGCGCCCGCGACCACGGCCGGGCTGGTGGCGGAATGGGCCGAGGCGGGGCAGGTCAACGTGCTGGGTGGCTGCTGCGGCTCGACCCCGGCGCATATCGCCGCGATCGCCGAGCGCGTCCGCGGCGTCGCGCCGCGCGCGATCCCCGCGCCGCCGGTGCAGACGCGGCTGGCCGGGCTGGAGCCGTTCACCATGGCGGCGTGATCAGATCCTCCCCGCCCGCGGGGAGGGGGACCAGCCGCAGGCTGGTGGAGGGGGCTCGCCACGCACGCCGCGCCGGCGAGGGAACGCCCCCACCGAGACGACCGCCGCGGAGGGGGCTCTCCGCCGGCGCCAGCATACGCGGAGAGCCCCCTCCACCCCGCGCGACGCGCGCCGTCCCCCTCCCCGCGAGCGGGGAGGATATGAGAGAACATGATGACCGCTTCCGCCACCCGCTTCGTCAACGTCGGCGAGCGCACCAACGTCACCGGATCGGCGGCGTTCAAGAAGATGATCATGGCGGGCGACTATACGCGCGCGGTCGAGGTCGCGCGCCAGCAGGTCGAGAACGGCGCGCAGGTGGTCGACGTCAACATGGACGAGGGGCTGCTCGACGCCCACCACGCCATGACCACCTTCCTCAAGCTGATCGCCGCCGAGCCGGATATCGCGCGCGTGCCGATCATGATCGACAGCTCGAAGTGGAGCGTGATCGAGGCCGGGCTCAAATGCGTCTCGGGCAAGCCGATCGTCAACTCGATCAGCATGAAGGAGGGTGAGGAGCAGTTCCTCCACCACGCCCGCCTCTGCCGCAACTATGGCGCCGCGGTGGTGGTGATGGCGTTCGACGAGGTCGGCCAGGCCGACACCCAGGCGCGCAAGGTCGAGATCTGCGAGCGGGCCTACAAGCTGCTCACCGGCATCGGTTTCCCGCCCGAGGACATCATCTTCGATCCCAACGTCTTCGCGGTGGCGACCGGGATCGAGGAGCACAACAATTACGCGGTCGACTTCATCGCGGCGTGCCGCGAGATCAAGGCGCGCTGCCCGCACGTCCACATCTCGGGCGGTCTCTCCAACCTGAGCTTCTCGTTCCGCGGCAACGAGCCGGTGCGCCGCGCGATGCACTCGGTGTTCCTCTACCACGCCATCCCCGCGGGCATGGACATGGCGATCGTCAACGCCGGCCAGCTCGACGTCTACGACGCGATCGACCCCGAGCTGCGCACCGCCTGCGAGGACGTGATCCTCAACCGCGACCCCGAGGCGGGCGAGCGGCTGGTCGCGCTGGCCGAGCGCTTCCGCGGCACCGACGCGGTCGCCGAGAAGGCGGCGCAGGAGTGGCGCGGCTGGGACGTGGTCAAGCGACTCGAGCACGCGCTGGTCAAGGGGATCGACGCGCACGTCGTCGATGATACCGAGGAGGCGCGCGCGGAGATCGCGGCGCGCGGCGGCCGGCCGATCGAGGTGATCGAGGGCCCCCTGATGCAGGGCATGAACGTGGTCGGCGACCTGTTCGGCTCGGGCAAGATGTTCCTGCCGCAGGTGGTGAAGAGCGCGCGCGTGATGAAGAAGGCGGTGGCGCACCTGCTGCCGTACATCGAGGCGGAGAAGGCCGCGGGCGGCGCCGAGCAGCGCGGCAAGGGCCGGATGGTGATCGCCACGGTCAAGGGCGACGTCCACGACATCGGCAAGAACATCGTCGGCGTGGTGCTCCAGTGCAACGGCTTCGAGGTGATCGACCTCGGCGTGATGGTGCCCTGGTCCAGGATCCTCGAGACCGCGCGCGAGCAGGACGCCGACATGATCGGCCTCTCCGGGCTGATCACCCCCTCGCTCGACGAGATGGTGACGGTGGCGGAGGAGATGCAGCGCGCGGGTATGACGATGCCGCTGATGATCGGCGGCGCGACCACCTCCAAGGTCCACACCGCGCTGCGCATCGCGCCGGCCTACAAGGGCCCGGTGGTGCACGTGCTCGACGCCAGCCGCGCGGTCGGCGTCGCCACCGCGCTGGTGTCCGACACGCAGGCGGAGGGCTTCGTCGCGGGCGTCGCGGCGGACTATCAGGCGGTGCGCGACGCGCGCGAGGGCAAGGGCGCCAACGCGCTGCTGCCGCTGGAGGAGGCGCGCAAACGCGGCTTCGCGGCGGACATGGCGCTCAAGGCGCCACCGGCGAAGCGCCCCGGCGTCCACGTCTACGACGCCTGGGACCTCGCCGACCTCGTCGAATATATCGACTGGACGCCCTTCTTCCGCGCCTGGGAGCTGGCGGGCAACTACCCCGCGATCCTCGACGACGCGGTGGTGGGGGAGAGCGCGCGCTCGCTCTACGCCGACGCGCGCGCGATGCTCGATCGGATCGTCGCGGAGAGATGGCTGACCGCGCGCGGCGTCGCCGGGCTGTGGCCGTGCCACCGCCACGACGACGACGTGTGGGTGAACGACCGCCACAGCGTCGACACGCGCTCGCCCGACGGCGGCAGTGTGCCCGAGGGGATGCACACGCCCGATCTCGACCGTCGCAACGAGCATTCGACCCGGCTGCCGTTCCTGCGGCAGCAGATCGCCAAGCGCGAGGGCCGCGCCAACATGTGCCTCGCCGACTTCGTCGATCCCGCGGGCGACTGGATCGGCGGCTTCGCGGTCGGCATCCACGGCATCGACGCGCATCTCGCGCGCTACAAGAGCGACCACGACGACTATAACGACATCCTGCTCAAGGCGCTCGCCGATCGGCTGGCGGAGGCGTTCGCCGAGCGGCTCCACGCGCACGTCCGCACCGAGCTGTGGGGCTATGCGCCCGACGAGCAGCTGACCGGCGAGGCGCTGATCCGCGAGCAGTATCGCGGCATCCGCCCCGCGCCGGGCTATCCCGCCTGCCCCGAGCACAGCCTCAAGCGCACCCTGTTCGACCTGCTGGAGGCGGAGAAGAACGTCGGGCTGGAGCTGACCGAGAGCTACGCCATGCTGCCGACCGCGGCGGTGAGCGGCTTCTACTTCGGCCACGCCCAGGCGGAATATTTCGGCGTGGCGCGGATCGGCGAGGACCAGGTCGCCGATTACGCGCAGCGGCTCGGCGTCGACGTGCGGCAGGCGACACGGCTGCTGCGACCCAATCTGGACTGAGCGCCAGCGCAGGGTCCGTCAGATAATTGATCTCTCTGGCGTTTCGGCGGGAACGTTCGGCCGTGCCCGCCGCTTCGCTCTCGTACCCCGCCGCGCCCGCACGCGTCCGCGGGCCATCGAAGCGAGGCCTTTCCATGACCGACACGATCCTGCGCAACCCCGGCAACGGCGGCGAGACGCACCAGGCGACCGACGACGACCATCCCGTGCTCACCACCAATCACGGCATGCCGATCAGCGACAACCAGAACCAGCTGAAGGCGGGCGCGCGCGGGCCGGTGCTGCTGGAGGACGAGGTCTATCGCGAGAAGATCAACCACTTCGATCACGAGCGCATCCCCGAGCGGATCGTCCACGCGCGCGGCAGCGCGGCGCACGGCTATTTCGAATGCACCGAGAGCCTCGCCGACATCACCGTCGCCGACCTGTTCCAGAAGAAGGGCCAGCGCACGGAGGTGTTCACGCGTTTCTCGACCGTCGCGGGCGGCGCCGGCTCGGTCGACACGCCGCGCGACGTGCGCGGCTTCGCGGTGAAGTTCTACACCAGCGAGGGCAACTGGGATCTGGTCGGCAACAACATACCCGTCTTCTTCATCCAGGACGCCATCAAGTTCCCGGACCTGATCCACGCCGCCAAGATGGAGGCCGACCGCGGCTATCCGCAGGCCGCCACAGCGCACGACACCTTCTGGGACTTCATCGGCCTGATGCCCGAATCGACCCACATGATCATGTGGGCGATGTCGGACCGCACGCTGCCGCGCACCTTCGCGAACATGGAGGGGTTCGGCGTCCACACCTTCCGGTTCATCAACAAGGAGGGAAAGTCGACCTTCGTCAAGTTCCACTGGAAGCCGCGCGCCGGCCTGGCCTCGACGATCTGGGACGAGACGGTGAAGATCGCCGGTGCCGATCCCGACTTCCAGCGCCGCGACCTGTTCGAGCGGATCGAGCGCGGCGATTACCCGGAATGGGACCTGGGCGTGCAGCTGTTCGACGAGGAATTCGCCAACAGTCAGCCGTATGACGTGCTCGACGCGACGAAAATCATCCCGGAGGAAGTGCTGCCGGTGAAGATCGTCGGCAAGATGGTGCTCGATCGCTATCCCGACAATTTCTTCGCCGAGACCGAGCAGGCGGCGTTCGTGCCGAGCCATGTCGTGCCCGGTATCGGCTTCTCCAACGATCCGCTGCTGCAGGGACGACTGTTCAGCTACACTGACACGCAGCTGTCGCGGCTCGGCTCCGTCAACTTCCACCAGCTACCGATCAACGCGGCGAAGGGTCGCGCCGAGGCGGCGGGCTGCCCGTTCATGAACCAGCAGCGCGACGGTCACATGCAGATGGCCGTGCCCAAGGGACGCGCGAACTACGAGCCGAACAGTCTCGCCAAGGCGGGCGAGCAAGCTGGCGCGCGCGAGGATCCGGACAAGGGCTACAAGACCTTCCCATCCGAGGAGCAGGGCCAGAAGCTGCGCATCCGTCCGGAGAGCTTCGCGGACCATTACAGCCAGGCGCGGCTGTTCTTCCGCTCGCTCGATCCCGCCGAGCAGGCGCACGTCGCCTCGGCGCTGGTCTTCGAGCTGTCGAAGGTGTCGTTGCCGCACATCCGAGTCGCGGTGCTGGCGAACCTGCGCAACGTCGACGAGGATCTGGCGACGCGCGTGGCCGACGGCCTCGCGATGGACCTGCCCGAGGCATCGCCGACCGCCGCACCGGTGCTCGACATGGAGCCGTCGCCGGCACTGCGGATCGTGCGCGGACCGCTCGAGAAGCACACGCTGGAGGGCCGCACCGTCGGCATCTTCTTCGCCGACGGCACCGATCGCGAGGAGTATGACTCGCTGATCGCGGCGGTGAAGGGCGCGGGCGGCCACCCGCTGACGATCGCGCCCAAGGTCGGCAAGGTGCCGCTGTCGGACGGCTCGACCGTGACCGCCGACGCGCAGCTCTTCGGCCAGCCCTCGGTGACGGTCGACGCGTGCGCGGTGATCCTTTCCGCCGAGGCCTGCGCCAAGCTGGTGAAGGAGGGCGCCGCGGTGCAGTGGGTGATGGACGGCTTCGGCCACCTCAAGGCGATCGGGCACAACGCGGAGTCGAAGCCGCTGCTCGACAAGGCAGGGGTGGAGCCCGACGCGGGCGTGACCGACCTCGAGCGCTTCGTCGACGCCGCCAAGCAGCGCTATTGGGACCGCGAGCCCAACGTGCGCACGCTGGCGTGATGGTGTGGGGGCGGGATCACGGTTCTGCCCCCTTCCACTCTCCTTCTTCGTCACCCTGGCGGAGGCCGGGGTCCAGATGCGGACCGCGTGGGCCCCACTGCCGCCTTCCGACTTAAATCCCCGCCCGCCCCGGGGTGACCAGATCCGACGGGCAGTTCACCCAGGCAGCGCCGGCTCACGCCTCCCGCGCACCCACCCCCCGACACCGGTCGGAGCAGTAGCGGACCTGCTCCCAGTCGCGCGCCCATTTCTTGCGCCACGCGAACGGGCGGTGGCAGCTCGCGCAGATCTTCTCGGGCAGGTGCGGTTTGCGATGTGCCATGCCGCGCCAACCCGCGAGCGCCCGCCACGATCCGCGGCGGCGCTAACCGGATGACAACCTAGCTCCTTTACCAGTCGGCGCTCCCTTTCTCCGAGAGTGAGCGCGCGCCGCCATGACCCGTCACCGTCCCCTCGCGCCGCTCGCCGCGGCGCTGCTGCTCGCCGGCTGCGGCGGCGGCGGCGGCCAGACCGGCGCCGCGACCGCGGTGGTGGTCGCCCCCTCGGCCGCGCCGATCGCCGCCCCCGCACCGGCGCCGACTCCCACGTCCACCGCCTCACCGTCTCCCTCGCCGAGCCCGAGCGCGACACCGGTCGTCACCGCCGTCGCGGCCGCGCCGGCGTTCCAGTCGGTCGTTTATGTCGGCAACGACGTGCCCGACCTTGCCGCCTATGAGGCGTGGCTGGGCCGATCGACCGACGGCGTCCAGCTGTTCAGCGGGCGCGCCGGCTGGGCCGACTGGTCGGACTCGATCGGCTGGCTCGCCGACCGCTGGAAGGGCGTCGCGCGCACGCATTACTGGTCGATCCCGCTGTTCGCCGAGGGCGGCACGCTCGCCGCCGCGGCCGCGGGCGACTATGACCCGCGCTGGCGCGCCGCCGCGGCGACGCTGCTCGCCGCCAGCCCGGGCGACTCGACCATCGCGGTGCGCACCGGCTGGGAGTTCAACGGCGACTGGCAGCCCTGGGCGTCCAAGGGCAAGGAGGCCGACTATCGCGCCGCCTACCGCCGCTTCGTCGCGAGCTTCCGCGCGGTGTCGAACCGGTTCCGCTTCGAGTGGACCCCCAACGTCGGTGATTTCGGCACCGACCCCGAGGACAGCTATCCCGGCGACGACGTCGTCGACCTGATCGGCATGGACTTCTACTACAACCACGAGTGGGACCCCGCCGACCCGGTCGCCGCGTTCAACTACAAGGTGTCGGAGCGCTACGGCCTCGCCTGGCACCAGGACTTCGCCGCGCGCCACGGCAAGCCGACCGCTTATGCCGAATGGGGGGTCAGCCGCGACTCGGACGCGCCCTATGTCGCGCTCGCGCTCGCCTGGTTCGCCGAGCACAAGGTGGTCTATGCCTCTTATTGGAACTCGAACGCCGCCTATTCGGGTAAGCTGAGCGACGGTCAATATCCGGCGGTGGCGAGTGCCTATCGCCTGCTCTCGGCAGGTAAGTGATACTTGCCAGTGATTTGGCCGGAGCAGGCGGGATCGGTGGCGAGCGCCGGCTGAACCGCGGCTAACCGCGGCATTCAGGCGGCGCTCAAGCGCCGGTTTCTATCACGAAGCTCGTCGCGGCCCGATCGGCGCGCGGCGGGTGAGGGACAGGAGCTGGAACGATGCTGGGGAAATTCTCGGTCGCCATGGGATCGGTCGCGCTCGCGGCGGCGGCGCTCACCCCGGGCGCAGCGCACGCGCAGCGCTACCACGAGCGCGAGGTGTACGAGCGCGACTATGACCCGCGCGGCTATGACCGGCGAGACGATGACGACGACGGCTATCGCGACCACGCGCGCGCCTATCGCCAGGCCTATCGCGACGGCTGGAATCGCGAGCCCGCCTATGGCTACGAGGATCGCGACCGCGGCGATGAGCGCTACGCGCGCCGCGTCTACGAGGACCGCGGGCGCTACGACGATCGCCGCTACCGCTATGCCGGCGGGCGCTGCCAGAGCGGCACCACCGGCTCGATCGTCGGCGCGATCGCGGGCGGGCTGCTCGGCCGGACGATCGACCGGGGCGGCGACCGCACGCTGGGCACGGTGCTCGGCGCCGGGGCGGGCGCGCTCGCGGGCAACGCGGTGGAGCGCGCCGACAACGCCGATTACTGCCGGCGGTGAGGCGCAGGGGCGGCGGCCGGCGCCGCGTCCCGCCTGGCCGAGCTGGACGATGATCCCCGTCGCTTGAGGCCGAGCGCGTTCCCGCGCGAGCGGGAGTCCAGGACCACGGGCGCTAGAGGCTGATCCATCTGGTGTGAGCCATCGGGGTGCTCCCGCGGACGCAAGAGCAGTTAGCCGCGAGCGTCACGCCCGAGGCCCCGGGCTCCGGCGTCCGCCGGAGCACGGGTGAGCCTGGATGGCTGTCCCCCTGACCGAGGACGCATCGCGGGCGCCGCGCCGACGATCCTCTCATCGCAGGGAAGATGAGGTGCGGCTCGCCACCGGCCGGCCGCCGCACTCACCCCTTCGCCTCGGCGTCGCGCACGATCTCCTCGCAGAGCGCGTGGGTGCGTAGGATCGCGGCGGCGTCGGTCGGGCGGCGCTCGCGCGCGGCGGCGAGGAAGTCGTCGCACATCGCGTCGAAGCCGCGCTGCCGCGCCACCGCGGTCCAGTCGCCGCGCCGGCGTCGTACCTGCGTGCCGGCGGAATCGACCCGCTCGGCGAGGTCGAGCACGCTGTGGCGCTCGCCCGCGCCGATCACGTCGAGCCGCTCCTCGTCGAGCCCGCTGTCGCGGTGCATCGTGCCCACCGCGCTGAAGCCCTCGCCCGCCAGCGTGAGCGTGATCGCGTGGAGCAGCCCGCCCGCGACCTGGGTCACGATCAGCTGGCGTTGCACCGGCGCGGGGGCGAGGAACAGCAGGGTGTCGACGACGTGGATGAAGTCGTCGAATACCACGCGGCGGGCGCGGTCGGGCTGGCGGTGGCGATGCTTCTCCAGCGTGATCAGGCTGGCGCCGCGGCCGCGCAGCGCGGCATAATCGGGCGCGAAGCGGCGGTTGAAGCCCACCGCGAGCGGCGTGCCGCGGCGCACCGCGGTCTCGACCAGCGCCTGGGCCGCGGCGAGCGTGTCGGCGAGCGGCTTGTCGACGAAGGTGGGGACGCCGCGCTCGAGCAGCGCTGCGACGAGCTCGGGGTGCGCGGGCGTGGCGGCATGGACGAAGGCGGCGTCGAACCGGCTGGCGGCGAGCGCCGCGTCGAGGCTGGCATGATGGTGAGTCAGGCGGTGATCGCGCGCCACCTGCGCGCGCACCGCGGGGTCGCGCGTGGCGACGTGCAGCTCGACGTCGCCGCGCGACGACAGCACGGGCAGATAGGCCTTTCGGGCGATATCGCCCAGCCCCACCATCAGCACGCGCATCATCGTCTCCGCCGCCCGTGGTGTCGCCCTAGGATCTGATCCATCTCCATCGACCCGTGCTGCGGCGAACGCCGGGGGCCAGGGTCGGAGACGTGGCTCTGGGCTCCTGCCGCAGAAGGACCCCGCTGGTTCACACCAGAGGGATCAGCCTCTAACCCGCCGGGCGCGGACGGCAAGCGACCCGTGCCGGCGGGCGGGGCGATCACCCCGCCCGCCGCGCGGCTCACTTCTTCGTGCGCGCGCGCTTCGGCGCCGCGGCGGCCGCGGCATCCTCCTCCTCGTCGGGCTGCTCCTCGCCCGCCTCGCTCAGCGCCGCCCCGAGCGCCTTGAGCTTGTCCTGCTGCTTGTCCGCCTTGTCGGCGATCTTCGTCGTCGCCGCGCCCAGGCGGTGGAGCAGGTCGTGGACCCGGTCGGCGTCGGGCTGGTCCTTCTCGAGCTGCTTGCGCAGCGACGCGAGGTCGCGGAGGATGCCCTTGGCGCCGGTCGTGTCCACCTCGGCCAGCGCGGCCTCCCAATCCTCCACCATCGTCGCACCCTTGGCGGGCTTGGTGTCTTCCAGGCCCCGGTTGATCGCGTTCATCGTTCCGGCGAATTTGACGGCCATCGCTTGGATCCTCCTCATCGCCGGTTCGGCCCGGCGTTCGTCAACGACGCGTGAGGTCAAAAGAACCAAGGTATTTCAGCTAAATCAGCGGATCATCCGGGCAAGCGGTCACGTGCGCCTCATGGTTAACGAATTCGTCATCACGCCGTCACCGCGCTGGCCGAGACCCGTCGCGTCCGCCTCCCGCAGGGACGGAGCGCGGGTGACGGATACGAGGGGGAACGCGATGAAGACGATGCTGTTGTGCGCGGGGATGGCCGCGGTCGCGCTCGGGGCGACCCCGGCCGCGGCGACCGGCCTGCTCGACCAGTATAGCGTGAGCTACGCCAAGCCGATCGACACCCAGGAGGCCAGCGCCGTCGCTTATAATTGGGACACGCGGCGGCTGATGGTCACCAACGACGAGGAGGACAGCGCCGGCCGCAGCGTGTGGGGCGAATATGACCTGAGCGGCAACAAGACCGCGACGATCATCCTCAACGGCTGCCTGTCGCTGGGCTCCGCGCAATGCGACCCCGAGGGGCTCACCTATGTCGGTGGCGGGCGCTACGCGGTCGCCGAGGAGCGCTACCAGGACATGGCGCTGATCGGCGAGGTCGGCTCGAGCGGCGACACCCGCACCTACACCGCCTATCCCGACGCGCCCACGGTCAGCGTCGGCCCCGACGCGGGCAACAGCGGGCTGGAAGGCATCGCCTACGACCGCACCACCGGCACCTATTACGGGGTCAAGGAAACCTCGCCGCAGACGGTGTGGCAGATCACCGACGTCGACTTCGCGCGCGGCGCCGGCACGGTAACGTCGCTGTTCGATCCCGCGCCGCTCGGGCTCAACCGACTGTCCGACATCGCGGTGCTGAACAACGGCGCGCTGGCCGGCACGCCGTTCGGCGACAACCTGCTGCTGCTCAGCGGCCGCTCCTTCCAGCTGCTCGAGGTGACGAAGGCGGGCGCGCTGGTCAGTTCCTACGACCTGTCCGGGTTCAAGTCGCTGGTCGATCCGGCCGACGAGGGCGGCAAGTTCGAGGGCGTCACGCTCGACGACGGCGGCAACATCTATCTCGTCAGCGACGACGGCGACGGGCCCAACCAGTCCTACTTGGTCAAGCTCGGCTATACCGCGGCGGTGCCCGAGCCGGCGACCTGGGCGATGATGATCGCCGGCTTCGCGCTGGTCGGCGGCGCGCTGCGGCGGCGCCGTCCCGCCGCGCTCGCCTGAGCGGGGCGGCGGCGGCCCGCGCGCGCCGGCTCACCTAAGGGCCGCGCGCGACGGGCGTCGCGCCCGTTCCGCCCTATCCTCGGAGCCGCCGCGCGCGCGGCGCATTATGCCTGCATCGTGGAGGAGACGACGATGAAGGCCGCGCTGCTCGCTTATGCCCTGTTGCTCCCGCTGACCGCCGCGGCGCAGAGCAGCCCGGAGGACGATGACAAGCGACCCGTGGCGGCGCATTTCTACGAGCTGACCCCGCGCAAGCCCGGCGCCGACTTCGCCGCGTCGCTGCGCGTGCCGCGCGGCTATCGCGTCGGCGTGTGGGCCAGCGACCTCGGCAACGCGCGGATGCTCGCGGTAGCACCCGACGGGGCGGTGTACGTCAGCCGGCGCTCCGAGGCCGACATCGTCCGCCTCGTCGACGCCGACGGCGACGGCCGCGCCGACGGGCCGCCGACCGTGATCGTCAATCGTCCCGGGCTGCACGGGCTGACGATCCACGGCGGACAGCTCTATTTCATGACCGCGCGCGAGGTGTTCCGCGCGCCGCTCCGCCCCGACGGCACGATCGGCACGGTGGAGACGCTGATCGACGACCTGCCCGACGCGGGCCAGCACCTCAACCGCACGCTCGCGGTGGGCCCCGACGAGATGCTGTACGTCAGCGTCGGCTCGACCTGCAACGCGTGCGACGAGTCGAGCCAGGAGAATGCGACGCTGCTGCGCGCCAGCCTGGACGGCAAGCGCCGCTCGGTCTGGGCCTCGGGCCTGCGCAACACGATCGGCTTCGGCTGGCACCCGCGCACCGGCGAGCTATGGGGCTGGGACCAGGGCATCGACTGGCTCGGCGACGACCTCCAGCGCGAGGAGATCAACCGGATCGAGCGCGGGCGCCGCTACGGCTGGCCCTATGTGTTCGAGGACGGCCAGCGCAACCCGCAGGACGAGCCGCCCGGCGGGCTCACCGCGGCGCGCTGGGCCGCGGCCTCGACCGCGCCGACGCTGATGCACGTCGCGCACTCGGCGGGCATGCAATGGGCCTTCCACCCGGGCGGCGGCTTCGGCCCCGACGTCGGCGGCGACGCCTTCGTGGCGCTGCACGGCAGCTGGAACCGCAAGCCCGCGTCGGGCTACGAGCTGGCGCGCGTGCGCTTCGACTCCGCCGGGCGGCCGACGCGCGTCGAGAGCTTCGTCAGCGGCTTCATGAGCCGCGACGGCACCAGCCAGTACGGCCGCCCGTGCGGCGTGGCGGTGCTGCGCGACGGCTCGCTGCTGCTGTCCGACGACGCCAACGGCATCCTCTACCGCGTCAGCTACGAGGGTGCCGCCGGCCGGGCCGCGCCGCTCACGCCGCCGGCGGGGCCAATGCGCGAGCAAGCGGCGCGCGGCACGGACGTGCCGCTCGCGCTGGCGCGCCCCGAGACGGCCGCCCGGGGCGCGCCGATCGCGGTCGCGGCCGACGCCTTCGCCGCGGGGGGCACGATCCCGCGCGAGCACAGCGAATATGGCCTCGGCATCTCGCCCGCGCTGCACTGGGCCGCGGTGCCCGGGGCGGCCAGCTACGCGATCCTGGTCGAGGACCCGGACGGCGCGGCGCGGCCGGTGGTGCACTGGCTGGCATGGAACATCCCGGCGGGCACGCGCGCGCTCCCCGCCGGCCTGCAGGAGCGCGACCGGCTCACCGGCGGCGCGCTCGAGGGCATGATGCAGGGCATGACGACGCGCGGCACGATCGGCTGGTACGGGCCGCGCCCGCCGCTCGGCGATCGACCGCACGCCTATCACGTCCAGGTGCTGGCGCTCGACCGCCAGGTCGAGCTGCCGCTCGGTGCGACGCGCGATCAGCTGCTCGCCGCGGTCGCCGGTCACGTGCTCGCGCGCGGCGAGACGGTGGGGCGGTTCGGCGAGCCGGCGGCGCGGTGACGGGCTTCACCGCGTGAGACCGGCCGCGTTCCGGCTCGTCCCCGCGCGCGCGAGGTGGGGACGGCGCGAAGGGCCGGCCGAGGAGTGTCGCGTGTCGCGGTGGGTAGTGCGGCGGCGGATCATCCACCGCCTTGCCAGCGCACCTCGTAGCAGAGGATCGGATCATCGACCGGCCTAGCCACGGCCGCCGCCCTTCGCCAGGATCGCCCCATGACCGACGACGCCGCGCTCACGCTCCTCCATCGCGACCAACCACCCGCGGCCGGCGGGCTGCTCCGCGCGCTGTGGCATGGCGCGCGCGGCGAGTGGGAGGCGGCGCACGCGATCGCGCAGGATGACCTGAGCGCCGCGGGTGCCTGGGTCCACGCCTGGCTCCACCGCCTCGAGGGTGACGACGCCAACGCCGCCTATTGGTACCGCCGCGCCGGACGCGTCGCCGCCGCGGGTCCGACCGAGGACGAGGCGCGCGCGATCACCACCGCGCTGCTCCGGGACGAGCGCGCGAGCTAGGCCATGATCCTCGACGCCCTCCGGCCTGCGCCGGAGCCCGGTCCGGCTCGGATGGATCTCACCCCAGACTAGCGGGCGGGCCGGCCGGCAGCGCGCCCGCGCGCCGGCGAGCGCCGGAGCACGGCCGTCTGCTCGCCCTCCGCTCTCCCGCGGATATCCCGCACCGTCCGACGGTTCACCCGATCATGTCGCACCGCTTCCTCGCCGCCGCGCTCTGCCTCGCGCCCGCCCTCGCGCTCGTCCCCGCTGGCGCGTCCGCGCGCGACGTCGCGCTCGGCGCGGACCTGGAGCGCTTCGCTTATCCGGCGCCGGTGCATTGGTTCGTCGCCGACTCGCAGGGATCGCGCGTGCGGATGGCCTATCTCGACGTGCCGCCGTCCGCGGCGGCCAACGGCACGACCGTGGTGCTGCTCCACGGCAAGAACTTCTGCGCGGCGACCTGGTACGACACCGCGAGGCGGCTCGCCGCGGCGGGATATCGCGTGATCGCACCCGACCAGATCGGCTTCTGCAAATCGTCCAAGCCCGCGGGCTATCAGTATAGCTTCCACGCCATGGCGACGCTGACCCGCGCGCTGCTGGAGCGCGCGGGGACGGGCAGGGTGGTGCTCGTCGGCCATTCCACCGGCGGCGTGCTCGCCGCCCGCTTCGCATTGCTCTTCCCCGACCGGGTCGCGCGCCTGGTGCTGGTCAACCCGCTCGGGCTCAACGACACGCTCGCCGAGGGCGTGCCTTATGCCGATCTCGGCACGCTGCGCGCGGAGGAGGCGAAGACCAGCGCGGCGACGATCAAGGCCTATCAGCTCCGCAATTACTATCACGGCAGCTGGCGCCCCGCCTATGATCGCTGGGTGGCGATGCTGGCCGGGCAATATGCCGGGGCGGACGGCGACCGGGTGCGCGACGCGCAGGCGCGGCTGTCCGACATGATCCAGACCCAGCCCGTCGCGGCCGAGCTGCCGCGGCTGACGGTCCCCACCGTGCTGCTGATCGGGCAGCGCGACCTCACCGCCTTTCGCGCCGGCACCGCGCCGCCCGCGACGCGCGCCGCGATCCGCACCGTGCCGCAGGCGGCGGAGCAGGCGGTGGCGCGGATCCCCGGCGCGCGTCTGGTGCGGCTCGATGCGCTGGGCCACGCGCCGCAGGTGGAGGATCCCGAGACCTTCTTCGCGGCGCTGCGGACCGCGATCGCGCCGGCCGCTCGCTGACCGAGCGACGGGCGAAACGCGTCGTCGCTGTGGGAGCCGCTCGCCAGCGGCGGCTTCGTACCCAGCGGCGGACGGTGGCGCGGGTGCCGCGTGGTGGGTCCGCCGGGGCTCGAACCCGGGACCTCTCGATTAAAAGTCGCTTGCTCTACCGACTGAGCTACGGACCCTCACGCGGTGCGCGTCGGCCTAGGCACCGCGCGCGGCTTGGTCAACCGGGCATGGAGCTGGCGCAGCGTCCGCCCGCTCGCCGGGTCGCGCCAGCGCGGCGCCAGCGCCGCGGCGGGCGCCAGCACGAAGGCGCGCGCGCGATAGGCCGGGTGCGGGATCTCCAGCCGCGGCGAGCGCCACCGCCCGCCCGACCACAGGATCACGTCGAGGTCGATCACGCGCGCGCCCCAGCGTCGCCCGCGGCGCCGGCCGAAGGCGCGCTCGATCGCCTTCAGCCGCGCGAGCAGCGCCTCGGGCGGCTCCGCGCTGGCGATCAGCGCGGCGCTGTTGGCGAAGGTTCGCGTCGAGGGACCGAGCGGGGCGCTGGCGCGGATCGGCGCCGCGGCGCCACCGAGCAGCGCCAGCGCCGCCGCCACCTCCGCGCGCGGCGCGCCGTGGCGGCCGCGTCGGTTGCTGCCGACACCGATCAGATAGCGTTGCGCGTCGCTTGCTCGCTCCATGCCGCCGCGCCTATCGCACCGCGATGGACTTGGCACCCTCCCCGCTCGCCGCGACCGAGCCGCCGCGCGACTGCCCGCGCTGCCCGCGCCTCGTGGCGCTGCGCGAGCGGCTGCGCGCCGAGCAGCCCGAGTGGTGGAACGCGCCCGTGCCCGCGCTGGGCGACCCGGGCGCGTGGCTGGTGATCGTCGGGCTCGCCCCGGGGCGGAACGGCGCCAACCGCACCGGCCGCGCCTTCACCGGCGACGCCGCGGGCGCGCTGCTGTTCGCGACGCTGGCGCGGCTCGGCCTCGCGGTCGCCGGTTCGGACGGGGAGGCGGCGGCGCTCGACGGCGCGTTGATCCTCAACGCGGTGCGCTGCCTGCCGCCCGAGAACAAGCCCAGCCCCGAGGAGGCGCGCGCGTGCCGCCCGTTCCTCGCCGCGGGCGCGGCGGCGCTGCCCGCGGCGCGGGTGTTCGTGGCGCTGGGGCAGCTGGCGCACCAGTCGGCGATCAAGGCGCTCGGCGGGCGGCTGCCCAAGGCCCGCTTCGCCCACGGCGCCGAGCATCGCCTGCCCGACGGGCGCGTGGTGCTCGATAGCTATCATTGCTCGCGCTACAACCAGCAGACGGGTCGGCTGACCCCGGCGATGCTCGAGGCAGTGTTCGAGCGCGCGCTGGCGCTCCGCGCGGGCTGAGGCGACCGAGCGCGCGGCAGCGGTCCCGCGAGCGAGCCGCGCGCGGGGGGATCCAGGAGCCAGGCAGGGCCGGCGCGCGGCGTCCGCCCCGGCCGCGCCCGCGCGCGCGGCGGAGGGCTGGCTCAGCTCAGCTCGGATGCGCCTCCGCCTCCGCCTCGGCGCGCCGCTCGGTGCGACGCGAGACCGCGCCGCCCGCCGCCGCCATCGCCCAGCTCGCCAGCCGCTCGGAGAGCCAGCCGATCGCGGCGCCGGCCACCACGTCGCTGGCGTAATGCGCCCCGCGGGTCACCTGCAGCGCCCCCGCCGCGCCGGCGGCGAGTCGCGCCGGCACGGTCGCGCCCGGCGCCTCGTGACGCACCGCCTCCGCGATCGCCACCGCGCCCGCGGTGTGGCCCGAGGGGAAAGCGTTGCGCGCGCTGTCGTCGGTGCCGTGACCCTTCTCCAGCGTCGGGCGGTCGCCGGCGGCGTTGGGGCGGGCGCGGTCGACGCTGGCCTTCATCACCGTCTTGAGCCCGGTGGCCAGCAGGTGGCTGGCCACCATCCGCGCGCCGCTGCGCGCCATGGCGGGCCGGCGCAGCATCGCGCCGAGCGCGAGCGTGCCGAGGCCGAGCGCGAGCAGCGGCGGCTCGTCGGTCGCCTTGGCGAGCGGGGTGAGCGCGCGCACCGGGGCACTGTCGGCGAGCGCGCGCACCGGCGCGAGCGCGTCATGCTCGCGCGCGGCGGCCTTCTTCACCGCTTTCTTCTTGCCCATCACGCCGCTCCCGCCTGTTGTCCGTCGCGGGCGCTAACGGTCGCGGGAGGGCGCGGGTTGCGCGACGTCGCGGCCTTCCCCGTCGCTCACCCCGCCGCGGTATAGGCCGCGAAGGGCTCCTCCAGCAGTAGCCGCCCGTCGCGCCACACCTGAACCGCGCCGCCGCCCTGCGCGGGCTCCAGCGAGGCGATCACGCGATAGACGAAGCCGTCGCGCTCGAACTGATAGGTGCGCCGCTCGCGCGACGAGTCGATCACGCGGCCGCCGTCGATCGTCGTCGAGGCGCGCGTGTCGCGCCCGCCCCAGGGGACGTCGACCGCGCCGAGCTCGGCGTCGTGGTTGTAGCTGCGGTAGCGATAGCCGCCGCGCGGGTCGCCGGTGACCTGGACCGAGCGCCTGGCGGTGACCCCCAGCACGCGCGTCTGCGCGGCGAAGCGGCACTGGCTGGTGGTCGGGCCGTAGCGCAGCGACACCACCGTCGGCGTGGTCGCGCCGGGTTCGACCATCTGCGGGTTGACCGTCTCCACCGCGCCGACCGCGCGCCCGGCGGCGTTGGACAGCGTGTACCAGACATGCCCCATGCCCGCGTCGCTCTGGCCGACGCGCACCGTCGCGCGGTGTGTCGCCAGCCCGGGCTTGGCGTAGCTGGTGAGTGTCACCTGGCCGTCGCGCTCGGGCGGGGACATGGCGATCGCCCAGTCGCGATCGGTCGAATCGCACAGGAAGGCGGCCGGCTTCCACGCGCCGTCGACGCGCTGCATCGACACCGCGCCGAGCGCGCGCAGCTGCGCCGTGCCCGCGCCCGGCAGCGCCGCCATCCCCGCCGTGAGCCCCGCCACCGCCGCGCCGATCAGCCACGCCCGCATCATCGTCCTCCGTTTCCCACGTTCCGTTTTGGCGCGCGAGGCGATAGGCGGCGCTGCATGAACGATCCCACAACGATCCGGCGCCTCTACGGCCGCCGCCAGGGCCACGCGCTGCGCGCCGGCCAGGCCGCGCTGGTGGAGGAACTGCTACCGCGGCTGGCGCTGCCCGAGAGCGGCGCGCTCGACTCGCGCGTCCTGTTCGGCGACGACCGCCCGCTCCAGCTCGAGATCGGCTTCGGCGCGGGCGAGCATCTCGCCGCCCAGGCGGAGGCGGCGCCGGGCACCGGCTTCATCGGCTGCGAGCCTTTCCTCAACGGCGTGGTCGGCGCGTTGGGCCATGTCCGCGACCGCGCGCTGGCGAACGTGCGGATCCACATGGGCGACGCGCTCGAGGCGGTGGAGCGGCTGCCCGACGGGTCGCTCGACCGGGTCTACCTGCTCCACCCCGATCCCTGGCCCAAGGCGCGCCACGCCAAGCGCCGCATGATGAACCACGGCCCGCTCGACCTGATCGCGCGCAAGCTGAGGCCAGGCGCCGAGTTCCGGCTGGGCACCGACGACCCGACCTATTGCCGCTGGGCGATGATGATCATGGACCAGCGCCGCGACTTCAGCTGGACCGCGGCGTCGCCCGCGGACTTCCTCGAGCGCCCCGCCGACTGGCCCGAGACGCGCTACGAGCGCAAGGCGCGACGCCAGGGGCACGAGGTCTGGTATTTCAGGTACGTTCGCGATTGACGCCTCCAAGGCTTGCGATACTCGCCTCGCCGTCGCCAGACCTGAGTTCCCGCTGTTCCCTTGCCGTTCCCGCCACATCCCGCTACGGTGATTGCCAGGTGATTACCAGGAGGGTGGTCGGTGGCGACGGGCAACATCAGCAAGAGGACGGTCGACGCGCTCAAGCCGAGCACGACGGTTGGCTTCCTGTGGGATGATGAGGTGAAGGGGTTCGGGGTGAAGATCACCCCGGCCGGCGCCGTCACCTATGTCTATCAGTATCGGCTAGGCGGGCGTGAGGCGAAGACCAAGCGCTATACGATCGGGAAGCACGGGTCCTGGACCGCGACGAACGCCCGCGTAGAAGCTAAGCGCCTCGGTGTTCTGGTGTCGCAAGGGACCGACCCAGTCGACGACGACAAGCGCCGCCGCCGTGAGAGCGTCGAGTTGTCGTTCAAAGCCTACGCGGCTCGCTTCCATGCTGCCTGTGAGGGTGATGGCTGGCGCGGTCTCGTCGAGCGCTCCTTGCGACTCCACGCCGTTCCCGCCCTCGGGAGCAAGGCTCTGCCGGCAATCACGCGCGCTGACGTCGTAGCGGTGTTCGACGCAATGCCGGCCGAGCAGCAGGCTGGTCGGCGCAATACCTTCGCCATTCTACGCCGCCTGTTCAAATGGGCCATCAGCCGAGGCGATCTTGAGCGCTCCCCTATGGATGGGATGGAGACGCCGCCGCCGGTTAGGGCTCGAGACCGTTGGCTCACTGACGACGAACTGCGGCGTGTCTGGAACGCTGCGCAGTCGTGCCATCGCTGCTTTGGTCCGATTGTACGCCTGCTCATCCTTACAGGGCAGCGACGCGAGGAGGTGACGGGGCTCACGTGGCAGGAGCTGAACCGACCGGCCAAGCTATGGCGCCTCCCTGGCCCGCGCACGAAAAATGGAGAGCCTCACGACGTGCCGCTTTGCGAGCTCGCGGTGGCGGTGTTGAACGAGCTAGCCGGCGGCGAGAAGTGGCCGAAGCGCGGCGCCGTATTCACCACCGGCAAGGGTGGTTCATTCACCGCGCACTCCAGGGGCAAGGACAAGCTCGACGCTGTCCTGGCGAAAGACGGCGATGAGCCGCTAGCGCCTTGGCGCCTCCATGACCTGCGGCGGACACTCGCCACTGGCCTTCAGCGGCTGGGTGTGCGCTTCGAGGTGACCGAGGCTGTGCTCAACCACCTATCCGGATCCAGATCAGGCGTCGCCGGCGTCTACCAGCGGCATGAGTGGACCGAGGAGAAACGGTCGGCACTGGACGCGTGGGGCGAACACATCCGTAAGGTTCTTGCCGGCAGTGACGGCACGAACGTGATCCCGCTCGCCACTCGGCGGGCGTGATGCTGGGGCGGCTAGGGTAGCTCCCGAACGGCTGGTTTCCACCCAGTCTGCCGCCCCTTCGATCTATGGACGCGCTGGGAGGCGCATTATGGACGATACGACCAGCGAACGAATAGCATCGTTCGAGAAGCACATGAGCGCAAGCTGGGAGCAGCTCGCGCGAGATGAGAGAGCACAAGACAAGCGCTGGAATTTACTTCAAGCGATTGCCTACCTGGCCTCTGGCGATCGAGAACTGGTCAAAAAAGCTGCTACTTGGTGCCCGCATCCAAACGCATTGCCTCACTCGAACGCAGCGCAGGCAGCGTTCGTACATATGTCGAAGGAACTTGATGAGCGGCGGGCTTCAGGAGAACGGTGCCTATCAATCGATGGTGGTACTCGCGCCTTACTGCTCGGATTGAAGGACGGCGAGATCACCGCGTACGTGGATGCCAAGCCGACGTATCTCACCGGCCTCGACTTTCGAGAGCTTACTTATAGCAACGACCTGATTGGCTTGGCACCCGCCCCACAAGGTGACGATCGGTATTGGCGTTCCGTCAACGTGAGCGCCGAGGATGTTGTCCGACTTCGCGACGGTCAATCGATCGACGCTGGGCGTCCAAATACCAGTTCCGCTCCTACGGGCGCGAAGCGCGGACCAAAAGGGAAGTGGGACTGGATCGGCATGATGGCCGAACTGGTACGCGTTGCCGATCAGGACGGCTTGGACTCGATCGGCACGCAAGCCGACGTTGAGCGATGGGCTATGAAGTGGCATGCTGACAAAACTGGATCGGACGGGCCGGGCGTGAGTGTTGTGCGAGAGCATATCGCTCCGGTGTTCCAGGCCATCGAGCGGGAGAACCAGCGCCGGCGCTCCGGCAAATAGCAGAGCCAATTAGCGGCTAATTAGCGGCCACTCCGGCCGACAAGCGGCCGATTGCCCGCGAGAACCCTCCTATTCCCGGCACTTCCGCCGGGCAGGAGGACCGCAATGCAGAAACTCCTCAGCACGACTGAAGCCGCGCCGCTGATTGGGGTCAAACCCAAGACGCTGATGAACTGGCGTGTTCTCGGGCTCGGTCCGCGCCACATCCGCGCCGGCGGCAGGATCTCCTACGATCTCTCTGACATCGAAGCGTGGAAGTCTGCTCGTCGAGTGACTTCGACTTCACAGCCGATCGCCGCGTGACGCGACATGGCCAGGATCGAAGCGGCGGCGGCCGATAGTACGCGAAAGGCCGGCGCGCCAACGCCGGCCTCCACGAATTACATCAACAACAGCACTCACGCAGATAGCATTACGGCACTTCGCCTTCAACGGCTGAATAGCCTTTGCGGTCTGGTCGGCGCGCACGCCGGCCTGGTGTCTTCGCTCGCGTGGGGGGAGACGTGCAATGGGTGAGCCTTCGCCTTTCCTCGACCACAAGGCTGCCGCGCTCGCGCTGCTGCTTAGCGACGCGAAACTGACCCGTAAGGCGGGCAGCTTCCTCGGCCAGTGTGTGGTGGACGCGACGCCGCTCACCTCGGCACAGCTGGGGTGGCTAAGCACGCTGTTGGAGCGCGCCGAGCTGCCGGCGATGTTGGAGGAGGCCGGCCATGGTTGACCCCTTCGATACCGCCAGCGCGCACCGCCGCGTGGACACCAGCATTGCCGCCGCCGCGCTCGCCGCTGAGACCAGCAGCCATCTCCGCTATTTGGTCCACAAGACCCTCTGCGAGGCGGGCGACCACACCGTGGACGAGGTCTGCGGCATCGTCGGCCTGCCCCGCTACTCGCTCCAGCCCCGCTTCACCGAACTGAAGAAGGCAGGATCCATCCGCGACTCCGGCGTGCGTCGCCGCAATCGGTCTGGCGCCCAGGCAATCGTCTGGCGCGCCACGGTCCTCGACAAGCAGGAGGACGCAGCATGAGCGGTCGCATCATTCCGCTCGGGCTCCCGCGCGATCCTCGTCACGGCATCGTCCACGTGATGGGGAACAGCGCGGAGGGCTTCGAGGTCGCCCACGAAAGCGGCTCGGGCAGCAGCTGGGGCAACTTCCAAGGCCCGTACGCTGATCCGCAGGAAGCCATCGCCGCCGCCTACATCCTTAATCGGGATGAGTATTCTGGCCAGTGCGCGGTGTCGATCTGCGACGAAGCGCAGCCGGTTGGGCGCGGTCCAGCTCCTCTTTCTCGATCGGAGTTTTGAGATGCTTCTCGATCGGTATGCGTCCTACGGAGAGGCTCATGGCCGGGCGTCGCGCGAGCGCATCGACGTGCCGAAGGTCTGCGAGGCGATCCGTCGTGACCACCGCGTCTCGACCATCGCCATCCAGGCTGGCGTGAAGCTGAAGCCGGCAGGCAAGGAGTGGTTGGGGCTCTGCCCCTTCCACAACGAGCGCACGCCGAGCCTTACGATCTTCGCCGACGATAGTCGGTTCTGGTGCTTCGGGTGCAGCGCGTCGGGGGACGTCATCGACTTCGTCCAGCGCGCCTATCGGGTGACGCTGTTTGAGGCGATCGACATGCTCGACGGCGGCGCCCTGGCGGAACTGAAGCAGCAGCGCGCGCCGGTACAGCCGAAGCGGGATCTGCGCGAGGTGGCGAACCGTATCGCGGGACAGGCGTCGCCGATCGAGGGGACGCCGGCTGAGCTGTACCTGCGCAACCGCGCCATCACGATGCCGCTGCCGCACACGCTTCGCTTCGCCCGGCTCGCGCCGCCGAAGAACAGCGGCTTGCTGACGACGAACGGGCCGGGGCTGCTGCCCTGTCTCGTCGCCATCGTCACCGACCCGGACGGTACGCTGGTCGGGATCCAGCGCACCTACGTCACCGAGGACGGCCGCAAGGCCGCCACCGCGGACGGCAAGGTGAAGTTCTCGCTCGGGCTCGTCGCTGGTGGCGCGATCCAGCTTGGCGCGCCCGCTGAGACGGTCGTAGTGACCGAGGGGCTAGAGGACGGCCTGTCGCTCGCTCAGGCGCTCGGTGAGAGCGTGTGGGTGGCGGCGGGCACCTCGATGCTGCCGCACATGTCGTTCGCCAGCGTAACCCGCTCTGTGGTCATCGGTGCCGACGCGGATGAGGCTGGGGAGCGGGCGGCGCAGAAGGCGGCGGAGGCATACCGGGACGCTCAGCTCGCCGTCCGGATCATGCGCCCGCCTGCGCCGTGGAAGGACTGGAACGCGCTGGCAATGGAGGTGCGCGCATGAGCGCGGCATCAATCAGGCGGCAGTTCGATGCCGCGCAGGTCGTCGGCCCGGTTGCTGCCGAGGCATTGGCGATCAAGGCGACACCCTTCCGCTGGCCCGACCATCGCACTCTGCCGCGTCGTCCCTGGGTATGGGGTCGTTGGCTTCTGCGGAGCACGGTGTCGGCGATCGTAGCGCCCGGCGGGGTAGGCAAGTCGTCTTTCGTTGCCTCCATGCTCCTGTCGCTCGCCAGCGGACGGGAGGACATCCTCGGCAAGACTGTGTGGGCCGGCTCCAAGCGAGTATGGTACTGGAACCTGGAGGACAGCCTCGCCGAGCTGGAGATGCAGCTCGTGGCCGCCGCCATGTTCCACCGGGTCGACCAGGCTGCCTGCGGTGACCGGATCCACCTCGACAGCGGTCCCGATGGCGCCGGCCTCTGCATCGCGATCGAGGGCCGGGAGGGCTACGCCATCGCCGTTCCCGTGGTCGAAGCGCTGGTCGCTGAGCTCCTCAGTCGTCAGATCGACGTGCTGGTCATCGACCCGTTCGTCTCCTCGCATGGTGTGAGCGAGAACGACAACGTCGCGATCGACGCCGTGGCCAAGGCGTGGGCGCGCATTGCTAAGCGGGCGAACTGCTCAGTGGTGCTCGTCCACCACTCCAAGAAGCTGGGCAGCGAGAAGGTGACGGCCGAGTCGTCCCGTGGTGCCAGCGCTCTGGTGTCGGCAGCGCGGGTCACCCTTGTCCTCAACCGCATGGACAAGGATGAGGCCAAGGCCTGTCTGATCACGGAGGAGCGCGAGCGGCGTCGCCTGTTCACCGTCCTCGACGACAAGGCCAACCGGGCTCCGGCAACCGATGCCGAGTGGTTCCGGATCGCCTCGCAGGACGTAGGCAATGCTGAGGGTCCTGACGATCCGTTCGGAGCGGACGGGGACAACGTGGGCGTGGTGACCCGCTGGAGCCCGCCTGACGCCTTCGAGGGCATCAGCACCGATCACCTGCGGCGCGTGCAGGAAGCCGTCGCAGCGGGCTCCTGGCGGAAGGACGGCCAGGCGAAGGACTGGGTCGGCAAGGCCGTCGCCGACGTGCTCGGTCTCGACCTGTCCAACGACAAGGACAAGGCCCGCGTGCGCGAGATGCTGAAGCAGTGGCACCGCAACGGCGCGCTGGACGAGGAAACGCGCAAGGACGGCAAGGGCAACGACCGTCCCTTCGTGATCGTCGGCCGGCGCGTGGACGACCACTCCTCACCTCACCACCCGCAGGTGGGGAGTGGTGGGGAAGTGGGGACCGCCACTCCCCACCACCACCGCCCTATAAAGGGGCGGGGTGGTGGTGGGGATGGTGGCTACCGCGAAGGCAAGGAAGGCGAGGAAGGTGGGGAGGCGCCCCGCAATCCGGCGCTCGGGAGCAAGGACCGAGCGCCTCGCGACTTCAGCCGATGGGATGGGCAGGCCGTCAGCGGGACCAGCTCCGGAGGGAGCAGATGACCCTTCGACATCGGAATTCCGATAACGACCAGATCAGGGAGTGGGGTAAGTGACTGGACGCCTAGAGACTCGCATCGAGAAGCTGGAGGCGCGGCAACCCGCTGGCACCGGCGCTCTGTACGCTTTGGCGCGCTACCAGCCGCCGGCGGGAGGATCCGACTGGCTGGGGGACATGCTCTCTCGCCTGAAGTGGCCCTCGTCGACCTTCGCCCTGGTCATGATCGATGCCAACGACCCCGCGACGGCCGAGCCGGAGGAGGTGATCGCTCCGACGCAGTACGAGAGGATGAGCCAGGCGGATCGCACCCGCTTCCTGCTCGCCGGCGAGCATCCTGGCCGGTGGTACCTGATTGTCACTGGTCGGGGGCATGCGACACCCATCCCGATGTTCAACGGTCGCGCTGCCTTGATGACGGAGATCCGGGCGTCTGCTCAGCAGCAGGGAGGGTACTTCGGTGGCGCCTTCTGAGCCGGTAAATAGCGGGCGGAACCCCGATGGTACCTTCGCGCCCGGCAATCGCGTGAACCCCACCGGCAAGCCTCGCGGCTCGCGTCACCGCACCACGTTGGCCATCGAAGCCCTCCTTGAGGGGCAGCACGAGGCATTGACGCAGAAGGCGATCGAGAAGGCGTTAGAGGGCGATACCGTGGCGCTGCGGCTCTGTCTCGACCGGCTCGCTCCGCCTCGGAAGGACGCGCCCATATCCTTCGACCTGCCCACGGTCACGACAGTGGCAGACGCGGTGACCGCGTCGTCGTCGGTGTTGGCCGCGGTGGCCGCCGGTGAGGTCACACCCGACGAGGCCGGCCGAGTGATGGCGCTACTGACCGCCCATCGTGCGATCGCGGAGGCGGGGGACTTGGAAGCGCGCATCGCCGCGCTGGAGTCGAGAGGAGCTGTAGCATGACGTTGAAACGGAGGATCATGGCGCTCGAGACCGTCCGAGGAAGACGCGGGCGCTTCGTCGTGGCGATCGGTCCGACGCCGTTCGACCCGCATGAGGAGCTGCGAGGCCTCGGTATTGAGATCGTGGCGGCCGACACGCTAGTCGTCATCCACAAGCCCGTTGCCATCCCGGTCGTGATCAGCGTCGATGGACAGGCTTGTTAGAGGATCGTGCGCCGTCACCGCCGTTGGAGCTCACTTGGCTGCGCACGGCCATTTAGCAACCATCGCCGCTATGTACTCTGCCCGACCGTCTGATCCAGACAAAGCACTGCCGCGGCGCTCGAAGAAGTCGATGTACGCGTAAGCCATCATATCAGGAGGGCTGCTTTCCAGCTCCGCGGAGCGTGGCAGGCAGAAATGCGGTTCGGGAGCGTCCTTGCTCTCTCGATGCACAATCGCCTGGATCGACATCATGCTGCACCATTCAGGTTCGAACAGCTCGCGCGTACCATCCTTCCGATGAGGAACGGGCAGTCTTCGAGTCAGAAGAAAGCAGCTCACATACATGTCCCGGGCGGATGGCAGCCGTTCCGGTGCAACGCCTTGAGCAGCAGTTGCTGTTCCAGGGCAACCGAGCAAAAGGGACGTGCTAGCGGTGGCGGCAAGCAATCCTAGACCGAGCCTACGTGTGATCGAGCCCTCTTGGCTCACCGCCTAAACCTTTTTGGCATTAGGGAAGAAGTACAGAAAACCATTCTTCGGCTCGCCAATGTAGCGAGTGTTGTCTCGCCCGATCTCTCTAATAACGAGAATATCCGTCCCAGGATTGATAGTTGACTTGAGAAGAGAAGCGAGCGCACCAATCCCCATGTCCGTCTCGATCGCGACGAACGAAGTTGGCTCATCCCAAAAAGCCGAGCCGACCTCGTTGAGGGCGTCGACAAGGTCGTCATATCGCTGCTTGTACGATGCGTCGTCAGTCAGCCGAAAAGTGATCCAGTAGGTTGTCACATCATACTCCGAGTCGCTGACCGGAGACGCTGCGTTATATCTCGTGTGCGTGTAAATGGCCGCGCGCCTGGGTTTCGAGACCGGTTTGGTTGGGTCCGATTATCGACCAGCATAGCGCACACGGGGCAACCGGCAGAAGCGCTGCTGAGAGATCAGCCGCCATCGCCTGCCGCTGCCGCGTCCGAACCCTCCGGTGGCGCGAGTGGCGGTGGTGGAACATTCAGGATTGTCCGATCGGGTAGGATTTTGAACGCGCCACTCCCGAATGCGCTACCCGGCGAGATAATCGCGACCTCATAGACAACGCCGATCTTAAGCGGCTTGGGCGCGACCACCTCGATCGTCGAGCCGAATGGCCTGGGTCTGCCCTTAAGTGGCTGACCATACAGCACCGGGAATTTGTCTTCGCAGTCCCGTTCAACGCTTTGGTGCCAAAACGTCCCGTACGTGACGCGACTCACGTCGTCGCCGCTCGCTGGTCGAGCACGCGACGGACCGGACGCGATGACGTCGATGTCGGTGACGCAGGAAGGCTGGTGCCTAGATTGGGGGTCGACGATGAAGGCGACTCGGCCCGCGATCACAACCGCTTTGACCCGTTAGGCGCTCGAGCAGCCGGCGACGCTGAGCGCGACAAGTGAGATGAGGAGGCGAGGATACCTCACCTATCCACCGCCATCAGCTGCGACGGATAGGGCTGCGCCAGCGCGACCGCCTCGTCGAACGGACAGCTGAGCCAGCGCTCCTCGTCCTCCTCGTGGAGCAGCACCGGCATCGCCTTCGGGTGGATCGGCGCGACCAAAGGATTGGGTTCGCACGTCAGGAAGGCGAACACCGCGCCCTGCTCGGTCGGCCGCCACACGCCCGCGAAGCTGACGATCGCGCGGCTCGGCACGTCGAACCAGTGGAGCGGGAGCTTGCCGTCCGCCGCGCGGTCCTGGCCGTACTCGCTGAAGGCAGTGAACGGCACCAGGCAGCGCCGCCGCGGGTTGGCCAGTGCCGAGCGCCAGAAGGGCGAGGTGTAGTTGCGAACGTTGGTGATCTTCTTGGTCAGCAGAACGGGCTTGCCGGTCGCCTTGTCGATGCGCTTGCCCGGCACCTGGTGTGGGAAGCCCCAGACCATCGCGTCGAGCGCGCGGCCGCCGTCGGTCTCGCGCACGACATAGGCGGGGCGGTCGGGGAACAGCTCGGGCGGAGGTACCTCAAGGTCGGCCGGGAAGGGCACCGCGACGCCGTAGCGCGTCGCCAGCGCGATCTGCGCCTCGGTCATGCGGTAGCGGTTGCACATTGCCGGGAGGCTGCCCTGTCGTTGAGCGATCCGCAATCAGAGCCGGGGCCGTCGCACCGAAAAGCTTTATCGCACCCTATGCTCCCGCAGATCGTCGCCTTCGATCGTCGTGCCGTTGACCAGTACCGAATACCGCCAGACTTCGTCGTCGGGATCGCTGAGCGCTAAGCGGACCATCTTGGCGAAGCTGCCGGACCCGATAAGCTCACTCTCCACGTGGGTCTCGTGCGATGGGTGCTCTACGCGCGAGCAATAGAGGTAGGCTGGGTCGTCAGCTTCAATACGATCCATTCAGCCCTCAGGTCGGTTGCGTTCGGTAGTGGACCTGTAGGCCAGCGTCATTAAACCAGGACCGATGTTGCGACGTCAATCAGCGGCGATCCCCTATCGCGTTGCATCTTCAGGAGAGCTGGAGGTCCTGCTGGTGACATCGCGCCGGCGGAAACGCTGGGTCCTACCCAAGGGGAACCTGCATCGATGGATGCTTGCACACACCTCAGCAGCGACCGAAGCCTTCGAAGAGGCTGGGGTCCTGGGGGAGATAGAACGGCTCCCGATCGCATCTTACACGCAGGTCAAGCGGACGGCTGCCGGCTTGGCCGAGATCCACATCGATGCCTATCCTTTGCGCGTGAACACGGTTCTTCGCGCATGGCCAGAGAGGGACATAAGGCAGCGGCGTTGGATGAAAGTGAGCGACGCGATTGAGGCGGTAAACGATACTGCCCTACGCTCCGCACTCACCACTTTCATTTCAGCGCCTTCCTCCATTTAGGCGCGCCTCGCCCCATCCCCTACGACCAATCCCGCTCACGCCCGAAGTGCGCGCCACCGGAACCGACCAGCAGCAAAGCTGAGGCTGACACGCTACCTAGAGGACCTCACCGCGCAGAGCGGTGGCGACGCGATCAGCACGGCGCAGGCGGCGTGAGCCGTCCCGCGACGGGATCATGCCGCGGCGAATGCGGTGGCGCCGGAAAGGCCCCGTGGCCATCTCTGGGTCGTGCATTTCTCAAACGACAACGACCTCGAACAGACCGCTGCTGCTCTCGTTCAACGGTACGGAGCTAAGGCGCGGCAGCATGTTGTCGACCAGATCCTCGCAGCTATCCGGATGAGCGACCTGGAGGCTGCGAAGCGGTGGGACGAGGTCGGCCAGGCAGTAGATCGTCGGCTGGCGGCCTAGCTCGCTACCATGCTGATGGTAGCACTTGCACCGCCGCAGGGCTGAGCTAGCCTCGCCTCCGATTACCAGCCGAGAATGTCCGCGCCCGTTTTAGGGGCGCGGACCCGTGATCACTGCGGTACTTCGTTGCATCGGATGCCGTAGCAAGGCTGAGGCAGAGGGCCGGGCGCCGGGTTCGGGTATTGGTTGCCGCCACCACCGCCGCTGCCGCCTCCGCTATCATACTGGTTGTTGCATGTTTGAACGCACCAGCCTTCGCTGTTCGGGCGGCTAGCAACGCACCCAATTATACAGTCCGTGACAGGGTCTCCGGTGGACTCCTGAGCAGTGGCCGGAGCGAGGAACGCCGGCAGCATGGTAAGGCAGGCAGCGACGGCAATCTTACTGATCTTCATCTTTGCGACTCCTTCTGGCTTAGCCAAAACAGCTTTTGCGTCTTTGACGTACGCCAAGTCAAATCCGGGCCTACATTTTTGCACGGCATTTCGGAACCTTTTGGGGCTTGCCTTCATCTTAGCTGTGAATAGGTAAGGGCGACTCACCGAAACTCCGCCCACACCGGATGCCCGGCGTCGACCAGCTTGGTGACGATCCACCGCATCGCCTGGAGCGTCGGCGCGTACGGCTTGCCGCGTCCAGTCGCCGCCTCTGTCCAGAAGGTCACCAGCAGCTCGCGGTCGGGCAGGTAGGGGCGCAGCACGCGCAGGGCGAGCCTGGTCGCTGGCACGCAGACGTCCTCGTCGCGCGCGCGCCGGCTGGCATCGTCGAGCACCGCTAGCGCGAGGTTCATCAGGAGCGCGCGCGATCGGATGGCGCGGCGCTCCGGATCGCTCTGACTGAACGGCACCCCGTTGACCCGCGTGTCCTTACCCCCGCACTCGTGACACATCATCGTGTGCCGCACCGCCTCCCACTCCGTGGAAAGCCGTCGGGAGCGCCGATCGAGGATTAGCTCCTCGAGGTCGTGCTGCTTCACCGCCTTGCACGCGCGGCAGGTCACGCGCACGGCGCCCTCGACTCGGCGGAGGTCCTGTAGCGTCTTCGGGAGGCCGACCATGCGGCCATGATGGCGGAACGTAGAAGGAACAAAAAGGCTGGTATCGATCGCCGGCTTGCGTCATCTCGAGGCAATGAGTGCCCGCGAGAACCTCATCCGAGTCGCTGCTGAGCGCGGTGAGAGCCTGACGCATCTGTCCGTGAAGGTCGGCCGCAGCCCGGGTTACCTGTCACGCTTCATCACCCGCGGATCACCGCGGCGTCTCCCTGATGTCGAGCGGCGGCACCTGGCCATCGTGCTCGATGTCGACGAGCGGCTGCTAGGTGCGCGCGATCCGTGGGCGCCGGGGGAGCCAGCATGATGCACGACCACCCCGCAGCCGGCGTCGGCCACAACTCCGCCGGCTGCGCGCTGTGCACCTCTACTGACCACGAGGGGCTGGTGGAGCGGCTTGCCAAGGAACTGTGGGAGAGCAGGCAGGATGACACCCAATGGGCGCGTCGCTGGGCCGATGCTGGCGAGCTGTGGCATATCCGCTTCCGCGAGCTGGCAAAGACATCGTTAGATTTTCTCAGCGTGGCTCCGCGTTGACACCTGAAGCGTTCGCTATCTTGGACAAAATGTCCGGTGCGTGAGGTTTTCTTTACAGAAGAGCACCGGTGTTGATTTAGGCCTACTCAACGCGAAGCGCCTCCTGCATGATGAAGCTGGTATCACAAGCCGGGGGGCGGTCACGTGATCAAAGCACGGAAAAAAGCGCATGTAGCACTTCTCGGAGCGGTCTTAACGATCGCGGCGAAACCAGCGTTGGCTCAGACAGACGCTGAAGTTGAAGCGGCCAAGCGTAAATATGAAGCGTCGTTGCTTGCTGTGGATACCGATAAAAAAAATTATGACGCCTTGAGGTTGGCGAAGCTCAGGAAAGAGATCGAGCGGGGTGAGCAAGCCAAACGGGAACTCGCCGAACTGGGAGCTCTGCCCGCGTCCGCGACCGCACCGCCGTCCGCAACTCTGCCGGCAACTTCCAGCCCTACGGCGACAGCCTCGACCACGTCGGCAGAGGCAGCGGGTGCGACGCCCAGTAAGCAACAGCGGCAAGAGGTCGCAAATGCGCGGCCGACTGTAGCCGGAGGGCAGGAGCCTGAAGCTACACCACCGCCGCCATCTGATCAGTACGCAGACCTCACTGAAAGGCAAATTTCTGCAACAAAGAAATTCGCCGATCTAAATCTAGATGTTGGCTTGTCTCTGACGCTTGACCTTGGGTCAAGAGATCGTGTCGTTGATGCTGAACTCATAAACGGCATAGTCAGGGTAAAAGAGTCGAGAAACTCTGTTCCTCGTGTGATGCTGGGCGCACATTACCTTTTCCTACCTGAAAAGTCATTCTTTGGTTTAGTAGACAAGAAACTATGGGGCTGGGGGCCATTTATCGCGATACAGCCAGGAACAAATGAGATTGTTCAAGCGGTCGGCGCCGGTTTGATGGTAGGTTTTCGTAGATCACTTGAGACGAGGGAGAGCTTCAATCTAGGCATCGGTCTCGCTATAGATCCATCAGTCCAGGTTTTAGGTGATAACGTTTTCCCCAATAAGCCTCTTCCAAACGGCGAGACGGAACTTAGGTTTAAGACTTCGAGTCAGAAAGGGCTTTTAATATATTCTTCGTTTTCCTTTTGACGCGATCTCATGATCGGGCGCATGACGATGCCTAGTTTGTAGGCTGAGGGTTTGCCGAACAGATCCGCCTACTATTCCATAACGCCGCTTTGCCGCACTTCAGCGGCATGCCAACCCGCACGCCTCGCCGCCGCCGGTTCCTGGACGTTGTGAACTTCTGCCACGAGCACGCCGCCGCCACTGGCTCACCGCCGAGCTACTCGACGATCTGCGCAGCGCTCCGCATTACGGACGCCGGGACGGTGCGTCGGTACGTCAAGCAAGCCGAAGCCGCAGGGCTGGTGACGCTAGGCGCATACAGCCAGGGTCGCGGCGGCCGGTTGGCCCGGATCCGCCTGCCGGCGAAGCAGCGACCAGCGGAGGCATCCGCCTAGTATAACTCTGCCTAGTTTTCCGGCATCGTCTCCAACTGATCGGCCCGGATGGCGCCTTCCTGTCCACAGCGGAAGAGCCCATGACCGAGCAAGAGCGCCAGGATCAGATGATCGAAGAGACCGTCGCGCTAGAGACGGCGATCATCAGCGCACACGCCGTCTTCGCCACTCGAGCTCTCGCCCTCGGCTACCGTGAGCAGGCGATCGACGCGATGGCCAACGCCATCATGATCGCCGAGCACATGGACATGGAGGGGCGCTCACCGGACACCGTTGCCGGGCTGATGCAGATCCTGCCTCGGCTCCAGGCTGACGGCATCAAGGACGCGGTGCTTGCCCGCATCAAGGCCTACCGCGCCGGAAAGGCGCACTAATGGTCGCGCCGCTCGCCGTCGCCGCGATCGGCGCCGCTGGTAGCATCTTCGGTGGCATCACCGGCGGCAAGGGCGCCAAGAAGGCGGCGAACATCGCTGCTCAATCGGCATCGCAGGACCGGGCGCTCGCTCAGTCGATCTACAACCAGAACGTCGGGCTCGCTCAGCCCACCGTCGACCGCGGCAACGCTGCTGGTGCCCAGATCAATGCGCTACTCGGGCTCGGTGGCAACACTGGCGCCGCTAACGACGCGCTCGCCGCCTGGCGCGGGTCGACCGGCTATCAGACTGGCCTTCAGGAAGGGCAGAACTCGATTAACACCGGGTACGCGGCTAAGGGTGCGCTCGAGAGCGGCGCCGCGCAGAAGCGACTGCTTCAGTACGGCACCGACTACAACAATCAGAACTTCGGGCAGTACGTCGGCATGCTGTCCAATCAGCAGGGCGCCGGGCTGAACGCGTTAGGCGCAGTGACCGGCGCCGGGTCGAGCTACGTGCAGAACGTCACCAATGCCAACCAGGGGGCGGCCAGCGCCCAGGCTCAGGCGGCTCTGTACGGGGCTGGCGCTCAGCAGAACGCGCTGGCTGGGCTCGGCAACCTTGCAGGCAACTACCTCAGCGGGTCGTCGTATCAGCGCGGCTTCGACAACGCGCTCGGCGGCACGATCCGCAACCAGGCGAACAACGCGCTGGGCGCGCTCAACCTGAACTACTTCAATCAGAACCCGTGGGGCTGAGCGACATGGGATACCAAATCGATTGGTCCGTCCTCCAGCGCGCTCCCGATGTTGGCGCCGCTGTGATGCAGGGGTTCGAGACGGGCCGTCGCAACGCGCTCACTCGTGCCCGGCAGGACGCGCTCAGCCAGTACGCCGCGGCCCCGTCCATGGATGCGCTCGCGCCGTTGGCGGCGGTCGACCCGGACACCTATGCCACGCTGTCGACCAACGAGCGCCAGCGCGCCGTCGCAGCTCGGCAAACGCAGGACGCGCTGCGCAAGGATCAGGCACGTGCGATGGTCCCCGACGTCCTCGCGGGCCTGAGCCTTGGTGGAACGAGGTCGACCGCTCCGGATCCGGCCGCCGCCGGCCAGGACGGCGATGTCGTCGTGACCGCGCCTGTAAAGCACAAGACGGTCGCCGACCTGTACCAGCTCGACCCTGAGCTGGCGTCCACGCTGGTGCCCCGCATCGGGGACTTGCAGGAGCAGCATCGTAAGCAGCTGGCGTACGAAGCAGACACCTTCGCGGCGGCGGCGTTCGCCGCTCGGCAGGTTCCGCTGGAGAAGCGGCGCGGGGTCATCGACCAGTTCCGCCGGCAGCTGAAGGGCGCGGGCTTCTCCGACGATGAGATCGACGGCTTCGATCCGACCGACGAGGCCCTTGGCGCCGCGATCACCCACTCACTCGGCATCAAGAGCGCGCTGTCGCAGCACCTGGACGAGCAGAAGTTCGCTTGGCAGCAGCGTGATGACCAGATCGACAATGCGCGTGATGACCGGCGCGTCGCCATCACGGACCGCGCACAGCGCGACACCAGCGCTCGTGGCTGGTCAGCCGATCGCCGGTCCGAGCGGCGCTATCAGCGCGGGGACGGCGCGAACATCGCCTCGCTCTCCACCGACGACCTTCTCAACATGTTGGGGACGCAGTGATGCCCGACCGTGGTCAGATCCTCCAGGAGCTCGCACGTCGCGGCGCGTTGCCCGAGCAGCACCGGGCCGAATACGAGAAGCTGCGTACCGCCGGCAACATCGCTCCCGCCGGCGGCTTCAAGCCAATGCCTGACGCCGCGGCGACGAAGCTCGAGGAGCAGGTCAACGCCTTCGCCGGATTTGACCGGGCCGTGAACGCGTTCAAGGACGACTTCTCTGGCCCGGGCTCGGGCTTCGAGAACACCGCACAGGGCGTGTTCGGCACCGGCACGCCGGGGCAGCGTGACTGGTGGTCGGACTTCCGTTCGAGCGACAACGTGGCCCGCAATGCGCTGTTCGGGGCCAGCCTCACGCCGAGCGAACAGGCCTCCTACGCGGCAACCTCGATCATCCCCAACATGACCGCCAGCGAGATCAGGAAGAACCTGAGCCGCCGCCGCGACCTGGCGCAGCAGATGCTCGACCGCCGCGTCGCCTTTGCCCGTGCCAACGGCTACACGCCTGAAGCTGTAACGGCGATCCTGGGTGACTATGACCCCGCCAAGCGCAACGCTCAGGTGCGGTCGCTCAGTGTCGACAGCGTGACGGATTACGCGTTGGGCCTGAAGGAGCGCGGCAAGCCCGAGCAGCGCTCTGACGGGTCCATCGCCGTCCGCATGCCTGATGGCACCGAGACGACCTTCCCGAACCGCGACGCGTATGAGCGCAGCACGGTAGAGGAGCAGCTTGCCGGTGTGTTCGGCGGCGACCGCAGCAGCGAGGGCTACCGTGCCGCCTACAAGGCTCGGTTCGGCGAAGATGCGCCTCTGCCCGAGGTCGATGCTGACGCGCCCGTGAAGCCGATCGACAACGGGGACGGCATGGTCGGCGCCTTCGGTCGTGGCGTTGGCGACACGGTCACGTTCGGCGCCCTGGATGAGCTTGGCGGCGTGGTCGACACGCTGGCGGGTGACGGTGGCGACGGCAGCTTCACCGATCGGCTCGGGCGCAACATCATCCGCAATCGCGGCATTGAGGCCGGAGACGAGCAGAACCACCCTTACGCCCGTCTGACCGGTCAGGTGCTCGGCGGCGCTGCCATCCCGTTCGGCGCAGGTGCGCGCTCTGCCGCTGAGCTTGCCCGAGTCGGCGGCATCGGTGGAGCGGCCTACGGCTTAGGGTCCGGTGAGGGTAACGCCCTTGAGCGCGTGCCCGGTGCACTCGGCGGCGGCTTTGCTGGTGCGCTCGGCGGCTATGCCTTCGGCCGAGCTGCCCCGGTGGTCGGCAACGCCATCTCGCGCTTCCGCTCCGGTCCTTCGGCGGGGCGAGTCGAGGCCAATGCTCTTGCACAGGCAGGAGAGCGCCAGGGCGTGCCGATGAACGCTGCCGACCTGCGGCCCGGTGCCCGCAATGCGCTCGCCTTCCTGGAGGCCTCTCCCGGCGGCTCAGGCCCGATCCAGAACGCGCTTGCGACGGGCAACGACGCGCTTGAGGCCGCCGCCGGCCGGGTAGGCGGTGGTACCGCTCAGTCGCCCGAGGCGATCGGATCCACGGTCCAGGATGCGGGTCGGCGCATGATCGAGCGTACCCGGCAGATCAAGAACGACCTGTACGCCGACGCCGAGCGCCTGGCGCCCACGACGACGGTGCAGTCGCAGAACGCAGTCGACGTGCTCGACCGCAACATCGCCGAGCTGTCACAGATGCCGAACGCCAACCGCGGCCTGCTGAACCTGTTGCAGGATCTGCGCGGCGATCTCGTGACCACCAACGCGAACGGCACCGCTACCCCGCGGAGCTTGGCAGTTTCCTCTATCCGCAACCTGCGCACCGCAATGCGAGGCGAGATCGGCACTCGCAACCTGACCATGACCGACGCCGAGCGGCGTGTCAGCGAGGTCATCGACGCAGCCTCGTCCGACATCACGGACGCCCTCAACCGCACGGATCCTCGCGCCGCCGCCGCGTACCGCCGTGCCGACCAGTACTATGCCCAGCGCCAGCGCTACATCCGCGACGTAGTGCAGCACTACACCGGCCCTCGCGATCAGCCGATGTCGGGCGAGCAGACCTACCAGCGGATCATGGCACTGGCAGGTGAGCGAGGAGACCGGGAGCGGCTTGCCGGCGTCATGCGCGGGCTGAGCCCGGACGAGCGCGCCGATGTCGCCACGACGATCGCGAGCAACCTGGGCCGGCGCACGCCCGAGGACGACTTCTCCGCGGCTCGCTTCGTCACCCAGGCGCAGAAGATGCCAGCCGCGGCCCGAGAGACGGTGTTCGGCCGCGACGGCGCCGAAGCGCTCAACGACCTGATCCACATCGCTACGGCCAAGCGCGACACGGGCAACAGCCTCAATCGCTCGCGATCGGGGCAAGTGGCCAACTACGATCGCTGGCTCACCGGCGGACTGAGCCTGCTCGGCGCTGGCGGGGGCTATGCAGCTGGCGGAGCGGGTGGCGCTGCTGTTGGCGCGGTGGCGGCGGGGACGGCGAAGGCCGCAGCGCTCAACCTGTCGGCACGACTCCTGACCAACCCGCAGTTCGTCAGCTGGCTGGGGCGCGCTCCAAGCACGACGACGCCGGCGCAGATCACCGCTCACATCCGGCAGCTGAGCAATCTGGCCGTGCGCCAGCCGGCGATCCGCGGCGAGGTCCAGCAGCTGCAGCGCTACCTGTCGGAGAGCGCCACCACCCGCTCGCTGGCGTCAGAGCGAGGTGGCAGCGATGATAAGCGCGCCGATGACGATAAGCCGGTGGCTGCGGCGCGGTAGCCACCAGTACGCCATCAGCGCGCCCATAAGCGGGATCCATATGGGCATCGCCTTCAAAATAGGAGAGCATGCCGGGTGGCCCAACCCCGGAATGAGCTGGACGTCCTGGTGCAGTCGGGTGAGCCTTCGGCAGCTCTTGCAGAGCCGTGTGGCCCGCCCCACGTAAGCGATGCTGTAGCGCAGCGGTAGCGCGCTCCCTTGAGGGGTGAGAGGTCGTGGGTTCGAGTCCCATCAGCCTGACCAAAGGCACCCCACCGGTCTCGGCGGGGTGCCTTTTTCGTTGGTCCGTTCGTCGCCGGTTCCCATATGCCAGGTTGGTTGTTGGGTTATCAGTTTCGGTGTTTGTCCCGTTGGTAGACCCGGAACTCGCTTCGGTTATAGCCATTTCACTAGTTGCGTTTATTTCGAATATCGACTAGATGGATCGGCAACGGAGAGCCCCCCTCATGACATTGCCCGCCTTTGCCGAGGAGCTCGGCAGCCGCCTGCCTTCCGCAAGTGAGAAGGCGGCCGCTAATCAGCTGCGTCGTATTCTCGCCTCGCAGGCCGCGGGGGGAGCGACGCTACGTGTTCTAGACGATAAGAAGCCGACCGAGGTGACCCTGACTCCAGGGCTTTCGAAGCTTCTGATGGAATTGCTGCGTCATGTGGGGCGTGGTGATGCGGTCACGCTTGTGCCGGTGAGTCAGATGCTGACCACCCAGCAGGCGGCTGACATTCTAAACGTCTCGCGTCCGTTTCTCATCACCCTCCTTGAGAAGGAGGCGATCAAGTTTGATACCGTAGGGCGCCACCGCCGTATCAAGGCAGAGGACCTCTTCCGGTATAAGCGAGAGCGTGATGAGAAGCGCGGCAAGGCTCTGTCCGCACTGGCGGAGCTGGATGCTGAGCATCTCTGAGCCGTGTTCGCTAATCGGTACACCGCTTTCATAGATGCGTGCACCCTTGCTGGCACGCTGAAGCGCAACCTTCTCCTGTCCCTCGCCGAAGCGGAGTTCTTCCGTGTGCGATGGTCGGAAAAGGTTCTGGATGAAACCCAGGCGGCGATCGAAAAGATCCTGACTGGGAAGGGCGTGTTAGACTCAGCTGATCGCGCACAGCGAGCCCGGAAGGCGATGGAGATCGCTTTTGAGGAGGCGGTCGTAAGCGACTACGACCTTTTCTTGCCTTCCTGTGAAGATCTCCCGGATGCCGGCGACGCTCACGTTCTTGCTGCTGCATTGAAAACGCAGGCGGCCACAATCGTCACAGAGAACCTCAAGGATTTTCCAGAAAGTCATCTCTCAAGGCTTAACCTTGAAGCTCGGTCTGCCGACTCCTTTATCGCCGATACGATCGCTTTGGATCCCGGTCGAGCTGTCGCGGCAATTCGCAAGATGCGTGAACGATTTAAGAGGCCAGGGAAGACGGCGGAAGACCTGTTGCTTGAGATGGAAGCTGACGGCCTCACGCAGACCGTCGACATCCTTAGGCAGCACGTTCTTTCTCTTTAGCTTATTTGCTATAGCATTTACACCAGTCGCTCTCCAGTCAGCTCGTTGCAGACCTAAGCCTATAAGCGGTTCCGCAGAGGCAAGGCGCAACTAGGACGAGGGAAGAAGCAGACGCAGCCAGATCACGAGCCAGCCTGATCGAGCGCCGAGCGCAGCAGCTTGCGGATAGCTTCTGGCCTCGACGGTCGCGGCTCAGGCAATGACGCGATCCACGCGTCTAGATCAGCCGACAGCTCAGGATGCAGGCGCAGGCCGATCGCCGGGCCTATTCCCGTTTCCGGACGACCCCGCCCGCGCTTTTTGTCGCTATCAGCTATTGCGCTCATTCTGATTTATCGCTATCAGAAACTACGAGCCGAGGCAAGGTTGCAGCCTCACCCCGGCTCTCACCGCAGCACCTGGACTAGAGGTGATTGGCTATGAACACCGTACCGCTGGGCGTGCGCCCGGCCAACCCCATGTATCGTGTGCCCCGCGTCGGCGGCGGCGGTCTCTACAACGGCCACGCGACTCCGCGCGCCAAGCAGCGCTGGGAGATCGGCCAGGTCGTCAACGTCGGCTTCGTCCGCGGACTCGTCGTCAAGGCGCGCGTCGCAACGCCGGGTGACGGTCGGCCGGACATCTGGGCGCTGTGGCAGCCCTCGACCAACCGCTTCTACCAGTTCCAGCCGCACCTTGGCCTGTCGCGCGTCGACAGCCTCGCCGAAGCGATGGAGGCGTGACCGTGGCGACTGCAACCGACAATCGGATCCAGCGCGAGGAGCTGCTCCAGGACGGCGTCGAGTCGGCTCTGGCGGCGCTGTACGCCATCGGCGCTGGCGGGCTGCTCAGCGCCCTTCCAGAGAGCAGCGACGAGCGGACGCGGCACAACCACGCTCTGCTCCTCATCCACATGGCCGAGGAGCACCTCACCCGCATCCAGCAGCAGGTCGACGCCCTCAGCGGCATCGACGTCGTGGAGGACTGACCCATGCAGATGCACACGAAGCCGGTGGCGGCGAGCGCAACGACCTCCTTCGACGGGGCGATGGCTGCCAACGCAGCAGCGGTTGCGCGCTTCAGCTCACTCCCCGCCACGCTCGAGCAGGACGACCCTGCCCAGTACGAAGCGGAGGTGCAGCGCCTCATCGCGGCCAGCAGGGCAGCAGATGCGGCGACGCCTACCTCGTGGGGCGACTTCGGCCGCTGGGTCGAGCACCTATCCGACGATGGCGCGAACACCATCGACGACGACAATGCCGCTCGCCTGCTGGCGCACGTCCGCCGGCTGCTCACTCCTGTCACGAGCCCAGCTGAGTGGGATAGCGCGATGCGCGAGTACGAGCTCGTCCGCGACGTCGAGGGCCAGGACGAAGCGGAGTGGCTGGCGCTCAACCGCCTGCTCCAGATGCCGGCTCCGAACGCCCCAGCGCTTGCCTGGAAGCTCGGCTACCTGTTCCAGCCCGACCAAGAGGGCTTCGTCGCCAGCTATGCTCACAGCTTCCTGAAGCAGACGCTCGACGACGCGGTGCGGCTCGCGGCCGCTGGTCAGGCGAGTGCCCTCGCATGATCGCGGACAGCGACACGGGGACGTCTTCGGCTACCCCCTTCGATCCCGCGGCATGGCTCAACACGCTTGTCGGGATCGGCGGCGGCTACGCGCTCGCCTCAGGCCGCAAGCTGTGGCTGGTGGTACAGGAGTGCTCCACCGGCGATCTCACACCGCTGATGGCGCAGATCGTCGCTCAACCCGAGCGGCAGGAGGCGATCAAGGCCGCTATCGAGCGCAAGCAGCTGGGGTACGTCGGGTGACCAAGCGCCGCCTTTGCTGGCTGGCCCAGATGCTCGGCATGCTGGTGGGCGGGACGACGCTGTTCGTCCTCGCGTGGCGGGCCAACTACGGACTTGCCTACGCAGCCGGCCTGCTGACGCTCTGGGCGTGGTGGGATCATGTCGTCGTGCGTTGGATGGAGCGGAAGCGGTGAGGCAGACGACGCCATCACCGGCCGTGTCCAACGCACCGCGATCCTGGCCTCGCCGCCGCCGGCGCGAGTGGAGCCGCAGGAGCCATTTGGCCGGCTCGCTAGCCCTTCTCGCAGTAATCCCGTCCCTGCCACGCGCCGAGCTGGCTCGCCTCACCGAGCGCCTGATCGACCGCATGGACGAGCTCGATGGCGATGCCGACCTTGAGGACCTGCGTGAGGATGACGAGGAGACCCACGATCGGGAGGACGTCTGTGACGTATAGCACCGCAGAATGGCAGCCGGCGTCGCCGCGTCCAATCGCTCACCGGCCCGTCGCGCGCCACACCCGCACGTCGAGCTTCTCCCGCGTGCATCGCTTCCACGACAGCCACGCGGTGGCGGCGAGCTACGGGCCTGACTGGTGGCTGCCGATCTACCGGCGAGCGTTCCCGACGCTCATGTCCGCGGTCGCTGTTGAGCATGACGGCTGGGCGCAGCGAGGCGGCATCGATCGACTGCTGACGCTCGCGTGTGGCCGGACCTACACGGTCGACGAAAAGATCCGCACCGAGGATTGGCCCGACGTGCTGCTCGAGCGGTGGTCGGACGAGGCGCGTAAGTCGCCTGGCTGGGTGCAGAAGCCGCTGGCAGCCGACTTCATCGCTTACGCTCACGCCCCAACTGCGACGTGCGTACTTATGCCGGTGCCAGCGCTACAGCGTGCTTGGCGGCAGCATGGGCGCTCGTGGATCGGGTTGTACGGACCGCGTCGAGCTCAGAACGCCGGGTACACGTCGGTCAGCGTGCCGGTGCCGCGTGGTGTTCTCATGCAGGCGATCGTAGAGGCAATGTTCGTTTCCTAGCCGTTTCCGACCAGAGTGGAGCTAAAACCGACACCTAGGAGCCGCTTCCGGCGACTTCCCACATACGAGGCGATGTGCGAGTTTTTCGCCGGTGCCCGAGTCGGGTAACCGGAAAGGACACGCGATGGCTCTGCCACCTAACCTGAAGGCACTGCGAGTAAAGCTCGAGAGCACACCCTATGCTCAACGTACTTCGAACCAAGACGCTATTTTGGCCGAGCTCCAAGAACTGGATGTCGTGACGCTGCGAAAGGGCATCCAAGACAGCGAATTCGCGGCTACGCGGATGACTAGTCCGGGTGGCGGAACCTGCGGGTGTTGCGGCCGGTAACACCCAGCACGTGGCGGATGCAGAAAACCTAAAGCAGTCACCGGTTGACGTGGTGTCCTTCTGGGGCGTCGAACCTCGCGTGGGCGAGGATGGGTTCTCAGACATTAACTTTCGAGTGCACGATAACAGGGCGCCACTTGAGCAACGTGTTCTGAAAAACGATGTCGAACGGGTTCTAAGTGTTATTAAGAGGCTCTATCACGCTCCCGCCGACCGTTCTAAGTTCGATGAGGCTTTCTCAAAGCTGTTAGCTTTAGCTCAAGTTGGCCTTGTTGGCCGCAATGCGTCACCCGCGATAGCTGCGGATGCACTCCGATCGCTTGAGGCCGACGTTACTGCTCGGGAAGCTGGACCTGTCAAGAACCAGTATATGCGCACGCTCGGGTTGTGGGCGCTAGCATTGGCGGGTTGCGCCTGCGTTGCGCTCGGACTTGTGCAGGCTTTAGGTTGGTATTTTAAAGACTTCGCCGCCAGTGCTACCTACGTCTACAAAAATCTCTTCCTGGTGTGGGCTGGCTGCATGGCGGGCACTTGGGCATCCTTTGCGACGAGGAAGGTGACGCTTTCTTTCTCCGACCTCGTGATGTTGGAAGAGGACAAGATCGATCCTCCGCTCCGGCTCGTGTTCACTGGCGTTCTAACCGTTGTCCTTGCGCTGACCTTCAGCACCGGAATAGCCAACATCCAAGTCGGGCACTTCCAGGCTTCCGCAATCTTGAGCTCTGGGTCAGTCGCCTTCTTGGTCGGCTGCTTCGCTGGGTTGGCAGAAAAAGCACTCCCCTCCGCGATCCTTTCTCGTGCCGACTCGATCGTATCGTCAGCGGCTTCCAAGTGAATGCTTGGCTAGCTTCCCTACTCCCGCACGAGCGAAGCACGCCGCTGGCGCGGGCGGTGCACAGCAAAGCCCCTTCATGAAAAATCGAGCGACTCTTGCGGGATCGCTAGCCGGCCGCGGAGTCGCGCTGAGTGAAGCGGACTGGGCGGCGGGTCGGCGAAGCTGATGCATGGAGCTTCAACCCAGGACTTTGGACCAGCCCAAGCGGGCACCTCACGCGAGCGTAGCGGCGGTGCTTACTCGGTGATTGCTAGCAGTCCTCTGTGCCGTCATCAGCGATGTGAAACACGAGGCTTTCCGCAGCTTCAAAGCGAATTAGCCACTAAAATCTGGTATTTCAGGTACGTGCGGGGGTGAGCCGGTGCCGGGGGCAGCGCAGGACGACTTCGCCGCCGCGGCGATGGCCACCCGGCTTGATCGTGTACGGAGCGAGGGGCGACCAGCGAAGGGCTGCCCAGCATGGCCGCGGTCGCGTCGTCACCGGCCTCTCGCGGCTCTCGCGCGAGGTCCGCGGCAGTGCCGTACATCGACGTACCGCCCGAGGACGCGGGAACCGAGGTCCTGCCCGCCCGTCAGGCCGCTCCCGGTGATCTCGCCGGATGTCGCGCCTCACCGCACCGGCACCGCCGCGCCGGCATAGGGGTCATATTCCTCGGGCTGCGCGGGCGCGACGAGCCGCGCGGGCGGCGCGGAAGAGCCGTCCGCCACCGCCTCGCGCTCGGCCGCCGCGGCGGCGACGCGCAGGAGCCCCGCCCCGACCGGGCCGGCACCGAAGATCAGGCAACAGCCGAGCGCCGCGCGCGCGGCGCGGCGCAGCGGCAGCCGCCCTTGCAGCAGCAGCAGCCCGAGCGCGGCGACCGCCAGCGTCGCCGCGGCGGTGGCGACGTCGCCGGTGGCGACCGCGCCGACCCACTCGGCCGCGCGCGCCAGCGGCGCGCCCGCGGCCGGATCAGCGAGCGGCGGGGTGACGATCATCGCCGCGTCGCAGCGGGCCCGACGGGGCGGGGGCGGGGGCGGGGGCGGGGGGCAGTCGCTCCGCGTGCGCGCTCTGCCGGTCGAGCCGGAACACCAGTTCGCGTACCACCTCGTCGAGCACGAAGAACCGGCCGCGCATGTTGCCGTTGAGCAGCGTCTCGGTGCCGCGCTCGCGGCGGTAGACCGCCGGCAGCGGCCCGTCCGCCGGCCAGTCGATGAAGGTACGCGCGCCGTCGTCGCTGATCGCCGCGGGGTAGAGCGCGCGGCTGCCGCTCAGCCGATAGTCCGCGATCATCGCCCCCGCCCCCGCCGGGGAGGGGCCGGACGGCGCATCGGTGCCCGCCATCGCGGGATAGCGGAAGCGGATCGCGAAGGGCAGGTCGCCGCCCGGCTCCGCCACGCCGACCAGTTCGAACTGGTAGCGCCGCACGTCGGTCGCGACCGCCATGTCGGTCGGGGCGTTCAGCTGGAGCGGTTTCACGAACAACAGGTTGCCCGCCTTGTTCGCGGTCACCTGCCAGGCCGTGCCGTCGCCCAGCGCGACGTCGACGATCCGCTCGTCGGAGGCGAGCTCGATCGTCACCTCATAGCCCGGCGCGGCGCGGACGCGGACGACCTGATCGTCGCGATAGGGGATCGACTGGATCCGCGAGTCGCCGACCTGCGCCGTGCCCGGCGCGGCGAGCGCTGCCAGCAGGGCGCCGCAGAGCAGCGCGCCTACCCGCCCAACGATCGCCGGCCGTCGCACCATCGCTCGCCCCATCCCCGTCCGCGCCGACGCCGCACGCTCGCGCGACGGGTCCGTCGGGCCCGATGCGCGCGCCGCGTCCCTCCCTTATGGGCGCATCGCCCGTATCGCGGCGCTCGCGCCCGCCGGCCGGCTCAGATCGCGACGATGAGGGCGACCGAGGCGACGATCGCGACCCACGCCAGCGCGCAGAAGCCCATGATCAGCAGGAAGCGCGTGCGGAGCGGCAGCTTGTCGACCGCGGGCACGGCGGCGTCGGGGTCGGCGACCTGGGACGGGCGGTCGTCGGACAGCGCGACCACCGGCGTGTCCTCGCCGACGCGCGCGAGCAGACTGGGCGGGACGTGGCTGATGAAGGCGCAGCCATAGCCGGTGCGGGTGCTGCGCACCACCAGCGCCTCGACCCGACCCAGCCCGGCGATGCCGAGCGAGATCCACTCGCCCACCGCGACATCCTCCGCCGTGACGATATGGCACCCCGACGGCGAGATCTGGTCGAGCAGTACGTCGAGCGGCACCTGCGAGGCACCGCGCAAGGTCGAGCGCGCCTCGGTGTCGTACCGCTCTCCGGCGCGACGCGTGCGATAGACCCGGGCGGCGATCTCGACCATCTCTCTCCTATCCCCGATGAGATAGGGCTGAACTTCTTACCTTAAAATTCGGTGACACACACATGCTCATATCCGCGGCGGCGGCGACGCGGCGGAGGACCCCCGCCGCGCGCGCTCAGGCCGGTTTGGCGCCGGGCGTGCCGCATCTGGCGAACTGGCCCTTGGCGTTCTTGCACTTGGTCGCCTTGACGGGGGCGGTGGCGCATTTGACGAACTTGCCGGTCTTGGGATCCTTGCACGGCGCGGCGAGCGCGGGCGTCGTGCCCGCGAGCAGCACCGCGGCCGCGGCGACGATAGAGAGCGAACGCATCGGAACATCCTCCCGCCCGACCATCGGGCGGCGTCGATGCTACGCTTAGTTAACGGCTACTCAACTGAAATCATCCGGCTACGTCAGGGGCATAGCCGCAGCGTCGCGCGCTCGAACGCGATCGTGCTCCCCCGGGCGACACCGGCGCGTTGCCGATGCCCGCGTTTGGCGCCAAAGATCGCCGGGCGAGTCGACCCGCGATCCGCACGGCCTCGCCACGCCGGAACAGGACGACCCAATGCCCGACGCCTTCCTCTGCGACGCGGTGCGCACCCCGATCGGCAAGCTCAACGGCGCGCTCGCGGCGGTGCGCGCCGACGATCTCGCCGCGGTGCCGCTGCGCGCCTTGGTCGAGCGCAACCCCGCGGTCGACTGGGCGGGCGTGGACGACGTGCTGCTCGGCTGCGCCAACCAGGCCGGCGAGGACAATCGCAACGTCGCGCGCATGGCGGTGCTGCTCGCCGGGCTGCCCGAGACCGTGCCGGGAGCTACCGTCAACCGCCTGTGCGGCTCGGGGCTCAACGCGCTCGGCATGGCGGCGCAGGCGATCCGCTGCGGCGACGCCGCGCTGGCGATCGCGGGCGGGGTCGAGAGCATGACCCGCGCGCCCTACGTGATGGGCAAGGCCGCGGGCGCGTTCGACCGCGCGCAGCAGCTCGAGGACACCACGCTCGGCTGGCGCCTGATCAACCCGGCGATGCGCGCGGCCTATGGCGTCGACACGATGCCGCAGACCGCCGAGCACGTCGCCGAGCAATGGGGCGTGTCGCGCGCCGAGCAGGACGCCTTCGCGCTCGCCAGCCAGGAGAAGGCCGCGGCGGCGATCGCGAGCGGGCGGCTCGCGGCCGAGATCGTGCCCGTCACCGTGGCGCGGCGCGGCGCCGAGCCGGTCGTCGTCGCGACCGACGAGCACCCGCGCGCGACCAGCCTCGCGGCGCTGGCGCGGCTCACGCCCGTGGTCCGCGCCGACGGCACGGTGACCGCGGGCAACGCCTCGGGGCTCAACGACGGCGCCGCCGCCATGCTGGTGGCGAGCGAGGCGGCGGCGGCGCGCCACGGGCTGACGCCGCGCGCGCGCGTGCTGGGGCTGGCGCTGTCGGGCATCGCGCCGCGGATCATGGGGGCGGGGCCGATCGAGGCGGCGCGCAAGCTGTGCCGGCTCACCGGCGTGGGGCTCGACCGGCTCGACGTGATCGAGCTCAACGAGGCCTTCGCCGCGCAGGCGATCGCGACGCTGCGCGACCTGGGCGTCGCGCCCGACGACCCGCGCGTCAACCGCAACGGCGGCGCGATCGCGCTGGGGCACCCGCTCGGCATGTCGGGCGCGCGGCTGGCGCTCACCGCGACGGAGGAACTCCAACGGGTCGGCGGGCGCTACGCCATGGCCTTCATGTGCGTCGGCGTCGGCCAGGGCGTCGCGCTGATGCTCGAGCGGGTCTGACCCTCGCGCCGCGCCCGGTCCCTCCCACTCGCGCCGACGGGGGGCGGGTTCCGGCGCCGGCAGGCCCGCGACCGCCGGGGCGCGGGGATCAGCCGACCGTCACACCCTTCCAGAACGCCAGGCGCCCGCGGATCGCGGCTGCCTCGGGCTTGGGATCGGGGTAATACCAGGCGGCATCCACGTTGTCGGCGCCGTCGACGTGCAGGCTGTGATAATGCGCGGTGCCCTTCCACGGGCAGATGCTGGTCGTGGCGCTCGGCCGGAGCAGCGCCGCGTCGACCGCCTCGGCGGGGAAATAATGATTGCCCTCCACCACCACGGTGTCGTCGCTGCGCGCGATCAGCGCGCCGTTCCATCGAGCCTCGACCATCGCCGTCCTCCTGCCCGGGCGAAGGTCGGCACGCGGACGCCCCGAGTCAAGGCATCCGGCGCCGTGCGACAGAGCGCCGGCTCGCTCGCCCGCTTCAGCCTGGATGGGCCTGGGCTGGGCGCGTGTCCGTGACGCCCGTCGGCTCGAGCATCGCGTGCGTCACCCCGGCGTAGAGCGTCTCCCAGGCGGCGCGGGTGTCGGCGTCGAACCGGTCTCCCGCCATCTCGGCGAGCGTGTCGATCAGCACGCTGCCGACATAGTCGTAATGCCGCGTCAGCACGCCGTAGCCGACGTGGCGGCGACCGAGCTCCGCCAGCGCCGCGCACGACCCGCCGGGCTGGTCGAGCTGCACGATCAGCGCGTCGATGGTGAGGCGGAACACGCTGATCTGCTTCGCCATGTCGTCGGGGAAGAGCGCGCGGGTGAAGGGGTGGCGCTCCAGCAGCCGGTGATAGAAGCGCGCGGCATAATCCTCTTCCTGCCGGGCGATGGCGGCGTAGCTGGCGCGCACCAGCACCACCTGCGCGGGCGACAGCGCGACCGGCGCGCTCATCGCGCGCCGCGTCGCGGACGCAGCGGCCCGATCATGGCCTGGAGCGCGGGACGGGGCGCGGTGCGCGGGGCGCGATCGGGCAGGTCGGGTACACCATGCGGAAGGGGATACACCGGTCCGCCGACGCGATCAGTAACGTGGGTGAGGAAATAACGTGCAACTCGGCGCCACGGCCACGCCGGGCGGCCAGGGTCTGCTCCACCTCCCTTGATCCGTGCTACGGCGTCCGCAGGAGCACGCCGCTGGTTCACATCAGATGGATCGGCCTCTAGCGCGTCGCGTCCGGCGCCGCGAACGCGGCGTAGCGCGCGCGCCACGCCGCCACCTCCGCGGCGAGAGGCGCGGGCGGCGGCGTGCCCGTCAGCACGTGGCCGGCGACCTCCTCGTCGGGGTGCATCAGCATCTTGCGCGCGCCGTCGCTGAACCACACGGGGACCAGGCGATCGCACAGCGCGTCCAGCACGGCGGCGGCGGTGCCGTCCTCGATCGCGCCGCTGCCCTCGAGCCGCCGCACCGTGACGGCGACCCCCTCGAGGCAGTTGCGCGGCGCACGCTCGAAGCCGAGCGACACCAGCAACCCCGAGCGGTCGGGCCGCGCCGCCTCGGGCATCGCCGCGACGCGGCGCCAGCCGCAGAACCAGTCGCGGCAGATGCCGGGGCGCGCCGCGTGGATCGTGCAGCCCTGCGCGCCGAGATGCGCGCAGGGCGTGTCCGCCGGCTTGCTGAAGTCGGGCGCGGCGACCTTCAGCACGGTGCAGCAGACCGTGCAGTCGCCGCACGTCCGGTGCGCCACCAGCGGGCCGAGCAGCGCGGTCTCCAGGTCGGGGTCGGCGTCCATCGGCACGCCCGTGGCGCCCCGCGCGACGCGACGCAAGCGGCGGGCGACGACGCGCCCGCGCTAGCGGTCGGCCGGCAGCTTGGTGCCGAGCAGCACGAGGTGATCGCCCGTGATCCCGAACCAATGCGGCACGCCCGCGGGGATCAGCAGCACGTCGCCGCGCGCCAGCGCCCGGGTGCTGCCGCCCGCGATCCGTTCGCCCTCGACCATGCCGTCGCGGCGCGTCGCCGGGGCGACGAGCGTGCCCCCCGACACCAGCGTCCCCGCGCCCTCGAGCACGATGGCATATTCGGCCTCGGCGGGGTGGACAGCGGGACGCCCGGGCTTCTTCCACACCTCGATCGCGGCGACGCGCGCGCCGTCCCGCACCAGCGGCCGCCACAGGAACCCCTGGTCGGGGCGCATCTCGGCGAGCATCGCCGCGACCTGCGCGCGCACCGCCGCGTCGCTCACCACCGACGTGGCACCCGGCGTGCCGGGCGGGGCAGCGCCGGTGAGCAGCAGCGCCGTCGCGCCGACGACGAACCTGCGGACGATCGCTCGCATCGCTCACCTCCCCCTTGCCTGAGCCCCGGTTCTGGCACCGCCGCGCGCGCGGCGCCAGCCGTGACGCGCCGCGCCGACGATCGTGGCGTGGCGGCGGACGCGACACGTTGGCAGGGCGGCGCGGTGGGGCTAGCCTCCGGCGATGCGGCTGCTCGCCTTCCTGCTGCACCGACTGATCCGGCGCGGTGTCCTGCTCGTCGTCGACGCCGCGGGCCGGACGCACCGCTTCGGCGCGCCGGCCCCCGCCGCGGTCGACGCCACGATCCGCTTCCTCGACCACGCCACGCCGCGCCGCGCCGCGCTCGACCCGGCGCTGGCGTTCGGCGAGGCCTATGTCGACGGTCGGATGGTGATCGACGGCGACGACATCCGCGGCTTCCTCGACCTGATCGGTCGCAACACCCGATGGGACGACGACGCCGCGGCCGACCTGCGCTGGTGGCGGCCGTGGCGCCGCAGCGCGCTGCTCACCGCGGCCAACTGGCGCCGCCGGGCGCGCCGCAACGTCGCGCACCATTACGACCTCTCGACCGAGCTGTACGCGCTCTTCCTCGACCCCGAGCTGCACTACAGCTGCGCCTATTTCGACCCGCCCGACGCCACGCTGGAGCAGGCGCAGGCGGCCAAGCTGCGCCACATCGCCGACAAGCTCGCGCTGCGCCCGGGCGATCGCGTGCTCGACATCGGCTGCGGCTGGGGCGGGCTGGCGCTTCACCTGCACCGCGTCGCGGGCGTCGAGGTGCTGGGGATCACCTTGTCGGAGCAGCAGCTCGCGGTCGCGCGTCGCCGCGCGCGCGAGGCCGGGGTGGAGGAGCACGTCCGCTTCGAGCTGCTCGACTATCGCGACGTGCGCGGGCGGTTCGACCGGATCGTCTCGGTCGGCATGTTCGAGCACGTCGGGCCGCCGCACTATCGCGCCTTCTTCCGCCAGTGCCGCGCGCTGCTGGCCGAGGACGGGGTGATGCTGCTCCACACGATCGGCCGCGCCGACGGCCCCGCGGCGACCGACCGCTGGCTCGCGCGCTACATCTTCCCCGGCGGCTACGTCCCCGCGCTCAGCCAGATCACCCCGGCGGTGGAGGACGCGCGGCTATGGGTGACCGACGTCGAGACGCTGCGGCTCCACTATGCGCTGACGATCGATCACTGGCTCGCGCGCGTCGAGGCGGCGCGCGACGCGATCGTGGCGCTCTACGACGAGCGCTTCTATCGCATGTGGCGCTTCTATCTGGCGGGCGCGCTGGTCGCCTTCCGCCATGACGGGCATCTCAACTACCAGATCCAGCTCACCCGGCGGCGCGAGGCGCTGCCGATCACGCGCGACTATATGATGCCGCGCGGCGCTCAGCCCGCGATCGGCGCGTCGGGCCTGTAGCCGGCGGTGGCGATGAGGCTGCCGTCGGGGTTGCGTCCGTCGCGGTAGAAGGCGTTGACCTTCTGCCGCTCGGCCCAGGTGAGGCCGTCCCAGTCCTCGCGGTCGTTGCTGGGGTGGCGCTCGCCCGGTACGCGGCGGCGCGCCGGCTCGGCACCGCGCGTCGACCGCGCGCGCTCGGCCTGGCGCGCGCGCAGCGCGTCGTCGAGCTCGCCCGCCTCGACCGCCTGCTCGAGCCGCTCGAGGAACGCGGCGAACACGCCCTCGGGGATATGGTTGGTGGGGGCACCGCCGAGCGGCAGCACGTCGCCGCCGATCCTGACGGTGAGCGCGACCACGCCGTTCTGGACCTGCCACCAGCGGCTGCCGACGCGGGCGCCGTCAGCGGTGCGCGCGGCGAACTGCTCGCGCGCGCGGCGGATGCCGTCGAGCAGCGGGCGCCGCGCCTTGGCGGGATCCTCCGCCTTGGCGGCGAAGGTCTCGGCCAGACCGTCGTTGTCGATGAAGCCGGCGAGTGAGTCCAAGATTGCCAAGTGCGCCTCCGTGCCCCGCAGCGCCAGCTAGGCCGGAGACCTTACCGAGAGGTCAACGGATCGCGCGCCGTGCCTGCCCGTGCGACGAGGCGTTCGCACGGCCGACCACCGGCGTGGTCCCGCCCACGAACGAGCCCAGGGCCGAGCGCCATCCTCGCGGTCCCGGTGCTCCGGCTTTCGCCGGATCTCACTCTAGGCGGCAAGGGCGCGCCGGCGCCGGTCGCGCCGCAGCGCGCCGCCGACCAGCGCCATGCCGAGGATCAGCGTCATCCACGTCCCCGGCTCGGGCACCGCGCCGAGCTTGAGCGGGTCATAGGCGCCGTCGTAGGTCACTGGCCCCTGCGCCGGCGGCAGCTCGGGGAAAGGGCTGCCCGAGAGGTTGAAGGCATAGGGCACCTCCACCGCGTCATACTCGCGGTTGATCAGCGTCACCGGATCGCCGATCGCGAGGCCACGCGCGAAGCTGGAGACGCTGCCATTGTTGCGCGGATCGCCGAAGACGACCTGGAGCCCGTTGCAGCTGTTGATGTCGCTGCACTCGCCGAAGGCGGTGACAAAATAGGAGGCGTTATATTCCACCTCGGTGGTCGCGCCCGCGGCGAGCGAGCCGAGCTCGAGGTTGAGCGGGGTCGTGCTCCAGTCGAGCACGCGGCCGAAACCGTAGTCGGTGAAGGTCTGGCCGCGGAAGGGCTCGCCGTTGAAATTGCCGTCGCCGACGCTGACCTCCTCGTCGCTGACGTTGCCGAACGCCGAGTAGAGGGTGGCGTCCTGCTGCCCGGCGGTGCGCTGGGTCACGCTGAACGAGAAGCCGCCGCGCCCGGGGGCGCCGTCGACGATGGCGAGATGGCCCGGCGTGATCAGCGAGTCGAAGCGCAGGTCGACCGCGTCCGTGCCGGTGTTGGTCACGCTGAAGGTGATCACCGTGCTCGAGGCCAGGGCGCAGCCGCCGACGCAATAATCGTTGTGGAGGAAGTAGAAGCTGCCCGAGCCCGCCTCGCCGACGAGATCGACGCCGAGATCGGACTGGGTCGGCGCGCGCTGCCCGGTGAAGACCTGCTCGCGCGTCCCGCCGGGCGCGCGACTGGGAAAGGAGCCGTCGGCGCTGAACGTGTATCCCAGACCGTTGCTGACCGTCACCGTCTCGACCAGCGCCGCGCGCGCCGGTACCGCCGCCGCCATCAGCCCCGCCGCCGCGGCGACCGCGAGCGCTCTTCCCCTGTTCATCGCGACATCCCCCCGCGTGTGTTGGTTAATGCATAGCGAGACGGCGCGCCGCCAAAAGGTAAAAACTTGCCATCCCGCGCTTTTATTTGCCGGCGCCGCAACCGGCGCGCGCGGTGGCCAGCGCGGTCGCGGCGGGGTCGATGCGACGTTGCAGCGCGAGCGCGTCGTCGCAGGCCGCCGCGGCCAGAGCGGCGCGGCCGCCCGCCGCGAGCACGCGCGCGCGCAGCAGGCGGACCTCGACCTGGTCGGGGTCGGTCGCGGCATAGGCCGTGTCGTAGATCGACCGGGTCGCGGTGACGTGGCGCAGCGCGGCGTCGGTATGGCCCGCCGCCGCCTCCGCCTCGGCGGCGTAGAAATGCGCGTCGCCGACCGCCGGCGCGGCGGGGCCGTACAGGCGGCGATAGGTCGTAAGCGCGCGGTCCAGCTCCGCGATCGCGCCGTCATAGTCGCGATTGGCGGTACGAATGCGTCCCATCAGGATCCGCGCCGCGGCGACGGTCGGGTGGTCCTGTTCGAGCACGCGGTCGTAGATGCGCAGCACCTGTGCCATGCGCTGCTGCGCCAGGGCAACATGGCCACTCTCGAAGTCGGCGAAAGCGCGGTTCTGTAGCGCGCGCGCGGTGAGCACATGGTCGACCCCGAACTTCGCGGCGTAGGTCGCCACGGCGCGCGAGAACAGCGGATCGGCCTCGGCGTAGCGTCGCAGCCGCACGAGCACGATCGCCTGCTTCATCCATACGCCGCCGAGCGCCTCGCGCTGGTCGCCGTCGAGCGCCTGGCGCCGGCGCGCGGCCTCGGCGAGATCATGCACCGCGCCGGCATAGTCGCCGCCCAGCACCTTGGCCTGGCCGCGCGCCTCCGCCACCGCCGCCTCGATGGTCGGGGCGTAGCGCGCGCGTCGGTCTATCGCCGCCGCCGCGGCGTCGAGCGCGCGGCGTGCCCCGGCGGCGTCGCCGCGCTCATAGGCGACGCGGGACAGGCCCAGCTCGGCGAGCGCGCGCTGCTCGCCGCGCGCCGGCAGCCGCGCCAGCGCCGCGCGCAGGTCCCTCGTCGCCTCGCGCGCGAGGCCGAGGTTGGCGTAGATCTCGCCGGTGGCGCGCAGCAGCCGCGCGCCCACGGCGGGCTCGTCGGCCAGCTCGGCGCGCGCGCCGCGGCTGGCGCGGGTCAGCACCGTCAGCGCGGTGATCGTGCGCGGGTTCTCGGTCGCCGGGTTGGCGATGTTGAAGGTGCCGATGAGGAACTCGAGGCTGCGGTCGGCGAGCCGGCGCTGGCGCTCGGCGACGCGGCGCTGCCCCTCGGCATAGACCGCCAGCCCGACCGTGACGAGCGCCACCGCCACCGAGGCGGCGGTGACCCACATCAGCCGGCGCTGGCGCCGCGCGACGTCGCGGCGCACCAGCGAGTCGAGCCGCACGTCGGCCAGCGCGGCGATCAGCTTGAGCGCGGCGAGGCGGCGGCCGTCCTTGCCGGGGCGCAGGTCCGCCGCGATCGGCTCGGCGGGCACGTCGCCGAGCGTGCCGTCGGCGCCGATGCGCCAGCGCAGCGCCGGCGGGAAACACTCGTTGTCCGGGTCGCCGGGCTCGCCCGCGACGATCAGCGCGAGCACGCGGCCCTCGCCGTGGAGCCGCTTGAAGCTGAGCACCTCCTCGTTGACCCAGCGCGACCGCGCCGCGCGCGGGCTGCACACCACGATCAGGCAGCGCGCCGCGGCGAGCGCGGCGCGCAGCTCGCCGCCCAGGTCGCCGCTGGCGGGGAGCTCGTCGCGGTCGCGGAACACCGGCGGCAGCCGCCGCGGCACCGGGCCGAACGCCGAGTCGGTGCCGATCAGGGCGCGCGGCAGGCGGTAGGTCTCGATACGATGGTGGAGCCAGCGCACCGTCGCGGTGTCGGCGTGGCTGTAACTGATGAACGCGGCGTACTGACGCATCGGCCCCCCAGCCGCCCATCGGATGGATCGAGGGCGCGTTCGCCGGCGCGCCCGGCCGACCGGCTCCCCCCGTACCTCTCGTGCCAGAGCGCCGGAACGCTGGCAATGCGATGGTTAACAAGGATCAGCGCAAGGCGCTTGCGGCGGCGCCCCGATCGCTCGTAGCAGGGGCGCGCCACACGCGGTCGGGGGGGCCGATAGGGAATGCCGGTGAGCGAGGTTCAGTCGTGAGTCACCCGCCGCGCCCGGGCTTCGGGCTGGCGGTCGGGATCACCGGGCATCGCCCGCCGCTGCTCGACGCCGCCGCGGCCGCGCGCGCGGCGCCGCGGCTGGGCGAGGCGTTGGCGGCGCTGGCCGGCGCGGCGGGGCGGGTCCATGCCGCCGAGGCGCGCTATTTCGCGGACTCGCCGCCCGCGCTGCGTTTCGTCACCCCGCTCGCCGAGGGCGCCGACCAGCTCGCCGCCGAGCTGGCGCTCGCCGCGGGCTATCGCGTCGAGGCGGTGCTGCCGCTGCCGCGCGACGACTATCGCACCGACTTCACCGACGCCGCCAGCGACGCCGCCTTCGACTCCCTGATCGAGCGCGCCGGCTGCGCGCTCGAACTGCCCGCGCTCCCCGCGGGTCGGCCGGCGAGCTACGCGCTGGCGGGGCGCGCCGTGCTGGCGCACAGCGACGTGCTGGTGGCGCTATGGGACGGCGCGCCGGGACGCGGCATCGGTGGCACCGCCGACATCGTCGCGCGCGCGCTGCGGCAGGGCCTGCCGGTGATCCACGTGCCGCTCGGTGGCGGCGAGACGGTGATCCGCTGGGCCGGCTACGACCCGCTCGCCAACCCCGAGGCGATCGAGCAGGTGCCCGCGCGCGCCTGCGACGTCGACGCGGTGGACGCGCTGGTGGCGCAGCTGCTCGCGCCGCCCGCCGCGCCGGTCGAGCGTGCCTGTCTCGACCGCTTCCTCGGCGAGACGGAGCGGCGCGTGCGCGCGCGGGTGGAATATCCCGCGCTGCTGGCGGTGCTGGGGATCAAGCGGCTGCGTCGCGCCGCTTTCCGCAGCGCGCCTTATGACGCCGACACGCGGCGCGAGTGGGAGCGCTTCCGCACCTTCTGCCGCGACGGCGCGCACGGCGTGCGCCCTCGGCTCGACTCGATCGAGGCGGCCTATGGCTGGAGCGACCGGCTCGCGCAGCATTTCGCGCAGAGTTATCGCAGCGGGCACGTGCTCAATTTCCTGCTCGGCGCCGCGGCGGTGCTGCTGGCGCTGTCGGGACTCCTGTTCAAGGAGCTGAAATTCTGGCTGGCGCTGTGCGAGCTCGCCGCGGTGGCGGGGTTCGTGCTCAACACGCGCGTCGGGGTCGCGCGCGAGTGGCACCGGCGCTGGCTCGACTATCGCCAGCTCGCCGAGCGGCTGCGCCCGATGCGCAGCCTCAAGCTGCTCGGCGTCGGCCGCCCCGCGGTGCGCCCCGGCGCCGCGCGCGAGCCGCGCTGGCTCGACTGGTACGCCGCCGCGGTGTGGCGCGCGAGCGGCTGCGCCAGCGGCTGCCTCAGCGACCGGCGCGCGGTGGCGGACTTCATCGCCGAGGAGGAGCTGCACCCCCAGCTCGCCTATCACCGCGCCGCGGCGCACCAGCTCCACCTGCTCGACCATCGGCTGCATCGCATCGGGATGCTGCTGTTCCTCGCCTCGCTGCTGAGCTGCCTGGTCTTCCTGGTGGGCTATGTCGCGGCCCATGAGTGGGTGCGCGCCAACGCGGGGGTCTTCGTCGCGCTCTCCGCCGGGCTGCCCGCGCTAGGCGCGGCGATCTTCGGTATCCGCGTGCAGGGCGATTTCGGCGCCAGCGCGGCGCGCTCCAGCGCGACCGCGGCGGACCTCGCGCGCTACGTCGCCGCGCTCGAGAGCGACGGCGACGACCTGCCGCGCGTGGTCGACCTGGTCGAGGGCGCGGCGGCGACGATGCTGGCCGACCTGAGCGACTGGCGCCAGGCCTATGAGCGGCGCCAGCTGGAGCTGCCGTGACGAAGCCGAGGCTACCGCGACATGACCGAAGTTTAACGCAACACGGGGGCAGGCGGCGCGTAGGATAGGGCATCACTGAACGACGGAGGTTCTCATGCGGATGCTCTCTTTCCTCGCCGTCCCGCTGGTGCTCGCGACGGCTTCCCCCGCGCTCGCCAAGGGCTGCGTGCGCGGCGCCGCGGCGGGCGGCGTGGCCGGGCATCTCGTCGGCAAGGGCCACGCGGTGCTCGGCGCCGCGGCGGGCTGCGCGGCCGCGCACCATCATTATGCCAAGCAGTCGCGCGCCCAGAAGACGGTGACCAAGACGAAGGGGTGAGAAAATCCTCCCCGCACGGCGGGGAGGGGGACCGCCGGCCTCAGGCCGGTGGTGGAGGGGGCTCTCCCCACAGCGCAGCGCCTGCGGACACCCCCTTCCACCAGCCTGCGGCTGGTCCCCCTCCCCGCGAGCGGGGAGGATCGCGAGGTCAGAAGCGCGCGCGGACGCCGAACAGGTACCGCGAGCCGGTGTTCTGCAGCATCAGCAGCCGGTCCTCGAACACCGAGTAATCGTGGACATATTGGTTGGTCAGGTTGACGCCCTGCGCGTAGACCTGGAACACCGGCGTGACGTCATAGGAGACGCTGACGTCGAGCTGGCCGTAGGCGGCGCGGTTCTCCGGCCGCGAGGCGGCGCCGAAACACTGGCGCAGGAACGACGAGCGCCAGTTGTATGAGGCGCGCGCCTGGAGCCCGTATTTCTCGTAGAACAGGCTGCCGTTGGCGGAGTGCGGCGACAGGCCGTTGTAGCCGCAGTTGTTGGCGTTGGTGCCGCTGCCCTCGCCGCGCGCGACGTTGCTCGACACATAGGTGTAATTGCCCGCCACGCCGAAGCCGCCGAGCGCGCCGGGCAGCAGCCGGTCGAAGGTGTACTGGCCGCCGACCTCGACGCCCGCGATCGAGCCGCTCTGCCCGTTGCGCGTGCGCGTGTCGAGGAAGTCGAACCCCGCGATCGTCAGCGGTAGCGTCTGGCTCTCGAGGAAGTCGGTGAAGGCCTTGTAGAAGCCCGAGACGCTGACGTAGCTCACGTCGGTGATGTAATATTCGAGCGACACGTCATAGTTGGTCGACTTGAACGGGCGCAGCGCCGGGTTGCCGCCGCTCGACGTCGCGTTGGTGAGCCGGCCGCCATAGCTGTTGTCGACCCCGAGCGAGGTCAGCGTCGGCCGGGTCACCGTCTTCGACACCGCGGCGCGCGCGAGCACGCGGGGCGTGATCGCATATTTGATGTTCGCCGAGGGCAGGAAGTCGGTGTAGCTGTTCTCGACGCTGATCGCCTGCGGGTCGGTGTAGACGAAGTTCAGGTTGTCGTCGCCCGGGTTGACGAAGATGCGCACGATCTGCTGGCCGAACCCGGCCGAGCGCAGCCGCGTGCTGACGAAGCGCCCGCCGATGTTGCCGGACCAGTCGTCGCCCTTGAAATTGGCGTTGAGATAGGCCGCGACCACCTTCTCCTCGACGTCGAGCCGCGCGTTGGGACGGTCGCGCCGGCCGTAGGGGCCGCCTTCCAGCGCCTGCACGCGCGCCGCCTCGGCGGCCTGTTCCTCGGCGGTGCGCCCCTGGCGCGGGCGCACGAGGTTGGCGGGATCGGACAGGAAGGCGAAGATGTCCTCCTGGTTGAAGGTGAAGAAGTCCTTCGGCAGCGCGTCGCTGCCCGAGGCGCCGGGCAGGAAATTGTCGAGCGAATAGGCCTGGACGAGGTTGGACGGGATCGGGATGTCATAGCCGCAATAGGTGCAGACCGTGTCCGAATTGTCCTCGCGGGTGCGCACCTTGCGGCGCTGGTTGTAGGAGGCGCCGAACATCAGCGACTGGAGGATGCCGCGGTCCGCCTTCCACTCGCCGTCGAAGTGGAACTCGCTGCCCTTGTCGCTCACCCGCGTCAGGTCGTTCTGCGCGAAATGCGCGCGCAGCAGGCTGGCGTCGGTGATCGGGCCGAGGTTGGTGAGGCCGGGCAGGTCGTTCTCGGGGTTGAGATCGAACCGCACCGACGTCTGCGCCAGCGAGCCGACGACGACGAACTTGTACGGGTTGCGCTGAGTCGCCTTGGTGGTGGAGGCGTCGAACTTCAGCCGCAGCTGCTCGGACACGTCCCAGGCGAGATTGGCGCCGACCTGGTAGCTCTCGGTCTCGCGCTGGCTGGTCCAGACGATATTGTCGTTCTGCTGCCGCGTCACGCGCGAGTCGCTGCCGTCGGCGAGCGGCTCGAGCAGGCCGGGGTTGACCGCGAGGAAGTCCGAGCCCGGGCGGTTGAAGCCGATCACCGTGTTGTTGGCGTCGGTCTCCACCCCGAGGAAGCGCTCGGTGAAGAAGTCGCCGTAGCGGCGCGTATATTGCGAGACGTTGAACTGCGAGTAGATGCCGTCGACGGTCAGCAGCAGCCGGTCGGTGAGCTGGCCCTGGATCGAGCCGGCGACGTTGATCCGCTCGCGCTTGTCCTCCTCCCGGTCGAAGTTGAACTCGCGCGGCGTGTGGATGTCGCTGGGACTGTCGACCAGCGCCGCGGTGGTGAGCCCGGTCGACTGCGCGGTGCCGTCGATCAGCCCCTGCGGGCCGAGGATCCATCCGCCGATCCGCGCCGAGTCGAGCTGGCTCCGGCGGTTGGTGTACGAGCCCGAGAGCAGGGCGCCGAAGGTCTTGTCGGGGTTGGTCCAGGAGACGATCCCCGAGAAGTCCGGGCTCACCTTGTCGGCGAGCGAGTCGTAGATGCCGCCCGCCGCCAGCGTGGCGTGGAAGCCGGCGCGCCCGTCGAGCGGCCGCGCGGTGACGACGTTCACGGTGGCGCCAATGCCGCCTTCCTGCAGCTGCGGCAGCGAGGTCTTGTAGACGTCGACGCGCTGGATCAGGTTGGAGGACAACACGTCGAACGAGAACTCGCGGCCCGGGTTGTCGGTCGCCATGATGCGGCCGTTGACCAGCACGGTATTGAACTCCGGCCCGAGGCCGCGGACCGTGATGAACTGGCCCTCGCCGCCCGATCGGTCGATCGCGACGCCGGTGATGCGCTGGAGCGAGTCGGCGATATTGGTGTCGGGGAACTTGCCCGTGTCCTCGGCGGTGATCGAGTCCACGATGTTCTCGGCGTTGCGCTTGGTGGCGAGCGACGAGCGCAGGCTGCTGCGGATGCCGGTGACGACGATATCCTCGACACCGTCCTGCGGCACCGCGCCGGGCGGCGTCTCGGACGGGCCCTGCGGCTCGGCGGGGGTATCCGCCTGGGGCGTGCCGGTGGGGGCGACCGAATTGGCGTTGGACGATTGCGCCGCGACGGGCGACGCGGCGCAGGCGAACAGCGCCGCGCCCGCGAGCAGACGAGCTCTCATGATCCTCTCCCGATGTGCGGGGTCTCTTGCCCTCGCCCGATCGATCATCTTGTAGGAGTAGTCGACTGTCAAGCGATCGGGGCTACCTGCACCGGTGATCTTTTCCTTACAAGAATTCGTCCAGATCCTCCCCGGCACGGGGAGGGGAGCACCGGCCAAAGGCCGGTGGTGGAGGGGGCTCTCCACCAACGCTATGCCACTCGTGCGATCCCTCCACCCGCCTGCGGCTGTCGTGCAGGTGGAAGTGTCCCGGCCGTTCCAGCCAAGTCCCGGAGACGTGGCGGCGTGTACAACCCTTCCCGCCAGCGGGGAGGATTTCCGACGCGACGGTCTCGACAATTGTTTGAGTATTGATACCCTGATGCGATCGCGGGGCGGGAGCCGGTCACCGGCCAGCCGCCGCGCGCGGGAGGAGAGGGATGATGGACGAGGTGCGACTCAGTCGACGCGCGATGCTCGCCGCGGGGCTCGGCGGTGCCGCAGCGGCCGCGGTGCCGGGTGAGGCGGCGCAGGGCGGAGAGGGCGGTACTCGCGCCGGCGGGCCGTCGCTCGCGCCGCGGCCGCCGATGGGCTGGAATAGCTGGAACAGCTTCGCCACCACGATCACCGAGGCGCAGGCGCGCGAGACCGCGGCGATCATGCGCGAGAAGCTGCTGCCCCACGGCTACGACGTCTTCACCGTCGACATCCAATGGTACGAGCCCAACGCGACCAGCTACGAGTACAACAAGGTGGCGACGCCGACGCTCGACCCGCACGGCCGCGTCATCCCCGCGCCCAACCGCTTCCCGTCGAGCGCGGACGGCTCGGGCTTCACCCAGCTCGCCGCCGCGGTGCACGCCATGGGCATGCGCTTCGGCATCCACGTGATGCGCGGCATCCCGCGCGAGGCGGTGAAGCGCAACCTGCCCGTGCTCGGCACCAGCCTGCGCGCCGCCGACGTCGCCGACACGTCCAGCACCTGCCCGTGGAACCCCGACATGTACGGGGTCGACATGAGCAAGCCCGGCGCCCAGGCCTATTACGACAGCATCTTCGCGCTCTACGCTTCCTGGGGCGTCGACTTCGTCAAGATGGACGACATGAGCCGTCCCTATGACTCGCACGCGCCCGAGATCGAGGCGGCGCACCGCGCGATCCAGCGCTGCGGCCGGCCGATCGTGCTCAGCCTCTCGCCCGGCGAGACGCCGGTGCCGCGCGGCGCGCACGTCCGCGAATACGCGCAGATGTGGCGGATCAGCGACGATTTCTGGGACGAGTGGGCGATGCTGGAGGCGCAGTTCACCCGGCTGGAGAATTGGAACCAGTGGCGCCGCCCCGGCGCCTGGCCCGACGCCGACATGCTGCCGCTCGGCCGGCTCGCGCTGGGCAAGCGCGACACCAAGTTCACGCCCGACGAGCAGCGCACGCTGATGACCCTGTGGTCGATCGCTCGCTCGCCGCTGATCATGGGCGGCGACCTGCGCCACCTGGACGCGCCGACACTGGCATTGCTGACCAACCGCGAGGTGCTGGCGGTCAACCAGGCGAGCACCGACAACCGCCCGCATTTCATCGCCGATGGCACGCGGATCTGGTCGGCGCGGCCGGAGGGCAGCCGCGACCATTACGTCGCGCTGTTCAACACGAGCGACAAGGCCAAGGAGGTCGCGCTGCCGCTCCGCGCGCTCGACGTCACCGGCGCGGTGCGCGTGCGCGACCTGTGGGCCGGGCGCGACGACGGGACCGCGAGCGGCCGGCTGGCGCGCCCTATCGCCTCGCACGGCGCCGGGCTGTATCGCTTGTCCGCGGCGTGACCGCGAAGGAGAGGATGGTGAGCGAGTTACCCGGCCAGGAGGCCGCGCTGCAGTCGACCGGACGGCGCTGGCGCGGCGCGATCGGCAACATGCTGGGCCGCGCGATCCTGTCGGGCGAATATGCCCCGGGCGACGTGCTGCCCGGCGAGATCGTCTTCGCCGAGACCAACGGCGTCTCGCGCGGCGCCTATCGCGAGGCGGTGCAGGGGCTGATCGCCAAGGGGCTGGTGGAGAGCCGCCCCAAGACCGGCACGCGCGTGCTGCCGCGGCGGCGCTGGAACATGCTCGACCCCGACGTGCTCGGCTGGGCCTTCGCCGACAAGCCCGACATGGCGCTGCTGCGCAGCCTGTTCGAGCTGCGCTCGGTGGTGGAGCCCGCCGCGGCCGCCTTCGCCGCCGAGCGCCGCGACCGCGAGGATCTCAAGGCGCTGAAGGACGCGCTGGCGCGGATGCGGCGGCACACGCTGTCGACCGAGGCGGGGCTCGCCGCCGACCGCGACTTCCACGGCGCGATCCTCGCCGCCTCGCGCAACGACGCGCTGGTGACGCTGTCGGCGGGGATCACCGCGGCGGTGGCCTGGACGACCCAGCTGAAGCAGCGCGACCGCGCGCTGCCGCGCGACCCGATCCCGGAGCATGCCGCGGTGTACGACGCGATCGCCGACGGCGACACCGCCCAGGCCGCCGCGGCGATGCGCCGGCTGGTCGACCTGGCGCTGGCCGACACGCGCGCCGCGCTCACCGACGCGATGGAGGGCTGAGGCGCGGACGCCGGGGCGAGTCTCACTTCGGCACGATTGCGTCTGAAATGTGTCTGACTCGCCGGGGGCATGCTTCTATGATGGGGGTGTCGCCCCAACAGCGATACTGGGCCGTGCGGAACTCCCTTGGTTCACCACGACGCACGGCCCTTTACCGCCGCGTGCACGCTTCATGCTGGCGTCATCCCGGACCCTTCGCAGGATCCATCGCCGCGCGAGAACGCCGCGGTCACCTCACCGCGACGGCGCGCGGCGGCCGAAGCCGCCCGGCGCGACGCGGCGCACCGCCGTCACCGCGGGCGGGAATTTCTCCAGCAGCCGCTGCACGCGATACACCACTTCCTCGGGGTCGCACGGCTTCTTCAGATAATCGTTGCAGCCGGCGAAATAGGCGAGCTGCACGTCCTGGTCGTTGCGCCGCCCCGTCAGCATCAGCACGGGCAGGTCGAACAGCTGCGGCGACTTGCGCAGCTCTTGCAGCAGCAGCACGCCGCTCAGCTCGGGCATGCTGCAGTCGAGCACGACCAGGTCGGGCCGGCGCGCCTTGATCGCGCGCAGCGCGTCGCGGCTGTCGGTCAGCGCGCCCGCGGTATGGCCCGCCGCGCGCAGCGCGTCGCACACCAGCTCGCCCCAGATGTCGTCGTCGTCCGCGACAATGATATGCGCCATGGTCCCGTGATCCTCGCGATGCGGCGCGGAGTGCCACGAATTGGCGAACGGCCGGTTAACGATGCGGCGGGCCGCAGCGGAGGGGGCGCTCAGGAGAGCAGCTTCGGCCCGTCCTTCTGGAGCTTCTCGCGCAGCGGCTCGGCGAACATTGCGAGCAGCCCGGGCAGCTCGAACACGGCGTGGACGTTGCTGTCGGCGACGTCGAGCCGCACGCCGACCCGCTGCCCCATGCCCTCCACCGTGAAGTGGAGCGTGTCGCCGTCCCAGCGATGCTCGGTGACGTGGCCGCCGGGGACATAGCCGGCGAGCTTGCCGAAGCCGCCCTCGATCCGCTGCCGCGCCCCCGCGCGGCCGAGCTGGTGGGGCAGGTCGACCTCGACCGGGCGGCTCACGCCACCGCCTCCGGCACCCGCGGGGTCGTGGCGAAGAGCTGCGAATCGTCGGCGAAGGCCTTGAACTCGAGCGCGTTGCCGCTGGGATCGCGGAAGAACATCGTGGCCTGCTCGCCCGGCTGGCCTTTGAAGCGGACGTGCGGCGCGATGCCGAAGCGGATCCCCGCCGCCTCGACGCGCGCGGCGAGCGCCTGCCACTCCGTCATGGTCAGCACGATGCCGAAATGCGGCACGGGCACGTCGTGGCCGTCCACCGGGTTGGTCACCGCCACCGGCTCTGCCGCGGGGTCGAGATGCGCGACGATCTGATGGCCGCCGAAGTCGAAGTCGATCCAGGACTCGCTCGACCGGCCCTCGGCGCAGCCGAGCACGCCGCCGTAGAAGGCGCGCGCCGCGGCGAGGTCGTGGACCGGGAAGGCGAGGTGGAAGGGGCGTAGCGTCATGCGGTCGATGTAGCTCATCGGGGGCGGCGTGGGGAGGGGGCGCGCGCGGTGCCGAGCTACGGCGAGGACGCGGCCCCTCCCGCGCGACCCGCGGAGGTGCTAGCGGCGCGCGCATGACTCGCCGCCCCGCCCCCGTCGCGCTGCTGCTCGGCGTCGCCGCCGCCTGCGGCTTCGCCCCGCTCGAGCTATGGTGGCTCGCGCTCGCGGCCTTCGCGGCGTGGATCGCGCTGGTGCACGCCGCGCCGACGCTGCGCCAGGCGCTGTGGCGCGGCTATGCCTTCGGCGTCGGGCATTTCACGATCAACGACAATTGGTTCCAGCACGCCTTCACGTTCCAGGACAAGATGCCGCACGCGCTCGGCTATCTCGCCCCGTTCGCGCTCGCGCTCTACCTCGCGCTGTTCCCCGCCGCCGCGGCGGGGCTGGCGTGGCGGATGCGGCGCGGCGGCGCGCCCGACGCGGCATGGGCGCTGCTGTTCGGCGTCGCCTGGCTGGTGACCGAATGGGTGCGCTCCTGGCTGTTCACCGGCTACGCCTGGGACCCGCTGGCGGTGATGTGGGTGCCGGTCCAGCCGGTGGCGGGACTGGCGACGCTGGTGGGGACCTACGCGCTCTCCGGGCTGACGGTCGCGCTCGCCGGGCTGCTGCTGCTGGTGCCGCGCCGCGCGCTGCCGCTGGGCGGCGTCGCGCTCGCCGCCGCCGCGCTGCTGGGCGCGCAGGCGTTGAGCTACCGTGCGCCGCCGGCCGCCGCCGCGCCCGACGCGCCGCGGGTCGTGGTGGTGCAGCCCAACGTGCCGCAGGATCAGCGCGGCGAGAGCGACCAGGCGATGATGCTGGCGCGGCTCACCCGCCTCTCCGGCCGCCCCGGCGCGGCGCCGCGGCTGGTGCTGTGGCCCGAGGGCGTGATCCGCGACTTCATCGAGGACGATTACCCGCTCTGGGTCTACGGCGACACCAGCCCCTACGTCACCCGCGCCAGGATGACGTCGGTGCTCGGCGCGCGCGACATGCTGATGACGGGCGGCACCGCGCTCCAGTTCGACCCGCGCGGCGACGTCACCGGCGCGACCAACTCGGTGTTCGTGCTCGACCCGGCGCAGCGCATCCGCGCGCGCTATGACAAGGCGCATCTGGTGCCCTACGGCGAGTATCTGCCGATGCCCTGGCTGCTGAAGCCGCTCGGGCTGGCGCGGCTGGTGCCGGGCGACCTCGACTTCGCGCCCGGGCCGGGGCCGCGCACGCTGGCGGTGCCGGGCTTCGGCGCGATCGGGGTGCAGCTCTGCTACGAGATCATCTTCTCGGGCGAGGTGGTCGATCGCGCGCACCGGCCGCGGCTGCTGTTCAATCCCTCGAACGACGCCTGGTTCGGCAGCTGGGGCCCGCCGCAGCACCTCGCCCAGGCGCGGCTGCGCGCGATCGAGGAGGGGCTCCCCGTGGTCCGCGCGACTCCGAACGGCATCTCCGCGGTGATCGCCGCCGACGGCACCCTGCTCGGCACGGTGGCGCACCACGTCGGCGGCGAGGTGGACGTGCCGCTGCCGCCGGCGCGCGCGGCCACCTTGTTCGCGCGGCTGGGGAACTGGGCGGCGCTGCTGGTCGGGCTCGCGTTGGTGGCGGGCGCGGTTGCGTTGCGCGCGCGCCGGCGGTAAGCATATAAAGCTATCTTTATATCGTTATCTGCCGGAGCCTCCATGCGTCAGTCGTTCATCTTCACGTCGGAGTCGGTGTCTGAGGGGCACCCCGACAAGGTCGCGGACCAGATCTCCGACGCGATCGTCGACCTCTTCCTCGCCAAGGACCCCGAGGCGCGCGTCGCCTGCGAGACGATGACCACCACCAACAAGGTGGTGCTCGCGGGCGAGATCCGCGGCCGCGGCATCTATGAGAACGACCAGTGGGCGCCGGGCGTGCTCGACGAGATCGAGGCCGCGGTGCGCGCCACGGTGAAGCGGATCGGCTATGAGCAGTCGGGCTTCCACTGGCAGACGTTCGACTTCTCGAACAACCTGCACGGCCAGTCGGCGCACATCGCGATGGGCGTCGACGAGAGCGGCAACAAGGACGAGGGCGCCGGCGACCAGGGCATCATGTTCGGCTACGCCACCGACGAGACCCCCGGCCTGATGCCCGCGACGCTGTATTACAGCCACAAGATCCTCGAGAAGATGGCGGCGGACCGCCACGCCGGCACCGCGCCGTTCCTCGAGCCCGACGCCAAGAGCCAGGTGACGCTGCAATATGAGAATGGCGTGCCGGTGCGCGCCACCGCGCTGGTGGTGTCGACCCAGCACTCGGCCGAGCTGTCGAACGAGGCCGGCCAGGCCAAGCTGCGCGACTACGTCAAGGGCGTGTTCGCCGAGGTGCTGCCCGAGGGCTGGCTGCCCGAGGAGAAGGCGATCTACGTCAACCCGACCGGGCTGTTCGAGATCGGCGGCCCCGACGGCGACGCCGGGCTGACCGGGCGCAAGATCATCGTCGACACCTATGGCGGCGCCGCGCCGCACGGCGGCGGCGCGTTCAGCGGCAAGGACCCCACCAAGGTCGACCGCTCGGCGGCCTATGTCGCGCGCTATCTCGCCAAGAACGTCGTCGCGGCTGGCCTGGCGAAGCGCTGCACGATCCAGCTGAGCTACGCCATCGGCGTCGCCGAGCCGCTCAGCGTCTACGTCGACCTGCACGGCACCGGCACGGTCGAGGAGAGCAAGCTCGAGGCGGCGCTGCCCAAGCTGGTGCGGCTGACCCCCAAGGGAATCCGCGAGCACCTCAGGCTCAACGCGCCGATCTACAGCCGGACCGCGGCCTACGGCCACTTCGGCCGCGACCCCGAGGGTGACCTGTTCACCTGGGAGAAGACCGACCTGGTCGAGCAGCTCAAGCAGGCGGTGGCTTGAGCGCGACGCCGTCATCCTCCCCTCGGGCGGGGAGGATGACGGGCCGGGCGACGGTCGCCCGGCCGCGCGCGCCACTGGCAGAGCGCGTCGCGCGTCCCTATCATCGCGGACGATGACTGACACCACCCTGCTCGACCCGATCGCGCTGCCCGACTATGCCGCGCTGACCCCCGACACCATCGCCACCGCGCTCGACGCCGCGATCGCGCGCCACGCCGAGGCGGTCGCCACCGTCACGCGCGAGCGCCCGACCGACTTCGCGCGCGCCTGGCTGCCGCTGGAGCGCGCCGAGGCCGCGATCGACGCGCTGTGGTCGGCGGTGTCGCACCTGCGCGGCGTCGCCGACACGCCCGCGCTGCGCGCGGCGCACGCCGCCGGGCAGGAGAAGCTCGTCGAGCACAGCATGAAGGTGGCGCAGGACCGCGACCTCTACGAGGTGCTCACCGCGCTGGAGGCGTCGCCCGCCTTCGCCGCGCTGCCGCGGCAGGACCGGGTCGCGGTGGAGCATGCGGTGCGCGACTTCCGCCTCGCCGGCGTCGCGCTCGACGCCGAGAAGCGCGCGCGCTTCGCCGCGATCTCGGTCGAGCTCTCCGCGCTCTCCACCGAGTTCGGCAGCGCGCTGCTCGACGCCACCGACGCCTGGACGCTCGCGATCGCGGACGAGGCGCGCCTCGCTGGCCTGTCCGACACGGATAAAGCGATGTTCGCCGCGGCCGCCCGGGCCAAGGGGCAGGACGGCTGGCTGGTCACGCTGCAGCAGCCGAGCGTCACCGCGGTGCTGACCTTCGCCGAGGACCGCGACCTGCGCGAGGCGGTGTACCGCGCCTATGGCACGCGCGCCTCCGACCAGGGTCCCAACGCGGGCGCGTTCGACAACGGCCCGCGGATCGCGCGCATCCTGGCGCTGCGCCGCGAGGCGGCCGCGCTGCTGGGCTTCACCGACCCGGTCGAATGGTCGCTCGCCACGAAGATGGCGCCCAACGCGGGTGAGGTGCTGACCTTCCTGCGCGACCTCGCCCGGCGCGCGCGCCGGGCGGCACGGCGCGACCGCGACGCGCTCGAGGCCTTCGCGCGCGACACGCTCGGACTCGACCGGCTCGAGCCGTGGGACGCGGGCTTCGCCGCCAACCGGCTGCGCCAGGCACGCTACGCGGTCGACGAGCAGGAGGTGCGCGGCTATTTCCCGGTCGAGCGGGTCACCGCCGGCTGGCAGGCGTTGCTCGGCCGGCTGTTCGGGCTCCGGCTGATCGCGCGCGACGACGTCGCCACCTATCACGCCGACGCGACCTATTATGACGTGGTCGACGACGCGGGCGAGACCTCCGCCGGCCTGTACCTCGACCTCCACGCGCGCCCGGGCAAGCGCGGCGGCGCCTGGATGGCGCAGGCGCGGCCGCGGCTGCGTGACGGCAACAATGTCCGCGTGCCGGTCGCCTATCTGGTCTGCAACTTCGCGCCCAGGAGCCCCGACTCGCCGTCGCTGCTGAGCCACAACGACGTGGTGACGCTGCTGCACGAGACCGGCCACTGCCTCCACCATCTGTTCACGCGCGTCGATCGCCCCTCGATCGCGGGGACGAGCGGGTTCGAGTGGGACGCGGTCGAGCTGCCGAGCCAGCTGATGGAGGATTTCGCCTGGGACCGCGACGTGCTCACCGGCATGTCGGGCCATCACGCCACCGGCGCGCCGCTGCCGCCCGAGCTTTTCGAGAAGATGGTGGCGGCGCGGCGCTTCCAGTCGGGGCTGTTCATCGTCCGCCAGCTCGAGTTCGCGCTGTTCGACCTGCTGCTCCACCTCGGCACGCTCGGCAGCGACCCGATGGAGGTGATCGAGGCGGTGCGCGACGAGGTGGCGGTGATCCGCCCGCCCGCCTGGCACCGCTTCCCGCACGGCTTCGCGCACATCTTCGCGGGCGGCTATGCCTCGGGCTATTACAGCTATCTCTGGGCCGAGGTGCTGGCCGCGGACGGTTTCGGCAAGTTCGCCGAGAATGGCTTGGTCGATCGCGCCACCGGCACCGCGCTCCGCGAGGAGGTGCTCGCGCGCGGCGCGACGCGGCCCGCGGCGGAGAGCTTCCGCGCCTTCCGCGGACGCGACCCCGATCCCGCCGCGATGCTGGCGCGCCACGGGCTGCTCGAGGGCGCCGGGGCGGACGCGGGGGAGGGGGCGTGAGCCTGCTCGTCGTCACCACCGGCGGCACGATCGACAAACTCTATTTCGACGCGCTGAGCGAGTATCAGATCGGAGACAGCGTGGTGGAGCGCGTGCTGCGCCAGGCGCGCGTGGCGCTGCCGTTCCGCGTGGTGGAGCTGCTGCGCAAGGACAGCCTCGACCTCACCGACGCCGACCGCGCCGCGATCGTGGCGACGGTCGCGGCGGCGCCCGAGACCCGCGCGGTGATCACCCACGGCACCGACACGATGACCGCGACCGCCGCGGCGCTGCTCGCCTCCGGGGGTGTCACGGGGAAGACGATCGTGCTGGTGGGCGCGCTGGCACCCGCGCGCTTCGCCGACAGCGACGCGCCCTTCAACCTCGGCATGGCGGTGGCCGCGGCGCAGACCGCCGCCCCGGGCGTGTGGATCGCGATGAACGGGACGGTGTTCGACGGCGCCAAGGTGCGCAAGGATCGCTCGATCAACAGCTTCGTGCCGAGCTGAGGCGGGAGACCGCGGCAGGGCGACCGGTCATGTCGCTCCCCCTGGCCCGTCAGGAGCGCGCCATGCCGCGCGGCGCGGACAAAAGGAAAGGCGGGCCGCGTCGCCGCGACCCGCCCCCCGTGCGACCCCGAAGGGATAGCGTTACTTCGACTTGTCCGCCGCGGTGCTGACCGCGTCGCCCGCGGACGAGACGTCCTTGCCGACGCCGCCGACCGTGTTGCACGCCGCCACCAACATCGCGCCAGCCAGTGCCGCGACCGTCATCACCTTACGCATGGACCTGCCTCCTAGAAGATCATCCCGACAATGCGCGGCGGTGCGGATCGTTCCGCCGCTGCAATAGCTTGGGTCGATCAGCCGCGGAGATGCGGGAAAATGGTAAAGGCCCGGAAGCGTCTCCGGGGGGGGGAGGGGGACGCTTCCGGGCCTATGTCGAGGACAGCGAGAGCGGGGGGGCATAAGGTCGCTATCCGATCAGCTCAACGGGCCGTCCCAGGTTCGGTTCCGCGGCCGCGGCAATATTTTCCAAAGCGCCGGACGCGCCCCTCAGTCGCTCCCGGTCACCGCCACCGCGATCTCATAGGCACCCGAGAGCGGATCGTGCTGCAGCGACGAGCGCAGCTGGCGGGTCAGCCCCTCGATCACGCGCCCGTAGCGATGGCCCAGCCCCTCGCGCAGGATGTCGCTGTCGACCAGCGCGCGCGATGACAGTCTCAGCATCGCCTTCTCGCGCGTGCCCGCGACGGGCTTGAGCGAGATGCGCAGCTGTGCCTCGGGCACGCAGGTCATCGCCAGCTCGACCAGCTCGGTGACGAGGAAGGCGACCGCGACCGCGACGTCCTGCGTGACGTAGAAGGGGTCGATGTCGAGCACGATGCCGATCCGCGTCCCCTCGGGAGCGGTGGCGCGGATGCTCGACGCCAGCTCGCCCAGCACAGAGCGCAGCCCGAGGCCGCGATTCTCCTCCATCTCGGCGAAATGGTAGCGGTGCACCACCGCGAGCGCGTCGACGCGACGCTGGATCGAGGCATAGGCCTGGGTCGCCTCCGGGCTCCGGGCGCCGCGCGCGTGGAAGTTGATCAGGCTGGAGATCACCTGGAGGTTGTTCTTGACGCGATGGTGCACCTCGCGCGTCAGCTTGGTCTGGCGCACCAGTCCGTCGGCCAGTCCGGCCTCGTGCAGCGCCACGGTGCGGCTGAGCGCGCGGAAGGTGTCGCCGAGGTCACGGATCTCCTGCGCGGGGAGCGCGCGCAGCATCGCGGGGTCGGGCTGGTCGCCCGGCGAATAAGCGGCGATGCTGCCGCGCAGCGCGCGCAGCGGCGCGATCAGCAGACGATCGACCACGAACCAGCTGATCGCCGCGGCCAGCGCCCACATCAGCAGCGGCAGCGCCAGCGCGATCAGCAGCGGCGAGCTGATCGGCGCGCTGCGCACCTGCATCTCCAGCGCCAGCCCGGCGATGGCGAGGTCGTTGCGCGCCGCCTCGCGCCGCTCGAACGCGCTCTCGCGCGCGAGCGGGTCGAGCTCGAGCCGCTGGCTGCCCAGCGTCAGCGTCGAGCCATAGTCGACCGCGAACCCGCTCGGGCGGCTCAGCTGCTGGAGGAACGGCGCGGGAAAATAGGCCGCCGCGCTGACGCCGTTGGCGCGACCGGCGATGCGCAGCATCAGCCCCCGCCGCCCGCCCGCCGCGCCGTCGACGATGCGCGCGCTGACCACCGCCGAGTCGGACTGGCGCGCGAAGGTCGCGGCGCCGGGGAAGGGCTCGCCGCAGATCGGTCGGCCGCGTCGGTCGAGGATGACGAAGCCGGTGCCCGCCGCCGACTGCTGCGCGAACACGCCCTGAGCGCGCGCGCAGCTCGGCGCGTCGCCGCGGTCGGCGGTGAGCGCGTCGACCGCGACGCGGAGCGCGGTCATGTCGCCCACCAGCTCGATCGCGATCGCGCGGCTGGACTCGGCGGCCGCGACCCGTAGGTGCGAGCGCAGTTCGGTGTCGGCGATCTGGGTGACCCGCAGCGTGGCGAAGATCGCGATCAGCGCCAGCGGCAGCAGCGCGATGCTGAGGATCAGGAAGAGCTTGGCGCCCGTCGGCCAGCGGCCGACGAACTCGCCCCGCCCCGCGGGCGGGCGCGGGACGTCAGCGACCGCGGACGCCGCCACCTCGGTCAGTCAAGCTTGCCGAGCAGGGAGAGCAGATCGTCCGGCACGCTTTCCTCGACGGTCTTCTGATAGACGGAGCGCAATGCCGAACCCATGTCTCGATTCTTCGAGTGCGCGACGGTGCCTTTCCTCGGCTTCTCCGGCGCTTTCTTGTCCGACGTCAACGCTAACCCCCCAAGACAACCCGCCCCAGCGACCGCTGGGCGGGTCGAGCGGAACACGATGGAACATCCGTATGCTGCTGGCACGGTTGGCCGCGCTCGCCGGATGAAACCAAATAGCCCCTCGATGGTTCCCCCGCCGTGCGACGAAAATCGCCGACCGGTGGGAACTTATTGCCACGGTCGGGCGCCGTCCACGACCGGTATCACGACGCACGGCGGCGCGCTCGCGCCATGCCGTGAGGGAGGGCTTTCTACACATGTCGCTCGGACAACAACTCGCGCCGCATCTTCCGTTCCTGCGCCGCTACGGCCGCGCGCTGACCGGGAGCCAGGTGCAGGGCGACCGCTACGTCCGTGCGACGCTGGAGGCGATCGTCGCCGCGCCCGACCAGTTCCCGCGCGACGTGGATCCCCGGCTGGGACTCTATCGCACCTTCCAGGCGATCTGGAACTCGGCCAATTTCGACGAGGTCGAGAGCGCCGAGCCGGCCGAGGAGCAGGAGGCGGTGGCGCGCGCGCGATTGTCGCGGATGACCCCGCTCTCGCGCCAGGCGCTGCTGCTCACCGCGATGGAGGGCTTCACCCCCGAGGACGCCGCCTATCTGATCGAGGTCGAGCCCGCCGAGGTCGACTCGCTGGTGGCCGAGGCGCTCGCCGAGATCGAGAAGCAGACCCGCGCACGCGTGCTGATCATCGAGGACGAGCCGATCATCGCGATGGACATCGAGTCGATCGTGCGCGACCTCGGGCATGAGGTCACCGGGGTGGCGGTGACGCGCGACGAGGCGGTGGCGCTGGCGATGGAGGATCGCCCCGGCCTGGTGCTGGCGGACATCCAGCTCGCCGACGACAGCTCGGGGATCGACGCGGTGAAGGACATCCTCGCCGAGTTCAACGTGCCGGTGATCTTCATCACGGCGTTCCCGGAGCGGCTGCTCACCGGCGAGCGCCCCGAACCGACCTTCCTGATCACCAAGCCGTTCCAGCGCTCGACGGTGAAGGCGGCGATCAGCCAGGCGCTGTTCTTCGACGAGACCACCGTCCCGGCGTGAGGGGCGGGGTTGGCTGGGGGGCGGCCGCACGCGGACCAGCCTCGCCTCACCTGCTCCGTCATCCCTGCGCAGGCAGGGATCCAGACGCGCTGACGTTCCCGCTCCGTCGCGGACGTCAGCGCGTCTGGAATCCCGCCTGCGCGGGAATGACGTGGAGGGGCGAAGCGACCGACGATCGCACCAGCGCTCGGTCGAGCGCATGCCCGACCGAACGCGCCCCGCCCCGCTCGCCCCCTCGCGAAAACAGCCGCCACCCCCGCCACTTGTTCCCATCCTTACGGACCCAAAACGGTCGATGCGCGTTGTTAGGCGCATGGCAGACGACAACGATCGAGTTCATCTCGAGACCGACGAGGCCCGCGCCGGCAGCACGCCGGGCATGACTCGCTACATCCTCGCGGCGTCGCTGGTGCTGATCGTCGTGGCCTTCGCCGCCATCCTGCTGTCCTGACGCGATGCTCGAACAAGTGGTGCGTGACGGGCTGGCCAACCGGCCGGCCGATACCTATCTTCCAGCCTCGGACGAGCGCCAGGACGGCGCCGCGCCAGCACGACGGAGCGGCATGACCCAATCACCCTCGCACGCGAACGAGGCGTCGGCCCCGGCGCCGACGGAATATGTCGCGCTGTCGGATCCCGAGTTCAAGAAACAGCTCGCGCTCGTGATCCCGCACCTGCGCGCGTTCGGTCGCTCGCTCTCGGGCAACCGCGACCTCGCCGACGACCTGGTGCAGGAGACGCTGCTCAAGGCCTGGGCGGCGCGCAAGCGCTTCCAGGCGGGCACCAACATGCGCGCCTGGACCTTCATCATCCTGCGCAACCTGTTTCTCAGCCAGATGCGCCGGGCGCGTTTCAAGGGCGAGTGGGACGATCTGGTCGCGGACCGCGTGCTCGCCGCGCCGGCCAGCCAGGACAAGCACGTCGAGCTCGCCGACATGCAGCGCGCGCTGCTGCACCTGCCGCAGCCGCAGCGCGAGGCGCTGATCCTCGTCGGCGCGGGCGGGTTCGCCTATGAGGAAGCGGCCGAGATCTGCGGCGTGGCGGTGGGCACGATCAAGAGCCGCGTCGCGCGCGGACGCGTCGCGCTGGAGGCGCTGATGACCGACGGCGCGCTGTCGTCGCGCCGCGACCATGAGGTGAGCGGCGACCGCTCGACGCTCGACTCGATCATGAACGAGGTCGACGAACTGAGCCGCGACCGCGACGCGTAGGAGCGCGCGCCGGATTCGCCGACGCGTTTCGCTGATTCGACGGCCTCGCGATGTCCCTCGGACGGTGGGCAGATCCCGAACCGAGTCACGGATGACGGCCTATCGTGGTGACGTGACCCTGAGTCTCGTAGCACCGGGACATTTTCGTCGCCTGACCCGGCGTGTCAGTGCCCGCTACCGCCCAGCTTCGTGAGGAGCCGCGCCATGTCGCTCGGCAGCACCTGATCGCGGCCGAAGGCGCTTCGCAGCGATCCCGCGAGCGCGTCCCCGGCCTGCGGGGCGCGGACGACATAGTCGCCGCGCTGGCCGCCAGGGGGAAAGGGGAGGTCTGCTACCATATTGCTCGAACGTGCGACCTCGGCTTAGGTTTCGACATGATGAGTCCCCGCTTCGACGAGGCGCGCCGACGGGCGGAACATTATGCGCCGTTCCTGAACATCTTGCTCCAGCGCGAGACGGATACCGCCGCCGCGCTGGCGCTCGCCGACCTGCCGCTCGCGCGCCGGCTGCGGCTCGAGCGACGCGCGCTCGCGCTGGAGGTGGCGCTGGGCGACCTCGCGGGCGAGCTCGATCTCACCGCGGTCACCGCGCGGCTCACCGCCTTCGCGGATGACGCGCTCGACCGCGCCATCGTCGGCGCGCTGGCCGAGCGGACGCCCGACGCCGCGCCGCGCGGCTTCGTCGCGATCGCGCTGGGCAAGCAGGGCAGCCGCGAGCTCAACTACTCGTCCGACATCGACCCCATCTTCCTCTACGACCCCGCCACCCTGCCGTGCCGCGCGCGCGAGGACGTCGCCGACGCCGCGGTGCGGGTGGGGCGGCGCGTGCTGGAGCTGCTCCAGGCGCGCGACGCCGACGGCTACGTGCTGCGCGTCGACCTGCGGCTGCGCCCCTCCCCGGAGGTGACGCCGATCGCCATCCCGATCGACGCCGCGATCAGTTACTACGAGTCGCAGGCGCTGCCGTGGGAGCGCGCCGCCTTCATCCGCGCGCGCGTCGCCGCGGGCGACCGCGCGCTGGGGGCACGCTTCGTCGAGGCGATACGCCCCTTCGTGTGGCGGCGCAGCCTCGATTTCGGCGCGGTCGGTGAGATCCTCGACATCACGCGGCGCATCCGCGACCATCACGCGCAGGGACAGGGGTTCGGACCCGGCTATGACCTCAAGCGCGGGCGCGGCGGCATCCGCGAGATCGAGTTCTTCGCGCAGATCCACCAGCTGATCCACGGCGGACGCGACCCGTCGCTGCGCGCGCCCGCCACGCGCGACGCGCTCGCCGCGCTCGCCGCCGCGGGGCGGATCGACGCCGGTGACGCCGCCGCGCTGGCCGAGGCCTACACGCTGCTCCGCACGATCGAGCATCGCGTCCAGATGATCGACGACCGCCAGACCCACGCGCTGCCCGCCGGTGACGCGCTCGACCGGGTGGCACGGCTGCACGGCGTCGACGACGGCGCGGCGCTGCTCGCGCTGCTCGCGCCGCACGTCGCCCGGGTGGCCGCGGCGTTCGACCGGCTCGCGCCCGTCGCGGGCACCGGACTGCCGTTCGACCCGGCGCGGCTCGGCGCGACGCTGGCCGAGGCCGGCTTCGCCGATAGCGCGGACGCGGTGCGTCGCGTCGCGACCTGGCGCGAGGCGCGCTATCCCGCGCTGCGCTCGGCCGCGGCGCAGGGCGCGCTCGAGGCGGTGCTGCCCGGGCTGGTCGACGCGCTGGCGCAGGCGCCCGTGCCCGCGGTCGCGCTCAACCGGCTGGACCGCCTGTTCGAGCGGCTGCCGAGCGCGGTCAACGTCTTCCGCCTGCTCGAGGCGCGACCCGCGCTGGCGACGCTGCTCGCCGAGCTGCTCAGCCACGCGCCGACGCTCGCCGACGAGTTGGCGCGCCGCCCCGACCTGCTCGACGGGCTGATCGACGCCAGCGCCTTCGCCCCCGTCGCCGCGGTGCCCGAGCTGGTCGCCGAGATGCGCGCGGTCGAGGCGGGCGCGGACTATCAGGCGATCCTCGACCATGTCCGCCGCGTCGTCGGCGACAAGCGCTTCGCGCTCGGCGCGCAGATCGTCGCGGGCGCCGCCGACCCGCTCGACGTCGCCGCGGGCTACGCGCGCGTCGCCGAGGCCGCGATCGAGACGCTCGCCGGCGCCGCGACCGCCGAGTTCGAGCGCGCGCACGGCCGCGTCCCCGGCGGGGAGCTGGTGATCCTCGCGCTCGGCCGGATGGGCGGGATGGCGCTGACCCACGCCTCCGACCTCGACCTGATCTATCTCTTCACCGGCGACTTCACCGCCGAGTCGGACGGCGCCAAGCCGCTCGGCGCGACGCTCTATTTCACCCGGCTGGCGCAGCGAGTCACCGCGGCGCTGTCGGTGGCGACGGCGGCGGGGCCGCTCTACCCGGTCGACACGCGGCTGCGGCCCTCGGGCGCGCAGGGGCCGCTGGTGGTGAGCCTCGACAGTTTCGCGCGCTATCAGCGCGAGGAGGCGTGGACCTGGGAGCATATGGCGCTGACCCGCGCGCGCGCCGTGTTCGGCTCGGCCGCGGCGCGGCGCGACGTGGAGGCGATCGTGGCGGCGGTGTTGGCGGGCGAGCGGCCGGCGCGCGACGTCCCCGCCGAGGCCGCCGCGATGCGCGCCGAGATGGCGCGCCACAAGCCGCCGCAGGGGCCGCTCGACGCCAAACTGCTGCCGGGCGGGCTGGTCGACCTGGAGTTCGCGGTCCATGTCACCCAGCTGACGCGGCGCGGCGGCGTCGACCCGCGGCTGGGCGACGCGATCGACGCGCTGGTGGGCGCGGGCGCACTCGCGCCGGCGATGCGCGACGCCTATGCGCTCCTGGCGCGGCTGCTGGTGACGGTGCGGCTGGTCGCGCCCGACGCGCAGGAGCCGGCGGCAGCGGCGACGCGCGCGCTGATCGCGCGCGCGGTGATGCTGCCCGACTGGGAAACGCTGCTTGCCACCTTCGACCGGGTGCGCGAGAGCGTCGCGGCGCAGTGGCAGGAGAGCATCGCATGGACCCCCTCCCCGACGTGACCGCGACTGGCACCGACGGCGCGCCGCTGCGGCTACAGGACCTGCCGCGGCCGCTGATCGTCTATTTCTATCCCAAGGACGATACCCCAGGCTGCACCCATGAGGCGCTCGACTTCTCCGCGCTGGCGAGCCGCTTCGCCGCCGCGGGCGCGGCGATCGTCGGCATCTCGCGCGACAGCGTGGCCAAGCACAACAAGTTCATCGCCCGCCACGACCTCGCCATCCCGCTCGCCAGCGACCTCGACGGCAGCGTGACCGAGGCGTTCGGCGTGTGGGGCGAGAAGCAGATGTACGGCCGCACCTACATGGGGATCGAGCGCGCCACCTTCCTCTACGGCGCCGACGGCCGGCTGGCGCGCGCATGGCGCAAGGTGAAGGTGCCCGGCCACGCCGAGGAGGTGCTGGAAGCGGCGCGGGCGCTCGGGTGAGCGCGCGCGGGCATCGTCGCCCGCCCATCATCGCGGATTGATGCACCCGCGCGCGTCGGTCGGGACGGGGCCGGACCGCGCGACGTGGCGGCGGCCGCCGCCGCGATCGATCCGCCGCTGTCGTCGTGGCCTCGCCGAAGAGATCGCTCTCGCGTCGTCGCGCCATTTCGGAGCAAAACGACCTGCGCGGGCCAGTCAGTCGCCCCGATCCGCCACCAAGAATCGCTCGCAAGTCACGTGAATCACGCGATCACCTCCTACTCGACTCGGCGAAATACAACGACTCGCCGCGTCTCTCCGTCGACCGGGCGCGGTCTCGCGCCGCTGCTCTTGCCCGATTAACCCTGTGCAGGTCACAAACCTTTGCGCCTGGGAGGCTTCGTCTCCGGGGTGGCAGTACGAGAAAAGGGGAGGACCGCGCGGCAGCCCGCCGCCCGGTCACAGTCTTTGATCTGGGGTTCGATGAACGACACCGCTCTCACGCCGGCCGCGCGCCCGCTCGATCGCCCGCGCGCCGCTTATGGCACGCGCCTGATGGCCCGCGGGGGCGCCGCGCTGGTGCTCGGCCTCGCCGGCTATGGCGCGGTCGCCGCCAGCCAGCAGGTCGCGGTGGCCACCGGCCTCAAGCCCGTGCCGACCAGTGAGCGGAAGCTGGCGACGATGGAGCAGAAGGTCTCGCAGCTCCAGACCCGCGTCGCGACGATCCGCCGCACCGCCGAGCTCCACGCCAGCCGCATCGAGCAGCGCCAGAAGCTGCTCGCCGCCGCGCTGACCGGCGAGGGCGAGAGCCGCGAGCTGGCGCGCGCCACGCTGGCGATCGATCCCGACGCCACGCGCCTCGCCGCCGACACGATCAAGCCCTTCCTGCGCGTCGAGTCGCGCCAGGCCGAGTTGGCCGCGGTGGCGCAGCGCGAGCTCGACCAGCGCTACGCCGCGACCGCCAAGACGGTCCGCAAGCTGGGCATCTCCACCGCACGGCTGGCGCGCGGCGGGTCGGCGAAGGCCGGCAGCGCGATGGGTGGCCCGCTGGTCGAGGCCAACAGCGCCGAGGCGCGCGCCGACCTCGCCGCCGACCAGCAGTTCCGCACGCTGTTCATGAGCTGGAAGAAGCTCGACCGGCTCGAGCAGGGCGTGATCGCCATTCCCTCGGTGCAGCCGGTGCAGAAGCTGCAGTTCACCAGCAATTTCGGCATCCGCAGCGACCCGTTCCGCGGCACCGCGGCGATGCACGCCGGGGTCGACATCCCCGGCCCGAGCGGCACGCCGATCTACGCCACCGCCGACGGCGTGATCAGCCACGCCGGTCGCCAGGGTGGCTACGGCAACATGGTCGAGATCAACCACGGCAAGGGCATCGCGACTCGCTACGGCCACCTGTCGAAGATCCTGGTCTCCGACAACACGCGCGTGAAGCGCGGGCAGCTGATCGCGCTGATGGGTTCCACCGGCCGCTCGACCGGCCCGCACCTCCACTATGAGGTGCGGATCGACGGCCACGCGGTGAACCCGGTGCCGTTCCTCACCACCGCCGACTATCTGATGGCCGCGCAGGACCGGGCGGTCGGCCAGATCCCGGTCTCGACCTCCGGCCCCGTGCCGCAGGACTGATCGCCTCGCCGATCCAGGACGGAAGGGCCGGTACCGCCTCGAGCGGGCCGGCCCTCTCTCGTTGCTGTGTTGCTCGCCCCGTGCTCGGACGGGGATCGTTGCGAGCTCCTCCGCGTGCCCCCGCGCAGGCCGGAGCCCCGGGCCGCGCGCGCCGTGAGGCGCTGTTGTGCTTGGCGCGGCATCCGTCTCTCGCCGGAAGACGGTCGCGAGACACGTGAGGTGAGCCAGCTCGCGACGATGCCCTGGAGGGCGGAACCGACGTGGGGCGCTCTCGCGGGCTAGTCATGCACGGTGAGGCCTCGCCCCTTTCCCCCGCCGCGCCGCGCGCCTATCTACCTCGCATGGCCACGCTCGCACCCGACATAGCGCTCACCCCCGCCGCCGCCGCGCGCGTCGCGGCGATCGCGGCGCGGCAGAACAAGCCCGCCATCCTGCGGCTCGCGGTCGAGGGGGGCGGCTGCTCGGGCTTCCAATATCGCTTCGGCTTCGCCGACGCCCCCGAGACGAGCGACATCGTCGTCGAGACCGACGGCGTGCGGCTGGTCGTCGACGACGTCAGCCTCGACCTCGTCCGCGGCGCCAGCGTCGACTATGTCGAGTCGCTCGGCGGCGCCTCGTTCAAGGTCGAGAACCCCCAGGCCGCCAGCGGCTGCGGCTGCGGGACCAGCTTCTCGGTCTGAGTCGCGCGCGGGGCGAGACAAAGCCGACGCGGCGCGATAGGTCGTCGTGCGTGAAGATCGTCACCTACAACGTCAACGGCATCAAGGCGCGGCTGCCGCGGCTGCTCGAGTATCTCGAGGAGGCGCAGCCCGACGTGGTGTGCCTGCAGGAGCTCAAGTCGAGCGACGAGACCTTCCCCGAGGGGGAGGTGCGCGCCGCGGGCTATGGCGCGCTGTGGCACGGGCAGAAGGGCTTCAACGGCGTCGCGGTACTCGCGCGCGGCGCCGACCCGGTCGAGCGCCAGCGCGGGCTGGCGGGCGAGCCCGAGGACGAGCACAGCCGCTATCTCGAGTGTGACGTGGCCGGGCTGACGGTGGCCTCGATCTACCTGCCCAACGGCAATCCCGTGCCCGGTCCCAAGTTCGACTATAAGCTGCGCTGGATCGAGCGGCTCCGCGCGCGCGCGGCGCAGCTTCTCGCCAGCGAGATGCCCGCGGTGCTGGCGGGCGACTATAATGTCATACCCAATGACGACGACGTCTTCTCCGTGCGCGCGATGGCGAGCGACGCGCTGATGCAGCCCGAGAGCCGGCAGGGCTATCGCGCGCTCGTCGCGCAGGGCTGGACCGACGCGCTGCGCGCGCGCCACCCGCGCGGCGGCGTGTGGACCTTCTGGGACTATCAGGCCGGGGCGTGGCAGCGCGACGCGGGCTTCCGGATCGATCACCTGCTGCTCAGCCCGGCGGTGGCCGACCGGCTGGTCGAGGCGGGGGTCGACAAGGCGTATCGCGGGCGCGAGAAAGCGAGCGACCACGCGCCGACCTGGGTACGGCTGCGATGATCCGCGCCGGCCTGCTCGCCGCGATCGCGCTGCTGCTCGCCGCCGCGCCCGCCGCGGCCGAGGAAGAGGACGGCAAGCGCTTCTGCCCCAACCGGCCGTCGCTCGGTGCGAGCGGTTGCGTCACGCTGCCGGGGCAGGTGCAGGTCGAGGTCTCTGGGGTCGACTGGCAGCGCGACGACGGCGACGACTCGCGCGAGGACCTCACGCTGTTCGGCGACGTCACCGCGCGCTTCGGCCTCACCGCCAACAGCGAGCTGCAGGTCGAGTTCACCCCGCTCGGCACGCTGCGGACGCGCGACAAGATGACGGGCGCGGTGTCACGCAAATGGGGCGTGGGCGACACGGTGATCGGCTATCGCTACGCGCTGAGCCACCCCGACGGGAACGCGGTCTCCTCCGCGATCCAGCCCTATGTCGCGCTGCCGACCGGACGTGCGGGGATCGGCGACGGCGACTGGGCCGCGGGCGTGATCGCGCCGGTCTACTGGCAGATCGACGAGCGTTGGAGCCTCGACTTCACCGGCCAGGCCGCCGCGGCGGTCGACGAGGACGGCAACGGCCGCCACTTCGACGCGAGCGGCGTGGTCGGGCTGGGCTACGCGCTGACCGACAGCATCACCGCGGTCGCGGAGCTCTCGCTCGAGCGCGACGACGACCCCTCGGGCCATGTCACGCGCACGCTCGCCGCGGGGTCGCTGGCGTGGCAGCCGACCAAGCGCACCCAGATCGACCTGCTCGCGGTGGCGGGGCTCAACCGCGACGCACCCGACGCGCGGCTGGTGCTGGGCGGCGCCTTCATGTTCTGACCGAGAAGGGCTCACGCTCGCGCTCCCGCGCCGGCGTCATCCCGAGCCCGCCCCGGGATCCGCGGCTTTGCCCACGCCGCGACTGCCGAGCGTTCGGCACGGTGGACCCTGACACGGGGGCAGGGTGACACCGGCGGAGAGGGTAACCCGCGCCGCTTATCCGGCCTCGCCGGGCTCCTGCACCGCGATCAGCTCGAGCACCTGCCGCGCGCCCTCGTCGCTTGCCGCGGCGAGCTTGAGCGGGCGCGCGCCCAGTCCCACGTCGGCGTTGAGGAAGGCCATCGCGCCGGCCAGCCCGAGCCGCTCGGTCGCGGCGCGCACGACCTGGCTCTCGCGCGCGGCGCTCTCGGGCGAGAGCTTGGGCACGCTGCTGGCGGGGCGGAAATACGGTCGACGTGGCGAGCGCGGGGCGGGTTGCGGCTGATCGCTCACGCGCCGATCACCACGGTCGGACGGACGACCCCGGAACGCCACTGCAGCTGCGCGATCCGCTCGGCATAGCTGCGCGCGCAGACCTGATAGACCTCGCGACCCGTCACGCTGGCGGTGCCAGCCGCGCGCGCCACCGATAACTGGTGGCGCGAGTAGAGTTCGTTGAGATCCATGTCGGTCTCCCTGCGTGCAAGCGGGAGCGCGGTCGGTCTCTCAGCTATCCAGGCTCGCGTGGTCAGATCTGGACAGTCGTTCCGAGATGGGGTGTTCGCGCCCGATCGCAAGGGCTCGCCATCTTCTGGCGGAATACGCCGCATGTCGGCGGAGGGCCGGTGGGCCCGCATGCCGTATCGCCGCTAACCTACTCGATTTCCGACCAGATTTACGTTGGCACGGTCTCTGCAAAGCACGTGGCGTCCCCGATCACGGGGCAGGGAGACACTGTCATGAACGCCACGATCGTCGCCGCTATCACCGGTCTCGTCCTCGCCGCACCGACGCAGGCCGAGCCGACCGCACCGTCTGTCGCCGCCACCGCCGCTGCCACCCAGGCCGAGGGCGGAGCGAAGACCCGCGGTCCCGGCACGCGCTACTGCTACAGCACCGAGGCGACCGGCTCGCACATCATCCAGCGCGTCTGCCACACGCGGGCGGAGTGGAAGGAGCTGGGCGTCAAGGTCCCCGAGAGATTGTGAACGGCCGCCGCGGGGCGGACGGGAGGGAGCGGCGCCGCGCCGGCCGAGGCGCGCGGCGCCGCCGGCTCCCCCCGGATCAGAGCGTCCGCTCGTAGACCTGATAGACCTTGTTGACGCGGCTCTCGATCGCGGTGGCGATCGAGTTCATCCCCTGGTTGTCGTCGAGGATCCACCCGATCTCGCCGCGCGAGGCGCCGTAGTGGGCGACCGAGGCCTTGCGGATCGCCTCGATCATCATGAAGGCCAGCTGGCTCGCCAGGCGCGACGATTGCAGCTCCTTGCGCACCCCCATCAGCGGCACGCGCATCGTGCGCACGCGCGGCTTGCGCAGCCACAGCAGCAATTTGGCCCAGCCGAACGGGAGCAGGCTGCCGTTCAGCGGCCGGATCGCCTCGTTGAGGTCGGGCAGGGTGATCATGAACGCCACCGGCCGCCCGTCGACCTCGGCGATGCGGATCAGGTCGTTGAACACGATCGGCTTGAGCTTGACGCCCACGTCCTTGATCTCGGGCGGGGTGAGCGGCACGAAGCCCCAATTGTCCGACCAGGCGTCGTTGAGGATCTCGAGGATGATCGCGGCTTCCTCGTCGAAGCGCTTCTTGTTCACCTCGCGCACGACGATGCTCTTGTTGTTCTCGCCCGAGCGGATGATCCGCTTCACGATCGGCGGGAACTCCTGCGTGATATCGAGCTCGTAGGTGACCAGCTGCTTGACCGGCCGGTAGCCGGCGCGCTCGATCCACTCGCGATAGACCGGCTTGTGGTGCCCCATCATCACCGTCGGCGCCTGCTCGAAGCCCTGGATCAGCAGCCCCGGCTCCTCCCAGATCGACATGCTGATCGGCCCGAGCGCGCGCACCATGCCCTGCTCGCGCAGCCACGCCTCGGCGCGCTCCAGCAGCGCGCGGAAGATGTCCTCGTCCTCGGCGTCCATCAGCCCCCATTGGCCGACGCCGGGGCCGAAGCCCTGCGCGGCGGGCATCTCGAGCGCCAGCGTATCGATGTGCGCCGAGATCCGCCCCACCACGCGCCCGTCGCGCCGCGCCAGGAACAGCTGCGCCTCGGCGTGGCTGAACCAGCCGTTCTTCTCGGGCGTGATCAGCCCGAGCGCCTCGCCCTTGAGCGGCGGGACCCAGTAAGGATCGTCGGCGTAGAGGCGGAAGGGCAGATCGACGAACGCCTTGCGCTCGCTCTTGGTGGTGACCGCGGTGATGGACAGATCGGACATGGCGCTCGCCCGTAAACGGAGAAACCGATCATAGCGAGCGGGCTTTTGCTGGCAACGGGGCGTGCGGGCGACCTGTAAAGGTCATGCTGTCGCCACTATGTGGGGGCAATGGAAAGCGCCATGAACACGATGACCTTCGACAGCACGGGCGCGGGCAGCGCGCCCGCCGCGCCGCGGTCGGCGATCGCCGACGACAAGGCGATGCTGCGCGCCGCCGCCGACCTCACCCGCGACCTGGTGCAGCCGCGCCCCGCGCTCTACTGGGCCGACCTGATCGGCTCGGCGCTGGTCGGCTATGCCGCGCTCGCGGCCGCGGTGACGGTCGGCTCGACCGGCTGGGCGGTGCTCGCCGGGGCGGTGGCGGTGCTCGCGCTGTATCGCGGCATGAGCATGATCCACGAGATCAGCCACATCAAGCACGCCGCCGTGCCGGGCTTCCGCGCCGGCTGGAACGCGCTCATCGGCGTGCCGATGATGATCCCCTCCTTCATGTACGAGGGCGTCCACAACCTGCATCACGCCAAGACGCGCTACGGCACGTCGGAGGACCCCGAATATCTGCCGCTCGCGCTGATGCGGCCGTGGACTCTGCCGGTGTTCATCCTGGTGTCGGCGCTGGCGCCGGTCGGGCTGATGATCCGCTACGCGCTGCTCGCGCCGCTGTCGGCGCTGTCGCCGCGGCTGCGCGAGGCGGTGGTGGCGCGCTACTCGGCGCTGTCGATCAACCCGCGGTTCCGCCGTCGCGCGCCCCAGGGCGAGGAGAGAGCGCGCTGGACCCGCTGGGAGATCGTCACCAGCCTGTGGGCGATCGCGCTGCTGGTGCTGACCGCCACCGGCGTGGTGTCTGTGAGGGCGTTCGCGATCTTCCTGGCGGTCGGCTCGGGCGTCGCGCTGATCAATCAGGTTCGCACCCTGGTGGCGCATCTGTGGGAGAATGAGGGCGAGGCGATGAGCGTCACCGCCCAGTATCTCGACACGGTCAACGTGCCCCCGCCCGCGCTGCTGCCGGTGCTGTGGGCGCCGGTCGGGCTGCGCTACCACGCGCTGCACCATCTGCTGCCGGGGCTGCCGTATCACGCGCTCGCCGAGGCGCACCGGCGCATCTCGGCGGTGCTGGAGCAGGACTCGCCGTACCACAAGGCGAACTATGCCGGCCTGCCCGGGCTGGTCGGCAAGCTCGCCGCCGCGACGATGCGGCCACGCTGAGGGGAGGGGCGCTTACCGGCGTCCCCGTCCCGACGTTGTCGTGAGCTCGTTTCAAGCGCTCGCCGTGCCGCCTACTCGGCGGTGGCGGCGAGTGCCGGACGGGAGGTCCTGAGACAAACTCAGGGTGACGCCGAGAAGGGAGAGGACGCCGCTCGGACCGCGACACCGGCGTGCCGCGATCCGACAGCCTCACGGCACCGCCGCGCTCTCGCGCGCGAGCTGGCGCCGATCGGCGGCCCAGGCGCGCATCATCGACTGGGTGCAGCCGGTCTGGCCGCCCGTGCCCACCGCCGAGCAGGTGTCGGGCAACCCGCCGGCGACGCGGCCGACCTCGTCCATCGTCGCGACTCGGTTGACCCAGCTCTGGTTCTTCGCCGCGATCTCGGACCGGCGCAGCGGCTTGGGGATGCGATAGGGTTCGTCGAGCGGGGCGCACACCACCACCTCGTCGCCGGCGGGCCTGGGGCAGCTCTCGCCGGGCGCGAGCGCGACGCTGCGCACGCGCCGCGGCGGCGCCGGCACGACCGGATCGTCCGGCGCGGCGCCGGCGACAAGGACCGCGGCGAGCAGAAGGGGCATCATCGTCTTCTCCCCGCCGCGGTCGAGTGAGGCGCCGCCCGCCCACCGGGAGGAAAGCGGGCGGCGCGAGGCGACGGATAGCACGGGAACGCCGCGGCCTCGCCTCCTCCCTGCCGCCACCGCCGCACCGGGTGATTGCGGCATGTGTCGGCGTCGCAACCTTTGTCGCGCCCCGCGCGAGCGGCACGACACGGGTGGACAGCCTGCCCGCGCGACCTACAACGGCGCCCGACACGCGACGCGCGGCGGACGGGGAGAGACACAGGTGCAGCTTGCCACGATCGACGTGCTGGTGGTGGTGGCCTATGCCATCTTCATCTTCGCGCTGGCGCAATGGGTCAGCCGCGACAAGGCGGGCGCCGGGCCGAAGAGCACCACCGACTATTTCCTCGCCTCCAAGAACCTGCCCTGGTGGGCGATCGGCGCCAGCCTGATCGCGGCCAATATCTCGGCCGAGCAGATCGTCGGCATGTCGGGCTCGGGCTATGCCATCGGGCTGGCGATCGCCTCGTACGAGTGGATGGCGGCGCTGACGCTGCTGATCGTCGGCAAGTTCTTCCTGCCGATCTTCCTGCGCAACGAGATCTACACGATGCCGCAGTTCCTCGAGCGGCGCTACGGCCCCTCGATCCGGACGCTGATGGCCCTGTTCTGGCTCGCGCTCTACGTCTTCGTGAACCTGACCAGCATCATCTGGCTCGGCTCGATCGCGGTGACCAAGGTGGCGGGGGTCGACCAGAATATCGCGCTGGTGGTGCTCGGCGCGTTCGCGCTGCTGTACCAGCTCAAGGGCGGGCTGAAGGCGGTGGCGCTGACCGACATCGTCCAGGTGACGCTGCTGGTGCTCGGCGGCCTCATCATCGCCTATCTCACACTGGGCGAGCTGGGGCAGGGCGCCGGCCTCGTCGCGGGCTTCGCGCGGCTCACGCGCGAGCTGCCCGATCATTTCGAGATGATCCTGTCGCGCGACAACCCGCATTACATGGACCTGCCGGGCCTCTCGGTGCTGATCGGCGGGATGTGGATCGCCAACCTCAGCTACTGGGGCTTCAACCAATATATCATCCAGCGCGCGCTCGCGGCCAAGTCGCTGGCCGAGGCGCAGAAGGGCGTGCTGTTCGCGTCCTTCCTCAAGCTGCTGATGCCGATCATCATCGTGCTGCCGGGCATCGCCGCGGTGGTGCTCGCGCCCGGGCTGGCCAAGCCCGACGAGGCCTATCCGACGATGATGCGGCTGCTGCCGACCGGGCTGCTCGGCCTCGTCTTCGCCGCGCTGGTGGCGGCGATCATCGCGTCGACCGCGTCCAAGATCAACTCGATCGCGACCATCTTCACGCTCGACGTCTGGGCCAAGTTCAAGCGCCGCGCGTCCGCGGCCGAGGACGGCGCCGTCGACGACGCGCGGCTGGTGCTGGTCGGCCGCGTCGCCGCGATGGTGGCGACGGTGATCGCGATCCTCACCGCGCGGCCGCTGGTGGGATCGTCCGAGCAGGCGTTCCAGTTCATCCAGGAGTTCACCGGCTTCTTCACGCCGGGCATCACCGTGATCTTCCTGCTGGGCCTGTTCTGGAAGCGCGCCAACGAGGCCGGCGCGATCATCGCCGCGGTCGCCTCGGTGCTGCTGTCCTGGGGGTTCAAGCTGCTGCTGCCCGGGCTCCCGTTCATGGACCGGATGGGGCTGGTGTTCCTGATCGCGCTGGCGCTGGCGGTCGGCGCCTCGCTGGTCACGCCGCGGCGCGACGACCGCGACACGATCGTCACCGGCGACGTGCGCTACGCCACCAGCGCGGCGTTCAACGTCGGCGCGCTGGCGCTCGTGCTGATCCTGGTGGCGCTGTACGCGACCTTCTGGTGAGCGCGGCGGGCCCGGTCGGGGCCGGGGCATGCGGACGGCACCCTCTGACAAAGACCCGCGCTCCTGCGGACGCAGGAGCCAAGGGCCGCGAGGGACAGCACTCGCGGCCCTGGGTTCCTGCGCGCGCAGGAACACGCCGGCGGCTCAGAGCCGCGCGCGGTACAGCGAATGGTGCGTCAGCACGTAGAGCGACGCCCCGTCCGGGCTGAGCAACAGCTGGAGCGGGCGCTCGGGCACGTCGATCCGGCCCAGCGCGCCGCCGTCCGCGCCGTAAACGAACACCTGCCCGTTGGCGACGTACACCCGCCCGCGCGCGTCGGCGACCACGCTCTCGCCGCCGCGCTCGGCGAAGACGCGCAGGTCGCTGAGCGCGCCGCCCGCGCCGACCAGAGCGCTGTAGGTGCGCGCCTCCGAGGCGTTGCTGACGTAGCTGCGCTCGCCGACGCGCGCCGCGACCAGGCCATAGGCGTCGAGCGCGTGCGAGAAGCGGCGCGCGCGGAAGTCGGGCGGCCCCTGCTGGAACACGCGCCACGCCGGCAGCGCGAGCGTGCCGTCGGGCGCGACATGGGCGCGCGGCGCCGGCGTCGCGACGTCGCGCGCGAACAGCTCGGCCAGCGTGGCGAAGCGGTCGGTCGCGGGATCATATCGGTCGCGGAACTCGCCGTTGACCCACCAGCTGCCCGGCAGCAGCACGCGCGGCGCGGTCACCGACGCGAGCGGCGCGGGCGGGATCACGTCGAGCGCCAGCTCGCTGCTACCGGGGCGGAAGGAGGAGACGGTGCCGTCGCGCCCCGCCGCCGACAGCACCAGCAGGTCGCCCGCCGCGTCCGCGGCGAGGCTGACCGCGTCGAGCGTGGTGTCGCGCTCGATGCCGAGCCCGCGCGCCGCCGACCAGCGATAGAGGCGCTGCTGGATCCGGTCGACGAAGTAGAGCGTGCCGTCGGGCGCGACCGTGCCGCCCCCCGCCGCGTCGAAGCCGCCCGCGAGCTTCTCGACCGCGCCGCCCGCCGCGGGCGGCGGCGCCACCGCGGTCGCCGGCACGTCGAAGGCGGCGAACTCGCGCTCGCGCACCTGCGCGCCGCTCGCCACGTCGACGATCGCGTTCTCGTAGGGGAATCTGTTCGCGCGCAGGAAGGTGGCGCAGCCGTTCTCGTCGCAGGTCGCCAGCCCGCTCTCGGCGTTGACGTGGACGTTGCGGAAGCGGATGTCGCGCGCGCCGTACAGCGTCACCGCCGCTGGCAGCGCCTTGGCGGTGCGCGTGACTCGATAGGCGTGGAGATTGGCCACCAGGATAGCGTGCGAGTCGCGGATCTCGAGCGCGACCGCGTCGCGGCTCTCGCCGCCCTCCTCCTCGGTCTGCGGCGCGATCAGCTCCCAGTGGGCCACGCGGTTGAGCGCGATCTCGACCCGGCCGTGATGCTCGGACGACATCTGGTAGACGCGCCCGGGCGTCGCCGTGTCGGAGACGTACAGTCCCGCCTGGGCATAGGTATTGGGCGTCCACAGACCGTTGAACGTGCCCCCGCCGCCGCGCGTCACCCACAGGCTGGGATATTGCGCGTCCCAGCGCCTGGCCGGATCGGCGTCGCCGGTAGCGTTGGCATTGTACGGGTTGAAGCGCACCCCGCCCGCGAGGTCGGTGCCGTGGCCGCCCTGGAACTTGACGTCGTCGACCAGCGAGTCCGCCCCCGCGGTCCACAGCAGCGCGGTGGCGCGCGGGTTGATCCCGCCGGTGGCGAGGCCGATCCCGCTCACGATCGCGTCGCCGCCGTCGGCGCTCGCCAGCAGCGCCTTGGGCGCGCCGATGCCCTGGTAGGTGGGCGTGCTCTCGCGCAGCAGGATCTGGGTGAGATTGGGGTGGAGCGCGACCAGCACGCTGTCGCGCCGCAGCCGCAGCGTGTCGCTCACCACGTAGCGGCCGGCGGGCAGGTAGACGATGCGGTGCGAGTCGATGGCGCGTTGCAGCGCCTCGGTGTCGTCGCCGCGGTCGTCTCCCTTGGCGCCGGCGTCGCGCGCGTTGAACCACGCGCGCGTCGACGGCAGCGCGCGGATGACGTCGGCGCGGCGCGGCGGCAGCGCGGCGAGCGGCTCGGTCGCCATCGCGGTGCGCGGCGTGCCCATCTCGGCGTAGCCCGCGACCGCGAGCCCGTGGCTGAAGCTGGTCACGCGATAGGCCGCGCCCGCGCCGCGCCGCTCGGCGCCGCTGTCGCGGAAGCGCGCGAAGACGGGAGTGCGGCGCGCCAGCGCGTTCTCGAACGTCACCTGCGTGTAGGCGTTGTTCTCGTTGGAGACGATCACGCCCGCGCGCGCGACATTCTCGAAGCGTACGTCCTGACCGTACAGCCAGTCGCCGTAGCCGCGGTCGATCTCGACGCCCACGGGCGTGTCGCGGAAGGCGACGTTGACCAGGGTGAGCCCCGCCTCATGCTCGCGGATCGCGGCGTCGCGCTGGCCGGTGAAGGTGGAGTCGAGCAAGGTGAACGGCCAGGCCGGTGACGGCTTCTCGGCGAGGATGCCGTAGCGCCCGCCGCGGAAGCGCAAGTCGCGCGCGACGTTGGCGACTTGGTACAGACCCGCCAGCGCGGGGCCGAGGTCGAGGTCCATGTGGCTGAGATAGGCGTGCTGCGCGGCGTGGAAGCGGATCGCCGCGGTCGCCGGGTTGCCCCTGCCGACCGCGACGTCGACGTTGCTGATGGCGGAGTAGAAGGTGCCGGGATTGGCGTCGGCGATGGCCGGGTCGAAGGGCACGCTGCCCGCGACCGGGAAGGCGACGCGACGCGGCGCCGCCGCGCCGACGCGCCCGCCCTCGCTGCGCCCGCCCGCGCCCGAGCGGCGCGCGCCGGCGAAGACGATCATGTGCGCGACGCCCTTCTGGAACCCGGGCGTGTTCGCACCGAGCATGATCACCGGTCGCCGCGCGCCGACGCCGAACAGGCGCACGCCCGGCCACAGGAAGATCGTGCGCGTGATGCGGTAGCGTCCCGGCGGCAGGAAGACGATCCCGCCGCCGCCCTGGTCCGCCGCGGCGTCGATCGCCTGCTGGAGTGCGGTGCTGTCGTCGGCGCGGCCGTCGCCGACGCCGCGCACGGTGGTGGCGCGCGGGTCGGGCGGCGCGGTGACGAAGGCGGAGACGCCGCGCGAGGGGGCCGCCGCGGCGGGGAGGGCGAGGACCGCGAGAAGGAGGGCGGCGAGCGGGCGGTGGGCGGACATGACGGTAGCCTCTCCTCGCCGACCGCGCGGCTGCGATCCGGCATGGCAATGTAAGTGCTCGATGGCAGAGGAGGAATCGCGACGAAGGTCGGGGTGGGAACGACTCTCTGTCCGGCCCCGCCGTCATCCCGAGCTCGTCTCGGGGATCCATCGTGCCGCGAGCGCCACCGGCACCTGAGAGAGAGGCGGGATGAATCCCGAGACGCGCTCGGGATGACGCCCGCCTGAGGGGGAGTGGCCCGCTCCCCTCGGGCGTCGGCGAGTGTCGTCCGGCGGTGATCGGGCGGTCCGGGCGACAAGGGCCGGTCGGCGCCCGCGCCGCGCGCGCGGCTCGTGTCCTCCACCGGCCGCTGGCGCGACCGCGCGCGATCGGCCATGCTGCGGACGCGCGCCGCGGGAGCCGGCGCGGCCGGGGAGCGCGCCGTGACCTTCTTCGAGAGCCTGCTCGCGCTGCTCGGTGTCGCGGTGCTGCTGCTCCAGCTCGCGCGACGGATGGCCATCCCCTATCCCGCGCTGCTCGCCGCCGCGGGGGTGGCGCTCGCCTGGCTGCCCGGCGCGCCGACGATCGCGCTCGACCCGCATACCGCGCTGGCGCTGTTCATCGCCCCGATCTTGATCGACGCCGCCTTCGACTTCCCGGTCGGCACGGTGGTGCGGCTGTGGCGACCGCTCACCGCGCTGGCGCTGGTGGCGGTGCTGCTGAGCGCGGGCGCGGTGACGTGGCTGGGCGTCACGGTCGCCGGGCTGCCGGTCTATGCCGCGCTCGCCCTCGGCGCGATCGTCGCGCCGCCCGACGCCGCCGCGGCCACCGCGATCTCGGGCAGCGTTCGAATGCCGCGGCGCACCGTCGCGGTGCTCAAGGGCGAGAGCCTGCTCAACGACGCCTCGGCGCTGCTGCTCTACACCGCCGCGATCCTGGTCGAGAGCCACGGCGGGATCGACGGCGGGCTGGCGCTGCGCGTCGGCGTCGCTGTGCCCGGCGGGATGCTGCTCGGTTACCTGCTCGCGCTGGCGATGCGGCGGATCCAGCCGCTGGTCTGGGGCACGCTGAGCGGCAACATCTTCCAGTTCGTGTCGGGTTTCGCGACCTGGCTGGTGGCGGAGCGGCTGGGCCTCTCGGCGGTGCTGTGCCTCGTCACCTTCGCGATGACGATCGCGCGCTCGGCCGGGCTGGTGACGCCGCCGCGCGCGCGGCTGCACGACTTCGCCGTGTGGGAGACCGCGGTGTTCCTGCTCAACGTGCTGGCCTTCCTGCTGATGGGCTTCCAGGCGCGCACGATCGTCGGCGGCATGGCGCCCGAGCGACTGCGCGAGGCGGCGGTGTTCGCCGCCGCGGTGGTGGCCTGCCTGATCGTCGTGCGCATGGCCTGGGTGCTGGTCTACAACCGGCTCGCCCACCGCTTTCCCAGGCTGCGCGGCGACTATCCCGCCACCGGCCTGTCGCAGAGCGTGGTGGTGGGCTGGTGCGGCATGCGCGGCATCGTCACGCTCGCCACCGCCTTCGCGCTGCCCGGCCACTTCCCGCAGCGCGACCTGATCGTGCTGACCGCCTTCGCGGTGGTGCTCGCCACGCTGGTGGTACAGGGCATGACGCTGGCGCCGCTGGTGCGCTGGCTCGGGCTCGACGGCGACGACGGGCTGGGCGACGAACTGGCACGCGCGCGCGTCGCGATGGCGGAGGCGGCGCTGGCGCGGATCGGCGACGCGCGCGGCGCGGCCGCGGACCATTGGCGCTACGGCCTCGCCACCAAGCGCGACGCGATGATGACGGGCGGCGACGCGCGCGCGGGCGAGGAGAAGCGCCAGCTCGGCCTCGCCGCGGTGGCGTGCCAGCGCGAGCGGCTGGAGGAGCTGCGCGAGGCACAGGAGGTGGGCGCCGACTCCTTCCTGGTGCTGCAGGAGGAGCTCGACTTCACCGAGATGAGCCTGCGCACCGAGGAGGAGCGCCGGATCGAGGAGGCCTGAGCGGCGCGCGACTCGCTCTGGCGCGAAAGCGACTCGGCTCGGCGCGCCCGCCGGCGAGGGGCCGTGGGCGCGGCGGCGGGACGGGCGTACACGATGGTCGGGGACACAGGAAAAGGGGCCGACCGTGCGTTTCCAGCAGAGCGCGCCCGTCGCATCGATCACCGTCGCGCTGGTCGCCGTCGCGCTGCTCGCCGGCTGCGCGCGCCACGCCGCGCCGCCGCCGAGCGCGTCCGCGGCGCCGCCGCCCGTGGTCGCGATGGTGCCGGCGCCGCTGCCCGCCGGGGCGCGGCCGGGGATGACCGTGCCCGCGCGCCTGCCCGACGGCAGCTATCCCACGCCCAACCGCGCGCTCAGCGGCGCGGGCGCGGTGTGGCACCTGCGCAGCGCCCTCAACGTCGCCGCGCTCGCCTGCCGCGGTGCGCAGGAGGCGACGATCATCGCGCAGTACAACGCGATGCTCGCGGCGCGGAAGGCCGAGTTCGCCAGCGCGCAGGCGACGCTGCAGGCCGAGTATCGCGCCGGCGGCGGCGACTGGCAGGACCGCTTCGACGACCAGATGACGCGGCTCTACAATTTCTTCGCGCAGGACCTGGCGCGCGACTCCTTCTGTGCCGGCGCGGCGGACACGCTGGGCGCGGTCGCGACGGTGCCGCCGGCGTCGCTGCCCGGCTTCGCGGCCGAGCGGCTGGCGGCGCTGGAGCGGCCGTTCACCGACTTCTTCGCCGCGTACGACCGCTGGCGCGCGGGTCAGCTCGTCCCCGCCACGGTGGTGGCCGCGGGCGCGCCGTCGCCGCCGCGGCCGGGTGCGGGGACGGCGGGGTAAGCGGCGCCCGCGCTGCGATGGCGGCGGCGGGGAGGGGAGGCGCCCCAGCCCACGGGCGTTGATACCGGGAAGCGCTGCCGCCCCGCCCCCGACCCCCGTCCCCGTCCCCCGCGGGCGTCATCCTGAACTCGTTTCAGGATCCACCGTGCCGCGCGAGAGCGGGCGGCGGCGCTCGCGGGCCGGTGGATCCTGAGACGAGCTCAGGATGACGGCAGTGAGGGCAGCCGGCGCCATTCCAACCAGCCACCGTCGCGCCGCCGCGCCCGCGCCACCGCTTGCGAAGGCGTCCGCCGCCTTCTACCCAGACAATCATAATACCAACATGATACCGGAGCGCGACATGACACGCACGCGGACCCTTCGCCCCCTGCGGCTCGCCGCCGCGCTCGCCGTCGTCGCGGCCGCGCCCGCCGCGGCGCAGGTGCCGACGCGCCCCGTTATCTTCCCCGCGCCCACCGCGATGGCGCTGACCGGCGGCAGCGTCGCGCTCGGCCGCGCCGCGGTGCTGGTGGTGGCGCCCGGCACCGCCCCCGAGACCGTCGCCCTCGTCCGCGCCGCGCTCGCCGCCGCCGGCGTCACCCAGGTCACCGCCGCGAGCCGGCTCCCCGCGTCGCTCGCGATGCTCCACGTCGTCGTCGGCGCGAGCGACGCCGCGGCGGTGCGCGCCTCGCTCGCGCGCGCCGGCGCCACCGCCGACGACCGACCCGAGGGCTACACGCTCGTCGCGCGCCCCGACGCGGCGGGCGGCGGGCTGATCGCGCTTGCCGGGCACGACGCCGACGGGCTGTTCCACGCCGCGCAGACCCTCCGCCAGCTGCTGCGCCGCGGCGACGTGCCGGGCCTGGTCATCCAGGACCATCCTGCCATGCCGATCCGCGGCACGATCGAGGGCTTCTACGGCAGGCCCTGGTCGCAGGAGGACCGCGTCCGCCACCTCGACTTCCTCGCCAGCGTCAAGGCCAACACCTACGTCTACAGCCCCAAGGACGACCCCTACGCGCGCGACCGCTGGCGCGAGCCCTATCCCGCCGCGACCCTGGCCGAGCTGGGCACGCTGGCGGCGGCGGCGAAGCGCGACCACGTCGACTTCGTCTACGCCATCTCGCCGGGGCCGACGGTGTGCTTCTCCGCCCCCACCGACGCCGCCGCGCTGGAGCGCAAGTTCGACGCGCTGCGCGGCATCGGCGTGCGCAGCTTCTACGTCGCGCTCGACGACATCGAGTATAAGAAGTGGAACTGCCCGCAGGACGAGGCCGCGTTCGGCGCCTCGGGCGCGGCGGCGGCGGGCACCGCGCAGGCGCGGCTGCTCAACGCGGTGCAGCGCGACCTGACCGCCAAGGACCGCGGGGCGCCGCCGCTGATCATGGTGCCGACCGAATATTACGACGCCAAGGAGACGCCCTACAAGGCCGCGCTGCGGCGCGAGCTCGACCCGCGCGTGGTGGTGCAGTGGACCGGCACCGACGTGGTGCCCCCCGCGATCTCGATCGGCGACGCCAAGACCGCGACCGCGGCGTTCGGGCGCAAGACGCTGCTATGGGACAATTACCCCGTCAACGATTATGCCCAGACCACCGGCCGGCTGCTGCTCGCCCCTTACGCGCGGCGCGAGGCGGGGCTGGCGAGCGAGCTGAGCGGCATCCTCTCCAACCCGATGAACCAGGAGGCGCCGAGCCGCGTCGCGGTGGCGGGGGTCGCGGGGTTCGCGTGGAACGACCGCGGCTACGACCCGGCGCAGGGCTGGCGCTTCGCCGCCGACGCGCTGTCGGGCGGCGACGCGCGCACCGCCGCGGCGCTGCTGGACTTCTTCGACACGCAGCATCTCGCCCCCACGTTCGGCAGCCAGCCGTGGCAGGAGCAGGCGCCGCGGCTCAGGGCGCTGCTCGACGGGGTGCGCTTCGCGCTGGCGGACGGCGACGACGGCGCGCGGCGCGCGGCGATCGCGGCGCTGGCGGCGCGCGCCGACGCGCTGGCGGCGGCACCCGACACGATCCGCGCCGGCGTGACCGACCCCGGCTTCGCGGCGCAGGCGGCGCCGTGGCTCGAGGCGACCGCGCTGTGGGGCCGCGCGCTCCAGCTCACCGCGACCGGCTTGGGCGCGGCGCTCGACCGCAGCGCGGCGGCGTCGCGCGACTTCGCCGCGGCGGGGCAGCTGGCGGCGCAGGCCGCGGCGGTGAAGACCATCCCGGGCGCGACGCGGTTCGACGGCACCGTGAAGGTGGCCGACGGCGTGCTCGACCGCTTCGTCGCCGACGCGCCGGGGCTGGTGGGGGCGGTAGCCGCCGGGGAGGAGTGAGGTCGGGCGGCGCCGACCGCCGCTGTCGCGCCCCCACTCCTCCCGGCGAGGCGAGGAGCGCGTGCCTCAGATATCCTGTACCAGCCGCCCGTACAGCTCGGGGCGGCGGTCGCGGAAGAAGCCGAAGGCGGCGCGGTGGCGACGGACGCGGTCGAGGTCGATCGTCGCGGTGATCACGCCCTCCTCCTCTCGGTCGAGCTCGGCCAGGATGTCGCCGCGCTCGTCGGTGATGAAGCTGGTGCCGTAGAAGGTCTGGCCGCCTGCCACACCCTCGGGCTCGGTGCCGACCCGGTTGGCCGCGATCACCGGCACCACGTTGGATACCGCATGGCCCACCATCGCGCGGCGCCACAGCCGCGCGGTGTCGAGCGAGGTGTCGTGGGGCTCGCTGCCGATCGCGGTGGGGTAGAACAGCACCTCCGCGCCCATCAGCATCATCGCGCGCGCGGTCTCGGGATACCATTGGTCCCAGCAGACGCCCACGCCGAGCCGGGTGCGATGCCCCGCGCTGACCGGGCCGTCCCACACCTTGAAGCCGGTGTTGCCCGGGCGGAAGTAGAATTTCTCCTCGTAGCCGGGGCCGTCGGGGATGTGGCTCTTGCGATAGACGCCCTGGATCTCGCCGTCGGGGCCGATCATCGCCAGCGAGTTGTAATGGTGCGGCCCGTCGAGCTCGAAGAAGCTGGTCGGAATATATACCTGCAGCGCCTCCGCGAGCGCCTGCATCGCCAGCACGGCCTTGTGCTCGCGCACCGGCGCGGCGTTGGCGAACAGCGACTCGTCCTCGACGCGGCAGAAATACTCGCCCTCGAACAGCTCGGGCGGCAGGATCACCTGCGCGCCGCGCGCGTGCGCCTCGCGCACAGCCTCGGAGACCTTGGCGATGTTGGCGTCGATGTCGGCGGAGAAGGCCAGCTGCAGCGCGGCGACGGTGATCTCGGTCATGCGCGCGCACATAAGGTGCGGGAGCGCGCGAGGCTAGGGTGGAGGCGCGCGCCCCCGCGCCCGAGTCACGGCAGGATGCTGCCGATCCGGTACAGCCGGTCCTCGAGCAGCGGGACGATCTCCTCTTCCTCGGTGGCACGCGCCGGGTCGAGCGCGAGCAGCGCGGCGAGCGCGTGCCAGCCGTGGCGCGGCGTCACCGCCGCGCCCCCGGCCGCGCCGAGGCGGCGGACCATCCCCAGGCCGTGCTCGATCTCGCCCGTGCCGCCGACCTCCACCGCGCTGTCGCCGCTCACCAGCACGGGCGCGCGCAGGTCGCCGCCGACCACCAGCACCGAATCCTCGCGCGCGGTGTAGAGCCAGTCGCCGACCACCAGATCGCCGGTGACCACCACGCGGCTGCCCCAGTCGTTGAGCAGGCTGCCGCAACGCAGGCTGCCGAACACCACCAGCGCGGCATGGCCGTCGTTGCCGTCCACCTCCTGGGTCGAGACCTGGCCCGCGACGCTCAGATCGCCCTCGATCAGGGTCAGCAGCGTCAGCGGCGTATAGTCGCCCGCGATCGTGACGTCGCCCGGGTGGCGCGCGGCGCTGACGTCGTCGGGCTCGAGCACGGGTGACACCAGTTCGATCTGCGAGAGCAGGTCGGCGAGCGCCGCGTCGGGCAGGGCCTCGACCAGCGCAGCCATCTTGTTCTGCCACGTCTCCATCGGCATCCGCTGCCATGCCATCGCACGTCTCCTCGCTCGTCCAAGGGGTTATAGGATGAGGAGCGCGCGCAGGGCGGCGCCCGCGGCGGACGCCTGACCCGGATCGAAGGGTCGGGGCAGCGCGGCGCGCGCCTCTTGAGCGGCACCGGCCGCATCGCTAGCCCGCGCGGATGGACCCGCTCGATCGCATCGCCGCCGCGCTGGAGCGGCTCGCCCCGCCGCCGCCGCCCGCCGCCGACCCGCTGGCGCACGCGGCCTATGTCTGGCGCGACGGCGTGCTGGTCGCGACGCGGGCCTTCGCGCCGCTCGACCTCGCGCTGCTCCAGCGCGTCGACCAGCAGCGCGACGCGCTGGTGGCGAACCTCGAGCGGCTCGCCGCGGGCCATGCCGCGCAGGACGTGCTGCTATGGGGCGCGCGCGGTACCGGCAAGTCGGCGTTGGTCAAGGCCAGCGTCGGCGCGGTGCAGGCGCGCGGCGGCGCGCTCGCGCTCGTCGAGGTGGCGGCGGAGCAGCTCGCCGCGCTGCCGCGGCTGTTCGACGTGCTGGCGGGGCAGCCGCGCGCCTACGCGCTGTTCGTCGACGACCTCGGCGTCGACGACGCCGCCGAGGCGCGCGCGCTCCGCTCCCTGCTGGAGGGCGGCGCCGAGGCGCGCCCCGCCAACGCGCGGCTGATCGTCACGGCCAACCGGCGCCACCTGGTGGTGCGCGAGCACGCCGTGGCCGAGCGCGCGATCAACCCGCGCGACGCCGACGACGACCAGCTCGCGCTCGCCGACCGCTTCGGGCTGAGCCTCGGCTTCCACGCCGTCGACCAGGACCATTATCTCGCGATCGTGCGCGGCTATGCCGAGCGGCACGGGCTCGCCTTCGACCCGGCCGAGGCGGTGCGCTGGGCGACGCAGCGCGGCAGCCGCTCCGGCCGGGTGGCGTGGCAATATGTCGTCGAGCTCGCGGGGCGGAAGGGCATCTCGTTGTGATCACGGGATGAATTAGGTCAGCATCAGTGACGAACCGTGCGCTTACCGCGGTGATCCGAGCGTGAGCCAGAGTTTACAATTGGGTGACGAGGGCGTCTCATTAACCATCGTCGCAGCGGGGCGTCCGACTCCGCGCGGCATGGGAAGCATGACACCCGCGCTGCCCCCCGGCGCGGGTGCACCAGGGAGTCCACCGTGTCCGATCATCGTCTGTTCTCGCGCGCGTCGCTGCGCCACGACGTCGCTTGCTCCGCGCTCGCGCTCGCCAGCCTGACCGTCCTCGCCGCCGCGCCGGCGCACGCCCAGGTCGCCTCGCCGACCACGCCGACGGCACCGCAGGCCGAGCAGCCGCCCGCGCCGGTCGAGCAGAGCCCGGTCGAGCCCGCGGACGCCGCGGCGCCCGCCGGCGGCGACATCGTCGTCACCGGATCGATCCTGCGCACCACCGACCGCGCCAGCCCGTCGCCCGTCACCACGGTGAGCGCGGAGGCGCTCGACCAGCGCGGCGTGACGACGGTGCAGGAGGGCATCCAGCAGCTCACCTCGAACAACGGGCCGGCGCTGACCAACTCGTTCACGGCCAACGGTGCCTTCGCCGGCGGCGCGTCCGCGGTGTCGCTGCGCGGCCTGTCGACCAACTCGACCCTGGTGCTGTTCGACGGCGTGCGCGCGGCCTATTACCCGCTCTCCGACGACGGCACGCGCAACTTCGTCGACCTCAACACCATCCCCGACGACATCGTCGACCGCATCGAGGTGCTGCGCGACGGCGCCTCGTCGAGCTACGGCGCGGACGCGATCGCGGGCGTGGTCAACATCATCACCAAGCGCCAGTACAAGGGCATCGGCGGCCGCGCCGAGGCGGGCATCAGCGAGCGCGGCGACGCCTCCAACCAGCGGCTCAGCCTGATCGCGGGCACCGGCGACCTCGACGACAACGGCTATAACGCGTACGTCAGCGGCTTCTATTTCCGCCAGAGCGCGCTGTACAACCGCGACCGGCCGTACCCCTACAACAGCGACGACCGCCGCCGCATCTGCAACGACGGCGCGTGCGGCCCCAACCAGGTGGTCAACGGGCTCGACGGCGACGGCGGCTACACCTTCTCCGAGGGCGTCTTCAACACCGGCGGCACGCTCTACGTCCGCCCGTTCGATCCCACCAACACGACCGCGCAGGGGCGCTACCAGCAGCTCAACCCGGCGCTCGGCTGCGCGCGCGGCCCGGGCTACACGCTCAGCGCCGCCGATCTGGCGCGCACCGACGACGACGGCAACCTCGTCAACGCGGCCGCGCCCACCTCGGTGTGCCAGGACGACCTCGTCAACAACGACAATGTCATCTCGCCGCAGATCGAGCGCTTCGGCGGCTCGGCGCGCTTCACCGCGCGGGTCGGCGACAATGCCGAGGCCTATGCCATGTTCAACTTCCAGCAGAGCCGCGTCGGGTACACCGGCTCGCTGGGGACGATCCGCGCCAACGCCAACGCCGGGATCGACTTCCCGCGCTTCACCACCAGCGGCACCGGCGGCGCCTTCGCGCCGGGCTCGTACGCGCTGACGCTGCCGGTCTATGTCTGCGCCAACGGGGTCGGCGCCGCCAACGGCATCGACACCGGGTGCAACGCCAGCAACGGCACGCTCAACCCCAACAACCCGTTCGCGGTGAGCGGGCAGGTGGCGCGGATCGTCGGCCGCTTGCCCAGCCTGCGCACCTATGACGAGACCCGCAGCCGCGTGTACCGCGCCGCGCTGGGCATCAAGGGGCAGGTCGCCGACACCTGGGACTATGCGGTCGACGCCACCGCGATGCACACCGACCTGCGCCGGCTGCAGCAGGGCTATGTCCGCATCGACAACCTGCTCACCGCGATCGCGCGTGGCACGTACGATTTCGTCGACCCGTTCGCCAACACGCAGGCGCAGCAGAACTTCCTCTCGCCCGACAACGTCACCGACGCGCAGTCCGACCTCGCCCAGGTGCAGGCGACGCTCGGCCGCTCGCTGGCGACGCTGCCCGGCGGCCCGCTCCAGCTCGGCCTCGGCATCGCCTATCGCTACGAGTCGATCAACTCGCCCAGCGCCAACCCGGACTATAACGGCCCGACCGACCGCTATTTCGTGCTCAACGCCTTCGGCATCGACGGCAGCCGCTCGGTCTATTCGGCGTTCGCCGAGCTGAACGCGCCGATCGTCGACCAATTCCTCGTCAACGTCTCCGGCCGCTACGACAGATACTCGAGCGGGCAGAGCGCCTTCTCGCCCAAGGTCGGGGCCAAGTTCACGCCGTTCCGCCAGCTGGCGATCCGCGGCACCTACTCGCGCGGCTTCCGCATCCCGAGCTTCGGCGAGGCCAACTCGCTGCCCACCAGCGGCTTCGTCAACGCCTCGAAAAGCACCTATTCGGACGCGTTCCTGGCGCAATATGGCTGCTCGCAGGCGACCTTCACCTCGTGCCCGGCCTATATCAGCAACTCGTCCTACGGGCAGACGACGCGCGCCACGCCCGACCTCAAGCCCGAGAAGTCGCGCAGCTTCACCGCGGGCGTGATCTTCGAGCCGATCCGCCAGCTGACGCTGACGGTCGACTATTTCAACATCAAGAAGACCGACGCGATCGCCGCGGCGGACAACCAGGCCGCGATCGACGCCTACAATGCCGGGCAGGACGCGCCGGCGGGCTTCGGCCTGGTGCCCGACGTGATCGACCCCAATTTCCCCAACGCGCGCCCGCGCCTCGCCTTCGTCGAGGCGAGCTACGTCAACGAGAACACGATCCGCTCGCAGGGCATCGACTTCGGCGCGACCGGGACGCTGGACTTTGCCGACGACGTCAGCTTCACCTCGGCGGCGCAGGCGAGCCTGATCCTCGAGCTGTCGACCGAGTTCGCCGACGGCTCGAAGCAGACCTATCAGGGCACGCTCGGCAACTACAATCTCACCGCCGGCTCGGGCACGCCGCGGTGGCGCGGGACGTGGCAGAACACGCTCAACTACAAGGCCTATACGCTGAGCGCGACGGCGCAGTATTTCGACGGCTACAATCTCTCGGCGGAGGACCAGGGCGGCACGCGCGGCGACTGCTCGCTCAACCCCGGCTACGTGCCGTGCGACGTCAAGAGCTACATCACCGTCGACCTCACCGGCAGCGTCAAGATCAACGACCGCGCGACCTTCTACGTCAACGTGGTCAACCTGCTCGACGACCTGCCGCCGATCGACCCGGTGACCTACGGCGCCAACCTGTACAACCCGGTGCAGGGCGGCACCGGCATCTTCGGGCGCATGTTCCGCGCCGGGTTCAAGGTGGGGCTGTGATCTAGCGTCGCGCTGACGGCACCATGGGGAGGACGATCCGCTGAAGCGGCGTTGCTCCCCCCTGTCACACCGGCGTCACCGATCGGGCCGAGAGCGCGGGGACTCGCTTCCGGGGAACCGCCACGATGACGCTCACGCTCTCCCGCCGCTCGCTGCTCGCGACCGGCACGCTCGGCCTCGGCGCGCTCGCCCTGCCCGGCTTCGCCGCGGCGCAGTCCGTGCTCGCCGCGCGGGGCTTCACCCACTCGGTCGCGAGCGGCGAGCCGGCGAGCGACTCGATGCTGCTGTGGACGCGTCACGTCCCGGCGGCGGGCGACTCGGCGCGGCTGGTCGCCGAGATCAGCGACACCGCCGACTTCGCGCGCGTGGTCGCCGCGGGCGCGTTCGTCACCGGCGCGTGGCGCGACTGGACCGCCAAGGTGACGCTCGACGGGCTGACCCCCGGCACCGACTATCACTACCGCTTCGTCGCCGCCGACGGCACGCGCTCGCCGGTCGGGCGCACGCGGACCCTGCCCACCGACGCGGCGCGGGGCTTCACGGCGGCGATCTTCTCCTGCTCGAACCTCGGCTTCGGCTGGTTCAACGCCTATGGCCACGCCGCCGCGCGCGACGACCTCGACCTGGTGGTCCACCTCGGCGACTATTTCTACGAATATTCGCCGGGCAATTACCCGCCCAAGGCGGCGCAGGTGGCGGGGCGCGTGCCGCAGCCGCTCGCCGAGACGATCCACCTCGCCGACTATCGCCTGCGCTACGCCAGCTACCGCGCCGACCCCGACCTGCAGGCGCTGCACGCGCGCGTCCCCTGGGTGGTGCAGTGGGACGATCACGAGAGCGCCAACGACAGCTGGGAGGGCGGCGCCGAGAACCACGACCCCGCCACCGAGGGCGACTGGAACCAGCGCCGCGACGCCTCGGTCCAGGCCTATCGCGAGTGGATGCCGGTCAGCGAGGAGCCGTGGAAGGCCTATGACATCGGCACGCTGGCGACCCTGTGGCGCACCGAGACGCGGCTGTTCGCGCGCTCGCGCCAGAACGAGATCGCGACGCTGCTGCGCGCGCCCGACCCCGCCGCCGCGCTGAAGGCGTTCCGCGACGGTGCCTGGCAGGACCCGGCGGTGACGATGATGGGCTCGCAGCAGGAGGTGTGGCTGGCGCACGACCTGCGTCGCTCCGTGAGGCAGGGGCAGCGCTGGCAGGTGGTCGGCTTCGGCACGATCATGGGCAGGCAGCAGATGCCGGTGGCGGCCGAGGCGCTGCTCGGCGGCGGGACGGGCCATGTCGACGATTACGTCCGCGGCGCGATCGCGGCGACGCGCGCGGGCGTCGCCTCCAACCTCGATTCCTGGGGCGGCTATCCCGCCGCGCGCGCGCGCTTCCTGCGCTCGGCGCAGGCGGCCGAGGCCGAGCTGGTGGTGCTCAGCGGTGACAGCCACAATGCCTGGGCGTTCGACCTGGCGCAGGACGGCGCCGCGGGGGTCGAGTTCGCCGGCCAGGCGGTGACCTCGCCGGGCTTCGAGAGCGCCTTCACCGCCGATCCCGCGCGGATCGCGCGGATGATGGTGGAGGGCAACCCCGAGCTCAAATGGTGCGACACGTCGCGACGCGGCTATATGGCGCTGACGATCACCCCCGAGCAGGTGCGCAACGACTGGCTGTTCGTCGACACGATCCGCCAGCGCACGTCGCGCGCGCGCGTCGGGCACAGCGCCACGGTGCAGCGCGGGCGGCGGGTGATGGCCTAGGCGTCATTCTCCCTCTCCTGAAGGGGAGGGAGTAGCCGGCGTCCGCCGCTGATGACCTAACCCCGCCCGCGCGTCGAACGCGGCGCGCGCCGCCTCCACCCCGGGCATCGCCTCGCGCGTCCAGCGGTATAGCGCGCGGAACGGCGGCTGGAGCGAGCGGCCGAGCGGCGTGATCGCATATTCCACCGCCACCGGCGAGGTCGCCAGCACGCGCCGCTCGACCAGCCCGTTGCGCTCGAGCCGGCGCAGGCACTGCGTCAGCGCCTTCTGCGTCACCCCTTCCAGCCCGCGCCGGATCGCGTTGAAGCGCAGCGGCCCGTCGTCGAGCACGGTCAGCACCATCATCGTCCATTTGTCCGCGATCTGGTCGAACAGGTCGCGGCTCGGGCAGTCGCTGGAGAAGCGACGCCGGCACTCGGCCTTGTCCGCGGGCAGATGCATGGCGGTTTCCTCGACGATACCTAGTGACGCGACGGCGCCTCATTGACACCAGGTATCCTAGATATACCTAAGGGGCCTCTATCGCAACGGAGCTTGCCCGCATGGCCTCGGCCGACATCCTCTTCCGCCCGTTCCGCCTCAAGTCGCTGGAGCTGGCGAACCGCATCGTCATGGCGCCGATGACCCGTACCTTCGCGCCCGAGGGCGTGCCCGGCGCCGCCAACGCCGCTTACTACCAGCGCCGCGCCGAGGGCGGGGTCGGGCTGATCCTGTCCGAGGGAACGGTGATCGACCGCCCCGCGTCGCGCAACGAGCCGGCGATCCCCTTCTTCCACGGCGACAAGGCGCTCGCCGGGTGGCAGCAGGTGATCGACGCGGTCCACGCCGCCGGCGGCAAGATGGGGCCGCAGCTGTGGCACACCGGCTCGACCCAGGGGCAGAGCGGCTGGGAGCCCGACGTCGCGGTGGAGAGCCCGTCGGGGCTGCTCGCGCCGGACAAGCCGCGCGGCGAGGCGATGAGCGAGGAGGATATCGCCGACACCGTCGCCGCCTTCGCGCGCGCCGCGGCCGATGCCAAGCGGCTCGGCTTCGACACGGTCGAGATCCACGGCGCGCACGGTTATCTGATCGACCAGTTCTTCTGGTCCGGCACCAACCGCCGCGAGGATCGCTACGGCGGCGCGACGATCAGGGAGCGCGCGCGGCTGGCGGGCGAGGTGGTGGCCGCGATCCGCGCCGCGGTCGGTGAGGATTACCCGATCATCCTGCGCGTCAGCCAGTGGAAGCAGCAGGATTTCGGCGCGCGACTGGCGACCACGCCCGACGCGATGGCGGACTGGCTCCAGCCGCTGGTCGACGCCGGGGTCGACGTGCTGCACTGCTCGCAGCGTCGCTTCTGGGAGCCCGAGTTCCCCGAGCTGGACGGCGAGCAGGGGCTCAACTTCGCCGGCTGGGCCAAGAAGCTGACCGGCGCGACCACGATCAGCGTCGGCTCGGTCGGCCTGTCGGGCGAGTTCATCGCGGCGTTCGGCGGCGAGGCCTCGCGCCCCGAGGGGCTCGATCGACTGATCGAGCGGATGGAGCGCGACGAGTTCGACCTGATCGCGGTGGGCCGCGCGCTGATCAGCGACCCGCAGTGGGTGGCGAAGGTGCGCGCCGGCGACAGCGACGGGCTCAAGGACTTCGACGCGAGCGCGCTGCGCGAGCTGGTGTGAGGTGAGGGGGGCGACGCGCCCGGTCGGCGCGCGTCGTGGGCCCGCCATGGTGGGGCAGCGTATGATGGCAGGCGGGCGGCGGCGGGTGCATGGCGGAGCTGCTCACCGCCGGTCAGGGGTTAGACATGCATTCACCGCTCGCCGCCCTCCTGCTGCTGCTGCCGGCCCCCTCGGGGGTCGCCGTACCCGGGGCGGTCAAGCGTACGTCGCTGCTCGATCAGGCGCTCCCCGCCGGCACCGTGGTGCGGGCCATCAAGGGCAGCCGGATCGAGTTCGCGCCGGCACAGCGAAGCGGTCGTCATCGCCATCCGATGGCGGTCGTGGGCGTCGTCACGCGGGGTACTTTCCTGTTCCAGGTCGGTGACGCGCCGCTCCGCCGGCTGGCCGTCGGCGATGCCTTCTACGAACCCGCCGAGGCCGTGATCGAGCATTTCGACAACGGCTCGAGCGTCGCGCCAGCGGCACTCACCGCTTTCTACCTCGTCGACCGAGCCGACTCGCCGCTGGTCGCGCCGCTGCCCGCTCCAGCGTCGCCGGCCGCGCACTGACACGATCCGGAGGGACGATGCGCCGGTGACGCGGCTCGTGCGTTATGTCCGCGCGCGACCCGGAGTGACCCGCATGTTCATGGACTTCCGCGATCAGCCGCCGCCGCCCCGCTGGGAGCCGCGCCCGGCGCGCCCGCGACTGTCGCCGCGGCAGGAGCGCTGGCTCGGGCGGCTGGTGCTGGCCAACATGCTGCTGCTGCTGCTCGCGCCCATCGGCGGCGCGACGCTGGTCGACGCGCTGATCACGCTCTTCCGGCGCTGAGACCCGGGCGCGCACGCGCCGTCGCCGCCGCGCCCCTCACCCGCGGCGCGGCGGCGCCACGATCGCGCGCGACGGTGACGGCGCGGTCGCGTCGAGGCGGAAGCGCGCCACGTCGCGCTCCAGCCGGGCGGCGCGCTCGGCGAGGTCGTGCGCCGCCGCGTTGGTCTGCTCGATCATCGCGGCGTGCTGCTGCGTCGCGCCGCTCATCTCCGCCACCGCGACGTTGAGCTGGCCGATCCCGTCCGCCTCCTGCCGCGTGGCGCGCGCCATGCGCCTGATGCGCTCGTCGATCCCGTCTATCTGCGCGACGATGCGGCGCAGCGCGCCGTCGGTCTGGTCGACCAGCGCGACACCGGCGACGACCTGCTCGGTGGCGGTGCCGATGCGCTGCTTGACGTCGCGCGCCGCCTCGGCCGAGCGCTGTGCCAGCGCGCGCACCTCCTGCGCCACGACCGCGAAGCCGCGCCCGGCCTCCCCCGCGCGCGCCGCCTCCACCCCGGCGTTGAGCGCGAGCAGGTTGGTCTGGAAGGCGATGCCGTCGATCACCGCGATGATCTCCCCGATCTCCTGGCTGGCATGTTCGATCGCGCGCATCGCGGCGATCGCGTGCTGCGCCAGCGTGGCGGTGGCGCCCGTGTCGGCGCGCGCGGCGGCGACCAGCGCGCTGGCCGCGTCGGTCTCGCCCGCGGTCGCGGCGAGGCTGGCGGTGAGCTGCTCCAGCCCCGCGGCGCTCTGCTCCAGCGCGGCGGCCTGGCGCTCGATCCGGTTCGACACGCCGTCGGCGGCGGTGCTGATCTCGAGCGTGCCGCCGCGGATCGCGCGCGCCCCGTCCGCCACCGCGCCGACCAGCCGGCGCAGGTCGTCCACCACCGCGTTGAACGAGCGGCGCACCGCGTCGTAGCGCGGCGCGAACGTATGGCGGATCGGCTCGCTGAGATCACCCGCGGCGACGCGGCGCAGCCCGGCGGTGACGCCGTCGATCATCTGCGCGACGTCGGCGACGTCGATCGTGGTGCCCACCACCGCCGGCCGCCCGTCGATCTCGGCGGCCAGCAGCGTGACCAACCCGGGGAACTGGCTGCCGTCCTTGCGCTGGCACTGCCACTCGAAGCGCGCGACGCCGTCGCGGATCGCCTCCTGCGCGCGCGGCGTGATCAGCTCGGCCGACGGCGTGCCACAGGGCTGCAGCGGCGGCGAGGTGATCGCCGGACTGCTGCCGATGAACTCGTCGCGGCTGTAGCCGAACATGCGCAGCGCGCCCGGGTTGCAGAAGACGAAGCGGTCGTCCTGCGCGGCGTAGATGGCGTCCGGTGCGAGGTGGACGAACAGCGCGGCGGGATCGGTGTGGCGCCGCCACGGTCTCCTCGCGTGCCACAGCGCCACCCGCGTCCCTTTCCCGCTCCGGCGACGCCGCGCGCGTCGCAGACCGTCATTATAGCGGGTCGGGCTCGCGGATCGGCGCATCGGGGGCGACGGCCGCGGCCGCCGCCCCACCGCGGGTCAGAAGCCGTAGCTCAGCCGCGCATAGCCGAAGCGGCCGGGCACGTCATAGGTGGTCGGGTCGTAGTTGTTGAGGCTGCACGAGAAGCAGGCGGGCGGGTCGGTGTCGAAGACGTTGTTGACGCCGAGCGTCAGCCCGATCTTCTCGTCGAGCCAGGACGGACGGAACGAGAGCTGGACGTCGCCGTAGAAGCGGCTCTTCAGCCTGTTGCCGCCCTGGCTCTCGACCACGTCGTCGATGTAGCGGCCGGTGAAGGCCGCCGCGACCGGGCCGATGTCCCAGTCGAGCGTCGCCTGGCCCTTGAAGTGCGGATAGGCCTGGTCGGGGCTGCCGCGCTCGGTGCCGGTGTAGTCGGTCGTCGTCGTGCCGTCGGTGGCGGGGACGATCTCCTCGTACTTCAGCAGGTAGTTGCCGCTCACCGACAGGCCGAATGTGCCGGCGCCGGTCGGCTGCGTGCGCAGCGTGAACGTGGCGTCGACCCCGCGGGTGCGGATTCCGCCGGTGTTGAGCAGGATACCGTTGATCGCGGTGATCACGCCGCTCGGCGCGCGCACGACCGAGGCGCAGGAGAGCGAGTCACCCGTCTGCGCGCAGCGGTTGAGCAGCGTGTCGGCCGGGATCGAGGCGATCGCGCCGTCCACCTTGATGTCATAGTAATTGACCTCGAGGCTGAGCGCGCTGGCGAAGCCGGTGCGCGCCCAGGCGGGGCTGTAGACGCCGCCGAACACCCAGGTCTTGGCGGTCTCGGGCGCGAGCGCGGCGTTGCCGCCGGTCAGGATCGGCAGCTGGCCGGTCGGCTCGGCGTAGCTGCCGCTGGCGGGCACGCCGTTGGCGGTGCAGTTGGCGCGAACCGTCCCCGAGGTCTGGTAGGGCGAGCCGGCGATGTTGCTGCACGGGTCGGCGAGCGGTTGGTCGAAGCGCGACTGCGCGCCGAACAGCTCGCCGATCGAGGCGGCGCGGTAGCTCTCGGCATATTGGCCGCGCAGCAGCAGGTCGTTCACCGGCTTCCACAGCGCGCCGCCCGAGTAGGTGGTGTTGCCGCCGTAGGTGGAGAAATTGGAGTGACGCACCGCGCCGTTGAGCTCGACCAGGCGCAGGAACGGCACGTCGCGGATCAGCGGCACGCGCAGCTCGCCATAGACCTCGTCGACGTTGAAGGCGCCGCGCGCCGCCTGCGCGGGGATGTCGGCGCCCAGGCCCGCCTGGATCACCGGGTCCGGGGTGAAGCTGCCCTGCTGATAGCGATGCTCGTACCCGGCCGCGACGCCGACCGGACCGCCGGGCAGGTCGAACAGCTCGCCCGACAGGTTGAAGGTGAAGTCGTTGAGCCGCTGCTGGCTGCGCGAGCGCTCGTCGAAGCCGACGAAGGCGAGCATCTCGGGCGTGATCGAGCCCTCGCCGCCGAAGATGTTGAACGGCACGCACGCGCCGGTGCACTGGCTGACCGGGCCGAGCGCCTGCGCGAGCCGCGCGCCGTTGACGTTGCCGGTGAACAGCTGGTGCGCGTCGTTGGTGGCCGCCACCGCGTTAGCGTCATAATACCAGTTCTTGCCGAACAGCTGGAACTTGCCGTCGATCGTGCCGGTGACCGAGAAGGTGTCGACCGACTGGCTGTAGGTGCGCTGCCCCGCCTCGACCAGACGGCGGTAGATCGCGTTGTAATTCTGCCCCGGCACCAGCGACACGCCGAAGGGATTGTACGGGTTGGTCGCGTCGATCGTGATCGTGTCGAGCAGGTTGCCGTTGCCGATGTCGGGCCCGAGGCCGAGCGGCAGGAAGGCGGCGCGGTTCTGCGACTGGCGGTGGTTCCACACCGCCTTGACGCGGACGTTGAACCAGTCGGTGAACTCGGCGCGCGCGTTGGCGAAGCCGCCGTAGCGCTCGTTCGGCGTCAGGAAATAATTGTACGGCGCGAAGTTGAACCGGTCCGCGGCGGTGAACTGCTTGAAGTCGCCGGTCGCCAGCGTCGGGTCATAGACCGGGCGGCGGCCGGTCACCGGCGCGCGCAGCGTGATGTTCTGGCCGTTGACGACGAAGCGGCCGGACGGGGTGAAGCTGGAGCAGCCGCCGATCTCGTCGGTGCAGCTGGTCTGGCCGGGGTTGGGGAATTGCGAGATGTCGCGGTCGGCGGCGCTGACCGGATCCTGCTTGGTGTAGAAGCCGCCGACGTCGAGGTGGACGCGGTCGCTGCCGCCGCCCCAGCTCAGCTGGTAGTTCTGCGTGCCGCCGTCGTTCTCGCCGAGATACTGGCCGTATTGCGCCTGCGCGCGGAAGCCCTTCTGGCCCGAGCGCGTGATGATGTTGACGACGCCGCCGATCGCGTCCGACCCGTACAGCGCGGACGCCGCGGACTGGAGCACCTCGACGCGCTGGATCATCACGTCGGGGATCGAGTTGAGGTCGACCGTGCCGGGAATGCCGCTGGCGCTGGCGCCGTTGACGTAGCGCAGCCCGTCGACCAGCACGAGCGTGCGCTTGGCGCCGAGATAGCGCAGGTCGATCGCGGCCGAGCCGGCGCCGACGCCGCCGCCGTCGGGCGGGTTGCCGAGGTTGCCCGAGTTGTTGAACTTGGAGTTGAGCCCGCCCGAGGAGGCGGGGATGCGCTGCAGCACGTCGGCGATCGAGGACAGGCCGGTCTTGGCGATCGCGGCCTCGTCGACGGTGACGACGGGGGAGGGGTTGTCGAGCGGGTCGCGGCGGATGCGCGAGCCGGTGACGACGACGTCCTCGCCGGTCTGCGCGGCGATCTGGGCGGCGTCCTGCTCGGGCGCGGCCTGGGCGTGCGCGGTGGCGGGCAGCGCCGCGGCGACGAGCGCGACGAGGCTGGGGGCGAGCAGGCGGTGACGTCGGGCGAGCGAACGCTTCATGGGTCTTCCCTGTGCTGCGGCGCCTTGTCCGGCGCCTGTCGGACACGATGCTGCAGAGCGGCAGGGGTGGACGGCAAGGTTATTTGCGGCGCGAGATGGCCGGCGACAGATAATTTCAGAAGATTGTGGTAAATAAGACACGTCGATGACAGGCACCGATCGCGGGTGCGCCGGCGGGGGCGCCAGCGATGGTGCGGGCGCTCGGCGATCGTCGCGTCATCCGGCGCGCGATCCATGTGGTTGGACCGTGCTCCTGCCGCAGCAGGAGCCCAGGGCCAGGGCCGTCGCCCGCGTGGCCCCGGGCTCCCACCTTCGCCGGAGCACGTCCCCGGCCCGGGTCGACAGGGCGCCCAGGGGCGCGCGCACCCCTGGGCCGCCCCCCCTCAGAGTCGCAGCGACACGCCCGCGACGATCTGGCGGCCGAGCAGGTCATAGGCCATGATCGTGTTGCCGCGCAGCAGCCCGATGGTCGAGCGGCTGTCGGGCACGATCGGCGGGTCGCGATCGAGCAGGTTGTTGGCGGCGATGCGGAACGTCATCTGCCTGTTGATGTCGAACGCCAGCGCGAGATCGATCCAATTGTACGCGCCGATGCCGGGGAACTGGTCGCGCCGCGCGCTCTCGTCCTGCTGCGGGATGCCGGTGTCCTCGGGCGCGTAGAAGGTCAGCGGCATGGCCCCACGGTGGCGCCAGTTGACCGAGACGCTGGTGCTGCTGTCCGGCGCGGTCCAGGTGGTGCGCAGCTGGTGCGCCCAGCGGGGCAGGCTCTCGCCGCAACCAGAGCCGAAATAGCCCGTGCAGTTGCGCTTGATCGCCGCGGGCGAGGCCTGGCCGCCGTTGCGCGTCATCAGCGTGCCGTTGAAGCTCATGTCGAGCTTACCATAATTGCCGAGGCCGAGGTTGTACTGGCCCTGGAAGTCCCAGCCGTGGGACTGCTCGGTATAGCCGTTCGACGAACCGCGCGCGACCCAGCCGGTCGCCGGGCTGGTCGCGGGCGAGCTCGATAGCGTGCCCGTGGTCGGGTTGCGGATGATCGCCCGGCAGAAATAGTCGAGCCCGCTGTTGAGACACTCGTTGATGATGTCCTGCGGCTGGAGGAACACCAGCTGGTCCTTCAGGTCGATCAGCCAGCGATCGACCGAGACGGTCAGCCCCGGGAGGAAGCGCGGGCGCAGCACCACGCCGAACGTCTTGGTGAACGCGGTCTCCGGCGTGAGGTTGAAGCCGCCCTCGCGCACGGTGCAGCGGTCGTCGGGGCAGACCAGCGTCGGGCTGCCGTACAGGTTGGCGGGCAGGCCGGTGTTGGCGCACTGCGCGGCGGTGCCGAGCGGCCCGAGCCGCGGCCCGTTGGGGTTGCTGGGATCGACGCGCGGCGCGCAGGGATCGGCGTAGAAGCCCTGGTTCCACGTGATGTTGCTCGCCCCCGCCGCGGCGCCGACGCCGGGCGCCGCCTGCGATTTGTTGTACGAGGCGCGGAAGGTGATGTCCGATACCGGCGACCACAGTCCCTCGATCTTCCAGGTATCGAACTTGCCCGCGAGCCGGTTGTACTTCGACACGCGGTAGCCGCCGTTGACCTGGAGCAGCCGCGTCCAGGACTGGTCCTCGACGAGCGGCGCCTGGATCTCGGCGTTGGCCTCGAAGATGTTCTGCGTGACGCGCTGGTTCTGCCCGCCGTTGTTGTCGATGAAGATCTGGTTGACGATCGTCCGCTCCATCTCCTCGCGATATTCGGCGCCCAGCGCGAGCGCGACGCCCTGCTGTGCGAGCGGCGAGGTGACGCCGTATTTGCCGAGGTCGCCGCTGACCGTGCCGAGGAACTGGAGCAGCCGCGGGATGCGCGTGCTGATCCCGCCGGTCGCGCCGCCGACGCTGCCGCCGTAGAGATAGTCGTTGGTGGCCTGGTCGCGGTTGAACGGGACGAAGGCGTTGAACGGCACGCAGCTGGGATCGCTGCCGTTGACCACCGAGCGGCAGGTCGGCGTGCCGTTGACGTTCACCACGTCGAGCGAGCGGTTGATGTTGGTGAACTGCGCGAAGGGCACGTCGATCGTGTCGAGCCGCGCGCGCGACAGCATCCCGGCGATGTCATAGGACCAGACGTCGTCGAAGCCCTTGCCGCGCAGCCCGGCGACGATGCGATACCCCTCGTTGGTGAACTTCTGGCGCACGAGCGGCAGCCCGTCGAAGCGGTAGCGCACGTCGAGCGGGGCATAGGCCCCCGCCACCCCGGCGTTGGTACCGCACAGCACCTGCGCCTGCGACGACGAGAGGAACGGGTTGTCGCAGTTCACCTGGAAGGGGTCGCTGCCGTACGCCGTGTAGCTGAAGTTGCGGTTGAGCTGGGTGTTGTACGACTTGTCGCGATAGAACAGCACGTTGCTGTACAGCTCGATGTCGGAGGTGAGCTCGGCGGTGAGGAAGCCGCCGACGTTCACCCGGTTGAACGGACGCTGCGAGGCCCAGTCGTCATAGGGGTTGGCCGACGTCCCCGCGGGGCCGCTGTTGATCGGGATGAAGGTGCCGTCGCCGTTGGGGTTGTTGACGAACTGACGCCCGGCGTTGGCGCCCGCCTGCGGGATGATCGTGCCCGCGGCCGTGTAGCTGGCGCGCGTGCACGACAGCGGCGCGGTGTTGCTCGGCTGGGTCACCTCGCAGACGCTGTTCGAGCGGTCGACCAGCCGCACCAGGTTCGACTGGCGATAGTTGATGAAGCTGGTGAGGTTGACGCGGCCGTCGAACAGGTCGGCGCCCGCGGCGAGGCTGACGTCGGCGCGGCCGCCGTCGTTGCTCATCCCGTCGACCGCGTTGAAGCCCGCGCGCTCGGCCGCGGCGGTGATCGCGCTGCTGCGGTTGTCGTGGTTGAAGAAGCTGTAGTTGCCGTCGATGCGGACGCCGGTGAAGTTCTTCTTCAGCACGAAGTTGACGACGCCCGAGACCGCGTCGGAGCCGTATACCGACGAGGCGCCGCCGGTCAGCAGGTCGATCCGCTCGACCAGCGCGGTGGGGATGATGCCGACGTCGACGGTGTTCGGCAGGCCGATGCGCAGCCCGTCGATCAGCATCAGCGTGCGCTCATAGCCCAGGCTGCGCAGCTTGATCCGCTGGCGCCCCTCGGAGTCGCTGAAATTCTGCTCGGAGTTCACCTGTACCTGGGGCAGGCGGTTGACCACCTCCTCGATCGTGGTGGCGCCCTGCGCCGCGATGTCGGCGGCGGTGGCGGTGACGATCGGCGCGGCCGAGCGGTTGTTGGGGCGGACGATGCGCGTGCCGGTGACGACCACGTCGCCGCTGTCGCTGCTGGCATCGGCCTCGCCCGCGCGCTGCACGTCCGCGGCGAGCTTGGCGGAGGCGACCGGGTCGCCGATCGGCGATCCGTTATTTGGGGCGGCATCCGGGGAAGTGCCCTGGTCGGTGTTCGTCGCGCTGTCGGTGGTGACCTGCGCCGCGGCCGGCAGCGCCACCAGCGCCGCCGCGCAGCACGACGCGGCGAGCATTCCCCTGAACATCATGATGTCTTCCCCTTCGTTTCCCAACGAGCGCGGGAAAGACGTGCGCGCGCGCGGCCGCTGTGGCGCGACCTTCCCGCGGCCGCACGCGCGCGGCTGGCTGATGCCATTGCCGCGCGGCGGACCCGCTCCCTCCCGTGTTGGTAGTCACCATGCTGTCATGATGTCAGGGCCGAAACAATACCAATTTGACAGTGCGATGAGTCCGCGCACCCGCTGATGTACAAAGGTGACACCTGCCCGCCGCCGCCATGCGGTGCCGCGGCGATGCCGTCGGCGCACGTCGGCGGACGGGGCGCACCAGCGCGGGGAACGAGCCGCGTCGCTCACACAGATCAGTTGATCCGTGTCAGGGCTCCGGTATCCTCGCGCGACCCGTCGGGCACGCCGCCAGGGCGAGGTGAGCGCGCGCGGCGACGTGCGGGTGAGTCATGATCGAGCGCGGCGGTGCCGGGCCCACGCCGATGGAGGCACCGATGGCCCGCCCGACCCCGACCCCCGGTACCGCGGCACCGACCGCGCGCTCGGCCGAGCCCGCGGCGGATGCCACGCCCTATAACGCGGGCTGGCGCCGCGCCGCCGACCCGCGCGGCCACCACGACGACTGCCCCTATCGCGCGACCCTGGTCGCGCGCGAGCGCGCCGAGTGGCTGCGCGGCTTCAGCGCGGGGCGCGGCGACCGCGTCGGCTGAGCGGCGCGCCCGGGCGGAGCGCGCCGCGGCCGAGCTCAGGCGGCGTCGACCAGCACCAGCTCGCTGTCCTCCAGCGCGGTCACGCTCAGCACGTCCACGTCGCTGATCGCGGCGCCGTCGCGCGCGTTGACCCGCACGCCGTCGATCTCGACCGCGCCGGTGGCGGGCACCAGATAGGCCTTGCGGTCGCGCCCCAGCGGATAGTCGGCGCGCTCGCCCCGGCGCAGCGTCGCGCCGACCACGCGCGCGTCGGTGCGGATCGGCAGCGCGTCGCCGTCGCCGTCGTAGCCGCTGGCGAGCGTGACGAACTGACCCGAGCGCTCGCCTCTGGGGAAGGGCTTGGCGCCCCATTGCGGCTGGTCCCCGGTGCGCGTCGGCACGATCCAGATCTGGAAGATGCGGGTCGTCACGTCCTCCATGTTATATTCGGCGTGGCGGATGCCCGTGCCCGCGCTCATCACCTGCACGTCGCCCGCCTCGGTGCGGCCGGCGTTGCCGAGATTGTCCTGGTGCGTGATCGCGCCCTCGCGGACATAGGTGATGATCTCCATGTCGCGGTGCGGGTGCGGCGGGAAGCCCGTCTTGGGCGCGATCGTGTCGTCGTTCCACACGCGCAGGTTGCCCCAATGGGTGCGCGCCGGGTCGTGATAGCCGCCGAACGAGAAATGATGCTTGGCGTCGAGCCAGCCGTGGTCGGCGCCGCCGAGCGAGGCGAGGGGGCGGAGATCGATCATGCTACTTACTCCCGTCGACCGGCGGGGGGGCCGGTGCAAGGCGACGATCTAGGGCTTGCCGGCCCTCGCGTTCAGCCGGATAAAATCGTCCGCGATGTTCGAGGAAGTGGAACAGTGAGCGAGCCCGGCACCCCGACCTTCGACCAGCTGCGGATCTTCCTCGCGATCGTCGACGAGGGCAGTTTCGGCGCCGCGGCGCGCAAGCTGAACCGTGCGGTCTCGGTGATCAGCTACGGCGTGGCGAACCTCGAGGCGCAGCTCGGGCTCACCCTGTTCGAGCGCGAGGGCACACGCCGCCCGGTGCTGACCGAGGCGGGGCGCGCGGTGCTGGCCGAGGCGCGCGCGGTCGGCGCCGGGATCGACGGGCTGCGGGCGAAGGCGCGCGGGCTGCTCCAGGGGCTGGAGGCCGAGGTGGTGCTCGCGGTCGACGTGATGCTGCCCGCCGAGCGGCTGGGGCGCGTGCTGCGCGGCTTCGCGCGCGAATATCCGACGGTGGCGCTGCGGCTTCACGTCGAGGCGCTGGGCGCGGTGGCGGCGATGGTGCTCGACCGCGCCGCCGCGATCGGCGTGTCGGGGCCGCTCGCCGCGGGCGTGGAGGGGCTGGAGTGCGAGGCGGCGGGCGCGCTGGCGATGGTGCCGGTGGCGGCGCCCGACCACCCGCTCGGCCGCATGACCGCGATCGCGCCGGGGGCGGTGCGCGGCTATACCCAGCTGGTGCTGAGCGACCGGTCGCGCTTCACCGAGGGGCGCGACTTCGCGGTGGTGAGCCACCAGACGTGGCGGCTCGCGGACCTCGGCGCCAAGCACGCGCTGCTGCGCGAGGGGATCGGCTGGGGCAACATGCCGCTGCCGATGGTGGCGGACGACCTGGTCGCGGGCACGCTGGTGCGGCTGGCGCTGCCCGATCACCCCGGGGGGATCTATCGCTTCGGCACGATCTGGCGACGCGACTCGCCGCCGGGGCCGGCGGCGTCGTGGCTGCTCGCGCAGTTCGTCGCCGAGGGGCGCGGCGACGCGGGGGAGACGGGCCTGGGGGACATCTGAAGGAGTGTTCCCAGATCCTCCCCGGCACGGGGAGGGGACCGCCGACGCAGCCGGGGGTGGAGGGGGTTCGCCGCCCACGACCCGGCTCGTATGCGGAGGCCCCCCTCCACCAGCCTGCGGCTGGTCCCCCTCCCCGTGCCGGGGAGGATCAGCACGACTCTGGCCGATCGGACGGGGTCCACCCGCCACCTCCACTGGCTCGCCATCGTTGCGCGCGGCCGCTCACCCGCCTACGCCCGCGGGCGTGACGTCGCTCCGCCGGCTCCTCGACCGCTTCCCGCGCCTGGCCCTGTGGCTGGTGGCGGCGGCGCTCGCGGTGCGGCTGCTCGTCCCGGCCGGCTATATGCTGAGCCCGGCACACCCGCTCGCGCTGGTCACCTGCCCCGGCGTCGCGCCGGCGGCGCATCGCGCCCACGGCGACTCCCCGGCGCATCATGGCGCGCCCGACCAGCCCTGCGCCTTCGCCGCGCTCGCCGCGCCGCTCGCCGCCGTCGCCGCGGTGGCGCTCGCGGCGGTCGCGGCGGTCGTCGCGCCCGCGCCGGCCGCCCGGCCGCTGCGGGAGACGCCCGCGCGGGCGCCCCCGCGCTGGC
>NZ_JAHXZL010000012.1 GCF_019429525.1 Sphingomonas folli | reverse complement strand
CCCGAACTCGGACGTGAAACCCGACCGCGCCAATGGTACTACTGCCTAAGCAGTGGAAGAGTAGGTCGCCGCCAGGCATTGAAGCCCGCGCGCTCACATCATCCCATCCCTCAAGAACCCATTCACACACACACCGCTCTCCCCACGGAGAGCGTGACGCGGGGTGGAGCAGCCCGGTAGCTCGTCAGGCTCATAACCTGAAGGTCACAGGTTCAAATCCTGTCCCCGCAACCACTTCAAGTTCCGATATCAGATCGCGCATATCAGCCGCCCCGAGCGGGCGGCTTTTTTGCGTCCGCGAGTCCTGATGGTTGCGCCCTCCCGCAACCACCTCAGCTTGGGGCTCGTGCAAGTTATGGCCGACGCCGGTCCCCGCAACCACATCAGCACAACACCATCGCAAACGCCAAATACGCCTGAGCGACGCCATGGGCAGCGCCGAGAAGCGTCCCGGCGCGCGCGGCGGTGCCCATGCTACCAGCGCATGTCGACGGTGACGCCTATGGTGCGGGGCTGGCCGACCTGACCCTGCAGGTCGCCGAAATGGTTGGTGCGCGCCGCGTAGAGGATGCGCGCGTCGCCCGCGTTGCGCACATAGGCGCGGACGCCGAAGTCGGTCGCCTCATAGCCGATATGCGCGTCCAGCACCGTATAGTCACCCCCGTCGATCGCCGTACCACTCTCCACCTGTGAGCTGTAGCGGCTCACCCGGTTCATCCCCGCCCCCAGGGCGAGCCCACCGCGGAAATGCTGGTCGACCGCCAGTGCCCCGGTGAAGGACGGCGCATTGTCGAGCCGACGTCCCCTGAGTGCCGCCAGGCCGGCGGGCGCGACGCGGATGTCGCTGTCGAGCAGGCCGAGCGCGGCATGCAGGTCGAGCCCGGTCCAGGGGCGCCATCCTGTCTCGAGCTCCAACCCATAGGTCCGCGCCCGCGGGAGGTTGGTGAAGGTCTGCGCGATTAAGGTCTGGAAGCCGCGATAGTCGTTGAGAAACAGGCTGCTGCCCAGCGAGAGCCGGCGCCCCGCCAGCTCGGTGCGCGATCCGATCTCATAGGTCCAGACCGTCTCGCGACCGAAGACATAATAGTCGCCGGTGACCCAGTCGATCGCGCCGCCGCCCGGGCTATAGCCCTTGCGCATCGTCGCGCTGACGTTCGTGCTGGCGGTGACGGCATAGCGCAGGCCGAGCTTGGGCAGCGCCATCGTCCGGGTCTGACGGCCGCGCACCGCGCCCCAGGACAGCGCGACATCGCGGCGCTGCGTCTCGCGCTCGACCCGGCCGCCCGCGAGCAGGTCGAGATGGCCCGCGAGGCCCAGCGCGGCGTCGACATAAGCGGCGTCGGTGTCGATGTCGTCGGGGCCGTTCACGCCCAGGTCCGAGCGCAGCGCCTGGTGGCGGTCATAATGATAGAGACCCACCACCCCGCTGACCCGGCTCCCCTCGGGCGCATAGGTCAGCCGCGCCTCGGCGCTATTGTTTCCCTCGGCGAGGTCGAGCTGCCCCCTCGACCGGGCATCGCTGTTCTGGTTCGACTGGCGGAAGCGCGCGTCGAACCAGCCGTGGCCGTACAGCAGATGCGCGCGCACTCCCTCGCCGAAGGCATAGGCGAGATCGACGGCGACGGTGCCGACGGTCGAGTCGCTCGTCCGCGTGTTGAGCATCGGATTGTCCCAGCGATAGCGGAAGACGTCGGGACCGGTCGCCGAGTAGAGATACTCGCCCTTGTTCCAGCGCTTGGTCGCGGTGACCAGCGCGGTGAGGCCGGGGAGGGCGGCGGGCGCCCACAGCATCTTGCCGCGCAGATTGGTCCGCTCGACGCGTGCCGGATCGAAGGGGAAGCCGCTGCCGGCGTCATAGCGGATGTAGCTCCTGCCGCGCGTGCCGTCGGCGGTGAGCCGGATCGCGAGCTGGTCGGTCACCACCGGGCCCGAGACCATCGCGGCGAGGATCCCGGTGCCGCGCTCGGTCTCCGCGCCGGCGCGCAGCGCGCTCTGCCAGTCCCAGGTCGGGCCCTTGGTGGTGAGGACGATCGCGCCGCCCAGGCTGTTGCGCCCCGTGGTGGTGGACTGAGGGCCGCGCAGCACCTCCACCTGCGCGATGTCCCACATGCCCGCGTCGGCGTAGCGCTGCCCGGCGAACGTCTCCGCGACGCCGTCGACGATCGTCGCGACGCGGGGACGCGCGCCCGACATCAACGTGAAGATGCCGCTCGCCGGCCCCGAGCCGCTGACACCGCGGATGCTCGGCAGATCGGCCGCGGTGGCGATCATGTTGGGAACCGCCGCCGCGACGTCATAGGGTGACTTATAGACCTGCGGGTCGACGGCGGTGATCACGGTCACCGCGGTGCTGGTCTCCTTGAGCGAACGGTCGATCTTCTCGCCCGTGACGACGATGTCGCTGTCCGGCGCACCACCGGGCGGTGCTGTCTCGACCTGCCGCGCGCGCGCGGGCGACCCCAGCAGGGAAAGACACATGGCGGAGAGCGTCACCGCCAGCAGGCGCGGCGTAGTATCTGTCGGTAAGCTAAGCATTTTTCCCCCAATGCGCCGAAGATCACGCGCCCTGACGACACGATCTGGCTGAGTTGAACGCTAATGACTCGCAATATGATTCGCAATATGCGAGGGGGTGATGATGGACCTCGCCTCACTGCCACTACTTGCGGCGACTATGGGCATCGCCACCTCGGCGAGTTCGCCCGCTGACTTAGATCGGCGAATTGCCGCGTGGTGGCGGCGGCCAGTGGTGATGCGCCGCGCAGCGTTGGCGCGGCGAGCATCACACGACACGCTCACCGTGACCTTCGTGGGGCGCGAGGCGGGCGCGGCGGTCGAGACGGTCGATGTCGACGGCCCAACCGACCATCGCGCCGCGATACCGCCGACGCTGCGACCTATCGGCGCTACGCCCATCTGGTGGCGCGTCACGCTGCCGGCCGATCGGCGCGGCAGCCATGCGCTCCTTCCCGCCGGCGCGGCGGAGCGGCCGCCGCGCGCCGGGGCAGGCGAGGCCCGACGCGTTTATCGCGCCCGGACACGATGTCCCGTGCTGGCGCGGCGGCCTGATCCAGGCCGCGCGCTCGCTGCTGGCCGAGCCCGCCCCCGTCGCAGCCTGATCGGAGATTTGACACGATGACGACGGATCGGCCCAACCCGTTCGACGACGAGGACGCTTCGTTCCTCGTCCTGCACAACATGGCGCGGCAGTGGAGTCTCTGGCCGGTGTTCGCTCCCGTCCCGGTCGGCTGGTCGCGCGCGTTCGGACCGGAGAGCCGCGGCGCGTGCCTCGCCTATGTCGAGGAGCGCTGGGCCGGCGAACTGCGCCCCGGGGCGCGCGGCGCGGCGCGAGCGCACTGACGGACCGGGTCGCATGTCCTCGCTCTCGCACGCCGCCGATCGGGCCCCTCGCGCCCGCACGCTGCCGCTGCTCGCCGCGCAGCCGGGCATCTGGTTCGGCGAGCAGGCCGCGCCCAGCGCCCATGCCTATAGCGTCGCGCATCGCGTCGACATCACGGGGCCGCTCGAGGCGGAGAGGCTCGCGCGCGCGATCGCGCGGACGCTGGATGAGGTCGACAGCCTTCACGCGCGCTTCCGTATGGCCGACGATGGCGCGGGACCCGTCCAGCACCTGCCGGTCCGCCCCGCCGCGGTGACGGTCGACCGGCTCGACTGCCGCGGCGCCGACGATCCGGTCGCCTTCGCCGAGGCGGCGATGCGCGCCGACCTCGCCTCCGCTCCCGCCGCGGAGTCGGGCGAGCCGCTGTTCCGCCACATGCTGCTGCAGCTCGGTCCCACGCGCTGGGCCTGGTATCAGCGCTATCACCACCTGCTGGTGGACGGCTTCGGTCTCGCCACGCTGACGCGGCGGGTCGCGGCGCATTATGAGGCCGCCGTGACCGGCCGCCCCGTCGCGCCGCCGCGCTTCGCCGATCCGGCGCTGCTGCTCGCGGAGGAGCGCGCCTATCGCGGCTCCGACGCCGAGGCGCGCGACGCCGCCTACTGGCGCGAGTCGGTCGGTGCGGGGACGCCCATGCCGAGCCTGGCACAGCGCGCGACGGATCGCCTCCGACAGGTCGCCAACGTCGACGTGCGTCGCGCGACGCGGCGCATCGACGCGGCGCCGCTCGCCGCACTGCTGGCGGTCGGGCGCGGGCATCGGGTCGGCGCGGCGGAGACCGCGATGGCGGGCGTCTTCGCCTATCTGTACCGCATGACCGGCGCGACCGACCTGGCGGTCGGCGTCCCGCTGATGCGCCGGCTCGGATCGGTCGCGATCGACCTCGTGCTGCCGACGGTCAACGTGCTGCCGCTGCGCCTGCGCGTCGAACCCGCGGACCCGTTCGACGCGCTGGTCGGGCGCGTGGCCGAGGGGCTGCGCGCGATGCGGAAGCACCAGCGCTACGGCGCGGAGCAGCTTCAGCGCGGCCTGGGCCTGATCGGGTCGGGGCGCGCGCTCTACGGTCCGACCGTCAACCTCAAGGCCTATGATCCTGGGGCGACGCTTCGTGGCGTGACGAGCCAGACCCATGTTCTCGCCGCCGGGCCGATCGACGACCTCGAGATCGGCCTGTGGCCGGAGGACGACGCGCTGGTGATCGAGCTCGCCGCTCACCCGGCGCGCTACACCGCCACCGAGGTCGCGGCGCACGCCGATCGGCTCGCCGCCTTCCTCGCGCGACTGGCGGCGGCCCCGGACCGGCCCGTCCGCGAGGTCGAGCTGGCCACCGCGTCCGAGCGCAGCGCGATCGCGCGGTGGTCGGAGGGGCCGGTCGTACCGTGTCCGCCCGGCTGGACCACCGTGCTCGACGCCTGGGCGGCGTCGTCCGCGCGCGACCCCGGAGCGGTCGCGCTGGTGCACGGCGATACGGTCCTGACCGACGCCGATGTCCGCGGGCGCGCGGCGCGGCTCGCGCGGTCGCTGATCGCGCGCGGGATCGGCCCGGGCGACGTGGTCGCGACCGCGCTGCCGCGCGGCGCGGAGGCGATCGTGGCGCTGCTCGGCGTTATGACCGCGGGGGCGGCATGGATGCCGCTCGACCTCGCCTACCCGGCCGAGCGGCTCGTCGCGCTGTGTGCTGACGCGCGGCCCGCGCTGATCCTGACGGACTCGACGTGGCGCGACCCTCCGCCGGGCGCGCCACTGCTGGCGCTCGACGATCCCGCGGTTCGCGAGGCGCTCGCCGCGCTGCCGCCGACACCGGTGACCGACACCGAGCGAGCCAGGCCGCTCGCGGCGGCGGACATCGCCTATGTCATCTACACCTCGGGGACCACGGGGTCGCCCAAGGGCGTGATGGTGCCGCATCGCGGTTTGCTCAACCTGCTGCTCCATCATCGCGCAGGGGTCTATGGGACGCTCGCCGCGGCGCGCGCGCCGGCGCGGGTGCGCGCGGCGCATGTCACGTCTTTGGCGTTCGACGCCTCGTGGGAGCAGATCATCTGGCTGCTGCTCGGTCACGAACTGCATCTCTGCGACGAGGAGGAGCGTCGCGACGCGGGGGCGCTGGTCGATCGCGTCCGAGCGCACCGCATCGACGCGATCGATCTCTCGCCCGCGCTGCTCCAGCAGATGCTCGACCGCGGCCTGCTCGACCCGGGCGGGCAGCTCGGCCTGGTCCTGGTCGGCGGCGAGGCGATGCCGCCGGCGCTGTGGCAGCGGCTGCGCTCGGCGCCGGCGCTGGCCGCCATCAATTATTACGGCCCGACCGAGTATAGCGTCGACGCGCTCGGCGCCTCGGTCGCGGTCGCCGATACGCCGGTGATCGGGCGGCCGGTGGCGAACACCCGCGCGGAGGTGCTCGATCCCTGGCTCCGCCGCGTCCCGATCGGCGCCGTCGGCGAGCTGTACGTCGCCGGGCCGGGGCTGGCGACCGGCTATCTCGGCAGCCCCGGGCTGACCGCCGCGCGCTTCGTCGCCGACCCCTTCGTCTCAGGTGGGCGGATATACCGCACCGGCGATCGGGTAAGCTGGACCGCTCGGGGTGAGATCGCCTTCCTAGGGCGCGGCGATCAGCAGGTGAAGGTGCGCGGCTACCGGGTAGAGCCCGGTGAGGTCGAGCGCGCGATCGCCGCGCTGCCCGGCGTGACCGGCGCGCTGGTCGTGGCGCAGCCCTGGGGTGGGTCGCACCGCCTCCTGGGTTATTGCACGGGCGTGGGCGAGGTCGCGGACTGGCGGGCGACGCTCGCCGCGACACTGCCGGACCACCTGATACCCGCGCACGTGCTCCTGCTGGACGCGTGGCCGCTGACCGCCAACGGCAAGATCGATCGCGCCGCGCTGCCTCTCCCGGCCGTCGCCGGCGACGATGCCGGCCCGGTCCGCTACGCCAGCGCGGCGGAGCAGGCGGTATGCGACGCGATCGCCGAGGTGATCGGCCACGTACCGGTGCGGCCGGACGCCGATTTCTTCATGCTCGGCGGCGACAGCATCGGCGCGATGGCGCTGGCGACCGCGCTCCGCCAGCGCGGCCACGCGCTGCGGCCGCGCGACGTCTTCGCTCACCGGCGCGCCGACCGGATCGCGGCGCATCTCGTGCCGACCTCCGCGTCGACGGTCGGGGAGGAGGAGGCCGGCGGTGACCTGCCGCCGCTGCCGATGCTGCGCTGGTTCGAGACGCATCACGGGCTCCAGACGCGCTTCGCGCACGGCGTGCTCGTCCGCGTGCCCGCGGGCATCGGCGCCGCGGCGATCGACCAGGCCTTCGCCGCGCTCGCCCGCGCGCATCCGGTGCTGACGGCGCGGACGCGCGCCGGGGGACTGACCGTGCCCCCGCCCGGAGGATGGCGGGTGCCGCTGACGGTGCTGGGCGGCGAGCCGGAGGAATATGACGCGCGCTTCACCGCCGCCTGCGCGCGGCTCAACCCCGCCGCGGGGCGGATGGTGGAGGCGATGCTCTGGCCGGGCGACGGGTCGCCGGGGCGACTGATGATCGTCCTGCACCATCTCGTCACCGACGGCGTGTCGTGGCGGGTGCTGCTGTCGGAACTCGGGGCCGCCTATAGCGCCGCGGCCGCGGGCGCCACGCCCATCATCGCGCCGGAGGAATGCGGCGTGCGGCGATGGGCGACGCTGCTGCACGACCAGGGGGTGGCGCGCCGCGCCGAGTTGCCGCTGTGGCGCGAGACCCTGGCCACGGCCGTGCCGCCGCTCGCCGCGGCGCCGCTGGAGCCGGCGCGGCATCGGCTCGGTGCGGCGCGGCAGCGGCGCTGGTGCCTGTCGGCGAGCGTCACCGCCGCGCTGCTCGAGCGGCTGCCGCTCGCCTGCGACGCCACGGTGGAGGAACTGCTGCTCGCCGCGCTGCTGCGCGCGGCGACGTCGGTGCTGGGGGCCGAGCGGCTGCGGGTGGCGATGGAGTCGCACGGCCGCGAGCTGGCCGGGGTGACGCTCGATCCCAGCCGGACGATCGGCTGGCTCACCGCGGAATATCCCGTCCTCCTGGAACCGGCCGCCACGCCGATCGCCGCGGTGCGCAGCGCGCGCCAGGCGCTGCGTCGCCTGCCCGATCGCGGTCTCGGCTATGGCGTGCTGCGCTGGCTCGATCCGGTGGGAGAGGCGGTGCTCACGCCCCTCGAGGCGGCGGCGCGGCCCGAGATCCTGCTCAACTATCTCGGCCGCTTCGCCGCGGGCGCCGGGTGCTGGACGCCCGTCGCGGCGGGTGGCGTCTTCGCCGACGCGATGGCGGTCGACGCCGACCCGGCCATGGCGATGCTGCATCCGCTGGAGATCAACGCCTTCGTCGAGGAGGGCACGACGCCGCGGCTGGCGATCCATTGGACCTGGGCGGACGGGCCGTTCGACGAGGTCACCGTCGAGCGCCTGCACGCCGCGCTGGGCGAGGCGATCGAGACGCTCGCCGCGCTGCCGCCGCCGCTCGCCGCCGACACGCTCGTGGCCGCCGACTGCCCCGGCCTCACCGCGGCCGACCTCGCCGCCTTGCGCGCGCGCCACGGGTCGCCCGCGGCGATCCTGCCGTTGCTCCCGCTTCAGCATGGCCTGCTGTACCACGCCGGCCTGGCGGAGGCGGCGAGCCGCTACAACAGCGTGACCAGGCTCGACCTGCGGGGCGCGCTCGACCCGGCGCGGCTGCGGCGAGCGCTCGACGACGTGCTGCGGCGCCGACCGCAGCTGGGCGCGCGGTTCGACTCGGGCTGCGCGTCGGGGCCGTGGCAGGTCCTCCCGCTCGCGCCGGCGCGGTGGCCGCTCGACTCGCATGATCTGTCGGGACTCGCCGGGCCGGCGCAGGCCGAGCGGCTGGCGCTGATCGAGCGCGACGAACTCGACCGCGAGGTCGCGATCGAGGGCGGGCTGCTGGTCCGTGCCGCGCTGATCCGGCTGGGCGACGATCGCCATCGACTGCTGCTCAACGCGCATCATCTGGTGGTCGACGGCTGGTCGACCCCGCTGCTGGTGCGCGACGTGCTCGACGCCTATCGCGCCGGCGCCGAGGCGCTGCGGCCGACCGCCATCCCCTATCCCGCGCTGGTGCGGCGGCTGGTGGCGCAGGATCCTGCACCCGCGCGCGTGGCCTGGGCCGAGGCGCTCGCCGGGGCGCGGCCGACGCTGCTCTACGGCGACGCGGTCGCGGGCGCGACCGTGCGCGAGACCGAGCTGGTCGTGCCGGCCGAGATCGAGCGGGCGCTGCGCGCGCGTTGCCGCGAGCACGGCGTGACCCTCAACAGCGTGATGCAGGGAGCGTGGGGGGCGCTGCTCGGCGTGCTGACGGGCAGGAACGACGTGCTGTTCGGCACGCCCGTCTCCGGGCGCGCCAGCGCGGTGGACGGCGTCGAGGAGCAGATCGGCCTCTTCAGCAACACCGTGCCGGTCCGCGTCGCGCTCGCACTGGACCGACCGCTGCTGGCGCAGATCGTCGACCTGCAGGCGCGCCAGGGTGCGCTGCTCGAGCATGACGGCCTCAGCCTCGCCGAGATCCAGCAGATCGCGGGCGCCGCGACATTGTTCGACACGCTGCTGGTCTGCGAGAACTATCCCGAGGACGCGGCGCTGCTCGCGCGCGACCATGGCGGGCTGCGCGTGACGGCGATCGGTAACCGCGGGCATACCCATTATCCGCTGACGATCATGGTGTTGCCCGGCGAGCGGCTGCGGTTGCTGATCGAGCATCGCGACCCCGTGGTCGCGCCCGAGCGGCTCGCGGCGCGCCTGCTGCACCTGCTTCGCCACCTCGCCGTCGACACCGCGGTCGACTGGGGGCTGTTCGACCCGCGCCTGCCCGAGGACATCGCGCTGATCGAGGCCGCCAACGCGACCAATCGCGCGCTCCCCGACACCGACCTGCGGTCGCTGCTGGTGGCGCAGGCGCGGCGGACACCCGAGGCGCTCGCGCTGGTCGACGCCGCGCATCGCCTGAGTTACGCCCAGCTGCGCGCCCAGGTGGTGCATTGGGCCGGGCGATTGCGCGCGGCCGGGGTCGGGCGCGGCGACGTCGTGGCGGTGGCGCTGCCGCGCTCGGCACGTCTGGCGATCGCGCTCCACGCGGTGATCGAGGCGGGGGCGGCCTATCTGCCGCTCGACCTCGACCTTCCGTCGGCGCGTCTGGCGACGATGGTGGCGGACGCGCGGCCGCGGCTGATCGTGACCGATCGGGGGTCGGCGCGGCGGCTGCCCGACGCGCCGCGCCTGTGGCTCGACGCGCTCGCGCCGGTCACGGAAGACATGGGCGAGCCGGCGCCGCTGCTGCCGGGTGACCCGGCCTATCTGATCTACACATCGGGATCGACCGGCGCGCCGAAGGCGGCGCTGATCTCGCACCGCGCGATCGTCAATCGGCTGCTGTGGATGCAGGCGACCTATCCGATCGGCGCGGCGGACCGGGTGTTGCAGAAGACCCCATGCGGCTTCGACGTGTCGGTGTGGGAGTTCTTCTGGCCCCTGCTGAGCGGCGCGGCGCTCGTGATGGCGCCACCGGACGCCCACCGCGACCCGGCGGCGCTCGCGCGCTCGATCGCGGCGGAGCGGATCACGACGTTGCATTTCGTGCCCTCGATGCTGTCGCTGTTCCTCGACTGGATCGCCCAGGAACCCGAAGCGACGGCGACGCTGCGGCAGGTGTTCGCCAGCGGCGAGTCGCTGCCGACGTCGCTGGCGGCGCGGCACGCGCTGCTGTTGCCGGCAGCGGCGCTGCACAATCTGTACGGCCCGACTGAGGCGGCGATCGACGTCAGCTATCGCGCCGCCGCGACGGGCAGCGCCGGCCCCGGCGTCCCGATCGGTCGGCCTGTGTGGAACATGCGGCTGCACGTCCTCGACGACTGGCTGCGGCCGGTGCCGGTCGGCGTGACCGGCGAATTGTATCTCGCGGGGGTGCAGCTCGCCGATCATTATCTCGACCGGCCGGCGCTGACCGCGACGCGCTTCGTCGCCGATCCCTCCGGCGACGGCACGCGGCTGTACCGCACCGGCGACCTGGTGCGCTGGACCGAGGCGGGCGAGGTCGAGTTCCTCGGCCGCGCCGACGACCAGCTCAAGATCCGCGGTCAGCGGATCGAGCTCGGCGAGATCGAGGCGGCGCTGCTGGAGCAGGAGGGGGTCGCGGCCGCCGCGGTGCAGGCCTGTCCGCTCGGAGCGGCGCGGCGCGGCGAGGAGGACGCGCGCCAGATCGTCGGCTATGTCGTACCGCTCCGCGAGCGAGCGACGCTCGACCCCGCGCTGCTTCGCACCGCGCTGGCGGAGCGGTTGCCCGCGGCGATGGTGCCCGCGGTCATCGTCGCGCTGCCGGCACTGCCGCTGGGCGCCACCGGCAAGCTCGATCGCCGCGCGCTGCCGCTGCCCGACCTCCCCGCGAGCGCGGGCCGCGCGGCGCGACCCGGGCTCGAGAGCCAGGTCGCCGCCGCCTTCGCGCGACTGCTCGAGCTTCCCTCGGTCGGGGCGGAGGAGGATTTCTTCGCGCTCGGCGGTCACTCGCTGCTGGCGATGCGCCTCGCGGCGGAGCTGCGACGCGCGCTCGGGCGGCCGCTCTCCGTCGGCCAGATCATGGCCGCGCCGACCGTCGCGCGGCTTGCCGCCGCGCTGTCCGAGAGCGCGGGGGAGGGCTCACGTGCGGGCTTCGGGCCGGTGCTCCACCTCCGCGCCGGGGGCGGACGCCCGCTGTTCTGCGTCCACCCCGCCTCGGGCTTCGCCTGGCAGTACAGCGGCCTGTCGCGCCATCTGCCGGCGCAACTGCCGTTGGTCGGGCTGCAATCGCCGCGCGAGGGCGGCGCGATCGCGACCAGCGCCGATCTCGACGCGGCGTGCGCGCACCATCTCGCCGCGGTGCGCGCGATCCAGCCGACCGGACCCTATCATCTGATCGGCTACTCGCTCGGCGGCACGCTGGCGCAAGGCATGGCCGCGCGCCTGCAGGCCGCGGGTGAGACGGTGGCCTTCCTCGGCCTGTTCGACACCTACCCGCCCGAGGGTCAGGATTGGAGCGGCGCGACCGACGAAGAGGCCGCCGCGGAGGCGGAGCGCGAGCGCGCGCAGTTCCTCGCCGCGACTGAGGCCGAGCGCGACGCCGCGGAAGAGGCCGAGCGCGCAGCGATGTTCGCCGCGATCGTCGCCAATTACGCCGACTCGGTGCGGCTGCTCGCGACCGGGCGGACGCCGCGGTTCGACGGCACCGCGACGCTGTTCGTCGCGACCCGAACCCTGCCGGAGGGGTGGGACGTCACGGGCTGCTGGGCCCCGTTCCTCGCCGGCCTGGACATGCATCGGGTCGACTGTCGCCACGAGGACATGCTCTCGCCGGCCACGCTGGCGACCCTCGCGCCCGCGCTCGCGGCGCGGCTCGCCGCCCTCACGACACTGGGCTGACACGTGTCCGTTGATCCCTCACCCGCGCGCCCGACCCGCCCGCGCCTGCTCGTCGATGTCGGGCTGTTGCGTCGCCATCGGCCGTTCCGCGCCCTGTTCGTCGCACGGCTCATGTCCGTGTTCTCGCTCGGCATCCTGGTCATCGCGGTGCCGGTGCAGATCCAGGCGCTCACCGGATCGGTGTGGCAGGTCAGCGTCGCCACCGCGCTGGACGGCGCCGGCATGGCCGGCGGGATGCTGGTCGGAGGAGTGCTCGCCGACCGGCATGACCGGCGCGCGCTCATCCTCGTCGCGCGCGCGCTATGCGGGGTCGGCTTCGTGCTGCTGGCGCTCAACGGCCTCCTCGCCGCGCCGTCGCTCGCCGCGCTGTACCTGGTGTCGGCCTGGGACGGCTTCTTCGGCGCGCTGGGACTGACCGCGCTGATGGCGGCGACACCCGCGCTGGTCGGCCGCGCCGACCTGGCCGCGGCGGGCGCGCTGACGATGATCACCGTCCGAATGGGCGCGATCCTCGCGCCGCTGGTGGGTGGGGCCGTGCTGGGGTTCGGCGGGGTCACCGCCAATTACCTGCTGGCGGGTCTGGGCACACTGGCCACGCTGATCCCGCTGACACGCCTGCCGACGCTGCGGCCACCGCCCGCCGCGCCGCAACATCCGCTGCGCGCGATCGCGGCGGGGCTCGCCTATCTGGGTCGCGACCGCCTGGTCGCCGCGGTCATGCTCGCCGGGACGCTCCACGCCACGTTCGGCGCGACCCGCGTGCTGTTCCCCGCGCTCGCGAGCATGAACCGTCTCGACGGCGTCGCGACCGGCTCGCTCTACGCCGCCGTCCCGCTCGGCGCGATGCTCGGCGCCGTGACGAGCGGCTGGGTCGCGCGTGTCCGTCGGCCCGGCGTTCTGCTCCTGGGTGCGATCGGCGTCTGCGCGGCGGCGGTGGCGGCGCTCGGCGCGGCGCCGGGCCTGCCTGCGCTCCTGATTGTACTGGCGGTGCTCGGTTATGCAGGCTCCATCGCCGCGCTGGTGCAGGCGATCCTGGTGCAAACCCACACCCCCGAGGCGATGCTCGGTCGGGTCAGTAGCCTGTGGAGCGCGCAGGACATCGTCGGCGAGACCGCGGGCGCGATGACGCTGGGCGCGTTCGCGCGATTGTCTCCGCTGCTCGGCGCGGCTTGGCTGGGGCTGGGCGGTCTGGCGGCGGCCGGGGCGTTGCTCGTCGGCTGCGGGCCGTTGCGGCGCGTGCGCGGCGAGGGACCGCCGGATGGTCGGCGCGTGGACGTCTGAACGGCCCCACTCCCCAAAGCGGGTAATGGATCGGTTTCCAACAGCACATCACTTCCTTAGTGCGTATAACGATTATCATTAGCATATTTGTTCGCTCTCATCGGAGATGCGTCATGCCAGGCAACGCTCTCGCCCTCGCCATTCCTCCTATGTGGGCGGCACCGTCCCACTCCGACTTCCTGTTCATGGCGAGGGACCACGGAATATCCGCGTCCGGCACCCTCGCCGCTGTCGCGCTGCCCACCGAGGGGGCTGCACAGGCCGACGGCGTCTTCGCCGAGGCGGTCGCCGACGCCTTCGCCCACGCACACGGCGCCGGGATCGCCGACCCGATCCTGATCGGCGCCATCCCGTTCGACCAAGCCGAGCCGGCGTGCCTCCATGTTCCGCGATGGTACCAGCGTCTCGGGCGAGCCGCTCTGGCGACGATCGCGCGCGCGGAGCCGCCCGCGCACCGGCTCGCCGAGGCGCCGGTCTCCTCGCCCGACCGGACCGCGTTCGAGCAGGGGGTCGCACGCACGGTCGCGGCCATCCGCGCGGGGGAGGCGGACAAGGTCGTGCTGTCGCGCGTGTCGCGGCTGACGTTCGATCGTCCGGTCGATCCCGGCTGGCTGATGCATCGGCTGATCGAGCAGAACCCCGCCGGCTTCCACTTCCGCGTGCCGCTCCCCGACGGCGCCACGCTCGTCGGCGCGAGCCCGGAGATGCTGGTGCGCCGCGCCGGGGCGCAGGTGCAGACCTGTCCGCTCGCCGGCTCGGCGCGCCGGGTCGCCGATCCATGCGACGACGCGCGCGTCGCGCGCGGCCTGCTGGAGTCGGACAAGGACCGGCGCGAACATGCGCATGTCGTGGACTTCCTGCGCGAGGTGTTGACGCCGCTGTGCGAGACGATCGCGATCCCCGCTCGGCCCGAGGTGCTGGCGACCGGGACGATGTGGCACCTCGCCACGGCCATCACGGGGCGACTGCGGACGCCCGGACCATCGGTCCTGCAACTCGCCTGCGCGCTTCACCCGACGCCGGCGCTCTGCGGCACGCCGCGCGCCGCGGCGCGGCGGCTGATCGCGCGCTGCGAACCCTTCTCGCGCGGGATGTTCGCCGGGATCGTCGGCTGGTGTGACTCGCGCGGCGACGGCGAATGGGCCGTCGCGATCCGCTGCGGCATCGTGCGCGATCGGGCGGTCCAGCTCTTCGCGGGCGCGGGCATCGTCGACGGCTCCGGCCCGGCGGCGGAGTGGCACGAGACCGAGGCCAAGCTGCGCACCATGCGCCGCGCACTCGGCGTGGAGGCCTGAGATGGCGCTCGATTTCACGCGCTGGCCGATCGACCTGGAGCATCGCTACCGTGACCGCGGCCATTGGCGCGGCCGGCCGATGACCGACATCGTCCGGCTCAGCGCGGCGGCGCGCCCGGAGGCGGTGGCGATCCACTGCGGCGAGCGCCGGCTGAGCTACGCCGAGCTCGATCGCCGGTCCGAGCGGCTGGCGCTCGCGCTGTACCGGCTGGGGCTGAGGCGGCACGATACCGCGCTGGTCCAGCTGCCCAACGTGGCCGAATTCTACGTCGTCTTCTTCGCGCTGCTCAAGATCGGGGTGGTGCCGGTGAACGCCTTGTTCAGCCACCGGCGGCTCGAGCTCGACCATTACGCGCGGATCGTCGGGCCGCGACTGCTGATCGCGGCGCGCCAGCATCCGCTGTTCGCGACGGACGAGGCACTCGCGACCCTGCGGCGCGATCATCCGACGCTCCGCCACGTGCTGCTGCTCGGCGACGGCGGCGCCCGCGACCTCGCCGCCGCCTGCGCGAACAACGCTGCCGATCCCGCGGCGATCGACGTGGTCGGCGACGACGCCGGCCGCTTGCCGACGGATGCCGGGCCGACCGCCGCGGGAGAGGTGGCCTTCTTCCAGCTTTCGGGCGGCAGCACGGGCACACCCAAGCTGATCCCGCGCACGCACGACGATTATTATTACAGCGTGCGGGCCAGCGCCGAGATCTGCGCGCTCGACGGCGACACGCGCTTCCTGTGCGCGCTGCCGGCGAGCCACAATTTCCCGCTGAGTTCGCCGGGCGCGCTCGGCGTCTTCCACGCCGGCGGTACCGTGGTGATGGCGCCCGGCCCGGAGCCGCAGGCCTGTCTCGACCTCATCCAGCGACATCGCGTCACGATGGTGGCGCTGGTGCCCTCGGCGCTGCGACTGTGGCTCGCGACCGCGCGGACGCGCGCGGCGGCGACGCAGACGCTGCGGCTGGTCCAGGTGGGCGGGGCGATGCTGTCCGAGACGCTCGCGCGGCGGGTCGGCGCCGAATGGGGCTGCGGCCTGCAGCAGGTGTTCGGCATGGCCGAGGGCCTGGTCAGTTACACGCGGCTCGACGACGAGGAGGCCGTCGTCGTGGCGACCCAGGGCACGCCGATCAGCCCCGACGACGAGATCCGCGTCGTCGACGACGAGGGGACCGACGTGCCGCCGGGCATGCCGGGTCATCTGCTGACGCGCGGCCCCTATACGATCCGCGGCTATTACCGCAGCCCCGAGCATAACGCCGTCGCTTTCGACGCCGACGGCTTCTATTGCTCCGGCGACATCGTCGTGCGGCGCGAGGACGGGCGGCTCCAGGTGGTCGGCCGCGGCAAGGACCAGATCAACCGCGGCGGCGAGAAGATCGCCGCCGAGGAGATCGAGCGGCTGCTGATCCGCCATCACGCGGTGCGCGAGGTCGCCCTGGTGGCGGTGCCCGACGCCGCAATGGGGGAGAAGAGCTGTGCCGTCATCGTCCCCGCCGACGGTGCGGTGGGCGCGGTGACGCTGCGCCGCTACCTCCGCGAACAGGGCGTGGCGGACTATAAGCTGCCGGATCGGTTCGAGATCGCCGACGCGCTGCCGCTGACCGCGATCGGCAAGGTCGACAAGCGCGCGCTGCGCGATCGGCTCGCCGCCACACCGAGCGACAGGATATCGTCATGAGCATCCCCGACATCGCCGCTTACGCGCTCGCCGACATCGCGCCGTCCGTTCCCGACAAGGTCGGCTGGGCACTGGAGCCCGGGCGCGCGGCGCTGCTGATCCACGACATGCAGCGCTATTTCGTCGATTTCTACGGCGAGGACAGCGCGCTCGCGGCCGAGCTGGTCGGGAACGTCCGCCGGCTGAAGATGCGCTGCGTCGCGCGGGGCATCCCCGTGATCTATACCGCTCAGCCCGCGGTTCAGCCGCCGGCGGAGCGTGGCCTGCTCACCGACATGTGGGGGCCGGGGCTGACCAGGGCCGATCCGTCGCTCGCCGCGATCGTGCCGGCGCTGGCGCCGGCCCCCGACGACCTCGTCCTGACGAAATGGCGCTACAGCGCCTTCCAGCGCTCGCCGCTGGAGGAGCGGATGCGGGCGTGGGGGCGCGATCAGCTGCTGATCTGCGGCGTCTACGCGCACATCGGCTGCCTGACGACCGCGCTCGACGCCTTCATGCGCGATATCCAGCCCTTCCTGGTGGCGGACGCGCTGGGCGACTTCTCCGCGCGGGACCATCGCATGGCGCTCGACTATGTCGCGGGCCGGTGCGGTCGCGTGGTTCGGCTGGCGGACGTGACGGGCGCCGCCCCGCTGACCCGCGCGGCGCTGATGGAGCGACTGGCGACGATGATCGACGCCGGCGGCGAGCCGATCGACTGGACCGACCGGCTGACCGATCACGGCCTCGACTCGATCCGGATCATGGAGCTGATCGCCGACTGGCGCGGCGAGGGGATCAGCCTGTCCTTCGAGGACCTCGCGCGCGAGCCGACCCCGGAGCATTGGTGGTCGCTCGTGGAGGCGCGTCTGCCCGCGACGGTCGCACGATCGGGCGCGGCGTGAGCGGGCCAGCTCGTCTCGCCGGCAAACGGGTGTGGGTGACGGGCGCGGGGCGTGGCATCGGGGGCACCGTCGCGGACGCCTTCGTCGCAGAGGGCGCGGCGGTCGTCGGGATCGATCAGGAGTTCGGGACCGCGGCGGCGGGCATCGACGCGCGCGCCTGCGATCTCGGCCAGGCCGAGGCGATCGACCGGCTGTGTGACGCGCTGCTGGACGCCGGACACGAGCCCGACGTCCTGGTCCATGCCGCCGGGGTGCTGCGGGTCGGCGGCATCGAGCAGCTGACCCACGCCGATTGGTCCGCCTGCATGGCGATCAACGCCGGCGCGGCCTTTCACCTGCTGCGGCGCCTGACGCCCGTGTTTCGACGGCGGCGCGCGGGATCGATCGTGGCGGTGGCGTCCAACGCCGCCCACGTGCCGCGCGTCGGCATGGCGGCGTACGGCGCCTCCAAGGCGGCGCTCGCCAGCCTGGTGCGGAGCGTCGGGCTCGAGCTTGCCCCGCTCGGCGTGCGCTGCAACCTGGTGTCGCCGGGCTCGACCGACACCCCGATGCTGCGCGGGATCGCGGCGGACGGGCAGGATGCCGTGGCGCTCGCGGTCGCGGGCGATCCGGGGCGTTTCCGCCTCGCCATCCCGCTCGGCAAGGTGGCCGCGCCGAGCGACATCGCGGCGGCGATCCTGTTCCTCGCGTCCGACCAGGCGGGACAGATCACCCTGCACGACCTCGTGGTCGACGGCGGCGCCGCGCTTGGCGCCTGAGCCGGTCGCGATCCCGCGTCAGGCCTGGGACGATGGCGTGCCTTGGCCGGCGATGCCGCACGATATCGCGCTCGCGGGGCTCGACCTGCCGGAGACCGCGGTCCTCGGGTCGGCCGAGGCGACGGGCGTGCCGCTTCCGCCGGCGATAGCGGACGCGCGGCCGATCCGGCGCGCGCATTACGTCGCGGGGCGGCTCTGCGCGCGCCGGGCGCTCGCTCGCCTCGGGATCGACCATATGCCGTCCCGCCGTGACGACGCGACGGCCGACTGGCCGGAGGGGTATGCCGGCTCGATCTCCCATACGGCGGGGTACGCTGTGGCGGTGGCGGCGCGGCGCGCGGCATACGCCTCGCTCGGGATCGACGTCGAGCAGCCGCTGTCGGCCGCGCTGGAGGCGGATCTCGCGCCGCTGGTGCTGACTCCCGCGGAGCGCGACCGCTTCGCCCGCCACGATGTCGTCCACCTCGTCACGCTGGCGTTCTCGATCAAGGAGGCGGTGTTCAAGGCGCTCTGGCCGCTGACACGCGTCCGCTTCGAGCCCGAGGACGTGGAGCTGATCGAACTCGGTGCCCAAGGCGCAGTGACCGTCCGGCTGGTCCGCTCGCTCGACCGGCGCTGGACCGCGGGTGCCTGCCTGCCCGGCCTGTGGCGACGCGATGTCGCGCGATGCTTATGCCTCGCCTGGGTCGCGCGCGAGACGTGGATGATGCGCTCAGATGCGGCGAGGTGATCACGCGCCGCTCGGCCGATCCCCGTTCCAAAGGGTTAATCGATTGTAGCCGTTGACGGTCAACGGCGAGCGGCGCAGCCTGCGCGCTCGTCTCACCGGACCGCGGCGGGGTATGCACGCGCCAGACCATCCACGATCGATCGAGCCGCGCCGGTGCGTCGCCATCCGTGCCGTTCGGTCCGACGCGGCGTCCGCTGGGTCCACCGCATCGGGGCAGAGGCGATGATCATCAGCTTCGATTCCGCCGCGACCGTCGCGCCGGGCGCGCCACGAACGACGGTGGTCCGCGCGGGCGAGTGGACGATCGCGATCCTGCGACGTGACGCGTCGCCCGGCGGGAGCGAGGCGCGCTGGGTGATCGCCGAGGCGTTCGGCTACCTCAGCGGGGACGAGGGGTTGGCTTTCGCCACATTGTTCCACGCGCGCTGCTGGTTCATCTGTCGCCTCGCCCAATCGGGGCGGACGCTCCTGCGCGGACAAGGCGCCTCTCGGGCGTCTACTCGGCACGACGTGGCGACACGCGCTCTCCATTAGCTTCGGCGAAGCCGAACACCAGCTAAGAGACGTACTACTTTCGGAGTACTACCCGATCAGGCCAAAAGCATAGGCCCCTCGTCTGCCGCCTAACTAACGCGAACTATGATCCCCATGCGAAGTACAAAGAAAGACGTATCGGACCCGTTACGACGTGGGGATTACTCCTCTTGTCCTGTTTTGGGTCAATTGTAATTTTGTCGCCATTCACTTGATCTCGCTCGAATTATATTACCGGGAACGGGGCGCGACATTACGTACAGTGATCGTGGGGGCGGTGCGGAGACACCGGACGATCGGCTCGTGGGGGGAGCAGATGAGCGGACGTATCGGCCTGTTGATTGTGTCGCCGAATGAGATCGAGGGCGAGGGACTTCGTCGACTGCTCGGGGGCGAGCGGTTCGACGTGATCGGGGTGGCACGCAGCTGCGAGGCAGCGTGCGATGCCGCCGTCCCGGACCTGGTGCTGCTGCGCGCGCCGCCCGGCGAGGCGACGGGGATGTGCCGTGAGGCGCGCGCGCGCTGGCCGCAGGTCCGGCTCGCCGTGATGGCGCGCGCGTGCGAGAGCGCCGCGGTCGCCGAGGCGATCCAGGCGGGCGCGGACGGCTATCTCAGCATCGAGACCTCGGTCGCCGGGCTGACCGAGATGCTCAAGCTCATCGTGCTGGGCGAGAAACTGGTGCCGTCGCAGGTGGTGAACGAACTCGCCTCGCTGCGGCTCGAGACCGGCGCCGCCGAGCCCGAGATCGACCTGGGCGACGTGAACGTGTCCGAGCGCGAGCTCGAGATCCTGCAGGGGCTCATCCAGGGCGAGCCCAACAAGGTGATCTCGCGGCGGCTCTCGATCACCGAGGCGACCGTCAAGGTCCACGTCAAGTCGATCCTGCGCAAGCTGCACGTGCTCAACCGCACCCAGGCAGCGGTCTGGGCGCTGAGCCGCGGACTGGCACAGCCGACCGACGGCGCGGTCTCGGCACGCGTCGCCGCCGCGGCCACCGGGCCGGGCGGCCGCGACCGCGCGGCGTCGCGTGAGATGCACCTCTAAGCAGCCGAAGGGGGCTCCCGATGCTCGAACTCAGCACGCCCGGCGCGGCGCCGGCGCCGATGCGTCACGGCGACATGGACCTGGCTGACCGGGATGGGAGCGACATGCGCTCGGCGCATCCCGGCACCCGGTCGGGTTATCTCAACCTCGCCTCGGTGGTGCGCATCCTGTACCGGCGCGCCGCGCTGATCGGGCTGGTGGTGCTGCTCGGCGTCGCGGCGGCGCTGTTCGTCGTGCTGCGCACCACGCCGGTGTACAGCGCGACCGCGACCATCATCGTCAAGCCCGACGACGCCAACACCACGGTCGCCGCGCTGCCGACCGCCATCGTCAGCCCGAGCCAGGAGACCGCGATCGAGACCAAGGTCGAGCTGCTTCAGTCGCGCAACCTCGCGCGCGAGGTCGCCGCCACGCTGCGCCTGGGCGACGATCCCGAGTTCGCGCCGCCGCGCGACGCCAGGCCCGGTCTGGTCGACCGCGTGCTCGCCTGGATCAACCCGCCGACGGTCCCCGCGACGCTCACGCCCCAGGCGATCGAGCGCGCACGCAACGAGGAGGTGGTCGACCGGCTGATCGAGCGGCTCGACGTCAGCCGCGTGGCGCGCTCGAGCATGATCAACATCACCGCCTCCTCGGCCGACCCGCGCAAGGCCGCGCTGATCGCCAACCGGGTCGCGGACACCTACATCAAGTCGCAGATGGCGGAGTCGAACGACTCGCGCGTCGCCACGATCGACGATCTCGGCGCGCGGCTGTCACAGTCGCGCGACGCCGCGGTCGCCGCCGATCGCGAGGTGGCCGCCTTCCGCAGATCGCACGGCCTTCTCGTCTCGCAGCCCGAGATCGGCGCCGCGGCGAGCGCCTCGCAGCTCGCCGGGCTGGTCGGCCAGACCCGCGCCGACGGGATCGCGGAGGCGCGCCGCGCGCAGGCGGGCGGTTCGGCCACCTCGCCGCTGCTCGCCGGGCTGCGCGAGCAGGAGGCGACGCTGGCGCGGCGGCAGAGCGAGCTCGCCGGCTTCTACGGCCCGGGTTATCCCGAGGTAGCCAAGGTCAACGCCGAGATCGCCGCGTTGCGCACGCGGATCGACCAGGAGAGCGCGCGTATCCGGACCGACCTCGCCGCGCAGGCGGGCGCGAGTCAGGCGCGCGCCGCGGCGATGGCGGCGAGCGCCTCGGGCATCCGCGGCGCGGCGCTGGCGCAGGGTGCGGCCGCGGTGCAGCTGCGTGAGTTGGAGCGCCGCGCCGAGACCGCCAACGCGCTGTACAGCTCGGTCGCGGCCCTGCTCAACGCCAAGCTCAGCCTCGACCCGCAGACCAAGGCCGATATCTCGGTGGTGTCGCGCGCGCCGATCCCCGACACACCGAGCTCGCCGCTGCCCAAGCAGGCGCTGGGCATCGCGCTGCTCGCCTCGGCGGCGCTGGGCGCGGTGCTGGCGCTGGTCGTCGAGATGATGGACATCAAGCTGCGCACCGCCGAGCAGGTCGAGCGACTGCTCGGCGTGCGCACGCTGGCGATGGTGCCCGACACGCGGCTGGAGGACGGCTCGGGCGCGGCGAGCCACGAACTGGTCAACGAGCGGCCGCGCTCGCGCTTCGCTGAAGCGATGCGCAACCTGCTGATCGAGCTGGAGGGCCGACGCACCAGCCAGTCCCACGTGGTGGTGATCACCTCGCCGCTGGAGGCCGAGGGCAAGAATACGATCGCCAAGAGCCTCGCCGCGACCGCGACTCGGGTCGACCAGCGCGTGGTGGTGGTCGACTTCGACCTGCGCCGCCCCGAGCTCGCGCTCGGCAGTGCCGCGCCGGGCGAGGTGCCGCAGACCGGCGTGGTCGCCTATCTCGCCGGCGATGCCTCGTTCGACCAGCTCACCGTGTCGCACGACGGCCAGCCGTTCGCCTCGCTGGGCGCCGGTCAGGCGCCGTTCGACCCGGGCGCGCTGCTCAGCTCGCCGCGGCTGCCGCGGCTGATCGCGCAATTGCGCGAGCGCTACAGCCTGGTGATCCTCAACGCCCCGCCGATCCTGCCGGTACGCGACGCCAAGATGCTGGCGGACGTGGCGGACTCGACGTTGCTGGTGCTGCGCTGGGGCAAGACCGACCCCGAGGCGGCGCGGGTGGCGGTGCAGGTGTTCGGGCGCTCGATCACCGGTGCGGTGATCAACATGGTCGACGTCGCCGCGCACGCCGGGCGGCGCTACGGCGACATGATCCACCATGTCGCGCGCTCGTCGAGCTACTATGACCGCGCGATGCCGCGCCGCGGCTGGCGCCGGGTGAGCGGCGGCGCGCGCCGCCTCGCGGCCAATGCGGCGACGACGCTGCACCTGAACTGAGCGGGGGTCGGCGAGGTGAGGGGGCTCCCGCGACGGCGGGGGCCCTCCCGGCCTGTCTGGCGGCCCCGCTGTCCCGTCCGCGCGCCGGGATGGCCGGGTGAAGCCGAAGGCGGCGGCGTGTGGGGCCAGGCCCCCGCAGATGTTCCCGAAGCGCGGGGAAGCTCCGTGCGACATGCGACCGCCGTCATCCCGGCCTCGCCCGGGGTCCATCGCCGAGCGCGAGCGATGGCTGATGCGGCGACGGCACCGTAGATCCCGGGTCTGGCCCGGGATGACGACGCCCTTCGCGCCAGAGGCTGATCCATCTGATGTGGGCCACCGGGGTGCTCCTGCGGACGTCGGAGCACGGATCGATGGAGGTGGATCAGACTCTAAGAGGGATCAGGTCTCTCTGCCGCGACGGGCGCACAGGGACGTGGGATCACCCGGCCCGTATCCAGCCGGTCACGCCACCGCCGCCGCGCCCACGGCGCGGCGCGGCAGGCGGCGCAGCGACAGCGTCAGCCCGGCGAGCCACACGGTGCCGAACAGCACGTGCGCGATATTGGCGCCCATCGCGCCGATCCAGAGCACCAGGAAAGGCGCGGTGAGATAGAAGGTCGCGGTCGCCGCGCCGACCACGCGCAGCACCGCCGACTGCGCCCCCTTGGCGAGCAGTGCCGCGCGGCTCGCCGCGCCGCTGATCGTCAGCGACACCGCCAGGATCTGCACCGTCAGCAGCGGCGCCGCGGCGGCGAAGCCCGGCCCGGCGGCGAGCCGCAGCAGCGTCGGGGCGAGCAGCAGCGCGCCCAGAAAGCAGGCGCCGCCGAACGCCGCCAGGATCGCCTCGGTCTGCCACAATACCCGGTTGAACTGGCGCTGCTCGCCCGCCGCGGCGAGCCGGCTGAGATCGGGGTAGACAACCGACTCGACCTGGCTGCCGACCTGCTGGACGACGCGGCTGATCCGTTTGGCGATGTGGAACAGGCCGGCCGAGACCGGGTCGGCGAGCCAGCCGACCAGCAAGGTGTCGACCTGCTGCGCGCTCGCCCACAGGCTGAGCGACAGGTTCGAGCCGAGCGCGAATCGCCACAGCCCGGGGAAGCGCTCGCGCAGCCCCGCCAGCGAGGCGCGCCACAGCCGATGCCGCCCGGCACGGCGCAGCAGCCACCACGCCACCGCGAAGTTCGTCAGCGAGCCCAGCGCTTGCGTCGCCGCCCAGATCAGCACGAAGCTCGCCAGGCCGGCGCCCGCGGCGAAGGCGACGGCGACGCAAGCGAGCCGCACCAGCGCGTTGATCACCTGCACCCGTGCGACCAGCCGGAACTGGCCGGTCAGCCGGAAGATCGCGGTGCTGATCCCGTTCAGGTTGAACAGCAGCGACACCATATAGGCCGATGCCAGGAGCACCGTGCCGGCGTCGAGGTGGAACAGCAGCTTGCCCGCGAGCACCAGCAGGCTCGCCACCGCCCAGGCGAGCGCGCCGCCGCCCAGATCGAGCAGCAGCCCGAACTTGAGCAGGCTGCGATAGTCGCGCTCGTGCTCGGGCGCGTCGAGCGCGGCGCCGTAGCGGATCAGCGGCTGCCACGATTGGAAGCTCAGCAGCCGCTCGCACGCTTGGCCGAGCGTCAGGATCAGCGCGAGCACGCCATAGCCTGCCGGTCCCAGCGCGCGCGCGGCGAGTCCGACCGTCACCAGCGTGATCGCCACCGTCGCCGCGGTGCCGGTCAGGAGGTGACCCACCGCGCGGACGCGCCGCTCGCCGAGCAGCGCGCGCCATCGCGCCGGTGTCAGCGCCCGTCGCGCCATCGCCCGCACCCTGCCGTCCGCCACGCGCTCACTCCCCCGATCGTCGCGCCCCTTTCTAGCCTAAGCGGGCGGTCGCGGCGGCGACCCGCGGGCGTAATCCCGAATCGCCGCCCGATCGCCGCGGCGGCTTTGCTAAGATCGCGGCGTTCGGGGGGATACGACATGCCGATGACCGCAGCGCGCTTCTTCGCGGCCGATCCGAAGGAGATATGGCCCGCGCAGGAGGACAGCTTCTTCAACGAGCTGCGCACCAGCAACGCGACCTACAAGACGACCGCGCACGATCGCTTCGCCGATCTCGACGCCGCCTGCGTCGCGCTGCTGCGCCAGTCGGCGCGGCCGATCCGCGAGGTGCTCGACGTCGGCGTGTCGTCGGGTACGACCACGCTGGCGCTGTACGACCGCCTCCGCGAGGCGGAGATCGACGCGCGCGTGACGGGGACCGACCGCTCGGTGAGCGGTCATCTCGTCCGCGTGCTGCCGGGCGTGCGCACCCTGCTCGACGACGGCGGGGCGCCGATCCAGCACGACCTGTTCGGCCTCCCGGTACGGCCGTGGTTCCGCCGCGCCGACCGCTACACCGGCATGCGCGGCGTACGGAGCGCGCTCAACGCCACGCTGGGCGGGCGCGCGCGCCGGCTGGTCGCCGCGGGCGCCTCGGGTGCCAGCGCAGTCCGGCTGGTGAGCCCGCGACTGGCCGAGCGGCCGCGCGTGACGATCGAGTGCAACGATATCTTCGCGCCGACCCCGGCCTATCACCGCCGCTTCGACCTGGTGCGCGTCGCCAACCTGCTTCACCCGGGCTATTTCAGCGTCGAGCAGCTCCGCCTCGGTATCGCCCATACGGTGAGTTACCTGTCGGGCCCGGGCGCGTGGCTGCTGCTCGCGCGCACGCTCAAGCGGCGCCACGTCGCGACGCTGTTCCGCGTCTCCGACGACGGCGCGCGGCTCGAGATCGCCGACCGCTTCAACGGCGGCGCCGAGGCCGAGTGGCTCGCGCTGGAGGCGCCGCTGCCGGCCTGGAACGACTGAGTGACGACCGTCTGTTTCCCCTTCGTGGGTGACCTGATCGGCGGCAGCCACGTCTCCGCGGCGGGGCTGATAAGCCGGCTCGACCGCGCCCGCTACACGCCGCTGGTGCTGCTGCAGCACCCCGACGGCGCGATGGCGCGTTTCTTCGCCGACGCCGGGATCGCGACCGAGCCGGCGCCGCTGTCGCCCGAGATGGCGCACGGCCGCGCGGTCTCCCTCGCCGGTGCGGCGCGCCTGGTGGCGACCTCGCTGCGGCTGCGCGACTATCTGCGCGCGCGCGGGATCGGCATCGTGCACAGCAACGACGGGCGGAGTCACGCTACCTGGGGGCTGGCCGCCAAGCTCGCGCGCGCGCGGCTGCTGTGGCATCATCGCGGCGCGCCCGATGCGATGGGGCTGCGCATGGTCGCGCCGCTGCTCGCCGACCGCGTAGTGTCGGTCTCGTCCTTCTCCGCGCCGCGCCCGGGGCGATACTCGGCCGCGGCGCGCACGCGCGTGATCCGCAGCCCGTTCGACCATGACATGCGCCACGACCGCGCCGCGGCGCGTGACGCGCTCGCCGCGCTGGTGCCGCCAGGCGGGGGCAGCCGCTACGTCGCCTACGCCGGCGTGATGATCGAGCGGAAGCGTCCGCTGCTGTTCGTCGACGCGATCGCGGCGCTCCACGCGCGCCGGCCCGAGCTCGACGTCGCGGGCGTGATGTTCGGCGAGGCGCTCGACGGCATGGGCGAGCAGGTCCGCGCGCGCGCCGCGGCGGCGGGAGTCGCGGATCGGGTGCATCTGCTCGGCCATCGCACCCCGGGTGGCTATTGGCTGGCGGCGAGCGACGTGCTGATGGTCCCCGCGGTCGACGAGCCGTTCGGGCGCACCCTGGTGGAGGCGATGCTGGTCGGCACGCCGGTGGTGGCGACGCGCTCGGGCGGCAACGTCGAGGCGATCGCGCACGAGCGCATCGGGCTGCTGGTGCCGCCCGAGGACGCCGCGGCGCTGGCCGAGGGCTGCGCGCGCGTGCTGGACGACGCGGCGCTGTCGGCGCGGATCGCGCGCGACGCCGCGGCGGACGCGCGCGCGCGCTTCGGCGAGCAGGCGCACGCCGACGCGATCATGGCGCTCTACGACGAGATGCTCGGCGCCGGCGCGAGATAGAGCGTGCCGCTGCCGTAGCGGTCGCGCAGCCACGGCAGCACGACCCGCCGGTAGCGGCGCGACCGCGCGAACGAGGCGAGCGGGCCGTCCAGCTTGCCCTCGAACCCGACCAGCACCGCACTCGGCGGCGCGGCGGCGAGCAGTTCGTCGATGGTCGTGGGCGACACCCAATGGGCATAGTGGCGGCGCTGGCGGAGCGGCACATAGTCGCCGACGCGATAGACCAGCGGCCCGGTGGCGAGCGCGGGCGGGACCGTCAGCCCGCCCTCGACCGCGTAGAGCGGCGCCAGCGTCGCGATCGTGCCGCCGCGGTGCTCGGCGCGGAGCAGCGCGGCGAGCCGCTGGCCCTGGTTGTGCGTCACCGTGCCGGTCCAGCGCGCGCTGCGCACCGCGTCCGGCCAGCCGAGCGCGAGCCGCGGTGCCGACAGCAGCAGCGCGCCGAGCAGCAGCAGCAGCGCGGCGGCACGCGCTTGGCCTCGGATACGCGCCGCCAAGGTCACCGCCAGCGCGATCGCGAAGGGGACCGGCGGGGCGTAATATTGCGGGAAGGCGGGGCTCGGCACGAACGAGACGAGCAGCCCGCCGAGCAGCAGCGCGACGATCAGCCGGTGCGGCCAGCGCGCCCGCGCCGCGCCATAGCCGCGCAGCCGCCACGCCGTCGTGCCGGCGAGCGCCAGCGCGGCGGCGATCAGGCCCGCGGGCGAGATCAGCCACACCTTGGCGGCGAGGACGAGCTTGCCCGGCAGGTCGAGGATCTTGGCACCGTCCAGGTCGGCGTTGGCGGTCCAATACGCCACGTGCGGGCCGCTGTGATAGCCGAGCACGTGAGTGACGAAGCCGCTCGGGTCGCGCAGCAGATAGATCAGCGGCGGCAGCGCGCCGACGAGCCCGCCCGCGACGAAGGGCAGGGTCACGCGCCGCAGCCGCGTCGCGGGCGCCAGCCGCGCGGGCGCGAGCAGCGCGGCGAGCGCGAAAGGCGGCAGCGCGAAGACGTAATTGGCCTTGAAGCCGGCGGCCACGCCGAGGCACAGGCCGCTCGCCGCGACCAGCAGCGGCGCGGGCGCCTCGCGGTCGGCCCCCTCGACCAGCAGGTAGGTCGCCATCAGCGCGAAGGCGAGCGGCAGGAAATTGTTGGTCACCAACATTCCGGCCGGGCCGAGCAGCAGCGGGTGGGTCAGCAGCAGCAGCGCGGCGAGCGCGCCGAGCGGCCAGGAACGGGTGAGGCGCCGCACCAGCAGCAGCATCGCCGCGGCCGCCACCAGCCAGCCGGCGAAGATCGTCAGCCGCCCGGCGAGCAGCACCTGCTCCGCGCCGGTCACGCGGAGCACCGCGTGCATCAGCAGCGGCAGGTTGGGCAGGTTGTTGAAGCCGTAATCGTCGTAGAGCCGGCCGCGCGCCAACATGGTGGCGATCGGCAGGTACATCTGCTCGTCGTGGCGCAGCGGATAGGTCATCAGCCGCCCGAACAGCCCCGCCAGCGCCAGCCCGAGCGCGACCAAGGCGACCGGCAGCGCGCGCGACCGCGCCGCCCCGCCCGCCCGCGTCGGTACGATCGTCGTCGCCACACTCGCCATCCGTCTGCCCCCTGTCCGTCATCGACCGCCACGTCGCTCGTTGCCCCGCCGTCACCCCGGCCTCCCGGCCCGGATCCATGGGCCAGCGAGCGCGTCGGCTGAGGCGCGGGGCGGGTCCATCGAGGCCGAGTCGCGCCCGGCATGACGGTCTGGGCGACCTCCATCGGCGATCGTGACGAACCCGATCCTATCCGATACCGCCGCGGGACGAAGCGCGCGGGCGAAGCGGGGGCGCGATCATTGGGGGTAGCCGGCGTCGATCGCATTAGCCCGGTTGCGCCCGCGCGCTACCCACCTGACCGTGCGACATCCTCGGCGCGATCTCGCATCCTCGCCGCGGGGCCGAGGGGTGGGGGCAGCCGATGGACGACGTGACGACTCTGGCGTTGGCGGAGATGCCGGGCGATGCCCCGGCACGATGCCGCCCGCTCGTCGTCGACCTCGACCATAGCCTGGTGTGCACCGACACGCTGCACGAATGCCTGGTGACGCTCGCGTTCCGCCATCCCCGCCGGGTGCCGGCGGTGGCGGGCGCGCTCGCGCGGGGACGTGCGGCGTTCAAGCGCGCCGCGATGCTCCACGCCGGCCTGGACTGCGAGGCGCTGCCGCTCGACCCGGGGGTGCTCGCCGCGATTTCGCGGCGTCGGAGCGCGGGCGGGACGGTGCACCTCGTCACCGCCGCGGACCAGTTCATCGCCGACGGCGTCGCCAGCGCCACCGGCCTGTTCGACAGCGCGACGGGCAGCGACGGCGCCACCAACCTCAAGGCCGCAGCCAAGGCCGAGGCGCTGGCGCGGCGCTTCCCCGAGGGCTTCGACTATGTCGGCGACAGCGTCGCGGACGTGCCGGTGTGGCGCCGCGCCACGGGTGCGCTGCTCGCGGGCGAGCGGCCGCGCGTGGCGCGCCTGCTGGCGCGCGAGGGGATCGCGCCCGAGGTGCTGCCGCGTCGCGCGGTCCGCGCGCGCGACTGGGTCAAGGCGCTGCGGCTGCACCAATGGAGCAAGAACCTGCTCGTGCTCGCGCCGATCGTGCTGAGCCACGAGTTCCTCGCGCCCGCGCTGCTGCTCCAGGCGCTCGCCGCCTTCGCGCTCTTCGGCGTGGTCGCCTCGGCGACCTATCTGATCAACGACCTCGCCGATCTCTCGGCCGACCGTCGCCACCCGAGCAAGCGCTATCGCGCGCTCGCCGCGGGGCTGATCCCGCTCGCCACCGCGGCGCCGCTCGCCGCGATGCTACTGACCATTGGGCTCGTCGGCGGCTGGCTGCTCGCCCCGGCGTTCGGCGCGACCCTGTCCTGCTATGCCGCGCTGACGCTGCTCTACTCCTTCCGGCTCAAGCGCGAGCCGCTGATCGACGTCGCCGCGATCGCCGCGCTGTTCACGCTGCGGGTCGTCGCCGGCATGGTGGTGATCGGCCATCCGATCTCGCTGTGGCTGGCGACCTTCACCGCGACGCTGTTCCTCTCGCTGGCGCTGGCCAAGCGCTCGGCCGAGCTGGTCCAGGCGGCGCGCAGCGGGCGGCCGGTCCACGGCCGCGGTTACCTGCCCGGCGACGAGCCGCTGACGCTCGCGCTCGGCGTCGCCGCCGGGATCGTCTCGGTGCTGGTGATGGTGATGTACATGTCGGTCGACGCGATGCCGAGCGGGCTCTACGCGCTCGACGGCGCGCTCTACGTGATCCCCGCGGTGCTGTGCCTCTGGGTGATGCGCGTCTGGCTGCTGGCGCATCGCGGCGCGCTCGACGACGACCCGGTGATCTTCGCGCTGCGCGACCGCGTCAGCTGGTGGCACGCCGGCGCGGTCGCGGGGCTGTGGCTCATCGCCGTGGGTGGGCGGGTGGCATGACGCTCGCGCTCTTCGCCCTGATCGTCGTCAGCGTCTCGCTCAACGCGCTGGCGCAGGTCGCGCTGCGCAAGGCGATGACCTTCCGCGCGCTGCCCGCGCTGTCCGAGCCGATCGCGCTCGGCACCAGCCTGGTCGCCAACCCGTGGCTGTGGGCCGGGATGGCCTGCTACGCCGCCAGCATCGGCCTGTGGCTGGTGGTGCTGAGCCGGACCCAGGTGAGCGTCGCCTATCCGATGCTGTCGATGGGCTATGTCCTCGCCGCGGTGCTGGGCGTGCTGTTCCTCAGCGAGACCGTGGGGCCGGCGCGTGCCGCGGGCATCGCGCTGATCTGCCTGGGCGTACTCGTCGTGGGGAAGACCGCGTGAGCCGCCGCCACGTCATCACCGGCGGCGCCGGCTTCCTGGGCGAGCGGCTCGCCGCCGCGCTGGCGGCACGGGGCGAGCGGGTCACCGTGTTCGACCAGGTCGCGCCGCGCGTCGCCATCGACGAGGTGGTGCTCGGCGACGTCGCGTCCGGCGACGACCTCGCCCGGCTGCGGCTCGGCCGCGACGACGTCGTCCACCACCTCGCCGCCCGCCAGTTCCACGGCGCGGTGCCGCGGCACGACCGCGACGGCTGGTTCGCCGCGGTCAACGTCGAGGGCACGCGCGCCCTGCTCGCCGCGATGCGTGCCGCCGGCGCGCGCCAGCTGCTGTTCGTCTCGACGGACATGACCTACGGCGTGCCGGTCCACACGCCCGTGCCGCCGACCCACCCGCAGGTGCCGATCGGCCCCTACGGCCGCAGCAAGGTGGGAGCGGAGCGGCTGATCGCCGCCGCGGCGGACGAGTTCGGGCTGCGCGCCACCGTCTTCCGCCCGCGGCTGATCGCCGGCGCGGGGCGGCTGGGCATCCTCGCCAAGCTGTTCCGGCTGATCGCGCTGGGGCTGCCCGTGCCGATGATCGGGAGCGGGCGCAACCGCTATCAGATGATCGCGGTGGAGGATTGCGTCACCGCGCTGATCCGCGCCGCCGACCGCGGGTTGCCGCCCGGGCCGTTCAATCTCGGCTCGAGCGAGCCGCCGACGGTGCGCGCGCTGCTGCGCTCGCTGATCGCGCGCGCCGGCTCGCGCTCGGTCGTGCTGCCGACCCCGGCGGGACTGGTGCAGCGTACGCTGGCGACGATGGATCGCGCCGGCGTACCGCTGCTCTATCCCGAGCAGTTCGCGATCGCCGACGCCGATTACGTGCTAAACACCGCGGCGACGCGCGCCGCGCTCGACTGGTCGCCGAGCCGACGCGACGCCGACATCCTGTTCGACGCCTACCATCATTTCCGCTCGCAGCCCGTGCGCGCGCGCGACGCCTCGCCGGTGTCGCTCGCCGCGCCCAGCCGCGGCGCCAGTTAGGAGCGCGCGCGTGAGTTCGGCGTCGGCAGCGGGAAAAGGGGCAGGCGGGGAGCATGTCGTCGCGGCGCACGGGCTGCGCGGGCTCGCCTCGGCGATGGTGGTGTTCGCGCATATCATCGGCGGCCCGGCGCGCCACGTCTACGCCGACAACGCCGCCTATGTCGCGCTCACCCGCGCGCCCTGGCATCTCGCCACCTTCGGCGTGATGCTGTTCTTCGTCATCAGCGGCTTCGTCATCCTGCCGAGCGCGCTTCGCTACGGCCCCGGCGAGTTCGCGCTGCGCCGCGGGCTGCGGCTCTATCCGCTCTTCGCGGTCCTGTCGGTGCTGTTCGTCGCGCTCAACGCGGTGACGAACGCCTATCCGAAGATCAACACACCGCTGGCTGTCGTGTCGGGCTTCACCTTCACCAACCTGTTCACCGGCACCGACCAGCTCACCCCCAACGCCTGGAGCCTGAGCTACGAGGTGATGTTCTATGCGCTCACCTGCGCGGTGGTGACGCTGGCGGTGAAGCGGCGCGACCGGCTGACCGGGGCGCTGGCGGCGGCGGCGGCCCTGGCCTTCGTGCTGGCCTTCCCGATCGCGCTCTACTTCGTCGCCGGCGTGGCGATCCGGCTGCTGCGCTGGCGTTACCCCGAGGGTGGCCGCGGGACGCCCTGGGCCGAGCTGCTCGCCTTCGCGGCGATGACCGTTCTCGCCAGCCACGCGCACTACGAATATTGGTGGCGCGACTTCCGCGACCCCGTGGTGGTGCCGCTGATCCTCTCGACCGCCGCTTATTTCTACTGCGCGGTGGCGCCCGGCAGCTGGACCGAGCGGCTGCTCGGCAACCGCGTGTTCGCCTATCTGGGCACGATCAGCTACAGCCTCTACCTGGTCCACCCGTACATCTATCTCGCGCTACGCAAGCTGTTCGTGCGCCACGGCTTGTTCACCGACGACCTGCTCCACTCGATGCTGCCCTTCGCGCTGCTCGTCGCGGCCGGGTCGCTGGTGGCGAGTCATGTCGTCCATCTCTGGCTCGAGCGCTGGCCGTACGAGCGCTTCTTCCGCCAGCGCATCTACCGCGCCGATCGGATCGCGCGCGACGATCCGGCGAGCGACGCCACGATGACGGCGCAGCGCGCGTGACCGCCGCCGTGCTCCCGAACCCGCGCGCGCGGGTTGCCGTCGGCGCCGAGGTGCCGCGGCCGATCATCCTGGCGGTGGCGCTGTCCTCCTATCTGTCGTGGCGGCCCTCGCTCGACATCATGTTCACGCTGAGCGACGTGCTGTTCCTGCTCGGCCTGGGCCTGCTCGCGTCGCGTCACCGCCTGCCGCTGCAGCCGTTCGGCGCGCTCCAACCGGCGTGGCTGATGTCGTTCACGGTGATGATGGGTGGTCTGCTGGTGGCGTCGCTCGGCGCGCGCGACCCGTCGCGCTGGCTGATCGTGGCGATGCAATATGCCTTCGCCTGGGTGGTGCTGCCCTTCGCCATCGCCGGCCACGGCCGCGCCTATGCCACGGTGCTGGCGCGTGCCCTGGTCGCCGGCATGGTGGCGATGGAGGCGTTCGGCATCCTCATCTACGTCAGCTTCCAGGCCTCGTTCGAGGTGGCGCGCAAGGTGCTGGGGCTCGATTTCCTCTCGGGCAACCGTCGGCTCGGCGTGTTCGCGACCGACGCCAACTGGAACGGCGCCGCGATCGCGATGACCTTGCCCTTCGTGCTGTTCCTGTGGCGCGCCGGGCGGCTGCGCACGGCGGCGATGTTGGCGGCGTTCGCGGTGCTACTGGTGTCGTTGCTGCTGACGGCCTCCTTCACCGCTTTCTCCAGCGCCGCGATCGGCCTGGCCGTGTTCGGCGTGATCGCGGGGATCCGGCTGCCGCGCTGGGTGGTCGGCGGCCTGTTCGCCGCCGCTCTGGTGGTGAGCCAGACCGGGCTGATGCTGCCCGAGACCTTCAACAAGCGGGTCGCCGGGGCGATCGAGAACGGCGACATCAGCGAGGCGGGGACCTTCACCGGCCGGGTCGCGCTGATCGACGACGCCTGGTCGATGATCGAGCAGCACCCGTTCAGCGGCGTCGGCGTCGACCAGCACCGCGTGATCAGCAAGCTCAAGGCGCCGGTCCACAACATGTACCTGCTGGTGTGGGTGGAGGGCGGGCTGGTCGCGCTGCTCGGCTGGCTCGGCATGCTGGTGGTGCTGGTGATGGTGGCGCTGTCGACGCTCAGGCGCGAGCGCGATGTCGCCGGGCTGGTGCTGGCGGTGCTGGTGACCTTCCTGATCTTCTCCGCCGCCAGCCCCCACATGTACGCGCGACTGTGGTCGGTGCCCGTGATCCTGTCGCTCGCGATGGCGCACGGCGGCGCGGCACGGCGCCCGCCGCGCGCGCTGGCGGCGTTGGTCGCGCGGCGCGCCGAGGCGTGAGATGAGGCGGGCGCGCCTCCTGCTCATCGCCGCGGCGCTATTGCTCGGCGCGCTGCTGCTCCCCGCGATCGAGGGCGGCGTGGCCGAGCCCGCCGCGGCGGAGGAGAGCTTCCCGGTCGACTGCGACCCGGGCGACGCGCCGCACGCGCTACCGGCCTTCCCCGGCGCGCAGGGCTTCGGCCGCTACGCGCGCGGCGGCCGCGGCGGGCGCGTGATCGCGGTGACGACACTCGCCGACGCGGGCCCCGGCTCGCTGCGCGACTGCGCCGAGGCCAGCGGCGCGCGCACCTGCGTGTTCCGCGTCAGCGGCACGATCGTGCTGCGCGACTGGATCAAGGTTACGGCGCCGTTCCTGACCATCGCGGGCCAGACCTCGCCCGGCGGGATCGCCTTGCGCAACGGCGCCTCGGGCAACGCGCCGATGCTGGTGCGCACGCACGACGTGGTGCTGCGGCACTTCCGGCTGCGCCCCGGCGCCTCGCCGCGCTCGTCCGACAACGTCGACACGATCCAGATCAGCGGCGGCGCGCACGACGTGATGCTCGACCATCTCTCGACGTCCTGGCCGACCGACGAGGGCATCAACATCGTCGGCGCCGGGCACGAGACCGGGCGCTGCGGCCAGACCCGGAACGTGACGGTGCAATGGTCGATCCTGGCCGAGGGTCTCAACCGCGCCAACCGCGGGCCGCACAGCCGCGGCACCTATTTCGGCTACGGCGCGCACGCGGTGACCTTCCACCACAATCTCATCGCCAGCAACGTGCGGCGCAACCCGCTGGTCAACCTGCGCGGGCAGTTCGACATGATCGACAACGTGATCTTCAACTCGGTGAGCTACAACGCCGAGCTGTACACGCGCTTCGGCGACCTCGACGTCAACGCGATCGGCAACAGCGCGATCATGGGGCCCTCGTCCGAGGCGACGACGCAGCTCTACCTGCTCAATTATTTCCGCGACTATCCGGCGCGCTTCCGGATCCACCTGCGCGGCAACCTCGACGTCCACCGCCCCGAGGACCGCGGCGACGAGCGGCTGGCGCTCGAGCCGGGCGACTGGGGCTATGTCTCGGCGGCACCGGTCGGGGCGCTGTCGATGGCGGCGGGCGAGATCGACGACGCCGGCACCGCCTACCGCCGAGTCGTCGCCGCGGTGGGCGCGACCCGGCCGCGCCGCGACGCCGCCGACGCGCGCGTGGTCGCCGGGCTGGTGGCGTGCCGTGGCGCGGTGCTCGACGACCCGGCGCAGGTGGGCGGCTGGCCCGTGCTCAGCGGCGGCGCCGCGCCGGCCGACCGCGACGGCGACGGCATGGCGGACGATTGGGAGGTGGCGCACGGCCTCTCGCCGTCCGACCCGAACGACCGCAACATGCTGGGCGGCGACGGCTACACGAAGCTGGAGGCCTATCTCTCCGAGCTGGCCGGCGATCGCGCGACCGTGGCGGTGCAGCCGTCGCTGGTGCCGCGCCCCACCTGCGGGCGTGCGATCTCCGATCCGGGTCCGCTGCCGTCGATCGCGCTGAGCGTCGATCCCGCGCAGGTCGCGCCGGGCGGCGCGGCGACCTTGCGCTGGGTCGGCGAGAACATCCGCTCGTGCAAGCTCGACGGCGCCACCGCGGGCGCGACCGGCACGCGCGCGGTGCGCGTGGCGGCGACGCGCGCCTATGAGATCGACTGTATCGGTCGCTACGGGGGCGACGCGATCGACTCGGCACTGGTGACGGTGCGGTAGCGAGCGCGCGGCGACGAGCCGCGACGAAGGGTGCATTCTCGCGCGCGACACCCGGTCCGGGGGCCAATTCATCCCTCCGGCCGAGCGGCGGCCGCGCGACGCGCGCGGTGCCACGGACGCGCGTCAGATGCGGCGTGACGGAAGGGCGAGGAACTACCCCTTCCGAGCCGCGGCGGTCACCGATGCCCCACTACCGGCCGTACCGCTTCGGACCTAGTGTCGCACGGCCGGTCACGCTGGGGGCGAACGGCGCTTTTCGGGGGAGGGGCGTATGGCGAACGGCGCGTTCACGAGCGCGGGCAGCGAGTTCCGCGTCAACTCGACCTGGACGGGGGTGCAGACCGACCTGTCCTTCGCCGCTCTGGCGGACGGCGGCTTCGTCGCGATCTGGACCGACTCGAGCGGCACCGGCGGGGACGCCTCGGGGACGAGCGTCAAGGCGCAGCGCTTCGACTCGACCGGCGCGATGGTCGGCGCCGAGTTCCTGATCGATAGCGCCACCGGCAACAATCAGGACCGCGCCAACGTCACCGCGCTCAAGACCGGCGGCTTCGTGGTGACGTGGAGCGACGCCAGCGGGCTCGGCGGCGACGCCGATCGCGGCTCGGTCAAGGCGCAGATCTACGACGCCGCGGGGGCGCGGGTGGGAAGCGAGTTTCTCGCCAACACCACCACCGCGGGGGGCCAGTCCGACTCGACGATCACCGCCCTCGCTGGCGGCAATTTCATCGTCAGCTGGGTCGACGCCAGCGCCACCGCGCCCGACGCCAAGGGCAGCGGCGTGCGCGCGCAGTTGTTCTCCGCCTCGGGCGGCAAGATCGGCGGCGAGTTCCTGGTCAACAGCACGATCACCGGCAGCCAGGTGGCGCCCGCGCTCGCGGGGCTCGCCTCGGGCGGGTTCGTCGCGACCTGGATCGACTATAGCGGACTCGGCGGCGACTCGAGCGGCACCTCGATCAAGGCGCAGCTCTTCTCCAGCAGCGGTGGCAAGCTGGGCGGCGAGCTGCTCGTCAACAGCACGACGCTGGGCGCGCAGGACCAGCCGGTGATCACCGCGCTGGCCGGCGGCGGCTTCGCGATCGTGTGGCGCGACAGCAGCGGGCTGGGCGACACCAGCGCCTCGGGCCTGCTCGGTCAGATCTACGATGCCACCGGGGCGAGGACGGGCGGCGAGTTCCGCGTCAACACCACCACCTTCAACGCGCAGGACCAGCCGAGCATCGCCGCGACCGGCGACGGTGGGTTCGCGGTGAGCTGGCGCGACAACAGCAACATCGCCGCCGACGCCAGCGGCTTCGGCATCAAGACCCAGCTGTTCGACGCGGCCGGCCAGAAACTCGGCGGCGAGTTCCAGGCCAACGAGGTGGTGAGCGGCAACCAGGAGATGCCCGCGGTGACCGTGCTCGCCTCGGGCGCGTTGCTGGTCGGCTGGACCGATTACAGCACCGCCTCGGGCGACGTGGACGGCGGGCTCAAGGCGCGACTGTTCGCGCCGACGCCGCCGGCGATCACCGACATCGCGGTGTCGCGCAACGCTTTGTCCGAGACGGAGGTGGAGAACAGCATCGTCGCGGTCTTCTCGGGCGTGGGGGCGCTGAACGCGAGCTACAGCTATCGGCTCGTCGACGATTCCACCGGCGGCGCCTTCGCGATCGACGGCAACAAGCTGATCGTCGAGGACAGTCTCGCGCTCGACTATGAGACCAACCCGGTCGTGTCGATCACCGTGCGCGCCACCGACACGTTCGGGGACACGTTCGACAAGACCTTCACCTTCGGGCTGACCGACGCGGTCAACGAGTATCGCTACTCGGGCGCGCCCGAGGTACTCGCCAACACCAGCATCGCGGCGAGCCAGCTCGCCCCCGCGGTGGCAACGCTCGCGGACGGCCGCTCGGTGATCGTCTGGACCGACGGCAGCGGCGTCGGCGGTGACGCCAGCTCGTTCGGCATCAAGGCGCAGCTGATCGCGGCGGACGGCAGCAAGATCGGCGGGGAGTTCCGCGTCAACGCGCAGACGCTGAACGCGCAGGACGCGCCCGCGGTGACCGCGCTCGCCTCCGGCGGCTTCGCGGTGACCTGGGCCGACGCCAACGCGGCCAGCGACGGCTCGGCCAGCTCGGTCAAGGCGCAACTGTACGACGCCAGCGGCGCGGCGGTGGGCGGCGAGCTGCTGGTCAACACCGCCACGCTGAACGCGCAGAAGGCGCCGGTGATCGCGTCCTTGGCCAGCGGCGGCTTCGTCGTCTCCTGGACCGACGCCAGCCTCCAGGGCGGCGACGCCAGCGTCACCAGCGTGAAGGCGCAGGTGTACGACGCCGCGGGCAACCATGTCGGCGGCGAGTTGCTCGTCAACACCGCCACCAACGGCGCGCAGGATTCGTCGGCGGTGACCGGGCTGCAGGGCGGCGGCTTCGTCGTGACGTGGCGCGACGGCAGCCTGCAGGGCGGTGACGCCAGCAAGGACGCGGTGAAAGCGCAGCTGTTCGGCAGCGACGGCGGCAAGATCGGCGGCGAGTTCCTGGTCAACACCGAGACCGCCGGCTCGCAGCAGGCGCCGGTGGTGGCGGCCCTGTCGACCGGCGGCTTCGCCATCGCCTGGGCGGACAACAGCTCGCGCGGGCCCGACGCGGATTATTTCGGCATCCGCTTCCAACTGTACGACGCCGGCGGCGGGCGCGTCGGCGGCGAGACGCTCGCCAACACGACCACGCTGGCGGGCCAGCTCGCGCCGAGCATCACCGCGCTCGCGGGCGGGAACTTCGCGATCAGCTGGGCGGACTATAGTGGGGTCGGCGCCGAGGGCGGCACCGCCGGGATCAAGGCGCAGGTCTTCGCCAGCGACGGCGCCGCGGTCGGCGGCGAGTTCCTGGTGAACCATCAGACGCTCGGCAGCCAGGTCGATCCCGCCATCACCGGCACCGGTGACGGCGGCTTCCTGGTGGGCTGGACCGACTATGGCGGGCAGGGCGGTGACGACCAGCAGACCGGCGTGAAATACCGCCTGTTCGACCCGCTCGCCTCGCAGGGTACGCCGCCGGTGCTGATCGCGCGCGCCGACACGGTCACCGCGACCGAGGACCAGGTGGCGATCATCAGGGCCGCCGCGCTGCTCGCCAACGACACCGACTCGAACGGGGCGCCCTTCGCGCTGACCGGGGTGGCGGCGCTGTCGGGCGGCAGCGCGTCGATCAACGCCGCCGGCGACGTGGTCTTCACACCCCTGGCGGATTACGCGGGCACCGCGCTGCTAACCTACACGATCGCCGACACCGGCGGCGAGACCGCGATCGGGCGGGTCAACGTCCAGGTCGCCAACGTCAACGACGCGCCGGTGGCGGTGGCGGACCTGCTCTCGCTCGACGAGGGCGCGACCAGCCTGTCGGTCGCGGCGCTGCTCGCCAACGACCGCGACATCGATCCCGGCGACACGCTGCGCGTCGCCGCGGTGGCGGGTACCACCGCCAACGGTCTGGCGCTGACGCTCGCGGGCACGACGGTCCAGGTGGCGACACCGGCGAGCTACCAGGCGCTGCGCGCGGGCGAGACGGTGGTCGATCACTTCGACTATACCGTCGCCGACCGGGCGGGCGCGAGCTCGACCGCCGCCGTGACGCTCACCTTCGTCGGCGCCAACGACGCGCCGACCGCGCTGACGCTCGACCGCGCGCGGGTCGACGAGAATGCTGCCGCGGGAACGCTCGTCGGCACGCTCAGCGGCTATGACGTCGACCACGACGAGACGCTGCGCTACCGGCTGATCGACGACGCCGGCGGCCGCTTCACGGTGGACGCGGCGAGCGGGGTGATCAGCGTCGCCAACGGCGCACTGCTCGACTATGAGACCGCCACGTCGCACCAGATCAAGGCCCAAGTCACCGACGCGGCGGGCGCGACCTTCGACGCCAGCTTCACCATATCGCTCAACAACCTGCCCGAGCCGAAGAGCTATACCGGTACCAACAGCGCGAACACCTTCGTCGCGCCGACCAACGACCTGTGGACGATCCACGGGCTCGGCGGCAACGACATACTCACCGGCAACGCCAGCTCGGACGTGCTGTACGGCGACGCCAACAACGACGTGCTCGACGGTGCCGGCGGCGCCGACATGATGTACGGCGGGATCGGTTCGGACACCTTCTACGTCGACAACGTCGACGATCACGTGATCGAATATTACGGCGAGGGCACCGACCTGGTTTACACCAGCGTCGACTTCACGCTGGAGGCGAACGTCGAGCAGCTCACCATGCTGGGCAGCGGCAACCTCGCCGCCACCGGCAACGACTTTGCCAACACGATGACGGGCAACGCCGGTGACAACATCCTCCGCGGCGGGCTGGGCGGCGACCTGCTGGTCGGCATGGACGGCGCCGACACGCTCTACGGCGAGGCCGGCGGCGATTATCTTCAGGGCGGCGCGGGCGCGGACACGTTGGTCGGGGGGGCCGGAAGCGACGAGCTGATCGGCGGCGCGGGGGCGGACCGCTTCGTGTTCGACTATCTCGGGCCGGCCGCCGAGCGCGACACGGTCAAGGATTTCGTGGCGGGCGAGGACAAGCTGGTGCTCTCGGGCGCGGTCTTCACCGCCTTCGCGGGGCGGACGGGGCCGATCGCGGCGTCGGAGCTGGCGATCGGGGGCGCGGCGACGACCGCTGACCAGCATCTCGTCTACAATCCGACCACCGGCGCGCTCTACTATGACGCCGACGGCGCGGGCGGCGCGGCGATGGTGCAGATCGCGCTGCTGTCGACCAGGCCGGTGCTGGGGGCGAGCGATTTCCACATCGCCTGAGCCGCGCGCGATCGTCTTCGTGCTCGCCGGGCTGGGCGCCGGCGGGGCCGAGCGGGTCGTCAGCCTGATCGCGGCGGCGCTGGTGCGCGGCGGCGACGAGGTGACCGTCGTCAGCTTCGATCGTCCCGCCGATCCGGTCTTCCACGCCTTTCCCGCGGGAGTGACGCTGGTGCGGCTCGGGCTGCCGCCGGGCGCGGCGCCGGGGCCGCTGCTGGTGGCGCGTCGGGTCGCCGCGCTGCGCGGCGCGTTGAGCGAGTTGCGGCCCGACGCGGTCGTGTCCTTCCTCACCAAGATCAACGTAGTGACGCTGCTCGCCTCGCTCGGCCGGCGGCACCGGCTGATCGTGTCGGAGCGCAACAACCCGCGCGCGCAGCCGGCGAGCCGCGGCTGGGGCATGTTGCTGCGCGCGCTGCTGCCGCGCGCCGACGCGATCGTGATGCAGACGCGCGCGAGCCTCACGCTGCTCGACCCGCGCGCCCGGCGCCGCGCGCGCGTGATCGCCAACCCGATGTCCGCCCCACCGCGCGAGCGTCGGCCGGGCAAGACCATCGTCGGCGTGGGCCGGCTCGATCGCCAGAAGGGCTTCGACCTGCTGATCGACGCGTTCGCGCGGGTCGCGCCGGCGCGTCCCGACTGGGACCTGATGATCTGGGGCGAGGGGCCCGAGCGGCCGGCGCTCGAGGCGCGGATCGCCGCGCTCAGTCTCGCGGATCGCGCGACACTACCCGGCAACAGCGCGGTGCCGGGCGGCTGGCTCGACCGGGCCGGCGTGTTCGTGCTGTCGTCGCGCTACGAGGGCATGCCCAACGTGCTCGGCGAGGCGATGGCGGCCGGTGTCCCCGCGGCCGTCTTCGCCTGCGCCTTCGGTCCCGACGAGATGATCGCGCATGGCGAGACGGGGCTGCTCGTCCCCGCCGGCGACGTCGTCGCGCTCGCCGACGCGATCGAGGCGCTGGTGGCCGATGCCGCCACGCGCGAGCGGATCGGCGCCGCCGCGCGCGCGGCCTCGGCACGCTACGCCCCGGCCGCGATCACCGCCGAGTGGCGCGCGCTGCTCGACTCGCTGCTCGGCGCGCGCGGCTCAGTAGGTGAGCCGAAGCCCGAGCGTCGCGGTCCAGCGGCTGAACCGCTCGATCGGCTGGTCGGCGTCGCGCCTGGTGAAGCTGCCGTTGCCCAGCACGGCTAGGTGGCGGTTGAGCAGGTAGGTGCCCTCCAGCTCGGCGAAGCGGAAGCGCTGGTCGCGGTCGATCGCGCCGCGATAGGCGACGTCGCGGATCCCCACCGCGGCGCGCGCGAGGATGTCGTGGCGCAGCTCCTGGTCGACCGCGAGGCCGAGCCGCGTGTCGACGCGGCCGATCGCGCCGGCGCGGATCGTCGCGACGTCGCCGCGGAAGGCATCGAGCGTGACCGCGGTGCGCACGCGCGGCTGCCAGGTGAGCTGCCCGCTCGCGGCCAGGCCGGAGAAGGCGCGCAGCGTAGGGTCGGACGGGTCGGAGCGGAACGCGCCGACGCCGATCTCGCCCTGCACGCGCGAGCTCACGTCGAACGACACGCCCGCCAGCGCGCCCGCGGTCGCGGCGTCGCGGTCGATGCCGTAGCGGTCGACGCGCAGCCGAGCGTCGCGCCGCACCGCATAGCCTTGCAGGTAGACGCTCGTGCGCCCGCTCACCGCGTAGGAGCCGCGCAGCGCGACGCGGTACACCGCGAGGTCGCGGTCCGCGTCGGCGGCGGGAAGGAAGTTATAGTCGGTCGCGGTCGCGCTCGCGAGCATGCCGAGGCGCGCGCCGGTGTAGCGATAGTCGAGCCCGGCCTCGGCGACGTCGATCAGCGTCGGCCGTCGGCCGACACCGAAGTCCGCCTCGGGGTCGCTGCGCCGCTGATAGCTGCGGTCGAACGAGGCGCGCGCGCGGACCGACTGGCGCGGGCCGACGTCGCCGCGCCAGTCGGCCAGGCCGCGGAAGGTGGTGACGTTCTCGCGGTCATAGCGCGCGTAGCGGATCAGGTTGGCGTTGGTGGCGAGGCGCAGGTCGCTGCTCGTCGTCTGGCGTCGTCCCTCGAGCGCGGGCTGGAGGTTGAAGACGACGTCGCCGATATCGCCGCTGCGGGTCGCGAAGATGTTGTCATTGTAGGTCGCGCCGAGGTCGAGCCGCGGCGTCACCACGATCCCGCCGAGCGTCACCGTGCGCGGCTCGTAGCCGGGGCGGGGCAGGTCGGCGATCGCGGTGGAGCGCTGCGGGTCGGCGGGCGACTGGGCGCAGCACATCGCGCCGCCGGCGGTGAGCAGCACGCAGCGCAGCAGCCTTAGCGACACGGCGGCGCCCCCGCCATGCACGATGCGGTCACAGCGTGCTCTCGGCCACGGTGACGACGTCGCCGGGTAGGATGCGCGCGTCGGGTTGCGCGACTCCCTTGCTGGCGCCGCGGCGGACGACCGCGCGGTCGGTGTCGGCGCGGAAGGTGTACCCGCCCGCGATCGACACCGCGGTCATCAGCGTCATGCCCGGGACATAGGCGTACTGGCCGGGCTTCTGCACCTGGCCGGTGATGAAGAAGGGGCGGTAGGTCTGCACCTGCGCGCTGACGCGCGGCTGGTTGACCAGCTGGCGTCGGCCGATCTCGGCGGCGATGGCGCGCTCGGCCTCGCGCACCGTCTCGCCGCTCACACTGATTGGGTCGAGCAGCGGCAGCGCGATCGCGCCGGTGTCGCTGACGATATAGGTGTTGTTGACCGCGTCGAGCCCGAACACGCTGACGCGCAGCTCGTCGCCGGGCCCGAGCCGATAGTCGCTCGCCGCCACCTCGGGCAGCGGCGCCAGCCCGCGATACTCGCTCGCACATCCCGCCAGCGACAGCCCCATGGCCGCCAGCGCCACTAACGTCCGCATCATCCTTCCCCCCTCACGCGTCACTCGGTCGGTCGTCCGGTCAGGACGCCGCCGTCACCCGATCGTCGTTGGCCCCCGCCGCGGCGCCCACCCGCCAGCGCGACAGGTCGCGCCCGATCATCGTCTCCAGTCGTAGCACGTCCTCGCGGTAATAGTCGCGCAGCAGCGCGCGCAGCTCGACCGTCAGCGGCGGGTAGCGCACCGGCCGCGCCATCGTCCCGCGCAGCCGCGCCAGCAGAGCGTTGCTCCGCAGCGGGTCGAGCAGCGGCCGCATCGGGCGCAGCACGCGGCGCACCGGCAGCGGCAGCATCGCCGCGGCGCCGTCGTTGCGCCGACTCGCCACCGCGTCGGGCTCGATATGGGGTGCGACCCCGATATGCTCGCACACGCGCGCGATCACGCGCTCGGGCTGGTCGACCACGTCCTCGTAGAGGAACACCGCGATCCGTTCGCGCGCGTGATGCGCGTGGTAGCGGGCGAGATGCTTGGCGTAGAGCCCGCCGTCGAGGAAGCGCGCGCCGGCCGGGTCGCGCTTCTCGAGGTAGCGCCGCGGATCGCCGGCGACCAGGCCGCGGCGGTAGAGCATGCAATAGTCCGAATAGGCGCGCTCGACCGGATCGCGCAGCTGTACCACCATCGGCACGCCGGGCAGCACCGCGGCGATCCGCGCCGCGGCCTCGGGGTGCGCGAGATAGTCGGCCGACTTCTCGCCGACCCGCCGCCCCGCCGGCGCGGGCGCGAACAGCGAGCGGTAATGGTCCAGCCCGCGCTCATATTCGCTGCTGAAGAAATGCGGCTCGGCGTCCGGCAGCCATAGGTCGGGGTGACAGCGCAGCTGATGCGAGATCCAGGTCGTCGCCGCCTTGACCGCGCCGATCACCAGGAAAGTGGGCAGACCCTCAGCCATGCGCCCGCGCCGTCGCCTCGAGCGCGATCGCGCGCAACGTCTCGCCCATGTAGCGGCATTCCTCCTCGTCGAGCGTGGGGTCGACCGGGAGCATCAGGCTGGTCTCGCCCAGCATCTTCGCCACCGGCAGCGGCGTGTCGCGGCCGAGCCCGCGCTCGGCGAAGGCGCGCTCGCGGTAGATCTCGGGGCAGCTGCCGGTGAGGCAGGGCATCCCGCGCGCGACCGCCTCGCGGACGATCCGGTCGCGCGTCCAGCCCGGCGCCAGCGCCTCGGGCCGGACGAAGGCGTAGAATTTGTAATAAGCGTGGCCGACGCCCGCGGGCGGCTCGGCCAAGCGGACGGCGGCGAGACCGCGCATAGGTTCGAGGAGCGCCGCGGCGTTGCGCCGGCGCGCGTCGAGCCACGTCGGCAGCTTGGCGAGCTGCGCGACGCCGATCGCGGCCTGCATCTCGGTCAGGCGATAGTTGCTGCCCACCTCGTGGTGGAGCCAGCGGAAGCCCGTGCCGCCGCCCCCGCCGCCGAGGTCGCGCACGTCCTTGCCATGGTCCTTCATCGACCACGCGCGGCGCCAGGCCGCCTCGTCGCGCAGCAGCAGCAGCCCGCCCTCGCCGCCGGTCGACATGATCTTGTCGGTACAGAAGGAGAAGGCCGCGGCGTCGCCGAAGCCGCCGACCGCCCGGCCGTCGATCGTCGCGCCATGTGCCTGCGCGCAATCCTCGATCAGCACGAGGCCGTGCGCGCGCGCCAGCGCGACGATCGGCGCCATGTCCGCCGGCCGTCCACCGAGATGGACGACGATGATCGCCCTGGTGCGCCGCGTGAGCTGCGCCGAGATCGTCTCGGCCGAGAGCGCCTGCGTGTCGGCGTCGACGTCGGCGAACACCGGGGTGGCACCGCGCGTGACCACGCAGCTCGCCGAGGCGACGAAGCTGCGCGCGGGCACGATCACCTCGTCGCCCATGCCGATGTCGAGCGCGTGAAGCGCCAGCTCCAGGGCCAAGGTGCCATTCGCCAGCGCGATCGCGTGCGGCATGGCGCAGAGCGCGGCGAAGCCGTCCTGCAGCAGCGCGTTGTGCGTGCCGTGGTGGAGCGCGTTGACCCGGCCCGAGCGCAGCACCGCCTCCACGGCGGCGATCTCGTCGACCTCGTAGCGCGGCCAGCGGCTCGCGATCGGCGCGGGTACGGCGTGAAGCAGCGGGGCGGGTGCCGCGGCGGCGTGGTGCAGCGCGCCGCTCATGCCGCGGCGCCTTCGCGATTGCCGTGAAGCGAGCGCACGACCGCGCCGGCGTGATCGTCCCCGCCCTTGCTGCCGACGATCCGATCGGGGTCGAGCAGCTCGAACAGCAGCGCGCGGGCGAGGTCCTGGTCATGCTCGCCGACCGCCTCGGCCAGCCGCGTGAACTGCGCCTGGAGCGCGGGCAGGGGCACCGCGATCGGCTCGGCCTCGAACACGCCCTCGATCGCCGAGGGCAGCCGCTCCTCGCGCGCGTCGAACAGCTCCTCGTAGAGCTTCTCGCCCGGGCGCAGCCCGACGATGTGGATCGGCACGTCGCGGTCGGGCACCAGCCCGGCGAGCTTGATCATGCGCCGCGCGATGTCGAGGATGCGGATCGGCTCACCCATGTCGAGCACCACGATCCGGCCGCGCTGGACGTTGCGCTCCATCGTGCGCGCGGTGCTGTGCAGGATCAGCTGCACCGCCTCGTGCACCGTCATGAAGAAGCGCGTGATCTCCGGGTGGGTCACGGTCAGCGGCGCGCGTCGCGCGAGCTGGCGCTGAAACAGCGGGATCAGCGAGCCGCTGGAGCCCAGCACGTTGCCGAAGCGCACCGTCATGAAGCGCGGACTGCCGGGGCGCTCGGCACCCTGCAGGTCCATCGCCTGGACATAGAGCTCGCCCAGCCGCTTGGTCGCGCCCATCACGCTGACGGGGTTGACCGCCTTGTCGGTCGACACCTGGACGAAGGCGCGCGCGCCGAAGCGAAGCGCGGCGTCGGCGACGTTGCGCGTGCCGATCACGTTGGTCATGATCCCGGCGCACACGTTGAGCTCGACGAGCGGCACGTGCTTCAGCGCCGCGGCGTGGAACACATAGTCGGGCATATACTGCTCGAACACGGCCATCACGTGCTGGCGCTGGCGGATCGAGCACAGCACCGCGGTGCACGGCACCTGCGGGTAATTCTCCCGCAGCTCCATCTCGACGAGGTAGAGGTTGTACTCGCCGCAGTCGACCAGCACGATGTCGGACGGCCGCATCGCCGCGATCTGGCGCGTCAGCTCGCGCCCGATCGTGCCGCCCGCGCCGGTGACGAGCACGCGCCGGCCCTCGATCGCGCGCGCCGCGACCGCGGCGTCGAGATCGGTGGCGGGGCGCTCGAGCAGGTCGGCGAGGTCGATCGACTCGGCGTCGAGCGACTGGCGCACGCTCGCGTCGGGGGTCGCGCTGCGTACCGAGAGGTGGAGCGCCTGCGCCGCGTTGACCAGCTGGACGCGCCGCGCGCCGGGCAGCCCGCCGGCGCCGTTGCGGCCCTCGGCGATGATGACGACGCTGGGGCGCTCGTCGCGCGCGGTGAGCGTATCGACGGCATGGTCGATCGCGTCGACCATGCCCAGGATCGGCACGCCGCGCAGCCGCAGCGTGGCATCGTGGCTGTCGAGGTCGAGGATGCCGACGGGCAGATAGGCGGGGCTCTCCTCCTGCTCGATCTGGCGCAGCAGCACCTCGACGTCCTCGGGCCGTCCGACCAGCAGCGCGCGCTGCTGGCTGACGATCGGCCCGGCGCCGCGCGGCGCGGCCGAGGCGGCGCGGGCGCGGCGCGGCAGCTCGCTCGCCACGCGGCGCCACAGCCGTGCGCCCGCCATCACCGCGGAGAGCACGAACCAGTGGATCACCGGCACCGACAGCGGCAGCCAATAGGCGTGGCCGGTGACCGAGAGCAGCCCGACCGAGAGCGTCACCGCCAGCGCGGCGGCGCTCATCAGCAGCAGCGCGTCGGGCAGCGAGGCGAGGCGCCAGACGCGGCGGTAGATGCCGGTAGCGTTGAACACCAGGAAGCCGACCGCGATGAACACCGGCGCGCTCCAGGCTAGGCCCTCCCACATCGTCGCGGGCACCGCGCCGCTCATCCTCAGCAGCAGCGCGATCGCGAGCGAGGCGACGATCGCGACGGCGTCGAACAGCTGGTTGGCGGTGCGGCGCACGCGCCGCGAGTAATGCTGGTAGTTCAAGATCCGCGGCATAAGCTCCCCCTGCCTGCCCCCAGGCGCCGGACGCGACCGAGCGACAGTAGCTGGGTGCGGCGCAGCATGCTGGGGCGCATCGGGCGATGCGCGCCGTCGATTCCGGCGCGGTGCGAACACTCCTTCGCGCCACCGTCCGGCCCGGAAGGCCAACTCGACTGACCTTCCGGTCGCCCCCGGCTCCCTCGAAGGGGTGATATGCCCAATCGCCACCGCGGCTCCGCCTCGGCCGAGGCTAGGATGCGCGGCATACGGGGGAGTGTAACGGGGTGGTGGGAAGACGAAGCGGGCGGTGCGGCCGGTGAGGGTGCTGCACGTCATCACCGGGCTGGACGTCGGCGGCGCGGAGACGATGCTGGCGCGGCTGCTCGAGCACGGGCGTCGCCACCCGCACCTGTGTGCCGAGGTGCTCTCGCTGATCACGCCGGGTCGGGGCGGGGAGCGGATCGCCGCCACCGGCACACCGATGGGGGACCTCGGCATGGCCGCGGGCATGCCGTCGCCGCGCGCGTTGCTCTCGCTGGCGCGCGCGATCGCGGTGCGGCGGCCCGACGTGATCCTTGCCTGGATGCACCACGCCCAGCTCGCCGCGACGCTCGCCGCCGCGCTGGCGCGGCCGTGGCTGCGCGTGCCCGTGATCTGGAACGTGCGCCACTCGGTCGCGGACCTCGCCGAGGAGAAGCCGCTGACCCGGCTGGTGCTGCGGGCACAGGCCGCGCTGTCGGGCGGCGCGCGCGCGATCGTCTACAACTCGCATGCCGCGGCCGATCAGTACCGCCGGCTCGGCTTTCGCGCGCGAGACCAGCGCGTGATCCCCAACGGCTTCGACCTGGTCGCGCCCCAGCCCCGAGCGGCGGCGCGCGCGCTGCTGCGCGAGCGGCTAGGGGTCGATGGCGACGGTGACGGCCTCCTGATCGGCATGGTCGCGCGCGCGGCGCCGATGAAGGATGCGCCCAACCTGCTGCGCGCGGTCGCGCTGGCGCGCGCGCAGGGGCTCGCCGCGCGCGCGCTGCTGGTGGGCAAGGGGATGGACGAGGATCCCGCGCTGGCGCCGGCCGCCTACGGGCTGCCCGCGGACAGCGTGATCCGGCGCGGCCATCGCGCCGACGTGGCCGAGTGGCTCGGCGGGCTCGACCTGCTCGCGCTCCCCTCCGCCTGGGGGGAAGGTTTCCCCAACGTCGTCGGGGAGGCGATGCTGGCAGGCGTCCCCTGCGTCGCCACCGACGTGGGCGACTCGGCCGCGCTGATCGGCGACACCGGCGCGGTGGTGCCGCCGCGCGACCCCGCCGCTCTGGCGGGTGCGCTGGTGCGGCTCGGCGCGCTGCCGACGGCGCGGCGCGAGGCGCTCGGCGAGCGCGCGCGCGAGCGCGTCCGCGCGCGCCACGACATCCGCGACGTGGTCGATCGCTACGCCGCGCTCTACCGCGACGCGGCGCGCTCGGCCGAGGCGTCGCGCGACTGGGCGAGGGCGCGGGCGTGAGGGTCGTGGTGGTGGCGAGCCTCGCTTACTCGCTCGTCAACTTTCGTGGGCAACTGCTCGCCGACATGGTCGCCGCGGGCCATGAGGTGATCGCCTGTGCACCCGACGACGACCCGCAGGTGCGCGCGCGCCTCGCGGAGATGGGCGTGGCGCTGCGCCGCGTGCCGATGGCGCGGGTCGGGCTCAACCCGTTGGTCGACCTCGGCACGCTGCGCGCGCTGGTGGCGCTGCTGCGCGCCGAGCGGCCGGACCTGGTGCTCGCCTATACGCAGAAGCCGATCATCTACGCCGGGTTGGCGGCGCGGCTGACGCGCACGCGCTTCTACGCGATGGTGAGCGGGCTCGGCCACGTCTACGGCGAGGACGCGTCGGCGCGGATGCGGCTGCTGCGCCGCGGCGTGTCGCTGCTCTACCGCGCCGCGGTGCGCGAGGCGCGCGCGGTGTTCGTGTTCAACCGCGACGACCGCGCCGAGATGCGGCGCCACGCCATCGTCGCGCCGGACGCCCGCGTCATCCAGGTGCCGGGGTCGGGCGTCGACGTCACCCGCTTCGCGCCCACGCCGCCGCCGCCCGGGCCGGTGTTCCTGATGATCGCGCGGCTGCTCCGCGCCAAGGGCGTCGACGATTATGTCGCGGCGGCGCGGGCGGTGCGCGCGCGCTACCCGGGCGCGCGCTTCCGCCTGCTCGGGCCGACCGACCCCGGCCCCGACGGCGTGCCCGCGTCCGAGATCGCGCGCTGGGGCGAGGAGGGCGTGATCGACTATCTCGGCGAGACGCGCGACGTCCGCCCGTTCCTCGTCGGGGCGAGCGTGTTCGTGCTGCCGAGCTGGTATCGCGAGGGGCTGCCGCGCACGATCCTGGAGGCGATGGCGAGCGGGCGCGCGGTGATCACCACCGACCGCCCCGGCTGCCGCGACCCGATCGACCAGGGTGAGAACGGCCTGATCGTCCCCGCGCGCGACCCCGACGCGCTCGCCGCCGCGATGGCGCGCTTCTGCGCCGATCCCGCGCTGGCGGCGGAGATGGGCGCGGCGGCGCGGCGCGTCGCCAGCGAGCGCTACGCGGTGGAGCGGGTCAACCGGATGCTCCTCGATACCATGGAGTTGTCGCGCCCCGCCGCGACGGCGCGACCGGCCCCGGTGCCGGCGGAGGTGGCGGCGTGACGGCGCGGCGCACGACGGACATCGCGGTCGCGGCCGTCGGGCTGCTGCTCGTCGCGCCGCTGCTGCTGCTGCTCGCGCTGGTGCAGGCGGCGGTCGCGGGGCGGCCGATCCTGTTCGTGCAGACCCGCTCGGGCCTGGCGCAGCGGCCGTTCCGGCTCCGTAAGTTCCGCACGATGAACGACCGGCGCGACGTGTCCGGCGCGCTGCTCCCCGACGCGGAGCGGCTGCTGCCGACCGCGCGCCTGCTGCGTGCCACGCGCATGGACGAGCTGCCGCAGCTGTGGAACGTGCTGCGCGGCGAGATGAGCCTGATCGGCCCGCGCCCGCTGCTGCCCGACACGATCGCCGGGGCGGGCGAGCGCGGCACGGCGCGCGCGCGCGTCCGCCCCGGCCTCACCGGCTGGGCGCAGGTCAACGGCAACACGCGGTTGAGCGAAGCGGAGAAGCTGGCGCTCGACCTGTGGTACATCGAGCATCGTGGGCTGCGGCTCGACCTCGAGATCCTGGTCCGCACCCTGCTCATCGCCGGGGGCGGCGGTGAGCGGCGCAACGCGGACGCCATACGGAGTGCCTATGCGGGCGATCCTCGTCGGCGCGGTTGAGAGCACAAGCGTGGCGCTGCGCGCGCTCGCGGCGGCGCCCGACTGGACGCTCGCCGCGTTGGTCACGCTACCGCCCGAGCTCAGCGCGCGCCACTCCGACTTCGTCGACCTGGGCGAGGAGGCGCGGGCGCTCGGCGCGGAGGTCGTCCACGCCGCGCAGTGCAACGAGCCGGCGGTGCTGGACCGACTGCGCGCGCTCGCGCCCGACGTGATCCTGGTGATCGGCTGGTCGCAGCTGTGCGGCGCCGACTTCCGCGCGATCGCGCCCTTGGGCACGGTCGGCTACCATCCGGCGCCGCTGCCGCGGCTGCGCGGGCGCGGCGTGATCCCCTGGACGATCCTGCTCGATGAGCCGATCACCGCGGGCAGCCTGTTCGTGATCGACGAGGGCACCGACAGCGGTCCCATCCTGGCGCAGCACTTCCTCCACGTCGCGCGCGACGAGACCGCGCAGACGCTCTACGACAAGCACATGGCCGCGCTCGCGACGATGCTGCCGCCGCTGCTGACGCGGCTCGCCGCGGGTGACGCCGCCGGGGCGCCGCAGGACGAGCGCTACGCGACCTACGCCGCGCGCCGCCGCCCGGAGGACGCCGAGATCGACTGGCGCGACGACGTCGCGACGATCGACCGGCTGATCCGCGCCTGCGGTGAGCCCTATCCGGGCGCGCGCACCGGCTCGACGGGCGGCATGGTGACGATCCTTGCCGCCGAGCGACGGCCCGGCCGCGGCCACGACGCCGCGCTCCCAGGGCAGGTGGTGGCGCGCGACGAGGCCAGCTTCACGGTGCGCTGCGGCGACGGCGAGCTGCTGCGCGTGACCCGCTGGCAGCGCGACCGACCTGGTCCGCCGCCGCTCCACGCGCGGCTGGGGCAACAGGCTTGAGCAGAGGGGGAATGATGCTGGACCGGATCGAGCGCGCGCTGGTGCTCGCGCCCCATCCCGACGACGAGGTGCTCGGCTGCGGCGGCACGATCGCGCGGCTCACCGCGCTGGGGCGCCACGTCGAGGTGGCGGTGGTCACGCGCGGCACCGCGCCGCGTTTCGACGCCGAGCAGGTCGCGGTGGTGCGGCGCGAGGCGGCCGCGGCGCACGCGCGGCTCGGCGTCGCGGCGACGCACTACCTCGACCTGCCCGCGGTCGAGCTCGACCGGGTCGCGCAGGCCGACATCAACGCCGCGATCCGCGCCGCGCTGGTGGCGTCGCGCGCGGACACGCTCTTCATCCCCTTCGTCGGCGACCTCCACCGCGACCACCAGCTGATCTTCGACGCGGCGATGGTGGCGGCGCGGCCGCGCGGCGGCGACTATCCCGCGCGGGTGCTCGCCTATGAGACGGTGTCGGAGACCAACTGGGCCGCGCCCTATCTGGCGCCATCGTTCCAGCCCAACGTGTTCGTCGACGTCGCCGACACGCTCGAGATCAAGCTGGACGCCTTCCGCTGTTTCGAGTCGCAGTGCCACGCCTTCCCCGACGAGCGCTCGATCGAGACGCTGCGCGCGCTGGCCATGGTGCGCGGCTCGTGCGTGGGGCGCCACGCCGCCGAGGCGTTCGTGCTGATCCGCGAGGTAGGGTGATGGCCGACCTGCGCCTGCTGCTCGGCTCGGCCGGGCGCCGAGTCGCGCTGCTGCGCTGCTTCCGTGCATCGGCCGCGGCGCTGGGCGCGACCCTCGAGGTCCACGCCACCGATCTCGCACCCGAGTGGAGCGCGGCCTGTGCCTCGGCCGACGCCGCCCACGCGGTGCCCGCGGCGACGACCCAGGCCTATGTCGAGGAGACGCTGGCGATCTGCGCGCGCGCGCGGATCGACCTGCTGGTGCCGACGATCGACACCGAGCTCCACGCGCTGGCGCTCGCGCGAGATCGCTTCGCCGCTATCGGGACGCACGTCGCGGTGGCTGACGCCGAGCTGGTGGCGATGGCGCGCGACAAGCTCGAGACCGCGCGCTTCCTGGACCGCGCCGGCGTGCCGACCCCGCCGACCGCGGCGGCCGAGGCGGCCGGCGCCGACTGGGGCTGGCCCGCCATCGCCAAGCCGCGCCACGGCAGCTCCAGCCGCGGCCTGGCGCGGCTCGGCTCGCTCGCCGAGCTGGCGGCGCTGCCGCGGCCCGAGCCCTACATCGTCCAGCAGCTGCTCGGCGGGCAGGAATATACCGTCAACCTGTTCTTCGACGCCGCCGGCACGCTGCGCTGCGCGGTGCCGCACCGCCGCGTCGCGGTGCGCGCGGGCGAGGTGGAGAAGGGTGTGACCGAGCGCCACGATGCGCTGCTCGCGGTGGCGCGGCGGATCGGTGCGGCGGTGCAGGGCCGGGTGCGCGGCGCCTGGTGCTTCCAGGCGTTCGTCGACGCCGACGGCGCGCCCTCGGTGTTCGAGATCAACGCCCGCTTCGGCGGTGGCTACCCGCTGGCGCATCGCGCCGGCGCGACCTTCGCGCGCTGGCTGCTGGAGGAGCGACTCGGTCGCGAGTCGGCGGCGGAGGACGATTGGGACGCGGGCGTGACGATGCTGCGTTACGACGATGCCGTCTTCCTCTGAGCCCCGGCCCCTCGCGGGCCGACCCGAGCGGGTCATGGTGTTCGACCTCGACGACACGCTCTATCTCGAGCGCGACTATGTCATCAGCGGGCTCACCGCGGCGGGCGACTGGGCGCGCGCGCGGCTGGGGCTCGACCGGCTCGGGCCGATGATGGTGGAGCGCTTCGAGGCGGGCGCGCGCCAGCGGATCTTCGACGACACGCTCGCCGCGCTGCGCCAACCGGCCAGCCCCGCGCTGGTGGCGCGGCTGCTCGCGGTCTACCGCCAGCACCGCCCGCGCATCGCGCTCGCGCCGGACGCCGCGCGCTATCTCGCGCGGCGCGACACGGGCACGGCGGTGGCGATCGTCACCGACGGCTTCCTCGACGCGCAGCGCCGCAAGCTGCGCGCGCTCGACCTGTTCCGCCGCGGCGTGCGCCAGGCGGTCTGCACCGATCGCTGGGGGCGCGAGGCGTGGAAGCCGAGCCGCCGCGCCTTCGACCATCTCGAGGCGGCCTTCGGGCTGAGCGGCGCACTTTTCACCTATGTCGCGGACAACCCCTCGAAAGACTTCGTCGCGCCGCGTCAGCTCGGGTGGCGGACGGTGCGGATCGTGCGCGCCGGCGGGCTCCATGCCGAGGCGCGCGCCGCCCGCGCCGCCGACGAGGCCGAGCGGGTGGTGTACGACCTCGACTCGATCGACTGAGCCGCCGCCCGATCGGGTCGCGGTCGCGCCATAGGGGTATATCAGGAAGAGACGTTGCCGCTCGTTCCGCCCGCCCTCACGATCGTCACGGGCGCGTGACGGTTCGCGCCGCTTGCCGGAGTGACGCATGCCGCCGACCCCACCCGCGCTCGACGGCGAGACGCGGCTCAAGCTGCTCCAGCGCGCGCGCCGCTACGCGCTGCTCGCCGAGCAGGCGCAGGACCCCGCGCTGATGCGCGCCTATCGCGACGAGGCCGCCGACTGCCTGCGCCGCGCCGAAGCCCGCGGCGCGCGCTGACGCTTGGCTGGACCTGGACGTCCAGGTCGGCCGCCGTGACCGTCGCGCGCGCGCCCTGATCATCGGCGCGACCAGACCCGTGGCACTGTCGAGATCGCGGAGAGAAAGGGTGGGCCCGATCACCTCGGACCTCGTCGGTCGTACGGGAGGAACAGCGCCTCACTAGACCGTACTTTCACCGCCAATTCCGTCGCAGACGCTCGGAAATGGTGACCCCTACGGGACTCGAACCCGTGTTTTCGCCGTGAGAGGGCGACGTCCTAGACCGCTAGACGAAGGGGCCGTGCGCGGTGTGGAGGCGCGCTGTTAGGAGGCGCCGCCACACCCGTCAAGCAACTTTTCTCCATGCGGGGCGGAAGGTGGCGCTTGATCTCCGCGCCGCCCGATCCGCCGCCTCCGTCACGCCGCCTTGCGCCGCTCCGCCATCTCGGCGTTGAGCATCTCGGCCAGCAGGAACGCCAGCTCGAGGCTCTGCCCGGCGTTGAGCCGCGGGTCGCAGTGGGTGTGATAGCGGTCGGCGAGGCTCTGCTCGGTCACGTCGATCGCGCCGCCGGTGCACTCGGTGACGTTCTGCCCGGTCATCTCGGCGTGGATGCCGCCGGCGTGCGTGCCCTCGGCGCGATGCACCGCGAAGAAGCCGCGAACCTCCGCCAGGATCCGATCGAACGGGCGCGTCTTGTAGCCGCTCGCCGCCTTGACGGTGTTGCCGTGCATCGGGTCGCAGCTCCACACCACCGGATGGCCCTCGCGCGTCACCGCGCGCACCAGGCGCGGCAGATGCGCCTCGATCTTGTCATAGCCGTAGCGCGTGATCAGCGTCATCCGCCCGGGCACGCGGCGAGGGTTGAGCGTGTCGAGCATGCGCAGCAGCGCGTCGGGATCGAGCGACGGTCCGCACTTCACCCCGATCGGGTTGCCGATGCCGCGCAGGAACTCGACATGCGCCGAGCCCTCGAAGCGCGTGCGGTCGCCGATCCAGAGGAAATGCGCCGAGGTGTCGTACCAGTCGCCGGTGAGCGAGTCCTGTCGCGCCAGCGCCTGCTCGAACGGGAGGAGCAGCGCCTCGTGGCTGGTGTAGAAGGTGGTCTGCGACAGCTGGGGCACCGTGTCGGGGCTGATCCCGCAGGCCTCCATGAAATCGAGCGCCTCGCCGATGCGATCGGCGGTCTCGGCATATTTCTTCGCCCAGGGACTGCGGCCCATGAAGTCGTGGGTCCAGCGGTGCACCTGGTGGAGGTTGGCGTAACCGCCCTGCGCGAAGGCGCGCAGCAGGTTGAGCGTCGCCGCGGACTGCGCGTAGGCGCGCACCATCCGCTCGGGATCGGGCAGGCGCGACTCGGGGGTGAAGGCGATGTCGTTGACGTTGTCGCCGCGGTAGCTCGGCAGCTCGACCCCGTCGATCACCTCGGTCGCGGTCGAGCGCGGCTTGGCGAACTGGCCCGCCATGCGCCCGACCTTCACCACGGGCAGCTTCGACGCGAAGGTGAGCACCACCGCCATCTGGAGGATGACGCGGAAGGTGTCGCGAATGTTGTTGGGATGGAACTCGGCGAAGCTCTCGGCGCAGTCGCCGCCCTGGAGCAGGAAGGCCTTGCCCTCGGCGACCTTGGCGAGATCGGCGGTGAGGTTGCGCGCCTCGCCGGCGAAGACCAGCGGCGGGAAGTTGGCGAGGCGGCGCGTGGCGGTCTCCAGCGCGGCGTGGTCCGGATAGTCGGGGAGCTGGCGCGCCTCGGCCTTGATCCAGCTGTCGGGGGCCCATGACATGGCCATCGGTAATCTTCCTTCTATTCAGCCGCGCGCCTTGAACGAAACGTGCGCGACTCGCAACTTCACCGGTGTCGATCCAGCCTCATAGGATACCAGGATAGGCGCCGCCGTCGATCAAGAGGCTCTGCCCGGTGATATAGCCTGCCTTGGACGAGCAGAGGAAGGCGCAGGCGGCACCGAACTCCGCGGGGTCGCCGTAGCGGTGGGCCGGGATGCGCTCGGCCCCGCGCCGCGCCGCCTCGGCGACATCGACACCCTGCTTCTCCGCCGCGGCGGCGTGAACGCTGTCGAGCCGCCGCGTCGCGAACTGGCCGGGGAGGAGGAAGTTGATCGTCACGTCGGCGTGCGCGACCTGGCGCGCCACGCCGGCGAGGAAGCCGGTGAGCCCGGCGCGCGCGCCGCTCGACAGGTCGAGCCCGGCGAGCGGCGCCTTCACCGAGGCCGAGGTGACGCAGACGATCCGGCCGAAGCCGCGCTCGACCATGCCGTCGATCACGCGCTGGGTGAGGCGGATCGGCGTGATCATGTTCGCCTCGACCCCGGCGCGCAGCGCGTCGCGATCGATCGCGCGGAAGTCGCGCAGCGGCGGGCCGCCGTTGTTGTTGACGAGGATGTCGGGCGTGCCGCCGGCCGCGTCGACGAGGGCGGCCTGGACCTGCTCGTCGGCGACGTCGCCCGCGACGGTCTCGACCGCGACGTCGTACGCGGCGCGGAGCGAGTCCGCTGTGGCGGCGAGCGCGGCGGCGTCGCGGCCGTTGAGCACGAGCGCGCAGCCCGCGGCGGCGAGCGCCTCGGCGCAGGCGCGGCCGAGCCCCCGGCTCGACGCGCAGACGATGGCGCGACGCCCCTCGATCCCGAGCTGCATGTGCGGTTCCTCCTCAGTTGGTCGGTGGAGCGGATCCACGTCATCGCCTCGTCACCGTCCCGGCGAACGCCGGGGTGGTGTCAGCGGAGAATAACGCGGCCGGCTACGCCGACACCTTCCAGTCCCATCCCAGCGGGTCGCCGTCCATCACCTCGACCCCCGCCGCGGCGAGTTCGTCGCGGATCGAGTCCGAGCGCGCGAAGTCCTTCTCCGCCCGCGCGGCGCGGCGCTGCTCGAGCGCGGCAACGATCTCGGCCTCCTCGACCGTCGCGCTCGCGGGGCGGACGCGCAGCGCCTCGCGCGTCAGGGTCGCCAGCCCGAGCCCGAGCAGCGCGTCCACCTCGCCGAGCAGCGCGAGCCGATCCGCCGCGGACAGTCTCTTGTCGGCGAGCAGGGCGTCCACCACCGGCAGCGCGCGCGGCGTGTTGAGGTCGTCGCTCAGCGCGGCGTCGAGCTGGTCGCGATACCCCACCGGTGCGCCCTTGGAGACGCCCGGGTCCCGCGCGCGCAGTGCCGCGACCGCGTGGACCAGCCGCTTGAGCCGCACCTGCGCCGCCGCGAGATTGTCCCAGGAGAAGTCGAGCTCGCTGCGATAATGCGCCTGGAGGCACATCAGCCGATAGGCGAGCGGGTGGAAGCCGCGCTCGACGAGCCGGTCGAGCGTCATGAACTCGCCCGACGACTTGCTCATCTTGCCGCCACGGTCGACCACGAAATTGTTGTGCATCCACACCTGCGCGCCGGTGTCGGCGCAGCCGCAATAGGCCTGGTTCTGCGCGATCTCGTTGGGATGGTGGATCTCGCGGTGGTCGATACCGCCGGTGTGGATGTCGAAGGCGGCGCCGAGATAGCGCCGGCTCATCACCGAGCATTCGAGGTGCCAGCCCGGCGCGCCGCGGCCCCAGGGCGAGTCCCATTCCATCTGGCGCGTCTCGCCCCGCGGCGTGCGGCGCCAGATCGCGAAGTCCTGCGGATGGCGTTTCCCTGCCACCGCCTCGATCCGGGCGTGCGCGGCGTCGTCCTGCCCGCCGGCGAGCCGACCGTAATCGGGCACCGTGCCGGTGTCGAAGTAGAGGCCGTCGTCGAGCAGGTAGCAGTGGCGGTCGGCGATCGCCTCGCCCCAGGCGATCATCTCGGCGACATGGTCCGTCGCACGCGGCAGGTGGGTCGGCGGCACGATGTTGAGCTCGGCGAGGTTGCGCTCGAACGCCTCGGTATAGTGGCGCGCGATCGCCCAAATGCCGCGGCCCGAGGCGCGCGCGGCGGCCTCCATCTTGTCGTCGCCGGCGTCGGCGTCGGAGGTGAGATGGCCGACGTCGGTGATGTTGATGACGTGGGTGAGCGGCCAGCCCTTCCAGCGGATCACGCGCGCGAGCGTGTCGGTGAAGACATAGGCGCGCAGGTTGCCGATATGCGCATAGTGATAGACCGTCGGCCCGCACGAGTAGACGCGCACGTTTGCGGGATCGAGCGGGCGGAAGGTCTCCGTCTCGCGGGTCAGGCTGTTGTAGAGGATCAGAGGCGCGCCGGTCATGGCGCGCCTCTTAGCCAGCCCGGCTCAGCGCGCCAAGCCGATCACCGCGGTGGCGGCATAGCCGGCGGTCGGCGTGCCGGTGAAGGTCGGGGTCATCTGCGTGTTCTGCTGGGTGGTGTTGTCGCCGAAGACATTGTCGCTCGACAGCGCGACGCGCGCGAAGTTGCTCGCGCTCGACGGGTAGGTGGTGGTGTCGGCATAGACGGTCGCGCAGGTCGAGGACGGCAAAGCCAGCTGCGAGGTGAGCGTCGCGTAGCGTCCGCCCAGCGCATTGGCGAGGCTGGAGAAGACCTCGAAGTGGATGTGCGGCCAGCGCCCGTCGTAGCATCCCGGGAAGATCGTGGTGAAGGTCACCTGGCCGTTGCTGTCGGTCACCTGCACGCCGCGCAGGTAGCTCTCCGCCGCGGCGGTGTAGAGCGAGTAATGACCCTCGCGGTCGCAGTGCCACAGGTAGATGGCGTAGCCGGCGAGCGGCGCGCACGACTGGTTGACGTCGACGAGCGTGAGCGTCAGCGTCACCTGCACGCCGGTCGCGACGGTGCTGCTGCTGAGGAAGCTGGCGCGGATGTCGCTGCGCACGATCCCGGTCGCGGTGAGCACGTTGGAGGTCGACCCGCTCGCCGAGTTGGTGCCGTCGGCGGGGTAGGGACCGCCGGTCTCGGTCGGGTTGAGCACGCAGCCGGTGGTGGCGCTGCTCGTGCTGGTCGCGCTCGGGGTGGGGGTCGGCGTGGGCGAGGGGGTCGGCGTCGCGGTGGTCGTCGCCGTCACGTCGGTCTCGGCGTCACCCGAGCCGCTGCCGCAGCCCGCCACCAGCGCCAGCGTCCCCGCCCCGGCGAACCATCGGAGCGCGCGACGGCGCTGCACCATCCGCTCCATCACCCGCAGGTCGTGCGCCAGGCCGAGGTCGTGGTCGTGGTCGTCGTGGTTCATCCAGGGTCCCTTTCACTGTGGGGGACCGCCACTCGCCTCGTCGCCACACCGGCCCTGCGCCGGGGTCCATGCCGCCGCGCCCGCCACGATCGCGGCGGACCCGGGACGATGGATGCCCGATGAGGTCCGGCATGACGGGAAGGAAGCGACGCTCCCGAACGTCGCCATCTTCCTGCCGCCCGCACCGCATGGCGCGATGTCGACGCGCGACCGCGATGTTGCCGATTGTGTCAGCGCGCCAGCGGGAGTGTCACCGTCGCGACCGCGCCCGCCGCGTCGTCGCGGTTGGCGAGCGTCGCGGTGCCACCATGGCGCGCCGCGATCGAGCGGACGATCGCCAGCCCCAGCCCGGTGCCGCCGGTCGAGCGGTTGCGCGACGGGTCGCCGCGCACGAACGGTTCGAACAGCCGCTCGGCCTGCGCCGGGTCGATGCCGGGCCCGCGGTCGGCGACGGTCACGGTGACGCGCCCATCCTCGATCTGCCACGCCAGCTCGGCGACATCGCCGTAGCGCAGCGCGTTGCCGATCAGGTTGGCGAACAGGCGGCGCAGCCCGCTCGGGTCGCCGCTCACCACCGCGCGCGGGCCCGCCGCGACCGTGACGGCAGCACCGCCCACCGCCATGTCCTCGGCGAGACTGTCGAGCAGGCTGGAGAGCTCGACCAGCGTCTGCTCGCGCCGGCCGACGTCGTGGCGCGCGAAGCGGAGCACCTCGGCGATCATCGCGCGCATCTCGTCGATGTCGGCGACGGCGCGGTCGCGCGCGTCCTCGGGCAGCTGCTCGACCCAAAAGGCGAGGCGCGACAACGGCGTGCCGAGGTCATGCGCGATCGCGGCGAGCATCGCGGTGCGCGACTCCGCGTGCCCGGCGAGCCGCGCGTGCATGGTGGAGACCGCGTGCGCCAGCTCGCGCACCTCGCGTCCGCCCTCGGGTAGCGGCGGCAGCGGGGCGCCGGTGCCCGCGCGATCGGCCGCGGCGGCGAGGCGTGCGAGCGGGCGCGAGATCGCGCGCGACAGCATCCACGCCGGGATCGACAGCGCCAGGATGGCGACCACCATCGCGATCAGCGTGTTGAGGTGCCAGCGCGTGAACAGCGGCAGCGTGGGGCTGCGCACCACGCGCCAGCCCTGCGGCAGGTGCCAGGCGACGGTGAAGGAGCCGAACAGCTCGCGCCCGCCGCCGCGCGGGCTCAACTCGGTGAAGGCGAGCACCGCGCGCGGCTCGACGCGGAGCAGCGCGGCGATGCGCGCCTGGGTCAGTGAGTCGGGCTTCTCGCGCCAGCGCGGCGTCGGCGCCCCACGCAGGGTGAGCGTCACCAGCGGCTCGATCCGCCACTCGCGGAAGCGGCCGCCGGGCGGGCGGAAGCGGCGGAACTCGGGCGGCAGCGGCGGCGGCGGCAGCCCGCGCAGCGCGGCGGTGATCGCCTCGAGCGGGCGGGGCGGCACGCGCGGCGGCGGCCCGCTGAAGGTGACGAAGAACAGGATCGCGGTGGCGGCGACCACCGAGGCGATCACCAGCGCGAAGATCGGCTGCGCGATCGAGTGCGCTCGCCGGTACGGTCGCGTCATCGCCGGCGCCTCAGCGCCGCTCGACGTCGCTGGTGAACATATAGCCCTCGTTGCGCACCGTCCGGATCAGCTCGTCGCCACCGGGCGCGTCGTCGCGCGTCAGCTTGCGCCGCAGCCGGCTGACCTGGACGTCGATCGCGCGGTCGAAATGCTCGGCGTTCAGCCCGCGCGACAGGTCGAGCAGCTGGTCGCGCGTCAGCACGCGGCGCGGGTGCTCGGCGAAGGCGAGCAGCAGGCGGAACTCGCCGTCGGACAGGTTGATGACGACCTGATCGGGGTCGAACAGCTGGCGGCCGACCGGGTCGAGCCGCCACCCGGCGAACCGCAGGTACGGCCGACCCGACGTCGGCGTCGCGCTCGCGGCGGCCTGGTTGCGGCGGAGCACCGAGCGGATCCGCGCCAGCAGCTCGCGCGGGTTCGCGGGCTTGGCGACATAATCGTCCGCGCCCATCTCGAGCCCGACGATCCGGTCGACCTCCTCGCTGATCACCGACATGATGATCACCGCCGGGCTGGTCGAGCGGTCGAGCGAGCGCAGGATCGAGAGCCCGTCCTCGCCCGGCATCATCACGTCGAGCACGATCAGCGCGTAGCACTCCTGCTCCAGCCGCGCGCGCATCTCGACGCCGTCCGCGGCGACGTCGACGAGATAGCCGTGGCCGCTCAGGAAAGCGGCGGTGAGCTCGCGGATGCCGGGATCGTCGTCGACGATGAGGATGCGAGTGGCGAGGTCCACGGCGGGGTCCGGAGCGAGGGCGAGCGAGGCGTCGGGCATGCCCACCCGACTGATCACCACGCGTATCGCGCGGATGACGCCGCTGCAACAAAGCGCTTTCGCGTCACGGTTGTGGCGCGCGTGCAACACTTGCGCGCGGCACCGCGTTGCTCTTGGGGAGCTGGTAAGGAGTAGGGTTTGAGCAAGATCGCGGTCGTCCAGACCACCAGCGGGATCGATCCCGCGCGCAACGCCGCCGCGCTGGCCGCGGCGATCGAGGAGGCCGGCGCGCGCGGCGCCGAGATGGTCTTCACGCCCGAGATGTCGGGCGTGCTCGACCGCGATCGCGCGCGTGCCGCGCAGTCGATCGTGCGCGAGGGTGAGGATCAGGTGCTGGTCGCGGTGCGGGAGGCCGCCGCGCGGGCGGGCGTGTGGGTGCAGCTCGGCTCGCTCGCGCTGCGCCGACACGACTCGCGCTACGCCAATCGCAGCTTCGTCATCGACTCCCAGGGCAATATCCGCGCGCGGTACGACAAGATGCACCTGTTCGACGTCGACCTGCCGAGCGGCGAGAGCTGGCGCGAATCAGCCGCCTACGCCGCGGGCGACCGGCCGGTGCTGGCGGCGACGCCGCTGGGGCGCATGGGCCTGTCGATCTGCTACGACATGCGCTTCCCCGATCTGTACCGCGCGTTGTCGGACACCGGCGCGACGGTCCTGTCGGTGCCCGCCTCGTTCACGCGGCCGACCGGCGAGGCGCACTGGCACGTGCTGCTGCGCGCGCGCGCGATCGAGGCGGCCTGCTACGTCGTCGCCGCGGCGCAGAGTGGGGTGCACGAGGACGGGCGCGCCACCTACGGCCACTCGCTGGTGGTCGATCCCTGGGGTGAGGTGCTGCTCGACATGGGCGAGGCGCCGGGGGTCGGCTATGCCGAGATCGACCCGGCGGCACAGCGCGACGTTCGCGCACGCGTTCCGGCCCTTCAGCATCGCCGCGTCATCCCCGCACCCATGGTGATCGGCTGAGCCGCGGTGCTTGCGGGGCAGGGCGCATGCTGCTAGGGGCGATGCGTTCGGCGCGGACCTCGTCCGCTGCCGCTTTAGCCGTTTGATCCGGAGTTTATCGGTTTTATGCAGATCATCGTTCGCGACAACAACGTCGACCAGGCCCTCCGCGCGCTCAAGAAGAAGCTGCAGCGCGAGGGCGTGTATCGCGAGATGAAGCTGCGTCGCCACTATGAGAAGCCGTCGGAGAAGCGCGCGCGCGAGCGCGCCGCCGCGGTGCGTCGCGCGCGCAAGCTGGAGCGCAAGCGCGCCGAGCGCGACGGGGCACGGTAAGCGGCTCGTCCCGCGCTCTCGGGCGCGGGGACCTGCGCCGGGCGCGTGGCGCTCGCGCGACGAAGCCGAACCTGACTGCCGAAGCTGATCGCCGCCGGGGGGTGGCGCAACCGGGGTGTCCTGAACCGATGTCGACCGTCACCGCCGTCCCGCTCCAGCCGGTCAAGCGCGCCTATGTGCTGTGGCTGGTCGCCGGCCTGCTGATCGCGCTCGTCGCGGGCGTCGCGCTGGCGCGCGCGGGCGACACCGGGATCGTCACCACGCCGTCGGGGCTGCGCTACAAGGTGCTCAAGGCGGGGGACGCCAAGGGGCCGAGCCCGACCAACGCCGACGTCACGCTGGTGAACTACGAGGGCCGGCTGCTCGACGGCACCGTCTTCGACAAGTCGCAGCAGCCGACGCCGCTGCCGGTCTCGGGCGTGGTGCCGGGCTTCTCCGAGGGGCTGAAGCTGATGCACAAGGGCGGCAAGTACCGCCTGTGGATCAAGCCCGAGCTGGGCTATGGCGAGCGCTCGACGGGGCCGATCCCGCCCAATTCCACCCTGGTGTTCGACGTCGAGCTGCAGGACTTCATCCCCGAGGCGACGCTGCGCCAGCTTCAGATGCAGCAGCAGATGATGGGCGGGATGCCCGGCGGCGGTATGCCCGGGATGCCGGGCGGAGCACCGGGCGGCCGCTGATCGCGGCGACGATCATGGGGTGAGATGAAGGGGCGGCCGAGAGGTCGCCCTTTGTCGTTGGCGGGCCGCCTCAGGCGGCGGTCGGTGACGACGCCGCATGGCCGAGGCTCTCGGCGCGCGTTCTACGGTCTGTCGACCGGTGTCTTCGCCACCACGTGTTCCCGCACGCGCGGGACCTAGAGGCTGATCCACCTCCATTGATCCGTGCTCCGGCGAAGGCCGGAGACCAGGGCCGCAGGCGTGACGCCCGTTGCTCTTGGCTTCTGCGTCCGCAGGAGCACCACGCTGGATCACACCAGATGGATCAGACTCTAGGCGATCCAGGCGCAGCGCTGGGATGCGATGCATCGAAGCCGAACCGTGCTCCGGTCGGTGGCCGCCGGAGCCCAGCGCCGCGAGGACAGACTTCGTCGCCCTGGACTCCTGCGTGTGCAGGAGCACACTGGCGGTTCAAGCGGTAAGGATCATCGCTGGGTTCGCGCGGACCCGGGAACGGGAGCTGGAGCATCATGGCCGCGGACGAGGGGCAGCCGGTGCCGAGGAGAGATGCGCTCGACGGCCCGGCGAGGAAGACGCCGTCTCACCATCTCTCTCCGGCGGACGCACAAAAAAAATAGCGGCCCGAAGGCCGCTATCTCTCACTCCCGAGGGAGAAGGTTCAGCTCAGTTGCTGTCCGAGCTGTCGTCCTCGTCGGCGACGACGACGATACCCGCGACCACCGCGGCGGCCGCGAGGACCGCGACGATGATGCCGCCGCCGGCGACGTCGTTCTTCTTCGCCGAGGCCGAGCCGGCGCGAGCCGACTTGGCGACCGACAGGCTGGCCGCCGGATTGGCCGGGGCGGCGACCGCCGGAGCAACCGCCATCGTGGCGGCGGCAGCGGCGAGCATGTACTTGGCAAGACGCATGTCAAACTCCCTTTGCATTCCGCCTGTCACTTACCGAGGCGAAGGCGAAAAGCAAGGGGGCGATTGCGCGATTATGGTCATCGCATGGTATATTGGCCACGGCGCGATCAGGTCTGCAGCGTCCAGCTCTCCGCGCCCTCGATCCCCAGCGCGCTGAGCTTGCCGCTGGCATAGGCGCCCGTGTCGATCCCGATGCGGTTGGCGCGGCGCTCGACATCCTCGGTGATCGTGTGGCCGTGGACGATCATCTTCGGGTGCGGGCGGCGATAGTCGAGGAAGCTGCCGCGGATCCAGCGCAGGTCCGACGCCACCTGCTCCTCCAGCGGCACCTCGGGACGGACGCCCGCGTGGACGAAGGCATAGTCGCCGGAGACGATGAGGTCCTCGAAGCTCTCGAGAAAATCGCGGTGCGACGGGGGCACCAGGTCGGGCAAGCGCTCCGACAGCTCATCGTAGCCGAGCGCGTCATATTCCTTGCGGGTCAGGCCGTAGCTCATCAGCGTCTCGCGGCCGCCGACGCGGCAGAACAGCCGCAGCGCCTCGCGATCGCCCGCGAGCGCCAGCAGGAACACCTCCTCGTGATTCCCTTTGAGGAAGCGGATCGGCGGGCGCTCGCGCGCGCGGTCGAGCAGGCGCGCCACGACGCCGGCCGAATCGGGCCCTCGATCGACGAGATCGCCGAGGAAGATCAGCGATGTGCGGGCGGGCGAGCGGGCGGCGTCGTCGGCGTCGATCAGCGTGAGCAGTCGCTCCAACTCGTCGAGGCAGCCGTGAACGTCGCCGATCGCGTAGAGGCGCTCGCCGGGCGCGACCGAGAAGCTCGCGGCGGGAGCCGGGCGGGAAGGGCGGAGGAACTTGGACAGCATGGTCGCGGAAGTGCCGGCACGGGAGCGGAAACGCGCCGCCATAGGCGCGGCGCCGGCACGGGGCAACCGCGCTTCCTCGTCCCATACGGCCCGGATTTGGTGCAGCGCAACACGAATCGGCTAGAGGCACCGTTACGCGCACGCTAACGGTTTGCCGCGAACCACGGCGGCCGGTACACAGCCGGCGCCATCAGGAGGACCGAATGACCATCAAGCCCGTGCGCAAGGCCATTTTCCCCGTCGCCGGACTGGGGACGCGCTTCCTCCCCGCGACCAAGGCGATGCCGAAGGAGATGCTGACGGTCGTCGACAAGCCGCTGATCCAATATGCCGTCGAGGAGGCGCTCGAGGCCGGCATCGAGCAGCTGATCTTCGTCACCGGGCGCGGCAAGGGCGCGCTGGAGGATCATTTCGACGTCTCGTTCGAGCTCGAGACGACGATGCGCGCGCGCGGCAAGAGCCTCGCGGTGATCGAGACGATCCGCCAGCAGCCCGGCTCGCCGGTCTATGTCCGCCAGCAGGAGCCGCTCGGCCTCGGCCACGCGGTGTGGTGCGCGCGCGAGATCGTCGGCGACGAGCCGTTCGCGGTGCTGCTGCCCGACGAGCTGATGGTGGGCTCGCCCAACTTCCTCAAGCAGATGGTCGACGCCTATCAGCAGGTCGGCGGCAATGTGATCGGCGCGCTCGAGGTCGCCCCCGAGGAGACCAACAAATACGGCATCATTTCGCCGGGGCAGCGCGATGGCGCGCTGACCGAGGTGACCGCGCTCGTCGAGAAGCCCGCCGCCGGTTCCGCCCCGTCCAACCTGATGATCCCCGGGCGCTACATCCTCCAGCCCGAGGTGATGCAGATCCTCGACGCCAAGGAGACCGGCGCGGGCGGCGAGATCCAGCTCACCGACGCGATGGCCAAGCTGATCGGCCAGCAGCCGTTCCACGGCTTCACCTTCGACGGCGAGCGTTTCGACTGCGGCGACAAGACCGGCTTCATCATGGCCAATCTCGCGCTGGCGCTGGCGCGCGACGACATCGGCCCGGCGGTGCGCGCCTTCGCGCAGCAGCGGCTGGGGTAAGGCTCGGCCCCGCGGGCGCGGGCGACAGGCCGGTGAGCGCGGCGCGCCGCCTCCGGCGCCCGCGCCCGCGGCAACGCCGCTCGGTCAGTCGGCGCGCGCCCCGCACGCCGGGCAGCCGGGATCCTTGGGCAGCGCCAGCGTGCGGAAGCGCAGGGCGAGCAGGTCGATCAGCACCAGCTTGCCCGCGCTGTCCTCGCCGAACGGTGCCAGCTGGCGGATCACCTCGAGCGCGGCGAGGCTGCCGACCACCCCGGTGACCGGCCCGAGCACGCCCTCCTCGGCGCAGGTGAGCCCGTCGCGCTGCGGCGCGCCGCCGACGAAGCAGCGGTAGCACGGCCGATCCGGCTCCCAGCCGCGGAACACGCCGACCTGGCCCTCGAACCGCCCGACCGCGGCCGAGACGAGCGGCACGCGCAGCGCCAGCGCGGCGTCGGCCACCGCGAACCGCGTGTCGAAATTGTCGCTGCCGTCGATCACCGCGTCGGCGCCGTCGAGCAGCGCCGCCGCGCTGGCGCGGTCGACCCGCGAGACCAGCGGGCGCAGCATCACGTGCGGGTTGAGCCGCGCCACCGCCGCGACCGCTGCCTCGGCCTTGTGCACGCCCAGATCGGCGGTGGTGTAGAGCGTCTGGCGCTGGAGGTTGCTGGCGTCGACCCGATCGTCGTCGACCACGTCGAGCTGCCCCACGCCGGCGGCGCCGAGATAGTGGAGCACGGGCGAGCCGATCCCACCGGCACCGATCACCACCACGCGCGCGCGCCGCAGCCGCAGCTGGCCGACCCCGCCCACCTCGGGCAGCACGATGTGGCGCGCGTAGCGCGCGAGTTCGTCGGGGGTGAGGGTCACGACCAGTCGAACGTGATCGAGCTGCGATACCAGCCGGCGGCGGGCACGTCGGCGACGTTGCCGCGCATCGCGCGCAGTGTCAGCCCCGAGGCATATTGCTCCACCGTCGGGCAGTCGATCGCGCGCGGCACGATCCGCCGCACCTGCCCCTCGGCGCCGAGGAAGACGACGAAGTCGACCGTGACCCGGTTGGTGTCGGGCGTGGCGCAGCGCCCGGCGCGGACCTCGCCGCGGACGAAGGCGATGACCTGCTCGCCCGGTTCCCAGCGGCGCAGCAGAGGCACCTGCTGGAGCGCGCCCCAGTCGGTCGGCGGCGCCAGCGGCGACGCCTGCAGCAGCAGCGCGAGCGCGACGCTCACCGGCCGATCATCGCGTGGGGCGGGAAACAGGCACGCTCCCGCCCGACCGATCGGACGAGGTCGCGAGCGCGGCGCTGGTACAAGTCGCCATCGATCATCGAGATGTCCGTCCGGGCTCCTTTCACTCGCTCGCGGGCGACCGTGCCGAGGCGCTACCGTAACCGGTCGAGCCGAACCCGCCAAGGCCACGACCCGTTTCGGACGAGAAGGTCTCGACCACGCGCAGCGCCGGCCGGAGGATCGGCACGAACACCAGCTGCGCGACGCGGTCGCCCGGCTCGATCACCAGCGGCTCGGAACCCGGCGGGGTGCGCAGCCACGCGCTGATGTAGATCTGGTCGGCGTAGTCGGCGTCGATCAGCCCGACCGACTGACCGAGGATCAGGCCCTTCTTGTGACCGAGACCGGATCGCGCGAGCAGCATCGCGGCCATATAGGGGTCGTTCATCAGCAGCGCGATGCCCGAGGGGATCAGCACCGCGGGCGCCTGCGGCTGGAGCGTCAGCGGCGCGTCGATGCAGGCGTGCAGGTCGATCCCCGCCGCCATGTCGGTCTGGTAGCGCGGCAGCCCCCAGTCGTGAAGCCGCTCGTCGACGACGCGCAGCTCCACCGCCCGCGTTTTATCCCGTTCCGTCATCAGCCCCGTGATCCTTCGTCCGCCTCACCGCGCCTTAGCGCGTCGGCCGCGGTGCTGCCACCGGCCGAGACGGTCGGGCGGGACGTGCCCGCGAGATTGGAGCGGCGACCATGTTTGAACAGCCGGTCGCTGGTCGTCGTTCAGCTGCTCCGACGCGGCCAGGGCGCTGACGTTCTCGTGGCTGGACCCGCATCGTGCGGTCGACCGCGGCCGGGCCTTCGCGCGGGCAAGGGGCCAGGGTCACGAGCGAGGCGCCCGCGTCAGCGGTCGCTGGCCGGATCCTGCCGCAGCGGCGGCGCGGTCGACTCGCGCTCCACCAGCACATGGTCGAGGACGCGCGCGACGCAGCGCGCGCCTTTCCCCTGCGCCGCGCGCATCTCGTCGATCAGCAGCCGCAGCGCCTCGCCCGCCAGCTCCTGCACTGGCTGGCGGATCGTCGTCAGCGGCGGCCACAAGGTGGTCGCGGCGATGCTGTCGTCCATGCCCGCGACCGTCAGGTCACGCGGCACGTCGAGGTGGCGGCGGTGCGCCACCGAGACGACCGCCGCGGCCATGTCGTCGTTGCTCGCGAAGATCGCGCTGGGCGGGGCGGCGGTCTCGAGCAACCTCTCGCCCGCGATCAGCCCGGAGGCGTAGCTGAAGTCACCCTGCGCGACGCAGGTCTCGACCCCGGCGTCGTTCGAAGCGTCGGTGAAGCCGGCGAGCCGCTCGGCGCTGGCGGACTGGTCGGGATTGCCGGTGATGAAGCCGATCCGCCGATGGCCCAGCGCGATCAGGTGGCGCGTCATGTCGTGCGCGGCGCGCCGGTCGTCGATCCCGACCGAGATGGCATCGGCCGCGCGCCCCGCCACCACCGCCATCGGCAGCCCGGCATCGCGCAGGATCTGCCGCACCGCCCCCGACTCGCCGAGCGGCGGGGTGAGGATCACGCCGCCGATCCCGGAGCCGATCAGCTGCTCGATCTCGGCGTGCGTCGGGACGCCGCCGTGCTTGCCCTTGAGCAGGATCAGCTGCGCCGCGCGCGCCGACGCCTCCTCGAACACGCCGGCGAGGAAGCCGCTCATGAAGGCAGCGCTGGGGTTGGCGTAGATCACGCCGATGCGCAGCTCGCGCGAGGTGACGAGGCTGCGCGCCGAGAGATTGGGCGTGTAGTTGAGCTCACGGACCGTCGCGTTGACCAGCACGCGGGTCTCATCGCGCACGCCCGGGTCGCCGTTGATCACGCGCGAGACCGTCATCGGCGACACGCCGGCCTGTTTGGCCACGTCGATGATCGTCACCCCGCGGCGACGTCCTCTCGGCTGGGGCACGTCGGTACCTGTCTCCGCGCCGTGTCTCCGCGCCGTCGACCGCCGTCGGCACCTCTCGGCGAGAGACGTGCATCGCGGTGGCCGGGCGCGTCAATGGCGTCGATCGCGCCGCGATCTGCTAGCGAGCGCTTGTCAGCCTCGCCTCCGACGGCGTACGAGGATGCTGGTAACGTTACCGAGGAGGGCGGGTGACGCGGTTTCCCTATGTGCGCTGGACGATCATCGCGCTGTTCGTCGGCGCGATGGTGATCAACTATCTCGCGCGCAGCGTGCTGGGCGTCGCCGCCCCTGCGATCATGGCCGAGCAGGCGATCTCCTCGGCGCAATATTCCTGGATCACTGGCGCCTTCCAGCTCGGCATCATGTTCCAGCCCGTGGCGGGCTATCTGCTCGACGTGATCGGGCTGAAGATCGGCTTCACGTTGTTCGTCGCGATGTGGTCGCTGATCACCGTCGGCCACGGGCTGGCGACCGGTTGGCTCGGCTTCGCCGGCCTTCGCGGCGCGCTCGGGCTCGTCGAGGGCTCGGCGCAGCCCGCCGGGATGAAGGTGGTGGCGGAGTGGTTCCCCGCGCGCGAGCGCGGCGTGGCGGGTGGCATCTACCAGATCGGCGCCTCCTTCGGCGCGGTCTTCGCGCCGCCGCTGGTCGCCTGGGCGGTCTTCCATCACAGCTGGCGCGCCGCCTTCTTCGTCGCGGGCGGGCTGGGGCTATTGTGGGTCGTCGCCTGGCTGCTGTGGTACGCGCCGCCCGCGCGCCACCGGCTGGTCTCGGCGCGCGAGCGACAGCTGATCGCGGACGGGCAGGAGGCGGCGCTGGCGCAGCGACGCCGCCGGCCGCCGCTGGGTGAGCTGCTGCGCCGTCGCAACCTCTGGGCGATCGCCGCCGCGCGCTTCCTCGCCGATCCGGTCTGGGGCATGCTCTCGCTGTGGATGCCCTTGTACCTCGTCCAGGCGCGCCACTTCGATCTCAAGCAGATCGCGCTGTTCGCCTGGCTGCCTTTCCTCGCCGCCGACCTCGGCTGCCTCTTCGGGCCGGCGGTGGTCGCCTGGCTGCAGCGGCGCGGCGTGGAGCTGATCGACGCGCGGCGCGGCGCCTTCACGCTCGGCGCGGTGCTGATGACGGGCATGATCTTCGTCGGCAGCGTGACCAGCCCGGTGGCCGCGGTGGCGCTGCTGTGTCTCGGCGGCTTCGCGCATCAGACGCTCTCGGTGACGGTGATCACGATGGTGTCCGATCTGTTCCCGCAGGACCAGGTGGCGACCGCGACCGGGATCTCGGGCACCGCGGCCAATCTGGGCGTGCTCATCTTCACGCTGGTGCTGGGATCGATGGTCGACCAGGTCGGCTACCAGCCCTTCTTCATCCTGCTCGGCCTGCTCGACCTCGCCGGCGCCGCGCTGCTCTGGACGAACATCCGAAAGCCGTCATGACCATCCGCAACCCCATCCTGCGCGGGTTCAATCCCGACCCCTCCATCGTGCGGGTCGGCGAGGATTATTACCTCGCCACCTCGACCTTCGAGTGGTTCCCCGGCGTGCAGATCCACCACTCGCGCGATCTCGCCGACTGGCGGCTGGTGACTCGCCCGCTGAACCGCCCGAGCCAGATCGACCTGCGCGGCGACCCGGATTCCTGCGGCGTCTGGGCCGCCGACCTCAGCTACGCCGACGGCCGCTTCCACCTCGTCTACACCGACGTGAAGCGCTACGGCCGCACCACGGTCGGCGGCGCGGCGGGCGTGTCGCTGCGCGACTTCCACAATTACTGGGTGTGGTGCGATCGGATCGACGGCGACTGGTCCGATCCGGTTCGTCTCAACAGCAGCGGCTTCGATCCCGCGCTGTTCCACGACGACGACGGGCGCAGCTGGCTGCTCAACATGCTGTGGGACCATCGCCCCGGGCGCGGCCGCTTCGGCGGCATCGTCGCGCAGGAGCTGGACCGCGGCGCCGGCCGCCTGGTCGGCGAGCGCCGCGTCATCTTCCAGGGCACGGCGCTGGGCTTCACCGAGGGGCCGCACCTCTACAGGCGCGGCGGCTGGTATCACCTCCTCGTCGCGGAGGGCGGCACCGAGCGCAACCACGCGGTGGTGATGGCGCGGTCGCGCGACCTGTTCGGCCCGTATGAGACTCACCCCGACGGGCCGGTCCTGACCGCCAAGGATCGGCCGGACGCGCCGCTGCAGCGGACCGGCCACGGCGACCTGGTCGAGGCGCCGGACGGCACCACCTGGCTCACCTACCTGTGCGGCCGCCCGCTGCCCGCGAGCGACCGCTGCGTGCTGGGCCGCGAGACCGCGATCCAGCCGATGCGCTGGGGTGAGGACGGCTGGCTGCGGACGCTCGCGGGCGACGCGCTACCCGTCGCCGAGGTCGGCACGCCCGCCGGTGAGGAGGCGCCGGTGTGCGAGCGCGACGAGTTCGCCGGCCCCGCGCTGCCACCCGCGTTCCAATGGCTGCGGACGCCCCATCCGGAGCAGGTCTTCAGCCTCGTCGAGCGGCCGGGCTGGCTGCGACTCCACGGGCGCGAGACGATCGGCAGCCACTTCACTCAGGCGCTGGTCGCGCGCCGCCCGCTCGCCTTCCGCTACGCGGCGGAGACGCTGCTCGACTATGTGCCCGCCAACTTCCAGCAGGCGGCGGGGCTGGTATGCTATTATAACGCGACCAAGTTCCACTTCCTCCATCTCACCGTAGGTGACACGGGCGAGCGACTGGCGCAGGTGCTCTCGGTGTTGCCGCTGGGAGAGGGCGTGAGCGCGGTGAGCGCGCCGGTGGCGGTCGGCGCCGGCCCCGTGACGTTGCGTGCCGAGGTGGATCACGAGCGCCTGCGATTCGCGGTGCGTGGGGCTGACGAGGACGAATGGACCTGGCTGTCGGAGACCTTCGCGGCGGACCTGCTCTCCGACGAGGCCACGCTGCCGGGCTTTCCCAATTTCACGGGGACGTTCGTCGGCATGGCATGCCAGGACATGTCGGGTGCGGGGCTGCCGGCCGACTTCCGCTACTTCCACTATCTGGAGGAGTGATCCGCCTCGACGCTCAGTCCGCCAGCGCCGCGGCGATCCGCGCCGCCAGCCGATCCGCGACCGCAAGCTTGGGCAGCCGTTCCCAGCTCTCGATACCCGCCGCGGTGACGAGATGCACCGCATTGTCGTCCCCGCCCATCACGTCGCCCGACACGTCGTTGGCGACGATCCAGTCGACGCCCTTGCGCTCGCGCTTCGCGGCGGCGTGCGCGAGCACCTCCTCGGTCTCGGCGGCGAAGCCCACCACCAGCCGCGGGCGGCGCGGGTCGCGCGCCAGCCCGGTGAGGATGTCGGGGTTGGCCACCAGCGGTAGGGGCGCCGGCGCCGCACCGTCCTTCTTGAGCTTCTGCGCCGAGGCCCGCTCGACCCGCCAGTCGGCCACCGCGGCGACCATCACCGCGGCGTCCGCGGGCAGCGCGGCGTCGACCGCCGCCGCCATCTGCTCCGCGGTCTCGACGTCGATCCGGTCCACCCCCGCGGGCGTGGCGAGCGCGACCGGCCCGGCCACCAGCGTCACCCGCGCGCCGAGTGCGGCGAGCGCCGCCGCGACGGCGAAGCCCTGTTTGCCCGAGGAACGGTTGGCGATGTAGCGCACCGGGTCGATGGGCTCATGCGTCGGCCCGGCGGTGACGAGCACGTGCCGCCCGGCCAGCGCCCCCCCGGCGCGGGGCGCGAGCGCGCGCTCGATCCGCTCGGCGATCGCCAGCGGCTCGGGCAGCCGCCCGGGGCCGAACTCGCCGCACGCCATCGCGCCCTCGTCGGGCTCCATCACGGTGACGCCGTCGGCGCGCAGCTGGGCGACGTTGCGCCGGGTCGCGGCGTGTAGCCACATGCGCACGTTCATCGCGGGCGCGGCGAGCACCGGCTTGTCGGTGGCGAGCAGCAACGTGGTGGCGAGGTCGTTCGCCAGCCCCGCCGCCATGCGCGCGAGCAGGTCCGCGGTCGCGGGCGCGACGACGACGAGATCGGCCTCTCGGCTGAGCTGGATATGCCCCATCTCGGCCTCGTCCTTGAGGTCCCACAGGTCGGTGTAGACCTTGTCCTCGCTGAGCGCGGCGAGCGTCATCGCGGTGACGAAATGCGCGCCGCCCTCGGTCAGCACGCAGCGGACCCGATGGCCGCGGCGGCGCAGCTCGCGCACCAGCTCGCACGACTTGTAGGCCGCGATGCCGCCCCCGACGATCAGCAGGATGCGGCTCATCGTGTCACCCTCGTCACCGTGATCCGGCGCCGCCCCGGTGCGCCGCGCAGCAGGTCCGCGATCGCGTCGGGCGCGAAGGCGAGCCCGGGGGCGACCAGCGCGGCGGCGAGCGTCGCGCTGTGCAGGCCGGCGACGCGCCCGTCGGCGGCGAGGCCCACCACCGCGAGCGCGACCACGCGAGTCCCCAGCGCGCGCGGCAGCGCCGCCCAACCGAGCAGCGAGAGGAGCAGCAGCGCGGCGGCCGGGCCGGGCGCTACACCCGGCAGCGCGGCGCCGAGCAGTCGCGCCAGCGCGTCGGGCGGGGCGATCAGCTCGGGCAGCGGTTCGAGCATCGGGGGCACGACCGCCGCGATCGTCCAGAGGTGGCAGGCCAGCACCGCGGCGCCGACCGCGCAGGCGACGAGCCAGCCGAGCGCCTCGCGCGCGCTGCCGTCGTGGAGCGCCAGCACCGCCATCACCGCGGGCACCAGCAAGGCGGCGGGATCGATCACCGCGGCGGCGCAGCCGAGCGCGGCGGCGGTGCCCCAGCGGTCCGCCCGGCGCAGCAGCAGCGCATAGGCGGCGAGCAGCGCGGCCCAGCCCGCGTGGGGCGCCTGCTCCCACAGCAGCGCGGCGGCGGCGGTGCCGGCGACGAGCAGCAGCGCGGCGAGCACCTGCCCCGCGGCACCCGCGAGGAGCGCGGCGAGCCGCTGCACCCCGACCGCGACCAGCCCGGCGAGCGCGGCGCCGACCAGCAGCAGCATCGCCCAGTTCGGCACGGCGGCGCTCACCGCGGCGAGCGTCGGCGGCAGCGCGCGCGCGTCGCTGGCGTCGGGCGCGGCGCGCGCGAGGTCGCGGAAGGTCTCGTAATAGCGGGCGCCATGGCGCATCGCCGCGACGATCGAGTCGTGGAGCAGCTCGGCCGCCGGCCGCGCGCTCGTCTCGCTGAGGCCGACCGCGGCGACCAGGGACAGCAGCAGCGCCGCGCCCCACCACCGCGCCGCACCGCGCCCCATCGCGCCCAGGCGCGTGGGGGCCACGAGCAGCAGCGGCGCCGACGTCACCACGGCGCCGCCAGCAGCATCGCACCCGCGCCGGCGGCGAGCCCGAGCGCCCCCACCAGGGCGTAGCGCCAGCCGCCGCCCACGCGCATCACCTGGATCTCCTTGAGCGGCGGGCGCGGCGGCGCGCCGCCGGGGGCGGGGAAGCGCGCCTCGATCCGCCGCACCAGCTCGGGCAGCCGCGCCAGCGTGCGCACGTCGGCGACGAGCCGGTCGGCGATCGCGGCCTCCGGGCCGAGCTCGGTGCGGATCCAGTCCTCGACCAGGGGCGCGGCGGTGACCCACAGGTTGATCTCGGGGTCGAGCGCGGTCGCGACCCCCTCCACCATCACCATCGTCTTCTGCAGCAGCAGCAGGTGCGGCTGGGTGACCATGTCGAAGTCGCGCGTGATGCCGAACAGCCCGTCGAGCATCATGCCGATCGACATGTCCTTCACCGGCAGCCCGCGCATCGGCTCGCCGACCGCGCGCAGCGCGGTGGCGAACTCCTCCACGCTATGGTGCGAGGGCACATATTGCGCCTCGAAGTGGATCTCGGCGACGCGGCGGTAATTGCCCGTGATCAGGCCGTACAGGATCTCGGCGAGCCAGACGCGCGCGCGCCGGTCGATCCGGCCCATGATGCCGAAATCGATCGCGGCGACCTGATCGCCGGGCAGGGCGAAGAGGTTGCCCTGGTGCAGGTCGGCGTGGAAGAAGCCGTCGGCGATCGCCTGGCGCAGGAAGGCGTGGACCAGCACGCGCGCCAGCTCGGGCAGATCGTAACCCGCCGCGATCAGCGCGGCGCGATCGGACAATTTGATGCCGTCGACCCACTCGATCGTCAGCACCTTGCCGGTGGTGCGCGCCCAGTCGACCGCGGGGACGATGAACTTGGGCTCGGCGGTCATCGTCTCCGCGAGCTCGGACGCGGACGCCGCCTCGCGCGTGAAGTTCAGCTCCCGCGCGGTCCAGCGCTTGAACGTCTCTATGACCAGTCGCGGCTGGAGCCGCGCGATCTCGCCGCCCATCGGCTCGATCTGCGCCGCGGCCCACTCATAGGTATCGATCGCGCGGGCGAAATCCTCCTCGACGCCGGGGCGCAGCACCTTCACCGCGACGCGCTTGCCGTCGGTGGTGATGGCGCGGTGGACCTGCGCGATCGAGGCCGAGCCGACCGGCACCTCCTCGATCTCGCGGAACAAGGTGTCGAGCGGGCGACCGAAGCTGCTCCGCATCACCTGCGAGATCGCGGCATAGGGCACCGGCGGGATCGAGTCCTGGAGCCGCAGCAGGTCGGACGCGGCCTCCTCGCCGACCAGGTCGGGGCGCGTGGCGAGCGTCTGTCCGAACTTGATCGCGGCCGGCCCGAGCGACTCGAACGCGTCGGCATAGCGCGGCGTGGCGGGCACGCGCGCGCCCAGCCGGGCGAGCCGCAGCAGCCGGCGCAGCCGCGGCGGCGTGTTGGCGTCACGCTCCAGCCCGCGCAGCGCGCCGTGGCGCGCCAGCGTGCGTCCCCAGGTGAGCAGCCGCCAGGTGTGGACGATGGACGAGGTCACATCTTCCAGCCGCTGTGGATCGCGACCAGTCCGCCCAGCACCGCCTCGACACGCGTCTGCACGAACCCCGCCTCGGCGATCATCCGCTCGAACGCGGGCATGTCGGGGAAGCGGCGGATCGACTCGATGAGATAGCGGTAGCTGTCCGAGTCGCCGGCGAGCAGCTGGCCCAGCCGGGGCACCATGCGGTGCGAGTAAGCGTCGTACACCTCCGCGAAGCCGGGCCATTGCGTGGTCGAGAACTCGAGGCAGTAGAAGCGGCCGCCGCGGCGCAGCACGCGATGCGCCTCACGCAGCGCGGCGGGGATGTCGGTGACGTTGCGGATGCCGAAGGCGATCGTATAGGCGTCGAAGAAGCGGTCCGGGAAGGCCAGCGTCTCGGCGTTGGCCTCGGTCCAGACCAAGCCGTCGATGCCGCGCTGCTGCGCCCGGCGCATGCCGACCTCGAGCATCTCGGGGTTGATGTCGGCGACGGTCACCGCGGCGCCGTGCTGGGCGAGGCGGAAGGCGATGTCGCCTGTGCCGCCCGCCATGTCGAGGATCTGCTCGCCCGCACGCGGCTTCGCGCGGCGGACGAAGCGGTCCTTCCACAGCCGGTGCATGCCCCCGGACATGGCGTCGTTCATCAGGTCGTAGCGCCCCGCCACGTTGGAGAAGACGCCGCGCACGCGCGCGGTCTTCTCGACCGGGGTGACGTCCTCGTAACCGAAGGAGACCACGCGCTCGCTGGCGGCGCTGCCGGGGGTATCGCTCATGCCCGCCGCTCTAGGGCGTGCGCCAGGGGGAGGGAAGGGGCGAGCACGCTGATCTCGCCGGCCGCGTCGCTTCTGTGATAGCGTCTGCCCCCCAGACCCGCCGTTGAGGATGGCCGATGGTAGAGATCGTGGTTCCCGTCGCCGCCATGTGGATGTTGGTGGCGTGCGTGGTTCAGCTGCGCCGCCTGATCACCGATGCGCTGCTATATCGCACGATCGTGCGGGTGGCAGCGACCGACGCGGACAGCGCGCGATTGCTCATCGGCAAAGTGGAGCCGCGCCCGCGCCACGTCGGCGCGCCGGGCGGGTGGGCCTGTATCGTCGCGTCGATCGCGGTCGGGGCGCTCGGAGCCTCCAGCGAGGGGAACGAGCGCGCGCAGATGTTCCAGGTAGCGGCCGTGCTGGCGGTGATCGGTGCCGGCATGCTGGCGTTCTGGTGGTGGTCCGAGCGTGCGGCACGACGCGCCGTCGCGGAGAGCTGACCGGGGGCGGTCGCCGGGCACGCCGCGCCGAACAAGCGGGATGAGCCGACGATCGATCCCTAGTCGCGCCGGCGGCGTCGAGCTAAGCCGCCGCCATGCCAGAACTTCCCGAGGTCGAGACCACCGTGCGCGGGCTGACGCCGGTGCTGCTCGGCGCCACGCTCGCGCGCGTCGAGCCGCGCCGCGGTGACCTGCGCCGCCCGTTCCCGCCCGAGCTGCGCCAGCGGCTCACCGGCGCGCGGGTCACCGCACTGTCGCGTCGCGCCAAATACGGCCTGATCGACACCGATCGCGGCGACACGCTGATCTTCCATCTCGGCATGTCGGGGCGCTGGCGGGTCGATCCCGCCGAGCTGCTGCCACACGACCATTTGCTGATCGAGACCGCGACGGGGCGTCGGCTCGCGCTCAACGACCCCCGCCGCTTCGGCTCGGTCGACCTCTGGCCCACCGCCGAGCTGGCCCGCTTCCCGGCGTTCGGCCCGCTCGGCCCCGAGCCGCTCGGCGGCGATCTCACCGCCGACTATCTGCGCGGTGCCCTGGCCGGCAAGACGACCTCGATCAAGCTCGCGCTGCTCGACCAGCGGGTCGTCGCCGGGCTGGGCAACATCTACGTGTGCGAGGCGCTGTACCACGCGCGGATCAACCCGCGCCGCGCCGCCGGGCGGATCGCGCGGTCGCGGCTCCAGCGGCTGGTCGAGGCGGTGCACGCGGTGCTCGAGTCGGCGATCGCGGCGGGCGGGTCGAGCCTGCGCGACTATGCCCGGCCAAACGGCGAGCTGGGGTATTTCTCCAAGCAGTTCGCGGTCTACGGCCGGGAGGGCCAAGCCTGCGGCTGCGGCGGCACGGTGCATCGCTACGCCGAGGGTGGGCGCTCCACCTTCTGGTGCCCGGCGTGCCAGCGCGGTTGACGCTGCGGGCCCCCCGCGCTATGGGCCGCGCCTTCGAGGGTGACGGCGTTGCCGACCGCCCTTCTTCCATCGATTCGAAACAATCAGAGGACGTTCATGGCGAACACGCCGCAAGCCAAGAAGCGCATCCGCCGCAACGAGCGTCGGGCCGAAGTCAACGGTAACCGCGTCGGCCGGATCCGCACCTTCGTGAAGAAGGTCGAGGCGGCGCTGGCGGCCGGCGACAAGGCCGCGGCGGCGACCGCGCTGCAGGCGGCGCAGCCCGAGCTGGCGCGCGGCGTCGCCAAGGGCGTACTCCACAAGAACGCGGCGGCGCGGAAGTTCTCGCGCCTGACCAAGCGCGTGGCCGGGCTCGCCTGATCTAATACGCTCTCAGCGCTACGAAAAACGCCCGTCGGGACTGTCCCGGCGGGCGTTTTCGTATGCGTGGTCGGCGGTCGCCAGACTGGGTCGGCGCTTCTTTCCAAAAGCCTCGGAAATCCTGCGATTCGCACCCGGCGGGATCGCGACGCCGCCAAATAAAGCCTGCAATCTCAAAGTGTTGTGAGAAATTCGACGCATTTGCGTGGCTGGTGGGGAGTCAACCTTCTTTATTTCGATTTTGTGTCCGCGACCGGTCTTGATCGACTCAGCCGGCTGTTCCTAATCCTGTCGAACCGCACCGGCGTTCGTCCGGCGCGGCACAGAGACACCGTCTGATAGCCGACGCGCGAGGGGCCGCGGGCAGGGGGACGTTTGACTTTGCGGCAGTGGTATCCGCGAGCGCCTGCGTTCGCGGCAACGGGAGAGTCGTGCGTGGCGCAAGTGGCGGAACGAGTGGACGGGATGAGCGACGTGGCACGGGCCTGGACCCGGGTGCGCGCCAACCTGCGCCAGTCCGCCGGGGCGCGGCTGTTCGACCAGTGGCTCGCGCCGATCGCGCTGGGGGACGCGACCGACCCGCTCGACGTCCGCCTGACGCTGCCGTCGCCCTTCATGACCAACTGGGTGCGCAGCCACTATGCCGAGCGGCTGGTGCACGAGTTCCGCGCGGTGCTCCCGGGGGTGCGCAGCGTCGAGGTCGAGACCGCGCCGCGCGCGCCGGTCGCCGCGGTGCTGACCGCGCCCGCGGCCGCGACGCCGAACGCGCCGGTCGCGGAGGAGGTCGGCGAGGCGGGTGAGCGCCCGCAGCTCGACCCGCGGCTCACCTTCGACCGTTTCGTCGTCGATGAGTCCAATCTGGTCGCGGTGAACGCCGCGCGCGCGCTCGCCGAACCCGGCCCGGTGCGGTTCAGCCCGTTGTTCCTTCACGGCGCGACCGGGCAGGGCAAGACCCACCTGATGAACGCGGTGGCGCACGCCTTCCTGGCGGCGCACCCGGGCGCGCGCGTGATGCTGATGTCGGCCGAGCGTTTCATGTTCGAGTTCGTCGCCGCGGTGCGCGCGCGCGACACCTTCGCCTTCAAGATGAAGCTGCGCGGGTCCGACCTGCTGCTGATCGACGACCTCCAGTTCATCGCCGGCAAGGACTCCACGCAGGAGGAGTTCTTCCACACCGTCAACGAGATCATGGCCGCGGGTAAGCGGCTGGTGATCGCCGCCGATCGCGCGCCCCAGGCGCTCGAGGGGATCGAGCCGCGCATCCTCGGCCGCCTCGGCGGGGGGCTGGTGGCGGACATCCGCCCGTCGACGCTGGCGCTGCGCCGCGAGGTGATCGCGCGCCGCGTCGCGGACATGCCCGACGTGCGTGTCCCGGCCGAGGTGCTTGATCTGCTCGCGACTCGGATCACCGCGAGCATCCGCGAGCTGGAAGGCGCGCTCACCCGTGTCACCGCTTATGCGATGCTGACCGGCGCGACGATCGACCTCGACTTCGCGACCCAGACGCTCGGCGACATGCTGCGCGGCCACCAGCGTCGCGTGACGATCGACCAGATCCAGAAACTCGTCTCGGACCATTTCGAGCTCAAGCCGCTCGACCTGATCTCGGCGCGCCGCGCGCGCGCGGTGGCGCGGCCGCGGCAGATCGCCATGTACCTCGCCAAGCGGCTGACCACGCGCTCGCTTCCCGAGATCGGGCGGAAGTTCGGCGGCCGCGACCATTCCACCGTGATCCACGCGGTGAAGCGGATCGAGGCGCTGCGCGACAGCGACCGCGAGGTGGACGGCGCGGTGCGGCTGCTGCTCGGCCAGCTCGGCGGCTGAGCGCCGCTCAGGCCGCGCGGCGCAGCGGCTCCTCCGCGATCGACTGAGGTGCCGTGGGTAGCGGGGCGACCTCCGCGGTGGCGGAAGCGCGCCTGCGATCAGGGAAGAGCAGCCGGCTGGCGAGCACGACCACGCCCAGGGCGGCATAGGTCGCCAGCACCGCCTCCAGGCTGAACAGCAGCGCGCCGGCGAAGGCGGCGCGGAGCCACAGCGGGTTGAAGCCGAGGTCCTCACCGACGGCGGCGCACACGCCGAAGAGGTTGTCGCGCGGGGCGGGTGGAGTGGCGGTGTCGGTCATGCGCGCTCTCGCTGGTATGGCGGCGGTCGCCGCGGGTCGCGAGATGCTGAGCAAGACTAGTGCCAACTGCCGAGCCCCTCCTCTTCAGGGGAGGAACGGGGTAGGGCATGGCCGCTGGAGGCTGGCCCATCTGGTAATGAGTCAGCCCCGAGTTACGAGCGTCACGCCTGCGGCCCTGGGCTCCTGCGTCCGCCGGAGCACGGATCGATGGAGGTGGATCAGGCTCAAGCGCGCCGTTCGCGGAAACTCCCCGCCGACGACCCCCACCCCGAGCGGGAGGGAAGAAGCGCTAGCATTTGGTATGGTCCGCCAACATGCGCGCTTTACGCCAACAACCCCATCGCGCGCTGCGCCGCGCGCAGCCTCGGTGCCGCCAGCGCGCGCGCTTTCTCCGCGCCTCTCTCCAGGATCGAGTCGATCGCGGCCCGGTCGTCGAGCAGCCGCACCATCTCGTCGCGGATCGGCGCGAGCTTGGCCACCGCCAGGTCCGCCAGCGCCGGCTTGAACGCGCCGAAGCCCTTGCCGGCGAACTCGCCGAGCACGTCCTGCGGCGCGCGGTCGGCGAGCGCGGCGAAGATCGTCAGCAGGTTGCGCGCCTCGGGTCGGCCCTCCAGCTCCTCCACCGTCGCGGGCAACAGGTCCGGGTCGGTCTTGGCCTTGCGGAACTTGTCGGCGATCACCTCGTCGCTGTCGATCAGCTTGACCAGCGACTGTTCCGACGGGTTGGACTTGCTCATCTTCGCCGCGGCGTCGCGCAGCGACATGATCCGCGGCGCCGCGGCGCTGATCAGCGGCTCGGGCAAAGTGAACAGCTCGCTGCCATAATCAGTGTTGAACTTGGTCGCGATGTCGCGCGCCAGCTCGAGATGCTGCTTCTGGTCCTCGCCGACGGGGACGTGCGTGCCGTCGTAGAGCAGCACGTCGGCCGCCATCAGCACGGGATAATCGTAGAGCCCGACGCTGGCGCCCTCGCGGTTCTTTCCCGCCTTGTCCTTGAACTGGGTCATGCGGTTGAGCCAGCCGACCCGCGCGACATTGTTGAGCAGCCAGGCGAGCTCGCTGTGCGCCGGCACGCGCGCCTGGTTGAACAGGATCGAGCGCGCGGGATCGATCCCGGCGGCGACCAGCGTGGCGGTCATCTCGATCGTGTTGGCGGTCAGCTCGGCGGGCGCGATGAACTCGGTGAGGCCGTGCAGGTCGGCGATGAAGTACATCGTCTCCCCGCCCTGCGCCTGGATCTGGTCCTGCATCGCCACCCACTGCTTCACCGCCCCCAGATAGTTGCCGAGGTGGAGGTTGCCGGTGGGCTTGATACCGGAGACGACGCGCATCTTGGTCATCGGGACGAGGCTCTGCGACGGAGGAGGGATCGGAGGTCGGCGACGCGGAACGCGCCGGTGGCGAAACAGGCGAGCGCGTAGATCGCCACGCCCGCGCCGACCAGCACCGCCAGCGCGGCGCCGCGCACGACGAGGCTGCCGGTGAGATACGGGTCGACCAGCGGGGTCACCAGCAGCAGCGCGCCCCCCATCAGCAGCGCGGCGAGCGCGAGCCGCGGCACCTTGCGCTTGAGCTGCGGGTCGAGCGCGAAGTGGCCGCGCCGCGCCAGCACGACATAGAGCGAGGCGACGTTGACCGTCGAGGCCAGCGCGGTGGCGAGCGGCGGGCCGATCTGCCCGATGTTCCAGTGCGCCAGCGTCGGGATAAGCACGAGGTTGCCGATCAGGTTGAGCGCGACCGAGTAGAGCGCCAGCCGCACCGGCGTCCGCGTGTCGGCGCGCGCGTAGAAGCCGGGGGTGAGCACCTTCACCAGCACGTAGCTCGGCAGCCCGAGCGAGAAGGCCGCGAGCGCCTGTGCCGAGCGGACGCTGTCCGCGGCGGTGAAGGCGCCGTGCTGGAACAGCCCGCGCACGATCGGTTCGGCGGCGAAGACGAAGGCGGCGGTGGCGGGCAGGGTGAGGAACAGCGCGAGCTCGAGCCCCCGGTTCTGCGTCTCCATCGCCTCGGCCTCGTGCCCCTCGCTCAGCAGCCGCGACACCACCGGCAGCAGGATCGTGCCGAGCCCGATGCCGATCATGCCGAGCGGCAGCTGGTTGAGCCGGTCGGCGTAATAGATCGCCGAGATCGAGCCGGCGGAGAGGAGTCCGCCCGCCAGCGCGGTCGAGATGGCGAGATTGACCTGCGCCGCGCCGGCGCCCGCCGCGGCCGGCACGATCAGCTTGAGCAGCCGTCTGACGTCGTCGTCGACGCGCGGCCGCCGCAGCCTGAGCGACACGCCGGCGCGACGGCACGCCCACCACAGCCAGGCGAGCTGGAACGCGCCGCCGACCGTGACCGAGATCGCCTGCACCCGCGCGGTCGCATAGGCGTCGCCGCCGTGGAAGAAGAGCAGCGCGCCCACCATGGCCACGTTGAGCAGGATCGGCGCCGCGGCATTGACCCAGAAGCGGTCGAGCGAGTTGAGGATGCTCCCCAGCAGCGAGACCAAGGAGATCAGCAGCAGATAGGGGATGGTGAAGCGCGACAGCGTCACCGCGAAGGCGAACTGGTCCGCGCTCGGGTTCTGGCGCTCGAAGCCGAGCGACAGCGCCCATGTCAGCGGCCAGGCCGCGATCAGCATCGCCGCGGTGAAGACCAGCAGCACCGGGAACAGCACCGCCAGCGCCCGCTCGGCGAAGTCGACGCCCGCCGCGGTGCCCCCGTCCTCGGCCACCTTGCGGTTGAACAAGGGGATGAAGGCGGCGGAGAAGGCGCCCTCCGCGAAGAGGGCGCGGAACATGTTGGGCAGGCGGAAGGCGACGAAGAAGGCGTCGGAGGCGAAGCCCGCGCCGACATAGCTCGCCTGCAGCGTGTCGCGCACCAGCGCGAGCACGCGGCTGGCGAGCGTCAGCCCGCCGACCGATCCGAGCGCTCTGGCGAGGTTCATGACGTCATCGGCCGCCCGTGTTCCCGCGGACGCGGGAACCCAGGGTCACGCGAGCCACGCTCGCCGCCCCGGGCTCCCGCGACCGCAGGAGCACCGCTACGACCTCAGGCCTGGCCGATCTCGCCGCCGAACGACACGCCCTGCGCCTGCGCCTGCTGGAGGAACAAGGCGTTGAAGTCGATCGGCTCGAGCAGTAGCGGCGGGAAGCCGCCGTCGCGGATGGCGTCGGCGACGACGCGGCGCGCGAAGGGGAACAGCAGCCGCGGGCCCTCGCCCAGCAGGAACGGCTGGACGTGCTCGGCCGGCACGTTGCGCAGCCCGAACAGGCCGGCATAGGAGAGCTCGGCGATGAAGGCCGTCTTGCCGCCGGTGGTGGCGCGCACCTCGATCTTGAGCGTCACCTCGTGGACTTCCTCGCCCACCTGCGCCGCGCCGATGTCGAACTGGACGTTGATCTCGGGCGGGTTGGGCTCCTGGTAGACCGCCGGCGCGTTCGGGTTCTCGAACGACAGGTCCTTGACGTACTGCGAGATCAAGCCCGCCGCGGGGCCCGTGTCCGCGCCGTTGGCGAGCGGCTCGCCGCCGAGATTGTCCTGGCTGTCCATCGTCCGTCCCTTCACAGAGCTTGTGCCGCGCCCGCCGGTGTGGCCCAGGCGCAGGAGTCAGCGGCGGTTAGCAGCGCGGTCGGCGGGATACAATCGCCGCCCCGGCGATTTGACCTAGGGCGTTTGATGTTCGGCGCCGGCATGCCTATGTACGACGTCAAGTTTTCGCAGACCAGCCGTCTGGAGTTGCCGTGTTCTACGTAGTCCTGCTCGCCATGGTCGCCGGCTTCCTCGCCCTGCGACTCTACTCTGTGCTCGGCAAACGCTCGGGCCACGAGCAGCCGCTGCCCAAACCCGCCGAGGAGCGGGTCGGTCCCGCCGCGCTGCCGCGGACCGTTGACGTCACGCCCGAGGTGCGCGAGCCGGTGATGCGGCCGTTCGACAGCGGCACCGAGCCGGGGCTGCGCGCCCTGGTCGCCGCCGAGCCGCAGTTCGACGTCAACCGGTTCATCGAGGGGGCCAAGTCGGCCTATCGCATGATCCTGGAGGCCTATTGGCGCGGCGATGTCGAGGCGCTGCGCGCCCTCGTCGCGCCCGACGTGCTCGCCGCCTTCCAGGAGGCCATCGAGACCCGTCAGGCCGCCGGCCACGTGCTCGACAATCGGCTGATCTCGATCGAGCGTGCCAGCATCGCCTCGGCGTCGGTGGGTGGCGGCGAGGCGCGCGTCACGGTGCGGTTCGACGCTGACATCGCCGCGGTGACGCGCGACGGCGAGGACCACGTGGTCGCGGGTTCGACCAGCGACGCGGTCGAGACCCACGACGTGTGGACCTTCGTGCGTCAGGTGAAGACCGCCGACCCGAACTGGATCCTCGCGGACACCGACGAGGCGTGACACCGTCGCGAGCGACGGCACGATAGGGAAAGGGGCGGAATGCGGATGAGGGGGGCGCTCGCGGTGGCGGGCGCGATGGTGGTCGCGGCGTGCGTCGGACCCGGCGAGCGACCGACACCGCCGCGTGGCACTGCCAGCCGTCCGGTCACCGCTCCCTCCGCCCCGCGTCCGGCACGCGCGCCCGCGCGGACCAGCCACCCGCTCGATCGTCCCGCGCGCCAGCCCGTCGCCGCCACCCCGGTCGCGCCGGTGGCGGGCATCACCGTCCCCGGGGCGGTCAGCGCCTCCGCCAACGGGATCGTCCGCGGGCCGGCGGTGACCGCGCTGCCGCTCGAGCGCGACCAGGCGGTCGCGGCGCTCGCCGCCTTCCGGCTGAGCTGTCCCAGCCTCGTCCGTCGCACCGACTCCAGCGGGCTGACGATCGGGAGCGACTGGCAGGCGGCGTGCACCGCGGCGGCGACCGTCGCCGATCGCGACGCCGCTTCCTTCTTCCAGCGGTGGTTCGAGGCGGTGCAGGTCGGAGACGGCCGGGCCTTCGCCACCGGCTATTTCATCCCCGAGATCGCCGGCGCGCGCGAGCCGCGCCCGGGCTATGCGCCGATCTACGCCCGCCCGACCGATCTGATCGACGTTGACCTCGGCAGCTTCGTCGACACGCTCGCGGGCAAGAAGATCCGCGGCCGGGTCGATGGCAGCAAGCTGGTGCCCTATTACGATCGCACCGCGATCGAGCAGGGTGCCCTGGACGGGCGCGCGCGCGTGCTCGGCTACGCCGTCGACCCGGTCGAGCTGTTCTTCCTCCAGGTGCAGGGCTCGGGGCTGGTGCGGATGCGCGACGGCGAGGTGCTGCGCATCGGCTACGAGACGCAGAACGGGCGCGAGTACACGGGGATTGGCGCGCTGATGAAGAACCGCGGGCTGCTCGGCCCGGGTCAGTCCTCGATGCAGGGGATCGTCGCCTGGCTCCACGCCCATCCCGAGGAAGGCCGCGCGATCATGCGCGAGAACAAGAGCTACGTGTTCTTCCGCGAGCTCGACGGACCGCCGCTGGGCGCGCTGGGCCTGCCGGTCACCGGCGGAGTCACGGTCGCCGCCGACCCGCGCTTCGTACCGCTCGGCGCGCCGATCTTCCTCTCGATGGACCGCACCGACGCCAACGGCGTGTGGATCGCGCAGGACACCGGCGGGGCGATCAAGGGTGCCAACCGCGTCGACACCTTCTGGGGCGCGGGCGAGGAGGCGCGCGCCACCGCGGGCGGGATGAGCGCGCGGGGCACCGCCTTCCTGCTGCTCCCGGTCGGCAGCTACGACCGCTGGGTGGCGCGTCGCGCCGCGGGAGGCGTGGGTGGCGGGGCGACGCCTCGGCGCTGACGAGGAGGCGCTGTGGGCGCGGGTGCGCGCCACGGTGCGCGCGCTGCCCGGGCGGCGCGTCGAGCCTGCCGCGGCGGCGCCGGTGAGGCCGGAGGCGAACGCGCCGGCTCGTGAGGTCGCGGTGACCCCGGTCAGCGCGCCCGTGCGACCCGCGCCGCGCGGGCCGGGCGAGACGCTCGACCGCGGCTGGGACCGGCGGCTCGCCACCGGCCATGTCGCGCCCGAGCGGACGATCGACCTGCACGGCCACACGCTCGCCTCGGCGCACGCCGCGCTCGACCTCGGCCTGGGCGCGGCGATCGCGCGCGGCGAGCGCGTGGTGCTGCTGGTGACGGGCAAGCCGCCCCGCCCCGAGAGCCAGCGCCCGCACGCGCGCGGTGTGATCCGCGCCGCGGTGTTCGACTGGCTCCAGCTCTCGCGTCACGCCGGCATGATCGCCGCGGTCCGCAACGCCCACCCGCGCCATGGTGGGGCGGGGGCGCTCTACGTGATCCTGCGGCGAAAGCGATGAGGGCACGCGTCCGCGGGCACGAGCGGCTGATCCATCTGAGGTGAGCCAGCGGGGTGCGCCGGCGGACGCAGGAGCCCAGAGCCACGAGTGGCACACCTGCGGCCCCGGGCTCCTGCGTTCGCCGGCGCACGGATCGATGGAGGTGGATCAGACTCTGCCGACGGCGGTGCTTCCATGACGTAGCTATGGGGACCTGACGCGCGCGGGTCCGACCCGCGCCTCACCCCGCCAGCGCTCGCTCGATCACGCGCGCGTAGATGTCGGTCAGCTGCGCCAGGTCCTCCAGCGCCACCGCCTCGTCAGCCTTGTGCATCGTCGCGTTGAGCAGCCCGAACTCGACCACCGGGCACAGCGAGCGCAGGAACCGCGCGTCCGACGTGCCGCCGGTGGTGGACAGCTCGGGGGTTCGCCCCGTCACCTCCAGGATCGCCGCCGAGACGAGCGCCGACAGCGCGCCCGGCTCGGTCAGGAACGCCTCGCCCGACACCCGCGCCGCCACCTGCGCCGCGGGGGCGTGCGCGCGCACGATCGCCTCGACCCGTGCCGACAGGTCGGCGCCGCGCTGGAGGTCGTTGAAGCGGATGCTCAGCCGCGCGCTGGCGTGCGCGGGGATGACGTTGGTCGCGGGATTGCCGACCGTCACGTCGGTGATCTCGAGGTGGGAGGCCTGGAACCACTCGCTACCCGCGTCGAGCACCAGCGAGTCGAGCTCCGCCAGAGCCGCCACCAGCCGCGGGATCGGATTGTCGGCGAGGTGCGGGTAAGCGACATGGCCCTGCCGCCCCGGCACGTCGATCCAGACGTTGACCGAGCCGCGCCGACCGATCTTGACCATGTCGCCGAGCGCCGCGACCGAGGTGGGCTCGCCGACCAGGCACAGGTCGGGCAGCAGCCCGCGCTCACGCATCCGCTCGATCAGCGCGACCGTGCCGTAGGTCGCCGGCCCCTCCTCGTCGCCGGTGATCACCAGCGTCAGCCGCCCCGCCCCGGGCGACACGCGTGCCGCGGCGGCGACGAAGGCGGCCACCGCGCCCTTCATGTCGACCGCGCCGCGCCCGCGCAGCAGCCCGTCGGCGATCACCGGCTCGAACGCGCCCGCGCTCCAGCCCGGCCCCGGCGGCACGACGTCGACGTGGCCGGCGAAGGCGAGGTGCCGCCCGCTCCCGCGCGTGGCGAGCAGGTTCTCGACCGGGCCGTCGGGCGCCGCGCCCGCGACGAAGCGCTCGACCGCGAAGCCGAGCGGCCGCAGCGCCGTCTCGAGCACGTCGAACACCGCGCCGCGCGCCGGCGTCACGCTCTCGGCAGCGATCAGCGCGCCCGCGAGTTGAACCACGTCGATCACGCGAGGAGTCCCTCATGCCCAAGGTTGATGTTCAGCACCTGCCGTCGCACGAGGGCAGCGACTATCCCGAGCCGTTCCAGGCCGCGGCGTCGGATCGCACGGTGCGTGTGCTCTCCGAGGCGACGGGGCTGACCGACTTCGTCGCGACGCACGTCACCTTGCCGCCGGGCGGCTGGTCGTCGCAGCGCCACTGGCACGAGGGGGAGGACGAGGTGGTGGTCGTGCTCAGCGGCGAGGCGGTGCTGGTCGACGACCGCGGTCGTCACACGATGCGCGCGGGCGATGTCGCCACCTTCCGCAAGGGCGACGCCAACGCGCACCATCTCCGCAACGAGAGCGACTCGCCCTGCGTGCTGTTCGCGGTGAGCCTGCCCGAGGCGTCGACGGTCCATTATCCCGACATCGCGATGCGCTGGCACCCGCGCCTCGGCTACGAGGCCGAGCCGGCGCCGGACGGCGGGGGGGCGCATTAGGCGGCGGGCTGCTCGAATTTCTCGATCACCCATTCCTCCTCCTGCGCGCCCGCGATCCAGTCCTGGAGGAAGGGGTGGCGCAGTACCGCGCCGATATAGGCGGCGGCGAAGCGCGGCGCGGGCAGCGAGTAGGTGACGATCCGCGTGCACACCGGCGCGAACATGATGTCCGCCGCGCCGAACGCGCCGAACAGGAAGTCGCCCTCGCCACCGCCGCCGAAGCGCGCGCGCGCCTGCGCCCACAGCTCGAACACGCGCGTGAGGTCGGCGGCCACCGCGTCGTCGAGCGGGGCGGGGGCGTAGATCTGGCGCACGTTCATGCTGTGCTGACGGCGCAGCGCCGCGAAGCTGGAATGCATCTCCGCCGCCATCGAGCGCGCCATCGCGCGCGCCGCCTCGTCCTCGGGCCAGAAGCGCGCGCGCCCGACCTTGTCGGCGAGATAGTCGACGATGGCGAGACTGTCCCAGACCACCGCCTCGCCGTCCCACAGGATCGGTACCTTGCCCGAGGAGGGGGCGAACTCGTCGCCCTCGCGGCGCTTGTCCCACGCCTCGTCGTAGAGGGGGACGACGACTTCCTCGAAGGCGAGCTCCGACTGGCGGCAGGCGAGCCAGCCGCGCAGCGACCAGGAGGAATAGGCCTTGTTGCCGATGATCAGCTTCATGCCCGTTGGTTAGGCGCGCGGGCGCGGCAGGGCAATCGCGCGTGCGTCGGGGCGGCCGGGTGAGTGCGCGATTAACCGCGCTCGTAGAGTCGGCGGCAGCGATGGTGGGCGTAGCGTCGTGGCGGCCACAGTTGGCCGGAGGGTAACGTCGATGACTTCTGAGCCGCTCGCCTCACCGTCGTGCACCGCCGTCCTGTCCTCGCGCGCGCCCGCTTTCGTCCAGGCGCCGAGACTGGTGTTCGACTCGCCCACCACGCCGCCGAGCCGCTCCGAGCTGCTGCGCCGCCAGATCGCCGCGGCACGGGAGCGCGCACGGGCGCATTGAGGCGGGGCGGATCGGCGCGGACGCGGGTGGGTCAAGGCCGGAGGACAGGGGAGCGCGGACGTGATCCGTCGGCGCTCGTCCTGATGCCGGCGAGCCTAGTCTGCCACGCCCACTCTCGTCATCCCCGCGCAGGCGCGGATCCAGACGCGCGAGCGGTGCGACTCCCTCGCGGATGTCGGCGTGTCTGGATCTCCGCCTTCGCAGTCGGGAGGAAGACAGGTGAGCGGGCGCGTCGTTCACGACCGCCCGGCCGCGCTCTCCCCGGTCTCGTCGTCGGTCCGCCCCGCGCCGCCGCTCCAACCTACCCGATCGACTCGATCACCGCCGCGCGCAGCTCGGCGATCCCCATCCCCGTCTCGCTCGAGGTCTGCAGGATCTGCGGGTGCGCCGCGGGGCGCTTGCGCGCCTCCTCCTCGGTGCGCGCGAGCACCTCGGCGAGGTCGCTGGCCTTCACCTTGTCCGCCTTGGTCAGCACCAAGCGGTAGCTCACCGCCGCCTTGTCGAGCATCGCGAGCACCTCGCGATCGACCTCCTTGATGCCGTGGCGGCTGTCGATCAGCACCAGCGCGCGCTTCAGCGCCTGCCGCCCGCGCAGATAGTCGTTCACCAGGAAGCGCCACTTCTTGACGACGTCCTTGGGCGCCTTGGCGAAGCCGTAGCCGGGCATGTCGACCAGCCGGAACGCCGCCGGCTCGCCGACGTCGAAGAAGTTGAGCTCCTGCGTCCGCCCCGGCGTCACCGAGGTGCGCGCCAGCGCCTTGCGGCCGACCAGCGCGTTGAGCAGCGACGACTTGCCGACGTTCGAGCGACCCGCGAACGCCACCTCGGGCATCTCCGCCGGCGGCAGGAACTCGAGCGCCGGCGCCGACTTGAGGAACGCCACCGGCCCGGCGAAGCGCCGCCGCGCCGCCTCGATCATGTCCTCGTCGAAGGCGGCCGCGTCGTCGCTCACTTCGCCGGCGCCTGCTTGAGCTGCGGGTGGCGGCTGTAGAGCCACTTCTGCTGGACGATCGAGATGCAGTTCGTGGTAATCCAGTAGATCTGCAGCCCGACCGCGAACGGTGCCATCACGAACATCAATACCCAGGGCAGGATCGCGAACACCTGCTTCTGCGCGTCGTCCATGGGCGTCGGGTTGAGCCGGAACTGGAAGAACATCGAGATGCCCAGCAGCACCGGCACCACGCCGATCGCGAGGAAATGCGGCAGCGTGATCGGGATATAGCCGAACAGGTTGAGGATCGTCGCCGGGTCGGGGGCGGACAGGTCCTTGATCCACAGCGCGAACGGCTGGTGGCGCATCTCGATCGTCAGCAACAGTGCCTTGTACAGCGCGTAGAAGATCGGGATCTGGATCACCGTCGGCAGGCAGCCCGCCAGCGGGTTGACCTTCTCGGCCTTGTACAGCGCCATGATCTCCTGCTGCTGGCGCTGCTTGTCGTCCTTATAGCGCTCCTGGATCGCCTTCATCTTGGGCTGGAGCGCGCGCATCGCCGCCATGCTGGCGAACTGGCGCTGCGCGATCGGGAAGACCAGCAGGCGGATCGTCAGCGTCAGCATGATGATCGCGACGCCGAAATTGCCGATCAGGCGGAACAGCAGGTCGAGATAGTAGAAGATCGGCTTCTCGACGAGGCGGAACCAGCCCCAGTCGATCGCATAGTCCAGCTTCGTCACCGCGCCGGTGTCGGTGTAGCGGTCGAGCAGCTTCACCTCCTTCGCGCCGGCGAACAGCTTGGCGGTCTGGCTCAGCTGACGGCCGGGCGGAAGCAGCTGCGGCGCGGTGGTGAAATCCGCCTGGAAGCTGTCGTTCGGCCCGGCGCGGAACTGGCCATCGAAGGCGCGGCCCTGGTCGGGCACCATTGCCGCGAGCCAATATTTGTCGGTGAAGCCGAGCCAGCCGCCGGTGCTGGTGAAGCGCGCCGGACCCGAGGCGAGGTCCTTGAAGTTAGGGTTATAGTGCGCCGCGCCGTTGTTGACCGACATCGGCCCGGTGTGGATCGTCCAGCTGTCGGGGTCCTTGGACACGCCGATGCGGTTGACGAGGCCATAGGCCGCGACCGGCACCGCGCCGCTCCCGGCGTTGGCGACGGTCTGCTTGACCGTGAAGAGATAGTCGTTGTCCACCGCCAGCTCGATCGCGAAGCGCTGGCCCTGCGCGTTGCTGGCGGTGAGCGTCACCGGCTTGCCCGGCGTCAGCACCGGCGCCGAGGCGGTCCACAGAGCGTCGGCCGCGGGTGGGCGGAGCCCCTCGTCGCGCCAGCCGAAGGCGGCGAAATAGGCGTCCTGCGTCCCGGCGGGCGAGAACAGGCGGATCGGCGGCGAGTTGGCGGCCACCGTCTCGTTGTAGCGCGTCAGCACCAGGTCATCGAGCCGAGCGCCCTTGAGGCTGATCGACCCCTTCAGCGCGGGCGTCTCGATACGGACGCGCGGACTCTCCGCCAGCACCTGCCGGCGATCACGCAGCGCGGCGGGTGAGTCGGCGGTCGGGTCGGCACCGGGCTGCGGCAGCGCGCGCGACTTGCCCTCCACGACCTTGGTCGCGGGCGGGTTCGCCGTCGGGAAGAAGCGGCTCTGCACCAGCGGCCATCCGAACAGGATGAGCGCGGCGATGACCGCGAACAGCACGAAGTTCTTGCTCTCGTCCTTCACAGGCGTCCCAAGCTTTCCTTATGGCACCGGATCATGGCCGTGCCCGCCCCAGGGGTGACAGCGCGCGATCCGCCGCACCGCCAGCCACCCGCCCTTCACCGCGCCATAGCGGCCAAGCGCCTCGATTGCATAGGCGGAACATGACGGCTGGAAGCGGCACGAGGGCGGCAGCACCAGCGACGGCCCCAGCTGCCAGGCGCGCGCGATCAGGATCAGCGCGCGCGCGATCACTTGCGGGTCTTCGCCAGCGCGCGGGCGAGGTCGGCGCCGAGCTGCGCCCAGTCGCGGTCCTTGGCCGCCAGCCGGCCGATCAGGACGTGGTCGGCACCCGCCGTCCCGTGCCGGGGGAGGACCTCGCGTGCCAGTGCGCGGAAACGCCGCTTGATGCGGTTGCGCACCACGGCGTTACCCACCTTCTTGGTGACGGTGATGCCGAGCCGCATGGTGATGTCGCCGTCATCGCGCGGCTTCACCAGAAGCACGAAGCCGGGCATCGGCGCGCGACGCCCGGCGTTGGCGGCCAGATAGTCCGACCGCTTCGTCATCCGGCCCACAGCCATATCTGGCTCCGGGCCGGCGGAGCGCTCGATTACGCCGACAGCTTCTTGCGGCCGCGCGAACGACGCGCCCGGATCACCGACCGGCCGCCGACCGTGGCCATCCGCGCGCGGAAGCCGTGACGGCGGGCGCGCACCAGATTGCTCGGCTGAAAGGTCCGCTTCATGAGTCATTTCCCGAATTCGAATGGCAAAGGGCCGCCACGCGGACGGCCCGAACGATCCGGGCCGCTAAGCGAACGGCGCGCGAAAGTCAACGCGCGCGGGGGCGGACGGCGCGATCGGCCATGGCGGGTCAGGTGGGGCAGGGCGGACGCGTTGACAAGCCGGGGGCGTGCGCGGTCTTCCCGCGGGCGACATGGTCGCGATCGTCTCCACGCTGGCGTATCTCGGGCTGGAGGCGCGCCCGGTCGAGGTGCAGGTCCAGCTGATCCCGGGCCTGCCCGCGTTCAACCTCGTCGGCCTGGCGGACAAGGCGGTGGGCGAGAGCCGCGAGCGCGTGCGCGGCGCGATCGCCGCGATGGGCCTGTCGCTCCCGCCCAAGCGGATTGCGGTGAACCTGTCGCCCGCGGACCTGCCCAAGGAGGGGTCGCATTTCGACCTGCCCGTCGCGCTGGCGCTGCTCGCCGCGATGGGGCTGGTCGATGCCGCCGCGCTGGAGCGCTACGTCGTGGTCGGCGAGCTCGGGCTCGACGGGCGGCTGGCGCCCTCGCCGGGCGTGTTGCTCGCCGCGCTCCACGCCGGCGCGGCGGGCAGGGGGCTGATCTGCCCCGCGGCCCAGGGCAGCGAGGCGGCGTGGGCGGGCGAGCTGGAGGTGATCGCCGCGCCCGACCTCATCGCGCTGCTCAACCATCTCAAGGGCCGCCAGCTGCTCGCCGCGCCGCGCCCGGGCGACGTGATCGAGCGGCGCGATGGGCCGGACCTGCGCCAGGTGCGCGGGCAGGAGACCGCCAAGCGCGCGCTCGAGGTCGCCGCGGCGGGCGCGCACAACCTGCTAAGGTTTGGTCAAGGTACACCCCGTTCTAAGCTCGTGTGGTTGACAAGGCTCAATCGAGCTGCGTCCTCAATCGGCGAGCATTAACAAAGCAGTTCGAAGCTGGCTGCATTCCCGCTGGGTCGGGCGTCTGCCAGCATCCACGCGTAGACGTAGGATGCGATCATCGCGAGAGGTCGCCTTCCTCACCTCTCCTGCGGCGGCGAAGGCTTCCCTCGAGTCGATTCGAGCTGGGCCTTACACACGATGCCGATCGTGCACGATCGAACTTGTGGTAGCCTTGGTCTGAGTCGAGGGATCAGGGATGCCGCAGCTTATCGCCACCTTGGCCAAGCGACCAGATGCGTGCTTCATAGTGCCCTAGTGGAAGACGGCTGACGAGCGTCCGCCCCCATCGTGGCAGCGTGCTTCCACCGAAAGCGGCTTCAATGAGCGTCGAATCTCTCGACGGGTTCATCGGTAAGCGTGCGAGTGCCGTAGATCGATCACGCATGGTCTGCAGGAAGACGCTTCTCCCCTGCGGCTGCCGACGCTCTCGCAGTGCGAAGTGGATCGGGATACGATGGCGCCACACCTCACGAGGCGGAACATGGAAGCGTACATCTACATCCGCTGGTCCAGCGCGGAGCAGGGCAAAGGCAGCAGCCTGGAAAGGCAGATGTCAGACTGCAGAGCGCATGCACAGCGGAAGGGCTGGCTCGTCCGCGACGAGTTGATAGACGACGGCATCTCGGCCTTTCGTGGCCGGCACGCCGCGGAAGGGAAGCTGGGACGCTTCGTCGCCATGGTCGAGGCGGGAGCCTTCCCGGACGGTGTCATCCTGCTCACGGAGAAGTTGGACCGTCTCTCCCGGGAGAGCGCCAAGAAGGTCTTCGTTTGGCTGCTCAAGATGACCGAACTGGGCGTCGTGGTCGCTACGGTGGAGGGTGACAGGCGCTACGATCGCGACAACCTCGACATGGCGGCGATCATCGAGGTGGTCGTGAAGGCGCAGCTCGCCAACGAGGAGTCGGAGAAGAAGGCGTCTCGGCTGTCCGGTGCGTGGGCGGCGAAGCGTGCGCAACTGGCGCGCGGCGAGCGCAAGGTGCTGACGCGCAGGGCACCCGCGTGGCTCGCCGTGGAGGGCGAACCGCCGCGGTTCGTGCTGATGCCGGAGCGGGCCGCCATCGTGCGTCGGATCTTCGAGGAGACCGTAGCGGGCCTTGGCAAGCATCACATCGCGCGAAACCTGAACCGCGATGGGGTGCCGACGTTCGGAAGGGCGTCAGGTTGGCACGCCTCCTACATCCAGAAGATTCTGAACAATCCGGCGGTCCTCGGTGAGTACCAGCCCGGGCAGAAACCGCGGGGAGAGGCGCGCCGGATCGTCGGCGATGCGGTCCCTGACTACTACCCGCCCGTCGTCGACGCCGACCTCCACGCGAACGCCATGCGCAGCATGGCAACCCGGTGCCGACGCGTCGCCGGGCGGGGAAGGCGTCTCGTGAACCTCTTCGCGGGACTTGCCGTTTGCGCCGAGTGCGGCTCCCGCATGACCTTTCGCGCCAAGGGTCTCAAGAGCCGCGCCGACGGGACGATGGTCAACGAGGACTATCTGATCTGCGACAGCTATCAGCGTGGCCGGGGCTGCGGTTCCGGGCGGCACTTCAACTACCGGGAATGGGAGGGCGGCATCCTCGACGCGATCCTGTTGGACGCGATGGAGGACAGGCACTTCTCCTCACCCGACGAGGTGCGCACGATCGAGATCGAGTTGGCCGAGCGCACGAGGAGGCGGGCGGCCGACCGGAATCAGGCGGAGACCGCGCTCGCGCTCTACGTTCAGACGAGTCGGCCCGAGGTCAAGGCGCTGTGGCTGGAGCTGGCCGGGTCCGTCGACGAGCATGACGTGGCGATCGCCGAGCTGCAGAGGAGGGTCGCAGTGGCGCGGGGCGCCGTTTCACCGGAGGAGCACCGGAGGCGAATCTTCGCCCTTCGCGACAAGCTGGACGCATTCGCCAACCGCGTCACCCTGGGCGCAGAGGATGAGCAGGTCCGCTTTCAGACGCGCGCCCGCATCATGGAAGCGGTCCACGAACTTGTCTCCACCATGACCTTCAAGGCAGATCCCATCATGGTGAACATGGTGACCCGCCAAGGTGTCGACATCGATCTGGTTCGGGAGGAGTGGGGCGGTCAGATCGGCATCTCCTTCACCAAGACGATGTCGCAGTCGCGGAGGTCGGACCTGGCTGCAGCCGGATAGGGGCGGCAGACGGCGGAAAGCCGATGCTCGGTCGGCTCCTTGCAGGCGCAAGCGGCGACAGAGCCGCATGGCTACACGGTCCGGCATCATGGAGGTTCTTCAGCACCTGTTCGAGAGGATGGACTTCGGGCCAATCCGGCAGTGGCTTCGATGCGGACCTGGGCGGCCCTCTGTCTCAGCGGTTCTTTCGAGGAAGGGGTGAGCTGAGGCGGAGGGGGTGGCCTTGAACGAGATCTACCGACCTTTGACGCGGCCGCCTTCCGCCTGCGACAACTCGGCAATCGGCAGGCCATGCCGTTCCCCGGGAGCTGCGTACGACGGCGGGTCGAGCGATCGGCCATTGTACAGGAACATGAACTTCTCGCGGTCGGCACAGGTGCTCATCGATAGAGGTGCCTGAACATGTCATGGTCGCGCAAGGCAACGGGCCTGTACGGACCCTCTCCGCCCTGATGCGGCACACTGGTCGCGCCGAACCGGTCGACCACACTCTCATGCACCGTGGCGTCTCTCGGAGGATCGCGGAGTGCCACCTTCCAGGTGATGGAAGAAGTGAGTCTTCGCAGCCAGGCGGGCGTGTTCCGCCTGACCGTGTCGGACATGCCAGCGACCTCGTCGTGCTGCAGACCATCCGCTGCCGGGAACAGGCGAAGACGGCTCTCGTCGACCAGGAGCGGGTTCTCGACTGAACGCGCCTCGCTCAACATCCAGTCGAGCGCGATGTCCGAGAGCCTGGACTCGGCCTCCGGATAGCTTCCACCGATATCGGAATGGTTTCCGGCGAACCACAGCTGGACGAACGGCTTCGGCTCGCCATCGATCTCGGGTCGACGCTCGACACCCTTGCCGGGTCCCCATTCCACCCTCGGGAAGTCGGCACGGTTCTCATCGATCGACAACGCGTGTCGTGCATACGGCACGGCCTCACCCAGCAGCTTGTCGTAGTCACGCCCGCTCCATTGCGCGAGATGGAAGCGTCGGCGCTGACCCGGCACCGCAGGCTTGAAGACCTTGATCGCCGTCCGCAGAAAGAACCAGAGCGCGACGCCCGCGAGCCCGAGGGTGGCGACGAGGAACGACGCCAGCCAGTCCAAGCCGGTCAGCCGGTGCGCCAGCAACGCGATCCCCGCGGCGAGCACGAGCACTGAGGCGATCAGCAGTACGCCAAGCGCGTACTTCAGCGGTCCCTTGACCCCGAGCGAGGCGACGGTGTCGAACACGCCGATGAAGTAGGGTGCCGCGTTGGGTTCGCCGGCGACGTCGGCCCCGTACTCGAGGCGGAAGCGACGGCCGAGCTCCTCGCGCTCGTGTTCGTACTTGCCGCGTGGATGGCCGGAGCCATGCTCCGCAACTCGGAACACCGCCCGCTCGGCGATTTCGCGGACGCCATGGCGGAAGCGGGGGAGCTCACCGTTCCGGTCCTTCGTGGGAACGCCGCACAGGCGGATGACGGTGGCGACGCTGCGGGCGGTGTACGCGCCACGACTGAACCCGAAGAGCCAGATCCGGTCGCCTGGGCGGTGATGGTTGATGATGAACTCGTAGCAGTCCGCGATGTTCGTGGTGATGCCGCGGCCGGTGACAGAGGACAGCAACTTGGAGAGCCACCGCCAGGCGGACATCAGGCCGGTCGCTCCGGCCTCGGTACCGAGCCCTGGATCGTAGAACACCACCTGCTCCAGAGGATCGACCAGACTGTCAGGGCCGGGCCTGGTCGCACGATACATCTTGAAGATGTTGCTCATGCGCTGCTCCGGCCGGACGCCTCCGTCCTGACCGGTACCGTCCGAGAAGATGACGATGTTCTTCGGCATATCCGTCCCCAAACCCCCGGCTTCCTCGATCCAGTATGGTCTACCCGACCGTCGACTGGCGCATGCCGCGGTCGGAGTGGAAGCGGCGTCGCAAGCCTCACCTGAAGAAGTATGCGTCAGATCGCCCATCGTGGCGACAGCCGTCTCATCGCCGATCAAGCCTCGTCGTTCCAACGGGCTGACGCTCGAGCATGCTCTTCGACGCAGGCACACGATTCGGCCGGCATCAGTTCGGCTTCGCCCACGCCGCCGCCGCGCTCCGCGGGTGCGTCCGCGCGACGGCCGGGCGACACGGTCGAGCGATCATCACACCACGAGCAGGCGGCAGTATGATGAACGCCGATCATCGAAGGACGAGTGTCATTCCGGATGGCGGCCGCGCGGACGCATCAAGTCGCGCCTTCTAGAAGATCTTGTCCGGGTTCATGATGTTCCTGGGGTCCAGAAGCGACTTGATCTGGCGCATGACCTCTGTGGCGTCTTCGCCGGCCTCGCGACGCAGGAAGGCCTTCTTGTGGAAGCCGATCCCGTGCTCGCCCGAGCACGTCCCTCCGAGTGACAGGGCCAGATCGACGATGGCGGTGTTGAGCGTCTCCGCTTCCGAATGTTCGCTCTCGCTCGACGGATCTATCGCCATCAGCACATGGAAGTTGCCGTCGCCGACATGGCCGAAGATCATGTGCGGGAAGACGGCATCCGCCATGATCCGCATGGCGCCCGCAAGCGACTCGGCGAGCCTCGAGCGCGGCACGCATGTGTCGGTGGTCAGGATGATCGATCCGGGACGGGATCGTTGGCAGCTGAAATAGGCGTTGTGCCGAGCATGCCAGAGCCGCGTGCGGTCCTCGGGATGCGACGCCCATGCGAAGTCCCCACCGCCGTTCTCGGCGGCGATCCGGCCCATGAGGCCCGCCTGCTCGTCGAGGCCGACCTGCGAACTCCCATGGAACTCCAGGAACAACGTGTGCCGCTCCTGGAGCGAGAGGCCGGGGTTGGTCGCATTGACGACCCGGATCGTGTTCGGACAGAGGTACTCTGCCCGTGCCAACGGCAGGCCGACCTGAACGCCCTGGATGACGGTCGTGACCGCGCCCGCCGCGTCGGGGAACGAGACGATGGCGGCACTGACGGCCTCGGGCAGCGGGTGTAGCTTGACCGTCAGTTCGGTGATGATGCCGAGGGTGCCCTCGGACCCGACGAACAGTCGAGCCAGGTCCAGACCGGCGGCCGACTTCATCGTCCTCGAACCCGCGCACACCACCCGTCCGTCCGCCAGAACCGTCGTGCAGGCGAGCACGTTCTCGCGCATCGAGCCGTACCGTACAGTGTTGGTGCCCGACGCGCGCGTCGCGGCCATGCCGCCGATAGTGGCATGGGCGCCCGGATCGACCGAGAAGAACAATCCATGCGGCCGCAAGGCCGCATTCAGCGCCTCCTTGGTGACACCTGGCTCGACGGTGGCGGTGAAGTCGTCCGGGCTCACGTCCAGGATCGCGTTCATGCGCGAGAGATCGACGCAGACCCCCCCCGCGTGTCGCGAGGACCTGCCCCTCGAGCGACGAGCCCGCGCCGAAGGCGATCACCGGGACCTCGTGGTCGTTGCATCGGGCGAGGACGCGGGCGACATCATCCGCGCTCTCAGCGAAGATCACCGCATCGGGCGGCATTGCGGGGAAGGGCGACTCTCCACGGCCGTGCTGCTCTCGTACGACCGGAACCTGGGAGAAGCGCTCCCCGAACGCCAGTGCCAGTTCGTCCCGCAGCGTCGCCGGCAGACCGGCTGCGGCGGTTCGCAGGCCTACGCCTTCATCCGTAGAGCCGGCGGTGGCGGGCTCGGTCGCGGTGACGTATTCCATGGCGCTCTCCCTTGGCAGACCGATCGGACCGACGGCCATGGGACCGTCCGAGCCGAGCTTTCCTTGTACGGCATGTCGCCAACGAAGGGCCAGCCATCCACACCCTGATCGCACCGTTGGCCGCCATCGCTACGCTGCGGCTGGCGGCGATCGCCATGTTCTCAGTCGGCGATCGGCCACCCGTCCGAGCCCCAACGAAGACGCACGATCCGCAACGTCGGTGCACCCTTGTTCTCGCGATCATAGGCGTGATGGACGAGGTAGTCGGTTCCGTCCGCGTCGCGGAGATGCCCGACGTGACCGGGACCACGGAACCGATCCTTCTCCGGCAGGTCGGCACGCAGCAGGACGGTGCCGCCGCCCTGCATCATCGCGCTGCCGTCCCTGCCGAGGTAGGATCCCGTCACCTCCCGCGATCGTCCGATGACGGTGTAGTAGGTGCTGGCATTGCCCTTGCAGCAGTAGTCGTACGAGGCGATCAGCCAGTACCAGCCGCCGTGATCGATCACGAAGGGCGCTTCCACGGGGTCCGGCGCCCCGATCGGGACAGGACGTCGGGCGATCGATATCGGCACTTGCGCCGCCTGCCTCGGCTTCCCCGTGGCCGGTTCGAGCGCGATGAGCTTCAATCCACTCCAGAAGCTGCCGAGCGCCAGCCACTGCCTGCCGCGTCGATCCAGAATGAAATTTGGATCGATCGCATTGAAGTCGTCTGCGGGGCGCGACATGACGACCATGCCTTCGTCGCGCCAGGCGTAGTCCGCCCTCGACGGATCGAGCGTCGGGCTGGTCAGCAGGCCGATCGCCGAGCGGTTCGAGCCGAAGGTCGAGACCGAGTAGTACAATCTGTAACGGCCGCCGACATGGGAGATGTCGGGAGCGCACGCATTGCTGGCTCCCGGGATGGCGCGGGCCGCCCAATCGGGGAGCGCCGCCAGCGGCGGCGGAGCCTTCCGCCAGTGGATCAGGTCGCGCGAGACCCGGTGCGCGATGATGCGGTCCGGTCCATCACCGAGGCCGGTGGAGAACACGTGGTATGTGTCGCCCTCGCGGATGATGACCGGATCGTGCGTCGGCGCGATGTCGCCCTCGAGCCGGTCGTTCAAGGTCGCCGGAGGCTCGCGGCGGGCCTCTCCGACGTCGCGGGTCATCTGTGGCGAGACCGGGGTCGTCGACAGCGCCAGCGCCAGCGCGACCAGGTGCGAGGCCGGCATCAGAACTTCACCCGCGCGCCGATCTGAATGGTCCGATCGTAGGTCCGGGTGTCGCGCGGCGTGTCGTAGTAGATGCCCGTCACGGAGTTCCTTCCTGTGAACCGGTCCTGGTACACGTCGTCGAGTATGTTGGTCGCGTCGAAGGTGAACGTCAGCCAGTCCGTGGGCGAGTAGCTGCCGGAGAAGTCCAGCCGGCTGACGGGAGCCGCGATGATCGTGCTCGCCTGCACGCCCCCCGAATTGTAGCTGTCCACGTAGCTCGAGCGCCAGTTGTAGGCGAGACGGGCGGATACGCCGTACTTCTCGTATATGGCCACCGTGTTGAAAGCCCAATGCGAGACGTTGACGATCCGCTGCTTGCCGCCGTTGATCGGATCGTCGGTCTTCCCGTCCATGTACGTGCCGTTCAGCTGCACGCCGAAGCCGCTGAGCGCGCCCGGCAGGAAGTCGAAGAACTGCTGGTACGCCACCTCGGCGCCGGCCAGATAGCCATCGCCGGCATTGCGCGGGCGGCTGACCAGGTAGGTTCCCCCCGCGAACTGCTCGGGCTGGGAGTAGGTCTGGATGTACCCCGACAGATCGCGGTAGAAGCCGGCGGCCGTGAGCGAGGTGCTGCGCGCCACGTACCACTCCAACGACGCATCATAGGCGACGGATTTGATCGGCTGCAACGCCGGATTGCCGCCGCTTCCAGTTCCCGCATACTGCTGCGTCCCGGTGTTTCCGCTGGGCACCAGTGTCACGAGCGGGTTCAGGGCGGCGAACTCGGGCCTCGTGATCGTCTTTCCCGCTGCGGCACGTAGGAACAGCCTGCCGGTCAGGCCGAGGCGCGCATTGATGCTGGGCAGCACGTTGAGATAGTTCTGCCTGCTGGAGACGTTGTTGCCGTTCAGCTGCTCCACCGTGTTCACGACGCGGGCGCCCACGACGCCGTCGAGCGGCATCGAACCGACATCGACGCGATACCCCGCTTGACCGTAGAAGGCGTAGGTGTCCTCCCGGTTGAAGAAGGCGAGGTTCGGTTCGTAGGCGCGCGGACCCGTCGGACGACCGAACAGGGTGCGGATGCGGTCCGTGTCGTCGAGCAGCAGGTCGGTGTCGGCGGTGATGAAGCGGTCGATGCCGAGCGCGCCCTTCACCAGTCCGCCCGGCGACAGCGTGGCAAATCCGGGGATCGATCCCAGGGGTGCGCCTTCGGCGCTCGGGAAGGCGAGGGGGATGGAAGCGGTCGCCTGCGAGTCGACGTTGCGGTGGGTGTAGCGTGTTCCGATCTTCAACGTCTCGACGATGCCTCCCTCCGGCCTGATCGTGAGATCGTTGCGCCAGGCGACCTGTTCGCTCGTATCCAGGCCGTTGTTGTCGAAGAGAGTGCGGATCGTGAAGATGCCGGGATCGGTCGGATCCGCACCACCGAGCGCCACCCGAGGGGTGCCGCCGACATCGTAGTCCACGTCGAGCCGCGGCACGTTGAACGAGGTGTCCAGGATCGCATTGCGGTTGGGCACCTTGCTGTAGTTGTAGGTGACCTCGGTGTTCAACACCGCGCGTCCGAGCGTCCACTTGCCGCCGACTACTCCCTGATAGTTGTCGGTCCGGTTGCGGAAGGCCTGCTTGCTGGTCAACGTGAAGGCGTCCACCGTGCTGCTGTCGTCCGCCAGGATCGGGAACTCCCCGTTCGGCGTGACGCTCGACAGCATGCCGGCCTTGGGAAGTCCGATGAAGAAGTCCACGGCGATCTGGTTGTCGTAGCGCGTGAAGACGCCATCGGCGTAGAACTCGACCTCGGGGGACGGTCGCCACTGGAACGAAGCGTTCAACGCGGTGCGACGACGATCACCGGACGTGTAGAGGCCGCCGACCGTATCGGGGGTCGCTATCGGCGATCCCGACGACACGAAGTCGAATGCCGTCTGATCCTGATACAGTCGCTTGTTGTAGGATCCCGCCAGCAGCAGCCCCATCTCGCCTATGCCGGTCTGCCAGCGCTGGCTCACCAGACCCGAACCGATGTAGCCCCACTTGTCGGACTGATCGCTGTAGACCGCGCGCCCGCTTGCGGCGATCTGGCCGTCCCTGAAGTCGAAGGGGCGCCGCAGTCGCACGTCGATCAGGCCGGCCACCCCGCCTTCGACGAGGTCAGGCGTGCTCGTCTTGTACACGTCGACGCCGGCGATCAGCTCGGCCGGGATGTCCTGCAGGGCGAAGCCTCGAGTGACGCCGGTGAAGGCCTCGCGGCCGTTCAGCACCGTGGCGAAATTGGGCAGTCCGCGGATCAGCACGGTGCCGGCCTCACCTGCCGCACGGGTCACCTGCACGCCGGTCACTCGTTGCAGGGCGTCGGCGACGGTGTTGTCGGGCAGCTTGCCGATGTCCTCGGCCACGATCGAGTCCACTATCTGCGTGGCGTTCTGCTTGATCGACTGCGCCGAAGCCAGACTCGCCCTCACGCCCGTCACGACGATGTCACGGTCGCTCGCTCCGTCCGAAGTGGAAACGGTCTGCGGCGTGACGGATGCGTCATCGGAGACGGTGGCGTCCTGTTCCTGGGCCGTCGTGGACTGCGAGGCGCCCGGTCGCGATGCTGGAGTGCCGCTGGCATCCTGCGCGTCGGCAGACGCCGTGATCACCGTCATCGCGAGCATCGAGCTCGTCCCGAGCATGCGGAACACACGCACGAAGGTCATCCTTCCTCTCCCCCAGAAGCCGCTAGTCGACTTTGTTTTGTCCGACATTACCGCAGTTCCTCCCGGCGAACAACATCAGGATTGCGGCTCCTTCGCACAACGGATCCTGTCCTCCCGGTCGTTCAGCGCGTCGGAGAATGCGCCTGTGGGAGCGACGGGCCATCAGGCGACCGGCTTTGCGGAGGAAGGCGACTGCCGCCGTCCCAGGTCCTCGTGTGAGACGCGGAGCGTCATGCCGAGAGGTCGACCAGGCGTGTATCCGGAGGTTTTCTCGGAGCCGACGCATCGGAGAGAGGTCGAGGCCTTCGCCGGGACGGTGTGCGCTGCCACGACGTGCCACAGGTGCTTCAGGCGAGCCCTGGTGCAGCCGGGCGCGTCGTGGCTCATGACGGAGTTCTGAGCGGTCGCGCTGTCGAAGCCGGCGGTCGCCCCGTGCTTAGAGTGGAGAGGCGCGAAGCCGATCGCGGAGATTCTGGCGTTTCTGCTGGTGCGGTCGCGGCTTCGGCACGCCTCCGGACGCGCCAACTTCACTAGCGCCAGGATGGAGCCACGACGGCCACTCATCTGATGCGCGTCCATCCGGCGGTTGGATCATCGGTCGCGCTCCGGATACGAGGCCGGCTTGCAGACGACGATCGGAGGCATGTCAGTCTGCGTCGATTGCAGAAGTCATGGCTCCCGCCCTGGTATCCGTCGTGGGTCGACGCCAATCGTCCGACCGTGGGATCGGCGTTTCGGTGTCCGGCAGGTTCGCAGGCACTGCCTGGCCGCGGCGCCTCAGGAGGAAGACCACTTCCTCGGCGATGCGCTTCTCGGTCGCCTTGCGCTCGTCCGCGCTCATGGCCTCGAGATCCTTCTCGGTGAGCTTCATGGCCTTGAGGACGTCGCGACGCGCCCTCTGGCTCGGCGTCATGGAGGCCTCCTTCTTGAATGCCTCCACCGCCGCCCGCAACTTCGCGGCGGTATCGACGGGGGCGTCGGCAGGCACCTTCGGCATGGACCCGGCCTGAATCCGATCAGTGGCGGATCCCGTCAGATCCCTCCCGATCGATTGCTGGGATTCCCCGGCTACCGGTAGCAGCTTGCCGAACGACGCCTCTCGGTCGCGCGCGAACCGAAGGGCCATCCAGGCGGCGGTGTGTCCAGGCGAAGTGACCGCGACTTCCATGGGGAACTCCTTCGCGACCCTTCTACACTCCGTCGATTAAGAGATGCCTGCGGATCGGCTCCTCCGGCAGGGAGAGAACCGAACCACGCGATAGCCGATGCGGCCGATCAGCCGCGACTGCCCGTCGAGCCGCGATCGCGGACGGATGCGGGTCAGCTTCCTAGGACGCGCGATCTTCCCGAGGGCGGATCTCCCTCGTGCGGTTCCTTGCGACGCCACCGCGGAATCCGCTGATCGCGGACCGATGCGACCCGGAGCGATCGGGCTGGCATGCTGGGTGAAGGCGGGAAGCGTCCGCACCGTCTGATTGGCGAGGATCCGAAGTACCTCTGCGTGCCGGATTGCGGAACGGGTGTTCGCATGCGAACTGGTGGAGCCAGATGAGACGATCCACTCGGCAGGTCGAGCGGATCGGCCGTGTCGATCAGGCTCTGGATGCCTCGCCATGCTTGGTCTTGGATCTGCCGCGCTTGGGCGCAGACGCCTGTCCGGGATCATCGGTCCTCGGCGCGGGCTTGCGTCCGAGGCCGATCCTCTTGGCCATGGCACGCCGCGCCTCGCTGTACGATTCCGCCACCATCGGATAGTCGGCCTTGAGATTGTACCGAGCACGGTACTGATCCGGGCTCAGCCCGTGGCTGTTAAGATGGCGGCGCAGGGATTTGTAAGGCTTGCCATCGATCATGCTGAGGATGTGATCCTTGTTCGCAAGCGACTTGCGAGCCGAAACGGCCGGCGTGTGTTCCGCCGCCGGAACCGCGCTGTCCGTATCGTCCGGCTCGCCGAGTCCGGACACCGCCTCGTGCATGGACTTCAGGAACGCTGGCACGTCGGCCGTCGATGTGCGCGTGTTGGGATTCGCCAGCCAGGCGATCGTCAACTCCGTCGCAAGCTCGACGGTAGTGCTGGTCTCAGTCATTTACGTTCTCGGTAACTTGAAGGTGGGCATCGCCGACGCGACGTCGCCATCATAGCCCTTTGGCACGCCGCGGCAACACGAAGGCGACGCTGACGATGTCGCGTTCACAGGCGCCTCTTCCGACCCGAAGCCCGGCGGTCCGTAGTGAATGGGCGACCCGTGCATCGTCGAGCACAGGTGAGGATCGTAACCATCATCGTGCCGTGCCATCGGACGACTTCGTTCGCGCGCGTGCGCCTGCCTTGCCCCTCGGCTTCTTCACGGCGCGGTCGGGCGGGTGCGCGGCTAGATCCTCGACGTCCTGAAGGAGGACGGCGAGAGGCACGTCGAGGCCCAATGCTATGGCGACGAGGCTCTTGAAGGTGAGGTTCTGCTTTCCCTCTTCGACACGCCAGAGGTAGCGCGACGCGAGCCCGGCGCGCTGCGCCAGTTCCTCCTTGCTCATCTCCCGGCCCAATCGCTCCTGCTCGATGCGGAAGCCCAGCGCATTGGCGTAGGCGGGGAAGACGGGTTCGGCGGCGGGGGACATGCGCCATTGTAGGAGGCCACGCCGATCCAGACCACCACCTTGAAGCGGACCTATCAACGTCCGCGCCCGCGTCGGGACTCCGCCCGTGGCACCGACACGGGGCAGGGAACCTAATTACTACCTATAAGTAGTAAACACGCTACTGAGAGGAGGCGTCCGATGAGGATCCGTCCGGCAGGCTGTGAACGACATGCGGAGGATGCCGACATCCTGGTCGCCATCTCCCTCGATCGGGCGGGGGCGGAGCGTGCGGCGCTGCTCACGGCGCGCATGGCCGCCGTCATCTCCGAGGCACCGGCCGGTGGATCGTCGGTCGCCGAAGTCGCGCGGGCACTTGCGGCCATCGAGAAGCTGCTCGCGCGAGGTGCAGGGCGGCTGATTCGGCTGGATTCGTTCGTCAACCGGTTCGTCGGTTTGCGCGCGATCGTGGCTCGCCGAGGCGTTTTCCGCGTCAGCGTCGCGGACGTGGAGGCCGACGCCGCGCTGGCCCGGTCGATCGGCTACATTCTGTGCGATCTGGTGGCGGTCATCGAGACGATGGCGATCCGCGAACCCCCGGACGTCAGGATAGCCGTGCATCCGGACGATGGCCAACTGGTGATCGCCGTGGCGGTGGACGTGTCGTCTGATGCGGCGGTGCTGAACCTCGCCGGCGCTCGTGCGCTTGCCCGCGTCGAAAGGCTGGTCGCATCGGTCGGTGGAAGTCTGGTCAGAGGCGTGCGGTTCGGTGACACTCTGTTCGGCGCGACCATTCCGGTGGCCGATGTCTGACCGGACCGACGCCCCACAGTGCCCGCCCGCTTCCGCCTGGTCGGAGGGCTGGGAGCTGCACCGCCTGCGCCTGTTCCGCAAGTGCCTGCAGATTGCCGTACGATCGGCCACGCCGCTGCTCCCCCGCGTCGCAGCGGACTGCGACCTGGACCTTTCCCGTGCCATGGCCTCCCTGCGGCCGGATCCGGACTGGCCCTTTCTCCGAAGGCGGCGTGACGTCGAGTCGTTCCGGTGGAGCGCGGTGCGCCGCATCACTCGGCGCCCAAGCGACGTCCGCCACGTCCTTTCTTTCGAGGATCTTCCATCACTCGACGCACCACTGCAGCTGCAGATCACGACGGCCTCCGTCGAGATCTCCCTCGAGATGGGCGGTTGCCTTCTGCGCACCTTGTACGGTGGCCTGTACATCCGGCTGCCGACCGGGTTGCCGGAGAGCGTGGCGGTCGCGGCGGAGGGGCGGCCGGTCTCCGACGTGCTGGCGCATCGCTGGCTCTCCGATTCCTCATGGAGGGTGCTCCGGTCGCGACGCGCCGGCACCGGCATGTGGATGGTCGTGGAGACCGGTCTGGCGCCGTTCGAGATGCCCTGGCCCGGGCTCTGCGGAGGCCGACATGATCTCGGCTGAGCTGCCTGCAGTCGTCGTCGGGATCTCCCTGGCCATGGTCGGCAGCGGCCTGCGGGTTGTGCGGTGCGATCCTCCGACACGACGGTCGCGGGCTCGTCGCCGTCGTCACGACGATGTGCACCGTGATCGCCCGTGCGACGGAAATGGTCGTCCGAGCCAGCGCCATCCGGCTTTGACGCGACTGGGGAGCGAGACGCCAGACGCGCTTCTTCTGCCCCCTCCGCTGGCAGTGCCGCGGCATCGGCTATTCTCCGCACTTTCCTTCGGGGCCCAGACCGACGACACGTCCGCCGGGACCCCGGCGGGCTCGTGCTCGCCCGGACCTATGAAGGCCTGCATCGAGGCCGACGGTTCGCGGCTCGAGCCTTTGCGCCGGGCTCCGCCCTGCGCGCGCACGAGCGCCGAACTCCATCTGCGTTCGATCGCGTGGCCGCCGGATCGCGCGGTGCTGCATTGAAGGGGCCTGGCGACGAAGCGGCACCGGCGGGTGCCGCCAAGCGGGGTGGCGGGGCGAGCGCGCTCACGTCGTTCCCCGTTCCCCCCGGTTTCCGGCCGCGTGCACGGGGCGAAGAGAACGGCGAGCGTCTGCGGCGTCGTCTCTGGGGCGATGCCGGTGCGCTCGCCGCTCTTCGGGACATGGGCCTCAGGGATGCGACTGTCCGGCGTTTCCGCCTGGGCCTCAAGGAGCCGTACCTGTCGCGCGTGACCGGACTGACGACGGAGCGGGCGCTCGCCATCCCCGTGCCTCTGCCCGACGGGTCCGCGTCGTCGCGGTGGGCGTTCCTCAACCTGCCGGGTGTGACGCGGCATCCCGCACACCCCTTCGGGTGGGGGGCGGGTCGGCCGCACGCCTGCCACTCCCGGGCGGTTACGCGGGGTTCGACACTTCTGGTGGTACCGAACGTCCTTGATCTGTGGTTGCTGTCACAGGTGTTCGGCGAGGCATACGACAGCATCGTCGTCTCCTGTCCAAGTCATCCTGGTGGCGAACCGGCGGAGTGGTCCGAGCCGGGGTACTGGCGGCTGTGGGATGCCGTCGTGCTCGGCCTCGGCGATCGCCTGGACGAGACCGAGCTGGCATCCGCCGCCGCCGCGAGAAGCACCATCGACTTGCGCCGGGCCGTCATGCCTCGTGACGAGACCTGGACGGACCTGGTCCGCATGGGTGCCTCCGCGCAGGAGGTTCGCGCCCTGGTCCGCAGCGCCGTGCCCTGGGCGCCGGAGCCGCTGCCTTCGCCGGTGCCCGAGGAGTCGTCCATGGCAGGCGAGTTCCACGCGGAGCCAATCAGCGTGGAGGGTGCCTACGTGGGTGGACGACTCCATCACGTGGTCACCGTGGAGAGACGATGCTTCCAGGACCGTGGAAGACGCGGAGCGGTGTTGGTGCAGCGCTATGAGACGCGGGTGCTCCGGTCGGACGGGCGGCTGCTCGACGTCGAGGTGCTGCCCGCGCCGCCGGGCACGCCGCGGCATGCTCGCGTGCTTGCGCTGAGCGACGGCACGCGGATCACGTCGGCTCCCGCCCCCGGTCGCTTCAATGGTTGGCGCCATGCGTCCATGATGCGGTTCGTCGCGGATCGGGCATCGGGGAGGGATCCTGCACACCGCGACCTTCCACGCCTGCTGTCGGACGTCGAGGAGCACCTCCGGTCGGCGGTCTGGCTGCCGCGGCAGGCCGACTTCGCCACTCTGGCGCTCTATGTCATGGCGACCTTCGTCCACCGTGTGTTCGACGCATTCCCCATCCTGCTCGTGAACGGCCCGCGTGGCTCGGGCAAGTCGGAGCTTGGCGGTGCGATCGCGGCCATGGCCCTGAATGGATTGCTGGTGGGGAGGATCACCGGACCGGGGCTGGTGAGATTGCTGGCGGAGAGCCGCGGCACTGTCGTTCTCGACGATCTCGAGAAGGTCGGTGCCGGCCGGGGAGGAACCGACGACATCTCGCAGATCCTGAAGGTCAGCTACAAGCAGGCGACGGCAACGCGGGTCTGCCCGGGCCGTGACGGACGCGTGGAGATCCAGGACTTCTTCTCGCCGAAGATCGTCTCGAACATCAGCGGCGGCGATCCCGTCCTGCTCTCGCGCATGATCGCGGTCTCCACCCGCCCGCTACCCGCGGGGCAGTCGCTGTCCTGTGATGGAGGCATCGACGTCGCGGCCCTTCGCGACGAGGCGCATGTCTGGGCGATGTGCTCCGCACCCGATGTGGAAGCCGCCTACCGTCCTCTCTCCAGCGCGGTCGGAAGCCGCTCGGATGAGATCGCGGCGCCCCTCCGCGCCATGGCGGTGCTCGCAGGCGGAAGCTGGGCGATCCGGCTGGAGGAGTCGCTGGACTCGGCTCAAACGATCATGGCGGAGCCGCTGGACGCCCTGCTCGAACGGGCGTTGCGCCGGCTCGTTGCCGAGGGCGGGGCTCGCGCACTGGCGATGCCGCATCTCAGGCTCGAGATGGCACTGGCTTCGCCTGTGGCCCCGCTGCCGAGCGCCGAGACGTTGGGGCGGATGCTGCTCGGCGCCGGAGCGCGTCGCGAAGCGGACACGGTCGAACGACGTCGTCTGCACGGGGAGGTCGTCCGCATCTACCGTCTCGCCGACGACTACGTCACCGAACGCCGGGTAGCCGACTCGCCGGCGGAGCCTGATCCCTTCGCGTTCTGCACCGGGCGGAGATGCGCCGAATGTCCCTACGATCCTGTGTGCGATGCCACCGCGCCGGGACTGCGGGAACGCAAGAATGCGCGAGAACGTGCCGCCTGAGGGTGGCAGGCTGAACGCCTCCGCACGTCCGGTTGCGCCAATGGTGCGATGACGATGCCTGCCTGAGACGAACCTGCGGGACCCTGCGTGCAGGCTGCGCGGGAGCGGTTCGCCGTACGCAACCATGCACGCGGCGAGGGACCATGATGCTGGCGCCGAGCGGATCCATTCGCCGGTCGGAGCCGCAGAGGCGTTCAGGCGTCCGGTACGCATCCAGCGTGTCCGCACGCAGATCATGCATGCAGACCGAGTTGTGCCGCCACGCGGCCGTAGACCTTGAGGAAGCGGAGGTCCGCCTCCGCGTTCCGGACCTCGCTGCGGACGCGACCATAGTGGTCCTGGATCATCCTGCGGCTCGTCTGGAGCGCCATGGCGGCCTCGAGGTACGGGTCCTTGCCATCGGTCGGGTGAAGCAGGATGTCCGTCGCCCGGATGTCGCGGTACGCGTGCGGGCCGAACGGCTGGCAGTTGATGATGCCGGTGCCGCGGTAGGGGTTGCCGGCGACGTGAAGCGCCGTGTGCTTGAACACGAGGCGCCACATGTCAGATTTGGGTATCGGGACACCCGACGTCTGAAGGAAGAACTCGTTGGGAACCGCCAACCCCGTCGCGAGACGGTTGAGGAAGTAGGGGCGGCACTCGTTCTTGACCTTGTCGATCTTCTCGTAAAGTCCGCCATAGTCGGGTAGGTACTTGCGGTAGTATTCGCGATTTCGCTTGCGCCCGAAGAGGGGGGCGCTGCGGAAGTTCTTGAACTGCCGCCAATGGATCTGCAGCATCCACATGCCTCTTTCGTTGTCGAAGACGAGGTTGGGCGTGGGGCCATCGATCATGATTTCGCGAACGTTGGTCGATCTCAGGCTCGTCAGCGCGAACAGATCGTTCACGAGCACGTTTCGCCAGTGGGTGTGCCAGGCGAGGGGATCCCTGGCCTTGTTGGGCTCGCGTTCGGCTCCCAACGCCAGATGGCGCAGGATCAGCTCCAGCGGCTCCTCGCTGTCGAGCACGACCGAGATCGACTCCATGGGATCGCGGGTGGAGTCCGCGATTAGGTCGAGGTCGTCGCCGGCCTGCCGATACCTGAGTTCGGCAGCCCGCATCGACGTCAGGAACTCGGAACTGTTGAGGGAGGCGAGGTGCCCGGGCATGATCGGCACACCGCTGTCAGCGGGAGCGTCCTCCTCCTCGTCGTCATCGAAGGTCCGCCCTTCGTCGTCGATGTAGGCGTACGTCGGTAGGGCGCGCGCGTCGGGAACGATACGTCCGGCAAGGTCGAACTGCTGGGTGATGAAGCCGAAATCCTGCGCCACGAGCGCGGCGCTGGTCCGCAGGAAGTCGACCTGCGTCGCGGTGAACACCTTGCCGCGTTTCCGACCCTCCCATTCCACGTCGGCGAGCTCACCGGCCTTGTGGTCGATGTAGGCGAACACGAGCGGCGGATGGATGAGGTCGGCGATGGTGAGATGCGCGGGGTCCCGCCCCAGGCCACCGGCTGACTTCGGCTTGATCTGCCAGCGCAGGAACTGCACGAGCGAGGACAGGCGCATCGGTGCGGTGGTGTTCTCCCTCCACCGCTTGCCGCCGCGCCGCAGCAGGTCGGTGCCGAACGGCTTCGTCATGTGATCGGCGAGATAGGCGAGCTCCTCCTCGAGGGTTTCGCTGATGCGGCCGAGGTCCTCGCCGAGCTCCTGCCGCCTGATCTCCTCGCTGACCCGGCGCGCTGCACTCTCGCGCATGGCGGCCCCATGGGCGGTGTCGCGCTGCAGCAGCCTGGTGCTGATGAAGTCGATCATCGCGAGGAACTCGGCCTCGTCCATCTGCCGCCAGTTGTCGGCGGCGTGCGGGCCGCATCTACGCGGTAGTCTGCGGGCGTGGCGTGCGGCCCTCTGCCAGCTGTCGTCCCGGTCGAGGATTTCGGTGAGCCGCGTGTCCTTGAGCTCGAGCACGCTCTCCAGCGCGCTTATGACCTTGCGATCACCCCGCTTGGGCCAATGCTCGCCTTCGATCCAGGATCGGAGCTTCTCCAGGTTCACGCCTGCCTTCTGAGCCACGACCTCGGGTAGTCGGCCATCACGCTCCAGCGCCTCGGCGAGTGCTGCGTGGAACTCGTCGCCGAGGCCATCGTCCTCACGCCGCTCGATCAGCCAGTTCCTGACCCATCTGGCCGCACCCAGGAAGGTGGAAGGCGTTCTGCCGCACGCGTCATCCTCAAGCATGGCGTCCAGGAGCATCTCGAACTCCTCGCCGGTCGTGCCGAAATCGTCGCGCACCAGGCGGTTCTCGCCCCTGGGCAGACCATCGCGCTCCGCGACGTAGTCGCGGATCAGCTGAATGGCCTTCTTCGTCGTGGTTTTGAATGACGACTTCGAGTTGCCGGAGAGATGGGCGCTTCGTTCGCTGGGCGCCGTCTGGATGAGGTAGTCGTAGTCGTAGAGGTCCATGGCGGGCTCGTCCAGTGGAGCCACCTTGGCACCTGCCTTCCAGATGAGCCGCTTGAACTGGATGTCCTCCGCGAGCGATGGCCCGGGCTTGCCGGAGCGCCGGACGAGCTCGTCGAAGTCGATCGAGTCCCGCCTAGTCGACTTGGCAGGCAGGGGAATACCGGCCGTCACGCACTTCTTGACGTGTTCCATGAGCTCGTCTCTGCGAGCCGCTATGGCGTCGCGCTCCGCCCTCGACTTGCCCTTCCACACGGGGCCGAGGCCGCGTGCCGCCACGTCCGCCTCCGCCAGGTCCTTGCACGCCTTGTTCGTGACGGTCGTATGGGGAAGGTTAGTTTCGGCGCTGAGCGCCACGTACGAGACGCCGCCCCGCTTGTTGGCATAGAGCTTCCGCGGCGGCTTCTCTCCCTTCAGCCCCGCGATGTACTCCGCCACCGCGATGTGGCCCACGCGCTGGGTCACCACGGTGCCGTTCCGGTTCTTGGTCAGCATGTCGGCGAGACGGAAGAAACCGGCCCACGCCGTGATGACCTCATGGCAGGCCGTCAACTTGATCACGGCCGCCTTGTCCGCGCCCGACTGCCGCATGATCTCGCGCTTGTTGGGCCCGCCGTTCCACTGCGGAAGCGTCCGGTCGCCTTGAGCGACCTTGACGAGATGGCGAATGACCGTGAGTGGCGCTCCCTCCTTCATCGCGGCCGCCGCCCGCTCCATCTCAGCCACGAGCTTGCGCGTCGGCACCGCCACGCCACGCTGCGGTATGTCGGGCAGCGCGTCCCGCATGGCGTTGCGGTAGACGTAGCGGGACGGCTTGAAGCGCGGCCCGTACTTCTCGATGATGTCGACGTGCTTGCGATTGCGCCAGCCGCGCGGGATCTTCGCCTGCTCGCAGATCCTGCTGTAGCAGGCGCGGTCCCCCTTGTAGGAGATGCCCTTTCCAAGCATCGCCTTGCCGAGCAGGAAGTCGAAGAGTCGGCGGCGCTCACCTTCCGACGCCGCCACGTCGGTAGTCAGGTCCGCGACCAGCTCCAGGTCGATGACCACCGCCTCCGAGGCGTCCTCGCCCCACCCAGCTTCCATCTCTCCAACTACCGTCGCCATGTTCTTCGCGTCCCGATCTCTGTTGACGTTCCGTGCGCTCAGTCGGTCCCGCCGATGAGATTGTGCCGGAAGGATCGCGGGCTCCAAGAGAGCGGCCCGATCACGATGCCGACGGCTTCCGCGACGCTTTCGGCGTTCATCGAGCCGGTGCGAGGTGGAAGCCGGCCGCGCGCCGGCGTGTCGTCGAATTGCTCGATGGTCGAAGCCTTGCCGGCGCCGCCCTTCTTTTCGCGCTGCCACTCCGCGGTACAATCGGTTGCCTGGTCGTTGCGCAGAGGTCGTACGATGCTGAGCGTACGCCGCACCGGCTTCCTGAGGTGTCCCTCACTCACCCGTCTTCTCCATGGTCCACGTTGCGCAGCCAAGGCGGTGGCATTCTCGACAGAGCCGCATCGTCGGAAGGCTGATGGCGGCCGCATTCATCGGCGCGGGATGGTGGTGTTCCAGACCGACCTCTTCGAACCGGCGACGGCAGAACTGGCATTCGTCGAGGTGCGCCGTGTCGGCGTTCCGTGCACGGCCGGCCGGCTTGCGGCCGGTGCCGACGAGACGCTGCACCACCATGCGATGGACGCCGACCTGCTCGGCGACCTGCAGCAGCGGGATCGTCGTGGCCTGCTCGACGATCTGATCGCGGCACCGTACCGTGATGCGATGCTCCTCGAGCGCGAGCGGGAGCGGCTGCGCGACAATCGCGTCGCATGCGGCGCACCTGTGACGCCGCCGTTTGACGACCAGCGAGGCGCGGCGGCCGGCGAGCGGAGCCTCCACGAACTGCTGATCGCGCGACCCGTGTCGGATGAGCGCGTCGTGGTCGGCGGCGCATCTCGGACAGGCGTGCTCCGACTCGGGTGCAAGCACCCGGACAAGCACGCGCGTCGCCGTGTCCTCCGTGCCGAGCACCTGCCAACCAGGCAATTTCTCGATGAGCAGGGTCATGTCGCTCCTACAGCAATCCGACCTATCTACCAGATAGTGGCAATTAATGCCAGGGGTGGTGCGAGCGGCTCTTTGCGAGGCGTGCCATCGGATGGGTGAGGACGTGGAGCCGTTCCGGATCTTCCGGTACACGATGCGCGCTGGGTCGTGGCTGCAGGGTGATAGCGATGGCGCGCTCCGGTGGTGGTCGCACCGCCATGCGGCTTCCGCTGTTCACGGGCGATTTACCGTCGATTTAGTGCCACTGGATGGTAGGTTCGGACGTTACCTAAATTAATATGTATCGCCCCCGAGGGACGGGCGCGCTGAGCAGCAACAACACTACTTACTCAGGTTCGCACCGGAATGATTTAGTTCATGGCGGTGGATCCTCTTGGGCTCGACACAGATCGACATATTGCAAAAGGCTGAAATAGGAGCCTGAGCAATCGGAAATTTAGGTGAAGCGGGAAAGCCATGAGCGCGTGAAAATCACGTGAGTGCCAACGTACCTCGATGACGTCCGGTGCGGGATCTGGAACGCCCATCCGGTTCGATCATCACCCCCTGACCTCCTCGCCGATCGGCAGGTGCGGCGATCCTCCGGTGCCGATTGTCCCGAATGCTGCGTGGCTGCAGCCTTGGAGAAGCCGGTCTCCAGCGCACGGCCACGCTTTACGGCTGAGCGAGGCCGAGGTCCGGCATCGTCCGCGAGGATGGCGGTGGACCCGCGGCGATACTACGGTGCTCGGATGCAGCGAGATCCCGAGAGCCTCATATCCGAAGCGGCTGCCTATCGCGAACTCGCGCGCGCATATGAGATTTCATCGATGAGGGACGCGCTGGAGGACGCCGCCGCGGCGCTGGAGGCGCTTGCCGTCGAGGTGGAATCCTATCGCACGTCCATGTCCGAGCGGCTGCGGACGGATCTCGAAGGTGCATGACATCCGGGCGCTCGAGCGTGAGGTCCGGCTCGAAGCCTAGGCGGCGAGGTCGGGAACGAACCCGCCCCCTGTAGAGAGCGGCTGAACGTCGGACTGCGCCGCAACGGCCTCATCGCCGTCCGGGATTCCGTCATCGATACGGCTCGCTCGGCTTCAGGCCTCAGGCGGCAGTGTCCTGCTCTCCAGAAAGGCCGTCGCCATGGCGCTGAACGGGCTTTCGGGGCGAGGGGCGGCCTCGAGCAGCCGCCTCAAGTCGGCGGCGATCTCGCGGACGGTTGGATCGTCCACGTCGTGTATCTTCCAGAGTCGACGGTAGGCCTGCGCTATCTCGAGGAACCTGCGGGTGCGCTTGACGTCCTCGGGCCGGATGAGGCCGAGCACCTCAATCGTGGTCCAACCGGCGTCCGTCGTTCCGCGAGGTTGATCGTCGATCCATTCCATATGACCGGCTGGATCCTCCTCATCCGGTTTGATGAGCAGGGGGCGCTCGGCCGCGATCGGATCGTGATGGGTCCTAGCCCTGTCGGCTTCGTCGACGAGAGGGAATGAGGTTCCCTTGTTCGAGCTGTTGCACACGACGCAGGCGAGCAGGAGATTTTCCCAGTCGTAGGCCAGCCAGTAGTAGCCGGGTGGGGTGGCCCGTCCACCGCCGACCGGGCTGACACCACCCTTGGGACGCCAGTGCTCCACATGCCTATGCATGTAGGGGTGCTCGATCTCCACTTCGCAGAAGCAGCACTTGCCGTGTTGCGCCTGAGCGAGGGCGTCTCGGACCTCCGGTGCTCCGTAGACGTGCTCGGCGACGGGGATCTTCTTGGTGCCAGCGGCGATCTCGGTCGCGTTCAGATCGTAGAACTGCCTGTGCGCCTCGACGTGGCCCGGACCGAGCCTGGTGAGGATCTCCGGCGCCGCCCCCTTGTGGATCCTGATCATGCCCGTTCCGCGAGCTGCCTCTCGAGCTCCACCACGCGCTCCATCAGCTTGTCGAACGCGGCGTCGTAGGGCGCATCGCCGCCCTCGATGGCGTGAACCACCCTGTTCAGCGTCTTGAGGCGCGCTCTCTCCTGCTCGGAGAGGTCGCGCTTTCGCAGAAGCTGATCCCGTTCGATCAGGATGTCGGACGATTTCAGATCGACCCCGGTCTCGAGCCCGAATGCGACGCTCCCTAGGATCTCGTCGTATCGCCACGGCCGAGGCAGGAGCGGATCGTTGATCACCTCGGCGGAGCTTCCATTCCATCTCACCACCGCGACCGGATCACCGTTGGCGATGGCCTCCTGCGCCACGATCGGGCTGTGGGCGGTCACGATGAACTGCACGTTCGGGAAGTGCTCGAGAAGCCTCTCCCTGATCCTGCGCTGCCATCGCGGATGAAGATGCAGATCCACCTCGTCGACGATGACGATGGCGTGTTCGTCGAACGGCGACCTGTCGTCGGGACGCAATCGGTGGAGCCGCCAAGCTAGATCGATGATCCATGAGACCATGACCCTGTACCCTAGACTGAGCCCGGACAGCGGCACCGTTGCGGAGGGAGTCTGGAACGCCGCATTGGAAGGCGCGACGCCGCCGCGTCTCCTGGTGCTGGAGGATGCGTCCACGTAGTCGACGTCCGGCATCATGGACTGGATCGCCGCCTCCATCCTGTCACGCAGCGCCTGCATCCTCCCGGCCTTCTCAGGTTGCCCCGACGCGAGGGCGACGAGCTGATCGCGGTAGAGCGTCTCGAGGACCTCCTCCGCATCGGCAAGTTCGATGAGGTCGTCGAAGAGCCCGTCGGTTGGACGCTGGTCACCTATGTCTTCGAGGTTGCGCGATCCGGTATGCCTCGATGCACCGTAGCCGATTATGAGTGGGCCCTTGCCGGTGAGGGCGCTCTTCTGAGGGCGTGGGCTGGCGGATGTCAGCTTGCCGCCGCGCGAGGCGCTGTTGAAGCCAATCGAGATCTGGTGACCCGTCGCGCTCACGAGTGAAACGGCCATGCTGGCGGACACGTCGCCGTCGCCCTGCCTGATGAGATCGAGGATCTGCGGATTCTGGTAGTCGAAGACGTCGGGTTCCACCCAGTCCGGATCCGGCAGCTCGTCGTTCTTCGCGGGAAGGGGGATGACCTGGCCATCCGCTCCCCGTTCGAAGGCGGGCACCGGCCGCATCATGGCGAGGGCCTGCACGACGGTCGTCTTGCCAACGCCGTTCTCTCCGAGGATGACGCACCACCGGGCCGCGCCCCCGTCCTCTGCGCGGAAGTCGAACCGCTGCTCGCTGCCGAACGATCGGACGTTGCTGAGCGTGAGTTCGAGGAAGTGGAACTCGTCTCTTTTCACCGCGCTGTCCATGAAGTGCCCCTTAGCCCCTTTCTTCGCTGGTCGCATGCGTATTCGACGGTCGATCGCCGAGGCTGCAGGCATCATCCGTGACGGCCTTCGAAGCCGGACCATGTCCTGGCGACATGGAAGGCCTTCGAGGAAACGGACACGGGGCAGGCCGGGGACCTCGGGCCGGAGTCGGAGGCGATCCCGTCGTCGACATGGAGAGCGTTGATCGCCGAGGCCGCGCGAGGCAGCGCGTGATGCTGCCATGCAGTCGTTGCTACGGCGGCGGCGGTCGGTTGCGACCGACCCGGCCGGACGCCCTTGCAGAGAGGTGAGTGGCTCACCGAGATCATGGACGATGGGCGTGGCTGCAAGATTGATGAAAGGGCCTGGCTGAAGACGATGGCGGGCCGGCGCTGCAATTTCTCGCGCGCGAGATGCCGCTTCGTGCGGTTCACGAGTGGCACTCGGAGCCAGAAAGGGCGGAGGCGGGGGTACTCGAGGCGGTGGTGATCCGATGCAAGCTCGCGCAGCCGCGCGCACGGCGTCATCATCGCTACGCGGCAGCATCTCGACAGGCGGCCGTTTCCATGCCGAAAATGATGAAGGCCTGACGCTCGCCGCAACCGATCAGCTGTGGCGCATGCTGGACCAAACCCGGCGGGAGGCTCTTCGCCGCGCGCCCGCGACGGTGTGCGTCAGTGGGGCGATGGTCTGCTCTTCCTCAAGGCGTCACCGCCTCGTACGGTCCATCCTCAGGTCTGCGACGTCCAGCTTGAGTTGGGTCAACGCACGACGGGTGGGGGCACGTCACGCCTGCGCGGTGCGACCTGCTCGGCTCGCGACCGTACCGCTTGCGCAATGGCGGCTGCTCCTCCCGAACTGCAAAGCCATTGCGTCGTCGAACATGGCAGGCTCGGACGTGCGGACCGCAGATGGCGCGTTTGCGGTCACCTGTGATTGGGATTGCACTCGACGGGCCCGACGCTACCCTCCTGCCTGGAGGGTCGGTCGTCCACAAGGTTCAAGGCGCGAGTCGCGCCTGCTTGTTGAAGTACCACTTGCTTCCTGCAGCCGGCCGGCCCTCTCCATGGATGGGATTGTGGCGTTCAGATACGATCTTCGACGCGTGACGAACCGTGAGGCGCTGATCGCGGCGATCGGCACCGATCTCGCCACCTTCGACGCGGTTCTGGACTTCGTGCCGCCTCCTCGGCGTGTCGGGTCGGAAGCGCCCGAGACGGAGAAGGTCCAGGTCCTCGAGATTCCCGTGTTCCTCCGCCACGACATACCGAAGCGTAGGCGCAAGGGCGAGTTCCGGACGGCTTGGGAGCCTGTTCTCGCCAAATCGGAGTACAAGGCACTCGCGCGCAGGCTGGACTCCTTCTTCCGGCTGACGCTTGCCGGCTTCACCCACGATTGCGCCTTCGGCTTCCTGCCAGGCAGAAACATTCGCGAGAACGCGACCGTTCATTCCGGTCATCGGCATCTGCTCGGTGTGGATGTGCAGGATTTCTTTCCGACGATCACGCGCGCGCGGATCGAGCGGCTGTTCACGGAGGTGGGCGTGGAGACATCGGTGGCTGAGCTGCTGGCGCGCTTCGTCACGATTGGAGGATCGCTGCCGCTCGGTCTACCGACCAGTCCGGTGCTTTCGAACGCCGTGTCGCTGCCGATTGACGTAGCATGTGACGCGCTCGCCGCTCGGCGCGGTGCTGTCTACACCCGCTACGTCGACGACATGAGCTTCTCGAGCGATGACGAACTCCCCGATGTGGAAGACGTGCGTCGGATCCTGGCGGAGAACGGCTTCGGGTTGTCGGAGCGCAAGACGCGTCGCTCGAGGATCGGCCAAGCTCATTATGTGACCGGACTGAGCGTCAGCGATGGGGTCGGGCCCCATGTCCCACGGGAACGCAAGCGTCGGCTACGGCAGGAGCTCCACTACGCCCGCAAGTTCGGTCTCGCCGATCACCTGCGTCATCTGGGCGTCAACGACGATCGGGTCATTCAGCAGCAGGTCAATCGACTGGATGGCATGGTGCGATTCGTCGTTCATCACGAACCCCGCATCGCGCCGCGCCTTCGGACGGAATGGCGGGCGCTGCTGAAAGACAACGGCATGAGCCCCAGCTTCGTGCCGCGGGGACAGCACCGCGCACCCTTCTACATGTTCATAGACGAAGCCGAATTCGACCGTGATGGAGAGCGGATACTCGCGCTGTGCATCGCGATCACTCAGCACGGACCTCTGATCGCCGGCGAGGGTGCGGCCATCCTGGCTGCGGCGATGACCGACCCGTTCTCCGACGGGAACGTTGACGCGCTCAGACGCCGCGGGCTGCACTTCGCCGACGCCACCGAGGATCTTCGCCTCGCCTATGTCACGAGACTGGCGTCGATGCGGTTCGAAGGCTTCGTCGCCTTCGCCGACCTCCCGGATCCGGCTGCCTACGAGGAAACATACCTGCGTCTGCTCGGAGCCATGATTGAACGTAGGCTCATGGCGGCGGAGAGCCAGTACGCCTACGTGTTCTGCGAGGCGAACGACAAGGTCGGCCGGGGCGGGATCGAGGAATGCGTCGCGACGGCGCAGCGTAGGCTGAAGGACCGCGATGACAGGCGGCCGGTAGGGGTCGGGGTGGAGTTCGTGAACAAGCCGCACCTCGGGATCAGTGTTCCCGACTTCCTGTTGGGTGTGCTTGGAAGGTACCTCAGGTCGCCTCCCGTGCCTGATGGCAGACCGGAGAGGAGGGAGCGGCTCATGTTCGAGCGGCTCAGGGACAAGTACAGGTTGATCCTCGATCTCACCGACTGGACGGAGTACTCTCGCCGCCGCCCAATCCGGCCATGGAACGACGCTGGAAACGACGCACCATGAGCGCATCAGCGGAAGTCGCCTTGCGGGAGGTCGCCGCATCGTCGCTCCTCCGGACCGTCCGTCGTACGACGATCAGGGCGGCGATCGCAGCAATGGGAGGCCATGATGGCTTTCGCCAAGCTGCCGTCGTGCGAGCGGCGCGCGGCGTGCGGGGCATCGACAACGCGGATCGCGATCCTGCCAGCCACGTGCGGCCTTTTCGCGCAGGATCCGCATGATCAATCGAGCATGCGCCTGTCGGTCGGCCGACGAGGAGTTGATCGATGGCTCGCACGACCAGCAGCGGCGTCGTCGGCATCATCGAAGGTGATGGCGGCTCAGCTCCTCTTCACCTTCGTTCGACCAGCCGGTCCGATCAGCCTCCTAGGCTGCCGGGTACAGGGAGGGGTTCCAGCCGGGACGCTGCCGAGACCCTGAGGACGATCTGAGGGGAGAGGGACGCTGGATCTGCCGTCGCCACATGCCGCGGGTCGTAGAGGGCATGTGCAGGATCCATCTAACCGGCGATGCGGCCGCCAAGACCCGGCGCTGCCAACACCTTCCGATCGGCGATCGGCACCGATCAGGTGGAAGGCTGGGTGGACCCGCGCCGGGAGGAGAAGTCCGATCTCGGCTTGCGGGAGGCGAACAGGCGGTCTAGCCGGGCGTCAAGGTCGGCCGTCTGCCGCGCGATCGAAGCCAGCTCTGATGTCGTCAAGGGACGGCTGCTCGAGAAGGTATCTACCTTCAGGCTCAGTGAGACAGTCGAGCGCGAAACCCGCCCGCTGTTGAATGAGAGCTGCAAGAGCGCCATCGTGCGCTCCATTAAGCGCATCCAACGTGCCCTTTGCAAGTGAAACCTGTACATCCCGTCCACCCTTTTCCGCCAATGCCGTCATTCCAACCACACGACCGCCAGCGCTCTCGATGAACCCGCGCAGACAGGCCAGCGTTCCGCCAAGGGTGAAGACGTCGTCCACGAGCAGGTAGTTGGCTCCCGCAGCCACCTCGCCGTCGAAAGTCGGGGACTGGGACAGTCTGAAGAACGGACTTCTGATCGAGTCCCGTCTGACCGCATTGGTCTGGAAGATGGCATTGCTGACACCAAGGCCGAGTTCCTGCGCGACGTAGCGCGCGAACGTGCGGCCGAGCGCGTTGTTCGTTCCGCCCAAGGGACGTGCGGGCGCCACGACGAACGGGCGCGGATCCGTTCCGAACGTCTGATCGTAGATCCTCTCGAGTGCCTCCTCGCGGTGGAGCTTCTCACAAAGAAGCAGCGCACGCTTCTCGTCGCCGTGGTGCTTGGCCAGCTTGTAGCACCAGTGGCCGAAGACCTCGTCTCGAGCGCGGTGTATGATGACCGGAGGGCATCCTCCATTCCAGGGTAGGCGCACGTGAACTCCGATCTCGCGCGGCTCGTTAGTGGGTCGCTTGTCGCTTGGATAGACGTCTGGTCGTACGCGTCGGGCATGGCCGGCGCATGTGCACAGGAGGCGGGATGGCCAGCCATCGGCACGCTCGTGATCTCGCTCTTGTGACTAGGGCTGCCCGGAGCGCTTCACCCTGTATGTCGCGGACGAGCGCCCGAAATCATCCATCACTCAGGACGCGCGATTTCGCTCGCTCCGGTTCAGGTCAGGGAACGAGCGTCGGTGCCTTGCCCATCGATCGGATGGTCGTGATCCGCGCGGGAGGACGGCGAACCCGCGCGCATCGTCTTCTGCCCGTCGCGAATGGCGTGACGGGACAGGGTGATCGCGCAGGAGCGTCCGGTGCCGTGTGGCGATCGTCCATCGTCGCTCAGCTGATGACGACCTGATCACCGTGTCGAGCGCGTGCTTGATCGGAGCCGGTCCTGTCCGAGCGTTCGTGGCGCCATGCGTGAGCCGCCATGACGCGGCCCCCGTCCTCCGACAGATGATTGCGCACTTCGGCCAGGTGCCGGCGCATGGCGGCGACGAGATCGCTGCACGCATGTCCGTAGGCACTCCAATCCGAGAGCATGGTGCGAGCGTCGAACCTGCCGATGTGAGTGGAGTACCTGGCACGCAGCTCGACCACGTCGTCATGCATGCGCCGCAGGCGCAACGTGCCTTGATCGGGACCCGCTGCGCGCACGCGGTCCGACAGGCAGCCGATGTACGCGTTCACGCATCTGACGAGAGTGACCCGGGCCCTGACGAGGATCTGGGTTTCGGCCGGTACCTCCCCGAGGACGAGAGGCTCGAAGGTGTCAAGCGTCGCCGCCATCTCGTCGGCCATGCGCCAAAGATCGTTCATGCGCCGTGGCTACGACTGGATACGTCACCGAAAGATTAAGTAGAGGGTTCGCTGTCGCCGGGCGGCAAGGAGCGGCAACCGCGAGGCAATCCGAGGATCTCGGGCCGGCCTCCTTTCATGAGGCGGGGCGCGACGCCGCGAGTGCCTGCGAGATGGCGCCGCTCGCCACCGGAGCCATGCGGGCATATCCTTCGCGTAGAGGGTGGACGCCGTCGATCGTCATCTCGGGACGCATCAGACCGCGCGCGTCCACGAGCACGGCGTAGTAGTCGGCGTACGCGTATCCCCGCCTCCTGCAGAGGTCCCGCAGCCACGCGTTCAGACGTCGCAGTCGTGCCGGGTCACGCTCGCGCAGCACATCGCGAGCCGCTGGCATGTCGCCGTTGACGGGCAGGAGCGAACCGAAGACCACCTTGATGGAGTGACGATCCGCCAGATCGCCGAGCGCCTCCCAGTTGGACTCGATCTGTTCGTCGCTCTCCTGCTGGAGGAAGCCCTGCACGTCATTCACGCCGGCCAGGATCACCACTGCCGCTGGGCGTAACGCGATCACGTCCTGGTGGAAGCGCAGGATCAGCTGGCTTGTCACCTGGCTGCCGATCCCGCGGTTGACGTACGGCTTCCCGGGGAAGGAGCGTGCCAGATCCCAACGGTCGGTTATCGAGTCGCCTAGGAAGACGACCCTCCGTTCGCCCGTGCGTGGCGGCCCGAGCACGCGATTGGCGTCGGCGTACAGATACCGCTCGCCGAAATCCTGCATCAGACTCGGCACCAGCAGGGTACGGAACGGTCCCAGCCACGGTCCCCAGTCTCTCTCCGGAACGGTACGCCGCTCTGGCGAGCTCTGATGGACCGGTTCGTCGGCGGGGCTCGCGGCTCCTGAGATCCCTGACGTCGCCGTGACGGCGAGAGCGCCGAGCAGGCACTTTCCGATGCGTCGCATTCCGCCTCTCCCCTCGTCAGAGCCACAATGGGCCGATCACCTCAGGCAAGCAATTCATATATGAATGTGGCACGCACTGCTGTAGAGAACGCTCTCAGGACGCCGAGGTGAAACGAGACGTCCGCAGGTCAAGGGCTGGCCGGCGTAGCTTCCCGCCGGCGTAGGGAGGATGAGGATGGTGACGGGTAACGGTCTGATCGCGCGCGGCGCGCGCGCGCGGCTGTCGCTGACGGCATCGGCGACGGCGCTGCTGCTCGCGGGCGCGCCCGCGCACGCGCAGACGCGGGAAGGCTCCCCTCCCACGGCTCAGCAGCCGGGCACGGGCAGCGGCGTCACCGCGCCGAGCGGCGACCAAGGAACCGTCGATCCTAATAGCGGGAACAGCGATGCAAGCGGCGGCGACATCGTCGTCACCGGCGTCCGCGCCAGCCTCAGCAGCGCGCAGGGGATCAAGCGCAACGCCGACCAGATCGTCGACTCGATCGTCGCCGAGGACATCGGCAAGCTGCCCGATCGCAACGTCGCCGAAGCGCTGCAGCGGATCACCGGCATCCAGATCCAGCGCAGCTTCGGCGAGGGCAGCTCGATCGCGATCCGCGGGCTCAGTCAGGTGCGCACCGAGATCAACGGGCGCGACGTGTTCACCGCCAACAACGGTCGCACGCTGAGCCTGGAGGACGTGCCCTCCGAGTTGCTCGCCGGGGTCGACGTCTACAAGAATCCCTCGGCCAATCTGATCGAGGGCGGCATCGGCGGCCTCGTCAACCTGCGCACGCGCAAGCCGTTCGACTTCGACGGCTTCAAGCTCTCCGCGAGCGCGACCGCCAACTATTACGACCTGTACGACGGCACAAAGCCGCAGGCGAACCTGCTCGTGTCGGATCGCTGGCAGACCGGCGTCGGCGAGATCGGCGTGCTGCTCGACGTTGCCTATCAGGAGACCGCGTTCCGCCAGGACCAGATCTCCAGCCAGCCCTTCTACCTGCTCAACGACCAGCTGAACGCGAGCGGCCAGCCGGTCAACGCGACCGACTATGCCACCGCCCAGGGCCTAGGCCGGCTCGGCCAGCCGACGTACCTCTCGCACGGCGTCGGCATCGGCCAATATCTCGGCGATCGCCGCCGCCTCGGCATCGACGCCGCGGTGCAGTGGCGGCCGACCGACACGATCGACGTCACCGCCGAATATGTTCGCTCGGACTACAAATTCCGTTACGGCGACTACAGCTTCTTCGCCTACACCGGCGACAATCCGATCACGCCGGACTTCACCCAGCCGTTCACCTACGACAGCGAGGGCAATTTCCGCAGCGGCACCTTCGTCAACGTGCCGATCAACGCAAACACCAGCCTCGAACAGCGCCATTCCGTCACCAACGACTATTCGCTCAACGCCAAATGGCGGCCGAGCGACCGGCTGACGATCAACGGCGACTTCCAGTATATCCGCGGCGTCACCGACGGGCAGCGCTCGATCGTCATCCTCGCGTCCACCGCCGAGCGGCTGACCACCTCGGTCGGCAGCGGCGTGCCGTCGATGATCATCTCGCCTGACAGTGATCCTGCCAACGGCAACGGGCTGGTCAGCGATCCGGCCAATTACGCCTCGGGAGCGGGCTACCTCGATCATATCGAGCATTCGGTCGGCACCGAATATGCCGGCCGCCTGGACGCCGAGTACAAGATCGACGGCGGCTTCCTGAAGTCACTCGCGGGCGGCCTGCGCTATACCGATCGCTCGGCGGTGACCGACAGCTCGACCTATCAATATTACGGCCTCACCCGCGCGCTCTCGCCCGACCTCTATGAGCAGCGGCTGTTCCGCGGCGACCTCTATCGCGGCTTCCAGGACGTGCCCACCAGCGCGGTGTTCTTCAACCGCGATACCGTGCTCGACTATGGCGCGACGCGGCAGGCGCTGGCCCCGTTCGTCGATCCGTCGCAGCAGGCGGCGCTGCTCGCCGGCGTCGGCTACGCGCCGTCCGACCGCAACACGCAGGGCGAGAAGACCTATACCGCGTACGGCGTGGCGCGCTTCGGCAGCGGGGGCGCGGTGCCGATCGACGGCAATATCGGCGTGCGGCTGATCAAGACCAAGGTGAGCACCGCGGGCTTCGTCGGCTCGTCGCCGCGGGTGCAGACCGGCACCGACGCGATCACCGGCGCGCCGATCTACGGCAACGGCCCAATCACCTTCAATCCGGTGAACGTCGACTCGGACTACACCAAGGCGCTGCCGAGCCTGAACCTGGCGTTTCACTTCACCGACAAGCTGCAGCTGCGCCTCGCCGCGTCCAAGGCGCTGACCCGGCCGGGCTTCGACCAGCTCAATCCGAACATCACGATCTTCGAGAACAATCCCACCAACGGCCAGCGCACCGCTACCTCGGGCAACGCCGACCTGCGCCCGCTCACCGCGGACCAGCTCGACGCCAGCCTGGAATATTACTTCTCGCGCACCGGATCGATCTACGCGGCGGGCTTCTACAAGAAGGTCGACGGCTTCATCGCGACCATCACCGCACCGGAGACCTATTCGTTCAACGGGGTCGACTACGTCTATCAGGTCACCCGTCCGGTCAACGGTGACGACGGCAAGATCAAGGGCTTCGAAGTCGGCGGCAACACCTTCCTCGATTTCCTGCCGGGCTGGCTGTCGGGCTTCGGCGCGCAGGCGAACTTCACCTATGTCGACAGCAAGGCACCCTCGCCCGACGCGCAGGACACCAGCGGCGCGCAGCTCACCGTGCCGCTCGAGCAATTGTCAAAGTACAGCTACAATCTGATCGGCTTCTACGATCGCGGCCCGCTGTCGGCGCGGGTCGCGTATAACTGGCGCTCGAAATATGTTGTCACCACGCGCGGCAACGGATCGGGCAACCTGCCGATCTTCAACGACGCGCGCGGGCAGCTCGACGCCTCGGTGACCCTCACCGTGACGCCCAACTTCGGCCTGACCGTCGACGGCACCAACCTGACCAACACCGAGAACCGCACCTATTACGGCGTCGCCAGCCGCCCGCAGTCCTCGGTGCTCAACGACCGCCGCGTCAGCATCACCGCGCGGCTGACCTATTAGGTTAGCGAATGGCGAGAGTGGGGCGGCGACAGCTTCCTGATGAGTCGATGAAGCATGCTGTGAGCGGCACAGGCGGCGTCATGTCCCTCGTCGGGTCGTGTCCATGCCGCCCCAAGGTCACATGCACATGGACCTCGGTCCATCCGTTGCGCCAGTAGGGCTGCTGCTGGGGAGGGAATTCGATCCCAACGCCGCCGTGCGCCGTAAGGCGTTCGGGGCGGACCAGGTACGCGGGACGGGGAGCCATTCCGCGCGTCCACTTGGTATAGCGAGCGTAGCGACGTATGCCGTGTCTCGCGCGATCCAACGCGCGCTGACGGCGACGCTGTGGTGCCTCGCCGGCTTTGGGGAGCGACACGATGATCCCGACCCGGCTGCGATCATTGCTCGTTCTGGCGGCGATGGCACTCATCGGTGCGACGAAGCCCGCGGATCGCGTGACGGTGACGCTGCCGCGGGCACTCGCAGCCGACGCTGGCGGGCGCCTGCTGTTGTTCGCCGCGCCGCTGCGCGCCGGCGCGGACGCGCCAAGCATGGTAGACCTGGACGCGGCCGGGGTCGTTGTGGCGGGGAGTGACGTGGCGGGCTTCGGTCGTGACCGCCGCGCCGAGATCGACACCGCGAAAGCGGTGCCGGTCGGTCTCGAGAGCCTGCCGCCGGGGACGTACGGTGTCCAGGTGGTGCTCGATCAGGACGGCGACTACGGCTATGCCGGTCGCGGCAGCGGCGATCTGGTGTCGCGCGCGCTGACGCTGCGGTTGCCGCTAACCGCGCCGGTCGAGATCGCGCTCGACCACATGCTGCCACCCGCGACCGGCCCCTTCGACACTGAGGGTCTGCCGCCGGTCGCGGCGGCACAGATCCAGGCGTCGCGGCTGCATCTGCACGACGAGGTGATCGACTCACCTCTGCTGTCCCGCTTCTACGGCACGCCGCGGGCGGTGCGTGCCTGGGTGCTGACGCCGCCCGGCTATGATCCGCGCGCACGAACAACCTATCCGACCGTCTTCACCGCGGGCGGCTTCGGAGCGACGCACCGGCTCGATGCCCAGCAGCTGTCGCGACAGTGGCACCTGATGGAGACGGGTGAGATCCCGCCGATGATCTGGGTGGCGTTGGACTATGCGACGCGGACCGGCACCACCGAGTTCGTCGACAGTGCCAACGATGGGCCGTGGGACGCGGCCCTGATGCGCGAGGTGATCCCCACGCTGGAGGCGCGCTATCGCATGGATGCCCGGCCGAGCGGACGCTTTCTCACTGGGCACAGTTCGGGCGGTTGGTTCGCGCTGGCGACGATGATCCGCCACCCGACGCTGTTCGGCGCGAGTTGGGCGAGCGCGCCCGACCCGGTCGACTTTCACGATTTCCTCGGCGCCGACCTCTATGCCGCACATGCCGAACTCTACCGCGACGACACCGGGCGAGCGCGGCCCCTGGAGCGTGCGGGAGGCGCGGTGCGGCAGACCGTGGAGCAGGCGGCGCAGCTCGAGGCGATGCTCGGCCATGAGGGCGGGCAGTTGCGCTCGTTCGAGTGGGTCTTCTCGCCGCGCGGTGCCGACGGCCTGCCGGTGGCGCTCTTCGATCGCGCCAGTGGCGTCGTGAACCCGCACGTGGCGCGCTACTGGATCGAACACCATGATCTCGCGCGACAGATCGAGCGCGCCTCGCGGCGGCGACGCGCAGCGCTCGACGGCAAGCTGCACGTGATCGTGGGGGATGCCGACTCCTACTATCTCGATGGATCGGTTCGTCGATTCGAGGCGGCGTTGCGCGAGGCAGGCGTGCGCGCCGACGTCCGTTACGTTCCCGGTGCGACGCACAGCATGTCACAGCTCTACGCTCAAGATGGCGACCGGTCCGCCTTGTGGAAGGAGATGACGCGCGTGATGCTGGCGGTTGCCGGACGCTCGCGCGCAGAGCGTCGGCCTGGCTGAAGTTGGAGAGGCTATCGGGCTCGGCGAAGACGCGAGTCGGCGGGACCAGCGGATGGGTCCCATCCGCATGTCGCGCCATCGGCGACCATCCGCCTCGACGCGCATGGATCCACTCGATGCGATCCTGCACCGCGGACGCGAGGGAGCCGCATGGTCTACGACCCGCCATCGACATCGCGGCCGCTGTCCCTCGTCCCGTCATCGGGCTTCGCAGCAAGGCGACGCCCTACACGAAGGCGTGTTCACGATCGTGAGCGGCGGCTCTCCCTGGCCGGAGCCGCACCTCCCGAAGGTGAATCGTCCTCGACAAGCTCAATGACCCGGTCCCCCTCCCGCAGACGCTCCGCAAGCGAGCGTGCCACCTCGATGGAGCCGCTGCCGCGGTAGATGCGCAGGATCTGGCATCCTACGACGTCACGGGGCGAACAGCCTATCTCCTCGGGTCTCACCGCGCGTTCGCGGAGTTCGATCCGACCACCCCGGGTCACGAGATCTGTCACGTAGTCGGCGACGTGTGGGCCGTTCGTGCATTGCGCGAGAAGCTGGCCGCCGAAGCTGACCGGATTGACGATGACGCTCGCGCCTGCATCTCGGGCGAGTAGCTCGTTTTCGATCGCGGCGATCGACACGGCGATGGCGGCATCTGGTGCGAGCCGCCGGCAGGTGAGGATGACGAGCACGGCGGTGTCGTCGCGGCCAGGGCAGATGATGACGCTCCTGGCGAACTCGACCTTGGCGATCTCGAGCACCTTGTTGTGTGTCGCGTCACCTTCGACGGTCGCAACGCCCCGCTCCTCGGCCAAACGGAGACGCGCCGCATCCTCGTCCACGACGACGATGTCCTCCGCCGGGTGACCGCGTTCGAGCAGCTCGCCGACTGCGGCTGATCCGGAACGTCCGTAGCCACAGACGATGATGTGGTCCTTCAATCCGTGCCTGATCAGCCCCATGCGCCACCGTTCCCATCCCTGCCTCAGCATGAAGCTGTACGCGCTTCCCAGGAAGATCAGGAACACGAAGATCCTGATGGGTGTGACGATGAACGTGTCGAACAGTCGGGCGGAGTCGCTCACCGGGACGATGTCCCCGTAGCCCACCGTCGTCACCGTGATGACGGTGAAGTACACGACGTCGAGGAAGCTGACCACGCCGTCCGTGTTGTCCCTCAGACCTGCGCGATCGATCCAGTGTCCGCCAAGCGCCACTCCCACGAGCGCCAGCACCGCCGCACCGCGGATCGCGAGAGTTGTCGCCGGGGTGAGCCGACCCGATCGGTAGAAGCGCGGCCGATCAGTCGACGCCGTCGGACGAGCCGCCATGCGGCCTGGGGTCAGCGCTGGTTGATTACGCCGGCCATGCGTCATGGACGTGTGTCGCGATTGTGACGAGCCATAAAACATCCTGCGCGCGACTACTCGCTCGGCGCAAGGCGGCGCTCAAGCTGAGTGCATGGCTGCCCGCCTCGCCGCGACATGGACGAGGAAGGCTCACGCAGGCGGCCGCGGAGAAGAGCCGATCCGGAATGCGGGGGCTCATGGGACGCTCGAGGACGCCATACTAAAGTGAGGAGTTGATCCAAGTCTAAGACAAGATGATTGACCAAATGCCCTTTCGGCGCGGAGCATGAGGAAGACTTCGATCATAAAGGCGGGATGGATGTCGGACGCGAACGGTCGAGCTGTCGTCATGCTGGTGGAGGATGATCCTGACATCCGCGCGATCACCATGCTCGCGCTGATGCTTGATCCAACTCTCGAGATCATGGAAGTCGGATGCGGGCGGGATGCGATGCGCAGGCTTGAACGCGCTCCTCCTCCCGATCTCATGCTCATCGACAATCAACTGCCCGACATGGACGGGGTCTCTCTCGCGGAGGCGGTAGGACGCCGAGTGTCGCCAACCCCGTTGATCGCATTCATCACGGCCTCCGTACGTGCGGATGATCAACGCCGATATCGAGACGTCGGGGCGGTGGCTGTCATCGCGAAGCCGTTCGATCCGCTTTGTCTTGCGAAGCAGGTGCGGGCGCTGCTGAATAGGTAGGAAAGAGGAACTGCCTGAGTCAGCGTTTCTCGTCGCCACAGCATGATCGGTGCTTCAAGAGCAAGACGGATGTCGTTCACGCAGGAATTTTCCAAATCCATCTGGGGAATGGCAACCGGAGCATGGGACGCGCATTCCTGCATCGGGAGGATCCGACGATGCTGGACAATCCGGTATTCTGCCGCAGGCAGGCGGAACGCGAGAGGGCGCGGGCCGAGACGACGCCGCTGGCGATGGTGAGGCAGAAGCTCCTTCAGTCGTCAATGAACTGAGATCGTTTAGCGGAGCGGGGCGAGGCGTTGCGACGTCGCCAGGCTCGGCTGGGCGCTCTCGCGCTCACCCAGGTGCCGTGAAAAGGATCGGGTCGATTTAGATCGGACGTCTGTCAGCCTCTAAGCCTGGACTTGAAGCCCTTTGCGGCGCTGAAGGTCACCTTCTTCGATGCCGGCACCGCCACCGGCTCCCCGGTCCTCGGATTTCGCGCCTGCCTTTCGGCTCGGTCCTTGACCGTGAATTTGCCGAACTGCGAGATGTGTATCGTTTCACCACCTGAGGCGGCGTGGGCCATCTGATCGAAGACGATCAGGATCGTTTTTCTGGCTTCGCCCTTGGTCGTGCCGGCGACCGCCGCGACGCGGTGGGCGAGTGTGTCGATGTTCATCCCTGCTGCTGCTCCTCTTCGTCCGTCGAGCAGCTACCTTCCGGGTAGGCGGTGTGCAAAGTCCCGTTCACTGACCCGCTCCACCGTCCGAGGTGGGCCGTGGCGCTGGCGCGCCATGCCGCGTCACCAGGCCACTTGGATCGCCCGAGACTTCCACCGGAGGCTCCGCCGATGCTCATTCGACCGGATGTCTTAGCGTCATGATGCGGCTCGCGCCGACGACGGCGGAGCGAAGGGCGGATCTCGATATTCGCGCGGAGGGCGACGGGCGATGTGCAAGAGGCTTTCCGTCGCGCGACGCATGAGTGCTGCGGTTGGTGCCCGCGGAGCGGCGGGTGCGGAGTGCCACTAGCGTCGATCGTAGCGCAGACTGTCCTCGAGCTTGTCGGCAAGCCGCTCGAAGGCTTCGGCGGATCGCAGCGCCTGTGCCGCCTCGCCGCCATACCGCGTGTCTTCGGCGATCTCTCGCAAGGCCTTCGCCTGCTCCCGGTATTGTTCGACCTGTTCCTTCGTCGGCATCACCGTCTCCTGCGACAGTTCGGCCGACTTAGGTCAACGCGCGAGTACATCGCAAGTGCTCGCGGATGCTGTCGCTGACGCTGGCCGCACTGTGCGAGCGGCGCCTGCGAGTCGGATGGGCTCCATCGCTTTGTGAAAGTGGTGAGTACACAGGTGCCTCAACTGACGCTCCTTGTGATCAGCCGTGAGCGGCGCCTGCCGACGTCGACGCCGACGCGTTGGCTGGAGACCGGTATGGCTGGCCGCCTTCGGCCCGATGCGCCGGAAAACCTGTCCAGGCTCAGCGGCGCTAGCCTGCGATGCCACGTCGCCGTGATGTCGCTCGACGCTTCTTCACGATGGCGGAAAGCCTTTCAGCGCCTCCACGACCCGGCTCCAGGCCTCCTTCGAGCTGCCGGTAGCCGCGTTCATCTGAGCAAGCGCGATGGGCAGCGCGCGGGTGCCGAGTCGCGCCCGCAGCGCCCGAGCGTAGGCCGACGTTAGTGCCGTATCGTCTTCCATGCCGTACTGCCGCCGTGACGCGACGCTCGCGAGACCGGATGCAGGGCGTCTGGATCCTTCTGGTCCGTCACGCCGGAGCTATCGCACGGCGTGTACGGCCGCAAGTGTCCCTACCTCAGGTGCGGTCGCCAGCCATCGCGTCCTATGCGACGTGGCGATGCCTGATGGGCGCGCCCGAAAGTAGGTCTGAACTCTCAGCCGCGACATCGGCTCAGCATCTGTCGACCTTGAGACCCTGTTGCAGCCGGCTCGTTGCGCCGGGTTCCTCCTCGCGGCAAGTCACTCGAGACGCCTGACCGAAGGCTGGCGGTCAGCCGCCGCACGTGCATTCTCGGCATCACTTCCCTTCGTTGCGAGAGCGCGAAGCGCCGGAAGCAGGATGGACTGCTCGAGCCGGATGCGATCCTCGATCCCGCGGGCGACGCGCGCGGACGCCGTCCTGTAGCCGCTCCAATCGCCTAGCACAGCGTCAAGCGACCATTTCGAGACGTGCCGACTTGACAGGGCGCGCTTCCTGCTCAGGTCGCCATCGAGTGCCGACAACTGGCTCAGGATGGCTGGGTTCCGGGCGACCGCAGGGAAGACGGTGTCTTGGATGTACTTGGATCTACGTATGCTGGTGGCGATCAAACCGTGTCTGGCACGGCAGAGGACGGCCGCGTCGGGCGTCGGCGATGCGCAAGCCCGGCGCAGCAGGGCCAGCCACTGTCTAGTGGCTCCGTAATGTCTGTCGAGATCGTCAAGCATGTCGATGTGCTCGGTCATCCGAGGACGCTAGCCGACGATTGCCTACGAACGGTTAAGCGCGTCGCATCATCGTGATCATACCGTCGCCATCCGATTGCGGCATGAAGATGGAGAAACGCTGCCCGCATTCGATCTCGTGGTAGCACCGGCAGTTTGCCGCTCGCCAATCTCGTGACAGCGCCAGTGTCTGCAACAGGGAGGCGATACACCTTCGCTTGTGCGGAATCCAGCGTGAGATCCTCATGTTCAGTGCAGGAAGGAACAATCCTACGCGACGCGTCGAAGCCTGTAGGGAGTGTGGGTTTGTGCGAATGGGTACAATGGCGATATACGCGCGCAAGTCGTAAGGCGGCAATTACGAGACGGTGGTCGCATCTTGCTCGACTTCTCATCGTGAAAGGATTGATGAAGAGCCCGCGCCGTGTATTATGGCCATCGATCTATCGTTGGCTGCAACGTAAATCTATGGTCTTTCGCGCCAGGTACGTCATGGGCTGACCGGAGCGCTCCTCCGGCTCAATACAACGCTCGCGCGGAGTGCGACGGTCGCGCTGCACCTCCACTATCACCACGGGCGAGGTGGAAGGCTGCGCAAGCTGATGCGGCGATGGTGGGGGCTGAACCGCCGCCGCCTCGATTGTCAACCATGCGGCGTCGCCGCCGGAGATCAAGGTCGCCGAGGGAATCAGGATCGCAGCGGGAGCCATGCGGGTGACGTACGATCCGGCAGGAAGCCAGGCGAGTAGGGCCTGGCGCACCGGAGTCCTGCCGTGCCGGCCGACCGTACTTGCGAGGGCGCAGCGCTGGCCGTCACCCCGTCCTGCGATGCCGCCGCGAAGCGACGATCTGACGGGCGAGGTCGATCCCCTGGGTCGATGGAGCCAACAATTCTCCAGGTGGTGGGAGACGTCAGGCCACATCCCGTTCAGCTTGGCAACGGGGCCACAGGGCGCGCGCAGGCCAGGTGGGTAGAGGGTTGGCAGCCGTCGGGATGACGGGGCGGCCGACCAGGTAGCCCTGTATCGCATCACAGCCGATGCTGCGCAGCAGGTCCACCTGCTCGACCGCTTCGACACCTTCGGCATGGGTGGTCACGCCGAGGTCGTGTCCGATCGCCACCGTGGCGCGCAGGATGGCCATTGAGCGAGGATCCGAGATCGCGCGCTCTACGAAGCTGCGGTCGATCTTGATCCGGTCGAAACGGAACTCCTGAAGATGCGAGAGCGACGATTGTCCGGTTCCGAAATCGTCGAGTGCCACTCTGAAGCCCATCGCTCGCAGACGCTCGAGGCGGGATGCCGCCATCGCCGGATTACCTATCAGCGCGGTCTCGGTTATCTCCACCTCCAAGCGCTCGGCCCCGAGACCGTGGAGTGCGATCGCCGCCGCTAGCTCGTCAAGCACCTTGTCCGACCCGAGCTGGACGGCGGACACATTGATCGCGACGCTCAGGTGGGGAGGCCAGGTAGCCAGCTGTTCGCACGCGTGATGGATCACCCAGCGGCCGATCTCACCGACGAGACCGCACTCCTCCGCCACCGGAACGAACACGTTCGGGGGTATCCAGCCGCGCCGCGGATGATGCCAACGTATGAGCGCCTCGTAGCCGCTCACGGCGCCATCGGCCAGATCGACGACGGGTTGGAAGGCGAGGGCGAACCCGCCGTTCTGAATGGCGTCGTGCAGTCCTTCGATGATCTCCTGCCGGGTGGTCAGCCGCTCCGCGAGCCCTTCCTCGTACCGGCAGGCGCGCCGTCTCCCCGTGCGCTTGGCTTCGTAGAGCGCGATGTCGGCCTGCTTCATGAGGTCCTCGGACGAGATGCCGAGCCTCCAGGTCGCTACGCCGATGCTGCAACCCGGTACGATCCTGCACCCGTCGATGGTCACGGGACCTGCCAATAGCTCGACCGCCGTCTGTGCGATCCGCATCGCCCGGTCCTCACTCTCGAAGACGAGGATGGCAAGTTCGTCTCCGCCCATGCGCGCCAGGAATCCGGTGTCACCGAGCATGGAGCGCAGGCGATCGGCGCAGTGGAGGAGCAGCTTGTCGCCGACCGTGTGGCCGAATGCGTCGTTCACCTGCTTGAACTCGTCCAGGTCGATCAGCAGCAGCGAGAAGGCGGAGGCACGATCCATCATGAGGTTCGTCTGCTCGGCCAATGCGCGGCGGTTTCCCAAGCCGGTAAGCGTATCATGATGGGCGAGGTGAGTGAGTTCGCCCATGGCACGACGCTCCGCGGTCACGTCGGTGAAGGTCAGAACCACGCCCTCTCCCGGTACGGGTCGGCCGTGCATCAGGTAGGTGCGTCCGTCCTCCATGTCGCATTCGCGGTCGAAGCTGTCCGCAGAGGTGGACCATGCCTTCAACGCGACGCCGACCATGTCCCGCTTCTGCGGAGTCCACCGACGAAAGCGTGCCACCACGTCCAGAAAGCGATCGATGGTCATGCCCGACGACAGTGCGTCGCTCGGCGTGTCGAAGAGGTCGAGGAAGCGCTGGTTGTAGTGGCTCAACCTGCCCCGGGAGTCCACGAAGACGAGTCCGTCCGACATGCTGCCGATGATCGCCTTGAGGGTCCGCTCCTCGCGCTCGCGTCTCGATCTGATCTGCGAGGCGAAAAGGAGGCAGGATAGGGAGGTGGCGGAAACGGCGAAGACGATGCAGGCGGCGATGAGCCCCGGAGACACCAGGCTGCCATGCAGCGTGGACATGCGGGCCAGAACGGTGTCGCCGGACAGGCTGATGAAGTGGATGGCGCAGACGGAGGTCGAGAAGAAGAGCGTTCCAGCCAGGCGGGGTCGGGGCCATCTCCGCTTCATCTGCCATATCGCGAACAGACCTACGCCGCTCGCGGCCCCCAGGACGTTCGTTCCCCAGGAATAGCCGTGACGGCATGCCATCATGCCGGCGAGCCCGGTCGCATGCATGCACCAGATGCCGCCGCCGGCGATCACCGCCAGCGACAGCCGAGCCGAACGCCCGAGCGGTCGGGTGAGGACGGCGCACGGGATGCCGACCAAGGCGATGCTCACACCTGCCGAGACGCCGGTGAGCAGCGGGTCGTACTCGATCAGAAGATCCGGGCGGTAGGCGAGCATGGCGCTGAAGTGGGTCGCCCAGACGCCGAGGCCGGCGGAGAGGGTCAGGGCCGCATGACGCCACCCGAGCTTCAACCTGGGAGCGCGTGAGAGCTCGACAGTCAGCAGTGACACGGACCAGGCCGCGGTCACGCAGATCCCTATGGCGACGGCGAGCAGATAGCCGGAGTACGGAAGATGCTGGATCACTGGAGCGCCGGATCGTGCTGGAGGCCTTCGCTGATAGCGCGAAAGGCTTAAGGCTTCCGCCCTTACCGCGAGAGCGTCGGCATGGTCCACATCCGTCGCATCGCTTCGGCATGGGCCCCCGAAGGAAAGGCTTCCGGAACGACGCGCAGGTACGAAGGCGCTAGATGCCTAAGCCGCTGCGTCCAGTCGGCACGGCGCGCCATCCACCCGACCACATGCACCACCGACGATCCCGCTCCGCCCGACGGGATGGGCGGCGGGGTCGACATGGAACCGGATCACGGTCATTCCATTTACTACCTATAGGTAGTATTCTAAGAGGGCCGAGACGTCGGCTGGGGAGACGATCATGTCCGGAGCACCCATCGCACGATCATCCTTCGCGCTCGTGAGCGATGACGCGCTTCTGCTCCATGAGTTCAGCCACCGGGTGGCGAACCAGCTCGCGGCCGGCATGGCGACTCTGCAGCTCGTCAAGGCCGCCCCTCCCGGAGGAAGGCTCCACCTCATCGATCGAGCCATCGGGCAGTTCGCCGCCTTCGGCGAGGTCCACCGTCTGCTCGCGCGACCGGTCCGGCCGATGGTCGACGTCGCGAAGGATCTGACGACCGTCTGCGGTGCCGTCGCCGCAGCCTCTTCGAATGGGGAGAAGAGCGTCGTCACCCTCCGTGCGGCTGAGACCTGGGTCGCCGGCAACGTCGCACGGCGGCTCCTGCTGGTCGCGGTCGAGGTCGTGGCGAATGCCGTCAGGCATGCTCTCGAGGGAAGAGCGGGCAGGCTGGCCATCACCTTGGACGTGACGGGCGAGGACGTGGTCCTGACGGTGGAGGACGATGGTCCCGGCATCGTGGCCGGAGCAGCCAGTTCTGGTACCGGGCTGGGGAGTGGCATCGTTGTCCAGCTGGTCGAACGCGCCGGGGGATCGATCGGCATCGAGAGCGGACCATCCGGCACGCTCGTGAAGGTGTCGCTTCCCCTTCGTACCGGTCCCGACCCGGAGGATTGGGTCGGCTTCTGATGAAGCGTGGACGTGGCGCATCGATCGGGAACTGGGACCGCCTTCAGATGGCGCAGTCACCAAGTCGAGCCGGAGACCTCCTGATCGGGAACGGCGCCAGGAAACCCCGACAGCGCAGCGGGCGGTCGGTGCTCGTCGAACAGGCCAACCTTTCCGGGTTCGCTTTCGACGAGGCTGTTGGCGAAACGCTGTGGTCCGACGCGGCGATGCTGCCGGACCCGATGCCGGGTCGCCGGCCTATGAGGACGCCGAGCTGCTCACCCTCTTCGACGCCGATCGAGGCGGCCGTAGCTGAACGTCGAGCACCCGGACTTCGAGACGAACCGCCTGCTCGGGCGACAGAGTCGATCTGAGGGCGGCTTCGAGACCGGCGGCATCCTCGATGTGCAACTCCTTCGGTCCGCCCGTCGGGAGGTTCCGTCCCGCGGCCCTACCGAACCACAGCACGAGGTACAGCCCCGCTCCGCTGGCCTCGGGGTGAGCGGCGTAGTCCTCCAACTGTCCGTCGATCGCGCTCCAGAGTTCGCGGTTCCAATGTCTTTTCACCTCGATGGGCACGATCGATCCGGCGTCACCTTCCACGCGCAAGTCCGCGCGGCGGTCCGCGACGTGGCGACTCTCGGTGGTGAGCCGTGTCACTGGCAGACCGTATCGCTCCAGGCGGTCGCGGAGGCGCTGCGCGATGTGATCTCTGCAGTCGTTCTCGGTCCGAGGACTGCAATTCGGATGACCAGGCGAGTTCCAGAATTGACGAGGTGAGGCGAGGTCCCCGCCTCTCAGCTCCGCGGCGATCCTGTCGATCTCGTTCACGATCACAGCGAGGAGGTCCGCGGCATTCGCCGGCTGGCCGGCGTTCAGAGCACGCGCGAGCGCCATGGGCGACGGCGCCTTGAAGTTGATGTCCCTGAGCAGACCCGCCTGAACCCGGCCGTGATGCGCCAGGAGGTCGTGCCACTCCTTGAGCGCGGAGTTCGCGATCAGGCGTCCGAAAGCGTCGCTGGCGGCTTGCGTCGGCGAAGATCTGAGCCTCGCGATCGCGTCGGCCACCAACTCGCCGGGTGAGCCCGGCGTCATCGCGGCGGGCGAGGGGGGAGGACATGTGCAGCCGACGCCTGCGACGAAGAGTTCGTCCCGCTTCACGGCTCGCATCGGATCGAGCGATCCGATTTCCCTGAACGCACCGAGATCGTCTACGAATCGCCCAGCACCCGCAGCGCCGACGAGATCGGTCAGGAAGACGCCGGCGTGATCGGCGGGCGATAGGCTGAAGGCGACGTGTGCCCACGCCTCCCTGCTCGCGGGCTTCTGTTCCGGAGTGGCGAGCGCCCGCTCGGCGATCCTGAGGATCAGACTTTCGTCATGATGGCCGACGAGGATCGCAAGCAGTTGTTCCAGCGCGACGCCGTCGATCTTCGGCCAGGCGTCGAGGAGCGCCGCGGCGACTGGGGCTGCGACTTCGATCCAGGCCGGACCGCGCGTGTGCGATGCGAGAAGCAGTCCACGTCCTTCCACCAGCTCGGTGTACCATAGCCCCCCAAGCATGCGGCGCCCGCGAGCGGTGTTGAGAGCCGCGACGGCCAGCGCGGTGATCCTCTCCGCGGCGTACCTTTCCGTGGTCATGTGCGCGTAGTTGAGGGCGAGGATGGCGCTTGGCTCGTCGATGTGGATATCGGTTCCTGTCTCGAGAGCCCTGGCGAGAGCCGCCATGTACGCTGATGTTCCATCGGCGATGTCACGGGGGTCGAGCAGGGTGAGCGCATGAAGGTCCAGCGGCGGCCGTCGCAGCAGGTTGTCCCAGCATCGTTCAATCCCGTGTGCCTGCGCGGTGCCTACGAGTGCCTCCAGCTTGTTCCACCCACCGCCCCGCTCGAGGTAGCGTCGCGCGGCCCAGTCGAGGGTCTGCGTGAGCTCAGCCGGCGTGCCGCTCGTCAGGACCCGGTCAACGAAGACGGCGTTGCTGGCGAGGGTCTCCTTCATCTTCGAAGAATCCTCGGCGCGTCGCATCGCGACATCGCGTCGGAGGGATGACCAGGGACTGCGGGTGAGCTGATCAAGCGGACGAGCCGGGCGATGCCGGTCGACGTGCCTGTAGAGGCGCCAGTACGCGCGGGGGTCGCGGATCGTGGTGGTGAGCTCTACCGCCAGGCAGACCAGCTCGTGATCTGGCGGCGCCGTCCGACACACGCGGGAAACCAGATGCCGCGTCGCCGCGAGGCCGGGTGCGTCACCTGTCAGGCGACGATGCCGTTCCACGACGGTTCGCGGCTCCCACTCTGCCAGAACGTCGAGGAGTTCGGCCGATCTCCGCGGCTCAGCATTCAGCCATGCTCTCACGGCTTCGACGATGGTTCTCGCAAGCACGTGCTCGTCGGCGGAGTGTGCGTTTTCTATCCAGCGCACGAGCCGCTCCGCGCTCAACGTCCGAGCGGAGAGGATGGCGGCCTCCAGCGCAACGTCGCGTACGGCGCGAGCTTCGGCGAGGCGGTCGGATGAGGCCACCTGCGTGGTCGTGAAGAGCTTCCCGGCATCGAACAGGCGCGGCGTAGGCCAACGGCGAAGTGCGTTTCTCAGTGGTTGCGTATACCCCAGCATGGTGCCGTCAGCCGCCGGGATCGACCGCAGCAGGTCTCGCAGGGCGGAGATCGACATCCCGTCCGGTACCAGCTTCGCACCTGCCGACATGCTGATGGCGAAGGAGGTCTCGTCATGGTGTCGCGCCAGACCGCCCAGTAGCAGGGTCGCCGCGGCGATCCCGTCCGGATGGCCGCTCATGAAGGCTTCGGCGGCTCGACGTCGGAGCGGCTTCTGCTCCCTGGGGTCGAGGGTGATCTTCGCGAGCAGCGGCAGCAGGGGGGCGAGCGGCGCGACGCGTAGAGCCTCGGCCACGAGAGTTCTGCGGTGCACGGTCTCGGACGCATCGACGAGCAGGTTCGCCAATCCGTCCTCGAGATCCGGTGAGACGAGACCTGCCAGGGTTGAAGCGGAATGGTCGAGCCGCATGAACCATCGGTCGCGACGCCCGACCTGATCAAGGACGTGCTGACGATCCCAAGGGGACAATGCCGCGGCGTCCCCATAGAACAGCACATTCTCCGGATGGCTGCGTACGAGGCGAGTGGCTTCGGTGACGGACCGACGCGAGTTGGAGAGGTGTGTTACCAGCCAGGCGTGGAGGCCGCGAAGAGGCGTGGGTGGATGGTCAGAGTCCCCGTTGATCAGCGCTACGATGCGATTCAACGGCAGAGCGACCCGGCCCGCCCCGTTGACGGCATCGGCCAGCGCCTTCCCGCCGAGGAACTCGGCGATGGTGCGGTGGGTCGGGACCCAGCCATCTCCCGTGCGCTGCCACAGACCGCTATCGAGCGCGGCATCGAGGGCCGCGGTGTCGATCCCCGCTGCGAGAAGTTCGTCCACGCCCACGGCATCCGCGCGGCTGAGACCTCGATGCGGTAGTCCGTCCACGTCGGACATGATCGTCAGCGCGAAGGTTCGTCCCGACGCGTCGATGATGGCGGACGGCCCCGGACGATCGGGTCGTGCAGCCAATCGCTCGTCGTTGTACTCGGCCGCCATGAGGAGGGTGGCGCGCGTGTATAGCTCGAAGCGGCTGCTTGGCCACGTGCCTTCGCGCCAATCCCCGCTTCCTGCCACCGTGGAGTGGAGAAGCAGTAGAAGCAGTGGATTTCCCAGGAACGGCTCGCCGCCGAGCGACTTGGCGCGATGGATGAACGCGGCCGGATCGTCGACTCCGTGCGCCTCGAGGATGCGCGCCGCTTCCACATCCCCGAGCGCCAGCAGCGTCGCCACGACATTCGCATCCAGCACCTTCGCGTCCGCGGCGCGCCAATCCTCCTCTCGGCAGGAGAGGCGCCATCTCTCCACGCCCAGCCTCTCCATCGCCTGTGCGATGGCGTGGATCTTGTCGCGACCCGAGCCCGACGCCCGGTATTCGTCGAGTGCGTCGATGTAGACCGGTTCCGCGACTGGCCTGGTTCTGGTCGCGAGCTCCCGGGCGGTGAGGAACGTCCCACCTGTCCGAGCCGCGCACTGGCGGAGGAGGGTGGACTTCCCCATGCCCGGCGAGCCGAGCAGGACCGTCCGTTCGGAGCCTTCCAACGTGTCTCCGGCCTCTGTTTCATCGGACCGCACGCCCTCCAGAAGACGAACCCTGCGGTTCACGTGCACTTCGTTCCCGGTGCTTCTCATGATGGCGAGCTAACCCGATCCGCCTCCGGGCGACAGGCATTCCAGGCGAGTCATACGCCGGTAGAAGGAGAATGGACGTGGTGCTTGCCGCCAAGGACGACCGGCCCCTGGGCGACGCCGACGGTTTTCACGGCGGGATGGACGCGGTTGGCAGGCTCGGTCTCGTCAGCAGTGCGTGTCCGAACGGATCACCGCGTTCTGCTGACGGCGGTGTCGTGCGAGGCGGTCGTCCATCGTTCGGCGGACTTGGATCAGACTTCCGTGTGAGCACGCGCGCGGGAGAAAAGGCGCTTGAAGTCGACGACTTCGATGGCCCCCATGACCAGCAGAGAACCCGCGAGGAAGCCGGGGGTGCCGGTCAAGCCGATGGCGAAAGCCTGACGGGCATTGGCTCGAAGCTGCGCGGCGGTGGACCTGTCGTGCGTGGCCATCCACGAGGTGGCGCGCTTCCAATCGCCGCCCTCGGAGGTGACTATCTCGCGCAGCATGCCGTCTCCTATCGCTCGGCCGTCCGTCATCAGGCGGCGGTGCACGGCGGAGTAGATGCCCTGCTCGACGCAGGAGAGAGCCAGGGAGGCCGCCTTCTCGGACGCTGCGCCGAAGATCGGCCACTCCTTGTGGACGACCAGCACGTCGCCATCGCCACGCACAGCCTCCGCCTGGGCGGGGTATGCGCGTCGGCACGCGGGGCAGCGGTAGTCGGAGAACACCACGAGCCGCAGGGATGCGCCGATCGGCCCATCGATCGGCGATCCCTCCTCGAAGTCGATCGAGCTTGCCGCCGGTCCGACATCCCGGCCGATCGGGGCGTTCCTGCGAAGTACCTGCCCGACGATGTAGCCACCTGCCATCAGGGCTCCCGCCTGCATCGCCTGACGTCGGCCGAAGGCGGTCGCCATGAATGATGAACTCCCATGGTGAGACCAGCTGATCGAGGTGATCGAAGCGGACAACGGCCACGGATCCCGCGAGGTGGCCTTGCCCGGGTGCAATGCGCGGAGAGGGGGCCGCGGGCAAGAGCCCGTCATCGTCCAACCGCCGGTGTCGGATCGGCTTCGATCGCCTGGTTTCCGCCGTCAATCATCGTGACTCGGTGGAGCGGCCTCGGTATGACCGCGCCATGGCCGTCATCCGACAGCATCTTCTCGCGCGAGGTTGCCTCGCGGTGCTGCTGATCGCACTTACGCTCGCGATGCGTCTGGTCGTGCCCGGAGGGTATGCGCCCGATGTGGCCGGAGGCGAGGTGAGGCTCGCCGTTTGCACTCCCGGTGGTCCTCAGGTGCTTCCGGTCTCCGTTCCGGAGTTCCGCCAGCGGGGCTCGGTGAGCGACGACGTCGCCAGGCCATCCGGCGCATGTGCGTTCACGGCTTTGCGCAGTGCGTACGGATCGGCGGTGGATCCCTGCCTGCTGGCGGCCGCGATCGCCTTCATCATCGCCATCTCGATCTTCTGGGTTCCTCTCGGCGCACTGGCCGAGTCGCGACGCCTCCGACCTCCGCTGAGGGGGCCGCCGCTCCACGCCTGAGCGGCGTCAAGCCGCTTCTGAAGCGTACCTGCGGCCGCGAAGTCATCGGCCGTGGGCATCCATGGCAGCCCGCCGTCCCTTTGCGACACCTCGTCGACGAACTTCGACGTGTCGATGCGGAGTCGTGGGCTGTGGTCGAGGAGCAATCATGTTCAGCATTCGAAATAGCGAGCCGACGTTCGCCTACATCGCCACCCGCCGCTTCCTGCTCGTGGCCGGGCTGGTCTCCATCGCGATCAGCCTCTTCACATGGACGCTGGATCTCACGCAGGCGACGTATGCCTGTCCGTTCTGCCGTGTTCAGCGCTCGGCCATCGGGCTCCTGGGAGTCGCCATACTGATGGTTCCGTACGCGAACCGGTTCCTGCTCAGGTACACGTCGATGGCGATCGCCGTACTCGGTCTGGGTGTCGCCATGATGCAGAATTTCAATGGCGGTTGGATGAAGATGTTCAAAGGAACCTTCGCTTTCCATGACCCGATCTGGTTCGACTCGACCCTTCTCTCCTCATGCGCCATCCTGATCATGTCCTTTCAGCTTGGCGTGATCTTCGAATCATCTGCGCGCCAAGCCTGGCGCTGATCGATCGCGCCGTGCTCGGGCATCTTCTAAGTTCGAGCACGGCGCGATGCTGGTTGCGGCGGAACACAGGAGCTATCAAGATGAGAACAGTAGTATCGTTGTTGGTCGCGACGCTGGCGCTTGCCACGCCGGTGGCGGCCGAGACTACGAGCGTGGTCGTACGGGTGCTGAGCCAGGACGGCAAGTTCGTCGGGGACCACACCGGCGGAGCCCGGATAACCTTGACTGACGCGAGGACCGGGAAGGTGCTGTCTCGCGGTGTCACCTCGGGTGGAACCGGCAGCACCGAACGCATCATGGATGCGGCCGGTAGGTCGCGGACCATCGCCGATGACGATGCGGCGGCGTTCCGGGCGGATCTGGACATCGATGAACCGACCCTCGTCGACCTGGACGTGGAGGGCCCGCTTGCCAGACCGGGGTCCGCCATCCACGTAAGGTCGCAGCGCTGGATCGTCCCGGGCGAGGCGATCGCCACCGGCAACGGTTGGATGGTCGAGCTCCCTGGGTTGGCCATAACCCCTCAGAGCGAGCGCAAGGGGGATGCGCTCACCGTCACTGCGAAGGTCGAGCTCATGTGCGGGTGCCCGATCACTCCTGGCGGACGCTGGGACGCGAGCGACTACTCGGTCAAGGCGATGCTTTTGTCCGGAAGGCGGCGTTTGTCGGTGACGCCTTTGACGTTCAAGGCGGCGCCGGGAACCTACGCGGGCACGGTAACGATGCCGAACGTGCGTGACGTCCGACTGGTCGTATACGCAGTCAACTCGAAGACGGGCAATTCCGGTCTCGTGGAGACGCGCGTGCGCTAGTCGTCGCCCACCGATCGCCGCCGTATGCCTTGATCGCTTAGCGACAGGGGCGCGGCGGCGGCCAGGCCACTTGCGTGACCGCGGCGGAGCGCCTGCGCCCTGCTGGCGATAGGCTGGGCCATGCGCGGGTAGGAAGGCCGGTCATGATCTGCACGCCGAGCGCGGGCGACGGTCGGACTTCGGTGCAAGGCTATGATGCGGGGGCGGGCCGATGCGCGACACGCCTCGTGGCGGAAGAGGCCTGCGTGCAGCTCCTCCAGCAGCCCAGCGCTCCCTTAGCCGCCAGCACCGGCCTCGCGTGTCTTTTTCGCAGCTCCTGCTTTGCCCTCATCCGCTGCGCCGGCCAGGGGCTCGACCGCTTGTTGGAAAGCGCTCGCGCCACTAGCGGGCATTGAGATAGCCGATCATGCTGAGACCATGTGCGCGACTCTCAGAATCCTGGCGATCTTATTGCTGCTCCCTCCAGTCGCCTTGATAACCATCGCTCATACGACTCCACGAACACCGGCATCTGATTGGATCTGGGCGGCGGTGTTGATAGGACTCGGTCTGGCGAGCATCGCGGCCTTCCGAACATCGAAGTGGAGCGATACGGCGCCGGCGGTGGTGGCGGTCGTTTATGTGATAGCCGCCGTGCCAACGCTGCCGTTCTTGGCTGTGGTCGCAGTCTGCACCACGGGCAACTGCCTGTGACGATCGCGGGGACTGCGCGATCAGCGGATGAAGTATCCGCTGACCCGCCAGCTTCCATCTTCCTTGGAGAGCACCACGGTCTCCAGTCCGTCGGGCTTCGTGGCGAACCGAGTTTGGAATTGTAGCACCTCGTAATCCCCTGCCGGAACGCCGGGCAGGGTCGTGGTCTTCACCGCGCTTTGCAGGACGCGTAATGAAACGTGCCCAAGCGGGGTGCGCACGGACTGGCTTTTCGCCTGCCACTGCGTCGAGGTGATGGAGCGCTTGAACACCTCGGCGGCCGCTTGCCAGCTGGCATCCCACTGGCCGGCATCGAGCATCTCGACCCATCTGCGTGCTGCGGATGACGCCTCGGTCTCGGCAGGAGGCGAAACCGATTGCGCGCTCGAGGCGGGCGCCTGCGCGCTGTTCGGACCACCGACCAACGTCGAGAGCGCAACGACTGCGATGACAAGGGACATCATGAGCATTCCTCCGGTAAACCATGCCAGGCGATGCTGCGTGGGTCGCGGCACGGCTGGGTGGTCGGTTCTCTCCGGATACGACGGGGCCTCCGCATGCCCGAATTCCTTGTGTACGACGAAATTGGGTCGGGTCCCATCCATGTCCGCTAGGCGTCGAGCGGCCTCGCGGCTGCTCGACACGCCCAGCTTACGGCGGGCCTCCCGCAGCCGATCGTTGACCGTGTGCACCGACAGATCAAGCGTGCGGGCGATGGACTTCGCGTCGTGGCCGACCAGGAGCAGGCGCAGCACTTCCTTCTCACGCTCGCTCAGAGCGACGGGGTTGCCAGGTTGCATAGCGAGTGGGTCCTACGCGGACCGCGCGATGGGCCGCTTCATCTTTCGGTACATGGTCGACACTGCCGAGCTCGAGCTGCCGCGCAGCCTCTGCGGATGGCGCGCTGGCCGCCACCAGCTTGGGCGCCGCGCTGGCCTCGTCTTCTTCCCCGGCCGGTATGCAGGCGGCTTACCCTGGGTCCGTGCCGCGGCGACGCCGTCGAAGGTGCGTTCGGAGGTCAGCCGTCGCCCGAAATGGATCATGGCACCGGACAAGTGGAAAATCAGTTTGCCGACCGCGCGCGAGGTGTCGATCGACTCCTTCAGGCTGAGGAGCGATATCCCGCGCTCGCATCGCATCTGGACGGCGGTGAGCAGCTCGCCAAAGCGAGCGGCACAGCCGGTGGAGCCGCACGATCGCCGGCGTGTCGTCCTCGCGAGCAAAGCCCAACAGTCCGGCAAACCGAAGGTGCTCCACGCTCCTGGCGGGCAGAGCGTCAGTGAACACCCGAACCGAACTGGCCGCCTCCACCGCAACCGCCTTCCGGCGATGTCCCGATCTCCGGTGCTGACGTGCGCGTAACCGAGAACGCCGAACAACCCATGCTCCCCAAACGACCGTTCTGTGAACGCCGGCGCCTGCGTCATACCGAAGCGCACAATCCCGTCCTAAAACTCCACGCCTTAAACGCGCGGTGTCGACAACAGGCAACCACCATTCGTGAGCATCCACACGTGGCAAATGCTGCCGTCCATCGCCCGGAGAGAATGGACCTTCGCCCCAATCAGGTTCCTTAAGGTTCTGATGTCCGTGATGCCGCAACGTTCCGAGAACGACCGTGAACGCGTGCGAGGTATGGCAGCCGCTGTCTCGTCGCTTAAAGATAAGTCCTGACCGGAACGGCACCGGCGAAGCTCAGCCCGGATTGAAGGGCCATTGAGGAGGTTCAGGATACCGGATCCGCCTCAGACACAGCGATCTCGGCGACAGGACCGAGCTCCTCCAGATCGTCCAGGTCGTCCCAAATGATGTCCTTGAACATGAGGAAGCTGGGCTCCTGTACCGCCATCGCATCAATCTCGTCTCGATCGACCAGATACCGGCGCAAACCGAATCCCTCGTCTTTGGGAAGCACCTGCCAAATTTTGATGTGGGGATGATCGTTGAGGAGCTTGACGATACTTTTGATGACCGACCCGTTGCATCGGAGTCCGAACAGGATCGCGGTGATGCAGAAGGGCGCGTCGGTCACGCCGTTGCGGTCGCGAATGTCCCGCCACTCCTTCTCATACTTCCACTCGTTCGACTTGGTGTAGAAGTAGGTCCTGAACACCTGTTCCTTTGCGGCCGCGTCATCTCGAACCTTCCACCGGTACAGATCGCTCGTCTTGATCGCGCGCGGCCCCTTGTAGTCCACCGCTTGGAGGCGCGGGTGCTCTTGGTCGCGGGTGTCGTACTCAATGCAGATGCCCCGGTGCTCGTCGGCATAGTGCGACCACATTAGCCCGCTCTTCCATGTCGCGGACAGCGAGAGGACACCTTGGTCGCCGAACTCTAGGTCCAGCTCCCGCTTGATGGCGCTGGCGAGCGTGCGCATCAGATAGCTTTCGACCTCCGGCTCGGTCCGGTAGTCACCGTGCTCGGACGCATAGTAGCGTAGCCGCCCAATTTCGCTCCGGGCCTCATCCTCGTTCTTCCGCTTGACAATCATGCGATAGAGCAGTCGCTCGAGGTGTCGGCGATCTATGTCAACGTCGATCGTTGGATCGCAGTCGAGCGGATCGTTGAAGGTGGACGGCTTAGCGTAGAAGACTTCTGCCTCGGTTATCGCCCGCAGGGTATTTACGCCGAACGGTTTGTACTTGTATACCTTGTCCGGCATTATCGTTCCTGTGCCCCGGTCGCGGAGTTGCCTGCTAGGTTCGTTCGATTGACGGCGTGCCGCGCCCGAGCATAGCAAGCGAGTTTGAACATGTGTGAGCGCCGACGACAAGTGAGCATACCGACAGCATGACGATCGTGCCCTGCGAGCTTGCGCTCCCTTGACCGATACCCCAGCCGTTCCGGCTGCACCCTTAATCGGGGCCCTCGAGGATGCGCTGGCGTCGCTGCAGCGTGATCTGTCGAAGCTGTCAGCGCGGCTGAAGGGGGTAGATCATACCGTGGAGACCGAGTGTAAGGCGCTGACGCTCCGTCTCCACTATCCTGCGTTCCGGCAGCGCAAGCCGATGGTGTCGGAGCTGGTGGACACTGTCTCGACGTACATCGTCAACTTCTGCCTGCCCCGTCAGCAGGTCGCGGAGCTTAATGAACGATACGGGAAGGTCTCGGCGGAGGAATTCACGGAGATGTTCGAGGTGCTTCGTCAGGAGGCATTCGATCTGTTCAAACGCGCTCATGTTGCGACAAACCGCAACGGCGAGGCCGGCGAGCTCATCCTTTATCTACTGACTGAGTGGCTTCTCGAGGCCCCCCAGATCGTTGCGAAGATGTCGCTGAAGACGAACACCGAGATGCCGGTGCATGGCGCGGACGGAGTGCATGTACGATACTGCGCAGTCACGGGGCGGCTCTACATATATTGGGGTGAGTCTAAGCTCTACGGCGACCTCGACCAAGCCTTAAAAGAAGCGGCGAAGTCGATTGCCGAGTCCCTAGACGACAAGAAGATCAAGCACGAGATCACGCTTGTGAAGCGTCACCTCGACCTGTCCGGCCTCACCCCGGACGCCAAGAAGGCGATGCTCGACTTCCTCGATCCTTATGGATCGGGATACGCAAACCGCCACGACGTCATCTCCTGCCTCGTCGCCTTTGATTTCGACGCTTTCGCGGCCGCGCTGGCATGCGAGATGGATGCGGAGGAGGAGTTTCGCCGGCTGGCTCTCGCGAAGCTGGAGGAGACTGCTCCGAAGATCGCCAAAGCGCTCAAGGCCAAGGGCATGGAGCATCAGGAGGTAGAGATGTTCATCATGCCGGTTCCGTCGGTGGCGACGCTGCGCAACTTATTCCAGGACAAGATCGGTTGGAAGCATCCGGCCATTGGAAAGGCACCGAAGAAGAGCGCCGGCAAGAAGTAGACCCGCGGTACGAAGGGGGCGTGGACCGATGCAGGAACTGGCCGATCAGATTTGGGGGAACAGCCGCTTCCATGATGCGGCTGCGCTCGCGCATCGGACGTGGCTCGCACGCGAGCTGGGAAGGCCGATCGACCCCGAGGTGACGATGGAGGAGGCAGTCCGCCTGATGCAGGCCTCCGCAATCCTAGCCTGTTCGAATGATCCGATGCACCGGCGCCAGGCATACCGCTCGGCGACCATGACCTACGAAGTGGTGGGCGCGAAGACGCTGCCCATGCAGCAGGCGCTGCGGGTGGTGTTGGCTCGGCTGGGCAACTTTCCGGCGTTGGAGACGCGCGAGGACGTCGGTCGTGCCGCCGCGGACCTTCCGCTGGATCTCGCAATCGAGGAGATGGCCCTCTCGGACCGCCGCCGAGTCCTGCTGCGGGATCGCCCCGCGTTGCTGACGAGCTTCCAGCACGACCTTTGGAGCAAACTTGGCGAAGGGCGCAGCATCGCCGTCGCTGCGCCAACGTCCGCCGGAAAATCCTTCATACTCCAGGGCCATCTCGCCCGCGTGTTCGAAGAAGCGGAGGAGCGCACCGTCGTCTACCTCGTGCCGACCCGTGCATTGATCGCGCAGGTCGCGCGCGATCTGGCTGACTTGTTTCGCGGCACGGAGGCGGCGCCGGAGATCCTCACCGTGCCGCTCGACGAAGATCAGCCGCTGCCGAAGCGTGCAATATTCGTGATGACGCAGGAGCGGACCCAGCTGATGCTAGCAGCGCATGCAGACATGAGCGCCGAGATCGTCATCGTCGACGAGGCCCACAGTATCGCCGACCAGGGTCGCGGCATCCTGCTGCAGTGGGTTGTGGACGACCTGCTTCGCCGGCGCGCGGATGCGCAGCTGCTTTTCGCCAGCCCAGGCATCCGCAACCTGGACGTGTTTGGCCGCACCTTCGGCCTTGATAGCGTGGAGACGCTTCCGTCGACTGAGCCGACAGTTGCGCAGAACTTCCTGATCGTGCGCGTGACCTCGTCGCGTCAAGGTGAATTCTCTGTCTCAAGCATCGAGCCGGGCGGCGAAGAGGCGCTCGTCGGCGAGTTTGTGATCGGACAGACGATCGCGTCGAAGAAGGAGCGCCTCGTCCAAATATCGGCCGCTCTCGGCAAGGGCGCGCCAACTATCGTCTATGCGAACGGCGCCGCCGAGGCGGAGGACCTAGCCATCCAGCTAGCCGACCTGTTTGCGGACCGGGAAACGACGCCGCGGCGCGAGGCGCTTGCGCAGCTCGTCGACCAGTCGGTGCACCCTTCTTACGTCCTGGCAGCGGCGGTGCGCGGAGGTGTTGGCTTCCACTACTCCAACATGCCAACGCAGGTCCGGCAGGCGGTGGAGGATGCCTTCGCGGATGGTGCGATCGACTTTCTGGTGTGCACCAGTACGCTTCTTCAGGGTGTGAACCTGCCGGCCCGCAACGTTTTCATGTGTAGGCCGGAGAAGGGGAGGCAGAGGCCTCTGGAGGGTACCGACTTTTGGAACCTTGCGGGTCGCGCTGGCCGGCTCCGCCGCGAGTTCCAGGGCAACATCTTCCTGATCGACTATGATGAGTGGAAGGCTAAGCCACTCGATCACGAGAGGGACAGCGAGATCGTGCCGGCCCTGCAGGACGGTGTTACGCAGCGGCTGGAGGATCTCGTCGCGACGATTGCGTACGACGATAATGACGACAGGAAGTCAGACGGCGACCTCGAGACCCTGTTCGTCCGGCTCCTGGACGATCATTCGCGCGGCGAGCTGCCAACCACCCTGTCGCGGCTGACCGCGGCGGGCGTGCCGTCGGCGTCAGCCGAACGAGTCCAGGCCGCACTCGACGAGGCGGTCGAAGTGCTGACTCTGCCCGTTGAAGTCGTGCGCCAGAGTCCGAATCTGTCACCGCACCGGCAGCAGGCGCTTCACGCGGCGCTTCTCGCCAGAGCGGGTAGGGACAAGGCTAGCGTGCGCGCGCTGATCCCCGCGCATCCGCGCGACAGCGCAGCATACACCTCCTACGCGTCGTTGCTGAGGCTTTGCCACACGCACCTGCTGGGGCTTCCGGAGAGCCACGGATCGCACCGGTACCATGCCCTAATGGCGGTGTTCTGGATGAGCGGCGACCCGCTCCCGAAGATCATCGACAACGCTATCAACTACGACAAAAAGAAAAGCTCGCGGGCGGTGATCCGCAACACGCTCGAAACGATAGAGAAGGTGATCCGGTTCGAGGTGGTCCGTCTGATGTCGTGCTACTGCGCCGTGCTTCTACAGGTTATGGATGAGATCGGCTTGTCGGAGATGGCCGGCTCGGTCCCCCCGATATCTCTCTATCTTGAGGTCGGTGCCTCCGACAGGTCGATGATCAGCTTCATGGGCCTCGGATTGTCGCGTGTCGCCGCAGCTATTCTCAACGATGCCGCGGTCAACAAGGACATGACGATCGCGGAGGCGCGTGTCTGGCTGAAGGACGCCACTCTCGAAGCGTACGAGCTGTCACCGTTGCTGGTAGAGGAAATACGCCGGGTGGCCCGCTGATCTCGTTGCGGGAGGCGCAAGTCCACTTCAGCGAGGCTTCGTCGCCTTCAGGCGGTCGCCGCCTCCGACGCGGACTGGCAATCAACGGCTTACGGTTGCCGGACGATTCCCACATATACGAACGTCAGCTTCCGGGCGGCGCTCAAGCCGCCGTCAACGTCCACATCTGGGTCCCAAACGGACGGTTTGCCAGCCTAACGTCGCCAACTTCAAGGCTCGCTGCAGACCGGCGGATTCCTCGACGAAGCCCATCCTATATGGCAGGATGGCTTCCGCTTCGTGGACATACAAGTCGACGGCGCGGGAGAGGTTACGATGAGGATCAATGCCGTCGCTTCGATCTCGCTGATAGCGGTTACCGGCATCGGGCTGACCCAGTCGGCATACGCACAGACGACCAAACCCTCGCAGACAGAACCCTACCTCGCCGAGTTCGCCGACTGCGTGGTGGCTCAGAAGGGGCGCCGGGCCGCCGTGGCCGCCTTTGTGCGCACTGTGCCGAACAGCTCGGGCTTCTTCGACGCCAGCATGAAGGCAGCGGATCTTACCTGCCTCAACGCAGCGGCGCGTCGATTCGGCGGGAAACTTGAGATGAGGATGCAGCCGGAGGCTTTCCGCTATGCGCTCTACCCAGCGCTTTACCGGCGTGACTTTGGCCACGGGGCTCCTGTCCCGACGGCCGTGACAAACGCACCCCCGGTCGACCTTGCAAGCGAGTTCGACGGCGACATCACAGGGCTGCCATCGACCTACAGGCCTTCGCGAGCGTTTGGCGATTGTGTTGTGCGAGAGAACCCAGCAGGCGCTCATGCGCTATTAATGGCCAAGCCATTCAGTCGGGCGGACACAGCAGCGATCGAAGGTCTGACGCCATCGTTTGCGGCATGCTTGTCAGAGGGGCAAACCGTGAGGCTTACCCGTCCGGCCATGCGAGCGTTTGTCGGTGAGGCAGCGTATAAGCTGGCGCTTGCGGGATCGCGCACGACAGGATGAGTCCTCTGTTCCGCAAGCATCGGCTGATCGCCCGGCTTATGAGTTGAACGACGTTCGAGGCCGGACACGACCGTGCCGTCACCGTTTCCATGCATCCACGCGTGAGGCGCTGGCGACAGACCGTGGATCGATTGAAAGCCCTTTGCCGCTTGGATGGCTCTCCAAGCCGGAACGAGCGAGGCAGCTTCCTGCTCGCTGGCGAAAAGCGGGTCAGCCGGGACGCGCCCGCTGAGTGTCACCAAACACATGATTTCCAACGGCCAGCAGCGACCCACCCTGGTGGCTCGGCATCGTCAATCACCTGTTTGTCGTACAAGCAGGTAAACGTTCGACGCCATGGGCAGTCGCACCCCTTCGTGGACGTAGATCAACGATCCACGGCAAGGATGATGTCACCGCACCATCATGGTTGCGAGCTTCTTCTTCGACGTCGATCCTGCCTCGAGCCTGGTCCGCATCACCATCCGCGACATGCAGATTCAATTGCAGGCGTCGGCGTCACTCTTCCGGCAGCGGCTGTTGGACCGCCGCGTCGCAGAACGACTCATCACCTTCGTCGTGTCCAGGTCGCTCGCGCGCGGTCAGATCATACGAGCTGTCGAAATCGTGAATGCGGAGTTCCTTACTGACGTGGGAAGGCGCTGGCGTGGCTACTTGCCTGACATGGGATCGGCTGAGGGCAGAGGCGATGGCCGTTGGTCTCGCGGCGTCAACGCCGCCGAGATGGCGGTCACGTTGCTATGATCCGCGCCACACTCCTGGGCGATACATTCCAGCCTCCTGATGGCCTGCAGAAGCTCGGCAAGGTCGAGCGACAGGCACTCCCAGCGTGCCGCATCATCGCTGCTGTCCATTGTCACCGCCGCTTAGAACGATGACCAATCATCATCGACGGCCACGGCAGCGGCTGCGCCGCCACGAACCTGTCGCCGCACCGCCTGCGCTGCCTGCCGGCCTGCCTGGGCGGCACGCTCCTGCAGCTGATGGACCGGCTGCATAGCAGCACGGGCGGGGACCGCAGGCGCAGGCTCGGCCGCCGCCAACTTGAACCTAGCAACCTCCTGGGCGAGCTCTTCGGCTTCCGACGCCAGCGTGCGGGTGGCCGCGGTCGCTTCTTCGACCATGGCGGCATTCTGCTGCGTCACACCGTCCATCTCCGAGATAGCCGTGCTGACCTCCTTGAGCCCGATCGCCTGACGCTCGGCGGATCCGGCGATCTCGGACACGATCCCGCTGATCTCACCGACACGGTCGATGATGCCGTGGAGCGCGCTCCCGGTGGCACTCACCAGCTTGGCGCCAACCTCAACCTGCTCGGTCGAGGCGGTGATGCGCGTCTTCACGTCCTTGGCGGCATCGGCCGAACGCTGCGCGAGGGCGCGCACCTCGGAGGCCACGACAGCGAAGCCCTTGCCAGCGTCACCCGCGCGAGCCGCCTCGACGCCGGCATTGAGCGCGAGCAGGTTGGTCTGGAAGGCGATGCCGTCGATGACGCTGATGATCTCGGAGATCTCGCTTGAGGTGCGCTCAATACCCTCCATGGCGGCTACGGCACGCTGCACGACCTCGCCGGACGCTTCCGCCTCGCTCTGCGCCTGCGACACCAGCGCGTTGGCGCGCGCCGCTCCGTCGGCGGTTTGGCGAACGGTGGAGGTGATCTCCTCCATCGCAGCGGCCGTCTCCTCAAGTGCTGCCGCCTGCTGCTCGGTGCGACGCGACAGGTCGTCCGAGGCTTGGCGGATGTCACCGGCACCGTTGTTAATCCCGCTTGCAACCGTGGTGACCGTCGACAGCGTGGCGGCGACCGCCTCGAGCGCCGCGTTGAAGTCGCATCGCAGGCTCTCGTAATGCGGTGCGAAGGGCGTCTCGAGCCGTAGCGACAGATCACCGCCGGCAAGGCGAGTGAGGCCAGCGCCCAATGCACGCACCATCAGATCGGAAGCCGCTTCTGCCTCGCGGATCGTCTCGGCGTTCTGCCGGAACACCTGCATGGCCCGTGTCATGCGGCCGACACAGTCGCGGTGATCGGTGAACTGGATCGGGCTGTCGAGATCGCCGGTCGTCAGCGCCTCCATGCGCACCACCGTGGCGACATACGGGTCGCTGATCAGCTTGCCGCTGAACCACGTCAGCAACACCGGCAGCGATGCCATCGCGCAGCCACCCAGCATGATGTCCCACACCTCCGCTGGCGGTGACACCGCCGCCATGTAGATCAATCCGAGGCTGAGGGCAGCGACAGCCACCTGGAAGGCGACGATGACCTTGAACTTGGTTCGTATCGGTGCGTGATTTCTGAACCAGGCGATCATCGTGCATCTCCCATGACGCTGCGGGGAGGTACGGAGTGAATCTTAACAATCGACCTTCGCCGACGATCTAATTTCGATCTTGTCGATGGCGCCGGCGATCTGCCTACACGAAGTCTTAATACGCGACGGCTAAACCATCAGTGTCGGTATAGACAACCGGCAGGCTGCGCCAGTTGACCTCACGAACACGGCTGGCGCAGCCATCTTCGTCGCGCTTGCGCCGGGGATGTGGCAGTTGCCTGCTCGTAGCGGCACCCCGCACCTTCCGTCTTCAGCGTCAGCTCGTTAGGAACCGTCGTGCTCGATCAGCACTCCATCCACTACTACCAGCGACGGGTGATCGCAGCGCAGGCGAATGCCAGGCGGGCGACGGATGAGCGCGCCAAGCTGCGGCACCTGGAAATGGCGTCGGTCTACACTGCGGTGGTCGAGACAAAGCGCACGGTGCAGGAACTGACGCGCTCACGGTCGACCGCCTTCATCCTGCCGGATGACGAAAACTGAAAGCTGGGAATCGGCGGCGCGTGCGTCACACCGCTTGTCAATCAGGCATCACGTACGCGATCGCCTCGCTGGCGACGTGTTCGACTCGGCGAACCTGGTGGAAGATGCCGGCGAGCTCAACGTATGAGCCGACCTCCGGCGGGTGTGGCTGCTCGCGCTCGCAGATCGACGCCTTGGGGTTCTGCCGGCAGTAGGTGATCTTCATCGTGAGGTAAGGCTCGTTCGCTGTGGCGTGATCCAGGCGGTCAGAAATCCAGCCCGCGCCGCTCGATCTCCGTGGCGAGCACCTCCATCCTCGCGTCACCCTCATCCCACCTGGTCTTCATCCATTCGGTGAGCAGCTCCTGGTCTGTTAGGAACGCTAGCTCCTCCGGCGTGGGCGGATTGGGATCGGACATCTGACAGTTCTGCCTCAGCTATGGCCAGTAAGGCAACATTAGCCCGCCATCCTGCCATCGCGAGGCAAACAGGCCGTTCCTGCCTGGTTCTGGTCGGTGCCAGCTGGATCCTTCAAGGTCCCTTCAGTGATTTCGTTGCCACGACGTTGAGCCTGCCCTGAAGGTCGGAGAAGAACGCCTTGAGCGCGGGAATGTACCTGAACTGGATGTGGTCCAGCCGCTTGGAGATCTTGTTGGGGGAGGGAAATCTTCCCCGTCAGCAGATCTTCGCTTGTTGAGGCTCCAGACCGGTCCTTTTCGCCGCCAAGTCAGCGGCCACTCGATCTTGGTCTCCCCCGCGCGCAGGTAGCCGCTGAGCGGGATGAAGACGATGCCGATCTCGACCTGCTGCGTTGCGCGCTGCCTCACTTGCATGGATTGACTCGCCGGTAAGCTGCTGGATCTGCGGGCCACGAGTTAAAGTTTCCATAGAAGTACAGTTCTTCAATTCAAATGGCACGGTCAAAGATGACCTTCTCGTGCCGCTGAGCTTCGGCTCGGCTCGCTTGCGCGAAGCCGCTCCCTCCTCATAGTCGTTCGCAGGTGGCTTGCGTTTACGCGGTCGTCGTTTTTTGCCGCCATTCGCCTTGCTTTTGAGAAAGCGAGAGCAGCGAGAACGGAGGCCGATAAGAAAAGACAGTCGACCTGCTCGACTAAGTGCCGCAGCTGCAGCCGTCGCTGCGGCAAGACCCTCAAAAACGGCGCTGATTTCGACGCTAGCAAGCCACACGACTATGTCTGGAGCAACCAATGCCACCATTCGGATTGGATCGCTGCCTTCGGTATGAAGGTGCACGACTACCAATGTGGTCACCACCACCACCAGAGCCACATGTCCAGACCCAAGGCGGTTCAACGCTTTGGCCGGGATCTCGACAGCTACCCTATTGAGAAGACGGCCGAGAGGCGTCCTGCTGGCGCAAATCAATGTAACCCAACACATGACAAAAATGATTGGCGCGGTCATCAGCCCGATCTCTGGTCGTTCTCGTCAATGATTGGAGATACCGCCACTGGGCAAGGCCGAGGCAGCTTTCTGAGCCGAAGTGGAGCGATCTCCGCGATTTCACAGCTATTTTCGCGTTGGTTTGCCAATGTGGGAACTTCATGCCAGCGAGTGCCGCTGGTCGTCGACCAATTGTTCAAGCCCCACCTTGAGACCGTCGACGGTGGCAGGAGCGATATGGAGGCTTCGATGAGTGACGACGGTCCCCCGCTTTCTCATCGAAGTCACCGATAGGTTTCCGGCGTTCGTTCGGCCGCGGTCTTGGCCGCGGCAGCACCATGTTCGACCGGTGTAAGCCAGCCAAGCGGTGTGTGGGGACGGCTTTCATCGTCGTCGCGCCACAAGGCATCGATTTGCCCCGCGCGCGCTCCAGCGGCTCGGACCAGTGCGTTTTCAGGCACTCGTCGCGCAGGCGGCCATTGGACGACTCGACGAAGGCATCGTCCATAGGTTTGCCCGGCCGGCTGCAAGCCAAGCAACGCCATTCTCACGGGCCTGCGGCCAAGTGCCTTCGGGATGGACTTTGGTCCATTGTTCACCCGGATGATCCGGGGCACGCCGTGGGTCGACGAGATCCGTGCTATGATCGGGAGCTTGCCTTCGATCCGTGCGAGGAGAGCGCGTCGATGACCTTGCAGTCGGCGATCGTGGACGCGGTGCACGCTCCGCCGCGACGGTATACCTCATCGCGTAGCGTTGCGAGATCGGCGAGCTTGCGATCGATCTCGACCAGATGACGTTCGATGATGGCGTCGACCTCGCTGCACGATCCCCGCGGATCGTTGGCGAGCTTCAGAAGCTCCCTCACCTGATCGAGCGTGAATCCCAGATCCCGCGATCGCTTGATGAAGGACAGCCGATCGAGGTGACTCCGGTCGTACACCCGGTAGTTCGAACCGCTTCGAAGAGGCGGACCGATCAGTCCCTCCGCTTCGTAGAAGCGCACCGTCTCGACCTTCAAACCGGTCTTCCTCGAGATCTCACCTATCCTCATGACACCCCTTGACCCTCTATCGACATGAGGGTTCATATGGGATGTCGGACGCACGAATCGAGGCGATTTTGGCATACGACGCTTGTTCCAGACCTTGGCGACAGGATCGCGGGACCGGGCTCGCTCTTCGAACGGCGGCTTGTACGGACCATGGCGACGCTGGAGCGTCGCGTGATGCTCAAGGCCGAGATGGTGGCGCGCTTCGTCGGCAGGCGAGCGATCGTCGTTGTCGACGTCTTCAGCGAGGTGGCGCGAACGGCGCGCTCATTCACGTGGACGCCTCTAGGTCGTCGTCGCTTTTGATGGGCATCTGGGACGTTCGAGACGCCGATGAGCTCCGCCGCCATGGGGGGGCTGACGTCCGTCCGGCCGCCCCTTCGCGAGGGGATGGACGACGGGGCTTCGCGATCAACCTCGCTTATCTCCGGTGCTCGGCGTTGGCCGGGGTCGAAGCCTCGGTCTCCCGATCCGACATCGTCGTCGCCCAGGCGGAGTTATCGAGATGACAGCGGAGCCCGCGCATGCTAGGCGCTCCAGTGTCGTGCGGATCGTGCTGCCCTTCCTGACCTTCCTGATGCTGGCACTCACCGGTTTCTCAGGCATGGCTCATGCCGCCGACGTGGCGGGTGGCAGCATCGCGGGCTACGAGCTCAGCGTACATGCCGCGGGCGATGGCGATGAGGTGCCGTCGGACTCCGACAAGGGCTATCCCCACCATCACAGCTCCTGCCACGGTCACGAGATCGGGCAGCCGGCGAGGCCACAGGTCGCAGTTTCGCTCGCTCAGATCGAGTCGCGGCCTTTCCCCGGTGGATTGCTCCTGCTCGCTGGCCGGCAAGGCCAGATCCACCTGAGGCCACCACAAGCCTGACGACCGATCGGGGCGCGTGCGGAAGCGCGCCCGTCGTTCATCGTCAGGAGTGTCATCTTCATGCATCGCATTATCGCGGCCATGCTGGCCGCAGCGTCTTGCGCCACGTTGGCGCAGGCGCAGGTTGGACCATCTGCGCCCATCGCGCAGGTGGGGCCGACCTACACGCTTGATCAGGCGGTCAGCGCGGCCGGGGGTTCCGCTCCTGCAGCCGATGCCGCAGGCGCCGCTGTCGAGGCTGCCCGTTCAGGTCGCACGGTCGCGGGACTCCGTCCCAATCCCGTCTTCCAGGGGCAGATCGAGAACATCGGCGGATCCGGCCCGTACAAGGGAGTGAGAAGCGCGGAGTCGACCATCGGGGTCGCCATCCCGATCGAACTCGGGGGGAAGCGAGGAGCGCGCCTGGCCGTCGCCGGCGCGCAGCTGTCCCGCGCCGAGATCCAGGCCGCGATCGTCGCGGCGGACGTGAGACTGCAGGTTACGCAGCTGTACGTCGAAGCGGTGGCCGCCGAACGGCGCGTCGCAACGGCGCGTGATCAGGCGCGCATCGCAGGGGACGCCTTGCGTGGCGCAAGCGTCCGGGTGCAGGCGGGGAGAGCTTCGCCGCTCGAGCAGCAGCGCGCCGATGTCGCGCGGATCAACGCCGAAGCGAACGTGGAACGGCAGACCCGCCTGTCCGAAGCGGCCCGCACCAATCTGGCTCGCCGCATCGGAAGGCCGATCGACGGATCTCTGGATGCCACCCTTCTGGATCGATTGCCTGCCGCGGGCGTCTACGGGCCGGCCGCGCCGGTTCGCACGGACGGTACCCTGGCGTTGGCTGCAGCTAATGCGGACTTCACCATCGCGGACGCGGGTGTCCGTCTCGCCCGCGCCAACAGGGTGCCGGACATAAACATCGGCCCGGCGCTGCGTCGCCTGGAGGCGACGAACGACACGGCCGCCGTTCTCGCGGTGTCGATCCCGATACCCCTCTTCAACAATGGCCGGGCCGCCATCGCACAAGCCGCCGCGCAGCGCACGCAGGCCGACGCCCTCCGCCGTGTGACCGCACTCGATGTGGAGCAGGCGATCACCGACGCGCAGGCGCAAGCCTCCAACGCGGCGACGACCGCGCGTGCGGCCTCCGGGCCCGCACTCGCGGCCGCGCAGGAGGCCGCACGCATCGCGCGCATCGGCTACCGGGAAGGCAAGTTCGGGCAGCTCGAGCTGCTCGACGCGGAACGCACCCTGGCCGACACGCGCGTCGCCGCGATCGATGCCCTCGCCAACTACCAGAACGCCCGAGCGCAGCTGGAGCGGCTGACCGCACCTGCGCCCAATGGGGGGAACCAGTGATGAAGACCTACTATCTCGCGGGTGCGGCGTTCGCGGCCCTTCTCCTCTCCGGCTGCGGCGGCGGCGCGGAGGTCGGTAACGAGGCCTCGACGAACGAAGCCGCGTCCAGCGCACCAGCCGCAGCCGGGGATGCTGGAGCTGCGAAGGACGCCGTCACGCTGACTTCGGAGCAGATCTCCGCCGCCGGCGTCCAGATCGGTCGTCCGATTGTCGGCGGCGCCGGCACGATCGAGCTGCCGGCGATCATCGAGGGTGATCCGCAGGGCACGCAGGTCGTCTCGGCCGCCATCGCCGGACGCGTCGTCTCCCTCACGCGCAATCTTGGACAGACCGTCGGTCGCGGCCAGACAATCGCCGTGATCGAGAGCCGTGAGGCGGCGCAGATCCAGGGAGAGGTCCAGGCGGCGCGCGCGCGTCTCCAGCTGGCCAACTCCAATCTGGCGCGCGAGCAGCGGCTCTTCGCCCAGAAGGTGTCGCCCGAACAGGATCTCATCGCTGCGCGGACCGCCGCGATCGAGGCGCGGATCGCGCTGACGCAGGCACAGAGCACGGTGTCGGCCGCCGGCGCGGGCGGTGCGGGGCTGAACCGCCTCGGCATCGCCGCGCCGATCTCCGGGCAGGTCATCGCGCGCCCGGTCACCCTTGGCCAGACGGTCACGGCCGATGCGGAACTCTACCGCATCGCCAATCTCGGCCAGGTCTCGCTCGCTCTCAACCTGAAGCCGGAGGATGCCGGCAGGATCCGGCCCGGCAATGTGGTGACGGTGAAGGCGGCGGGGCGTCAGGCGAAGGCGCGGATCACCTTCGTGTCGCCTGCGCTCGATCCCCAGACCCGCCTCGTGCCATCCATCGCGACGTTGGACAATCGCGGTGGCACATGGCGCGTAGGCGAGCCCGTGACCGCGACCGTGGAGCTGACCGGCAGTGGGGGCGGCGGCGCTGTCCGCGTACCGACCACGGCCGTTCAGACCGACGAGGGGAAGTCCGTCGTGTTCGTGCGCACGCCCAAGGGCTTCCAGGCGACGCAGGTCCAGCTGGGGGATGCCTCCGGCGAGACCGTGATCGTCCGCTCCGGGCTCACCGGCCGCGAACAGATCGCGACCACCGGCAGCTTCACGCTCAAGGCCGAGCTCGGCAAGAGCGAAGCGGTGGAGGACTGACATCATGATCGCCCGCATCGTCACATGGGCGGTCGAGAAGCGCTGGCTCGTCCTGCTCCTCACCGTCATCGCCGCCGCCATCGGCGCCTTCTCCCTCTACCGGCTACCGATCGACGCGGTGCCGGACATCACCAACAACCAGGTCCAGATCAACGTTCGCGCGCCGGCGCTTTCGCCCGAGCTCGTCGAGAAGCAGGTGTCGTTCCCGATCGAGACCGCGCTCGCCGGCACGCCGGGCCTCGAATACACGCGATCGCTCAGCCGAAACGGGTTCGCGCAGATCACGGCCGTGTTCTCGGACGCGACCGACATCTACTTCGCCCGCCAGCAGGTCGGGGAGCGGCTGCAGGGTGTCGCCGAGAACCTGCCGGACGGCGTCAATCCCGAAATGGGCCCGATCGCCACCGGACTGGGTGAGGTGTACATGTACACCGTCCGCCTTCAGCACCGCGCCGACGACAAGCACAGGCCTGGCGAACCCGGAGAGCAACCGGACGGCAGCTACATCACGCCCGAGGGCGAGCGCCTGACGAGCGACGAGGACAAGGCGACCTACCTGCGTACCGCGCAGGACTGGATCGTCACGCCGCTGCTCAAGAACACACCCGGCCTCGCTGGCGTGGATTCGATCGGGGGCTATGCCAAGCAGTTCCTCGTGGTCCCCGACGTCCAGAAGCTCGCGTCGCTCGGCATCACGCTCACCGATCTCGGAAACGCGCTGGAGCGCAACAACACCAGCGTTGGCGGCGGCTTCGTGAACCGCAACGGCGAGGGTCTCGCCGTCCGCTCGGACGCGCTCGTTCGCAACACCGCCGAACTGGCACGCACGGTCGTCGCCACGCGCAACGGTGTGCCCGTCACGCTCGATCAGGTCGCGACCGTCCGCACCGGGCAGGCGATCCGGATGGGCTCGGCGTCCGAGAACGGCACCGAGGTCGTCGTCGGAACCGCGATCATGCGCATCGGCGAGAACAGCCGCTCCGTCTCCACCGCGGTCGCCGACAAGCTGAAGTCCATCAATGCTTCGCTTCCGCCCGACGTCGTGGTCCAGCCGGTGCTCAACCGCACCGAACTGGTAAACTCGACCATCAGGACGGTGGGCCGCAACCTGGGCGAGGGCGCGGTGCTCGTCATCGTCGTGCTCTTCCTGCTGCTGGGCAACTTCCGCGCGGCCCTCATCGCGGCCCTGGTCATCCCGATCACGATGACGCTCACCGGGTTCGGCATGCTCAGGGCGGACGTTTCCGCAAACCTGATGAGCCTCGGCGCTCTCGACTTCGGCCTGATCGTCGACGGCGCCGTCATCATCGTCGAGAATGCGTTGCGAAGGCTCGCCGAGCGCCAGCATCACGAAGGACGGCTGCTCAGCGTCAAGGAACGCCTCGGAAGCGTCGCAGCGGCGGCGCGCGAGATGATCCGCCCCTCGGTCTACGGGCAGGCGATCATCATCCTCGTGTACGTCCCCCTGCTCACGCTCACTGGCGTCGAGGGCAAGACGTTCGTGCCGATGGCGCTCACCGTCATCATCGCGCTCGCCTTCGCCTTCGTGCTGTCGCTCACCTTCGTGCCGGCCATGATCGCCATCTGGCTGTCCAAGAAGGTCGATGAGGAGGATGGCCGCATCGTCACCTGGTTGAAGAAGCGCTACGAGCCGGGACTCGACCGGGCGATGAGGCGTCCCACGATCACGATCGGAGCGGCGCTGGGCAGCCTGGTGCTGGCGGTTCTGGCGTTCGGATCGCTGGGTCAGGTGTTCCTGCCGCAGCTCGACGAGGGTGACCTCCTGATCCAGTCGCTGCGCATCCCGGCCACGTCGGTGCAGCAGAGTCAGGCGATGCAGGTGCCGATCGAGCGCATGATGTCAAAGCAGCCGGAGGTGCAGTTCGTCTATTCCAAGACGGGCACCGCGGAACTCGCGTCCGACCCGATGCCGCCCAACGCGACTGACATGTTCGTGATCCTGAAGCCGCGCGACGCCTGGCCCGATCCGAAGCTGGCGAAGGAGGAGCTCGTCAAACGGATCGAAGACAATCTCGCGAGATTCCCAGGCAACGCCTACGAGATCACCCAGCCGATCCAGATGCGCTTCAACGAGCTCATCGCCGGCGTGCGTGGCGACATCGCGGTGAAGGTCTTCGGCGACGACTTCGCCGCCATGAACCGGACGGCGGAACAGGTGGCGTCGATCCTGCGCAAGACGCAGGGCGCGGCGGATGTGAAGGTCGAGCAGACGACGGGTCTCCCGATGCTCGACATCCGCGTCAACCGCGATGCGATGGCACGCCTCGGCGTCACTGCTCAGGACGTGCAGGACACCGTCACCGCCACCCTCGGGGGCCGCACCTCCGGGCAGATCTTCGAGGGCGATCGTCGCTTCCCGGTGGTCATCCGCCTGTCGGAGGCGCAGCGGTCCGACCTCGGCCTGCTGCAGCAGGTGCAGGTGCCGGTCGCCGGTGGATCCTTCGTTCCCCTCTCCAGCGTCGCCGACATCGGAGTCGTGGACGGGCCGAACCAGATCAGCCGCGAGAATGGCAAGCGTCGCGTGGTGGTCCAGGCCAACGTGCGCGGCCGGGATGTCGGAAGCGTGGTGGCGGACGCGCAGGCTGCCATCGGCAGCCAGGTGCGCCTGCCACCGGGCAGCTACCTCGAATGGGGTGGGCAGTTCGAGAACCTGCAGTCCGCGAGCGCAAGGCTGAAGCTGGTCATTCCGGCCTGTTTCATCCTGATCATGTTCCTCCTCTACGGGGCGCTCGGATCGGTGCGCGACGCGGCGATCGTCTTCACCGGCGTGCCATTCGCGCTGGTCGGCGGCGTGCTGCTGCTCTTCCTGCGCGGAATGGACTTCTCGATCTCGGCGGCGGTCGGCTTCATCGCCCTTTCCGGCATCGCGGTCCTCAACGGCCTGGTCATGGTAAGCTCGATCCAGGACCTGATCCGGTCTGGGTTGGACCGGGCAGAGGCGGCGCATGTCGGCGCGATGCAGCGACTTCGTCCAGTCGCGATGACGGCGCTGGTCGCGTCGCTGGGCTTCGTGCCGATGGCTCTTGGCCATGGCGCGGGCGCCGAGGTGCAGAAGCCCCTGGCGACCGTCGTCATAGGCGGACTGATCTCGGCGACGCTGCTGACGCTCTTCGTCCTCCCCACGCTCTACGCGCGGTTCGGGCAGAAGGCGATCGAGGCTCCTGAGCACTACAGCGAGGAGCACGAGGGGGATGACCACGGTCAGATCTTCGTGGCCGACATGGGTTGAGGGGACGGGGGGCGGAAAGTTCCCGTCCCCCCGATCCTGGCAGATGGGGATCAACATGCCTCAGACAACGACGACGAAGGTCCTCCACGGTGCGCCGCTCCGCATCTGGTCCGCGCTGACCGAAGCGGAGCATCGACGGGCGTGGGCGCCCATGGTCCTGCTCGACGATGCCGCACAGGTCGGTGACACCGAATGCACGTTCGTGATGAACGGATGGTTCGAGCATGTCCGCTCGCCGGCGCATGTCGACCAGCTCGACAAGCCGGTCGTCCTCGCTTGGTCGTGCGGACTCCGACACGTCTTCACGTTCCACGAGAGCTACCATCTGGACGGCGACGATGGCGCTACCACACTCTCGCACATCTGCTCCGTAAGGGGGCCGCTATCCCTGCCGTTCGCCGCCGTCATGCTGCGGCGGATGCGCGTGCTGATGTCCGAAGCCGACGAGCGACTGGCAGCCTATCTCCGATGGCGCACCGGTCGCTCGGGGCCAGGCCCCGAGAGGCGTCAGGCGTCCAGGCGCTACAGGGGGGCGGCGCGATGAAGCCGAGGCGCATTTTCGCCCTCGCTGGCATCGTTCTCGTCGGCGCCTGTTCTGAGCCGAAGAACGACGACCCGCCGACACGGCAGGAGGTTCACTCCAGGGACAGCGGCGTCGCGACCGGACAGCCCGGGCGCCACCGGTACCATTGCGAAGACGGAAGGACGCTCCTGGTCGACTACAAGGACAACGGCCTCCGGCTCGATCTTCTCGAGAAGGAAGGCGGGCCGTCCAGGACGCTGAGCGCGCCAACGCAGGAGCTCCAGTACGTGGGAGACGGCGTCACCGCGACGTTTTCCGGTGTGCAGCTGAGGCTCGTCGACGATGCCGGGCGAGTACGGATCTGCGTTCCGGACGGCAGCAGGTGAGAAGTGGCGGATCTGAGCGAACCTGAAGCGGCGATGATCCCGCCTCGTACCGAGAAAGGACGTGACCATGTCTGATCGCACCATCTCCGGGGTTCTGGCCATCCGTGCCGATGTGATCGCTCGAAGCAAGGCTCTCCGGGAAGCGCAGTCTATTTCGCAGCCCAGCGTCGTCACCGAAGGTGACGCCCCCAGCTTCACCCAGACGCTGAAGGCGGTCGTCGCGAAGGTCAACGAGACGCAGCAGCAGGAGGACATGGCGACGGAGTCCTACGAGCGCGGCGAGACGAACGACATCGCCACGGTGGCACTGATCCAGAACCGCGCAAGTGTAGCCTTCGAGGCGACGCTCCAGGTCAGGAACAAGCTGCTGTCCGCCTACAAGGACATCATGAACATGCCACTTGGCTGATGCCGGATCATACTGAGGCTAAGATCGAATGATTGTGGGTGCAACGCCGAGATTTCGGCAGATCATGATAGAGGTCTGGCGGCCGCTGACGTTCCTGTTCGTCTGGGACGTGGCAGTGACCGTCTTCCACTTCATGACGCCGATCAAGGAGCCGCCTCTGCCAACGGCATTGTTCGGGACCGCGATCGCGCTGTTCATGGGCTTTCGAACCAACGCGGCCTACGCGAGATGGTGGGAAGCGCGCACGCTGTGGGGTGCCCTCATCAACGCGTCGCGCAGTCTTGCACGCGTGACGCGAAGCCTCGGCTTCGGAGATCCGGATGGCGACAGGTTGGTGGAGGTGGTGGTGCGTCGTCAGATCGCGTTCGCCCAGGCCCTACGTTGTCAGCTCAGAGGCGAGTCCCCCCGCAGTGAGATCGCGCGGATGATCGGCGCCTCCGGTGCAAGCATGGCACTGCTTCGCACTAACCCCGCCAACTACATCGTTGAGGAGATCTCCGGCGTCTTTGCCGATCTGTTGTCGGCCGGGAGAATCGACACGATCCAGCAGTCAACCATCGAAAGGATCCTGATCGACATCGCGAACGCGCAGGGCGGGATGGAGCGAATCAAGAACACGCCGCTTCCAAATGGTTTCCGCTTCTTCCCAAACCTGTTCACTCGCGTCTTCTGCGTACTTCTACCAATTGCCTTGGTCGAGTCCCTCGGCATCGCGACGCCTATCGGCTCCACGTTGATCGGGCTGGTCTTCCTCGCCGTGCTGAGCATAGGCGAGGATCTGACCGATCCGTTTGCAAACACCGTCCACGACGTCCCACTGACCGCCATGTGCCGGACGATCGAGATAGACCTGCTTCAAACGGCAGGACTCGACGCTCCTGAAAAGGTGAAGCCTGTGCACGGGGTGCTTTGGTGAGCGCCGGACGGACCGATCGGGCTGCGTCAGCCTCCGCTCGACGCGGCGCACGCTTGGCGCTTGCGATGCTCGCATCGCTCGGCGTCGCGGCATGCGGAGGATCGGAGAATAGATCGACGGACGAACTTCACAACGCCGGCATGATCCCTGAGCTGCTCCGGCAGCGGATGGTCTTCTGTGACGATGGCTCGCGCGCCGACATGGATTATCTCGCCGACGGTTTGCGCATGGCGGTCACCTGGCTGCCAAAAGGGCGGACCGACATACTGAAGGCGCGGGGCACTGGGGACGAGTTCCGCAACGGTAGGTTGCGGGCGGTGATCGCGGGCGGTTCCATCGCGTTCACTCGCGCTGACGGGTCGGTGCGCGTGTGTCACCCTCTCAAGGAGGGGGATTGACGCGTGGGCGCCTTGTCACCCCCCCGGTCGTTGCGCGCCATCGATGACCTCTCGGACGCGATCGACCGTGGATGCAGAGCGGAGACTTGGCTCGGTGCCGTAGGCTGCGCGCCCGACGGCGCCGTGTTCTTCGGAGTGGCGCAAGAGATCCTGCGCGGTGATCGCGCATCAACCCAGAGGAATGGTGGGAGGTGGTCATGAACGACAGGCTCGAACTCGAGATACCCGTGCTGCTGCCCGATCTGCCGGACGCGGCCGATGCCTGCCTGAACCGTCTCATATCCACGCTCGCGGCGCAGGACGGTGTCCAGCGGGTGCATGCGATCGGTGGAGACGGCGAGGCACCTGCTCGGCTGTGCATCCACTTCGATGGCGGCATGCTCCCGCTGCCACGGCTTCGGGAGCTCGTGCGGTCGGCGGGAGCGGAGATCACCGGACGGTACGGACACGTCATGTGGCGGGCGAAGGGGATCTCCCACGAGCGACGCGCCCGAACGATCAGCGCCGCGCTGTGCGCCATCCCCGGAGTCGTTCAGGCGAGCGCCAGCGTCGGGGGTGCGATCCGGGTGGAATACGACCGTCGGCAAATTGCCGAATCCGACATCCGCGATGCGCTGCGCGGACTCAAGGTGGTCGTGGGTAGGCGCATGGCGGCAGACGGACACGCCGGACACGATCATGGACGAGGCCCCGGCACTGTCGCGGAGGAGCATGGCCGCAGCGATGGCCACGATCATTCCCACGCCGACTTCCTGGGCGCGAACACCGAATTGATCTTCGCGCTCGCCTGCGGCGCGCTGCTGGGCATCGGCTTCGCGATCGAGAAGCTGGGATCGGGGATGCCGGAATGGCTTCCGATCGCGTGCTACGTCGCGGCCTATGTCCTCGGCGGCTTCTTCACGGTGCGGGAGGCCATCGACAATCTTCGATTGAGGAAGTTCGAGATCGACACGCTGATGCTGGTCGCGGCGGCCGGCGCGGCGGCGCTGGGCGCGTGGGCCGAGGGCGCACTGCTCCTGTTCCTCTTCAGCCTCGGCCATGCGCTGGAGCATTATGCGATGGGCCGCGCGAAGAAGGCGATCGAGGCTCTGGCGAAGCTCGCTCCCGAAAGGGCCACCGTCCGTCGCGACGGGCGGACGAGCGAGATAGCGGTCGAGCAGATGGTCGTCGGAGACATCGCGATCGTCCGTCCCAACGAACGCCTTCCCGCCGACGGCTTCGTCATCAGGGGCACGACCGCGATCAACCAGGCCCCGGTGACTGGTGAAAGCATCCCTGTCGACAAGGTGCCGGTCGCAGACACCGCCGCCGCACGCGCCAAGCCTGATGCGGTCGGCGGAGCGAGCAAAGTGTTCGCCGGCACGATCAACGGCGGCGGCGCAATCGAGATTGAGGTGACCCGCCGGTCTAACGAGTCCGCGCTTGCGAAGGTCGTGAAGATGGTGAGCGAGGCCGAGACGCAGAAGTCGCCGACGCAGCGCTTCACCGACCGCTTCGAACGTGTCTTCGTGCCCGCGGTTCTCGCGCTTTCCGTCCTGCTGCTGTTCGCTTGGATCGTCGTCGACGAGCCTTTCCGCGACAGCTTCTACCGCGCGATGGCGGTGCTCGTGGCGGCGAGCCCGTGCGCCCTTGCCATCGCTACGCCGAGCGCTGTGCTGTCCGGGGTGGCACGGGCGGCTCGCGGCGGCGTGCTGGTCAAGGGCGGTGCGCCGCTGGAGAACCTCGGCTCCCTGACGGCGATCGCCTTCGACAAGACGGGCACGCTGACCGAAGGACGTCCGCGCATCACGGATGTCGTTCCCGTCGATGGCGCCGATGAGGGCGAGCTCCTGGCGCTGGCCGTCGCCGTCGAGGCCCTGAGCGATCATCCCCTGGCTCAGGCGATCGTCAAGGACGGTCGCGAAAGGCTGAAGGAGCGAACCTTGCCCGTCGCCGATGAGCTCAAGAGCCTGACCGGCCGGGGCGTCACGGCCAACGTGGGTGGCGAGACCGTGTGGATCGGCAAGGCCGAGATGTTCGGCGCGGAAGGCATTCCCGCGCTGGGGCAGGCGGCCTTGGAGGCGATCGAGCGGCTGCGGGAGGGTGGCCGCACGACCATGGTGGTTCGCAAGGGCGACCGCGACGTGGGCGCCATAGGTCTGATGGACACGCCCCGGAATGCCGCCAGGGTGGCGCTGCGGCGGCTCCACGAGATGGGCGTGTCGCGCATGATCATGATCTCGGGTGACCACCAGAAGGTGGCGGAGGCGATCGCCAGAGACGTGGGGATCGACGTGGCGCTCGGCGGACTCATGCCGGAGGAAAAGGTCGATGCCATCAGGAAGCTCGCGGGCGAGGACAAGGTCGCCATGGTGGGCGACGGCGTCAACGACGCGCCTGCGATGGCGAGCGCCACCGTCGGGATCGCGATGGGCGCCGCGGGTTCGGATGTCGCGCTCGAGACTGCCGATGTCGCGCTTATGGCAGACGACTTGGCGCACCTTCCCTTCGCAGTCGGGCTAAGCCGTCGAACCCGCGGCATCATCCGCCAGAACGTCTTCGTCAGTCTGGGCGTCGTCGCCTTCCTCGTGCCCGCGACCATCCTGGGCATGGGGATCGGACCGGCGGTGGGCGTTCACGAGGGGTCCACGCTCCTGGTCGTCGTCAACGCCCTGCGGCTGCTGGCCTACCGCGATCCGGAAGGAAACGCGGCATGATCCGAGTCTCCGCGGTCGACCGCGCTGCAACGATCGTGCCCGGGTGTTTGCGCCCGACCTCCGGTTCATCTGCGACCCGTCGCCGTCGGAGGTAGTCGCGATGTTCGACATCATCATAGCCGTCCTCACTGCGCTCGGCGGCTTCGGCGTCTTTCTGCTGATGCTCGCGGAGAACGTGTTCCCGCCCATCCCCTCGGAGGTGATCCTGCCGTTGGCGGGGTATGCCGCGACGCAGGGTCGCGGAGGTCTGGCGGTCACCATCGTCGCGGGGACGCTCGGGTCCGCATCGGGAGCGGTCCTGTGGTACTACGTCGGCCGGTGGATAGGCGTCGATCGCCTGAAGCGATTCGCCGCACGGCACGGGCGCTGGCTGACGCTGACACCGCGGGAGATCGACCAGGTCGAAGGCTGGTTCGATCGTCATGGCCGTTGGGCCGTACTGCTCGGCCGCATGGTTCCTGGTGTGCGAACGCTGATCTCCGTACCTGCTGGTGTCAGCGGCATGCCGCTGCTCACGTTCATGGTCGCGACGCTCGTCGGATCGGCGATCTGGACAGCACTGCTGGTGCTCGCCGGATTTCGCCTTGGCCGTCAGTATGGCCAGGTCGCCGGCTTCATCGAGCCCGCGAGCAACGTGGTGATCGCAACTGCGGTAGTCTGGTATCTCTGGCGCGTGGCGACCTTCAACGGTCGGCCCGGGCGGCATTGATGGGTCCGCTCTATCAAAGCGCACTCCGCTACGCTGTGCCGCTTCGGCTTTGCCGCCTATCCAACTGGTGGAGTCTACCCGCATGTTGAAGGCGCAGCACGCCGCACGCGTGGCTCTCCCGGCGGGCTCCTGGCTGCTGCTGGCGACGATGCTCATCCGCACGACACGCGTGGTACGCGGGCACAGGCTCATCTCGGCATCCACCACCCTCGTGTTCGTGCGATGGGCGGGCCGGCTCCATCGCGCCGGCTTCACTGCCTGGCGACGGAACGGCGGGAAGTGGCATCTGTCCGTGCTTGTCAGGTCGAGCAGCCGCCAATGACGATGTCCGCATCTCCCGCCATCGGCGGCTTCTTGCCTGTCCGCGACCTGGGACGAGCCCTACACCTCCTGGGAGGCGAACGTCTTCGTAGCCGGCGTGGCGGCCGGTCGATCCCGAGGGGTTTTGAGCCGCCGCCTCCATCTCCAGGCGAGCCAAGGCGGCGGAGCGCATGATCGATGAAGTTGAGGAAACCTCCATGCTGGCGCTGACCTACACCGTCATCCCGACCATCGCCGTCGTGATTGGGGCGATCATCGCCGCCATGCGGCGGCCCGGGCCTGCCTTCACGAGTGCCATGCAGCACCTGGCGGCGGGCGTCGTCTTCGCGGCCGCTGCCACCGAGATACTGCCTCAGGTGAAGCACGAGGCGAGTCCCGCCGCGACTCTGATCGGCGGCTCGCTCGGTGTGATCGTCATGCTCGGTCTCAAGAGCTTCGAGGATCGGTTCAAGGGGCCAGCAGCTCTCCTCGGCGCCATTGGGATCGACATACTGATTGACGGTCTCGTGCTCGGATTGGCGTTCGTCGCCGGCGAAAAGGCAGGCATTTTGCTCACCGTAGCCCTCACGCTTGAGGTCCTGTTCCTCGGAATCACCGTCACCACCGAACTGGCCGAGACGAGACAGTCGAAGTTGCGCATCATCCTGATCGTTGTAGGGCTTGCGCTGCTCCTACCTGTCGGCTCGCTCGTCGCCGTTCCGGTTGCGGCCTTGTCGCCGATCGTCATCGCCGGTTTCCTCAGCTTCGGCCTCATGGCGCTGCTCTACCTCGTCACCGAGGAACTTCTGGTCGAGGCGCATGAGAAGCCGGACAGTCCACTCATCAGCGCCTTCTTCTTCATCGGCTTTCTTGCGCTGCTGGCCCTTGAGGAGATCGCGGGGTGAGAGGCGGCGCGGCCGACAATCCCGTTAGTCACCCCGCCTTTCATTGGAGCACTGAATGACTCCCTCGATCCTACGAGCGTGCTGCCTTGCGATCCTGTTCGCAGTCCCTGCCTGCTCCGGCAGCAAGCCGGCGGGTCAATTCGCCTCCGACGATCCCGGGTCGCCCGGATCGAAGGACGCCATCCATGGCCCAAACGCGGCCCACGGCGGTGGCGGCATGGCGACGCAGCCGACGGGTGATCCCGATACCGACTTCCTGGCCGCCATGATCGCGCATCACGAGGGCGCGGTGGACATGGCGCGCAAGGAGATCGCGAATGGCAGTGATCCGAGAATCCGGCAGATGGCGGAGAACGTGATCCGAGTGCAGCAGGCGGAGATCGTCCAGATGAGGCGCTGGCTCACCGAGCGCAGCGCCGCGACGCAGGGAGGGAAGTGATGGCACACGAACACAATCACGAAGCGGGCGGACACTCGCACGACCACACCGCCGGAGCCAACGCCAAGATGCTGAGCTGGGCGCTCGCGCTGACCTTCACCTACTTCATCGCGGAAGTCGTGGGCGGGTTCGTCTTCAACAGCCTGGCGCTGCTCTCCGACGCCGCGCACATGATGACCGACGTGATGGCGCTGGTCATCGCGCTACTGGCGATCAAACTCGGGCAGAAGGCAGCCGACGACAAGCGGACGTTCGGCTATCGTCGGTTCGAAATACTCGCGGCCGCTTTCAATGCCGTGCTGCTGTTCGGCGTCGCGATCTACGTCTTCGTGGAGGCGATCAAGCGGTTCAGCCAGCCGCAGGAAGTCCAGTCCTGGGGAATGCTGATCGTCGCCTCGATCGGCCTGGTCGTGAACGTCATCTCGATGCGGCTGCTGATGGCGGGCAAGGAAGGCAGCTTCAACGTCAAGGGCGCCTACCTCGAAGTGTGGGCCGACATGATCGGTTCGGTCGGCGTCATCGTCGGCGCGTTGGTCATCCGTTTCACGGGCTGGACCTGGGTCGATCCGATCGTCGCCGTCGGCATCGGTCTGTGGGTTCTGCCCCGCACCTGGATTCTGCTCCGCGACACCAGCAACGTGCTGCTCGAAGGCGTCCCGGGTGGGCTGAAGCTCGCCGAGGTTCGCACGGCGATCGCCGGGGTGCCCGGCGTCGCCGGCCTCCACGATCTGCACGTCTGGTCGATGAGCAACGACGAGGTGAACTGCACCGTCCATGTCGTTCTCGAGGACGGCGCCGACGTCGACGGTACGCGGTCGGCGATCCAGGCCGTGCTGAAGACCCGCTACGAGATCGAGCACAGCACGATCCAGACCGAGGCTTCAGGCAGGGACTGCGATGAAGGCGACGTCCATCCGTGACGGACAGCCGTCGGGCGCCGCGTATCCGCCGTTGGACCCCAGCTGAGGATGCCGAGCTGGAACGTCGTCTCCGCGCCCGCGAGCCGGTAGGCGCCGTTGCCGTCGCCATGCGGCGCACGGTTGACGGCGTCCGTGGGCGTGCCCAGCTCCTTGGGTTGACGCTGCGGGGACGGCTCCGGCCGTGGCGACCACAGGTGAGCGCGATCATGCAGCGCCGTGCGAAGGTCGCTGATGGGGAAGATCGCTAGGACGTAATCTCGTCTAGGACCAGGAGACCGCCGCCAGGTCTCCTCTCCAACAGGTTCGAGAGGCGCCGCAAGGCGTCTTCCGGACCGACAAGCTCGAGAACGGCACCGTCCTCGTCGCGACGAAGCGCCGGTTCGTTCAATCCCTCGCGGGTGGCTGCGAAGCGAACGACCTCGGCGAGCTCGGAAGGAAGTGGACCACACTTCGCGAAGATGCGGAGCCGAAACGGCGACCGGATCCCGTTGGAAGACGCTGCGGCTCTCCCGGCCTGGCAGGCCGGATCGGTGCAAATGACGGTGTGCGAGGTCAAAGCTGCAATCCCAAACGTGGTGCGAGGACGGTCATGCCCAGATAGAGCGCGATGGCGAGGGCGCAGCCTGCGCCGAGCGCCGCGGCGAAGGGCCAACCATGCCGGAGCAGAGCGGGGATGAGCAGGAACATCGGCAGGGACGGTAGAACGTACCAGAACGTCGCGGCGACATGGGCCGCCATGTTCTCCGCATCGGGCTTGTCGTGCCACAGCCAGATCATGCCGAGGATCGAGACAAGCGGCAGCGAGGCGATCAGCGCCCCGAAGCCGGGGAAGCGTTTCGCCACCTCCGATGCGACGGCGATCAGCGCGCCTGAGATAAGCGCCTTCGCGGCAAGATAGAACATCAACGGGCCTCGTCTTTTGCGTGGCGGGCGGCGAGCTTCGCCAAACGGTGCGGGAGGTCGCTCGCGACACGCCGGGCGTCACCCGGCCGCAGGTTGCGCCAGCGCCGCACCTCCTCGCGCGTGCGGCCGCAGCCCTGGCACCATCCGGTGCGGGCGTCGAAGCCACACAGCTCGACACATGGCGAGCGCATCAGATCGCGCCGATGCGGGCAACGCCGCTCAGACCCGAATAGCCCATGTAGCAGGCGATCACGACCATTAGTCCAGCCGATGCGTAGGGCGCCTTGCGCGCGAAGTCGCCGAACCCCGACCAGCGCTTCTGGATTTGGTTGATGCTCAGCGAGGCGATCACGCGGGCGCTGACCATCGTCACCGCGAGGCCGACACTGAAGGCGCTGACCAGCACGACGCCGAGCGCGAGCCGCTTGAGCTGGAGGCACAGCAGCAGCACGGTGACGGCCGCGGGGCAGGGGATCAGACCGCCCGTGAGACCGAACAAGGCGATCTGCCCCGTCGTCACCTGCCGATCGGCGAAGCGACGGCTGATATCGGCGGCATGGGCGCGCTCGTGGGCGTCCATGTAGGCGTCGTCGCCCGTCACCTTCAAACGCTCGTTGAGCGCGCCATGATCGTGCCCGTGTTCGTGTTCGCGACCGTGTTCGGCATATGTCAGCTCATGGTCGTGCCTGTGTCCACCGCGCCCGAGCGATACGTGCGCGGAGAAGGCGTGAGGCTCGGGGATCTCCTCGATGCTTTCGAGGAAGTCGCCGCGATCGACGAAACGGAAGGTTTGCGTGGCGCCTGAGCCGCGAGCGGTCGTGACGGTGATGTCGTCCGCCTTCCACCGGCCGCTGGCGAAACTGGCGCGCCAGCGGGGCGGTACGCCGTCCTCGAGAATTTCGCGCCACATCGTGCCGTGCCCGGGCTCGATCGTCCGGACCCCTTCCTCGCCGTGATGTTGATGATGATGGTCGTGGGCCGCCTCGGCCTTCTGAGCGGCGCGAGCGCGCCAGATCATCCAGAGTCCGACGCCCAGCACGATCACGGCGGAGCCGAGCAGCAGATAGGGCTCGGTCGTCTCGGTATTGAAGCCGCGGCCGAGATACTGGCCGCCCAGCGCTATCGCCCACACGATCACGGTGTGGGAGAGGGCGGCGCAGAGCCCGAGCGGAATCGCTTGGCCGACCGTGCCGCGCACGGCGATGATGAAGGCGGCCATCATCGTCTTGGAATGGCCGGGCTCGAGTCCGTGCAGCGCACCGAGCAAGAGCGCGCTCGGGACAAACAGCCATAGGTTCATGCTGCCTTGCTGAACGAGGTCGGCAAAAGAGGCCATGTGGCGTCCCGGTGGTGTCAAGATGTCCAAGCGGCATATGGCCGCTGGCACATCGACTTCGGGAGTGCAATATCCCCCCATGGGGATAGTGCCTATCCCCCCAGGGGGATCCTCGACAAATACTTCTCGGATCTCCTACATAGGCTGCATGGCCCACACAGAGCATTCCAGCCATCCGGCAATCATCAAGCGTCTCAACCGCGCTAACGGTCATCTCAAGAGCATAGTCACAATGATCGAGGAGCAACGGCCGTGCGTCGATATCGCGCAGCAGCTCCAGGCGGTCGAGAACGCGATCGCCAGCGCCAAGCGCGCGCTCATCAACGACCATATCGATCATTGCCTCGTTCACGCGGAGGAGGGCGAGGGCACCAAGGTCGCCGTCGAGCAGTTCCGAGCGATCTCGAAATACTGGTGACAGCCCGCCACTCTCCTATTGATCGAAGGCAAGCAGAATAGGGCAGGGGCCATTTTCCGATCGGTTGCAATCCTGCTCGAGGCGCGCGAGCGCGCTGCGCGCCGTCTGCATCTCGGCTATCTTGCGATCGAGTTCGGCGATCCGGACGACCGCTATCCCTTGCCCGTGCGCGATCGTCGGACACATCGAGCTGAAGCAATTCGGTGATTTCCTCGAGCGTGAAGCCTGCGGCCTGGGCGGAACGGATGAAGCGCAGCCAGCGCACGCGATGCGGCGCCGTGCGCCCCGGGGCGCGCGCTAGGGCCCGATCCTCAGCCTTGTAAGCGTCGACGTGCTCGTGCTCGCGCCGGAGCGCGGTTTGGTCCGCGTCGATCACTTATGGAGAAAAGGGATCAGCTGGTTGAGTCGTTGTCAGCCGACACCGACCCCCCGTACGCCACCGCGATCGCGCAGTCCCGCCTGGCGCTCGGCACGCATGCCGCCGCGGTGACGTTGCTGGATGCGCGCGCCAGGACGCTCGGCCAGTCCGTGCGCTACGAACCGCGTTCGGTGGCCGTTGCTCCGGATTAACATCGGGCTCCGTCAAAGCGCGACAATATCTCCCTGCAACTACACCGCGTCGAACGCCGTCGTAGCAGGCATCATGTCACTGGCCTTCCTCGAAGAGTGAACTGAAGCCTTCATATCGGATGGTAGTCGCGGTCACCGCTCCCGAGGACGCGATCGGCGTGACCCGAGCATGGTTCAACGCCGCCGGGAACATCGCCGGCATCCTCATCCCGTCGTCATCGACATGATCGTGGACAGGACGGGATCGCACGATGGCGCTGTGGTCTACGTGGATGTCCACGTCGCGGCTCCGGTCCGGTGTACGGTCTCGTGGTCGGTCAGGTGACGCAAGTCCAATCGAGCCAGCCGAATGGTGGTTGATGGTCGATGAGCCGCTCGATCGGTGTCATGCGCGAACGATCGATGGTGATCGCTGGCGAAGAAAGCGACTTGCCGTATGCCGTCCGACTCGCCCGTAGCCAATTCACCCGCGGGTCTAGAAACCTGCGAAATCGGCTCGATTCCAGGTCTTTTCGCCTCTTCAAGATCACCAGGCGTCCCTGTAGTCATCACCGGGGAAGGTGAGGGGGGAAGGCTGTGGGAGACGTGAAGAGCTCAGGCTCGGTGCTGGCGCTGATGTTGGCGCTCGCCGTACCTGGTCCAGCTTTGGCGGAGTGGTTCCCGGTGACGACATCGCGGGAGGGATCCGTGTTCTCGCTCGATCCCGATCGCATCAGGACCGTGGGCGGCAAGCGGCACGTCTGGATGAAGGGCGATCACAGCCGCAATCGCGGTGAGAGTTCGCGCTCGTCGATGACCCTGCTGAGCATCGACTGCGCGTCGTCGACCATCAAGACGCTATCCGACACCCGCTACGACTCGTACGGCAAGGCGACTTCAACGCGCAGCTACCCGGATTACGGCGTCGGCTACGATCCGATCACGCCGGAATCCATCGCCGACGAAGTGGCGAGGCGTGCCTGCGCGGCGGGTGACCCGCTGTGATCAGGTTGCGTGGCAAACCGTGCCCGAGATGTGCGGAGCGCGTGCGGACGGCGGCTCTGGTCTGCCGCTATTGCGGGCACCAGTTCGTCGCGTCGGACGCTGGTGAGCAGGTGGGAGGCGGGCCGCCGCGCGATGCCGGGGACATCTCGCCTGGTAGAGGACTACTGCCTCTCATGGCGGGGATCACCGTGCTTGTCGCCGTGCTCGTGGTCGCGCTCGGTTGGAGCTTGGTTCACCGGACCGGTCCCGTGGTGCAGAGACCTGTGAGAGGGCGTTCACCCGCCGTCACCGGCAACGCTGCCACGGAACCTGCAAGGCGGGCACCGGAATTGGCGATCGGCCAAACGCTCGAGTGGACCTCGGGTGGGATGCCCGGGGAGACGGTTCGTCAGGTCGGGCCGATTCGTTTGAGGGTGAGGCGGCGCGTCGAAGACGACGCCGTGGCGCCGGTGGTGGAGGTCTCGCTTGGCCGTGACGCGGTCACCATAGTCGGAGAGTTGGCATCGGAGGGTTTCACCCACCGCATCTCCGCCATTCGTAACAGTGCAGGCGGATCGCCGGTGGTCATGCTGCAGAGCTTCAGCGGCGGCGCGCACTGCTGCAACCACATCCAGGTCGCGGGTCTGTCGAGTGGTCGGCTCAAGGTGGTCGATCTCGGCTCCAGCGACGGAGAGGCGATGCCTCTACCGTACGACATGTCCGGCGACGGGGTCGCCGACTTCGTCGGCGTGGACGAGGCGTTCCTCTACGCCTTCGCGCCGTACGCCATGAGCTTCGCCCCACCTGTAGTACGCAATGTGACCGGTGGTCGCGTGATCGATGTTTCCCGCAATGGCGCGTTCCGCAGGCTGTTCAGGGAGGAGATGAAGAGGGCGGGTGAGACCTGCCGAAGTGGAGGGGACGGAGTCGATCGCAATGGAGCGTGTCCGTCGTACGTCGCCTCGGCGGCGAGGATCGGGCAGCTGGAGCCGGCGTGGGCCGAGATGATGCGCTCCTATGCGGCCGACGCAGAGTGGGTGCTGCCGACGGGATGCACCGTGAGGAGCAAGGCCGAATGTCCCGAAGCGGCGAGGATCGTCTACAAGAGCTATCCGGAGGCGCTGCTCGCATTCCTGAAGGAGCGTGGCTACGTGCCGGCGGGGTGGTCGCCTCCGCAGGTCTTGCAGGATGGGCCGATCGGCGGGTCGGATGAGGCGACCGTCTGGAGCTACGTGCCAGGGCCGGTAACGAGGTCGAGCGGGGGTAGGATGCGGGCTAGAGCGTCATGACCAGCGACGATCCGCTTGGAGGACAGCGCCGAGCGGAGGGCGACCGCGCGCGTTCGGTGGGATCGACGATCAACTCCCACGGAGGTGCGGGCCTCGTGACCTGCGACGACCTGCGGCACCACGTCGCGGATTGACCCGGCGACTTTGGTGGCGGGGAGGCATGGCCCAGAGTTGCTTGCGAAGGAAGCACCGACCCACCGAAGCGTCGATCCGAAGTATCCGCGGAGAGACAGCGTGGTCGGAAGGTGCTCGAGACCTGGAAGAGCTATACGGAGCTAGATCGAATGTCGGACGATTGCGGCAACTGCGGAACGAGGATTACACCGGGTACGGCGTTCAAGACGGCGAACGACAGGAAGTCCGAGAGGTTGGTGGCGCTGGTGAACCTTGTGCAGGGCACCACCTTCACGGAGTTGTGCGCCCGATGCGGCGACGCCGTCATCGCGCAGGTGCACAAGGGGATCGATGGGGAGCTGGCTGAGCGATCGAGGTTCGTCGAGGCCCGGATCGCAGACTTCCCGATGATGACGCTCTCCTGGCTTCCTGCTCGCGCCGATGTGCGCCTGAAGAACATGGTGACCGCGAACGTGACCGTCGGCACCGGGTTCTTCAGCGAGTTCAGCCAGGGCTTCTCCGACTTCGCAGGTGCGGTGAACGTCAATTCCGGCATGAGCTTCAAGGTCAACAAGGGTGAAGCGGCGGCACGCTCGATCCTCGTCGCCAAGGCGCTGGCACTCGGCGCGAACTGCGTCCTCGGCGTGGACATCGACTACGGGACGACGGGCAACAACGCGGCGACCGTCAACATGCAGGGCACGGCCGCTGTGATCAAAAATCTTGATGAGGTCCTCGACGAGGACGTCTACGCTCGAGCGGAGGAACTCGGTCAGGCGTTCGGGAGGATCGCTCAGCTGAAGCGCCTTCGCGCGGGACAGATCGAATTCTAGGACGAAGGCGCCCGTGCGTTCTCCGTCGTGGCAGCCGGAGCCGCTCCGAGGTGGGTGGTTGGTGAGGTGACATCACCCATTCTGCAGGTGACTCCAGCGGAATGCTGCGTCCTGTACTGTCCGCTTCGTGCATCGACGACACCGTCCCACGGGAGGGCGCCGAGCGGCATCTCTGGAGGCATCCGGGTCGTTGTTGAGGACCAGTCGCGACCGCCGACGGTCAACGTCGGAGCCGCCGTACGGGATGCCGTCACGTTGCTGTTGCAGTGCCTGGTCGCCATATTCGAAGAGGGTCGGGTTGGCGGAGACGCGGCATCCGGGTTGATCGCGCGCAGGTTCCCTCACGTGTCTCGAGCCCTTGATCGAGTGTCACGATCCTCCACAAGGTGGAGCAGCGACCCGTCCTGGCGGCGAGGAAGGAAAGATGTTGGCTCCGGCCCAGCAACTCAGGATGACTTGCCGGGCGGAACGTGGGTTGATCGCCGCCGCACTACGCTGAAGGCGCCGATCGCAGCCATGGCCATGGCCCCGCAAAGAGCTACGGCTTTGCACACGGCAACGAGGCGAGGCGCTACATGGAGATATTGTCCCATCTCGTCGACGATGGAGACCAGCACCGAGAGCCATAGTGACGCGGCAACGCACCAGACGACCGATCCTCTCACTTCGCGCATTGAACATCCTGCTTTCGATGGCCGGCGGGTCAACATTCCATAATCCGATGGTTAGGACACGCCAAGGGATCCGGCGCTCGGTATGTACGGCAGCGGTGGCGACGAGGTCGCAGCAGGCTCGTGCTTCCTCGTCGAGCGCATCTTCAACCCGGGCGCCGTCAGGTGAGTGGCAGAGCCTCGCTGAATGCGGCGTCGAGCGCGTCGTCGCGCACTGCGGTGCGGGAGGAAAGCGCTACAGAGGTGGAGGAGCCGCTTTGATTGCGTCAGCTGGATCTCGGAGCAAGCAGCGATGGTCCACTCGCTCCTGTACAGGGGATGCGGTGCGCTAGGTGCCGCAGACGAGGACGCCCTTGGTCGACGACTTTGAGCCTTTCACGGAAACCACGAGGACTGCATGACGTGCCAGCGCACCCCCACGGACAGGCAGCGGCGATCCGCGCTGGATGTTGAGCCTGATGTTCCCGCCTCGCCATTCGTCGTGCGTGAAGGGGAATGCTCTCCCTGTGCTTTGGCGCGGACGCAGAATCAACAAGCGGCCGTTGCGCTTCACCATCGCTTGGTCTCCGACTTCGACGAGGTGGAGCGATCCGCCCACGTGGGACAGCCAGCCACATCCCGCCCCACGCATCCCCTCTCGCGTGATGTCGCTCTGCGTGAGCGCCTGAAGGGGATACGCAGTGCGGGCGCGTTGCGTGCCGGCACTCGGACGGGCCGTGGACGCTAACGCGGCCACGGGGACGAGCGCAATCGCGAACAGCACTGTGCGCGAGCATGACGTCACCCAGGTCGAGGTGTGTGCGATCGGCCCGTCGCGCCTCCGCACCATCGCTGCCACAGCGATACGGCGGCGCAGGCGAGGTGGCACGAGTGGGACGTCAGTGGACGCGGTTGCACAATGCCGTCCTAACGTCCGCACCGCGCGAACCTATGCCGATCTTTCGCCAGGTCGCCTCCCGCGGGGAGGAGGCGCCGCGCTTGAGGATCGCGCCGTTGGGACTGACGATGCGATATGCCACGACGCGGATCAGAGGGTGGCGGCAGTTCACCTCCATGCGTGCGTCAGTCTGCTCTCGATGCTCGTTGACGCCCTCCAGTCGCACGTTGACGAGACGGACCCACGCGTTGACCACATCGCCGCTTCGGGTGGCGGAGGTCTGGTCGAAGAGTCCTCCATCGGGCGAGCGTTGCATGCCGAATGGCTGCCAATCCACGATCGGTGGAGCGGGGATCTGCAGGGCGAGCACGAGAGCGATCACGACGTCACCTCTTCGATGTAGCCGCTCAGGCTGGTGCGCCGCCGGTGCATCAACGCGATTCGACGCAGTCGTATGACGGGGAGGGCCCCGAAGACCGTCGCCAGTGCGAGCGCCGGCAGCGGATGGGATGCGATCTGCCCAACCGAAACGATGGCCGCCAGCAGCAGGATGCCATCGCGTCTGGTGAAGGGCGGCCGACCGATGAACGCTTCGGAGCCAAGTAGCGTGATGCGCTGCTGCCGTCCCGTGACGTTGGTGACCGCGACCAGCCGACCGTTCACGCGATCCAGCCGCAACACGCTTCCTTCGAGCGCTGCGACCGCGGCGGGCAGTTCCTCGCTCAGGTGGCGCCCGGTCTCGTCCTCCATCACGGCGCTCACCAGGCCGCGATGGACGGTATCGACGAAGCCGCCGCCACCGGTCACGAAGCCGCGACCGTCTGAGGAAAGGCCTAGTATCCCCGCGGTTCGACCGAAGGTGGTGGACTGCTGCTGGTAGGTTGCGCTCAGCACCCTCGCGATCTGGCACTCGCCCTGGTACGTCCTACCGCCGATCCGCCGTGGCTGGATCGTCCAACTCCGAAGACGCTGTGCGATGCCGTTAAAGGCGGCCGCCTGCGACAGGTCCATCTCACGCGCCCTCGGAAAGCTGGCGGCACGCGTCCAGGGATGTCGCTGCGAGCTCGGCCGTCGACCGGGCACCGTTTGCGCTCCTGAGATCGCCCGCGGCGGCCACCGAATGGGTGACGAACCGGTGCGAGAGGCTCCGACCGCATGGGAGCTCCCGCAAGATTCCGCGCCTAGCGCCAGGGGGGCGCTCGTCCGGCAGCGGCCTGACATCAGCCGCGGGGGCGAGGGTTTTGCCGACTACAGGGACTTGGAGTCCAATGTACCTCCGCTCAGCGGGCTCGTGTTCCAGCATCTCGCACGCGATCCTTCGACGCGGCGGCGCAGCCAGGCTAATCAGCCGGCGGCACCGCCTCGGTGTCGAGGCGGTGCCGGCCCGAAAGCCGGAAGTTGGAAACCCGCTATCAGACGAGCGCGGACGCCTTTGGGCCCGGAAGCCTTGGACATACGCGTCCGCCTCCCGGCCGAGTCAACTCGGGCCGGGCATACGGCTGCTAATAGCGAGGTTTCCACGCCTCGGTCCGCCTGCTGGCGAACGACCTATATTATGCGTCTCATGGCTGGCGGATCAATCCCGAAGCGGCAGGTCTCCCCACGTCGCCTTGCATCCGAGTCCACCGTCGATCCTGCTGGAGCGGCCGACCACCGCATCGGCGTCGTGGCCTTATGTCCCCTCGCCTGCATGATTGTCGCGCGGGGAACCATGGACCGCGCACCCCGCCAAGACGGCGCTGCCCCGCGCAAGGCATCGGTACACCCGCCCCTTAGTTCGCGAAAGGACGGGGGTGGGCGGCGTGATACTTGCGTTGCTGATCCAGATGTAGGATTTTCGGTCTGCGGCCATGCGATGGCCTCATCAAGGATCGGGGCTGGTGGCAGCGCGACACAACGCTCTGCACCGAAGTGCAAGTTGGGCAGGAGCATGGGATGCCGCGCTTCTTCTTCGATGTCCACAACGGCACGGCGCGACGGGATCGCGAGGGTGTCGAGCTCGCCTCGGTGGATGCGGTGCGCTCGTTCGCTGCGCGGCTGGCGGCGCAGCTCCTGCAGGAGGATCCGGCAGCCTACTGGAACGGTGACATGTGGCACATCAGCGTGACGGACGACATGAACCTCACCTTGTTCCGTCTCACGTTCGTGGCCGTAGACGCCCCCTTCCTTGGATCATCAAGCGGCGATGAGCATGCGGAGAGGACCTAGAGCGCGCCCGAGGTAGTCGTCGGCAGTCTTCACCATGTGCTGCTGAACGCTTGATCTCGGACATCCGCGTTTCGCGTTCTCCAACCTGACCGAGGCCCTCTCTGCCGCGCCTTAATCCCCCGACGGCAGGATCGCGCAGAACAGTGCGGTTTCAAGCCGAAGTGCGACACCGCCTTGTGGCAGCGGGGGCAGCGTGTAGCCCCCAAGCAGCGCAGCGCTGCCCCCGCTGAGGCGGTGACTTGTCGGTCCTTGCCCCTTCGGACCCGCTGCTCCAGCAGCTGGCTTGGTCACGCCGGTGGATGGCCGCATACGCCCAAAACTCGGCCGCTCAGGCGTGCTATACCCCTTCTCGGAAGCGGCCATCCGTTCAGCCCGACCATTCCCGTTTCCCCATCCTCAAAGGCCAATTTCGGGAAGAAGCAATCGGGAACAGATTTTGGGAAAGCCGATGCTCCGGCCGCCTCTCGGCGCGATAAGCAGGACCACCGTCCCGCTATGGCTTCCTTTACGGGAACGCCGATCAGGCTCTGGTTAGCTCAGTTTTGCGCGTGATAGTCCAATGCTCCAGTCGTTTGTAGACGATCACCTTGTCGCCGATCAGATCTCCATGCCGGCGACAGAAGAGGTCGAGCTGATCGCGATCGCCGACCAGTTCGACACAGATCGTCAGATGCGGATCGGCAATTTCCGAGCCGTTCTCCCGGATCGGTTCGTGATTGCTGAAGCCGTAATGGGTATTTTGCGCGACGGCGTTGATGATGCCGTCCGCCTTCGCGGTGCGAATCAGCTCGCGATAGAGCGGCTTTGCCCCCCAGAAGCGACGCGGGCCGATCTTGTCGGACGGTTTCAGATAGATGCGCAGCATCCCGACTTCGCGGTGATGGACGGTGAAACGATTGGGCATGACGGGCTTTCGACAGGAAACAGGATCAGGCGCGCGTGCGCCGGCGAGAAGCGCGGTGCGTGCGGGCATCGCGCAGGGTCGCGTCGGGTGTGAGGTGTGCGGCAGGTACCTTTGGCACAGCGACGCGCTGCGACAGGTAGATGCCGTTGTGGCCTGAGCAGAGGTAGGCGACGAAGCACGCGACTGCGATCGGCACCGCATAGGCCGCGCCGAACAACTCGATCCCCATGAACGTGCAAGCCAGCGGTGTGTTGGCCGCGCCCGCGAACAGCGCGACGAAGCCGATCGCTGCGAATAGCCCCGACGGTACTCCGAACATCGGCGCGAGCGCATTGCCGAGCGCCGCGCCGATAAAGAACAGCGGCGTGACCTCGCCCCCCTTGAAGCCCGCGCTCAGGGTCACGACGGTAAAGAGCAGCTTCAGCGCCCAGCTCCACGAGTGCGTATCGGGACCAAAGAAGCTGGCGATGGTCAGGCTGTCCGGTGTCGCGGCGAGCGTACCCAGGCCAAGATAGTCGCGGGTTCCGAGCAGCCAGACCAGCGCAATCACGGCCAGCCCGCCGATAACGGGTCGTAGTGGGCCATAGGGGATCACGCGCTTCAACCATCCGCCCAGCGCGTGATTGGCCTCGGCAAAGGTCAGCCCGGTCAGACCGAAGGCAATGCCGGCGACACCGGCCTTGGCGACGAGCAGCGCGTCGACCGGCACCAGCGCATCGACATGGTAGACGCCGTGATGAATGCCCCAGGCAAGACAGGTCCAGTCACCGACCAGCGCCGCGACCAGGCATGGCACCAGCGCGCGATACTCGACCCGACCGATCGCCAGCACCTCCAGTGCAAAGACCGCGCCCGCAATCGGCGTCCCGAAGACCGCGCCGAACCCAGCCGCGATCCCGGTCATAAGGAGGGTGCGTGTCGCTTCCGCATCCAATCTGAGCGCGCGTCCAAACCCGCTGGCAAGACTGCCGCCCAACTGCACGGCGGTGCCTTCACGTCCCGCCGATCCCCCGAACAGATGTGTCACGACCGTGCCGAAGAAGATGAGCGGAGCCATGCGCAGCGGCACGCCGCCCCCCGGTTCGTGGATTTGCTCGACGATGAGGTTGTTGCCGCCTTCGACCGAGCGCCCTGTCAGATGGTAGAGCAGTCCGACCACGAACCCGCCGATCGGCAGCAGGTAGAGCAGCCAGGGAAAGGCGAAGCGAAGCCGGGTTACGGCGTCGAGGCTCCGCAGGAAGGCCGCGCAGAGCGTTCCCACCGCTGCGGCCATCGGGACCAGGATCAAAGCCCACCGCAGTACCGACGTGGCATGGGTGCGGCGATCGCGAATGAACGCTGCCATGTTGAACTGGTCATAGAGATTGCGAAATGTCGCGCGCACGATTCCTCCTTGCTGCCTTGCGGCGCCTGGTAGGAATCATCGGCCCTTGCGAGGGCGGTTCGACCGAATGGCCCGGCGGAAATCCATCTCCGTGCCTGCGCATATGCTGTCCGACCGCGACCCGGTCAACCAACCGCAGAAGCATGAGACTATCGTTTTGGTGAGGACCGATAAAATGGCTTTGGCCACGGAATAAACCCCGACGAGCATCGTCTACGCTTTCGAGACCGATGCGCTGGAGGCTTATGCGTAGACGAGATTGGATGCTGGGTCTGACGGCTTCGGCCCTACTTACCGGCGCAGTCGCGGCCGCCCCCGCCGATGGCTACGCTACCATGATGTCTGTCGCGATGGACCGGATGATGGCGGGCATGATGGTCAAGCCGTCCGGTGACGTCGACCGCGACTTCGTGGCGATGATGCTTCCGCATCATCAGGGTGCCATCGATATGGCGGTGGCGGAGCTGCGCTACGGCCATAACGAGCAGCTCAAGCGCATCGCGCAGGAAATCATCATCGATCAGCAGCAGGAGATCGCCGCCATGAAGCTGGCGATCGGCCAGCCGCTACCGCCTTCGACGCCAGCCCCGACGCAGGGCGGCGACCACCATAGCCCTATGGAGCACTGACATGATCCGGACCATCCTGCGCTCGGCCGCCTTGCTGATGAGCGCCGCACCGGGCCTCGCCATGGCCCAGCAGGCGCCGTGGAACGCTAAGGACATGCCCGTCAGCCACCGCGACCGCGTCTATGCGTCTGAACAATTCTCCAACACGGTGTCGGTGACCGACCCGGCCGACAACCGGCTGCTCGGCGTCATCAAACTCGGCGATCCCCAGCCGATGAACTTCTCCCCGCTCTACAAGGGACAGGTGCTGGTTCACGGCCTGGGCTTCTCGCCGGACGGGAAGACCTTGGCGGTCGTGTCGATCGGATCGAACGCCGTGTCGTGGATCGACACCGCCACCAACACCGTCAAGCACACGACCTATGTCGGGCGCAGTCCGCACGAGGCGTTCTTCACGCCGGACGGCAAGGAGGTGTGGGTCACGGTCCGCGGCGAGGATTATATCGCCGTGCTCGACCCCACGACGTACAAGGAGACGGGGCGCATCAAGACGCCCGGTGGTCCGGGCATGACGATCTTCTCTCCCGATGGCCGGTACGGCTATGTCTGCTCTTCGTTCAATCCGGTATTGGCTGTGTTCGATGTCGCGACCCACGCGCAGGTCGGACAGGTGGCGCAGCCAAGCCCCTTCTGCCCCAACATCGCCGCGACGCCGGACGGCAAGCAAGTGTGGTTTACGCTGAAGGACATCGGCAAGACGGTCGCATTCGATGCTCGGCCACCCTTCGCGATCCTGAAGGTGCTGGATACCGGGCCTATCACGAACCATGTCAATTTCGCCCGCACGGCCAAGGGGCAGTTCGCGTATGTGACGGTCGGCGGAGAGAATGTGGTCAAGGTGTTCCGCACGTCCGACTTCGCGCCCGTCGCCACCATCCCGGTCGGCAAGATGCCGCACGGTGTCTGGCCATCGGGCGACGGCCGGCGCATCTACGTCGGGCTGGAGAATGCCGATGAGCTCGCCGCGATCGACACCG
>NZ_JAHXZL010000011.1 GCF_019429525.1 Sphingomonas folli | reverse complement strand
GCGCTGGCCGGCGCGGCGCTGGCCGGCGCGGCGCTGCCGGGGAGCGCGCTGGCGCTCGCCGCCGCGGCGCCGCCCGCACCCGCCGCGCCGACCCCGCTCGCGCCGCAGGGCAAATGGGTGGTCAACTACGGCGAGCGCGGCTGCGCGATGGCGCGCGCCTTCGGCCCGGCGGACTCGCCCGTGATCGTGGCGTGGCGCTCGCTGCCGTTCGGCGACCGCGTCGAGCTGAGCGTGCAGCGCCGCCTCGGCCAGCGCGGGCTGCGTCGCGGCATGCTCCAGGTCGCGGTGGAGGGGCGCGGCGACGAGACCAGCTACGAGGCGTTCAACGGCACCGGCGACAGATTGCGCACCTTGCGCGGCTGGACCGACCCGGCGCTGTTCGCCGACCTGCCCGAGCGCGCGGTGCTGACGCTCACCCCCTCGAGCGAGCCAGCGCTGGCGGTGGCGCTGGTGGGCACCGCGCGCGCGCTCAAGGCGCTGGCGCGCTGCAACGACGATATCGCGCGGGGCTGGGGCATCGCGCCGGGCGAGCGCGACGCGGTGGCGACCGAGGCGACGCCGCGCGGCGACCCGTCGCGCTTCATCGGCCCGGACGATTACGCCAGGCAGGCGGTGGCGCGCGGCGAGCTCGGCACCTCGGCGCAATTGTGGACCGTCGCCACCGACGGGCGGGTCAGCGAGTGCCGCGTCGTGGTCGCGAGCGGCAGCGACGCGCTCGACGAGGCGGGCTGCGACGCGGCGCGGTCGCGCGCGCGCTTCACCCCCGCGGTGGGGCGCGACGGCCGGCCGATGACGAGCCACATCACCCGGATCATCAAGTGGGAGCTGCCCGGCGCGTGGCAGGACGATCCCGCCTATCGCGCCTATGTGCGCCAGCGCCGCGCGGCGGCGCGCGCCGAGGGTTGATCGCCCGCGCACGTGTCTTACCTCTCTAGCACACAGGAGGTGCGCATGGGCAAGAAGAAGCAGGCGGCGGGCAAGCAGGGCGCCGGTGCGGCCGGGGCGGACGGCGGCGGGCAGGGGGGCGGTCACGGCGGCGCGCATGGCGGCGGGCAGGGGGCGGGCCGGCGCGCCAAGCTGCCCAAGGAGCTGTTCGGCGTGAAGCTGCCCAAGGAGCTGCGCCGCCAGGGCGAGGCGTGGATCGAGCGCGCCCAGTCGCCCGCGGGCCAGCAGGCGATCGCGAGCGCGCTGACCGCGGTGGCGGGCATGGCCGCGAGCGCGGTCGCGGCCAAGGCGGCGGAGAAGGCCGCCAAGGGCGCGGCGCCGGCGGGCGGCGCGGGGGAGGCGCAGGCAGCGGGTGCGGGGGCCGCGGCGGGCGCCAGCGGTGGCCAGCGCACGCGCGAGCAGGAGATCGGCGACGCGGTGACGCGGGTGGCGACGGCGTTTTTCGGTGGGTTGAATAAGCGTTCACTTTAAATGCATTGGACTTGTTTAGTCGGGCGGGTCGTGCTTGATCTCTATTGGAAGCTTGCCTTGCTGTTAGGCTTGAGGGGATTAGTAGGCTCCACCGATGAAACAAATCGCGATTTTCAACCATAAGGGTGGCGTCTCTAAGACGACAATGACCTTCCATCTTGGATGGATGCTGGCCAATCTAGGCAAGCGCGTTATGGTTGTCGATTGCGACCCACAGTGTAACCTGACGGGTGTTTTTCTTGGTGATATAGATACAGACGATTACCCGTTTGAAAGCCCGTCGCCGCAGTCGCCAAGAAATATTAGAGATGCTGTCAGGCCAGCCTTCGAGTCTAGGCCTTACACGATAACATCGACAGAACTGCAAGAGGCGAATCTACGGCCGGGGTTATTTCTTCTTCCCGGCCATGTGGGCTTATCGGAGTACGAGAGTCAACTCGCTGTTGCTCATGAACTTAGCAATACATTATCTGCTTTGCAGAATATTCCCGGTGCGCTTCATCATGCAATCAATATAACTGCGGTTGCTCACAACATTGATTATGCTCTGATTGACATGAGCCCGAGCCTTGGCGCGATCAATCAAAACCTATTCATGACAAGTCACGGCTTTATTCTGCCTATGGCGCCTGATCTATTTTCTTCGATGGCGTTGAGGTCTCTTGCTCGAACTCTGCCGAAGTGGGCTGATTGGGGAAAGAAGGCTGCTGGAAATAGCATATTGCGGGAGGCGGATTATCCGTTTCATCCGGTAACTCCGAAATATCTCGGCTCGACGGTCAATAATTTTAGGAAAAGGTCGCGTGGCGGTGAGGAGGCGAAACCGACTCAAGCTTTTCAAAAGTGGTTTAATAAGTTAGCAGAAGTGAGAGATAACGAGCTTGCGCACGCTCTAGAATCTTCGAAGATGCTTCTGCCGCCGGATGTTTACACATCATCAAATGCTCCAACGTCGCAATTCTTGATGGAAATCGGCTCGCTAGATGGTCTCATTGCTACTGCTCAAGAGCTTGCAAAACCGGTTTTTGCCATCGACATAGCTAATGACACATCCTTTGGCGGCGCTGTGGGCGAAAGCTATCTTGTCAAAATCGCTGATATTGATAGTGGATTTAGGGCAGGTGCGGAAAAGGTAATTGCTCTAACGAGTCAGTTTTAGAGACATGCCTCGCTTTGATGGCGCTTTGGCCACCTTCGGACACGCTATGGATAGGGCGCGTCAGATGGTTTCCCTTTATGACGCTCTTTCTGCGCTGAGGCCGAACGAGCCAGCCAATGATGATGCTCTAAGATCTGCGTACATCCTTGCGGTCAGTTCGTTTGATTTTTTCGTGCATGAATTGGTGGCGATTGAAGCTCGGCATCGTTTCTCTGAGCCGAAGCGGACTAGAAATATAAGTCTTCCGATGGAAATAATCACTATAACGGATGCAGAAACGCGGGTGGCTCAGGCTGAGGCTCATGTAAGAAGGGTAAATTCCTACAAGGCATTTGTTGACCCCGCTAAGCTAGCGGACGTACTATCGTGCTACTGCGTAGATCCTTGGGATAAGATCACAACGTTGATCAATGGATCTGTTCCTGGATCGACAGCGCGGTCTGCGGACGACATCAAAGGGCAGCTCAGAAGTATCTGGAAAAGAAGAAATAAAATCGCCCACGAGGCAGACGTTAATCCTACACTAGCGGGGGTGTCTCTGTGGCCAATTGATAAAACCGATGCGCAGATTACGATTGCTTTCATGTACCAGTTAGGATGCTGCTTCCCTGCCTTGATGGAAAGTGTTCTAGAACCTCAGGACGCCGCGTGATTAATAATGGCGCTTGCGTGTCTCGCGCGAAATTTTAGACGTCATCCATGCCCAACGACAAACGCCTCGCCGCCGAAGCCGCCGTCGCCGAGGTCACCCCCGGCCTGCTGGTCGGCCTCGGCACCGGCTCCACCGTCGCCTACTTCATCGACGCGCTCGCCGCGCGCGTCCGTGACGGGCTCGCCATCCGCGCCGTCGCGACCAGCCGCGCCAGCGAGGAGCGCGCGCGCGCCGCGGGCATCGTGGTCGACGATTTCGCCGACGTCGCCCGCGTCGACCTCACCGTCGACGGCGCCGACGAGCTCGACCCGCGCTTCTACGCCATCAAGGGCGCGGGCGGCGCGCTGCTGCGCGAGAAGATCGTCGCCGCCGCCTCGGCGCGCATGGTGGTCATCGCGGACGGCTCCAAGCAGGTCGCCGCGATCGGCGCCGCCCGGCTGCCGGTCGAGGTGATCCCGTTCGCGCGCGCCTTCGTCGCCGCGCGGCTCGCCGCGCTGGGCGCCGCCACCACCCGGCGCGACTCGCCCACCGACAACGGCAACCTCATCCTCGACGCGCGCTTCGCCGCCTTCCCCGACCCGCGCGAGCTCGCCCGCGCGCTCGACGCCACGCCCGGCGTGATGGGGCACGGGCTGTTCCTCGACGAGGTCGACGCGGCGTACGTGGCGCGGGGCGGCGTCGTTACGCGGCTGGAACGCGCCGCGACGAGCGGGTAGAGGATGCGCTGACTCGGGCAACCGGCCGCGCGCCGGTGCGTTCGATCGCCCGAACACCCGTGAGCGGGACCGGGCCATGACCGGGGCATCGTCCGGCGCGGCGACGCGCCCGGCCGGCGCCGTTCCCAGGGTGTACCTAACCTGTTGCGACACGATGCGAGGGGCTGACATGACCGATACCGCTACCATCTCCGCGGACGTCCACGAGGACGGCAGCCCCGAGCGGCTCCAGATCGACACCATCCGCACGCTCTCCATGGACGCGGTGCAGAAGGCCAACTCGGGCCACCCCGGCACCCCGATGGCGCTCGCCCCGGTGGGCTGGACGCTGTGGACCAAGTTCCTCCGCTACGACCCGCGCCACGCCGACTGGCCCAACCGCGACCGCTTCGTGCTGTCGGTCGGCCACGCCTCGATGCTGCTCTACTCGCTGCTGTATCTCGCGGGGGTCGAGGAGATCGGCGCCGACGGCGAGAAGAGCGGCAAGCCCGCGGTCAGCCTCGAGGACATCGAGCAGTTCCGCCAGCTCAGCTCGAAGACGCCGGGCCACCCCGAGTATCGCCACACCACCGGGGTCGAGACCACCACCGGGCCGCTCGGCGCGGGCTGCGGCAACTCGGTCGGCATGGCGATCGCCGAGCGCTGGCTCGCGGCGCGCTACAACCGCCCGGGCTACGACCTGTTCGACCATGACGTCTACGCTTTGTGCGGCGACGGCGACATGATGGAGGGCGTCGCGGCCGAAGCGGCGAGCCTCGCCGGGCACCTGAGGCTCAGCAACCTGTGCTGGATCTACGACAGCAACCATATCTCGATCGAGGGTGGCACCGATCTCGCCTTCGACGAGGACGTCGGCCAGCGCTTCCAGGCCTATGGCTGGAACGTGATCCACGTTGACGACGCCAATGACGTGGGCGCGCTGTCGGCGGCGATCGAGTCGTTCAAGGCGACCGACGACCGGCCGACCTTCATCGTCGTCCACTCGGTGATCGGCTGGGGCAGCCCGCGCGCCGGCACCGAGAAGGCGCACGGCGAGCCGCTCGGCGAGGAGAATGTGGCGAAGACCAAGGCGGCCTATGGGTGGCCGGTCGACAAGCAATTCTACGTCCCCGCGGGGGTGAAGGAGGCGTTCGGCGAGGCGGTGGCGTCGCGCGGGCAGGCGGCGCGCGACGCGTGGGTCGCTCTGTTCGACCGCTATCGCGGCGAGTTCCCCGAGCAGGCGGGCGAGCTCGACCTGCTGCTCAAGGACCAGCTGCCCGACGGCTGGGACAGCGAGATTCCGACCTTCGAGGCCGACGCCAAGGGCGTGGCGAGCCGCGACGCGGGCGGCAAGGTGCTCAACGCGATCGTCAAGAAGGTGCCGTGGCTGGTCGGCGGCTCGGCCGACCTCGCGCCCTCGACCAAGACCGACGTCAAGGGCGCGCCCTCGTTCGAGGCGAACAACTACGGCGGCACCAACTTCCACTTCGGCGTGCGCGAGCATGCGATGGGCGCGGTGGTCAACGGCATGGCGCTGTCGCACCTGCGCTCGTACGGCTCCACCTTCCTGGTGTTCCTCGATTACATGCGCGCGCCGGTGCGGCTGGCGGCGATCATGGAGATCGGCGCGGTCTATGTCTTCACGCACGATTCGATCGGCGTCGGCGAGGACGGTCCGACCCACCAGCCGATCGAGCATCTCGCCACGATGCGCGCGATCCCGGGGCTCGACACGATCCGCCCGGGCGACGCCAACGAGGTGGCGGCGGCGTGGCGCGCGACGATGACGTCGGCCGACCACCCCACCGCGCTGGTGCTGTCGCGCCAGGCGCTGCCGACGCTCGACCGCTCCACGTACGCGAGCGCCGACGGCGTGGCGCAGGGCGCCTATGTGCTGGCCGACGCGGCCGCGGGCGGCGTGCCCGAGGTGATCCTGATCGCGACCGGCTCGGAGGTGGGGCTCGCGGTCGCGGCCTATGAGCGGCTCGTCGGCGAGGGCGTGAAGGCGCGCGTCGTGTCGATGCCGAGCTGGTTCCGCTACGAGCGCCAGGACGCCGCCTACAAGGAGAGCGTGCTGCCCCGCGCGGTGACCGCGCGCGTCGCGATCGAGATGGCGGGCTCGCTCGGCTGGGACCGCTACGTCGGGTTCGAGGGGCGGCAGATCACGATGTCGACCTTCGGCGCCTCGGCCCCGCTGGCGAAGCTGCAGGACAAGTTCGGCTTCACCGTGGAGAATGTCGTCAAGGTCGCCAAGGAGGCGATGGGGCGGTAATCCCGCGGATCGGGCGCGGGCGGCCGTCGCCTCGCCCTCCGACGACCACCCCGGCGCACGCCGGGGTCCAGTTGGGGGACGGCGGTGAGACCCACGACAGTCCTCCCACCTGGACCCCGGCGTGCGCCGGGGTGGTGCTTTTGAGGAGCGGCGGCGCTCGCCACGACCGCACAGGCTTATCCTGCGCCCCCGCCGCCCCTATATCGGCGGGACGCGCGACGAGATGGAGGAAGGCGAGTGAGCAAGCTACAGGACCTCAGCGAGGCGGGCACCGCGGTGTGGCTCGACTTCGTCGACCGCAAGTTCCTCGCGCAGGGCGGGTTGCAGAAGCTGGTCGACGCCGACGGGCTGACCGGCGTCACCTCCAACCCGACGATCTTCGAGAAGGCGATGGGCGCGGGCGACGCCTATGACGAGGGCTTCACCGCGTTCGACCGCGAGAACCCCGGCGCCGAGCCGATGGCGCGCTACGAGGCGCAGGCGATCAAGGACATCCAGGCGGCGTGCGACACGTTGCTGCCGGTCTATCAGCGGCTCGACGCGGCGGACGGCTATGTCAGCCTCGAGGTCTCGCCCTATCTCGCGCTCAACGGCCCCGAGACCGCCGAGGAGGCCGAGCGGCTGTGGCAGGCGGTCGACCGCCCCAACCTCATGATCAAGATCCCCGGCACCGACGACGGCGTGCGCGCGATCCGCGACACGATCGCCAAGGGGATCAACGTCAACGTCACGTTGCTGTTCGGCATCGAGGCCTATCAGAACGTCGCGCACGCCTATGTCGAGGGGCTCGAGGAGCGCGTGGGCAAGGGCCTGTCGATCGACAAGATCGCCAGCGTCGCCAGCTTCTTCGTCAGCCGCATCGACAGCAAGATCGACGATAAGATCGACGCCGGCGTCGGCGGCGAGGAGGCCAAGCCGCTCAAGGGCAAGGTGGCGATCGCCAACGCCAAGCTGGCCTATGCCTGGTACGAGGAGTTCGTCGCCTCCGAGCGCTGGCAGAAGCTCGCCGCCAAGGGCGCGCGCCCGCAGCGGCTGCTCTGGGCGTCCACCGGCACCAAGAACCCGGACTATCCCGACACGCTCTACGTCGACCAGCTGATCGGGCCCGACACGGTCAACACCATGCCGCCCAAGACGATGGACGCCTTCCGCGACCATGGCACGGTGGCGCCGACGCTCCAGCAGGACGTCGACGGCGCGCGCCACGTGATCGACGAGCAGGCGCGCCTCGGGCTCGACCTCGACGGCGTGACCAAAGAGCTGGTCGAGGAGGGCGTGGCGAGCTTCTCCAAGTCGTTCGACGACCTGCTCGAGGTGATCAAGTCGAAGCAGCCCGCCGCGGCGTGACGCCGGGGTGAGCGGGCGGGGGGCGAGCGCCACCGACGCGCTGCCCCGTGGCGCGGGTGCGGCGGCGCGAGAGCAGGTGGCGTGAGCGTCGTCTCGCGCCGCTTCTCCCCAACTTCCGTCATGCCCGCGTCGGCGCGGATCTGGGGGCGCTGACGGCCCAACCCCATCGACAGGTCCGCGCGTCTGGATCCCTGCCGTCGCAGGGATGACGCGAAGGGCAGGCGGGAGGCGCGGGTGGCGAAGGCCCTCGCGCGAGCTCGACCGCGGGTGAGGTCCCGGCCGCGCGTCTCTCGCTTATGCCGCCCCCTCGTCATCCCCACGCAGGCGGGGATACAGAGGGGCTGACATCCCAACTCCATCGACAGGTCCGCGCGTCTGGATCCCTGCCCCCGCAGGGATGACGCGAAGGGCAGGCGGGAGGCGCGGGTGGCGAAGCGCCTCGCGCGAGCTCGACCGCGGGTGAGGTCCCGACCGCGCGTCTCTCGCTTATGCCGCCAGGCCATGCCGCCCCCTCCGTCATCCCCGCGCAGGCGGGGATCCAGACGCGTTGACGTCTCGGCTCCATCGACCGGTTTGCGCGTCTGGATCCCTGCCTTCGCAGGGATGACGGCGGTGGGGCGGTCGGGCGGTGGGCCGGGCCGGTGGGCGGTCGGCGGTCGGCGGCCGGCATTGGGGCGGTGGGGCGGTGGGCGGTGGGCTGGGCCGGTCGGCGGTCGGCGGTCGGCGGTAGGGCGGTGGGCGAGCGAGCGGCTGCTGAGTCGTTCCGCGAGCGCCGGTGCCCCTGATCCCCGGCCAGCCAGCCAGCCCCCGAATCACCCGAGCGGCGGCGCCGGTGCCGTCGGACCGTCGCCTGCCACGGTGGCCGGATCCCTCCGCCACGACCGCCCATGCCCCCGTCATTGCGGACTCGGTGCAACACTCGGGTTTGTAAATTACCGTTACGTCAACTTCGAAGCGCGCGCGCGCCTGTCCCGCCTTGACACGCATCAAGCGAGCGGCAAGACCGGCGTCGAGCAGTTGATTTTATACGATGAACGGTGTCGCACGGGGCTAAACAGCGAATGACGGACGACCAGCGCGCGCCAGTGATCCTGGTGGTGGACGACGAGCCGCTGGTGCGCAGCACCGTCTGCGAGCAGCTCCAGAGCACCGGCTATGACGTCCATACCGCCGCCTCGGGCGACGAGGCCTATGACATGATCAACGGCGGCGTGCGCTTCGACGTGCTGCTCACCGACGTGCGCATGCCCGGCTCGCTCGACGGTTTCGGCCTGGTCCGGCGCGTGCTGGCGCTGCTGCCGGGCGCGCGCACGATCGTGATGTCGGGCTTCGTCGGCGACGACCATCTCGACACCCGCGCCGCCGACCGCTTCATCGGCAAGCCCTTCACCATGGCGCGGCTGCAGCGCGAGCTGAGCGACCTGCTCACGGGGCTGTGCTGAGCGCGCCGCCCCTTCCCTGAGCGCGCGCGCGGCCCCATCTGGGTCGGCGTCCCCCCGCCCGCCGGGCCTCGACCTCGCGCCGAGAGGCTGACGCCTTTGGTCCTGGACTCCCGCGTGCGCGGGAGCACGGTTGAGCTTGGCGGGGTCGGCGTCTAGCAGCGCCGGGACCGCAGCGCGCCGTCTCGACGCCCGGCGCGCGCGCACCCGTCTTCCCGCGTCCACGGAGCCGCCCGCTTATGCCCGACCTCACGCCCGACCCCATGTCCGACTACGATTACGACCTCTTCGTCATCGGCGCCGGCTCGGGCGGCACCCGCGCCGCGCGGGTGGCCGCGGCGCACGGCGCCAGGGTGGCGGTGGCGGAGGAATATCGCGTCGGCGGCACCTGCGTGATCCGCGGCTGCGTGCCCAAGAAGCTGCTCGTCTACGGCGCGCATTTCGCCGAGGACCTGCGCGACGCGCGCCACTTCGGCTGGGACGTGCCGGGCGACTGCGCGTTCGACTGGCAGCGGCTGCGCGACAACGTGCTGCGCGAGGTCGATCGCATCAACGGCGCCTATACCCACACGCTGGAGAACGCGGGCGCCGAGATCATCCACCAGCGCGCCACCGTCTCCGGCCCCCATGAGGTGACGCTCGGCGACGGCACCACGCGCACCGCCGCGACGATCCTGATCGCGGTCGGCGCGCACCCCGCGGTGCCGTCCTGTCCCGGCCACGAGCACGGCATCACCTCGAACGAGGCGTTCCACCTCGACTCGGTGCCGAAGCGCGTGCTGATCGCGGGCGCGGGCTATATCGCCAACGAGTTCGCGGGCATCTTCCACCAGCTCGGCGCGCACGTCATCCTGATGAACCGCACCAAGGAGATCCTGCGCGGCTACGACCTGCAGATCCGCGACCGGCTGCTCCAGATCAGCATGATGAAGGGGTTGGAGTTCCGCTTCGACGCCCAGTTCGAGGGCATCGAGAAGAGGGACGACGGCTGCCTCGAGGTGCGCATGAGCGGGCATGAGCCCGCGGTCGTCGACCTGGTGATGTTCGCCACCGGGCGCCGCCCCAACACCACCGGGCTCGGGCTGGAGACCGCCGGGGTCGAGCTCGACGAGCACGGCGCGGTCAAGGTGGACGACGACAATCGCTCGACCTGCGCCTCGATCTTCGCGGTCGGCGACGTGACCAACCGGATCCAGCTCACCCCGATCGCGATCCGCGAGGGCCAGGCCTTCGCGGACCGGATGTACGGCGGCAAGGACACGCGGGTGGACTATGACTGCGTGCCCTCGGCGGTGTTCAGCCATCCCCCGATCGCGGGGGTGGGGCTCACCGAGAGCCAGGCGCGCCAGAAGCTGGGCTCGGTGAAGGTCTATTCGTCGGATTTCCGGCCGATGAAGAACGTGCTGGCGGGGCGCGACGAGCGCGCGCTCTACAAGATGGTGTGCGACGGCGAGACCGACCGCGTCGTCGGCATCCACATGATCGGGCCCGATGTGCCCGAGATCATCCAGGCCGCGGCGGTGGCGGTGAAGGCGGGGCTGACCAAGGCGCAGTTCGACGCCACCGTGGCGCTCCACCCGACCATGGCGGAGGAGCTGGTGCTGCTGCGCTGAGGCGTCGGCGACGGCCTCCGCCGCGCTTGACGAGGCGGCGCCTGAGTTGTACCGATCGGTACAACTGGCGAGGAGATGCGCGATGTCCCGCCCGCCCGTTCCCCCCTTCACCGCCGCGACGGCGGCGCGCAAGGCGCGCCTGGCCGAGGACGCGTGGAACAGCCGCGATCCCGCGGCGGTGTCGCTGGCCTACACGCCGGACAGCGTCTGGCGGAACCGCGGCGAGTTCCTGACCGGGCGGAGCGCGATCGTCGCCTTCCTCACGCGCAAATGGGCGCTTGAGCTGGAGTATCGGCTCATCAAGGAGCCGTGGGCGCACGACGCGAACCGGATCGCGGTCCGCTTCGCCTATGAGTGGCACGACGCGGCCGGGCAGTGGTACCGCGCCTACGGCAACGAGAACTGGGAGTTCGACGGCGCGGGCCTGATGGCGCGCCGCCTCGCCTCCATCAACGACCGGCCGATCGCGGCGGCCGAGCGCGCCTTCCACTGGCCGCTCGGGCGACGCCCCGACGATCATCCCTCGCTCAGCGAGCTCGGCCTCTGACCGCCCGGCGCACGCTCAGCGATCGCGCCGGCGCCCTCCCGGCGCTGGCGGAGGCGTTCCGCACGCACGGCTTCGAGGGCGCGAGCCTGGCGCTCCTCTCGGGCGCCACCGGCCTGGGCAAGGGCAGCCTCTACAACTTCTTCCCGGGCGGGAAGGAGGAGATGATGGACGCGGTGCTCGCCGACATCGACGGCTGGTTCCAGGCGCATCTGTTCGACCCGCTCGAGCGCTCGCCCGATCCGGCCGCGGCGATCCGATCGATGATGGCGGAGGTGACCCGCTATTTCCACTCGGGCCAGCGCGTGTGCCTGGTCGGCTGGGTCAGCCTGGGCGCGTCGGGTGACACCTTCGCGCCCCGGGTGGCGGGCTATTTCGCGCGCTGGATCGCGGCGCTCTCGGCGTGTCTGGCGCGCGGCGGTGTCGCCGCCGCGCCGGCGCGCGCGCTGGCGGAGGAGACGGTCGGCGCGATCCAGGGCGCCATCGTCCTGTCGCGCGCGCTCGACGACCGCGCGGCGTTCGGCCGGATCGTCGGCCGGCACGAGGCGCTGCTGCTCCAGGCGGTCGCGGTGGCCCGCGCCGGACCGGCCTGAGTCGCGCCACGCCGCCGCGGCGTCACCCCGCGCGGAACGGCAGGATCGTCTCGTAGCGCGCCAGCTCGGGCGCGCCCGCGACGGTGGCGCCGCGACGCAGCAGGAAGGCGTGGCGGACGATCTCGGCCTGCTGCTCCAGCCCGTAGCGCTCGAGCGGCCAGCCCGGGTGGATGGTGTAATGGTAGCGGCAGAAGGGATGGCGCGCGAGCGGCAGGCACACGCCGCGCTGGTGCTGCCAGACGTGGCACAGCTCGTGGACGAACAGCCCCTGCAGGCCGAGCGGGGCCGCGGCGAAATCGTCGCGCCACAGCTCGCCTCTCGGGTGGAAGTGGATCGTGCCGCGCGGCGCCATCACCACGTCGCGCGGCTGGAAGAAGGCCCATGTGCGCCGCGCCAGGCGCACCGGCGCATAGTCGATCGAGTCGCCGTAGACCGAGCGCGCCAGCGCGACCTCGCCGGGGGTGAGCGGGCGGGTCACGGGCGTCGCTTCGCCCGCGGGAGCAACGCTCACCGCGCCCTCCCGCCGTCGCCCCGGCGGAGGCCGGGGCCCAGTCGGGTGACGCCGGTGAGCCTCACCGCGGCCTCCCCACCTGGGCCCCGGCCTCCGCCGGGCGACGGCGGGGGAGGTCGGCGCCACCTGCCACCACGGGCGGCGCCATGTCGCGCACGCCCACCGCGCGCTCACTCCGGCGCGGCATCGCCCGCCGCGATCACGCGCGCGTCGGCGCGCACCGCGCTGCCGTCCTCGAAGCGCAGCGTCAGCGGCAGCGTGCTTCCCGCCGCGACGCTGGCGGGCAGGCCGAACAGCATGACGTGCTGTGCCCCCGGCGCGAAGGCGACGCTGCCGCGCGCGGGCACGCGCACGCTCGGCAGCGAGTCCATCGTGGCCATGCGGTTGCCGGTCATGCGACTGGCGTGGAGCTCGGTCCGCGCCGCGCCGGGTGCCTCGACCTGCACCAGCGTCGCGTCCGCGGCGCCGCCGTGGAGCAGGAAATAGCCCGCCGCCGGCCGGCCCGGCACCGCCGCGAGCCGGACATAGGCGTCCCCCGCGACCGGCGCGCTCGGCTGCGCGGAGCAGGCGGCGAGCGATGCGGCCAGCAGCACGGGCGCGGCGAAGGTCCAGCGTGGGGTCACTCTCGTCTCCTCGACGCTGGGGTGTAGGTGCCCCCGCCTTGTCCGGCAAGCCGCGCTCGCCCGCGCCGTCGCGTCGCCCGCGGGCTCTCGCCCCCGTTCCGCGAGCGGCGCCCCGCTGGCGGCGCCCCGCTGGCGGCGCCCCGCGAGCGGCGCCCCGCGAGCGGACCCCGCGCCATTGCCAGCCGCGCCCCCGCCACCTAGGTCCGCGCCATGGCCGCACCCATCCTCTCCTACGAAGACCTCGGGCTGGTGCAGGGCGCCGGCTGGCTGTTCCGCCACCTCGACCTGTTCATCGGCGAGCGCGACCGGCTCGCGCTGATCGGGCGCAACGGCGCCGGCAAGTCCACCCTGCTCAAGCTGATCGCGGGCGCGATCGACAGCGACGAGGGCCGGCGCACGATCGTGCCGGGCACCAAGGTGGTGATGCTCGAGCAGGACCCCGACCTCGCCGGCTTCGCCACGCTGGCCGACTATGTCCTCTCCGGCGCGCACCCGCCGCAGCCCTATGAGGCCGAGGCGATCGCGGGGCAGCTCGGCATCGACCTCACGCGCGAGGCGCGGTCCGCCTCGGGCGGCGAGCGCCGCCGCGCCGCGATCGTGCGCGCGCTCGCGCTCGACCCCGACGTGCTGCTGCTCGACGAGCCGACCAACCACCTCGACGTCGGAGCGATCGAGTGGCTGGAGGACTGGCTCAAGCGCTACCGGGGCGCCTTCGTGGTGATCAGCCACGACCGCACCTTCCTCACCCGGCTGACGCGCCAGACCCTGTGGCTCGACCGCGGCGAGCTGCGCCGCGCCGAGGTCGGCTTCGGCGGGTTCGAGGCGTGGACCGAGCAGGTCTATGCCGAGGAGGAGCGCAACGCCGCGCGGCTCGACGCCAAGCTCAAGATCGAGGAACATTGGCTCCAGCGCGGCGTCACCGGGCGGCGTCGGCGCAACCAGGGCCGCCTCGCCAAGCTCAAGGAGATGCGCGCCGAACGCGCCGCGATGACCGGCCCGCAGGGTGCCGCCGCGCTGTCGATCGCGAGCGACGACGTGAAGACCAAGGTGGTGATCGACGTCGAGCACGTCTCCAAGAGCTACGGCGAGCGCGCGATCATCCGCGACCTGAACTTGCGCGTCGCGCGCGGCGACCGGATCGGCATCGTCGGGCGCAACGGCGCGGGCAAGACGACGCTGCTCCGGCTGCTCACCGGCGAGATCGAACCCGACGTCGGCACGATCAAGCGCGCCAAGACGCTCGACGGCATCGTGATCGACCAGCAGCGCAGCCTGATGGCGCCCGAGAAGACCGTGCGCGACGTCGTCGCCGACGGCGGCGAGTGGATCGACGTGCTCGGCACGCGCAAGCATCTCCACGGCTATCTCAAGGAGTTCCTGTTCGATCCCTCACTCGCCGAGGCCAAGGTGGGGACGCTGTCGGGCGGCGAGCGCTCGCGCCTGCTGCTGGCGCGCGAGTTCGCGCGGCGCTCCAACCTGCTGGTGCTCGACGAGCCGACCAACGACCTCGACCTCGAGACGCTCGACCTGCTCCAGGAAGTGATCGCGGACTATGAGGGCACGGTGCTGATCGTCAGCCACGACCGCGACTTCCTCGACCGCACCGTGACGGTGACTTTGGGGCTCGACGGAACGGGCCACGTCGACGTGGTGGCGGGCGGCTACGAGGATTGGGAGCGGCAGCGGCGCCCGCGCGTCGAGGCGGCGCGCCGGCCAGCGGCCAAGGTGGCGGCCGTGGCGGCGCCGTCCCCGCCGCCCGCGGCGCGGACCAAGCTCACCTACAAGGACCAGCGCGACTATGAGCTGCTGCCGAAGCGGATCGAGGAGATCGACGCCACCATCGCGCGCGACGAGGCGGCGATGGCCGACCCGGGCCTGTACGCGCGGGACGCGGCGGCCTTCGATCGGCTGAGCAGGGGCATCGCCGCGCTGCGCGACGAGAAAGAGGCGGCCGAGCTGCGCTGGCTCGAGCTGGCGGAGAAGGTGGAGGGCTGAGGCGGCGCCGCCCGCGAGGGTGCGACCGCGTCCTTTCCCTCACCGGCGGGACGTCGCCTATCGGTTATCGATGCTGCCTGCGAGGCGGAAGAGTGTCGCGGAGGGAGCCTTCTAGAGGCTGATCCATCTGATGTGGGTCAGCGGGATGCTCCTGCGGACGCAGGAGCCCAGCGTCACGGCCGTCACGCCGGAGCCCAGGACCACCAAGGTCGCCGCCCATGGCCCGGGGCTCCCCTGCGCGGGAGCACGGGTCCGCTCGGAGGGATCGGACCCTGACGGAGCGGGTAGGACGCGCCCTCGCCGGACGAGCAAAGGGCGGGACCGTCGCCGGCCCCGCCCCTCTCTCCCCCGCACGGGAACGCCACTGGTGCGGTCGGTCGCGCTAGGCTCCCTTCGCGACCGAAGCCGGGATCAGAAGTGCGCCACGATGCCGAGCGTCGGGCGGAAGCTGTTGGTCCAGCCGAAGGTCGAGACCTCGCCGCGCAGGCGGATGCCCGAGTTGCCGGTCAGGCCGCCGAGACCGATCTCCTTCGGGCCGACCTCGAAGCCGATGCCGTAGGTGACGTCGTGGAAGTCGCGGTCGGTGTTCACGCGCTTGTCGAAATTGACCCACTGGTAGCCGACCTTGCCGTAGATCAGGCCGCTCTCGCCGGCGCGCAGGCCGAAGCGGCCGGCGGCGCCGTACTGCCAGTCGATGTCGCCCGAGATGCCCTTGGCGACGTTGCCCTCGGCACCGACGAAGAAGGCGCCGAGCGGCACGTTGGCGCCGACCAGGCCCTCGACCAGCGAGCCGTTCAGCTTGTTCTGTTGCGGCGCGCCGGCGACGCTGTCGGTCTGGAACTCCTCCCAGCCGCCGCGCACCGCGACATAGGGCTCGAAGCCGAACGCCTTGGTGCCGTCGGGGGCCTGTGCGGTCGAGGTGTCGACCGGGGCGCTGGTGTCGGTCGCGGTGGCGTCCTGCGCCAGCGAGGGGGTGGCGACGAACGCGGCGGACGCGGCGACGGCCGCAAGAACGAGCTTACGCATACGGATTCCTCAAGATCAGTTTCGTTGTCCGGTGTGTGACGCCGCAGGCGCCCGGACCGGGGACCCACTGAACCGCGCGGGCGGGGCTTGGTTGCTGTAAAAAGACGCGGCGGTCGCACGTCGGCGCGAGGTGTGGCCGAACTGACACGCTTTCTGTCGGCGGGATGAACGCGATCCCGCCATTGTGGCGGAGATCGGGCGAGGCTGTGGCCGTCCCGCCACGCTCGCGGCGCGCGTGGGGCGGGGGCTGCGCCACGGGAATGCCGGGGGAAGCAGCCCGCGGCTCGATGCGATCAGCCAGCCGCTCACCGACGCGCGGCGTTGCCGGCGAACGCCGACCGGCGCGATGGCGGGGCACGACGCCCGGCGACGGACCGCTGGTGATGGCGCGGCCTACGCTGGATCGCGTTCGCCCGGGCACGCTGACCCGCCGCGGCGATCGCACGCCATCGGCGATTGCCTTGTTGGAGAATGTTGCTCAGATGTTCCGGCCGCGTCTGTAGAGCGGGGCGACACGATGAACTTGGACCGGGCATGGATACCGGCGGGGGTGAGCCCCGCCGAACGACGGCGCTTATTCTCGATCTGGATACGGACGGGGCGGATCCCGACGCGCCGCGACGACGGCGTCGAGCTGAAGTTCAACCCCTGGCACGACCCGCGCGACGGTCGCTTCACCTCCGGTCCGGGCGGCGCGGCGGCGGCGCGCGACGGGCCGTCGGAGCGAGTGGGAGAGGGCGGTGGCGCGGGAGAGGGCGGCGGTATCGTCCGCTCGGACGGGGTCTACCGGCCGGGCGAGCCGGGTCCGACGCTGATCCCGATCGGCGCGCCGGAGCCGCCCGAGACGCGCGGCGGCAACATCCGCGCCTTCGAGGATCCGATGATCCTGGATGAGCTGCCGATCCTGCGTAACTCACCGGCTGGGTCAGTGCTCGCCCCCTTCGACGGGTTCTTCGGCATCACAGGCCCAGGTGCGGCGGTCCGAACTACGCTCATGCGCGCGCAGGCGGAAAAGATTTTCGCTGACATCCAAGCGCTGGACCCGAAGTTTGTCTATCAATCCTTTGGGTTTCCTTCGACAGCGGACGGGCAGCGCCGTCTCCTCGACGATCTACGGTTTGACCGCGCACTCACCATAATGCGCGTGAAAGGCGACCTTCAGCCCTTGCAACTCGAAGGACTGCGTAAGATGCAGCAGGTCGCCGAGGAGGCATATGCTGATGGTGCCAGCCTAATGCAAAGCTCATCTTTGCGCGTCCGGCTTCACAATCGAGAAGCCTTAGGCAACTATATGGACCAGGAAGTTAGAAAAGAACTTAGGGCAAAATTTAATTTGGCGGGTGTTGATGCGGGCGGCCGTGGCGCGGTAGCAGTAAATCGTCGAGAATATATGCATGATGGTCAAGGATACCGCATCCCCGACATGCGGATAGGAGATGTGTTCTTTGACGTGACATTGCGCGAGAAAAGAATGTCTGATGGTCAGATAAGAGATTTTTTCCGCGGGCGGTCTCGGCCATCGGCAATCGTCATTGTCAGACCGGTAAAGGAAGGCGGATCATACATCATCAGGAGACCAGTGAAATGAGCGACATCGAGGAAGAGGAATATTTTTACCGTAGTTCCATCACTATACCAGGTCCATATATACCAAAAACGTTGGGAGAGATATACGACCAACTCGGGGCGATGGTATTGCATGTCCCAAGAAAGTTTAAAAAGAAAACCGGCTACTTCCCGGAAACATTCCTCGAGGCTGATTTTTATGAGCTGAACAATGGCCTAGAACTCGTGCGAGAGAAGCTCGGCGAGGATAGCTACGCCAGGGCGATCGACATGTCCGCGCGTGCCAAGGCACTGTTCGAAGCAGATCCCGATATGAAGACGGGGCAGGCCGAAGATGGGATTGTGCTGCTCGACGAGATCAGCGACCTGATCAGGGACGCTCGGCGTCGTCGCGTCAGGGCGAAGCTGAAGGATGACCTGGGCGAGGTGAGCGGCGACTGACGCTCGACGAGCGTCAGTGATCGGTCGAGCCGGCAGGCGGTGGAGGGGCGAAATTGGGCAGGCCTTCCGTGTCTCCCACCGACACCTTCCACCTGGGCCCCGGCCTGCACCGGGGAACAGGAGGGCGCCCACCGCCCCCCTACCGCCGCGGCGCCGGCGCGGGCGCGTCCTCCAGCGCCTTCATCTCGGCGCGCACGTCCTCGGCGCGCCGGCGGTCGATCAGTTTCTCCACCGCATTCTGGTCGCGCTTGGCCGATCGCGTCGCCGCGCCGCTGCGCTCGGCGTGCTGCTCGGCCATGCGCACGCGGTTCACCGCCGCCTCGGCCGAGCGCTGCAGCCGCTCGCGGAAATGCGCCGCCGCGGCGAGGTTCACCGCGCCCGTCGCCGCGGTCGGCACCGGCGCCACCGCGTCGACCAGCTGGCCGATGCGGTGCGCCAGCTGGGTCTCGCTCGACAACTGCGCGCGGGCGCGCGCCTCGTCGGCGCGCGCCAGCCCGAGCTGGAGCGTGCGCACGCGGTGCAGCCGCTTGAGCCGCGCGGCGTCAGCCATCGCCGAACACGCCGACCAGCTCGGCCGCGGCGTCCTCCAGCGGCACCACCTGCGCGGTCTCCTGCCGGATGAACTCAGTGATCGCGGGGTGATAGGCGATGGCATTGTCGATCGCGGCGTCGCTGCCCGAGCGATAGGCGCCCATCAGCACGAGGTCGCGATTCTCCTCATAGGTGGCGAGATGGCGGCGCAGCGCGCGCGCGGCCTGCTGGTGCTCGGCGGGCACGATGTCGTTCATCACGCGGCTGACCGACTTGGAGACGTCGATCGCGGGATAGACCGCGCGCTCCGCCATCGCGCGGCTCAGCACGATATGGCCGTCGAGGATCGAGCGCGCCGAGTCGACCACCGGGTCGTTGCCGTCGTCACCGTCCGCCAGCACGGTGTAGATCGCGGTGATCGAGCCGCCGGTGTTCACGTCCGAGCCGGCGCGCTCGATCAAATTGGGCAGCATCGCGATCGCGGACGGGGGATAGCCGCGCGCCGAGGCGGGCTCGCCCAGCGCCAGCCCGATCTCGCGCCCGGCGTGCGCCACGCGGGTGAGCGAGTCGATGATCAGCAGCACCTTCTTGCCCTCGGCGCGGAACGCCTCGGCGATCGCGGTGGCGCGCAGGGCGCCGCGGATGCGCAGCACGGGCGAGTGGTTGGCGGGCACCGCGACGACCACCGCGCGCTGGCGCGCCGCGCCCGCCACCTTGGTCTCGAGGAAGTCGGCGACCTCGCGCGAGCGCTCGCCGATCAGCCCGATCACGATCACGTCGGCCTGCGCCGCGCGCACCATCATGCCGAGCAGCACCGACTTCCCGACGCCCGAGCCCGCCATGATGCCGACGCGCTGGCCCTGGCCGACGGTGAGCAGCCCGTTGATCGCGCGCACGCCGACGTCGAGCGGGGCGAGCACGCGGCCGCGGTCGAGCGGCGACTGCACGTGGCCCGCGAGTGGCCAGCGCCCCGCGCCGCGGATCGGGCCGAGCCCGTCGATGGGCGCGCCCGAGCCGTCGACGACTCGGCCGAGCAGCGCGGCGCCGACCTCGGCCTCGCCGGGCGCGCCGAGCGGGCGCACGGGGGCGTTGGGCAGCAGCGCGGCGGGGCCACCCAGGTTCATCATCAGCGTGCGGCCGTTGCGGAAGCCGATCACCTCGGCCTCGACCTGCGCGGTGCCCGCGGCGCCGATGCGGCACACGGTGCCGACCGGGAGCGACAGCCCGACCGCCTCCATCAGCAGCCCGTCATAGGACGACAGCCGGCCGGAGACCTTCGCGGCGAAGCGCGGCGCGGCCTCGGCCAAGGTGGCGAGATAGTCGTCGGCGAAGCGGTTCAGCACGCGGGCACCGCCGCGCGCTCGATCGCCGCCGTCAGCTGCTCCATCCACAGCGCGGGGCCGTCCTCGACGATGGTCGAGGCCGCCTCCAGCACGAAGCTGCCGCGCGCCACCTGCGCGTCGCCGACCGGGAAGATCGTCCCGGGCAGAAGTCCGGCGAGGAGCGAGAGGTCGTCGGGGTTGACCCGCAGCATCGCCGACTCGCTCGCGTCGGCGAGCAGGTCGACCGCCCCCTCGACGCGCGCGGCCAGCAGCGGACCGGAGACGCCGGTCTCGCCCACCAATGCGGTGACGAGCGTCAGCACGGTGCGGCGCAGCGCCTCGGCCAGCGCGGCGCGGTCGATCGCGCCGCCGCCACGCAGCTGCGCGGCGACGCCGTCGAGCAGCGCGCGGTCGCGGGTCGCCTCGGCCTGCGCGGCGTGCGCGGCGGCGGCGAAGCCCTCCTCATAGCCTTCCGCGCGCGCCGCCTCGACCTGCTCGAGGCAGGCGGGGGGCTGCGCGGCGGGGTCGAGCATGTCCCAGCCCGCGGTCGGGTCGCTGCCCGGGTCGGCCGGGGCGAAATGGCGCGGCTCCTCCGCGCCGGCGCCGGTCTCGGGCGAACGCGCACCGAACGCCTGCTCGATCCGCGCGATCAGGTCGGCGGGCGTGAAGCCGCCGGTGGACTCGGACTGCGCGCGCGCGCGCGTGGTGGCGGCCGCGTCGGCGCGTGCCGGCAGCCCGATGACGAACGTCGCCTCAGACATAATCGTCGTCGCCTGCCCCCATGTTGATCGTGCCGTCCTTGGCGAGGTTGCGCGCGATCTGGATGATCACCTTCTGCGCCTCGAGCACCTCGCTCAGCTTCATCGGGCCGCGCGCCTCCATGTCGTCGCGGATGCCCGCCGCGGCGCGCGCCGACATGCAGCCGAGGATGCGGTTGCGTGCCGCTTCCTCCACGCCCTTAAGCGCGCGGGTCAGCGTGTCGCCGTCGACGTTGCGGATCAGCGTGCCCAGCGACTTGTCGTCGAGCTCGAGCAGGTTGTCGAAGACGAACATCGCCTCCTCGATCTGGCGCGCGATGTCGCGGTCCATCTTGAGCAGCTTGGGCATGACGCGCTGCTCGGTCGCCTTGCGCGCGCCCTGGAGGATCTTGGCCGCCTCGCGCGCGCCGCCGAGCTGCAGCCCGCCGACCGGGCCGCCGCCGCTGCCGCCGCCGCCGCTGCGCGACGCGATCAGCGTGCGCAGCGTCTCGACCGCCTCGGGGGTGATCGGGCCGAGCTTGGCGATGCGGTGGAGGATGTCGGGCTGGACCGCCTCGGGCAGCAGCTCGAGCACCTGGCCGCCGACCGCGGGATCGAGGTTGGCGATCAGCACCGCGGCGATCTGCGGGTGCTCCTTGTCGAGCATGGTGGCGATCTCGCTGGCGTCGAGCCAGTCGAGCAGGTCGATTTCGCACACCGCCTCGGCCGGGGTGATCTGCGCCAGCACGCTCTCGGCCTTCTCGCGGCCGAGCGCGCGGGTCATCACCGCCTCCACCTTGGGGCCGGGGTTGAAGGTGATCCCGGTGCGCTCGCGCGCGCGCCCGACGAAATCGTCGAGCACCAGCTCCACTTCCTGCTCGCTGACGTCGGCCACCGCGAACATCGCGCTGCCCAGCTTGCGGACCTCCTCGGGATCCAGCTTCTGCAGGATCGCGGCGGCCTCCTCCTCGCCGACGAGCATCATCAGCACCGCGGCGCGCTCGACGCCGGTGAAGGTGCGCGGGGCGGCGGCGACCGCGCTCACGACTTGGCCTCGGCGGTGATCATGTCACGCACCGCCAGCGCCGCGCGCGCGGGGTTGTCGCGGGTGAAGCCGCGCACCGCGCCGATCCGCTCCTCGTAGCTGCGGCTGGTCTCGATCTGGTCGAGGCTGACCGGCGGCGCCACCGCGATGCCCGCCTCGGCGGTCAGCGGCTGGCCGTCGGCGCCGAGCAGCGGCTGGCCGTCCTCGCCGAGCAGCGGCGCGCCCGGCGTCGCGGTCGGCGCGGCGAGCTTCTCGGGGCTGGCGTCCTCGCGCTTCTTCATCAGCGCCTTGGCGATCGGGCGCACGCCGAGCAGCAGCACCAGCAGCGCGATGATCAGCGCGGTGAGGTTGCGCGCCAGCACCGGCAGCCAGGCGTTGTCGTACCATTTCGGCGCGTCGTTCGCGTCGGTGGCGTCGGCGAACTTGCGGCTGATCACCGTGACATTGTCGTTGCGGCTCTGGTCGAAGCCGACCGCGCTCTTCACCAGATCGTTGATCTGGTTGATCTCCATCGCGGTGCGCTTGCCCTTCTCGGGGTCGCGCAGCAGCACCGCGACCGACAGCCGCTTGATGTTGCCCGGCGCCGCGCGGGTGACCGAGACCTCCTTGTTGAGGTCGTAGGCGCGCTGGAACGAGTCGGTCTGCTTGTTGGCGTCGGGCGCCGGGCCGCCGGGCGAGGGCTGCGGCTGCGGGGTGCCGGGCGCGCCGGTGGCGGGCTGCGGCGTCGAGAGCTGCGAGGCGGGGGGTGGCGTGTTGCTCAGCGCGCCGGGGATGCCCGCGGGCGCCTGGCCGCTCGCCATGTTGCCGGTCCAATTGCCGGTCTCGGCGCGCAGGCGGCCGTCCTTGTCGTAGCTCTCGCGCGTCGCGCTGGTCTCGTCGAGGTTGACGTCGGCCTGCACCTCGGCGGTGAAATTGCCCGCGCCGACCAGAGGGGTGAGCAGCTGGATCAGCTGCTGGCGATATTTGTCCTCGACGCGGCGCTGGAACTCGATGCGCTTGTCGTTGGCGGCGTCGGCGCCGTCGCCCGACTTGGTGAGCAGGCCGCCGAGCTGGTCGACCACGGTGACCGAATCGGGCTTCATCCCCGGCACCGAGGAGGCGACCAGGTTGACGATCGAGCTGACCTGCGAGTCGCTCAGCGAGCGTCCGCCCTGCAGCTTGAGCACCACCGAGGCCGAGGGCGCGGCATTGTCGCGCACGAACACGCTGGCCTCGGGCATGGCGAGGTGGACGCGCGCCTCGGCGACCGCGTCGATCTCCTGGATCGAGCGGGCGAGCTCGGTCTCGCGCGCCTGGCGCAGCCGCTCGCCCTCGACCGCGCGGCTGACGCCCATCGGCAGCTGGTCGAGGATGGCGTAGCCGCCCGGCGCCGCCTTGGGCAGGCCCTGGCCGGCGAGCAGCATCCGCGCCTTGCTGAAATCCTCCTCGTTGACGGTCAGCGCGTCCGACGAGGAATCGACGTGGCTGGTGATGTTGGCGGCGCTGAGCGCGCTGGTCACCGCGGCCTTGTCCGAGTCGGGGAGACCCGAGAACAGCACCTTCTGCGGCGGGGTCGACAGCGCCGACCAGGCCAGGCCGGCGGCGCCGACCAGGCCGACCATCAGCGCCATCGGCCCGGCGCGGCGGACCGCGGGCTGCGCGAACACGCCCTGGATCTGGCGCAGCGGGTTGGCGAACTTCTCCGGCACCAGCGTGATCGGCGCGGGGTTCTGCGGCGAGGGGGTGAGAGCGTTGCTCATGTCAGACCGGCATGCTCATGATATCCTTGTACGCAGACAGGATCTTGTTGCGGACCTGCAGCGTCGCCTCGAAGCCCACCGAGGCCTCCTGGCGCGCCAGCATCACCTTGGCGATGTCGACCGTCTCGCCGCGCTCATACTGCTCGCTCAGCGCCGAGGCCTTCTGCTGGCCGTCGTTCACCTTGGCGAGCGCCGACTGCATCGTGTCGGCGAAGCTGGTCGCGCTGCTCGACGCGCCCTCGGGCGCGGCGGCCGGGGCGGCCGCGCCGGCGCGGCTCAGCGCGGCGTTGCGCTCGAGGATCTGCGCGCGCAGCGCCATCACGCGGTCGATGCCGCCGACGCCTCCCACCGCGCTCATGCCGAGATCGCCCGCGGCGTGCCGGACGCGAGATCGTCACCCTGCTCGCGCGCCTTGGCGAGGCGGTAGCGCAGCGTGCGCTCGGAGATGCCGAGCCGCCGGGCGGTCTCGATCCGGCTGCCGCCGCACGCCGCCAGCGTCTCGCGGATCGCGGCGAACTCGGAGAGCTGGACCACCTGGCCCAGCGTCGCGTCGTCGTTCTGGGTGGCGGCCGGGGCGAGCGCGCGCGGCGCGCTCGGGCGGTCGAACACGATGTGCGCCGCCTCGATCGTGTCGCCGCCGCAGAACAGCAGCGCGCGCTGGATCACATTCTCCAGCTCGCGGACGTTGCCGGGCCAGTCGTGCGCGACCAGCGTTGCGATCGCCTCGTCGCTCGGCCACGGCACCACCGGGCGGTTGCCGGCGTGGCGCAGGATCATCGTCGCGGCCAGCGCGGGGATGTCCTGCGCGCGCTCGGCCAGCGCCTTGGTGGTGAGCGGGAAGACCGACAGGCGGTAGTAGAGGTCGGCGCGGAAGCGGCCCGCCGCCACCTCCTCCTGAAGGTCGCGGTTGGCGCAGGCGATGACGCGGACGTCGACCGGCTGCGGCATCGTCGCGCCGATCGGCACCACCTCGCGCTCCTGCAGCACGCGCAGCAGCTTGGCCTGGAGGTTGAGCGGCATCTCGGCGACCTCGTCGAGCAGCAGCGTGCCGCCGTCGGCGGCGCGGAAGAAGCCCTCGCCGCCCGAGGAGGCGCCGGTGAAGCTGCCCTTCTGGTGGCCGAACAGCATCGCCTCGAGCATCGTCTCGGGCAGCGCGGCGCAGTTGATCGCGATGAACGGGCCATCGCGCCGCTCGGACTGGAGGTGGATCGTGCGCGCCAGCACTTCCTTGCCGGTGCCGGTCGGGCCGTTGATCAGCACGGTGATGTCGGCCTGGGCGACGCGCTCGGCCAGCGCCAGCAAGGCGAGCGACTCGGGGTCGGCCGCGGTGGGCAGCTCGGGGCCGCCGACCAGCGCGCGGGCGAAGGCGTTGCCGACCGCGGCGTCCTCGTGGTCATAGGCGATGCGCGCGGGCTGGCCGTCGCGGAAGGGGAGCACCTCGCGCCGGCCGCGGCCGACGATCAGCGTGCGCGCCGGGGCGGGGACGGGCTCGCCCGCGGCGACGAGGTAGCTCACCCCCGCCTGCGGCCGGGCGGCGGCGGGCTGGACGGCGAAGCCCTGCGCGCGCAGCGAGGAGACGAGCGTCAGGTGCTCGCGCTCCACACTGGCTGACGGCATGATCGATCGCATCGGAAATATCCCTCGAATCTCGAAGGCTTGAATGCGCTCCCAGTGGTTAACGCGGAGTATAATTGCCGGCGGCCGGCAGGTTTTTTCCGGGGGCGCGAGCGTCCGCGTCACGCGCGCGCGTACGTAGGGGAGGGATCGGGGCGCCGGCGGCGGCTCGCCGATCAGGGTCAAAGATTTTCGCTAAAGCTTCGCCAGACCCGGTCGTTTGAGGCGGTGACGGCGCGGCCACCTGCTCATTCGGGGGCGGCGGGACGGGCCGAGCAGACGGAGATACATCATGACCGTGATCAACTCGAACACCTCGGCCCTGCGCGCGACCACCGCTTCGAACATGGCGAACAAGGCGCTGTCGGTCTCGATGGAGCGCCTGTCGACCGGCAAGCGCATCAACTCGGCGAAGGACGACGCCGCCGGCCTCGCGATCAGCAACTCGATGACCTCGCAGATCCGCGGCATGAGCCAGGGCATCCGCAACTCGAACGACGGCATCTCGATGGCGCAGACCGCGGAAGGCGCGCTCGGCGAGGTCTCGAACATGCTCCAGCGCATGCGCGAGCTGACGGTGCAGGCCGCCAACGGCACGTATTCGGCGACGGACACGACGTCGATCCGCTCGGAGCAGGCCGCGCTGAAGGACCAGATCAGCTCGATCGTCACCAACACCTCGTTCAACGGCAAGAAGCTGTTCGACGCCACCGCGGCGACGGGCTTCTCGATCCAGACCGGCGCGAACAGCGGCGACACCGTCACGCTGAGCTCGGTCGACTTCTCGGCGGGCGGCAGCTCGAAGCTCGCGGTCGTCACCGCGCTGCCGTTCGACGCCGCCGGCACCAGCGCCACGCTGGCGAACTATGATGACGCGATCGCCGAGGTCTCGGGCGCGCGCGCCTCGCTGGGTTCGTCGCAGAACCGGCTCGAGTCGGCGGTGAACAACGCCACCGCCAACGTGACCAACCTGACCGACGCGCGCAGCCGCATCGAGGACGCCGACTTCTCGACCGAGACCACCGCGCTGGCGAAGTCGCAGATCCTCAACCAGGCCTCGACCGCGATGCTGGCGCAGGCCAACCAGTCGCAGCAGGGCGTGATGAAGCTGCTCGGCTAAGCCGACCGCCGCGGCACCGGCCCCTCGCCCCCGAACATGGCGGGGCCGGCGCCGGGGTGAGGATGATGAAGGTGCGGGGCCCCCGTCAGCGACGCTGGCGGGGGTTCTTCGTATGTGGGGAAAATCCTCCCCGGGACGGGGAGGGGGACCGCGCCCGAAGGGCGTGGTGGAGGGGGTTCTCCGCCCACGCACCGCTCGCATGCGGAAGCCCCCCTCCACCATGCTGCGCATGGTCCCCCTCCCCGTGCCGGGGAGGATCTTCGGGTAGCCCGCGAAAGCGCTAAAACTCCCGCCGACACGGTCGTTTCAGGGGATGACGGCACGGCCACCTGCACATTCGGGGGCGGCGAGCGGGCCGGGCAGATGGAGATAGTCGCATGACCGTGATCAACTCGAACACCTCGGCGCTGCGCGCCACCACCGCCTCCAACATGGCGAACAAGGCGCTGTCGGTCTCGATGGAGCGCCTCTCGACCGGCAAGCGCATCAACTCGGCGAAGGACGACGCCGCCGGCCTCGCGATCAGCAACTCGATGACCTCGCAGATCCGCGGCATGAGCCAGGGCATCCGCAACGCCAACGACGGCATCTCGATGGCGCAGACCGCGGAAGGCGCGCTCGGCGAGGTCTCGAACATGCTGCAGCGCATGCGCGAGCTGACGGTGCAGGCGAGCAACGGCACCTATGCCGCCTCGGACGTGTCGTCGATCCGTGCCGAGCAGTCGGCGCTGAAGGACCAGATCAGCTCGATCGTCACTAACACCTCGTTCAACGGCAAGAAGCTGTTCGACGCCACCGCGGCGACCGGCTTCACCATCCAGACCGGCGCGAACGCCGCCGACACCGTCACGCTGAAGTCGATCGACTTCGGGGCCGCCGGCGGCTCGCTCAAGGCGGTGACCGACCTGACCTTCGCCGACGCCACCGCCGCCAACAACGCGACGCTGGCGCAGTATGACTCGGCGATCGCCGAGGTGTCGGGCGCGCGCGCCTCGCTGGGTTCGTCGCAGAACCGCCTCGAGTCGGCGGTGAACAACGCGACCGCCAACGTGACCAACCTGACCGACGCGCGCAGCCGCATCGAGGACGCCGACTTCTCGACCGAGACGACCGCGCTCGCCAAGTCGCAGATCCTCAACCAGGCCTCGACCGCGATGCTGGCGCAGGCCAACCAGTCGCAGCAGGGCGTGATGAAGCTGCTCGGCTAATCGCCGACGCCCGTCGCCGGTCCCTCGCCCCCGAACATGGCGGGGCCGGCGCCGGGGTGAGGAGAGTGAAGGTGCGGGGCCCCCGTCAGCGATGCTGGCGGGGGTTCTCGTTCGTCGAGAGCGGGACAGTGAAATCCTCCCCGGCACGGGGAGGCGGACCGCCGCGCGCGGCGCGGTGGTGGAGGGGGCTCTCCGCGCGCGCACCCGATCGTATGCGGAAGCCCCCCTCCACCACGCCGCTGCGCGTCGCGGTCCCCCTCCCCGTGCCGGGGAGGATATGGAGCGGATACGCTACTCCCCGCCCTGGACGGTGAGGTCGTCGGGATTGTCCTCGGGCTCGCCCTCCGGCAGCTGGTCGACGCTCGGATCGGCCGGCGCGTTGCGGTCGCGCTCGGGCTCGGCGAGCGGCGCGGCGGCGGGATCGGGCTGGCGTGAGTCGGTCATCGGCGGCTCCTCTCGGACATGGCCGCCGGGCAACGCCCGTGACCGCGCCCCGATCCCGCCTCAGCCGCGCGTCATCGCCTTCTTCAGCCGCGCGTGCGCGCTCGACTTGATCTGGCACACGCGCGCGGCGCCGACGCCGAGCACCTGGCCGATCTCCTCCAGGTTCAGCTCCTCGACGTGGTACAGCTGGATCACCATCTGCTCGCGCTCGGGCAGGGAGGCGATCGCGGCGATCAGCCGGTCGCGGGTCTGCGCCTCGGACAGCTGCTCGAAGGCGTCGGGCGTGTCGCTGGCGAACCACGGCTGGTCGTCGGCATAGACCTCGTCGATCGACTCGTAGCGCACCGCCTCGGCCGCGACATAATCGGTGCGCAGCTTCTCGGGCGTCACCTCCAGCTTGGCGGCGACCTCGCGGTCGGTCGGGGCGCGGCCGTACTCGTGGCTGAGCTGGTTGACCGCGCGGGTGTACTCGCGCTTGCGGCGGATCGCGCCGCGCGTCATCGCGGCGTGGCGGCGCAGCTCGTCGATCATCGCGCCGCGCAGCCGCGTCACGAGATATTGCTTGAGCGTCACCTGGCCGCGGTCCTCGAAGGCGGCGACCGCCTCGACCAGCGCGACCAGCCCGACCTGCACCAGGTCCTCCACCTCGATCGCGGTCGAGACCGAGCCGTGGACGTGCCACGCCAGCCGGCGGACCAGCGGCAGGTGCTGCTGCACCAGCGCGTTCTCGTCGCGCTTGCGCGGGCGCGAGTAGGTCAGCGGCGCCGTCGTGGCAGCGGGGGGCGCGGCGGCGGGGGGCGCGGCGGGCTGGGCGGCGGCGAAGGTGCCGCGCATCGGCTCGGCGCTCATGCCGCCAGCGCCTGCGGCTGGTGCTGGCCGCCGATGATGGCGACCACCTCGACGGGCTTGTCCTCGGGCACTTCGAAGAAGCTCATGACGGGCGTATCCGGGAGAACGGTGCGGATGAGTTTGCGGACGGCGACTCGGATCGCCGGCTGCACGACGAGCGCGAAGGGCTTGGCCTCGGCCATCAGCGGCTGCGCGGCGGCCTGGAGCGCGTCGACGATGCGTCGGCCGAGCTCGGGCTCGATCACCTGGCGGCTCGGGTCGTTGCGCAGTCCCTGGCCGAGCAGCTGCTCCAGCCCGCCCTCGAGCGTCATGACGCGCAGCGGCTCGCGCACGCCGGCCAGCTTGGCGATGATCAGCGGGCCCAGCTCGGGGCGGATCAGCTCGATCAGCTCGACGGGGTCGTGCGTCTTCTGCGCGGCCATCGAGATGGCGGCGGCGATGCGGCGGAACTCGCGCAGCTGGATGCCCTCGGACAATAGCCCCTTGAGCACCGCCACCAGCGCGGTCTGCGGCAGCGGGGCCAGCGCGGCGACCAGCTGCGGCGCGCGCTCCTTGAGCCCGTCGAGCAGCGACTGCACCTCGTCGGCGCCGAGCAGGTCGGCGGCGTTGGCGCCGAGCGCGTGGTTGAGATGGGTCGCCATCACCGTGCCGGCGTCGACCACCAGATAGCCCTGGCCGGTCGCGGCGTCGGCGTCGCCCGGCGAGATCCAGGTCGCGTCGAGCCCGAAGGTCGGGTCCTTGGCCTTCTTGCCGATCAGCTCGCCGAAGCCCTGGCCGGTGTCGAGCGCCAGCATCTCGTCGGGCGAGACCTGGTCCTCGCCGACGCACACGCCGCCGAGCATCACGCGATAGGTATAAGGCGCCAGGTTGATGTCGTCGCGCACGCGCACCTGCGGCACCACGAAGCCCAGCTCCTTGCTCAGCTGGCGGCGCACGCCGGTGAGGCGGCTCATCAGCGGCGCGCCGCGGCGCTCGTCGACCAGCGGCACCAGGCCGTAGCCGACGTCGAGGTTGACCATCATCGCCTCGGTCACCTCGTCCCAGCCGATCTTCGACGGGTCGGGCTGCTCGACCGGGGCGGGGGCCTCGACGAACTTGGGGCGCTTGGCGTTCTGGTGCAGCTTCCACGCGGCGAAACCGGCGGTGGCGGCGAGCGGCAGGATGACGAAGTGCGGCATGCCGGGCAGCAGCCCGAGCAGGGTGAGGATCACCGCCACCGGCGTCCAGGTCCGCGCGGAGCCGAACTGGCCGCCGATCTGGCCGGCGAGGTCCTTGTCCGAGCTGACGCGGGTGACGATCGCGGCGGCGGCGATCGAGAGCAGCAGCGCGGGCACCTGCGCCACCAGCGCGTCGCCGATCGCGAGCATCGTGTAGGTCTGCGCCGCCTTGGCGATCGTCAGCCCGTGGCTGACGGGCCCGAGGATCAGCCCGCCGACGATGTTGGCGGCGAGGATCAGCAGGCCGGCGACCGCGTCGCCCTTCACGAACTTGGACGAGCCGTCCATCGAGCCGTAGAAATCGGCCTCGGTGGCGACCTCGACGCGGCGCTTCTTGGCGTCGTCGGGAGTGATCAGGCCGGCGTTGAGATCGGCGTCGATCGCCATCTGCTTGCCGGGCAGCGCGTCGAGCGTGAAGCGCGCCGACACCTCGGAGACGCGGCCGGCGCCCTTGGTGACCACGATCAGGTTGATGATGACGATGATCGCGAAGACGAACAGGCCGACGACATAGTCGCCGCCGATCACGAAGGAGCCGAACGCCTCGATCACGTGCCCCGCCGCGGCCGAGCCGGTGTGGCCGTGGACCAGCACGATGCGGGTCGAGGCGACGTTGAGGCCGAGCCGGAACAGCGTGGCGAACAGCAGCACCGTCGGGAAGGACGAGAAGTCGAGCGGCTTCTCGGCGTTGAGCGCCACCATCAGCACCGCGAGGCTGATCGTGATGTTCATGATGAAGAACACGTCCAGCATGAAGGCCGGGATCGGCACCACCATGAGGACGACGAGCAGCAGGATCGCGGCGGGCAGCGCCGCCTGGCGCGCGTGGCTGAGCATCTTCACCGGATCAGCTCCCCATCCGCGCGAGCATCATATAGGCCAGCCGCGCGTTGGCGGGGGTCGGGCGGAGCAGGCTGGCCTGCTGCGCCTGGTTGCCCTTGATCTGGCCGAGCGTCGATTGACCGAGCGTCGACCGGGCCCAGGCGAGCGCGTCGGTCGCGCTCTCGCCCGCGCCGGTGACGACGGTGTTCTCGTCCCCCATCGCCAGCGCCTGCGCGGCGAACTGCAGCGCGTCCGACGGCGTGGTCGCGCCCATCGACGCGGCGCCGTCGCCCAGCTTGCCGGCGAAGCGCTGATACACCTCGCCGAGCGAGCGTGCAGAGCCGTCGCCGTCGAAGAAGACGCCGCGGTTGGCGCGCGCGGCGGCGGGGAAGAGCGAGGCGGCGCTGCGCTCCGGATTGCTCTGCATCGCGGAGAGGAAGGTGCGCGCGCCACCCAGGCCGAGGAAGTGCGCCATATAGAGGTCGGTGCCGGTCGCGGTGCGGCCGGTCGCGGCCTCGATCGCGTCCTTGTTGTCGCTGGCGTGCTCGGCCGCCATCAGCGAGGCGATCTCGGGGTCGTTGCGCAGCCCCAGCACCGCGGCGCGGTTGCCGCCGGTGACGGTGAAGCGGCCGCCCGACTGCTGGATGCTGTCCGCCGCCCAGCCGAGCCCGTGCTCGCTGCCGTGCTTCTTCACCACCGCGAGCCAGCTCTGCTCGACGAACTGGTACAGGCCCGAGGCGGAGGAGGTGCTGGCGCGCGCGCTGGCGTTGAGCCCGCTCTCGATCTTGGCCTGGCCGAGGAGATAGTTGAAGTCGACGCCGGTGCGCTGCGCCGCGCGCTGGATCGCGGACGTGACGCGGCCGGTGGTCTGGGTGAGCGCGGAGACGGTCATGCCCGGCGTGCAGCAAGAGGCGTGCCAGATGGGGGCGGGTGTGGATCGCCCCGAGCGCTAACGTGTTCCCCGGCGAAGGCCGGGGTCCAGCTGGGAAGGCCGTCGTGGTTCCCGCTGAGGTTCACCCAACTGGGCCCCGGCCTTCGCCGGGGAACAGCGTGTGAGATGAAGGCGTGCGCCGCTTACGCGTAGGCCACGCCGGCGCGGCCGTAGGCGCCGCCGCTCTGCCCGGAAAGAAGTTGCAGGCGGCGGCGGACATTTGCCGCCATCAGGTTGACGTAGATCCGGCACGTGTCGTTGAGCCGGTCGGCCTCCTCGACCAGCCCGCGCAGCTCGGCGTCGGCCGGGCCGTCGCCGAGCGCCCGGAGCGTCTCGATCGCGCGCAGCTTGTTGCCGGTGGCGCGCTCCAGCCCTGCCATGTCGTTCGCCTTCAGCGCCGCGATCTCGGCGTGGAGCATGTCGATCACGCGCACCAGCGCGTCACGCCTGTTCATTGGCCATCCAGTCGAAACGAAGTGCGATGAACTGGTCCGCGATGGTCGCGGGCGAGAGCGGGAAGGTGCCGTTGGCGATCGCGGTCTTGATCTGCTGCACCCGGTCGCCGTCGACCGGCGGCTCGGCGGCGAGCGACTTGGCGAGCGTCTGCGGCGCCGCGGTCGCGGCGGTCGCAGTGTTCGCGGCCAGCGGGGCGGCCGGTGTCGGCGCACTGACGCGCGCCACGCCGGCGACCCGCAGGTCGTTCGCCTTGATCGTTGAGGGTCCTACCGATTCCACCATGTCTGCACCTGTCGGCCTCCGCTGACATCGGGGAAAACGACGGACCGTGGCGCAACTTTAGCACTTTTTTATCGTGGCTCATTCGGCCCAGCCGGGCAGCGTCGCGCGCCCCGCCTCGACCGCTACCGCCTGCACCGGGCGCGGCGCGTCGTCCACCTTGACCATCACGCGCGCGCCGGGCGCGGCGTCGGCCATGGCGACGCCCTCGCGCGTGATCGCGAAACCGTCGCTGCCCGCCTCGATCGTCACCGCGTCGCCGCGGCGGATCACCGGGTCGGCGCGCACCGGCACCGCGGCGGCCGCCGCGGTGCGCGGCGCGGCCGCGCCGGCGGCGCGCGGCGGCGCGATCACGGGGACGAACAGGCGCCACGACGGGCCGGCGCAGGCGATGACGACCGCATCATGCGCCTCGGTGCGCCACGACATCGCCACCATCGGGCAGGCGGCGAGGCGCAGTCGCTGGTCGACCGGCGCGCGCGCGCCCCCCTCGCTGCCGATCGGGCGCGCGGTGAAGGCGGCGACGGCGCGGTCGAGCGCGTCGGTGTCCTGGAAGCCGGCGCCCGTGGCGGCGGCGGCGAGGAGGAGGGCGGCGATCATCGTGTCTTCCCTTGTTCGCCCGCGAAGGCGAGCGTGACGAGTACCTGGCGGCGGCCGGGGCGCACCGCGGTGGCGAGGCCGAGCCGCGCGTCGGGCACGCCCGCGGCGGCCAGCGCCGCGGCGACCGCGCGCGCCCGGTCGGCGGCGAGGAGGGTGGCGCTGCGCGAGCGCGGGTCGACGTCCGCGGCGGTGCCGTCGGTCGCGCCCGTGACGGTGAGGCTCACGCGCGGGTCGCGCAGCTCGGCGCGCGCCCAGGCGGCGAGGCCGGCGGGTGTGCCGGGGGGCGTGGCGCTCCCCGGCGCGAAGCCGGCGACGCCGTAGCTCGCCACCGGCATGGCGGCGGGGGCCTCCGCGCCGAACCCCTCGGCCAGCCCGGCGGCGAGCGCGCGCGGGTCGAGCTGCTGGTTGGCCTGGAGCAGCACGAAGAAGCCCACCAGCAGCAGCGCGAGGTCGGCCAGCGTCATCAGCCAGAGCGGGCGCGCGGGGGCGTCGTCGGCGAGCAGGTCGTCGTCGCTCACGCGGCCTCCTCCCGCTCGGGTTCCTCTTGCTCCTGCGGGTCCGCCACCGGCGCGGGCGGCCGCGTGCCGGCGCGGACCCGCGGCGCCTCGCGGGCGGCGAGCTCGGCCAGCGGCGCGACGAGGCGCGCGCGCTCGAGCGCCTCGGCGCGCGCGGCGGCGCGCAGGCGCGTGGCGACCGGCATCGCGACCAGGTTGGCGAGCAGCGCGCCGTAGAGCGTGGCGAGCAGCGCCACCGCCATGGCGGCACCGATCGCGCCGGGGTCGCTCATCCGCGTGAACATCGCGACCAGGCCGACGAGCGTGCCCACCATGCCGAGCGCGGGCGCGGCCTCGGCGACCCCGGTCCAGCAGTCGCCGACGACGCGGTGGCGCTCGATCCGCGCGCGGCGCGCGATGTCGAGCGAGTCGATCACCGTCTGCGGCTGCGCGCCGTCGACGATCAGCGCCACCGCGGCGGCGACGTCGCCGTCGTGGATCACGCTGCGGTCGAGCGCGTGGACGCCGTGGCGCGCGGCGATGCGGCTGAGCGCGGCGACCTGGTCGAGCCGCGAGTCGGCGCGGAAGCGGCGTCGTGCCAGCACGCGCAGCGCGAGCAGCGCGCGGCCGAGGTCGCGCGCGGGGGTCCGCAGCGCCGCGGCGAGCGCGGTGCCGCCGAACACGATGGCGAGGGCGGCGGGGTCGAGGAACATGCCGGGGGTCATGCCCGCCTGTGTTGCAAGCGGCGGGCCAGATGCGGGGGATGGGGTGAGGTCGCCACGTTTCCCGGCGCCGGGGTGGCAGCGAGAGGGCATGGGCCGGCCCCCAATCAGCGTCATCCTGAACTCGTCTCAGGATCCACCGCCCCGCGGGCGCCTCCGCGTCTGAGTAAGCGGCAGGGTGGATCCCGAGACGAGCTCAGGATGACGGAATGGGAGGGGAAGGGCGGGTAGCCCCACACCTCTCGTGCCCCGGCGGAGGCCGGGGCCCAGTTGCGGGACGTGCGTGAGCGCCACGACCGCCTTCCCGCCTGGGCTCCGGCCTTCGCCGGAGCACGACACCGTTCGCGGACATGCAGGCGCCCGGGAACCGCCCCCCGCGGCCATTCGGCACCCGGCCGGCAACCCCGCTTGCCGGCAAACCCCGCCGGCAACCGGCAAGGCTTTGCCGCCCCGCGCGCCCGCCGCGCCGTTCCGCGCCACGCCACGCATTTGGCACGCCGCTTGCTCAACTCCCCGCGAGGCGACGGGCGATCCCCGTCTCGCATGGAGGTTCGGCCAGTGGCTGAGAGTTTGTTCGGAGTTCACGGAGCAGCCCTGGAGGTGCGCGGCCAGCGCATGGGCGTGCTCGCGTCGAACATCGCCAACGCGTCCACGCCCAATTTCAAGGCCCGCGACATCGACTTCAAGGCCGCGCTCGGCGCGGTCGAGCAGCGCGGCGCGGGCGGCGTCGCCGACGCGCTGCAATATCGCGTGCCGACCCAGCCCTCGATGGACGGCAACACGGTGGAGCTCTCCACCGAGCAGACCGCCTTCGCCGAGAACGCGGTCCAATATCAGACGACGCTCTCGTTCCTCAACGGGCGCATCGGCCAGATCACGCGCGCGCTGAAGGGGGAGTAAGACGATGTCCGGCTCGCCGCTCACCATCTTCCAGGTCGCCGGCCGCGCCATGTCGGCGCAGCTGACGCGGATGAACACTACCGCCTCGAACCTCGCCAACGCGGGCGGCGTCGCGGGCTCGGAGGAGGCCGCGTACAAGACGATGAAGCCGGTGTTCCGCACCAGCTTCGATGCGGCCAGCGGCCTGTCCACCACCGACGTGCAGCAGATCGTCACCGCGGGCGAGGCGCCGACCAAGCGCTACGACCCCGGCAGCCCGATGGCGAACAAGGACGGCTACGTCTTCGACGCCGCGGTCGATGAATCGCGCGAGCTGGTCGACATGATGGAGACCGCGCGCACCTACCAGAACAACGTCGAGGTCATGCAGACCGCCAAGACGCTGATCCTCGACACCCTCAAGATGGGCCGCTGATCATGACCAGCATCACCGCCAACACCTCGGCCACCGACAAGGCGACGCAGGACGCGATCTTCGCGTCGGCCGGCGTGGCGCGCTCGAACACCACCACCGCCGCGGGCGTCAGCGCCACCACCGGCAAGTCGACGCTGGGGCAGAAGGACTTCATCGCGCTGATGACCGCGCAGCTGGCCTATCAGGACCCGTTCAACCCGGTCGACAACACGCAGATGGTCGCGCAGATGGCGCAATTCTCGTCGGTCGCGGGCATCAGCGAGATGAACCAGACGCTGTCGGGCATCAGCACGCGGCTCAACTCCACCAGCGCGACCGACGCGATGGGCTTCGTCGGCCGCACCGTGCTGACCGCGGGCAAGACCGCGTACGAGCGCACCTCGGGCGGGATCGCCGGCGCGGTCGAGCTGGCCGGCGACGCGACCGACGTCGACGTCTCGATCGCGGACAAGGACGGCCGCGTCGTCAAGAACATCCAGCTCGGCGCCCAGGCGGCGGGCGAGGCCAGCTACAGCTGGGACGGCAAGGACGACGCCGGCAACAAGATCGAGAACGGCCCCTATACCGTCACCGTCGAGGCGGCGAAGGGCTCGACCCTGGTCGACGCCACCTCGCTCGTCTGGGCGCCGGTGGAATCCGCCAGCCTGCCCGCGGGCGGCACGCCCGTCCTCAACGTCACCGGGCTCGGCACGGTCGATCCCGCCGCGGTCCGCAAGGTCGCCTGACCCCTTCCTCTTCTCTCCCCGCTTTCCCCAGGAGCACACGCCATGTCCTTCTTCACCTCGCTCTCCGGTCTCCAGGCCATGCAGACCGACATGTCGGTCATCAGCCACAACCTCGCCAACGTCTCCACCAACGGCTTCAAGAAGAGCCGCACCGCCTTCGCCGACGTGATCTCGTCGAACGTCTCGACCGACCCGCGCAAGATGGTCGGCTCGGGCGTATCGGTGAAGGGCACGGTGCAGCAGTTCAGCGACGGCTCGTCGAACCAGACCAAGAGCGCGCTCGACATGCAGATCCTGGGCGAGGGCTTCTTCGTGGTGAAGTCGACCGGCCTGTCGGACCAGGTCAACTACACCCGCACCGGCGCCTTCACCGTGGACGAGAGCCGCAACGTGATCGACGCGCAGGGCAGCTACCTGATGGTCTACCCGGTCGACAATGACGGCAACGTCACGGCGACTGGCGACAAGTCGCTGACCAACCTGCAGATCCAGCCGACCAGCGGCACGCCGAAGATGACCAACAACGTCGCCACCAAGGTGCAGATCCCGTCGACCGCCACGGTCAAGGACCCGGCCGATTTCAAGCGCACCGACACCACGACGTACAATAACTCGGTCGCCACGCGCATCTACGACGCCAACGGCAACCCGATGACGATGACGAGCTACTACGTCCGCACCGCGGAGGGGCAGCCCGCCGCGACGCCGCCGAACACCGGCACGTGGCAGGTCTTCACCTATGTCGGCGACCAGATGCTGACCCCGGCGGGTCAGACCCAGCCCGGCCCGATCACCCAGGTGTACGACACCAAGGGCGCGCTGACCGGCGCGCAGTCGATCACCTTCGAGGACTTCATCCCCGCCTCGGGCGCCGCCGCGCAGGGCATCACGCTCGACCTCACCGGCTCGACCCAGACCGCCTCGGCCGCGGCGGTGAGCGCGCGCACGCAGGACGGCGTCGCGGTCGGCCAGCTCGTCGGCATCACCGTCGACGACGCGGGCATCATCAAGGCGAGCTACTCCAACTCGGACATCGTGCCGCTGGGCAAGGTGGCGATCGCGAAGTTCTCGGCGCCGACCGGCCTGCGCCAGGCGGGCAGCAATTACTGGCAGGCGACGGGTATCTCGGGGAAGGCGACGCTCGGCTTCGCCGCGGCGGAGGGCTTCGGCAGCCTGAAGTCGGGCCAGCTTGAGGGCTCCAACGTCGATATCACCGAAGAGCTTGTTAACCTTATTGCGGCACAGCGCAACTTCCAGGCGAACGCGAAGGCCCTGGATACGGCGACTCAGGTGTCGCAGTCGATCCTCAACATCCGCGCGTAAGCGCCGGATCGAGGCCCAACGAGAGGATGTAAGTGGACAAGCTGGTCTACACCGCGGCGACGGGCCTGCGCGCGCACATGCAGGCGCAGGCCGCGATCGCCAACAACATGGCGAACGCGTCGACCACCGGCTTCCGCGCCGACCGCGTCTCGTTCGACCGCATCATCCTCTCCGACGGCTCGTCGCAGCTGTCGGCGCGCGCGCCCACCTCGGAGGAGGTGCGCGACGCCGATCGCGCGCCGGGCGCGATGCAGCAGACCGGCCGCCCGCTCGACGTCGCGCTGGGCGACCGCGACACCTGGCTCACCGTGCAGGGGGCGGACGGCAGCGAGGCGTACAGCCGCCGCGGCGACTTCACCGTCTCCGAGTCGGGCACGCTCCAGACCGGCGACGGCTTCCTCGTGATGGGGTCGAGCGGCCCGATCACGCTGCCGCCCTATGAGTCGGTCGCGATCGGCTCGGACGGCTCGGTCTCGATCGTGCCGCAGGGCGACAAGAGCGGCCAGCCGCAGGTGATCGACCGGCTCAAGCTGGTCTCCTCCGCCGGGTCCGACACGGTGAAGGGGCTCGACAACCTGCTCCACGTGCGCGGCGGCGGCACCTTGCCCGAGAATCTCGACGGCAAGGTCACCGCGGGCGCGCTCGAGGGATCGAACGTCAACATGACCGAGGCGCTGGTCGACATGATCGAGAACCAGCGCAGCTACGAGCTCCAGGCCAACCTGCTCAAGGAGGCCAAATCCATGGACGAGTCGAGCGCATCGGTGATGCGCCTGCCGGGCTGAGGAAGGATTAGACCATGACCACGTCCGCCATGCACATCGCGCGTACCGGGCTCGACGCCCAGGACACGCGCATGCGAGTCATCTCGAACAACCTCGCCAACGTCAGCACCACCGGCTTCAAGCGCGACCGCGCCTCGTTCGAGACCCTGTCCTACCAGGTCGTCACCGCCGCCGGCGCGCAGTCGACCGCGGAGAGCAAATACGCCACCGGGCTCAACCTCGGCACCGGCGTGCGCGTGCAGGGCACGTCGCGCACCGAGACCCAGGGATCGATGAACCAGACCGGCAACAGCCTCGACCTCGCGCTCGACGGCGACGGCTATTTCCAGGTGCAGATGCCCGGCGGCCAGCTCGGCTACACGCGCGCGGGCAATTTCTCGCGCTCGCCCGAGGGGCTGCTGATCACCAGCCAGGGCTATCAGGTGATGCCGGGCATCACCGTGCCCGCCAACGCCACGCAGATCACGATCGGGCTCGACGGCACCGTCTCGGCCACCGTGCCGGGGCAGAACGAGGCGCAGAACCTGGGCCAGATCCAGGTCGCGAGCTTCCCCAACCCGGCCGGCCTGACCGCGACCGGCGACAATTTCCTCACCGAGAGCGCCGCCAGCGGCGCTGCCAACCTCGGCGTGCCGGGCGAGGACGGGCGCGGCCGCGTCCGCCAGGGGACGCTGGAGGCGAGCAACGTCAACGTCGTGGAGGAGCTGGTCGACATGATCGAGACCCAGCGCGCCTATGAGGTCAACTCGAAGATGATCTCGGCGACCGACGACATGCTGAAATACGTTAACCAGAACATGTCATAGACTCGGACATGAACCGACTCTCCCCTCTCCGCCGCGGCGCGCGGGTCACGCTGGGCACCGCGCTCGGCGCGCTCGCCGCCGCCGCGCTGGTGCCCGCGCCCGCGCACGCCGGGCTGCTCGGCAAGATGCTCCGCAAGAAGCCCGCGGAGGATTTCTCCGCGGTCCACGCGCCGGCGCAGCCGCCAGCGCCCCCCGCCGCCAACGGCGCGATCTTCCAGGTCGCCGACGGCTATGCCGCGCTCTACGAGGGCTGGCGCGCGCGCCGCGTCGGCGACCCGCTGACGATCGTGCTGGTGGAGCGCACCGCCGCCTCCAAATCGGCCTCGTCCAAGCTCGCCTCGGACGGCAGCTTCTCGCTCACCCCGCCGTCGACCGGCCCGCTCGGCGGGATCATCAGCGGCACCGACGTCGGCTCGAGCGGCAAGCGCGGCTTCAACGGCACCGGCACCGCGGACCAGGCCAACTCGCTCTCGGGCGAGATGTCGGTCACCGTCGCCGAGGTCTATCCCAACGGCACGATGCTGGTGCGCGGGCAGAAGCGCGTGACGCTCAACCGCGGCGACGAGTTCGTCCAGATCAAGGGCATCGTCCGCACCGCCGACGTCGACCGCGACAATCGCGTGCCCTCCACCCGAGTCGCCGACGCGCAGATCGCCTACACCGGCAAGGGCGACGTCGCGCGCTCCAGCCGGCAGGGCTGGCTGTCCCGCTTCTTCCAGGTCGTGAGCCCGTTCTGATGATCCGCCAGCTGCTCCTCGCGCTCGCCGCGCTCGCCGCCGCGCTCGCCGGCCCCGCCCACGCCGACCGGATCAAGGATCTCGGCGGCTTCCAGGGCATCCGCGCCAACCAGCTGACCGGCTACGGCGTGGTGGTCGGCCTGCCCGGCACCGGCGACGACAATCTCGAGTACACCGTCCAGTCGGTGAAGGCGGTGGCGTCGCGCTTCGGGCTGCAGCTGCCCGCGGGGGTCAACCCCGGCCTCAAGAACGCCGCGGTGGTGATGATCACCGCCGAGCTGCCCGCCTTCGCCAAGCCCGGCCAGCGGATCGACATCACCGTCGCCTCGATGGGCAAGGCCAAGTCCCTGCGCGGCGGCAGCCTGGTGCTGACCCCGCTGCTCGGCGCCGACGGCCAGGTCTATGCGATGGCGCAGGGCAATCTCGCGGTCGGCGGGCTCGGCGCCGAGGGCGCGGACGGCTCCAAGATCGTCGTCAACATCCCCTCTACCGGGCGGATCCCCGAGGGCGCGACGGTGGAGCGCGCGGTCGCGACCGGCTTCGCCGACACGCCGTTCGTCACCTACAATCTCCAGCGCGCCGACTTCACCACCGCGCAGAACGTCGCCGCCGCGATCAACCGCAAGTTCGGCTTCGGCACCGCGCAGGCGGTGGACGCGGTGTCGGTCGCGGTGCGCGCGCCGACCGGCGCGGACGTGCGCGCCACGCTGATGAGCGAGATCGAGAATCTCGACGTCGCCTCGGCCGAGCCGCCCGCCAAGGTGATCGTCAACGCGCGCACCGGCACGGTGGTGATCAACTCGGCGGTGCGCGTCGGCGCCGCGGCGGTGACCCACGGCAAGCTCACCGTCCGCATCGACGAGAGCCAGCGCGTCAGCCAGCCCGCGCCGCTCAGCCAGGGGCAGACCGCGCTGGAGAATCGCTCCAACGTCCAGGTATCGGAGGAGAAGAAGCCGATGTTCCTGCTCAATCCCGGCCCCAAGCTGGCCGACGTGGTGAAGGCGGTGAACGCGATCGGGGCGAGCCCGGCCGACCTGGTGGCGATCCTCGAGGCGCTCAAGGAGGCCGGCGCGCTCAAGGCCGAGCTGGTGGTGCTCTGATGGGCGACTCACCCGTCAACAACGTGGGTGTGGCGATCACCGGCAAGACCGGGCTCGACACCGGGCTCAGCCGCACCGCCACCAAAGCCAACCTCGACAAGGCCGCGCAGCAGTTCGAATCGGTCTTCACCGGCATGATGCTGAAGTCGATGCGACAGGCCAAACTGGCCGACCCGCTGTTCGACAGCCAGGCGCTCACCACCTTCCGCGACATGTCGGACCAGAAGGTGGTGCAGGAGATGGCGACCCACAAACCGATCGGCATCGGCGCCGCGATGAGCAAGTTCCTCGCGCAATCTCAACCTGATCTTAACGGGACTCATGGCACGCCGGTGGAATGAGTGATCTGCTCTCCATCGGCGCTTCGGGCGTCCGCGCGTACCAGACCGCGCTGACGACGACGTCGGAGAACATCGCGAACGCCGGCAACGCGTCCTACGTGCGACGCAGCGCGACGATCCGCGAGGTCCAGGCGAGCAACGGCTTCAACTCGTCGCTCAACGGCATGGGCGCGGTGGTCGACGGGATCGCGCGCAACGGCAGCCCCTATCTCGAGGCCTCGGTGCGCAGCGCCAGCTCGGACGCGCAGCGCACCCAGGCCAGCACGACCTGGCTCGAGCGGATCGAATCGGCGATGACCGGCGGGGCGCTCTCCACCAACCTGACGGGCTTCTTCGCGGCGAGCACCGCGCTCCAGGCCGAGCCGACATCGAGCGCGCTGCGCGCGGGCATGCTGGGCAGCGCGGCGACGCTGGCCGATTCGTTCAAGGTCACCGCCAAGGCGCTCGACGACGGCATGGCCGAGCTCGACACCAAGGCGCAGCAGACCGTCGGCGAGCTCAACCGGCTCAGCCAGGCGCTGCTCAAGGTCAACCAGGGCATCGTCAAGACCCAGCCCGGCACCTCCGCCGCCGCGGGGCTGGCCGACCAGCGCGACGACCTGCTCCAGCAGATGAGCGCGCTGACCGAGGTCAACGTCCAGGTCGACGATTTCGGCCGCGCCACCGTGCGCGCCGGCGCCAGCAACGGCCCGGTGCTGGTCGACCCGCGCGAGGCGAGCGAAATGAGCTACGCGCGCACCGGTGGCAACGCGGTGCTCAACGTGCTCAAGCCGAGCGGCACCGCGGTGCAGGCCAACCCCGAGGGCGGCGCGCTGGCGGGCATGATCGAGGGCGCGCAGCGGATCGCCGCCACGCGCGACCAGCTCGGCGCGATCGCCACCGACCTCACCACCAGCGTCAACGACCTGCAGAAGCAGGGGCAGGATCTCACCGGCGCGCAGGGGCAGCCCTTCTTCGCCAACACCAGCGACCCCGCCGACTTCTCGGTGGCGCTGACCGACGGCGGCCAGATCGCCGCGGCCAAGGCGGGCGGCGGGGCGCGCGACTCGTCCAACCTCGCCGCGCTCGCGTCGCTGCGCACCGGCAACCAGTTCGAGAGCAAGGTCCAGGCGCTCACCACCGACAATGCCGCGACGCTCAAGCAGCGCCGGCTGGTGGGCGACGCGCAGACCGCGATCTACGACGGCGCGGTGACCGCGCGGTCCGAGGCCTCGGGCGTGAACCTCGACTCGGAGGCGGTCGACCTCGTCCGCTTCCAGCAGGCCTATCAGGCGTCCAGCCGCGTGATCCAGGTCGCGCGCGAGACCTTCCAGTCGATCCTCGAGATCAGGTAAGCCGTCATGCAGATCTCCAGCAACCTCCTCTACGATCGCTCCGCCGCCCGGATGGGCGCGCTGATGGCGACCGCGACCAAGCTGCAGACCCAGATCGCCACCGGCAAGAAGATCAGCACGCCCTCCGAGAATGTCGCGGTGGCGCAGCAGATCGCCGAGTTCGACCGCAAGGACGCCGACGCCGCCGCGTTCAACACCAACCTCGACCTCGCCGGCTCGCTGCTCAAGCAGGCCGACGGCACGATGGGCTCGATCACCGAGCAGATGCAGCGCGCCACCGAGCTGGTGAACAACGCCGCGACCGACACGCTGGGCGCGTCCGACCGCAAGGTGATCGGCGACCAGCTCCAGTCGGTGATCGCGACGCTGGTGTCGCTCGGCAACACCAACGACCTGCGCGGCCAGCCCCTGTTCGGCAGCGCGGCGGGCGTGCCCGCGGTGATCGACAACAAGGACGGCACCTTCACCTACAACACCGCGCCGAGCCTGTCGGAGATCCCGATCGGCGAGAACGGCCTGTCGATCCAGCCGACCGAGACCTCGGCGCGGATATTCACCTCGAGCAAGGGCGACACGCTGGCGATGCTGTCGGCGCTGGCCACCGCGCTGCAGGCGGGCGAGCCGACCGGCGACAAGGCGCGCGCCGCGATCGACTCGCTCAAGACCGCGAGCGACCAGGTCTCGACCGTGCAGGCCTCGGTCGGGGCGCGCGCGGCGCGGGTCGACCTGCAGCAGAACCTGCTGAGCAACGCCGGCGTCGACCGCGCCGAGCTGCGCTCGACGCTGGAGGACACCGACGTCACCCAGGCGTACACCGAGCTGTCCAAGACGATGACGATCCTGTCGGCGACCCAGGCGAGCTTCTCCAAGCTGTCGCAGCTCTCGCTGTTCACCTATCTGCGCTGACGTAGCGGCTCGTAGGGGTGGCGCCCGCGTGCGCCGCCACTCCAAGAGCCAAGGATCGGCGAGACTCGGCTGATCCTCCCCTGGAAGGGAAGGTGGCGCGCGCGGCGCGACGGAGGGGTGTCGCGGCCTGCGAGTGTCTCGAACCTCACGCCCGGTGATACCCCGTCAGCCCCTGCGGCTGCCACTTCCCCTCGCACGGGAGGATCGACGAACCTCTTCTCGCAGATCAACGATCCGTGACGTCCGGGGCACGTGCGAGCGCGAGGAACCCCGGTCGCCGCGCAGCATTGATGCAGCGCAACGACGAGGGTCTTTCCACATGGGTGCTACCACCATCGGCGCGCTGATCGGCGGCGCGATCGACGCGATGTCGGGCGACGACAGCGCGGCGGACGGCGCGCTCTACGGCGCGATCACCGCGAACGTCCTCAAAGTCGTCCTGCCCGTCGCGGTCACCTACGCGATCGGCTGGGGCGTGCTGAAGGGGCTGGAGACGCTCGGCGACACCATCTCGGAGAGGGTAAAGGCATGATCAGGACCATCATCGGCGCGCTGCTCGGGCGCGAACTGGACCGTCGCGACGGGCGGGGCGGGGTCGGCGGCGCGATGGTCGGCGCGCTCGCGACCCGCGCGGTCACGCGGATGGGGCCGCTCGGCATGGCGCTGGGCGGGGCCTATGTCGCGAAGAAGGCCTATGACCGCCACCGCGCGGGCCGCGCGGGCGTGCCGCCGCGTGGGTAACGCCTCCTAAGATCCTCCCGGGCACGGGGAGGGGGACCGCGCCCGCAGGGCGTGGTGGAGGGGGCACCCACAAACGCTGTGCTGCGTGGCGAGCCCCCTCCACCACCGCGCTGACGCGCGACGGTCCCCTCCCCGCCGATCGGGGAGGAGCCGAAGCTCATTCCCACTCCGCGCCCTCATGCTCGCCCAGCCGCGGGCTCGCGCGCTCGGCCATGACGCGCGCGCCGTCGTAGACGATCGGAGTCGCCAGCCCCGGCAGGCCCTCCACCAGCAGCCGCATCCCGCGCGCGACCACCTGCGGGTCGGCGAACACCTCGTCGACGCGGTTGACCGGCCCGACCGGCACCCCCGTCGCCTCGAGCGCGGCGAGCAGCGCGGCGCTCGTCCACGTCAGCGTGCGCTCGATCAGCGCCGGCAGCAGCGCGGCGCGGTGCGCCACGCGCGCGGGGTTGGTGGCGAAGCGCGGGTCCTCCGCCAGCGCCGGGACGGCGAGCACCGCGCACAGCCGCGCGAACTGGCGGTCGTTGCCCACCGCCACGATCAGGTCGCCGTCGCCGGTGGGGAAGCTCTGATACGGCGCGAGGTTGGCGTGGCCGTTGCCCATGCGCCGCGGCACCGCCCCGCCGACCATCCAGTTGAGCGCCTGGTTGGCCAGCACGCCCACCTGCGTGTCGAGCAGCGCCATGTCGATGTGCGTGCCCGTGCCCGTGCGTTCCCGCGCGTGCAGCGCGGCGAGGATCGCGACGGTGGCATAGACCCCGGTGAAGAGGTCGGCGGTGGCCACCCCGGTCTTCTGCGGCGGGCCGTCGGGCTCGCCGGTGATCGACATCATCCCGCCCATCCCCTGGACGATGAAGTCATAGCCGGCGCGCGCCGCATAGGGTCCGGTCTGGCCGAAGCCGGTGATCGAGCAGACGATCAGCCGCGGGTGGCGCGCGCGCAGCGTCGCCGCGTCGAGCCCGTATTTGACCAGGCCGCCGAGCTTGTAATTCTCGATCACCACGTCGGCGCCGGCGGCGAGCGCGGCCACGCGCGCCTGGCCCTCGGGCGCGGCGATGTCGACCGCGACCGAGCGTTTGCCGCGGTTGCAGGCGTGGTAATAGGCCGCGGAGAGGTCGCTGCCGTCGGCGGCGCGGACGAAGGGCGGCCCCCAGTGGCGCGTGTCGTCGCCCTCGCCGGGGCGCTCGACCTTGATCACGTCGGCGCCGAGGTCGGCGAGCAGCTGCCCCGCCCAGGGCCCGGCGAGGATGCGCGCCAGCTCGAGCACGCGCAGGCCGGCGAGGGGGCGGGGAGTGTCGGTCATGGCAGCGGTGTAGCGGCGCGCGGCGCGCGGCAGAAGGGCGGCGTGGCGCCGCGACGGTTGAAGCCGCCGCGCCCGCGGCATAGAGACGCAGCCGATCCTGAGACACAGAGAGGCCGCCCCATGAAGACCCGCGCCGCCGTCGCGTTCGAGGCCAAGCGGCCGCTGGAGATCGTCGAGCTCGACCTCGAGGGCCCCAAGGCCGGCGAGGTGCTGGTCGAGATCATGGCCACCGGCATCTGCCACACCGACGCCTACACGCTCGACGGGCTCGACAGCGAGGGCCTGTTCCCCAGCGTGCTCGGCCACGAGGGCTGCGGCGTGGTGCGCGAGGTGGGCGCGGGGGTCACCAGCGTGGTGGCGGGCGACCATGTCATCCCGCTCTACACGCCCGAGTGCCGCCAGTGTAAGTCGTGCCTCAGCCAGAAGACGAACCTGTGCACCGCGATCCGCGCGACCCAGGGCAAGGGGCTGATGCCCGACGGCACCACCCGCTTCCACTACAAGGGCCAGCCGATCTACCATTACATGGGCTGCTCGACCTTCTCGAACTTCACCGTGCTGCCCGAGATCGCGGTGGCGAAGATCCGCCCCGACGCGCCGTTCGACACCAGCTGCTACATCGGCTGCGGCGTCACCACCGGGGTGGGCGCGGTGGTCAACACCGCCAAGGTCGAGCCGGGCGCGACCGTGATCGTGTTCGGGCTGGGCGGGATCGGGCTCAACGTGATCCAGGGCGCGAAGCTGGCGGGCGCGCACCGTATCATCGGCGTCGACATCAACCCCGATCGCGAGGACTGGGGCCGTCGCTTCGGCATGACCGACTTCGTCAACCCGCGCGACGTCGGTGATCTCGTCCCGCACCTGGTCGCCCTGACCGACGGCGGCGGCGACTATACGTTCGACTGCACCGGCAACACCGCGGTGATGCGCCAGGCGCTGGAGAGCGCGCACCGCGGCTGGGGCGAGTCGATCGTGATCGGCGTCGCCGAGGCGGGCAAGGAGATCGCGACGCGCCCGTTCCAGCTCGTCACCGGGCGGGTGTGGAAGGGCACCGCGTTCGGCGGCGCGCGCGGGCGCACCGACGTGCCCAAGATCGTCGACTGGTACATGGACGGGATGATCCAGATCGACCCGATGATCACGCACCGGCTCAGCCTCGACGAGATCAACAAGGGCTTCGACCTGATGCACGCCGGCGAGAGCATCCGCAGCGTGGTGGTGTATTGAGGAAGTCCTCCCCGGCACGGGGAGGGGGACCGCCGGCGAAGCCGGTGGTGGAGGGGGCTCTCCTCGCAGCGCGGCGCCTGTGGGAAGCCCCCTCCACCACGCCGCTGCGCGTCGCGGTCCCCCTCCCTGTGCCGGGGAGGAGCTTAGGAGAGAGGATCCCATGTTCAGCCACGTCATGCTCGGCGCCGACGACATCGCCGCCGCCCGGACCTTCTACGACGCCACGCTGGGCGCGCTCGGCGCCGCGCCGGGGGTGATCGACGAGTGGGGGCGGCTGGTCTACGCGCACGACGGCGGGCGCTTCCTGGTCACGCGCCCGATCGACGGCGAGCCCGCCAGCCACGCCAACGGCGGCACGCTCGGCTTCCGCGCGACCTCGCCCGAGCAGGTCGAGGCGTGGCACGCCGCGGGCGTCGCGAGCGGCGGCACCGCGATCGAGGCGCCGCCGGGCGTGCGCCACGTCACCGGCGGGCGCGAATTGTACCTCGCCTATCTGCGCGACCCCGCGGGCAACAAGGTCTGCGCGACGCACCGCGTCGCCTGAGCGGAGGAGCGAGCATGGAGACCGTCTCGACCGCGCGCGCGCACGGCGGCACGCAGGGCGTCTATCGCCACCGCAGCGCCGCGACCGGCACCGACATGACCTTCTCGGTCTATGTTCCCGATCACGCGCCGGGCACGACGCTGCCGCTGGTCTGGTACCTCTCCGGGCTGACCTGCACCCACGCCAACGTGACCGACAAGGGCGAGTATCGCGCGGCCTGCGCGCGCCACGGGCTGATCTTCGTCGCCCCCGACACCAGCCCGCGCGGCGAGGACGTACCCGACGCGGACCGCTGGGACTTCGGCCAGGGCGCGGGCTTCTACGTCGACGCCACCGCGGCGCCCTGGTCGACGCACTATAAGATGTGGTCCTATGTCACCGAGGAGCTGCCCGCGCTGGTCGCGGCCGCGTTCCCGGTCGACCCGGCGCGCCAGTCGATCATGGGCCATTCGATGGGCGGCCACGGCGCGCTGACCGCGGCGCTGCGCCACCCGGGCCGCTACCGCGCGGTCTCGGCCTTCGCGCCGATCGTCGCGCCCACGCAGGTGCCCTGGGGCGAGGCGCTCGATCGTTACCTCGGCGACGACGCCGCGGCGAAGCGCCGCCACGACGCGGTCGCGCTGATCGAGGACGGCGCGCGCGTGCCCGAGCTGCTGGTCGACCAGGGCGAGGCCGATTCCTTCCTCGCCGAGCAGCTCCGTCCCGAACTGCTGACGGCGGCGTGCGCGGCGGCGGGTATCCCGCTCGCGCTGCGGATGCGCGCCGGCTACGATCACTCCTACCTGTTCGTGTCGAGCTTCATGGGCGATCAGCTCGACTGGCACGCGGCGCGGCTGAAGCGCTGAGCGGGTGTTGACCGAAGGCCGGGCGGCTTCCTCCCCCTCAGGGAAGGGGCGGGGTGGCGCGCTTCCGCGAAGGACGCGCTGGTGGCTAGGCCCCACCCCCACCCCTCCCCCTAAGGGGAGGGGCTCATTCCGAGAAGGCAGGCAATCCTGCTCCCCGCGAGGACCGGCGCGGGGATGCGGCGATCAGAACGAGAAGCGCACGCCGGCGTCGTAGCGCGGGCCGAAGTTCTGGTATTGCAGCAGCTGGTTGTCGAAGCGGCCGGTGGTGTAATATTTCGCGTTGAACAGGTTGGTGCCCTCCACGAACACCTGCGCGAAGGGCGTGACGTTGACCGCGACGCTGCCGTCGAACTGGCCATAGTCGCGCACGAAGATCGGCTCGTTGCCCGCGCCGCCGGCGAGCTCGCGCAGGAAGCGCTCGCGGCGGTTGTAGGCGATGCGCGCCGAGACGCCGTATTTCTCGTAGAAGACCGTGGCGTTCTGCGAGTTGCCGATGCCCTCCGCGGCGAACGACTGGCCCACCTGGCTCGTGTCGAAGTCGCGGTTGGTGCTGACGAAGGTGGCGTTGGCCTGGACGCCGAAGCCGCTCAGCACGCCGGGCAGCCAGTCGAACGTGTGGACCAGGTTGAGCTCCAGCCCCTTGATATCGAGCGAGGTCGCGTTGCGCGGACGGCGCACGCTGAAGCGCGCGGTGTTCCGGTCGACGATCAGCCCGCCGACCGGCAGCCCGACGCCCTGCGCGTTGCCGGCGTTGGCGATCGGGAACAGCTCGTCGCCGAACAGCTGGATGATGAAATCGTCCACCTTCTTGTAGAACACCGCGGCCGACAGCGTCGTCGTGCGCGTGGGATACCATTCGAGCGACAGGTCGAGGTTCTTCGCCTGATAGGGCCTCAGGTTGGGGTTGCCGCCGCTCGCGGTGAGCGTCGCCGGGCGCAGGGTGCCGATGTCGAGGCTCGGCGCCAGGTCGCCGATCGCCGGGCGGGTCAGCGTCTTGTAGGCGGCGAAGCGGACCTGCAGCTCCTGCGTGAAGTTGAGCCGCGCGTTCAGCGCGGGCAGGAAGTTGCTGTACGACGATTTCTGCGAGATCGGCGTGCCGGTCGGGCTGGCGAACACGCCGACGTAGATGGTCGGGTCGGTCGGCGGGTTGCCCTGGGTCGGGGTGAGGTCGACCAGCTGGCGCTGGCTGCCCGACGAGGTCAGCTCGGTATATTCGTAGCGCGCGCCGACGTTGACCAGCCAGGGCATGCTGCCGAGCTGGCCCGAGAAGTCGACGTCGGCGTAGCTCGCCCACACCGTCTCCTTCACGCGCGTCCCCGGCTGCGGCGCCACCGCATAGCCGTTGGTGGCGGCGTAGCGCGCCGCGGTGGTGCCCGGCGCGAGATTGTATTTCGCGTCGAGCGCCGAGGTCGCCGCCGGGCTGGCGAGGAAGTTCAGGTATTGGAACGCGTCATAGGTGAGGAAGGTGGTCGGCACCGATCCGCTCGGCGCGCCCAGCCCCTTCACCGTGAAGGGCGACAGCAGCGACGAATCCGCCAGCGTCGGATAGCCGCAATAGACGCAGCCGACGTCGTCGCCCGAGGTGACCGCGACGTTGGTCTTGTCGCGCGTCGTGCTCATCAGGCCGAAGCGCACCGTCTGGAGCACGCCGTAATCGGGCTTCCACTCGTTGTTCCAGCGATACTCCTGCACCTTCTCGGTGACGTCGTTGCCGTTGATCCCCGCGATATGGGTGCGGCCCAGCGCCGGGTTGGTCAGCACGCCGTCGGCGAAGCCGTTGACCGTGGGGATGCCGTTCCCCTCCGCCTGGGTGAAGGAATAGGGCGTCGGCGTGCCGATCACGGTGAAATAGGAGCCGCCGCCGCCCGCGTTCTTGGCGCGCGAGTAAGCCGCGTCGATCACCATCTTGAAGTTGTTGGCGGGGTTCCACTCGGCGTTGAAGCCGCCCTCCCAGGTCGTGGTCTCGCGCAGCACGCCCGAGGAGATGAAATCGGCGTTGCCGCTGGTGGTCAGCGAGGTGACGGTGCGGTTCTCGTCGACCTGGGCGGCGGTGTAGCTGGTCGGCTCGAACCAGGCGCCCAGCGCGCGAGTCGTCGAGTCGCTCTTGAACTTGTTGTACAGGCCGTCGAGCGTGAAGGTCAGCTCGTCGGTCGGCTGGTATTGCGCCACCACCGTGGCGCCGAAGCGGGTGCGGTCGTCGCGCGCGGTGTTCACGTCGAAGTTGCGCGGCGCGTACACGCCGGTGGCGATCGGGTTGCTGTTCGGCCCGACCGAGCTGTTGGGCAGATAGCCGTCGTTGCTGACCGAGGCGATCTGCGCGATGCGGCGCTGGTACGAGACCGAGGCGAGCAGACCGAGCCGCCCGTCGGCGAAGGTGTCGCTGATCAGGCCGAAGCCCTGCGGCGTGAACTTGTCGCTGTTCTTCTCGTACAGCGCCTTGCCGGTGACGATCGCCTTGAAGCCCTTGAGCGCGAGCGGGCGCGGGGTCTGCACGTTGATTGTCGCGCCGATGCCGCCGCCCTGCAGCGGCGCCTGCGCGGTCTTGTACACCTGCGCGCCGCTGATCAGCTCGGCCGGGATCAGGTCGAACGAGAAGGCGCGGTTGTAATTGTCGCTGGCGAAGCTGCGGCCGTTGAACAACACGGTGTTGAACGCCGGGCCGAGGCCGCGGACGCTGACCTGCGCGCCCTCGCCGTTGGTGCGGTCGATCGCGACACCGGGGATGCGCTGGAGCGACTCGGCGACGTTGGCGTCCGGGAACTTGCCGAGATCTTCCGACGAGATCGCGTCGAGGATACCGACCGCGTCGCGCTTCTGCGCGGCGGAGGAGGCGATGCTGCCGCGGATGCCGGTGACGACGATGTCGCCCGAGGTGCCGTCGGCGTCGGCCTGGCTCGGCGGGGCGGAGACCGCGGGCGGCGTCTCCTGCGCCAGCGCCGGTGTGGCGGCGATCAGCGCGCCGATCGCGCAACCCATGCCGCCCGAGAACAGAAAAGCACGTGCCGTCACTTGCCGAAAGCTGGTCGCCACCGTCATCCTCCCCTTCCGCAGCCACACTTGTTATGCGTGTGCTGTCGGAAGCAGCTTCGTTGATATATCCGACAAATACAAGTGGGATCGATTACATTGGCGGCGCGAAGACGTCGCAGCGGAGAGGCGTAGGTAGAATTATGGCCGCCAATCAACGGCATGATGACGCACTCGTGACTCAAGTCGTGGTCGTCGGCGGAGGCTCGGCGGGATGGATCGCGGCCTGCCGACTCGCCGCCCAGGCGCAGCGCACGCGCAGCGGCGTCGCGGTGACCTTGGTGGAATCGGCGCGCATCCCCACCGTGGGGGTCGGCGAGGGGACCTGGCCGACGATGCGTAACACCTTGGCGAAGATCGGGATCTCCGAGACCGACTTCGTGCGCGGCTGCGACGCGGCGTTCAAGCAGGGCGCGCGATTCGCCGGCTGGACCGATGATTCGCCCGGCGAGGGCTATTACCACCCGCTCAACCCGCCCGCGGGCGCGACCGAGCTCGATCTCGCGCCCCACTGGCTCGCCCAGTCGGACGCGCCGGGAGCGGAGGACTTCGCCACCTGGGTCGATTTCCAGGCGACGCTCTGCGACGCCGGGCTGGCCCCCAAGTCGATCACGACGCCCGAGTGGGTCGGCCAGGCCAATTACGCCTACCATCTCGACGCGGGCAAGTTCGCCGCGCTGCTGCGCGCGCACGCGGTCGAGCGTCTGGGCGTGCGCCACGTGATCGGCGACGTGGCGCGGGTCGAGCAGGGCGAGGGCGGGGACGTCACCGCGCTGGTGCTCGCCGACGGCGCCGTCATCGCGGGCGACCTGTTCGTCGACTGCACCGGCTTCGCCGCCCTGCTGATCGGCGGCGTGTACGAGGTCCCGTTCCGCCGCTGCGGCGACGTGCTGTTCGCCGACCGCGCGATCGCGCTGCAGGTGCCCTATGACAGCGAGGACGCGCCGATCACCTGCCACACCGTCTCCACCGCGCAGGCGGCGGGCTGGATCTGGGACATCGGGCTGTGGACCCGCCGCGGCGTCGGCCATGTCTACAGCAGCGCGCATGTCAGCGACGACGCCGCCGAGGCCGCGCTGCGCCGCTATGTCGGCCCCGCCGCCGACTCGCTGACCGCGCGCCGCATCACGATCGACGGGGGGCATCGCGAGCGCTTCTGGCAGAACAATGTCGTCGCGGTCGGCCTGTCGGCGGGGTTCATCGAGCCGCTCGAGGCCTCGGCGCTGATGCTGATCGAGGCGTCGATGGACGCGGTCGCGGACCGGCTGCCGCGCACGCGCGGCGCGATGCACGTCGCCGCGCGCCAGTTCAACGCCGCCTTCACGCACCATTGGGCGCGGATCATCGAGTTCCTCAAGCTCCACTACGCGATCACCAAGCGCACCGACACCGACTTCTGGCGCGACAATGCCTCGCCCGCGACCTGGCCCGACGGCCTGGCGGAGCGGCTGGAACTGTGGCGCACGCAGCCGCCCGCGCCGCAGGACTTCGACCACGCGCGCGAGGTCTTCTCCTGGCCGAGCTACCAGTACGTGCTCCACGGCATGCGTTTCGACGCGCGCTACGCCCGGATCGACCCGGCCGCGCCCGAGAGCGCGCTGGCGCGGCGCCATCGCGCGCGGGCCGAGCGCGCGCGCGCCGAGGCGATGCAGCGGCTGCCGCGCCACCGCGACCTGATCCGCGCGGTGCGCGAGCACGGCCTCCAGGCGGTATGAGCGCGCTCGTCGCGCTCGACCCGCGCCGGCACCGCTCGCTGCGCTTCGACGCCGCCGCGGCGGGGCGCGGGCGCGCGATCGCGCAGCTCGGCCGCGGCGAGATCGCGCTGGCGGCGTGCGACATGCCGCTGTGCCTCGCCAAGGACTCGGGCACGGGCCGCTTCAACCTGGTCGCGCTGATGGCGCTGGGCGGCGACAACCTCTTCGCCGGCGCCGCCGGCTTCCACGCCACCTATATGCCCCAGGCGGTGCTGCTCGGCGCCTTCCGCCTCGCCGAGGGTGGGACCGGGCTCGCGATCGATCCCACCGACGCCGCCCTGGGCGCGCGCGGCGCGGCGCTGGTGGACGGCGAGGGCGCGGCGCCGCTGGTGGCGGAACTGCGCGGCGCGCTCCAGCGGCTGGTCGAGGACGTGACCGCGGCGCGCGCCTTGGCCGACGCGCTCGCCCGCCACCGGCTGCTGCGCGCGTGGCGGCTGGTGCTGCGCCGCGCCGACGCGCGCGAGCACGCGCTCGACGGGCTCTACACGATCGACGAGGCGGCGCTCGCCGTGCTCGACGACGACGCGGTCGCGGCGCTGCACCGCGAGGGGGCGCTCGCCGCGGCGGCGGTGATCGCCGCCTCGCGCCACCAGGTCGAGCGACTGCGCCAGCTCCACGCCGCGGCGAACCCCGACGATCGCCTGACCGTCCACGAGCTCGCGGACGACTGAACCGCGCCGCCCGGCTCGACAATCACGTCCTATAGTGTATTAACGCAGCATGGCAGCGCTGAGCAGCGACGACTCGCCGGTCTATCTCCGGCTCCGCGGTACGATCGCCGCGGCGATCCTGCGCGGCGACTATGCCGCGGGCGACCAGCTCCCCTCGGTGCGCGCGCTCGCCGCCGAGCACGGCGCCAACCCGCTTACCGTCGCCAAGGCCTATCAGAGCTTCCAGGACGACGGCTATGTCGAGGTGCGTCGCGGCGTCGGCATGTTCGTGCTGGCGGGGGCGGCGGAGCGGCTGCGCCGCGCCGAGCGCGAGGATTTCGTCGCGCACCAGTGGCCGCGCATCCGCGAGCGGATCGACCTGCTCGGGCTCGACGCGACCGACCTGCTCGAACGAGTCGCCGGCTGAGGCGTTGTCGCTGGTGATGCGACGCCTGATCTCCCTCGCGGCCTGCGCCGCGCTCGCCGCCTGCCAGCAGCAGCCCGACCAACCGACGAACGCGACGCCGGCGGCCTCGCCGAGCGCGACGCCGAGTGCCACCGCCACGCCGGTCGCGGCGCTGGCGCGCTACGTCGGCCATTATCCGACCGACGCGGTGGCGGGCGGGACGAGCTTCCTGGCCGACCCGGCGGTGCGCGCGGCGGTGGCGACGGCGGTGCCCGACGCGGCGGTGCGCGCGCGCGTGCTCGACACCGATGTCACCGCCACGCCGATCGCCGAGGTCGACGGGCGCGTGCTCTCCTACGGCTGCGAGCCGCACAATTGCGGGCCGCACAATTGGGCGATCGCGCTGACGCCGGACGGCGCGTCGGGCGCGGTCTGCTACTATGACGAGGACCGCAAGGTGGCGCGCTGGTACCCCGCGGGCGCGGGGCCGAACCCGGCGGGCGGGTGCCCCTCGGGGGAGTGAGCGGGCTGCCTTGGGGTAGGAGTGCTCCGCCCTCCGTAACGGTTGTTCCTTGGCCTGCGCCGGAGAACGGGGATCAGGTCGTCGCGCGCGCTTTCCCGCCGTCGCCCCGGCGGACGCCGGGGCCCAGGTGGGAGACGTCACTGAGACTCACTACGGCCTTCCCTACTGGACCCCGGCATGCGCCGGGGTGGAGCTAGGAGGAAGGAGAGCGGTTCATCCGCGTCTCGCGTCCCTCGGGTCCGACTAGAACGCCGTCGCGGGCAGCGCGTACAGCACCTCGGCGCTCGCGCTCGCCGCCGCCTCCAGCCCCAGCGCCTCGGGCACGATCTGGTCGAGGTAGAAGGCGCAGGCCGCGCGCTTCACCGCGTCCGCCTCCGGTACCGCCGCCTGCCGCTCCATCAGCCAGCCGCACGCCGCCACCGACAGCATCGTCAGGAAGGGATAGCTCGCCGCCTGTCGGTCGTCCGCGCTCGCGCCCTGGAGACGCCGCCCCACCGCCGCGCAGACGTCGACCAGCCGCGCCAGCGCGGGGTGGCGCGCGTCGCGGCGCAGGTCGGCGATCAGGTCGGCGAAGGCGCCGCCGTTGGCCAGCGACAGCTTGCGCCCGACCAGGTCGGCCGCCTGGATCCCGTTCGTGCCCTCGTAGATCGGGGTGATCCGCGCGTCGCGGAAGAACTGCGCCGCCCCGGTCTCTTCGACATAGCCCATCCCGCCGTGGACCTGCACGCCCAGGCTGGCCACCTCGTTGCCGAGGTCGGTGGCGTGCGCCTTGGCGAGCGGGGTCATCATCTCGAGCCGCTCGCGCGCCTTGGCGTCGCCCAGCGTGGCGCGATCGACCTGCCCGCAGGCGTAATAGACGAGCGCGCGCGCCGCCATGGTCTGCGCCTTCATCCGCAGCAGCATGCGGCGCACGTCGGCGTGCTCGACGATCGCCGCGGGAGCGCCGTCGCGCGCGCCCTGGACCCGGTCGCGCGCATAGGCCGCGGCCTTCTGCGTCGCGCCCTCGGCCACCTGCACGCCCTGGACGCCGACGTTGAGCCGCGCGTTGTTCATCATCGTGAACATCGCGCGCATCCCGCCATGTTCGGGGCCGATCAGCTCGCCGATACAATCCCCGTGGTCGCCGAACGACAGCACGCAGGTGGGCGAGGCGTGGAGCCCCAGCTTGTGCTCGATCGAGACCGCGCGCACGTCGTTGGGCGTGCCGTCGAGCCGCACCTTGGGCACGAGGAACAGCGAGATGCCGCGCGTCCCCGCGGGCGCGTCCGGGGTGCGCGCGAGCACGAGATGGACGATATTGTCGGTCAGGTCGTGGTCGCCGAAGCTGATGAAGATCTTCGTGCCGCTGATGCTGTACGTCCCGTCGCCCCGCGGCGTCGCGGTGGTGCGCAGCGCGCCGACGTCGCTGCCCGCCTGCGGCTCGGTCAGGTTCATCGTGCCGGTCCACTCGCCGCTGGCGAGCTTGGGGAGGTAGGTCGCCTGCTGCTCGGGCGTGCCGTGATGCGCCAGCGCCTCGATCGCGCCGACGGTGAGGATCGGCGCGAGCGCGAACCCCATGTTGGCGGTGCCGAGCGTCTCCAGCACCGCGGCCTGGACGACGAAGGGGAGGCCCTGGCCGCCCCAGCGCTCGTCGACCCCGATCGTGCCCCAGCCGCCCGCGACATAGGCCTGGTAGGCGGCGCGATAGCCCTCGGGTAGCACCACGCCCTCGGCGGTCCAGCGCGCGCCGACGCGGTCGCCGGCCGTGGCGAGCGGCGCCCATTCCCCTTCCGCGAAGGCGCCGATGCCCTCGAGCACCGCCTCGACCGTGTCGGCGCTGGCGGCGGCGAAGCGCTCGTGCTGCGCGATCTCGACCAACCCGACGACATGGTCGAGGACGAAGCGCTGGTCGGCGATGGCGGGCGCGAAGGTCATTTCTCTCTCCTGTGCGCCCTCGCTATACCCGGTGCGATGACCGCTCAACTCCCCCAGATCCGCCGCTACGGCACGGCCGCGATCGCGGCGGCGGCGGCGGCGATCCGCGCCGGCGGGATCGTCGCGGTGCCGACCGAGACCGTCTACGGCCTGGCCGCCGACGCGCGCGATTCGCGTGCGGTGGCGCGGATCTACGCCGCGAAAGGGCGGCCCAGCTTCAACCCGCTGATCGTCCACGTGCTCGATCTCGCCGCGGCGGAGGCGCTGGCGGTGCTCGACGACGACGCGCGGGCGCTGGCGGGGCGCTTCTGGCCGGGGCCGCTGACGCTGGTGCTGCCGCTGCGCGCGGGGGCGGGGGTGGCGTCGCTGGTCACCGCGGGGCTCGACACGATCGCGCTGCGCGTGCCGGCGCATCGCGCGATGCGCGCGCTGCTGGCGGTCAGCGGCGCGCCGCTCGCCGCGCCCTCGGCCAACGCGAGCAACGCGATCAGCCCCACCCGCGCCGAGCATGTCGCGGCGAGCCTGGGCGCGGCGGTGCCGCTGATCCTCGACGACGGCGCGACGGACGAGGGGGTGGAGTCGACGATCGTGGCGGGGCGGACGATCCTGCGCCCCGGCCCGGTCACCGCGGAGATGCTGCGCGCGCTGCTGCCGGTGACGGCGGGGACGACCGCGCACGTCAGCGCGCCGGGGCAGCTCGCGACCCATTATGCGCCGCGCAAGCCGCTGCGGCTGGAGGCGGTCGCCGGCGAGGCGGACGAGTGGCTGATCGGCTATGGCGCGGTGGCGGGGGACGACACGCTGTCGGCGGCGGGCGACCCGGTCGAGGCGGCGGCGCGGCTGTTCGACGCGCTCCACCGCGCCGACGCGAGCGCGCGCGCGCGGATCGCGGTGGCGCCGGTGCCCGAGGCGGGCGTGGGGGTCGCGATCAACGACCGGCTGCGCCGCGCCGCGCGGCGCTAGGCGCGCGCGGCGTGTTCCTGCCGCGGCATCGCTTCGGAGCTTGCCCGCTCCTCTTTCCCCGTCATCCCGGACGTGTTCCGGGATCCAGCGGTCCGCGTACGTAGAAGGCGTTGCTCACGCGGAAGGATGGATCCCGGACCAAGTCCGGGATGACGGAGAAAGGGAGCCCGGCGATCACGTCGGCGGGCCTTGGCCAAGACGAGCTCTCAACCCCGGCGAGGCCGCCCCTCCCTCACGCCGCCGACGCGCTCGCCCTGCTGCGCGCGGCGAAGCTCTTGCGCAGCTTCTGCAGCTTGGGCGGGATCACCGCCATGCAATAAGGGTTCGACCGCCCGGCGGTCTCCCAGTAATCCTGGTGGTAACCCTCGGCCGGGTACCAGTCCCCGAACTCCTCGATCGTGGTCACGATCTTGCCCGGCGCATCCTCCTGCGCGCGCGCGATCGCCTGGTTGGCCTGTTCCTCCTGCATCACCGTCTCGGGGAAGATCGCCGAGCGATACTGCGTGCCGACGTCGTTGCCCTGGCGGTTGAGCTGGGTCGGGTCGTGCGTGGCGAAGAAGATGTCGAGCAGGTCGGCGTAGCTCACCTGCGCGGGGTCGAAGCCGACCCGGATCGCCTCGGCGTGGCCGGTGTCACCGCCGCACACCTGCTTGTAGGTCGGGTGGGGGACGTGGCCGCCGATATAGCCGCTCTCGACGCTCTCCACGCCGATCACGTCCTTGAACACCGCCTCGGTGCACCAGAAGCAGCCACCCGCCAGCGTCGCATATTCCGTCATGAGAAGCGTCTCCTTTGCGTGTCATGTAGGAAGCCGCTAGGCGGCGGCAACGGCACGGGAGACAGGCATGACGCAGGACGCGACGCTCGACGGCAAGGTGATGGTGACCGGCGGCGCCGGCTATATCGGCAGCCACGCCGTGCTCGCGCTGCTGGATGCCGGCTACGACGTCGTCGTCGTCGACAATCTCGTCACCGGCTTCGACTGGGCGGTCGACCCGCGCGCCGCCTTCGTCGACGTCGCGGTCGAGGACGCGCGCGTCCGCGACGTGATCCGCGAGCACGAGGTGCGCGCGATCATGCATTTCGCCGGCTCGGTGGTGGTGCCCGAGTCGGTCACCGACCCGCTCAAATATTATCGCAACAACACCGCGGCGACGCGCAGCCTGATCGAGAGCGCGGTGGCCGAGGGCGTGCCGCACTTCATCTTCTCCTCGACCGCGGCGACCTATGGCACGCCCGAGCGCGTGCCCGTCGCCGAGAACGACCCCAAGGTGCCGATCAATCCGTACGGCATGTCCAAGCTGATGACCGAGCATATGCTCAAGGACGTCTCGGCGGCGCACCCGATGAACCACTGCTGCCTGCGCTATTTCAACGTCGCGGGCGCGGACCCGCAGGGGCGCAGCGGCCAGTCGACCGTCGGCGCGACCCATCTGATCAAGATCGCGGTCGAGGCCGCGACCGGCAAGCGCGCCGCGGTGTCGGTCTACGGCACCGACTTCCCGACCAGCGACGGCACCGGGGTGCGCGACTATATCCACGTCAGCGACCTCGCCGAGGCGCATGTCGCCGCGCTGAAGCTGCTGGTCGAGCGGCCGGGCGAGAGCCACACGCTCAACTGCGGCTACGGCCGCGGCTTCTCGGTGCTGGAGGTGCTCGACGCGGTCGACCGCGTGACCAACCACCCGATCGAGCGCCGCCTCGAGGGCCGCCGCGCGGGCGACCCGGCCGAGCTGGTCGCGGACAATGCCGCGATCCTGCGCACGATCGACTGGGCGCCGCGGCGCGACGACCTGGAGGGGATCGTCCGCGACGCGCTGGCGTGGGAGCGGCGGCTGGCCGAACGCGCGCGGTGACGTGGCGCTCGCTCCTGTTCGTGCCGGGCGACCGGCCGGAGCGGATGGAGAAAGCGCTGGGGCTCGGCGCCGACGCGCTGATCCTCGACCTGGAGGACGCGGTCGCGCCCGCCGCCAAGCCGGCGGCGCGCGACGCGGTACGCGCCCTTCTCGCGCGCGCGCCGGCCGGCCCGGCGCTGCTGGTGCGGGTCAACCCGGTCGGGACCGAGGCGTTCGCCGCCGACGCCGCCGCGCTGGCGGGCGCGCCGCTCGCCGGCGTGGTGCTGCCCAAGGCGGAGGGCCGCGCCACCGTCGCCGCGCTGCGCGCCGCGCTGCCGGGCGACTATCACGTGCTCCCGATCGCGACCGAGACGCCGCGCGCGGTCTTCGCGCTCGGGGACTATGACGGCGCCGGGCTGGCGGGGCTGACCTGGGGCGCGGAGGACCTGCCCGCCGCGATCGGGGCGCTCACCGCGCGCGCGGCGGACGGGGACTACACCGACCCCTATAAGATGGTGCGCGCGCTCGCCTTGTTCGCCGCGCATGCCGCCGGCGTGGCGGCGATCGAGACGGTCTACCCCGATTTCCGCGACCTGGACGGGCTGGCGGCCTATGCGGCGCGCGCGCGGCGGGACGGTTTCACCGGGATGATGGCAATCCACCCCGCGCAGGTGGCGGTGATCAACGCCGCTTTCACCCCCGGCGAGGACGAGCTGGCGGCGGCGCGGCGGCTCGTCGCGCTGTTCGACGCGCACCCGGGCGCGGGCGCGCTCCAGCTCGACGGCCGCATGGTCGACGCGCCGCACCTCGCCGCGGCGCGGCGGCTGCTCGCGCGAGCGGACCCGCGCTAGGCGTCGGTCGCACCGAGACGGTGCGTCGACCGCCGCGTGGCGATGAGCCACCACAAGAGCGTGCACGTGAAGCAGAGCGGGACGGCGAGCGCCAGTTTGCCATCGGCGGCGCGCAGCATGGGCGAGAATAGCGCCTCGAGTTGGTACGACACCCGCTTCAACCACGGGCCGCTGAGCGGGATCAGCGCGGCGCCGCGCAGTGACGCGGGGAGGAGCAAGATCATCGACAACGCGCCGATGGCGAAAGTGGTCGAGCGCGCGGCCAGCGGTCGCGTGGCGGTCTTGGGAGACAGCGCACCGAGGCCCAGCAACGCGGCGACGAGCAGACCGAACGCGGTGACGCCGTAGCGAGGATCAACGCCCAGCGTGAACGCGGCGCTCGAGACGTTGCCAACGCCGAACAGGGCCGGCGCCGCCGCGAGATAGACGCTGAGCACGAAGAGGAAGGCCGCTGGATAGAGGCCGATCGTGCGGGACCTGAGATAGGCAAGTCGGGCGATATACACACCCACCCCGATCACCAGCGGCAGCCGAAAGACAATGCCGGCTAAGAGCGCGACCGCGCCGCATGCTCCCCCCGTCCCCGCGCAGGCGGTGGCGCCGAGGAGTGGGCGTAACAGGAGAGGGAAAGCGAGCGCCGCCACGACCAACAGGCCCAGGGCGATCAGCCAACGCCTCGTGAAACTACCTTCTGACACAAACAGATCCCCCGTTCGCCTGCCCCAGGGCACGCCGGTATTCCCGTTTTCTTGCCAATCGGTTGCCTATCGCTCGCCGGCGTCGCGCTAGGGTCTGACCCACCTCCCTCGGTCCGTGCTCCGGTGAACGCCGGAGCCCAGGGCCGCAGGCGTGACGCGCGAGGCTCTGGGCTCCTACGTCGGTCGGAGCACCCCCGCAGGTTCACACCAGATGAATCAGCCTCTAGCGCGCCAGCGAGCGCCGCAGGGTCGCGCCGAGCCACCACCATAAAGCCGCCCAACCCGTGCCGGCGCACCAGCCCGCCAGCACGTCGGACGGCCAGTGCACGCCGAGGTACACGCGGCTCACCCCGATCGTCCCGGTCAGCAGGATCGCGATAGAGAAGATGTAGCTGCGCACCGCGCGCCCGTCGGCGACCTGCGCGACCAGCCCGGCGAGCGTGAGATAGACCAGGGCGCTGTTGGTCGCGTGCCCGCTCGGGAAGCTCAGCCCGGTGACCTGGACGAGATGGTCGACCAGCTCGGGCCGCGGCCGCCCGACCCAGTATTTCGCCTGGGCCGCGAGGATCGAGCCGCTGATCGTCGCCGCCGCGACCAGCGCCGCGGTGAGCCACAGCCGGCGCACCAGCAGCAGCCCGCTCGCCCCCGCCACCACCAGGGTCAGCACCGTGCCGCTGCCGAGCGCGGTGACGTCGACCAGCGCCGCGTGCAGCCACGCCGGGCCGATCGGCTGCGCCGGGTCGCCGGGCACGCGCAGCGCGAGCATGATCGCGCGGTCCCAGGCGAGCGGCGCGCCGCCGCCGACCAGCAGCGCGAGCAGGACGACGCCGACCAGCCCGGCGAGGCCGAGCGCGATCCACAGCACGGGCGGGGCGGTCGGGGCATCGCGCGGCTCCTCGGCGGGGACGGCGCGGTCGATCATCGTCTGCATGGCCTGCGACAACGGCCGAGCGGCGCGCGCGCTGCGTCGGCGTGTCGAAATCCGTCGCCGCGGCGGCCACCCGGGCTCGGGCGGGGGGCGGCGCTGGACGCCCGACGGGGCCTGTCGGTCGCTCGCCTCCGCCCGCGACGTGTCGCCTCTCCCTCCGTCAGCCCCGCGCACGCGGTGATCCCTACACGCCGACGTGAGGCTCTACCACGAAGGTCGGCGCGGCCGGATCCCGCCTGCGTGGGGAGGACGGGAGTGGCGCGGTTGCACCGGCTCGCCTGGAAGCGGCCGACCTTTTATGTCGTCCGCTCGCGGCTCACCGAGCCATGCGCGACATCGGTGCCACACCCGCGGCAACAAAATGTCGCGCCCCGCCGCAAGGCCGATTGACGCGTCCCGCGCCGCAGCGCAGCATGCCGGTCATATAGTCGCAACAATGGGGGCATTGTGGTCGTGAGCTTCAAGCGTCGCATGCTGGTGCAGCTTCTCGCCTCAGCCGCGATCGCGTCCCCGGCGGCGGCGCAGAACGCGGCGCCGGACCAGGTCGCCGCCGCGCCGACCGGCTCTGGCCAGGTCACCCAGGCCGACGTGCCGCAGAACAGCAGCGCCACCGACGGTGACATCATCGTCACCGCGCAGAAGCGCGACGAGAATATCCAGGACGTGCCGATCAGCATCCAGGCCATCGGCACGCGCCGGCTGGACCAGCTCAACGTCTCCAACTTCAACGAATATACCCAGCTGCTGCCGTCGGTGGCGTTCCAGTCGACCCAGCCCGGCGTCACCACCGTCTACATGCGGGGCGTCGCCTCCGGCGGCGACGGCAACCACTCGGGGTCGCTGCCCTCGGTCGGCACCTATCTCGACGAGCAGCCCGTCACCACGATCGGCGGCACGCTCGACATCCATATCTACGACATCGCCCGGATCGAGAGCCTCGCCGGGCCGCAGGGCACGCTGTACGGCGCGTCGAGCGAGGCCGGCACGATCCGGATCATCACCAACAAGCCCGACACCGCCGGCTTCTACGGCCGCGTCGACGGCGAGGTGAACAGCGTCCGCTCGGGCGGGATCGGCTATTCCACCGAGGGCATGCTCAACATCCCGTTCGGCGAGCGCGTGGCGCTGCGCGTCGTCGGCTTCTACCAGCGCGACGCGGGCTTCATCGACAACGTGCCCGGCACGCGCAGCTTCCTGCCCGAGCCCGGCGGCATCACGGTCAACAACGACCAGTTCGTCGAGAAGGACTATAACGACACCGAGACCTATGGCGGCCGCGCCGCGCTCAAGATCGACCTCGACGACAATTGGACCGCGACGCCGACCCTGCTCTACCAGGAGCAGCGCAGCCACGGCACCTACGCCTATGATCCGAAGGTCGGCGACCTCGAGGTGCAGCATTTCTACCCGGAATATCGCAAGGACCGCTTCGCCCAGGCGGCGCTGACCATCGAGGGCCAGCTCGGCAACTGGGACGTGACCTATGCCGGCGCCTATCTCGACCGTCGCGCCGAGCAGTCGACCGACTATACGGACTATTCCGAGGCGTATGACTCGCTCTATTCCTCGGTCGGCGGGCTGGCCGGCTATTTCTACTATCAGGATTCCGCTGGGAACACGATCGACCCGCGCCAGCGCGTGATCGGGCGCGACCATTTCAAGAAGACCAGCCAGGAGCTGCGCGTCGCCTCGCCCGCCGACCAGCCCTTCCGGATCGTCGCCGGCGGCTTCTACCAGCGGCAGAGCAACCTGATCTTCCAGGACTACCAGATCCCGAACCTCGGCCCCGACGTCTCCGTCAACGGCTATACCGGGACGCTGTGGCTGACGCGCCAGCACCGCGTCGACAAGGATTACGCGGTCTTCGGCGAGGCGAGCTACGATCTCACGCCCCGGCTGACGCTCACCGCGGGCGGGCGCGCCTTCATCTACGACAACTCGCTGGTCGGCTTCTTCGGCTTCGGCCGCAATCCCGGCGTCGATCCCGCCGACGGGCGCCCCTATACCGCGACGCCGTTCAACGCCGCGGGCAGCTCGCGCACCGGCGTGGCGAGCTGCTACCTCGCCGGCGGGGGCACGCTGCGCGACGCCTATCTCAACGGCGGCGACACCGGCGCCTTCCTGACGACCCCCGACGTCGGCGCGATCCCCTGCGTCAACCTCGGCGTGGTCAAGGGCAACACCGTGGTGCCCAAGCGCGCCGACGGCCAGGGCGTGACCTATCGCTTCAACGCGACCTGGAAGCCGACCGACCTGCTGCTGCTCTACGCCACCTGGTCGAAGGGCTTCCGCCCCGGCGGGATCAACCGGCGCGGCGACGTCGGCGACTATGCCGCCGACTTCCTCACCAACTATGAGCTCGGCTGGAAGACGACCTGGCTCGACGGGCGGCTGCGGATCAACGGCGCGGTGTACCAGCAGGACTGGGACCAGTTCCAATTCTCGTTCCTGGGCGAGAACAGTTTCACCGTGATCCAGAACGGCCCCGACGCGCGCATCCGCGGCATCGAGCTGGACGCCAACGTCAGCGCCGGCCCGCTCTCGCTCACCGCCTCGGGCGCCTACACCGATGCCAAGACACGCACCGACCTGTGCGACACCGTCACCTGCCTGGGCGACGGCAGCGACGTGCTCGCGCCGAGCGGCACGCGGCTGCCGGTGACGCCGCGCTTCAAGATCGGCGGCACCGCGCGCTACACCGTGCCGATCGGTGCGGCCAAGGCCTATCTCCAGGGGCTGGTGTCGCACCAGAGCTCTGCGGCGTCGGACCTGCGCGTCGCCAAGGCCGCGGCGCTGGGGCGGATCGAGGGCTATACCACGGGCAACCTCTCCGCGGGGGCGGAATGGTCGAGCTACACGCTCGAGCTGTTCGTGCGGAACCTGTGGGACGAGCGCGGCCAGATCTCCCGCTTCCAGCAGTGCGGCGCGTGCGACCAGCGGCCGTATGTCGTGCCGATCACCCCGCGCACGATCGGCCTGCGGCTGGGCGCGAAGTTCTGACCGCGGCTCGGATGCCTAACCGGCTGGCGGTGGCGCCGATCGGCCGATAAGCCGGGCGCATGAAAGGACCGCCGCACGACGAGCACGACGCACCGATGTTCCGTCGCGCCGCCGCGGTGGCGGGGCATGCGATCGTCGTCACCGGGCCCGAGATCGAGCGCCCCGGCCCGGTGATCCGCTTCGTCAACGCGGCGATGTGCGCGCTCACCGGCTACGCGGAGCACGAGCTGCTCGGCGCGACGCCGCGGATCGTCCAGGGCCCGGAGACCGACCGGGCGGTGCTCGCCGCGCTCAAGGACGCGCTGCGCGCCGGCCGCGGCTACGCCGGCGAGACAATCAACTACCGCAAGGACGGCGCGCCGTACGTCGTCGACTGGACGATCGACCCGATCCGCGACCCCGCCGGCGCGATCGAGGGCTGGATCGGCGTGCTGCGCGACGTCACCGTCGAGCGCCACCGCGACGCGCAGCGCGCCGCGAGCGACGCGCGGCTGCGCGCGATCTTCTCCGTCGCCTCGGTCGGCCTCTCCGAGGTCGACCAGGGCGGGCGCTTCCTGCGCGTCAACCAGGAGCTGTGCCGGCTGCTCGGGCGCGACGAGGCCGAGCTGCTGCGGCTCGGCGTCGCCGACGTGACCGACCCGGCCTATCTGGCAGCCTCTTACGCCGCGGTCGGCGAGGCGCTGGCGAGCGGGCGCACCGCCGCGCTCGACAAATGCTACCATCGGGCCGACGGCAGCGTCGTCTGGGCCAACAGCAGCATCACCCCGCTGGGCGACGCGGGCGAGGCGCCGCGCTCGCTGCTGGTCGTCACCATCGATCTCACCGCGCGCAAGCGCGCCGAGGCGGCGCTGCGCCAGAGCGAGGCGCGGTTCCGGCAGTTCGGCGCCGCCTCGACCGACGCTTTGTGGGTGCGCGACGCGCGCGAGCTGCGGGTGGAATATGCCAGCCCCGCGTTCGAGCGGCTGTACGGGCTGCCGCTCGCCGAGATCGGGAGCCGCGACGACCTGCGTCGGGTGGCGCGGCTGATCCTGCCCACCGACCGCGCCGGCGCGCTCGACGCGCTGCGCCGGGTTCGCGCCGGCGACACCGTCACCGCCGAGTTCCGCGTCCGCCGCGCCGCGGACGGCGCGGTGCGCTGGGTGCGCGACACCGCGTTCCCGATCCGCGACGCCGACGGGCGCGTGCACCGCATCGGCGGGATCAGCGAGGACGCGACCGCGGCCAAGGCGAGCTCGGACCGGCTCGAGGTGCTCGTCGCCGAGCTGCAGCACCGCACGCGCAACCTGCTCGGCGTGGTGCGCGGCCTCTCCAACCAGCTGATCGCCAGCAGCACCTCGCTCGACGATTTCGCGGGCCGCTTCGACGACCGGCTCAGCGCGCTGGCGCGGGTCAACGGCCTGCTCGCGCGGCTGAGCGAGGGCGACCGCGTCACCTTCGACGAGCTGGCGATGAGCGAGCTCGAGTCGCTCGGCGGCACCGACTGGCTCGCCTCGGGGCGGGTGACGATGAGAGGCCCGCGCGGGGTGCGGCTGCGCTCGACCACGGTGCAGACCTTCGCGCTGGCGCTCCACGAGCTCGCCACCAACGCGCTCAAATATGGCGCGCTGTCGCCGCGCGGCGGGCGGCTGGCGCTGGACTGGCGGGTGGCGGAGCACGGCGGCGTGCCGATGCTCCACGTCACCTGGCACGAGAGCGGCGTCGCGCGCGACACGGGCGTCGACGCGCCGGCGCCGGGCGGCGGCTACGGGCGCGAGCTGATCGAGCACGCTCTGCCCTATCAGCTCGGCGCGCGCACGCGCTTCGAGCTGCGCGACGACGGCGTCCGCTGCGAGATCGCGCTGCCCGCCTCGCGCGGTTCCGAAAAGGCGCGCACTGCGTTAGAGCCGGGCGCAGACCCCGGCGGCGCCGGGCACGACATCGGAGAGGATTGAGCACCGCATGACCCAGATGGGCCGGTTCGACTGGGCAGACCCGTTCCTGCTCGACGATCAGCTGAGCGAGGACGAGCGGATGGTGCGCGACACCGCGCGCGCCTATGCCGAGGACAAGCTCGCGCCGCGCATCGTCGAGGCGTTCGCCAACGAGCACACCGACCCCGCGATCTTCCGCGAGATGGGGGAACTGGGTCTGCTCGGCCCGACCATCCCGGAGGAATATGGCGGCGTCGGCGCCTCCTACGTCGCCTACGGCCTGGTGGCGCGCGAGGTGGAGCGGATCGACTCAGGCTATCGCTCGATGATGAGCGTGCAGTCGAGCCTCGTGATGTACCCGATCTACGCCTACGGCTCGGAGGCACAGCGCCACCGCTGGCTGCCGGGGCTGGCGCGCGGCGAGCTGATCGGCTGCTTCGGGCTGACCGAGCCCGACGCCGGCTCGGATCCCGGCGGCATGACGACGCGCGCGCGCAAGACCGAGGGCGGCTACGTGATCTCGGGCGCCAAGACCTGGATCTCGAACAGCCCGATCGCCGACGTGTTCGTGATCTGGGCCAAGAGCGACGCGCACGACGGCGCGATCCGCGGCTTCGTGCTGGAGAAGGGCGCGAAGGGCCTGGCCACGCCCAAGATCGAGGGCAAGCTCAGCTTGCGCGCCTCGATCACCGGCATGGTGATGATGGACGAGGTTGAGGTCAGCGAGGACGCCCTGCTGCCGAACGTGGCGGGGCTGAAGGGGCCGTTCGGCTGCCTCAACCGCGCGCGCTACGGGATCAGCTGGGGGGCGCTGGGGGCGGCGGAATATTGCTTCCACGCCGCGCGGCAATACGGGCTCGACCGCCGGCAGTTCGGCACGCCGCTCGCCGGGCGGCAGCTGTTCCAGAAGAAGCTGGCCGACATGGAGACCGAGATCGCGCTCGGGCTGCAGGCGAGCCTGCGGGTCGGGCGGCTGATGGACGAGGGGCGGTTCGCGCCCGAGATGGTCTCGCTGGTCAAGCGCAACAACGTCGGCAAGGCGCTCGACGTGGCGCGCGCGGCGCGCGACATGCACGGCGGCAACGGCATCTCGGGCGAGTATCAGGTGATGCGCCACCTGATGAACCTCGAGACGGTCAACACCTACGAGGGCGCGCACGACGTCCACGCGCTGATCCTCGGCCGCGCCATCACCGGCATCGCCGCGTTCTGAGACAGGTCCTCCCCCGGGGCGGGGAGGGGGATCGCTCGCCAAGCGAGTGGTGGTAGGGGTTCTCCGAGCGGCGCGACGCGCGTGGAGGCGCGTCCCACGTGAAGGCGCGTCCCACGGGGCGCAGCGCCCGTGGAGAGCCCCCTCCACCAGCCTGCGGCTGGTCCCCCTCCCCGCGAGCGGGGAGGATCTTGAACCCGTTGCCGCTTTCTCGCCGCATCCCCGCGAGGGGGCGCTGAGGCCGCGAGCGCCGTCACACGCCTCAATAGGCCGCGGTGAAGCGGGCGCGCGGGTGCCGGTGCTGTTCCAGCTCGTCGACCATCGCGATCGCGTAATCGGCGAAGCTGATCCGGCTCTGCCCCGCGCCGTCGACCACCAGCTCGTCGCCGCCGAGCCGGAACTGCCCGGTGCGCGGCCCCTCCTCGATCAGCGCGGCGGGCGAGAAGAAGGTCCAGTCGACGTCGTCCACCGCGCGCAGCGCGTCGAGGAAGCGGACGCCGCCCATCGCCATGTCGCGCCACGCCGCGGGGAAGTCGGGCGAGTCGATCAGCTTCCCACCGTCGGCGGTGCGCAGGCTCGCCGCGCCCCCGGTCACCAGCAGCCGCGGCACCCCGGCGGCGCGCACCGCGCCCAGCAGCGTCTCGGCGGTCACGTCGAAGTGGAGCGCGCTGATCACCGCGTCGTGCCCGCGGATCAGCGCCGCCAGCGCGTCCGCGTCGTGCGCGTCGCCCGCCACCGCGGTGACGCCGTCACCGGCGGGGATCGCCTCGGGGTGGCGCGCCACCGCGGTGACGGCGTGGCCGCGCCGCGCCAGCTCTCGCGTGATCTCCTTGCCCGCGCGACCGCTCGCGCCCAGCACCGCTACCTTCATCTCACCCTCCGTAGGTGGTTTCCAACGGTGACCTACTCGGCTAGGGCGCGGCGTCATGCAAGACGGCACCTCCGCCTCACCTGGTCACCCCGGCGATACCGTGCGCGGCGACGCCTACGCCGCCGACTGCCCGACCCGTCGCCTGCTCGACCGCGTCGGCGACAAATGGAGCGTGCTGATCCTGCTGCTGCTGGGCGACTCGCCGCGGCGCTTCAGCGAGCTCAAGCGCCGGGTCGCGGGCGTGTCGCAGAAGATGCTGAGCCAGACGCTGCGCTCGCTCGAGCGCGACGGGCTCGTGACCCGCGAGGTCGAGGCCAGCGTGCCGATCAAGGTGGTCTATCGCGTCACGCCGCTCGGGCGCGAATTGCTCGGCGCTCTAGGCCAGATCATCGACTGGGCGGAGACGCGGATGGGTGCGGTGGCGGCGGCGCAGGCGCGCTACGACGCGCGCGGGGCCGCCGCGGCGGACATGGTAGCGCTCCCCGGATGATGCTGTTACCCCTCTGAGCAGCGGCGCCCAAAGCGTCGACAGCAGAGGGAGAGGGACATGCGCGAGGCCGACCGTCGCACCATCATCGCCGGGCTCGGGATGGGGCTCGCCGTCGCCGCGAGCGGCGCCTGCGCCGCGCCACCGCGCGACCGCAAGATCGGCTATGCCGTGGTCGGGCTGGGCCGCTACGCCGAGCTGATCATGTCCAAGTTCGCCGAGTGCGACCATTCGCGGCTGGTCGCGCTGGTCAGCGGCACGCCCGCCAAGCTCGAGAAGTTCGGCGCGCAGTACAACATTCCCAAGACGCATCGCTACAGCTACGCCAATTTCGACACGATCCGCGACAATCCCGACGTCGACGTGGTCTACGTCATCCTGCCCAACTCGATGCACGCCGAGTACGTCGTGCGCGCCGCCAAGGCGGGCAAGCACGTGATGTGCGAGAAGCCGATGGCGGTCTCGGTGGCGGAATGCCAGACGATGATCGACGCCTGCCGTGCTGCCAAGCGCAAGCTGATGATCGGCTATCGCTCGCGCTTCCAGCCGCACAACATGCTGGCGATCCAGCTGGCGCAGAGCGGCTTCGTCGGGCCGACGCAGATCATCACCTCGGAGCACGGCTTCACCATCCAGCCCAACCAATGGCGGCTCGACCGCCCGCTGTCGGGCGGCGGCTCGCTGATGGACATCGGCATCTACAGCCTCAACGCGGCGCGCTATCTCGCCGGCGAGAACCCGGTCGAGGTCAGCGCGATCGAGTCGACCGACCGCTCCGACGCGCGCTTCCGCACGGTGGAGGACAAGATCTCCTTCCTGCTGCGCTTCCCCTCGGGGATCGAGGCGACCTGCGTGTCGAGCTACAATTCGAACCACAACGCCTATCGCGTCACCGGCACCAAGGGCTGGATCGAGCTCGAGCCCGCCACCTCCTATGACGGCCAGCAGATGCGGATCCACCGCGACGGCCGCACCGAGCCGCGCGACCCGCCCGCGGGCAAGGCGCAGCACGCCGGGCAGCTCGACCATCTCGCCGAGTGCATCCGCGACGACAAGGAGCCGCTGACCGGCGGCGAGGAAGGGCTGGCAGACCTGCGCGTGATCGAGGCGATCTACCGCTCGGCGCGCGAGGGCCAGCGCGTGCGGCTGGTATGACCGCGCTCACCCGGCGCGCCGCGCTGGCGGGGCTGGGCGGCGGGATGCTCGTCGCGGGCGCGGCGCGCGCGGCGGAGCCGGCGCCGCTGGGCGTGGTACGGCTCGACCCGCGGCTCGACCGTATCGTCCCGCCGGGCGCCGCGATCGAGACGCTCGCCACCGGCTATCGCTGGACCGAGGGGCCGGTGTGGGTGGCGCGCGGCGACTATCTGCTCTTCTCCGACGTGCCCGCCAACGTGGTGCACCGCTGGTCGCGCCGCGACGGCGCCAGGCCCTTCCTCGACCCCTCCGGCTTGCAGACGCCGATCCCGCCGACGATCCGCGAGGCCGGGGCGAACGGGCTCGCGCTCGACCACCAGGGCCGGCTGATCGTCGCCGACAGCGGCACGCGCGCGATCGTGCGGGTCGATCTCGCGACCAGGAAGCGCACCGTGCTGGCCGACCGCTATCGCGGCCGGCGCTTCAACAGCTGCAACGACGTGGTGGTGGCGCGCTCGGGAGCGATCTACTTCACCGACCCGACCTACGGGCTGGCGGAGGGACCGGATTCGCCGCTGCGCGAGCTGGACGTGATGGGATTGTACCGGCTCGACCCCGACGGGACGGTGACGCTGCTCGACGGCACGCAGCGCTTCCCCAACGGCATCGGCCTCTCGCCCGACGAGCGCACCCTGTACCTGTCTCGCTCCGACGACGCCGCGCCGGTGGTGCTCGCCTATGCGCTCGACGCGCGCGGGGTGCCGACCGGCTCGCGCCTGTTCCGCGACATGCGCGCCGAGAAAGCGAGGGGCTGGCCGGGCTCGCCCGACGGGATGGACGTCGCCGCGGCGGGGCACCTGTTCGCGAGCGGGCCGGGCGGGATCCACGTGCTGTCGCCCGCGGGCGAGCTGCTGGGGATCATCGGCAACGGCAGGCCCATCGCCAACGCCTGCGTGGGCGAGGGCGGGCGCAGCCTGTTCCTCACCGCCTCGGACCGGATCTGCCGGCTGGCGCTGGTGGGGTGATCGCGTCGCGCGCGGGTGCACGGAGGAGCCGGGCAACACGCGCTGCACGACGCCACGGCGGGTAGCCCCCGCGCGCGGCGATGGCGCGGATGATCGCGCCGCCGGCGCGTCTGAATCCTCGCCTGCGCGGGGATGACATTTTTTACTGCTTAGATTTGTCATTCTTCTTTTCGTCATCCCCGCGCAGGCGGGGATCCAGACGCGCTGTCTCGATAGAGGGAGCACGCCGCTCGCCGGACTGTGGCGCGAAAGCAACCCCTTCCCGGCAACGACCCAACCCCGGCCCGCCGTGTGTCGACACGAGTCCGCGCGCGACCTACATGCATGGTTAACGGCGCCATCCGAGCGCCGCGCCAGAGGGAGAAGAAACATGCGGTCCATCCACGCCACGCGGCTGCTGTCCGGCGCCGCCACCGTCGCGCTGACGCTGCTCGCGCCCGCCGCACTCGCCCAGACCGGCAGCGCGCCCGGCAGCGCGCCCGACCCCGCCCAGGACACCGCGCAGCGATCGCAGCCCGACACCGGCATCGTCGACGCCAATGCGCCGACCGGCGACGACATCATCGTCGTCGGCACCGCGGGCGGCGGCACGCGGCGGCAGGACGCCGCCTTCGCGGTGACCACGCTCAGCGACGACGCGATAGAGCGCGCCGCGCCCAACAGCACCGCCGACCTGCTCCGCACCGTCCCCGGCGTGATGGCGGAGAGCTCGGGCGGGCAGAACGGCGCGAACATCTTCGTGCGCGGCTACCCTTCGGGCGGCGACGCGCAGTTCGTCACCTTCCAGCTCGGTGGCGTGCCGATCTTCCCGCCGCCGACGCTCTCCTTCCTCGAGAACTCGCAGCTGATCCGGCTCGACGAGACGGTGCAGCGGGTCGAGGCGGTGCGCGGCGGCACCGGCTCGCTCTTCTCCAACGGCCAGCCCGGCCTCACCGTCAACGTCGTGCCGCGCACCGGCGGCAGCGAGCTCCACGGCCTCGCGAAATTCTCGTACACCGACTATGACGAGGCACGCGGCGACGCCTGGGTGTCGGGCCCGCTCGGCGAGAACACCGGCTTCATGATCGGCGGCTTCTACGCGCAGGGCAACGGCATCCGCGACCCAGGCTTCCGCGCCGAGAAGGGCGGGCAGGTCACCGCCAACATCCACCATGACTTCGAGGGCCGCGGCTCGGTCGAGGTCTATGCGCGCTACCTCAACGACCGTGGCCAGTGGCTGCTGCCGATCCCGGTGATCCAGGACGGGCGCAAGATCAGCGCCTATCCCGGCTTCGACGCGGGCACCGGCACCCTGCTGGGCCCGGAGACGCGGCTGACGCGCAACGTCCAGGGCGCCACCGTCGACCTCGAGAACGGCCGCGGCGCCGACGTGATCAACACCGGCCTCACCTTCGACTATGAGGTGGCCGACGGCCTGCGCGTGCGCGAGCGGATGAGCTATCTCGGCGGGCGCGCCGACACGGTCGGGCTCGTGCCCGACGGGCCGCCCACCGCCGCCTCGGCGATGGCGGTCGCGCTCGGCGGCGCGGGCTCGACCGTGTCGTCGCTCAGCTACGTCAACGGCGGCGGCGCGGTCGCCTCGGGCGCGGACACGCAGGTGATGCGCGCGGGCATCTGGAGCGTGCAGAAGAAGATCACCTCCTTCGTCGCCGACACCGCGCTGGAGTGGAAGGCCGGCGGCAACAAGCTGACCGGCGGCTTCTACTACGCCGACTACACCACGCGCGACCAATGGGCGCTGGGCAACCAGGTGCTGCTCACCGCCGAGCCGCGCGCGCGGCTGCTCGACCTGACGCTCAACGGCGGCCGCACCGCGACGCAGAACGGCTTCACCAGCGGCGACGGCTTCCTGGTCGACGCTTATTACAAGGGGTCGGACCTCGCCTTCTACGCGGTCGACGAGCTGCAGATCACGTCGCAGCTGCGCGTCGACGGCGGGCTGCGCTACCAGAAGCATATCGTCGACGGGAACCTGCGCACGCCGGCGGCGACCCCGGTCAACCTCGATGGCAACCCGAACACGCTCTACGACAATGCGGTCAACGTCTTCGGCGAGCGCGTCGCGCTGGATCCGTATCGCGAGGGGCGCTGGTCGTGGACCGCGGGCGCGAACTTCGACTTCACCTCGCAGGTCGGCGTGTTCGCGCGCTACAGCCGCGGCCACAGCTTCCCGCAGTTCGACAATCTGCGCGAGGGTCTCACCATCGTCGCCAAGGTCGATACCTACGAGGGTGGGCTCAAGGTCTCGATGCCGTGGCTCAACCTCTACGCCACCGTGTTCCACAATAAGTTCGACGGGCTGGCGACGACCCAGCTGGTCAACAACGTCGCGCTGAGCCAGGTCGGCGGCGCCAAGGCGACGGGCGTCGAGCTGGAGGGCGCGCTGCGGCCGTTCGCGGGCTTCAGCCTGGCCGCGGCGGGGACCTTCCTCGACGGCACCTACCAGGACTTCTTCACCGGCGGCGGCGCGATCGACAACACCGGCAACCGCGTGCAGCGCCAGCCACGCTGGATGTGGCGCGTGACGCCGTCCTACGAGCTGCCGGTCGGGAGCCTGCGCCCGTCGCTGTTCGCCACGCTGCAATATACCGGCGACCGCTTCTCCGACCCGGAGAACCAGCAGCTGCTGCCGCGCTTCTACCAGCTCGACGCGGGCGTGTCGGTCGAGGTGGCGGAGCGGATCCGGCTGCAGGTCACGGGCAACAATCTCACCAACGAGATCGGGCTGACCGAGGGCAACCCGCGGATCATCGGCTCGCAGGGGACCGGGCCGGTGCTGGCGCGCCCGATCCTCGGCCGCTCGCTGCGCTTCAGCGCCGCGCTGAGCTTCTGAGGGGAGGACGTCACTCCACGCCGCCGTCATCCCGGAACAGGTCCGGGATGACGATAGAAGGTGCTGCCTCCCTCCACGCCGACGGCCGACCCGTCGCGCCCGGTATACGGCAGCGACGCTAACGTATCGGCTTGCCCCGCTTCCCGACGTGACGCATACAATAAGATAATTGCTTTCGAATGGCGCGACTCCCGGAGCTTGGCCGGGACCGCGGCGCGAGGGCGGTGAGCGCGCAAGCCTCTGCAACGACGCACGCGAAGGAGAGACGATGACGATCAGCGAGGGGATCAGCCGCCGCACCTGGCTGGCGGGCGCGGCCGGTATGACGATGTCGGCGGCGATGCCCGGAGTCGCGCGGGCGGCACGGCGGCGGCGCAAGGGCGACAAGATCAACATCGCGGTGATCGGCGCGGGCGGCATGGGTGCCGCCAATGCCTCGCGGCTGACGGGCGAGAATATCGTCGCCGCCTGCGACGTCGATTTCGACCATGTCGCCAAGTCGCTGCTCGGTCGCGACGGCAACACCAACCCCGAGCGGGTCGCGCTGCGCGCCGCCTATGACAAGGCCGAGCATTTCAGCGACTATCGCCGGCTGTTCGACAAGCGCAAGGACATCGAGGCGGTGCTGGTCGCCACGCCCGACCACCATCACGCGGTCGCGGCCAAGATGGCGATGGAGCGCGGGCTCCACGTCTATGTCCAGAAGCCGCTGACCTACACGGTGGCGGAGAGCCGCATGCTCGCCGAGCTGGCACGCAAGAACCCCAAGCTGGTCACGCAGATGGGCAACCAGGGCCACTCGGGCGACGACGGCCGCCGCGTGGTGGAGCTGCTGCGCGGCGGCGCGATCGGCACTGTCCGCGAGGTCCACGCCTGGACCAACCGCCCGATCTGGCCGCAGGGCATCGCGCGCCCCGATCCGGTGGCCAAGCCCGCCAGCCTCGACTGGGACCTGTGGCTCGGGCCGGCCTCGGTCGACTGGGGCTACAACCCCGATTACGCGCATTTCAACTGGCGCGGCTGGACCCCGTTCGGGACCGGCGCGCTGGGCGACATGGGCGCGCACCTGCTCGACTTCCCGGTATGGGCGCTCGAGCCCGGGCTGCCGACCCGCGTCGAGACGCGCCACTCGCGCTGGGCGTCGCGCGACCAGCCGGCGCAGCCGGGCAGCTGGCCGCTGGCGGGGCTGACCTTCTTCGAGTTCGGCAACGCCAAGGGCGGCCCGGTCAAGCTCACCTGGTACGACGGCGGCCTGATGCCGCCGAGCCCGCGCGATCTGCCCGCGGAAGCGGTGATGTCGCCCGAGGGCGGCGTGCTCTACGTCGGCGACCAGGGCATGCTGATGCACGAGACCTATGGCGAGAAGCCGGTGGTGTTCGGCGCGGGCGCGGCCGAGCGCGCCGCGGCGGTGCCGCGCACGCTGCCGCGGATCGAGGGCGGGCTGCAGGGCCACGAGCGCAACTGGCTCGCGGCGATCCGCGGCGAGGCCGCGGCGTCATGCCCGTTCGCTTACGCCACCACGCTCAACGAGACGATGCTGCTCGGCATGGTCGCGCTGCGCGCGGGACGGCCGATCAGCTACGACGGCACCGCCGCGCGGATCACCGACGCGAGCGAGGCCAACGCGCTGCTCTCGCGCGACTATCGGAGCGGGTGGACGATCTGAGGCTGGGGTAGTTTCGGCGCCCCTCCGATCCTCCCCTGCAAGGGGAGGTGGCAGGCCGAAGGCCTGACGGAGGGGTGACCCGGCCGTCCATCATGTCGCTCGGCTCACCGGCGGCGACACCCCTTCGTCGCGCCACGCGCGCCACCTCCTCTCGCGGGGAAGGATCTCGTGTCGCGCGTCGCCCCCCTCACGACGCCTGCGCCGTGCCCGGCACGAGATACCACGCCCCGTCCACCAGGATCACGCGTGACGCCGCGCCGTCGTGCCCGTCCACCGCGCGCGTCGCGCCCGCCGCGGCGACGCGACGGCGCGGCACGCGCTCGGTCAGGAGGATGTCGTACGACTTGATAAGACGGTAGAGCGTCGTCCGCCCGATCCGCAGCCGCTGCGCCGCATGGGTCAGATTGTTGTCGGTGGCGAGCAGTGCCGCCAGGATCGCGTCGCGCTGTGCCGCGGCCATCGTGCCGCTGATCTGCCAGTCCGGAACACTCATTCGAGCACCTGTCACCGCACCGGAACGGCCCCGCGGGGCGCGTCTATGCCGGCCATCAGGCTAGGCCGTGCCATAGGGCAGATCAACGCGCTATTAATCACCATTTCAGCTCAAATTCAGGTCTTCGAACGGTTTAGCTCCGCCCCTGATCGTCCCCCGGCTCAGCAGCAGCGGCCGCTGCCGCCGCGATAGCGTGCCGCCTCGCGCTCGCGGAAGAATTGCGCGCGGGTCATCGGCTCGCGCGCGGGATGGTGCTCGGCGAGGTGGCGGCGATAGGCGTCATAGTCGGGCTGGCCGACCATCAGCCGCGCGGTCTGCGCCAGCCGCCGCCACAGCGCGGTCATGCCGCCGCCCCCGCGCCGGACGCGGGGATCTCGCTGACGCTCGGCCGGTCGAGCCGCCGCACCGCCAGGCAGGTGCGCACCGCGTAGAACAGGATCGCCGCCACCACCGCCAGGAACAGCGCGCACAGCGCCGCGTCGATCCGGTCGTTGAGCACGATCCGGTGCATCTCGCCGAGCGTCCTGGCGGGCTTCAGCACCTCGCCGCGCGCCGCGGCGTCGGCGAAGCGGCGCGCGTGCGCGAGGAAGCCGATCGCCGGGTCGGGGTGCGCCAGCTTCATCACGCCGGCGGTGCCCGTGCACAGCACCAGCCAGGTCGCGGGCAGCACCGTCACCGCCGCGTAGCGCGCGCGCTTCATGCGGAACAGCACCACGGTGGCGAGCAGCAGCGCCACCGCGGCCAGCATCTGGTTGGAGATGCCGAACAGCGGCCATAGCGTGTTCACCCCGCCGAGCGGGTCGGTCACGCCCTGGTAGAGGAAGAAGCCCCAGGCGCCGACGCACAGCAGCGTGGCGACGAGGCCGGGCACGAACCCGCGCGTGTCCTTGAAGCGCGGCACCGCCAGCGCGAGCAGGTCCTGCAGCATGAAGCGGCCGGCGCGCGTCCCCGCGTCCACCGCGGTGAGGATGAACAGCGCCTCGAACAGGATCGCGAAATGGTACCAGAAGGCCTTCATCGCGGGGCCGCCGATCGCGTGCGAGAAGATCTCGGCCATCGCCACCGCCAGCGTCGGCGCGCCGCCGGCGCGGCTGATGATCGTGGTCTCGCCGACCTGGCGCGCGGTCTCGGTCAGCGTCGCCGACGTGACGGGGAAGCCCATCGCGGTCACCGCCGCGGCGGCGGTGGCGGGGTCGCCCGCGGTGATCGCGGCGGGGGCGTTCATCGCGAAGTAGATGCCGGGATCGAGGATGCACGCCGCCACCAGCGCCATGATCGCGACCGCGCTCTCCATCAGCATCGCGCCATAGCCGATGAAGGCGGCGTCGCCCTCGCTCGCGATCAGCTTGGGCGTGGTGCCACTCGCGATCAGCGCGTGGAAGCCCGACACCGCGCCGCAGGCGATGGTGATGAACAGGAAGGGGAACAAGGGCCCGGCCCAGACCGGTCCGCGCCCGGTCGCGGCGAAGTCGGTGAGCGCGGGCATGCGCAGCGGCGGGGCCAGCAGCACGATGCCGATCGCCAGCGCCGCGATCGCGCCGATCTTGAGGAAGGTGGACAGATAGTCGCGCGGCGCCAGCAGCAGCCACACCGGCAGCAGCGACGCCACCGCGCCGTAGCCGATCAGCCCGACGCACAGCGCCACCGGCGTAAGCGTGAACCATGGCGCGAGGCTCGCGCTCGCCGCGACCGACTGGCCGAGCAGGATCGCCGCGACCAGCCCGACGACGCCGATCAGCGACACCTCGCCGATCGCGCCGGGCCGCAGCCAGCGCGTGTAGCCGCCCATCACCATCGCCAGCGGCACGGTGGCGACGACGGTGAACAGCCCCCAGGGGCTCTCCGCCAGCGCGCGCACCACGATCAGCGCGAGCACCGCGAGGATGATCACCATGATCATGAAGGCGCCGACCAGCGCGATCGTGCCCGGCACCGCGCCCATCTCCATCCGGATCAGCTCGCCGAGCGAGCGCCCGTCGCGCCGCATCGAGATGAACAGCACCATGAAGTCCTGCACCGCGCCGGCCAGCACCACCCCGGCGAGGATCCACAATGTCCCCGGCAGATAGCCCATCTGCGCGGCCAGCACCGGGCCGACCAGCGGGCCCGCGCCCGCGATCGCGGCGAAATGGTGACCGAACAGCACGCGCCGGTCGGTCGCGACATAGTCGAGCCCGTCGGCGCGGCGCACCGCGGGCGTGGCGCGCGCCGGGTCGACCGCGACGACGACGCGCGCGATGTAGCGCGCGTAATAGCGATAGGCGACGAGATAGACCGACACCGCGGCGGCGACGATCCACAAAGCGTTGACCGGCTCGCCGCGCACCGACGCGACCACGCCCAGGCAGGCGGCGCCCGCGAGCGCGAGCAGGATCCACGGTAGGTGCCTGGTCATCGTCGCTCGCTCCTCGCCTCTTCGTCTCCGCTATGCCCGCTGACCGGCGGCGCGATCAACGGGCATCGCCGCGCGGGCCGATCGGAGTAGGTCGATCGGAGCGTTCGATCAGAAGCGCAGCCCCAGCTCCAGCCCCAGCGTGCGGCGCTCGTTGAAGAATCCCGCGGTGCCGAGCAGGTTGGTATATTGGCGGAAGAACAGGTGCTGCTCGTCGAGCAGGTTGCGGCTCCACAGCGCCAGCTCGACCGTGGCACCCGGCGACACCGCGACGTCGGTCAGCGCGACCCGGCCGTTGACCACGACGCCCGCGGCGCCGCGCGGCTGGCGCACGCCGGGCTCGGGGTCGTAGGGATTGGCGTAGACGCCCGAGTCGGCGGCGGCGTCGACGTGCGCGCGCACCGTGCCGCCGGGCACCGCCGCCCGATAGTCGAGCGCGCCGCTGATCGCGTCGCGCGGGGTATAGACCGGGTAGATCCGCACCGGCGTCGCCACCGCCACGCCGTTGCTCTGCGGGAAGGGGTTGGTCGTCGCGGGCACGCGCAGCGCGGTGCGCGCATAGGCGGCGGTGAGCGTCAGCCCTTCGACCGGCAGCAGCGTCAGGTCGACCTCGGCGCCGCGCAGCCGCCCGCGCCCGGGCGCGTTGAAGGTCTCGGTGGTGGTGCGCGTCGTCTCGAGCAGCCGCCCGCTCGAGTCGCGCTGCAGGTAGTTGGCGGAGAAGTCGACCTGGATCGCGCTGTAGCCGCCGGTGTAGACCGCGAGGTCGAGGCGCGCGCGGCGGTCGAGCCACTCGCTCTTCGCGCCGAGCTCCCATACCGACACGCTCTCCGGGCCGAACGGCGCGTAGGTGAGCGAGCGCGAGTTGGCGCCGCCCGAGCGATAGCCGGTGCTCCACCTGGCATAGGCGTGGAGGTCGGGCCCGGCGTCGGCGGCGAGCGTCACCATCGGGTCGACCCGCGACCAATGCGCGTCGAGCTCGCGCGGCGCGACCACGCCGTCGACGCTCGGCGTCCTGTTGTTGACGACGTAGAGGCTGCCGCGCTTGCCGTCGCGCGTCCAGCGCAGCCCGCCGGTGAGGTGCAGCCAGTCCTCCGCCACCGCGGGCGACCAGGTCGCCTGGCCGAACGCGCCGAGGCTCTCGGTCGTCACGCGGCTGGCGCGGTCGACCGGCTGCGCGGCGAGCGTCAGCGGGATCACCGTCGCCGCGGTGCCTGCCTGGTTCCACCGCATCGTGTTGAACGCCTGCGCCTGGTCCGCGACGCGCTCGCGATAGTAGAGCGCGCCGGCGAGATAGTGGAGCCGCGGCGTCTCGCCGATCAGCTGCACCTCCTCGCTCCACTGGCGCTGGTCAAAGTCTGCCAGGCTGTAGCGCGCGAAGAGGCCATGGGGCTTGAACGGGGAGTTGTTGGCCGAGCCGTTGTCATATTGCGACTGGGTCAGCGCGCGCAGCGCGGCGATCGACTTGAGCTCCAGCCCCGGCGCGGCCTGCCAGTCGAGCGTGAGGCGATGGCCGTGGGTGCGGCCGACGCTGTCCTGCTGCGGCACGCCCACGCTCGCGACGCGCGCGCGCCGCGGCTCGACCGGCTGCGCCGGCGCGCGCGCCAGCGTCCCCGCCGCGACGGTCTGATAGTAGAGCGGCGAGGAGCCGTCATAGGCGATGTCGAAGGCGTAATCGGCGCTGAGCCCCTCGGCTGGGTGCCACAGCGCGGCGACGTGCCCGCCGCGGCGATCATAGAGGTCGAACGGGCGCTGACCGGTCAGCGGGTTGCGCACCAGCCCGCCGCGCGCGGTGACGAGCCCGTCGAGCTTCACCGCCACGCCCGCGAGCGCGGGCAGGTCGAGATGGACCTCGCCGCTGTAGCCGCCGACGGTGCCGACCCCCGCGGCGGCGCGCAGCCCGAGCGCGCCGCTCGGCGCGCGCGTGACGATGTTGACCGCGCCGCCCTCGGTGTTGCGCCCGAACAGCGTGCCCTGCGGGCCCTTGAGCACCTCCAGGCTGGCGACGTCGTACAGCGCGGCGCCGAGCCCCTGCGCGCGGCCGAGATAGACGCCGTCGACATAGACGCCGACGCCCTGGTCGCGCGCCGGCTGGTTGCTGTCGCCCAGCACGCCGACGCCGCGGACGTTCACGATCAGCGCCGAGTTGCGCGAGTAGAAGGGCGTGACCCGCAGCGACGGGATCGCGCCGTCGCGCAGGTCGCCGAGCGACTGGACGTGGCGGTCGCGCAGCGCGGCCGAGTCGAGCACCGAGACCGCGATCGGCGTCGCCTGCAGGTCGGTGCGCCGCCGCTGCGCGGTGACGATCACCTCTCCCAGGGTGAGTCCCGACGCGGGCGCGGACGCGGCGTCGTCCGCGGGCGGCGGCGTCTGCGCCGCGGCGGGGGCGCACAGCAGCGCGCCGGCGATCGACAGGAGGAAGGCGTCGTCACGGTAGAAGATGGTCATGGTCCACACCCCAGTTGCGGGGCGGGAGCTAGGTAGGCTCAGCGACTCACGGGTGACCGGGCGCGGCGCTTCGCCGCCCCGGGTAACCCGCTTCGGCTGCTCGGGCGGGGGGCCGACGTGATGTGCCTGACGGGCCGGGGCCCAGCCGGCACCGCGGTGGCGACCGGATCGCCGTCCCCGCCCGACCGGCGGCCTACGCGAGACCCTTGTGAAACATCAGCCTCATCCCGGAGCTGGTCCGGGATCCGCCGGGCGGCACATCCGGAACGTGTCGCTCGCGCGGGAGGGTGGATCCCGGACCAGGTCCGGGACGGCGCGGAACGGGAGGTCTACCGGGAAGCCCGTGAAGGTCCCGCTTCCGCCGCCCCGAGTCTGATCCACCTCCACCGATCCGTGCTCCGGCGAACGCCCGAGCCTAAGGCCGCAGGGGTGACGCTCGTGGCTTGGGCTCCTGCGTCCTCAGGAGCACTCCACTGGTCCACATCAGAGGGATCAGCCCCTGATGTGTCGCTCTCACCCGCACCGCGCGCGCGACGGTCACGCGCTCCTCACGCCGCGCGCAGCGGCGCGGGTTCTGTGGCGCGGGCGGGCGTACCGGCGCGCTCCCGCGGGTCGGCGCCGTAGCGGTTGGCGCCGCGCGTGCCCGGCAGCAGCAGCAGCGGGGCGGCGAGGGGCAGCAGCAGCCACCAGCCCGACCGCCCGGCATCGTGCAGCCGGCGCGCATGCACCGCGACGCAGGGCGCGGCGCCGAACAGCAGCACGAACCCCAGCGCGGCGAGCAGCACGCCCCCGCGCATCGCCGCGGGGCGCAGGTCGAGCGCGCCGAGCCAGGGCGCGGCGAGCGCGGGGGCCTGCCAGGCCAGCGCCAGCGCGGCGAGGAAGGTGAGGTCGAAGCCGGCGAGCTCGCGCCGGGTCGCACGGCCGGCGAGCTCGCCGTAGAGCCGCCACGGCCGGGTGAGATGCTCCATCGCTCGCCTCCCTCGGCGCGCCGGCGCCGTCAGGGAATCGTAGCGAGGGGGCGGTGTCGGGCGGTGAGGGCGGGCGGGTCAGTAGCCCGTTATGGCGGCAGAGCGCGCCGACGCCGGGGCGATCGCGGTCACGCGACGCCGCGCGGAAGGTTCGTTCAGGCGGAGGCGGAGGGAGGTCGAGCCGCGCCGCGGCAGCGGCATCTCCTACGATGCCCCGGGACGATGAGCGCGCCCCGCCCCGCGGGGACACCTCCGCGTCTCCGCGCCGCCGCGTGCACCCTCTTCATCGAAGCGTCGTGACCGCACCGGCGCACGCCGCTACGCTCCCACGCGCCGGCGTTCAGTCGCGTCGCACGCCGACGTCGCGGAAGGCGCGCGGCTCGACCGGCGGGATCGCCGAGTCGTTGAGCGCGCACTGCCACAGGCCGACGTCGATCCAGCGCCCCTTCTTGTAGCCGACCTCGCGATAGACCCCGGCGCGGCGGAAGCCGACCGCCTCGTGCAGCGTGATCGAGGCGTCGTTGGGCAGCGCGATCACGCCGATCGCCTGGGTGAAGCCCTGCGCGCGCAGCGTGTCGACCAGCGCCTCGTAGAGCAGCCGGCCGACGCCCTGGCGCTGGGTCGCGTCGGCGACGTAGATCGAGGTCTCGACGACGTAGCGATAGGCCGGGCGATCGCGGAAGCGCGTGGCATAAGCGTAGGCGAGCAGCCCGCGCTCGCCGCCGTCCTCGCCGCGCGAGACCGCCACCATCCAGGGATAATAGCCGTCGAACTCGGCGATCCGCTCGCGCATCGCCGCCGCGTCGGGCGCCTCGCTCTCGAACGAGACGGTGCCCTGCAGCACGTAGGGCGCGTAGACCGCGGCGATGGCGGCGGCGTCCTCGGCGGTGGCGGCGCGGATCGCGATCGGGCCGGGGGGCATCAGAGCCCCACCTTGGCGAGCACGAGCTGGAGCAACGTCCGGTCCGCCGCGCTGGCGCGCACCGGGCCGAGCCCGGCACACTCGAGGCATTGCGCGCGCACGGTCGCGCCGGTCAGCATCCGCTTGGCGTCGCCGAGCGCGACCGCGAACGCCTGCTGGCGCTGCCACGCCAGCTGGCCGACCGCGTCGGCGGGCGCGCCGGCGTCGTCGTCGTCCTCCTGGTTGGCGAGCTGCTGCGCGATCTGCGCGGCGAAGCCCGGCTTCTTGTCGAGATAGACCACCGGCGGCTTGTCCTGATCGAGCTTGGCGCGGCGCGCCGCCTCGCGCACCGCGGCGTCGAGCCCGCCGAAGCGGTCGACCAGCTTGAGCTGGTGCGCGATCCCGCCGACCCAGACGCGGCCCTGGCCGATCTCGTTGACCCGCTCGACCGGCAGCCCGCGCGACTGCGACACGCGCGTCAGGAACTTGCGATAGCCGTGCTCGATGCCCGACTGCACCACCGCGTCGAGCTGCGGCGTGGTGCCAGCGAGCAGATCGGGCTGGCCCGACAGCGGCGTGGTCTTCACCCCGTCCGCCGACAGCCCGATCTTGGCGAGCGTGTTCTCGAACGTGGGGATGATGCCGAAGATGCCGATCGAGCCAGTGATCGTGCCCGGCTCGGCGAAGATCACGTCGCCCGGGGTGGAGACCCAGTAACCGCCCGAGGCGGCGAGCCCGCCCATCGACACCACCACGGGCAGGCCGCGGCGCTTGGCCTCCATCACCGCCAGCCGGATCTTCTCCGACGCCAGCACCGACCCGCCCGGCGAGTCGACGCGCAGCACCAGCGCCTTAAGCTTGTTGTCGATCATGCCCTGGTAGAGCAGCTTCGCGATCGTGTCGCCGCCCGCGGTGCCGGGCTGCGCCTCGCCGTCGACGATCTCGCCCGCGACGGTGAGCACGCCGATCTGCCCGGTCTTGGGCAGCGGCGCGGCGTCGACATAGGGCTGGTATCTGATCGTGCGGAACCAGCCCGCGGGCTTGCCGTCGTCCCCGCCGGCGAGCTGCGCGACGCGGCGGCCGAAGGCGACTCGGTCGCCGAGCTTGTCGACCAGCCCGGTGGCGACATTGGCCTGGGCGACGTCGCCCTGCGCCTGCTGGACCAGCTGCGCCGGCTGCGCCAGCCACGGCGCCACCTGCGCCTTGGGCCGCGCGGCCGCGATCGACTCGCGCCACTGCTGGAAGAGAGTGCCGTACAGCTCCTGGCTGGCGGCGCGCGCCTCGGGGCTCTGGTCGGTGCGGGTATAAGGCTCCACCGCCGACTTGAACTTGCCGACGCGATAGACGTGCGCGTTGACCCCGATCTTGTCGAGCAGCCCCTTGTAGTAGAGCTGGCTGCCGCCCGGCCCGGCGAAGATCGTGCCGCCCATCGGGTTCATCCAGATCTCGCTCGCCGCCGAGGCGAGGCGATAGCCCGCGTCGGTGTAGGCGGTGGCATAGGCCAGCACCGGCTTGCCCGCCTTGCGCGCGCGCAGCAGCGCGTCCTGCACCTCGCCGAGCGACGCCGGATAGCCGCCGCCGAACTTGTCGAGATCGAGCACGATCGCCTTGACGCGGTCGTCGCGCCCGGCCGAGTCGATCGCGCGCAGCAGGTCGCGCAGGCGATATTGCTTGCCGATCTGCTGGCCGCTGAGCAGCGCGGTGGGCTGGATCTCCTCGGGCTGCTCGACGATCGGGCCGTCGAGCGCGAGCACCAGTGCGCCGTCCCTGATCGCGCCGGGGCGCGAGCGCGCGTTGAGCGCGGCGAACAGCAGCGCGAAGAACAGCAGCATCGCCGCGAGCACCAGCGCGTCCTTGATGCCCACCAGCAGCTTCCAGGCGCCGCGCACCAGTTTCATCGTGATTTTCCACCTTCTCGCGGGAGAGTCGCGCGGCCCCCAGCCTAGCCCGACGTGTATGAAGTGAGCAATACGGTTTGGCGGGCGGCCGCCCGGCGCGGCCCCGCCCGCGGCGCGGCGTGCCCCGGCGTACCCGGCGGAGAAGGGGTCGCTCCCGCTGACCGGACGCCGCGCGACCGCTGGGCGCTGGCCGACGCCCGCGCGCGGCGGTGGAGAATCGGCCGGGTCACTGAAAAATCTACGCCGCCGACCCGGCCGCCATCCGACCGCTCCCTATAACGAACCCGGCTGCCGCGGTCTTCTCCGACGGCGCCGTGTGCTCGCTCGCGCGGCCTCACCGTCACCGACGGCAAGCGACGCGGGCGTGTCGGCGTGAAACAGGGAAGAAGTCGATGATCCTGAGCTCTACAGCACGGTCCGCGCTGCGACGCGGGCTATCCACCGCGGCGGTGCTCGTCGCGACCGCCGCCCCGGCGCACGCGCGGCAGAACGCGCCGACGCCGGCGGACGCGACCGCGGCCGACCCGGCTGCCGCGGCCGGCCGGCCCGAGCCGCAGCGGCCCGAGATCGTCGTCACCGGCACGCTGTTCCGTGACTCCAACGTCACGCAGATCTCACCGTCCACCGTGCTGACCGCGGAGACCCTCCGGCGCGCCGACATCACCTCGGTGCAGGAGGCAGTCCGCTCGATCTCGGCCGACGGCGCGGGCTCGATCTCGACCGCCTTCAAGAGCGGCTTCTCGGCCGGCGGCGCCGCGGTGTCGCTGCGCGGCCTGGGGGTCTCGTCGACGGTGGTGCTGATCGACGGGCTGCGCTCGGCCAACTTCCCGCTCAACGACGACGGTCACAACGCCTATGTCGACCTCAACTCGATCCCGTTCAGCACGGTCGAGCGGATCGAGGTGCTCAAGGACGGCGCCTCCTCCACCTATGGCGCGGACGCGATCGGCGGCGTGGTCAACCTGATCAGCCGCAAGAACGTCCAGGGCGTCGACGGCTCGGTCCAGGGCGGCACCGCCGCGCACGGCGACGGCGCGCACTATCGCGCGACGCTGACCGCGGGCGTGGGCGACTATCACGCGCAAGGCTTGAACTTCTACGTCAACGGCGAGTATACGTACGACGGCTTCATCACCAACCACTCGCGCGGCTATCCGTATAACACGCTCGACCTGCGGCGCAGCGAGCTGCTCGATCGCAATCGCAACGACGATTCGCTGATCACGCCCAACCCGGAGGCGGTGGTCACCCGCGTCACCCAGAGCGACCTCAACAACCCGCTGGCGGGGAAGGTCGGCGCGCCGCTGACGAAGCGATACCAGCTGCTCGATCCCACGCGCTGCCCGCACGGCACCTTCACGGTGACCGATGGCGCGGCACAGGGCACCGGCTGCGAACACGACCTCATCGACGAATATGGGATCATCCAGCCGCGCCAGCAGCGCTACTCGACGACCGCGCGCCTGACCGTCCGCCTGAGCGACCACCTCGAGGCCTTCGCCTCGGGCAGCTACTCGCGGTCGGAGGTCGGCATCACCGGCGGGCCGGCGGGGATCCGCCAGACCCAGCCGTTCGGCGGCCCCGCCGCGCTGGCGTCGAGCAGCCCCGGCATCGTGCTGCCGGTCTACGTCTGCGCGGCAGGGGTGGACTGCGTCCACGCCGCCGATCGCAGGCTCAACCCCAACAACCCCTATGCCGCCACGTACGCGGACCGCCCGGGCCAGGGTGCGGCGCGAATCTATTACCTGTTCGGCGACATCCCGGCCGGCACCGACCGCTCCGTCGACGTGTACCGCGCCACCGCGGGCATCTCGGGCAAGTTCGGCGACGGCTTCAGCTTCCGCCTCAACGGCGTCTACGCGCGTGACGATCTCAGCGTGACGCAGCACGGCGCGATCCAGATCCAGGGGCTGCTGCGCGCGATCAATACGGGCGCCTATGACTTCGTCCATCCCGAGCGCAACGACGCGGCGGTGCGCGCGCAGGTCTCGCCCGATCGCACGACGCCGTCCTACTCGACCGAGGCGACGGTCGGCGGCTCGCTGATCAAGTCGGTGATGGCACTGGGCGGCGGCGACCTCAACATGGGCGCCGGTTTCCAGCTGCGCCGCGAGACGCTGCTGAACCGCAATCGGAACGCGGACCTGAGCTATTACGGGCTGAACACCTCCTCGGCGCGCGGGCAGCAGACCGTGGCGGCGGGCTTCTTCGAGATCGACGCGCCCTTCCTCGAGCAGATCGACCTCAACGTCTCCGGCCGCTACGACCATTATTCGCAGGGCTACGGCCATCTCTCGCCCAAGGTCGGGATCAAGCTCACCCCGGTCGAGGCGATCGCGCTGCGGGGCACCTACTCGCAGGGCTTCCGCGCGCCCACCTTCGCCGAGAACAATGCCTCGAGCAGCTACGCCGGCTTCGCCTCCTTCACCCCGCCGGCGAGCTTCGTCGCGGCGCATCCCGGCAACCGTGCCTATCACGGCAGCTACAGCCTGGGCAGCGGCGCCACCGGCAACCCCGCCATCCTGCCCGAGGTGTCGCGCAGCCTCACCTTCGGCACGATCCTGAAGCCGGCGCGCTGGTTCGATCTCACCGCCGACTATTACAACATCCGCAAGTCGGACCTGATCGTCACCGGACCGCGACGCGCCGAGGCGATCGCGGCCTATTACGCCCAGGCCAATGCCACCGCCGGCTGCGCCGCGCTGGCGGCGGTGGCACCGGGTCAGGGCTATAAGTGCGACGTGATCGACGCACCCGATCCCGTCAACCCGGACGCGCTGCCGCGCCTGCTCGTGTTCGACGTGCCCTATGTCAACGCCAACTATCAGGTGAGCTCGGGCATCGACGTGCAGGCCAACGCGCGGATCCCGGTCGCGAGCGGCACGCGGTTGACCGAGCGGCTCGACGTCACCCGCGTGCTTCGTCTCGACCTGGTGACGCCGACGGGCGTCGTCCAGCGATATGCGGGGACGATCGGGCCGTTCGAGCTGTCGTCGGGCAGCGGCACGCCGCGGATCCGCGGGAATTGGCAGAACGCGCTCGACGTGGGTGCCTTCTCGTTGACGACGACGACCTATTACGTGGGCCGGATCAAACAGGTCGCCGCGGACGAGATCGAGCCGGTCGGCGGCAGGATCGATCTCTCCTGCAACAGCACGCGGGCGGCGATCCCGGCGGGGAGCGACGTGCGGAAACAGTGTTTCGTACGCCCGTTCGTCTACGTCGACCTGAACGCCGCGGTGGCGGTGAACGACCGCATGCGCTTCTTCCTCAACGTGGAGAACCTCACCGACGCGCGCGCGCCGCTCGCGTCGGCGGCCTATCCCACCGCGCCGAACTATCTGATCAGCTGGCACTATGCCGGCCTGGTCGGGCGCAACTTCAGCGCCGGGGCGAGCGTGAAGTTCTGAGCGAGGGGCGGCGGGCGGCCGCTGGGCCTTGCCGCCCCGTCCTGCTGGCCCACTTTGAACTCGTCCCCGGGGTTCGCCGGGCCGCTCACTCTCGTGCCGCGGCGCCGGGCGCGGCGGTGGATGCTCAGGATGACGGCGGCGTCGGGCGAGAGGGTCGTCTGTCCTGTCCAGGATGGCGATACAGGCGTCGTTCGCTCGTCTCCGTCGCCGAGGCCCACCTGGGGCGGCCTCCCCGCGAACACCCCGCGTGCACCGCGGCGCCATCTCCGCTACGGCACGCCGCGATGCACGGCGCCGCCACCCTCCACCCGCTGACCGAGCGCGCGCCCGCCACGTGGCAGCGCGAGCTGCGCGCGCTCGCCGCGCTCGCCGGGCCGCTGGTGGGGGCCAACCTGCTCCAGATGGCGGTGTTCGCGGTCGACGTCGTGTTCGTCGCGCGGCTCGGCCCGGTCGAGTTCGCCGCCGCCACGCTGGGCGTGTTCCTGTTCAACCTGCTCGCCTTCGCGCTGGTCGGGCTGGTCGGCGCGGCCGAGCCGCTGATCGCCGCCGCGCTCGGCCGCCGCATCGGCGCGGTGCGCCAGGTGCGGCGCTCGTTCCGCATGGCGCTGTGGCTCGCCGCGGCGGGTTCGCTGGTGGTGGTGGCGCTGCTCAACCTCGCCGAGCCGATCCTGCGGCTCGCCGGGCAGGACGCCGCGGTGGCGGCGCGCGCGGGCAGCTTCTGCCGCCTGCTGTCGCTCGCCGCGCCCTTCGCGGTCGCCGCCGCGCTGATGCGGCTCACCGCCGCCGCGCTGGGGCGGCCGGGCTGGGCGCTGGTGGTGACGCTGCTCGCGCTCGGGGTCGCGGTCTCCGCCAACTGGTGCCTCGTCTTCGGCAACGCTGGCTTCCCCGCGCTCGGGCTGGAGGGCGCCGCGATCGCGAGCGTGCTCACCTCGCTCGCCACGTCGGCGAGCTACGCGGTGATCCTGTCGACCGACCGCCGGCTGCGCCGCTTCCACCTGTTCGGCAATTGGTGGCGGACGGAGTGGCCGCGCCTGGTCGAGATCGCGACGCTGGGCGCGCCGATCGCGCTCGGCTGGATGGCGGAGGGCGGGCTGTTCGGCGGCGCCGCGCTGCTGATGGGGCTGATCTCGGTCACCGCGATCGACGCGCACGCGGTGGCGCTCAACATCGCGGCGATCGCCTTCCAGATCCCGTTCGGGCTGGCGCAGGCGGCGACGATCCGCGTCGGCCTCGCCTATGGCGCCGCCGACCCGCGCTGGGTCGGGCGCGCGGGCGGCGTCGCGGTCGTGTCGGGCATCGCGGTGATGGTGGTCAGCGCCTCGGTGCTCTGGGCGGTGCCCGGGCTGCTGGTGCGGGTCTATGTCGACCCGGCGCGCGAGGTCGCGGTGGCGGCGCTCGCGGTGGAGCTGCTCGGCGTCGCCGCGGTGTTCCAGCTGGTCGACGGCGCGCAGGCGGTCGCCGCGGGGGTGCTGCGCGGGGTGCAGGACACACGCGTGCCGATGATGATCCAGGTGTTCGGCTATTGGGGGATCGGCTTCGGCATCGCGGCTCTGCTCGGCTTCACCGCGGGCTGGGGCGCGATCGGCATCTGGTGGGGGCTCGCCGCGGGGCTGGGGGTCGTCTCCGCGCTGCTGATCTGGCGCTGGTCGGCGCGCGCGCGGCTCGGCCTGTTGCCTGACCCCTCGCCACGCACGGCCTGACGCGCGGTTCCCGAAAAATCGCGCGGCCCCGGTTGACCGGCGCGGGCACGCCCCACATATGCGGGGTGCTGGCACTCGCCCCTGGGGAGTGCCAAAAATCTGTCACATGCCCTCAGAGAGGTAAGAGCAATGAACTTTCGTCCGTTGCACGACCGCGTTCTCGTCCGCCGCGTCGAGGCGGAAGAGAAGACGGCCGGCGGGATCATCATCCCCGACACCGCCAAGGAGAAGCCGCAGGAGGGCGAGGTCGTCGCCGCCGGCGCCGGTGCCAAGGCCGAGGACGGCAAGGTCACCCCGCTCGACGTCAAGGCCGGCGACCGCATCCTGTTCGGCAAATGGTCGGGCACCGAGGTCAAGGTCAACGGCGAGGACCTGTTGATCATGAAAGAATCGGACATCCTGGGGATCGTCGGCTAAGCCGACGAGCGCCAGGCCCGGCGAAGGCCGGGGCTCAGAACAAGTGTCTCGTAACTATACCCCGGCCTGCGCCGGGGTGACGAACTCTACAGAAAGGGTAGCCACATGGCAGCCAAGGACGTGAAATTCGGCCGCGACGCGCGCGAGCGCATCCTGCGCGGCGTCGACATCCTCGCCGACGCGGTCAAGGTCACGCTGGGGCCGAAGGGCCGCAACGTCGTGATCGACAAGAGCTTCGGCGCGCCGCGCATCACCAAGGACGGCGTCACCGTCGCCAAGGAGATCGAGCTCAAGGACAAGTTCGAGAACATGGGCGCGCAGATGGTGCGCGAGGTGGCCTCGAAGACCAACGACATCGCCGGCGACGGCACCACCACCGCGACCGTGCTCGCCCAGGCGATCGTGCGCGAGGGCATGAAGTCGGTGGCCGCGGGCATGAACCCGATGGACCTGAAGCGCGGCATCGACCTGGCGGTCGTCAAGGTCGTCGACGACATCAAGGCGCGCTCCAAGCCCGTCTCGGGCTCGCAGGAAGTCGCGCAGGTCGGCATCATCTCGGCCAACGGCGACCGTGAGGTCGGCGAGAAGATCGCCGAGGCGATGGAGAAGGTCGGCAAGGAAGGCGTCATCACCGTCGAGGAGGCCAAGGGTCTCGAGTTCGAGCTGGACGTCGTCGAGGGCATGCAGTTCGACCGCGGCTATCTGTCGCCGTACTTCATCACCAACCCGGAGAAGATGTCGGTCGAGCTCACCGATCCGTACATCCTGATCCACGAGAAGAAGCTGTCGAACCTGCAGGCGATGCTCCCGATCCTGGAAGCGGTCGTCCAGTCGGGTCGCCCGCTGCTGATCATCGCCGAGGATATCGAGGGCGAGGCGCTCGCCACGCTCGTGGTGAACAAGCTGCGCGGCGGCCTCAAGGTCGCGGCGGTCAAGGCGCCGGGCTTCGGCGATCGCCGCAAGGCGATGCTCGAGGACATCGCGATCCTGACCAAGGGCGAGGTGATCTCCGAGGATCTCGGCATCAAGCTCGAGAGCGTCACGCTCGGCATGCTCGGCACCGCCAAGCGCGTGTCGATCGACAAGGACAACACCACCATCGTCGACGGCGCGGGTGATGCCGAGTCGATCAAGGGCCGCACCGAGGCGATCCGCCAGCAGATCGAGGTGACCACCTCCGACTATGACCGCGAGAAGCTCCAGGAGCGCCTCGCCAAGCTGGCCGGCGGCGTCGCGGTGATCAAGGTCGGCGGCTCGACCGAGGTCGAGGTGAAGGAGCGCAAGGATCGCGTCGACGACGCGCTGCACGCGACCCGCGCCGCGGTGGAAGAGGGCATCGTCCCGGGCGGCGGCACCGCGCTGCTGTACGCGACCAAGGCGATCGAGGGGCTCACGGGCGCCAACGAGGACCAGACTCGCGGCATCGACATCGTCCGCAAGTCGCTGACCGCGCTGGTTCGCCAGATCGCCAGCAACGCCGGCCACGACGGCGCCGTGGTCTCGGGCAAGCTGCTCGACGGCAACGACACCACGATGGGCTTCAACGCCGCGACCGACACCTACGAGAATCTCGTGGCGGCCGGCGTGATCGACCCGACCAAGGTGGTGCGCACCGCGCTGCAGAACGCCGCCTCGGTGGCGGGGCTGCTGATCACCACCGAGGCGACCGTCTCGGAGCTGCCCGAGGACAAGGCCCCGGCCATGCCCGCCGGCGGCGGCATGGGCGGCATGGGCGGCATGGACTTCTAAGCCGCTGACGGTCCCGCGCCGGCGCAGGCCGGTGCGGGATCGGTCACGGTCGGTCCGCCGATCCGTCTCGCACGAGACGAGCGACACCCGGGCAGCACGCGCTGTCCGGGTGTCGTCGTATGTGGAGAGTTGGGACGTGCGGGCTTGGGCCCGCGTCACTTACTGCCGCCCCGGCGCGCGCCGGGGCGGTGCTGGTGAGATGGGCCAGCGACGCGCGCGCAGGAGGCGCCCCTCACGCCACCCCGAACGGCACCACCCGGTTCGCCTGCGTGTGCCCCACCTCGGCGCGGCCGAGATACGGCACCCCCAGCTCGCCGCACCAGCGCGTCATCATCGCGTCGAGCGACTCGCCCCATTCGGGGTCGTTCTCCTTCACCGCGGTCACCGCGCCGAGCCGCACGCCCGCCAGGCTGCGCAGCTGGGTGGCGTTGCCGAGCGTGAACAGCATGCGGTCGATCGCGTACATCGCCTCGGACACCTCCTCGACGATCAGCACGTGGTCGGCGAGGTCGGGGAGGTAGGGCGTGCCCACCAGCGCGGCGAGGATCGAGAGGTTGAACGCCGCCGCGGGCCGCCCGTCGAGCCCCGGCTCCAGCCCCGCGCGGTCGCGCCGCGCGAACCAGCCGAGCGCGCGCGCCACGGTGGCGTCGCCGTTCGTGCGGCGGATGTCGCTCGCCATCGGCCCGTGGACGGGCTGGCCGATCCGCCGCGCGTAGAGCGCGCCGAGCAGGAAGCCGACGTCGGAATAGCCGAGGTAGGTCTTGCGCCCCGCCGCCTCGCCGAGCCGCGGCATGATCGTCGCGAGCAGCCGGTTCGAGCCATAGCCGCCGCGCAGGAACCAGATGCCGTCGAACGCGGGGTCGTTGGCGTAGTCGAGGAAGGCCGCCGCGCGCACCGCGTCCGAGCCGGCGAAATGCCCGTCCTGCGCGTAGCATTGCGGGTGGAAGACGAGGTCGATCTCGGGGAAGGCGAGCGCGGCGAAGGCCGACACCGGCGCGATCACGTCCGGGTTGGCGACGCTGCTCGCCGCCAGCACTCCGATCCGCATCGCGCACACTCCCGCTTGCCACCCGCCCGGTGAAGGCGGATAGCCCGGCGCCATGCATGACGGCAACGTGGCGGACCAGCGTTTCTTCCTGGTGGGTATCGGCGGATCGGGGATGATGCCGCTGGCGATGATCCTGCGCGGCCGCGGCGCGACCGTCGCCGGCAGCGACCGCGGGCTCGACCAGGGCCGCGTGCCCGCCAAGTTCGACTCGCTGCGCGCGCTCGGCATCGATCTCTTCCCACAGGACGGCAGCGGCGTCACCGCGCCCGACCAGGTCGTAGTCGCCTCCGCCGCGGTGGAGGCGACGGTGGCGGACATGGTCGCGGCGTCGCGGCTCGGCTGCCGGCTTCTGTCGCGCGCCGAGCTCAACGCGCGGCTGTTCAACGCCAGCGCGCTGCCGATCGGCGTCGCGGGGACGAGCGGCAAATCGACCGTCACCGGCATGATCGCCGCGATCCTGGGCGCCGCCGGGCGCGACCCGACGGTGATGAACGGCGCGGTGATGAAGCATGTCGCGCGCGCCGACTGGCCCTTCGCCAGCGCGTTGGTGGGGCAGGGCGACGCCTATGTCAGCGAGGTCGACGAGAGCGACGGCTCGATCGCGCTCTACGCCCCGCAGGTGGCGGTGCTCAACAACGTCAGCCTCGACCACAAGTCGCTCGACGAGCTCAACGCGCTGTTCGGCGACTTCCTCGGCAAGGCGCGCGGCGCGGTGGTCAACGCCGACAACGCCGACGCCGCGACGCTGGCGCTGCGGCTGCCGCCCGCGCGGGTGACGCGCTTCTCGCTGCGCGACGCGGGGGCGGACCTGTACGCCGACGGGATCGAGGAGGCGCCCTTCGCGGTCCGCTTCGCGCTCCACCATCGCGGCGCGACCCGCGCGGTGGCGCTGCAGGTGCCGGGGCGGCACAATGTCGCCAACGCGCTCGCCGCGATCGGCGCAGCGCTGGCGGCGGGGGTGACGCTCGACGCGGCGGTGGCGGGGGTCGAGACCTTCGCTGGCCTGCGCCGCCGCTTCGACCTGGTCGGCAGCGCCGCGGGCGTGACGGTGATCGACGATTTCGGGCACAACCCCGACAAGATCGCGGCGACGCTCGACACGCTCCACGCGTTTCCCGGGCGGCTGATCGTGCTGTTCCAGCCGCACGGCTACGGCCCGCTGAAGGTGATGCGCGCCGAGCTGGCGGCGATGTTCGCGGGCCGGCTGGCGGCGGACGACCTGCTGGTGCTGCCCGACCCGGTCTACCAGGGCGGCACGGTGACGCGCGAGGTGACCAGCGCCGACGTGGTGCGCGACGTGGGCGTGGCGGGGCGGCAGGCGCTGCACGTGCCGGACCGCGCGGCGGCGGCGGCGCACTGCGTCGCGGTGGCGAGGCCCGGCGACCGGATCGTGGTGATGGGCGCGCGCGACGACACGCTGTCGCTGCTCGCCGCCGAGATGGTGGCGATGCTGGCGGGGAGAGAGCCCTAACTCCTCCCCGCATGGCGGGGAGGGGGACCGGTCGCCGCAGGCGAGTGGTGGAGGGGGTTCCCCGCGCGCCGCGGCGCCTGTGGAAGCCCCCCTCCACCACCGCGCTGACGCGCGGCGGTCCCCCTCCCCGTGCCGGGGAGGATGTAGCCCCTCACACCAGCGCCGCCGCCTCCACCGCGCGCGCGGCCGCCATGTCGCCCGCGCTCGCCTCCGCCTGCGCCAGCTCGGCCGCGAGCTCGCGCTCCAGTGCGGCGCGACGCGCCACCCGCGCCGCATTGTCGAACGCCTGCGCCGGGTTCTTCGAGTAGGTCGCGAACAGCTCCCCCGCCGCCACCCGCTCCAGCCAGTCGCCCGCCAGCGGCAGTCCGAGCTGCCGCGCCGCCGCCTTCAGCACCTCGGCCGGCGCGGCGAAGAAGCGCTCGGCGTCGAGCGAGCGCGCGGTCGGCCACGCGCCCAGTGCCGCGGCGAAGCGCGCCATCTGCGCCGACCACAGCCGCGCCGCGCGCACCGCGTCTGGCTGGCCGCCCAGGTCGCCGAGATGCGACGCGAGGTCGGTCGTCACGCGGCGTAGCCAGGCGCGGTGCGAGTCGCTGCGCAGGATCGCGAGCGCATAGTCGCGCAGCGGCAGGTAGAGCAGGATCGCGCGCGCGTCCGGCTGCGCCGCCGCCAGCGCGGGCAGCAGGAAATTGACCGGCACGTTCGCCTTGACCAGCGTCGGCGCGTCGTCGCGGTAGCGCCGCCCCAGCATCGCGCCGACCAGCGCCAGCCGCGCGGCGTCGGGCGCGAGCGCGGTCTGGCGCAGCGCCTGCGGCTCGCGCAGCACCAGCCCGCCGTCGAGCGAGTCGAGCGCGCGCGCCAGCAGCGTCGACCCGCAATGCGCGACGTGGAAGATCCAGGCGGTCGCGCGCGCCGCCGGGGGATCGCGCAGCATCGCGACGGGCAGCCGCATCTCGCGCGGTGCGGCGGGGGTGATCCGCGCGTCGAGGAAGATCGAGCGGTGATAGGCGGCGCGGTCCATCGGCACGAACACCGCCGCGTCCTGCTCGAAGCGCTGGAGATAATGGTCGGGCGAGGCGTACAGGTCGGCGAGCGTCAGGGCCATGGCGCGCTATAGCGCGCGCGGTCGCACGTCGCTAATCCCGTCACTTATGCCGCATGTCACGCTGCCGGGGCCGGGCCGCCCCCATGTCCTGATCGAGGCCGAGGGCGCGGAGGGTCTCGCCGCGCTCGACCGCGACCGGGTGGTCGACCTCTATCGCACCCACGGCGCTCTGCTGTTCCGCGGCTTCGGTGCCGACGTCGAGTCGTTCCGCGCCTTCGCCAAGCTCTTCTGCCGCACCGCGGTGGTCAACGAGAGCCCCGGGCGCAAGCCGATCGACCCCGCCGCCAACATCCACACGGTCGACGGCGGCACCGGCGCCTTCGCGCTCCACCCCGAGCTGTCGCGCGAGCCGTGGAAGCCCGACGCGGCCTTCTTCGCGTGCCTCTCGGCGCCGACGCGCGGCGGGCAGACGACGATCTGCGACGGCGTCGCGCTGGCGCGCGCGCTGCCCGAGCCGGTGCGCGCGGGGCTGCTCCACCGCCGGCTCTTGTACATCAAGCCGGTCTGGCCCTCGCTGCTGCGCTACTGGCTCGGCACCGAGGTGCCGAGCGACGCGCAGCTCGCCGCGCCGCCGCCCGCCTGCCCGTATCAGTTCCGGCGCTTCCCCGACGGCACGATCGTGCGCTTCTTCTCGCGCCCGGCGCTGCACACACCGATGTTCGCGGACGCGCCCGCCTTCGGCAATTTCCTGCTGTTCGCGCGCTTCAACAACAATCGGCCCGACCATCCCGTGCTCGACGACGGGCGACCGGTGCCCGAGGCGTGGCTGCAGGCGATCAAGGCCGCCGGCGACCGGCTGATGGTGCCGATGGAGTGGCGCAACGGCGACGTGCTGATGCTCGACAACACGCGCTTCCTGCACGGCCGCACCGCGATCACCGACCCCGGAGAGCGGCTGATCGCGACCTATTTCGGCTACGTCGACTTCGCGCTGCCCGACCCGGAGGAGCCGGCGGACGCGATCTGGCGCCGCGAGGACTTCGCCCCCCCGCTGCCGCCCGATCACCCGCGGCTGCGCGAGCAGGGGATGCGCTAGGCGGCGGCGGGTCGGTGGGGACGCCGAGATCTTTCCGATGCCTCTCCCTCCAAGGCAACGCCGCGGACGTCCTCACCCTCGCCACCATCTACGATCTCAGGCGCGCCGCCATCCTCACCGCCGATCGATGCCCTCGCATGCCGCGTCTCCTGTCATCCATCGCCGATCGCCCCAGGATCCGCCGCACCACCGCCGTTTCGCGGGGGGAATCCTCGCGGGAAAGATCCGCGATCGTCAGTCTCCGCCCTCGTATCCAGTTGGGTATAGCGGCATAAGAAGCCGCCGTTCCAGGCGCCTCCCACCGCTTGTCACTGAACTGACCCAGTAACGTCATCGCGCCGCAAGATGACGCTCGCACAGCGCGGCGTGGACGGGCGGATCAGCGCCCGCTGGGGAACGATCACATGAACCGTAGGATGCTGCTCGCCGGCGCGGCCGCGCTCGCTCTCCCGGTGGCGCCCGCCGCGGCGCAGGACGCGCGGATCGTGCGCGACGGCACCGGCGCCGCGCCCGCGACCGCCGCCGCCGCGCCCGCGGACCCGGCGCCCGGTGCCGGCGCCGACCAGGCCACCACCGACGACACCGCGGCGACCGACGTCGTCGTCACCGGCGCGGTGACTCGCTCGGTCACCCAGATCGGCAGCGTCGAGGTCCAGAAGATCCTGCCCGGCATCAGCCCGCTCAAGGCACTGCAGACGCTGCCCGGCGTGACTTATCTGACCGCCGACCCGTGGGGCAACAACGAGCAGAACATCTCGCTCTTCATCCACGGCTTCAACGCGCAGCAGCTCGGCTACACGCTCGACGGCGTCCCGCTCGGCGACCAGCAATACGGCAATTACAACGGGCTGAGCCCGCAGCGCGCGATCATCTCGGAGAATGTGGGCCGCGTCACGCTGGCCTCGGGCGCGGGCGACCTCGGCACCGCCTCGACCAGCAACCTCGGCGGCACGATCGACACCTTCTCGAGCGACCCGCGCGCCGACTTCGGCCTCACCGCGGCGCAGACCGTCGGCAGCTATCAGGCGACGCGCTCCTATCTCCGCCTCGACAGCGGCGACATCGGGCAGAACACGCGGCTCTACGTCTCGGGCGTGCGCCAGCGCGCGCGGGCGTGGGACTTCAACGGCTATCAGAACGGCTGGCAGGGCAACGCCAAGCTGGTCCACGACGACAGCCGCGGCAAGCTGACCGCCTATTTCGCCTATTCGGACAAGACCGAGCCCAACGAGGACGCCACCGTCGTCGCCGCGAACCAGGCATACCAGCCCTATATCCGGCCGTTCCTCTACGCCGATCTCAGCAACACGCTCAAATATTTCAACAACCAATATGCGTATAACGGCGCGCCCAGCTATGCCGCGGCGGGCAGCAACTACAGCAACTATTACGGCGGCGCGCTGCGCACCGACTATCTCGGTTACGCCAAATACGACTGGCGCGCGACCGACCGGGTGACCTGGTCGAACCAGGTATACTTCCATCACAATGACGGCGTCGGCATCATCGCCGGCCCGATCACCGCCGCCGGCCTGCCGCTGCTGTTCTCTTATTATTACCCGGGCGCCACCGGCAGCAGCCCGACCTCGCCGACCAACCTGGCGCGCCTCTCGACGATCTTCGGCAACTCGGGGCTGGCGACTCGAACCACCGAGTATCGCATCGATCGCTACGGCGGGCTGTCGACGCTCAAGGTCGAGCTCGGCAACCACCAGATCGAGCTGGGCGGCTGGTACGAGCGGCAGAGCTCGTCGAGCTTCCGTCGCTGGTACGCCTTCGACATCAACGATCCCAGCTCGGTCTATCGCCGCCCCAACAGCTACGCCGACCCGCTGATCACGCAGTACGGCAGCGAGGTGCGAGTCGAGGAGATCCAGGCGCATATCCAGGACGCGTGGCAGGTCGTGCCGACGCTGCTGGTCCAGGCCGGTATCAAGAGCACCTTCCAGAAGGCGCGGCAGGCGGTGCCGGTTCAGCCGATCCCGGGCTCGTTCACCGGCTCGCGCGAGCTGCCGGTCGGCCGGCTCAACACCGACGAATGGTTCCTGCCGCAGGCCGGCGTGCTGTGGGACGTGACCGCCAGCGAGCAGGTGTTCGTCAACGCGCAGAAGAACATCCGCCAGTTCCAGACGAGCGCGGCGGCCGGCCTGTCGCCGTTCGCGCTGGGCAGCCAGACGCTGTTCGAGGCGTTCAAGGACCAGACCAAGCCCGAGACGAGCTGGACCTACGAGGGCGGCGTGCGCACCCGCCGCGCGCTCGACCTCGGGCCGATCACCGGCTTCGAGGGCCAGATCAGTTACTATCACGTCGACTTCTCGAACCGCCTGCTCGGCGTCAGCCCGACGCAGACGATCAGCGCGGTGGCGAGCGGCGCGACGATCCTCGCCAACGTCGGCAGCGTGACGACCGACGGCGTCGACGTCGCCGGCACGCTGCGGTTCGGCGGCACCTTCTCGCTGTACAACGCGCTGTCGTACAACAACTCGCGCTACGACGACGATTATACCGTCGGCGCGGCGCAGACGGTGGTGCCGACCGCGGGCAAGAAGGTGCCGGGCTCGCCCGAGTGGCTCAACAAGACCGTCGCGACGATCGGCACCGAGGGCGTCGAGCTGCAGCTGATCGGCGACTATATCGGCCGACGCTACGCCACCTACACCAACGACCTCAGCGTGAAGGGCTATTTCACGCTGTCGGGGCGGATCGGCTTCGACATGCCGGTGTCGGGCGAGGGGCTGGCGAAGAAGCTGGGGGTGAGCCTCAACGTCACCAACATCACCGACCAGCGCGGCGCCAGCACGATCAGCATCGGCGCGGCGAGCGGGACGTACAATTTCTTCCCGGTCGCGCCGCGCCAGGTGTTCGCCACGATCACCGCGGGGTTCTGAGGGGTAGGAGCAGCCGTACCTCTCGCCCCGTCATCCCGGACCTGTTCCGGGATCCACCGTGCCGCGTACTCGAGAGGCGTTGCTCTCGCGGACGAGTGGATCCCGGACCAAGTCCGGGATGACGATGATTGAAGGGTGCCGCGCGCGATCTGACCTTCGATGCCGGCTGCGGAGATATCCGGATCGTCACCCCCATCGACGGCTGGCCCGGCATCGCCTAACGCCGCGCGCATGATCGCGCATCTGAAGGGGGTCGTGGCGTCGACCGGGATCGACCATGCGGTGATCGAGGTCGCCGGGGTCGGCTATCTCGTCGGCGCCTCGGCGCGCACGCTCGCCGCGCTGCCCCCCGTCGGCGAGGCCTGCCTCGTCCACACCGAGCTGCTGGTCGGCGAGGACTTCCTGCGGCTGGTCGGCTTCGCCGGCGCGGCCGAGCGCGACTGGTTCCGGCTGCTCACCGGGGTGCAGGGGGTGGGCGCGCGCGTGGCGCTGGCGATCCTCTCCGCGCTGGAGCCGAGCGATCTCAGCCGCGCGGTGATGGCGCAGGACAAGGCGACCGTGGCGCGCGCCAACGGCGTCGGCCCGAAACTGGCCGAGCGGATCGTGCGCGAGCTCAAGGACAAGGTCGGCGGGGTCGCGCTCGGCCCGGCCGCGGCGGCGCAGGCGGTGCCGGCGGGGGCGGGCGCCGACGCGGTGTCGGCGCTGCTCAACCTCGGCTTCCGCCCCGCCGAGGCGAGCGCCGCGGTCGCCGCGGCGGAGGAGGAGCTGGGCGCGAGCGCGGGGCTCGACGCGCTGGTGCGGCTCGCGCTGCGCAAGGCGGCGAAATAGGGGGAGCGGGCGGCAAGAAGCACGTCAGTCCTCCCCTGCGAGGGGAGGATCGACCTACCTCTTAGAACGGCGGTGGCGTTCTCAACCGCTCACCGGCCCGCGGGCGCGCCCGCGCCGCCGCCGGCACCGCGCCCGCGACCGCCGCGACGGCGGCGGTTGCCGCCGCCGTTGCCCCCGGCCGCCCCCGCGCTCGCGTTGGCGTAGTTGCGACCCTGCGGCGAGCCCGCGGTCGGGCGCGGCGCGTGCGTCGCCTTGGGGCGCGCCGGCGGGCGGCTCCCGCGCGGGCGATCCTCGCGCGGCGCGGGGTCGGCGCCGATCGCCTTGACGCGCTCGCTCTTGAGCTGCTCGGCGCGGCGCAGGAAGTCCTCGGGCAGTGCGGCCTGAGTCACCTTCTGGCGGGTCAGCTTCTCGATGTCCTTGAGGTACGGCCGCTCGTCGTCCGCGCAGAAGGCGATCGCCTCGCCGCTGCGCCCGGCGCGCGCGGTGCGGCCGATGCGATGGACGTACTGCTCGGGCACGTTGGGCAGCTCGAAGTTGAACACGTGGCTCACCCCCGAGACGTCGATGCCGCGCGCGGCGATGTCGGTGGCGACCAGGATCGGCACCTCGCCCGCCTTGAACGCCGCCAGCGCGCGCTCGCGCTGCGGCTGCGACTTGTTGCCGTGGATCGCGTTGGCGGCGATGCCGTTGCCCGCCAGCAGCTTCACGACGCGGTCGGCGCCGTGCTTGGTGCGCGTGAACACCAGCGCGCGGTCGATCTTGGTCTCGCGCAGCAGGATCGTCAGCAGCGCCTGCTTCTCGGTCTGGTTGCAGAAGATCACCGACTGGTCGACGCGCTCCGCGGTGGTCGACTGCGGCACCACCGAGACGGTCGCCGGGTCGGTGAGGAACTGGTCGGCGAGCTGGCGGATCGACGGCGGCATCGTCGCCGAGAAGAACAGCGACTGGCGCTTGCGCGGCAGCATGCGCACGATCTTCTTGAGCGCGTGGATGAAGCCGAGGTCGAGCATCTGGTCGGCCTCGTCGAGCACGAGGATCTCGAGCATCGACAGGTTGAGGAAGCCCTGCTCGATCACGTCGATCAGGCGACCCGGCGTGGCGACCAGGATGTCGACGCCGCGCGCGACGTCGTTGCGGTTCTTGGCGATGCTGGTGCCGCCGAACACGGTCGCCACCGACATCTTGGAGAATTGGCCGTAGCCGCGCGCCGACTCGGCGATCTGGCTGGCCAGCTCGCGCGTCGGCGCCAGCACCAGCATGCGGCAGTGGGTGGGCAGCACGCGCTTGTTCGCCTCGGACAGGCGCTGGATCGACGGCAGCACGAACGCCGCGGTCTTGCCGGTGCCGGTCTGCGCGATGCCGAGCAGGTCCTTGCCCTCGAGCAGCAGCGGGATGCTGTCGCGCTGGATCGGGGTGGGCTCGCTATAGCCCTTGGCCTCGAGCGCGCGGACGAGCGGCTCGGCCAGGCCGAGATGGGAGAATGACATGTGAGAATCCTGCGAAACGGGCCCTCCGCGCGCCGCGAGGGCGCACGGGTGGCGGGGGGAAGATGACGCCCCGCGTGACTTGGGAAGCCCTGAAACAACGACCGAGGCGGAGCCTGAGCCCGCGAGGGCCCGATCACGCTGCATACGTCTCGATGCGGCGCAGATGGCGCAGGTGCAGCAAAAAGTCAAGGTCGCGGCGTTGAACCGCTGGCCCATGTTGGTGTTAGGAGACCGTGACCTTTCCACCGCAGCCCCTCTGACATGACCCAGCCGTCCGCTTCGTCGCGCTCGCACGCGTCCGCCGCTGCCTCCAGCATCGGGCGCTGGGACTGGGACATCCGCGCCGATCGAGTCACGTCCGACGCCGGCTTCGCCGCGATGTACGGCGTCGCGCCCGAGCTGGCGCGCGACGGCGCGCCGATCGCGGACTTCTTCGCCGGCATCCATCCCGACGACCTGCCGCGCGTGCGCGAGGCGATCGAGCACAGCATCGCCACCGGCGCGCCGTTCGAGGCCGAGTATCGCCTCCTCGGCGCGGAGGGGCGTACCCGCTGGGTCGCCGCGCAGGGCCGCGTCGACCGCGACGCCGACGGCGCGGCGCACCATTTCCCGGGGGTCAGCTTCGACATCGACCAGCGCAAGCGCGCGGAGCTGCGCCTCGCCGCGCTGGTCGAGCTGGGCGACCGGCTGCGCGAGCCCGGCGACGCCGGCGACCTGGCGCTCGCCGCCGCGGAGGTGCTGGGCCGCGCGCTCGACGTCAGCCGCGCGGGCTATGGCACCGTCGACGCGACGGCCGAGACGATCACCACCGAGCGCGCCTTCTGCGCCCCCGGCATCGGCCCGCTGCCCGGGGTGCTGCACTTCCGCGACTATGGCTCGTACATCGAGGACCTCAAGCGCGGCGTGACCGTGGCGATCGAGGACGTGCGCGAGGACCCGCGCACGCGCGACACCGCCGACGGGCTGCGCCAGCTCGCGGCGATGTCCTTCATCAACATGCCGGTGACCGAGCAGGGCGGCTTCGTGGCCCTGCTCTATCTCAACCACGCGCACCCGCGCGCGTGGAGCGACGAGGAGCAGGCGTTCGTCCGCGAGGTGGCCGAGCGCACGCGCGACGCGGTCGAGCGCCGCCGCGCCGAGCGCGAGCTGGCCGATCTCACCGCGCGGCTCGAGCAGGAGATGGAGGCGCGCACCGCCGAGCTGATGCGCGCCGAGGAGCAGCTGCGTCAGGCGCAGAAGATGGAGGCGGTGGGGCAGCTCACCGGCGGCTTGGCGCACGATTTCAACAACCTGCTCACCGGCATCTCGGGCGCGCTGGAGATGCTGCAGGTGCGCGTCGCGCAGGGCCGGATCGGCGAGCTCGACCGCTACGTCACCGCGGCGCAGGGTGCGACGCGGCGGGCCGCGGCGCTGACCCACCGCCTGCTCGCTTTCTCGCGCCGCCAGACGCTCGACCCGCGCCCGACCGACGTCAACCGGCTGGTCAGTGACATGGAGGACCTGGTCCGCCGCACCGTCGGCCCGGCGATCGCGCTCGAGGTGGTCGGCGCCGCCGGGCTGTGGGACGCGCTGGTCGATCCCAACCAGCTCGAGAACGCGCTGCTCAACCTGTGCATCAACGCGCGCGACGCGATGCCCGAGGGCGGGCGGATCACGATCGAGACCGCCAACCGCTGGCTCGACGAGCGCGCCGCGCGCGAGCGCGACCTGCCGCCCGGCCAATATCTGTCGCTGTGCGTCAGCGACACCGGTACCGGCATGCCGCCCGAGGTGCAGGCGCGCGCCTTCGACCCGTTCTACACCACCAAGCCGCTGGGCGAGGGCACCGGCCTGGGCCTGTCGATGATCTACGGCTTCGCGCGCCAGTCGGGCGGGCAGGCGCGGATCTACAGCGAGGTCGGGCAGGGGACGACCGTCTGCATCTACCTGCCGCGCCACTATGGCGACGGCGGCGAGGAGGACACGACCGCGCCGCCGCTCGACCAGGCGCCGGCGGCGCAGGGGACGCCGGTGGTGCTGGTGGTGGACGACGAGCCGACGATCCGCATGCTGGTGGTCGAGGTGCTCGCCGGGCTGGGCTATGCCACGCTGGAGGCGGGCGACGGCGCCGCGGCGCTGCGGCTGCTCGGCGCCGGGGCGCGGCCCGACCTGCTGGTGACCGACGTCGGCCTGCCGGGGCAGATGAACGGGCGCCAGGTCGCCGACGCCGCGCTGGCGCTGATCCCCGCGCTGAAGGTGCTGTTCATCACCGGCTACGCCGAGAATGCGGTGATCGGCGGCGGGCAGCTCGCGCCCAACATGGGGCTGCTGACCAAGCCCTTCGCGATGGAGGCGCTGGCGGGCAAGGTGCGCGCGCTGCTGGCGGGGTGAGGGTGCGCCCCGGGGTGGCGCGCCGCGCGCATCCGCGATACGCCTGACGCGGAGAGGAGCAGCGCATGAAACTCGCCAGCCTGAGAGAGGGGCGCGACGGTCGCCTCGTCGTGGTCTCGGACGACCTCGCCTGGTACGCCGACGCGGCGCATCTCTGCCCGACGCTCCAGGCCGCGCTCGACGATTGGGACCGCGTCGCGCCCATGCTCGAGCTGCTCGCCACCGACCTGCGCAACGAGGCGATCCCGCGCGCGCGCTTCCACGAGCATGACGCCGCCGCGCCGTTACCGCGCGCCTATCAATGGGCCGACGGCTCGGCCTATGTGAACCATGTCGCGCTGGTGCGGCAGGCGCGCGGCGCCGAACTGCCGGAGAGCTACTGGCAGGATCCCCTGCTCTACCAGGGCGGGTCGGACTCCTTCCTCGGCCCGCGCGACGCGATCGCGCTCGCCGACGAGGGCTGGGACGCCGACTTCGAGGCCGAGGTGGTGGTCGTCACCGGCGACGTGCCGCAGGGGACGACGCGCGACGACGCGCTCGGGCTGATCCGGCTGGTCGGGCTGACCAACGACGTGTCGCTGCGCGGGCTGATCGCGGGCGAGGTGGCCAAGGGGTTCGGCTTCTTCCAGTCGAAACCCGCTTCCTCCTTCTCGCCCGTGTTCGTCACTCCCCAGTCGCTCGGCGACTGGTGGCAGGACGGCCGGCTGGACCGCCGGCTGATGGTGGAGCGGAACGGCGAGCCGTTCGGCCGCGCCGAGGCGGGCGTGGACATGACCTTCGACTTCGGTGCGCTGATCGCGCACGCGGCGCGGACCCGGCGGCTCGGCGCGGGTACGATCATCGGCTCGGGCACCGTCTCCAACCGCGACGCCGACGGCGGCCCGGGGCGGCCGATCGCAGAGGGCGGGCTGGGCTATTCCTGCATCGCCGAGCAGCGCGCGGTGGAGACGCTGCGCGGCGGCGCCGCGACCACCCCCTTCCTGCGGCGCGGCGACACGGTGCGGATCTGGGCCGAGGACGATCGCCACCATACCCTCTTCGGCGCGATCGAGCAGGTGGTGGAGTGAGCGAGCGCGCCGGCGGCGGGTCGGCGTCGCGCGACCGCTCGAGCGGCGACCTCTCCCGAAAGGACGCCGTGTTCCCGCCCACCCGAGGACCCAGGAGGGAGCAGCACGGCGGATCGCGGTCCCCGCGTCGCCTGGGGGCCCTCGTGCGCGGGAGCACGGGGGTTATCGCCGCCGTGGCGCTCACGCTGCTGCCATCGACGGCGACGGCGCAGACCGCGCCCGCGCCCTCCGTCGCCGCGCGCGCCTATCCCGCCTCGCCCGCGGAGCTGTTCGGCGCGCTGTTCGACCAGGTCCAGCGCCGCCGGCTCTTTCCCGACGGCAAGACCTTCGCGGACGCGACGCCGCGGCGCGCGCCGGCGGCGATCATGGCCGATTACGCGCGCGCCGGCACGCTCGACGACGCGGGCCTGCGCGCCTTCGTGCTGGCGAACTTCGACGTGCCCGGGCCCGGCCGCACCGCGCCGCCCAGCGCGGCGCGGCCGCCGCTCGCCGAGCATATCCGCGCGCTGTGGCCGCAGCTCACCCGCCCGCCGCTCACTCCGCCGCCGGGCTCGTCCGCGCTCGCGCTGCCACGCCGCTACGTCGTGCCGGGCGGGCGCTTCCGCGAGATGTATTATTGGGACAGCTATTTCACGATGCTGGGCCTGGAGGCCGATGGCCAGCATGCGCTGACCCGCGACATGGTCGAGAATTTCGTCTCGCTGATCCAGCGCTACGGCCACGTCCCCAACGGCACCCGCACCTATTACGTCAGCCGCTCGCAGCCGCCGTTCCTCTACCTGATGATGGACCTGGTGCGCGACGCCGATCGCGCCACGCAGGCGCGCTGGCTCGACGCGCTGCTCGCGGAGCATCGTTTCTGGGTCGGGCAGCGCACGGCGACGATGCCCGACGGCGCGCGGCTGCAGCATTACGGCGACGGCAAGTCGACCCCGCGCGACGAGAGCTATCGCGAGGACGTCGCGACCGGCCAGGGCGACGCGCGCGTCTACCAGGACCTGCGCGCCGGCGCGGAGAGCGGCTGGGACTATAGCTCGCGCTGGTTCGCCGACGGGCGCACGCTGGCGACGATCGACACGACGACGATCGTCCCGGCCGATCTCAACAGCCTGCTCTACGGCATGGAGCGGGCCATCGCCGCGCGCTGCCGCGCGCTGGCGCGTCCCTGCGCGGCCACCTTCGAGCGCGCCGCGGCGACCCGGCGGCAGGCGATCGAGCGCTGGCTGTGGAGCGAGCGCGACGGCCGCTACGGCGACTATGACCTCGCCGCCGCGCGGCTGCGCGACGGTGTCACCGCGGCGACCGCCTATCCGCTGTTCACCGGGGTGGCGTCGCGGTCGCGCGGCGCGCGCGTGGCCGCGACGATCGAGCGCGACCTGCTCGCCGCCAACGGCCTGCGCACCACCGCGGTGGCGACCGGGCAGCAGTGGGACAGGCCCAACGGCTGGGCGCCGCTGCAGTGGGTCACGGTCGAGGGGCTGCGCCGCTACCGCGCCGAGGCGCTGGCACGGCGGATCGGCACGCGCTTCCTCGCCACGGTCGAGCGCGAGTATCGCGCCTCGGGCAAGCTGCTCGAGAAATACGACGTCGAGGAGAGCCGCGCCGGCGGCGGCGGCGAGTATCCGACGCAGGACGGTTTCGGCTGGACCAACGGCGTCACGCGCGCGCTGCAGCAGCGCTACGGCCAGCGCGCGCGATAGCGGCGCGGCGCGCTCAGCCGGCCGTCCCGCACGGCCACTCGACCAGCACGCGCCCGTTCGGGAAGGTGGTGATGCAGCCGCACTGGTCGCCGTCGCAGATCAGCTCGACCGTCTGGAGCCGGCGCTCGCCGTGCTGCACCGTCCTCGCCTCGAACTTGAGCGCGCCGTCGGGCAGATCGCCGAGACCGACGGCGCCGCGGAAGATCGCCGCCAGCTCGTCGAGCCGCTCCTTGATCTCGTCCGACAGACGCGTGACTCGCGCGGAACCTGACTCATCGAGCTGGTGTTGACGCTGCTCTGTCATGATCGACTCCAGTGTTGATGCTGGCCGGATCGGTAAATTGCGCCGCTAGTACAGACGAGTCAACCAGTGAGTCCGGGATCAAATCTTACACTATACTGTCGATCACGCGGCTTCTGTGGCAGTTTTCTACAAGGCCACGGCGGCGAACTCGGGCCGCCCCGTCGCCGTCCCGAGCGCGGCGAGCATCTCGGCGCGCAGCGCGGCGCGCAGCCGGCGCCGACGGCGCGTGCGCGAGCGGTGCTTGCCCGATACGTCGCCCTCCTCCGGCTCCGCGCGGCGCGGGTCGACCAGGAAGAAGTCCGCGTCGGTGCGCTCGCCGTCTAGCTTGGCCCACAGCTCGTCATAGTCGAGCGAGCTCGATCGCCCGTCGACGACATAGCCCGCCGCCACCTGGGTCCGGTTCGACGGGCCGGCGAGCAGCGCGGCGCCGAGCGCCTCGGCCAGCGTCGCGGCGGCGAGCAGCAGCAGCGTCGGCGCGGCGATCTCGCCGTTGACGCGCGCGACGTAGCGCAGCTCCTCGCGCACCTGATAGCCGCCCTGCAGACCGCCGACGAGCAGCACCGGCGCGTCTGCCGCGCCGATCAGCGCGCCGCTCACCAGCGCGAAGGTGAGCGTGAACAGCCGCTGCCCGTCGAGCAGGAAGGCGAGCTCCACCTCGCCCTCCATCGGCGCCAGCCGCGCGGGGGTGAGGAGCAGTGCGTGGTGGCGCCCCTCCTCGTCGTGCCGCTCCCACAGGGTGAAAGGCGCGCGCCACAGCGCGTCGCCGTGCGCGGCGGCGTGGCGCGCGACGAAATCATGGTGATGGATCAGCGCCGCGAGCCGCTGGCGGCGGCTGAGCGGCGCGGCGAGATAGTCGCCGATATATTTGAACGGCCCGTGGCGCGCGCTCGCCCCCTTGCTGGCGGCGACACCGGCGCGGCGCGCGCGCGCCATCGCGCGCCGCAGCCGCAGCTGCTCGACCGGGTGGCGCAGCACGCCCAGCAGCTGCCGCACGCGCCGGCGCGACGGCTTAAGCGCCAGCATGCGTGCCTCGGCGATCGGCGCCCCTGCCCATCCGTCCTATCGTCCTGCGTCCCGGCTGCGATCGCGTCCGCGGCGGCCTGAGGCCCGGGTCGCGCCGCCGGGCGATGTTGCAAAGCAGCGGAAAGTTCAAGCTAAATTGCTGAAGATGTGGCCAGTCGCGGGAAAGCGGCACGGCCCGCGGTCTCAGTGCGGGACAGTGCCGCGGCGGCGCTCGCCGCGCCCGATCACCGCGAAGCCGATGAAGGCGGCGAGCAGGCCTGGGTCCTCGACCCCCGTCAGCGCGCCCTTGACCGCGGTGAGGAAGTCGGCGGCGGCGCGCACGTCATCGACGCGGCGATAATCCATCGCCCAGTCGCCGAACTGGCGCGCGGCGATCGCGCCGTCGCTGACATAGGCGAGCGCGTGGTGGCGCGGGTCGCGCGTGATCCGCGCCATCAGCGCGCGCAGGGCGGGCTCGTCGCCCTCGATCGCCTGGATGAAGCGCGCGCCGTCGTGCAGCAGCAGCCCGGTGACGCCGGCGGCGCGGTTGCGCTCGGCCGCGGCGCGGCACAGCGCCGCCGCCGCCGCGTCGGAGAGGGGCGCGGTCGCGCGGCTCAGATAGACGATCTGGTGCAGGGCAGCGGGCATCGGCGGGTCGTCCGGGGCGTGGGGCGGCACACGTCGGCCTTGGCCACGATGACGGTAAATGCGTGCGAAGGATTGTAGATAGTTGCGATGGCGGCGTGATCCGGCGTGTTCGATCCGGCGTGCTCCTGCGCGGGGGAGCCCAGGGTCACGCGCGTCCCAGGGGCCCTGGACTCCTGCGTCCGCCGGCGCACCCCGCTGCTTCACATCAGATGGGTCAGCACCTAGTGGAAGTCGTGGCTGGCGATCGGGATGACGTCGTCGCGGCGGTCGCGGAAATGATAGTCGGAGCGCGGGCGCGGCTGCCAGCCCTTGTCGCCGCGGTCGGGCGCGCCGGGATAGGTGGCGCCGTCGCCGCGCGCCACCAGCCGCGGCAGGTCGACGTCGCCGACCGAGCGCAGCATCGCGGTGAGGTCGGTCACGCGCTCGACGATGACGTGGATCACCGCGCCCTCCTGCTGCACGCGCCCCTTCAGGCTGACCATCGCCGAGGACATCACGGTGCGGCGCTGCGCCTCGAAGCGGTCGGGCCAGAGGATGCCGTTGGCGACGCCGCTCTCGTCCTCGATCGTGATGAACAGCACGCCCTTGGCCGAGCCGGGGCGCTGGCGCACCAGGATGATGCCGGCGACCTCGACCAGCTTGCCGTCATGCCCGGCGAGGTCGCCGCAGCGCGTCACCCGGGCCTCGTCGAGCCGCGGGCGCAGGAATTGCAGCGGGTGCGCGCGCAGCGACATCTGCGTGGCGCGATAATCCTCCACCACCTCGCGCCCCTGGGTGAGCCGCGCGAGCGTGACGGGTTCCTCGCGCCGCTCGATCCCGGCGAGCAGCGGCAGCGGCGCCTCGCCCAGCCCGCGGATCGCCCAGAGTGCCTGGCGCCGGTCGAGCCCGAGCGCGCGGAAGGCGTCGGCGCGCGCCAGTTTCTCCAGCGTCGCCAGCGGCACGCCCGAGCGCCGCCACAGATCCTCGACCGAGGTGAAGCGCGCGCGCGCGCGGGCGGTGAGGATCCGCCCGGCGTCCTCGCCCGAGAGGCCGTGGATCACGCGCAGGCCGAGCCGCAGCGGGGCGAGCGGGGTGGCGCCGCGTCGTCGCGGGTTGCCGCTGGTCAATCGCTGGCGCTCCACCTCGGTCGAACGGCCGTGCTCCTGCGCACGCAGAAGCCCAGTGCCGCGCGCGTCACGCTCACGGCCCTGGGCTTCGGCGTTCCCCGGCGCACGATCGCGCGCTGATGGGTCTGAGCCTGTGTCAGCGTCACCCTGACGCAGGCCGTGCTCCGGTGGGGAGGGCGGTGAGGGAGTCGTCGATATCCCGCCGCCCGAACCCGTCGTGCGCCCATCGCCCCCCCCTTGCGCCGCGGGCGGATCCTCCACCAGCGCGGTGTCCCACTCGCTCTCCAGCACGCACACCGGCCGCACCTCGACGCCGTGCGCGCGCGCGTCGCGGACGATCTGCGCGGGGGCGTAGAAGCCCATCGGCTGCGCGTTGAGCAGCGCCGCGCAGAACACGTCGGGGTGGTGGCATTTCATCCACGACGAGGCATAGGCGATCTTGGCGAAGCTGGCGGCGTGGCTCTCGGGGAAGCCGTAGCTGCCGAAGCCCTCGATCTGCGCCACCAGCCGCTCGGCGAAGGCCTCGCTGATGCCGTTGCCGCGCATCCCCGCGATCAGCCGCTCGCGGAAGCGCCCGACACCGCCGGTCAGCTTGAACGTCGCCATCGCGCGGCGCAGCTCGTCGGCCTCGCCCGGGGTGAAGCCGCCCCCGATGATCGCGACCTGCATCGCCTGCTCCTGGAACAGCGGCACGCCCAGCGTCTTCTGCAGCACCGCGCGCAGCGCCTCGTTGGGATATTCCACCGCCTCGCGCCCCTCGCGGCGCTTGAGATAGGGGTGGACCATGTTGCCCTGGATCGGTCCCGGCCGCACGATCGCGACCTGGATCGCGATGTCGTAGAAGGTGGTGGGCCTCATCCGTGGCAGCATGCTCATCTGCGCGCGGCTCTCGATCTGGAACACGCCGAGCGTGTCGGCCTGCTGGATCATCTCGTAGGTCGCCGGGTCGTCGCCCTGCAGCGCCGCGCTGGCGAGGTCCATGGCGACGTTCTTGTGCGCGGCGAGCAGGTCGAAGGCGCGGCGCATGCAGCCCAGCATGCCGAGCCCGAGGATGTCGACCTTCATGAAGCCGAGCTCCTCGATATCGGCCTTCTCCCACTCGATCACGCGGCGGTCGACCATCGCGGCGGGCTCGATCGGGACGAGCTGGTGGAGCGGGTCGCGCGTCAGCACGAAGCCCCCGGGGTGCTGCGACAGGTGGCGCGGCGTGCCGATCAGCTGCTTGGCGAGATCGAGCGCGAGCGCCAGCCGCGGCTCGGCGGCGTCGAGGTGGAGCGCGGCGACGTGCTCGGTCGGCACGCCCTCGTTCGACCAGCCCCACACCTGGCTGGCGAGCGCCCCGGTCATGTCCTCGGGCAGGCCGAGCACCTTGCCGACCTCGCGGATCGCGCCGCGGGTGCGGAAGCGGCTGACCACCGCGGTGAGCGCGGCATGGTCGTGGCCGTAGCTCTCGTAGATCCACTGGATCACTTCCTCGCGCCGCTCGTGCTCGAAATCGATGTCGATGTCGGGCGGCTCGCTGCGCTCCTCCGAGATGAAGCGCTCGAACAGCAACTGATGCTCGATCGGGTCGATCGAGGTGATGCCGAGCACGTAGCAGATGATCGAGTTCGCCGCGCTGCCGCGCCCCTGGCACAGGATCTGCTGGTTGCGCGCGAAGCTGACGATCGAGTTGACCGTGAGGAAATAGGGCGCGTAGCCCATCCGCTCGACCAGGCCGAGCTCGTGCTCGAGCTGCGCGGCGTAGCGCGGCGGCGGCGCGCCGTCGAACAGCCGTGCCAGCGCGTCGCGCGAGAGGCGGGCGAGCGCCTCCTGCGCGCTGCGCCCGCTCATCACCCGCTCGTCGGGATATTGATAGCGCAGCTCGCGCAGCGAGAAGGTGCAGCGCTCGGCGATCGCCTCCGCCGCGGCGAGCGCCTCGGGCCGGTCGCGGAACAGCCGCGCCATCGCGCTCGGCGGCCTGAGGTGGCGGTCGGCGCTGCGCTCGCGGCGCAGGCCCAGCGCGTCGATCGTGCACTTCTCGCGGATCGCGGTGACGACGTCCTGGAGCATGCGCTGCTCGGGCGCATGGTACAGTACGTCGCCGGTGGCGAGCGGGGTCAGGCCGTGCGCGCGCGCCGCCTCGCTCAGCCGGTGCAGCCGCAGCTGCTCGCCGGGGCGACGATAGTGGGTGAGGCAGACATGGCCGGCGTCGCCGAACAGGTCGGCCATCCAGCGCATCTGCTCGAGGTCGGGCGCGTGGCCGGGGACGAGCGCGGCGACCAGCCCGGCGGCGTGCGCCGCGACGTCCTCCCAGTGGAGGAAGCAGCGGCCCTTCTCGCCGCGCTGCGCGTCGGCGCGCGCCTTGCCGCGGCTGAGCAAAGTGGTGAGCCGCGACCAGGCGGCGCGGTCCTCCGGCCAGACCAGCAGCGAGGCGCCGTCGACCAGGTCGAGCCGGCAGCCCGGGATCGAGCGCACCTCGAGCCCGCTGTCGCGGCGCACCTGGTCGCAGGCGTAGAGCGCGCGCACCACGCCCGCGACCGAGTTGCGATCGACGATCCCGAGCGCTGGCATCCCCATCGCCGCGGCGGCGGCGACGAGCTGCTCGCACGACGAGGCGCCGCGCAGGAACGAGAAATGCGTGGTGACCTGGAGCTCGCTGTACGTCACGACGCGAACCGACTATATGGAATGGTCAGTCGGAGACGGGCATGGGCAAGGTCGTCGGCATCACCGAGTTCAAGGCGCGCTGCCTCGCGCTGCTGGGCGAGATGGAGCGCAGCGGCGAGCCGCTGACGATCACGCGCCGCGGCCGCCCCGCGCTGACGCTCACCGCGCGCGAGCTGCGCGCCGAGGATGCTGGCCCGTTCGGCGGGATGCGGGGTACGGTGGCGGTTCACGGCGACATCGTCGCGCCGTTGGAACCCGACGATACCGCGCGCGACGCCGCCTGGGACACGCTCGGCTTCCCGGTGAGCGACGCGCCCGCGCGGTGATCCTGCTCGACACGCATGTCGTGGTCTGGGCGGTCGACGACTCGCCGCGGCTGGGCGCGCGTGCCCGCGCGCTGATCGCCGGCGACGACGACCGCCGCGTCTCGACGATGGTGGCGTGGGAGATCGCGATGCTGGTGGCACGCGGCCGGCTGGTGCTCGGCCTGCCGCTCGACCGTTGGATCGAGCGTAGCCTCGCGAGCGTCGCGGCGCGCGACGTGCCCGTGTCGCGCGCGATCGCGCTGGAGGCGGGGCGGCTCGGCGACGGGCTCCACGGTGACCCGTGCGACCGGCTGATGGTGGCCACCGCGCGCGCGCTGGACTGTGCGCTGGTCACCGCGGACGAGCAGATCCTGCGCTACGCCGCGGCGGGGCATGTCCGCGCGGTCGACGCGCGGGGGTGAGGGAGCGGGGGTGACGTTGCGGACCGATCGCCGGGCGTCGCAGTGACGCCTCGCGTCGTCGTTCGTCGCAGCAGCGATGGAAGCCGTACGGCGACCCCACCCGCTCGAGTCGCCCCGGCGAAGGCCGGGGCCCAGGTGGGGGACGCCGGTGGGACCCACGACAGCCTTCCCACCTGGGCCCCGGCCATCGCCGGGGCGACGCGAGGGGAGAGGCGCGGCCAGCTGGTCGGCAACGTGGTGCGGCCGAGGAGGCGTGATGGCGTCGCTGCGCACCATCGTTTCCTCGCGCACGCGCGGGATCAGGGCCGTGCGGCGCATCGTCCGATCAGTGTGAGCCCACCTGCCGGTCCCTTCCGCCGCGTTCCCGCGCACGCGGGAACCCAGGGCCAAGCGGCCTACCGTCCGCCAAGTGCCGGCACAGGTGTCGGCGCCCACCGTCCCGGGCTCCTGCGCGCGCAGGAGCACCGCGGCGATGATCCGGCCGACGATGGCGTCGCGCCGGGGCCCACCCCGCGCCAGGCCGAGGCAGCGCCGCTGCCCCCGCCCGCTCGCCCGGCCGCTCGCCCGCCCGCTCACCCGAACGTCCCGTGCATGTACCAGGTCAGGTCGCCGGTCTCCCCGCGCTCGCCGTCGCCGCGGCGGAACAGCCAGTAGCGCCGCCCGGCCTCGTCCTCGACCTGGTAATAGTCGCGCACCGCGTCGCGCTCGCCGCGGCGGCGCCACCACTCGCCCGCGATCCGCTCGGGCCCGTCGCCGCGCACCACGACGTGCGACTCGCCGCGCCAGGTGAAGCGTCTGGGCGGCTGGTCGGGCAGCTCCGACATGACATGGTCGAGCGGCTCGGGGCGGCGCAGCAGCCGCGTCGGGCGCGGCCAGCGCGCGTGCCACGGATGGTCGGCGCCGCGCGTGTCGAGCCGGCGCACGTCGTCGCGGCGCAGCGCCGGGTCGGCGCGATCGGGCGGGTCGAGCGGCGCCGCGCCCGCCACCGAGCGCTCGGGCACGTCGCTCGCCACCGCGCGCGCGCGCCACAGCCGCGCCGCACCGATACGGTTGACGATGGCGTCGACCAGCGGCGCCAGGTCGGGACGCTCCCCGTCCGCCAGGTCGCCGTCGAGATACTCCGGCGCGAGCGGGTCGGCGCGCTGGACGTGGAGCGTCAGCGCCTCGATCCCGAAACCGGGGTCGATCCGCTCGACGCGGCGCAGCAGCAGCCGGCACAGATGGTCGCGCGCGCGCGTCGGCCGCGCGAAGCCGACCCGCAGCGTCTGCACCGCGGCGTCGACCCGCGTCGCGGCGAGCAGCAGCTGGCGCGCGCCGCGCCCCGCGCGCGCCAGCTCGGCGGCGAGCCGGTCGACCAATTGCCCGATCCAGTGCGCGATCGGCTCGGCGGTGAGCAGCGGCTCGGCGAAGCGCTGCTCCACCGTGATCGCCACCGGCGGCACCACCGGCGCGAGCGGCTCGGGCGCGCGCCCGCTCGCCTGGTCGAGCCGCTGCGCCAGCGCGGTACCGAAGCGACGTGCCAGCGGCGCGCGCGGCAGCGCGGCGAGCTGGCCGACGGTGTCGACGCCGAGCCGGCGCAGCAGCTCGAGCGCGCGCGCGTCGACGCGCAGCGACGCCACCGGCAGCGGCGCGAGCGCGTCGAGCGTCGCGCCCGGCGGCAGGATCGTCACGCCGCCCCGCTCCGGCTCGGCGTGGTGCGCGCAGGCCCAGGCGGCGCCCGCGGTATCGGCGATCGCGACTCGCGCGGTGATGCCGAGCCGCGCGAGCAGCCGCACCAGCCGCCGCGCCAGCCGCGCCTCGCCGCCGTGGAGATGCGCCACGCCGGTGAGGTCGAGCAGCAGCGACTGCGAGTCCTCGATCGCCACCACCGGGGTCCAGCGCCGCGCCAGCGCGACCGCGAGCCGGTGGAGCGCGCCGCGGTCACCCTCGGGATCGGCGTCGCGCACGACGATCTCGGGGGTGGCGGCGCGTACCTGGGTCAGCGCCATCCCGGGCTCGACCCCGAGCGCGCGCGCCGCGGGCGAGGCGGCGGCGATCTCGACCCGTCCGCCGACCTTCTGCACGGTGACGAGCGGCGGCGCGGTGTCGCGCGCGGGGCCGGTGGGGGCGGCCGCGGCGGGGTCGCGGCAGACGCGCGCGACCGTGCCGGCGGTGGTGCGACCGGTGTCGAAGAAGGCGGCGACCTCCTTGACCGCGGCGCCGGGGTCGTTCGAGCCGGGGCGGCGCTCCCTGGCGGCGGCCTTGTCCGGGTGCGGCCCGTCGCCGGGGTAGCGGATCGCGGGCATCGCGTTCCACGCGCCGCTCAGCGCGGGCGAGACGTGCGAGACGCGGAGGTCGGAGCGTGGCTCGGGCGTCGCGGGGCCGCGCGAGGTGGAGGCAGCGGGGGCATCACCAGCGCTAGCACCGCTCGCCACGGTATGGACAGACGTGGAACCCACCCCCTCTCGCCCCGTCCCGTCATCCCGGACCTGTTCCGGGATCCAGCCTTCCGCACACGCCTCGGCCGCTGCGAGGGCGGCACCGTGGATCCCGGACCAAGTCCGGGATGACGGTGGGGGAGGCGAGGAGCTCACCTCGTCACTACGGGTTCGCGCCGGGGTCCCCTGCGCCGTCGGCACTCCGATGGATTGACGCGCCGCACCTGGGATCTCGGAGCGAGCACCCGATGCAGCGGATGAGGAGAGCGACGGTCGCGCTCCGGCCCCACCCGCGCCGCGCTCGCGCTGGCGTGACGTCGGCCGCACGCCCTCGCCGCCGGTGCGCACCGGCGCCATCACCGGCTCGGGCCAGCCGCTGGATTTTCCCCCGTCGTCGCCGGGCAGCCGCTTGAACGGATGCTCCGCCGCCTCGCTGCGGCGCCCCATCTCGCGCATCGGCGGGCGCTGGTGCGGCGCGATGGCGGCGACCCGGCGCGCGACGTCGGCGCGGGTCTCGCCCGCCCAGCACGCGCCCGCGCCGCCGGTCGCCTCATCGACGCCGCGCAGCGGACCGGGGACATAGCCGCCGTCGTCGCGCGCCCAGCGCGCGCCCGGCCGCCAGCCCGAGTTACGCGGCGCGTCGCACTGCTTGCCACCCTGCTCGGCGTCGCCCGCCGCCTTCAGCGCGGCGAGAGGGAGTGCCGTCCGCGGCGACGCGGGATCAAGCGCTTCGCGCGGCGACGCGGGATGGAGCGCTTCGCGCGGCGACGCGGGATCGAGCGCTGCGCGCTCAGGCGGCGGCGCGAGCGCCGGCTCCGCCCGCCGCAGCCGGTCGATCGACCAGTCGGGCAGGTAGAGCGATGCGACCCGTCTCATCGCATGCCTCCACGATTGTCTGGAAAGGTTCGCCGCCGCGCTGGCGCACCAGGGAAAGGTCCCAGCGCGCGCGCCCCACGCCGGCCACCGGCAGCGGCGCGGAAGGGGCGGAGCCGACGCGCCAGCGCGTCACCGCCGCTGACGGCACCGCGAGCGGGTCCGCCCCCTCGCGCGCGTGGCGCTTGAGCAGCAGGGCGATGGTGCGCCCGCCCTCGGCGGCGAGCTGGAGCCGGCGGGTCGAGGCCATCGCCGCGCGGCGCGTCTCGCCGATCACCGCGCCGAGCGCGCGGTGGCGCAGGCCCTCCTCCATCAGCGCGAGCACCTCGGCGTCGTCGCTCGCCTCGGCGTAGAGCACGCGCTCGGGCGCGAGCCCGGACTGGTAGAGGCCGGGCGCGAATAGGTCGCGCCGCCGCACCACCCACAGCACCGGCCCCCAGGCGCGCGCGGCGACCCCGGCGAGGAACAGCGTGGCCGAGGCGTCGTCGCCCAGCGCGGGGGTGGCGGCGGCGACCTCGTGCAGCGCGTCGAGCCGCAGCCCGCCGTTGGCGAGCCGCTCGTCGACCGCGCCCGCGCCGAACGGCAGCACCGGGCGACGGCGATGGCCGTCTCCCTCGATGGCGCTGAGCGTATCGCGCAGGGACTGGAGGACGCTCGACTCGGACACGGGATGACGACTCGCTGATGAAGCGTCGTTCTTACTTTGTTCTATGCGGGTGAGTCGAGTCGCTATGCGGCGGTATGCGCGGCGACGAGGATCGCGTCCATCTGTCCTCCCCGCGTGCCGAGAGCTCCGGACGCACGGTCGCCTTCCGTCGTCGTCCTGAACGCGTCTCAGTATCCGCTGACCCGCGAGCGCCGCCGGCTGCTGAGTAGGCGGCACGGTGGATCCTGAGACGCGTTCATGTGACGCCGCGGTGGGGCGCTCGCGTCGCATTCACCGAGACGAGGGGGCCGCCGCGTCCCCGCCCCCTCAACAGGGGGCTTCCGCTTCGCTTGAAATATAATTACAAGCCGCCGCGACGCCTTGCGGACCAACCGGGGGCCAGGAGAGTGACCTTGGGCGACGCCCGCAGCAACCTGAAGCCCCTGTCGTTGCACGTCCCCGAGCCGCGCTTCCGCCCCGGCGACGCGGCCGACTTCGGCGACCTGGAGGTGCCCCCCGCCGGCGCCGCGCCGCGCCCCGACACCGCCGCGCCGGCGCGCGACTTCACCGACCTCGCCTATACGATGGTGCGCGTGCTCGACGAGCAGCACCAGGCGGTGGGGCCGTGGAACCCGCGGCTCAGCCCCGACACGCTGCGCCGCATGCTGCGCCACATGGCGACGGTGCGCGCCTTCGACGAGCGCATGTTCCGCGCCCAGCGCCAGGGCAAGACCAGCTTCTACATGAAGTCGCTCGGCGAGGAGGCGGTGGCGGTGGCGGCGGCGCATGCGCTCGACGCCGAGGACATGTGCTTCCCCTCCTATCGCCAGCAGGGGCTGCTGATCGCGCGCGGCTGCCCGCTGGTCGACATGATGAACCAGATCTACTCGAACACCGGCGACAAGCTGCAGGGCAAGCAGCTGCCGATCATGTACTCGGAGAAGCGCTTCGGCTTCTTCTCGATCTCGGGCAACCTCACCACGCAATATCCCCAGGCGGTGGGCTGGGCGATGGCCTCGGCCTCCAAGGGCGACACGCGCATCGCCGCGACCTGGTGCGGCGAGGGCAGCACCGCGGAGGGCGACTTCCACTCCGCGCTGACCTTCGCGACCGTCTATCGCGCGCCGGTGATCTTCAACGTCGTCAACAACCAATGGGCGATCTCGAGCTTCTCGGGCTTCGCCGGGGCGGAGGCGACGACCTTCGCGGCGCGCGCGATCGGCTATGGCATCGCGGGGCTGCGGGTGGACGGCAACGACCCGCTCGCGGTGTATGCCGCGACGCTGTGGGCGGCGGAGCGCGCGCGCACCAACGTCGGGCCGACGCTGATCGAGCATTTCACCTATCGCGCCGAAGGTCACTCCACCTCGGACGATCCCTCGCAATACCGCTCCGCGGGCGAGCCGACCGCCTGGCCGCTGGGCGACCCGATCCGGCGGCTCAAGGACCATCTCGTCGCGCTCGGCGAGTGGGACGAGGCGCGGCAGGAGGCGATGGACCGCGCGGTCGCCGAGGAGGTCCGCGCCGCGCAGAAGGCGGCCGAGGCCAACGGCATCCTCGGCCACGGCCTGGCGCAGCCGCTCGACTCGCTGTTCGACGGCGTGTTCGAGGAGATGCCCTGGCACCTGCGCGAGCAGCGCCAGATGATGATCGACGAGGAAGCGGCGAGCGGCCGGCCGTGGGCGCGGAAGTGACGATGGCCTTCGAGATCCTCCCCGGCACGGGGAAGGGGACCAGCCGCAGGCTGGTGGAGGGGGCTCTCCACCGGCGCTGTCGCCCGCGGGGAGCCCCCTCCACCACCACGCTGACGCGTGGCGTACGGGCTTTGTCGTGCCCCCGGCACGCCAAGATCGTGTCCGGGGGACACGATCTCGCCCGTACGCCCCCTCCCCTTGCCGGGGAGGAATGATGGACACGACTATGACCGACGTGATCGACCAACCCACCACCACCCGCATGAACATGATCCAGGCGATCAACGCCGCGATGGACGAGACCATGGCGCGCGACCCCGACGTGATCGTGATGGGGGAGGACGTCGGCTTCTTCGGCGGCGTCTTCCGCGCCACCGCCGGGCTGCAGAAGAAATACGGCAAGACCCGCGTGTTCGACACGCCGATCACCGAGTGCGGGATCATCGGCGTCGCGGTCGGCATGGGTGCCTACGGCCTGCGCCCCGTGCCCGAGATCCAGTTCGCCGACTATATCTACCCCGCGCTCGACCAGCTCGTCTCGGAGGCGGCGCGGCTGCGCTACCGCTCGGCCGGCGACTTCACCGCGCCGATCACGGTGCGCTCGCCCTATGGCGGCGGCATCTTCGGCGGCCAGACCCACTCGCAGTCGCCCGAGGGCATCTTCACCCACGTCTCGGGGATCAAGACGGTGATCCCCTCCACCCCCTATGACGCCAAGGGGCTGCTGATCGCGGCGATCGAGGACAACGACCCGGTGCTCTTCCTCGAGCCCAAGCGGATCTACAACGGCCCGTTCAACGGCCATTGGGACCGCCCCGCCGAGAACTGGTCGAAGCACCCCGGCGGCGAGGTGCCGAGCGGCTATTACACGATCCCGCTCGGCGAGGCGAAGGTGGTGCGCGCGGGCGAGGCGGTGACGATGCTCGCCTACGGCACGATGGTCCACGTCTGCGCGCAGGTGGTGGCGGACACCGGGATCGACGCCGAGATCATCGACCTGCGCACGCTCGTCCCGCTCGACATCGCGGCGATCGAGCGCTCGGTGAGGAAGACCGGCCGCTGCATGGTGGTGCACGAGGCGACGCGCACCGGCGGCTTCGGCGCCGAGCTCGCCGCGCTGGTGCAGGAGCGCTGCTTCTACCACCTCGAGGCGCCGGTCGAGCGGGTCACCGGCTTCGACACGCCCTATCCGCACAGCCTCGAATGGGCCTATTTCCCCGGCCCCGTGCGGATCGGCCAGGCGCTCAAGAAGATTCTCAAGGACTAACGGCACATGGCTCGCTTCACCTTCAAGCTGCCCGACATCGGCGAGGGCATTTCCGAGGCGGAGATCGTCGCCTGGCACGTCCAGGTCGGCGACCGCGTCGAGGAGGACCAGCAGCTCGCCGACATGATGACCGACAAGGCCACGGTCGAGATGGAGAGCCCGGTCGCGGGCGTGGTGGTCGAGCGCGCCGGCGAGGTCGGCGACCAGGTCTCGATCGGCGCGCCGCTGGTGGTGATCGAGACCGAGGGGGAAGGGTTGGTCCCGCCGCCGGTGGAGGAGGATACGCTCGAGGCGGAGAATCCGGGAGTGGAGGAAACTCAGATCCTCCCCGGCACGGGGAGGGGGCGTGCGGGCGAGATCGTGTCCCGCGGACACGATCTTGGCGTGCCGGGGGCACGCCAAAGCTCGCACGCCGGCGAAGCCGGTGGTGGAGGCGGCTCTCCGCAAGTGGTGACCTCGGGGGAGTCCACTCCAACAGCCGCCCCGCCTGCGGATAGCCCCCTCCACCATCAGCCTGCGGCTGACGGTCCCCCTCCCCGTGCCGGGGAGGATGTTGCTCGACCCATCCTCGCCTCCCCCGCCGTCCGCGCCCGCGCCCGGGACCTCGGCGTCGACCTCGCGCGGGTCCGCGTCGCCGAGGGCGACCGCGTCCGCCACGCCGACCTCGACGCCTTCCTCCGCTACGGCGCCGGTGAGGGCTATCACGCGCCGCACGCCAGCCGCGCGCGCGCCGACGAGCCGATCCGAGTCATCGGCATGCGCCGCCGCATCGCCGAGAACATGGCCGCCTCCAAGCGCCACATCCCGCATTTCACCTATGTCGAGGAGATCGAGGTCACCGCGCTGGAGGCGCTGCGCGCGCAGCTCAACGCGCGCCGCGGCGAGCGGTCCAAGCTGACCTTGCTCCCGCTCCTGATCGTGGCGCTGTGCCGCATCCTGCCCGACTTCCCGATGCTCAACGCGCGCTACGACGACGAGGCGGGCGTGGTGACCCGCCACGGCCGCGTCCACCTCGGCATGGCGGCGCAGACCGACGCCGGGCTCACCGTGCCGGTGCTCCGCGACGCGCAGGACCGCAACGTCTGGCAGCTCGCCACCGAGATCGCGCGACTCGCCACCGCCGCGCGCGCGGGCAAGCTGCGCCCCGACGAGCTCGGCAACGGCACGATCACGCTCACCTCGCTGGGGCCGCTCGGCGGCATCGCGACCACGCCGGTGATCAACCGACCCGAGGTGGCGATCATCGGGCCGAACAAGATCGTCGAGCGCCCCGTCTTCGTGGCCCCCGAGGAGGCCGGGCGCGGCGATGCCATCCGCCGGGCCAAGCTGATGAATCTCTCGATCAGCTGCGATCACCGCGTGGTCGACGGCCATGACGCCGCCAGCTTCGTCCAGGCGCTGAAGGGATTGATCGAGGCGCCCGCGCTGCTCTTCGTCGACTGAGCCGCGCGGGGCGGCTAGGGGCGGGGCCATGCACCTCGACCTGCTCCAGTCGCTCAGCCTGTGCGGCGACACCGCCGCGCCCAACGACGACCGCGCCGGCGCCGGCCCGCGCTGCGCCTGGGTGATCGACGGCGCCACCGATCTCGCCCCGCCCGGGCTGCTGGGCGATCGCGGCGGCGCGGCCTGGCTGGCGGCGACCGCCGACGCCGCCTTCGGGTCCGGCGAGGGCGCGGACCTGCGCGCCACCTGCGCGCGCGTGTTCGGGAGGGTGGCGGAGCGATACGCCGCGGAGCGGCGGCGCGAACCCGCGGGTGCCTGGGAGCTGCCGAGCGCCTCCTTCGCCGCGGTCCAGCTCGTCGGTGAGTCGCTTCAGCTCGCCTGGGCGGGCGACTGCGCGATCCTGCGCGAACGTGCCGGCGGCGGGGTCGACTGGCTCACGCCAGCGCCCGACCGCGCCGCGGAGAGCGCCGAGGCGGCGGCACTGGGCGAGGCGCTCGGCGGCGCGCGCACGCCCGCGGTGATCGCCGACCGTCGCGCCGCACGCGAGCGGCCGGGGCGACGCGTGCTCGGCGTCGACGCGGCGGTGTCGGCGGCCGCGACCGACCACGCGACGGTAGGGACGGCGGCGGGTGACACGCTGCTGCTGATGAGCGACGGCTTCGCCGCGCTGGTCGACAGCTACGCGGCCTATGAGGGAACGGGACTGATGGCGGCGGTGCGCGCGCGGGGGTTGGCGGCGCTGGCGGAGGAACTGCGCGCGATCGAGCGGGAGGATGCGGCGTGCCGACGCTACCCGCGCTTCAAGCGCAGCGACGATGCCACCGCCCTGTGGGTGCGGGTGGGCTGAGCACGGTTCGCCGCCGTCGGCGGGTGCTCGGGCGAACGTCGGGGCCTAGCGTCCGATCCACCTCGATCGACCCGTGCTCCGGCGAACGCCGGAGCCGAGCGCGGCAGGCGTGACGCCCGCGACTCTAGGCTCCTCCGTCCGCAGGAGCACCGTGCTGGCTCTCACCAGATGGATCAGCCTCTGAGATCGCGCATGCCGCGCCCTGGCCCGGGGCTCCTGCACCCGTGGGAGCGCCGTGACGCCAAGTCACCCAAAGGCGGCGCGCGCCCCCGAGTAGGAGCCCGCGTCGGGCGTCACTCGGCCCGCGCCGCGTTGATGCGCGCGGCGTCCCTTATACCCGACGCCCGCTGAACAGCTGCACCAGCCCGACGATGATCGCGATCACCAGCAGGATATGGATCAGCCCGCCGGCGACGTGCAGGCTGAAGCCGAGCAGCCACAGCACCAGAAGAATGACGGCGATTGTCCACAACATCGAGCTATCCTCCTGAGCTACAGGAAGAAAACAATCGCCACCGCGCGCCTGTTCCGCGCCCCGGCAACATTTCGTTACAGCGCCGCCGCGGCATGCGTCAGCGCCGTCCGGTGAACAGCTGCACCAGCCCGACGATCAGCGCGATCACCAGCAGCAGGTGGATCAGCCCGTGGGTGAGATGGAAGCTGAACCCCAGCAGCCACAGGATCACCAGGATGACGACGATCGTCCACAGCATCGCTCGCTCCGCGCTCCGCCCAGGCTCATTATAGCGCGGGCGGCGCGCGGCGCGGGTCAGCGCGCCGGCGTGACCCGCCAGATCGCGTCGCCGACGTCGTCCGCCACCAGCAAGGCGCCGGCGCGGTCGGTGATCACGCCGACGGGGCGGCCGTGCGCGTCGCCCTCGGGGGTGACGAACCCGGTGAGCACGTCGACCGGCTTGGCGCCCTTCACCGGCCAGCCCGCCGCGTCGAAGGGCACGAACACCAGCTTGTAGCCCGACAGCGGCTTGCGGTTCCACGAGCCGTGCTCGCCGACGAAGGCGCCGCGGGCGAACTGCCCGCCCAGCTTGGCGTCGCCCGCGAAGCTCAGCCCCAGCGCGGCGACGTGCGGCCCCAGCGCATAATCGGGGCGCTTCACATATTGCTGCAGCTCGAGGTTCCGCGGCTCCACGCGCGTGTCCACGTAGCCGCCCCAATAATACCAGGGCCAGCCGAAATTGTCGCCGAGCTCCACCGCGGTGAGATAGTCGGGGACGAGGTCGGAGCCGAGCATGTCGCGCTCGTTCACCACGGTCCACAGCCGGTTGGTGCCGGGCACCAGCGCCATGCCGTTGGGGTTGCGCAGCCCGGTGGCGAAGACCCGGAAGGTCTTCTCCCTGGGATAGACCTGGAGGATCGCGGCGCGGAACTTCTCGCGTGCCAGCCCGCCCTCGGCGACGTTCGAGGCCGAGCCCACCGAGACGTACAGCGTGCGCCCGTCCTCGGCGGGGATGACGTTGCGCGCCCAGTGGTTGGCGCCACCCGGCAGCTTCACGACCAGCTCGGGCTTGGCGGCGATGCTGGTGGCGCCCTCGGTGTAGGGCACGCGCACCAGCGAGTCGGTGTTGGCGACGTAGAGCTGACCGTCGAGCAGCGCCATGCCGGAGGGCGAGTTGAGCCCGGTCATGAAGGCGGTGCGCGTCTCGGCGCGGCCGTCGCCGTCGGCGTCGCGCAGCAGCGTGATGCGGTTGGCGGAGGCGCCGCCCGCGCCGACCTTGCCGAGCAGGTGGCGCATCACCCAACCCTGGATCCCGCCGCCCTCGCGCGGCGGCGAGTTGGTCTCCGCCACCAGCACGTCGCCGTTGGGCAGGCGGTAGAGCCAGCGCGGGTGGTCCAGCCCGGTGGCGAAGGCGGCGACGCGCAGCCCGGCCGCGGGGGTCGGCGTCTCGCCCGCCTTCCAGCCGATCGGGTCGGCGGTCTTGACCGTGGGCAGCATCTGCTCGCGCGGCGGCGTGATCGTCGGCCGCGCGCCGCTCACCGCGGCGAGGTCGAGCCGCGCGGCGTCGGGCCAGGCGAGATAGGCGAAGATGCCGATCGCGGCGAGGACGAGGAGGCCGAGCACGGCGAGGATGTGTCTGCGCATGCCGCCAGATGTAGGGCTAAGCCGCGGCCCACGCCACCGTCGCGTGCGTTGCCGCCGACCCCGGGGACGGTGTAGCGTCGCGCGATCGAGAAGGGGATGCGATGCACGGCGGATCGGGCAGCGGATCGGGCGGGGCAGCGGCGGCGGACGCGCTCGTGGCTCGCCCGGCGCGCGCGCCCGATCACGCCACCGAGGCGGCGATCCTCTCGACGCTGGCGCGCGACCTCGCCGACCGTCCCGCCGACCTGCTTCAGCGGCTGACCGACCTGATCGTCGCGCATCGAGTCGCCGGCTCGGCCGGGGTCAGCCTGCGCGAGCCGCACGGCTTCCGCTGGGACGCGCTGTCGGGCGGCTGGGCGCGCTATCGCGGCGGCACGATGCCGCTCGACGCCAGCCCGTGCGGCGTCGCGATCGCGCGCGACTCCGCGCTGCTGTTCGAGCGGCCCGACACGATCTTCGCCGGACCACCGCTCGAGCCCGGCGTGCGTGAGCTGCTGCTCGTGCCGTTCCACCGCGGCGGCCGCGCCGCCGGCACCGTGTGGCTGGTCGCGCACGAGGGCGATCGCGCGTTCGACCAGGAGGACGCGCGGCTGCTCGCCAGCCTCGCGCAGTTCGCGGCGAGCGCGCTGGCGGTGCGCCAGCGGGTCGCCGAGCTGGCGCGCGGGCGCGACCTGCTCCGCGCGACGATGGACGCCTCCACCGACATGATCCAGGTGTTCGAGGCGGTGCGCGACGCCGACGGTGAGATCGTCGACTTCCGCTGGCTGCTCAACAACCACACCTCGGCGAGCCGCTACGGCGAGGTGCGCGGGCAGAGCCTGCTCGAGCGCAATCCCGGCGTGCTGGACGAGGGCATCTTCGCCACCTTCAAGCACGTGACCGAGACGGGCGAGCCGCGCCAGGACGAGCGCCACTATGTCCACGAGCAGTTCGACAGCTGGTTCCTCCAGACCGTGGTCAAGCTCGACGACGGCGTCGCCACCACCACCAAGGATATCGGCGCGTGGAAGCGCGCGCAGGAGGAGGTGCTGCGGCTGCGCGACGCCGCCGCGCAGGACAAGGTGCGGCAGAGCGAGGAGCGCCTGCGCCAGTTCGGCGAGGCCTCGCACGACGTGCTGTGGATCCGCGACGCGGTGACGCTGCGCTGGGAATATCTCACGCCAGCGTTCGAGACCGTCTATGGGCTGAGCCGCGACCGCGCCATCGCCGGGGACGAGATGCGCCGCTGGCTCGACCTCGTCCATCCCGAGGACCGCGCGCTGGCCGAGGCGGCGATGGCGCGCGTGCGCGGCGGCGAGCATGTCGGCTTCGACTATCGCATCCGCCGCCCGGTCGACGGCGCGACGCGCTGGATCCGCGACACCGCTTTCCCGATCCGCGACGGCGGCGGTGCGGTGACGCTGATCGGCGGCATCGGCGAGGACATCACCGATACGCGTCAGGCGGCCGAGGCGGTGCGGCGCAGCGAGGAGCGACTGCGCAGCGCGGTCGAGGTCGGCCGGCTCGGGCTGTGGGACTGGAACGTCCGCACCGGCGAGCTGCACTGGTCCGACGAGCATTACCGCATGGAGGGCTATGCCGTCGGCGCGGTCGAGCCGAGCCTGGACCTGTGGTGCGAGCGGCTCCATCCCGACGACCGCGCGGCGACCGAGGCCGCGCTCTACGCCGCGATGGAGCAGCGCACCGAGTTCAACCGCGAGTTCCGCATCGTCCGCCCCGACGGCGCGGTGCGCTGGCATGACGCGCGCGGCCGCTTCTTCTACGATGCCGACGTCGCGACGCGGATGGTCGGCGCGATGGTCGACACCACCGACCGGCGCGAGTGGGAGGAGCGTCAGGCGGTGCTGATCGCCGAGCTGCAGCATCGCACGCGCAACCTGATGGGCGTGGTGCGCTCGATCGCGGACAACATGGCGCGGACCAGCGCCGACATCGCCGACTTTCGCGCGCGCTTCACCGACCGGCTCGACGCGCTGGCGCGCGTGCAGGCGCTGCTGTCGCGGCTCACCGACGTCGACCGCGTCACCTTCGACGACCTGCTGCGCACCGAGCTGGCGGCGATGGGCGGCACCGAGCGCGCCACGCTCGACGGGCCCGCGGGGGTGCGGCTGCGCTCGTCGACGGTGCAGACGCTGGCGATGGCGCTGCACGAGCTCGCCACCAACGCGGTGAAATACGGCGCGCTCGGCCAGCCCGACGGCCGGCTGTCGGTGACGTGGCGGCTCGAACCGGCCGGACCGGGCGCGCGGCCCTGGCTCCATATCGACTGGCGCGAGCACGGCGTGGCGATGCCCGAGGACACAGGCGGCGCGGGCGGTGGCGGACCCGGGGGCGGGGTAAGGGGCGGGGGGCAGGGGCGCGAGCTGATCGAGCAGGCGCTGCCCTATCAGCTCGGCGCGCGCACCGCGCTGACGCTCGGGCCGGACGGCGCGCATTGTACGATCGCCATTCCCGTCTCGGCGGGCGCCGGAGAGGGGTGAGGCGGCGCGCGTCGCGGCTGGTGTAAGTGCCCCGCGCGCGCTAACCGCGACGCCGTGGCCACCCCCAAGTTCCTGCTGCCGCCCGAGGGCAAGATCGCGCCGCGGCTGACCGCGCTGCTGGTGCCGGGCTTCCTCGCGCTGCTCGCGGCGGGCGGGGGCGCCGCCTGGGTGACGCGGCAGAACCAGGTCCATACCCGCGCGGTGGTCCACACCTATGAGGTGGAGAAAGCGGTGCTCGAGCTGCGCCGCGTGATCGAGGAGGCCGAGGCGACGCGGCGCGGCGCGCTGCTCGCCCCCGCCACCGCGGCCTATCGCGCGGGCTATCACCGCGCCGCGCGCGAGCTGCCGGGCAGACTGGCCGCGCTGTCCGCGCTCACCGCGGACAACCCGCGCCAGCGCGAGCTGATCGCGGGGCTGCGGCTCCAGCTCGCCGCGCTGGCGCAGCGCCGCACCGCGACGATCGCGCTGCTCGACCGCGGTGACCAGCGCGCCGCCCTCGCCGGCTTCCGCGCCGACACCGAGGCGAGCAGCATGCGCGCGGTCCGCTTCCTGATGGATCGCATGGCGCGCGAGGAGCGTCGCCTGCTCGCGATCCGCGACCGCGAGCTGCGCGACAACGAGCGCGCCTTCTACGCGGTGCTGGTGCTGGCCGCGGTGCTGCTCGGCGCGCTGGCGGTGGTCGCGCTGCTGACGGTGCTGGCGTACACGCGTGACCTGGCGCGCTCGCGCGACGCGACCCAGGCGCTGGCCGACAGCCTGGAGGAGATGGTGGCCGAGCGCACCGAGGATCTCACCCGCGCCAACGAGGAGATCCAGCGCTTCGCCTATATCGTCAGCCACGACCTGCGCTCGCCGCTGGTCAACGTGATGGGCTTCACCGCCGAGCTGGAGGCGGCGACCGGGCAGCTCGGCGCGCTGGTCGACTCGGTCGAGGCCGAGGCGCCGCGGCTGCTGACCGAGGAGGCGCGGCTGTCGGCGCGCGAGGACCTGCCCGAGGCGATCGGCTTCATCCGCGCCTCGACGCAGAAGATGGACCGGCTGATCAACGCCATCCTCCAGCTCTCGCGGCAGGGCCGGCGCCAGCTCGCGCCCGAGCGGATCGACATGGGCCAGCTGATCGGCCAGATCCGTGACACGCTGACGCATCGGCTCGCCGACGCCGACGCGACGCTGGAGGTGGCGGGGGAGCTGCCCGAGGTGATCAGCGACCGCTTCTCGCTCGACCAGGTCTTCTCCAACCTGATCGAGAATGCGGTGAAATACCTGCGCCCCGGCGTGCCCGGCCGGATCGCGGTGAGCGGGCGCCGCGAGGCGCAGCGGGTGGTCTACGCGGTCGTCGACAACGGGCGCGGCATCGACCCGCGCGACCACGCGCGCGTGTTCGACCTGTTCCGCCGATCGGGCGCGCAGGACAGGCCGGGCGAGGGGATCGGGCTCGCCACGGTGCGCGCGCTGGTCTTCCGACTGGGCGGTACGATCAGCGTCGAGTCCAACCTGGGACAGGGCGCGACCTTCACGCTATCACTACCGTTGACGTTGCAATCACAGGGTAAAAGCGAATGAACGCGCATCAGTCGGTCGGCATCGTCATGATCGAGGACGACGAGGGCCACGCGCGCCTCATCGAGAAGAACATCCGGCGCGCCGGCATCCTCAACGAGATCCGTCACTTCACCGACGGCACCAGCGCGCTGGCCTATATCTTCGACGATCCCGTCGGCCCGGCGCGCAACGGCCCCGCGCTGGTGCTGCTCGACCTCAACCTGCCCGACATGAGCGGGACGGACATCCTGGCGCGGATCAAGAACGACGACGGCCCGGTCAAGCGCACCCCCGTGGTGGTGCTGACCACCACCGACGACTCGCGCGAGATCCAGCGCTGCTACGATCTCGGCGCCAACGTCTACATCACCAAGCCGGTGAACTATGAGAGCTTCGCCCAGGCGATCCGCCAGCTCGGGCTGTTCCTGTCGGTGATCCAGGTGCCCGACATAGACGGGGCGAACTGAGCCCGCCGTGAGCGCCCCCGCGGTGACCCGCATCCTCTACGTCGACGACGACGCCGGCATCCGCCGTCTCGTCGGTCGCGCGCTCGAGCGGCGCGGCTATCATGTCACCACCGCCGACGGCGGCGAGGCCGGCGTGGCGGCGGCCGCGGCCGAGCCGTTCGACCTGGTCGCGGTCGACCATTACATGCCCGGGATCGACGGGCTCGAGACGCTCGAGCGGCTGCGCGCGCTGCCCATCCCGCCCGCGGTGGTCTATGTCAGCGGCTCGGAGGAGACCCGCGTCGCGGTTGCGGCGCTGCGCGCGGGCGCGGCCGACTATGTGGTGAAGACGCCGGGCGACGACTTCTTCGACCTGCTCGACGCCACCTTCCGCCAGGTGCTCGCGCGCGCCGAGGTGGAGTCGCTCAAGACACGCGCCGAGGCCGAGCTGCGCGCCAGCAACGCGCGGCTGGAGGCGCTGCTGGCGGAGGTGAACCACCGCGTCGCCAACTCGCTCCAGCTCGTCTCGGCGATGGTGCGGATGCAGTCGAGCGCGCTGGAGGACGCGGGCGCGCGCGCCGCGCTGGAGGACACGCAGCGCCGCATCAGCGCGATCGCGCAGGTCCACCGCCGGCTCTACACCGGCGACGACGTCGAGCACGTCGAGATGCGCGAGTATCTCGCCCAGCTGATCGAGGAGCTGGGCGCGACCTGGTCGACCAGCGAGGCGCCGCGCCGGCTGTCGCTCGCCGCCGAGTCGCTGCGGCTGCCGACCGACCGCGCGGTGTCGCTCGGCGTGATCGTCACCGAGCTGGTGAGCAACGCCTGCAAATACGCTTATCCCGCGGGCGACGGCGAGGTGCGCGTGGCACTGGCGCGCGACGGCGAGCTGCGCTTCCGCCTCGTGGTGGAGGATGACGGGATCGGCATCGGCACCGACGGACCGAAAGGCACCGGCGTGGGCTCGCGGCTGATCCGCGCGATGGCGCAGAGCCTCGACGCAGCGCTCGACTATGACGCCGCGCACCGCGGCACGCGCGCGGTGCTGGGCGCGGCGATCCGGTAGAGGCCATCCTCCCCGCATGGCGGGGAGGGGACCGCCGCGAAGCGGTGGTGGAGGGGGGCTTCCGCGAGCGCAACGCGGGGCAGGCCCCTGCAACCGACGGTGCCCCGCGAGGAGAGCCCCCTCCACCACCGCGCTGCGCTCGGCGGTCCCCCTCCCCGTGCCGGGGAGGATTGACTCATCGCCCGCCGCAATTGTCAAATGACTGCAACATCAGCCTGTTCTAGGGGACGGCACGCGCCGCGCGCAGAGGTGGCGCCGTCAGGGAGATCACCACATGTCGCGTCTCATCAACCTCGTCGCGGGCGTCGCCGCGATGCTCGCGCTGCCCGCCGCCGCGGTCGCCGCGCCCGCCGCCAACCCGGCGTCCTCGCTCTCGGTCGCGCATTCGGCGCGCGCCGCCAGCGGCAGCGCCGACGCCAGCCGGATCGGCGCCGCGGTGCCGACCACCACGCTGATCAGCATCGGCATCCTCGCCGCGCTGACCGGCATCGTGCTGCTCGTCGCCGACAATGGCGGGGACGACAACAGCGACAGCAACTGATCGAAGGTCGGTCGGCGCGGCGCCCCCCCCGGGTACCGCGCCGACCCGTCCACGGCGCGGCTCAGCGCGCCAACTGCAGCACCAGCTCGGCCGCCACGGCGACCGTGGCCCAGCTCGCCGCGGTCAGCGTCGCGAGCACCGAGTAACGCCGACGCGTCGACATCATGCCGTTCATCATCATCCCCTCCCGATGTTGTCCGCGCAGATTACGTCCGCGAGGGCGCTGCTAAAAGCGAGTCGCACTGCCGCATTCTTGAAATTCTCCCGCTTTGGTTCAGCTCGGTCACTCGCGCTCAGCGAAGCAGCCCGAGCACCAGCGCGACCGAGGACGCCAGCGCCGCCCAGCTCGCCGTGACCAGCGCCGCCAGCAGCAGCAACCGGCACCGCCGCGACAGTTTCCCGTCGCTCATCCGTCCTCCCTCTCTCATGCCGGACCTCTCCGCCTTTCCTAGGCGCGCGCGGCGCGGTCGCGCGGGAAGGAGCCGGGAAAAATCAAGCGGGTGTGGCGGTAATCGGAGGGGCGGGCGCCCGCGCGGGGCGATTGCCGTCGCCGCGCGGTGTGATTAGGGCGGGGCATGACCGACACGCTCGCCCCCGCTACCGCCATCGACTCCGCGAGCGGCGTCGCGCGCCTCCACCGCCGCATGGCGCGCGGCGCCGCCTTCCTCGGCAGCGAGGTGGCGATCATGGCGGGCGCGATGTCCTGGGTGAGCGAGCGCCACCTCGTCGCGGCGATGTCCGAGGCGGGCGGCTTCGGCGTGATCGCCTGCGGCGCGATGACGCCCGAGCTGCTCGACGCCGAGATCGCCGGCACCAGGGCGCTGACCGACCGGCCGTTCGGCGTCAACCTGATCACGATGCACCCGGCGCTGACCGAGCTGATCGCGGTGTGCGCGCGCCACGGCGTCGGCCATGTCGTGCTCGCCGGCGGCCTGCCGCCCAAGGGCTCGCTCGAGGCGATCAAGGCGGGCGGGGCCAAGGTGATCTGCTTCGCGCCGACGCTGGCGCTGGCCAAGAAGCTGATCCGCTCCGGCGTCGACGCGCTGGTGATCGAGGGGATGGAGGCGGGCGGCCATATCGGCCCGGTCTCGACCAGCGTGCTGGCGCAGGAGATGCTGCCGGAGATCGCCGACCAGCTGCCCGTGTTCGTCGCCGGCGGGATCGGCCGCGGCGAGGCGATCGCGGGCTATCTCGACATGGGTGCCGCCGGGGTCCAGCTCGGCACGCGCTTCGTCTGCGCCACCGAGTCGATCGCGCACCCGCGGTTCAAGCAGGCCTTCATCCGCGCCAGCGCGCGCGACGCGGTCGCCAGCGTCCAGCTCGACCCGCGGCTGCCGGTGATCCCGGTGCGCGCGCTCAGGAACGCGGGCGGCGAGCTGTTCACCGCCAAGCAGCGCGAGGTGGCGCTCTCGCTCGACGAGGGCCGCGTCGCGATGGCCGAGGCGCAGCTCCAGATCGAGCATTACTGGGCGGGCGCGCTGCGCCGCGCGGTGATCGACGGCGACGTCGAGCACGGCAGCGTGATGGCGGGCCAGTCGGTCGGCATGGTGACCCGGGAAGAGCCGATCGCGGACATCATCGCCGCGCTGATGGACGAGGCGGCGCACGCGCTGGCGCGCCGCGCCGGCTGAGCGGACGCCCCCGACCCCGCGCGTGCAACGTCGTCGCGCGTGGCGGGTTGGGGCGGGCGAGGAGACCCACGATCTTCCACCTGATCTTCGCGACGCCCGCGCTCTACGTCGTCGTCCGCACGCTCTGGCCGCTGGCGCTGCCGCTCTGGGCCAAAGGGGGCGCCGCGGTGCTGCTGCTCGCCGTGTCGCAGTTCCATTACTGGAGCAAGCTGTCGTCTGGCTCGGTGTTCGCGCCCGAGTTCCCGCGCGCGGCGGTGGTGCTGTTCAACTGGGCGTTCGGCGCGATCGTGCTGCTGTTCGCGCTCCAGCTGCTGCTCGACCTCGGGCTGCTCGCCGCGCAGCTGGTGCGGCGCGGCGCGGCGCTGCCCGACGGCGCGCGCTATGCCGCGGCCGCGCTGGCGGCGGTGCTCGCCGCGGTCGGCGTGGCGAACGCGATGCGCCAGCCGCCGGTGCGCGACGTGACGGTCGAGATCGCCGGGCTGCCGCCGCGCTTCGACGGCTATCGCCTGCTCCAGCTCAGCGACCTGCATCTCAGCAAGCTGTTCCCCGCGCGCTGGGCCGAGGCGATGGTGGCGCGCGCCAACGCGGCGGGCGCCGACCTGATCGTCGTCACCGGCGACTTCATCGACGGCTCGGTGGCGATGCGCCGCGCCGACGTGAGCCCGCTCGCCGCGCTCCGCGCCCGCGACGGAATCTGGGCGGTGCCGGGCAACCACGAATATTTCTTCGACTATGACGCGTGGATGCGCCACCTCGCGGGGCTCGGCGTGCGGCTGCTGCCCAACGCGCACACGGTGCTGGCGCGCGGCGGCGAGCGGCTGGTGCTCGCCGGCGTGACCGACGCCTCCGCGGCGCAGACCGGGCACGCCGCGCCCGACCTCGCCGCGGCGCTGGCGGGGGCGCCCGCGGGCGTGCCGGTGGTGCTGCTCGATCACCAGCCGCGCCACGCGCGCGCCGCGGCGGCGCGGGGCGTGGCGCTCCAGCTCTCCGGGCATACCCACGGCGGGATGATCGTCGGGCTCGACCGGCTGGTGGCGCGCGGCAACGACGGGTTCGTCTCGCGCCGCTACCAGGTCGGGGCGATGACGCTCTACGTCAGCAACGGAACCGCGCTCTGGCCCGGCTTCGCGCTGCGGCTGGGACGCCCGTCGGAGATGACTCGGATCACGCTGCGCGCGGCGCCGCCGCCGACGCCCTGAGTCGCGCGACGGCAGCCACACGCCTGTCACACATCCTCCCTAACGCCGCGGAAAGCATAGGGAACGTCGGCGCGCCGGCGTGCTGGGAGGATCGATCATGGCCGCCGACGTCTTCATCAACGAGCTCCACTACGACAATGTCGGCACCGACGCGGGCGAGGCGATCGAGATCGCCGGCGTCGCCGGCACCGATCTCAGCGGCTATCGGCTGGTCTTCTACAACGGCTCGAACACCCCCGCCGCCGCGCCGGTCTATGACACGCTGGCGCTGACCGGCACGATCGACGACGAGGGCGCGGGCTATGGCGCGCTGTCGTTCGCGCGCGCGGGCATCCAGAACGGCGGCGCCGACGGCGTCGCGCTGATCGCGCCCGACGGCAGCGTCGTCCAGCTGCTCTCCTACGAGGGGACCTTCACCGCCGCCGCGGGCACCCCGGCGGCGGGCGTCACCAGCACCGACATCGGCGTGTCCGAGGACCCGGCGCCCGCCACCGGCCTCTCGCTCCAGCTCAGCGGATCGGGCGCCGACCCGGCCGACTTCGCCTGGGTCGCGGGGCAGGCGAGCAGCTTCGGCAGCGTCAACGCCGGGCAGAGCTTCCTCTCCGCCACGGGCACCGGGCGGATCAGCGTCGCCGACGCGCAGGTGGCCGAGGGCGACGACGGTGTCTCCGAGCTGGTCTTCACCGTGCGCCGCGCCGGCGGCACCGCGCTGGCCGCGAGCGTCGACTATGCGATCCACCTCGACGGTACCGCCACCGCCGACGACCTCGCCCCCGGGGCGGCGCTGGCGGGCACGGTCAGCTTCGCCGCGGGCGAGGCGAGCAGGACGATCGTCGTGCCGATCCGCGGCGACAGCGTCGGCGAGCCCAACGAGACGCTGTCGCTGACGCTCGGTGCCACCACCGGCGACGTGGTGGTCGACGTCGCGCACGCCACCGGCACGATCACGAACGACGACCCGATCGCGCTCGGCATCGGCGCGATCCAGGGCGCGGCGCACCGCTCCGCCTATGTCGGCCAGAACGTCACCACCACCGGCATCGTCACCGCGATCGACACCAACGGCTTCTATCTGCAGTCGGCGCACGGCGACGGCAACGACGCCACCTCGGACGGCATCTTCGTCTTCACCAGCACCGCACCCGAGGTCGCGGTGGGCGACGGCGTGTCCGTCGCCGCGACGGTGACCGAATATGCCGGCGACGCGCAGGGGCTGACGCTGACCGAGCTCACCCGCCCGACCGTGACGGTGGAGAGCAGCGGCAACGCGCTGCCCGCCGCGGTGCTGATCGGCCAAAGCGGCGTGCTGCCGCCGAGCGAGGTGCTCGACGACGACAGGCTCACCCAGTTCGATCCGCGCCACGACGGGCTCGACTTCTGGGAGTCGCTCGAGGGCATGCGCGTGACGATCGACGCGCCGCAGGCGGTGTCGAACACCAATGATTTCGGCGAGACCGACGTGGTCGCCTCGCACGGCCAGGGCGCCACCGGGGTCAACGACCGCGGCGGCATCACCATCTCGCCCGGCGACTATAATCCCGAGAAGATCCAGATCGACGACGACAGCGGCGTCTTCGCGGGCTTCCAGCCCCGCTACACGATCGGCGACCAGCTCAGCGGCGTCACCGGCGTGGTCAATTACTCGTTCGACCAATATGAGGTGATCGCCACCGAGGCGGTGACCGTCACGAAGGACGTGACGCTGGCGCGCGAGGTCACGTCGCTGGCGGGCGACAGCAACCATCTCTCGATCGCGACCTACAACCTCGAGAACCTCGACGCGTCGGACCAGAAGTTCGACGTGCTGGCGGGCGACATCGTCTACAACCTCAAGGCGCCCGACGTGATCGCGGTGCAGGAGATCCAGGACGCCGACGGCGCCGGCGGCGGCAGCGACCTGTCCGGCACGGTCACCGCGCAGGGGCTGATCGACGCGATCTACGCCCAGTCGGGGCTGCACTATGCCTATGTCGAGGTGGCGCCGACCGTCGCCGGCTCGACCGGGGGCGAGCCCGGCGGCAACATCCGCAACGGCTATTTCTACAACACCGATCGCGTCGGCTACGTCGACGGCAGCGCCGAGCTGATCACCGGCGCGGCGTACCAGGGCACGCGCAACCCGCTGGTGGCGCAATTTACCTTCGCCGGCGAGACGGTGACCGCGATCAACGTCCATCTCACCTCGCGGCTCGGCAGCGAGCCGCTGCAGGGCGCCGACCAGCCCGCGGTCGACGCCGGCGACGCCGCGCGCACCGCGCAGGCGGCGGGGGTGAAGGCCTATATCACCGCGCATCTCGCCGACGATCCCGCGCTGAACATCGCGGTGCTGGGCGACTGGAACGGCTTCTACTTCGAGGACGCGCAGACCCAGCTGACCGACCCTGTCAAGGGCGGCGTGCTGACCAACCTCAACACGCTGCTGCCGAGCGAGGAGCGCTACTCCTACCTGTTCGAGGGCAACGCGCAGCAGATCGACAACGTCCTCGTCACCGCCGGGCTGGTCGGCGGTGCAGGCTATGACTCGGTCCATCTCAACGCGCAGGCGGCGGGCGAGCGACCGACCGACCACGACCCGCAGGTGGCGCTGCTGTTCGTCGGCGCCGCGCCGAGCGAGCTGACGCTCAGCCACGCCAGCGTCGCCGAGAACCTGCCCGCGGGCGCGGTGGTCGGCACGCTGTCGGCGACCGACACGGCCAACGACACGCTGCACTACGCGCTGGTCGACGACGCCGGCGGCCGCTTCGCGGTCGACGCGCGGACGGGCGTGATCACCACCACGGCCGCGCTCGACCACGAGGCGGCGGCGAGCCTCGCGATCGTCGCGCGCGCCACCGACAGCGCGGGCGCCACCACCGAGCACGGCTTCGCCGTCGCGGTGACCGACGTCAACGAGGCGCCCGTGGCCGCCGCGGACGCGGTGCGCGTCGACGAGGACGCGACCAGCGCCACCCTGTGGGCGACCCTGCTCGGCAACGACCGCGACCCCGACGCGGGCGACACGCCGACGATCGCCGCGGTCGACACGCAGGGCACGCTGGGCCACGTCGCGTTCGACGCGGCGAGCCAGACGCTGCGCTACGTCGCCGACGCCGACTCGTTCGACGCGCTCGCCCCCGGCGCGACCGCGACCGACCGCTTCCGCTACACCGTCACCGACGCCGCCGGGCTGACCAGCAGCGCGACCGTGGAGGTGACCGTCACCGGGGTCGCCGACGGGATCACGCGCACCGGGACGATCTTCGCCGACCGGCTCACCGGCACCGCGGGCGAGGACCGACTGTCGGGCGGGCTCGGCAACGACACGCTGTCGGGCCTGGGCGGGCATGACTGGCTGAGCGGCGGCCTCGGCAACGACACGATCGACGGCGGCGACGGCAACGACCTGCTGTACGGCGGCCTCGGCAACGACGTGCTGCGCGGCGGCGCGGGGCGCGACGCCTTGTTCGGCGGCCTGGGCAACGATCAGCTGTGGGGCGGCGCCGGCGCCGACAGCTTCCACCTCGGCCGGATCGAGGGCCGTGACACGATCGCCGACTTCGACGTGGCCGAGGATCGGATCGTGCTCGACGATGGGCTGCGCGTGCTGCGTACCCGGGTGAGCGACGTGAACCGCGACGGCGTCAAGGACCTCGACGTGACGCTCAGCGGCGGCACGTCGGTGACGCTGCTCGGGGTGAGCGACCCGTCCAAGGTGGTCTACGCCGGCCCCGACGCGGACTCGGACAAGCTCGCCGGTCTCGACGGGCTGCTCGACGACGTCGGCGATCTGCTCTTCGGTCTGGCCGGCCACGCGCGCACCGACCTGCTCCACCCTTTCGCCTGAGCAGGGGCGAAATCTTCCAGCGCTCACCGCCGCTTGTGCGGCGCGGCGCGGGCGGCGATAGGGCACGCATGATGTCCCATCCCGCCCCGCACCCGCATCCGGCGCCGCGGGGCATGCACCCGCGCGAGTTCGTCGCCTTCATCGCCGCGCTGATGGGGGTCAACGCGCTCGGCGTCGACCTGATGCTGCCCGCGCTCGCCGACATCGGGCACGACCTGGCGGTGAGCGCGGCCAACCACCGCCAATGGATCATCACCGTCTACATGATGGGCTTCGGCCTGGGGCAGCTGCTCTACGGGCCCCTGGCCGATCGCTACGGCCGGCGCCCGGTGCTGATCGTGACGCTCGCCGGCTTCGTCGCCGCCAGCGTCTTCGCGGCGAGCGCGGCCACGTTCCCGGCGCTGCTCGGCGCGCGGCTGCTGCAGGGGCTGATGTCGGCCTCGACCCGCGTGCTGGCGGTGGCGATCGTGCGCGACACCGCCTCGGGGCGGCAGATGGCGCGGACCATGTCGATCGCGCAGATGATCTTCTTCATCGTCCCCATCATGGCGCCGACGCTGGGGCAGGGGCTGCTCGCCTTCGGGCCGTGGCGCTTCATCTTCTACGCGCTGGGCGGGTTCGCCGCCTTCGTGCTGAGCTGGACGCTGCTGCGCGTGCCCGAGACGCTGGCGGCCGAGCGCCGCGTCGCCATCTCGCTCGCCAACCTGCGCGCCAATTATCGCCGGACGCTGACCGACCGCTATTCCGTCGGCTATGCCGTGGCGGCGTCGCTGACCTTCGGCGGGATCATCGCCTTCGTCTCCTCGGCGCAGCAGATCTTCGTCGACGAGTTCGGCGCGGGCGACCGATTCACCTTGCTGTTCGCGCTGTGCGCGGGCGCGATGGGCTGCGCCTCCTTCGCCAACAGCCGGCTGGTCGAGCGGCTCGGCACGCGGCTGATCTCGCAGACGGCGGTGCTGGCGCTGATCGCGCTGTCGATGCTGCACCTGCTGGTGATCATCGCGGGGTGGGAGACGCTGGTGAGCTACATCGTCTTCCAGGCGCTGAGCATGACCTGCATCGGCCTGTGCGGCTCGAACTTCGGCGCGATGGCGATGGAGCCGGTCGGCCATATCGCGGGCACCGCCTCCTCGGTGCAGGGCTTCATCACCAGCATCGGCGCGGTACTGGTGGGCAGCGCGATCGGCCAGTCCTACGCGGGGACGACGCTGCCGCTGGCGCTGGGCTATCTCGCGATCGGGCTGGCGGTGCTGGCGCTGGTCTGGGTGATCGAGGGCGGCCAGCTCTTCCGCGCGCGGATGGCGTAGAAATCGACGATCCTCCCCGCTCGCGGGAAGGGGGACCATTCGCAGCATGGTGGAGGAGGGCTTCCACAGGCGCCGCGCCCGTGGAGAGCCCCCACCACCACTCGCTGCGCGAGCGGTCCCCCTCCCCGCGGGCGGGGAGGAGTTGGTTCAGAACCCCGACCAGTCGTCGCTCACCGCGGTGGCGCGCGCCCCGGCGACGCGACGGACGCCCGCGGCGGCGCGCTGCTGCAGCTGGTGGACCGGGCTCGCCGCGCGCGGGGCGGCACCGACCTTGAAGCGCGCCACCTGCTGCGCCAGCGAGTCGGCCTCCACCGCCAGGCTGCGCGCCGCGGCGGTGGCCTCCTCCACCATCGCGGCGTTCTGCTGCGTCACATTGTCCATCTCGGCCACCGCGGTGTTGACCTGCTGGAGCCCGGTGGCCTGCTGCTCGGCGGCGGTGGCGATCGTGCGCACCAGCCCGCTGAGCTCGCCGACGCGCGCGTTGATCCGCGCCAGCGCGTCGCCCGCGGCGTTGACGAGCGTGACCCCGGCGTCGACCTGCCCGGTCGCGGCGGTGATCTTGCCCTTCACGTCGCGCGCCGCCTCGGCCGAGCGCTGCGCCAGCGCGCGCACCTCGCTGGCGACGACGGCGAAGCCCTTGCCCGCGTCGCCCGCGCGCGCCGCCTCGACCCCGGCGTTGAGCGCCAGCAGGTTGGTCTGGAACGCGATCGCGTCGATCACCCCGATGATCTCGCCGATCTCGCCCGAGGCGCGCTCGATCCCACCCATCGCCGCGACCGCGCGCTCGACCACCTCGGCCGACTGCTCGGCCTCGACGCGCGCCGCCTCGACCGTGCGGTTGGCCTGCGCCGCGCTCGCCGCGGTCTCGCGCACGGTGGAGGTGATCTCCTCCATCGCCGCGGCGGTCTCCTCCAGGCTGGCGGCCTGCTGCTCGGTGCGCTGCGACAGGTCGTCCGAGGCGGCGCGGATGTCGGCGGCGCCGTCGTTGATGCCGTTGGTGGCGCTGGTCACCGCGCCCATCACCTGGGCCATCGCGTCCATCGCCGCGTTGAAGTCCTGCTCCAGCTTGGCATAAGCCGGGGGGAAGCCGGCGAGCCGCGCGGCGAGGTCGGCGTCCGCCAGCCGCGCGAGCCCATCGCCCACCTCGGCGAACACCGCCTGGCGCTCCTGCTCGGCGCGCGCCTTCTCCACCGCGGCGTCGCGGAACACCGCGACCGCGCGCGCCATCGTGCCGATCTCGTCACGGCGGTCGGCGCTGGGCAGCGCGACCTCGTGGCGCCCGGCGGACAGCTCCTCCATCACGCCCGCGATCGCGGTCACCGGACGCGCGATCGAGCGCGACAGCAGCCAGCCCATCGCGCCCGCCAGCGCCACCGCGATCCCGCCGCCCAGCGCGAGCGCGAGCGTCACCATCGTCTCGGCGTGGCGCTGCGCCGCGTCCTGTCCGTCGACCCAGGCCTGCTGCGCCGCCTGGATCTCCTTGATCGAGTCGCGCATCGCGCCGAGCTGCTTCGAGCCGGCGAGCTCGCGCGCCTGCTCGCGCGTCGCCGGATCGGCGAAGGCGGCGAGCGTCGGCTCCACCTTGGTGCGCTGCCAGGTCTCCACCGCGGCGAGGAAGCGGCGCACCCGCTCGGCCTGGTCGGGGCGCGCGGCGTGGCGCGTGAACTCGGCCGCGGCGACCGCGATCGCGGCGGCATTCTCCTTGTACGTGTCGAGGAAGGCGGGTTTGCCCAGCAGCACGTAGCCGCGCACCGCGCTCTGCCCCTCGACCACCCCGTTGAGCATGTCGTCGGCATGGTCGGAGGCCAGCTTGGCCTCGTCGCGCGTCACGGCCACCTGATGGAGCGTGCGCACGTTGGCGAAGACGACGAGGCTGACGATCGAGAAGGTCGCGATCAGCACCGCGAAGGCGAGCGCGAGCTTGCGCGGGATGGCGACGTTGCGAATGGACACGAACCTCTCCTGGCGATCGTGCCGTGGTAGATGCGGGGAGTTAAAGCTCGGCTAACTCTGCGACCGATGGCCGATCCTCCCACGCATTTTCCGCGCTACGCTCGGCCGGCGCGTTAACTACATCGCAAGCGGGTGCGCGTACCGGGGGCCATGGTTCATCCGTCACCGCTGACCCGCCGCCTCGTCGCGGTCGCCGTCGCCGCGCTCCCCCCGCTGTCGTTCCATGCCGCCCCCGCGCTCGCCGACCCGATCACGCTCACCCCGAGCGAGGAGGTGCGATTGCGCTACGAGCATGTCGAGCAGGATGGCATCGCGCGCGCCGCCGACGCGGTGACGATCCGCGTGCGCGGCGGCGTGGCGGCGCGCAGCGGGCCGTTCTCGGCGCTGGTCGAGGCGCAGGGCAATCTCGCGATCGTCGACCATTATGACGACACGGTCGGCAACGGTGCGGGCTTCCCGGCGGTCGGCGACCCGGAGAATATCGCGCTGTACCGCGCGCAGCTGCAGTACAAGACCGCGCCCTTCACGCTCACCGGCGGGCGGCAGAAGATCGGCCTGGAGGACGAGCGCTTCGTGGGCGCCGCCGCGATCCGGCAGAACTCGCGCTCGTTCGACGCGGTGCGCGGCCAGCTGAGCCTCACCGCGCACCTGCGCGCGGACGTCACTTATGCCTGGAGCGTGCGCACGCCGAGCGGGATCAACGGCCGCGGCGCCAAGCCGACCGCGATCGGCGGCGACAACGTCTTCGCGCTGCTGGCGCAGGACACGCCGCTCGGCACGCTGACCGGCTTCGCCTATCTGGTCGACCAGGACGAGGCGGCGGTGCAGGGCTATCGCCTGTCGAGCCAGAGCTACGGCGCGCGGCTGGTGGGCACGCGCCCGCTGGGTGCGACGGTGAAGGCGTCGTGGCAGCTGAGCTACGCCACCCAGTCGGACTATCACCGCAATCCCAACGACTATCGCGCCGATTACTATCTCATCGACGGCGGGCTCGACGTGCGCGCGCTGCACGTCGGCGCCGGCTACGAGGTGCTGGGCGCGGGCGACGGCACCGCGCTGACCTCGTTCCAGACGCCGCTCGCCTCGATCTTCAAGTTCCAGGGCTGGGCCGACAAGCTCACCACCACCCCGCCCGACGGCGTGCGCGACCTGTACGGCAGCCTCGGCTGGGGCTGGCCCAGGCTGGGCGCGTTCAAGGCGGTGGGGGTGCAGGCGGTCTACCACCGCTTCGACGCCGAGCGCGTCGACCGCCGCTACGGCGACGAGATCGACCTGCTCGCCTCCGCCAAGCTGGCGCGCTACGGCGTCTCGGCGCGCTACGCGACCTACCGCGCCGACGGCTTCGCCACCGACACGCGCAAGCTGTGGCTGGAGCTCAGCTGGGCGTTGTGAGCGGAAGACGGAGCGCCGCGCTCAGATCGGGATCACCCGACCCGGCCCTTCCCGATACGGCAACAGCAACCGGTCCTTCACGGCTGAGCGCGGCGCCGTGACCCTCGGTCAAGCCACTGAGTTAAGCCAGTTTCATTGTGTTTCGCCGTAGCGCCGCGACAGGCTCGGGAAACATTGCCGCCATCTCGACCGATAGGACGGAGCGTGCATGCGCCGAGCTGTCGTCCGCGCGGCGAGGTCGTTGGGCGGTAGCCGGCGGGTGAGCGGCGCGCGCGGACCGCGGCGCGGCGGTGCGGCCGGGAAGCTATGGTGGAAGGGGCTTCTCTGCGAGCACCATCGTCAAGTCCTCGTGCTATCGGTCGATTATTATAGAGCGTTCGAGCAAGTACCCGCGTCGATACCCGCACGGCAGCGACACGAGCTTTACGGAGGCGTAGGTCTGATCAGGTGAGCGACGACGGGGCTTAGTAGCCGTGGCCGAGGCTGGTTTAAGGGGCTGGAGCTTGGGAGTGCAGGAAGGTTATGGTTGGTGAGATCGATCAGCTCGCGGCGGCGATGTTGCCGTAGCGTTGTGAACAGCACACCAACAGCGTGGGCTTGGAAAAGATCGTCTCGACCATCGGTAACCTTAGAGCTTGACGAGCGACATGCAGTAGCGTCTGCTTCTTTTGCGGGTCGGGTGACAACGGGTCGCGTACCCGCATGATGCCGGTCGCTGACTACACGAACTCAAGTCGCATGCCGCCTCGACTCTATCCAGGCGGCAACGTCGGCTTGCCACCAGCCGACCGTCTGCGTGGTGAGGCGAACGCGGTCTGGGAACGTGCCTGCATCTACCATTCGGTAGATTGTCGAATGGCTTAATCCGGTCGTCGCAATCACGTCATTGAGTCGGAGGAAGCGACCGAGTTCGCTTGGCCGACCAAGCGACTTGCGCTCGGCAAGGTTGGGCCGCGATGGACGCGGCAAGACGTGGGCGAGAGTGGTCATGCGCGATCTCCTGGATGCGGGGTCAGTGCAGTTGGGCCGCGATGAACGCGGCGATCTGGGTCGAGGGGGGCCATGCACATCCATCTGAATGCGCCGATCTCGCAATACGGGTGAGAGGGTCTGCCTGTGGCAGCCCCGCTCCACAGGTGAACAACACCTGCTAGGGTGCGCGACCCATCTGCCGGCCCTCCACATGTCGAGCGGCGATTGACTGAGCCGTCTCCTGTCGCATCGGCAAAGCCGATCACCTGCCATGACAAAAATGCTTGGACAGGTGCATCAGAGCGCACAGCACGATAAGCGGCGTGGCGCGCGCGGCCAGCTGCCGGTGATCGGCAGGCGGCCGTGCGTCACCTTCATCGAGGTACTGCCGGTCTGTGCGGCAGGGCCACGCACCGAGATCGCCAGATCGGTGGCAAGCCCGATCGGAGACATTCCCGCGGCGATGGCGGCGGGCTCACCACCGCTCGGACTGCCCGGCGTACGGGTAAGATTCCACGGATCATTCGAGCGACCGGAGAGCAGATTGTCGCTCTCGATCCAGTAGGAGAACTCAGGCAAGTTGGTCTTGCCGAGCAGAAAACCGCCGGCCTTCTTCATGCGGGCGCCGCTGGTCGGGTCCATCTCGGGCGCGAGGGCGACATCGCGATGTGGGACAATCAGGCGACGCAACAATACGCGCTCGACGATTATGGCGATCAGCGCCGCATCGTCCGCCGCGTTACCATCCACGGCGAGGCGCCGGTCTCGGTCGACGGACGCGCCAGCCGTCAGCTGCGCCCGGCGCGGCTACCGTACCTCAAGGTCGCCTGAACGCCGCAGCTCCAACTGGGTGATCGACTCGTCGCTCGATCGATCACTCGGATGCCGCCGGTCGGTCCGCAAGGGGTTTGTCTATCGGTCGGCGCGGCGGATCCTCGGCTGGATCCGCAAGATCAATACGGCCTCGTTCCCCGGATCGTGACCCGCTCCATGCGGCGGCGTTCCGGCCAATAGTCGGCCACCGGATAGTGCTGGGTCGCGCGATTGTCCCAGATCGCGACGGCGTTGGGCGTCCAGCGGAAGCGCACCTGGTACTCGGGCACCTTGAAGCGATCCAGCAGGTGCGCGAGCAGAGCGGCGCCCTTGGCCTCGTCCATGTCGTCGATCCGGCTGGTGAAGCTCGCGTTGACGAACAACACGCGCTCGCCCGACTCCGGGTGCGTGCGGACGATCGGATGGTGTTGTGGCGGGAACTCGGCCGCCATCGCGGCGCGCTTTTCCGGCGCGATCCGATCGCCGAAGTCGAACAACAGGTCGTGCGTCGCGGTCCTGCCCTCGATCAACGCCTTCACCTCGTCCGACAGGCCCTCGTACGCCGCTGCGGCGTCGGCCCACAGCGTGTCGCCGCCGATGCTCGGCAGCGCGCGCGCGCGGAGGACGGCGCCCAGCGACGGCGCCTCGCGGAAGGTGACGTCGGCGTGCCACTTGTCGAGCGTGCGGAAGCGCCGGTTGCCGGCGCTGTCCTCGACCCGACCGTCGGACCCCCGGATGTCGAGGATCGCTGGATAGCCCGGCACGTGCCCGATCACCGGATGACCCTCCAGCTCACCCCAAACGCGGGCCAGCGCGAGATGCTGCCCATGCGACAGGTCGAGGTCCCGGAGAAACAGTACCTTGTGCCGCGTCAACAGGGAACGAAGCACCGCCGCCGAATCGGGCGACACGGGGTCGTCGACGATCAGCCCCGCCACCTCGGCGCCGAGCACCGGGCCCGAACGGGTGACGGTCAGGCGAAGCGCCGCAGCCGCGGTGTCAGGGTCGTCCAGTGCCATAACCACCATCCATCACGCATTCCATCATCGCTGAACGCTCCCGTCGCGAGCCCGTGCCGCGACGCCGTGCGAGCCGGGCAGGGCGCCCCGGCGAGCTCCGTGCGCCTTCACCGCACGCTGGCGAGCGCCCGCGCGGGATAGCGCTCGCCCACCGTCGAGCCGACCGGGAAAGCGGCCTCGAGCCGAGCGATCGTGCTCGCGTCCAGCACGATCGTGTTCGCGGCCAGGTTGGCGTCGAGATGCGCGATGTGGCGCGTGCCGGGGATCGGGATCACGCCCTTCGACAGCACCCATGCGAGGCTGACCTGCGCGATCGAGACGCCCAGCTCGTCGGCGACGCGCTCGATCGTGTCGCGCCGGCGCGCGTTGGCGGCGAGCGCCTCGGCCTGGAAGCGCGGGTGCTGGTGGCGGCGGTCGTCCGCCTCCTCGGGCGCGCCGCCGGCGAGGAAGCCCCGGCCGAGAGGGCTGTAGGCGACGAACCCGACCCCGAGATCCCGCGCGGTCGACAGGATCTCCGTCTCGACCTCGCGCGTCCAAAGCGAGAGTTCGGACTGCAGCGCAGCGATCCGATGGATCGCCGCGGCGCGGCGCAGGGTCTCCGCCGAGGCCTCGGACAGTCCGATGGCGCCAATCTTGCCGGCCTGCTTCTGCCGCGCGAGCTCGCCGACCGTCTCCTCGATCGGCACCTCGGGGTCGATTCGGTGGACGTAGTAGAGGTCGATCTGGTCGACGTTGAGGCGGCGCAGGCTGCCCTCCAGCTCGGTACGGAGATAGTCGATCGCGTTATTGACCCTGCGATCGCCCTGCGTGCCCTCTGGCACGATGCCGAATTTGCTGGCGAGGACGATGGCGTCGCGCCGTCCCGCGATGGCGCGACCGACCAGTTCCTCGTTGTGGCCCCCGCCGTAAACGTTGGCCGTGTCGATCAGCGTGACGCCGCGATCGATCGCGTGCTGGATGGTGCGGATCGACTCCGCGTCGTCGGCGCGGCCGTAGCTGTGTGACAGGCCCATGCAGCCGAAGCCCTGGCGGCTGACGTCGAGCATCCCGAGTCGGGGCATAAGATCACTCCTTCGAAACAGTTGCGTGGTGGTGGCGACGCCAGCCGAGGCCCATGCCGCTAGGGGTAAGATGGCGGCCAACCGGCGAGGGCGCAGGCGCCCAGCCCGGACCTGCCGGCCGTCGCGATTGCCTCGGCGTCCGCCGCGACGGCGGCCCGGCCCTCGATCATGCCGCCGCGCGCATCGCGGCCGCCAGGTCCGCCATGTCCCCGCGATGGTAGAGGAGGACGGGTCGCGCGGTGACCTCGATGCTCTGCACGGCGCCGACGATGATCGCATGGTCGCCGCCCTCATACTCGCGCCACAGCGCGCACTCGATCACGCTGGCGGCGCCCGGCAGCACGGGGTTGCCGAGCGCGCTCAGCGACCAGTCGAGCCCAGCGGCCTTGGCTGCTCCCTTGGCGGCGAAGGCGAGCGCGAGATCCTGTTGGCCGGCGGCGAGGACGTGTATGGCGAAGCGCTGGGCGCGAAGGAGCTGCGGGTAGGTCGAGCTGGTGAGCGCCGGGCAGACGAGGACGAGCGCGGGATCGAGCGAGAGCGAGCAGAAGGCGCTGGCGGTGAAGCCAGCGACATCGCCGCGTTCGTCCAGCACAGTGACGACCGTGACCCCGGACGGGAACGAGGCCATCGCCCGGCGAAAGTCCTGCGGATCGATCGTTGTCATGCTCATCCTCGCTCTCCGTCGGCGCTACGCGGCCCGGTCGTCATCGACCGCTGCCTCGAAGGAGGCCTGATTGTGTCGGTGCAGGGTCGCGTAGAGCCCGCCGCTCGCCAGCAGCGCCGACGGCGTTCCCTGCTCCAGGATGCGGCCGTCGCGCAGCACGACGATCCGGTCGGCGTCGCGCACGGTGGCGAGCCGATGCGCGATCACGAGGCTGGTCCTGCCCGCGAGCAGGGTTCGCATGGCGCGCTGGATCTCGGCCTCGGCCGCCGAATCGATGCTCGCCGTCGCCTCGTCGAGGATCAGGATGGCGGGATCGGCGACCAGCGCGCGCGCGATGCTCAGCAGCTGGCGCTGTCCGAGCGACAGGTTCTGCCCGCGCTGGTCGAGCGGGGTGTCGTAGCCGAGCGGCAGCCGCCGGATGAAGGGGTCGGCACCCACGGCGCGCGCCGCCTCGATCACGCGGTCACGCGTCGCCTCGCTGGCGTAACGGACGTTGTCGAGGACGGTGCCGGTGAACAGGAAGGGCTCCTGCAGCACCATGGTGACGGTGCGCGCCAAGGCGGCGAAGCTCAGGTCGCGCACGTCGATGCCGCCGACCCGCACCGCGCCCGAGTCGACGTCGTAGAAGCGCCGGACCAGCGCGGCGACGCTGCTCTTGCCCGAGCCGGTCGGGCCGACCAGCGCGACGGTCTCGCGTGCCGCGATGGTGAGCGACAGGCCGTGGATCACGGGTGCACCGGTGCGATAGCCGAAGGTGACGTCGTCGAACTCAATCGTCGGCCCGAGCCGGATCGGATCCGCGGCATCGTCGCGCTCGGTGAGGGTGACGGGCACGTCGAGCACCTCGAAGATGCGGTGCGCCGCCGCGGTCGCGCGCTGGAGCATGGTATATTGCTGCGCGACCGTGCGGACCGGATCGAAGAAACGCTGGACGTAGAAGATGAACGCAACGAGGACGCCGAGGTCGATCCAGCCCTGCAGCGCGAGCCAGCCGCCGCCCGCCACGACCACCGCCATGGCGACGCCGGTAAGCGAGTCCACCGCGGGCGTCATGATCTGCGCCGACCAGGAGGCGGCGAGCTGGGCATCGCGGTTGCGCTCCGCCAGCGCGGTGAAGCGGGCGAGATTGAGCGGCTCACGCCGCGCGCCCTGGACCACGCGGATGCCTGCGATATTCTCGGCGAGCGCGGCGTTGACGACCGACGACGCGTCGCGCGCCCGCGCGAAGGTACGGCGCGAGCGCGGCAGCCATAGCGCGCGCAGCAGCCACAGGGCGGGCAGCAGCAGCAGCGTGAGCAGCGCGAGCCGCCACTCCATCGCGAATAGCGCCGCGACGATCCCGATCAGCAGCGCGAGGTCGCCGACCGCGATGATCGACGTCTCGAAGAAGTCCTGGAGCGCGTTCACGTCGCCTTGCAGCCGCGACATGACCCGCCCGACATGGGTCGAGTCGATCACCGCCATAGGCAACTGCTGGAGATGAGCGAACATCGCGCGCCGCAGCGCGAAGATGACGCGCTGCGCGAGCCGCGCGGCGAAGACGTCGGCGGCATAGCTGGCGGCGGCATTGGCGAGGATCGCCGCGGCGAAGCCGCCGAGGATCACCGGCATCGCGCTCGCCTCGCTCACGCCGGTGATGGCATCGACCCCGCGCCGGATCAGATAGGGGAAGGCCAGCTGCGTCGTCACGAAGGCCGCGATCGCGACGATCGCGGCGACGAGAAGCCCGCGGTGGGGCCGGACGAACGGTCCCAGCCGGCGCACGATGGCGCGGTCGAGCGTGGCGTCGGCACCATCGTCGATCGCGGGTGCGAGCCGCGCGCCGTCGGTCATGCGCTGCGCCTCCGTTCCGACGCGGCGGCGAGGTCCTGCAGCGCGAACAGCGCGGCGTAGCGCCCGCCCCGCGCGACCAGCGCCGCGTGGGTGCCGCGCTCGACGACCCGCCCGGCGTCGAGCACGAGGATCTCGTCGGCGTGCATCAGCGACGACAGGCGATGCGAGACGAGGACGATCGCCTGCGCCGCGGTGGCGGAGCGGAGTCCGCGGCGGACGCGGTGCTCGGTGATCGCGTCCACGGCCGAGGTGGCGTCATCCAGCACGAGGATGGCGGGTTCCGGCACCAGGCCGCGCGCGATGGCGGCGCGCTGGCGCTGCCCGCCCGACAGCGCCGCGCCGCGCTCGCCGACCCGGCTGGCATAGCCGTCACGCAGCGCGTCGAAATGATCGTGGATCGCGGCGGCGCGCGCGGCCTCGGCGATGTCGTGCTCGTCGGTGTCGGGCGCGGCATAGGCGATGTTCGCGGCGGCGCTGTCGTCGAAAAGGAAGACGTCCTGCTGTACCAGTCCGACCGCCGTTCGCAGCGACTCGAGCGTCACCGCGCGGATGTCCTGGCCATCGATGCTGATCCGCCCGGCGCTCGGGTCGTAGAAGCGCGGGATCAGATGCGCGATCGACGACTTGCCCGATCCGGAGGCGCCGACGATTCCGAGCGTCTCGCCGCGACGGACGGCAAAGCTGACGCCGGAGAGCGCGGGCGGCTGCCCGTCTTCATAGTCGAGGTGAACATCCTCGAACCGCAGCTCGCCGTCTGCGACGACGAGCGGGACGGCAGCCGCGCGATCGACGATCCGCGGCTGCGCGTCGAGGATCTCGAACACGCGCGCGCCCGCCGACACCGCCCGCGCGGCCGAGTTCATGATCAGGCTAACCTGGCGGACCGGCAGCTGCAGCAGCGTCATGTAGGCGAGGCACTCGGCGAGCTGGCCGAGCGAGATCATCCCGGCGGCGACGCGCCGCCACCCGACCCACAAAGCGAGCGCCATCGCCAGGTAGAAGGCGCTGTTGATCGTCGCCATCGCGCGCGCGCGGACCTGGATGCGCCGCTCGGACAGTGCGAGCGCCTCGTCCCCGGTGCGATCGAACCCGCGTAGCTCGTGCGACGCGGCGCCGAAGGCGCGCACCACGCGCGCGCCTTGCAGGCTCTCTTCCATGACGCGCGTCAGGACGGCCATGCTCCGTTGCAGCCGAGTCCAGGCGAGCCGCAGCCGCAGGCCCATCCGTCCCGCGCGCCACAGCACGACGGGCACGAAGCTGAGCGTCACCGCCGCCATGATCGGATCGATGCGGGAGAGGACGAGCGCACCGGTCACGAGCAGCAGCGCGAGCTGGATGCTGCGCTGGAGGCCGACCTCGATGAAGCCGCGCATGCCCTCCAGGTCGAGCATGCCGCGGGTGATGAGGTCACCCGAGTGGACGCGGTCGTGGAAGGCGAAGTCGAGCCGCTGCAGCGCCGCGAAATAGGCCAGCCGCAGGTCGCGGGCGACGTTCTGGCCGAGCAGCTCGCTGTTGTAGCCGGCGGCCATCTGCAACAGCCCGCGACAGGCGAGCACCGCGAAGAGCGCGGCGCCCAGCATGACCAAGGGTCCGCTGTCGCGGGCGGCGGCCAACGGCACGTCGGCGGCATCGACCGCGCGACCGAGGAGACGCGGAGCGGCGATGCCCGCGAGGCTGGCGGCGAGACTGGCACCGGTCGCCAGCACGAACCGTCCGCGGTAGCGGAGCGCCAGGCCGGTGACGCGCCACAGCGTCTCGGACGCGCGCGTCGGATCGATCCCCAGCTCGGCGAGCAGCCCCTCGGGCTCAGGCGTGGTGGTCATCGACAATGAATCCCGATCTGATAAGTAGGACTTGCTGGAAAGACAGACTGCGCGCGCCCGGCAGGGCTCACTGCGATAACGCTACGGATCATGAGGTTAGAGGCTTGCGCACCCAGCGCGAATAGGCCTATTTCAATCCATATCGGGTTAGTAGAAATTATTGATGCGACCCAGCAAGAGGTAAAGTTGACTAAGTTGGTAGGAATTGACGACATCCAGGGTGTCGCGGCGGTCACCGTCGCGGAGCCGAACGTCGCTGAAGACGGCGTCGGCGAGGAGCGAGCGCATCGCATCGCCGCGGCCCGGGGCCAGCGGCGCACTCGGGGGAACGACTCATGGCTGCCGGTCCACACCTTTCATCGGCGCGCGCGTCGCATCGTCGCCGGACCCTCGTCGGGGCCGCGTCGGCCGCTCTGCTGTTCGCGCCCCTCGCCACTGCCGCACAGGGCGGTCCGCGCGACGTGAGCGCCGACCCCGTCGCCGATGATGCGCGCGCCGGCGCGAGCGACGACGGGGAGACGGTCGTGGTCACCGGTCGCCGCAACGGCCGGCTGGAGGAGACGCGCAAGGCGCTCGACTCGATTGCCGGCGGGACTGCGCTGATCGACAACAGCGCCGCCGAGGACCGTGGCCTGATCACCAACGCGGATCTGCTCAAGTTCCAGCCCGGCATCTTCGCGCAGGCGGGCGGGGGCTCGGATGGCATCAAGATCTCGATCCGCGGCTCGGCGATCAACCGTGGCTCGGGCTTCTTCCGCTCCGGCGCGCTGTTCGAGTTCGACGGTCTGCCGGTGAGCGGGCCGGGCGGCACGCCGTACGAGCTGTTCGAGCCGCTCGGCAACAGCCGCACCGAGGTGCTGCGCGGCGCCAACGGCTTCGATCGCGGCTCGGTCACACTCGGCGGCGTGATCAATTACGTCTCGCTCACCGGCAAGGACTTTAGCTCGCCGCTCGGCATCCGGCTGGAGGGCGGCAGCTACGGCTATCGCAAATATCAGGTGAGTTCGGGTGGCGACTATGGCCCGCTCGACTATTACGTCAGCGTCACCGGCGCGCACCGCGACGGCTATCAGCAGCAGACGCGCGGGCGCAGCTTCGGCGTGCAGGCCAACCTCGGCTATGAGATCGCGCCCACCGTCCGCACGCGTTTCTTCTTCCGCTACCGCCGCACCGCGAACCAGTCGCCGGGTCTGATCACGGTCGCGCAGGTCGAGGCCGACCCACGCGTCGCCAACCCGCAGCAGGTCGCGCTCGACGCCGACCGGATCCAGCCGGGCTCCTTCTGGATCGCCAACAAGACCGAGTTCGACCTGAGCGACCGCTCCGCGCTGGAGCTCGGCGTCGTCTATCACGACTATCCGATCGACCAGCAGCTCGGCGTCAACCGCGGGCGCTGGGGCTATACCGACCTGACCGGCTCGCTGCGCTACACCCGCACCGACACGCTGTTCGGCCGCGACAGCAGCACGGTGCTCGGGCTGCTCTACACCACCCACCCGGACAAGGCGTATCTGCGCAACTATGTCCGCGTCCCCTCGGGCGCGACCGCGCGGCTGCCGGTCGGCGCGCTGGTGCGCGACGCTTATTACAAGGGCACCGACGGCAACCTCTTCCTGACCAACGAGAGCGAGCCGGTCGAGCGGCTGCACCTGCTGTTCGGCGGGTCGCTGATCCGCATCAAGCGCGGCACCGGGGTGACCTATCCGGTGATCCCGGACCTCACCACGCCGTACCGCCGCGAGAGCTGGGACTATGGCTATCGCGCCGGCTTCCGCTACGAGCTCACGCCCGAGGTGCAGCTGTTCGGCAACGTCAGCCGCTCGGTCGAGCCGCCCAACGACTGGGCGTTCCTGACGACGCCGCCCGCGATCCCGGCGGGCTATCCGGCGCAGGGGCTCGCCGCGCACGGGCTGGATCTCAGGGACCAGACCGCGACCACCTACGAGCTGGGCACGCGCGGCACGCTGCCGCTGCTCGGCGGGTGGAACCTCAGCGTCTACCGCGCCGACATCCGCGACGAGCTGCTCTCGGTCGTGGTCGACACGGTGCTCAACGTCACCGCGGAGTCGAACGCCTCGCCGACCCGGCACCAGGGCGTCGAGGTCGCGCTGGACACGCCCTTGTGGCGCGACGGCGCGGGCAGCAGCGTCAGCCTGCGCCAGTCCTACACCTACAATGATTTCACCTTCCGCCGCGACCCGACGTTCGGGCGCAACGAGCTGCCCGGCATCCCCAAGCATATCTACCAGGCCGAGCTGGCGGTCGACCATGCCTCGGGCTTCTACGGCAACGTCAACACCAGTGTCGCGGCGAAGAACTGGCTCGACTATGCCAACAGCGTCTCGACCCGCGGCTATCAGCTGTTCGGCGGCACGGTCGGGCTGAAGATCCCCGAGACCAGCTACCGGATCTTCGCCGACTTCCAGAACATCACCAACAAGCATTACGGCGCGGTGGTCAGCCCGGCATTCAACCTCAACGGCTCGGATCGCACCAACCCGCGGCTGACGCCGGGCGACGGCTTTACCGTGATCGGCGGGGTCTCGGTCGCGCTGTGAGGCGGTGGAAGCGCCCTCTGCGCCGGCTGGCGCTGGTCGCGGGCGCGGGCTTGCTCGCCGCCTGCGGCGCGGGGGGCGGTGACGCCGACCCGCGCGCGCGCCGCGGCGGCCCCAACGGCGACTTCACCTATCCCGCGACCGACTATGCCGAGCAGCGGCCCGGCAAGCCCGGCGGCACGCTGCACGCCAGCGTCGGCACCGACACCGGCACGCTCGACCTGCACGCGATCAGCCACACCAACGCGCAGTGGATCGGCCGCCTGATCTTCGACAATCTCGTCTACCTCGACGACAAGGGCGAGCCGACGCCGTGGCTGGCGCGATCGTGGGCGGTCTCGCCCGACGGGCTCACCTACACCTTCCACCTGCGCGACGACGTCACCTTCTCCGACGGCAGCCGGTTCGACGCCGAGGCGGTGCGGCTCAACCTCGAGCATATGCGCGACCCGCGCACCAAGTCCCCGCTCGCCGCGGCCTATATCGCCCCCTATGTCGACGGCCGGGTGATCGACCCGACGACGTTCGAGGCGCACCTCAGCCGACCCTATGCGCCGTTCCTCGACGTGCTCGCGCAGAGCTGGCTGGCGATGATGAGCCCGCGCCAGATCCGGCTCCACCCGGAGGAGCTGGCGACCCGCCCGAGCGGCACCGGGCCCTTCGTCGTCGAGCGCTACGAGCGGCAGAAGGGGCTGATTCTGCGCCGTCGCGCCGACTATCACAGCGCGCCCGATTACCTCCGCCACCGTGGACCCGCCTATTTCGACCGGGTCGAGATCGCCTTCGTCCCCGAGGCGATGGCGCGCTACGCCGGGCTCGCCTCGGGCGAGACGCAGCTGGTGTTCGACGCCCCGCCGCAGAACGCCGCGGCGATCCGCGCCGACCCGCGGCTGGTGTACGATAGCCGCATCCGCACCGGCCTGCCGTTCCGCGCGCTGACCTACAATCTCGACCGCGCGCCGTGGACCGACGTGCGCGTCCGCCGCGCCGTGGCGCAGGCGGTCGACCGCGAGGCGATCACGCGCAGCGTCTTCTTCGGCGAGGTGCTGCCCAAGACCGACTTCCTCGCGGGCACCACGGCTTACTACGATCCGGCCGCCGCGGGCGTGCTGCGCTACGACCCCGCCGCGGCCAACCGCCTGCTCGACCAGGCGGGCTGGACCGCGCGCGACGCCGCGGGATACCGGGTGCGGCAGGGCCAGCGCCTCGGCGCCGAGGTGCTCACCTGGAGCAGCCCGACGCTGACGCCGATCAACGTCGCGGTTCAGGCCGACCTGCGCAAGATCGGCTTCGACCTGCGCATCGTCGAGATGCCGCTGTCGCAATACACCGAGCGGCAGCATACGGGCGACTATCAGACGCTCTCTGCCGGCGTGTGGCATACCAACACGCCCGACGCGCTCTACATCCTCCATCACAGCGGTGAGATCAGCTCGGCCAGGCGGATCGGCCAGAACACCGCGCACGTGCGCGACGCCGAGCTCGACCGCCTGCTCGAGCGCGCGCGAGAGAGCAGCGACCCGGCCGAGCTGCGCCGGCTGTACGGCGCGGCGCAGCGTCGCCTAGTCGAGATCGTGCCCGGCGTGCCGCTCGACGAGAACCACTCGCTCGTCGCCTACGCGCGCCGGCTCCACGGCGTGATCTTCGACACCTCGCACAACACGCCGGTCCTGACCGGCGCCTGGCTCGACGGGGACGCGCGATGAGCTGGCGCGCACTCCTCCCGATCGCGCTGGCGCTCGCCGCCTGCGGCGGCGCGGGCGAGGGCGGACGCGGCGGCGACGCGAGCGATCCGCTGCCGCGCGTCGCCGCGGGGCAGCCCGTCACCTATCCGAGCCGCGACTATGTGGAGCGGGCGCCGGGGCGGCCCGGCGGCACGCTGCGCGTCGTCGCCGCGCGCGACAACGGCACGCTCGACGCGCAGCTGCTCGCCGACACCAACACCAAGTGGCTCGGTCGCACCACCTTCGACAATCTCGTCTACCTCGACGAGCGCGGGCGGCCGACGCCGTGGCTGGCGCGCTCCTGGACGGTCTCGCCCGACGGCCGCACCTACACCTTCACGCTGCGCGAGGACGTCACCTTCTCGGATGGCGAGCGGTTCGACGCCGCGGCGGTGAAAGCCAATCTCGATCGCATCCGCGATCCGGCGACGCGCACGGCGATGACCACCGCCTATATCGCGCCCTACGCCACCGGGCGCGTGGTGGCGCCGTTCGTGTTCGAGGCGCGGCTGAGCGAGCCCTACGCGCCCTTCCTCGACGTGCTGGCCCAGAGCTGGTTCGGCATGGTGTCGCCGCGGCAGATCCGCGAGGCGCCGGGCACGATCGCGACCCGGCCGATCGGCACTGGCCCGTTCACGGTCGAGCGCTACGTCCGCAACCAGGTGCTGACGCTGGCGAAGCGCCGCGACTATCACTGGGCGCCGGACGTGATCCGCCACAGCGGCCCGGCCTATCTCGACCGGATCGAGATCGCCACCGTGCCCGAGGGGCTGGCGCGCTACACCGCGCTGGCGAGCGGCGAGCGCGACTTCACCACCGACGCGCCCGCCGCCAACGCCGCGGCGATCCGCGCCGACCCCGGGCTGGTGCTGCGCAGCCGGATCAACCTGGGCAACCCGCTGCGCGGGATCAGTTTCAACGTCGAGAAGCCGCCGTTCGACGACGTCCGCGTGCGGCAGGCGCTGGCGCGCGCGGTCGATCGCGAGGGCCTCGCGCGGAGCGCCGGGCTCGGCGAATATATCCCGACGACCGGCTTCCTGTCCGCCTCGACGCGCTACTATGATGCGGCGGCGACGCGGGACCTCGGCTATGATCCCGCCGCCGCGGCACGGCTGCTCGACGCCGCCGGGTGGACCGGCCGGGCCGCGGACGGGATCCGGACCAGGAACGGCAGGCGGCTCGAGGCGACGGTGCTGACCACCGACGCCAGCCCGCTCGGCTTCGTGGTCATCGGGCTGCAGGCCGACTTCCGCAGGATCGGCGTCGACCTGCGACTCGAGCCGATCCCGCTGGCGCAGTTCGCGCAGCATCGCACCGCCAACGACTATCAGGCGACCGGCGCGGGCTATTGGCACACCAACACGCCCGACGGTCTCTACATCGTCTACCACGGCCAGCAGATCAATCGCGGCGGCTATACCGGGCAGAACATCACCCGGCTGGACGACCCGCGCCTCAACGCGCTGCTGGCGGCGGCGCGGCGCGGCGGCGACGAGGCGACGCTCGCGCGCCTGTACGCGCAGGCGCAGCGTCGATTGGCCGAGCTCGTGCCCGCGATCCCGGTGCTCGAGAACAGCACGCTCGTGGCCTACCGCCGCGAGGTGCACGGGCTCGTCTTCGACACGTCGCACAACACCCCGCTCTTCACCACCGTCTGGCTGGAAGGACCCGGCGCATGAGGTTCGTCCGCATCATCCTATGGCGGCTGCTCGCCGGCGTCGGCGTCCTGTGGGCCGCCGCGAGCATCACCTTCGTCGCCATGAACGTGACCGGGGGCGACACCGCCATCGCGATTCTCGGCGGCCCCGAGGCACTGCCGACCGCCGAGATCGTGGCGCAGGTGCGCGCCGAATACGGCCTCGATCAGCCGCTGCCGGTCCAATATGCGCGCTACATCGGCCGGCTCGCCACCGGCGACCTCGGCGAGTCCTACCGGCTGCGCGTGCCGGTCGCGGGGGCGATCGCGGAGCAGGCCGGCGCAACGGTGCGGCTGGCCCTCGCCGCGGGCGCGCTGGCGCTGCTGATCGCGGTGGTCGTCGCGTCGCTCACCGCCGGGCGCGAGACGCCCGCGCGCGCCGCGGTGTCGGGCGCCGAGCTGGTGCTCACCGCGATGCCCACCTTCGTGCTCGGGCTGCTGCTGCTGTTCCTGCTGTCGTTCCAGCTGCGGCTTCTGCCGGTGGCGGGAGAGGGCGGGGCGGCGCTGGTCCTGCCCGTCGGCACGCTCGCGCTGCCGCTCGCCGCGACGATGGCGCAGGTGCTGCGGCAGGAGCTCGACGCCATCCTGGAGCAGCCCTTCATCCTGGCGGCGCGCACCCGTGGGCTGGGCGAGGCCGCGGTCCGCTACGGCCACGCGCTGCGCCACGCGCTGGTGCCACTGGTGACGCTGTTCGGCCATATGTTCGGCTTCCTGCTCGGCGGCGCGATCATCACCGAGACATTGTTCGCGCGCCAGGGGATCGGTCGGCTGATGGCCGACGCCACCGCGGCGACCGACATCCCGATGGTGGTGGGCATCACCCTGCTGGTCGCCGCCAGCTACGTCATCGTCAACCTCGTCGTCGATCTGCTCACCGCCGCGATCGACCCGCGCGGGGCGACCGCATGAGCGTCGCCGCTGTCCTTTTCGTCATCCCGAGGAGCCCGTCATGGCTGTCATCGAACTGAAGCCCGTTGTGGCACGGCCCGCCTCCGGCAGCGCCGAGCCGCCTGCCTACGAGACGCTCGCCGCGCGCTTTCGCCCACTCTTCGCGGAGATCGCCGACGCGGCGGTACGACGCGAGATCGAGCGCGAGCTGCCCTATGACGCGGTCGCCGCGCTCGCCCGCGCGGGCTTCGGCGCGACCCGGCTGCCGGTCGCTCAGGGCGGCGCCGGTGCCACGCTGACCCAGCTCTTCCGGCTGCTGATCGAGCTGGGCGAGGCGGACTCGAACCTGGTGCAGACGCTGCGCGCGCATTTCGCCTTCGTCGAGGGGCGGCTCAACCACCCCGACACCGCCACCAACGCGCGCTGGTTCGAGCGGGTCGCCGCGGGCGAGCTGTTCGGCGCGGCGATGGCCGAGCGCAGCACCGGCACCGAGACGCTGGTGAAGCTGACGCGCGAGGGCGAGCGCTGGCGCCTCGACGGTGAGAAATATTACTCGACCGGCACGCTCTACGCCGACTGGATCCACGCCGCAGCGGCGGACGGCGACGAGCGGCTGAGCGTGATCGTCTCGGCGACCGCGCCGGGGGTCAGCCGGATCGACGACTGGGACGGCTTCGGCCAGCGCCTGACCGGCAGCGGCACCACCCGCTTCGAGGACGTCACCGTCGCCGAGGACCAGATCCTGCGGCGCTTCACCGCCGGCGAGTTCAAGGCGGACACCTACCTCACCGCCTTCTATCAGCAGTTCCACCTCGCCGCCTTCGCCGGCATCGGCCGCGCGGTGCTGCGCGACGCGGTCGCCTTCGTCCGCGCCAAGACGCGCACCTTCGGCGTGCCCGGCACCACCGACGTCGCCGCCGACCCGCTCGTCCAGCGCGTCGTCGGACGGCTCGGCAGCCTCTCCTTCGCGCTCGACAGCATCGTCGGCGGCGTGTCAGAGCGGCTCGAGGCGGCGCACGCGGCGTGGCGTTACGGGGCAGACCCGGACGATCCCGCCTTTCTCGCCGCCGACATCGCCGCCTATCACGGCCAGCAGCTCGCGATCGACCTGGTGCTGGAGGCGACGGGGCTGCTGTTCGAGGTCGGCGGCGCCTCGGCGACTCAGGAGGCGCGGCGGCTCGACCGCCACTGGCGCAACGCGCGCGTGATCGCCTCGCACAACCCTGCGATCCAGCGCGAGCGCGCGCTCGGCGACTATCACCTCAACGGCACCAACCCGCGCGCCGCCTGGGCGGAGCGCTTCGCCAAGGCGCGCGACGAGGCGGCGGCGGAGGGCGCGGCCACCGACGGGTCGGCGGGCGCGGTGCCGGCGTCGAGGGAGGGCTGACCATGGCACAGCGCCAGATGAGCATCGGCATGAACATCCTGGGGCTGGGCGGGCACCAGGCGGCGTGGCGGCTCGGCGAGGTCGCGCCGACCGCCTATCTCGACAAGGATTATTACATCAACATCGCGCGCATCTCGGAGCGCGGCACGCTCGACGCGATCTTCCTCGCCGACGGCCCGGCGCTGCAGGAGAATGTCGCGACTAATCCCGGAGGGCGGCTCGAGCCCACCGTGCTGCTCACCGCGGTGGCGCTGGCCACGACGCATATCGGCGTGATCGCGACCTGCTCGACCACCTACAACGACCCGTTCAACCTCGCGCGCCGGCTCGCCTCGATCGACCATCTCAGCGGCGGGCGCGTGGCGTGCAACATCGTCACCAATGCGGGCGACCTGCCGGCGCAGAACTTCGGCCTCGCCGGCGCGCCGCTCCACGGCGATCGCTACGGACGTGCCGACGAGTTCGTCGACGTCGTCCAGAAGCTGTGGGACAGCTGGGAGGACGACGCGATCATCGGCGACGCCGCGGCGGGGCGCTTCGCCGATCCCGGTAAGGTCCACCGGCTCGACCATGTCGGCACGCACTTCCAGGTGCGCGGGCCGCTCAACGTGCCGCGCTCGCCGCAGGGCCGACCCGTGCTGGTGCAGGCGGGCGCGTCGGAGGGCGGCAAGGCGCTCGGCTCGCGCCGCGCCGACGCGATCTTCACCACCCAGACGACGCTGGCCGACGGCGTCGCTTTCTACCGCGAGATGAAGACCCGCGCGCGCGCCTGGGGCCGCGACCCGGACCAGCTCAAGATCATGCCCGGCCTGTCGACGGTGATCGGCAGCACCGAGGCCGAGGCGCAGGCGCGCTGCGACGCGCTCGACGGCTATCTCGGCGAGGACGGGCTGGTCGCGCAGATCGCCCAGCGGATCGGCATCCCCGCCGCCGAGCTCGACCCCGACGCCGAGCTGCCGTGGGCGCGGATCGGTGACGTGGCGTCGTTCACCACCGGCTCGCACGGCTTCCTCCAGGCCCAGCTCGACCTCGCCCGGGCCGAGCGGCTGACCGTGCGCCAGCTCTCACGCCGGATCCGCAGCGGCCACCGGCTCGCGGTCGGCACGCCCGAGCAGATCGCGGACACGCTGGAGGAGTGGTTCCGCGCCGGCGCCGCGGACGGCTTCAACCTGATGCCCGACATGTTCCCCTCGGGCGCCGAGGTCTTCGTCGACGAGGTAGTGCCGCTGCTGCGCGCGCGCGGCCTGTTCCGCCACGAATATGCCGGCTCGACGCTGCGCGACCATCTCGGGCTGGACCGCCCCGCCAGCCAATTCGCCGCCGCCCCGCCCGCTGCGCGCGCGCGCGCCTGACCGACCGGAGACGCCGTCATGAGCACCTATCCGATCCGCGCGCTGGCCGAGGCCGGTCCCGCCCGCGCCGCCGTCTGGCCCTATGTTGGTACCGCGCTCGACCTGCCGCTCGCGGCCGCGGAGCCGCCAGACCAGGTGCAGGCGGCGGCGCCGACAGGGTTCGCGGCGCGCAGGCGCGTCCCCCTCGGCGTCGCGCTCGCCGCGCTGTTCCTCGCGCTGCTGCTCGTCGCCGCGCTCGCCCCCGGACTGGTGATCGGCGGCGACCCGCTGGTCGGCAGCGGGCGCGACGCCTTCTACGCGCCGAGCGCGGCGCACTGGCTCGGCACCGACGAGAACGGGCGCGACGTGCTGGTGCGTCTCGTGCATGGCGTGCACCCGTCGCTGCTGATGGGGTTCGCCGCGACCGCGCTCGCGCTCGTTGCCGGCACCGCGCTCGGCCTCGTTGCGGGTCTCGGCGGACGCGTCGCCGACGCGCTGGTCGGGCGCCTGCTCGACACGCTGCTCGCCTTCCCCGACCTGCTGCTCGCGCTCGTCATCATCACCTTCTTCGGCCAGGGGCTCGGCAACGCGATCGTCGCGGTCGGCGTCGCGGCGACCCCGCGCTACGCGCGCATGGTCCGCTCGCAGGCCAAGCTGGTGCGCGCCAGCGGCTATGTCGAAGCGGCGCGCACGCTCGGTCAGCCCGGCGCAGTGCTGATCTGGCGCCACGTCCTGCCCAACGCGGTCCGCCCCGTCCTGCTGGTCGCCGCCATGGGTGTGGGAGTGAGCATCGGCGCGGGCGCGGCGCTCAGCTTCCTCGGTTTCGGCGCGCCGCCGCCCGCGCCGGAATGGGGCGCGATGCTCGCGGTCGGGCGCAACTTCCTCGCCAACGCCTGGTGGCTGGTCGCTGCGCCGGGCGCCGCAATCACGCTCACCGTGCTGGCGGTCACCGCGCTCGGCCGCGCCGCGATCCGCCACGGCGAGGGGCGCGAGCTGTGACGATCGCCTTCCCCGCGCCGCGTGCGCCGCTGGTCGAGGTCGACCGACTCTCGGTCGCGTTCGGCGACGCCGCGCCGGTGCTGAGCGAGGTGAGCTTCACCGTCGCGCCGGGCGAGTGCCTCGCGCTGGTGGGTGAGTCGGGCTCGGGCAAGAGCGTCACCGCGCGCTCGCTGATCGGGCTGGCGGGGCAGGGCGCGCGCACCGCGGCGGGGCGGCTGGCGTTCGCGGGCGACGACCTGCTCGGCTATCGCGAGCGCGACTGGGGCGCGCTGCGCCGGCGCCGCATCGGATTCGTGCTGCAGGACGCGCTCGGCTCGCTCGACCCGCTGCGCACCGTGGGCGCCGAGATCGAGGAGCCGCTGCGCGCCGCGGGCGGGCTGACCCGCGCCGAGCGCCGCGAGCGGGCGATCGAGCTGCTCCGCGCGGTGCACGTGCCCGAGCCAGAGCTGCGCGCGCGCCAGCACCCTCGCCAGCTCTCCGGCGGCCTGCGCCAGCGCGCGTTAATCGCCGCCGCGATCGCCAACGACCCCGCACTGCTGATCGCCGACGAGCCGACCACCGCGCTCGACGCCGCGGTGCAGGCGCAGATCCTCGCGCTGCTGCGCGACCTGCGCTCGCGCGACGGCGCGCTGATCGTTGTCAGCCACGATCTCGCGGTGGTGGCGCAGCTGGCCGACCGGATCGCGGTGATGCGCCACGGCCGGATCGTCGAGCAGGGCAGCGCCGCCGCGATCCTCGGCGACCCGCGCCACGACTATACGCGCGCGCTGGTCGAGGCCGCGGCCGCGATCCACGGCGCTCGGCCGCGCGTGGCGGCCGCGCCCACCGCGGTGGTCCCGCTCACGCCGGCGGCGCCGCTGCTCGCCGCCGAGGGCGTGAGCAAGACCTATCCCGGCGCCGATCGCCGCCCCTGCACGGTGGTGAGCGAGGTGAGCCTCGCGCTGCATGCGGGCGAGACGATCGGTCTGGTCGGCGCCTCGGGCTCGGGCAAGACGACGTTGACTCGCATGCTGCTCGGACTGGAGGTGCCCGACGCGGGGGTGGTACGCTGGTCGGGCGATGACTGGCGCGACCTGCCCGCGCGCGAGCGGCGCACGCGGCGCCGCGACGTCCAGGTGATCTTCCAGGACCCGCTCGCCTCGTTCGACCCGCGCTATACCGTGCGCCGCGTGCTCGACGAGCCGCTCGCGTTGCGCGGTGTCGCGCGCGGTGAGCGCCACGACCGTGCCGCGGCGCTGCTGGGGCTGGTGCGGCTCGACGCCGGCCTGCTCTCGCGCCGACCGATCGAGCTCTCTGGCGGACAGCGCCAGCGCGTCGCGATCGCGCGCGCGCTCGCGCTCGAGCCGCGCGCGCTGATCTGCGACGAGCCCGTGTCGGCGCTCGACGTGTCGGTACAGGCCGAGGTGCTCGCGCTGCTCGACGATCTCAAGGCGCGGCTCGGTCTGGCCTGCCTGTTCATCAGCCACGACCTCGGCGTGGTGCGCCGCGTCAGCGACCGGATCGCGGTGATGCACGAGGGGCGGCTGGTCGAGGACGGGCCGGCCGACCGGCTCTTCGCCGCGCCGGCACACCCCTACACGCGCGCGCTCCTGGCCGCGATCCCGTCGCTCGATCCCATGAGGTCAGCCCATGCCTAAGCAGCTCCACGTTAATCTCTTCGAGATGAACTGCGTCAGCCATATCGTCCACGGCCTGTGGGTGCATCCCGACAACAACCGGCACCGGTTCAACGATATCGACTATTGGACCGAGCTGGCACAGCTGCTCGAGCACGGGCAGTTCGACGGCGTGTTCCTTGCCGACGTGATCGGCGCCTACGACGGCTTCCGCGACGGCGTGGAGACCGCGCTGCGCGAGGCGGTGCAGATCCCCTCGAATGACCCGCTGCTGGTGATCCCGGCGATGGCGGCGGTGACGCAGCATCTCGGCTTCGGTGTCACCTTCTCCACCACCTACGAGCCGCCCTTCGCCTTCGCGCGTCGGATGAGCACACTCGACCATCTCACCAAGGGGCGGGTGGGGTGGAACATCGTCACCTCCTACCTGCCCAACGCCGCGCGCAATTTCGGCCACGCCGACGAGGTGGCGCACGACCACCGCTACGAGATCGCGGACGAGTATCTCGACGTGCTGTACAAGCTGTGGGAAGGCTCGTGGGACGACGACGCGGTGATCGTCGACCGCGCCAACCGCGTCTACACCGACCCCTCGAAGGTCCGCTACATCCACCACGAGGGCACGCACTTCCGCGTCGCCGGCCCGCACCTGACCCAGCCCAGCCCGCAGCGTACCCCGGTCCTCTACCAGGCGACGGGGTCGCGCGCGGGCATCGCCTTCGCCGGGCGTCACGCCGAGGTGGTGTTCACCGGGGGCGCGACCCAGGCGGACGTGCGCGCCAACATCGCCGCGATGCGCGCCGCCGCGGTCGAGCAGGGGCGTGATCCGGCCGGCATCAAGTTCGTCGTCCAGGCCGGCATCATCGTCGGCAAGGACAGCGACGCGGTCGCGGCCAAGCTCGACGCCTATCGCCGCCTGCTGAGCGTCGAGGGCAAACTGGTCCACGCCATGTCGAAGGTGGACTACACGCGGTACCCGCGCGACACGCCGCTCGCCCAGGTGCCCGGCGCCGACCCGTCGCGCTGGGCGCGGCTGGCGCTGGCCGGCGGCAGCGCGGTGACCGTGGGCGACGTGCTCGACGCGCTCGCCGGCTTCGACGAGGACCGCTTCTTCGTCGCGGGCACGCCCGAGATCGTCGCCGACGCGGTCGAGCGCTGGCTCGACGAGGACGGCATCGACGGCATCAACCTGCGCCAGTATCTCTCGTTCGAGACCGCGCGCGACTTCATCGAGCTGGTCATCCCCGAGCTGCGCCGCCGTGGCCGCTATCGCGACGGCTACGTGCCCGGTGAGACGCTGCGCGAGCGGCTGTTCGGCGCCGGCCACGCGCGCCTGCCCGCCGACCATCACGGCGCGCGCTACCGCGATCCCGTCGCGCTCTCCCATCCCGCCGCGCCGCTCCGCCTCGTCGACGCCGCGCCGCTCCAGGCCAACGCAAGGATGCAGTCATGACCCTCGACTTCCACTGGTTCCTGCCCACCTACGGCGACAGCCGCCAGATCGTCGGGGGCGGCCACGGCGTGCCCGCGGGCACTGCCGGCGGCGCCCGCCCCGCCTCGATCGCCTATCTCGGCCAGATCGCGCGCAGTGCCGAGCAGCTCGGCTTCGTCGGCGCGCTGACGCCGACGGGGGCGTGGTGCGAGGACGCCTGGCTCGCCACCGCGATGCTGGTCGAGGTGACCGAGCGGCTCAAGTTCCTCGTCGCCTTCCGCCCTGGCCTGATCTCGCCGACGCTCTCGGCGCAGATGGCGGCGACCTTCCAGCGCCACTCGCAGGGGCGGCTGCTGCTGAACGTCGTGGTCGGCGGCGAGCAGCACGAGCAGCAGGCGTACGGCGACTTCCTGTCCAAGGACGAGCGCTACGCGCGCGCCGACGAGTTCCTGACGATCGTGCGCGCGCTGTGGCGCGACGGTCGCGCCGACTTCGACGGTGAGCATCTGCGCGTCGTCGGCGCGACCATCCCGCGCGTGCCGGATCCCGTGCCGCCGCTCTACTTCGGCGGCTCGTCCGCGGCGGCCGGCCCGGTCGCCGCGGCACACAGCGACGTCTACCTCACCTGGGGCGAGCCGCTCGACGCGGTGGCCAAGAAGGTCGCCTGGATCCGTGAGCTGGCCGCGCGGCAGGGTCGCACGCTGCGCTACGGCATCCGGCTCCACGTGATCAGCCGCGACACGTCGGAACAGGCCTGGGCCGAGGCCGAGCGGCTGCTGCAGGGGATCGATCCCGCCACGATCGCCTCGGTCCAGGCCGGGCTGGCGCGCAGCGAGTCGGAGGGGCAGAAGCGCATGATCGCGCTCCACCAGGGCTCCACCGCCAATCTCGAGATCGCGCCCAATCTCTGGGCCGGCGTCGGCCTGGTGCGCGGCGGCGCGGGTACCGCGCTCGTCGGCAGCCACACCGAGGTGGCGGAGCGGATCAAGGAATATGCCGCGGTCGGCATCGACGAGTTCGTGCTCTCGGGCGTGCCGCACCTCGAGGAGGCCTATTGGTTCGGCGAGGGCGTGCTGCCGATCCTCGAGCGCGACGGCCTGTGGCGCCATCCGTTCGGTCAGGTCGTCGACGGTGGCGCGGCGGACGTACCCTTCGCGCCCGCGAAGACGCGCGAACCCGTCGCGAGTGCCAGCTGATGGGCGTGTCGGACGATCTCGCCACCGGCGAGCGGCTGTTCGCCGAGATCGCCGCCAGCCTCGTCGGCGACCTGCTCGCCGACGACCCCGGTACGCTGGCCGAGATCGGTCGGCTGCGCACCCGTCTGGACGCGGCCGAGGCGCTGGCCGAGCGCGATGACGCGGCCGACGAAGCGGCGATCCTGGCGCGCTCGCTCCTGCTCGACCTCTTCGGCAGCTTCCCGTCGCGCGTGGCCTGGGCGCCGGACCGCAGCGACGAGGCGCTTCACCTGCGTCACGAGGCGATCGGCCGCGCGCTGCTGAGCGGGGAGACAGGGCTGTGAGCGTGGTGGTCGCGCGCGAGCCCGTGTCGTCGCGGACGGGGCATGTCATCGCCGACGCGGCGGAGGCGGTCGCGGTGGCGCGCGCGCTCGCGACCGAGATCGCCGCCGGTGCGATCGCGCGCGACCGCGACCGCACCGTGCCCTATGCCGAGCTCGATGCGCTGTCCGCCTCCGGGCTGCTCGCGATCACGGTGCCGCGCGCGTTCGGCGGTGCCGACGTGTCCTATGCGACCGTCGCGGAGGTATTCCGTCTGCGCTCGGTCGCCGATCCGGCGATCGGGCAGCTACCGCAGAACCACTTCCTCTTCGTCGAGGCGCTCCGCCAGGACGGCACGCCGGACCAGCAGCGGCGCTTCTTCGGCGAGGTGCTGCGCGGCGCCCGCTTCGGCAACGCGCAGGCGGAGCGCGGGTCCTCCGCGCTCGACCTGCGGACGCGGCTGACGCGCGAGGGCGACGCCTTTCGCCTGAACGGCACCAAATATTATTGCACCGGCGCGCTGACGGCCCAGTGGATCCCGGTCGCGGCGATCGACGCCGACGAGCGGCAGGTGCTCGCCTTCGTGCCGCGCGAGGCCGAAGGCGTCGCGGTGCTCGGCGACTGGGACGTGATCGGCCAGCGCGTGACATTCAGCGGCACGGCGCAGTTCAACGACGTGCACGTCCCCGCCGACGACGTGGTGGCGCACTGGCGGCTGTTCGACCGGCCGACGTTGTTCCACTCCTACGGGGTGCTGCTCCATGCCGCGATCGACGTCGGCATCGCGCGCGCGGCGCTGGACGATTTGGTCGCGTCCGTCCGGCAGCGCTCGCGGCCTCGGCTCGGCGCACGCGCGCCATCGGCGGGGGAGGATCGCCTGCTGCACGCCCGGCTCGGGCGAGCCGCGGCCGAGCTCCACGCGCTCGAGGCGCTGCTCTCCACCGCGGCGCGACAGCACGACGGGGCCGCGGCGGACGGTGTCGACGAGGCCGCGTCCGGACGGGCTGCCGTCGCCGCGTTCGCGGTCAAGGCGCTCGCCGAGGACGTCGCGATCGACGCGGCCAACCTGCTGTTCGCGCTCTCGGGCGCGTCCGCGGCGGAGAGCCGGCACGGCTACGATCGCCATTGGCGCAACGCGCGAGTCCACACCATCCATGACGCCAACGACTGGCGGCGCGTTCTCGTGGGAGAGCACGCGGTCCACGGCCGTTACCCCGCGAAGCCGGTGCGCCGAAGCCGATGATGAGCGTGCGCCGCGAGCTTCGGTCGATGCGGGCAGGTTGATCGATGGCCGCTGCCATCCTCTTCGATCTCGATGAGACGCTGCATGACCGGGCGGCGTCGCTCCGCGCGTTTTTGATCGATCAGCACCGGCGATGGTTTCTGGACCGGGTAGAGGAGGAGACGTTCGTCGAGCGCTTCACCCGGCTCGACGCGCACGGTTCGCTGTCGAAGGCGGTCCTCTACCCGAAGCTGATGGTGGAGCTGGGCATCGATGAGCCATCGGGGGCTGACTTGGCGACCGAGTACAGCCTGCGCTACCACGAGTTCGCCTGCCCGATGGCAGGCGCTGGAGACCTGCTCGCCGCGCTACGCCGTCAAGGGTTCAAGCTTGGGATCGTTACCAACGGATGGACAGACTTCCAGTCACGAACGGTCGCGACGATCGGCATCCGTGATGCGGTCGATGCGGTCCTCGTGTCGGAGGCCGAAGGCCTGCGAAAGCCCGACGCTCGCCTGTTCCGGCGCGCGGCCGAGCGCTTGGGCGTGGCGACCGAGTCGTGCCTCTTCATCGGGGATAATCCCACGGTTGATATCCTCGGCGCCGAGGCCGCGGGTATGCGGGCGATCTGGTTACGACGCGGCATACCGTGGCCCAATCACCATCCGCCCGCGCAGCTTCACGTGGACGAGCTGACCGACGTGGTTGAGCTGCTGCTCTGAATCAGCAGCAGCGTCGGGTCATCGCCGTCACTTGCACCTCACCGCCCTGCCCCTCCGCCCCAGCATTCAGCCAACTCGGTCGTGGTCCTCTTGAGGTATACCCGAAACGCACCACCGCGAAGTCGATCAATTTCACTGCGACGTTAAGACGGAGGGAGGACGGCGAGCTACGAACCCGCTGTCCTTACACCAGCTAACGCCCTCTCATGGACTGCAGAGCAGCGATGCCGTTACGAAAGGGCCGCTCCGCACCCGCTTCCTAATTGCTCCCCGAAGCGTTGTACTGAGCAGCAAGCATCCTCTGCTGCAAAATCGAAATGTAATTTGTAGTGATCCAGTAGATTTGCAGCCCGACCGCAAACGGTGCCATCACGAACATTAGTACCCAGGGCAGGATCGCGAACACCTGCTTCTGTGCATCGTCCATCGGCGCCGGGTTGAGCCGGAACTGGAAGAACATCGAGATGCCCAGCAGCACCGGCACCACGCCGATCGCGAGGAAATGCGGCAGCGTGATCGGGATATAGCCGAACAGGTTGAGGATCGTCGCCGGGTCGGGGGCGGACAGGTCCTTGATCCACAGCGCGAACGGCTGGTGGCGCATCTCGATCGTCAGCAACAGTGCCTTGTACAGCGCGTAGAAAATCGGAATTTGAATTATTGCGGGGATGCAGCCAGAGAGGGGACTAACTCCCTTCTGTTTGTAAAGGGCCACGATTTCCATCTGCTGCTTAGCTTTGTCATCCCCGTTTCTACTCTGTATTTCTCTGATGATAGGCTGCAGGGCCCGCATCTGAGCGGCTGAAACGAACTGGCGCTGCGCGATCGGGAAGACGAGCAGCCGGATCGTCAGCGTCAGGATGATGATCGCGACGCCGAAGTTGCCGATCAGCCGGAACAGCAGATCGAGGTAATAGAAGATCGGCTTCTCGACGAGGCGGAACCAGCCCCAGTCGATCGCATAGTCCAGCTTCGTCACCGCGCCGGTGTCGGTGTAGCGGTCGAGCAGCTTCACCTCCTTCGCGCCGGCGAACAGCTTGGCGGTCTGGCTCAGCTGACGGCCGGGCGGCAGCAGCTGCGGCGCGGTGGTGAAATCGGCCTGGAAGCTGTCGTTCGGCCCGGCGCGGAACTGGCCGTCGAAGGCGCGGCCCTGGTCGGGCACCATCGCCGCGAGCCAATATTTGTCGGTGAAGCCGAGCCAGCCGCCGGTGCTGGTGAAGCGCGCCGGACCCGAGGCGAGGTCCTTGAAGTTGGGGTTGTAATGCGCCGCGCCGTTGTTGACCGACATCGGCCCGGTGTGGATCGTCCAGCTGTCGGGGTCCTTGGACACGCCGATGCGGTTGACGAGGCCATAGGCCGCGACCGGCACCGCGCCGCTCCCGGCGTTGGCGACGGTCTGCTTGACCGTGAAGAGATAGTCATTGTCCACCGCCAGCTCGATCGCGAAGCGCTGGCCCTGCGCGTTGCTGGCGGTGAGCGTCACCGGCTTGCCCGGCGTCAGCACCGGCGCCGAGGCGGTCCACAGAGCGTCGGCCGCGGGTGGGCGGAGCCCCTCGTCGCGCCAGCCGAAGGCGGCGAAATAGGCGTCCTGCGTGCCCGCGGGCGAGAACAGGCGGATCGGCGGCGAGTTGGCGGCCACCGTCTCGTTGTAGCGCGTCAGCACCAGGTCATCGAGCCGGGCGCCCTTGAGGCTGATCGACCCCTTCAGCGCGGGCGTCTCGATGCGGACGCGCGGACTCTCCGCCAGCACCTGCCGGCGATCACGCAGCGCGGCGGGTGAGTCGGCGGTCGGGTCGGCACCGGGCTGCGGCAGCGCGCGCGACTTGCCCTCCACGACCTTGGTCGCGGGCGGGTTCGCCGTCGGGAAGAAGCGGCTCTGCACCAGCGGCCATCCGAACAGGATGAGCGCGGCGATGACCGCGAACAGCACGAAGTTCTTGCTCTCGTCCTTCAAGGTACCCTCTCGCAAAACAAGGCGCTCGACAGAAATCGCCCAGTTTAAATGATGTATGTGCACGCGCATCTTGCACTGGGCGGAGCAAAGAATGGCGCGACCAATAGCTTTCCCTCGGCACCCATCCAGTAGGCTGTTCACGCTGAACTAATCACCCAACCCCCGCTTGCAACCCGCGATCCGCAAACTGGGTCACACCATCTTCCTATTAACGCTCTGACAGGAACTTGGAAACCATACCGATGGCTCATTTTCGAGTAACGAGCCGGTTGACGACATCACTTGGCACGAGTTTGTCGAATATCGCTCGGTCAAGACGTTCGGGCCAATAGTGCGGAGTGGACGCTTCGAGTGGCGGAGGATAGCATTCTTCCCGCATGCGGCTGTTTGTTCTGATCTATTGCATTACACAGCTGTAAGGAAGTAAGATGAAAAAGCTTATCATTCGCGACCTCAAGCATTCGGTTGCTCCTGCCGGAACCGGTGGCGCGACCCTGCACCTCGCATTGATCCCGGCCGCAATCTTCATCGGCATGATTATGTAATTAGGGCGGGCGCGGTCGAGTCAAAAGATCGATCGTGCCCGTTGCGCTTCTAGGTAGAGGATTGCCATGAGTTTTCGCCTCACTAGGGCGCCGTCCTTGGTTCTTTCACAGGATCTACAGCTACCCAATCTAGCGCGCCTCGCCGAGTCCCTAGGTTCGGGAGCATCACGGCTCGACGACATACCTAACATTGACAGGCTCTTTGATGCCTTTGCGCGATCAAGGGAATACGAACGAATATACATTGCATACCTAGATAGCTTAGTAAGCCGTCCCCCTTCTCGCTTCGATCAGACTATTGGTTCGTCGTTCTCGGTATTTATAAACGAAAGTTTTCTTGTCGCCATCCAGTTGGTTGATGGTAGCCCTACGGATCAGCAGACCTCTCGGCCAAAGACAATCGCCACGACCCTCGAGAACGGACTTCAGGCTGTTATCAATCGAGGCTCTACGCTGACAATTGAAGAGTATCGCTTACCAAGCGGCACCGATGTCTCTGTTTTTGATCCAGATATAAGGCTGATATTCTCTGGCCATTATAAAATGGAACCTGAATCCGAGTCTCATCGATATAGTGCCGGATCAGTATACTTGACAGAACAAAGTGGCCTAGTTTGTATTTTAAGGTTGCGCGAGGTAGCGACCCTGGATTTCCAATGGACCTTTGATTCCACAGGTCTAACGCCTCTTTATCATAGCGTAAGCCTTCCTTCACTAGGAAGGTTCGAAACTATCATAGATTTAATATCCTCATTTGCAGGCGAGAGAATGTCGTTAGATACGGCGACGCTGCACCTCGCTGAGCTTTCCAAGCACCGGTTGCATTTTGTGAGATGGAAAGCCGTACAAAGCCTGGGTAGTATTGATGGTGCACTAGCGACTGACATACTTAAATCGATGCTAGACGACCCTCACCCACACGTGCGCTTGGCCGCAAACGAGATTTTAATCGCAACCGACAGATGAAGGCAGTGATTTGATGGCCCGCTTCTTCTCATTCTCGTCCGGGATTTCTTTGGAATTGTCAGACTATCTTTCCTGGGTCAACGACAACGTGGACGAGCAGGACCTCGATAGCCTTGCAGCTTCCGCGGAGATGCTATACCGGCTGACGCTGAACAATTCCTTATTGAATGACCACATTTTGGGCCCCTTGAAGGCCTCCTTGGATCAGGTGCAACCTAAAAACCAGTATACCGACGCGACTTTTCTTCTCGGGACGGCCAAAATGGGCGGCCTTCTCGTTCGTGCCAACCTATGGAAGCCACTTAAAGCAATAAACGGCTCGACAGCCTATGAGGCTGACATTTACTCCTACGACGTTCCACATGACCACAACTTCGACTTTCTTACGGCAGGTTACTACGGACTAGGATATAGGACTGATATATTTTCATACGAAACTCGAGACCTAAGCTTAGTGGAAGGTGAAAGTGTAGAGATCACCCACGTAAAAACGATGAATCTTACTCCAGATGATTTGATACTTTTTGAGAAATCCCGTGACATCTATACTCAAATACCACCGAAGAGCCCATCGATATCTATAAACCTGTTATGTGTGACGAACGCGCAGGCGCTGACCCAGCAGTGCTTTTTCGACATCGATAAAAAGAAACTTTCGGGGTACGCAAATGGCCCGACAAGTACTAGGGTCCAAATGATAAAGATGGTGGAGGTTATTGGTATCAAAGATGCAGTTGACCTTCTTATTCCTATCATTTGCCGGCATCCCTGCGTGAGGACGAGAGCGGCTGCCATAGAGTGTGTGTTGAGAATGTGTCCTGACTTGCGATCGCATCTTCATAGTCTGGTTGGTCATGAAAGGGCGCCATTACTCGTTAGGGCGCTCGCCACTAATTAGGCGATGTCACCGCGCCTATCGACTGCGCTCGGTGCTTTCGCGGCAGGTCATAACAATCGATACCTATAAAGACTGCCTGTGCGGCGCTGTTCGACGATATCGCCTTTGCGAGTTTAAGCGCGGGATCGCCCTCGGACGTCTGTGTAAGGGCTAACGTTCATCGAACTATACCCTGCCTGACAGTGCCGATTTTGGCTTGCCGCTGGCACCATTGAACATGTCGCATTGGCACCACCCAGATCGGACAGGTGGTGAGAGCGGAATGATGAGGCGGGGTAGGGGAGGGCGCCCGCCCATACCTAGCTAATCGTCTCGGCATCCGGCTCGGCTTTGAGCAGCCGGCGATCGCGAGCGATTTTTGCCAGCAAGGTGCGGCTGCATCCGGTCGCATCCATGATCTCCCGCCAGCTGCGTCCGTCGCTCAGCAGGGAGGAGATTGCGGCGTTCCGGGCCTTGTTCGCCGGCCGGCCTCTATAGAGCCCGGCCGCCTTCGCCTTGGCAGTGCCCTCGGCTTGCCGGCGACGCCGATCCTCATAGTCCTTGCGCGCGACCGCCGCGAGGACATCGAGCATCATGGCGTTGACTGCCGAGAACATGCGGGCAGTGAACTCGTCAGCCGGGGCCGTCAGGCTCCACGATGTCGGGAGGTCGAGAGCAACGATCCGAACCTCTTTCGCGTCGATCGAGGCGCGCAACCGCTGCCAGTCTGAGGAGGTGAGACGAGACAGCCGGTCAACCTGCTCCACCAGCAACACGTCTCCAGGCTCGCAGTCGGCGAGCAAGCGGAACAGCTCAGGCCGGTGCAGCTTAGCCCCGCTCTCATTCTCAACGTAGCGTGCGGCGATCCTCAAACCTCGCTCCACGGCGAAGGCATCCAGAGCTCCGCTTGCGCGTGACGCGTCCTGTCAAGGTTGTTGGGATACGTTGATCTCGGGGGGGCGGCTAGGAAGCGGGCGGGGAGCCTAGCTCGACAGCCATGGTCTACAACTTTCTTTCCAAAGGACCTTTTTGCATGCAGGTAAACTCAGAAGGCGAAGATACGGAGTCGGAGCGAGCTGAAGTGCACTTTCTAGCGGCGTTGCTCGATGAACTGATGCGTAAGGTCCTGGCTGCGGGCGTACTTACGCAAAGCGATTTGAACGAGGTCGAGGCGGCTGCAGCGAAAAGGGTCGGTGGCGCGCCGCGCGCTTGGTGATTAGCCAATATGTTGAGCGTTTGTGTGGTCTCGAGCGATCGAGAGCCAGAACGCTTCCTAGAAGAACCTTAGCCGGACGCAACAATGCGGTGGCGAGCTGTAACTGCCAACTTAGCGAAACCGATGAACTGCGCCTGTAACCGTATGTCGGTGACAAGCCGAACGTCGGCCTTGACCTTGCTTACGAATGTGTTGGCATCCTCGCCGGGTTCAATCGGTATTTCCATCGACCAGTCTGAGAACTCTCGATGTGTGACTGCCTCGTAGAAAGAGTAGATGATATCACTATGCCTGTCGTCTGCAGCGATTCGGGCCATAGTCGCCTTAACCTTGCTTTCGTCTCCCTCGATTGCTTGTAGGAACCGTACACCGTCGTAGAGAAACAGCCCGGTTATACCATCCTCTCGGTTGCGCTTGGAAGACCGAATGCACAGATCTCGCATCTCTCTTCTGTCATAGGAGCGGGTAGCGCGGCTCGCGTATATAATCCGGAACGTCATAGACGTCTTTGTTAGTGAGATAGCCGCGTGGCGTGAATTGTAAGAAATATAGTATCAGTGAAGCGCGGTCTGCTCAGTGGCTTCACCCCCTCCTCCTAGCTATGCTACTGAAAAAGGAGCGTGATTGGCACCTTCGCTAGGCACCATGAAGCGCGCTTGGTGCGGTTTTACGAACCTCAGGCACCCACGTCGCTGCTTACTGCGGGCTTTGATCTGATCATCTCCCCGCTTTTGGACTGTAACTGTGAGCCTTCGTCGCAGATCGCCCTCGAGCCACGGCGGGGAGCGCCTATATCCGCCTTCTTGGCTGCCGAGCCCATCGTAGCGGCGAAAGCCGTGGCAGGCCGCTGCTCGCCCGAAGCAAGACACTTTAGCAACGTTCCTCGCTGCCGTGGCTTCTGCATGTCATTCGGGGAGAGCCCGCGTCATCAGGGGGGACAACGTTGGAAAATACCATACTGCTGCTGGTGGTAGGCATCGCTGTTGCAGGCGTCTTCGGGCAGTGGCTCGGCTGGAAGCTGAGCCTTCCGGCGATCATCCCGCTTCTGGTGATCGGCGCGCTGCTTGGGCCGATCGGGGGTGTCATTCGCCCGTCGGCTGCCTTGGGAGAGGTCATGCGACCGGCGATCGGCATGGCGGTCGCGATCATCGTCTTCGAAGGCGGTTTGAACCTTAACTTGAGAGAGCTGCGCTCGGCCGGCTCCGGCATCGCCCGTCTCGTGGCAGTCGCACTGCCGCTCAACTGGCTGATGGGGACGCTTGCTGGACATTGGGTCGCAGGCCTGTCGTGGCCGGTCGCGATCCTCGTTGGCGCCATACTTGTCGTAACTGGCCCGACCGTCATCATGCCGCTGCTGCGGCAGGCCAAGCTCGAGCCACGCGCAGCGGCGTTCCTTCGATGGGAAGCCATAGTCAACGATCCGATCGGTGCCACGCTGACGCTGCTGGTGCTGAGCTACCTCACGCTATCGACGACGATGACCGGTAGTGCGGCAATCGTGCATCTGGCTTGGCATACGCTGCTCGGCGCCGGGTTGGCGGCGGCACTCGGGCTGGTCGTGCCGTTTGGCATCCGCACCCTTTTTGCTCGCGACCTGGCACCGGAGTACCTCAAGACGCCTATTCTGTTGGCCGGAGCGCTTGGCGTTTATGCAGCAGGGGAGGCGATCCAACCCGAGACGGGCCTGGTCGGCGCAACCCTCTTTGGCGTTGTGCTCGCCAACATCGACGTGACCGGGCTGCAGGAGCTGCGCCGTTTCAAGGAGTCGCTCACAGTCTTCCTCGTATCAGGGCTCTTCATCTTACTTACCGCCAACATCGATCGCACAACGGTCGCGATGCTGAGCTGGCCAATCGCGCTGACCACGCTGGTGATCCTGTTCGTCGTGCGGCCGCTCGCGATCTGGCTTGCTACCATTGGTGCTCGAGCGAACTGGCGCGAACGCCTCCTGGTGGGTTGGATCGGACCCCGCGGGGTCGTCGCCGCGGCGATCGCAGGCGTAGCCGGCGAACGTCTTAATGAGGCAGGCTATTCCGACGCGCGCCTCGTCCTGCCGCTGGTGTTCGCGGTGATCGCGTCAACCGTCCTGCTTCACGGCCTGTCGCTTGCGCCGCTCGCGCGCCGATTGAAGCTCGCTTCTGGCGGCCGGGGCGGCCTGTTGATCGTCGGTGCCTCGCGATGGACGGTTAGGCTCGGGGAGGTGCTTCACGGAGCCGGAGTCCCGGTGATCCTGGTCGACCGTTCGGCCTTAGCACTCAGAGCCGCTAAACTGGCGGGGCTCAGTACGCTGCGGGTCGAGGTGCTGTCGGTGATCGGCGAGGAGGTGGTCGACCTGCGCGACGTTCAGCAGGTGCTCGCAGCCACACCGGATGACGCCTACAATGCGCTTGTCTGTACACGGTTCGCTCCCGAGTTAGGGCGTGAGCGCGTTCACCAGCTTGCCACGGAGGGCGCTGGGACCCGCTACGAGGCCTCCAAGGAATGGCGCGGCAAGATCGTGATCGGCGAGAGCATGACCTTTTTGCGCTTGGCAGAGCTGATGGAGGCTGGCGCGTCCCTTGTGGTCGAGATCTACCGAGACGATGCTGGGTTGCCGATTTCGGAAGATGGGGATGGCTGGCCGATCGCGCTTGTGCGCCACAGCGGTGAGCTGGCCTTCCTGGGTGCGGAGCATGCCGCTGTGCCCGTTGCCGGTGACCTCATCCTGCGGCTCTACCAAGCCGCGCTTGCGCCAGCCGAAGAGGCCAAAAAGAGGCGCTGGCGACAGCTGTTGAAGCGACGAGCTCTTGCCGCTTGATCGAGGACAAGCGTTCTGGAGAGGGCTCGTGACCTGCTTTTGTCGCACATATGGCTAGTGGTGAAGCGTCAGACGCAATCATTTGAGAGAAACGGATAGGATATCGATATCGATATCCTATCCGCCGCAGCGCAGTGTTCGCAGCAACGACTGCGGCGGGTGGACGGACGTTTGAGCGCTAAAGGCGGGTGCTTCATGCCCTTCCGTGGGATAGATAGCGGCCCGTCCGCTTTCGGGCGGTCGACCGGGGAAACCGACCGTTCGCTCAGGAAGCAGGGGAGGAGGCGCGATCGCCTGCCAAGGGTGGATAGCTGCCCGTCCGCTTTCGGGCGGTCGGCGAAAAAACCCGGCCGTTCGTTCAGGCGGCAGGGGAGGGGGCTCGAGCGCCGGCCGAGGGTGGATAGCGGAACGGCCGCTTTCGGGCGGTCGGCCGAGAAAACCGGCCGTTCGTTCAGGCGGCAGGGAAGGGGACTCGAGCGCCTGCCGAGGGTGGAGAGCCGTCTGTCCGCTTTCGGACGCTGAGGTGGAGTAGGCGGCCGTTCGTTCATGAGGCTCGCGACGGCAACTATGCGCCCCGTTTTCAGTCACTCGACCGGCAGGGCCGCCGTCCTAGAAGCCGACGTTCATCCACTATCCGATCTGGGGCAATTCGGGCTACGTGATCGCAGAGATATCGATCTGAGGCGTTGTTAGAGCCGTGCCCTGCGTTCGGCTGTTACTCGCTCTCTCGAACGGATGGGGGCAAAATGTCGATCAAGGATGTCTGGGGTCGCTGGCGGGATCTCACTCGCTTTCGTCTTGCTTGCGAAATGGCTCTTTCTAGCTACCGAAAGAGCTTTATGGAATTGCCAATCAGAGACGTTGCGAACACGAAGATCTTTGATGAACGCGGCCCCACACGGTTTGAATGCGGTTACGATGACTTCGTTGATGCTCTTACCGACGAGACTTATCTCTATAAGTTACTTCTGACCGCTCATGCTTCATTAGTTGAAGAGTTTGGCCGCACGATCGTTGCTGATCTACTTATTAGAGGAATCCCAAGATCGGCATTTGGCGGGTTAGATAAAGCTAGCCCTATACATGAAGCCGCCGAGCAATATATAATGCGCTGCAACGTCGGATCTTGGGGCGGCGCCATTCTTAATGTGGTTGGGCGTGATTGGACGATAGTGCCAGGTGGCGTCGGAAATGTTGTTCATGCGTTTGTCGCTAGAAACATAATCTCGCACGGTGCGAAAGCCTACAACCAAACCGCGATTAATAGGCTTAACGGAGTTGCGCCGGGTAAGTTCGTTTTCGTGAGTGGAACGGCACTAGCTCTCGACCGAGAGACGTTTCAGCAGCATCTGTCCCGGTTACGCAATTTTGCTAGGGTCATTTGTGGCGTGCCCAGCAAGGTCACTGTGGCACCGTAGGCCACCAGCGGAGTCTGTAGAAAAACGGGCCACTACCGCCCAGAGAAGGCGCTTGAGCTATGCGCCCGATTTTCGGCCGTTCGACGAGCGGCAGCGTTATCCCGGAAAGCCGCCCTTTGTTCAGAGGACTTCGATTATTTGAGGTAAGTACCAGATGCCTGCTTCTGGTCTCCGAGCTGAGGACGTTGCGCTGCGAAGCGACGCCGAACTCCGCACGCTGCGCGCGAGGGCGAAGACCGCAATCATGCGGTGGGTCGACGACGCAGAGGCTTCCGCGGGCGCGCGGGCCGCGATGTCGCGTTCCGTCGATGCGATGCTGGCAGAGTTGGCCGAACGTGACGCGTGGTTCGAGGTCATGACAGTAGTGCTCAGGGATACCGCGGGTCTCGACTTCGGGCTGCGCTCCAGGACATGGCGTGCCTATCCATGCGAGACGATGCTGGCGGTCACGACCGTTGTCCCGGGCTGGGCGCGGGGCTGGCGCGAGGTGATTTCAGACGAGACGGCGCGTGACCACCTAACGTGGTTCCTGCACTATGCAAGGCAGTATATTCACCGCTCGCGTGTGGCGAGGATCTTGATGGCCGCGTGGGATCGGGACGGAAGGGTGCTGCATCCCTCTGGACCGGGCGGGACGAACCAGTTCTACAGCCCGGGGTTCAGGCCGGCGCCCCCGGTCGTACGGATGCTCGACGCGGCGGAGCGAGAGGCCAAGGTTCACTGGGGGGGGGGCGTCGACCAGGGAACGTCGGGTCCGTTCGGTTTGGTCAACGGCGAATACGCTCGACCCCGAGATTCATCAGGCCGTCTTCCACTTTATCCGCGCCCAGTCGCTGCTCGCCCATGACTTCGAGCTGGAGGCCGTTGTCGCGCTCGACTGTGCCTTGCAGGCTCTCGCAACGATGCTGATGCGCGGCGGTAGGCTGACGAACAAGGCGACGAGGGCCGAACTGTGCGTGGCGCTCGGCCTCAAACAGTCGGCGGCCGGCGCGGCGATGGAAGGCTCCTTTGTCCGCAACGTGGTCGGCGCGCATGCCGGCGGCTGGCGCTGGTGGGACTCGGGCGAGGTCACCGAAGAGTTGGTGCCGGCGCTGACGCGGACCGTGCGACAGGCGATTGGGCGCGCCGCCGCCATCGAGCCTGAGATGCGTCGCGTCGATCCGGATCCGGCCAGCTGGTACGAATGGCTCCTAGTCAACTTCTCGACGGTTTGGGACAGCGTATGGCTCCCCAAGGCTTCCAGTTCGCGCTAGCTCGGTCTCCCGTAGACCGGCGTCAACCTTTTTTCCGGCTGCCGCCGCCCGCCCGCCCGCCCGCAGCGGCCGTCTGCAGGCTAGCAACGAGAGCGACGGCTACGCGCCCCAATCTCGGTCGTTCAGATCAAGTCGGCGCGCTCCTGAAAGCTGCCATCGATTCACATGCTTGAAGTCGCGGCTGCAAACGACTGACGTTGGAACTAAGCGGCCGCCTTGTCGTGACATGCCGCTTGGCTGGTCTCGTCAGGAGCCACCCATTGGGGTTACCCGCATCGCCGCGTCAGAACCGGTCTCTGTCCTCGTTGGATGACGCATTATCTGTCGGCCCATCGTTGTCGTCATCCGGCTCGTCGCCATACCAGCTCGACAAATCGACCTTGAGCACGTCCACTTCGTCAGCGCGCTGCGCCACCAAATCGAGCCTCGCCGAGAACGCGAAGGGAAATAGCTCGGCGCCGATCTCCTCGCCAGCACCGGTCTGCAGTGTCACTGCCAAGCTTGCATCGCCGGATACATCAGCGGTCGTGCCGCTGATCCGAACCGAGTCCAGATCCACCCCGACAACCTCGTCGATCAGCGTGTGGCCAGCGATGTCAGATACCTCTGAGGGAGGATGCTGAAGGAGGAACTCGAATAGCATGCGCTCCACCCCATCGATCTCAAGTTCCATCTGTCGCGGTGGTCGCACCATTATCAGGCGAAACGCGGCGCCATGCTGCCGGGCGAGCTTCTGATAAGCCAGCAGCTGCGACGCCCAGCCATCGTAAGCGCTCGCACCGGCCAGCTTAAATTCGTAGAAGACGATCTCCTCGCCGCGACGGGCGATCAAGTCGACGCGCATCCCACCAACAGGGGCTTCGCGCTGAACCTCCCAACCGCTACTGGCCAGCTTCGAGGCCAACTCCTCCGCGGCCGCGTGCTCCAGGAACACGCCGCCTATACCTTGGGTTTGAACCTTCAAACCGCATCTCCTATTCCGAACGCCATCATCGCCGGCCGCAGCGGACCGATCTCTACATAGAGGAAGTGATCCTTGGCGGAGGCGATGGCCGTCGCCAGCTCCTCAAGCGCGCTGGGCGGGACACGCGTGAGATCAATCTCCTCCAGCCGAAGCGGGCCGTTCGCCGTCGGGCCGTAGTCGATCACGCCTGCCGTGACGATTCGAACGACGTGATCGTCCTCGTAAGCCGCTCCCTGCAATCCATCGAGGACTCGCTTGTGTACGTTCCCCGCGTCGGCGTCGTTGCTCGGGCGATACCCAGGAACGAAGTAGTACACGGCTGCGTAGGAGAACTCGTCAGATTTTGTGCCACCGGCAGCGATGTAGCGCCGGGAGTACTCGAGCTTGGCGCGTTCGCCATGCCTCCCTACCGTCTTGTTCGAGGAAGGCGGCCGTCCCGGGGCAACAAAGGCCACGACGGGCCGCGGCCCATCCGGCGCCTTAGCAGCGGCAATCATCGACGGATCGCCAACGCGGCGTGGCCCCGACCCGCGTTGGTTTTTGTGAAATTCTGCGGTTCATCGTTCCAGATCATCTGCGCGGCAGCGATTGTCCAGTGATGTTAGTGCGCCCTGGTGCGAAAAGCAGGCTTCGAATCTGATCCAAACCGGCCTAATAAACGGTTCTAAGATCGTGCCTAGTCGACCTAACTCGTCGTTGCCGCGCTAAAAACCGATGTACACCGATGTACACCGATGTACAAAGTGTCTCAATGCGCCTCATTCGCCGCCTCGTAAGGCTTGATGGCGACGTTTGGAAAGAAGCGATCCTCCGGGTCCATTTCGCTTAACGACAGCTATCGCCAGATCCGGGCGCTCGTACCAGGCTGCGTCACTTGCGATCAATCAGCATTGCCAAACAGCAGCGCACCCACCATCGTACCAGTTGGGTGGGAGCATCGGGCATCGTGTCAGAGATTGCCAAGGCATCGGACAGGCAGAGCGCGGTACGCCTTCTTGCCAGCATCAATGCAGCCAGTTCCCCCGTCGCCGCTGGTGCATGGGGGCCAAGCGTTGTCGCGGTGCTCCACTCCCAGTCACGGCTTCAGGCGCTCGATTTCTGGATGCGGAACCCTGACTATCTGGCGAATGAACTGCTCAACGAGTTCGAGGCAACGGGCGCGCAGGAGCTGCTTGACCTGGCTCGTCGCGTCTTCGAGGACCGCGAGCCTGACCTGCGCCGGCTGCCGATGATCCGTTATCATTTCGGCGCCTTCGAGCCACTCGACAATGCGCTCGCAATCCTGCGCGTGGCCGATCTCGTGATTATCCGCCGGAGCGGAACGCCGGGGAAGGTTCAGGAGCACCATTATCTCCTAACGATGAAGGGACGGGCCGCCATGGACACGCTCGCATCGAGCGCCGAGGAATTGGCTTGGTATCGGGACCGCGCGAAGATCGTTGCGCAAATTGCCGGAGATCTGGGCGGCAAGGCACTCAAGGATCGCCAGTATCTGCAAGCTGAGTATAAGGAGACTGAGCTCAAGCGCGTGATCGTGCCAGTCACCGAGCGCGTCCGCGCTCGCCTCGCAGCACTACTCGGAGGCTAGCCCGCTGATGTCCCAACAATGGATCGAAGCCGTTGCCGCGCGAGCGGACTTGCCGGTGAAGGACGCCGAGCTTCGCCTGCGCCGCTGGGGGATTTCGCCTGATCGACCTGCGCGCCGGGCACGCTCGCTGACGCTCACTAGTCTCGCCTTCAAAGGCGCGAAGGGCGGGTCAATGAGCGGCGACATCGATTTTGAGTGGGCTGATCTGGACCAAGGCGTGTGGGCCATCACCAGCGAGAAGAATTTCGCCGGCAAGTCCACGGTGCTCGAGATCATGCTCTGGTGCCTGCGGGGCGTAACGAAGAACCTCCAGACCGATGTCAGAAGCTGGATCCAGTGGGTGTCGCTCGACTTCACCCTCGATGGTCAACCTTATCGGGTGCGCTTCGATGTCTTCGATGCCACGCCCGTCGGCGGGCTTTTTCTCCTGCGCCCCGATGGCGGTGCCACCGAACTCGACCCGTTCACGACCAGCGAAGGCTTCGCGGCGGTCATGTCACGCTTTATGATGCAAGCGTTGAATTTGGATCCGATGCCCTCCATGAGCGGCGGCGAGGGAGAAAAGCAGGCCGTCGAGCATGGCTGGTCGGCACTGGCCGGGGGGCTGTATTTCGGAGGTGACCACAAGGTCCTGCTAGGCGATATCGCGATGGCCGGTCTGCCCGCGCGCATCTTACAACTTTATGTCGGCTTACCTTGGGCAACCACCAAGATGCAGACGGGAACGGCACGCAAAGAGTTGGAGCAACGCCGCGACCAAGCCAGTCGGACAGCGACCCAGCGCGCTTTGGATGCCGAGGTCGCGCGATTACGCATTGGCAAAGATCTGGATGAAGCACGCAAGGTGCTCGCGGCCTTGCCTGCCGAACTGGCCAGTGCTGCCGAACTCCAGCAGCGCGCGGAAGCGGTCGCAAAGCTGGGTGCGACCGGAGCGGAATTGCAGATAAAGCTCGCTCAGGCGCAGGCCGAAGCGAGCACGATGCGTGGTTTCGCCAATGAGGATGACCGTGCCTTGCGCGATCTTCGCGAGAACATCGTCGCGAGCCAGTTCTTTAATGGACTTGAGCCGACCTGCTGCCCCAGGTGCGAGACGAAAGTGGCGTCGACCAAGCTCAAGCAGGAAAGCGTGACACTGAGCTGCTCTTTATGCTCCGAGCACATCCCGATTGACGAGTTCGAAGGTGCCAGTGAAACGATCGTCGAAGCCGAGGCTCGCATGGAGGCCTCGGCAAAGGCCGCGGCGCATGTCGAGTTGCACGCCAAAGGCCTGCTCGCCCAGCTAACCGAAAACCAGAAGGCTCGGCAGGAAGCACAGGCTTCGCTCGATGCTGCGCTGCGCAGCGCGGATTTCCAGAAGCGACGGCACGCGGAATTGGAGGTCGCACGCCTCGAGGGCGCCATACGCGAGCGCCAAACACCAGCCGCGCCAGTGGCTGACGATCCGGACCTGAAGCTCGTCGTCGCCGCCGATTTGGAAACGCAGAAGGCCTATGAAGAAGGGCGCAGCGACATCCTCGAGGCCCTCAATGCCGAGATCCTTGAGCTAGCCCGGCGCCTCGGTGTCAAGGCGTTGGAACAGGTTGCGCTCAACACCAACGCAACCCTTGCACTGACCAAGGGTGGCATGAAGGATACGTTCTCGAGAGTGACGGCGGGCGAGCGGCTCCGGCTCCGGCTGGCGACCGCGATCGCCTTGCTGCGCGTCGGTGAAGCCCGCGGCGTCGGGCGCCATCCGGGCCTCTTAATCGTCGATTCGCCCGGAGCCGAGGAAGTGAGCGACGTCGACTTCACCGCACTGATTGGTGAGCTTCAGACGATCGCCCGCGAAACCGCCGGACTCCAAATCTTCGTCGCGAGCGCAAATCCGACCGCGATCTTGAGCCAGCTGAAAGCCGGTCGTTGCCGCGTGGCGCTTGGGGATGCCTATGTGTGGTAAGCGGGCCGCGCGCGTTTGCCCGTGAGTGTCGCCGAGCGCCTCGAGCGAGCTGTGTCGAAGGATTCTGCCTCGCTCGAGGACCTCGGCGGCGTGACGGCAATCATCGAAGCGGCGCCGCAAATCGTCGCCGGTCCGTTTCTCGACATTCTCGTCGCTGCGACAGCTCGGGCATCGGATGCCGATCGTGCTGCATTGGCGCCGGTCCTTCTGCAAGGATTCGCCGCCTGCCGTACGCCGGCCAGCTTTCGCGATGCCCTCGGCTTGGTCCTGGACAGCAAAGCGCTGGCCGACCTGCTGTCGCGCCCGCTCGTCGCAGTCTTGGTTTTCCGCGTCGAGGATCGTGCCGCCGTTGGGCAGTCCTTGCTAGCCACTTATGCTATGGAAGCTTTGTTTCGCATCGCGCTAGTTGAGCCCGCGGCGCGCTATCGGTTGCTTGGCATCATGGCCGAGCTGACCGCCGAGGAGCCCGGCTTGTTTGCCGAGCACGCCGCTGTGCTTGTCGGCGCGGCATTCCACCGCTGGCGAGAGGGGCCGCTGCTCGACACATTGGCGCGGCTTCAATGCGTGGACGATGCCGCACCCGGTTCAGCGTTCGAGCTGGCGTTGGCGCGCTTTGCTGAAGCTCTGGACGCGCCTTCATTGGACGACGCCCTTGCACGCATGGCTGTCGCCCGCGAGCTCTTCGAAACGGTGCTTCTTGCCGACCCCGATAGGGGCGACGCCAAAGCTTATCTCGCCATTGTCGATACGCTCGCGGGGTTCGCTATGGGCATGGCCCCTAAGAAACTCGAAGGACTACTCGCTGGTCTCGAACGTGCGGTAAATGAACGGCAAGGCCTCCTTGCCGTAGGTCCGGTGCCAAGCTGGCTGCAGCCACGCTGCGACCGCGAGGTTGAGTGGCTCAGGGTCGTGGACATTGCCCAGCAAGTCGCTGTCAACCTCACCCGTCCGAGCTGGCTCAATGCGGCGCAGCTGCTTGAACAGGTCCTCGTCCTCTACGAGGCTGACCGTACGATCCTGCTTGGCAGGAACCTGCACCAATTATTCGCGCCACGAATCGAGGCGAGCTTCGTTCGGCAGGCGGGCCTGATCGCTCATTTAGACGATCTGCTGGCGGACAAGGCTTGGCATCCACAGCTTCGTCCAGCAGCGGAAAACCTGCGTCTCGCAATTCGGGCGCGTCAGCCGGAGAACCGCCCGCGTATAGCGCTGGAGGACGCCAGCTACCCTCTGCTGAGCGGCGTCCTCCCCGATGAGCAAGCAGGACGAGACCTCCCCGCTGATCTGGCGCAGGCGCTGGAAACAGCATTGGCGGCTCATATCTCACAGCGAGAGTTGCCGGCAAGACCGGTGGTCAACCGCATCTTCGAAGAGATCGCGTTCTCGCTCGCTGCATGTCCGGATTATCAGGGCGTCGTGCGCCAACGCTTCGATGATCTGCTTTTGCAGATCATTGCTTTCTGCTCTGACCGCCAGGACGCAGACAAGCGCACTGCAGGGACTAGAATCGCGTATCTTCGATCCAAGGCAGCCAGCGAGGCGGACCTCCAGTTCGACCTACGTGAATGGCTCGCGGGCAATATGTCTGCGGCGGACGTAAGGTCCGAGGTTACCGGAGTCGCAGCGGGCCGTACTGACCTCTATATCGGCTTTGGAGCGTTTCGGTTCATTATCGAGCTCAAGAAGCATAGCGGGCGGGTCGATCCATCGGTGGCGATGAACTACCGCGGCCAAGCCGCAACGTATCAGGCGACGGGGGTGAGGCTGGGCTTCCTTGGTATCCTTGAACTTGCCGACCGAGTCGGACCGCCGCCCAGCCTCGAGGAATGTTTTTGGCTGGACGTTTTCGTTCCGACGGATGCCGAGCTGCCACGTTATCTAGTCACGTTCCGGGTTCCAGGGATGTTAAAGCCGCCTTCGTCGCTGCCGTGACGAGCCTTGGGAGAACGGCACGACGCTAACAGGTTCTTAACGGCGCACTGACCCCCGTGAACGCGCTACCGAACGGCGGCTCTCGCCCGCTCGTGATCCGAAAGCTGCTAGTCAGCTAACGGCCCAATATCAGCCGTTAATCGGCACCTGAACGGATGTCCGGAGTTCGCGATCGGGGAGGACAGCCTGAGCGTCCGGTCCTGGGTCTGCCCTCCTGAGCCTTCTGTCCTACTGTCGGCTTAGAACAAGCACGCCGCCTCATGTCGTGGCGATCGGACGCTCGTTTCGCGCGTCGTACTGGCGAACGTCTCCTAACATCTGGCCCTGCCACCGGGAGACAAAGGCGACCGTTTCGCTGGCCATCAGATGCGCGGCAAGTGCCGCCTCGTCACGCCACCGCTCGGCTACCAGCAGCCGCCCACCTGCCGCATCGAGCACGGCAACGTCGTAGGATAGGTTGCCGTCGCGCTGCCGCGTGACGCTCGCGAGATGGCTGACCTCCTCCACAAAGCGCCAGAGATCAGAGGAGGGAACGGCTATGTAGCCGGTGACGATCAGCATGGGAGGGCGCTTCCTGCTTGCGGGTGCGATGGTCAGGCGACAGCCAGGACGATCTTGCCCTGGATGCCACGCTTGGCGGCACGCGTGTGGGCGAGTGCCGCCTTGGCCAGAGGGTAGTGGCTGTCTACTACAACGCGGACCGTGCCGTGTTCGAGCAGGCGCCCCGCTTCTTGGAGCTGCGGCCCGTTGGAGCGGACCTGGGTGGACGACACGGTGATGCCGCGTTCGCGCGCCTCGTCATGGCCCGTGAAGCCAAGCGGGTTGACAAGGAACAGCGCGCCGCCGGGTTTGAGGACGCGGAGGAACCGCTCCATGCTGGCGCCGCCGACAGCGTCGACGACAAGGTCCGCGTCGTGGATCACCTCCTCGGCGGCCTGCTCGGTGTAGTCGATGAACCGGTCGACATGGAGATCGCGCATCAGCGTCGCGTTTTCACCCGCCGCGACAGCGATGACGTGCGCGCCCTGCCATTTGGCGAGTTGGACGAGCAGGTGACCCACTCCACCGCCGGCGCCGTTGACCACCACCGTCTTGCCCGCAAGCGGCACGGGTTCGTGGCGAAACGACTGGAACGGATTAGGCGCGTCATGGCCGAGGTCGATCAGGAACTGCCATGCCGTCAGCAGCGACATGGGGGCAGCGCCCGCGTGGATATGGTCGATCCCCGCGGGCTTGTGCGCAAGTTCCTTGGCGGACACCCTGACGTATTGGGCATAGGCATCGCTGCCCTTCATCAGGTCTTGTGGGAAGCGCACCATCGCGAAGACCTCGTGCCCAACGGCGAAGCCCGCCACGTCATCAGCCATGTCGATCACGACACCCGACACATCGGTGCCGATGATGATCGGGAATGCAGGATGAGGCTGCCACTCGGGCGGCATGGTCCGGTAGCCGTCGCGCAGGTACAGGTCGGGTGGATTGATGCCGACCGCGTGAACCCGGACCAACACCTCGCCCGATCCGACCGCCGGGCGCGGCGCCTCCTCGTAGCGCAAAACATCGGGCCCGCCGAATGCGTGCAGCTGTACGGCCATCATCGTCTCGCTCACCGCCATCTCCTTCGTCATGTCCGGGCGGCACGAGGTACGATCGCCTGGCGGGGTTGATAATGGTGGTAAGTGGCGCTTCAGTGATGCCGTGAAGGAACAGATAGCGCTTGAACGGCTCACTGGCCTCCTCGCGTTCGCGCGCGCGGGAACGCTGGGCAGTTACACCGCCGCTGCACAGTCGCTGTCGATCTCACCCTCGGCGGTGAGCAAGAGCGTCCAGCGGCTCGAGAAGCAGCTCGGCGTTCCGCTGTTCACGCGTACAACTCGCTCGTTGACGCTGACCGCAGAAGGCCGCGAGCTCCACGATCGGGCGGTCCGGCTGCTGCGCGACGCAGAGGAGATCGGGCAGGTGGCGGCGTCAACGCGATCGGAGCCGTCGGGCAGCCTGAGGATCGCGACCTCGCTGCCGATCGGGGTGCACGTGATCGCGCCGGCGCTCCCTGCATTCCGTCGCCGATACCCTAAACTGTCAATCGATCTGCGGCTGAGCGACCGCTTCGTGAACATCGTCGAGGAGGGCATCGACATCGCCGTCCGCATCGGCGATCTCGCGGACTCGCAACTGTTATCGCGCAAGCTGGCGCCCGTGCAGCTTTGCTGCTTCGCATCTCCTGCCTACCTCGCCCAGCGCGGTATTCCGACGCACCCAGACGACCTGGCCGATCATGATACGGTCACGCTGCGCTACCAGAGCACCGGACAACCGCTGCGCTGGCCTTTTCGGATCGAAGGCAAGGTGGTCGAGGTCGTTCCGCCCTCCACACTGACCGTCGACGTCAGCGAGGCCCTCGTTGCCATGCTCGCCGCCGGTGCCGGCATCGGCATGGGCGCCATGTTCGTCACGGCGCCATACGTCAAGCGGGGAGAACTGGTCCCTGTGCTGGCCGACTTCGCGGTGGAGCGTAACAATATCACTGCGCTCTGGCCGGAGAGCCGCCGGGTCAACCCAGCTGTGCGTGCGGCGCTCGGTATGCTGGAGGAAGCGTTCGCGAGCCGGGCTTAGCCTCCGGTTGCCAAGCTATACGGGTATCAACTCCGCCTCATTCGAGATGAACGAGTGACCGGAAGTGGCGAGCGACAAGGCGCATCTGAACGGCCGCATAGGGTCGTCGCCACGGTGTGCTGTCCCGTCGGTGCTGAGGTACGAACGGATTTGGTTTGGGGGACGATAGGCAAGTCCCGCTCGAGTCCTTCGCTTACGGAGCGCACGCGGAGGCGTCGGAACGAGAAGGATTTGTAGAACGTCAGGCGGGCTTGCAGCTCTACAGGCGGGCAGTACCTTGCCGCTTTGCGATAACGAGCGCCCTAGGAGAGTAGTGGATGCGGCTAGGTGGTTGGCGAACCAGCGGACTTCTGTTTGCGGCTCTGCTCCTTTCGACCGCGGGAGAAGTGCCTAGGACGGCCAAACAGGACCATGACGACATGATGCGGCAATTGGGCATCGTGCAACTGCGCCCCGGCCCCAGCGGTGATCCGGAAGCGCCGAACGCGGCCAACTACGATCCAGCCAGGGCGAACCCTTATCCGGTCTGGCCCGATCTCCTGACGATGCAGGACGGTCGCCCGGTGACCAGCGCGGCCATGTGGAAGCGGGAGCGCCGGCCTGAGCTGGTCGAGCTGTTCGAGCGCGAGATCTACGGACACGTTCCTCCCGCCGCGCCATCGGTCACCTGGCGCGTCGACAGCGCCGATCGTGAGTACATCGGAGGACGGCCGGCGATCGCGCAACAGCTGATCGGGCACCTCGACAATCGAGCGTCGCCGCAGATCGCGGTCGAGATGAAGGCCACGCTCGTCCTGCCCGCCCACGCGAAGGGACCTGTCCCCCTGCTCATCATGTTCGCGCCGGCACGGTATCCCGCGCCCTCTCAGCCCGACGCCCGCGAGGCCGCTCGCCTGGACAAGGCGATGAAGGCGCTTCTGCTCCAGCGCGATCCATCGCTTGCATCGATCTTCGCTGCGCATCCCGGGCTGGCATTCGTGGAGCCCGGCAGCTTCCCGCCGACTCCACCCCGCGACGATCGGGTGACCAAGCTCACAGCGGACGGTTGGGGCGTGGCGCTGCTCGACACCGCGAGCATCCAGGCCGACGATGGCGCCGGCCTGCGAGAGGGGGTGATCGGCCTCACTAATCAGGGGCGGGCGCGTACACCGGAGCAATGGGGCGCATTGCGGGCCTGGGGCTGGGGCGCGAGTCGGCTTCTTGATTACCTGACTACGCGCCCGGAGATCGACGCGGCGCACGTCGGCGTCGAGGGCGTGTCGCGTTGGGGTAAAGCAGCGCTCGTCGCCGCAGCCTTCGACGAGCGGTTCGCGATGGTTCTGATCGGCTCGTCGGGTGAGGGTGGCGTGAAGCCACACCGCCGCAACTTGGGCGAACAGGTCGAGAATCTGACTGGCGCCGGCAGCTACCACTGGATGGCCGGCAATTTCCTCAAGTACGGCACGGAGCGGGGACGGCTAGGCCGAAAAACGGCGGCGGACATACCGGTCGACGCACATGAACTGCTGGCGCTCGTCGCGCCGCGCTTGGCGTTCGTGAGCTACGGCATCCCAGCGCAAGGCGACGCAGCGTGGCTCGACCAGCAAGGCAGCTACATGGCGACGATTGCTGCTGGGCGTGCTTGGACCCTGCTCGACAAGCGGGATCTCGGTCGCGGCAATGACTACAGGACGGTCGATATCCCGCCTCCGACTACCGACCTTCTTGATGGCGAACTCGCTTGGCGCCAGCACGAGGGTGGTCATACGGACGCACCGAACATGGAGACCTTCCTGCGATGGGCTGACAAAAAGATCGGGCGGCGGTGACCCTGCGCCCGCTAGCGTCCACAAGCAGTACCCTGGCACGCCGCTTAATCGCTCAAAAAGGCCTACCGGACGCCTCTGCAGAACGCCCCGAACGTCGAGTGCGGGTATGAACGAGCGTCCGTGTGTGGACGCCCCACCGGATACAAGGGGGTGTTCGGGAGATTTGATCGCGCGGGTTCAGGTGCTTCCGTGTGTCCGGCCTGTGATGCAGCCATCATCACGGCTGCTGGCCTGTATGGA
>NZ_JAHXZL010000010.1 GCF_019429525.1 Sphingomonas folli | reverse complement strand
GGCGCGCGCCTCGAGCCGCGCCGCCGTCGACTCGGCGCGCCCGGCGGCGCGCGCCTCGCTCGACCGCGCGCGCTCCTCGGCGCGCGTGCCGGCGTCGCGCTGCTCGCCCGCTGATCCGCCCCGGTTCCAGCTGCTGTCGACCAAGGCTCGCTCCACTGGCGCCCCTGCGCGCCGCGGTCCGCTCCTAGGATAGGACGTCCTCAGTTTGAACCCCGTCGTGCGCCTGCGCACGCGGGGTACAATTCGGCCCGAGCGCGTCGCGGGCGTCGCGACGCTGCCAGGACGCTGTCGCTTTAACCGCCGCGACGCGGTACGGAGCGCGCCATGCATTTCCTCGATCAGGCAAAGATTTTCGTTCGCTCGGGCGCGGGCGGCCCCGGCGCGGTCAGCTTCCGGCGCGAGAAGTTCATCGAATATGGCGGCCCCGACGGCGGCGACGGCGGCAAGGGCGGCGACATCATCTTCGAGGCGGTGGCCGGGCTGAACACGCTGATCGACTTCCGCTACACCCAGCATTTCCGCGCCCCGCGCGGCACCGGCGGCTCGGGCAGCAACCGCACCGGCGGCGGCGGCAAGGACCTGGTGATCAAGGTGCCGGTCGGTACCCAGGTGCTCGCCGACGACGAGGAGCGCACGCTGCTGCTCGACCTCACCAAGGTCGGCGAGCGCGTCGTCTTCCTGCGCGGCGGCGACGGCGGGCGCGGCAACGCCAGCTACAAGACCTCGACCAACCGCGCGCCGCACCAGCACGGCACCGGCTGGCCCAGCGACGAGGCGTGGGTGTGGCTGCGGCTCAAGCTGCTCGCCGACGCCGGGCTGGTCGGGCTGCCCAACGCGGGCAAGTCGACCTTCATCAACCAGGTCACCAACGCGCAGGCCAAGGTGGGCGCCTATGCCTTCACCACGACTCGCCCGCAGCTCGGCGTGGTGCGCCACAAGATGCGCGAGTTCGTCGTCGCCGACATCCCCGGGCTGATCGAGGGCGCCGCCGAGGGTGCGGGGATCGGCGACCGCTTCCTCGGCCATATCGAGCGCTGCCGCGTGCTGCTCCACCTCGTCGACGCCAGCGACGACGACGTGGCGGAGAGCTATCGCATCGTGCGCGACGAGCTGGCGGCCTATGGCGGCGGGCTCGAGGACAAGCCGGTGGTGGTGGCGCTCAACAAGATCGACATGCTCGACGACGAGCTGATCGCGGCGCTGTCGGCCGAGCTGGAGGAGGCGAGCGGCGCCGAGGTGATCCCGCTCTCGGGCGCGAGCGGCGTCGGCGTCGACTGGGCGCTCGACCGATTGCTCGAGGCGATCCCGACGAGCGAGTCGCCGGTCGACGACGACGGCGAGGAGGAAGCGCTGGAATGGTCGCCGCTGCGGGGGTAAATTGAGGCGCCGCCTACAAGGGAGTCATGGCCACGCAGATCACCCCGGACTATCCGCTGCTGACCGCCGACCGCTTCCTCGAGATGGACTTCGGGGAGGACAAGGCGGAACTCGACAACGGCGTCGTGCGGATGATGGCCGGCGGGTCGGCGCGCCATTCCGAGGTTGCCATCAACATCATATCGACCTTGCGACTGCTCCTGCGTGGCAGCGGCTGCAAACCCCATGGATCCGATATGGCGCTGAGGACGCACGACCTCTCCGTGCGTCTTCCGGACGTAGCGGTTTTCTGCGGCAAGAACGATCCCGCGCTCGACTCGTCCAAGGCCTTCACCGACCCGCGCATCCTGTTCGAGGTGCTCTCCGGCAGCACCGCGCGGACCGACCTCACCGTCAAGCTGGAGGAATATAGAGCCCTCCCCAGCGTCGACACGATCGTGTTCGTCGACATCGCGGTCGAGCGCCTGCGCGTCCTGCAGCGGACCGGCCCGCGCGCGTGGAGCGACGTCGCCCACGACAGTCCCGTCGACCTTCCCCTGCCCGCCCTGAGCCTCACTCTCCCCCACGCCGAGATCTTCGCGCGCGATTGAGCCCGGCGCGCCCGCGCGCTACCGCTCGCGGCGCCATGTCGCTGTTCCCGCCCGCCGCCTGCCCGCGCCTGATCGTCAAGATCGGCTCGGCGCTGCTCGTCGACGACGCCGGCGGGGTGCGCCGGACCTGGCTCGAGACGATCGCCGCCGCCATCGCGGAGCGGGTCGCCGCCGGGCAGCAGGTCGCGGTGGTCTCCTCGGGCGCGATCGCGCTCGGCGCGCGCCGGCTCGGGCTCGCCAAGGGCGGCCGCGCGAGCCTGGAGGACGCGCAGGCCGCCGCCGCGACCGGGCAGATCGCGCTCGCCGGGGTATGGGCCGAGGTGCTCGGCGCGCGCGGGCTCACCGCGGCGCAGATGCTCGTCACGCTCGGCGACCTGGAGGAGCGGCGCCGCTACCTCAACGCCGCGGCGACGCTCCACCGGCTGCTCCAGCTCGGCGTCGTGCCCGTGATCAACGAGAACGACTCGGTCGCCACCGAGGAGATCCGCTTCGGCGACAACGACCGGCTCGCCGCGCGCGTGGCGCAGGCGGCGGCGGCGCAGGGCGTGGTGCTGCTCTCCGACGTCGACGGGCTGTACGACCGCAACCCGGCGCTGCCCGGCGCGCGCCACGTCGCGCGGGTCGAGCGGATCGACGCCGCGATCGAGGCGATGGCCGACCGCGGCTCGGCCTCGGGCATGGGCTCGGGCGGGATGGTCTCGAAGATCGCGGCGGCGCGGATCGCCAACGCCGCGGGCGCGGCGCTCGCGATCGCCTCGGGCCGCGCCGACGCGCCGCTGTCCGCCGCGGCGCGCCACACGCTTTTCGCCGCCGAGCGCGCCGCGCCCGCGCGCAAGGCGTGGCTCGCGGGCGGCCTCACCGCGCGCGGCGCGATCCACGTCGACGCCGGGGCGGCGCGGGCGCTGACCGAGGGACGCAGCCTGCTCGCCGCCGGCGCCACCCGGGTCGAGGGGGCGTTCGCGCGCGGCGACCTCGTCACCATCGAGGGGCCTGCGGGCACGATCGCGCGCGGGCTCGCCGAATATGACTCGGCCGAGGCGGCGCGGCTGCTCGGTCGGCGCAGCGACGAGCAGGCGGCGCTGCTCGGCTATGCCCCGCGCGCCGCGCTGGTCCACCGCAACCATATGGCGCTGCTGTGATCCTGGCACTGACCGGGGCGACCGGCTTCGTCGGCGGCGCGCTGCTGGAACAGGCGCTCGCGGCCGGCCACGCGGTGCGCGCGCTGGCGCGGCGGGCGCCGCCCGAGCGCGACGGCGTGACCTGGGTGCGCGGCGCGCTCGACGACGCCGCGGCGCTCTCGGCGCTGGTCTCGACCGCCGACGCGGTGGTCCACGTCGCCGGCGCGGTCAACGCGCCCGACCGCGCCGGCTTCGCCGCCGCCAACGTCGACGGCACGCGCGCCGTAGTCGGGGCGGCGAAGGTGGCGGGCGTGGCGCGCCTCGTCCACGTCTCGTCGCTCGCCGCGCGCGAGCCCGCCCTGTCCCACTACGGCTGGTCCAAGGCGGGCGCCGAGACGGTCGTCCGCGACAGCGGGCTCGACTGGACGATCGTCCGCCCGCCCGGCGTCTACGGCCCCGGCGACATGGAGCAGCGCGACCTGTTCCGCGCCGCGCGGCGCGGCGTGGTACCGCTGCCGCCCGACGGCCGGCTGTCGATCATCCACGTCGACGATCTCGCGCGGCTGCTGCTGACGCTCGCCGCGCGGCCCGGCACAGCGGGGAACGCGGGCACGCACGCCACCTACGAGCCCGCCAGCCCCGACGGCGCGCTGCGCTACACCGACTTCGCGCGCGCCATCGGCGCGGCGGTGGGACGGCGCGCGCTGCCGCTGCCGCTCCCCGCCGCGCTGCTCCGCCTCGCCGCGCGCGGCGACGCGCTGATCCGCGGGCGCGGTGCCAAGCTCACCGCCGACCGAGTCGCCTATATGCTCCACCCCGACTGGACCGCGGATCCCGCCAAGGCGCCGCCGCCCGAGCTGTGGCGCGCGCGGATCGGCGCGGCCGCGGGGCTGGCGGCCACGGCGCGATGGTATCGCGCCCAGGGCCTGCTATAGCGCGGCCCGACATCCGCCGCATTTCAAGGCCACAGCCGAGCCCATGACCGACCGTACCGCGATCCTCGACACGCTCCGCGCGCAGATCGAACCCTTCAACAAGAAGGGCATCGAGATCACCGAGGCGACCACCTTCCAGGGCGACTTGGAGTGGGACTCGCTCACCGTGATGGACTTCGTCGCCGCGATCGAGGACGAGTTCGACATCATCATCACGATGAACATGCAGGCCGAGATCGAGACCGTCGGGCAGCTCGCCGACGCGGTCGAGAAGCTGCGGGGCTGAGCGCGATGACCGAGACCGGCCTCCAGCCCGAGGCGCTGCCCGAGACCGTCGCGCCCGCGCCGACCGCGCACGACCTGTTCGCCAAGTTCGACCCGCTGATCGCCGAGCGCGACAGGCTGATGGCCTCGGGCGTGCGCGATCCCTTCGGCATCGTGATGGAGGAGGTCCGCTCGCCCACCACCGCGGTGATCCGCGGGCAGGAGACGATCCTGCTCGGCACCTACAATTACATGGGCATGACCTTCGACCCCGACGTGATCGCGGCGGGCAAGCGCGCGCTCGATCAGTTCGGCAGCGGCACCAACGGCAGCCGCATGCTCAACGGCACCTTCCGCGACCATGTCGAGGCCGAGGCGGCGCTGCGCGAGTTCTACGGCGCCGAGCACGCGATGGTCTTCTCGACCGGCTACCAGGCCAATCTCGGCGTGATCTCGACGATCGCGGGCCGCGGCGAATATGTCATCCTCGACGCCGACAGCCACGCCTCGATCTACGACGGCTGCAAAATGGGCGACGCCGAGATCGTCCGCTTCCGCCACAATTCGGTCGAGGACCTCGACAAGCGCCTCGGCCGCCTGCCCGCCGCGCCGGGCAAGCTGGTGGTGCTTGAGGGCGTCTACTCGATGCTGGGCGACATCGCGCCGCTGCGCGAGATGGTCGCGGTGGCGCGCAAGCACGGCTGCATGGTGCTGGTCGACGAGGCGCACTCGATGGGCTTCTTCGGCGCGCACGGCCGCGGCGTGTACGAGGAGCTGGGGCTGGAGCTCGGCCGCGACGTCGATGTCGTGATCGGCACCTTCTCCAAGTCGGTCGGCACGGTCGGCGGCTTCTGCATCTCGAACCATCCCAAGTTCGAGGCGCTGCGCCTCTCCTGCCGCCCCTATATCTTCACCGCCTCGCTGCCCCCCTCGGTCGTCGCCACCGCCGCCACCTCGATCCGCAAGCTGATGCACGCGCAGGAGAAGCGCGCGCGGCTGTGGGACAATGCGCGCCGGCTGCACGGCGGGCTCAAGGCGCTGGGCTTCCGGCTCGGCACCGACGCGCCCGACTCGGCGATCGTCGCGGTGATCCTGGAGGACCAGGAGCAGGCGGTGGCGATGTGGCAGGGGCTGCTCGAGGCCGGGCTGTACGTCAACGTCGCGCGCCCGCCCGCCACCCCGACGGGCACCTTCCTGCTGCGCTGCTCGATCTGCGCCGAGCATAGCGCCGACCAGATCGATCGCGTGATCGCGATGTTCGCCGCGGCGGGTCAGCAGGTCGGCGCGATCACGGGGGCCTCAGCGGGGGCGCTTTAACCTTTGGTAAGGTAAACGGCGGTAAATCGCCGGCGGTGACCGACGAGGACGCCGAGCGCGGGGGCCCGACCTCCACCTGGGGGACGATCGCCCTGTGGGTGATGGGCCTGCTGGGCGTCGCGGTGCTCGCCGCGCTGCTGCTGACGCTGCGCGAGGCCAACCACCGCCGCGACGACGCGCTGGCGGCGCAGCGCCACAGCTACGACGTGATGATCCTGGTGCGCACGCTGCAGGGCACGATCGCGCGCTCCGAGGCGTCGCTGGGGCGCTACGTGATCTCGGGCGACCAGCAGCTCGGCCGGCTCTATTTCGAGGACTGGCGCCGCGCGGACGAGACGATCGACCGGCTCGAGAAGCTGACCCGCGACAACATGGTGCAGGCACGCCACCTCGCCGAGGTCCGCGACGCCTTCCGCGAGCGCGGCGACGAGCTCGCGCTGACCGCGCTCAACACCAATTACCGCAAGAACAACCAGGCCCTGGCGCGCTTCTACCACAGCAGCAAGGCCGACTCGCTCACGCGCATCAACGCGGGGCTCGACTCGCTGGTGGCGCAGGAGCGCGTGCTGCTCGAGGCGCGCACCAGCCACGCCCAGGCCTCGGTGCGGCGATCGAGCATCATCGCCAAGGTGCTCGCCGCCTTCGGGCTGCTGCTGGTGGTCGGCGTGATCTGGCTCGGCTGGGCGGTGGTGTCGGCGCTCTCGGAGCATGCGGTGGCACGCGCCGAGGCCGACCTGCAGCGCGATCGCGCCGAGGAACTGGCCAGCGCGGTGGCGCAGGCGACCGAGGAGCTGCGCGTGCAGGAGGCGCGGCTGCGGCAGATCCAGAAGATGGAGGCGGTCGGCCAGCTGACCGGGGGCATCGCGCACGACTTCAACAATATGCTCGCGGTGGTGCTGGGCGGGATCGAGCTGGCGCAGCGCGCCGTGACGATCGACCCGACGACCGCCGCGCGCCACCTGGCGAGCGCGCACGACGGCGCGCAGCGCGCCGCCGCGCTGACCCAGCAACTGCTCGCCTTCGCGCGCGAGACCGCGATCAACCCCGAGACGATCGCCGCCGCGCCACTGTTCGAGGGGCTCGCCGACCTGATCGGGCGCACCCTGGGCGACGGCGTCACCGTGCGGTTCGGCGACGAGAGCGACGGCTGGTGCACGCGCGCCGACCGGGTCCAGCTCGAGAACTCGCTGGTCAACCTCGCGGTCAACGCGCGCGACGCGATGGAGGGGCGCGGCACGCTCACCGTGCGCGCGCTGCGCCGCACCGTCGCGGGCGCGGACTATGTCGCGCTGGCGGTGAGCGACACCGGCTGCGGCATGACGCCCGAGCTGGTGGAGCGCGTGTTCGAGCCGTTCTTCACGACCAAGCCGATCGGCAAGGGCACCGGCCTGGGGCTGAGCCAGGTGTTCTCCTTCGCGCGCGGGCTGGGCGGCGACGTGTCGGTCGACTCGGTGGTGGGGCTCGGCACCACGGTGACGCTGCTGCTGCCGCGCGAGCGCGCGCTGCCCGCCGCGGCGGTGCTGCCGCCCCGCGCCGCACCGGCGGTGCCGGTGGCCGCGGTGGCGGCGGGGCCGGGGCGCGACGCCACCGGGCTGCATATCCTGGTGGTGGAGGACGACCCGCGCGTCCTGCCCGCGACGATGGAGGCGCTGAGCGAGCTCGGCCACCACCCGCGCGCCTGCGACGACCCCACCCGCGCCGCCGCGCTGCTCGCCGCCATGGAGCGGGTCGACCTGATCCTGTCCGACGTGCTGATGCCGACGCTGACCGGCCCCGAGATGGTCGCCAAGCTGGCCGCGACGCACCCGCGCGTGCCCGTGCTGTTCGTCACCGGCTTCGCCGGCGGCGCCGACGAGGCGGTCGATCTCGCCGGCCGCCCGGTGCTGCGCAAACCCTTCACCCTCGCGGCGCTGGAGCGCGCGGTGGCGCAGGCCGCCGTCCGGCCGGGGGAGACCCGCGCGGCGGCGTGAGGGCATTCCCGATCCTCCCCGGCACGGGGAGGGGGACCGCCGGCCGCGGGCCGGTGGTGGAGGGGGCTCTCCGCGGACGCCACCGCTGCTACGCGGAAGCCCCCCTCCACCAGCCTGCGGCTGGTCCCCCTCCCCGTCCCGGGGAGGATCTCAACGCCCCACATTCCCCTTCACCGTCACGCTTTTCGCTGCTGACGCGCGCGTCGCGGCCCCGTATAGCCGCAGCCTCACCAGGGCCTTCACCGCCCGACGCCACGGGGCAGCGCCGCACCTTGTTCACCTCGATCGACCGCTACATGGCCCGGCTGATCGCACTGCCGCTGTTCGCCACGCTGCTGATCGCCTCGATGCTGCTGATCCTCGACCGGATCGGGCGCCTGTTCGACTTCGTCATCACCCAGGGCGGGCCGGTCAGCGTGGTGTGGCAGATGCTCGCCAACCTGCTGCCCGAATATCTCGGCCTCGGCATCCCGATCGGGCTGATGCTGGGCGTGCTGCTCGCCTTCCGTCGCATCGCCACCTCGAGCGAGCTCGACGTGATGCGCGGCGTCGGCATGAGCTACTCGCGGCTGCTGCGCGTGCCGTACATGTACGCGATCGTGCTGGCCGCGCTGAACATCGCGATCGTCGGCTATGTCCAGCCGCTGGCGCGCTACAATTACGAGAAGCTGCGCTTCGAGCTGCGCACCGGCGCGCTCGGCGCCTCGATCAAGGTCGGCGAGTTCACCCATCTGGGCGACCGCATGACGCTGCGCATCGAGCGCAGCCAGGATAGCGGCCGCCGGCTGTCGGGCATCTTCCTCCACGCGCTGACCCCGCGCAACGACTGGGTCGGCGTCACCGCCGAGACGGGCCAGTTCCTCGCCACCGACGATCCCAACGTGATCACCTTCCGGCTCACCGACGGCACGCTGATCCACAACCGCCCCGATTTCCCGACGCCGCGCGTGCTGACCTTCAGCTCGCACGACCTGCCGATCAACCTGCCGCGGTTCGAGAGCTTCCGCACGCGCGGCGGCAAGAACCTGGAATATACGCTGCCGCAGCTCGCCAAGCTGGGCCATGCCAGCAACGCCAGCGCCGCGCAGCGCGACAGCAGTCGCGCCGAGTTCCACTTCCGTGTCGTCGAGGTGGCGATGATGTTCCTGCTGCCGCTGCTCGCGGTGTCGCTCGGCGTGCCGCCCAAGCGCTCCAGCTCGGCGCTGGGCGTGTTCCTGTCGATCGTGATGGTGGTGACCTATCACAAGATCAACCAATATGCCGCCGCGGTGGGCGAGCGCGGCGGGGTCGACCCGCTGATCGCGCTGTGGGCGCCCTTCCTGCTCTTCGGCGCGCTGATCCTGTGGATGTATTACACGCTCGCTTATGTGCCGGGCGGCCAGCCGATCGGCGCGCTGGAGCGGTTCTTCGGCAAGGCCTGGCAGATGATCGCGCGCTACCTCCCCGGCCGCCGCCGCAGGGAGGCGCGCGCGTGAGCGCCTTCTTCCCCTCGCGCACCGTCGCCATCTACATGGCGCGGCTGTTCCTCACGCGCACCTTCGGGCTCCTGTTCGGGCTGGTGCTGGTGCTGCAGACGCTCGACCTGCTGAGCGAGAGCGGGCGCATCCTCGCCAGCGCGGGCAACGGCGACGCCGAGGTGTGGCGCTACGTCTCGCTGCGCGCGCCGCAGATCATCTCGACTTTCCTGCCCTTCTCGGTGCTGCTCGGCACCGTGCTGACGCTGATCACGATGAACGCGAACAGCGAGGTTGTGGCGCTCAAGGCCTCGGGCCTCTCGGCGCACCAGGTGCTGGCGCCGCTGGTGATCGCCAGCGTCGGCATCGCGCTGCTCACCTTCGCCTTCAACGACCGGATCGTCAGCCGCGCCACCGCCGAGCTGAGCGCGTGGCAGAAGGTGAACTACGGCGCCATGCCGCCCGACCGCGGCGACCGCGCCAACGTCTGGGTGCGCGCCGACAACAACCTGATCTCGGCGGACCGGATCAGCGGGCGCGGCGAGGCGGCGCGGCTCGGGGGCATCACCGTCTACGAGCGCAACCCCGACGGCGGGCTGCGCGGGCTGATCACCGCGCCCAACGGCCTGCGCCAGGGCGACGGATGGAAGGTGTGGCCGGCCAAGCGCTTCGACGTCGCCTCGGGCAGGCTCACCGCGCTGGGCGAGACGGTGGTGGCGCGCGGCGTCACCCCCGACCAGTTCACGCTCGCCAGCGTCGACGGCGACGCGCTCTCCTTCACCGGGCTGCGCGCCGCCATCTCGGACCTGGAGGAGGCGGGGCGACCGACCAAGTCGCTCGAGGGCGTGCTGTGGCACAAATTGTCGGGACCTTTGTCGTCGGTGCTGATGCCGCTGCTCGGCGCCGTGGCGGCGTTCGGCATCGCGCGCTCGGGCGCGCTGTTCGTCCGCGCGGTGATCGGCATGGCGCTGGGCTTCGCCTATTTCATGGCGGACAAGTTCGCGCTGGCGATGGGCAATCTCGGCGCCTACCCGCCCTTCCTGGCGGCCTGGGCGCCGTTCCTGCTGTTCCTGCTGATCGGCGAGGCGGTGCTGCTGCGCACGGAGGAGTGAGGCCGTTCGCGCGGGTGTCCGGTAGGCGCAGGGATCGCTGGGCGGCGTGCGGTGGACGCGACGACTCTGGGCTCCTGCGTGCGCGGTCATCCTGAACCCGTTCCAGGATCCGCCGGACCCGAGACGGGTTCAGGATCGGACGAGACGATCGCGCCGCCAGTGGCCCAGCGGGAGCGACCCGCGCGCGGAGACGGCCCCCTCACCCCACCGGCATCGACCTGGCGGTCGGCTCGCAGCCCGCCAGCGCCTTCTCCTCCGCCTCGTGCGGGGTCGCGGGCAGACCGCCGCGGCGCCAGCCGCCGCGCCGGTAGAAGCCGATCATCATCAGCATCGAGCCCACCGACCCGGCCGGGAAGCTCCACCAGATCGCGTCGGCACCCCAGCTGGGCGACAGGCCCGCGGCGAGCCCCAGCCGCAGCGGGAACATCGCCACCGCCAGGATCACCAGCGGACCGATCACCGACCCGTTGGCGCGCACCGTGGCGGACAGCACCATCGACACGCCGAACAGCACGAAGCTCCACCCGGCGATGAGGTTGATCCGCACCGCGATGTCCACCGCGCCGCCGTCCTGCCCGAGGAACAGCCACAGCAGGTGGCGGTCCAGCAGGGTGAGCAGCGCGACCAGCCCGCCGGTCAGCGCCAGGTTGGTGAGGATGCCGGTGCGCGTGATCCGCCCGACGCGGTCCCATCGCCCCGCGCCGATGTTCTGCGCCGCCATCGCGCTGACCGCCGCGCCGACCGCCATCGCGGGCATCTGGACATAGGTCCATAATTGGTTCGCGGCGCCATAGGCGGCGGTGGTGGCGGTGCCGTGGCGGTTGACCAGCCCGATCATCGCCAGCGCCGAGGTGGAGACCACCAGCATCTGCAACCCCATCGGGACGCCCTTGGCGACGATCGTCCGCAGCAGCGCCGGGTCGGGCAGCACGTAGCGCCACTCCGCCCCGCGCAGCCGCACCGGCAGGTCACGGCGATAGACGTAGCCGAGCAGCGCCAGCAGCGAGACCGTGTTGGCGATCAGTGTCGCCAGCGCCGAGCCCTCGATCCCCAGCGCGGGCAGCGGCCCGAGCCCGCGGATCAGCAGCGGGTTGAGCGCGACGTCGATCGCCGAGCCCAGCGCCATGAACTTGAGCGGCGTGATCGAGTCGCCGGTGCCGCGCAGCGCCATCGTCAGCAGCACCGAGAGGAAGCCCGGCGGCATCGCCACGAAGATCACGCGCAGATAGGCGAGCGCCAGCGGGTAGACCTCCGCGGGCGTGGCGAGCGCGCGCAGGATCGCGGGCGCGGCGAACCAGCCGAGCAGCACGGTGACGAGCGACACGCCCGCGAACAGCCCGAGCGAGGTGCCGAGCACGCGCCGCACCGCGTCGAGGTCGCGCCGCCCCATGTTCTGCCCGATCAGGATCGTCGCCGCCATGCCGAAGCCGAACACCGCGGCGACCAGCAGGAACATGATGATGTTGGCGTTGGTGGTCGCGGCCAGCGCGCGCTCGCCGAGGAATTGCCCGATCCAGATCGCGTTGATCGAGCCGTTGAGCGACTGCAGCACGCTCGAGCCGAGCGTCGGCAGCGCGAACAGCAGCAGGGTGCGCCCGATCGGCCCGGCGGTGAGGTCGCGCTGCGGCGGTCGCGCCATCGGTCCTGTTCCTCCCCGTCCCCCGCGCCGGCTGTAGAGGCTTATCGCGCCGCGGGATAGCGGGCTTCAGTCGGCGAGATAGGCGGCGAGCTCCTCCGCGCTGCCGGTCGGGAAGGCGGCGCGGAGATGGTCGAGGAAGGCGGCGACGCGCGCGCTCAGCAGCCGCCGCGTCGGGTAGAGCGCCCATAATCGGATCGGGGCGGCATCGACCTCGCCCCACAGCGCCAGCCGCCCCGCGGCGAGGTCGCGCGCGACCAGCGAGATCGGCAGCCGCGCCGCGCCCACGCCCGCCAGCGCGGCGTCGCGCACCATCACCAGCGACGACAGGCCGAGCACCGGCGCCACCGCGATCGTCTCCGCCACGCCGCCGGGTCGCAACCGCCAGTCCGCCGGCGCTCCCGCGGCGCCGCGCACCACCGCGCGCGCGCGCTCGCCCGGCGCGGGGGGCGCGAGCGCGGGCGCCGCGACCGCGACGAGCCGGTCGCGCAGGAACGGGCGCCCCACCAGCGCGGCGTCGGGCGCGGGGTCGACGCGGATGACGAGGTCATAGCCCTCCTCGATCATGTCCACCGCGCGGTCCTCGCTGGTCACCTCGAGCCGCACCTCGGGATGCGCGAGCGCGAAGCCGGCGGCCAGCCGCCCCATCGCGGTCTGCGAGAAGAGCAGGGGCGCGCTCACGCGCAGCCGCCCGCGCGGCGCACGCGCGCCCGAGGCCACCGCCGCGGCGGTCTCGTCCAGCTCGGTCAGCAGCGCGGCGGTGCGCTCGTAGAGCGCGCGGCCCTCCTCGGTCAGCTTGAGCGCGCGCCCGCCGCGCTCGAACAGCCGCAGCTCGAGCGCCGCCTCCAGCTCGGCGACGCGGCGCGACAGCGTCGCCTTGGGGCGCCCCGCGGCGCGCGCGGCGCGGCCGACCCCGCCGTGGCGGGCGACCAGGGTGAAGTCGGCGAGGGCGAGCAGGTCCATCACGTCTCCGGCGCGGTGTCTGATCCTCCCCTTGCAGGGGAGGATCAATCCAATCTGTCGCTTAACCTCTTAGCGCCCACGAGCCCGCCAGCGGAAACGGCGCGTCGCTCAGAAGCCGATCGACGCCCGCGCCGCGATCCGGTCGCCCGCGTGGTCGAGCGCGGCGTAGGGCGAGATCACGACCGCGTCGTCGCTGATGTCGGTGCCGGTGTAGACCAGCGCCAGCGTCACCGGCCCGGTGATATGCTCGAGCCCGACCGACCAGTCGCGGTAGCTCCCGGTCGGTCGCAGCCGCGCCGCGCGGATCGGATCGTCGACGCTGCCCGAGGAGCGGCCGAGGCTCGCGGTGAGCGTCCACGGCGTGACGGGGATGCCGACGCGCCCGCGCACGCCGAGATAGAGATTGTCGCCCCCGATCGCGCCCTGCGAGGGGGCGTAGCGCGCCTCCGCGCCCGCCTCGACCGGGCCGAGCGTGTAGCTGGCGCCCGCGCCGAGCTCGCCATAGTCGAGCGACCCGCGCGCGCCGGAGAAGAGATGGCCGGTGACGAAGCCGTCGAGCCGGAACCCGCCGGCCAGCCTGCTATAGCCCAGCGTCGGCTCGATCACCGCGTCGGCGCCGCCGTGGCGCGGGTCGCCGCGCGTGCCGGTGACCCGCGCGCCCAGGTCGATCCCCGACGGCAGGTCGAGCCGTGCCCAGGCGGCGGGGGCGAGCCGCGAGTCGCTCCAGCTCAGCCCGCGACGGCGCTCGTCGGTGGCGACCTCGACCCCGGCGTGCGGCGCCAGCTGCGCCGCCGCGGGGGGGACGAGCGCGGCGCCGGTCAGCGCCGCCAGGAGGATAGGACCGCGCCGCACTCAGCCGCGCCTCCGGTCATGCGCCGCGTCGAGCTCGGCGACGAGCGAGTCCTGGTCGCGCGCGGCGACCGCGAGCAGATGCTCCCGCAACGCACCGCCGCGCGCCGCGACGTCCCGCGCGATCGCGTCGCGCTGCGTCGCGCACCAGCCCGGGCGCGAGCCGGTCAGCGGCTTCACGGCGCTGACGGTGCGCGCCAGGACGTGGCCGGCGGGATGGCGTGCCTCGCGCCGCACCGCGATCGAGGCCTGCCAGGCGCAGCGCAGCGCGCTGGGGCGCCCCGGCGCGCCGACCGCGCCGAGCTGGCGGTGCGTCACGCCGACGTCGCCGCGATAGGTCACGTCGACGCGCTGGCCGCGATGATCGAGCTGGACCTGATGCGACGCGTCGGGGGCGGCGGCGGTGAGGGCCGAGGCGAGCCCGACGACGAGGGGGATAGACATAGGCTTCTCCTTGCGCTGCCCCGGGCCATGCTGCCCGGTGGCACCGCCGAGATGAGGGGGTGCGCGCCCGCTTCAACGAAGCCGCCGCACGGCGCAATGATTCATCACCGGCGATACGGCCAATGTTGCTGGCCGCGGGTCAGGGCGACGCCTGGGTAACGGTTGTACCCGCCGCGGCGGCGCGGCACAGTCGCGCGCGATGCCTTATGCCCCCGCCCTGCCCACCATCGCCGAGGCGATCCAGGCCTCGCTCAGCCCGGTGTTCATGCTCACCGGCATCGGCGCGCTGCTCAACGTGCTGACCGGGCGACTGGCGCGCGTGATCGACCGGGCGCGCGTGCTGGAGGAGCGGCACCCCGCGCTCCAGCGCGACGACCGCACCCGCGCCGCCGCCGAGCTGCGCCGGCTGGCGCGCCGCATGAAGGTGATCAACGCCTCGCTGTTCCTCGCGGTGGCGAGCGCGGTGGCGACCTGCACCGTGGTGGCGATGCTCTTCATCGGCGCGCTGACGCGCTATCACATCGGCCAGTGGGTGGCGTTCAGCTTCATCCTGGCGATGTCGCTGCTGATCGCGGCGTTCGTGGCGTTCATGGTGGAGGTGCGGCTGTCGATCCACGCGATCCGCGTGCGCGACGAGCTGCTGCGATAGGGGGACCCTCGTCCGTTCGGGAGAGACGAGCGGACTCACCCCTGCCCTTCAGGGGAGGGGTGTTTACCGACCGGCGTGAGGCCATGCTCGGCCTTCAACCGGCGTCATCCTGAGCTCGTCCCAGGATCCACCGTCCCGCGGGTAACTCGGCGCCTGAGTGAGCGGCGCGGTGGATCCCGCAACGAGTTCGGGATGACGGCGGCGAGTGGGGCGCGATGGCGTTACCGCTCACGCCCCGCCCCCGCCCCCTCACCGCGTCGGGTCGATCAGGTATTTCTCCCCCGTCGCCTTGCGCTCGTACGCGCGCAGCACTTCGGGATCGAGCGCCTCGGCCAGGCCGATCGTGCGGGTGTAGCGGCTGGCGAAGGTGGTGGTGAGCTCGTCGACCACGCGCTGGCGCATCCGCGCCACCGTCTCGTGCCCCGCGTTCCGCAGCCACGGCGTCAGCAGGAAGCCCGAGACGCTCCACTGGAAGCCGAACGCCAGCCGGTTGAGCACGGTCGGCGCGGTGTCGAGCGCGCCGTAGATGTACAGCTGCTTGAACACGTCCGAGCCGTAGCGGCTGTACTCGGTGGCGCGACGGTTGGCCGCCTGCTCCATCGCCTGGACGATGTCGCTGCCCAGGGTGCCGCCGCCGATCGCGTCGAAGGCGATCGTCGCGCCGGTCTCGGCGATGGCGTCGGCCAGCCGCGCGCGGAAGTCCTCGCCGCGGCTGTCGAGCACGTGGGTGGCGCCGATGTCGCGCAGCAGCGCCGCCTGCGCCTCGCTGCGCACGACGTTGACCAGCGGCACGCCGTCGGCGAGGCAGATCCTCTGCAGCATCTGCCCCAGGTTCGACGCCGCCGCGGTGTGGACGATCGCCCGATGCCCCTCCCGCCGCGCCGTCTCGACGAAGCTGAGCGCGGTCAGCGGGTTGACGAACATGGCCGCGCCGTCCGCCGCGCGGGCGCCGTCGGGCAGCGGCACGACGTCGCGCGCGCGCAGCTTGCGATATTGGGCGTACATCGCGCCCCCCATCATCCCCACCGTGCGCCCGACAAGCGCCTGCGCCTCCGGCCCGGCGGCGACCACCGTGCCCGCGCCCTCGTTGCCGACCGGCAGCGACTGGCCGAGCCGCGCGCGCACCCCGCCCATGCGCTCGCGCGGCACCTGGAAGCGCAGCTCGGGCCGCTCGGCGCTGCCGCCCCGCTCCAGGGTGGCGACGTCCGCCGGGCCGAGCAGCAGCCCGAGATCCGAGGGGTTGATGGGCGCCGCCTCGACGCGGACGATCAGCTCGTCGCCCTGTGGCGGCGACAGCGTCACGGGCTCGAGCGACACGGTCAGCGTGCCGCCCTCGTCCACGGTCGAGCGCAGCTCCAGCCCGGTCACCTCGTCCATCATCGCCTCCTGCTCGCGTGCTTACCCCCGGGGATGCCGCCGCGAGGGTTCGCGGTCAAACCCGTTCTCATCCGTGCGCGGCTGGGGTAGCGCGGGCGCCATGTTCGACCTCGACGCTTACCTCTCCCGCATCGAGCTGCCCGCCCGGCCGACGCGCGACGCCGAAGGGCTGGCGCGGCTCCAGCTCGCGCACCGGCTCACCATCCCGTTCGAGAATCTCGACGTGCGGCTCGGCCGCGCGATCGCGATCGACGGCGGGTCGGTCGCGGCCAAGCTCGTCGGCGCGCGCCGCGGCGGCTATTGCTTCGAGCACAACCGGCTGCTGCTCGACGCGCTGGCCGCGCTGGAGATGCGCGCGCGCCCGCTGCTCGCGCGCGTGTGGCTCGGCGCCGAGGCGACCCCGCCGCGCAACCACGCGCTGTCGCTGGTGACGATCGACGGCACCGAGTGGATCGCCGACACCGGTTTCGGTGCGAGCTACGCGCCGGTGATGCCGCTCGTCGCCGACCAGGAGGCGACCGCGCCCGACGGCGCGCGCTTCCGGCTGGCGCGCGAGGACGACGGCGGCTGGCTGCTGCTGCGCGACGGCGATCCGGTGAGCACCGACGGGCGCACCGCGCCGGGTTGGCAGGGCACGCGCTGGCAGCCGCAGTACAGCTTCACCACTGAGGTGGTGCACGACAGCGACCTGGCCATGGGCAACCACTGGGCGATGACCGCGCCGGCGAGCCGCTTCACCCAGCGCACGGTGGTGAGCATCGTGCTGCCGCACGGCTTCGCCGCGCTGACCGATCGCGGCTATCGCCGCCGCGCCGCGGGCAACACCGCCGAGGGCGAGATCACCGACCCGCGCGTGTACCGCATGCGGCTGAGCCTGATGTTCGGGATCGAGCTGGCGAAGGAGGAGGTCGCCGCGCTGGGGCTGTTCTGAGGAGGCGTGCGAGAGGCCTGGCGAGAGGCGGGTCGGGAAGGCGATCATCGATCCTCCTCGCGAGAGGTGGGGCATCGCATCTGACCCGCGAGTGGCACGTGCAGCGGTTCCGACGATATCTCCCGTGGTCGGGCAGATGGGAGATGGTCAGGTCTGCCGGTCACGTCGGCGACGCGGTCGATACGCGGCATGATTCCTCGCGGTGATGGTGGTGGCGCTGGCGACGGCGTCGTGCGGGGCGGAGGATCGTACGGAGCTGGCGCTGTTCGCCCGCGCTCGCGCCGCGCGCGACCGCGAGGACCATGGCCCGCAGAACCTCGCCCCACGCCGCAAGCGCGCCCTCACAGGACGCTCGCACGGGTGCGCTCTGTCCAGGAGCGTAGCGCTCGCGCAGCCCATCGCGAGCGGGAGGATCGGGCCGCCCGCACCCGCCCCGGCCGCTCGCGCGTTGGGCGCCGCGTCATCAGCGGAGATCCCCATGCGCTCACTCCTCTCCACCGTCGCGATCGGTCTCGGCGCCGGGCTCGTCGCCTCCCTCGTGATGGACCGGTTCCAGGCCGTCGCCGCCCCCGCGCTCGGCCAGGACTCGGGCGACGACGACCCCGCCACGGTCAAGGCCGCCGACAGCGTCAGCCAGATCGTCGAGGGCCGGCCGGTGACGCAGAAGCATCGCCAGGTCGCCGGCGGCGCGATCCATTACGGCGTCGGCGCCGCGCTGGGGATCGGTTACGTGGCCGCGGCGGAACGCTGGCCCGAGACCGCGACCGGCTTCGGCCTGCCCTTCGGCGCGATGACGATGCTGCTGCTCGACGACCTGCTCGTCCCCGCCGCGGGCTGGGGGCCGTGGCCCGAGGCCGAGGCGAAGGGCAACCTCTACACGCTCGCCTCGCACCTCGTCTTCGCCGCGACGGTGGAGGGCGTTCGGCGCGGCGCCGACGCGCTGCTCGCGCGCGACTGAGCGGGCGGCGGGCGCCCGCGCGCGCGGGCCCGTAGGGTGCAGACGTCGCCCGCGTCGCCCGGGATACCGCCGTGACCGACGTTGCCATAACGGGTCGTCGCGCGCCCGCCTCCCTACGGGCTGACGCCGAACCGTCACCTGAGCGTCACCCCAGCGTCAAGCCGCGGTGACACGCGCGTAACACAGGCGGCGTAGGGCAGGGCAGCGAGGGAGGCTGCCATGCCGACGACGGTTCACTCGATCAGCGCGCTCACCGCGGGCTCGCCCCTGGGCGACATCGCCGACCTGTTCGACCCCGACGCGCGCCCGCACCGGCCCGAGCAGGCGATCCCCGAGCACCTGGGCGGCGCGCGCCGCCACTACCGTACCGTGTGGATCAGCGACGTGCATCTCGGCACGCGCGGCTGCAACGCCGACATGCTGATCGACTTCCTCGACCATGTCGACAGCGACACCATGTACCTGGTCGGCGACATCATAGACGGCTGGCAGCTCAAGAAGCGCTTCTACTGGCCCGCCGCGCACAATGACGTGATCTGGCGGCTGATGAAGCGCGCGCGCCGCGGCACGCGCATGGTCTATATCCCCGGCAACCACGACGAGATGTTCCGCCAGTTCGCCGGGCTCGACTTCGGCGGCATCCAGATCCGCCGCAAGGCGATCCACGAGACCGCCGACGGCCGCCGCCTGCTGGTGCTCCACGGCGACGAGTTCGACGCGATCACGCTGTCGCACCGCTGGCTCGCGCATGTCGGCGACGCGGCGTACACGATGCTGATGGCGCTCAACCGCTGGGTCAGCGCGGTGCGGCGGCGCTGGGGCATGCCCTATTGGTCGCTGAGCAAGCACGCCAAGGCCAAGGTGAAGAACGCGGTGGCGTTCATCTCGCGCTTCGAGGAGATCGTCGCCGAGGCGGCGGGCAGCCGCGGCGTCCAGGGCGTGGTATGCGGCCATATCCACACCGCCGAGATGCGCGAGATCGCGGGCGTCTCTTATTACAACGACGGCGACTGGGTCGAGGGCTGCACCGCGCTCGTCGAGCATTTCGACGGCCGGATGGAGATCCTCGACTGGGGCGAGGAGATGCGCGGTCGCGCCGAGCGGCCCGCGGTCGCGCTCGCCGCGCCGGTGCCCGCGCGCGCGGCGCTCGCCGCCTGAGCCCGGCGCGGTGCGGATCGCGATCGTCACCGACGCCTGGGCGCCCCAGGTCAACGGCGTGGTGCGCACGCTCGAGGCGGTGATCGCCGAGCTGCGCGCGGGCGGGCACGAGGTGCTGGTGGTCTCGCCCAGCGGGGTCCGGTCCCTGCCCTGCCCGACCTATCCCGAGATACGACTGGCGCTGATGACCCCCGCCGCGGTGGGGCGGCGGATCGCGGCGTTCGGCGCCGAGGCGGTGCACATCGCCACCGAGGGGCCGCTCGGGCTGTCGGCGCGGCGCTGGTGTCGCGCCCGCGGCCTGCCCTTCACCACCGCCTATCACACGCAGTTCCCGGATTATGTCGCGGCGCGCACGGGCGCGGACCCGGAGTGGGTGTGGCGCTACGTCCGCTGGTTCCACGCCCCCGCCGCGGCGGTGCTCGCCTCCACCGCCACGATCGAGCGCACCTTGCGCGCGCACGGCCTGCCGCGGGTGCGGCGCTGGGGTCGCGGCGTCGGACCCGCCTTCGGCCCCGAGGGCGCGGTCGATCCGCGCATGGCGGCGGCGCGCGCGGCGCTGGCCGAGGGTGCCGGGCACGCGCCGGTGCTGCTCCACGTCGGCCGCGTCGCGGTGGAGAAGAACATCGAGGCGTTCCTCGCCGCCGAGGTCGCGGGGGTGAAGGTGGTGGTGGGCGACGGCCCCGCGCGCGCCGCGCTCGAGCGACGCTTCCCCCAGGCGCTGTTCCTCGGCGCGCTGTTCGGCGACGACCTCGCCGCGGCCTATCGCGCCGCCGACGCGCTGGTCTTCCCGAGCCGCACCGACACGTTCGGGCTGGTGATGATCGAGGCGCTGGCATGCGGCACGCCGGTCGCGGCCTATCCGGTGCCCGGCCCGGTCGACGTGCTGACCCCCGCGACCGGCGCGATGGCGGAGCGGCTGGAGGATTCGATCGCGCGCGCGCTGATGCTCGACCGCGCCGCCTGCGCCGCGGCGGGCGCTGGCTTCACCTGGGCGGCGAGCGCGCGCCAGTTCCTCGACGCGCTCGCGCCCTTCGGGGCGGAGGCGCGGGTCGCGGCATAGGGGATCGACCCACATCCTCCCCGACATGCGGGGAGGACCTCCCTCGCCATCTCGCCTACGCCGCACCCTCCGCTGCGCTCACCCGCCCCCCACGCCCGCTTGCCCTCGCGCGCGCCAGGCACTAAGTCGTTCGGCAACAGGCGGCCGCTCCGGGAAGGGGCGGCCCTTTGCATTTATGGAGTATCCCGCATGGCCCAGCCGCTCATGCCCCACGCCACCGCTTCCTGGCTGGTCGACAATACCTCGCTCTCGTTCGAGCAGATCGCCGATTTCTGCGGGCTGCACATCCTCGAGGTGCAGGCGATCGCGGACGACACCGCCGCCACCAAGCTGACCGGGCGCGATCCCGTCCGCGCGCACGAGGTGACGCAGGAGGAGATCGAGAAGGCGCAGGCCGATTCCGGCTATCGCATGAAGATGACCAAGGGCCCCGACCAGGTCCGTCGCACCAAGGGCCCGCGCTACACGCCGGTGAGCAAGCGCCAGGACAAGCCCGACGGCATCGCCTGGATCATCCGCAACCATCCCGAGATCACCGACGGCGCGATCAGCAACCTGATCGGCACGACGCGCACCACGATCGCCGCGATCCGCGACCGCAGCCACTGGAACATCGGCAACATCACGCCCAAGGACCCGGTGACGCTCGGCCTCACCACGCAGCGCGAGCTGGACGCGGCGGTGGCCAAGGCGGCCAAGGCGGCGGGGATCGAGCAGCAGGCCAACGACCCGCGGCTCGACGGCGACCGCGAGGCATTGATCGCCTCGCTGCGCGCCGAGCGCGAGCAGGCCGCGCGCGACGCCGAGGCGGCCGAGGCGGCCGAGCTGCGCGGCCCGGTCTCGCCGTTCGAGGACCCCTTCCGCCGCTGAGCCGAGGGTCGAGGCGGCGCTGGGCCGAGGCGACGAGCCGCCGGCGGATCCGCGCCGGCGCCGGGATCTCCGCACTCACCACCCCCCGTGGCGCCATCCCGAGCTGGTCTCAGGATCCCCTCATCCGCCTGCTCCTCTCGCCGGTGAGAGGATGCCACGGTGCGGCCCGAACGCCGACCGCTCGCGGCACGCACCCTCGTCGACGGCGGGGCGACAGGGCTCGCGGCCCGGTGGATCCCGAGACAAGCTCAGGATGACGCCGGCGGATGTGGCGGTGCGCACCGGCCCGCGCCCGCTAGTCGGGAGAGCGCGGTGCGGACCGCCGCGCGTCCGGGCCACCGGGAAAGCGCGGTCCGAGACCGCGCGTGCCCCCGCCAGTGAGGACGGGCCGGTGCGAACGGGCATGTTCCGCCGTCCTGGCCCCGCCCCCCCCGCCCCCACGGCGCAGCCTGCCCCCTCCTCGCCGCGCGCTGGCATTCGCCCCGCCGCGGCCCCACATAGCGGCTCACATGAGTTACGCCCGCCGCCCGCAGCCGCAGATCGTCCGCGTCATCGACCTCGAGACCACCGGCGCGGCCCCGCCCGCGCACGCGGTGTGCGAGGTCGGCTGGCAGGACGTCGCGCTCGGCGCCGACGGGCGGTGGGAATTGTACGGCGAGGGGGGCAACATCCTCGTCAACCCGGGCCGGCCGATGCCCGCGATCACCCAGGCGATCCATCATATCCGCGACGAGGACGTCGCCGAGGCGCCGTGGTGGCACGACGTCGCGCGCCAGGTGCTCGATCCCTATCCGCGCCGCGTCGCGCTGGCCGCGCATCGCTCGGCCTTCGAGGAGCAGTTCTGCACCGCCGCGCTGACCCATGGCGCCGACTGGATCTGCACCTGGAAATGCGCGCTGCGGCTGTGGCCCGACAGTCCCAGTTTCTCCAACCAGGTGCTGCGCTACTGGCGCAAGCCCGCGGGGCTGGAGCATGAGCGCGGCCTGCCCGCGCACCGCGCCTTCCCCGACGCCTATGTCACCGCGCACCATCTGCGCGACCAGCTCAACGAGGCCTCGGTGGCGCAGCTGATCCAATGGACCAGCGAGCCCGGGCTGCTGCCGCGCGTCCGCTACGGGCCCGACCGCGGCAAGGAGTGGCGCGAGATCGAGGAGGAGAGCCTGGTCAAGTTCCTCACCGACCGCGACCCCGACGTGCGCTACACCGCCGAGACCGAGATGGCGCGGCGTCGCGGCGGCGGTCACGTCGGGCGGATGACGCCGCAGGAACTGCTGCTGTAGCATAGCCTGTCCGCGGCGCTGGGCTCCCGCCTGCGCCGGAGCGCGGGCTCCCCTCCCCTTGCCTTTCGCGCGCGGCTGCGGGAACACCGGCGTCGCACGACGGAGTCACGGATGCGCGGACAGATACTCGGGGTAGACGTACGCAGCGGCGACGGGCTGGTCGCGGGCGAGGACGGGCAGCGCTACACCTTCGCGCCCGAGGACTGGGCGCAGCACGGCGAGCCGTCGCGCGGGCAGCTGGTCGACTTCGAGGCGGCGGCGGGGCGGGCGCGCAACGTCTACCCGGTGCCGGTCGCGCCCGCGGCGAGGGACGCGCCATTGCCCGTCGCCGCGCCGGTGCCGACCACCGATCGCAACAGATATATCGCCGCGGTGCTGGCCTTGCTCTTCGGCATGTTGGGCATCCACCGCTTCTACCTCGGCCGCGTCACCTCGGGGATCGTGATGGCGGTGCTGACCTTCACCGTGATCGGCGCGCTGGTGACGGTGCCGCTGTCGATCGTCGACATGGTGCGCTACCTGATGATGTCCGACCGCGACTTCGCCGCGCGCTACGGGCGCTTGTGAGGCGAGCGCGGTCCTCGCTCCCCTGACGGGCTCGTCGCGCACGCCGCCCGCGGGCGCGGCGCCTCACCCTTCGCCCGCGGGGGGAGGAAGCCGCCCTACTCGATCCGGAACGCCCGGAACGGCGAGCCCTTCCGCAGCGGCACCGGCACGAGCCAGTCGAAATGCTCGCCGCGCGCCAGCCGCGCGTAGAAGCCGCCGGGCGCCCTGGCGCGATAGTTGGTCGATTCCGCCATGTCGGGGCACACCAGCAGCAGCGTCGCGCGGTGGCGCTTCATGATCGCGCGCGCGCGCTCGGGCGTGCCCTTGAAGGCGTGGTGGACGTCCAGGATCGCGTCGCCGTTGCGGTGGTACGGCCCCGCGATGGCGTCGTGGTGGGTCAGCGTGATCAGCCGCGGGCCGATGTCGACGAAGGTGAAGATCGTCTGCCGCGGCAGCCGGTTGAGCGGCGCCATCGCGGGGATCGTCATGCACCGCCCGGTCGCCTTGTTGACGCGGCGGACATAGGCGCTGGGCCGGTCGATCCTGAACCAGTCGACCGCCAGCTGCGCGAAACTGCCCGACACCAGCACGAACACCGCCACCGCCGCGAAGGCCTTCACCGGCCAGTAGCGCGGCGCGAGCAGCCACGGCAGCGTCGCCCAGGCGAGCGCGGCGGCGCCGGGGATCGCGAGCAGCTGCGCCGCCGGCCCCGCGCGCGCCTGCCACAGCAGCATCAGCGCGGCGAAGGCGCCGAACAGGGCGACGCACGCCCAGCCGCGCAGCGCGGGCGCGCGCCGCGCGCGCCAGGTCGCGAGCAGCGCGCCGATCAGCCCGATGATCGGCAGCGTCACGATCGGCAGCGCGATCCGCAGCGGGTGGCGATAGATCGGCTTGGCCTCGCGCACGTTGGCGAGCCAGGTGGTGTAGAGCTCGTCCGACACCTGCTCGGGGCGGCCGAGGCACTGCGGGAAGGCGAGCGCGAAGAAGGCCGCCACCGCCGCCCCCGCCGCCAGCGCCAGCACCAGCCGCGCCGCCGGCCGCTTCGGGTCGACCAGCGCGAGCAGCAGCAGCAGCCCCCCCGCGAGCACCACCACCGACAGCCACACCGGCGTCAGCGCGTCGCAGCGCAGCACGCGGTTGGCGTAGGAGGCGAAGCCGGCATAGCCCGCCGCCGCGCCCCCCGCGAGCGTCAGCGCGTAGACCGCGAGCCGGTCGCGCTCGCCGCGGTCGATCACCCAGGCGAGCGCGATGATCGCGCCCGCCATGGCGGCATAGGGCAGCATCTCCAGCCCGATCGTCAGCGACACCGCGGTGGCGATCCCCACCAGCGCGCCGCCGCGCGCGCCGCGCGGGTCGCACAGCCCCGCCACGGTCACCGCCAGCATCGCCAGCTGCCAGCCGTGATGGTCGATGCGGTCGGGCAGGAACATGCCGAGCGTCACGTTGGTGGCGAGGAACAGCGCGGGCGCGAGTACCCAGGCGAGCGGGTGGACCAGCCGCCGCAGCGTCGCGCCCAGCGCCACCAACGTCACCGCGGCGGGGAGCAGCGGGGCGATGCCGCACGCCAGCCGCTCCGCCTCCGCGTAGCCGACCAGCGGGCGCAGCAGCAGGATCAGCCCCGCGATCGGCAGGTCGACCAGCCGCGACCAGTGGATGTCGAAGCCGCCCGGCGGGTTCAGCCGATAGTCGCGCAGGTCGTACCAGCCCTGGCCGTTCAGCAGCGCGCGCACCTGCATCAGCCGCATGTTGTCGTCGGTGTCGCCCAGCGACAGCCAGTGGATCGCGGCCCAGCGCTGCCACACGAACCAGGCCGCGATCGCGACCCAGGCGAGCAGCGACAGCCGCAGCCAGTCGCGGTCGATCACGCGCGCCGCCCGCTCCAGCCAGTCACGCGCGGCATGGCGCTCACCCGGCCCGGCGTCCCGCCCCTGCATGTCCAAAACGCTTCCTTCCGGCCGCCGCGCGCGATAGAGCCGCAGCCGCGTCTAGCCCCGGCGGCGCAAAGGGCAAGGTTTTGACAGCGTCTCACTCATCCCCGGCGTCCGCGCCGTCGTCCTCACAGCGCGAGATGGTGTGGCAGCTGGTGCGCTTCGGCGTGACGGGCGGGGTGATGACCGCGCTGTACGCCCTGGTCTACTGGCCGCTCGCCACCTATGTGATGAACCCGAACTTGGCGGTGGTGGTCGCCTTCCTCAGCGTGACCTTCATCGGTCGCTTCGCGCACGGCGCGGTGAGCTTCCGCGGCCACGGCACCCGCAGCGCGCGCACCGCGCGGCGCTTCTTCCTGGTGCAATTGTTCGGCTTCTTCCTCCAGCAGGGGTTCACCTGGGTGCTGGTGACCGGGCCCTTCTTCCACGGGCCGACCTGGTGGCCGCTGGTGCCCGCGGTGTCGGTGGTGCCGCTGCTGACCTTCTGGCTCCAGCGCAACTGGGTGTTCGCGTGACGATGAGGGGCGATCGCTGATGGACCGCCGCGTCTACGACCGCATGGCGGAGCATGATTCGACCCACTGGTGGTATCGCGCGCGCCGCGACGTGCTCGCCGATTTCCTGACGCGCGAGGCGCGGCTCCCCGCCGACGCGCGCATCCTCGAGATCGGCTGCGGCACCGGGCACAACCTGCCGATGCTGGCGCGCTTCGGCACGGTCGACGCGATCGAGATCGACCCCGCCGCGCGCGCGATCGCGAGCCAGCGGCTCGGCCGGCCGGTCGGCGCCGCGCCGCTGCCCGAGCTGCCCGGCGTGGAGCGCGGCGGCTATGACCTGGTCGCGGTGCTCGACGTGGTGGAGCATATCGAGGACGACGTCGCCGCGCTCGCGGCGATGCGCGCGTGCCTGAGGCCCGGCGGCAAGATCCTGATCGCGGTGCCCGCGCACCAGTGGATGTGGAGCGCGCACGACGTGGTGAACCACCACCACCGCCGCTATTCCAAGCCCGGCCTGGTGCGCGCGATCCGCGCCGCCGGGCTGAGGGAGCGCGGGCTGACCTATTTCAACTCGCTGCTGTTCCCGCTGGCCGCCGCGGCGCGCGTCGCGGGGCGGCTGACCGGGCGCGACGACAGCGACGACTCCCCCCCGGCGGCGCCGCTCAACGCGCTGTTCGAGCGTGTCTTCCGTGTCGAGCGCCATCTGGTGGGGCGGGTGCCGATGCCGATCGGCGTGTCGATCCTGACGCTGGCCGAGCCGGTATAGGGGGGGAGAGGGCAGCGTCGCGGTGGCTCGCCCGCCCCGCACCGTCATCCCTGCGAAGGCAGGGATCCAGAAGCGCGACCGGCGCGATATCGAACGGGACGACGGCGCGTCTGGATCCCCGCCTTCGCGGGGATGACGGGCAGAGTGGGGCGAGCGCGCGTCGACCGCTCCGTCACCCCCCTCACCCCCGATGCCGCAGCGCCTCCGCCGCGCCGGCCAGCTCGCCGTCGTCGAGCGCGGCATAGACGCGCGGCACCGTCGCCAGCAGCCGCGCATATTTGCCGCTCCCCGCGAACAGCGGCGCCATCTCCGCCAGCCGCAGCAGCGGGCGCAGCGCCGCCGCCACCCCGCCGGTGACGAGCACCCCGTCCCACGCGCCGTAGACGATCGTCAGCTGACCCGCGTAGCTCCAGAAGGCGCGGCACAGCCAGGTGCAGGCCTCGCCCGCGAGCGGGTCGGACGCCATCGCGCGCGTGATGTCCTCGGCGCTGCTCCAGCGCGGCGACGTGCCGCGGCGGCGCGCCAGCGCCTGGTACAGCCGCACCAGCCCCGGCGCGGAGAGCAGGTCCTCCGCCACCACCGGGTAGCGGCCGGGGAAGATCTCCGCGGCGAGCCGCGCCAGCTCCTCCGTCACCGCGACGAAGCCGCCGTGCCCCGCCTCGGTGGCGAGCACGCGCACCGCGCCGCCCTCGTCGCGGCTCAGCACCGAGACGCCCAGCCCCGAGGTCATGCCGAGCACGCAATAGGTGCCGGCGCGGCGCAGCGAGGGCTCGTCGCCGGCGAACCGCTCCTCGGCGCGCACGTCGGCGCCGTGGAACGCCCAGGCCTCGGCCTCGAAATCGTTGAGGATCAGCGGCGCGTGCCCGAGCATCCCGCGCAGCCCCGAGCGCGACACGTACCAGCGCCCGCGCGTGATCGACACGGTCTCGCCGCGCGGCAGCCCCGCCACCGCGAAGGCGGAACGGCGCGGCGCCTCGTCGGGCCGGGCGTCGCGGAGGAAGTCCATGATCGCGCCGGAGATGCTGACGGTGGTGTCGGCGGTGAAGCTGCGCACGCTGTCGCGGCGGACGCGCCCGGCCGGGTCGGTGAGCGCGAAGCGCATCCGCTTGCGCCCGACATGCCCGACCAGCGCCGTTCCCGCCTCCGCCATCCGGCGCCCTCCCCCCGGTTCTTATCCGGGTGATATCGCTATCAGCTCAGCACTAACAGGGGGTTAGCTTTATCTCGGGGCGGGTGTTCACCTTCTCCTCGCAGGGCGGGCAGGAGGGTATCCACCAGCGCTGCGCGGCGGGGAGAGCGCGCGATGCGCGTCGGTCACCTTGTCCCATCGCGCATCGCGTGTGCGGAAGCCCCCCCTACAACCTGCCTGCGGCCGGCGGTCCCCCCTCCCTGGGGGCGGGGAGGATCGTGCTCTTCCTCACTCCCCGATCACGTGGAGCGCCACACGTCGGCGATGCGGCGCGGCGCGGTGCTCGGCGAGGTAGATGCCCTGCCACGTCCCCAGCACCATGTGCCCGCGCGCCACCGGGATCGACAGCGACACGCCGGTGAGCACGCTGCGCAGGTGCGCGGGCATGTCGTCGGGCCCCTCGTCGTCATGCTCATAGTCGCGCGACTCGGGCGCGACCCGCGCGAGCCAGCGCTCGAGGTCGCGCCGCACCGCGGGGGCGGCATTCTCGTTGATCAGCAGCGACGCCGAGGTGTGGCGGCAGAAAACGGTGAGCAGCCCGGTGGCGAACGCCTCGGAGTCGAGCCACGCCGCCACCGCGCGCGTGATCTCGACCAGCCCGGCGCCGCGCGTCGCCACCTCGATCTCATGTGTCGCCTGTCGCATCGGGGAAGCACGCGCCGAGAGCGCGGTGGTTCCCCGCCCCCGCCACGGCGTCACCCGCTGCCGCCGAGCGACGGCGCGGCGTCGAAGAAGCCGTGCACCTCCTCGCCGACCGACAGGCCGAGCGGCACCCCGCCGATCCGGTCGCCCGCGTCGCGCGGCAGGCCGTCGAAGCGCCAGTGGACCCCGAGATAGACGCGGCTGACCGAATTCTCCCACACCGCCTCGGCGAAGTTGCGGAAGCGTTGCTCGACCCGCTGGCGTACCGAGCCGTCCGGGTCGAGCGCGATGCTGTCGAGCTCGTCCGACACGAGGTGGAACTGCTCGGCCGCGATCGGCGCGGACGTGCCGCCCTCGACGTCGAGCACGTCGTGGACGGTGAGCGCGCCCGGCGCGGTCTTCAGGCCGAGCCGGAGCGTCTGCATCATCGCGGCGCAGAAGGTCGCGTGACCCGACGGGTAGGCGGGGAAGGGCGGGGTCAGCGTGGCGCGGGCGGCGTTGGTCTGCGGCATGCCGAGCGGCGCCCAGAAGGGATCGCCCTCGGGCGCGGCCTCGGCGCGTATCCCCACGACCGGGCGCCAGAGCTTATGGAGATACTTATAGTGCCAGCAGTCGATCCCCGCGTCGGCGAGCGCGACGTTCACCGCGGCGAAGAGCTCGGCCTGGCGGCGCAGGCTCAGCGCCGGGTCCCGCGCCAGCACGATCGCGCGCGCGACCTGGTTGTAGAGGCGCGGCGGCACGCCGAGGTTGTTGGCACCGTCATATCCCCAATAGACGCCGATCCGCTGCTGCTCGGCGGTGCGCCCGCCGCGCGAGACCGCGCCGAGATCGCGCACCTCGTCATAGTCGGCGCGATAATGCGGGTCGGCGAGATAGGTGCCGCTCGCGGTCGACGCGCCGGGGGGCGGGTCAAGCGGCTGGTGGGTTCCCCCGACGAAGCGACGCACGTTGCCCCAGGCGGGGCCGAGCTGCATCTGGGCCGGGGCATAGGGGTCGGCGCGATGCTCGCCATAGGCGGCCATCGCCGGCTGCGCGCCCATCAGCATATGGTCGGCCCCGTCGCCCTGTCGTTCCAGGAAGAGGGCGTCGGCCACCTGCGCGCCCTCGGCGAAGGCGGCGGCGCCGACCGCCTCGAGCGCGTCGTCGAACTGCTGCTCGAACCGGGGGTAGAGGCGCTTGAGCGCGGTGACCGCGGCACCGGCGATGATGTCCTCGAGGTCGCCGGTCAGCGGCGCGGTGATGCCGTGCGCGAAGCCCTTCTTGTTGAGATAGGCCGCGCCGGGCTTCTGCTTGAACGCCACCGCGTCGTGGATCGCCAGATGCACCATCGCCATGGCGTAGGCGGTGCGGATCGGGCCGGGCTGCTGCCCGCCGGTGAAGCCGCGCGTGAAGTCGCGCCGTGATGCCTCGAGCAGCACGGCATTCCAGTAGAGAACGGGATTCATCTCGCTTCCTCTCGCTAGAGCAAGCGACCCTTATGGTTGATGTCCGGGCAGCGGACGTGGAACGCGGACTGGATCGTGGCTGATCTCTGCCGACCGAGCGCCCGCGTTATAGCACGCGCGGGACGGGGCCGGAACGGACTCTTCTTACTATCCGCGCGGCTCGGCTCAGAACAGCCGCCCGCCGTCGGGCACGCGCTCGCTCGGCGACACCAGCACCACCTTGCCGTCGGCGTCGGGGAAGCCGAGCGTCAGCACCTCGGAGAGGAACTTGCCGATCTGGCGCGGCGGGAAGTTGACCACCGCGGCGACCTGGCGCCCGACCAGCTCCTCGACCGCGTAATGCTCGGTAATCTGCGCCGAGGAGCGCCTGCGCCCGATCGCGGCGCCGAAGTCGATCACGAGCTTGTAGGCGGGCTTGCGCGCCTCGGGATAGGGCTCGGCGGACACGATCGTGCCGACCCGCACGTCCACCCTGAGGAAGTCGTCGAAGGCGATGGTCGGCTCGGCCGCGGCGGCGGGATCGTGCGTGACGTGCATCAGAAGTCCGGGTTCTCGTAGTAGCTCGGCGGCTCGATCCCGGTGATGCGCTCGGCCAGCAGCGGGCGGAAGCTGCGCCGGCTCTTGAACGCCGAATACCACGCCTTGGTGTGCGCGTGCCCGGTCCAGTCGATCCCGCCGAGATAGTCCGCGACCGAGATCTGCGCCGCCGCGGCGAGGTCGGCGAGGCTGATCGTCGCGCCCGCGATCCACTTGCGATGGTCGAGCAGGAAATCGATGTAGTCGAGGTGGCCGACCGAGGATTTCATCGCCTCGCGCAGCCGCGACGCGTCGGGCGCGGTGCGATGGACGACTCGCTTGATCATCCGCTCGTCGAGCAGCGGCTGGGTCACGTCGCGGTAGAAATGCGTGTCGAACCAGGCGACCAGCCGCCGGATCTCGGCGCGGTTGGCGGCGGTGCCGTTGATCATCGCGACGCGCTCGACGGTCTCCTCGAAATACTCGCAGATCGCCATGGAATCGACGAGGACGACGCCGCGCTCATTGTCGGTCATCACCGGGGTCTGGCCGGCGGGGTTCATGTCGATGAAGGCGTCGCGCCGCTCCCACGGGTTCTCGCGCATCAGCTGATAGCCGACGTCCTTCTCGTTGAGGAGCGTGCGGACCTTGCGCGTGAACGGGCACAGAGGGAACTGGTAGAGCTGCCACATGCCCGCCCGCTTAGGCCGAAAGCGCGGCGCGGGGGAAGCGGCTTCGTGGGCGTGCGGCGCGCCGGTGTGTCGGGGTGGCGCGGTGGGGGTGGGAGAGGGCGGCGCGGGCGGGGGCGTGAGTGGGTCGCGGGTGGCGAGCGGTACATGGCGAGCGCTACCCCGACGAACTGGCGTCATCCTGAGCTCGTCTCAGGATCCACCAGGCGGCATGTGCCTCCCGGCTCTGGATGCGCAGCACCGTGGATCCTGAAACGAGTTCAGGATGACGCCAGGTTATGAGGGCGAAGGCGCGCCCGCCCCGCCGGGTCACGCTTCGGGGTTACCGTGGCGCCGCGGCGTGGCAGCGGCGGCGCCGATGCCGTCCACCGAGCCCTCCCCAGCGCTACCCACCGCGCTCGCCGCGCTCGTCACCCTGGTGGCACTCGCGGTGGGGCTGACGCTGCCCGACGTCGACCTGCGGCTCGGGCTCGGCCATCGCAGCGCGCTGACCCACAGCCTGCTGCCCGCGCTGCTGCCGCTCGTCTGGCGCCAGCGCGCCGCCGCCTGCGGGATCGCGGCGGGGGTGGGCGTGCACCTCGCCGCCGACTGTTTCCCGCGGCGCATGATCGGTTATGCCACGGTGAAGCTGCCGCTGCTCGGCGCGCTGTCGCCGCTCGAGTCCTACGCCTGGCTCGCGCTCAACGCCGCGGCGGCGCTGCTGCTCGCGGCGTGGTGCGCGCGGCGGCTCCACGCCCCGCTCGCGCGCGCGCTGGTGGGCGTGGCGGCGCTCGCCGCTGCGCTGCGCTACCTGTGGCACGATCCCGGCGGCTGGCCGGTGCTCGCGCTGGTGGGCGCGGCGACGGTCGCGGTGGTGCGGGGGCGTTCGTCCTCCCGTGCGAGGGGAGGTGGCGGCCCGAAGGGCTGACCCGGTCGGTGAGGAGCGATGGACCCGCGACCCGCGACACCCCATGTATCTGGACGCACCCGACGAGTTTCCGCTGGGAAGGAGGAAGCGCCGGGGAGGGTGGCCACCCTCTCCGGCGCGGCGGCGCTGACGCCCGTTACCGCTCAGGCGCTCACCGCGACGGAGCCTGGGATCAGCGCCGCTGTCACGTACGACCGAACAGGCGGTTGGTCTCCTATCGTACAGACAGCAGGTTACCGTGACGCAGACCCTTCGTGGAGTGGACGCGTCCGAGGCCCGGCTCGATGGCTGGGCGGCGGGGCAGTATCAGCGCTTTGCCAACACCGCCGCCGGCGTGGCCGAGCTGCTGGCGTTCTGCCGCGAGCGGCGGTCCGGCTGGTGGTGATGGAGGCGTCGGGCGGGGTCGAGGGGGCCGCGTTCCTGGCGCTATGGCGCGAGGGCCAGCCCTGCACCGTCACCAATCCGCGGGCGGTGCGCGATGGGCCGGCCGGAGAAAACCGACCGGATCGACGCCGAGATGATCGCGCGTTACGCCGAGGCGCGCCGGCCCGTCGCCACGCCACCGCCTTCCCCAACAAGGCCGTCGTCGAAATGGCCGGCCTCGCCCCGCTCGCCGACCACAGCGGCCAACGTCACGGCGCACGCGCCATCCGCGGCGGTCGCGCCTCGGTGGGCTCCATCCTCTTCCTCGTCGCCCACGTCGCCCGCGAATACGACAGCGACCTCGCCGCCTTCCGCGACCGGCTCCTCGCCCAGGGCCAGCCCAACATGGTCGTCCGTCTCGCCCTCGCACGCACGCTGCTCGTCCGCCTGAACGCCGTGGCGCGAGAAACCCGCCTGGCCCTCGCCTCCTCTACTTGACCCCCCAGATGGTCGCTCCGTCATCCTTTCGGCGTGCCACCTTGCCTTGCAGGGAAGGATGAGAAGCCCTCGTACACCGCGGGGGCAGATGCTCCCTACTTCCGCGCCGCCGCGATCACCTCCGCCAGGAAGCTGCGATACTGCGCCGCCACGCGCGGCCAGGCGTAGCGCAGCGCGCGGACGCGGCCGCGCGGGGCGAGGTCGGAGCGCGCCGCGATCGCGTGCGCCAGTGCCGCCGCCACCGCCGCGGGGTCGCCGGTGTCGAGCAGCACCGCGTCGTCGCCGACGATCCAGCGCAGCCGCGGCGAGTCATGCGCCACCACCGGCGCGCCGCACGCCAGCGCCTCGATATAGACGTTGCCGAACGATTCCTCGCGCGACAGGTGGAGGAACACGTCGGCCGAGCGGTACAGCAGCGGCATCTCCGCCGCCCCCACCGTCAGCCGCTTGAAGCGGCCGGGCAGCAGCTCGGCGGCGAGCCGGTCGACCGACTCGCGCTCGGGCCCGTCCCCCGCCACGACGAGGTGCGCGTCGGGCAGCTGTGCCACCGCGCGCACGCCGTCGGCCACGCGCTTGGTCGGGATCAGCGCGCTCACCATCAGCACCACCGTGCCGCGCGCGGGCAGGCCGAAGCGCGCGCGCTCGGGCGAGCCGGGGGTGAAGCGCTCGGCGTCCATCCCGTTGGGGATCAGCGCGCAGCGCCACTTGTCCTGGTTGCGCTCGAGATAGTCGGGGTTGGTGCACACCAGTCCCTCGCAGCCGAAGGTGCGATACTCGGCGTCGTCGGAGAAGGCGGGCCAGTCGCCGTTCTGCGTGACGAAGACGTGCGGCGGGCGACGGCCGAACAGCACCGGGCGGCGCAGCACCCAGTTGGTGAAGGGAAAGGAGCAGGTGACGGTCACGTCATGGTCGCGCGGGCGATAGGCGCGCAGCAGCCCGGGGACGAAGCTCGCCTCCTCCCAGCCGGTCTCGCTGCGCAGCGCGGGCACGCGCGGCATCCGCTCCAGCCGCTCGCGCCGCAGCGCGCCGGCGTGACGGAAGCGATAGGGCGTGTCCGCGCGGGGCGCGCCCGCGCCGATCACGGTCACCGCGTCGCCGCCGCGCGCCAGCTCGGTCGCGAGCGAGAGCAGCGCCACCTCGGCGCCGCGCTCGAAACGATGGAAGCCCGGCAGGGCGAACAGGATCCGCATCACTCTTCCTCAAACGCCTGGCTGGTCGTGTGCTCGATTTTAAGGCTTGGGCTGCTAGAGACCGCGCTGCCGATCCGGCGCGAGTCGATTCGGCCGCGTCGGGCGGCTCGTTCCTGGGATCGTCCGCCCGCGCATGAAGTTGCTTTCCCGATCGATCCTGACGCGGCTGGGCTGGTCCACCGCCGGCTATGGCGTGGTGCAAGCGCTGCGCCTCGTCAACAACGTCGTGCTCGCGCGGCTGCTCGCGCCCGAGCTGTTCGGCATCATGATCATCGTCAACACGGTGCGCACCGGCATCGAGCTGGCCTCCGACATCGGCATCGGCCAGAACATCATCAGCAACCCGCGCGCCGAGCAGCCCGACTTCTACGACACCGCCTGGACGCTCCAGCTGGTCCGCGGCATCGCGCTGGGGATGCTGTGCGCGGCGCTGGCCTGGCCGGTGGCGTGGTTCTACCGCAAGCCCGAGCTCGCCGGCATCTTCGCGGTGGCGTCGCTGTTCTTCGTCTTCGCCGGGTTCGAATCGACCGGGCGGTTCATCGCGCAGAAGCACCTGCGGCTCGCCGCGCTGACCGCGTTCGAGGTCGGCTATACCGCGGTGTCGACCGTGGCGCACATCCTGTTCGCGCTGGCGACACCGACGATCTGGGCGCTGGTGTTCGGCGGCATCGCCTCCAGCGCGGCGGTGATGGTGGCGAGCTACCTGCTGATCCCCGGCATGCGCCACCGCTTCCTGATCGATCGCGGGGCGATGCGCGAGATCCTGTCGTTCGGCCGCTGGGTGGCGCTGTCGTCGATCGTCTACTTCCTGGCGATGAACTTCGACCGGCTGTACATGGCGCGCGCGGTGTCGCTGGCGGTGCTGGGCACCTATGGCATCGCGCGCTCGCTCGCCGACATCCTCAACCTGCTGGTCGCGCGCTTCGGCAACATGATCGTGTTCCCGATGGTGGCGGCCTCGTTCGACACCACCGCCGAGCTGCGCGCGCGGCTGGCGCGCCACCGCCCGCTGCTGCTGCTCGGCGCGGCGGGCGCGGTGGCCGGGTTCATCGCGATCTCCGACCTGCTCACCGCGCTGCTGTACGACCAGCGCTACCAGGCGGCCGGGCAGATGCTGCCGGCGCTGTCGTTCGGCGTGTGGTTCGCGATCCTGTCGACGATCAACGAGTCGGTGCTGCTCGGCATCGGCAAGCCGGTCTATGGCGCCAGCGCCAATATCGGTAAGTTCGCCTGGCTGCTGGTCGGCCTGCCGCTCGCGGTCAATTTCTACGGCATCGCCGGCGCGGTGGTGGTGATCGCCAGCGCCGAGCTGGTCCGCTACGTGCCTTTGTGGGTCGCGCAGCGCCGCGAGGGGCTGTCGTTCGCGCGGCAGGACCTTGCTATGACGCTCGTCATGCTGGGTCTGGCCGTGCTCTTCCGCGAGGCGCTGTACGGCGTCGGGCTGACCGGCGACGTGACGAGCCTGCTGCCGTGGTGATGAGCGGCGCGACACCCCGGATCGGCATCGTCGCGATCGGCCGCAACGAGGGCGAGCGGCTGGTGCGCTGCCTGCGCTCGCTCGCCGGCAGCGGCGCCGCGGCGGTGGTCTACGTCGACTCGGCCTCGACCGACGGCAGCGCCGCGCGCGCGCGCGACCTCGGCGCGCGGGTGGTCGACCTCGACATGGCGCTGCCCTTCACCGCGGCGCGCGCGCGCAACGCCGGTCTCGCGGCGCTGCCCGCCGACTGCGACCTGGTCCAGTTCATCGATGGCGACTGCGAGCTGGCGCCGGGCTGGCTCGCCGCGGCGACCGGCTTCCTCGCCGCGCACGCCGACGTCGCGGTGGTGTGCGGGCGGCGGCGCGAGCGCCACCCCGAGGCCTCGGTCTACAACCGGCTGTGCGACCTGGAGTGGGACACGCCGGTCGGCGTGGCCGCGGCGTGCGGCGGCGACTCGCTGATGCGCGCCGACGCGGTGCGCGCGGTCGGCGGCTTCCGCGACGATCTCACCGCGGGCGAGGAGCCCGAGCTGTGCGCGCGGCTGCGCGCCGCCGGCTGGCGCGTGTGGCGGATCGACGCCGAGATGACGCTGCACGACGCCGCGATGCTCCGCCTCGGCCAATGGTGGTGGCGCGCGGTGCGCGGCGGCTTCGGCTATGCCCAGGCGGGCGAGGCGACGCGCGCGCTGTCGCACCCGCTCTACCGCGCCGAGCGCCGCCGCGCTGCGCTGTGGGCGGGCGCGCTGCCGCTCGCGGGCGTGGTGCTGGCGCTCCTGGTCCACCCTTCGCTGCTGCTGCTGCCCGTGCTGCTGCTCGCGCTGCAGGTGACGCGCGTGGCGCGGCGCGGGCGGCACGCGGGGGACGGGGCGATGGCCTGGCCCAACGCCTTCTACACGATGCTGGCGAAATTCCCCGAGCTGCAGGGCATGCTGCGCTACGCGCGCCGCCGCCGCGCCGCCGGGTCGGCGATCACCTACAAATGACCGACGCCCCCTCGCCCCGCATCGCCTATGTGGTGAGCCAATATCCGGCCTCGTCGCACACCTTCATCCGCCGCGAGGTGGAGAGCCTGCGCCGCCACGGCGTCGACGTGCGCACCTACAGCGTCCGGCGCCCGGGCGCGGCCGAGCTGGTCGCGCCCGAGGACCGCGCCTCGGCCGAGACGACGCGCTTCGTGCTGCCGCTCGGCGCGGGCGCGCTGCTCGGCGCGCATCTCGGCGCGATGGTGCGCCGGCCGGGCGCCTATCTCGCGCTGCTGCGGCTCGCGCTGCGCCACCGCGCGCCGGGGCTGCGCGCGGCGCTGTGGGCGCTGTTCCACTTCGCCGAGGCGGTGGTGCTGGCACGCATGTTCGGCGCGGACCGGGTCGACCACGTCCACAACCATTTCGCCAACGCGGGCGCGACCGTCGGCATGATGGCGGCGCGCTTCGCCGGCGTGCCGTGGAGCCTGACGCTGCACGGCATCTCCGAGACCGACTATCCCGCCGGGCTGACGCTCGGCGCCAAGCTGGAGCAGGCCGAGTTCGCCGCCTGCGTCTCCTGGTTCGGCCGCGCCCAGGCGATGCGGGTCACCGCGCCGGCGCACTGGCACAAGTTCCAGGTGGTGCGCTGCGGGCTCGACCTGGCCGCGCCCGCGCTCGCCGCGCCAGGCGCGCGCGCGGCCGGCGAGCGCCGCCGGCTGGTGTGCGTCGCGCGGCTGTCGGCGGAGAAGGGGCATCTCGGCCTGCTCGAGGCGATCGCGCCGCTCGACGTCGACCTCACTTTGGTGGGCGACGGCCCGCTGCGCGGCGAGATCGACGCCGCGGTGGCGCGGCTGAGGCTGGGTGAGCGCGTCCGCTTCGCCGGCCGGCTCGACGAGGCCGCGACGCTGGCCGAGATCGCGCGCCACGACATGTTGGTGCTGCCGAGCTTCATGGAGGGCCTGCCGATCGTGCTGATGGAGGCGATGGCGCTCGGCCTGCCCGTGATCGGCAGCCGAGTCGCGGGCGTGCCCGAGCTGATCGAGGACGGCCACGAGGGCCTCCTCTTCCGCCCCGGCGACTGGGACGACCTGCGCCGCCAGATCGCGCGGCTGCGCGACGACGCCGCGCTGGGCGACCGGCTCGCCGCCGCCGCGCGCGCCAAGGTCGAGCGCGAGTTCGACATCGCCACCGCGGTCGCCCCGCTCGTCTCCCGCTTCGCCGCCCGATAGGCTGATCCTCATGCTGTTCGACCATGTCGACCGAGTCCGCATCATCAACCTGGCGCACCGCACCGATCGGCGCGCGCAGATGCTGGGCGAGCTGCGCCGGCTCGGCGCCGAGCATGACTCCAGGGTCGCGTTCTTCGACGCGTGCCGCTTCGACGACGCGGGCAGCTTCACCTCGCGCGGCGCGCGCGGCGTGTACCACAGCCATCTCGCGATCCTGGAGGAGGCCGCGGCGGCGGGCGAGAGCGTGCTGATCCTCGAGGACGACGCCGATTTCACCCCGGCCGCGCGCGACGTGACGGTGCCGCCGGGCTGGCAGATCCTCTACGGCGGCTATGATGCCGCGACGCCCGACGACCTGCCCGCCAGCGACATCATCGGCGCGCATTGCATGGCGTTCAGCGCAGACACGGTCGCGCCGCTCGCCGCCTATCTGCGCCACCTGCTGACGCTGGACGACCACCCGCCGGTCGACGGCGCCTATGTGTGGTACCGCCGCGCCCACCCGCACGTGCGCACGGTCTTCGCCGAACCGGTCCTGGCCGAGCAGCGCCCGTCGCGCACCGACATCGCGGCGCTGCGCTTCTTCGATCGGCTGCCGCTGCTGCGCGAGGGCGCGGGCGCGGCGCGCGCGTTCAAGCGGGCGGCGGCGCGGCGCAGCTTCGGGCTGCGCGAGTCGATCGTGCTCGCGGTCGTCGGCGTGGGCGGCGCGGCGGCGCTGGTGGCGGTGTTCGCATGAAGTGGGTCGCGCTCCTCGCAGTACTGGGCATGCTGCCGGTGCTGATCGGCTGGCTGCGCACCAACCGGCGCCACCTGCCGCGCGTCATGATGGTGTTCGGCGCGCTGCCGTTCGTCACCAGCACCTGGCACCTGCTCGTCGCACCGATCTCCTGGGCCTATTGGCCGGGTTTCGTGAAGGGCGCCGAGGTCACGCTGATCGACGCGCTGGCGATCGCGCTGATCGTCTCCACCCCGCGCAAGTTCCGCCGCGTCCACCTGCGCTGGCCGCTGGTCGCCTACACGTTGCTGGTGCTGCTGAGCATGCTCCAGAACGACGTGCCGATGTCGACCTTCTTCTACGTCTGGCAGCTCGCGCGCATGGTGCTGGTGCTCACCGCGGTGGCGATGACCTGCCGCGACCCGAGGGCGGTGCGCGGGCTGATCCTGGGGCTGATCATCGGCATCTGCTTCCAGGCGGTGATGTCGCTCAAGGCGCACGCGGGGGGCGCGATCCAGGCGGCGGGCACGCTGGGGCACCAGAACCTGCTGGGCATGCTGACCCATTTCGTGATCTTCCCGTCGCTGGCGATGCTGCTGGCGACCAGGAAGTCGCGCGGCCTGTGGCTCGGCCCGGTCGCCGGGCTCACCGCGGTGGTGCTGACCGCCTCGCGCGCGACGATCGCTTTCTCCGCAATAGGCGTGGTGCTGACGCTGCTGCTGTCGATGATGCGCCAGCCGAGCGGGCGCAAGACCACGGTGGCGCTCGCGGGCGTGCTGGCGCTCGCGGTCGCCGCCCCGGTGGCCTATGCCACGCTGGGCGAGCGTTTCAGCAAGTCGACCGACACCGGCGACTATGACGAGCGCGCCGCCTTCGAGCGCGCCGCCAAGGCGATCGTCCACGACCACCCGCTCGGCGTCGGCGGCAACCATTACGTCATCGTCGCCAACACCCAGGGCTATTCCGACCGCGCCGGCGTCGCGGCGGTGTTCGGCAGCCGCAGCGCGCACGTCCACAACGCCTATCTGCTGTCCGCGGCGGAGACCGGCTATGCCGGCGTGGTCGCCTTCGTGCTGATGCTGGTGTGGCCGGTGATCGTGGCGCTGCGCTGCGCCTGGCGCTTCCGCCGCGACCCGCGCGGCGACGTGCTGCTCGGCCTGGCGGTGGCGCTGGTGATGGTGAGCCTGCACTCGCTCTACGAGTGGATCTTCGTGCTCTACGTCACGCAATATATGTACGCGATCGCGGTCGGGCTGATCGCGGGCATCGCCGCGGAGATGGGCTATTGGGCGCCGCGGCGGAAGCGCGCGGCGGTGGCGGCGCCCGAGGAGGCGGCGGAGATCCACGCGGAGCCAATCCCTAACATCGCTTAAGCCTCATCATCTACGTCAATTTAACCCAGCGCCCCTAGCGTGGCCTGAACGGCTGCCGGGCTCGATTTCGCCCGCGGCGACTGGGAGTTACTCGGATGATGACGCTGCTGGGCGCGCGCGCGCGCCCTGTGCTGACGCGCGCCCCTGGGACCATGCCGACGCGCGCCGCGGGCCTCGTGCCGCAGCTGCTGCTCGCGCTGGCGCTCGCCGGCTGCGGCGGCGGCGGCAGCGGCGCGACCGCGGGGACCACCCCGGTGGCGAGCGCGCCGACCGCGCCGACAGTGACGCCGACCCCCTCCCCCACCCCGACCCCCAGCCCCGCCGGCGGCGGCGCGGCGGTGGCGCCGGGCAGCCTGCCGGTGGTGGGCGACTATGACTCGATCCCGAGCAATTTCGACGTCAGCCAGCAGCTCGTCGCGGCCTGGGGCACGGGCGCGATCCCGTCGAGCGGCGCGCCCGACGTGGTCGGTGCCTTCCGCTTCATCTGCACGCCCAGCCACGAGGCCAAGGACGACCCGATCGTCTTCCCGGGCCAGCCCGGCCGCTCGCACCTCCACCAGTTCTTCGGCAACTCGCTCGCGGACGCCAACTCGACCTATCGCAGCCTGCGCACCACCGGCGACAGCACCTGCACCAACGCGCTCAACCGCTCGGCCTATTGGATGCCGGCGATGCTCAACGGCAAAAGCGGCGTGGTGCGCCCCGACTATGTCTCGATCTACTACAAGCGCCGCCCCGCGAGCGACCCCGAGTGCCAGCGCATGGGCAAGGCGTGCGTCGACCTGCCGCGCGGGCTGCGCTTCGTGTTCGGCTATGACATGATCAACGGCACGCCGCCGACCGGCGCGGGCTATTACAACTGCCAGGGCCCGACCGCCGAGCCCGGCCATTACGCCGACCTGATCGAGGCGGGGAAGCATTGCGGCGTCGGCAACCAGATCGGCGCGGTGATCAACGCGCCCAACTGCTGGGACGGCAAGAACCTCGACAGCGCCGACCATCGCTCGCACGTCGCCTACACCAGCTACGGCGACTGGGGTTACGAGAAGTGCCCGGCGGACCACCCGTACGTGATCCCCACCTTCACCATGGGCGCCTGGTACACGGTCGACTCGGACCTCAACCGCAGCGGCACGTGGGACGGCGGCACGAGCGGCTGGCACCTCGCCTCGGACGAGATGCCCGGCATGGCGACGATGCGCCCGGGCTCGACCTTCCACGCCGACTGGTTCGGCGCCTGGGACGACGAGGTGATGAAGATGTGGGTCGACAATTGCATCAACAAGCTGCTCAACTGCTCGGGCGGCGACCTCGGCAACGGCCGCCAGATGAAGATGTTCGACGCCTTCGCCTGGACCAGCACGCCGCACGTGGTCGCGCTGCCGAAGTGAGCGGGGGAGCCGGGCGGGCGCCGCGATGTCGGTCGCGGCGGCGTCGCGGTCCCCTTCGCTGACGCCATCGTCGCCCGTCCCGTCATCCCCGCGCAGGCGGGGATCCAGACGCGCGGACGTGGCGCCTCCATCGACAGGCCTGCGCGTCTGGATCCCTGCCTCCGCAGGGATGACGCGGTTGGGTGAGGTGCCGCCTTCCATCCACAGCCCCGCGCGTCTGGGTCCCTGCCTCCGCAGGGATGACGCGGGTGGCGTGACGCGGCGCCTCCTTCCACATGCTCGCGCGTCCGGGTCCCTGCCTCCGCAGGGATGACACGGGTGGGGTGAGGTGCCGCCTCCATCACAGGCCCGCGCGTCCGGGTCCCGGCCTCCGCGCAGGGGCGTACCGGGGCTCGACGTGCCGAGTGTCGCACGGGTCCGATACCGGGACAGGGGCGTAACGGTCGCGCCTTGATGCACCGGCCGCCGCGCGGCAATCACGCGACGAACCGAGTTTCTGGGGGGATGAGATCATGACCAAGTTGAAGATGATGGCGGCGGTGGCGGGGCTCGCGCTGGCGAGCGCGGCGGCACCGGCGAGCGCGGCGGACTTCGTGCTGAACCTGTCGTCGACGGGTAGCGGCAGCGGCGCTTATCGAAACTACACGTTCCAGCTCGACGGCAAGACGGTGAACGCCCGCGCCACCGCATGGTCGACGAACTCCGCCACGAGCACCACGGTCTATGACGCCAACCTCGGCGTGTGGGCGGAGGGGCTCGGCGTCCTCAACGACCGTGAGACCAACACCGGCAACGTGCACACGATCGACAACCAGGACGGCCTGGACTTCGTACTGCTGCAGTTCGACACCGCGGTGACGTTGTCGAAGCTCACTACCTCGCCGTTCCAGATCAGCAATAGCATCGACTCGGACGCTTATGTCGCCTGGGGCAATGCCAGCAACGCCTGGAACCAGTCGCTCGGACTCAACAACACGTCGTACAATAAGCTGGCGGCCATGCTTGACGGCAATACCACGCTGGTGGGCGACAACACTAAGTCGACCCGCACCATCTCGGGCGCGACCGCCTCCAACCTATGGCTGGTCGGCGCCGCGATCGGGGGCGGACCTGACGGCAAGATCGACGGCTTCAAGCTCTCGAACGTCACCGTCAGCAGCGCGGTGCCCGAGCCGGCGACCTGGATGATGATGATCGGCGGCTTCGCCATGGTCGGCGCCGCGGTGCGCCGTCGCAAGGGCGTCACCACCGGCGCCGCGGTCGCCTGACCGCGCGTTCCCGGACGGGACGACGAGGGGGCCGGCCGCGCGAGCGACCGGCCCCTTTCGCGTGCGCCGCGCGGCCGCCTCATGTATGACGCGGCCGAGTGACGGAGGCAGGATGCGGGTGCGGACGATCGGGAACCGGGGCTGGATCGGCGCGCTGCTGCTCGCGCTGGCGCTCGCCGGCGCGGCGCAGGCCGATCGCGCGGCGGTCGCGCCGACGACCCAGCACGCCAAGGGCAAGATGGGCGGCACCGGCGACCTCGCCCAACCGCGCGCCGCCGCCGGCGGCCCCGAGGGCGAGGAGCCCGCGGTGGCGAGCAACTTCGACTCGGCCAGCGGGATCATGGTGTCGCACGAGAGCGGCCCGCCCGGCGCGATCCCGGAGAGCGCCGCGCCCGACGTGGTCGGCGCCTTCCGCTTCCTGTGCATGGCGGGCCAGCTGCGCTTCGACGACCCGATCCTCTATCCGGGGAAGCCGGGCCAGTCGCACCTCCACCAGTTCTTCGGCAACACCGCCGCCGACGCCGACTCGACCTACGCCAGCCTGCGCCGCAGCGGCGACAGCACCTGCATGAACCGGCTCAACCGCTCGGCCTATTGGATGCCGGCGATGCTCAACGGGCGCGGCCAGGTGATCCGTCCCGACTTCGTCTCGATCTACTACAAGCGCCGGCCCAGCAGCGACCCCGAGTGCAACCGCGTCCGCGCCGCCTGCGTCGCGCTGCCGCGCGGGCTTCGCTTCGTGTTCGGCTTCGACATGGTCCACCCCGACGCCCCCGCGACCGGCTCCAACTACTTCAACTGCCAGGGCCCCGGCGCGACCGAGGGCCATTACAAGACGCTGGTCGAGGTGGCGAAGGCGTGTCCGCCGGGGGCGCAGCTGGGCGCGGTGATCAACGCGCCGAGCTGCTGGGACGGCAAGCGGCTCGACAGCCCCGACCATCGCGAGCACGTCGCCTATCCGCAGTGGACCGGCGGCAAGGAGCATTGCCCGTTCACCCACCCGGTGGTGATCCCCACCTTCACCATGGGATCCTGGTACACCGTCGACGCCACGCTCGACCGCAGCGGCGCGTGGGACGGCACGCGCCCGACCTGGCATCTCTCCTCGGACGAGATGCCCGGCGCCAACGGCACGATGCGGGTCCCCGGCACCACCTTCCACGCCGACTGGTTCGGCGCGTGGGACGACGCGACGCTGCGGCAATGGACCGAGAATTGCATCGACAAGCTGCTCAACTGCCACGGGGGCGACCTCGGCAACGGCAGGCAGCTGCGCCAGGTGACGCCCTTCGCCTGGCTGGCCAAGCCGCACGCGGTGCCGGTGCCCGACCGCCCCGCGGCAGCCGCCAGCGGCGCCGACCCGCACGCGGGGATGCAGCACGGTTCCGCGCTGCGCTGAGCGCGCGCATGGCTTACGCGGCGTTTACCACGATAGCGGAAAAAGCCGCTGATTCCGGCGCTTCCGCCCTGATCGTGCCGCCCCGGTTAACTCGATAGTAGGTGCGTCGCCGCTAATCCTCACGCAGCTGATCGAAAGGGTGCGACGATGCTGCTCCACGCGGTGATGGTGAACGAGGACAATGACGACCGCCGCGGTGCCGAGCGCCAGGCGATCAACCAGCCGTCGACCCTGCGCGGCGAGCGCGGCGCGCACGACGTCTATGTCGCCGACCTCTCCGAGACGGGCTTCAGCGTCACCACCGACTCGCGGCTCGCGATCGGCAGCACGGTGACGATCGGCCTCGCCGGCCACGGTCGCGCGATGGCGCGCGTGGTGCGCCAGGTGACGGGCGGCTACGGCTGCGAGTTCGCGGTGCCGGTCAGCTCCGCGGTCGTGGCGAGCGCGTTCCGCACCGACACGGTGATCCAGCTCACCTCCTCGGCGCCGCTGGTGGCGCCCTTCGCCGAGCCCGAGGTGACCAAGCTGCCCGGCGCGGTGCGGCTGGGCGTGATCGTCGGCAGCTCGGCGCTGCTCTGGGCGCTGATCGCGCGGGTCGCCGTCGCCCTCTTCTGATCCGCCGCAGCGCAGCAGGATTACTCCTTCCGCGCCCTTGCCAGGGAACGCCGGCGAGTCGCGCGAACGCCGCGCGGTCGCCGGATATGAAGCCCGCGCCCGTCGCGCTCGATTGGAAAAAACCGCAGGATCAGTAGGGTTTTACTACTGATTGCTGATGCTTGACCGTACCGCATCGGTACATGCTGCGACGATTACGCCCGGAATCGAGACGAACCGCTGCACCTTCAGGGTTACATTAACAACCAAATAACCTAATGTTGCGTTGCAGCGTATCGTCGAGGGAGCGATCTTCGTGCATGAAGCGACCATCACCGCGTCGGTGCCCAGCGGCGACGTGGAGCCCCGCGAGGACGGGTTCAACCTGCGTCGGATCGACGACATGGCGAGCCGCGCGCTCGACGTGACGATCGCGCTGATCGCGCTGCTGATCCTGGCGCCGCTGATGCTGATCATCGCGGCGGTGATCTACATCCTCGATCCCGGCCCGATCATCTTCGCGCACCAGCGCATCGGTCGCGGCGGCCGCGCCTTCCCGTGTCTGAAGTTCCGCTCGATGGTGGTCGACGCCGACGCGCGGCTGCGCCACCTGCTCGAGACCAGCGCCGAGGCGCGCGAGGAGTGGGAGCGCGACCACAAGCTGCGCGACGACCCGCGCGTGATCGGCATCGGCAAGTTCCTGCGCAAGACCAGCCTCGACGAGCTGCCCCAGCTGATCAACGTGGTGCGCGGCGAGATGAGCCTGGTCGGGCCGCGCCCGATCGTGGTCGGCGAGATCGCGCGCTACGGCCGCTATTTCGAGCATTATTGCGCGGTGCGCCCGGGCATCACCGGGCTGTGGCAGGTCGGCGGCCGCAACGACGTCTCGTACCGACGCCGCGTCGCCTATGACGTGACCTACAGCCGCGCGCGCTCGTGCGCGATGAACGTCAAGATCATGGCGTACACGGTGCCGAGCGTGCTGTTCCAGCGCGGGTCGTACTGAGGCGGGCGCGGCCCGCTCACCGCGGATGGTGTCGTCTCCGCCCGGCGGCGCGGTTGCCTCGGCGGGCGACGTTCGACCCGCCCCCATCCTGTCGATGATCGTGCCGAAGGGGTCGGCGAGGCGATGAAGGTCTACGTCCATCTGGCGGTGGCGCAGCACCCGCACCGCTGGGCGGAGCAGTTCGCCGCGGGCAGGCTGGTCGGTCTCAACGAACCCGATCCCTATGGCTACGCGCGCGCCGAGCATATGGGCGTGACGCTGATCCCACCCGCGGTATCGGGCGAGGGCAGGCTGGGCCGGCTCGTCCGCATGGGCGTCGGCGCGCTGGTCGGCTTCGACCTGGTCAACGCCTGGCGCAACCGATCGAGCATCATGGCGGCCGACGTGGTGTGGACCCACACCGAGTCGCAGTTCCTCGGCGTCTGTGCGCTGTTGGCACTGCGGCGCCGCGGCCGCACCGCGCCGCCGCGGCTCCTCGCCCAGGCAGTGTGGCTGATCGACCGGTGGCCGCACACCAACCCGCTGCACCGTCGGCTGTGGCGGCGGCTGATCCGCCAGGCCGATGTGCTCACCTTCCACTCGCCGCTGAACCTCGCCGAGGCGCGCCGTCTGTTCCCGCAGCAGCGCTGCGAGCTGGTGCGCTTCGGCATCCGCGCCGATCACCGCGAGCCGCCCCGTACGCCCCCGGCACCGGGCGGCGCGCGGCGGATCATCAGCGTGGGCAACGACAAGCACCGCGATTGGCGCAGCCTCGTCGAGGCGGTGCGCGGTCACCCGGAGTGGCAGCTCCGCATCGTCTCCACGAAGGCGGATCCCGAGCTCGCGCGCGGGCTCGACAATGTCACGATCGCGGGGGTCACCAGCTCGGAAGATCTGTTCGCGCTGTACCGCGAGGCCGACCTCGTCGTGATCCCGCTGCAGCACAACCTCCACGTCTCGGGATCCACCGCGTTGCAGGAGGCGGCGCTGTTCGGCGTGCCGACGATCGCCACCGCGGTGGGTGGGCACGAGGCCTATTTCCCGGCGGACGCGGTGCGCTACGTGCCCGAGCACGACCCCGCCGCGATCGCGGCGGCGATCGCCGACCTCGCCGCCGATCCCGCCGCCGCCGCGGCGATGGCGGCGCGCGCGCAGGCGCAGATGGGTGACGAGGGCCTCAGCTCCGAATCCTATGTTCGCGCGCACGTGCGGCTGTCGCGCGAGTTGCTCGCGGCGGCGTGATCGCCGACGGTCAGGCGGTGCGGCGGCGTCGCCCCGCGGCGGTCGCCAGCCGCGTCGCGGCGGGCACGCGCAGCGCGAGCAGCAGCGCCGCGTAGACCATGCCGCCCAGCGCCACGAGCGCCACCGTCGCGGCGGCATCCGTGACCCAGCGGAACGGGCTCAGCACGACGCCCATCGCCAGCGCCGCCGCCGCGATCTTGGCGATCTCCGGCGTGATCAGTCGCAGCGGCAGCACGCGCTTGGCCAGGATCGCGCTCATCGTGTAGCAGACCGCCTGCGCGGCCACGGCCGCGAGCGCCATGCCGGGCAGGCCCGCGAGACGGATCCCGATCAGTCCCGCGGGCACCACGACCGCCATGGCCGTCAGCGGCGGCACGATCATCCATCCCATCCGGCGGGTCACCTGGAACGCCGTCATCAGGTGGAAGGTGACGAGGCAGCGGAGCAGCGCGGCGACACCCACCAGCGGCAGCAGACGCGCGCCCTCCGCGCGAAAGGCCGGACCGAGCAGCAGGTGCACGATGCCCGGCGCGAGCACCATCAGCCCGACCGCCGCCGGGAGGCCGAGGCCGAGCTGCAGCTGGAGGTTGTTCTCCAGCGTGGCGCAGGCCGCCGCCGGCCCATGATCGTCATAGGACCGCACGAGCGCCGGATAGCCCGTGAGGTTGATCGTCATCATCATGAAGACCAGCGTCTTCTGCAGCAGATCGACGGGGGCGGCGTAGAGCCCGACCGCGTGCGGCCCCAGCGTCGCGCCGACGAGGAAACGATCGGCGAAACTCGCCGCGTAGGTCAGCGCGCAGCTCGCGATCAGCGGGTAGCCGAGCCGCACGGCGGCGACCAGCTGCGCGCGCCGCGCCTGCCACGGTCGCGCCGCGCGCCACAGCGGATCGACCAGCACGCTCGTCAGCGCCACCGCGCCCTGCGCGGCGACGATGCCGAGCAGCGTACCGAGCGCGCCGAGCCCGGCGTAGCGCACCAGGAGGAGGCCCAGCAGGATCGCCGCGAGCGAGCGCGCGGTGGCGTTCCAGAAATAGGGCCAGGCGCGCTGCCTCAGGCGATAGACGGTCTGGAGGAACGCCAGCGCCATCTCGGTCAGCGTGAACGCCGCCACGATCGGCCACCAGCGCGCGGTCACGCCCGCGAACGCCACACCGAGCGTCGCCATCGCGGTCACCATCGCGACGAACAGCAGCGCGACGCCCGCGTAGAGCGCCACGAGCGCGTCGGCGCGCGCCGGATTGACCCCGCTCGGCTGCGCGGGATCGTACAGCGTGCGGGCGCTGACCAGCCGCAGCCACTCGAACAGCATGGCGTTGAGCAGCACCGCGGCGGCGGAGACCAGGGCGTAGCGGCCGAACGCTGCGGGATCGAGCAGCCGGGTCCACAGCAACGTGGCGAGGAAGTTGAGGCCGCTGCCGATCACCGTCGCCGCGGTGACGACCGCCGCGCCCGAACGCCTGCTCACGCGGTGCGGCTCGCGCGCTGCGGGGTCATCAGCGCGACCGCCGTGTCGAAGAAGCGGTTCAGCGCCGTGCGCCGCGTCGCCAGGATCATCGCCTGCTCGTGCCGCTGCGGCCAGCTCGCCACCGCCTCGACCAGCAGCGCCGCCACCGCCGCCGGGGTACCCTCCCCGATCGAGGTGCCCGGGACGTTGAAATCCTCCATGAAGGCGTCGGTCTTGGTGGTGCGGCTGAGGCAGGCGATCGGCGCGCTGCCGTAGGACAGGATCATCGCGTGCAGCCGCATCGCGATCAACGCCGAGCCGCCGCGCAGCACCTCCAGCGCGAGGTCGAGAGTCGCGGGGTAGGAGGCGCCGACCCGGGCGCGCGCCGGCATCGGGACGGCCGCCACGATCCGCGCGACGCGCCCGTCGTCGCGGCTGTCCATCGACACCACCACGACGTCGCGGTCCAGCCGCTCGACCGCCTGGGTCGCGGCACGTGTGAAAATGTCGATCACGAGCTCGTCATACTCGTCCTCGAAGGCGGGCGCGAGGATCACCGGCCCGCCCGCGCGCGGCGCGGCGCCGGCGAGCGCGAAGGCCGGATCGCACGCCATCTGGGGCTGCGGCGCGGCGGTGGCGGCGATGATCGCGTGGCAGTTCGCCATCGATCGCGCGTCGCGTACGAAGATGGCGCGCGCCGAGGTGAGCAGTTCGGCGGCCGACTGCTGGGCCCGATCGGTGGTGATCGAGTCGACGCCGATCGGCGCGGTGATCAGCGGGCGGCCGAACAGCGCCGCGAGCCGCGCCACCAGCCAGGCGTAGCCGATGATCCCCTTCACGCGGCCGCCGCCGAACTTGTCCTGGATGATCGAGCCGCCGCCGATGATGACGAGGTCGGCGCAGGCGATCGCGTGGATGAGCGCGAGCATGCCGGCGGGCCGGCGCCGCGCGGCCAGGAAGGGGGTGACGTCGTCGGTCGACGCGATCGAGCCCAGCGTGAGCATCGCCACCCGCGCGTGCACGTGCGGCAACCGCGCGCGCAATCCCTCCACGAGCGCGAGCGCGATCGCGTCGTCGCCGCGGTTGTAGCCCGCCACGCCGCAGATCGTCACGGTGGGTCGACGCCCGCGCCGACGCCCCAGCGCGGCGCGGGCGAGCGAGGGGGAAGGAACGCTGGCCAACCTCGGTCAGCCCGCCGCCGCGACGGGCGCGGCGGCCCCGGCGTGGCCGCCGCGGCGCCTCGAGCGGGTGCGGCGCAGCGGGCGGAGCAGGCAGCCGACCGCGTAGCCGAGGTAGATGCTGCCTACCGCGCCGGCCACGACGATGTTGGCGGTGATGCCGTTGAGCGCGAGCAGGGCCACCAGCGCCAGCGCGGCGAAGTCGATCCCGTCGCGCAGCGGCGTCGCCAGCAGCGCCCGCGCGGCGATCGTGAACAAGGCCACGGCCGCCGGCAGGCCGAGCGTGAGCGCGACATAGAGGAACATATTGTCGATCATCGCCAGGTCCGGCCTCAACCCGGTGGCGCCGATACCGCCCAGCCCGAAACCCAGCAGGACCTGGGGGAAGTCGAGGAGATGCGGCAGCACCCGCGGCCAGACCTCGATCATCCGCTGGTCGAGCGTGGCCGCGTTCACCCGCAGCGCGGCGCTGAAGTTGAACCCGGCGAAGATCGGCGGCACCAGCATGCTGGCGACCAGTCCCAGCACGCCCAGCGGCCGCAGCAGCGCGGAGGCGTGGAAGCCGGCGCGACGGAACGCCACCAGCGGCGCGACATAGGCGGCCAGCACGGTGAGGATCAGCCAGCCGGCCGTCGCCTTCTGGGTGGTCAGCACCAGCGCGTGCACCGCGGCGGCGCAGAACAGGGCGCTCGACGGCCGCAGCCGGTTCCGTGTGACGCTCAGGTACACCAGCGTCCCGGCCGCGATGATCACCGAGGTGTCGGTCGAGGCGATGCCGAGGCCGGAGAGCCGCCGGCTGCCCGCGGCCGACCATTGCCGCGCCGCGTCGGCGGTACCGCCGAAACCCTCGAACTCCATCCCTGCCCAGGGCACGGAAAAAAGCGCGTCATAATAGACGCCGACGATGCTGATCGCCGCTGCCGCCACCAGCGCGAACGGTAGCAGCCGGTCGTCGCGCCGCACGCCGAGACCCGCGAAGAAGGCGAGCAGGATATAGCCCAGCCCGCGGACCGCGAGCGCCACGGCATAGCCCTTGTTGCTGAGCAGCGAATAGACCACCAGCAGCGCCAGCGCGCCGACGGAGACGATCACCGGCACGACCTTGTCGCGCATCCCGGCGCCCGCGATCGCCAGCAGCGCGCCGGCCATCAGCACGTCGGGCACATACCAGAGGAAGGGCGCGAAGGCGCGGATCGGTGCCGCGAAGGTCTGCCGATAGATCAGCACGATCGTCACCCATACGACGATCCGACGGACCCGCTCTCCGCCCGCCACGCCCGCCGACCAGCCGCGGAACGACGGCGCCGCCGCGTCGGCACGATGCCGACGCGCGCGCCGCCCCGACGCCACCGGCGCGAGGCTGTCAATTCCGTTCATCGGGCGTTCAATTCCCACGACGCGGTGCTAGGTGCTTCGCCGCCGCGGCGCAATGTCAACCTATCCCGAATTGACAGTTTTCCCGTCTTGGGTCACCACGGTCGCGATCGTGACCCGCCGCGCGCAGAGGTCGCGCACCGTCGCTATCAGGAGATCGACCGCGCGGCGCCGCCGCGAGGCCGGAGGAACGCCATCCGAATCTTGTTGGTCTCGAGGAACTACTTTCCGGCGCGGGTGCACGGCGGCGCGCAGGTGTCGGTGATGCAGCTGGCGCAGGGCCTGCAGGCACGCGGCCATGCCGTGGCGGTGCTCAACGTCGACGATCACGCGCACCGCGGACTCCACGCCGCCAGCGGCATCCCCGAATATCGGCTGCGGCTGCGCAACCTCTACCTGCGCGGCGACCATCCCGCGCCGACGCGCATCGGCTGGCACCTGATCGATCGCCTGGGCGACCGCATGGCGGCGGACTATCGCGCGGTACTCCGCGACTTCCGCCCCGACGTCATCAACACGCACGTGATGGCGGGGATCGGTACCACGATCTGGCGCGTCGCGGCGGCGTGGGGCGTTCCCGTGGTCCACCGCGTCAGCGATTATTATCTCATGTGTCTCAATTCAGGCCACAGGAAGAAGGGCGCCAATTGTACGGGGGTGTGCCGCAGCTGCCGTGCGCTCGCGCTCGCGCCGGCGCGGCGGCGCACGCCGCTGGTTCGCCACGTCATCTACGTGTCCGAGAAGATCCGCTCGATCTACGACTGCAGCGACGTTTTCCCGCGCGACGTGCCGACGACGATCCTCACCGGTGCCTACCGCCCCGAACGGCCGGTCGCGCCGCGGCCGGACCTGCTCGAGCCCGACCGCCTCACGATCGGCTTCTTCGGCCGGATCTCGCCCGAGAAGGGGCTGGAACAGCTGCTGACGATGCTGCGCACGCTCCCGGGGGACAGCTGGCGGCTGCGCGTCGGGGGCGACGGCAGGTCCGACTATGTCAATCAGTTGAAGGAGTTGGCTCGTGACCTCCCGGTCGACTTCCTGGGCGTGCAGGCACCGGACGATTTCTATGCCACGATCGATACGCTCGTAGTGTCCTCTCTCTGGGATGAACCGTCCGGCCGCGTCGCGTTCGAGTCCGGGATCCACGGCGTGATCCCGATCGTCGCCGCGCGGGGCGGCCTGCCCGAGATGGTGGCGCACGGCGAGCGCGGGCTGGTGTTCGACCCGGACGCGCCCGCCACGCTGCTCGCCGCGATCGCGCGAGTCCGCGGCGATCGCGCGCTGCGCGAGCGGGTCCGCGCGCGCTGGCTGATCGACCGCCATGACTATGACCCGGACGTTGTCGCCGAGCGGACGCTGGCGATCTACGAACGGCTGGTCGAGGCACGGCTTTGATCGTGCAATATGAGGCCGCACCTGCGATAGCACGGCATAAACGGGGTTTTCGCATGAGGCCACAGCAGGATGGTAGCGTGATGACGATGGAGCGCGAGATCACCGCGGCGCCCCCGCTGCCCGCGCCCGCGGGCGCTGGGCCGGATGCCGCGGGCGAAGTGAGCGCGATCGACGCGCCGCTCCGCGACGAGGCCGAGTGGCGCGCGCACTTCGCCGGGCTGCGGGTCGCGATCGTGCATTACTGGCTGGTCGGGCCGGGTGGCGGCGAGAACGTGGTCAAGACGATGCTGCGGATCTTCCCGCAGGCGGTGGTCCACACCCTGGTCGCCGATCCCGACTATGCGCGCACGATCGTGCCCGACGAGCGGCTGCGCACCAGCTTCCTCCAGAAGGTCCCGGGCGCGGCGCGCTTCCATCGCTCGCTGCTGCCGGTCGCGCCGATGGCGCTCGAGAACCTCGACCTGGACGGCTACGACCTGATCATCTCGAGCGAGTCCGGCCCGGCCAAGGGGATCATGCCGCCGCTCAACACGGTGCACGTCTGCTACTGCCACTCGCCGATGCGCTACCTGTGGGATCAATATCATCACTACCGGCGCGACGCCTCGCTGCTGAAGCGGCTGGTGCTGTCGGTCACGATCCCGCGTCTGCGGCTGTGGGACGTGGGCAGTGCGCTGCGAGTCGACCGCTTCGTCGCCAACTCCCGCTACGTCGCCAGCCGCATCGCGCGCTATTACCGCCGCCCCGCCGAGGTGATCTACCCGCCGGTCGAGGTCGACGATTTCGCCACCTCGCCCGAGGTCGAGGACTATTATCTGATCACCGGCCGCCACGTCTCGTACAAGCGGATCGACCTCGCCATCGCGGCGTGCAACCGGCTCGGCCGCCGGCTGGTGATCACCGGCAAGGGCCCCGAGACCGCGGCGCTGCGCAAGCTCGCCGGGCCGACGATCGAGTTCGTCGGGCAATGCTCCTTCGCCGAGCTGAAGCGCTACTACGCGCGTGCGCGCGCCTTCCTGATGCCCGGGGAGGAGGATTTCGGCATCGCCCCGGTCGAGGCCATGGCCTCGGGCCGGCCGGTGATCGCTTATGCCTCGGGCGGCGCCACCGAGACGGTGGTGCCGGGCCTCTCCGGCCTGCATTTCGCCGAGCAGAGCGTCGACAGCCTGGTCGCCGCCATCGCCGCGTTCGAGCGCGACGAGGCGAGCTACGACGCGGGTGCGATCCGCACCCACGCGCTGTCGTTCAGCCGCGAGCGCTTCCTCGACTCCTTCGCCCGCTTCGTCGAGGCCGCGCTGGCGGCGCGCGCCACGCCGGCCGGCACGTTCCGCTGAGCCGGCGCGCGGTGGCGGGTACGGGGCGGGAGAAGGTGACGCTCTTCATCAACGGGCGTTTCCGCCAGCAGCCGATGACCGGCGTGCAGCGCTATGCCACCCAGATCGTGCTCGCGCTCGACGCGCTGGCGGCACGCGGCGCGCTCGCGATGGAGTGCCAGCTGGTGCTCCCGCCGGGTGCGCCGCCGCTGCCTCTAGGTGCGATCACGCAGGTGCATCACGGGCGGCTGCGCGGCCATGCCTGGGAGCAGGTCGATTTCGCGCGGATCGCGCGCCGTGGCGTGGCGTTGAGCCTGGCGGCGAGCGGCCCGGTATTCCAGCGGCGTCAGGTGGCGGTGATCCACGACGCCGCGATCTACCGCTTCCCCGAGAATTACTCGCGCAGCTACGTGCTGCTCCACCGCGTCGTCGATCGCCTGCTGGCGCGCGGCGCCACGATCGCGACCGTGTCGGACTTCTCGCGCGGGGAGCTGGCGCACTGGCTCGGGATCCCCGCCGACGAGATCGTGGTCGCGACCAATTCCGCCGAGCATCTCGACGCGACGCCGGATGACGCGGTGTTCGCCAAGCTGGGACTGCAGGACGACCAGCCCTTCTTCGTCACCATCGGCAGCCTCACCCGGAACAAGAACCTCCGCGTCGCGATCGAGGCGATGCGCGACCAGCGCCCGGCGGCGCGGCTGGTCATCGTCGGCCAGATCGACGGGGGCGTCTTCGCGGCGGAGATGCCGGACGCGCCCGAGCAGGTGATCCTGGCCGGGCGGCTCTCCGACGCCGAGGTGACCGCGCTGATGCGGCGCGCGCGCGCGTTGGTTTTCCCGAGCCTGTACGAGGGGTTCGGTATCCCGCCGCTGGAGGCGTTCGGCAACGGCTGCCCGGTGCTCGCGAGCGCGATCGCGCCGGTGCGCGAGGTGTGCGGCGACGCGGCCGACTATTTCGATCCGCACGACGCGGGCGCCCTCGCGGCGCTGATGCGGCGCGCGCTGGACGACGACGGCGCGTGGCGCGCGGATCGGCTGGCGCGCGGCCGCGCGCGTCTGTCGCATTTCTCTTGGGAGCGCTCCGCCGCCACACTGGCCGCCGCCTGCGTCGCGGCGGCGCGGCGCAGGTGATCGCGCGCGGATCGCGGGCGCGGCTGCCTCGTTCTAGCCGCGCCGGGAAGCTTGTGGGGAGACGGGCGATGAGCCTGAAGAGATGGCCATTGGCGGTCGCGGGCACCGTCGCCGCGACCGCGCTGGCGGCAGCCGCCTTGTGGTCGCAGGTGCCGACGACGACTCAGGTCAGTTTCGCGGCCACGCCGCCGGCCGGGCGCTACACGCCGCCGATCTTCGGCGCGCAGACTCATTTCGGCATGGGTCGTCTGCTCGGCTATACCGACGGCGCGCGCGCCGCCGCGCAGCTCCGCTCGATCGGCGCCGGTTCCTATCGCGACGGTGTCGTCTGGGCCCAGTTCAGCTTCCCGCCGGACGGTCCGCCCGTGATCAAGGACCCGCGACGGATCATCGGCTTCCTGCCGGTCGCCGGGGCGCGGCCGCTGTTCGGCTTCGCCGGCCCGCCGTTCCCGCTCTCGCCGAGCGGGATGCCGCTGGACGACGCGCAGCTCAAGCAGTTCGCCGACTATGCCGGCGCGCTGGTGCGCATGACCCGGTCGTACGACACGATCTACGAGGTGTGGAACGAGTGGAACCTGCGTGTCGGCCAGGTCAAGCCGCCCGCTCGGCTGACCGGCGAGGGCGACCCGTCGGACGCGCGCGCCGCGATCCACTATGCCGCGGTCGCCAAGGTGGCGGTCCAGGCGACCAAGCGGGCGAACCCGAACGCGCCGATCGTGGTCGGCTCGGCCGGCGACGACCCCGACTGGAAGTGGACGCAGGCGATCGTCCGCTACGGGGCGCTCGACGGCGCGGACGGCATATCGGTCCACACCTACAATCACTGCCAGGGCGTCAACAACCGCACCGCCAACGAGATGCTGACGCGGCTGCAGCGGCTCCAGACGCTGCTGCGCCAGCAGCGCGGCGGACGCGACACGCCGATCTACGTCACCGAGTTCGGCTGGCCGACCGTCGACGGCAAGTGCGGCGTCAATCAGCAGCGCCAGGCCTATAATTTCGCGCATTATATCCTGCAGTCGGCGACGCTGCCGTGGCTGCGCGGCTCCTGGGCCTATGAGCTCAAGGACGAGGGGCAGGATCCCAAGGACATGGAGCAGAATTTCGGCATCTTCGGCTACGACGATCAGCCCAAGCCCGCCGCCTGCTTCATCCGGGAGGCGCGCGCGATCGTGTCCGGCGCGCGCGCGGTCGAGTTGCAGCGCCCGCGCCCCGACGTGTTCGTGCTCCGCGCGACCATGGCCGATCGTCAGCTCGCGGTGGTCTGGACCAACAGCATGAACCCGAGCAGCCGCGTCCGCTTCGCCGGCAAGCCGGGCGTGCGCATGATGTGCGGCGATCCGGCGAGCGCTGACGGCGACCTGCCGGTCGGCCAAGCGCCCCTCGTGGCGCGCTACCCGCTCGGTCGCCCGGTCACGCTGGCGATCACCGGCTGATCGCGGCCGGCACGCGCGTGAGGGGGATGGGGTCGGTGCGCTTCTGCGACCTGGTGCTCGCCGACCTGCGCGCCAACACCGGCCGGACCCGCTTGCTCGGCGCGGTGCCCGCCTTCGTCTTTCACCCGGGCTTCGCCACCGTCTTCCTCCATCGGATCGCGACGGCGCTGGTGGGCACCCCGTGGGACAAGCTGGGCGCGCTGATCTGGGGGTGGAACACGCGGCGGAGCGGCTGTCACCTGCATCTCGAGAGCCAGATCGGCGCCGGCCTCTCCCTGCCCCACCCCGTCGCCGTGGTGATCGGCCAGGGCGTTCGCATCGGCGGCGACGCGACGATCTACCAGTCGGTGACGGTGGGCCGGTCGGGCCCCGACGAACATCCGGTGATCGGCGATGGCGCGACGCTCTATCCCGGCGCGGTGATCTTCGGCGCGATCACCGTCGGCGCCGGCGCGCGGGTCGGCGCCGGCGCGGTGCTGTTCGCGGACGTTCCCGACGGCGCCACCGCCGCGGGCAACCCGGCCCGCATCGTCCGGGCGACGAGCGCCCCCTGATCCGGCACGCGACGAATCAGGTCGCCGGGCGCGAGTAGATACCAGAAAATAGTTAACGCAAGTTCGCCCTGATACTGTGGCGACAAAGCTTGCTCATCGCTCGATCTTTCTTCCGTCCGATGCCAGAAGTCGGGCTCGGACCGCCGCCACATTAACCTCGTCTTTAGTGCACCCGCTTACTGATCTGCCAGCGCGGTAGCCGCGCGACATCCTGATCATCGAGACGGGCGGGGCAGGCGTGGCGAGCGCACGACGACGTACATCTTTGCTTACAGCCTGCGCCTGCGTGGCGCTGGCCAGCTGCGGCGGCGGCGGTGGCGGCAGCGGGGGCGCGACCGCCACCACGCCGGCACCCGTCGTCGTCGTACCGGCGCCGAGCCCGACACCGACCCCGGTCGTGCCGCCCGCCAGCTCGGGCCCGACCGACACGCCGACGCCGACGCCGACCGCGGTTGGCGGTGGAGAGATCGTGATCGTCACGCCGACACCGGCCCCGACGCCGGTCGTCACGCCGACGCCCACGCCGACGCCTACGCCTGCGCCGACCGCATCACCGACCCCCAGCCCGGCGCAACCGGCACCCACGCCCACGCCGTCGCCGACCACGATCCCGGCGGTGACGCCGACGCCCACACCAGCGCCCACCCCCACGCCAGCGCCCACCCCGACGCCTGTACCCACCCCGACGCCGACGCCACCGTCGAGCGGCGAGATCGTCGTCGTCACCCCGACACCGGCGGCGACGACCGCACCCGACACCACGCCCGCGCCGACGCCCACGCCGACACCCGCGGCCTCGCAGCCGGCCGGCGGCTTCGCCTATCTCGCCGGTCTCGCGAGCGATCTGGCCGACACGATCGCGAGTGCCTTCTGGCGCTTCCTCGCGCTCTTCACCGCCGACGGCACCAACCTGGCATGGAGCAGCGGCCTCACCGCCTTCCGCCAGCCCGTCCTGAGCGCGAGCGGCGCCGCGGCGGTGCCGCCGGACGTCATCCGGCTCGCCCGCCAGGCCACCTTCGGCCCCAACCCGCAGGTGGTCGCGCGGATCGCTGAGCTGGGCCTGCCCGGGTGGATCGACGAGCAGTTCACCTTGCGCGGCAGCACGTACAAAGATCTGATCGAGTGGGTGCCGACCAATTATTGCTCGGTCAACCCCGGCGTGCCGAAGTGCGTGCTGACCCATTTCAACCGCGCGCGCGTCGCGGCGCGGTTCTACGCCGACGCGACGATGGCGCCGGACCAGCTGCGCCAGCGGGTCGCCTTCGCGCTGTCGCAGATCCTGGTCGTGTCGAACCAGGGCGACTCGACGGCGGGGCTCGCCTCGTACCAGCAGCTGCTGCTCGACAATGCCTTCGGCAATTACGGCGAGCTGCTCCAGTCGGTGACGCTGCACGGCTACATGGGCCGCTACCTCAACATGGCCGACAGCGTCCGCACCGCGCCATCGGAGAATTACGCGCGCGAGCTGCTGCAGCTGTTCAGCATGGGCCCCGTCAAGCTCGCCCACGACGGCACCGCGGTGACCGACTCGGGCGGCCGTACGATCCCCAATTATGGTCCCGACGACGTGCGCGGGGTCGCGCGCGCGCTGACCGGCTGGACCTATGTCCGCAGCGGTGGCCGCACCGACTGGACCGGCGCGGACTATTCGCTGCCGATGGTGCCGGCGGCGGCGACCAAATATGACAGCGACGCCAAGTCCTTCTTCGGCACGAGCGTGGCGGCGGGGGCGAGCCCGGCGGACAGCGTGCGCGCGGTTGTGGGGGCGGCCTTCAACCATCCGTCGACGCCGCCGCGCATCGCCAAGCTGCTGATCCAGAACCTGGTGACCGCCAACCCGTCGGGCGGCTACGTCGACCGCGTCGCCGGGGTGTTCGAGAACAACGGCAGCGGCGTGCGCGGCGACCTGAAGGCGGTGGTGCGCGCCATCCTGCTCGACCCCGAGGCACGCGGCGACGAGCCGCGGGGTGACGCCGGCAAGGTGAAGGAGCCGATCCTGGTGATGACGTCGATCGCCCGGGCGATCGGGCTCTCCACCGACGGCATCGCCTTCGTGCTGAAGGACACCTATCTCGGCCAGCCGGTCTTCGGCGCGCCGTCGGTGTTCAATTTCTACCCGCCCGACTACCCGCTCCCGCGCGCGCGCGGGCTGGTGAGCCCGGCGTCGAAGCTGCTGTCGGCCGGCAACGTCACCGAGGTGCACAACCTCGTGTTCAACTGGACCATGCGCGGCGACGCGAACCGGCAGGAATATAGCTGGGACATGGGCCTGCCGAACTTCACCGGCACGCAGCCGCGCTGGACCGGCTGGGACGAGGTCGGCACCGACGTCGACCGGCTGGTGGCGGTCACCAACCTGCTGCTGCTCGACAATTCCGCCACCTCGGCACAGCTCTCGGCGCTGCGCAGCGCGCTGCTGTCGATCCGTAACAACGACGCGACGGTCCAGGCGCACAAGCGCGCGCAGGCAGCCCTCTACATCGCCGCGTCGAGCCCCAACTTCCTCGTCGATCGCTAAGGACCCGATAGATGTTGATGTCGCGCCGCCACTTCCATCGTCTCGCGGTCAGCACCAGCGCCGCCGCCACCATCGGCATGTTCGGGCGCGGCGCCGCGTTCGGCGCCACCACGGGAAGCTATCGCGCCATGGTCGGCGTGTTCCTGTTCGGCGGCAACGACGGCTGGAACATGGTGGTCCCGACCGATCCCGCCACCTACGGCGCCTATCTCCAGTCGCGCGGCACAGTGGCGCTCGCGCCCGGCGCGATCACGCCGCTGTCGGGCGTGTCGTTCGGCCTGCACAAGGCGATGGCGCGGCTGAGCGAGCTCTGGGATCGCGGCGCGATGTCGCTGGTGCTCAACACCGGCACGCTCGCCGCGCCGCTCGACAAGGCGACCTATACGGCGCGCCCCGACCTGCGCCCGACCAATCTGATGAGCCACGCGGACGAGCAGGAGCATTGGCAGTGCCTGCGCCCGCAGGGCACCAGCCTGGACGGGTTCATGGGACGGCTCAACGATCGGCTCGCCGCCGGCACGGTGCCGCCGCTGATGTCCTTCGCCGGCAACAACCTCGCGCTGATCGGCCAGACCTCGCGCCCGCTGGTGGTGCCGGCGACCGGCGCGCTGACGCGGCTCACCTCGGGTCAGAGCAGCATCGATTCCGCGGTGGCGAGCTTCGCTGACGGCAGCGGTCTCGGCACCTTGAGCGAGTCGGCCGGCACCGCTTACTCGGACGGTTATGCGATGATGGGCGCGACCGCCTCGCTCCTGGGGCAGACGAGCAGCGTCGACGGCTATTTCGTCGACCCCGACACCGGCGCCGCGCTGACCTCGGACATCGCCAACCAGTTCAAGCGCGTCGCCCGCATGATCGAGGGGCGCGGCACGCTCGGCCACGCGCGTCAGACCTTCTTCGTCTCGCACGGCGGCTATGACACGCATGACGGCCAGGTCACCGTCGGCGATACCGGCAGCGGCCGTCATGCCGTGTTGCTGAAGGAACTCGCGCTGGCGCTCTACGCCTTCTACAACGCGATGCAGGGGCTGGCGCTGCAGGACCAGGTGACGGCCTTCACGATGAGCGACTTCGGCCGCACCTACCAGGGCAATGCCCAATATGGCTGCGACCACGCCTGGGGCAGCAATCACCTGGTGATCGGCGGCGGGGTCGCGCAGCGCGGCGTGTTCGGCCGCTACCCGGACCCGACGCTCGGCGGCAACGATGACATCAGCTGGGAAGGGCGCTTCCTGCCGACCACGTCGCAGGAGGAGTATATCGGCGCCATCCTTCGCTGGCACGGCGTCAGCGACGCCGACATGCCCTATGTCGTGCCGAACTGGGCGACCTGGTCGAGCAACGGCCGCGCGCCGCTGGCGCTGTTCACCTGAGCGACGGTCAGCCGCGGCGCAGGCCGCGGCGCGCGGCGCGCGCGGCGAAACCGAGCAGGCGGAGCGGTCGCGCCGCGAGATAGGCGCGCCCCTCGCGCGTGCGCGCCACCGCGCCGACCAGGTCGCGATTGTCCCAGAGCATCCACATCACCGAGTAGAACGACCAGTCGTCGTACAGACGACGCAGCGCCGCCGGCCGATCGCGCAGCGCCGCCATCGCCTCATCCGCGGCGGTGATCCGGTCGATGACATAGCTCGCCGACTTCCGCGAGTTGGTCAGCGACCCGTCGCGCACCCGCTGTCGATAGAGCAGATCGGGCACGGCGACGATCAGGCGCGCCGCGAGGATCACCTTGAGCGTGAACAGATGATCCTCGTGCGCGCCGCGGTCGGTGAAGGCGGCGCCGCTGCGCTCGATCAGATCGCGTCGCGCGACGTACGTCCACACCGCCGCGGTGTACATCCGCTGGCGCAGATGATGCGCCAGCAACTCGCCGCCGTCCTCGTAGCGCCGCGCCTCCGCGTAGGCGACCTTGGGCGCGACCGGGACGAGCCTGCCGTCGCGCGCCGTCACCATCGCCGAGGAGAAGAACATCAGGTCCATCGCGGGGTGCAGCGCCTGCTGGCGGCGCAGCGTGGCGATGAAGTCAACGTCGATCAGGTCGTCGCTGTCGCAGAAGAACACGAACTCGCCGCGCGCCAGGCTGAGCCCGAGCGCGCGCGCGCGCGCCGCGCCCGCGTTGGCGGTCTGCTTGAGCACGACTTGGCGCCCGCGCGGACTGCGCGCGACGAACGCGCGGATGCGCGCGGCGGTGTCGTCGACCGAGCCGTCGTCGACCAGCACCAGCTCGTCGTCGTCGCCCATCTGCGCGGTGACCGCCGCGAGCAGCTCATCGATCGCCGGCCCGACGTTGTAGCAGGGTACGACGACCGACAGGAACACCGGCGCCGCGCTCACGACGGGCGCATCGCGCGACTGGCATGCCCGCCGAGCTTCGCGCTGAGCCCCGAGGCGGCGAGCAGCACGAAGTCGCGCACCAGCGCGAAGGGGGAGAACCACAGCCCGAGCGCGTAGCCGATCGCCCCGACGGCGACCGCCAGCGCGAGGTCGAGGGCGGGCCACGGGGTCGGCGCCAGCACCACGATCGCGCCCGCCCCGACGAAGATCGGCAGCGTCTGCGCGAAGGGGATCAGCACGTTGGTGAGATACTGGCGGCCGACCCCGACGACACACGCACGCACCAGGAAGAAATAGGAGGCGATGGTGTTGAGCAGCTGGACGATCAGGAAGCTGCTGGCGATGCCGACGATGCCGTAGCGCTGCCCCAGCAGGACCGCGAGCACGATGCCGATCAGCAGCTTGGCCACCCCCATGCGCACGTTGAGATGCATCTTCGCCTTGACCAGCAGCAGCGAGATCACCGGCGGATCGATGCTGCGCACCATGCCGACCAGGCACAGTATCTTCACCAGCACCGCGATGAAGTGCCATTCCGGCTTGAAGAACAGCTGCACCACCAGGCTGCTGCAGACGAACATGCCGGCCAGCAGCGGCAGGTTCACCAGCATGCCGTAGCTGGTCACCAGCAGGAAGTTGCGCGTCAGCTTGCTCTCGTCGTCCTGGATCTTGGCGAAGGCGGGGAACAGCGCCTGCACCAGCACCGGCTTGAGTCGCTCGATCAGGTTGATGCTGATGCCGTAGGAGATGTTGTAGCCGCCGATCGCGGTGAGGCTGACCATCCGCGCCATCAGCGCCGGATAGGTGTTCACGCTGACCACGTTGATCAGCGAGTCGAGCACCAGCTGGACCGAGTAGCGGATGTGCGGCCGCGCCGCCGGCCAGGAGAAGGTGAACGACGGGCGTCGCTCGCGCAGGCTGTGCGCGAAGAAGATCATGCAGCCCAGGGTCGTGCTGACGAAGAAGGCGACCGAGGCCACCCACGCCTTCTTGAAGATGACCGCGAGCGCGATCACCAGCACGCAGTTGGTCAGCAGCGTGATGATCGAGACGATCGCGACGAAGTCGAAGCGCAGCTCGCGCGACAGGATCGCGCGCTGCTGCTGCCCGAACGGCACGAACAGGAACACGAACGACATGATCTGCAGCTGGATCGTCAGCTCGGGCGACTTGAAGAAATGGCTCAGCAGCGGGCTGCTGAGAAACGCCACGACGAAGGTGACGAGGCCGAGACCGATGTTGATGGTGTAGAGCGAGGAGAGCTCGAGCTCGGTGATGTGACCGTGGCGGATGATCGAGTTCGAGATGCCGAAATCGATGAAGATGTTGAAGAAGGTGATGATCATCAGGGCCAGGCTGATGACGCCATATTCGTGCGGTGGCAGGATCCGCGCCAGCAGCCACAGCTGCAACAATCCCACGAACGCGCCGATGGCGGTGGACACGAAGTTCCACTTCACCGCCTTCATCGTCTTGGCTTTCAGTTCCACCGCTCAGGCCTATCCACCAGAAGACATCGACAGCAGCGCCGCGCCGCGATGGCGAGGGCGACCGGCCCATAGCACCGCTTCTCGCCGAAGCGGGTACGAATTTTGCCGCACTGCACCATGACGCGACGCCGCGGCGTCGGCGCCCCGGCAGCTAGGAGCGCAGCGCAGGGCGCAGCTCGGGGAAGCGCTCCAGCAGAGCGGCGAACTGCGCGTCGTTGCCGGATTCGTGGAAATTGTAGCTGTTGAGCGCGCTCTCCTGCGACGCCGGCCACTCCACGACGGGCAGGCGATGCGCCACGCGGCGCCGCGCGGTACCCTGGCGCACCGCCATGGCGAAGAACCAGATGTCGTCGGCGCGCGGGCAGAGCGCGAGATACGATTCGGCGTCGAGCACGTCCTCGTGCAGCGCGCCGGGCGGGTAGAGGATGCCCGACACGCCGGTCAGGAACAGCAGCCGGCCGGGGCCGAGGTCCCCGGTCGCGTCGGTATCGAACGCCCAATCCTCGTAAGCGGCGGGCTGCCCGCCCGCGTCGAACTGGGCGACATGGCCGCGATACCCGATCACCGCGCGGGGATGATCGCGGGCGGCGTCGACCAGCCGCTCGAGCCACAGCGGCTCGTAATAGACGTCGTCGTCGGTCGTGACGATCGTGGCGTCGGGGAAGGCGGCGAGCGCCGGCAGCAGTTTCTTGGCCGATCGCAGGTCGGCGCACGCGCGGATCTCGAGCCCGTGCTCGACCAGCGCGAGCACGTCCGCTGGCAGCGACGCGCGGTCCGGCGCGGCCAGCCACAGGACGAGATGGTCGGGCCGGACCGTCTGGTCCATCAGGCTCCGCAGCGTCCGGGCCAGGGTCGCGTACCGCTTGGGGTAAGAGGTCAGCGACACGACCAGCGGCGTCGCCAGCCCGTGGCGCTTCCGCTCCCCGACCGCGGGGAAGGCGTCGGTGGCCGCCACCGCCGCGGCGAGCCGGCGGCGCTGCTCACGCGGTCCCGCGACGTCGAGCAGACGCTTGAGCCGCCCCAGCAGCCGATAGCCGCGCGGGAAGGTCGACCGTAGTGCGCGCTTCAGCTTCAATGCCGGCACCTCCTGTTGCGCCCCGCGCCGCGCGGCGGCCCGTGCGGGCTTACGGTCGAGCCCGCCGCGCCGCAACATGCCGCGCGCTCACGCCGCGGGCCTGGCCGCGATCGCGTCGGCGAAGACGTCGCGATAGGCCGCGACCACCGCCTCCTCCGAGAAGGCCGCGAGCAGGTCGGGACGCCCGACGCCACCCTGGCGCCAGTCGTCGCGCGCGTCGATGGCGGTCGTCATCGCGGCGGCGAGCGCCGCGCTGTCATAGGCCGGATACACCGCGGAGCGGCGCGGCAGGTCGGCGATCTCGGGGATTCCGCCCGAATCCGCCGCGATCACGTTGCGGCCGAACTTGGTCGCCTCGATCAGCGTTCGGGTCAGCGGCTCTGGCCAGATCGAGGAGATCAGCGCGACGTCGATCGACTCGTAGAAGGCGGTGGAATCGGCGAAGCCCAGCCACTCGATCCGTGGATCCGGGTAACGGCGCCGCAGGTCCTCGACATAGCTCGCCAGCCCGACGCCGGCGACGCGCAGCCGCCAGTCCGCGCGCCCGAGCCGAGCGCAGGCGTCGAGCACCACCTCGATGCCTTTCCCCGACTCGACCCGGCCGATGTAGCCGAACGTCAGCGGCCCCTCGCGCGGCGGTGCGTCGTCGCGCTGCGGGTCGGGGATGATGTTGAAGATGCGGCGCCCGGGCACGCCCTCGAAGAAGCCGAACTCGCGGTGCTTGGCATCGACGAAATGGCTGATCGAGACCAGCTCGGTGACCTGCCGCGAGGCCTTCTTGCTGGGGAAGGTCAGCAGCCGGCACTCGGCGCAGCGCTTGGTGCACGTCGTGTCGTGCTGGAACAGCGAGGTGCGCACGCAGACCACGGCATAGTCGCGCAGCGTCTGCACGATCGGGATGCCGCGCCGCGACGCCTCGGACCAGACCGCGTTGCTGAAGCCGGTGAGCACGTTGCAGTGGATCACGTCGGGGCGAACCGTGTCCATCAGCGCGCCCACGCGCCGCGCCGCGCGCCGGTTCCAGCTGTTGCGAAGGTGCCAGCGGAAGCCCTCGATCGCCGAACGATCGACGACTTCCTTGCCGTAGGGCCAATAGATGTTGTCGAGCGGGAAGCGGTGGACCTCCACCCCGGTGGCCAGCCGCTCGGTGGTGGGCGCCGCGATGTCGTCGAGCGTCGCGACGGTGACTCGGTCACCCCTCCGCGCGAGGCCGTCGGCGAGCAGGGACACCGACTTCTCGGCACCGCCGATGCGATGGGGCGGGTAGAGCGCGTTCACGATCAGGATGTTCACAGATGACACCGCGGAGCCGTAGATGGTTGGGAGTGCGCCATTCGCGCCGGGCGGACATGCGACCGAGGCGGCCTTAGGCAGCGGCTCGGGCGGACGCAAGCGCCGGTTCCACGGTGCGTCGCGCGCCCACGACGGGCCGGTGCCCTGATAGGGTCGCCGCGGGTCGCCGGGCTGCCCGCGGGGTCAGCGGCCGACTACCCCGGGTGGCTGATCCGGCGCGCCGCGGCTGCCCATGGCGCGCCTCTGTCTCGTGCCGGGACAGAGAGGTAGCCGGCGCTCAGCGCTCCACCCGCACCGTCCCGTCCGCGACGCGGCTGCGCTGCGCCAGCGCCACGATCAGCGCCGGCGGGTACGGCCCGACGACGTACGGTGCCGCGGGCGCGCTCGCGTCGGCGTCGCGCAGCAGCCCGGCGCGCTGCACGTCGAGCAGCGCGTCGTGGAACGGGCGGCGCAGCACATAGGCGCGCGCGTCGGCGGGCAGCGCCAGCCGCCCGTCGCGCGCCGGCACGGGGGACGCGAGGCCGCGCCCCCAGGCGTCGAGCTGCGGCCCCGGCGGGACGAGCGCCACCACCGCGAAGGGGCAGGCGGGGCGGTGGAGCTGGACGCGGCACGCCATCTGCGTCGCCACCCCCATCGCCTCGCCGTCGACCAGCAGCGCGCCGCGCGGGTCGGCGCCGACGCGGGTCACCACCGCGCGCCAATCCTCGCGCGGCAGGTGCGGCCGGGTCAGCACGACGCTAACGCCCAGCGCGAGCGCGAGCGCGACCAGTGCCACGCCATAGCCGCGCCCGCGCAGCGTGCCGACGCCGCGCGCCGCGAGCACCAGCGGGAACAGCGACAGCCACAGGATGGTGCGGTCGAGGAAGATCGGCTGCTTGAGGTTGAGCACGAGGAACAGCGCGGTGGCGCTCGCGAGGCAGGCGAGCGTCAGCCGCGTCGCCGCCTCGCCGCGCCCGCGCCACGCTCCCAGCACCGCGAACCCCGCCACCAGCAGCGGCGCGGGCAGCTGCAGCGCGCTGATCTGGCGCGACTGCAGCAGCGTGGCGACATAGACCAGCGCGCTCTTGGTCGGGCCCAGCCCCTGCATCCAGCCGAGATTGCCGTTGGGCTGGGTGAGCTGGCGGAAGGTGATGTACAGCCACCAGGACGACGCCAGCACGATCACGCCGCCGGCGACCGCCAGCGCGATCCAGAGCCCTCCGCGCGGCGGCCGGAAGCGCGCGTCGACCAGCATCAGCGCCAGCGTCGCGGTGGCGGGCCAGATCACGCCGGTGGTGTGCAGGTAGATGCCCGCGACCGCGCCCGCGACGTAGAGCAGCCAGCCGATCGCGCGCCCGCGCGCCGTCGTCGCCAGCAGCACCTGCACCAGCCCGGCGAAGGAGATCGCCACCGCCAGGTACAGGAAGATATAGGCGCGCACCTGGTGCGAGAAATACAGCTGCTGCGGCGAGAGCGCGAGCAGCAGCGCCGCCGCCACCGCGGCACGGCGGCCGTAGGCGCGCGCCACCGCGGCGTAGATCACGCCGATCGCGGCGAGGCTGGCGGCGATGCCGGGAACGCGGAGCCCGGCGTCGCTCAGCCCGGTGGCCTGGATCCACCAGCGCAGCAGCGTGTAGAACAGCGGCGGGTTGGTCTCGCGCAGCATCCACGCGCTCCACAGCCGCGCGGTCGGCTGCGAGGCGAAGAACACCGAGGCGAGCTCGTCGAACCACAGCGAATAGTCGGAGAAGGCGAGCCGCACCGTCGCCGCCACCAGCACCGCGGCGGTCAGCGCGGCCATGCCGATCCGCGCCTCCAGCCCCGAGCCCGGCCAGCGCCGCGGCGTGTCGCTCCGCTCCATCCGTCCCCTCTCCCCCGCGCGAGCGCGGCGTGTTCAGCCGCGCTTGCGCCAGGTGAAGATCGACGACATCGCGTAGTTCCACACCGTGGTCACCGCGATGCCGGCGAGCGCCGACACCACCAGGTAATTCTGCCGCTGGTACAGATAATGCGCGATCCCGACGTTGGCGAGGAAGCCGATGCCGCACACCAGGTTGAAGCTCAGCCAGCCCCACCACAGCCGCCGCCCGGTGAGGCGCTGGTCGCGATAGGTCAGCAGGTTGTTGAGCAGGAAGTTGCTGGTGGTCGCCACCAGCGTGGCGGCACCCTGGGCGATCGCGAACGAGCGCCCCTGGTGCGCCGCCCCGTCGCCGAACGTCAGCAGCGACTCGAGCACGATCGTCAGCACGAGGAAGTGGACGAACACGCCCGACCCGCCGACCATCGCGAAGCTGATGAAGCGCACCGGCACGTAGCGGCCGAACATCTTGTCGAGCAGCAGCTGGAGATATTCCCACAGCACCAGGCTGTCGAGCTTGCTCTCGCCGTGCTGGCGGGTGCGGAAGGTGTAGGGCACCTCGGCGACGCGCAGCGGCTCGGGCGTCGAGGCGGCGATGTCGAGCAGGATCTTGAAACCGACGGTCGAGAGGTTGGGCAGCGCCGCCATGAAGGCGTCGCGGCGCAGCATGAAGAAGCCGCTCATCGGGTCGGTGATCGGCGCGCGAGTCAGCCGGCCCGCGAGCCGCGTCGCGAAGCGGCTCATCGCGGCGCGGCGGCGGTCCCACTCGCCCACCCCGCCGCCGGCGACGTAGCGGCTGCCGACCACGACGTCGACGTCGCCCTGGGCGATGCGGCGGAACATGTCGGTGAGGACCCGCTCGTCGTGCTGCATGTCGCCGTCCATCACCGCCACGTACGGCGCGGCGGTGGCGAGGATCCCCTCGATGCAGGCGGTCGACAGGCCGCGCCGGCCGAAGCGCTGCACCACGCGCACGCGCGGGTCGGCCAGCGCGAGGTCGCGCGCCTGGTCGGCGGTGCGGTCGGGCGAGTTGTCGTCGACGAACACCACCTCCCAGCGCACGTCCGCCAGCGCGGCGTCGAGCGCCGCGACCAGCAGGGGCACGTTGCGCGACTCGTTGTACACCGGCACCACGATCGCGAGCTCGGCGGGGAGCGCGCGCGTCGGCGCCGCCGGCGGCGTCGCCTCGCGCAGGGTCGGCCGGTCCATCCTGTCTCCCGTGTCGATCATCGCGGCACCGCGTCGCTCGCGCTCGGCTGCGGGTCGAGCCGCACCGACAGCGCGGGGTCCCACACCGTGTAGGTCTTGCCCATGAACACCGACTCGATCACGCCGACGCCGACGCCGTAGAGGCTGAGCACCGCCGAGGAGGCGAGCGACAGCGGCTTGGCCTGGGTCGTCTCCCCCACCACCAGCAGCAGCGCGGCGAGCAGCGCCAGCCCGCCCGCGATCGCCCAGCCGACGGCGAGCGCGAGGGCGAGTCCCGCGCACAGCACCGCGCCGGCGACGAAGAAGGGCATCAGCCACTTCATCGGGCGATGCGACACATAAGCGTAGAGCGGCAGGAAGCGCATGCGGCGCAGCTGCGGCCACATCGCGCGATGCACGTTGAGCGCCTGGCACGCGATCCGCTGCTTGCGGCGCTTCTCCTCGTTGGCGCCGGTGGCGCTGCGCTCATAGACCGCGACGTCGTCGGCGCTGACGATGCGCTTGCCCGCGATCAGGATGGTGAGGCTGAGGAACAGGTCGTCGATCAGGTGCGGCGGCGGCGGGCGGTGCAGCGCGCGGCGCATCATGAACATCGCGCCGTCGCAGCCGATCAGCCCCATGCGGTCGCTCTCGATCCGCTTGATCTGCTCCTCGCGCTGCCAATAGCCCGAGCCGAGCGCCGCGGTCGCGGTCTCGTCGGAGTTGGAATACACCAGCCGCGCGGTGGCGCAGCCGACACTGGGATCGGCGAGCCAGCGCGCCAGCCGCGTCGCGACGTCGACCTGGCTCTCCACGTTGGCGTCGGTGAACAGGATATAGTCGCCGCGGCTGCGCGCCACGAGCAGGTTCATCCCGAAGGTCTTGCCCGCGCGCTCGGCGCCCACCACCAGGTCGATGCGGTCGGCGTAGCGCTCGAGGATCGCCACGGTGCCGTCCTGCGGCGCGTCGGCGTAGACGTGGATCGTCGCGGGGCCGTAGGCGGCGGCGACCTCGATCAGCCGCTCCACCTTGGCGGCGATCACGTCCTGCTCGTTGTAGGCGCTCATGCAGATCGCGAGCGACGGCGGCGGCGACGCCAGCTCGGTCGTCGGCACCGCCCGATGCGCGCGCACGAAGACGCGCAGGCTGAGCGGATAGGTCAGCAGCGGATGGACCGCGCATGCCAACAACACCGCGGCCGCCACCATCGCGAGAACGATCGACGTATCTATTGGAAGTCGCCCCGACTAACGACCGCGTACACTGGCCCCTGAGCCCGCAGAGTGTGGCGAGACGTCATTCGATGCAACGGAAAAACCAAGACTTACCATTTCAGAACAGGACATTGTGCTGCACCGCACCATGTTGACGTGACGCGAGGTTCACTGGTAGGTATCGACGCCGTTAACCGGGGAGCAGTGTCGGTGCGTATCACAGCCTGTTGGGGTCTGATCCTGCTTGCCAACGCGGGGGTAGCGGGCGCGCAGAGCGCGCCGGCGCCCGCCGCGACGGCGGGTGTGCCGGCCTATCTGCTCGGGTCGGGCGACAAGGTGCAGATCGCGGTCTACGGCGAGCAGGAGCTCACCGGCGAGCAGCTGGTCGGCCCCGACGGCACCGTGACGCTGCCGCTGATCGGTCGCGTGATGGCCAAAGGTCGCTCGGTCAACCAGGTCTCCGAGGAGATCCGGACGCGGCTCGCCGACGGCTTCGTGCAGAACCCCAGCGTGGCGGTGACGATCGTCAACTACCGCCCCTTCTACATCCTGGGCGAGGTCAACACGCCGGGCCAGTATGAATATGCGCAGGGCATGACCGTGCTGTCCGCGGTCGCGCGCGCCGGCGGCTTCACCTATCGCGCCAAGAAGGGCGAGGTCTTCGTCAAGCGCGAGGGCGACCCGCAGGAATATCGCGTCCGCGTCACCAACGACCTGCTGATCCAACCCGGCGACACGATCAGAGTCGGCGAGCGCTACTTCTGATGCGCCGCGCTCTCTCGCGCGCGCGTCGATCCGCCGCGGCGACCGCGCCGCTGGTCGGCGTGCTGCTCGCGGCGGGTGCGGCTTGGCCGGGCGCGGCCGCGGCACAGGTGTTCGGCCAGCTGCTCGACTCCGAGATCCCGCTGACGACGCAGACCGGGCGCAACCAGGGCGTGCTCGAGCGGCAGAAGCCCGAGCTGGCCCCGATCGGGCTGCCGCTCGGCAGCTTCCGGCTCTACCCCGACGTGAGCGCCGGCGTCGGCGTCACCACCAACGTGGTCGGCGCCTCGGCCAACCCGCGGTCGGACACGTTCGCGGTGGTGACGCCGCAGCTGGCGCTGCGCAGTGACTGGGGAAGGCACGAGCTTCGCGGCACCCTCAACTACACGGGTGTGCGCTACCGCTGGACCTCGCCGCGGGACGAGGACGGGTTCCTCGCGGAGCTGTCCGGCCGCCTCGACGTGGTCGGCGAGAGCCAGATCAACGGGGCGGCGTCGTATCGCCGCACGTACGAGAGCCAGCAGGAAGCCAACTTCCCGGTCAACGGCGCCGGTTCGGTGGCGGTCGATCAGGCGCGCGGCATGCTGCGCGCCGCGCTCGTGACGAACCGGCTACGCTGGACCGTCAGCGGGGACTTCAACAGTTTCCGCTACGGCGACACGGTCAGCACCACGGGCACGCGGATCGATCTGTCGTTCCGCGACCGCGAGGTGTATCGCGGCACGGTGCGCGCCGAATATCAGGTGAGCCCCGACAATTCGGTCTTCGCGCAGGGGACGTATCGCCGCACCGATTACGACACCACCAACGTGTTGGACGATCGCACCAGCAGCGAGTGGCGCGGTGGCATCGGCGCCATCGCCGACGTCAGCGACCTGGTGCGCGTCGCGGGCGGCGTGGGATATTTCCGCCGCACCTACGCCAGCCCGGTGTTCGTGCCGATCGGCGGCATCGCGATCGATCTCCGCGCCGATTATTACCTGTCGCCGCTGACGACGATCTCGGCGGTCGTGTCGCGTCAGCCCGAGGAGGCCGCGATCCGAGGTTCTCCGGGCTATATCGCGAGCCGGGCCGGCGTGCGCGTGAACCACGAGTTGCTCCGCAGCCTGATCCCTTATGTCGGGCTGGATTACTTCACCGGCGACTTCAAGAATTTCGACCGCAAGGACACCGGCGTCATCGCGGTCGGTGGCTTCGATTACACGCTCAATCGGCGGTGGGTGCTGAGCCTGGACGCCAATTACAGCTCGCGTCAGAGCTCGGGGACGCAGCGCGGGCCGGGGATCAACGAGTTCCGCGCGCTCACCAGCATGAAGTTCAGGATTTGACCCAGGGCGATGTCCGCATCGATCCCAGCCAGCGCAGGTAGCTTATGAATCAGGAGACGATCCGAGACCCTGGACCGCAGGATCTCGCCGGGCTGTTCTCGCGCCTGAAGCGGCACCTGCCGCTCAGCATCGCGATCGTGGCGGCCATGCTGGTCTTGGCCTATGTCGGCACCAAGCTGATGTCGCCGAAATATACGGCATCGACGCAGCTGCAATACGCGCCGGCGGAGACGCTGGCGCGCGACGCGGGCTCGCAGGCCCAGCGCTCGCTCTCCGACCAGGAGCGCGACGCCGCGATCAGCGCGCAGCTGCAGATCGTCAGCTCGCTGCCGGTGGCCAAGCAGGTGCTGCAGGACAAGGCCGTGCTGAACAACGCGCGTCTGCGCGAGGTCGCCAAGGCGATGGACCCGAGCGGCCAGTCGGTCGATGCCCTCGCCTCCGCCTTGCTCGCCAATGTCGCCGCCGCGCGGGTGGGCCAGACCCCGCTGTTCACGATCAGCTACACCGATGCCAATCCGCTCGACGCGGCTCGCATCGCCAACGCCTTCTCGCGCGCCTATCTCACGGTGCAGGCCCAGCAGAAGGCCGGCACCGAGGACGGCGGCAAGACCGACCTCAAGAAGCAGCTCGAGTTGCTCGGCCAGCGCGCGCGCGACGCCGACGCCGCGGTGGCGGCCTATCGCCTGCGCAACAACATCGTCGTCGATCCCACGTCGAACGCGCCGGTGGACGCGCTCAACGACATGAACAACTCCCTGGCCGGCGCGCGCGGCGAGGCGGCCCAGGCCGCGGTACGCGGCGCCGCGAGCGGCAGCACGGTGATCTCGGGCGGGGTCGATACCAGCGCGCTCTCGAGCCTGCGCGAGCAGCGTGCCCAGGCGAGCCGTGACCTGGCGGGGCTCAGCGCGCGCTACGGCGATCGCAACCCGCAGGTCATCGACGCGCGCCAGCGCGTCGCCGAGCTGGACAAGTCGGTCGACCGCGAGATGGCGAGCGTGTCGCGGAGCGTCCGCGCCGAGTCCGACGCGGCGCGCGCACGCGCTGCCTCGATCGAGTCCAGCCTCGCCCAGACGCAGGGCCGACTCGCCTCGAACGTCCGCGCCGGCGTCGAGCTGGCCGAGCTGCAGCGCCAGTCGGACGCCGCGCGGCTGCTCTACTCCAACCTGCTCGCGACGGTGGGCCAGCAGACGACCAACCTCGCGATCGTCCAGCCGGACGCGCAGATCGTCGTCGAGGCGGTGCCGCCGCTCACGCCCTCGTCGCCGCGGCTGCTGATCAACCTGCTGGTCGGCTTCGCGCTCGGCACCGCGATCGCGCTGGCGCTGGCCTATCTGCGCGAGCGCTGGTCGCAGACGATCAACACGATCGACGACATCCAGCGCCTGCTCGGGGTCGACTTCCTCAACTCGATCCCGACGCTGACCTCGGCGATCGACAAGCCGCGGACCAAGGATGCGGCCGAGGCGGTGATCCTGCACCCGATGTCGTCCTATGCCGAGGCGTTCCGCAGCCTGGCGACGACGCTGATCTTCGACGCGCGCGAGGCGCCGACCGAGGGCGGCCGCGTGATCGGCGTCACCTCCGCGCTGCCGCGCGAGGGCAAGACGACCACCACCACCTCGATGGCGCGCGTGCTGGCGATGGCCTCGACCAAGGTGGCGATCATCGACGCCGACCTGCGGCGCCGCTCCGTCACCCAGGCGATGTGCCCCGACGCCGCGATGGGCTGGACCAACGCGCTCAACGGCGAGACGACGCTGCGCGACGTCATGATCACCGACCAGACCGGCGCGGTGATCCTGCCGATCACGCCGGGCGCGGAGAAGAGCCAGCGCATCTTCGAGACCGAGGCGTTCAAGGACATGCTCGCCACGCTGCGGCGCGAGTTCGAGGTGATCCTGATCGACACCGCGCCGGTGCTCGCGGTGGTCGACACGCGCACGATGATCCCGCAGCTCGACTCGCTGGCGCTGCTGACGCACTGGCGCCGTACCCCGGTGAAGGCGGTGCGCGCCGCGCTCCACCAGATCGAGACGGTCGGCGGCTCGGTCGCGGGCGTGGCGATGACGATGGTCAACCTGAAGACCCAGGCGCAGTCGGGCTATGGCGACGCGTCCTATTATTACACCGACATGAAGGAATATTACGTCAGCAACTGACGGCAGGCCGCGTCGGCGTGAGCCGGCGCAGTCAGCCGTCATCCCGAACTCGTTTCGGGATCCACCGTGCCGCAAGAGCCGCGGCCTCTGACTGTGCGGAACGGTGGATCCTGAGACAAGCTCAGGATGACGGAGGGTGGGTGCCGCGCGCACGAGCATCCTGACCCTTCCTATTACCACCGCCCGACGAGGAGGACCGACCATCCCGGCGCAACGCCTCGAACGCGCGATGCGCACGCTGGCCGCGCCGCTCGAACGGCGCGTCGGGGCCGCCGCGGCGCCGCGGCTGTACGCCCTGGTCGACCAGGGGACGTCGGGGGTCGGCAACATCATCGCCTTCGCCCTGCTCGGTCGCGCGCTGGCGGTGACCGAGTTCGGCGCGGTGGGCATGATGATCGGGCTCCACTACGTCATCTCGGGCTTCCACCGCTCGGCCGCGGTGCTGCCCTTCACCACCGACCATCGTGCCGGGCACGACCCGCGCGCGGCGCACGCCGAGAACAGCGACTGGTGGTGGATCGCGCTCGCGCTCGCGCTCGCGCTCTCGGCCGCGACCGCGCTGGTCGGCGGGGCGGTCGCGCTGGCGGCGCGGCGCTGGCCCGAGTGCGGCTGGGCGGTCGAGCCCCTGCTGCTCACCGCGTCGATCTCGCCCGCGATGCTGGCGTGGGAGTTCGCACGGCGCTGGCTCTATAAGATCGACCGTGCCGACATGGTGGCGCTGTGCGCGACCGTCTATTCCCTCGTGCTCGCGCTCGCCGCGCTGACGGCGGGGCGCCTCGGCCTGGGTGCGCCCGGCGGCGCGATCGCCTGGGTGCTCGCCAGCCTCGCCGCGCTCGCGCTGGCGCTCCCCGGCCTTGCCCCCGCGCGCGCCGACCGCGCCGGGGTGAGCGCGCTGGTGCGGCGCCACCGCGCCGAGTCGAGCTGGCTCGCCGCGACCAACCTGCCCTATTCGGTCTACAGCACCGCCTCGATCGTGGTCGTGATCGGCGTGCTGGTCGGTCCGGTCGCCGCGGCGCTGTTCACCGCGGCGCGGACGCTGACCAACCCGGCGATGAGCATCGTCTCGGCGATCGACTCGATCGACAAGCCGCGCGCCGCGCGCGCCTTCGCCGCCGAGGGCATGGCGGGGCTGGCGCGCGTGGTGCGGCGCTCGCGGCTGACCATCGCGGTGGCGACCGGCCTCTACCTCGCGCTGGTCGCGCTCCTCGCCGCGCCGCTCGTCGCTTTGGTGTTCCACGGCCAGTATGACGGCTCGGCGGACACCGTCCGGCTGCTCGCGCTCGGTTTCTTCCTGTTCGGGCTCAACCTCCCGTCGGAGACGCTGCTGATCGTGCGCCGCGCCGGGCGGACGATGCTGGCGATCCGCTGCGTCACCGCGGCGCTGACCATCCTCGGCCTGTGGCTCGGCGGCCGCCACGGCGTCGCCGGCATGGCGATCGCCTTCGCGGTGACCCAGGCGATCAACCTGCTGCTGCTGCGCGCCGCCGAGGCGCGCCACGCGCGAGAGACAGACGCATGACCGACATCCGCTACTCGATCGCGATCCTCACCTACGCGCGCGAGCCGATCCTGGCCGAGGTGATCGAGCGGCTCGCCCGGCATCTCGCCGGGCGCGACGATTACGAGCTGATCGTGATCGACAACAACGTCGAGCGGGTCGACCGCGCCGCGCAGCTCGCCCCCTTCGCGCACGCGGTGCATCTGTGGGACGGCGTCAACAAGGGCGTGGTCGCGCGCAACCTCGCGTTCGAGCGGGCGCGCGGCGAGGTGGTCGTGCTGCTCGACGACGACGTCTTCGTCGAGACGCCCGACTTCCTCGACCGTTTCGGCGCGCTGTTCGACTCGACGCCGCGGCTCGGCGCGGTGACGATCCGCAAGCACGTGCGCGGCGAGACTCGCCCGCGTCCCGACCTGATCCCGCACACCGACAAGTCGATCGACCTGACGCGGCCGTTCGACACCTTCCGCTTCGTCGGCGGATGCGTCGCCTTCCGCGCCGCGACGATCCGCGAGACCGGCGGCTTCCTGCCCGATTTCTTCTACGGTCTGGAGGAGATCGAGCTCTCCTACCGCATCATCGATCGCGGCTGGACGATCCGCTACCAGCCCGACATCGCGTGCGAGGAGCTGGAGCACCCCGCCGGCCGCAAGCCCAAGCGGCAGGTGCAGTCGGACCGGCTGACCAACAAATTCATCATCAGCTATCTCCGCATGCCCTCGCCCTATGTGTGGGTGAACCTGATCGCCTTCCCGCCCTATGCCTATGCCTTCGCGCGCGGCGAGATGGACGTGGTGCGCGCGATGCGCCAGTTCGTGACGTGGCTGCGCCGCCCCGACCGGCCCGCACGCCAGCCGATCGGCACGGCGGCGCGGCGGTACATCCGCGACTGCGGGGGACATCTGTGGCGGTGATCGCGCGGGAAATCCTCCCCGGCACGGGGAGGTGGCAGCGCGCAGCGCTGACGGAGGGGGGGCTCCGCGCACGGCCCGGTGCGTGTATGGCGAGCCCCCTCCACCACCGCGCTATGCGCGGCGGTCCCCCTCCCCGTTCCGGGGAGGATCTGACGTTATCCATTCCTCGGGAGACCCGCCGATGACCGCGCCCGCGTTCCCGCCGCTCGGCCTCGGCTGCGCCAAGATGGGGTCGTTCAACAATCCCAGCACGCGCGCCGACAGCGAGTCGTTGATCCGGCTCGCGCTCGACCTCGGCGTGACATTGCTCGACACCGCCGACATCTACGGCCAGGGCGACAGCGAGCGCGCGATCGGCCGCGCGCTGCGCGGGCAGCGCCACCGCGCCCAGGTGGTCACCAAGGCGGGCAACGCGTTCTCCGCCAAGATGCGGCTGATGCGCCCGCTCAAGCCGCTGCTCCGCGCGGTCTTGGCTCGGCGGCGGATGGGCGCGGCGGTGACCGCGCAGCGCGCCGGCGCGATGCGCACCGACTGGAGCGAGGCCGGCCTGCTGCGCGCGCTCGACGGCTCGCTGCGGCGGCTGCGCAGCGACCACGTCGACGCCTTCCTGCTCCACAGCCCCGACGCCGCGACGATCGCGCGCGGCGAGGCGCTGGGGGCGCTCGCCAAGGCCAGGGCCTCCGGGCGCGCGCGGCTGGTCGGGATCGCGTGCGACGACCTCGCGGGGCTCGACGCCGCGCTCGCGAGCGAGGTGACCGAGGTGCTCGAACTGCCGTGGGACGTGATCGCGGCGATCGGGGACGATCCGCGCGGCGCCGCGATCCGCGCTCGCGGGCTGCCGGTGATCGCGCGCGAGGTGCTGCGCTTCCAGCCCGGCGTCGACGCGGCCGAGGCGGTGCGGCGCGCGCACGCCTCGCCGCTGGTCACCACCACGCTGATCGGCTCGCGCCAGCCGGAACGCGTGCGCGCGCTCGCGGCGGCGGTGGCATGATCACCGCCCCTCCCCGTCGTCGTGCCGCGCGCCACCGTGTTGCCGCGGATGCGGGCACGCAGGGCCGGGCAGAGCGACGGTCGGCGGTGCCCGCGGCACCCGGGCTGCCGCGGACGCGGGCGCATGCCGCGGGTCGCTCGCCGGTCCCGCGTGAGGTGGGGATGACGAAGGGAGAGCGTCCCGCGACGGACGCGACGAAGGGGACAGGGGCATGAGGATCGCGTTCGTCGGCTGCGGCTATGTGTTCGACATCTACATGCGCACGCGCTGGGCCTATCCCGAGATCGAGATCTGCGGCGTCTACGACCGCGACGCGGCGCGCGCGCGGGTGGTGCATGACCATTACGGCTTCGCGCTCTATCCCTCGCTCGACGCGCTGCTCGCCGACGAGCGCGTCGAGGTGGTGATCAACCTCACCAGCATCGCCTCGCACGAGGAGGTGACCCGCCGCGCGCTCGAGGCGGGCAAGCACGTCTATACCGAGAAGCCGATCACCACCGAGCCGGCGCGCACCCGCGCCCTGTTCGAGCTGGCCGAGGCCGAGGGGCGCGTGCTCGCCGCGGCGCCGTGCAACCTCTATTCCGACGCGGTGATGACCTTGTGGAAGGCGATCGCCGACGGCGCGATCGGCCGTCCGGTGCTGGTCTACGCCGAGCTCGACGACAATCCCGCGCACCTGATGCGGCTGGACACGGTGACGAGCCCGACCGGCGCGCCCTTCCCCTATGCCGAGGAGCTGCAGGAGGGCTGCACCGTCGAGCATATCGGCTATCACCTCGCCTGGCTGTGCGCGCTGTTCGGCCCGGTGCGCGCGGTGACCGCTTTCTCGACCTGCCTCGTGCCCGACAAGAACACGCCCGAGCCGCTCCACCCCGCCGACACGCCCGACCTGTCGGTGGCGTGCCTCGCCTTCGACCACGGCGTCGCCGCGCGCGTGACGTGCAGCTGGGTGGCGCCGCGCGACCATCAGATGCGGATCATCGGCGAGGCCGGCGAGATCAGCGTCGACAACGTCTTCCACGACCAGTCGGCGGTGTTCCTCGAGCGTTTCTCGCGCGTCAGCCTCAGCGCGCGCAAGGCGTACAGCGCGCGCAGCCAGCCCGCGATCGGGCGACGCTTCGGCATCAAGGGCCGCCGCCTCGCGCTGGTGCGGCGCTGGAAGTCGCACGCGGTCGAGGCCGAGCGCGGCGTCGGCCGCTCGCCCAAGCACCGGCTGGTGAGCTGGCTCCGCCGCCGCGAGGTGTACGCGCAGGACAAGATCCTCGGCATCGCCGAGATGGGGCGCGCGCTGGCGGAGGGCCGCCCGCAGCTGATGGGGCCGGACTTCCTGATGCACCTCAACGAGCTGACGATGCTGGTGCAGGACGCGGGCGCGCGCGGCGCGACGGTGGTGCCGAGCACCAGCTTCGCGCCGCTGGCGCTGCCCGCCGAGCTCGCCCACGCGCCCGACTATCGCGCCACCTATCGCGCGCGGCTGGCCGAGCGGACCGCGGCGAGCGCGGTCGAGCGGATGCACCGCCGCTGAGCCGCGGCGGGACAGGCGGGGCGCCGGTGCACCGATGGACACGCTCTGAAACTTCCGTGTATCGGGAGGCTTAGCCAGATGGAGGGCGGTGGCGGTGAGTGAGGGATCCGACGACGGCCGCCGCGCGCCACCGGCGCTCGACCAGTTCGGCATGCCGATCAAGGGCGGCGAGGCACCGGCACGGCGCCGCGTGCGGCGGAGCAGCCAGGGCAATGGCAGCGGCACTGTCACGGCCGAGCGCGCCGCCCCGGCGGCCGAGCCGGACACGCGCGAGCAGGAAGCGACCCAGCAGAAGGTCGTGATCGGCGTCTTCTGCGCCATGCTGATCGGCATCACGGTGCTGCAGAAGATCGGTATCGGCCCGAGCGGGGCGATCATCCCGGTCATCCTGCCGATCGCGCTGATCGCGCTGGGCGCCGGTGTGTTGTTCGCGCGCCCGGTGTTCCGGCCCGAGCGCGCGATGCTGTACCTCGCCGTGGTGGTCACCTCGGCACTCAGCACCGTGCTGTTCAGCCCATCCTTCTCGCTCAGCAGCATCGGCCTGTACTTCCTGCTCTACCTGCCGTTCCTGGTGGCCTTCGACACGACGCCGGAGACCCATCGCAAATGCCTCTCGCTGTTCAGCAATCTCATGCTGGTCTTCGCCGTGATCGTGTGGATCCAGCACGCGATCCAATTCTCCATCGGGTGGCAATACTGGCCTGACCTCGACAAGCTGGTGCCGAGCCAATATCTGGTGCCGGAGTTTCTCTACATCCAGCCGATCCAGTTCGGCATGAAGTACATGAAGCCTTCGGGGATCACCTTCCTCGAGGTGTCGTTCATCTCGCAGTTCATCACGCTGGCGCTGATCATCGAGCTGCTGTTCCTGCAGCGGATGGTGCGCGCGGTGTTCTTCGGCGCGACCCTCTTCGCGACCTTCGCGGGCACCGGGCTGGCGCTGCTGCTGGTGGCGCTGCCGATCGTGTTCACCCGCATGAACATCCGCACCTTCGTCACCGTGCTCGCGACCGCCTTCATCGCGCTGTTCGTGGCGTTGCAGCTGCAATGGTTCGACATGGTGGCGGACCGGATGGGCGAGTTCGACAAACAGGGCTCCAGCGGCAGCTCGCGCTTCGTCGAGCCGCTGGATCGCGTGCGGCGCGCGCTGCTCGATCCCTCGGCGGTCTATTCCGGCGTGGGCCCGGGGCAGATCGAGCGCGGCGGCAACATCTTCTGGTGGCCGATCGTGAAGGCGATCGTCGAATATGGCCTGATCCAGGGCGTGTTGCTCTACGCTTTCCTGCTCTTCTCGATGTTCGATCGCACGCCCAGCCGCCAGTTCGCCATCATCCTGATCCTGTGGTACTCGTTCGAGGGCACGCTGCTGACGCCGCTGAACCCGATCGCGCTGGTGATGCTGTCGTCGATGTTCATCCTGCGCGACGCGCCCAGGACGCGTCGCTCGCGCAGCGGCGCGGCAGCGTCGGCGGTGCCCGCGGCGGCGTGACCGACAGGGAAGACCGATGCCGCCGCTGACCGACCGACTGACCTATGCCGTGGGCGACATCCACGGCCGCGCCGACCTGCTCGCCCGCCTGCTCGATCAGGTCCGCGCCGACCGCGCCGCGCGCGCGGCACCGGGGCGTGCGCTGATCGTCTTCCTCGGCGACTATGTCGACCGCGGCCCGCGCTCGCGCGAGGTGATCGAGCAGCTCATCGGCTTCGCCGACGATCCCGCCTTCGAGGGCCGGTTCCTGCTGGGCAACCACGAGGACGCGATGCTCGATTATCTCGACGGGCGGATCAGCGGGCTCGGCTGGGCCAAGCACGGCGGCGACACCACGCTGCGTTCCTACGGCGTCGAGCCGCCGCGCGAGGAATCGCGCACCGCCTGGGCGGCGCGACGCGACGCCTTCCGCGCGGCGGTGCCGCCGTCGCACCGCGCCTTTCTCGAGCGGCTCGAGCTCTCGGTCGTGCAGGGCCGCCTGCTGTTCGTCCACGCCGGGATCCGCCCGGGTGTCGCGCTGGAGCAGCAGGACAAGCGCGACCTGCTCTGGATCCGCAGCGAGTTCCTCCAGGCCGAGCGCGACGACCCGTGGCTCGTGGTGCACGGCCACACGCCCAAGGAGGAGGCGTACGCCGGCCCCGGTCGGCTGTGTCTCGACAGCGGCAGCTATCTCAGTGGCCGGCTCACCGCGGCGGTGTTCGACGGCGCGGACGTGGCGCTGATCGAGACCCATGGCCGCGCCGCGCGCCCGTTCGCGGTGCGGCTGGCGGGCTGACCGCGGGCTGCGCGCGGCTCAGCCGCGCGGCTGCCAGTCGGGGGGCGCCAGCTCGAAGCCGGCGAAGTCGAAGCCGGGGGCGACCACGCAGCTCACCAGCGCCCAGCCATGCTCGGCCGAGGCGGCCTGCCACCGCCCGCGGGGACCAGCGCCTGCGGCCGCTCGCCGGCGGCGACGTCGGCGCCGAGCGACAGCGGCGGCTCGTCCGCGATCGCCAGCGTGAGCGGCGCGCCGGCATGCCACAGCCACAGCTCGGCGGCGTCGACCCGGTGCCAGTGCGAGCGCTCGCCCGCGCCGAGCAGGAACAGGATCGCGGTCATGCGCGAGCGCCCGTCCGGGCCGGGCGGCAACCGCAGCGTCTCGCGATAATGCCCGCCCTCGGGATGCGGGCGGAGATCGAGCCGGCGGATCAGGTCGTGCGTCATGCGACCGATCGGAGCCCGTCCGACCGCGGCGGTCAAGAGCGCCGGCGACGACGCCGCATATCGCCCGGTCGCATAGTAGAATCCCGTTAACCCCAAGCTGTTAGCCAGTGGCGAGGACGGAGGGACGCCGCGTTGACGCTCGATCAGACGATTGCCGAGGCGGCCCGCCGGTCGGGCGAGCTGGGGCTGCGCACGCTCGACCTGCAGGCCGACATCGCCGAGCTCTCGACCCGGGTCACCGCGCAGGCCGGCACGATCGAGCAGATCGGCCGCCGGACCGGCCAGCTCGCCGACGACGTCGACGAGGTCGCCGCCGCGGCGCGCAGCGCGCGCGAGCATACCGCGGGCGCGCACGCGGTGCTGGCCGACTCGCACGTCCAGGTCGAGGCGGCGACCAGCGACGTGGTCGAGCTGATCACCCAGGTCAGCCGCATCCACGAGAGCATCGGCGGCTTCACCGCGGCGCTGGAGGAGGTCGCGCGCGTCACCGCGACGATCGACGCCATCGCCAAGCAGACCAACCTCCTGGCGCTCAACGCCACGATCGAGGCGGCGCGCGCGGGCGAGGCGGGGCGCGGCTTCGCGGTGGTGGCGGGCGAGGTCAAGAAGCTCGCCTCCGAGACCGCGGTGGCCACGGCGCGGATCACCGGCTCGATCGACACGCTCACCACCCAGGCCGACGCGATGCTGGGGCGGGTCGATCTCGGCGTCGCCACCGCGCGCTCGGCGCACCGCGGCACGAGGGACATCGAGGCACTGGTGGCGCGGCTGCGCGGGCTGATGGACGGCCTGACCCGCTCCAGCGAGGGCGTCGCGGATCGGGTCGGCTCGATGGTCCACGCGGTCGGCGAGGTCGAGGGCGGGCTCGGCGAGCTGGCGCGCACCTCCACGGACAACGCGCAGGGGCTGCAGCGCCTGTCCGACCGGATCACCGGCGTGAGCGACGACACCAACGACCTGCTCCAGCGGCTCGCCGAGAGCGACGCCGACACGCCCGACCGCCCGTATATCCGCTTCGCGCTCGAGGCGGCGCGCCAGGTCTCGGCCGGGCTGGCGACCGCCGCCGCCGGCGGCGAGATCAGCCGCGAGGCGATCCTGAGCGAGCGCTACACGCCCGTGCCCGACACCGATCCGGCGTTGTTCACGCATCCCGCGATGGCGCTGATCACCGCGCTGGCACGGCCGCACCAGGAGGCGGCGCGCGCGCTGCCGGGCTTCTTCGGCATGAGCTTCACCGATCGCAACTGCTTCGGCGCGGTGGCGATGCCCGAGCGCTCCAAGCCGCAGCGCCGCGGCGATCCCGCGTGGAACAGCGAATATTCGCGCGCGGGCGTGTTCTTCCACTTCGCCGACACCGCGGTGCAGGTGAAGATCACCCAGCCCTTCTGCCTCAAGGCCTATCGCCGCCCGCTCGCCGACGGCGGGGTGGTGCTGCTCAAGCAGGTGATCGCGTCGATCAGCGTCGGCGGCGCGCACTGGGGCGTGCTCCAGCTGGCGTATGAGAACCAGGGGTGATCCGGTGAGATAGGAGGGGTGGTCACCCTCACTCTCCCGCCGCGGCGGGGTGGGAAGGGCGAGGGTGACGCAGCGCGCGCGCCTACCCCGCGCAGACCCTGTTCTTGCCCGCGTGTTTGGCCGCGTAGAGCGCGAGGTCGGCCTCGGCGAGCGCCGCGGCGCCACCCTCCTCCCCCAGCGGCGCGACGCCGGCCGAGAAGGTGACCCGATCGAACGCCTCGCCGGTGTCCTGGTTGACCAGCGAGCGCGCCGCCAGCCGCTCGCGCGCGGCGTCGAGCCGGGCGACCGCGGCGCGCGCGTCGGCGCGGCGGAACAGGCACGCGAACTCCTCGCCGCCGTGGCGCACCACCAGCACGTCACCCCCCAGCTCGCGCTCGAGGAAGCCGGCGACGAAGCGCAGCACGCGGTCGCCGGCGGCGTGGCCGAAGCGATCGTTGACCTGCTTGAAGTCGTCGACGTCGCACAGCGCCACCGTCGCCGGCGTATCGTCGGCGTCGAGCGCGCGCAGCGCCGCCTCCAGCGCGCGGCGATTGGGCAGGCCGGTGAGATGGTCGCGCTCGGCGGCGCGGCGTGCCTGGCGCAGATCGCGGCGCAGCGTATCGGCCTCGTGGCGGGTGCGCTCGAGCTGCGCCTCGGCCAGTCGCGTCGCGGTGACCGCGTCGCGGGTGAGCGCCGCGATCCGCGCGATCGTCGCGGCGGGGTCCTCGGCCAGCCGCGCCGCCTCGCCCTCGAGCGCGCTGCCGAACTGCTCGGCGGTGCGGCGCGACTGGCCCGCCGCACCGAGGCACTCGGCGATCCGCGCCTCCAGCGTCTCGGCGATCCGCGCCAGCGTGTCGGGGCCGAGCTCGGTCGCCTCCTGCCCCCCCGCGATCCGCGCCGCCGCGGCCTCGCTCAGCGTGCCGGTGGCGCGCAGCGCCTCGGCCACCGCGGCGCTGGTGGCGACGTCCTCGCCCGACAGATAGGAGTGGACCAGCCCGTAGTTGCGCGGCGAGGGCGCGAGCCGGCTGGCGAACAGCAGCTCGCCGATCGAGTCGAACAGCCGGCGCCGCGCCGCGAGCCGCTCGTCGGCGCGCGCGGCGCGGCGCGCCGGCGAGAGCCAGTCGAGCACGCGGCGCAGCGGCGCGGGCGCGGCGGCCGGGTCGTGACGCGGTCGGGTCGCCATCGCCTCAGGCCTCCACCGCGGGCCAGGCTGCCTCGTCGTCCGCGGCGATCACCGCGGCGCGGATCGCGGGCCAGCGCGCTCCGAACCAATAGGCGCCGCGCTCGCCGCCCAGGATCGGGTCGCCGGGGGCGTCGGTGAAGACCTCGACCAGCGGCAGGCGCGACTGGCTCGGTATGTCGAAGAAGGCGCGCGCCGGCGGCGCGGTCGGGTCGTCGGCCGCGGCGCCCACCACGACCGCGAGCCGGTTCGAGCGCAGCCGCACCAGCGCACCGGGCGGGTGGATGCCGATATGGTCGATGAAGGCGGCCAGCAGCTCGCCGTCGAGATGGCCGTGCCACGACTGCATCCGCGCCAGCGCCTCGCCGGGCAGCCACGGGCGCTTGTACGGGCGCTGCGAGGTGACCGCGTCGTACACGTCGCACACCGCACTCATCCGCGCCGCGAGGCTGAGTTGGTCCCCGCTGAGGCCGTGGGGATAGCCGCGCCCGTCGACCCGCTCGTGATGGTGCAGGCAGACGTCGCGCACCACCGCGGGCACGTCGCCCCCGAGCAGAAGCGCGTGCCCCTTCTCGGGATGGTGGCGCACCACCGCCAGCTCGGCGGGATCGAGCGTGCCGGCCTTCTCCAGCACCGCGCTCGGCACCGCCATCTTGCCGATGTCGTGGAGCAGTCCGGCGAGCCCGAGGTCGCTCACCTCCGCCTCGGGCAGGCCGAGGTGGCGCGCGAAACCGATCAGCAGCGCGCCCACCGCGACCGAGTGGAGCCAGGTATATTCGTCCTTGCTGCGCAGCCGCGTGACGGTGAGCAGCGCGCGTCGGTCGCGCGCGACCGACGCGGCGACCGAGTCGACCAGCGGGGCGAGCGCGCGATGGTCGACGGCATGCCCCATGCGCGCGTCGGCGAACAGGCGCAGCATCGCCGCGCGCGACTGTTCCACCACCTCGCGCGCGCGGTCGAGCTCGCTCAGGGGGCGTCGGCGGGCGCGGCGCGGCGGCTCGGCGGGGCCGGGGGCGCTGGTCGCGTCCGGCGCCTCGGCGCGGCCGGGCGCGGGGTGCGCCGCGAGCGGGCCGACTCCCCTGTCGGTGTCGATCACGATCTCGCCGATGCCGGCCTCGACCAGCTTGGTGACGTCGCGCGCGTCGGCCAGGACGAGCTGCTTGCGCCAGAACGGGCTCGCCATCCAGCCGCCCTCCACCGCGTGGACGTACATGCCGGGCCGCGCCGCGCTCGTCTTGATCGTCACCAGCACCGCCCGACCAGCCCCCTGTCCTCGGCGAATCCGTCGCTCCCGCCTATGAGGGAGCGGCGTTAATTTGGGTTTAGCGGGGCGGGTCGATCCTCGCCTGCGAGGGGAGGTGGCAGGCCGCAGGCCTGAGGGAGGTGTGTCGACGCTGGTGAGTGTCGCCCGCGTCGCGACCCGCGACACCCCATGTGTCTGGACGCACCCGGCGAGTTTCCGCTGGGAAGGAGGAAGCGCCGGGGAGGGTGGCCACACTCTCCGGCGCGGCCCGGCTCGATGGCTGGGCGGCGGGGCAGTATCAGCGCTTCGCCAACACCGCCGCCGGCGTGGCCGAGCTGCTGGCGTTCTGCCGCGAGCGGCGGTCCGGCTGGTGGTGATGGAGGCGTCGGGCGGGGTCGAGGGGGCCGCGTTCCTGGCGCTATGCGCGAGGGCCAGCCCTGCGCCGTCACCAATCCGCGGGCGGTGCGCGATGGGCCGGCCGGAGAAAACCGACCGGATCGACGCCGAGATGATCGCGCGTTACGCCGAGGCGCGCCGGCCCGTCGCCACGCCACCGCCTTCCCCAACAAGGCCGTCGTCGAAATGGCCGGCCTCGCCCCGCTCGCCGACCACAGCGGCCAACGTCACGGCGCACGCGCCATCCGCGGCGGTCGCGCCTCGGTGGGCTCCATCCTCTTCCTCGTCGCCCACGTCGCCCGCGAATACGACAGCGACCTCGCCGCCTTCCGCGACCGGCTCCTCGCCCAAGGCCAACCCAACATGGTCGTCCGTCTCGCCCTCGCACGCACGCTGCTCGTCCGCCTGAACGCCGTGGCACGAGAAACCCGCCTGGCCCTCGCCTCCTCTACTTGACGCCCCAGATGGCCGCTCCGTCGGTGCTAACGCGCTGCCACCCCCAACGGGGGATCGACGTCCGCGTCCCCGCCCCTCCCCTCACTCCGCCGCCACCAGCGTCTCCGCGTCGTCGAGCGGGTGCGCCAGCCGCGTCAGCATCTCGCGCGGCACCACCTGCCACACCGAGGCGATCGTGTGCTCCCAGTCGTCGAGCAGCCCGCGCGACCAGCGGCTGTCGGTCGCCACGGCGTGCTCGGCGATCAGGGAGCGCAGCTGCTCCTCCCAGTGCGCCGCGGCGACGCGCTGCCAAGTGATGTTCTCCGGGTTGGCCGAGCGCGCGAAGCTGCCGTCGGTATCGTAGACGAACGCCATGCCCCCGGTCATGCCCGCGCCGAAGTTCGCGCCCACCGCGCCGAGCACCACCGCCACGCCGCCGGTCATATACTCGCAGCCGTTGGCGCCGCAGCCCTCCACCACCACGGTCGCGCCCGAGTTGCGCACCGCGAAGCGCTCGCCGGCCTGGCCCGCCGCGAACAATTTGCCCGAGGTGGCGCCGTACAGCACGGTGTTGCCGAGGATCGTGTTCTCCTGGCTGCGCAGCGGCGACGACACCGCCGGGCGGACGATGATGGTGCCGCCCGACAGCCCCTTGCCGACATAGTCGTTGGCGTCGCCGAACACCTCCAGCGTGATGCCGCGGCACAGGAAGGCGCCGAGCGACTGGCCCGCCGAGCCACGCAGCCGGATCGTCACGTGCCCCTCGGCCAGCGTCGACATGCCGAACTTGCGCGTGATCTCGCTGGAGAGGCGCGTGCCCACCGCGCGGTGCGTGTTGCGCACCGAATAGGTGAGCTGCATCTTCTCGCCGCGCGAGAACACCGGCGCGCCGTCCTTGATGATCTGCGCGTCGAGGCTGTCGGGCACCTCGTTGCGGAAGGTGCTGAGCGAGAAGCGGCGCTCGGCGTCGGTGGCGTCGACCTTGGCGAGGATCGGGTTGAGGTCGAGGTCGTCGAGATGCTCGGCGCCGCGGCTGACCTGGCGCAGCAGCTCGGTGCGGCCGATCACCTCGTCGAGGCTGCGGCAGCCGAGCCGGGCGAGGATGTCGCGCACCTCCTCGGCGATGAAGGTCATCAGGTTGATCACCTTCTCGGGCGTGCCGACGAACTTCTGGCGCAGCGCCTCGTCCTGCGTGCAGACGCCGACCGGGCAGGTGTTCGAGTGGCACTGGCGCACCATGATGCAGCCCATCGCCACCAGGCTGAGCGTGCCGATGCCGAACTCCTCCGCGCCCAGGATCGCGGCGACGACGATGTCGCGCCCGGTCTTGAGCCCGCCGTCGGCGCGCAGCTTGATCCGGCCGCGCAGGCCGTTGAGCGTGAGCACCTGGTTCACCTCGGAGAGCCCCATCTCCCACGGCGTGCCGGCATATTTGATGCTGGTCTGCGGGGAGGCGCCGGTGCCGCCGACATGGCCCGAGACCAGGATCACGTCGGCGTGCGCCTTGGCCACGCCCGCCGCGACCGTGCCGATGCCGGCCGAGCTGACCAGCTTGACGCAGACGCGCGCGCGCGGGTTGATCTGCTTGAGGTCGTAGATCAGCTGCGCCAGATCCTCGATCGAGTAGATGTCGTGGTGCGGCGGCGGGCTGATCAGCGTCACGCCCGGGGTGGCGTGACGCAGCTTGGCGATGAACTCGGTCACCTTGAAGCCGGGCAGCTGGCCGCCCTCGCCGGGCTTGGCGCCCTGCGCGACCTTGATCTCGATCTCGTCGCAGGCGTTGAGATACTCCGCGGTCACGCCGAAGCGCCCGCTGGCGATCTGCTTGATCACCGAGTTGGCGTTGTCGCCGTTGGCATAGGGCGTGTAGCGCGCCTTGTCCTCGCCGCCCTCGCCCGACACCGCCTTGGCGCCGATCCGGTTCATCGCGATCGCCAGCGTCTCGTGCGCCTCGGGCGAGAGCGCGCCGAGCGACATGCCCGGGGTGACGAAGCGCTTGCGGATCTCGGTGATCGCCTCGACCTGGTCGACCGGCACGCCCTCGTTGGGGAAGTTGAACTGGAGCAGGTCGCGCAGGTAGATCGGCGGCAGGTCCGCCACCCCGCGCGAGAATTGCAGGTAGCTCGAATAGCTGTCGGTCGCCACCGCGGTCTGCAGCAGGTGCATCAGCTGCGCCGAGTAAGCGTGCGCCTCGCCGCTGTGGCGCTGGCGGTAGAAGCCGCCGATCGGCAGCGTCGCCACCGCCTGATCGTACGCCGCCTCGTGGCGCTCGGTGGCGTTGACGTGGAGCGAGGCATAGCCCTCGCCCGAGATCTTCGCGGGCATGCCCGGGAACAGGTCGTTGACGAGGCTGCGGCTCAGCCCGACCGCCTCGAAATTATAGCCGCCGCGATAGCTGGAGATCACCGAGATCCCCATCTTGCTGAGGATCTTGAGCAGCCCCTCCTCGATCGCCTTCTTATGACGGGCGAGGCATTCCTCGAGCGACAGTTTCCCGAACAGCCCGCGCGCGTGGCGGTCGGCGATCGCGGCCTCGGCGAGATAGGCGTTCACCGTGGTGGCGCCGACGCCGATCAGCACCGCGTAATAATGCGTGTCGAGGCACTCGGCCGCGCGCACGTTGACCGAGGCGTAGGAGCGCAGGCCGCGGCGGACGAGATGCGTGTGCACCGCCGCGGCGGCGAGCACGCCCGGGATGGCGACGCGGTCCTCGCCGATATGCTCGTCGGTGAGGAACAGCTCGCTCTTGCCCTCGCGCACCGCCTGCTCGGCCTGGTTCCGGATGCGCTGGATCGCGGCGCGGAGCCGCTCCGGGCCGCCGCCCGCCTCGAAGGTGCAGTCGATGTCGGCCGCGGCCTGGCCGAAATAACCCTTCAGCCGCGCCCAGTCGGTCGAGGTCAGCACCGGGCTGTCGAGCACCAGCACGCGCTCGCGCCGGTCCTCGGTATCGAGGATGTTGGCGAGGTTGCCGAAACGCGTGCGCAGCGACATCACGTAGCGCTCGCGCAGGGGATCGATCGGCGGGTTGGTCACCTGGCTGAAGTTCTGGCGGAAGAACTGGCTGATCAGGCGCGGCTTGTCCGAGATCACCGCGAGCGGCGTGTCGTCCCCCATCGAGCCGATCGCCTCCTTGCCGGTCTCCACCATCGGCGACAGGATCAGCTCCATGTCCTCGATCGTCTGGCCGGCGGCGACCTGGCGGCGCGTGAGGTCGGCGCGGGCGTAGCGCGTCAGCGTGTCGACGGGCGCGGGGGGCAGGTCCGCCATGGTCGAGAACTCGCCGATCATCGCGGCATAGTCCTGCTCGGCGGCGATGCGGTCCTTCACCTCGCGGTCGCGCAGCACCCGGCCCTCGTGGAGGTCGACCGCGATCATCTGCCCCGGCCCGAGCCGGCCCTTGGCGATCACGGTGCTCTCGGGCACCACCACCATGCCCGCCTCCGAGCCGACAATCAGCAGGCCGTCGGCGGTCTCGGTGAAGCGCAGCGGGCGCAGCGCGTTGCGGTCGACCCCACCGACCGCCCAGCGCCCGTCGGTCATCGCCAGCGCGGCGGGGCCGTCCCACGGCTCCATCACCGAGGCGAGATACTGGTACATCGCGTGGTGCGCGGGCGGCATGTCGTCCGAATAGGCCTCGGGCACCAGCATCAGCTTGGCGGTGGGCGCGTCGCGCCCCGAGCGGCAGATCGCCTCGAACGTGGCGTCGAGCGCGGCGGTGTCGGACGCGCCGGCGGGGATCACCGGCTTGATGTCCTCCGAATGCTCGCCGAACGCGATCGAGGCCATGCGGATCTCGTGGCTGAGCATCCAGTTCTTGTTGCCGCGCACGGTGTTGATCTCGCCGTTGTGGGCGAGGCAGCGGAACGGCTGCGCCAGCCACCATTGCGGGAAGGTGTTGGTGGAATAGCGCTGGTGGAAGATCGCGACGCGGCTCTCGAAGCGCTGATCCTGCAGGTCGGGGTAGAAGACCGACAGGCTCTCGGCCAGGAACAGCCCCTTGTAGATGATCGAGCGGCAGCTCAGCGAACAGACGTAGAATCCCTGGATCTGCGCCGCGATCACGCGCTTCTCGATGCGGCGGCGGACGAGATACAGGTTCTTCTCGAACTCCTCGGCCGAGACCTGGTCGGGCAGCGGGCCCGCGATCATGATCTGCTCGATCTCGGGCCGCGTCGACTGCGCCTTCATCCCGATCACCGAGACGTCGACCGGCACCTGGCGCCAGCCGTAGATGGTGTAGCCCGCCTCGATGATCGCGCTCTCGACGATCGTGCGGCAGGTCTCCTGCGCGCCGAGGTCGGTGCGCGGCAGGAACACCATGCCGACGGCGAGGCGGTTGGGCATCAGCTTGTGCCCGCTGGCGGCGACGCAATCGTCGAAGAAGCGCACCGGCAGGTCGACGTGGAGCCCCGCGCCGTCGCCGGTCTTGCCGTCGGCGTCGACCGCGCCGCGGTGCCACACCGCCTTGAGCGCGTCGATCGCGGACTGGACGACTCGGCGCGACGCGCGCCCGTCGGTCGCGGCGACCAGGCCGACGCCGCACGCGTCGCCCTCATATTCGGGGCGGTACATGCCGTGCGTGGCGAGGTGGGTGCGGGGATCGGTCATGCCAGATAACCCTTGGTATGAAGCGTCGGTAGAAGACCATCGCGGATGGAGCGGAGCAGCGGGACCGCCGCCAGCGCATCGACGACGCGTTCACGCTGTTCGGTGGGGCTGACGGGATATTCATGCGCCAGGCGGTTGCGCAGCCGGACCAGCCCGGACCAGGCCGCCGCATCGGCGAGCATCCCGTACTTCTCCATACGGTTCGCGATATCGCGTGCGGTCATCTCGGAGATATCGATCTGTTCGGCGATCAGGTACGTGCGAAAGATGCGGGCGAGCAGATCCTGCGCCTGTTCCACTGCCTTGAGCAGCGCGCGCGCGCCTGTGGCGCGCAGGTCGTCGAGTGCCGCGAAGTCGACGGCCGTCTCGGGCAACGTACCAAGGATGCGGGCAGCGACGTCCGCGCCGCGCAGCACCGAGTCGAGCGCCGCGGTCAGCTTCGCGAGCAACACGCTTTCCGGCGCGGTCACAGCACCACCCCGTCGCGATAGGCGATCTGCTCGAATGGGCCGAGCGGCTCACCGCGCACGCTGAAGACCTTGTCGACGCGCTGCGGCTCGATGTGCTGGAAGAGCTTGTCCTCGAAGCGGTCGAGTTCTGCGTCGGTGCCGCGACCGGGATCGACCTCGAAGTGCAGGTCGATGTCGCCGCCGCGCAGGTCGTCGCGCACGCGGCTGCCGAACAGGCGCACCACCGCGCCCGCGCCGAACGCCTCGCGCGCGGCCTCCTTGATCGCCGCGACATAGTCGGGCGGCAGCCTCACGCGGCGACCTTCTCGCTCTTCGCCTTGGCGCGCAGATACTGGTGCATCGTCGCCGCCACGTCGCGCCCGTCGCGGATCGCCCATACCACCAGGCTGGCGCCGCGGACGATGTCGCCCGCCGCGAACACGCCGTCGAGGCTGGTCATCAGCGTCTTGGAATCGACCAGCACCGTGCCCCAGCGCGTCACGCCCAGCTCGGCCGCGTCCCACAGGTGCGGCAGATCCTCGGCGTCGAAGCCGAGCGCCTTGATCACCAGGTCGGCCTTCATCGTCTCGGCCCCGCCGGGGGCGACCTCGGGCGCGCGCCGCCCGCTCGCGTCGGGGGCGCCGAGCCGCATGCGGTTGACCTCGACCGCGCTCACTTTGCCGTCGGCGCCGCTGAACCTGGCCGGCGCGGCGAGCCAGACGAACTCGACGCCCTCCTCCTCGGCGTTGGCGACCTCGCGCTGCGAGCCCGGCATGTTGGCGCGGTCGCGGCGATAGAGGCATCTCACGCTGTGGGCGCCCTGGCGGATCGCGGTGCGGACGCAGTCCATCGCGGTGTCGCCGCCGCCGATCACCACCACGTCGCGCCCGGCGGCGTCGAGCGTGCCGTCCTCGAAGGCGGGGACGGGGTCGCCGAAGCCCTTGCGGTTCGACGCGGTGAGATAGTCGAGCGCGGGGACGACGCCGGCCAGCTCGTTGCCGGCGAGGTCGATCGCGCGCGCCTGATAGACGCCGGTCGCGATCAGCAGCGAGTCATGGCGCGCGCGGAGCGCGTCGAGCGTGGCGTCGCGGCCGACCTCGAAGCCCTCGTGGAAGACGATCCCGCCCGCCCTGAGCCGCTCGACGCGGCGCATCACCACGGGCTTCTCCAGCTTGAAGCCCGGGATGCCGTAGGTCAGCAGCCCGCCGGCGCGGTCGTGGCGGTCGTAGACGTGGACCTCGTAGCCGTACGCGCGGAGATATTCCGCCGCGGTGAGCCCGGCCGGGCCGGCGCCGATCACGCCGACCGACTGGCCGCGCGCGGGACCGGGGACGAGCGGCTCGACCCAGCCCTCCTCCCAGGCGGTGTCGGTGATGAACTTCTCGACCGAGCCGATCGTCACCGCGCCGTGGCCGCTGAACTCGATCACGCAATTGCCCTCGCACAGCCGGTCCTGCGGGCAGATGCGGCCGCAGATCTCGGGCATGGTCGAGGTGGCGTTGCTCAGCTCATAGGCCTCGCGCAGCCGGCCCTCGGCGGTGAGCCGCAGCCAGTCGGGGATATGGTTGTGGAGCGGGCAGTGGACCGAGCAATAGGGCACGCCGCACTGCGAGCAGCGCCCGGCCTGGTCCTCCGCCGCGGGGGCGGCGTAGCGCTCGGCGATCTCGCGGAAATCGTCGGCGCGATCGGCCGCCCCGCGCTTGGCGGGATAGGATTGCGCGCGATCCACGAACTTGAGCATGTCGGCCATCGGTAACCTCCGATCGCCGACGTCTCACACCATCATAGGGGAGTCACGCACTTTCCGGCCGACAGGTCAGCGAGACTGCCGCAAAAACTTCGATTGTTGCGCGGCCGCGCAGCCTCCTTCCACTCGCACCCGAGAAGAAGGTCCGATCCGGATCAATGCAGCGCGAGCAGCACCAGCGCGAGCGTGCCCGCGACGATGCGGTACCAGGCGAACGGGGCGAAGCCGTGCTTGGTCACCACCCCCATGAACCAGCGGATCACCAGCAGCGCGACGACGAAGGCGACGACGAAGCCGATCGCGATCGCGCCATAGTCGACGTGACCGGGCAGGTCGCGGCTCTTCCACAGCGCCAGCGTGGTGGCGCCGAGCATCGTCGGGATGGCGAGGAAGAAGCTGTACTCGGCGGCGGTCTCCTGGTCGACCCGCATCGCGCGCGCGCCCATGATCGTCGCGCCCGAGCGGCTCACCCCGGGGATCATCGAGATGCACTGGACCAGTCCGATGCCGAGCGCGACGCGCCACGACATCGTCTCCACCTCGCTCTTGGGGGCGGGGGGCACGGTGCGCTCGATGAACAGGATCGCGATGCCGCCGACGATCAGCGCCACCGCCACCACCGTCGGGCCGATGCCGGGCGCCTCGAGCACCTTGCGGATAGAGGAATAAGCGATCGCGCCCACCACGGCGGAGGGCAGGAAGCCGAGCAGCACGTTGCGGGTGAAGCGGATCGCGCCGGGGTCGCGCCGCAGCAGCCCCTCGCCGACCTTGAGGAAGCGCCGCCAGAACAGGACGATCACCGCCAGGATCGCGCCCAGCTGGATGACGATGTCGAAGGTGGCGTCGGCCTCCTTGAGCCCCAGCAGCGCGCCGGCGAGCACGAGGTGCCCGGTGGAGGAGACGGGCAGGAACTCGGTGACCCCCTCGACGATGCCGAGGAGGATGGTGATCAGCAGGTCGTTCAATGTCTTTCTCCCCCCGGCTCGCCGACGCGTCTCCCGCGCGTCGGGTCAGCCCGCGGTCTGGTTGATCATGCTGAAGCGCCCCGCCCTGCGGTAGCGCACCAGCCAGTCGGGCGCGACCGCGTCGAGCGGCGTCGGCTCGACGCCCAGCGCGGCCAGCCCCTCGGCGCCCTGGCCGACGACGCTGTCGTGGCCGAGCAGCTTCCACTGGTCGGCCGAGATCGGCGTCAGCGGCAGTGCGGCGAGCAGCGCCCCGGCGGCGTCGGGCACGGTGACGAACCGCGGGTGGCGGCCGACATGCTCGGCGACGCGACGATTGAGCTCGAGCATGGTCAGCACCTCGGGCCCGCCCAGCTCATAGATGTGCCCCGCGTGCGCGTCACGGTCCGCCAGCGCGGCGAACACCGCCCGCGCGACGTCGACGACATAGACCGGCTGGAAGCGCGCGGCGGGGCGCAGCACCGGCACCACCGGCAGCCGCGCGATCATCCCGGCGAAGCGGTTGAGGAACTGGTCCTCGCGCCCGAACACGGTCGAGGGGCGGAGGATCGTCGCGGACGGGTCGGCCTGGCGCACCGCCCGCTCGCCCGCGCCCTTGGTGCGCGCGTAGACCGAGTCACCGTTCGCGTCGGCGCCGATCGCGGAGACATGGACCAGCGCCGCGCCCGCGTCGCGCGCCGCCTCCGCGACGATGCGCGCGCCGTCGACGTGGATCCGCTGGAGGTTGCCCGCGAAGGTGCCGACCAGGTTGACCACCGCGTCCGCGCCCGCGACCGCGCGCTGGATCGTCTCGGGCCGCGCGACGTCGACGGCGACGAACTGGGTCTGGCCGAGCCCGCCGAGCGGCTTGATGAAGAAGGCCTGGCGCGGGTCGCGCTGCGCCACGCGGACGCGCGCGCCGGTCTTGAGCAGGGCCTGCGCGACGTAGCGGCCGAGGAACCCCCCGCCGCCGATCAGCGTGACCAGACTGTCGTTCATGCCGTCCTTCATCTCGAACGCCTTTCCGCTACGCGCGCCGCTGTGCCCGCCGCGCCCGCCGATGACAAGGCCGGATGCGGCGGTGCGGCGAGCTTCGCGAAAATGCGTGTTGACAAGGGCGTCGACCACCCCCTAGAGGCGCCGGCCTACCCCGTGCCCAGATGGCGGAATTGGTAGACGCACCAGCTTCAGGTGCTGGCGCTGGCAACGGCGTGGAGGTTCGAGTCCTCTTCTGGGCACCATTCTCCCGCAGAGCCGATCGATGTTCCGCGCGCGCTGACCCGGCGCGGCGAGCGGGCGCTCGGCACGGCTCGCCGTTGCGGCTGGCGGGCGCATCCGTCGCGCGATCGGCGACGCGGTCTGCGGCGACGATGGACAGCGCTCTTCCCCTACACGGCCGAGCAGCGCCGCCCGGCGAGCAGGCGGCGCGCGCCTCGACCGCGCCCGCCGACGCGGAGGCGCCGGCGGAAGCGGAGGAGCCGCTCAGCGTCGCGGTGAGGATCGGCGACGTCTCATGTGTCACGACGCTGGCGCGGTCGAGGCGATCTTCTCGGACGACCCTGGCCTGGCGCGGACCGTCGTCGTGCGCCCGAGCCAGGTCGGCGGCTCGTACCTGATCCGCCGCGACGAACGCGCGGGCGCCGCCGCCGCGTCGACGCGGGCGCCGACGGCGCTGACCCGCCGCGGCGATCGGACGCGGGCGGCGGCTTGCCACTCGGCGATGTTGCCAGCATGTTCCGCCCATGGTCGCGAGGGAGCGGTGCGATGGCGGCGGCGTGGCGACGGCTCCTCTCGCGCTGGCGCCGGCGTGACCCGGCGACCGCGATCGCGCCGATCCATCTGGCTGCCTCGAAGCCTCCTGACCCCTGATCCGGCACATGCCCGAGACCAGGACGGCGGGCGTCTCGCTCGCGGTCCGCGATCCGTCGGTGAGGACGGGACGAGCGCGTCGTCGCCGCCCACCGCCCCCGTCCCGCTCTAGCACAGCCCCGCGCGCCCCTTCGCCGCGACGCCGCCTTGCACCGCGAGTCGCGGGCACTACGAGCGCTCGTTGTGTCATCGCAACGAACTGTCGTCCTGCTCGCCGTCGCGCTGCTCGCGCGCTCCTCCGCCGACCTCCCCGCCCGGGCCGAGCCGTCGCGCCTGCCGCCCCCGCCGCGCCTCGGCGCGACCGAGTGGCGCGAGCGGATCGATCCCGCCCCGCGCGGCGCCACGCTGCTGCGCCAGGCGATGCTCGACGAGCACAATCGCGCGCGCGCCGAGCTGGCGCTGCCGCCGCTCGCCTGGGACGAGACGCTCGCGCGCGCCGCCGACACCTACGCCCGCGCGCTGGCGCGCGCCGGCCGTCTCGCGCACGCGGCGCAGCCGCGCGGCGGCGAACGCCAGGGCGAGAACCTCTTCGCCGGCACGCGCGACGCCTACACCTACGCCGAGATGGTGCGCTGGTGGCTCGACGAGCGCGCCGCCTATGTCGACGCGCCGGCGCCGCGCTTCAGCCGCACCGGGCGCTGGCAGGACGCGGTGCATTACGCGCAGATCGTGTGGCGCGGCACCGCGCGGCTCGGCTGCGCGCTGGCGGCGGGCGGGCGCGACGACGTGCTCGTCTGCCGCTACGCCCCCGCCGGCGCGGCGGTCGGCGCGACCGCTTACTGAGGCGCCCGCCTCCCCCCGCCGGGCGCGTCGCCCCGGCGCTCTCCTCCGCCGCCAGCAACATCGCGTTACTTTTCTCCCGCCGCCGCGTTGCTGCCCTGGATCAACGAGGAAGCGGGTTATGGGACGGCTGCTCACGGTGGCATTGGCGTGGGTCATCGCGATCCTCGGCGGCTTCTTCGCGGTCGCGGGCGGCGTGCTCGCGTCGCTCGGCGGCTCGCCTTATTACCTCGTCGCCGGGGTCGCGATGGTGGCGAGCGGCGCGCTGCTCGGGCGCGGCCACCCCGCCGGGCGCTGGCTGTACGTCGCGGTCTGGGTCGGCACGCTGCTGTGGGCGCTGTGGGAGGTCGGGCTCGACGGGCTCCAGCTGATCCCGCGCCTCGTCGCGCCGACCGTGCTGCTGGCGCTGGTGCTGCTGACCGGCTGGCGGCGCGGGCCGCGCGCGTGCTCGCGCGCGGTGCCCGCGGTGGCCGCGGGGGTCGCCGCGCTGGCGGGGCTCGGGCTGATGCTGGGCCACCAGGACGTCGCCGCGCAGGGGACCGCCCGGGCCGCCGCGCCCGGCGCGGCGCTCGCCGCGGCACCGACCGGCGCCGCCGACGGCGACTGGCGGGACTATGGCGGCACCCCCGCCGGACGGCGCTACTCGGCGCTGGCGGACATCACGCCGCAGAACGTCGGCCGGCTCCAGCTCGCCTGGACGCAGCGCACCGGCGACCTGCCGATGCCCGCCGAGGCGACCGAGCACAAGCGCGAGTATCATTCCGAGGCGACCCCGATCCATATCGGCGACACGCTCTACACCTGCACGCCGCACTCCTTCGTCCAGGCGATCGACGCCACCACCGGCAAGACCAAGTGGAGCTGGCACGAGGCGGCCAGGATCGCGGGCAACAATTATCTGGTCTGCCGCGGCGTCACCTATTTCGAGGCGCCCGCGGGCACGGCCTGTCCGCGGCGGATCTTCGCGCCGACCTTCGACGCGCGGCTGGTCGCGCTCGACGCCGACACCGGCCGGCCGTGCGCGGGCTTCGGCCAGAACGGCGCGATCGACCTGCGCGCCAACATGGGCGTGTCCAAGCCCTCGGACCAGATCGGCACCACCCCGCCGGTCGTGGTCAACGGTCGGCTGATCATCGGCGAGCGGATCACCGACAACGTCAACCGCGACATCCCCTCGGGCGTGGTGCGCGCCTACGACCCGGTGTCGGGCGCGCCGGTCTGGGCGTGGGACGTCGGCCGCTCGCCCGACGCGATCGCGCCGCTGCCCGCGGGGCAGGTCTATACCCGCGGCACGCCCAACGTGTGGGGCGCGATCACCGCCGACCCCGACAACGGCCTCGTCTATCTCGGCACCGGCAACGCCTCGCCCGATTACTGGATCGGCTACCGCCGCCCGTTCGACGACCGCTTCGGCAGCGCGATCGTCGCGCTCGAGGCGCAGACGGGCAAGCTGCGCTGGGTGCGCCAGCTGGTCCACCGCGACATGTGGGACATGGACCTGCCGATCGGCCCGTCGCTGTTCGACTATCGTGCACCGAACGGTCAGGTGATCCCGGCGCTGATCCAGACCACCAAGATGGGGCAGGTGTTCTTCCTCAACCGGCTGACCGGCGCGCCGATCGCCGCGATCACCGAGCGCGAGGTGCGCACCGACGGCGCGACGCCGGGCGTGCGCGTGTCGCCGACCCAGCCCTTCTCGACCGGCATGCCGAGCTTCACCCCGCCCGCGCCGACCGAGGTGGCGACCTGGGGCGCGACGCCGATCGACCAGCTCTTCTGCCGCATCGACGTCCGCCGCGCGCAGGGCACCGGCGTCTACCAGCCGATGGGGCTCAAGCCGATCATCGGCCACCCGGCCTTCGACGGCGTCACCGACTGGGGCGGCGCGGCGGTCGACCCGGTGCGTGGGGTGATGACGGTCAACACGATGGAGATGCCGTTCAAGCTGTGGCTGATGCGCCGCGACGACCCGCGCGCGGCGGCGCTGATGAAGCAGAAGCAGGGCGGCGAGAACGCGATGCAGGCGCAGCTGCAGACGCAGTATAACACGCCGTACGTCGCGGTGGTGAAGGCCTGGGTCGGCATCTTCGGCGCGCCCTGCGTCGCGCCGCCCTGGGGGCATCTCACCGCGGTGGACCTCGGCACGCGCAAGGTGCTGTGGCGCGAGGTGCTGGGGACGGCGCGCGACACCGGGCTGTTCGGCTCGCACCTCGGCGTGCCGCTCAAGACCGGCGTGCCCAACCTCGGCGGCTCGATCATCACCGCGGGCGGGCTGGCCTTCATCGGCGCGACCACCGACCAGTATCTGCGCGCCTTCGACCTCAGCACGGGCAAGGTGGTGTGGAAGGCGCGGCTGCCCGCGGGGGCTCAGGCGACGCCGATGACCTATCGCGGGCGCGACGGGCGGCAATATGTCGTGATCACCGCGGGCGGCCACGGCGCGCTGGGCACGCGCTACGGGGACTATACGCTGGCCTACGCGCTGCCGCGGACGTGAGGGGCGCGCTCGTGGGGCGAGTTGCGCTGCCGGTGGGGTAAGCTGCGGCGGGAGCGCTCACCCACCGATCGGTGCCCCGGCGAAGGCCGGGGCCTAGTCGGGAAGGCGCATGTTCGAGCCACCGCCGTCTTTCACCTGGGCCCCGGCCTCCGCCCGGGCACCGATCGGGAAGGATGCTCCGCTCACCCCACTGCCGCCACACCGGCGGACGCCGGGGTCCAGTCGGGAGACGTTCGTGAGTTTCACCGGGGCCCTCCCACCTGGGCCCCGGCGTTCGCCGGGGCGGTCTCGTGAGACGGAAAGGCGAGCCCCGTGACCGCTCGAAGGCGGCGCCTACGCTTCCCCTCAGAACACCGCCGCGACCAGCTGCCGGAAGGCGTCGCCGCGGTGGCTGATGGCGTTCTTCGCGGGCTCGTCCATCTCGCCGAAGGTGGCGTCGTGCCCGTCGGGCCGGAACACCGGGTCGTAGCCGTGGCCCTTGTCGCCGCGCGGCGGCCACACCAGCGTCCCGTCGACCCGGCCCTCGAACCACTCGACGTGGCCGTCGGGCCAAGCCAGCGCCAGCGCGCAGACGAAATGCGCCGTCCGCGGCGCGTCGGGCAGCGCCGCGAGCTTGTCCTCGACCAGCCGCATCGCGCGGCCGAAGTCCTTGTTCTCGCCGCCCCAGCGCGCCGAGAAGATGCCGGGGTCGCCGCCCAGCGCGTCGACGCACAGCCCGCTGTCGTCGGCCAGCGCGGGCAGCCCGGACAGGTCCGCCGCGGCGCGCGCCTTCAGCTCGGCGTTCATCACGAAGGTGGTGCCGGTCTCCTCGGGCTCGGGCAGGTCGAGCTCACCCGCCGAGATCACGTCGAGCCCGTGCCCCTCGAGCAGCGCGGCGATCTCGCGCACCTTGCCCTGGTTGTGGCTCGCGATCACCAGCCTGCCCGGGGCGAGCCGGCGGATCGCCTGCGGCTCCTTGCCCTCGCCGCTCACGCGACCGCCTTCGCCTGCGCGGCGAAGATGTCGGTGCAGCCGATCCGCGCCAGCCGCAGCAGCCGCAGCAGCGCCTCCTCGTCGTAGGTGGCGTGCTCGGCGGTGGCCTGCGCCTCGGCGATATGGCCGTTCTCGAGCAGCACGAAATTGGCGTCGGCGTCGGCGTTCGAGTCCTCGTCATAGTCGAGGTCGAGCACGGGGTCGCCCTGGTAGATGCCGCACGACACCGCCGCCACCTTCTGGCGGATCGGGTCGGCGGCGAGCTTGCCGTCCCTCAGCAGCGCGTCCACCGCGAGCCGCAGCGCCACCCAGGCGCCCGAGATCGAGGCGGTGCGCGTGCCGCCGTCGGCCTGGATCACGTCGCAGTCGAGCGTGATCTGGCGCTCGCCCAGCAGCGTCATGTCGACCACGGCGCGCAGCGAGCGGCCGATCAGCCGCTGGATCTCCTGGGTGCGGCCCGACTGCTTGCCCTTGGCGGCCTCGCGGCTGCTGCGCGTGTGCGTGGCGCGCGGCAGCATGCCGTATTCGGCGGTGACCCAGCCCTGGCCCTTGCCGCGGAGGAAGGGGGGGACGCGCTCCTCGACCGAGGCGGTGACCAGCACCTTGGTGTCGCCGAAGCCGATCAGCACCGATCCCTCGGCGTGGCGCGTGAAGCGCGGCTCGATCGTGATCGCGCGCATCTGGTCGGGGGCGCGGCCGCTGGGGCGCATGATACTCTCCTGAAGCTCGGGTGGGGCAGCCCCTAGCCGCGTTGCCGCCGGCGCGCCAGCGGCTTGCGCGCCGCTCCCGTCCCCTCACCCGGGGAGGCGCGCGGCGGCGGACGCCGCCCGCGCGCGCCCGTCACCGCAGCTGCTCGACCACCCCGTCGATCACGAACTGCACCGCCAGCGCCGCCAGCAGCACGCCGAGCAGCCGCGTGATCACCGCCTCGATCTTGGCGCCGAGCACGCGCATGATCGGCCCCGCCGCCAGCAGCGAGCCCAGCATCAGCAGCAGGTTCGCCCCCAGCGCCGCCATCACCACCGCCGAGCGCTCGAGGCCGTTGCTGCGCGCCATCAGCAGCATCACCGTCGCGATCGAGCCCGGCCCCGCGATCATCGGCATCGCCATCGGGAAGATCGAGACGTCGTCGGCCTCCTCCGCGGTCACCCTGGCGGCGCGGTCCTCGCGGCGCTGGGTACGCTTCTCGAACACCATCTCGAGCGCGATCAGGAACAGCATCAGCCCGCCCGCGATGCGGAACGAGGCGAGCTCGATCCCGAGCGCGTGGAGCAACGGCTCGCCCGCCAGCGCGAACAGCAGCAGGATCCCCGCCGCCACCACTACCGCGCGGATCGCCATGGCACGGCGATGCGCCGGGGCGGCGCCCGCGGTCAGCCCGGCGAAGATCGGCGCGCAGCCGGGCGGGTCGATGATCAGGAAGAGCGTGACGAAGGACGAGACGAACAGCTCGACCATCTCAGAGCGACGCGTCCGCCGCCAGCCCCGCGCGCCGCGACGCCGCCACGACGGTGTTGCGCAGCAGCACCGCGATCGTCATCGGCCCGACCCCGCCCGGCACCGGGGTGATCGCCCCCGCCACCGCCGCGACGCGCGGGTCGACGTCGCCGACCAGCCCCGCCTCGGTGCGGTTGATGCCGACGTCGATCACGGTCGCGCCGGGCTTGACCCACTCGGGCTGGACGAAGCCGGGGATGCCCACCGCGGCGACGACGATGTCGGCCATGCGCACGTGCGCCATCACGTCGCGGGTGCGGCTGTGCACCGTCGTCACCGTGCAGCTCTCCTGCAGCAGCAGCGCCGCCATCGGCTTGCCGACGATGTTCGAGCGCCCGATCACCACCGCCTCCAGCCCGGCCAGATGCGGGTGGACGTCGCGCAGCAGCATCAGGCAGCCGAGCGGGGTGCACGGCACCAGCGCGTCGAGCCCGGTGGCGAGCCGCCCGGCGTTGAGCGGGTGGAAGCCGTCGACGTCCTTGTCGGGGTCGACCCGCGCGATCACCGAGCGCTCGTCGATGTGGCGCGGCAGCGGCAGCTGGACGAGGATGCCGTCGACCGCCGGGTCCGCGTTGAGCCGGTCGACGAGGTCGACCAGCGCGTCCTGCGCGGTGTCGGCGGGCAGGCGATGCTCGAAGCTCGCCATGCCCGCGGCCAGCGTCGCCTTGCCCTTGGAGCGGACGTAGACCGAGGAGGCCGGATCCTCGCCGACCAGCACCACCGCGAGGCCCGGCCGGCGCCCGGCGGCCTGCGTGAAGGCGGCGGCGGCGGTGGCGACACGGTCGCGCAGCGCGGCGGCGAAGGCTTTTCCGTCGATGAGGCGGGCGGTCATGAGGGAGGCGCATAGAGCGAAGCGGCGCGCTGTGCCAGCGCCGCGGGATCGCCCCTGACCGTCAGCCTCTTCAGCCGCGCGGTCTGGCCCGCGACCAGCGCCACGTCGCGCCGCGCCACGCCGAAGTGGCGCGCCACCAGCGCCACCAGCGCGTCGTTGGCGGCGCCGTCGACCGGGGCGGCGGCGAGCCGCGCGGCGAGGTGCTCGTCCGTCCCCGCGGCGAGCGAGTCGCGCCCGGCGCGCGGGGTCACGCGCAGCGTCAGCGCGATCCCGTCCGCGGTCGCGCGCCAGGCGCTCAGACGGTGCCGCCCACCAGCACGCTCGCGGCGATGTTGTTGAGGATGATGTTGAGGATCACCAGCCCGAGCAGCACCACCATCGGCGCGAAGTCGATCCCGCCGGTGGCGGGCAGCATGCGGCGGATCGGGCGGTAGAGCGGCTCGGTCAGCCGGTCGAGACCGTCGTGCAGCCCGCGGATGAACGGGCTCGAGGTGTTGATGATGTTGAACACGATCAGCAGCGACAGGATGAACTGGATGATGATGATCCAGCGCACGAACGAGATCAGCACCTGCAGGATCTGGATGATGGTGAGCGTCAGCACGCGCGGCGTCTCCGTGATGGTGTGTCGGTCATATAGGGCACTGGCGGGGCCTGTGCCAGCGGGGCGTGGGGTGGCTTTCGAAGCTCAGATCCTCCCCGCCCGCGGGGAGGGGGACCGCCGGCCGCAGGCCGGTGGTGGAGGGGGGCTCCCGCATACGAGCCGGCGCGTTCGCGGCGAGCCCCCTCCACCACTCGCTTCGCGAGCGGTCCCCCTCCCCGTGCCGGGGAGGATCTATCCCCTCACCGCCGGATCAGCGTGCCCGCGCCGCGCCGCGTGAAGATCTCGAGCAGCATCGCGTGCGGCACGCGCCCGTCGAGCACCACCGCGGCGTCGACCCCGGCCTCGACCGCGGCGACGCAGGTCTCCAGCTTGGGGATCATCCCGCCCTTGATCGTGCCCTCCTCGCGCAGCCGCTTGATCGCGGCCGGGTCCAGGTCGGTGAGCAGCGCGCCGTCGCGGTCGAGCACGCCCGCCACGTCGGTCAGCAGGAAGAAGCGCGCCGCGCCCAGCGCCGCGGCGATCGCGCCCGCCATCGTGTCGGCGTTGATGTTGTAGGTGTGGCCGTCGGCGCCGATGCCGATCGGCGCGATCACCGGGATGATGCCGTCGCCGCTGAGCGAGTCGATGATGCGGCGATCGACCGCGACCGGCTCGCCGACGAAGCCGAGGTCGACCTTGCGCTCGATCCCCTGCAGCGGGTCCGCCTCGCGCCCGCCGACCTTCTCGGCCTGGACCAGGCCGGCGTCCTTGCCCGAGATACCCACCGCGCGCCCGCCGGCGCGGCCGATCCAGCCGACGATCTCCTTGTTGATCGAGCCCGCCAGGACCATCTCGGCGATCTGCGCGGTCTCGGCGTCGGTCACGCGCAGCCCGTCGACGAAGCGCGACTCGACGCCCAGGCGCTTGAGCATGCTGCCGATCTGCGGGCCGCCGCCGTGCACCACCACCGGGTTGATGCCGACCGCCTTGAGCAGCACCACGTCCTCGGCGAAATCGGCCTGCGCCTCGGGCTCGCCCATCGCGTGCCCGCCGTATTTCACCACGAAGGTCTTGCCGGCGTAGCGCTGGAGATAGGGCAGCGCCTCGACCAGCGTCTCGGCCTTGAGCGACGGGGGCACGGCAGCGATCGGGGCGGCGGGGGTCGGATCGGTCATCCGCGGCGCCATAGCGGCGCGGGCGCGGGGGCGAAAGGTCAGCCGTCGAGCCGGCGGCCCAGCGCGACCATCAGGTAGATCAGCGGCGGCACCAGCACGATCGACAGCACCACCTTGGCCAGCATCTGCCCCGCCATCAGCCAGCCCACCGCCGAGAGGCCGAAGGCGATGGAGATGAACAGCACCGAGTCGACGATCTGGCTGAGCGCGCTGGCGGTGGCGGCGCGGAACCACAGCAGCCGCCCGCCCTCGCGCCCCTTGAGCCAGGAGAAGATCGTGACGTTGAGCGTCTGCGACACGCCGTAGGCGACGATCCCGCCCGCCCAGATCCACGGCGTCGCGCCCATCATCTGCTCGAACGCGGCGAGATGCGCGCGGTCCATCTCGGGCGCGGCGGGAAGCTCGAGCACCACCAGGGTGAGCGCCATCGAGACGAGCAGCGGCACGAAGCCCATCAGCACCAGCCGCCCGGCGACCTTCTGCCCGTGCAGCTCGGCCACCGCGCTGGAGGTGACGACCAGCAGCAGGAAGGCGAAGATCCCCGCCTCCACCGCGAGCGGCGGCAGCCCCACCAGCGGCCCCAGCGCCGAGATCGGCCCGAGCGACACCTGCTTGTTGCCGAGCACCCCCGCGATGCAGACCATCCCGCCGTAGAAGATCGACAGGGCGAACAGCGAGCGCGGGATCGGGGCGTGGGGCGAAGAGGGCATCGTCGGCGTCGTAGCGGGCGCGGGGGGTGCGGGGAAGGTGTCGCGCGCGGCGAGCCATGCGCCGGAGATCCTCCCCGGCACGGGGAGGGGGACCGCCCGGCGCAGCCGGGTGGTGGAGGAGGGGCTCCGCGGGCGCGGCGCCTCGTGGCAGGGGTGGGCGGCCCCGATCGTGCTCGCCTCGTCTCCGAGGGCGGCGTCCGCGGACAGCCCCCTCCACCACGCCCTGCGGGCGCGGTCCCCCTCCCCGCGAGCGGGGAGGATCCCAGCGCTGCTATCCCCTCCCCGCCAAGCGGGGAGGATCCCGGCACCGCGAGGAGAGCCCCTCGTCCACCGCGCTCCGCGCGAGCCCCCGGCCAAGCGGGGAGGATCCCAGCCTCTCCCCGACCCGTCGCGGATCCGGCACACCCTTCCCCGGCTCGCGCGAACATGGCTGGCGGCGCGCGGCCACCGCTGTATGATCCGGCCCCGCGTGCGCGCCCTCGCCGCGCGCCCTCCACGCGGCTCACATCAAAGAAGAAGAATGCAGAGAATCCTGATCGGTCTCGCGGGCATCGCGGTGATCCTGCTGCTCGCGGTGCTGCTCTCCGCCGACCGCCGCGCGATCCGCCCGCGCGTCGTCGGCAGCGCCTTCGCGCTCCAGGCGCTGATCGCGGTGATCGTGCTCTACTGGACGCCCGGTCGCGCCGCGCTCGCGGGCGCCTCCGCGGGGGTGGCGGCGCTGCTCGGCTACTCGCAGCGCGGCACCGAGTTCCTGTTCGGCAACCTCGCCAGCCCCGCGGTGGGCGGGCAGAGCTTCGCCATCGCCGCGCTGCCGGTGATCATCTTCTTCGCCAGCCTGGTGTCGATCCTCTATTATCTCGGCGTGATGCAGCTGGTGGTGCGCTGGCTGGGCGGCGCGATCGAGCGGCTGATCGGCACCAGCAAGGTGGAGAGCCTGTGCGCCGCCGCCAACATCTTCGTGGGCCAGAGCGAGTCGCCGCTGGTGATCCGCCCCTATCTCGCCGGGCTGACCCCGCCGCAGGTCTTCACCGTGATGACCAGCGGCATGGCGGGCGTGGCGGGGACGATCCTGGCGGCCTATGCCTCGATGGGGATCAGCATCGACTATCTGCTCGCCGCCAGCTTCATGGCGGCGCCGGGCGGGATCCTGATGGCCAAGATCATCATGCCCGACCGGCGTGCCACGCCCGAGGGCGAGCTCGCGCTGGGCGACGTGCCGGGCGCGCCGCGCGACGTCGCGCTGGCGGACCATCGCCGCACCGCCGCGGGGATCGGGCCGGCGGCGCTGCCGAGCGAGGCGGCGCACCCGGTCGCGGGCGAGCCGCTCCCCGACGCGACCCACGACGAGGAGAAGCCCGCCAACCTCATCATGGCGGCGGCGCAGGGCGCGCAGACCGGGGTGAGGCTGGCAGTGGCGGTGGGCGCGATGGTGCTGGCCTTCGTCGCGCTGGTGGCGCTCGCCAACGGGCTGCTCGGCGGCGTCGGCGGCTGGTTCGGCCACCCCGAGCTGAGCTTCCAGGGGTTGCTCGGCTACGTCTTCCAGCCGGTGATGTTCCTGCTCAACGTGCCGTGGCGCGAGGCCGGGATCGCCGGCGGTCTGTTCGGCGAGAAGATCGTGCTCAACGAGTTCGTCGCCTATATCGATCTCGGCAAGCAGGCCGCGCAGCTCAGCCCACGCACCATCGCGATCGTCACCTTCGCGCTGTGCGGCTTCGCCAATTTCTCCTCGATCGCGATCCAGATGGCGGTGACCGGCAGCCTCGCGCCCAACCAGCGGCCGACGATCGCGCGGCTCGGGCTGCGCGCGCTGGCGGCGGGCAGCCTCGCCAACCTGATGAGCGCGGCGCTGGCGGGGCTGCTGATCGGCTGAGCGGCGCGCGCGCTCAGGCGCGTGCCACCGCCGGCGACAGCTTCAGCTCGCCGAGCACGCGGTCGAGATGCGCCAGCGCCTCGGGCGTGGGGCCCGGATAGGGGCCCTCGGTCGGCTGGTCGCCGATATAGCCCATGTCGGCCTTGCCCTCGGGCAGGCTGTAATAGCCCGCGACGAAGAGGTAGCGCAGCTTGTCCATGAAGGCGACCGGCGCGACCATCCGCGGCGCCGGCGTCGCCACCATCAGCGCGTCCATCAGCGCGGTGCGCTGCGCCGGCGCGAGCGCGACGAACGAGCGGCCGCCGAGCGCGCGGCTCTGCGCGTCGAGCCACAGGAGCCCGGGCAGCACCCGCTCGCGGTCGGCGCGCTGCACCGGGTACGGCGCGCTGATCCACTCGTCGACGAAGGCGCCGACGCCCAGCTTGCCCGCGCCCGGCGTATCGCCCTCGCCCGGCAGGATGAGGTCGCCGAGCAGGTCGAGCGTGGCGCGCTGGGCGCGGTCGAGCGTCAGCGGCCACGGCACGCTCGGCTCCATCAGCTTGGGGTCGCGGCCGTAGCCGGGCGCGGGCGGGGCGGGCAGCACCGCCGGCCAGTCGACCACCGCGAAGGGCGGCGCGACCGCGGCGGCGGCGCCTTGCGCCAGCGCGGGCGGCTCGAACAGCGGCAGCGCGGCCGCGGCGGCGAGCCACTGCAGCGTGGTACGGCGCGATAGGGTCACGCGAGGGCTCCCGTCTTGATGCGTTGCGCCAGCCGCTCCGAGTTGCGCAGCGCGAGCGCGAGGATCGTCAGCGTCGGGTTCTTGTGCGCGCCCGAGGCGAACACCGCGCCGTCCATCAGCACGAGGTTGGGCACCTCCCAGGCCTCGCCGTAGCTGTTCACCACCGAGTCGCGCGGGCTGGCGCCCATGCGCGCGGTGCCCAGCTCGTGGATGATCTCGCCGCCCGCGGTCATGATCTGCTCGACCGGCAGGTCGGGGCTGAGGATCGTCCCGCCGAGCCGCTCGAACACCGCGTGCGCGGAGCGGCGGCCGTGCGCCACCTGGTTGACCTCGTTCTGCGACCATCTGAACGCGAAGCGCAGCACCGGGATGCCGAACTTGTCCTTCACCCCGGGATCGATCTCGCAGAACGTGTCCTTGTTGGGGATCATCTCGCCGCGCAGCGTGAGCCGCAGCGTCGCGCCCGAGGACTGGCGCACCGCCTGCTTGAGCGCGCTGCCATAGGCGCGCGGCAGCGTCGCGGGCGGCGGGATGTCGAAGCGGCCGCCGATCTCGAAATGATAGCCGCGCGCGAAGTCGAGCTCGCCGCGCGCCTGCTCCTGGTACTGCCAGAAGGGAATATAGATGTGCTGCCCGCCGATCCCGTCCTCGTTGTAGCGCGGCCGGCCGGCGAGCTTGGGAATGTACGCGCTGAACGAGGCGCCGGTGGAATCGGTGAGGTTGCGCCCCAGCTCGCCCGAGCCGTTCGCCAGCCCGCGCCGGTCCCGGCCCGAGTTGAGCAGCAGCCGCGCGGTCTCGCCGGTGCCGGCCGCCAGCACCACCGCGCGCGCGCTCACCTGGTGGCGCTGCCCGGTCCTGCGGTCGACATATTCGACCCCCGTGGCGCGGCCGTTCGCGCCCGTCAGCACGCGCGCCACCATCGCGTCGGTGATCACGCGCAGCCGCCCGGTCGCGCTCGCCTGCGGCAGCAGCGACGTGGTCGTCTGGAACATCGCGCCGATGGTGCAACCGCGCGTGCACGGCGTGGCGTTGAAACAGGCGCTGCGCGGCGCGACGTCGTCGGGCATGTCGCGCGTCAGCACCGCGGTGTGCGCGGCGCGCACCGGGATCCCGATGCTCTCCGCCGCGGCCTTGATCATCATCTCGGTGACGCGCGGCTTGGGCGGCGGCAGCAGGCAGCCGTCGGGCGAGTCGGGGTGGTTCTCCAGCCCGAGCTTGCCCCCGTTGACCCCGATCATCCGCTCGACGCGGTCGTAATAAGGCGCGACGTCGTCGTAGCCGATCGGCCAGTCGACGCCGAGCTTGTCGCGCGAGTAAGGCTTGAAGTCGTACGGGCCCCAGCGCGGCGAGTGGCGCCCCCAATGGTTGGTGCGCCCGCCCAGCATGCGCGGGCGATACCAGCGGAAGTCGCTGCCCGGTCGCGACGTATACGGCTCGCCCTCGACCTCCCAGCCGCCGCCCACGGTGGCGTCGAAATAGCCGAAGGGCTTGTCCGGCGTCGAGGCACCGCGCAGCGGCGCGTCGCTCTCGGGCGCGAACATGTTGACCTCGGCCTTGGGGTCATAGTCGCGCCCCGCCTCCAGCATCAGGCAGCGCAGCCCCGCCTTGGTGAGGCTGTGCGCGGCCATCGCGCCGGCCGCGCCCGACCCGACGATGATCACGTCCGCGGGCGCGTCGGCGGCACCCGCGCGCGCCGGTGCGGCGCCCGCTGCTCGGGCCTGTGTCGACATGCTCTCTCCCACTCCACCCACGCTCGTCGCCCTACCTAATGGTCGGGGCAGGCAGCGCAATCCCCTGAGTGCCGCGGCGCCGGCACGGGAGACGAGCGATGTCAGCGGGATAGGCCCTCACTCCAGCCCGAGGCGCGCGGCGCGCTCGCCGACGCGCGGCTCGATCGCCAGCGCGGCGGCGCGGTCGCGCGCGGCCTGCGCGGCGCGCCCCGCCCTCGCGGCGGCGAGGCCGCGCGCGTAGAGCGACCAGGCCATGCGCGGCGCCAGCCGTAGCGCCGCGTCATAGTCGGCCAGCGCGGCGTCCACCTCGCCGCGCCGCAGCCGCACCAGCGCGCGGCTGTCGAGATAGGCGGGGCGCCCGGGCGCGAGCTTCAGCGCGGCGTCGCAGTCCGCCAGCGCGCCGTCGAGATCGCGGTTGAGCTGCGCGCGCGCCCAGCAGCGGCCGTTGAGCGCGTTGGCGCGGCGCGCGTCCTCGGGATGCGCGCGCAGCCACGCGTCGTAGCTGGTGAGCGCCGCGCCGGGGCGGTCGACCTGGTCCCACAGCCCGGCCAGCGTCAGCCGCATCGCGCTGGAGGGCGCCAGCGCCGCGTCGGCCGCCTCAAGGTCGGCGGTGGCGCCGGGGCGGTCGCCGCCGTTCAGCCGCAGCATCGCGCGCTGGAGCCGCGCGTCGGCGTCCTGCGGCGCGAGCTCGACCGCGCGGTCCAGGTCGGCGAGCGCGGGCAGCGGCTGCCGCTCGGCGAGCCGCGCCATGGCGCGCTGGCGATAGTAGCGCGCCTCCTTGGGCGCGAGCGCCACGGCGCGGTCGAAGTCGGCCAGCGCCTCGGCCAGCTTGTGGTTGGAGGCGAGCACCGCGCCGCGCCGGCTGAACCCCTCGGCGTCGGTCGGCGCGCCGGCGCGGTCGGTGAGGTCGATCGCCTCGCCGGCGGCGGTCCGCGCGCCGCGCGGGGTGAGGCCGAACATCGGGCCGCCCTCGTAGGTGACGTACATCGTCCGCGCCGCGTTGCTGACGAACAGGCGGTGCGTCAGGAAGAAATCGGCGCCGATCAGCATGTCGGTGTCGCCCAGCTCGACGTCGGCGATGACGATCTGCGGGCGGTTGATCGCCTCGCCGCCGATCTCGATCTTGCCGAGCGGCGCGCGCCACGCGGCCACGCCGCGTCGCCCCACGCCGATGCCCTGCCCGATCGCCACCACTCCGGGCGTCTCGGGCGTGACACCGATCCGCCGCGCCGCCGCGAGCGTCAGCATCGACTGCTCCGCGCCCGAGTCGAACACCGCGCGCACCGGCTTGCCGTCGATCGTCACGCGCGCGATCGTGTGCGGCTTGAACGGGCCGCCGCCGTCGGGCCGCTCCAGCCTGAGTGTCGTGACCGGCTTGTCGCCCGACCAATAGGCCAGGTTCACCTTGCCGCAGCCGGTCGACCGCATCAGCCGCACCATGCCGTGCGGCAGGTCATATTCCACGTCGGCCAGGCCGAGGATGTTCTGCCCGAGCAGCCCGGTCGCGCCGGTGTCGCTGCCGGCGACGACGAACTCGACCCGCGGCAGCGTCACGCCGCCCAGCGAGAAGTCGCGCGCCACCGCCACGGCCGCGCTGGCGAGCCCACCGACCCCCTTGACCTTGAACGACGGCGGCAGCGGCTCGACCTTGAGGCCGAGCTCGGCCGCGCTGGCGCGCGACAACGTGCTGTAGAAGGCGCCGCTGTCGAGGATGAACGAGACCTCGCGCGCGCCGATCCGCCCCTGCACGATGGGGCGTCGCCCCGCCATCGTCACGGGCAGCTCCAGCATCTTGCTGACCTGGCAGTCGGCGTGCGCCGCGGCCGGCGCCATCGCCGCCCCGCCCGCCAGCGCCGCCGCGGCCAGCGCCGCGGCCCGCCCCTGTCGCACCCGTCTGCCCCGCATCACCCACCTCCGCCACGGATCGTCGCGTGGCGCCCGTCGCGAGGCAAGCGCCCAGTGACGACCGCGGCGGCGCTTCCCGCTCCGATCCGACCCGGACCTCATTCCCCTTAGTCGACGGCCCGGCGAGACAGTCGGCACGTTCGCCGCGGCGGGTCGCGACACGATCGTTCCGGCCCTGACGCATCCTTTTCGCCGCCCCCTCGTATCCCCTTCGCGCGACGTCGGTTCATGTCGCAGAGGGAGAGCGTCGGATGGCCGCGGGCGAGAGACTGATCGAGGCGCACGCGCGCCGCCGCGCCGGGCGCCGCGCCTTCTTCCGCGGCGCCGCCACCGCGGTGGTGCTGGGCGCGGGCGGGCTGGTGCTCGCGCGCGAGGCCAGCGCGCAGACCGCGCCGAGCGACGCCGACATCCTCAACTTCGCGCTCAACCTCGAATATCTCGAGGCGCAATTCTACAGCTACGCGGTCACCGGCACCGGCCTGGCGGCGGACCAGCTCACCGGCACGCAGACGCAAGGGTCCGTCACCGGCGCGCGCCGCGCCGCGCTGAGCGATCCCGCGGTGATCCAATATGCGCGCGAGATCGCCGCCGACGAGGTCGCGCACGTCGCGCTGCTGCGCCGCGCGCTGGGGAGCGCCGCGGTGGCGCAGCCCGCGATCGACCTGTCGACCAGCGTCTTCACCGCCGTCGCCGAGGCCGCCGACATCGACCTGGACGCGAGCGGCGGCGTCTTCGACCCTTATGCCAGCGACGACAATTTCCTGCTCGCCGCCTATCTGTTCGAGGACGTCGGCGTCACCGCCTACAAGGGCGCGGCGCCGCTGCTGAGCGACAATGCCATCGTCGACGCCGCGGCCGGGCTGCTCGCCGCCGAGGCGTTCCACGCCGGGCTGATCCGCAGCGCGCTCTACCGCCGCGGCGTCGACGTCGACGACCTGCGCGAGAAGGCCGACAAGATCTCCGACGCGCGCGACGATCTCGACGGCGACGACCAATCGGACGGCCCGCCGCGCCGCGAGGGCGACGACGACCAGGGCATCTCGCCGGTCACCTCGATCTACGGCCGCGCCGCCAACGTGGTGCCCACGGACGGGCGCGGGCTGGTGTTCGGCCGCACCGTCGAGCAGGTCCACAACATCGCCTATCTCACCAAGGACCAGGTCAGCGCGGGCGGTTTCTTCCCGGCGGGGACCAACAATGCCAACGCGGCGCTGCGTCGCTCCGGCGCGAACTGAGGAGCGGCGCGATGAACGATCCGATCGAGTTCCTCGACCTCATGGAGCGCGCCGAGCAGCAGCGCCAAGCGCGCCGGAACTTCATCCGGCTGTGCGGCGGCGCCGCGGCGGCGACGGGCGGGCTGGCGCTGCTGTCGGGCTGCGGCGACGACGGTAATGACGCCTCGCCGGCTCCCTCCCCCACGCCGACGCCGAGCGGCGCGATCACCGATGTCGCGGTGCTCAACTTCGCGCTCCAGCTCGAATATCTCGAGGGCGCTTATTACGCCTATGCCGTCTCGGGCGGCGGCGTGGACGGCGCGCTGCTCACCGGCATGGGGACGCAGGGCGCGGTGGTGACCGGCAGCGGCGCGGGCGCGGCGCGCGCGGTCGACTTCGGCGACGACGTCGTCGCCGAATATGCGCGCGAGATCGCCGCCGACGAGATCGGCCATATCCGCTTCCTGCGCGAGACGCTGGGCGGCGCGCGCGTGGCGCAGCCGGCGATCAACATCTCGGGCAGCGCGAGCGTGAGCGTCGGCGGCACCCAGGTGGTCGGCGCCTTCACCGCGGCGGCGCGCGCCGCGGGGGTGATCGGCGCGGGCGACATCTTCGACCCCTATGCCGACGACGAGAGCTTCCTGATCGGCGCCTACCTGCTCACCGACGTCGGCGTCAGCGCCTATCGCGGCGCGGCGAAGCTGCTCACCGACAAGACCTATCTCGAGGCGAGCGCGGGCATCCTCGCGGCCGAATGCTACCATGACGCGACGATCCGCGCCGAGCTGTGGCGCCGCGGCCTGACCGTGCCGAGCGTCTACACGCGGGTGAGCCAGATCTCGGCGCTGCGCGACTCGCTCGACGGCGCGGGCGACACAGACCAGGACATCGGCACCGCCGCGACCGCCAACCTCGTCCCCACCGACGCCGACGGGCTGGTGCTGGGGCGCAGCGCGGCGCAGGTCCTCAACGTCGTCTTCCAGAGCGGCGCCGCGGTGACGGGCGGCGGCTTCTTCCCCGCCGGGCTCAACGGCACGATCGTGACGAGCGGCGCCGGCGGCTGACGGGCGGCGGGCCGTCCACCGTGCTCCGGCGAACGCCCGAGCCCAGGGCCGCGAGCGCCATCCCGCTGGCCCTGGGCCCCTGCGAGGAGCGCGCTCGCGGCCCAGGCGGGGCGGTCCAGAAGGCGGCGGTTCAAACGTGGCGGCGCATGCTGTAGGGGATGAGCGATCGGTCCCGACCCGGAGGTGAGATGGCCAGCGCCCTCAAGATCGCGCCCGGCGACAGCGTCGCCACCCTGCTCGACGACGCGCGCGCGGGCGAGACCGTCGCGCTCGCCGGCACGGTGCTGACGCTCGCGCAGGACGTGGCGCGCGGGCACAAGGTGGCGGTGGCCGCGCTCGCGCCGGGCGAGGCGGTGATGAAATACGGCTATCCGATCGGCCACGCCACCGCGCCGATCCGCCCCGGCGAGCACGTCCACTCGCACAATCTCGCCACCGCGCTCGACGCCGCGCTCGACTATCGCTACGCGCCCGCCCCGCCCGCGGCGCTGGGGCGCGCGAGCGGGACGACCTTCCAGGGCTATCGCCGCGCCGACGGTCGCGTCGCGACGCGCAACGAGATCTGGGTGCTGCCGACGGTCGGCTGTGTCGCGCGCACCGCCGAGCGGATCGCGACGCGCGCCGCCGCGCTGGTGGGCGACGCGGTCGACGGCGTCCACGCCTTCACCCACCCGCACGGCTGCTCGCAGCTGGGACAGGACCTGGGCGGGACGCGCGCGATCCTCGCCGCGCTGGCGGCGCATCCCAACGCGGGGGGCGTGCTGATCGTCGGGCTCGGCTGCGAGGAGAACCAGGTCGCCGCGCTGATCGAGTCGATCCCACCGGCGGCGCGCGGCCGCGTGCGCGCGCTCACCGCGCAGGCGAGCGCGGACGAGGTGGAGGAAGGCGTCGCCCTCGTCGCCGAGCTGGCCGCCGCGGCGCGCGCCGCGCGCGTGCCCTGCGCGCTCGGCGAGCTGGTGCTCGGCGTGAAGTGCGGCGGCTCGGACGGCCTGTCGGGGCTCACTGCCAACCCGCTGGTCGGCCGCATCAGCGATCGTGTCGTCGCGGCGGACGGCAGCGTGGTGTTCACCGAGATCCCCGAGATCTTCGGCGCCGAGCAGACGCTGATGGACCGCGCCAGCGACGCGCGCGTGTTCGACGGGATCGCCGGGCTGGTCAACGGCTTCAAGCGCTACTTCCTCGACCACGGCGAGACGGTCTCCGAGAACCCCTCGCCCGGCAACGTCGCGGGCGGGATCACCACGCTGGAGGAGAAGTCGCTCGGCGCGGTGCAGAAAGCGGGGCGCGGGCAGATCAGCGACGTGATCGGCTATGGCGCCGCGGCGCGCGCGCGCGGGCTGACCTTGCTGGAGGCGCCGGGCAACGACGCGGTCTCGTCCACCGCGCTGGCGGCGGCGGGCGCGACTGTGATCCTGTTCACCACCGGGCGCGGCACCCCGCTCGGTTTTCCCGTGCCGACGGTCAAGATCGCCTCGAACAGCGGGCTGGCGACGCGCAAGCCCGGCTGGATCGACTTCGACGCGGGCGCGGTGCTGGAGCGCGGCTTCGACGCCACCGCCGACGCGCTGCTGGCGCGAATCGTCGCGATCGCCTCGGGCGAGGCCACCGCGGCCGAGCGCAACGGCGAGCGCGAGATCGCGATCTGGAAGCGCGGCGTGACGCTGTGAGGGCCGTCCGCCGGGTGCCGCATGCCCCGGGATCCTCCCCTGCGAGCGGAGGTGCCTGACGGGGCGTGACGCGGCCAACGAGCGTCCCTGGTCTCACCGGCGGCGACACCCTCGGTCAGCGTCACCCGCTGCCCGTGCCGGCTTCGGCTCGCCGAAGGTAAGCCAAAGCGCGCACTCCCCTCGCAGGGGGAGGATGAGCAGGTCGCGCCCGCCATCTCACCCCGCCGCCGCCGCCCGCCTCCCCCGCCGCGCCGCGCTCACCCGCGCGCGCGTCGCCCAGAAGCCGTAGACCGCCAGGCTGCCGAGCAGCGCCAGCGCCAGCCCCGAGGCGGTGATCGCCAGCTTCCACGCCAGGCCGCCGACCTTGGCGGCGTGGAGCGGGTAGAGCTTCTCTCGCGCGCGCTCGTGCGCGCCGCCCGCCGCGGGGTCGGCGACCCCGACGATCCGCAGCGTCACCGGGTCGGCGTAGACGAAGGTGCGCCCGTTCGGCGTCCACTCGAACGACTGCCGCAGCCGCAGCGCCAGCGGCGCGCGCGCGCCGCGCGGCCACTGCACCCTCCGCAGCTCGGCGCCGGGGAAACGGTGCGCCGCGGCGGCGAGCAGCGGCGCGAGACGCGGCGCCGGCGCGGCCGACGGGCGCGTCGCCGGCAGCCGCGGCGGCCGGACCCGGTCGCTCGCCCCGAGCGGCGCCAGCAGCAGCCGCTCTACCGCGGGCAGCGCCATCATCGCGCCGGTCAGCAGCGACAGCGCGAGCAGCGGCGCGGTCAGCACGCCCAGGTCGCGGTGGTGGTGGACGATCGCCCCCGAGGTCATCCGCGCCGGCCACGGCCGCGGGCGGAAGCGCGCGCGAGTCCGCCACCACAGCACGGCGCCGCTCACCACCAGCACCAAGCCGACCAGCGCCGCGACGCCGATCACTGTCTCGCCCGCCTCGCCGAGCAGCAGGCGATGGTGGAGGTCGAACAGTAGCAGCTCGGGCCGCTGCCACGCGCTCGACCAGCGCGCCACCACCTCGCCCCCCTGGCTGAGATAGGCGCCGCCGCCGTCGCGGAACACGACCTGGTGCACCCCCAGCCCCTCGCCCGCCAACGTCACGCGATCGAGCGGCCGCGCGCCCGCGGCGAGCGAGTCGAGCACGCGCGCCAGCGTCGCGGGGTCACGCAGCGGCGCGTCGCCGGCGTGCGGCACGAGCGTCAATGGGTCGCGCCACACCAGCAGCGCGCCGGTGGTGCCGAGCAGCGCGAGCAGCGCGCCGACGATCGCGCCCACCCAGCGGTGCAGCAGCGCCAGCGCGCGCATCAGAAGCTCGCCTGCCAGCTCAGCGTCGCGTTGCGCCCCCGCCCGGTGTAGAAGCGCGCGTTGTCGGTCGGCCCCTGCGTGTCGCTGTAGTAAGTGACATAGTCGGTGTCGCCGAGGTTCTGCACGCTCAGCATCAGCCGGCCGACCGGCGCGTCATAGGCCAAATACGCGTCGAACAGGCGATAGCCGGCGAAGTCGTTGGCGATCGGCTGCCCCCGAAAGCGACGCGAGAGGTAATAGCGCCCCTGCACCCGCGCGCTGAACCGGCCAGCGCGATAGTCGGCGCTGAGGTTGAGCCGATCGGGCGAGATATTGGCCCCGTCGAGATCGGCGTCGAGCCGCCCGTCGCCGTCGGCGTCGGTGCGCCCGGTGACGTGGCTGTAGCCGAGCGCGAGGGTCAGTCCGGGCAGCGGGGTGAGCGTGTCGAGGTTGATCTCCAGACCCTGAATATCGATCGGCTGGCGCACCACGTTGAAGATGCCGTCGTCGCCGCGGACCAGCACCGACCCCGCCTCGCTCGACGACCAGTAATAGGTGCTGCTCGCGGTGAGCGGGCCGCGCCTGAGCTCGACGCCGAGCTCGCGGTTGTTCGAGATCACCGGGGTGAGATCGAGGAAGTCGTCGATCCGCACGTTCGGCTGGTTCACCGCGCGCAGCACGCGGCCGATGTCGGCGATCGTATAGCCCTCGGCGTAGCTGCCATAGGCGCGGATGCCCGAGGCGGGCTCGAGCACCAGGCCGCCGTTCCACAGCGCGCGCTCGAACCCGGGCGTGCCGCCGGTGACGCGCCGCGCGCCCGAGCTCGCCAGCGTGGTGTAGTCGGGCACGTCGAGCCGGACAGTCTCGTAGCGCACGCCGCCCGCCAGCCGGACGAGCCCGTCGGCCAGCTTCAGATTGCCCTGGGCGAACGGCGCGAGGCTGCGGAAGTCGGTGCGCGGCACCCACGCGCGCTCGGTCTGCACCAGCGTCTGCGCGGTGCGGTCGACCAGCGCGTCGAGCCCGGCGGTGAGCGTCAGCGCCTCCCATCCCGGCACCGCGCGCTCGTAGCTCAGCTTGCCGCCGAGCTTGCGCGAGACGTTGCGCGACTGGTCGAACAGGGTGCCGACCGGCGCGATCGCGGCGTCCTGGAAGGTCGCCAGCACGCCGCCCGCGAACGTGTCGCTGGTGCGGTTGTAGAAGCCCTGCAGCGTGAAGGCGCCGCCCGCGAGCGCGCCGTCGGTGAGCGACGCCGACACCATCTGCGCCACGCCGGTGGAGGGCTGGCCCGGGGTCGACCCGCGCCGCGTCGTCGCCGGGAGGCCGAGCGCGCGGCTGCCGTCGACGGGGACATAATGGTCGTTGCCCTCGAGGTGGAAGCGGCTCGCCACCACCTCCAGCCGCGCGCTGCCGCCCAGCGCCACGCCCGCGCGCGCGAAGAAGGAGAGCGTGTCGGTGTCCTGGATCTCGCTCTGGTTGCCGTCATAGCCGATGCGGCGCCCGCGCCCGTCGAGGAAGGCGCCGCGCCGCTCGAACGCCGCGCCCGCGGTCACGTCGACTCGCCCGGCGCGATAGTTGACCAGCGCGCCGAGCTTGCCCCCGAGCGACTCGCCCGAGAGATCGTCTCCCGCGTTGCCCTGCACCAGCGCGCGCCCGCTCCAGCCGTCGCGCTCGGGCGCGCGCACCGTCACCTGGTTGACCACGCCGCCGGTCGCGCCGATCCCCTGCAGCGCGTTGGAGCCGTAGATCACCTCGACCCGGTCGATGAAGAAGGGATCGATCGTGTAGCCGTCGCGCGCGCCGTCGCGGATCGGCGTGGTCTGCGGGATGCCGTTGATCGCGTAGAGCGGCGAGCGGCCGCGCAGCGTCTCGCCGACGCCGGTGATCTTCTCGCGCGTCGGCGAGAAAGCGGGGAGCAGCGCCGACACCGCGTCCACCACCGAGCCCGACACCGCCACCTGGCGCGACAGCGTCTCGCGGTCGATCACGTCCACGGTCAGCGGCAGCGCGCTGGCGGGCAGCACGGTGCGCGCCGCGGTGATGACGACCTCGTCCCGCGGCGCCGGCGCGTCCGCGGCGTCGCCCGGCAGCTGCGCGCTCGCCCCCGAGGCGCACAGCCCCGCCATCACGCCCCAGGTGATCCGCATCTCGTCCCCTTTTCCCGCCCCATGCTCCCCCGCCGTCCGCCGTGCGCCCGCGCACGCGGGAGCCCAGCCCTCGAGCGCCGCGGGGCGTCGCTCCCGCTTGGCGCTGGGTTCCCGCGCTGGCGCGCGAACGACGGCTGACCGGGGCGCCGATCCCGCGCGGGGGGATAACCCGACGACCAAGCTAATGCAAGTCGATCGCATTAGGGCCCGGCCGTCCCGAGCCGCGCGCGATCGCTGGCGCCCGCGCCCCGCTGTGCTACGCTCCGCCCCGAGGCGAACGCGTCGGAGAGGGGAGACGGAGATGGCATGGGGTGAGAGGGGCCGCCGCGCGGCCATGGCGGCGGCGATGATGGCGGTGCTCGCGGTGCCGAGCGGCACGAGCGCCCAATCCGCGCCAACACCCGCGCCAACACCTGCCCCCGCGCCCGACGCGGCCCCCGCCTCCTCCACCGCGACGACCTACACGCCCGTGGCCGCCAATCTCGCGGCGCGCACCTGGTTCCAGGACGCCAAGTTCGGCGTCTTCCTGCACTGGGGCCTGTACAGCGAGCTGGGCGGCAGCGGCTCGGCCGGGCTGGCCGAGTGGATCATGCAGGAGAACAAGATCCCGGCCGACAAATACGAGCGGCTCGCGCGTTTCTTCAACCCGACCAAGTTCGACGCCGATGCGTGGGTGCGCTCCTTCAAGGACGCCGGCGCGCGCTACATCGTGATCACCAGCAAGCACCACGACGGCTTCGCGATGTTCGGCAGCAAGGTGTCGCGCTACAATGTCGTCGACGCCACCCCGTTCAAGCGCGACCCCATCGCCGAGCTCGCCGCGGCGTGCCGGCGCCAGGGGGTGAAGCTGTTCTTCTATTACTCGCAGCTCGACTGGCACAACCCGGACTATTTCCCGCGCGGTCGCACCGGCCACACCACCGGGCGGCCCGAGTCGGGCGACTGGGAGCGATACCTCGGCTATCAGGACGCGCAGCTGCGCGAGCTGCTCACCCAATATGGCCCGATCGGCGGCATCTGGTTCGACGGCTGGTGGGATCAGGAGAAGACGCCGCTGCGCGATCGCTGGCGGCTCGACCGCACCTACGCGCTGATCCACTCGCTCCAGCCCGCCGCGCTGATCGTCAACAACCATCACCACGCGCCTTTCCCGGGCGAGGACTATCAGACCTTCGAGCGCGACCTGCCCGGCGAGAACAAGATGGGCTTCAACGGCGACGCGGCGACGATCGGCAAGCTGCCGCTCGAGATGGCCGAGACGATGAACGGCAGCTGGGGCTTCAACCTCGTCGACGACCAGTACAAGTCACCCGAGACTCTGGTGCGCACGATGGTGGGCGCGGCCGGGCGCAACGCCAATTTCCTGCTCAACACCGGGCCGATGCCCAACGGCGAGATCCAGCCCGAGAACCTCGCCACCTTCCACGCCATCGGCGAGTGGATGAAACGGTACGGCGAGAGCGTGTACGGCACGCGGGGCGGGCCGGTGCCTCCCGGCGACTATGGCGTGACGACGCGGCGCGGCGACACCGTCTACGTCCACCTGCTGCGCGCGCACGACGGGCGCGTGCGGCTGCCGCTGGCGGCGCGGGTGGCCTCGGCGCGGCTGCTCGACGGCGGCGCGGTGACGGTCACCGCGCGCGGCGGCGCGATCGAGCTCGCCGGCCTGCCGCCGCTGGGTGACCGCTGGGACCAGGTGGTGGCGCTTCGGCTCAGGCGCTGAGCGCGAGGGCGGGCGCGGCGACCCGCGGGTCAGAAGTCGATGGCGATCCCGTCGCGCTCCCAGTCGCCGTAGCGCACCGGGTCGCGACCGAGCGGGTCCCTCGCGGGCCGGTCGAGCGGCTCGGGCGCGGGCACCGGCGGGTTGGGGCTGAGATGCGCCGGCGGCTTCACGTGGTCGGGGCGCTGGCCCATGCGGACGTCCTTCCGATTGATCGCTCGCGTCGACAGGGACATATGCGCGGGCATGACCCGCTTCAACCCGCGCGCGCCGCGCTGATGGCGCGCACCGCCGCCCGGCCCGCCAAGCCCGCCCGCCCCGCCCGCGGCCCCGACCCGCTCGGCACCGCCGCGCGCCGCGCCGCGCTGCGCCTGCTCGACGCGGTGCTCCGCCGCGGCGAGCCGCTCGAGTCCGCGCTCGCGCTCGCCACGCGCGCGCTGCCCGGCGGCCCCGACCGCGGGCTGGCGCACGCCATCGCCGCCGAGACGCTGCGCCGCCTGACCGACCTCGACGCGCTGATCGACTCGGCGACGCGCCAGCGCCTGCCCGACGACGCCAAGGCGCGCTTCGTGCTGCGCGTCGCGCTCGTCCAGGCGCTGGCGCTGGGCACGCCGCCGCACGCCGCGATCGCCACCGTGCTGCCGCTGGTCGACGGCGGGCCCAAGCGACTGGTCCACGGTGTCTTCGGCACGCTGATGCGCGGCGGCGCGACGCTGCCCGCGGTGCCGACCCTGCTCCCCGCGGTGGCGGAGCGCTGGCGCGCGCATTGGGGCGACGACATGGCCACCGCCGCGGCGCGCGCGATCGCCGCGCCGCCGCCGCTCGACCTCACGCTGCGCGACCCCGCCGTCACCGCCGACTGGGCCGAGCGGCTCGGTGGCACCAGCCTCGCGCCCGGCCATGTCCGCCTCCCCGCCGACGCGGGCGCGGTGACCGAGCTGCCCGGCTATGCCGAGGGCGCCTGGTGGGTGCAGGACCTCGCCGCCTCGATCCCGGCGCGGCTGCTCGCGCGCGGCGCCGCGCGGGGGGCGCGCGCGCTCGACCTGTGCGCCGCGCCGGGCGGCAAGACGCTCCAGCTCGCCGCGGCGGGCTATGCCGTCACCGCGGTGGACGTGTCGGAGAGTCGCGCCGCGCGACTTCGCGACAATCGCGAGCGCACCGGGCTCGCCTATGACATCGCGCTGGCCGACGTGCTCGACTGGGCCCCCGACGCGCCCGCGCGCGCGGTGCTGGTCGACGCGCCGTGCAGCGCCACCGGCATCTTCCGCCGCCACCCCGACGTACTCCACCGCGCCGGCGACGCGACGATCGCCGAGATGGCCGAGTTGCAGGCGCGGCTCCTCGACCGCGCCGCCGACTGGGTCGCGCCGGGCGGTACCCTGGTCTACGCCACCTGCTCGCTCGAGCCCGCCGAGGGCGAGGCGCAGCTGGCGCGCTTCCTCGCCGCGCGCGCCGACTTCGCGCTCGTCCCGCCGGCCGCGGGCGAGCTGCCGCAGGGGGTCGCTCCCACGCGCGAGGGCTGGGTGCGGACGCTGCCCGGAACCGTCGAGGCGGTGGGCGGGTGCGACGGCTTCTTCGTCGCGCGGCTCGAGCGGCTTTAACCCGGCGCCGCATCGCGCTACCCCGCGCGCATGACCAGACCCGTGCGCATCGCCCCGTCGATCCTCTCCGCCGACTTCGCGCGGCTGGGCGAGGAGGTGCGCGCGATCGACGCCGCCGGCGCCGACTGGATCCACATCGACGTGATGGACGGCCATTTCGTCCCCAACATCTCGATGGGCCCGGCGGTGGTGAAGGCGCTGCGCCCGCACACCGCCAAGCCGTTCGACGTCCACCTGATGATCTCGCCCGTCGACGCCTATCTCGACGCCTTCGCCGAGGCGGGCGCGGACACGATCACGGTCCATCCCGAGGCGGGGCCGCACGTCCACCGCACGATCCAGCACGTCAAGTCGCTGGGCAAGCGCGCGGGCGTCGTGCTCAACCCCGCCACCCCGGCCAAGATGCTCGACTATCTGATCGACATGGTCGACCTGGTGCTGGTGATGAGCGTCAACCCCGGCTTCGGCGGCCAGCATTTCATCGACAGCCAGCTGCGCAAGATCGCCGCGATCCGCAAGATGATCGACTCGACCGGCCGCGCGATCGACCTCGAGGTCGACGGCGGCATCGACCCGGACACCGCGCGCCGGGCGATCGACGCCGGCGCCGACGCGCTGGTGGCCGGCACCGCCACCTTCCGCGGCGGGCCGGACTGCTACGCCGCCAACATCCGCGCGCTGCGGGGCGGCTGACGCGATGGGCACGGACGGACGCGACCGCGGCCCCGAGGCGCGCGCGGGACAGCCGCACCACGACGAGATCGAGCCGGGCAAGCGGCTGGTGCGCGCCGCGCCCGCGGCGGGCGCCCCGCTGGCGCAGCAGGTGGTGCGCTGGTTCGAGCGACTGACCTGGCGCACGCCGCTGCACGACCGCCGGCTCGACGGGCAGCACCCGCCCAAGCTGCTCGCGGCCCCGGTCGATCCCTTCCCCGGCGACGAGCTGGCGGGCGAGGCGCTGCTCGAGGGCTGGCTGTTCGCCGCGGGCGAGCAGCGCGCCATCGCCGAGCTCGACCCGCTCGCCCCGGCGCGGCCCGGCTTCACCGACTATCTCCACGGCTTCGCCTGGCTGCGCGACCTCGCCGCGACGGGCGAGCGCGAGCGCGCCGCGGCGGTGGCGGAGACGCTGGCGCAGCGCTGGCTGATGGCGCACGGCGAGCGGCCGACCGAGCCGGCGTGGCGCCCCGACGTGGCGGCGCGGCGGCTGCTGATGCTGCTGTTCCACGCGCCGCTGCTGCTCTCGTCGAGCAACCTGGTGGCGCGCTCGCGCGTGCTCACCGCGATGGCGCGCGGCGCGCGTCACCTGGATCGCACCGCCGACAAGGCGCCCCCCGGCGCGGCGCGCGTGCTCGCCTGGGGCGGCGTGGTGGCGGCGGGGCTGCTGCTGCCCGGCGGCGAGACGCGGCGCAGCGTCGGCGAGGACGGGCTGGCGCGCGCGCTGGCGGGCGCGCTGACCGAGGACGGCGGCGTGATCAGCCGCTCGCCGGCGCAGCTGCTCGCGGTGATGGAGACGATCGGGCTGCTGCGCGCGCTCTACGATTCGCGTCGCGAGCCGCTGCCCGAGGCGCCCGCGGCGGCGCTGGCGCGCGCCACGCCCGCGCTGCTCGGCAGCGCGCTGGGCGACGGCGGCCTGGCGAGCTGGCAGGGCGGGCTGCCGCTCGACGCCACCCGGATCAACGACGCGTTGCAGGCGAGCGGCGCGTTCGGGCGGCCGCTGCGCCAGTCGCGCGACTGGGGCTATCAGCGGCTGAGCGCGGGCGGCGCCGTGCTGCTGGTCGACGCCGCCCCGCCCCCCGCCGCGACGGTGGCGGACGGCGGCTGCGCCGCGACGCTGGCGCTGGAATTCTCCGACGGCGCCGAGCGGCTGATCGTGAGCTGCGGCGGCGCCGGCCACGCCCGCGCGCGCGGCAGCGACGCGATGGCGCAGGCGCTGCGCACCACCGCGGCGCACTCGACGCTGGTGATCGCCGACACCAACTCGACCGCGCTCAACCCCGACGGCACGCTCGGCCGCGGCGTCACCGCGGTGGAGCTGGCGCGGCAGGAATCGGACGCGGGCAGCCGGATCGAGGCGCGCCACGACGGCTATGCGCGCCGCTTCGGCTTCGTCCACCAGCGCACGCTGCTGCTCACCGCCGACGGGCGCGAGCTGCGCGGCGAGGACGCGGTGCTGCCCGCGCCGCAGCCGGCGCGCTGGGGCCGCCGAGTCGAGGGCGCGATGACGCCGCTGGCGCTGCGCTTTCACCTCGGCCCCGGGGTCGATGCGGTCGCCACCGCGGACGCGCAGGCGGCGATGCTGCGCACGCCGTCGGGCGCCTTCTGGCAGCTGCGCGCGCGCGCCGACCGGCTGACGGTGGAGGACAGCGTGTGGAGCGACCCGCACGGGCGGCTGGTGCCGACCAGGCAGATCGTGATCGACTCGCTCGCCCCCGCCGGCGGCGCGACGATCGCCTGGGTGCTGCGCCGGGCGCGGTAGGCGGGTGGCTGTCGACGGGTTGGTTGCGCGCGGTTCATCGGAGCGGAGCTTCGCTAAGCGGTTCTCACGCCAGACTGTCGCGGAGAAACGTAGCGCTGCTCTCACCGACTCCCTCCCCTTCAGGGGAGGGCTGGGGTGGGGCTTCTCCGCAGGCGCAGCGTTCGCGGATGCGCCCCGCCCCGACCCCTCCCCTGAAGGGGAGGGGCTAGGTCGCGAGTGCCGCTCCACGCCGGTCGCCCCGCGGCGTCACTGCGTCGCCCTTCACCCCCTCACGGCGCGACGCGCGAGCCGTCGGCGTTGAGCCCCAGGTTGTGGAGCAGCGGCGCCACCTCCGGGTCCTTGCCGTAGAAGGCGCGGAACATCGGGGCGTAATCCTCGGTATGCCCCTTCGACAGGATCATGTCGCGGAAGCGCTGGCCGTTGGCGCGGGTCATCCCGCCGTTGCGCTCGAACCAGTCGTAGGCGTTGGCGTCGAGCATCTTGGTCCACTGGTAGGCGTAATAGCCGGCGGAATAGCCGTTGCCCCAGATGTGGAGGAAATAGCTCGAGCGATAGCGCGGCGGCACGTCGGCGGTGTCGAGCCCAGTCTCGGCCAGCGCCTTGGCCTCGAACGCGTCGGCGTCCTGCGGCCCCGCGCTGGCGGGGAGCGAGTGCCAGCTCATGTCCATCTCCGCCGCGGCCAGCGCCTCGCCGAACGAGTAGCCGGTGTTGAACGTCGCGGCGCGCTTGATCTTGCCGACCAGCTCGGGCGGGATCACCGCGCCGGTGCGATAGTTCACCGCGTAATGCGGCAGCACCTTGGGATCGAGCGCCCAATGCTCGTTGAACTGCGACGGGAACTCGACGAAGTCGCGCGCGGTGTTGGTGCCCGAGACCGACGGATACGTCTGGTTGGCGAACAGCCCGTGCAGCGCGTGGCCGAACTCGTGGAACATCGTCGTCACGTCGTCGAAGGTGATCAGCGCGGGCTGGCCCGCCGCGGGCTTGGTGAAATTGCCCACGTTGTAGATCACCGGCTTGGTGCCGAGCAGCTTCGCCTGGTTGACGAAGTTCGACATCCACGCGCCGCCGTTCTTGTTGTCGCGCTTCCAGTAATCGAAGTACATCAGCCCGATGGTGCGGCCGTCGCCCTCGAACACCTCGTAGACCATCACGTCGGGATGGTAGACGGGGATGTCGGTGCGGCGCTTGAAGGTGACGCCGTAGAGCTGGTTCGCGGCGTAGAAGACGCCGTCGGTCAGCACCTTGTTGATCTCGAAATAGGGCTTCAGCTCGTCCTGGTTGAGGTCGTACCTGGCCTTGCGCAGTTTCTCGGAATAGAGGTCCCAGTCCCACGGCTTGAGCGCGAAGTCGCCGCCCTCGGCCCGGATCTGCGCCTGGAGCTCGCCCGCCTCGCGCTTCTGCTCGGCGGCGACCGGCGCGCCGAGCTGGCGCATGAAGGCCAGCGCGGTCCTGGGCGTCTTCGCCATCTGGTCCGAGAGGACGTAGTCGCCCCAGGTCGCGAAGCCGAGCAGCTTCGCCTTCCGCGCGCGCAGCGCCGCGATCTGGCTGATCGTCGCGCGCGTGTCGTTGGCGTCGCCCTTCGTGGCGCGGGTCCAGCTCGCGCTGAACAGCGCCGCGCGCGTGGCGCGGTCGGTGAGCGAGGCGAGCGCCGGCTGCTGCGTCGTGTTCTGCAGCGTCAGCACGTATTTGCCGGCGAGGCCGCGGTCCTTGGCGGCGTCCGCCGCGGCGGCGATCTCGGCGTCGGAGAGGCCGGCGAGCTTGGCCCGGTCGTCGACCACCAGCGCGCCCGCCTTCGCCGCGGCGAGCAGCTTCTGCTGGAACGCGGTCTCCAGCGTGGAGAGCTGCGCGTTGAGCGCGCTCAGCGCCTTCTTGTCGGCGTCGTTCAGCTGCGCGCCGGCGTGGACCATGTTCTCATAGGTCAGCGTCAGCACCTGGCGCTGCTCGGCGTCGAGCTGGAGCGTGTCGCGCCGGTCGTACAACGTCTTGACGCGCCAGAAGAGGCGCGGATCGAGGTTGATCGCGTCCTGGTGCGCGGCGAACTTGGGCGCGAGCACCTCCTGCGTCTTCTGCAGCACGTCGTCGGTGTTGGCGCCGTTGACGCCCGAGAAGGCGAGGGCCGCGCGCTCGAGCAGCCGGCCCGACTTCTCCAGCGCCGCGATCGTGTTCTCGAAGGTCGGCATCGACCGCACGTTGACGATCGCGGCGATCTCGCGGCGCTGCTCGGCCATGCCCGCCTCGAGCGCGGGGAGATAGTCCGAGTCCTTGATCCGGTCGAAGGGCGGCGCCTGATAGGGCAGCGTGCTGGGCTGGGCGAAGGGGTTGGTCGGGCTCATCGTCTGGGCGACCGCGGAGGAGGACATCAGCGCCACGACGGTGGCGACGGCGAGGGAACGCATCGTTGCTCCTTGAGCTGGAGGATGCGCGCCTGATGCACCCCCTCGGGGGTAGCGGCAAGGGTGCTGCCCTAGGTGAATCGCCGTTGGCGAGGCGTTCTCAGATCCTCCCCTGCAAAGGGAGGTGGCAGGCCGCAGGCCTGACGGAGCAGTGTCGCGGAGAGTGAGTCGGGCTCTCCCTCACCGGCGGCGTCACCCCTCCGACGCGCTGCGCGCGCCACCTCCCCTTGCAGGGGAGGATCGTCAGAACATCGATACCGCCCAGGCCGGTCGCCCCCGCGAAGCGCGGAGCCATCCCCGTAGCGCGCCGGACCCATCCCGCCTTTCCGGGCGCGACCTGGGAGCCACGGCTGGCGCGCACGCCCGGGGCGCCGGTGCCGCGTGAGCGTAAGACGACGGCGGGGCGAGACGCGCCCGGTGCGTCCCGCCTCCATCGACGATAGCCCCCCGCCCGTGCGCCTCAGTCCGCCAGCCGGCCGTCCTTGAGCGCCGCCGCCTCGAAGGTGAACAGCACCTCGGGGTCGGGCAGCGGTACCTCGCGCGCGATCTCGGGCGGCGCGGCGCGGTGGAGCAGGTGCGCCAAGATCGCGCGGCGGGCCGCTTTCTTGTCGTCGGCGCGGACGCAGTGCCATGGCGCCAGCGGCGTGTGCGTGCGCGTCAGCATCACGTCGCGCGCCGCGGTGTAATCGTCCCACTTCGACTGGGCGACCGCGTCCATGTCCGAGACCTTGAGCGCCTTGAGCGGGTCCTCGCGCCGCGCCTCGAGCCGCTCGCGCTGCTCCTCCTTGCCGATGTCGAGCCACAGCTTCACCAGCTTGATCCCGCTCTCCACCAGCATCCGCTCGAAATCGGGGGCGTCGCGGAGGAACTCGGCCTGCTCGGCGGCGGTGGAGAAGCCCATCACCACCTCGACCCCGGCGCGATTGTACCAGGAGCGGTTGAAGATCACGAACTCGCCCGCGGCGGGTAGATGCGCGACGTAGCGCTGGAAATACCATTGCGTGCGCTCGCGGTCGGACGGCTTGGGCAGCGCCACCACGCGCGTGGCGCGGACCGAGCTGTGCTCGACGATCCGCTTGATCGCGCCGTCCTTGCCCGCGCCGTCGCGCCCCTCGAGCACCAGCACCACGCGCTCGCCGCTGCGCGCCGCCGCCTGCTGCGTGTGCACCAGCGCGAGCTGCAGTTCCTCCAGGCTGGCGTGCGCGCCGCCATGCCCGCCACCATGCCCGTCGCCGTTCTTGTCGCCGTGATCCTTGCCCATCCGTGTCGCGCTCCGTCGCCTCAGCTGCGGCTATAACGCACCGGCGGCGGGAGGATGCGCGCTCAGACGGTCAGCGCCACCCGCAGGAAGTCGGGCACGGGGCCGTTCCAGCCGCCGTCGTCGGGCGCCTCGTCGCGGTCGCGGTCGCGGCGGCGGTCGGCGTAGCGCTCCTGCCGCGGCTCGGCCGCGGGTCGCTCGGCGCGCGCCGGGCGCTCGTCGCGCGGCGCGCGACGCGGGCGCTCGGCCGGCTCGGCGGCGACCGCCTCGGCCGGTGGCTCGGCGCGCGCGGGGCGGCGGGCGCCGCGCTCGCGGCCGCGACGGGGACGCTCCTCCGCGACCGCGTCCGCGCCCGCCTCGGCCCCGGCCTCGGCCCCGGGCAGCGCGTCGATCCGCGCGATCTTCTGGCCGGTCAGCTTCTCGATATTCTCGATGTTCTCGAGGTCGTCGGGCGCCGCCAGCGTGTAGGCGACGCCGGTCGCGCCGGCGCGGCCGGTGCGGCCGATGCGGTGGACGTAATCGTCCGGATGCCACGGCGCGTCGAAGTTGAAGACGTGGCTGACGCCCTTGATGTCGAGCCCGCGCGCCGCGACGTCGCTGGCGACGAGGATGTTGACCTCGCCCTTCTTGAACTTGTCCAGCTCCGCGAGGCGCGCCGGCTGGTCCATGTCGCCGTGGATCTCGCCGCTGGCGAGACCGTGCTGCTGCAGGCTCTTGTTGAGCTCGCGCACGGTGGTCTTGCGGTTGCAGAAGATGATCGCGTTGCGCACGTCGTCCCGCTCGAGCAGCTGGCGCAGGACGCGGCGCTTCTCGAGCGACGTGCCCTTCACCGGCACCACCCACTGCGTGATGTTGACGTTGGTGGAGGCCGGGCGCGCCACCTCGATCGTCTTGGGGTTGCTGAGGAAGCGGTCCGCCAGCTTCTTGATCGGCGGCGGCATCGTCGCGGAGAACAGCAGCGTCTGGCGCGTCGCCGGCAGCTTGGTGCAGATCTCCTCGATGTCGGGGATGAACCCCATGTCGAGCATGCGGTCGGCCTCGTCGATCACCAGCATCGAGCAGCCGGTGAGCAGGATCTTGCCGCGGCCGAACAGGTCCATCAGCCGCCCGGGCGTGGCGATCAGCACGTCGACGCCCTTCTCCAGCGCCTTGACCTGGTCGCCCATCTGCACGCCGCCGATCAGCAGCGCCATCGAGAGCTTGTGATACTTGCCGTAGATGGTGAAGTTCTCGGCCACCTGGGCGGCCAGCTCGCGCGTCGGCTCGAGGATCAGGCTGCGCGGCATGCGCGCGCGGCTGCGGCCGTGCGCGAGGATGTCGATCATCGGCAGCACGAAGCTGGCGGTCTTGCCGGTGCCGGTCTGCGCGATGCCGATGATGTCGCGCATCATCAGCACGGGGGGGATCGCGCTCGCCTGGATCGGGGTCGGCTCGGTATAGCCGGTGTCGCCGACGGCGCGGAGAAGTTCGTCGGAGAGGCCGAGATCGGCGAAGCTCATGCAGATGTCCGGGCTGTGGGGCGCGGGCGGAACCGCAGGGATAGCCTGGCCCCGAGCGCTTCCCTATCCGCGATGAGAAGTCAAGGAGAATGCGGGGTGACGGGGGTATGGGCGGCGGTGCGGGCGGGTCGCGGCGCGGGCCTTCCTGTCTCGGCGTGATGCTCGTGGCATACCCGGATGTCACCCCCGCGACGGCGTCATCCTGAGCTCGTCTCAGGATCCACCGCGCCGCGCACCCGGCAGCCGCCGCACCTGCGGGACGGTGGATCCCGGACCAAGTCCGGGGTGCCGGGTAAGTCGCCTCGCGCTACTTCCGCTTCTTCGGCACGAGCGTGCGGAACTTGCTGATCGGGCACAGCGCGCCCGAGCGCGAGCGGATCGCGTCGCGGCCCGCGCAGATCTGGCCGTCGCTGGTCGGGCGCAGGTAGAAGCCGGCGTAGAAGTCGAGCGTCGGGCAGTCGTCGTCGAGCTTGGCGCGGATCCGGCGCGCGCCCTCGATGACGAGGTCGACGTCGCCCTTGGTGTCGATCGCCGCGCCGGTCAGCGCGGTGACGCGCAGGCACTCGGGGCCGCGTTTCTCGTCCCACTCGACCGGCGCCGGCGTCACCACGCGCGCGCCGCGCGGCGCCGGGGCCACGCGCGGGATGCGGATGATCAGCCGCTCGTGGATCGTCAGCTGGGCATAGCGCACCCCGTCCCACGCCGGATCGGGCGCGCGCGCCGACACCGCCAGCGGGGCGGCGGCCAGCAGCGTCAGGACGGGCAGGAAGCGCTGGAACATGCGGCATGGCCCGTTGCGGAGAGTCGGTTGAATGCCGCCTGAATTGAACGCGGCCGCTTTCTCGGGCAAGGGCAGGAGCGTGACCGACGCGCACCACCGCCTCGCCGAGACGCTCGCCGGCCGGCTCGCGCCCGGCGCGATCGTCACCGATCCGGACGCGATCGCCCCCTGGCTGGTCGACTGGCGCCGCCGCTGGCACGGCCGCGCGACGCTGCTGCTCCAGCCGCGCGACGTGGCCGAGGTGCAGGCGATCGTCGCCGCGGCGCGGGAGCTCGCGGTGCCGCTGGTGCCGCAGGGCGGCAACAGCTCGATGGTCGGCGGCGCGACCCCGCCGGCGGACGGCAGCGCCGCGATCCTCTCGCTGCGCCGGATGAACCGGATCCGCCGCCTCGATCCCGCCGCCGGGCTGGTGGTGGCCGAGGCGGGGGTGGTGCTCGCCGACCTCCACGCCGCCGCGCTGGCCGAGCGGCGGCGCTTCCCGCTCTCGCTCGGCGCCAAGGGCAGCGCCACGGTCGGCGGCCTGGTCTCGACCAACGCGGGGGGCACGCAGGTGCTGCGCTTCGGCACGATGCGCGGGCTGGTCGCCGGCCTCGAGGCGGTGCTGCCCGACGGCACGCTGCACGACGGGCTGGCCGCGCTGAGGAAGGACAATCGCGGCTACGACCTCGACCAGCTGCTGATCGGCGCCGAGGGGACGCTGGGCGTCGTCACCGCGGCCACGCTGCGGCTGGTGCCCGCGGTCTTGGCGCGCGCGGTCGCCTGGGTCGGGGTCGCCTCGCCCGACGCGGCGATGGCGCTGCTGCGCCGCTTCCAGCGCGCCACGCCCGCGCTGGAGAGTTTCGAGCTGCTGCCCGACGAGTCGCTCGCCGCGGTGCTGGCCTATCTGCCCGACGCGCGCGCGCCGCTCGGCGCGCGCCACGCCTGGCACGTGCTGCTCGAGGTCACCGCCGACGCCGCGGGCGACGACCCCGCGACGCTCGTCGAGGCCCAGCTCGCCGCCGCGCTCGACGCCGGCGAGATCGCCGACGCCGCGCCGGCGCAGAGCGAGGCGCAGGCCGACGCCTTCTGGCGGCTGCGCGAGTCCATCTCCGACGCCGAGCGCGCCACCGGGCCCGCCGCGCAGCACGACATCGCGGTGCCGGTCGAGGCGATGCCGCGCTTCATGGTCGAGGCCGCGGCGGCGTGCGACGCGCGCTTCCCCGGCACGCGCGCCTCGGGCTTCGGCCATCTCGGCGACGGCAACGTCCATTTCCACGTCCGCGCCGCGCCCGGCACCGACCCGGCGCGCTGGTATGCCGAGCAGGTGCCGCAGGTGTCGCGCTTCGTCCACGACCTGGTCGTCGCGGCGGGGGGCTCGATCGCGGCCGAGCACGGCATCGGCCAGATGAAGCGCGACGAGCTCGAGCGGCTCGGCCCGCCGGCGCGGCTCCACGCGCTGCGCGCGATCAAGCGCGCGTTCGATCCGGGCCAGCTGTTCAACCCGGGCAAGCTCGTCGCGCTTGCGCCCGACCGCGGCAGTGAATAACCCCGGCGGCCATCCGCGCGGCGACCCGGGGCGACGCGCCGCGACCTGACTGCCAACCCTCACCGTCCACTGGAGATTCCCATGGCCAGCGCGCCGCAACTGCCGCTCTTCTACAACGGGCTCGAGCCGCTCTCGAGCGAGACGCACGCCGATTACAAGGTGCAGCCCTCGACCGTCGCGCCCTTCCTCGCCAACCAGCACGCGATCCCGCTCACGGTCGAGGAATTCCCGCTGGTGCAGCGGCACATGCCGATCGTGTTCTCCTCGGGCGACGACGCGATCCCGCTGGCGCTGATGGGGCTCAACGAGGGCGTCAACGTCTTCCTCGACGACGGCGGCAAGCTGCTGGAAGAGACGATCTACGTCCCCGCCTATGTGCGTCGCTACCCGTACATGCTGGCGCGGCTGACCCCGGACGCGCAGGAGCTGTCGCTGTGCTTCGACCCGACCTCGCCGACGATCGGCGCCTTCGCCGAGGGCGACGCGCTGTTCGAGGGCGGGCAGCCCACGGAGCTGACGCGCAACATCCTGCAGTTCAACGAGAACTTCGAGCAGGCCGCGGCGCGCACGGCGCAGTTCATGAACGAGGTGCGCGAGCTCGGCCTGCTGATGGAGGGCGAGGTGACGATCCAGCAGGACGGCGTCGAGCAGCCGTTCGTCTACCGCGGCTTCCAGATGATCGACGAGCAGAAGCTGGTCGACCTGCGCGGCGACCAGTTGCGCAAGATGTCGCAGTCGGGGCTGCTGCCGCTGCTGTACGCGCACCTGTTCTCGCTGTCGCTGATGCGCGATATCTTCGCGCGGCAGGTGCGGCTGGGCAAGGTGCCGCAGCCGCAGCTGACGATGTAACCACCAGCGGGAGAGACGGCGATGGCGACGCGGGCATATCGGGCGGAGCGCTACTCGCGCGTCGCCATCGCCTTCCACTGGACGATCGCCGCGCTGGTGATCTTCAACATCGCCGTCGGGCTGGGGCATGACCCGATCCCGGCGCTGCGCGCGCTGATGCCCGCGCACAAGGCGGTGGGGATCACCGTGCTGGCGCTCACCGCGCTGCGTGTCGCCTGGCGGCTGGCGCACCGTCCGCCGCCGCTGCCCGCCGACACGCCCGGCTGGGAGCGCGGCGCGGCGCACGCGACGCATTGGACGCTCTACCTGCTGCTCGTGGCGCTGCCGCTGAGCGGCTGGGTGATGGTGTCGGGCCCGCAGGGCCGCCGGCCGCTGAGTTGGTTCGGCGCGTTCGACCTGCCCTACCTGCCCGCCACCGCCCCCGCGGCCGAGGGCGCGGCCAAGGCGCACGGGCTGCTCGGCTGGGTGATGCTGGCGCTGGTGCTGCTCCACGTCGCCGCGGCGTTGCGCCACCATCTGGTGCTGCGCGACCGCGTGCTGGCGCGCATGCTGCCGGGGGCGTGAGCCGCGCGCTCGGTTCGTCGCAGCGCGGCGACATTTCGCGTCGCGGGGGTTGCAACCAAAAACCGCCTTCCTAAGTTAATGACGTACGGCGCTCGTGTCCCCCCTTTCGCGAGCCCGTATGACACGCCTCTGGCGTGTCTCCTCCCTGAACCTAGGCCACCGCGTGCTCGCACGCGGTGGTTTTTTTCATTCGGCGGCGAGCGGCGTGCTGCCCGTCGCCGCCAAGGCCTCGTCGGCGAGCGAGTCGATCGTGGCGCGCAGCAGCGCCACCATCGCGGGCGCGCCCGGCCCGAGCGAGTCGAGGCGGCGATCGAGGTAGAGCGAGCGGTCGAGCTCGAGCTGGATCGCGTGCACGCCCTGGTGCGGCCCGGCGTGGCGCTCGAGGATATGGCCGCCGGCGTAGGGCGTGTTGAGCGTGTAGCTCAGCCGCGCCGCGCGCACCGCGCCCTCCACGCGCGCGACGAAGCGCGCGCCCGCGGCGCGGCCGAAGCGGTCGCCGATCACCAGCCGGGTGCGCCCGCCCGCGATCGGCGGCATCGAGTGGACGTCGAGCAGCACCGCGCAGCCGAAGCGCGCGCGCGCCTGCGACAGGGCCTCCGCCAGCGCCGCGTGATAGGGACGGTGCGCCGCCGCGATCCGCGCCTCCACCTCGCCCGCGCTGAGCTTGCAGCGCCACAGCTCGCCCGCCGCCGCGGTGCGCCGCGGCACCAGCCCGATGCCCGCGCGCACCTTCGCCGACAGCGGCGCGCCGCCGCGCGCGCCGTCGTCGAGCAACGGGTCGCGCTCGTGCTCGGCGCGGTTGAGATCGATCCAGGCGCGCGGCGCGTCCTGCACCAGCAGCGTCTCGTCGCGGCGCGCGGCGAGCGCGAGCGCGTCGACCAGCCGGTCCTCCAGCGCGGCGAGGCAGGACAGCGGCGCGCGCAGCGAGTCGCGCAGCGCGGCGGGATAGTCGCGCCCGGCGTGCGGCACCGACAACACCACCGGGCTGGCGGGCGGCGTGTCGCCGATCAGTCGGAAGCTGCGCGTCATCTGCGCGCGACCCTATGGAAGCCGTCGCGGCACCGCAACGCATCGTCGCTCGTTATGGTGACACGGTATGGCAAGGTCGCCCGTTCACCATGTCCGCTGGTGGAAAAATCAACGCGGATCGGGCATAAGCGTCGGCTCGGGAGCATGGACACGTGATGATCAGGATTCTTCTGGCCGAGGATGATTCGGTGATGCGCGAGTATCTCACGCGCGCGCTGGAGCGATCGGGCTATGCCGTCACCGCGGTGGACCGCGGCACCGCCGCGCTGCCGCTGATCACGGAGGAGCGGTTCGACCTGCTGCTCACCGACATCGTGATGCCCGAGATGGACGGCATCGAGCTGGCGCAGAAGGCGCAGGAGCTGGCGCCGGGGATGCGCGTGATGTTCATCACCGGCTTCGCCGCGGTGACGCTGAAGGCGGGCAACGCGATGCCGCAGGCGCGGGTGCTCTCCAAGCCCTTCCACCTGCGCGACCTCGTGCTGGAGGTGGAGCGGCTGTTCGACGTCGACGCCGCCAACGAGCTGATCTGACGCGCGCGCGAAAAGGCGCTTGCGCCCGCCGCCACGGCCGGTTAGAGGCGCCACCCTCGGGCGTGTAGCTCAGTGGTAGAGCACTGTGTTGACATCGCAGGGGTCGCAAGTTCAATCCTTGCCACGCCCACCACCAAAAAATGCCAGCATCCCCTTGGGATGTTGGCATTTTCTGTCTCACCAGCCGGTGAGGAAATCGCCTGACTTCGGCCTTGGCCTTCGCTCGTGAAGCAATTTTGTCACACGAGGAATGCGATGGCTACGATTACAAAGCGCGGACAGCGGTGGTCCGTCCAAATCCGCCGAAAGGGCGTGGCGGCGCAATCACGAACCTTTGCGTCCAAGACCGCAGCTTCAGCATGGGCGACGGCTCAGGAAGCAAGAATCGAGGCAGGCGAGATGCCCACCTCGCTTAGCGTCCTGCGATCAATCTCGTTGTCCGAGCTGCTGGACCGGTACATTGAAGAGGTTACACCCACGAAGCGCAGCGAGGTCACCGAAAGGTATCGCCTACGCCAGATCCAGCGGGATCCGCTTGGCGCGGTCTCGCTGTCGATTCTCAGCTCCCAGCACGTTGCGGAGTACCGGGACCGGCGACTGCTCACGGTGAAGGCAGGCACGATCAGGCGTGAGCTGTCCCTCATTCAGCATGCCTTAGACGTCGCGCAGAAGGAGTGGAGCTTCCGCCTTCCGTGCAATCCGGTGAAGGACATACGGCAACCGCCCCTCAATAACGCCCGTCACCGCCGCCTGGAGGACGGGGAGCTTGAGCGACTCGAACATGCGATGGGTGCTTCCCGCAATCCATGGCTTGCCAACGTGGTCCGATTCGCGATCGAAACTGGCTTGCGCAGGGGCGAGATCGTCGCGTTGGAATGGCGCTGGGTCGATATCGCGCGACGCACGGCACATATCCCGAGAACTAAGACCGGAAATCCACGAACCATCCCACTGACGGACCATGCCCTCGAGATCCTAGAGACGCCGCCATCGCTGGGAACGCATGTCTTCCCGCTTACCTCGAACGCGCTTAAGCTGGCGTGGGTAAGGGCGGTGCGGAGATCGGGCCTTCTGGATCTTCACTTCCACGATCTACGCCATGAAGCGATCTCCCGCTTCTTTGAGTTGGGCCTCTCGCTGCCCGAGGTTGCCATCATCTCCGGCCATCGCGACCCCCGTATGCTCTTTCGATACACGCACCTCCGTCCTGTTGAGCTAGCTCACAAGCTTAAGGGAAGGCGTTGGCCGGGTGGGTCGCAGACCGAGAGGTCGGCCGCCGTGCCGGCGGACTAGGGGCTGCCTGTTCGCGAGAAGAGGGGATCGAAAGGCTCCCCTCTCGCCACACGAGTGATGCGTACAAGGCTCTCCAGTGAGGTTGTTCCTTGCCTGCATTCCCACGCGAGAGATGGTTCAATCTGACCCCTACCCCACCCGCTTATCTCCGCCAGCGTATTACGGTCACCTCTGCCTATCTCGCTGTGGCGTCTAGTACGTTCAAGCAGGACGCGCTTGGTCGTTCTGCCCGCGATCCCTGATCGAGGCGATCGATTCCGGTAAGAAGGTATTGCCAGCAGGCTAGCTTTCCAGGCGCGAGAGGCTGCCAATCGGCTCGCCGAAAGTGACAGGAAGCAACAGAGGAACGCGTGCTTCACGCATGAACAAGTGAAAAACTCGGGCCTGAAACAGGATCGTATTTTCTAGTATCAAGGGTGGTTTTACAGCCATCAAATCGGCCACAATATAAGCGCAGACCATCAAAAATACCGCCGGTTTTTTACGTGCATTCCACTAGACAATCTAATATTTACCAATGCAGTTGACGAGATCGCCCTCAAACTTCTAGACGATTACACGTCGAATCAATGCCCGAGGCTAATAGTGCCGCGCAAAGCCAAGAATGGAGTTCCCAAAGACAGGCAAACAGGTCTTTGGATTCCCAATGAGGTGCTGTTTAACAACATACTGGCCGCGGCGGATAAAATGCTTGTGTCTGAGATCAGGATTCTGCAGAAAAGCAAGGGGTGCTACGCTAGCAATGCTCACTTCGCCCAGATGCTTGGGGTTGGTGAGCGGAGAGTCCGCGAGATGATCGCAAACCTAGCCGCAAGCGAGGTCCTCCGAGTCGAGAATGGCACCAGCAAACGACGCCGCCTCTTCCTCGGAGAGCGAGCTGAGGTGCATACCTTCCCGAAGGGGGTCGTGGGAGAGGACTCTGCCGGAGCATACAATCTTCCTCCTCTTGAAGAGGACGGGGCGGGCAAGATCGGGTCTTCGCCGATCCCGGCAGGAACGGTCCGGGACCAGGCGACGACAACCCGGCACGAAAGCGCGTCATTGAGGCAGGAACCATCCAGCGAACCTGGACGTGTGGAGCCTAGCAACCTGGACGATAAGGCCCCTGCAACCCGGACGGAAACGCCCACAGAGATAACACCTAAAACACATGGAGAGAAAAAGAAGAAAGAACAGGAAGAACTCAAAAGGGAATTTGGTGTTTTTGTTCCTGGAGCCATCAAGCCTGATTTGTGGCGACGATGGGTACAACACAACGAAGCGCAGGGTCGGCGCTTGACGAGCAGCCAGATGGAATCTCAAATAGCTGATATCGGCCGGCTGTTCCATGAGGGCTACGTTGTGGATGACATTATCAATAAGGCGATATCGGCAAACTGGAAGACGTTCTACCCACCGAATACGCCAAAACAGCGTCGCTGGACTGACTTCGATGGCGAACCACGCAGAGGCAAACACATCTTGTAACTTGCGAAGGTGAACGCGCTTGACGCTCGAAAGCCCCCCAACCCCTCTTCTTCCCGCTGAGGCTGCCAAAACTCGGCGCGGGAAAGCGCCATTTCTGGCGGATCTCTGCGGCTTTGCGGCGAACGCAATCGGGCAGGCACCCCAATCAGGTTCTCCGCCATGCCGTCAGGTTGGATCAGTTCCTCCGCCATGCCCTGCCATGTTCGTGACATGTGTTCGGCGGTCAGCATCGAAGTCGCTTCCGAACGCCTTTGGAGCAGACATTTCGAGTCACCGGCTTTCCGTGATAGCCGTCGCTGGAGGGATCGAGGCTGGCGGGTCACCAGATAATGCTAATTGCCGTTGTTGGGCCGTACGCGACATGCGTTGCGCCGGTAGCGCGTGGTTAGTGGCTCGGGTCAAGCTGCCTACGAAGCCCTTCAAACGACGCTATGCGAGTCTATGTGATCGCCTCTGTGGTTTCGACGATATGAGCCGCGGCGCGCCACCCTGGCCGCCTCACGACGCTCCTTCGAGCCGTGGCACGGTCACGCACATTTGCACCAGCCGGAGATCGATCGTCCGTCGCTGAGAAGGGCAATCCGTCTCTCTTTGAAGGGCCGTCCGCGGCGTGAGACTGCCCCGGAGGATGGCTCTCAGTAGGGTATACTCCAACGCGACACAAAACGGGACAGCTAAACCCGTCTCAATAGGGTTGATCAAAAATCGGCAAACTCTGAGATGGCAGCCTCTAAGCCCTAACGAGACGGAGTCCACATGCTTGTCGGATATGCCCGCGTCAGTTCCGTCGGCCAAAGCCTCGACGTACAGCTCGACCTTTTGGCGAAAGCCGGATGCGAGAAGGTGTTTTCCGAAAAACGATCTGGTCGAAGCACCACGGACCGGCAGGCGCTGGCTGACTGCATTGACTTCGTCCGTGAGGGCGACGTCCTCGTTGTTACGCGGCTCGATCGTCTCGCTCGGTCCGTCGTCGACCTTTTTACGATCTTAGAGCGGCTTGATGCGAAGAAAATCGGGTTCCGCTGTCTCCAGCAATCCGGAGTGGACACGGATAGCTCGACCGGGCGGTTGATGCTTGCGATCCTCGGCGCCGTCGCCGCCTTTGAAGCGGATATACGCAAGGAGAGACAGGCTGACGGGATCGCTAAGGCCAAGGCCGCCGGCGTTTACAAGGGGCGAAAGCCCAGCGTTGATGTCGCACGCGTCCGTGAGCTTCATGAAGCGGGCAAGAGAGCCGCGGAGATAGCCCGCGAGCTGGGTATAGGTCGCGCGAGTGTGTACCGTGCAATTGGTTCAGCCAGCCCCACAAGACCAGCGGAGCTTGCCAGTTGACGGGACTGGCCGCCCGATGCGCGGCGCGTCAGGAGCATCGATCGCATTCGTAGGATCGAAGGCGGATAACGGCAAAGCCTTGGTCAACGAAACACGACATCTTGAGAGGATAAGAAGCGCATGCGCGTCTACGTTGCAAACTTCGGCTTGGAGAACTATGAGTGGCCACGTTGTCGTGAGAACAACGTCGTGGCCACGATGCAGGACGAGCGTGTTCATGCCTTCTGGCAAGCAGGAGATCGCGCCGCGTATATCGATTACGCGATTCGCAATCTGAAGACGGCACGAGGGATTGCTCCCATCCCCGCAGTTGCTGGTCGATGGTTTAACCTCGGATCTATCATCGTTGGCAGCGAGGATGACCTCTGGCTGCATCGAGACGGAGACATGCTGTGGTGGACCATCACCAATAAAGATCCAGCTACGATCACGTTGGAGCCTGACCTCAGACCCAAGGCGTGGGGCAGTCCTGACGTTTACTACTACCGCAAACCGTGTCAGCCGTGGGCTTGTCACGATCGACGTGGAAGGCGGCTCGAGTGGAAGGGGCTACACCCCAAGTCACATGACTTCTTTGCCACTGAGGCGACGCTTCAACAGCTCAGCGAGCGGTATGCGGGTTACGCCTTGGCGATCGTCAACGGCGATGATCTGACACCGTGGCACTCTCTCCCGGAGTGGCAGGCGAAACAGGCCAATCGGCCCGGAGCCGCTCGGAATTTCAACGCTCGCGAGGTAACGATCGCGGAAATGGTGCGTAACGCCCAGTACACGGCATCTTCAGCAAACGGCCAGAGCCGTGTCCGTATCGTAAAGAACAAGGATTTTCGGTTTGCAGGCCCAAGAGAGGCCGAGGCTTACGTGGACGCCCTGTACGATGCTCAGGGCGGGCTGTGCGCCATCAGCGAACTGCCTATGCAGCTGTCGGGAGGGGATGACCACGAAATGCGCTGCTCTCTCGATCGGATCGACAGCAACGGCCATTATGAACCCGGAAACGTCCAGATTGTCTGCCGTTTTGTCAACCGATGGAAGGGTGCCTCAGATGACGCTGAGTTCCGCCGATTGATGGAGATCATTCGGATAGCGATATAGGCTCGCGGGATGGTCGCACGGCGAAATTCCTTAGAACGCGCGATCACCCACGCATTGGCGGCGGACTCGTGCCACCCCGGCGCCTTGCTCTACCCCACCCGAACGTCCGCATGTCGACAACGTGGCGGCCCTGCCCCTCCTAGCCCGCCAAGGGTTGCTGGGAGACGCATGAGCGTCTGACTATCACCATGTCGCGGCGATTAGGGGCTTCAGAAATCGCAGCCGTGGTGTACTCGCCGCCCAGACCAGAACGAGAACGGCCCAAAACACCTCGTACGCACTCGGTAGGACGCTCATGTCAGAAGAACTAAAGCAGCGTGGTTTGGAGAAAGGTGGAGAGCCATATGGTCCCCTTGAATACCTGAATATCGGCGCAACGACGCTGGGTGCTTTGAAAGCAGCCAAGCTAATCCCGCCCCGGGATTACACAGGTTTCGAGAACCGCAAGCCTGATGCTCTGATCGTTGATCAACGCAGCGGCAAACCCCGTGTTGTGGCGGTAATCGAGTTCAAAGACAACCTTCGTCGGGATGACGGGATAGCACAGGCGGCCACAGTTGCGGCCGCCTTAGGTGCCAAATTCGCTATCTCGTCCGACACCGTTGCCTCGTTCTGGTTTCTTCCCGCTGAGCTGGGCCAGTACAATCCTATTCGCCGGGCTGATGGGACCATCCTAAACACCCCATTTCTTTCACCTGGCCACCAAGATCAGGCCCGCGTAGATGCCGCACGCATACTCGTTGAGAGCCTTGACGAGCGACTAGACGGGGACGTCCTTCCAGAACGGAGAAGCCTTAACCCCTCGGGACTCGCGAGATCAGTTTGGCAGGACATATACACGGCCGGAAACACGCCTTCACCAGCACAGGCGCTGTCCACATTCGTCGAAATATTTATGTTCAAATACCTTTCAGATCTAGGCATCTTGACAACCGATGATAACGGCACGGAGATATCCTTCGAGGCCGTTCTTGCGAAGCCGGCGGAGCAATGCCTCCGCTATTATCGCGCGAACGTGCGAGATCGCATCCGGGATAAGTTCCCGTCAAGTCAGGTCGACCGCACTACACTTGTTAACGGCTTCGCCCTGAACCCCGGCAACAGTGATCACAACTACGTTTTCAAGTCCATTCTCACAAAGTTTAAGGAATACGAACTTTCCGAGGATGGCGGTAAATTTATTCACATTGACAAGGAATTTAAGTCACGCCTGTTTGAGGATTTCCTCAAGGGCAGCGTTGGACAGCGATCCTTAGGGCAATTCTTTACGCCGCGACGGCTGATGAAGGGCATTGTCGACATGGCCGACGTAGAGTCGTTGCCCGCAGGCTCGGTGATCGCGGACCCGGCTTGCGGCGTAGGGGGCTTTCCCTTGGAGGCTGCGGCACGCAGAGCAGCACGATTAAACAGACCTGAGTTTAGTCTTTCGGTCGAACGCCGCAGGGAGGGTCGCCGAACGGTCGAACATCCGAAGGTAACCTCAGACATAGAGTATCGTGGCTTCGACAAGGGCAGCGACCGCCTTGACGAGAACCTTGCGATTATCTTGGCCAAGGCGAACTTCGTTATTTATCAGTCGGACCTACTCGTTGAGCATCCCAACGCCACACGCGCAATGGCGGAGTGCTTCAATGAGGTGTTTCAGGCGTATACAGAAACTAGCCTGGGATCGCTATCTGAAATAAATGAGGATGCCTACCACCTCGTTCTCTCGAACCCTCCATACCTAAACAGTGGCGCTGGAAGTATAAAGGATGCGGCCAGACGGGCGGGGTTGAGCTATACGGCTGGTGGCTCGGGCCTCGAAGGTCTCTTCGTCGAGAAGATCGTCCGCGAGTTGGCGCCGAACGGACGCGCCTTCATTATCCTCCCTGACGGCGTATTCTTGCGATCGGCCGACGCCCGCCTCCGGGCCTGGGTAGCGGAACGCTGCTCGATAGACGGGATTATCTCCCTTCCAGTTAAGACCTTCTATGCGGTGAAGAAGAAGACGTACGTTCTTTGCATCACTCGCAAGTCAGAGCCAGGTGCCGGCCAAAACCATCCAGTGTTCGCATACCTCGTCGGCTCCTTTGGCGAAAGCCTGGACGGTATGCGGTTTCCTACCCACGAAACCGACATGCCAGAGTTGGCGCGGCTCTATCGCAGCTTTATCAGCGTGAAAGGCCGGTTTGCTGAGGATCCAGAGGCAGGCTCACACCTCTCATCACCGAAGGTTAAGCTGATCCCCGCGGCGGACGTTCTTACGTCAGGCTCCTGGTCGGTCGATCGTTTCTGGACACCGGAAGAGAAGGTTGCGCTTGGCATTCACGAGGAGCTGACCACCATCACGGAGGAGGAATTCTTCGACTCCGTCCGGGCTGTGTACGTTGAGCTTGGAGACTTGATCTCGGGGATCGATGATGCCGAGTGAGACTTATCGTGACTTTCGCGTCGACGAGCTGTTTGACATTGGACGAGGTAAAACTCGCTACATCAAACGCTACTATCGAGAACATCCAGGGCCTTACCCCGTTTTCTCAGCCTCCACCGACGAGGCCGCGGTCGCGGGATGGGTAGACCGCTTCGACTTTAACGAAGATTGTCTTACTTGGACAACAAACGGGTACGCGGGAGAGGTCATCCGGCGCAATGGCCGGTTCTGCGCAACTCGCGACGTAGGCGTTCTGTCGCCCAAAAAAGAACTCCGAGACCGTATCTCGCTTGCCTATTTCGTTCCAGCGCTGACAACAGCCTTCAAGGCGGCCGCCACTGGGCGTTTGAAGGAAAATGGCGAAAGCGATTATACTAAAATCGCCACCGGCGCGGCCGCAGGCGTGTTCGTATCCGTGCCAATATCATCTGACAAGCTGCCCGATCTAGCTGCTCAAGAGGAGGTAGCTGGCCGGTTCGAGAAGGTTGCATCCTTCCAGCGCAAGCTGGCGGGGATGTCCAACCATGTAAGTTCATTGAATGTCGCATACCCGAGCCTCTCTCCACCCTTCAAGGAATTCGCCCTTCTGGACATCTTCGAGGAGCCGTTTCGAGGAAGCGGGAAGATGACCCAAAGGTACATATTGACTACTCCGGGTCCGTTCCCCGTCTACACAGGATCTTCGCGTCGAAACGAGGTCGCCGGGTACGTCGCATCCGCTGATTTCGAAGGCCCGTGCTTGACGTGGGCCGCGGACGGATATGCTGGACATACGTTCGTGAGAGATGGCGCCTTCAGCGCGAACTCTCATTGCGGCATCCTCCGCGTCCGCGACGATGTCCGCGATAAGATATACCTGCCCTACATGGAGCTTGTCCTTACCCCAGTGTTCCTCGACATAGCGATTGGAAGATTCCGAGAAGACGGTTCACCTGATTACACTCGGGTCACAACTGACATGGTGAAGCAGTGCAGCTTTGCTCTTCCTACGGACCAATACGGTTTGCCGGACCTCGAACGGCAACAAAAGCTCGCTGACAAGATGAATGCACTTAGAAGCAGGCAACAGCTCGTCATCAGCCGCTTAGAACGCATTGCCAAAATGAGGGTGACGATCGCCGGATTCGAGCCAAGGTAAGCCTCGCTGCCGCTTCGCACGACCCTTTAGCCGCCAGCCGACCGGTCACAAGACGGTCCGTCGAGCTGGCGCATGCCGGCTTCTCGGCACGAGAGGTTAGCGAGGTTGGCTGGTCTTCCTCATGGTGTCCACCGCGTGCTACCGGTCGCCTATGATCACGTTCGTTCGCCTTGAGAATTGGAAGAGCTTCGAGGATGCGAGGCTCCACATTGATCCGCTCACGGTAGTGATCGGCACGAACGCAAGCGGCAAATCGAATCTGATCGACGCTCTGACGTTCTTGAGCCGATGCGGGACTGGGCTGCTGCTCACGTCCGCGCTTTCAGGGCGATAGCATAACGAACGGCATGCGTGGTGGTCTGGAGTGGGCCGCGCGGCAGCCCGGAGACTCTTTCAAGCTCGCCGTCGGCGTTCAACTCGGCGACATCACCAGCTACGAGTACGAGCTTAGTTGCGTTATCCGTGACAATCGCTGTGAGCTTCTGGCAGAGCAGCTTGAACGTGTACGCTACCGCGCGAGAAGAGATGGTACGTTCACGGAAAGCGGCCGCATAAAGCTCTACACCACTGACCCACTAGCTCCCGACTCGCCGAACATCACGGCGCGTTTATACAATGAGAAGCGAGGCACACCTCGCCAGCTGAGCCGATCCAGCGTCATCCTCCATCAGCTTCGCGGACAGAAGTTGAGATCTGAGATCGAGGACGGCGTTAGCCAAGTTCTCGCCGCTTTACAAAGCATCTTCATCCTGGATCCGATCCCGTCTCATATGCGTGGCTTCTCGCCCCTTTCAGATAGGCTGGAGAGTGACGCACGGAACATAGCGGGTGTTCTAGCCGCGCTGCCTCACGACGAGCGGCGAGCCGTTGAGGAGGAACTTACTAATTACGGCAAGCAGCTCCCAGAGAGAGACATTAATCGGGTCTACGCTGAGGTGGTTGGCAAGTTTAAAAGCGACGCGATGCTGTATTGTGAGGAGCAGTGGAACGGGAGTCACGAAGCTCCCGTTGTCGATGCTCGTGGTATGTCGGATGGCACGCTTCGTTTCCTAGCGATAGTGGTGGCTCTATTAACTCGACCAAAAGGCAGCCTCTTAGTTGTGGAGGAAGTTGACAACGGTCTTCATCCTTCGCGTTCCGGGTTGCTACTTGATGTTCTAAGGACGGTAGGCACGCGGAGATCGGTGGACATCGTCGTGACGACTCACAATCCAGCCCTGCTTGACCGCATGGGATTGGAGATGATCCCAATGACTACGGTTGCTCACCGCGACCCGGAAGCTGGCTTTAGCAGACTTACGCTGCTGGAGGACATCAGAGATTTGCCTAAGCTTCTAGCACACGGCCAGGTCGGCCGACTCACAAGCGAAGGATTGATCGAGGAAGCCATCCACCGCCAGAACGCTGACTCGTAATGTCGCAGTCGGTAGTCATCATCGACACATCAGTCTTGTGCTGTTGGCTGCGGGTCCCAGGCCGCGAAACCGCTGGAAGCGGGGATGAACGCTATGATTATGAGAGAGCTACGCGGGAGTTAGACGCGGCTGTTGCTAGCGGCGCAACTCTCGTTCTTCCGATTGCGGCGGTCATCGAAGCCGGGAACTTCATCGCACATGGAAGCGAACATCGCCACGAAGCAGCCTTACGACTGATGGGTCAACTACGAGCCGCCCTGAACGCCGACACTCCTTGGGGAGCGTTCGTAGAGCAAAGCAGCCTTTGGTCAGAGGAGCATCTCGGCAGGCTCGTCGAGGACTGGCCAGCCATGGCTGCCCGTCAGGTCGGCATCGGAGACGCCACCATCGCCAGTGTGGCAGCGTATTATGCGCGATCGGGCATGCAGGTGAGCATTCTAACGAGCGATGCCGGGTTGAGGCAGTATCAATCAGCGGTTGTGCCGCCAACTCCGCGTCGGCGAAGATTCAGGCGAAACTAGTCCGCCTACGAGCTTGCGGGATTGCTGCTCCTCCACGGAGGGTGGGGGTAGGGGGCGGCACGTGGTACAGAAGACCCGGCCATCGATCTGAGCGGTTCCATACCCGGTCTCACGCGCCTCTCTTGTGTAATTCGGTATCCCTGCGAAGGTACCCGAAAGACCACTTTCGGGGGAACCAGGGGGGCAAGAACAATCACATTCTTGTCACAACGAACGTGGAACTGGCGCTATTGCACCGCACTCCCCTCGCGGCTAACTTACGGGCGAGTGCAGGCTAAGGCGCTGCAAGTGAGGGCTTTTTTGGTGAATTGTTGACCGGAGCAGTTGGGTTGTTCTGTGTTGACATCGCAGGGGTCGCAAGTTCAATCCTTGCCACGCCCACCACGTAAGTCGGCTCTATCCGGTCCTTCTCAGCGCCTCAGCTGAGGGACCGGATAGAGCGACTTCGGCATTTCCCCTGATGTATGACCGCCCGCCCGCGCGACGTCTGTCCGGCGAGCGACTGGCCGACCGCGCGGCAGAGGCTGATCCGACTGGTGTGAACCAGCGGGGTGCGCCTGCGCGCGAAGGAGCCCAGGGCCACGCGCCCGCGTCCGCCGGGTGACGGTCAGCCCGGAGGGATCTCACGCCTCGCCGGCCCGGCGTGGCCCGGGCACGCCGAGCGCTCAGAGACTGATGTCGCGCCGCGCCATCTCGCGCGCGGCGATCTCACCCAGCGGGCCGCGTCGCTCGCCCCTGAAGATGTCGGCCAGGTCGAGCAGGTCCTCGTTCTCCAGGCCCTCGATCGACCGCTCGACGTCGGCGAGGAACTGCACGGCGCGCGAGTCTCTGGCGGCGAGCCGCTTCATCCGGGTTTTCAGCATCTACCCTGCCTAACACGCCCGTGCGCCTCCCGGGAGTCCTCGACGCGCGCCCGCTTCGCGACTTCGGGGCGATAACGGCACATCGTCGACCTACCCCCGAGCGCGCGATCCGGCCGCGTCGATCGCGGCCCGCCACCGCGATCTCGGGACCGGCTCCTCGGCCGGGCAACGCGCGCGGCCGGTACTCCGACAGATCTCACGGCCATGTCTCGCGCGCGATCAAGGAGTTTGCTTCGGCCCGCGATGTTTCCGCTCCACCTCGGCACGGTCCTGGCCCGTCCGCGCTACAATAGAGACGGTAGCGGAGGCGTTCAATGCACCCGCTATCACCGGCGTACATCATACCGCCGCCACCCTCACGTGGCGGCGGTATTCATTTATTCAGGAAAACAACAAGATGAAGCGGGTCCTCCGATTGATCTCCCACGCTGCGGCACTGATCGCGCCGCTGACACCTACCATCGTCGCGGCGGCACCGGCGGTGATCGCGCATCGCGGCGTCTTCCACGACGTCGACAGCCGCCAGACGCTGCCCGAGAATTCCTATGACTCCGTGGTGCGCGCGTACAAACTCGGGCTGAGCGGGGTCGAGCTCGACCTGCGGCTCGATTCGTCGGGCGATGTCCTCATCGTCCACGACTTCCTCTCGGGTCGCTCGACCGAGCAGGACAATTACGCCGGCAAGCTCAACGCGGTCGACGTTCTGCTCAAGAACCAGGGCAGCGCCACGACGGTCCATTTCGCCGAGCATGACACCGAGTTCTGGCGCAGCAAGGCGCTCAAGGCGTACGGCCGCGGCGCCACCGTCTTCTATCCGTCGCTCAGCGGCGACGGCGACCATGTGCAGAGCCTCTACTCGATGCTGAAGGCCCTGTGGGACAATCATCCCGAGATCATGAGGAGCAACTTCATGATCGTGCTCGACGTGCAGGACGCGACCGTCTTCTCGAAGGCGGCGCAGCAGGTCCGCGACATCCACTCGACCGCCAACGTCTATCTCAAGTTCTTCGTCCATCGCGCGATCGCCGGCGACGCGACCGCGAGCGGCGCCAACACCTGCTACGACTATGAGAAATCGCACGGGCTGCTGGGGGTCAAGATCATCCCGCAGATCAACGACGGCGAGTTGGACATCACCGAGGACGACGACGCGGGCATCGAGGCCTTCGGCACCAAGTACACGATCAACGACTATCTGACCTGTTGGGCCAATGCGGCGAAGGGCAGCGACGGCGCCGAGATGCCGATCGTCAGCGCCAGCGTGCCCGCCAACAACGCGAACGCGACGAACGCCGCCTATGCGGCGCTGCAATGGGCGGCCAACCACGATCGGCGCCGCATGTCGATCGTCCCCAATCCCGACGCCGGACGCACCATCAACGGCACCTGCACGCTGTTCCAGTTCCGCGGCAACGACAACGCCGCGGCCTATTTCAACACGCAGGCGCGCACCGCCAAGACCAACTTCGCCGACAAGTCCGGCGCGGACTTCATCGTCTGGGACGTGATGGGCGACGTGGGTCACCAGGTCTCCTACGTCTCCCCGAACAAGTTCGACTCCAACCTCTGCTGACGGGCGGCAGCGCGCGGTGATCTGCCGCGCGCCGTCTCCACCGCGCGCGACCGTCACGTCCACCCTGTCCGGATCGATCGATGCCCCCGTTACCGTCCCGCTCATGGCGGCGGCTGATCTCCCTGGTCGCCGTCGCGCTGGTCGCCGGCGCCGTCGCCGTCGCTGTTCGGCCGCGCGGCCGCGACGCCGCTGATCCAACCGATGACGGTCGGGTCACCGTCGTATCCGCGCCGGCGCCGGGCGCGCGACCCGGCGCCGCCGCCCCGCCCACCGCCTCGCCCCCCGGGGCGACCGTGCCGCTGACGGAGAGCGCCGAGGCGCAGGCCCGGCACGCCGCCGAGCGGATCGAGGCCGCGGACCAGGCGAGCAGCCGCATCCGCATGATCGAGCGCGCCGAGGCCGACCGGGCGAGCGGCGCGACGGCGTGCGGGGCGACGACGGCGTGCTAGAGGCCGGTCCATCTGATGGAAGCCAACGCGGTGCCCTCTCGGACGCAGGGGCTTAGTGCCACGAGCGTCACGCCTGCGGCACTCGGACCCGGCGTTCGCCGGAGCACGGATCGACGGAGGTGGACCAGACTTTAGGAGACGCGCCGGGGCGGGGGCCGCTTCGCTCCCGGCGCGCGGGCAACGCGGCGCCCGCTCCCGAGAAGATCGGTCGACCCGGACGCGATGTCCTCCCGTCGCGCGCGCCTCTGTCCCATAATGAACCAATGGTGCGGCGACGGCGCGGCGCGCGCCGACGCGCGATCGCGCCGGGGAGCGGGATCGGCGACGCCGCGATACCCGCCTGCCCGCTGCCGGGAGCCGACGACTCCTGGATCGCCGCGACGCTTGTCCCGCGCGACGCACCCGGCCGTCGCGTCCAAGCGCGGCACGCGCCGCGAGGGCGCGATCGGTGCTGTCTCACCCCGGACTTGATCGGTTAAGGCATTGGTTAACAAGACAGCGCCGCGGCCTTCACGACCCCGGCCGGCGCCGCGATGCCGGCGCGAGGGAGACACACGATGACCCACCACGGAGCGGCGCTCGCCGCGCTCGCGCTCGCCCTCCTCGCCGCGCCGGCGGCGGCCCAGATGCTCGATCCGCCCGAGCGCGTCGTGCGCTACGACGCGACGAGCGCGATCTCGCCGTCGAGCGCGACCGCGACCGTCTCCGCCGCGACCGTGCCCCAGGCGATGGACCGGCTCGACCGCGACGACGCGACGCTCGACGTGTCGCTCGGCGGCATCTACGGCGAGGGCGACTTCGGCACCGGCTCGACGACGACGATCTGGAGTTCCGCTCTGGGCGCGCGGCTGCGGCTCGACGATCTCACGCTCTCGGCGTCGCTGCCGTGGATGCGCATCCGCAGCCGCTCGACCGTCTTCACCGGCATCGACGCCACCCCGGTGCTGGTCGCGCCCAACACCTCGGCGGTGAAGCGCACCGCCGAGGGCATCGGCGACCTCACGCTCGGCGCCGCCTACACGATCGCGCCCGCGGGCAGTCCGGTCGAGCTCGAACTGTCGGGGCGCGCCAAGATCAACACCGCGACGCGGCGCAGCGGGCTCTCCAGCGGCGAGAACGACTATGCGCTGGGCGCCGACGCGTCGCTGCCGCTCGGCGCGGTGACCCCGTTCGTGTCGGTGACCTATCGCTTCCTCGGCGACACCGCGTCCTACGACCTGCGCGACGGCCCGGCGGCCTCGGCGGGCGCCTCCTTCGCGATCGGGCGCGACGCGTATCTGCTGACCTCCTACCATTATGCGCGCGCGGCGACGCGGCTGGTGGAAGACGCGCACGAGCTGTTCGCGGGCGCCTCCACGCGGCTGGCGGGAACACCGCTGCGGCTCACCGGGTTCACCACCGCGGGCCTGTCGCGCGGTGCGGCCAGCTTCTCGGCGGGCGTGGCCGTGTCGGTGGGTCTATCACGCGCGCGCGAGTGAGCGCGTGGGCACGAGGGTGACGATGGGGTGAGCGGCGGCGATCACGCGGGCGAGGCGAGTCGGATCTACGCGATCGGCGACCTTCACGGCCGCCTGGACCTGTTCGGGGAGCTGATGCGCGCGATCGAGCGCGACCATGCCGCGCGCGCGCGCGCCACCACCCGGATCGTGCTGCTCGGCGACATCGTCGACCGCGGCCCGGACAGCGCGCGGCTGGTGCGCGGGTGCATGCGGCTGAGCCAGCTCAACCCGCGGTTCACGGTGCTCAAGGGCAATCACGAGGAGATGATGGTGCACGCGCTCCGCGGCGATCTCTGGGCCTATCGCGCGTGGCTCGACTTCGGCGGGCGCGAGACGCTGCTCAGCTGGGGCGCGGCGCCCGCGCTGACCGACGCGCTGCCGACGCTGCGCGAGCTGCGCGCGGCGGCGCAGCTGGTCGGCCGCGACGTGCTCGGCTGGCTCGAGCGGTTGCCGCTGACGCTGCGCCACGAGGACCATCTCTTCGTCCATGCCGGGATCCGGCCGGGCGTCGCGCTCGGGCGCCAGACGGCGCGAGACCTGCTGTGGATCGGCGAGGAGTTCCTCGATTCCCACCAGGATCACGGGGTCACCGTGGTGCACGGCCACACGATCGTCGAGGGCGGCCCGGACGTGCGCCCTAACCGCGTCGGGATCGACACCGGGGCGTATCGCACCGGGCGGCTCACCGCGATGGGGCTGGAGGACGGCGAGCGCTGGTTCCTCCAGGTGGATCCGCGCGCGACCGAGCCGGTCGTGGCGGTGCGCCCGGGCGCGAGCGACCGTCTGGCCGCGGCGGCGGCGCGATGACCCGCCCGCCCGCCGCCTTCGAGGACGCGCGGCTCGACGCCGCGCTGCTGTCCGTGCTGGGCGAACCCGATGCCGCGGCGGTCGGCGGGCGGGAGAGCGCCGCGTCCGTGCCGCGCGGGCTCGTCCGCTCGCTCGCGCGATCGCTGGTGCGGTCGCGCCGCGCCTCGGCCACGCTCGGCCTCGCCGCCGTGGGGGCGCTCGCGGCGGTCGGGTTCCTCATCGTCGAGCCCGGCGCTCTCCCCGACGCGCCCCGCGACCGGGTGGCGCCGGCGAGCGAGCGCCCGCGCGCGGTGGCGCGCGCGGCAACGCCGCCCGGCGCGGCGCCGGCACCCTCGACCCCCGCTCCCGCGGCCGTTCCTGCCCCCGCCCCTGAGCTGGCGCTGGTCGCGCCGAGTCCGCGTCCGCGGCCCGCGGCGATGCCCGCCCGCGACCCGGGCGCCACGCGCTCGCGCGACCGATCCGTCGCCTCCGCCGGGGTCGCGCGCGCGCCCGCGGTCGTGCCGACGGTGCAGGTCGCGGCCGCGGTCGAGCCCGCGGTGATCGCGGTCGCGGTGCCGCCGGCGCCGTCGCCCGAGCCGGCGAGCGGCGCCCTGGCCATGGCCAGCCCCGCGCAGGAGGAGACCGACGTCACCGCGCGCACCCAGCGCGCCCGGCGCGAGTCGGTGGTGGCGATCCGCGGCTTCCGCCGGCAGTGGTGAGCGTGGCGCCGCTCGCCCGGGCGGGCCGATGCGCGCGCCTCTCGCCGTGAGCTCACGCCACCGCCCGGATCAGGACGAGCTTCGCCCGAGCTGAACCGTGCGCCGGCGCGAGCCGGGGTGCGGGGCCGCGGGGATGGTGCGCGTGGCCCTCGGCTCCCGCGGGCGCACGAGCACGCCGACGAATCCGCGCGACGAGGGTCATCGTCGGGTCGCGCGCCCGATCGGTCGCCGCCGCGAGCGGCCCTGATCCTCGCGCGACTGTTCCGTGGGAGAGACGCCGCGTCCTGAATCGCGGGCTATTCGCGCCACGGTGGAACACGCATCTTCGCCTTCGTCAGCATGACCCACGAAGGAGATCTCTCATGACCATTCTCGTCATCGGCGCCACCGGCCGCGTCGGCCGCCACGTCGTCGACCAGCTGCTCGTCCGCGACGCCGGTGTCCGGGTCCTGACGCGCGACCCCGCCAAGGCGGACTTCCCCGCCGCGGTCGAGGCCGTGCGGGGCGACCTGCTCGACATCGACTCGCTGCGCGCCGCGCTCGACGGCGTCACCACCTTGTTCCTGCTCAACGCGGTGACGGGCGACGAATTCACCCAGGCGATCATCACGCTCAACGTCGCGCGCGAGGCCGGCGTGGACCGGATCGTCTACCTCTCCGTGTTCGACGCGGACGAGGCAGTCAACGTGCCGCATTTCGCGGTGAAGTCCGGGGCCGAGCGGATGCTCGCCGCGACGGGCGCCGGCGCCACGATCCTGCGGCCGACCTATTTCATCGACAATGAGGCGATGGTGCGGGACGTGATCCTGCAGCACGGCGTCTACCCGATGCCGATCGGCGGCAAGGGCATCGCGATGGTGGACGCGCGCGACATCGCCGAGGTCGCCGCGATCGAGCTGGTCCGCCGCGAGCGCGCGCCGGGCAAGCTGCCGCTCGAGACGATCAACCTCGTCGGCCCGGAGACGCTCACCGGCGCGGACGTCGCGGCGATCTGGTCGGACGTGCTCGGCCGCCCGGTCGCCTATGGCGGCGACGATCCGAGCGGCTTCGAGCGGACCATGGCGGCGGTCATGCCGCGCTGGACCGCCTATGAGATGCGGCTGATGGCGGAGCGCTACGTCAGCGACGGGATGATCCCGCACGACGGCGATCGCGAGCGCCTCACCGCGCTGCTCGGCCGGCCGCTGCACACGTACCGCGAGACCGCGCTGCGGCTCGCCGCCGCCTAGCGCCACCCGCGGCGGCGGGGCCGCCGACCGTCGTCACCTCGCCTCCCCGGCGGTCCGACGTCGGACCTACGCCTCCCCCTCGCGCGCCAGCGCGCGCGGCGCCGCCGGCGCGCCGATCGCGCGCAGCAGGTCGGCGGCGCCATAGGGCTTGGGCAGCAGCCGCACCCCCGCCGCCGCGGCGTCGACCGAGCCGGTGTCGCCGCTCGCCACCACCACGCGGATCCCCGGGCGCAGCGCGGCGGCGCGCTCGGCGAGTGCCAGCCCCGAGCTGCCGGGCAGGTGGATGTCGGTGATCAGCACGTCGATCGGCGCGGTCTGCAGCGCCGCCATCGCCTCCTCCGCGCTGGCGGCCTCGACCACCACCTGCCCCGCCTCCTGCAACACCTCCGCGGTCGCCGAGCGGATCAGCGAATCGTCCTCGACCAGCAGGATCGTCGCGCGCGGTGACGGCGCCGGCGGCACGGCGAGGGGAGCGGCGGGGGCGGGGGCGGCAGTGGGGGCGCGGGGCGGCAGCGCGGCGCGCTGATGCTGGTTGGCGAGCACGTGGCGGATCTTCCGCGCCAGCGCCTCGCGCGTATAGGGCTTGGAGAGCAGCTCCACCCCCGCGTCGAGCCGCCCGCCGTGGACGATCGAGTTCTCGGTATAGCCCGAGGTGAACAGCACCGCGATCTCGGGCAGCCGCTCGCGCGCCTTGCGCGCCAGCTCGGGGCTCTTGAGCGTGCCCGGCATCACGACGTCGGTGAAGAGCAGGTCGATCGCGATGCCGCTCTCCACCACGTTCAGCGCGCTCTGCGCGTCGACCGCCTTGAGCACGCGATAGCCCAGCTCGGCGAGCAGCTCGACCACGGTGGCGCGCACCTCGTCGTCGTCCTCGACCACCAGCACCGTCTCGGTGCCGCCGGTGATCGGCCCGGTGTCGACCGCCACCTCGACGTCCTCGCGCTCCAGCGCGCGCGGCAGGTACAGCCGGATCGTCGTGCCATGGCCCGGCTCGGAGTAGATGTTGACGTGCCCGCCCGACTGTTTGACGAAGCCGTAGACCATCGACAGCCCCAGCCCCGAGCCCTTGCCCTCGGCCTTGGTCGAGAAGAAGGGCTCGAACACCTTCTCCAGCACCTCGGGGGTCATGCCGCTGCCGGTGTCGCTCACCGCGAGCATGACATATTGGCCCGGCGTCACCTCGTCGTGGCGGCGCGCATATTCGTCGTCGAGGTGCGCGTTGGCCAGCTCGATGGTGAGCCTGCCCTGGCCCTCCATCGCGTCGCGCGCGTTGATCGCGAGGTTCAGCAGCGCGTTCTCGATCTGGCCGGGATCGATGAAGGTGTTCCACAGGCCGCCGCCGAACACCGTCTCCACCTCGATCCCCTCGCCGATCGCGCGGCGCAGCATGTCGTCCATGCCGCGCACGAAGCGCGTGACGTTGACCGTCTTGGGCTCGAGCGCCTGGCGCCGCCCGAAGGCGAGCAGCTGCGACGCCAGCCGCGACCCGCGCGACACGCCCGCCAGCGCGTTGGCGACGCGGGTCTCGGCGCGCTCGTTCCCCGCGACGTCCTTCTGCAGCAGCTGCAGGTTGCCCGAGACGACCTGGAGCAGATTGTTGAAATCATGCGCCACGCCCCCGGTGAGCTTGCCCACCGTCTCCATCTTCTGCGCCTGCGCCAGCTTGGCCTCGGCGGCGCGGCGCGTGGCGATCTCGTCGATCACGCGGGTCTCGAGCGTCTCGTTGAGCTGGCGCAGCTGCTCCTCGGCGCGCTCGCGGTGGCGCACCTGGCGCTCGAGCTGCTCGGCATGGTCGCGCAGCGCGGCCTCGGCGGCGCGCTGGTGCGTGATGTCGGTGTGAACCCCGACCCACTCCGCGATCGCGCCGTGCTCGTCGAGCCGCGGCACCGCGCGGACCGCGAAGGTGCGCCAGGTGCCGCAGTGGCGCCGCACGCGATGCTCGAACACGAAGGTCGACCGGGCCGCGACCGCCTGCTCCCACGCCGCCAGCGTCGGCGCGACGTCGTCGGGATGGACCGCGGCGGACCAGCCGTGCCCCTGATAATCCTCGACGCGCTGGCCGGTGAGCAGCCCCCAGCCGGGCTGCTCGCCCACCATCCGGCCGTGCGCGTCGTTGGTCCACAACACGCCGTGCATCGCCTCCATCGCGGCGCGGAAGCGCGCGTTGCTGGCGTCGAGCGCCTCCTCGCGGCGGACACGCTCCTCGACGTCGAGCACGATCACCTGGAAGCCGGTGACGCTGCCGTCGGCGGCGCGGCGCGGCAGGTAGCGCACGTCGGCGCGGCGCAGGCTGCCGTCGCCGTGGCGGATCGCCGAGTCGGACTCGATCGTCTCGCCCGCCAGCGCGCGGTCCATCAGCGCGCGGCGCTGCGCGTAATTCTCCGCGCCGATCACGTCGCGCGCGTGGCGGCCGACGACCTGCGCGGGGCTCAGCCCGAACCACTCGAGGTAGTAGCGGTTGGCGAAGCGGAAGACATGGTCGCGGTCGATGAAGGAGACCAGCAGCGGCAGCGCGTCGGTGACGGTGCGCAGCTCGGCCTCGCCGTCGGCCAGCCGGCGCTCCAGCTCGACCCGCCCGGTATTGTCGATCACGGTGCAGAGCACCCCGCCCACCGCGCCGTCGGCCTCGTAGACCGGGGTGTAGAACAGGTCGAAGACCAGCTCGGCCGGCGCGCCGTCGCGCAGCAGCGTCATGGGCTGGTCGCGGTAGGAGACGATCTCGCCCGCGAAGCCGCGCTCGAGGATGGCGCGGTTCCAGTCCCAGATCTCGGGGAAGACGCTCGCCGCGGTCTGGCCCAGCGCCGCGGGATGGTGCGCGCCCGCGATCGCGCGATAGGCGTCGTTGTAGAGCATCACGCCCTCGCGGCCCCACATCAGCACCTTGGGCACGGGCGAGTTGACCACGTTGGCCACCGTGGTGCGCAGCTGCGGCGACCAGTCGGCGAGCGCGCCGAGCGCGCTGCGCGCCCAGTCGCGCGCGCGGATCATCGCCCCCGTCTCGCCGCCGCCGATCGGCCATGCCGGCGCGGCACGCGGCGCGCCGCGGTCGCGCAGCAGCTTGAGCGCGGTGCGCACCACCTCGCTGGCGTTGCCGTAATCGCCCGAGCCGAGCGCGTCGCTGATGAAGGACTCCAGCTCGGGGGTCAGCGAGACGTTGCGCGACTGGCGTTGGGTCATGCCCGGCATGTCTGGCCTCCGCCCCGCCTGTGTCAATCAGTGGCAGGCGGGATGTGTCTGATCTACGTTGGCTTTCAGAATAGTTACCGGCGCGCGACGCGCCAGCGGTCCCATTGCCACCAGGGCTCCCGCGTAAGGGGGGGCAGGGTCGGTGCCACGTCGCTCGCGGACACCCCGCCCGCGCCGTCGGGCGCCCGGGGGCGCCTGATGAACCGATCGCCGCCCGCGCGGGTTACCTCCGGCACAATGACGAGAGGATCCCCATGACCCCGCAGCTCAAGCCGATCGACCAGCAGGTGATCCTGATCACCGGTGCCAGCTCGGGCATCGGGCTGGTCACCGCGCGCACCGCGGCGGCGCGCGGCGCCAAGGTGGTGCTGGTCGCGCGCGACAGCGACGCGCTGGCGACGATCGCGCGCGAGATCGAGGCCGCGGGCGGCCAGGCCGAGTTCGCCACCGCCGACGTCGGCGACCTGCGCGACGTCCAGCGCGCCGCCGCCAAGGCGGTGGAGCGGTTCGGCCGCATCGACACCTGGGTCAATGCCGCGGGCGTGGCGATCTACGCCAAGCTGGTCGACACGCCGATGGACGAGCACGAGCGGCTGATGCGCACCAACTATCTCGGCGCGGTGCACGGTTGCCTCACCGCGGTCGAGCAGCTCCAGCGCGCCGGCGGGGCGCTGATCACGGTCGGCTCGATCGTGTCGGACATCCCCACCGCCGGCATGGGCGCCTATGCCGCGAGCAAGCACGCGGTGAAGGGCTATGTCGGCTCGCTGCGCATCGAGATCGAGGGCGATCGCCTGCCGATCTCGGTGACGCTGGTGAAGCCCTCGGGGATCGACACGCCGATCGCCGAGCACGCCGCGAACCATCTCGACGGCGCCGCGCTGCTGCCGCCGCCGGTCTACGCCCCCGAGCTGGTCGCCGAGGCGATCCTCGAGGCGGCGCAGCATCCGAAGCGCGACATCACCGTCGGCGGCACCGGGCGGCTGCAGGTGCTGGTGGCCGAGCATGTCCCGCCGCTGCTCGACAAGCTCGGCCACAGACTGCTGCCGATGATCCAGGACCGCACGCGCGCGCCGGCCCGGCGCGACAATCTGGCGGCGCCGTTCGACGACGGGCGCGAGCGCTCGCGCGACCAGCACGGCCGCTCGGTGAGCCTCTACGACGCCGCCGGCCGGCACAAGCTCGCCGCCGCCACCGCGGTGGGCGCGGGGCTCGGCCTCGCGGTGCTGGCGCGGCTGCGCGGGCGCGGCTGAGCGCCAGCGTCTACCTAGGTTAGACTGTTGCCGCGGAACGCCCCGCGCCGCGGCAGGGTTAAACCCGATAGATCAGTAGGGTAGGTCAGCTTATGGGTCAGTCTTGCGGCACCACCGTCCTCCTCGTCGAGGATGAGCTGTTCGTCCGCATGATCGGTGCCGACGCGCTGGCCGAGGCCGGCTATCGCGTGATCGAGGCGGGCGACGCCGACGAGGCGCTCGAGCGGCTGGAGCACGGCGACAAGGTCCAGGTGCTGTTCACCGACATCCGCATGCCCGGCACGATGGACGGTCTTCAGCTCGCGGGCGAGGTGCACCGGCGCTGGCCGGCGATCCGCATCCTGCTGACCTCGGGGGACATGCGGCCGACCAGTGCCGCCATCCCCGACGCGGGCCGCTTCCTGGCGAAGCCCTATCGCTTCGAGGCCTTGTCGCGCGAGCTGGACCAGCTGCTGGCGCACTGATCGGCGCAGCCGCTCAATAGGGCGGCGCGAGCCGCGCGCGCTGCGCCTTGGCCGCCTCCGCCCACCAGGCGAGGTCGTCGGCGAAGCGGCCGAACTGGCGCTCGAGCGACTCGCCCGCGCCCCCGGTCGGCCGCGCCTCGGCGTCGAGCGTCTGCGCGATCGGGCCGACCACCAGGGTGCTCGAGATCACCGGCATCCCCATCTCGGGCAGGATCGCGTGCCAGGCGCTGTTGCTGCGCGCGCCGCCGAGCCGCCCGGCCGAGTAGCTGGCCAATGCCGCGGGGCGCCAGAACCATTCCTCCAGGAAATGGTCGGTGAGGTTCTTCAGCCCCGGCTGCGGGCCCCAATTATACTCGCCGGCGACGAACACGAAGGCATCGGCGCCGCGGATCTGCCCGGCCAGCCGCTCCATCGCCGCGGGCGCCTCGCCCGCGGGATATTCCTTGTACATCCGGTCGAGCAGCGGCAGCCCGACCGCCTTGGCGTCGACGAGCGTGGGCGCGTCGCCGCGCGCGGCGAAACGGTCGACGAGATAGCGCGCGAGCCGGATGCCGGTGCGATCGGCGCGATACGAGCCGTAGAGGATCAGGACGTTCATCGCGCCGTCCTGCCCGCCGCATCGGGTCGGGTAAAGCCCCGCGCGGTGGCGCGGCCCGCGCGGGCGCGCTAGGCGCGGGGGCGATGACCGACGCCCCGCACCGCCTCGACTGCTCCGCCGCCGCGCTCACCGACAATTGGCGCGCGCTGGCGCGGCTGAGCGGCGCGGCGGCGTGCGGCGCCGCGGTGAAGGCGGACGGCTACGGGCTCGGCGCGGTCGCGGTGGCGACTCGGCTCGCCGCCGCGGGCTGCCGCGACTTCTACGTCGCCACCTGGGCCGAGGCGGCGGCGCTCGCCCCCGCGCTCGCCGGCGGCGCGGCGCGGGTCGCGGTGCTCCACGGCGCGCGCGCCGCGGACCTCGGCCACGCCGATCTGCCCGGGGTCCGCCCCATCCTCTCCACCGCGGCGCAGGTGCGGCGCTGGCGCGAGGCGGGCGCGGGCCGCGCGTGCGACGTGATGGTCGACACCGGCATGAACCGGCTCGGCGTCGGGCCCGAGGACGTCGCCGCCGGATTGCTCGACGGGCTCGCGCTCGACACGCTGGCGAGCCACCTCGCCTGCGCCGACGAGCCCGGCCACCCGCTCAACGCGGCGCAGCGTTCGCGTTTCGCCGCCCTGGCGGGGCGGACCGCGGCGCGGCGGATGAGCCTGGCCAACTCGGCGGGCATCGCGCTCGGCCCCGACTATCACTTCGACCTGACGCGGCCGGGCCTCGCGCTGTACGGCGGCGTGCCGGTGCCCGCGCTCGCCGACGTGCTGCGCCCGGTCGCGACGATCGCGGCCGAGGTGCTGCAGCGCCGCCGCGTGCGCGCGGGCGAGACGGTGGGCTATAACGCGACCTGGCGCGCGCCGGCGGACACCGACGTGGTGATCGCCAATCTGGGCTATGCCGACGGTTATTACCGCGCCTTCTCCGGCCGCGGCCGCGCCTATGCCGGCGACGCCGCGCTGCCGGTGATCGGGCGGGTCTCGATGGACCTGGTCGCGCTCGACGCCACCGCGGCCGACGTCGCCGAGGGCGACTGGCTGCGCTTCGACCCCGACCTGCCCGCGATGGCGGCGGCGAGCGGGGTGAGCCAGTATGAGCTGCTCACCGGGCTGGGGCGACGGCTCGAGCGGCGCTGGTGAGGGGTACGCCGTTGCCCTCGGGATCACCCTCACCCTTCCGGCGCTGCGCGCCTCCCTTCCTCTCCCGCTGGGGGAGGGAGGGGGCCCGCCCGGCGTAGCCGGGTGGGAAGGGTGAGGGTGACGGGGATCGCTACACTCGCGACCGCGTGACGCCCGCGCCCCCTCACGCCGCCACCCCGCTTAGCCATGCCGCCAGCGGCTCGTAGAGCAGCGCGCCCGCGCGCCCGCCGACCATCATCCCGACATGGCCCGCGCCGACGTCGCGCCGTGCCGCCAGCCCGGCCGCGGTGGCCGCGGGCACGATCCGATCGCTCAGCGAGACGAACTCGATCGACGGGCAGGCCAGCGCGTCCGGCCCGACCGCCCGCCCGCCGACGCGCCACGCCCCCGCGCCGGGCGCGTCCTCGCCCACCAGCGCGCCGAACAGCTCCGCCCCGGCGGCATAGGTCAGCGGCGCCCCGGCGTTGGCCCAGTCCTCGAGCCGCACGAAGCGCGCCAGCGTCGCGGCGTCCGCGGACGCCAGCGCCTCGTATTTCGCGACGGTGCGCGCCGGGTCGAGCTGCCAGAAACCGGCCTGGAGCACCTCCATCGGCAGCACGCCGAGCGCGCGGCACGCCGGCTCGGCCCGCCCCCATAGCGCGCGCATCGTCGCGCGCGCGGGCTCGCCATAGCCCGCGAAACGCCACGGCGCCGCCACCGTCGCGACACCGGCGCAGCGCGCGCCGAGCAGCGCCGCGGCGGCGAGCGCGAGCGTGCCGCCGAGGCAATAGCCGACGAGCAGCGGCGGCCGACCGAGCCGCGCCACCAGCGGCAGCAATCGCTCGCTGACGTGGCCGGCGAGGTCGACCGCGGCGTCGCGCGGTCGCGGATGGCCCCAGTCGAGCAGCCACGGGTGGAAGCCGGCGCCCGCGAGATGGTCGACCAGCGAGCGCCCGCGCGCGAGGTCGAGCACCGAGGGCGGGTTGATCAGCGACGGCACCAGCACCACCGGCGGGGCGTCCGCCGCCCCGCCGCCGTCGCGCAGCCGTGCCGCGCCGCGGCGATGCCGCACCGGCTTCATCCGGCGGCGCGCGCGCGGCGCCTCCTGGTAGCGGCGCAGCCCCGCCAGCGCGGCGGCGCGGCGCTCGGGCGATGCTGCGGTCTCGCGGCGCAGCATGTCGAGGAACAGCGGCAGCGGCCGGGGCACGTCGCGCCCGTGTTGCGGCGCGAAAAATTGTGCGTTACCGAAGGGAAGGTCGGTCATGAGGGCTCGCGCGATGAAGAAACAGCAGGGCGACGGCGTGGTCGTCATCAAGAAGTACGCCAACCGCCGGCTCTACAACACCGAGAGTTCGTCCTACATCACGCTGGAGCATCTCGCCGCGATGACGCGCGCGGGGCGCGAGTTCAAGGTGGTGGACGCCAAGACCGACGAGGACATCACGCACAATGTCCTCACCCAGATCATCATGGAGGAGGAGAGCCGCGGCCAGACCATGCTGCCGGTCAACTTCCTCCGCCAGCTGATCGCGCTGTACGGCGATTCGATGCAGGCGATGGTGCCCGACTATCTCGAGGCGTCGATGGAGAGCTTCCGCCGCAACCAGGCGCAGTTCAAGACCGCGGTGGAGGGCGCCTTCGCCGGCTCGCCCTTCGCCGACATCGCCAAGCGCAACCTGGAGATGTTCGAGGCCGCGGCGAACGCGTTCAAACCGGGCGCGACCCCCGCGCCGGCCGGCGGCATCGCGCCCGCCGCGGGCAAGGACGGCGAGATCGCCGCGCTGAAGGCCGAGCTGGCGCAGCTGCGCGACAAGGTCGACAAGCTGGGCGAGTGAGGGGGGCGGTCGCGGGAACGCGCGGGAGGCCGCGGCCTCGCCCGACACCGACGTGATCCTCCCCTTCACCCGCGCCTCGGTCCCCGGCACGGTGAATCCTGGGACAAGCTCAGGATGACGCTGGCGACGGGGAAAGTCGCTCTCCCCGCCCCCTCCCCTCAGCGCGGCTTGACGAAGCGCAGCGTCATCCGGTCGCTCTCGCCGATCGCGGCGTATTTGGCGCGGTCCTTGTCCTTCAGCGCGTAGCTCGGCGGCAGCGTCCACACCCCCTCGGGCCAGTCGGCGCTGTCCCTGGGGTTGGCGTTGATCTCGGAGCGCCCCGCCAGCTTGAATCCCGCCGCGGTGGCGAAGCCGATCACCGAACTCGGCTTCATATAGCCGCTCTTCTCCTCCGCCGCGCTCGGGCGCGACTCGGGCAGGCGGTGCTCGACCACGCCGAGCGTGCCGCCCGGCTTGAGCATGCGGTACATCGCCGCGAACATCGCGCGCGCGCGATCCTCGCCGCCGAAGCGCCAGTTGTGGACGTTGCGGAAGGTCAGCACCACGTCGGCGCTGCCGTCGGGCACGCCCGGCTGCCCCGCCTCCGCCGGGAAGGCGGCGAGCTTGACCTTGCCGTAGGTGGCCGCGTCCTTGGCCTGGAGCGCGCGCACCGCGCCCAGCCCCTTCTCCCACGGGCCGGCGGCGTAATAGGCGCCCGCGCGCGCGGTCAGCGGCGCGAGGATCTCGGTGTACCAGCCGCCGCCCGGCCACACTTCCACCACCGTGTCGCCGGGCTTGACCCCGAAGAAAGCGAGCGTCTGCGCCGGGTGGCGATAGCGGTCGCGCGCCACGTTGGCGGCGGCGCGGGTCGGTGCGGCGACCGCGGCGGCGATCGGCGTGGGGACGGCGGGGGTGCTGGCCGCGACGAGCAGGGGCGCGGCGAGCAGCAGGGAGCAGGCGAGACGATGCATCGGCGATCCTCCGGAACGATGGCGCGCAGGCTGACGCGCGCGTGAGCGATGCGCAAGCCTCGCTCGCCGCGATCGCGTCGCTGGCGCTCGCGCTCGCGCTGTTCGCGGGCTGGCGCGCGCACCGCCGCGCGCGCCGCGACGATCCCGACGCGGTCGGCTGGGTCGACTGGACGCTGGTGCAGGTGGCCGCGCTGATCGCGCTGGCGGTGACGGGCTATGTCGCGCTGAAGGGGTGATCGCGCGGGACGCCTGACGCTGCGGAGGCGCGAGGAAGATCATTCGCGCGGAGGCGCCCTGGATCAGACCCTAATAGAAGCGCCGCAGCACCAGCACACGCTCGCCGGCGCCGTCGCACAGGGTCAGCCGCACCGCGCGCCCCGGCGCGCCGGTCGCCCATCCCGCCACCGCCTCGCCCACGTAGCCCGGCCCGACCGCGACCCCGTCGACCGCGCAGATCGCGTCGCCGCTGCGCCAGCCCGCCGCCGCGGCGGGGCCGCCGCGCATGACGTGGAGCACCTTCAGCCGGTCGCTCGCCAGCCCCAGCAGCAGCCCGCTGGTCGAGCGCGCCACCGCCGCACCGCCGGGCAGCGCGCGCAGCAGCATGTGCCCCGCCGTCGGGTCGAGCAGCACGCGATAGCGCTGCAGGAAGCCCGAGCCGATCCGCCCCGCCACCCCGATCGTGTCGGAGAAGCCGCCGACGGGCTCGACCCGCAGCTCGACGTCGCGCGCCGCGACGCGGCCGACCTGCAGCCGCGGCACGACCGCGAGCTCGCTCACCACCGCGCCGGCGAGTCCGTAGGAGACGGTGGTGGTGGTCGGCACCGCGCGCGCCGCCGCGCCCACGGTCGCCCATGATTCGGCGCCGAGCGTGATCGACGAGCCGTCGCCGGTGTCGACCACCATCGGGCGGAGCCGCGCGCGCCCGAGCGCGATCTCGCTGACATAGACCAGCCGGTCGGGCGCGATCGCCAGCGGCGCGCTCAGCCCGGCGAAGGGCACCCGCCCGCTGCGCAGCAGGCGGAAGCGGCGCGCGCCATAGTCGATGTCGAGCGCGTAGGCGGCGGTGAGGTCGCGCCCGACGAGCAGGTCGACCGCGGTGGCGCTGCCCGTCGCGGCGGCGGGCAGCTCGGCCACCGCGAGGCTGCCGCCGCGCCGGGTCAGCCCGCCGAGCGTCAGCGACGCGGTGGCGACGCGGCCGACGTCGACGCTGCCCCCGATCACCGTCGCCTGTCCCTCGGCGCGCACCGTCAGCCGGTTCGCCGCGGCATAGCGCCTCGCCAGCACCGAGTAGCTCACCCCGGTGTCGAGCACCGCGGTGACGGTGCGGCCGTCGAGCGTCATGCGGAAGCGGATCTGGTTGCCGGGGGTGAGGTCGAAGTCGACCCAGCGCGCCTCGGCGTCGGGCGCGAGCGCGCTGCTCCCGGCCCAGGCGGCGCGCGGTTCGGGCAGCGGCGGCGCGGCGGCGAGCAGCAGCGGCAGCAGCGGCAGCAGCGGCAGCAGCAGGAGGGATCGGGCGCGCACCGCGCGGGTGTAGCGCATCGCCGCGGCGAGTCACGCGGGAGAGCGGGTCGCGGCGTGTCCCGTCATCGGCGGTCCGCCGCCCCCGCGGCGCGCGGCCGTGGGCACCGGCGCGGGGAGGACCGCGCTCAGTCCGCGAAGCCGAACCGCTCGATCCAGGGGCGCAGGATCGGCAGCACCGGCGCGAGCTGGTCGGCGTAGCGGCGCCACTGGCCGCGCCCGTCGTACAGCCCGCGGCGGACCTGGGTGGCGCTCGCGGTGCGCACGCCGCGGCGCTGCGCGGTGCGGTCGAAGCGCGTGAACGCGTCGGTCCAGGGCAGGTCGATGAAGTCCGCCATCGCGCGCACCGTCGGCGCGAAGTCGCTCACCAGCCGGTCGTAGCGCACCTCGTGGAAGGCGAGCGGCAGGGTCGCGCGCGCGCGCTCGGTCAGCGTCATCAGCGCGTCATAGTGGCGCGCGGCCTCCTCCAGGTCGCTGAAGCACCAGGCCGCGGGGCTGGGCGTGAAATTGATGCGGTAGCAGCTCAGCACCACGTCGCGCGGGTCGCGGCGCATCACCAGCACGCGTGCGCGCGGGAAGAGCGCGGCGATCAGCGGCAGCTTGGCGCCGTTGAGCGGGTTCATGTCGACGAACGTGCCCGCGGTCGCCGCCCCCATCGCGGCGACTCGCCGCCAGTAATCGGCGCGCAGCCGATCGCGTAGCGCCGGGTCGAGCGCGGCGAGATCGGGCATCGCGCCGTCGTTCTGCACCAGCACGCCGTCGGTGCCCGCCATCGTCTCGCGCTCCTCCAGCGCGGTCACGCCCGGCGCGCTCGCCAGCACGTTCTCCACCAGCGTGGTGCCCGAGCGCGGGTAGCCGAGCAGGAAGACGTGGGTCCGCGCCGCCCCCGCCACGTCGCCGTCGGGCGCGGGCGGGCGCGGCGAGTCGAGCTGCGCCGCGATCCGCTCGACGAAGGCACGGTGCGACGGCCGCCCCGGCCCGGGGGCAAGCGAGTCGCGGTAGACCTCGCGGAAGTTCGCCTGCGCGGCGCGATAGCAGTCGAACGCCGCCTCGACGCGGTCCTGCCGGTCGAGCGAGTCGCCCAGCAGGGTGAGCGTGCGCGTGCGGTCGTCGCCGCGGACGCGATCGACCAGCGGGCGCAGCAGCGCCTCGGCCGCGGCGCCGTCGCGCGCCTCGATCGCGACGGTGGCGAGCGCGGCGCGCGCGGCGGGCTCGTGCGGGTCGAGCGCCAGCGCGCGCGCGGCCTGGTCGCGCGCCTCCTCGGTCCGGCCGCGCCGGGCCGCGGTGTCGGCGAGGCGGCCGTGCGCGGGCGCCAGCGTCGCGTCGATCGCGAGCGCGCGGCGATAGCTGTCCCCCGCCTCCTCCTCGCGCTTGAGCGAGTCGAGCGTGTAGCCGCGCTCGAGCCAGGCGGCGGCGTGGCGCGGCGCGGCGGCGACGACCCGGTCGAGCACCGCCAGCGCCTCGTCGTGGCGGCCCTCCTTGCGCAGCACCGCGCCGATCGAGCCGGCGATCAGCACGTCCCCCGGTGCCAGCGCCAGCGCGCGACGCAGCAGCGCGTGCGCCCCGCCATAGTCGCCCGCCTCCTCGCGGCGCCACGCCGCGAGGTTGAGGAACATCGGGTCGCTCGCGCCCGCGGCGAGCGCGGCCTCGGCCAGCGCGGCGGCGCGCGGCACGTCGCCCGCGGCGAGCGCGCGCTCGATCGCGGCGCGCGCGGCGGCGGGGTCGCCGCTGCCGCCGCGGCGGCGCGATCCTCGGTTTGACATGCCTCGCTGCTCCGTCTTAGCCTCGTGGCTCAGCCGCATACGACAGGGCCAGGATCATGCACAGTATCGCCGCGCTCGCGCTCCTCCTCGCCACCGCCGCGCCGGCCGAGCAGGCCCGGACCAGGGACGCCGCCGAGCGTGCCGCGGACTCGCCCGACAAGGTCATCTGCAAGCGCTTCCCGAAGACGGGATCGCTGATCGGCAACGAGCGGATCTGCAAGACCAAGGCGGAGTGGCAGCGCGAGCGCGACGAGTTGCGCACACCGGTCCGCTCGACCGGTTGCCAGACCACGACGCCGAGCGGCGTCTGCTGAACCGCTCAGTCTAACAGCGGCGCCGGCGGCGTCATCGCCACGCCGAACGTCGCCGCGACCTGCTCGGCCCAGCGCACCACCACCTCGATCTCGCGCGCGTGGAGCGTCGCGGCGTCGCGATGCTCGGCGGCGCGGGCTGCCGCGTCGAAGGCGTTGCCGAACTTGGAGTGGCGCGTGAACGCCGGCCCGGCGACGATCGAGTCGAGCGCGGCGTCGTCGAGCCGAAGGCGGTAGAGCGCCGCCAGCGCCACCAGCGCCGCGCGCGGGTCGGCCATCAGCGTCGCGCTGTCGAGCGTGCGCACCCGCGCGGCGCCGAAGCGCGCGACCAGTTCGGCGAACAGCCGGTGCTGGCCGAGCCAGCCGAGCGCGGCGACCTGGAGGTCGGTCAGCGCGAACAGCGCGCGCGAGTCATGCCCGAAACGCGCCAGCCCGTCGTCGAGCATGCCCGCCAGGAGCGTGCGCACCCATAGCCGCCCCTCCAGCTCCTTCTTCGCCACCGACGCCAGATAGGTCGGCAGCGGCGCGTAGAGCAGCAGCGCGACGCTGTCGGGGCGGAGCGTCAGCAGCGCGGGCGCGAAGCCGTTGGCGATGGTCGAGGGCTTCACCACCACCGCCTCGCCCGGCGCGAACGGTCGCGCCAGCAGCGCCAGCGTGTCGTCGAGCACCGCGGCGAGATCGGGGCCGGGCTCGCCGCGCCGGCGCCAGCCGATCAGGTCGTTGAGCACCACGGGCTCCTTCAGGCCGAGCGCCGCGCCGGGACGGTCCATCGCGCGCGCCAGCAGCGTCGAGCAGCAGAAGGCCGAGTGGAAGATCCAGTGCAGCGGCGCCGCCGCGGGCGCCGCGGCGCGCGCGTCGGCGCGGCGCACCACCAGCGGCGGGGCCGGGTCGGCGCCCAGATACTCGTCGGTGAGGAAGGTGGCGGCGCGATGCGCGTCGCGCGCGACTCGGCGGAAATGGAAGGCGTCGTGGCCCGGATCGTAGCGATGCGCCAGCCAGGTCGCGTCGAGCAGGGGGAGAGGGGCCGCCGCCATCGTCGCGCTGTGCCCCGGCACGCGCGCGATTGTCCAGTCGGCGCGTTCGGTTATCATCCATGTCATGGACCCAGGCCATTCCCAGCAGCATCTCGCCGCCGCGCTGGCGGCGCGCGACGCCGGCCGCCGCGACGAGGCGGTGCGGCTGTTCCACGCCGCGGTCGCCGCCGGCGCCGAGCATCCGGTCGCGCTCAACGCGCTCGGCGTCGACTCGCTCGCGCGCGGCGCCTTCGCGGCGGCGGCGGGGTGGTTCACGCGCGCCATCGCCGCCGACCCTGCCGCGCCCGAGCTGTGGATGAACCTGGCGCGCGCGCACCGCTCCCATGGCGACGCCGCGGCCGAGCGCGCCGCGCTGGAGGGCGCGCTCGCGATCGACCAGCGTCACTTCATGGCGCTGGTACGGCTCGCCGAGTGGCACGAGCGCGCCGGCGAGCGCGACGCCGCGGCGGAGCGCTGGGGCAACGTGCTGACGATGGCGGCGCTGCTCGACGAGCGCTCGCCCGCGATCGAGGCGATGCTGGAGCACGCGCGCGACACCGTCGCCGCGCATCGCGCCGGCTTCGCGGCGACGATCGACGCCGCGCTTGCCCCCGCGCGCGCGGCGCTCGCCCCCGCGGAGCGGCGGCGGGTCGACGCCTGCGTCGACCACGCGCTGGGACGGCGCCAGATCTACGCCAACCAATGCGCCGGGCTGCACGTGCCGTTCCTCCCCGCCGACGAGTTCTTCGCGCGCGCGCTATTCCCCTGGTTCGAGCGGCTCGAGGCCGAGACCGCGACGATCCGCGACGAGCTGCTGCGCGTGCTGGCGGAGGACGCCGACGCGCTGCGCCCCTATGTCGCGATGAGGCCGGGCACGCCGCACAACAAATGGTCCGCGCTCGACGGCTCGCTCGCCTGGGGCGCGCTCCACCTGTGGCGCGACGGGCGGCGCGACGATTCGGTCTGCGCGCGCGTGCCGCGCACCGCCGCGTTGGTCGAGGCGCTGCCGCTCTCCGACCTGCCGGGACGGACGCCGACGGTGTTCTTCTCGATTCTCGCCCCGGGCGCGCATCTGCCCGCGCACACCGGCGTGAGCAACGCGCGCGCGATCGTCCATTTGCCGCTGGTCGTGCCGCCCGACTGCGGCTTCCGCGTCGGCGGCGAGACCCGCGCCTGGGAGGAGGGGCGCGCCTGGGCGTTCGACGACACGATCGAGCACGAGGCGTGGAACCGCTCTGACCGGCCGCGCGCGATCCTGATCCTCGACGCCTGGAACCCGCATCTCACCGCCGCGGAGCGCGCGCTGCTGCGCCAATTCTTCGCCGCCACCGCCGACGCCCCCGAGCACGAGCTGGCGCGGCTGCGCGTGGGGGAGTGAGGGCGCGCGGACGCGCCGTTCGCGGGAGCCGGGGAGCGAGCGGGTGAGGCGTGCGATGCCGCTTCACCACACGTCCTCCACGCTCCTAGGCCCGGCGCGCGCCCCATCACCACCGTGCACCGCCGCCGCCCATGCCACGCCGTCACCGTCCGCCACACGCCGTCCCTGCCCTTCACGGGTCAACGTCGCGCTCAGCAGGCCTTCACCGCCCGAAACTCGATAGCCGCGCGCCTGTTCGTCAGTCCCCTACTCGTCACTCCCACCCTATTCGTCATCCCCGCCCCAACCCGTCATCCCCGCCCCAACCCGTCATTCCCGCCCTACTCGTCATTCCCGCCCCCCAATCCGTCATCCCCGCGCAGGCGGGGATCCAGACAAGCGGACCTGTCGATGGAGGCGCGACGTCGGCGCATCTGGGTCCCCGTCGTCGCGGGAGGGACGGAAGGCCCACCCGCCCCCATCCGACTTCCCGCACCTTCGCAAAGCGCGGTGCCGCGTCTAAGCCACCGCGCATGAGCATCGTCACCACCGCGCCCAAGCGCCCGCGTCTCGCCTATCACCATCACGCCGGCGCCGCGCCGACCGTGATCTTCCTGCCCGGCTATGCCTCGGACATGGGCGGCACCAAGGCGCTCGCGCTCGAGGCCTGGGCCAGGGCGCGCGGCCAGGGCTTCCTGCGCTTCGACTATGGCGGCTGCGGCGCCTCGGAGGGTAAGTTCGAGGACCAGTCGCTCGCCGACTGGCGCGACGACGCGGTGGCGATGATCGACCATGTCGAGGGGCCGGTCGTGCTGGTCGGCTCGTCGATGGGGGGCTGGGTGATGCTGCTCGCCGCGCTGGCACGCCCGGCGCGCGTCGCCGCGCTGGTCGGCGTCGCCGCCGCGCCCGACTTCACCGACTGGGGCTTCTCGCAGGACGAGAAGATGTACCTGCTCGAGCACGGCCGGCTCGAGCGCGCCAACCCCTACGGCCCCGAGGCCACCGTCTACACCCGCCGCTTCTGGCAGTCGGGCGAGGCGAACCGGCTGATGTCGGGGCCGATCGGCTTCGACGGCGCGGTGCGGCTGCTGCACGGCCAGGCCGACCCGGACGTGCCGTGGCATCGCTCCGCGCGGCTCGCCGAGCTGATCCGTTCGCCGCACGTTCAGACCTGGCTGGTCAAGGACGGCGACCACCGCCTGTCGCGCGAGGACGATCTCGCGCTGCTGATCCGCGCGGTGGAGGATGTGGTGCCATGATCCCGCTCGCCGCGCTGCTGCTCGCCGCCGCTCCCCAGAGCGTGGCGCCGCCCGCGGCACCCGCGGGCGTGGCCGGCAGCGACCCCGCCGCGGGCTGCGTCGCCGAGACGCGCAGCGACCCCGCCGCGGCGGAGGCGCGCGCGCGGCGCGGCGGCGCCGGGCTGCGCGCCTGTCTCGCGCTCGCGCTGGCGGCGCAGGACCGCTACGCCGAGGCCGGCGCGACCTTCGCCGCGGCGGCGCGCGGCGCCGAGCTGGCGCATGACTCCCGCGCCGCGGACTATTGGGCGCAGGCGGGCAACGCCTGGCTCGCCGCGGGCGACGCCGCCAAGGCGCGCGGCGCGCTCGACGCCGCGCTGGCGGCGGGGACGCTGGTCGATCTCCAGCGCGGCGAGGCGCATCTCGACCGCGCGCGCGCGATGGTGGCGCTGGGCGACGCCGCCGCGGCGCGCGCCGACCTCGACCAGGCGCTGACCACCGCGGGCGACGACCCGCTGGCGTGGCTGCTCTCGGCGACGCTGGCGCGGCGCGGCGGCGACCTCGGCCGCGCGCGCGCCGACATCGCCCAGGCGCTGCGCCGCTCCGCCGACGACGCCTCGGTGCAGCTCGAGGCGGGCAACATCGCCGCGGCGGGCGGCGACGCCGCGCGCGCCGAGGCGGCGTGGCGGGAGGCGGCGCGGCTCGCGCCCGACGCCCCCGCTGGCCAGTCGGCGGCGCAGGCGCTGACTCAGTTCGGGGGCAAGTAGCGGGCGCGGGTCGCCGAACGTCGGCGGGCAGCCGGTCGGGCGGGCGGGTGACGGATCGAGACCCGCGCCGCGCCTCCCTCCCTGTCCGCCGGCGCATGCGGGACCGTCGCCGAGCTCCCCTGTTCTCCGCGCCCGCGGGAGCCAGGGCGTCCCGATCGCCGCGCGTGCTTCTGCTCGGCCCCGGGTTCCCGCGCTCGCGCGAAGACGGTCGGTCCGACGAGCGGCGGAGACACGTGCGCGAAGGTCCCACCTCCCCGCCACGGCGGCGCGAACGGTAGCGCCGGCTCCTCACCCCAGGTAGAATTCCACCGTCGTCACCACGCGCACCTTCTTGAACGGCGTGTCGGCGACGCCGTAGCCGCCGCCCTCGCCGTCGCGCGCCTCGACCGAGAAATAGCCCTGGCTCGCGCTGCGGATGCCGCCCACCGCGGTGCCGCTGTCCTGGGCGAACTGCTCGGCGGCGGCGCGCGCGTCGCGCGTGGCGGCGGCGACCATCGCGGGCTTGATCGCGTTGAGCCGGGTGAAGCTGTAGCTCATCCCCGAGCCCTCCTGGAGCTGCACGCCCTGGCGCACCAGCTCGAACTGGCGCGCCACCGCCGCCCGCGCGCGCGCCACGTCGGTGGTGCGCAGCTGGAGCCGCTGCGTGATCGTCACCGTGCGCACGCCGTTGTTGATCAGATGGCTCACCCCCGCGCCCGCCGGGGTCAGCGCCTCGGCCGGGAAGCCGAGCGCGGCGAAGTACCGCCGCAGCGTCTCGGTGTCGCGCGCGATATCGGCCTGCGCCGCGGCGGGGTCGACGTTCTGCTCCGCGTAGTTGAGCGTCCAGGTGGCGAGATCGGCGGTGACGTTCCGCTCGGCCAGGCCGTGGACCGTCACCGCGCGATCCGCGCGCCGGGCGCGGCGCAGCCCGTCGCCGAGCAGATAGCCGCCCAGCATGATCCCCAGAGCGATGATCGCCGCCGCCGGCAGCAGCGTGCGCGAGCGCTGTTCCATCCCGTCCTCCCTCCCCATATAGGCGCGAGCAGCGTGGCGTCGCCGCGATGAACCGTTGCTTTACGACGACGAATGGAAGGCGAGATGACCCAATACCTCCATACCATGATCCGCGTCAGCGATCCCGACGCGACGATCGCCTTCTTCGCGCTGCTCGGCCTCGAGGAGGTGCGGCGGATCGACAATGAGGCGGGGCGCTTCACGCTGATCTTCCTCGCGACCGAGGCCGACGCCGCGATCGGCGACCGCCGCGTCGAGGTCGAGCTGACCTACAATTGGCCGCCGGCGGACGGCAGCACGCCCGAGCGCTACACCGGCGGCCGCAACTTCGGGCATCTCGCCTATCGGGTCGACGACATCTACGCGACCTGCCAGCGGCTCGCCGACGCGGGGGTGACGATCAACCGCCCGCCGCGCGACGGCCATATGGCGTTCGTGAAGACCCCCGACGGCATCTCGATCGAGCTGCTCCAGGCGCGCGCGCCGCTGGCCCCGGCCGAGCCCTGGGCGTCGATGCCCAACACGGGCACGTGGTGATGCTCGAGATCGTCCGCGTGCCGGTGCTGAAGGACAATTACAGCTGGCTGGTGCGCGCCGAGGACGGCGCGGTCGCGGTGGTCGATCCCGGCGAGGCGCGACCGGTGCTCGACGCCGCCGCGGCGCGCGGCTGGACGATCGGCCAGGTATGGATCACGCACTGGCACCCCGACCATACCGGGGGCAGCGCGGCGGTGAAGGCGGCGACCGGCGCGACCGTCACCGGCCCCGAGGCCGAGCGCGCCAAGATCGACCCGCTCGACCGCGGCGTGCGCGAGGGCGACTCGCTGACGCTCAGCCAGCATCGCGCCACGGTGATGGAGGTGCCGGGGCATACCGCGGGGCATATCGCGCTCCACCTCGCCGAGGACGCGGCGATCTTCACCGGCGACACCCTGTTCGCGCTCGGCTGCGGGCGGTTGTTCGAGGGCGACGCGGCGCAGATGCACGCCAACATGCGCCGCTTCGCCGCGCTGCCCGACGCGACCGCGGTCTATTGCGGGCACGAATATACACAGAGCAACGGCCGCTTCGCGCTGACGGTCGAGCCGGACAATGAGGCGCTGGCGGCGCGCATGGCCGAGGTCGACCGCGCCCGTGCCGCGGGCGAGGCCACGGTGCCGACCACGATCGCCGCCGAGCGTGCGACCAACCCGTTCCTGCGCGCGGCGGACGCGGCGACGTTCGCGCGGTGGCGCGCCGCGAAGGACGCGTTCTGAGCGGCGGGGACTAGATCCCCCCGCTCGCGGGGAGGGGGACCGCCCGGCGCGGCCGGGTGGTGGAGGGGGCTTGCCCCGCAGCGCAGCGCTGGCGGAAGCCCCCCTCCACCGTCGCTGCGCGATGGTCCCCCTCCCCGTGCGGGGGAGGATCTGGAAACTTGTCGCCCCTCGCATGTCCGCCCCCGCGCCCCCATCTCAGCCGACATGACCGACGACCTCCTTCGCCTCGGCCTGATCGACGAGGACGATATCGTGCTCGACGAGGCCGCACTGCTGCTCGCGCTGCTCGACCATCCCGACGCCGATCCGACCCCCGCGCAGGACCTGCTCGAGGCGATCGCCACGCGGCTCGACGTCACCGGCGCCGACGCCGAGACCTCGCTCGAGCGCGCCGACGCGCTGGCCGAGGTGTTCGCGGGCGAGTTCGGCTTCCTCGGCGACTCGACCAGCTACGACGATCCCGCCAACGCCGACCTGCTGCGGGTGCTCGAGCGGCGCCGCGGGCTGCCGGTGAGCCTGGCGATCCTCTACGTCGCCGCCGCCCGCCGGCTCGGCTGGAGCGCCGACGTGCTCGACGTGCCCGGCCACGTGCTGGTGCTGATCGAGGCCGAGAGCGAGCCGGTGATCGTCGACCCCTTCGCGGGCGGCGCGCGCGTCGGCGCGGAGCGGCTGTCGGCGCTGCTCGAGGCGGCGCGCCCGGGGCGCGCGGTGACCCATGTCGCCGCCATGCCCAACCGCGCGGTGCTGGTGCGGCTGCTGCAGAACCAGGCGGCGCGCGCCGAGCTCGCGGGCAAGGGCCGCCGCGCGCTCGAGCTCTACCAGCGCATGACGGTGTTCGCGCCCGACCAGCCGCACGGCTGGTGGGAGCGCGCGCGGCTCGAGCTGGTCGACGGCGACCATGAGAGCGCGCGCCGCAGCCTCGGCGCGATCCTCGAGATCACGCGCGACGCCGAGCTGCGCGGGAAGGTCACCGAGCTGCTGGAGCAGCTGAGCGGGGAGTGACGGGCGGGCCTGCGCCCATGCTTCCCCGCTAACCTGTCGTCATCCTGAGCTTGTCTCAGGATGACGCCGGCGAGGGGAAGCCGCGTGACGCGCCGCCTGTCCGTCGCCTTCGTCGCCTACGCGCCCTCCACCACGCGCGCCCAGGCGGCGATCTCGTCGGCGGCGTGGCGCTCCACCGCCAGCTCGCCCGCGACGCCGCGCGCGGGATCGACCTCGACGCTGCCCTCCCACTCCCAGGTGGCGTTGCCGTGGAGCGTCACCATCGCGTCCGCGCCGGCGCGCGCGCGCACCTGCCCACCGCGATTGTAGACCGTCAGCGCGCGGTCGAACCCCGCGCGCCCGGTGAGCCCCGCGGCATAGGTCGAGGCCGCCATCGCGCTGCCGCAGCTGTCGGTGAGCCCGACGCCGCGCTCGAAGGTACGGACATACAGCCTGTCCTCCCCGCGCACCTCGACGAAGGAGACGTTGGCGCGGTTGGGCAGCCACGCGGGCGCGGCCTCGCACGCCTGCCCGACCGCGACGAGCTCGGCCTCGTCGACCGAGTCGACGAAGGCGACCAGGTGCGGGTTGGGCATCGCCACCGCGGTGAAGGCGCGCTCGCTCGGCAGCGGCGGCACGCGCGCGTCGACGATCCGCGCCGGCGCGCCGCGCAGCGGCCAGGCGGCCGCGTCGAGCGAGGCCGGGCCGGCGGTCTCGGCGACGGTGTAGACGCCTGGTGCCAGTTCCTCGGCGCGCGCCGCCTCGGCGTAGCTGGTCTTGAGCCGCACCGTGGCGCGCTCCAGCCCCAGCGCCGCGAAGCCCGCGCGCGCGACGCAGCGCAGCCCGTTGAGGCAGGTCTCGGCCTCGCTGCCGTCGCTGTTGAACATGCGCATGCCGAAGGCGGCGCGTTCGTCGCCGCGCGTGAGCAGCAGCAGCCCGTCGCCCCCGACAGGGCCGGCGCGGTCGGCGAGCGCGCGCGCCACCCCCGCCCAGTCGGTGCCGTCGAGCGCGGGGTCGCGCGCGTCGATCAGCGGGAAATCGTTGCCCGAGCCGTGGCATTTGACGAAGCGCAGCCGCATCGCGCCTATGTGTCGGCGCGCGCCGCGCGGGGCAAGGGGTGTATGCCGGCGCGCGATCACGGCAGGCGGTAATGGTCCGCCAGCCGGTCGAGCGCGAGCGACAGCACCAGCCGCCCGCTGCGCGCGGGCCAGCCGAGCGCGCGCTCGCTGTCGGGCAGCGACTCGCCCGCGCAGACCACGCGCCACAGCACGTCGGCCAGCCCGCGCCCGGCGGCGGCGACCGCGGCGTCGAAGCGGCGCTTGGCGGCGAGCTGCGCCTCGCCCGGGTCGAGCGCGACGGTGCGACCGTTGTCGACTCGCGGCGCCCAGCGCATCGTCACCGACGGCGCCAGCAGCGCGCGCTCATAGTCGGCGCGGAGCCGCTCGCCCGCCTCGGCCTGGCGCGAGTCGACCAACCCGCGCGCGGCGAGCCACGCCAGCGGCGACTCGCGCCGGTTCACCGTCACCGTGCGCCCGCGCCGTGCGCCGCGCACCACCGCGCCGCGCCGCCCGCCCGAGTCGATCACCTGCTCCACCAGCTCGCGCATGCTCCGTCCCTCCCGTGGATGTGGCGGCCGCGCCTGGCAGATGTTGGACGGTGTAGGACAGCGCCGCGGCCCGCGACGGCACGCGTCGCGCATCTTGGTTGATGACTTGGTTCGCGCGCTATCCCATCTCGGGACCATGTCGCCGGATCGATTCGCGAAACTGACGACCCGGCAACGGGAATGCCTGCGCCTCTACCACCAGCGCTATCGCGTGAAGGAGATCGCGCGCGCGCTCGCCATCTCGGAGAACACCGCGAGCGGCTATCTCACCGAGGCGACCGCGCTGCTCGGCGTCGGCGGGCGCCCCGCCGCGGCGGCGGCGCTGGCCGCCCATGAGGCCGCCCACCCCGATGCGAGGGGTCGCTTCTCGGTGGGAGATTCGACCCCCCTGCCGGCGGCAGAGCCGTCCCCGCCGGGCGATGACGCACCGGCCCCGGCCGCCGCGGCCGGGCCGCGGGCGACGACACAGGCCCCCGGCGCGCCGTGGCTGCCGTTCCGCAAAGGGGATGGTAATGACCTCACTATCGCACAGCGCCTCTTCTGGCTCGGCGCCATCATATTCGGCCTCGTCACCGGCTTCGGTCTTTTCGCTCTCTTCGTCCGCACCCTCAGCGACGTCGTCGCGCAGCTCGCGCGGTGAGGCCGTCTCGGTCGAGGTCGACGCGGTGGCGACGCTGCTGCGCGAGCTGGAGATGCTGCAGGACCGCTCCTTCGCGGTGTGCGGCCGGCTCATGGCGGCGCTCATCGACGCGCGCATCGAGCAGAATATCGCGCCGATCGTGGGCAAGTCGATCCGCGCCGGGATCAGCGACGTCGCGGTGCAGATCAGCGGCGCGCAGGGCGCCACCGCCGACGTCCACCGCCTGCTCGAGGCGCTGGCCAAGGCGCGCGGGCTCGACGTACGGCTGTACGGCGACACCGACAAGCAGGATCCCCGCCCCGGCTTCACCGCCTGAGCCGCGGCGGATCGAACGTGACCCACACGATCGGGACAGCGGCCGATGACGCGAGTCCTCGTCTTCGCCGCGGTGCTGCTGGGCAGCTGCCTCTACGCCTTCCGGCGCGGCGGCGCGCCGGAACGCTGGGTGGCGGCGCTGCTGCTGACCGCGGCGATCGCCTCCTACCTGCTGCCGCACGTGCGCGGTTACACCTACTTCCACGTCGAGTGGCAGCGGGTGGCGATCGACACCGCGCTGCTGGCGGGGCTGGTGGCGGTGAGCCTGGCGGCGGACCGCTTCTGGCCGCTGTATCTCACCGCCTTCCACGCGCTGACGGTGATGACCCACGGCGTGCGCGCCTACGACCCGGCGGTGCTGCCGATCGTCTACACGCGCGTGGCGGCGTGGCTGGCCTATCCGGGGCTGCTGCTGCTGGTGGTCGGCGTGGCGCGGCACCATCGCCGGCTGCGCGCCGGGGCGCGCGAGTTCGACTGGACCTTCCAGCGGCGGGGGGCGGCCGATGAGGTACGAGCCTGCCACGCGCGAGGAGCTGGGCTGCGCGATCCGTGAGATCGAGGCGCTGCTCGAGCGGCTGCGCGCCAAGGAGGCGCAGCAGCCCGCGCCCGCCCCCGGGCTGCTCGAGCGCGCCGAGCTGATGTACCAGGAGCGCCGCTCGCGCGACCGTCTCTTCGGCACCGACCTGTTCGGCGAGGCCGCCTGGGACATGCTGCTGGACCTCTACATCCACCACGGCCGCGGCGCGCTGGTGCCGGTGTCGAGCGCCTGCATCGGCGCGGCGGTACCGCCCAGCACCGCGCTGCGCTGCCTCGGCAAGCTCGAGGCGCGCGGGCTGGTGGTGCGCCGCGCCGACGCCGACGACCGCCGCCGCTCGCTGGTGACGCTCAGCGACAAGGGGCTGCGCATGATCGAGCTGTATCTGGCGAGCAGCTGGGTCGCGCTGGGATGACGGGGTGTGCGCTCCCCGCCCCGATCGGGCGGGGCGCGCGCGCCGCCGGCGCGGGGCGCGACGGTGGTGGGCGCTGACGGGTTCGAACCGCCGACCTACTCGGTGTAAACGAGCCGCTCTACCAGCTGAGCTAAGCGCCCGGCGCGAGGGTGAGCCCGCAGAACCGCCGTGCCGGCACGCTCTACACGCTCGAGGTGAGGGGGCAAGAGGGAGAGAGCCAGATGCGACGTAGCTGGCACATCCCGCCCTACCTCCAGCGCGCCGCGGCGCCGGACCCGATGACGCCCTGATCGGCAGCTCGGCGCGGGTACTAAGCCGATGCGCCGCGTGATATTCCAGGCTCACGAGTCGCGCGAACCTGCGAGCACAGCAGGTCTACGACCTCGGTCGATCAGGGGAGGCGATCTATGCTGAAGGGTGTTCTGGCCACCGCGGCCCTGTGCGTGCTGCCGTGTTCCGCCCAGGCCTTAACGGTCGTGGCGACCGGCGTCGGTGTCATCGAGCGGCTCGCGCCCTACATCGGCGAGCCCATCGACGCCTACGGTCGGTTCGGTCCGCGTGGGGCGTCGCTGGTCGGACAGACCGCCACGATCACGATCACCGTCGACCTGACGGCCACGCCGCCGCTGTATGAGTCCGGCGGGTCCCAGCTTGTCAGCTCAGGTGCGTTCAACATCTATCCGGGCAACGATCCGGAACGCACCGCCGACATCGGCGGAGGGACGATCACGATCAACGGGGTCACGCAGGAGAACGACGGCGCCGCGACGACGAGCTACGCGCTCGCCGCGCTCGGGGACCTGGGCTGCCGCTATACGTCCAAGTGCCTGAGCCTGGGGGCGAGCACGGGTCCGGGCCGGTTCGGCGGCACCGACGCGCTGGGATTGAGTGCCGGCGGCTTCATCGCAGGCGCGCCGACCAGCCTCTTCGACGTGCCGACCGGCGGCAACGTCTGTGAGCGCGTCTCCGCGTGCATGGGCGGGTTCAGCTACGGCCAGCGCGACGACCTCTACGGGGCGGTCCGGCTGTCCAGCCTGCGCTTCTCGGTGGCGAGCGTGCCGGAGCCTTCCACCTGGGTGACGATGATACTCGGCTTCGCCCTGGTCGGTGGCGCCCTCCGCCGACGAGCTCGGCGAGATCGGCCAGATGCGGGAGAGCCGCGCTACCGCTGAGCGAGTCCAAGCTCCCGGCGCGTGGGGACGGAGGCGCCGGCCCGTCGTCGCCGCATGCCCGCGCGGGCCACGATCGCGCGGGCATGCCGCCCCCTCACGCCAGCGGCAGCCCCGCCGCCGCCAGCGCGCCGAGATAGGCCTCCAGCGCGCGCACCGCCTCGTCGGTCAGGCCGATGAAGACGCGGCGGCGGTCGTCGGGGTCGGGGGCGCGCGCCAGCAGCCGCCGCTCGGTCAGCCGCGTGATCCAGCGCAGCGCGGTAGTCGGCGCCACCGCGGCGGCGATGCACAGGCTCGAGACCGAGACCCGCCGCCCCTCCAGCCGCGCGGCGTACAGGTCGAGCAGCATGTCCCAGGCGGGGTCCTCGAACAGGCCCTTGCCCAGGTACCGGTCGCGCAGCCGGCGCGCGCGCACCACCGCGCGCAGCTGCGCCGCGGTGATCGCCACCGGCGCGGCGGGGGCGGCGTGGAAGGCGAGGCGCGGCTCCTCGGCGCGGTCGAGCCCGACGCCGCCGTCGCTCAGCTGCGCGAGCAGCGCCGCGATCCGCGCCACCTCGGCGCTGAGCCGCGCCAGCCGCTCCGAGTCGGGCTCGGGCGAGCGGACCCCGCCGCCGCCGCGCGCCGCCGCCACCGCGAGCGCGCCGATCCACTCGGCGCGGTCGGGATCGCACAGCAGCTGCACCGCGCCGCTCTCCTCGCCCAGCGCGGCGACGACGGGGTCGATCTGCGCCACCGAGAAGGCGACGATCACGCGCCACGCGCGTGCCGCCGCCAGCGCGTCGACCGCGGCGACCACGTCGTGCGCCAGCGCGTCGTCGGCGCCGGCGAGGTCGAGCACCACCGCGGGTGCGCCTTCCCCTAGCGCGAGCGCGCCGGGCGCGTCGGCGAGCGGGTGGTGCGCGACGATCGCGCCGCCGAGCAGCGCGATCGCCTCGCGCGCGGCGAGCGCGCCGCCGCCGTCGAGGCTCGCGAGCGCGAAGCTGGGCGCGAACCCGGGCGCGGCGGCGCCGCCCCCGGGATGATAGGGCGTGGGCATCGCGTCAGTCGAGCGACTTGACGATCTCTTCCACCATCTTCTTGGCGTCGGCGAGCAGCATCATGGTATTGTCCCGGTAGAAGACCTCGTTGTCGACTCCAGCATAGCCGACCCCGCCCATCGAGCGCTTGATGAAGAGAACCGTTTTGGCCTTTTCCACGTCGAGCACGGGCATGCCGTAGATCGGCGAGCTGCGGTCGGTCTTGGCCGCGGGGTTGGTGACGTCGTTGGCGCCGATCACGAACGCCACGTCGGTCTGCGCGAACTCGGAGTTGATGTCCTCCAGCTCGAACACCTCGTCATAGGGGACGTTGGCCTCGGCGAGCAGCACGTTCATGTGCCCGGGCATGCGCCCCGCCACCGGGTGGATGGCGTATTTGACGCGGACGCCGTGCGCCTTGAGCTTGTCCGCCATCTCGCGCAGCGCGTGCTGCGCCTGTGCCACCGCCATGCCGTAGCCCGGGACGATGATCACCTGCTCGGCCTGGCCCATCAGGAAGGCGGCGTCCTCCGCCGAGCCGCGCTTCCACGCGCGGTCGCTCGCCGCCGCGCCGCCCGCGCCGCCCGCCGCCTCCGCGCCGAAGCCGCCCGCGATCACGCTGACGAAGCTGCGGTTCATCGCGCGGCACATGATATAGCTGAGGATCGCGCCGGATGAGCCGACCAGCGCGCCGGTGATGATCATCGCGCTGTTGTGGAGCGTGAAGCCCATCGCCGCGGCGGCCCAGCCCGAGTAACTGTTGAGCATCGACACGACCACGGGCATGTCCGCGCCGCCGATCGGCACGATCAGCAGGAAGCCGATCGCGAACGACAGCAAGGTCACCGTCCAGAACACCCAGGGCGACTGGTCGACCGTGAAATAGGCCACCAGCAGCAGGATGGCGGCGAGCACGCCCAGGTTGATCGCGTGCCGCGCCGGCAGCAGGATCGGCTTGCCGCCCATGGTGCCGTTGAGCTTCAGGAAGGCGATGACGCTGCCCGAGAAGGTGATCGCGCCGATCGCCACGCCCAGCCCCATCTCGACCCGGCTGACCGGGTTGATCAGCGCCACCGCGCTGCCGTCGGGGAACAGCACCGGCACCGCGATGCCGAAGGCGACGGGGTTGAGGAAAGCGGCGGCGGCGACCAGCACCGCGGCGAGGCCCACCAGGCTGTGGAAGGCGGCGACCAGCTGCGGCATCGCGGTCATCGCGATTCGCCGCGCGACGCCGACGCCGATCACCGCGCCCAGCGCGATCGCGGCGACGATCTCGAACGCCGCGGCATAGTCGACGCGCGCGATCAGCGCGGCATAATCCTCGCCCTCGATCAGCGTGGCGGTGAGCGGCACGTGGGTGACGAGCGTGGTGACCACCGCCACGCCCATGCCGATCATGCCGAAGCGGTTGCCGCGCTGGCTGGTGGCGGGGCTGGAGAGCCCGCGCAGCGCGAGGATGAAGCACACGCCGGCGACGAGATAGGCCAGCGCGACCCAGGGGTTCACCGCGACATGCTCCACTTGGCTCTCCCCCTCACGGCCGCGGTGCCGGCCGCTCCTTCTTCTTGTACATGGCGAGCATCCGCTGCGTCACCGCGAAGCCGCCGAAGATGTTGACGCTGGCGAGCACCACCGCGGCGAGCCCGAGCCACTTCGAGCCGGTGCTGCCCGCCGCCGCGCCCGCGATCAGCGCGCCGACGATGATGACGCTGGAGATGGCGTTGGTCACCGCCATCAGCGGCGTGTGCAGCGCGGGCGTGACCGACCAGACGACGTAATAGCCGACGAAACAGGCCAGCACGAAGATCGACAGGATCGCGACGAAGTCCATGTTACTGCTCCGCTCTCATGCCGGCACGGGACGCGGCGCCGGGATCTCGCGGCCGAGCGCCTCGGCGGCCTCAATCCAGCTCAGCACCGCGTCATAGGCGTTGGAAAGCGCCTCATGCGGCGTCTCACCGTCCGAGCGGCAGCCGGGCAGATCGGGAACGATCGCGACGAAGCCACCGCCATCGTCCTCGGCGAGAGGGCAGATGTCGACCTCATAGGCGTGTGGATTCATCGGCTCTCTCCGGCGAGCGCGTCGACCATGAGCACGAGATCGCGGATGTACACCGGCTTGATCGGCAGATGCGCCGGGATGGTGAGGATCGCCTGCATCGCCGGATGGGTCACCTTATAGTGCGAGCCGTGCCGCGGCGGCAGGCAGGTCAGACCATAAGCACGACAGATCCGCTCCACGTCGGTGATCCGCCAGTCGCGCGGGTTGGCCCGCATGGCGGCGAGCAGCTTGTCCCCGCGCATTCACGACACCAGCCTCGCGTTCACCACCGCGCCGCCGCGGGTCAGCCGCACCGCGTCGCCGATCTCGGCGTCGAGCACGGGGCGGCCCTGCTCCTTGTCCCAGAAGGTCGAGAGGAAATTGTACAGGTTGCGCGCGTAGAGCGCCGCCGAATCGGCCGCCAGCCGCGACGCCAGGTTGCGGTGGCCGATGATCCGCACGCCGTGCCGCTCGACGATCTCGCCCGCCACCGCGCCCTCGACGTTGCCGCCCTGCTCCACCGCCAGGTCGACCAGCACGCTGCCCGGCCGCATCGTGGCGAGCTGCGCGTCGCTCACCAGCCGCGGCGCGGCGCGGCCGGGGATCAAAGCGGTGGTGATCACGATGTCCTGCTTGGCGATGTGCGCCGACACCAGCTCGGCCTGCGCCCTCTGATACTCGGGTGACATCTCGCCGGCGTAGCCGCCGCTGCCCTCGCCCTCGATCCCCGCCACCGCCTCGACGAACACCGGCTTGGCGCCGAGCGACTGGATCTGCTCCCTGGTCGCCGAGCGCACGTCGGTGGCGGAGACCTGCGCGCCGAGCCGCCGCGCGGTGGCGATCGCCTGCAGCCCCGCGACGCCCACCCCCATCACGAACACGCGCGCCGCGGAGACGGTGCCCGCCGCGGTCATCATCATCGGGAAGGCGCGGCCATATTCGGCCGCGGCGTCGATCACCGCCTTGTAGCCGGCGAGGTTGGACTGCGAGGACAGCACGTCCATCGACTGGGCGCGCGTGATCCGCGGCATCAGGTCCATCGCCAGCGCCTCGTATCCCGCCGCGGCATAGCCCTCGACTCGCGCGCGCCCCTCGCCGAAGGGCGCCATGATCGCCACCACCCAGGCGCCCGGCGCGACCCCGGCGAGCGAATCGGGCGCGGGCGGCTGCACCGCCAGCACGATCCCGGCGCCCGCGAGCGTGGCGGCGCGGTCGCCCAGCGTCGCGCCCGCGGCGGCGTAATCCTGGTCGGCGATCGCCGCGGCGGTGCCCGCGCCCGCCTCGACCGCGACCTCGGCGCCGAGCGCGATGAACTTGCGCGCGGTCTCGGGCGTGGCGGCGACCCGGCGCTCGCCGGAAGCGTTCTCGCTGACGACCGCGATCTTCACGCCGCTGCTACGCGATCAGCCAGATCACGAAGAAGGCGAGGACGAAACAGGCCGCCGCGCCGTACTTCAGCAGGCCGATCATGCCGGAATAGGTCGCCTCGTGCGCCTTGATGTCGCCGCGCCCCGCGCCACTCTCCGCCATCTTTTCCTCATAGTTCTGACTATCGTCGTCGACAGCGTAGTGGCGCGCCGCGGCCGAGGCAATAACAACCGTTGCGGCTTAAGGGCGCCTTTACTCAGAACGGTTAGGCGATAGGCAGGGAGCCACGGGACGATAGGCCAGACATGACGCGTAACGGACAACGTCTGCTGATGCTGATCGACGAGGACGCGGCGCAGCGTCGCGTGATCGCGACGCTCGCCGCGCGCGGCGGCTGGCGAATCGTGTTCGCCGACGATCCCGCCGCGGCGGTGGCGACGCTCGCCACGCCCGACGGCATGCAGCTCGACGCGATCCTGCTCGACCCGGGCAGCGCCGGCTGGGACCCGGCCGCGCTGATCGGCGAGCTGCGCGGCTATCGCGCGCAGCTGCCGATCCTGATGCTCACCGCCCAGGCCTCGGTGGCGCAGGCGGTGGACGCGATGCGCGCCGGCGCGACCGACTATCTCGCCAAGCCGCTCGCCCCCGAGCGGCTGCTCCAGGCGCTGGACCGCGCGGTCGCCGCCAATGCCGCGGGCGAGCTGCGCCCGCTGACCGAGAAGATCCCGGCGATGCTCGGCTTCGACGAGATCGTCGGCACCGCGCCCGAGTTCCGCGCCGCGCTCACCATCGCCGCCAAGGCGGCGCGGGCGCGCGTCCCCGTGCTGATCGAGGGCGAGAGCGGCGTCGGCAAGGAAGTGGTCGCCGAGGCGATCCACGCCGCCAGCCCGCGCGCGGAGGCGCCGCGGGTCACGCTCAACTGCGGCGCGATCCCCGCCAACCTGATCGAGAGCGCGCTGTTCGGCCACGAGGAGGGCGCCTTCCCCGGCGCGTTCCAGCGCAAGACCGGGCGGATGGTCGAGGCCGACGGCGGCACGCTCTTCCTCGACGAGGTCGATCACCTGCCGCTCGACGCGCAGCGCCGCCTGCTCGCCGCGCTCCAGTCGGGCGAGGTGCTGCCGCTCGGCGGTCGCCACGCGCGCGCGGTCGACGTGCGCGTGATCGCCGCCACCAACAAGCGGCTGCTCGACGAGGTCGCCGCGGGGCGCTTCCGCGAGGACCTCTATTATCGCCTCAACGCGGTCTCCGTGGTGATCCCGCCGCTGCGCGAGCGCGCCGGCGACATCCCCGCGCTGACGCGCCACCTGCTCGAGCGGATCGCGACCCAGCCGGGGCTGCGCCAGCTCGAGATCAGCGACGACGCCGTGATGCTGCTGATGACCTACGACTGGCCGCACAACGTGCGCCAGCTGCAGGACGCGCTGTTCCGCGCCGCGGTGCAGTGCGACGGCGACACGCTGACCCGCGCCGACTTCCCGCAGATCGCGGCGCTGGGCCAGCGCGGCCCCCGCGCCGCGAGCCGCGGCGGCGAGGCGGCGGGCGTGCCGCTGTTCCGCGCCGACGGCCACCTGCGCACGATCGAGGAGATCGAGGCCGACCTCATCCGGCTGGCGATCACGCACTATCGCGGCCGCATGACCGAGGTGGCGCGACGGCTCGGCATCGGCCGCTCGACGCTCTACCGCAAGCTCGGCGAGCTCGGCATCGACAGCGCGGCGTGAGGCGCGCACCGCCGCGTCACTCGCGCCTTGGGTCCGCCAGCGCCGCGCGCGCGGGGCGCTGAAACACCAGCAGCCGCGCCACGGTGTAGTTGACCGGCAGCACCGCCGCGATCGCGAGCAGCTTGGCGATGGCGGGCGCGATCAGCAGCGACGCCTCGGCGACGATCGCGGTGCTGAGCGTCAGCCCGATCAGCACCATGATCGCGAAGCGCAGCGCCTGCGCCAGCACCGCCCCCTCGCGCGCGGCGAAGGTCCACTCGCGGTTGAGCCAGAAATTGACCGCCGCCGCGACCGCGTAGGACACGACGTTGCTCAGCCCCGGGTCGGTGCCGAGCTCGGCGAGCAGCAGGAACAGGCAGGCGTCGAGCAAGGTCGCGATCGCGCCGACGCTGGCGAAGCGCGCGCCGCTGCCGGCGAGCGACGTCAGGACGGTGCGCATCGTCACTCCTCCTCTCCCGGCGCCACGAAGGCGCGCGCGCGTCTCGGCGCCACGAAGGCGCGCGCGCGCTCGGTGGCCAGCCCCGCCGCGCGATAGCCGTGCGCCAGCGCGAAGCGCTCGAACGCGGGGTCGAACGCCGGCTCCCAGCCGGTGACGATCGCGCTCGGCGGCCGCGCGGCGAGGAAGGCGTCGAGCGTCGCGGGCGCGGCGGTGGTGAACCAGCGGCGGTCCCGGGGCGCGAGATAGGGCGCGAGCCGGTAGACGAACGGCCCGTTGGCGAACGCGGGGTAGATCGCCAGCCCGCCCTCGAGCGGCAGGATCGGCGCCAGCGTCGCCACCGGCGCGGCGTCGGCGCCCGTCAGCGCGCGCAGCCGCACGCCGTCGGCATGGACCTGCACCCCGGCCCAGCGCGCCGGTCGCAGCGCGTCGGGCACGCCCGCGAGCAGGCGGGGGGCGAGCAGCAGCAGGCAGATCGCGGCGCCGACCCACATCGCCGCGGTCGCGGGCCCGCGCAGCGCCGCGGGCACGGCTGCGTAGGCGAGGATCACCGCCACCGCCACGAAGGGCAGCGGCGGCAGGTAATATTGCGGGAACGCCGGGGTCGGCAGGAACGACAGCGCCGCGCCGGACAGCGCCAGCGCGCCGCAGAGCGCGAGCGGCCAGGCCGGCGTGCCGCCCCCGCGATCCCCGCGCCACGCCGCCGCGACGAACAGCGCGACCAGCAGCAGGGCGAGCGCCCCGCCGGCGCCGAGCCACACCTGTTCGGCCACCATGACCTTGCCCGCCAGCGTCATCACCTTGGGCTCGGTCGCCTGCTGCCAATAGGCGCGGTGGGGGCCGGTGAAATAGCGGATCGTGTGCGCCAGCAGCCCCTCTGGCTCGCGCGCGAGATACACCAGCAGCGGGGTGCCGCCGACCAGTCCGCCGAGCACCAGCGGGATCATCACCGTGCGGGCGCGCTCCGCGAGCGACAGCGAGTCGCGCCGCACCAGCAGCGCGGCGAGCGCGGCGCAGGGCAGGACGAAGACGAACGCCACCTTCATCATCACCGCCAGCGCGAAGGTGCACCCCGCCGCCGCGATCGTCGCCGCGGGGGGTCGCTCGCGCCCGAGCGCGACGACGAGCAGGTGCAGCCCGAGCAGCGCGAACGGCACCGGCAGGAAGTTGTTGGTGACGAGCATGCCGGCCGGGTCGAGCAGTCCCCCGCTCGCCAGCGCCAGCCCGGCGAACAGCGCGGCGGGGAGGCGCTCGCGCGGCGCGGCGACGTGCGCGCGCGCGATGGTCCACAGCAGCGCGGCGGTGGCGAGCCAGCAGGCCAGCACCAGCAGCCGCCCGACCAGCAGCAGATGGTCCGCCCCGGTCAGCGCGTAGACGCCGCCGAGGAGCAGCGGCAGCCCGGGGAAATGGTTATAGCCGAGCGTCTGGTACAGCGGCGCGCGGAACACCAGCCGCGCGGCGGCGACATGGCCCTGCTCGTCGTGGCCGAGCGGATAGGCCATGATCCGCCCGAACAGCCCGAGCAGCAGCGTCCCCGCCACCAGAGTCGCCGTCAGGCGCCGTGCCAGCGCGGCCCCGCCGCGCGCCGCGGCGGTGCGCCGCACGGGCGCGGGGTCCATCGCGACGAGCGGCAGCGCGCCCATCGCGCGCGGCTCAGGCCGCCGCGCCGCGGCGCGCGCGCCGCCGCAGCACCGCACCGACGAGGCCCAGCCCCGCGATCATCGTCAGCCACGTGCCCGGCTCGGGCACCGCGCTACCGGTCGCCTGCTGGAAGACGATGTCGTCGAGCTCGAACGAGGTGGGCGAGCTGAAGGTCAGCCGGCGGAGCACCTCGCCCGCGGCCAGCGCGATGCCGACGCGGCGGTTGCCCGTCGCCGAGGTCTCGCTGCCATAGCCGCGCGTGATCAGGTCGCTGCCCAGCACGCTGAGCACGCCCGCGCTGGTCTCGACGATCAGCTCGTTGGCGCGGTCGATCGAGCCCCAGTAGAGGCTGACGTCGCCCAGTGCCGCGCCGACATAGTCGGTGAAGTCGAGCGTCGCCGATCCCGCCGCGCCGCCGCCCGGCACCGACAAATAGCGCGTCAGGTCGCCCGCGGGGGCATAGCCCTGCTTGGCCTGGAAGCCCTGGAGGATCTGATAGGTGCTGCCCGCGGCGAAGACGATGCCGGCGGGCAGCGCGCCCTCGAAGTCGAGCGTCAGCACGCCGCTGGCGCCCGGATCGGGCGCGCCGGGCGTACTGCCGACGAGCGTCGCCGCCGCGGCGGGTGCGCCCACGAGCGCGGCGATGCCGAGAAGAAAGGATGCCGCGAGTGTACGCACCGTTACTGCCCCCTGAGTCGTGTCATGTCCCCGGGGCGAGTGTAACGTCGCGGCGGTACGGCACCGCCGGCGCATCGGGTGTAATACCGGGAGCCGCGGCACCCGCCCGATCGGTACCGCCCGCGCCCTTTGATCCGCGCACGCGCCGCGGCCTGGCGCGACGCGAGACCGCGAGAGAGGGTGCGGCGCCACTCACGCGCGGGCCGTTCTCCCGCGCGCGCGGGCACCGGGCGCCCATGCAGAGCGATCGTCGGCGACGGTCGCGCCAACGCGGCCCCGCGTGGGCGGGGGCAGGCAGGGGGCGTTCGCGGCGGTGGTGCGCGACGGCGGGGCGACCGTCACTCCAGCGCGGCGCGGATCGCCGCGCCCGCCGCGACCGGCGCCCCGACCAGCAGCACCAGGCTGGTCGCGGCGAGCAGCTGCAGCCCACCGCCCTCGCCCGCCAGCGCGCCCGCGCCGAAGATCAGCAGCGGGACCGCCAGCGGCAGCATCACCAGCCCCGCCACCGCGCCCGCGCCGCGCACCCCCGCGGTGAGCGCCGCGGTCGCCACCGCCAGCGCGGCGAGCCCCGGTGTCCCGAGCGCCAGCCCGGCGAGCACCAGCAGCAGCTGCTCGGCCGAGAGATCGAGCAGCGCCGCCGCTACGAGCGTGGCGAGCAGCAGCGGCGGCGCGAACGCCAGCCAGTGCGCCGCCACCTTGGCCAAAGCGATCATCGCCGGCGTACGCCCGCGCACCACCAGCTGGTCGATCACGCCGGCATCGAGGTCGGGCGCGACCAGCCGCTCGACCGGCAGCAGCGCGGCGAGCAGCGCCGCCGCCCAGATCACCCCGCCCCCGACCCGCGCGAGCAGCGTCGCGTCGGGCCCGATCGCGAAGGGGAACAGCGTCGCCACCAGCAGGAAGAAGCCGACCAGCAGCGTCGCGCCACCGCCCGCGTAATAGCGCCGCACGTCGCGCCAGATCAGCGCGGTCACAGCGCCACCTCGGTCGCGTCCGGCAGCGCCAGCGGCTGGTGCGTCGCCACCACCACCGCGCCGCCGCCGCCGCGATGCCCCTCGATCAGCAGCTCCAGCCGCGCCACCGCGGCGGCGTCGAGCCCGCTCGCCGGCTCGTCGAGCAGCCACAGCGGCGCGCTCGCGGCGGCCACGCGCGCTAGCGCGGCGCGGCGGCGCTGCCCGGTCGAGAGCAGCCGCACCGGCACGTCGGCGATATCCTCCAGCGCCACCGCCGCCAGCGCCGCGGCGACGCGCGTGTCCGCCGCGGGCACGTCGTCCTGCGCCGCCCAGAAACGCAGCGCGTCCGCGAGCGCGCGCTCGGGATCGAGCGCGGCGGCCTCGCCCATCCAGGCGACGCGGCCGAAGCGCTCGACCGTCCCCGCCGCGGGCGCGAGCAGCCCGGCGAGCACGCGCAGCAGCGACGACTTGCCCGCGCCGTTCGCCCCGGTGACCAGCGCCGCGCCGCCGCGCGCCAGCTCCAGCGTCACCCCCTCGGCGAGCAGCCGCCCGCCGCGTGCCACCGCCAGCCCGCGCGCCGCCAGCAGCGTCAATCCGTCACCGCGTCTTCCAGCGCGTGCATGTCGTCGTCGCTCAGCCCGAAATGATGGCCGATCTCGTGGACGGTCACGTGCGCGACGAGCGCGTCGAGCCGCACCCCGGTCTCGCACCACTCGGCCAGGATCGCCTGGCGGTAGAGGTGGATGCGGTCGGGCAGGGCGGCGCTGTCGAAGGCGCTCTTCTCGCCGATCGGGCGGCCATGGTAGAGGCCGGTGAGGTCGAGCGGGTGCTCGATCCCCAGCGCCGCGAGCGTCTCGGCATCGGCCTCCTCCTCGACCAGCAGCACCAGGTCGCCGAGATGCCGGCGGAACGCCGCGGGCAGGCGCGCGATCACCGCGCGCGCGTGCGCCTCGATCGCGTCGGCGGAGGGGGCCGCGCCCATCGGCTCTTGCTCGTTCATCCCCCGCGCCATACCGCTCGCGCTCGGGCCGCGGCAAGCGGCGCCGACAGGCGAGAGGGAGCGCGACATGCCGGGGATCGAGAGGGCGGGGATCGAACAGCTCAGCGAGGCCGAGCGCGCCGACGCGCTCGATGGCCTGCCCGAGTGGGACTATGACGACGCGCGCGACGCGATCACGCGCACGATCGTCTTCACCGACTTCGCCGAGGCTTTCGGCTTCATGACCCAGGTGGCGCTGCTGGCGGAGCGCGCCGACCACCATCCCGAGTGGAGCAACGTGTGGAACCGGGTGGAGATATCGCTCACCACCCACGACGCCGGCGGCCTCTCCGAGCGCGACATCGAGCTGGCCACCGCGATCGACGCGATCTTGGGGGGATGACGTTCTAAGTCCTCCCCGCTCGCGGGGAGGGGGACCGCCGCGCTTAGCGCGGTGGTGGAGGGGGCTCTCCGCACGCGCGACTTCTCGTATCGGGCTTTGCACACACACACCGGCTCGCCTGCGGAAGCTCCCCTCCACCAGCCTTCGGCTGGTCCCCCTCCCGCGAGCAGGGAGGATTTACCGCATCACCCGCCGCCGCATCGATCGCCGCAGCCGCCCGGGCAGCCAGCGCGCCGCGAAGGCGAGCCGCCGCGCCGTCGGGCCCACCAGCGTGTGCACGCGGTCGCCCTGCACCGCCGCCCAGGCCCGATCCGCGGCGACCTCGATCGGCGTGAACTCGAGCCCCGCCGCCACCACCGCGTCGCGCGCGGTGCGGTTCGAGCCCGCGACCGGCGCGGCGAGCAAGGCGGTGTCGATGAAGCCCGGCATCAGCGAGCGCACGCGGATGCCCTCGCGCGCCCACTCGCCGTCCAGCGCCTCGGTCAGCCCGCGCACCGCGAACTTGGTCGCCGAGTAAGCGGCCAACCCCGCCGAGCCGTAGATCGCCGAGGCCGAGGCGGTGTTGAGCAGGCACGATCCCGGGGTCGCGCGCAGGTACGGATAGGCCAGCCGCGCGCCATAGGCGACGCCGCGAAAGTTGACGTCGATCACGCGGTCGAGCGCCTCGATCCCGATCTCGCCGAACGCGCCGCCCGCCGCCACGCCGGCGTTGTTGAACAGCACGTCGAGTCGCCCGTCGCTGATCGCGGTGAACTCCGCGAGCACGTGCTCCCACTCGGCCGGGTCGCGCACGTCCATCTGATGCGTGCTGGTGCGGTCGCGCGGGAGCAGCGCCGCGGTCTCGGCGAGCCCGCGCTGGTCGATGTCGGCGAGCCCGACGCGCCAGCCCTCGGCGGCGAAGCGGAGCGCCACCGCGCGACCGATGCCCGAGCCGCCGCCGGTGACGAGTATCGCCCTCATTTCCTCACTCTCCCGCTTCTTGACGCTTGTTAGTGCGGCAGGCTTCCCGCATCGTCGCGCGCGATGCCAGCACATTCGCTGCCCAGGCCGGCGAGCGGCCCGGCGATCGCGTTCGAGCGCGTCGCCAAGGTCTATGCCGACGGCACCGCCGCGGTGGACGACGTCTCGCTGACCGTCGCGCCGGGCAGCCTGGTGGCGCTGGTCGGCGCCTCGGGCTCGGGCAAGTCGACCCTGCTGAAGACGATCAACCGGCTGGTGGTGCCGAGCGCGGGCCGGGTCACGCTCGACGGCGTCGACGTGGCGGACGGGCCGCCGCCCGCGCTGCGGCGGCGGATCGGCTACGTCTTCCAGGAGGTCGGGCTGTTCCCGCACCTCAGCGTGGCGGAGAATGTCGCGCTGCCGCTGCGCGTCGCCGGCCGGCGCGACCCCGATCGCGTCGCGGCGATGCTCGCGCTGGTCGACCTGCCCGCCGCGCTGGCGACGCGATTGCCCGCCGAGCTCTCGGGCGGGCAGCGCCAGCGGGTCGGGGTCGCGCGCGCGCTTGTCACCGGGCCGCGGCTGCTGCTGATGGACGAGCCGTTCGGCGCGCTCGACCCGGTCACGCGCGAGGCGCTGATGGAGTCGGTCGCGCGGCTCCACCGCGACCTCGCGCTGACCACGGTGATGGTCACCCACGACATGGCCGAGGCGCTGCTCGCCGCCGACCGCGTGCTGGTGATGGAGCGCGGCCGCGTCGTCGCGGACGAGACCCCCGCCGCGCTGCTCGCCGGCGCGGGGGGCGAGCGTGCCGCGGCGCTGGTGGCGGTGCCGCGCGCGCAGGCGGAGCGGCTGGCGATCCTGGCGCGCGGGGACCCGGGCGGGGCCGGGGGAGCGGGCGTGGGAGCGGAGGGGGCATGAGCGAGGCACTCGCGCGCGTCCCCGCGCTGGCGGCGCAGCACCTGCTGCTCGCGCTCGCCGCGCTGCTGCTCGCGTTGGCGCTGGCGCTGCCGCTCGGGCTGCTCGCGGCGCGGCGGCGCCACCTCGGCGCCGCGGTGCTTGGCTTCGCCAGCCTGGTGCAGACCATCCCCAGCCTCGCGCTGCTCGCGCTCTTCTACCCCGCGCTGCTGTGGCTCTCCGCGCTGGTCGGCGGCGGCATCCCCGCGCTCGGCTTCCTCCCCGCGCTGCTCGCGCTGACGCTCTACGCGCTGCTGCCGATCGTGCGGAACCTCGTCACCGGGCTCGCCGGGATCGACCGCGCGCTGCTCACCGCCGCCGACGGGATCGGCATGACCGCGGCGCAGAAGCTGCGCTGGGTCGAGGCGCCGCTGGTGCTGCCGGTGGCGATGGCGGGGGTGCGCACCGCCGCGGTGTGGACGATCGGGGCGGCCACGCTGTCGACCACGGTGGGCCAGCCGAGCCTGGGCGACCTGATCTTCGCCGGGCTGCAGACCCAGGCCTGGGCGCTGGTGGTGGCGGGCTGCGTCGGCGCGGCGGCGCTGGCGCTGGCGGTCGACGCGCTGCTGGGCTTCGCCGAGCGCGCCGCGGGGCGGCGGCAGTGGCGGCGCATGGCGGCGGCGCTGGCACTGCTGGTCGCCGCGGGCGCGGCCGCGAGCGCGCCGCTGTGGCGCGGCGGGAGCGGCGGCGAGCGCGCGGTGGTGGTCGGCGCCAAGAACTTCTCCGAGCAATATATCCTGGCGCGGCTGATCGGCGCGCGGCTGGAGCGCGCGGGCTATCGCGTGACCTATCGCGACGGGCTCGGCTCGGCGGTGGCGTTCGGCGCGGTGGCGAGCGGCGCGGTCGACGTCTACGTCGACTATGCGGGCACGCTATGGACCGGCGCGATGGCGCGGCGCGACACCCCGCCGCGCGCGCGGCTGGTGGCCGAGCTGGCGCGCTGGACCGAGCGGTCGCGCGGCGTCACCTTGCTGGGGTCGCTCGGCTTCGAGAATGCCTATGCCTTCGCGATGCGCGGCGCCGACGCGCGCGCGCGCGGCATCGCCTCGCTCGACGACCTGGTCGCGGCCGCGCCGGGGCTGCGGCTCGGCGCCGACCTCGAGTTCCTCGACCGGCCCGAGTGGGCCGCGATCCGCGCGGCCTATCCGCTGCGCTTCGCCGCGACGACGCCGTACAGCCCCACCTTCATGTACCGCGCGCTGGCGAGCGGGCGCGCCGACGTGATCAGCGCCTTCTCCTCGGACGGGCGGATCGCGGCGGAGCATCTGGCCGTGCTGAGCGACCCGCGCGGCGCGATCCCGTCCTACGACGCGGTGCTGCTGCTGGCGCCGGCGCGGCGCGGCGACGCGCGCCTCCGCGCGGCGCTGGCGCCGCTGGTCGGGCGCGTCCCGGTGGCGGCGATGCGCGCGGCCAATTACCTGGTCGACCGCGACGCCGACAAGCGCTCGCCCGAGGAGGCCGCGGCGTGGCTCGCGGCGAAGCTGGGGCTGGCGAGGTGACGACGGCGCCGCGTCGCCCGCGCGCGCCTGACCGGGCGCGGCCTCACTCGCCCGCGCACCCCAGCTGCGCCGCGTCGATCGCGCTCGGCGCGCCCGCGAGCGTGTAGCTGTCGGCGACGGCGCGGCCGGCGCGGTCGGCGGTGGTCAGCGTCATCAGCCGCGCCGCGCGCAGCGCCGCCACGATCGCGCGGTCGGTCGCGGCGTCGGGCGCGCGCGCGCTCACCAGGTCCCCCGCCAGCGCGAAGCGGCGCTCGCCCACCGCCAGCGTCACGCGCGCGTCGGGCGCGCGCGGGCGCGACAGGCGGAAGTAGACGCTCGGCGCGCGCGTCGGCCCGGCGCGCGCCACCACGCTGGCATAGCCGCCGCGGCGGTCGGTGCTGCCGTCGTCGCGCACCGGCTGCGCGATCGCGAAGCAGCGCGGCGGCGCGCCCTCGCGCAGCGCGGCCCAGCGCTCCCAGACGCCGAGCGCACCGCGCTCCGCCGCCAGCACCAGTGCCGCCGCGATCAGCACCGCCTCGCCCTCGTCTGCGCCCTCGCCCTCGTCCGCGCCCTCGCCCTCGCCCGCATCCGATCCTCCTCGTGCCACCTACGAAGCGCTGTGGCCCATCAGCAACGGTTTTTCCTGTTTATGTGAGGTTCATGCAACGTCGCTCCCGTTAACTAATTGACCCCCCACGCCCCAGGGTCGGGGCGAGATGACTGGAGTGAGACATGCGTAAGCTTGCATTTGCCACCGCCGCGGCCGCGTTCGGCGTCGCGCTGGCAACCCCCGCGCTGGCACAGAACGGCGACTTCAGCGGCGCCCGGCTCGAGGCACTGGGCGGCTACGACAACCTGCAGGACGGCGGCGACGGCGATTCCGAGGGCCGCGAGGGGTTCACCTACGGCGCGCTGCTCGGCTATGATTTCCAGCGCGGCAACATCGTCTACGGGATCGACGGCGAGATCACCGACGCGACCACCAAGAGCCGCAGCTACAACGAGGTGACCGCGGGCGACCGCTTCTCGGTCGAGGCCGGGCGCGACCTCTACGTCGGCGGCCGGCTGGGCTATGTGATCAGCCCGGCGGCGATGGTCTATGCCAAGGGCGGCTACACCAACGCGCGCGTCGAGAGCCGTTACCAGCCGTCCACCGGGACCGACAGCGAGCTGGTCGACAAGGCCGACCTCGACGGCTTCCGCCTCGGCGCCGGGCTCGAGTATAAGCTCACCCCCACCGCCTTCGTGAAGGGCGAGTATCGCTACTCGCACTACGGCGAGATCGAGGGCTACAACATCGACCTCGACCGCCACCAGCTGATGGCGGGCCTCGGCATCCGCTTCTGATCCTATCATCCTGCGCCGCAAGGGGAGGATGGTCCTCCGCGGCCGGCTCATATGGACGCGACGGGCCGGGGCGCTTGCTCCGGCCCGTCACTTTTGGCTAGGACGAGTCGGCCAATTGCCCCTGGTGAGTGACCTGCGGGCCCGGGGGACGTGACGATGAAGGCGACGATCGAACGCGCGACGCTGCTCAAGGGGCTGAGCCACGTGCAGTCGGTGGTGGAGCGCCGCAACACCATCCCGATCCTCTCCAACGTGCTGCTCGAGGCCACCGCCGAGGGTCAGCTGCGGCTGATGGCGACCGACCTCGACCTGCAGATCAACGAGAGCGTCGCCGCCGCGGTCGACCAGCCCGGCGCCACCACGGTCTCCGCGCACACCCTGTTCGACATCGCGCGCAAATTGCCCGAGGGCGCGCAGGTCTCACTCGCCGCCGCGGACGGGCGCGTCACGATCGTGGCGGGGCGCGCGCGCTTCTCGCTCGGCACGCTGCCGCGCGACGACTTCCCGGTGATCGCCGAGGGCGAGCTGCCGGTGCAGTTCGAGCTGCCCGTCGACACGCTCAAGCAGATCATCGACAAGACGCGCTTCGCCATCTCCACCGAGGAGACCCGCTACTATCTCAACGGCATCTTCCTCCACGTCGCCGAGGGCGTGCTGAAGGCGGCGGCGACCGACGGCCACCGACTGGCGCGCGTGACGGTCGACCAGCCCGAGGGCGCGGCGGACATGCCCGACGTGATCGTGCCGCGGAAGTGCATCGCCGAGCTGCGCAAGCTGCTCGACGAGGTGGACGGCTCGGTCGGCGTGTCGCTGTCGGGCACCAAGATCCGCTTCGACCTGGGCAGCGCGATCCTCACCTCCAAGCTGATCGACGGCACCTTCCCCGATTACAGCCGCGTGATCCCGACCGCGAACGACAAGATCCTCAAGCTCGATCCCAAGAGCTTCATGCAGGGTGTCGACCGCGTGTCGACGATCGCCACCGAGAAGACCCGCGCGGTGAAGATGGCGCTCGACCGCGACAAGATCACGCTGTCGGTGACCAGCCCCGAGAACGGCACCGCCGCCGAGGAGGTGCCCGGCGACTATGCCGCGATGCCGTTCGAGATCGGCTTCAACAGCCGCTACCTGCTCGACATCCTCGGCCAGATCGACACCGACCTGGTCGAGGTCCATCTCGCCGACGCCGCCGCGCCGACGCTGATCCGCGAGAACGACAAGAGCCCCGCGCTGTACGTGCTGATGCCGATGCGGGTGTGACACGCGGCGGGCGGGTTGGAGCAAGGCCTCACCCTCGCCGCGGCGTGCCTCGCCCGCCCTGGTCGCGCGAGGGGTCCGTCTCGTCACTCGTACCGTGCTCCCGCGCGCGGGAGCCAAGCGTCACGGACGTCGCCCGGCGACCATGGGCCCCGGCGTCCGCCGGAGCAGGATATCCGGCGCTAGCCTTCAGCGGGTGCCCGCCCCATCGTCCGTCAGGCGGTCCAGCGCGCGGTTGAGCGCCAGCACGTTGACATGCGCGTCGCCGAGCACCGACCCCTCGGACTGATCGGCGACGAGGCCGCGCACCCGCTCCACGGCCAGTCCGCGCGCGCGCGCGATCCGCGGCGCCTGCGCCAGCGCGCTCGCGGGCGAGAGATCGGGGTCGAGCCCCGAGCCGCTCGCGGTCACGAGGTCGGCGGGGAGCGCGCCCGCGACTCCTTCCGCGCGCCGCCGGGCGATGTCCGGCGTCACCCGGTCGACGAGCGCCCGGCTCGCGGGGCCGAGGTTGGAGCCCGACGAGGAGAGGCCGTCATAGCCCTTGCCGGCGGCCGAGGGACGCGTCTGGAAGTAGCGGTCGGTCGTGAAGGCCTGGCCCACCACGGTCGAGCCGATCACATGGCCCTGCGCGTCGCGCACCAGGCTGCCGTTCGCCTGGCGCGGGAAGAGCGCCTGGCCGATGCCCGTCATCGCCAGGGGATAAGCGAGGCCGAGCAGGGCCGCGAACAGGATCGTCAGGACGATCGCCGGGCGCAGTGCGGAAGAGAAATCCTTGCCCATCTTCTATCTCCTTAGGCGAGGCCGAGGCCGCCGACGACGAGGTCGATCAGCTTGATGCCGACGAACGGCGCGAGCAGCCCGCCGAGCCCGTACACCGCGAGGTTGCGCGCCAGCAGCGGCCCGGCCGCCATCGGCCTGTACGTCACGCCCTTCAGCGCCAGCGGCACCAGCAGCGGGATGATCAGCGCGTTGAAGATGATCGCGCTGAGGATCGCCGACTGCGGCGTCGCCAGCCCCATCACGTTGAGCACGCCCAGCCCGGGGTAGAGCGCGACGAACATCGCCGGGATGATCGCGAAATATTTCGCCACGTCGTTCGCCACCGAGAAGGTGGTGAGCGCGCCGCGCGTCATCAGCAGCTGCTTGCCGAGCCCGACCACCTCGATCAGCTTGGTCGGATCGCTGTCGAGGTCGACCATGTTGCCCGCCTCGCGCGCCGCCTGCGTGCCGGTGTTCATCGCCACGCCCACGTCGGCCTGCGCCAGCGCGGGCGCGTCGTTGGTGCCGTCGCCGCACATCGCCACCAGTTTGCCGCCGGTCTGCTCCTGCCGGATCAGCGCGAGCTTGTCCTCGGGGGTGGCCTGGGCGAGGAAGTCGTCCACCCCGGCCTCGGCCGCGATCGCCGCGGCGGTGAGCGGGTTATCGCCGGTGATCATCACGGTGCGGATGCCCATCGTGCGCAGCTCGCCGAAGCGCTCGCGGATCCCCGCCTTGACCACGTCCTTGAGGAAGATCGCGCCGAGCAGCCGCCCGTCCTTGGCGACCGCCAGCGGCGTGCCGCCGGCGCGCGCGATCTCGTCGGTGATGCGGCGCAGCTCGGTCGCCGCGGCGGTCTCGCCCGCACCCGCGTTGGCGCGCAGGATCGAGTCGACCGCGCCCTTCTGGATCAGCGCGTCGCCGATCCGCACGCCCGAGACGCGGGTCTGCGCGGTGAAGGGGATCACCTCGGCGCCCGCGGGCATCGGCCGCTGCAGCCCGAACCTCTCGCGCGCCAGCACCACGATCGAGCGACCCTCCGGGGTCTCGTCGGCGAGGCTGGCGAGCAGCGCCGCCTCGGCCAGCTCGACCTCGCCGGCGCCGCCGACGCTGCGGAACTCGCTCGCCTGGCGGTCGCCGATCGTGATCGTGCCGGTCTTGTCCAGCAGCAGCACGTCGACGTCGCCCGCCGCCTCGACCGCGCGGCCCGACTTGGCGAGCACGTTGAAGCGCACCAGCCGGTCCATGCCCGCGATCCCGATCGCCGACAGCAGCGCCGCGATCGTGGTCGGGATCAGCGTGATCAGCAGCGCGGCGAGGATCGCGACGGGGATGCTGCCGCCGGTATAAGCGGCGAAGCCCGGGATCGTCGCCACCGCGATGAGGAAGATGATCGTCAGCCCCACCAGCAGCACCGTCAGCGCCACCTCGTTGGGCGTCTTCTGCCGCTCGGCGCCCTCGACCAGCGCGATCATGCGGTCGAGGAAGCCCTTGCCCGGCTCCACCGTCACCTTGACGCGGATCTCGTCGGAGATGACCCGCGTGCCCGCGGTCACCGCCGAGCGGTCGCCGCCCGCCTCGCGGATCACCGGCGCGCTCTCGCCCGTGATCGCGGCCTCGTTGACCGAGGCGACGCCCGCGACGACGTCGCCGTCCGAGGGGATCAGGTCGCCCGTCTCGACCAGCACGAGGTCGCCGACCCTGAGCTGGCTGGCGGCGACGCTGTCATACTGGCGCCCGTCGCCCTTCAGCCGCTTGGCGCTGAGCTCGGCCTTGGTGGCGCGCAGGCTCGCCGCCTGCGCCTTGCCGCGCCCCTCCGCCAGCGCCTCGGCGAAGGTGCCGAACAGCACCGTCAGCCACAGCCACACGACGAGCTGCGCCTTGAAGGCGAGCGTCAGCCCGTCGCCGCCCATGTTGATCGTGATCGTCAGCAGCGTCGCCACGCACGCGGTCACGAACATGACCGGGTTGCGGATCAGCTCCCTCGGATCGAGCTTGCGGAAGGATGCCCGGATCGCCGGCACGACGAGGTCGGCCGTGAACAGGCTCTTGGTCTGGGTCTTCGCCATGATGGCCCCCGTTAGAACAGCTGGCCGCGGATCATCGCGAGATGATCGGCGATGGGGCCGAGCGCGAGGCTCGGCAGGAAGGTGAGGCCGCCCAGGATCAGCACGATGCCGACGAGCAGGCCGACCCACAGGCCGCCGGTCGTGGGGAACGAGCCCGCGCTCTCCGGCGTGTATTTCTTGGCGGCGAGGCTCCCCGCGATCGCGAGCATCGGCACGATGATGAAGAAGCGGCCGACCCACATCGCGACGCCGAGCAGCCCGTTGTAATAAGGCGTGTTGGCGGTGAGACCCGCGAAGGCCGAGCCGTTGTTCCCGACCGCGCTGGTGAAGGCGTAGAGGATCTCCGAGAAGCCGTGCGGCCCCTTGTTGAGCGGCCCTGCCAGACCCTGCTGCAGCACCGACGACAGCGAGGAGAAGCCGAGGATCATCAGCGGCAGCACCGCGATCGCCAGCACCGCGAGCTTCACCTCGCGGCTCTCGATCTTCTTGCCGACATATTCGGGCGTGCGCCCCACCATCAGCCCGGCGACGAACACCGCGAGGATGGCGAAGAGCAGGAAGCCGTAGATGCCCGCGCCGACGCCGCCGATCACCACCTCGCCGAGCTGGATGTTGAACAGCGGGATCATCCCGCCCAGCGCGGTGAAGCTGTCGTGCATGGCGTTGACCGCGCCGCACGAGGCCGCGGTGGTGACGACGGCGAACAGCGCCGAGGCGGCGACGCCGAAGCGCACCTCCTTGCCCTCCATGTTGCCGCCCGCGACGCCGAGCTGGTGCAGCACCGGGTTGCCCGCGGCCTCCTGCCAGTAGGTCACGGTCACCCCGGCGAGGAACAGGATCACCATCGCCGCCAGGATCGCCCAGCCCTGCTTTGTGTTGCCGACCGCCTTGCCGAAGGTCCAGGTCAGCCCGAAGCCGATCAGGAAGATCGATAGCATCTGCACCAGGTTGGTCAGCGCGGTCGGGTTCTCGAACGGGTGCGCGCTGTTGGCGTTGAAGAAGCCGCCGCCGTTGGTGCCGAGCATCTTGATCGCCTCCTGCGAGGCCACCGGCCCGAGCAGGATCGACTGGCGAGCGCCCTCCAGCGTCTGGACGTCGACCACGCCGGCGAGCGTCTGCGGCACGCCGCTGGCGATCAGGAAGACGGTGTAGACGAGGCAGAGCGGCAGCAGCAGGTACAGCGTGACCCGCGTCACGTCGGCCCAGAAATTGCCGATCGCTGACGCCTCGCGCCGCGCGAAGCCGCGGAACAGCGCGAAGGCGAGCGCGATGCCCGTCGCCGCCGAGAGGAAGTTGTGGATCGTCAGCCCGAGCATCTGGCTCAAGTTCGACATCGTCGCCTCGCCGCCGTAGCTCTGCCAGTTGGTGTTGGTGGTGAAGCTCACCGCGGTGTTGAAGGCGAGATCGGGCGAGAGCCCGGCGAGCCCCTGCGGGTTGCCCGGCAGCACGCCCTGCAGCCTGAGGACCGCGTAGGTGAAGACCAGCAGCGCCACGTTGAACAGCAGCATGTGCAGCGCGTAGCGGCGCCATCCCTGCTCGGCGTCGGGGTCGACGCCGGCGAGCCGGTAGAAGCCGCGCTCGACCGGGCCGAGCACGACGTGGAGCGGCGTGCGCCGCCCCTCGTACAGCGCGTGGAGCCACAGCCCGACGGGCTTGGTGAGCGCCAGCAGGATGCCGACGAACAGGAGGATCAGGAACCAGCCCTGGAATGTCATGGGACCGCCTCCTTCAGAAGCGTTCGGGGCGGATCAGCACCGCCACGAGATAGACGAGGAGGCCGAGTGCGGTCAGCGCCGCCAGCCAGAGATCGAGCGTCATCGCGTCATTCCCTCACGCATGGTCACACAGGCGGACATAGGCGAGCGTCAGCGCGAACAGGCCGACGATGATCGCGATCCAGAGCAGGTCCATCAGATCCTCCCGGTCAGAAGGCGGCCGTCAGCGAGGCCAGGACGGTGCCGCCGGCGATGGTGCCGGTGCCGTCCTGGCCCTTGCTGAAGCTCGGCCGCAGGTAGCTCGCCGCCCGATCCGAGATGTCGGTATCGACGTAGCTCAGGTTGAAGGTCAGGTTCTTGTACGTGGCGTCGGCGCCGAGCGACCAATCCCAATAGGCGCCGGTCGGCGCGACCGCGGTGGCGTTGGGGCCGAGCCCGTCCTGCCCCCAGCTGTGGCCGATATGTGCCCTGGCGGTGAGCGGCGTGCCAGCGAGCGCCAGCGCGCCGTCGCCCCAGAGGTACAGGTTGTCGTCCTTGGCCCCGGGATCGGTGTAGACCCCCGCCGCGGCGTCGGCGCCGGTGCGGTACCAGCGCCCGATCGCCTGCTGCTTGGGCGCATAGGCCGCGCCCGCGGTCAGCGTCGCCGCGCCGGCGGTGCCGCTCAGCTTGACATAGGGCTCGGCGAAGTCGGTCTTGTCCGCGCCGCCCGGGTACATGTACCAGGTCAGCCCGACGTCGAGCGTGGCGTCGTCGGCCAGCTTCGCCTTGTAGCCGCCGATCAGGTCGAGCTCCATGTTGGCGCCCCCGAACGTGCCCCAGCCCGCCAGGTTGGACGCCCAGGTGCCGACGTACAGTCCGCTCTCGTGCGCGACGGTGATGCCGCCCTGCACCGCCATCTCCCGGTCGGACTGCGACACGCCGCGGAAGCGATAGTCCGAGGCGATCGCGGCGGCGCCGCTGACCGTGATCGGCGAGGCGGGAGCGGCGGTGGCGTCGGTCTCGCCCTCCACCGTCGACTGCGCGTGCGCGGCGAGCGGCATGCCGGCCAAGGCGGCGAGCGCGGCCGCGTAGAACACCTTCATTCGTCTGATTCCCCGAAGCGGCACCGTCACGCGACGGTGCCTTCAAGGCAGGCCGATTAGGCGCAGCGATCGTAGCAATGCGAGATCGATCCGGCGAAACCCCGTATAGCTGGCATATAGCGCGCGACGATCGTGCCGCGTCGGTGAGCCGGTGCCCGCCCGAGGGCCTTCCACCCGCGGCCAAGCCTCTCTATGCGCAGCCTCGTGGCGCCGCGGCGCGCCGCGATCGGTCCCGCGCCGCGGCGCGCGACGTCGCGCCGGGCGGCACCGTCGCCGGTCTCAGGAGATAGAAGATGAATGTCGGTCGGATCGTCAGCCCATCCCTGGCCCGCGGCGCCGGGGCCTGACCGAGCGCGACGGCCACCGACACGGGACCGCGACCGACCGATGATCCTCCTCACCCTCTCCGCGCTCACGCTCGCCGCCCCTGCCGCGGCCGCGGCGCCGCTCGCCCGGACCAGCCGCCGCCGGCCGCCACGGCGCGCGCGCGGCACGCTGCGCCTGCCCGAGCTCGAGCTGCCTCCCGTCACGGTCGAGGCCCCCGCGCCGGAGGTGCCGCCGCCGACGCTGGGCGAGGTCGGCGTCGCGCTCGGCAAGATCCCCGGTCCGACGATCCCACCCGAGATCCGCGCGATGCTCGACGCGGCGATCGCGGCGAACGACGAGGCCGGGGTCGCCACCATCGTCAAATATGCGCGCGCGGGCGACCCGGGCTCGGCCGACCTCGTGCTGCGCCAGGCGAGCGACTGGCGCGAGGCGCGCGCGCGCGCGCGCGACGAGCGGCTGCAGCAGGCCAGCGTGTTCGAGCTGTGGACCGGTCGCGTCGAGGCGGGCGGCTTCATCTCGACCGGCAACTCGAACATCACCGGGCTGACCGGCTCGGCCGATCTCAGCCGCGAGGGGCTGCGCTGGCGCCACCGCCTGCTCGGCCAGGCCGACTTCCAGCGCACCGACGGCGTCACCAGCCGCGAGCGCTACACCTTCGGCTACCAGCCCAACTACAAGGTCAACGACCGCGCCTATATCTACGGCAACCTCGGCTATGAGTCGGATCGGTTCCTCGGCTACGCCAGCCGCTACGCGGTCTCGGTCGGCGCGGGCTACGGCGTGTTCCGCCGCTCCGGGCTGACGCTCGACCTCGAGGCCGGCCCCGCCTTCCGCCAGACCGACTTCACCGACGACTTCATGCAGAGCAGCCTCGCCGCGCGCGGCAGCATGAACCTCAACTGGACGCTGATCGGCGGGCTGAAGCTGAGCGAGGAGGCCTCGGGCTATCTCGAGCAGTACAACAGCACGGTGCGCAGCGTCAGCGCGCTCGAGGCCAGGCTGCTCGGCCCGCTCTCGGCCAAATTCTCCTACACCGTGCAATATGAGAGCGAGCCGCGCGACGCCAGGCTCAGCACCGACACGCTCAGCCGACTGTCGCTGGTGTATAGTTTCTAGCGGGCCGAGCACGCGGCACGGTGGGTCCCGGACCAGGTCCGCGACGACGGGGAAAGCGGCGGCACCCTGCACCAGGCGCGTCCGGGTCTCTACCGATCGTCCCGGATCACCCGCAGCGCGTGTGGCGCGCCCGCGCGCCCCGTCGGCCCGCCCGCATTGATCCTCATCAGCGTGATTTGCCGGAACGATCCGACCGCGCCACCCGTATCCAACAGCCTATGCCCGCGCCCGATACCCCCATGTTCCGCTGGACGCACCAGGCCCAGGAGGAGCTCGAAGCGCTGCTCCACGGCCACGTCGCCGAGCGTTCCTTCCCCTGTGTCGGCGCCAAGGCGGCGCTGGCGCGCGGCACGCTCGACGTGCTCGCCTGCTCGCGCATCGACAGCGCCTGGGACGACCTGCGCATCCACGACGGGCTGGTGAAGTTCGCCGCCGCCTATCGCGCCGAGCCGACGCTGTTCCGCAGCTACGCCGTGGTGTTCGAGGGTCCTGACGGGCTCGACGAGCCAGCGTTCGAGGCGGCGCTGTGGCGGCGCATCCAATCGCTCTCCGACAAGGACGTGTGGCGCGGCCAGGACTATGACGGGCGCGTCAGCCACGATCCCGACAGCCCGCATTTCTCGCTGAGCTTCGGCGGCGAGGCCTTCTTCGTCGTCGGGCTGCACCCGCACGCGTCACGCCCGGCCCGGCAGTTCGCACGGCCCACCATGGTGTTCAACCTCCACGACCAGTTCGAGACGCTGCGCGCCGACGGCCGCTATGAGCCGATGCGCGAGGCGATCATGGTGCGCGACGAGAAGGTCGCTGGCTCGCGCAACCCGATGCTGTCGCGCCACGGCGAGCTCAGCGAGGCGCGCCAATATAGCGGCCGCGTGGTGGACGCGGCGTGGCGCTGCCCCTTCCACTATGCCGGCGGCAGCGACCCGGCATGAGTGCGACGATGGAGATCGCGCCGCGCAGCGGCACCGCCTTCCGCCTGCTGATGGGCCAGCGGCTCACCGTGATCGACCCGCGCGGCGTCCAGGTCGCCGACCTGCTGGCGTACAACGCCGAGGACGTGCGCGAGGTGATCTCCTCGGGGCGCACGTTCGATTACAGCGAGACGATCCGGCTGACGACCGGGCATCTGCTCTACTCGAACCGCTCGCGGCCGATGCTCGCGATCGTGGAGGACACGGTGGGGCGGCACGATTTCCTGCTGACGCCGTGCTCCTACGACACGTTCCATCATTTCTACCCCGAGCTGCCGCCCCACCGCGGCTGCTTCGGCAACCTCGCCGAGGCGCTCGCGCCGCATGGCGTGACCGAGGACATGATCCCGGTGGCGTTCAACTGCTTCATGAACGTGCCGGTCGACGGCGCGACGGGCAAGCTGGAGGTGCTGCCGCCGACCAGCCGCGCCGGCGACCATCTCACGCTCGAGGCGCGGATGGACCTGATCATCGGCCTCACCGCCTGCTCGGCGCCGGCGTCGAACGGCGGCAGCTTCAAGCCGATCCACTATCGCGTGGAGTGAAGAGCTAGCCTGACACGCTGGACCACCCCGGCGCACGCGGGGTGGCAGGAGGAGGGCGACCGTCAGTTCACCCCCGCGCGCGACCTCGGCATTAGCAGCTCCGCCTCGGCGACCCGCTCGGCGTAGCGCGAGGCGAGATCGAGGTGGAGCCGCCGCATCGGCGCGTCGCGCGCGTGTCGCGCGGCCTCGCTCTCCTGGGCGGCGCGGCGGCGATAGTAATCGAGGTCGTCCATCGTGGTCATCGCGTGATCCCTCCCGGCGCGGAGACTGTGTCACGATACGCTGCGACTCGCCCCGCATTGTGCGCCGATCCGGGCGGGATGCATCAACATTCATCAGCACCCGCGCCGCGACCCGGGAAGAATCCGTCTGATGTAGGTCAACTTGGCGGCAGCCCCGCGGCCGTGCTCCTCGCCGCGCGCCGTCCCGCTGGCGCCGCGCGGCCGGCTGCGGCATGGACCAGCCCATGGATCGCGCCTTCCGCCGCGTCGCCGCCGACGGCACCGCCGCCCCGCACCCCTGCGCGGTGGTCGCCGAGCACCCGGTCGCGATCGAGGTCAACGGGCTCGGCTATGCGGTGATGATGGCGACCCCCGCCGACCTCGCCGACTTCGCCACCGGATTCGCGCTGTCGGAGCGGATCGTCGCGGACGCCGCCGAGATCGCCGCGCTCGTTCTCGTCGAGACCGCGCAGGGCGTGATCGCGCGGCTCGCGGTGCCGCCCGCGCGCGCCGCCGCGGTGGCCGACCGGGTCCGCCGCCGCGCCAGCGACAGCTCGTGCGGCCTGTGCGGGATGGACAATCTCGAGTCGGTCCATCGCGCGCTCCCCCGCGTCGCCGGCGGCGCGGCGGCCCCCGCCGCGATCTTCGCCGCGCTGGGCGCGATGCGCGACCATCAGCCGCTCAACCGCGCCACCGGCGCCGCGCACGCCGCGCTGCTGTGCGACCGCGCCGGCGCGATCCGGCTCGCGCGCGAGGACGTCGGGCGCCACAACGCCTTCGACAAGCTGATCGGCGCGATGGCGCGCGGCGGGCTGGCGTGGGACGACGGCTTCGCTTTGCTGTCGTCGCGCTGCTCCTACGAGCTGGTCGAGAAGGCCGCGCTGGCGGGCTGCGCCACGCTGGTGACGGTGTCGGCGGCGACCAGCCTGGCGCTCGACCGCGCCGCCGCGGCGGGACTGACGCTGGTCTCGCTGGCGCGGTCGGACGCGGTGCTCTTTTCGGATCCCACGCGTTAGGACGCGCATGACCAAGCAGCACGACGATCGCCCCGATTTCACGCCCTATGACGGCCCTGCGGGCGGCTGGGGCTCGATGCGCTCGCTGGCGGACATCGTGCCGCGCGAGAAGAACGTGGCGGTCACCACCGCCGAGCTGGCGCGGCAGAACAAGCCCGACGGCTTCATGTGCGTCAGCTGCGCCTGGTCCAAGCCCAACCCGCCGAGCGTCGCCGAGTTCTGCGAGAACGGCGCCAAGGCCACCGCCTGGGAGATCACCAGCCAGCGCGTCACCCCCGACTTCTTCCGCGCGCACGCGCTGACCGAGCTCCGCGGCTGGAGCGACTATCGCCTCGAGGAGGCGGGCCGGCTGACCCACCCGATGAAGTATGATCGCGCGACCGACCGCTACGTCGTCGCGCCGTGGGAGGAGGCCTTCGCGGCGATCGGGGCGAAGCTGAAGGCGCTCGCGCCGCGCTCGGCGGTGTTCTACGCCTCGGGGCGCGCCAGCCTCGAGACCTCGTACATGTACCAGCTGATGGCGCGGCTGTACGGCAACCAGAACCTGCCCGACAGCTCGAACATGTGCCACGAGTCGACCTCGGTCGGGCTGAAGGCGGCGATCGGCGTGCCGGTCGGCACCACCACGCTGGAGGATTTCGACCACACCGACTGTATCCTGCACTTCGGCCAGAACGTCGCCACCAACAGCCCGCGCATGCTCCACCAGCTCCGCGCGGTGCACAAGCGCGGCGCGCAGATCATCGTGTTCAATCCCCTGCGCGAGCGCGGGCTGGAGCGGTTCACCGACCCGCAGAACCCGGTCGAGATGGCGACGCGCAGCGAGACGCCGATCGCGACGCAATACCACCAGGTGAAGGCGGGCGGCGACCTCGCGGCGATGATGGGCATCGCCAAATGGGTGATCGAGAACGGCCACGTCGACCGCGCCTTCATCGACGCGCACACGCACGATTACGCCGCCTTCGAGGCCAAGGCCCGCGCCACCGGCTGGGACGAGATCGAACGTGAATCGGGGCTGACCCGCGCCGCGCTCGAGCAGGCCGCGGAGGCCTATGCGCGCGCCGAGGCGACGATGGCGATCTACGGCATGGGGCTGACCCAGCACGTCAAGGGCGTCGACAACGTGCGCATGCTGGTCAACCTGCTGCTGCTCCGCGGCAATATCGGCAAGCCCGGCGCCGGGCCGTGCCCGGTGCGCGGGCACAGCAACGTCCAGGGCCAGCGCACCGTCGGCATCACCGAGAAGACCGAGCTGGCGCCGGTGGAGAAGCTCAAGGAACTCTACGGCTTCGACCCGCCGACCGAGAAGGGGCTCGACACCGTCGAGGCCTGCGCGGGCGTGATCGACGGCACGGTGAAGGCGTTCGTCTCGCTCGGCGGCAATTTCGTCCGCGCCGCGCCCGAGACCGAGCTGCTGGAGGAGGGCTGGGCGAAGCTGGAGCTGTCGGTGCAGATCGCCACCAAGCTCAACCGCAGCCACCTCATCCCCGCCGCGGGCGAGACCTGGCTGCTGCCCTGTCTCGGCCGGATCGAGCGCGACCTGCAGGCGAGCGGCCCGCAGCGCGTGACGATGGAGGATTCGACCAGCGTGATTCACCCGTCACTCGGCAAGGTCGAGCCGGCGAGCCCGCACCTGCTGTCCGAACCCGCGATCGTCGCGGGGATCGCCCAGGCGCTGCTGCCGCCCAACCCCGCGATCGACTGGGACGCGTGGGTCGGCGACTATGCGCTGGTGCGCGACGAGATCGCCAAGGCGATCCCGCACTTCTTCGCGCGTTTCAACGAGCGGCTGCGGGAGGAGAAAGGCGGCTTCTGGAAGGGCAACAAGGCCGCCGAGCGCGAGTGGGAGACGCCGAGCGGCAAGGCCGAGTTCCTGGTGCCCGACGTGCTCAACGCCACCGGCTTCGACGACAGCGAGGGGCGCTACCGGCTGCTGACGCTGCGCTCGAACGACCAGTTCAACACCACGATCTACGGCTATTCGGACCGCTTCCGCGGCATCAACGGCACGCGCCAGGTGGTGCTGATGAACCGCGACGACATCGCGCGCGCGGGGCTCACCGCCGGCGCCAAGGTGACGCTGGCGAGCGACGCGGGCGACAACCACGAGCGCCGCGTCGGCGACCTGATCGTGGTGGAATATGATGTCCCGCCCGGCTGCATCGCGGCCTATTATCCCGAGTGCAACCCGCTGATCCCGCTCGCGCACCACGCCGAGGAGAGCCACGTGCCCGCGGCCAAGTCGGTGCCGGTGCGGATCCTCGGCTGAGCACGGGGGCGGCCGCCGACCGAATGCCCCGACGGTTCGTCATCCCGGACTTGTTCCGGGATCCACTGCTCCGCGACGTCGCCGGCGGATGCTCTTGCGGTGCCGTGGATCCCGGGCCAGGTCCGGTATGACGGGGCGGCAGGGTGCCGCTCGCCTTCAACCTGTCCGCCCTTGGCGAACCGGTCACCACCCACCTCAACCTCCCCCGGCATAATTGTGCGACAAAACCGCCGTAGCGCGCTCGTCCGGCCCCATCCGCCGGGCAGGGAGCGAGTGATGCGCGTGATCTATCTATTGCTGGCCTCCGCCGCCCCGCTCGCCGCTCCGGCGGCGGCGCAGCAGCCGCCGCAGCGCGACCTTCCCGGCACGGTCGCGCCGACCGGCAGCGCCGCCGCCACGCCCGCCCCCGGCGCGAGCACAGCGGCGCAGTCGAGCCAGGCCACCCCGGCCACCGCCCCCGCCGACGCCGCGGAGAGCGAGGACGAGCCCGCCGACATCGTCGTCACCGGCGCGCGGACGCAGCGCGGCGCGGTGGTGGGCGACATCACCCCCGAGGAACAGCTCTCCCCCGCCGACATCCGCAGCTACGGCGTCAGCTCGGTCACCGAGCTGCTCAACGAGCTCAGCCCGCAGACCCGCTCCGGCCGCGGCGCCGGCGGCGCGCCGGTGGTGCTGCTCAACGGGCGGCGCATCTCGGGCTTCCAGGAGATCCGCGACCTGCCGACCGAGGCGATCGCGCGGGTCGACATCCTGCCCGAGGAGGTCGCGCTCAAATACGGCTATCGCGCCGACCAGCGCGTCGTGAACTTCGTGCTGCGCCGTCGCTTCCGCGCGCTCACCGCCGAGATCGAGGACCGGCTCGCCACCGAGGGCGGGCGCAACGCCCCGGGCGGCGAGCTCGACCTGCTGCGCATCCGCGAGCAGGGCCGCGTCAACCTCCACCTCGAGTACAACCGCGCCGACTCGCTCACCGAGGCCGAGCGCGACATCCTGCCCTCGCCCAACACCGCGGCGATCGGGGGCAATGTCGCGACCCGCGGGCGCGTCGCGATCGACCCTTTGTTCGGCGCCGCGACGTCGCTCGGCGTCCCCGCGATCGCCGCGACGCGCGCGCCGCTGCTCGGCGAGTTCAGCGCGACGCGCGAGACCACCGACCAGTCGGCCTATCGCACGCTGCTGCCGCAGGAGCGCACCTTCTCCGCCAACGGCACCTATGCGACGACGATCTTCGGCAACGTCGGCGCGACGCTCAACGCCACCGTCGACCACAGCCGCACCGAGTCGCTGCGCGGCCTCGCCGAGCTCGACCTCGCGCTGCCGGTGGGCAGCCCCTTCTCGCCCTTCGCGGTGCCGGTGACGCTGACCCGCGCCTCGGACGCGATCGCGCCGCTGACCCAGCAGGTCGAGACGACCCAGCTCCACGTGGGCGGCACGCTCAACGGCGACAGGGGACGGTGGCGCTGGTCGCTGACCGGCACCGTCGACCGCGACACCAGCGACACCGTCACCCAGACCGGGCTCGACACCGCCGCCTTCCAGGCGCGGCTCGACGCGTTCGACCCGCTCGCCAACCCCTATGCGCCGCTCACGCTGGGCCGCTCGGCCGACAATAGCGCGCGCTCGACCGCGACCACCGCGGGGCTCGACGCGCTGGCGAGCGGGCCGCTGTTCGCGCTGCCCGCGGGCGACGCCAACGCCAGCCTGCGCGTCGGTGCCTCGACCAGCGACTTCTCGAGCCGCTCGGTGCGCCTCGGCACGCCCGTGGCGGCCGACATCGGGCGCGACGTGGCCTCGACCCAGCTCAACCTCGACCTGCCGATCGCCAGCCGCGCCGAGGGTGTGCTGGCGTTCCTCGGCAATCTCTCGCTCAACGGCAATGTCGCGGCGGACCGGGTCTCCGACTTCGGCACCTTGTGGACCTATGGCTATGGCGCCAACTGGCGCCCGATCGAGGCGGTGCGGCTGCTCGCCTCGGTGACCGACCAGGCCGAGGCACCGACCGCGGCGCAGCTCGGCAACCCGGTGGTGTCGACCCCGGGCGTGCGCGTGTTCGACTATGTCCGCGGCACCACCGCGACGGTGACGACGGTGACCGGCGGGAACCCTTTGCTGGTGCAGGACGAGCGCCACGCGCTCAAGGTCGGGCTCGACGTCAAGCCGTGGGGCGAGCGCGACATCCGCTTCCGCGCCGACTATACCCGCCAGACCACCGACGACCCGATCGCGAGCTTCCCCAGCGCGACCGCGGCGATCGAGGCGGCCTTCCCCGACCGCTACACGCGCGACGCGGAGGGCAACCTGCTGCGCATCGACACGCGCCCGATCAACTTCGCGCGGCGCGAGACGTCGCAGCTGCGCTACGGCGTCAACCTGTCGTTCCGGCTGAAGTCGAAGATCCAGAAGGAGCTGGAGGCGTTCCGCGCCGGCACCGGGCCCAACCCGTTCGCGGGGATGCGCCCGCCGGGCGAGCGGCGCGGCGGCGAGGGCGGCGGCCGCGGGCGCGCGGGCGACGGTACCCGGCCCGACGGCAGCGCCGCGCGCGGCGGCGACGGCACGCCGCCTCCCGGTGGGACGGGGGCGGCGCCGGGCGGCCAGGGTGGCGCGGGGGCCGGCGGCGGTC